>NZ_CP145904.1:0-2400000 GCF_036895565.1 Flavobacterium sp. KS-LB2 | reverse complement strand
CTCAATATATTTTGGGGAACTTACTTTTGGCCCTAAACGATAATTGACTGAAATAACTGCTATTCCTTGGTTTTTTAGTCCTTCAGGAAGTTCTTTGTTTCCACCAGTTAATCCACCGCCATGAAACCAAATCACGGTTGCAAATCCTGGACTATTTTTTGGGTAATAGACATCTAGTACACATCGTTCTTTTATATATGTATCTGATTTATTGATGGATTCTGTGTAATAAGGAAGATTGGTTTGTGTTGTATATTCTAGTTTTTGAGCTGATATAGTAAGTCCGAAAAAGAATAGCATTACAAAAAGAGAAACGTTTTTCATTTGGCATCATTTATTTTTTAAATGTACAAAAAAAGTCCAAAAATCAAATGACTTTTGGACTTTTTACTTTTGTAAGTAGGGAATTAAAAATTAAATATCATCAAAATCAATATCAGTAAAAGTTGATGTTTGCGGTATAATATCATCGTCTGATTTCTCAGATACATATTCTTTTTTAAAATCTTTTTGGTGTCTTTCTGAGATTACTTCTTCGCCTTTGTGGTTCAAAACGTAAGAAGTCATTTCTCCAAGAATTTCTGCAAAAGCGGCAAAATCTTCTTTGTATAAATAGATTTTATGTTTCTTGAAATGGAATGATCCATCTTCTTCAGTGAATTTTTTGCTTTCGGTAATGGTAATGTAATAATCATCTGCTTTTGTCGCTCTCACATCAAAGAAATAGGTTCTTCTTCCAGCTCTTAAAACTTTCGAAAAAATCTCTTCTTTTTCTAACATGTCATGTTCTCTCATAATCCTTTCTATCAATTTATGGTTGTTAAGTAGTATCCAAAAATCTAAAAAATATATGTATTATACAACAATTATAGCATTTCTTTTTCTGAAAGTTGTTTCAAATAAAGAGCGGCGTAATACCCTTCTTGATTTATCAATTGATTATGAGAACCTTGTTGTATAATTTCACCCTTTTCTATGATAATAATTCTATCTGCATTTTTAGCAGAAGAGACCCGATGACTAACAATAATTGTTGTTTTGTCTTTACAAATTTCATACAAGTTGTTAAGTATAGTTTCTTCGGTTTCGGTATCTACTGCAGACAAGCAATCGTCAAATAGTAAAATAGGTGGATTCTTAATAATGGCTCTGGCGATAGAAACGCGTTGTTTTTGACCTCCAGAAAGAGTGATTCCTCTTTCTCCCAAAATCGTTTCGTATTGTTTATTGAAACCCATGATGTTATCATGAACAACAGCACTTTTAGCAGCTGCTTCTACTTCTTGTGCGGTTGCATTTTCTTTGCCAAACATGATATTATTCTTGATACTATCGGAAAATAAGAACGCATCTTGCGGAACGATACCAATGCTGTTTCGCAAATCAAAAAGATTGACAGTGCTTATTTCGCTTCCGTCAATGGTTATTTTTCCATCAGTTACATCATACATTCTGGAAATTAAGGATAAAATAGTAGATTTTCCAGATCCTGTTTTTCCTAGAATGGCTAAAGTTTCTCCTTTTTTTACGGTAAAAGAGATGTTATGTAACGCTTTGATATTCGTGTCTTCGTAAGTGTAGCTTACATTTTCGAAAGAAATTGAACCTTCAATCACTGATTTATTCAGATTTTTATTTTTTATCTCCGGTTCGATTTTAAGGAATTCATTCAATCGTTTTTGCGAAGCTTCAGCCTCTTGAACCATAGAAGAAACCCATCCTAGAGAAGCTACAGGCCAAGTCAGCATATTCACGTATAAAATAAATTCTGCAATGGTTCCAATGCTTTTTATAGAGCCGTTGATGTACATTAAACCACCAAAATAAATTACGACTAAGTTACTGATTCCTATCAACGCCAACATTAACGGTCCAAATAAGGATTGTACTTTGGCCAAATTCAAGCTCTTACTTTTGCTTTCATTGGCTAAATTCACCATGTTATTTTGATGTTGGTTTTCTAAGGAATAGGCTTTTATCACTCGGATTCCTGAAAATATTTCTTGTGAAAAACTGGAAACTTTAGATAAATATTGTTGAAAAATAGTACTTCTAACATTGATTTCGGAACTCAGTTTGAAAATCGCGTATGATAAAATAGGTAAAGGAAGCAATGTGTATAAAGTCAGGATTGGCGATACATTATACATATAGACAATGACTATTGCAAAACGTATGACGGTATTTATGGTATACATTACGGCAGGTCCAACGTACATTCTTACTTTTGAAACATCCTCGCTGATGCGATTCATTAAGTCTCCGGTACGATTTTGTTTGTAGAAGTTCTGCGAAAGATTTTCATATTGGCGGAATACTTCGTTTTTTAAATCAAATTCGATGTGGCGTGACATCACAATTAAAGTTTGTCTCATTAAGAAAGTAAGAAACCCTGCAATAATTGTAGTAGCAATAATCAATAGGATATTCGAAATTAATTCTTCGTGAATAACTGATTTGGCTACTGTTTTATCTTTGGCGAAAGCCTCAATGACCTTGAATGATTTGCTAATCAACTTGGGTGTGAAAAGCATAAATATTTGTGCGATAATGGTAAAAATAATTCCCAGTAAGAAGCTGTATTTGTATTTGACGAAATATTTATTTAAATAACGTAATTCTTTCATTTTTTAAGATATTCTATGTTGAAATGATTTTATTTTTTAAAATAATTGTATTTTTTGATAATTTCAGTGTTGAATTGCTAGCAAGCTAAATTATTGATTTGATAATTTTTAAACAAAAAATCAATACATATTCGTTTTTTGTTTAAATTTGGATTGTCTTTTTGACGAATTCGTAATTTATCACTAAAAAAACTTACACTATGAATGCAGCTTTCACAACTGGAAAGGAACTTCAAAAAATGGATCCCGTTTTTGGTCAATTGTCATTTGATGATCACGAACAAATTGTATTTTGCAACGACAAAGATACAGGTTTAAAAGCAATTATTGGTATTCATAATTCGGTTATGGGACCTGCTTTGGGTGGTACAAGAATGTTTAATTACGCAAATGAGTGGGAAGCATTAAATGATGTATTGCGTCTTTCTCGCGGTATGACTTATAAAGCAGCGATAACAGGATTGAATATTGGTGGAGGAAAAGCAGTTATAATTGGGGATGTTAAAACACAAAAAACACCGGAACTGATGCGTAAGTTTGGTGAATTTGTACATTCTTTAAGCGGAAGATATATTACCGCTGAAGATGTAGGAATGGAAACCGCAGATATGGATATCGTTAGAGATGTAACACCTTATGTTACCGGTATTTCTGAATCAAGAGGTGGTTCTGGAAATCCATCACCTGTTACGGCTTACGGAGTATATTTAGGAATGAAAGCGGCTGCAAAACAACAATTTGGTTCTGATGTTTTGAGAGGTAAGAAAGTTTTGGTTCAAGGAATTGGTCATGTTGGTGAAACTCTAGTTGATTATTTATCAAAAGAAGGTGCTGTAGTAACTATTTCTGATATCAATGAAGATAGATTGTACGAGGTAGGAGCAAAGTACAATGCACAAATTTTTAGAGGAGACGATTTATATAGTGCAGATGTTGATATTTATGCGCCTTGTGCGATGGGAGCTACTTTAAATGACAATACAGTTTATAAAATTAAAGCAAAAGTAATTGCTGGTGCTGCCAATAATCAATTAGCGGATGAGAATGTTCATGGTGCAATTCTACAGGAAAGAGGCATTCTTTATGCTCCGGATTTCTTGATTAATGCAGGTGGAATTATCAATGTGTATGCTGAATTAGCGCATTATGACAAAGCAGAAATCATGCGTAAAACTGAAAATATTTATAACACAACATTAGAAATATTTGATTTTGCTATTGCGAATAAAATGACAACACATCATGCTGCTTTGACTATAGCTCAAAATCGCATCAATCAAAGAAAAATAGAGAATAGTAACAAGTAAAAAAAAGTGCTCAGTTATCAGTATTCAGTGAATAATTTATTTCTGTTCACTGAATGCTGCTGATTGAAAACTTTAAAATAAGCGATTATATATTTTATTTTAAAAAATGAAATACTTATTTTTGCACTCTAATTAATAAAAGTTCTTACAAGGTGGTAAATAGAAGACACATTCGCGTTAAAGTAATGCAATCCATTTATGCGATGCATCAAAGCGGTTCAGATAATCTGGAAAAAGAAGAAAAATTCCTTTTTTACAGCATCGACAACATTCAAGATTTATACCTTATCATGCTTTCTTCTTTGATTGAAATTTGTAAAACAGAGACTGTCTTTTTACATAAATCAAGTTTGAAACATCTTGCAACTCCTGAGGAACGAAATCCCAACGAAAAGTTCATCAAAAATCAAATTTTTCAAATTCTTGCCGATAACAACTCACTAAGTATTGCACTTGAGAATCGTAAAATTAATAATTGGTCATTGAATGACGATTATATTTTATTGCTTCTAAATGACGTAAAAGCAAGTAAATTGTATGCGGATTACATGAGTAATGCAGTAAATACATTTGAAGAAGACAAACAGTTTATCGTTGATTTATTCATGGATGTAATTGTTCCTAACGAAAAATTATATGAATATTTAGAGGATGATAAGTTAACTTGGGTTGATGATATTCCATTAGTAAATACGCATATCATCAAGCAATTGAAAGCGATTAAATCTGGTGAAAATGACAATTTCAGAGTGCCAAAGTTGTATAAAGACAATGAGGACAAGGATTTTGTTAAGGATTTGTTCCGAAAAACAGTGTTAAACGAAGCAGCATTAGCCAAAGAATATTTGGATAAAACACCTAATTGGGATACGGAGCGTATTGCTGAAATAGACACTATTATTCTTAAAATGGCAATTTGTGAGTTTTTGAAATTCCCATCGATTCCCGTTAAAGTTACGCTTAACGAATATTTAGAAGTTGCTAAAGAATATTCTACTCCAAAAAGTAGTATTTTTATCAACGGAATTTTAGACAATTTAGTAAAAGAACTTGAAGGCAGTAAAAGAATTATCAAAGCTGGTCGCGGTTTAATGTAATAATCAAATAAAAAAAAGAATTTAAATTATGGAACAATTAACTCAATTTGCACCGTTTTTATTAATGTTTGTGGTGATCTATTTCTTCATGATCAAGCCACAGCAGAAAAAAGCAAAACAAGAAAAAGAATTTGAAAGCGCTTTGAAAGTAGGTGATAAAATCATCACAAAAAGTGGTCTTCACGGAAAAGTTGCTGAATTAGCAGAGACAACTGTTGTTGTTGAAACAATGTCAGGAAAATTGAAAATGGAGCGTTCTGCTATTTCTATGGAAATGAGTGCAGTATTGAACAAAAAATAATTCTCATTTTAATGAATTAAAAAAGTCCCAACCGATTATTCGGATTGGGACTTTTTTTTTGGATAAAAAATATCCTTATTTTTTATTCTTTTTATTCTTCTTCGCTTTTTTTGATTTTGCTTTGGCTTTTTTAGCTTTTATCTTGGCTTTAACTTTTGCTTTCTTAGCTTTATCCTTTTTGGCTTTTTTTGCCTTTTTGGCTTTTGCTTTCGCTTTTTGCTTAGCTTTCTCTTTTGCGTCGGCTTTCTTAGCCTTTTTCTTGTCTTTATCTTTCATCTTTACTTTGGTTTTAATCTCGTTTTTGCTTTTTTTCTGATTTGAAACATCATGAATGCTAGTGTCATCTTCACTAATAGTTGAAATTTCAATAGTTTCCGTTATGGTTTCCTCCATTATTGGGGCTATAACTTCAACAGAATCCGTTATAGGGTTAATTGCTTTCGTTCTTCGAGCTCTTGTTGGAGCTTTAGTTTCAGGTTTTGCGGGAGATACAGGATCTGTTTCCGCTTCGTTCTTTTTTATCATAATTTATAGTGTTAGCTTTTGTCTAGTGTAACGAATTGAAGTTCAGGTATTCGTAAATTATTTATAAGACTACTAGTAAATATAGTGATTTTATGAACTTGTCAATGTTAAGTTTTTCAGAACGATAGGGGTAATTTATTTTGTTATAAAAACAAGTAGTATTCAAGGAAGAAAGAAATTTCTTTTTTAAATAAAGAAATTGTATCAATGATGATGCATATAGAATGTATTATTCTAAAGTTGCTTCAAATAAATAAGTCCCAACTCTGAACTTCAGAATTGGGACTTAATTTTATCGGTATTTATCATTTAAACCAATGTTTTCTTTTATCATTGGTCTGATTTTTTCAATTCGGGAACGTTTGGTTTCCTCTCGTTTGGCAGTTTCAATATATTCTAAGAATTCATATTGCTTATAAGGAGAGAACTTTTGAAAAGCATCTGCTAAATTCCCATCAGCATCTAATTCCTTTTGAAGCAATTCAGAAATGATAGGTTCTTTTTTCTGAGGCTTGCTATTCTTTCCTTGTTTTTCATTTTCTATAGCTTCTTGAATATAATCTAAAACTGTGGCTTCATTGACTTCTTCTTTTGATGAAAAACGCCATTGTCGCAACGATTTGGTAACGCCTTCTTGCGCGTTAACCAGAACGTTTATTTTGTCTTGCAATAAAACACCATTGAAAAACCAAATCGTAAAGTAATTTTTAAATCCTCCTATTCCAAGTACATTTTTGCCATTTAATACATAAACAATACCACCCCATTTTGTTGTTTCTGTGAGTTCTGCTTTGACAATAATTGATTTTAGAAGTTCTAATTCCTCTGTCCAATTATTGTTTTTATCCCAAGAATGAGTCGTTTTTGAGGATTCCAAATAGCTTATTTTTTAGATGAATCTTCTGTAGCTGTCAATTCTGTTATTTTTACAATTACTTCAACTGCTTTTTGCATACTTTCTACTGGAACGTATTCATATTTTCCATGAAAATTGTGTCCGCCTGCAAAAATATTTGGGCAAGGCAATCCTTTATAGGATAATTGTGAGCCGTCAGTTCCACCACGAATAGGTTTTATGAGCGGTTTAATTCCTAGTTCTTTCATTGCTTTTTCAGCTATATCTACAATATGTTTCACAGGCAGAACCTTTTCTTTCATGTTGTAATATTGATCTTTAATCTCTGTGATAGCGATATCTTCACCAAATTGTTTGGCAAATTTTTTATTGATTTTTCGAGCAATTTTTTCGATTAGCTCTTTGCGTTTTTCGAATTTTTTCTTGTTATGATCGCGAATGATTAATTCCAAAACGGTTTCTTCAATACTTCCAGTCAAATGATGTACGTGAAAAAAACCTTCATATCCTTTAGTTTCCTCAGGAGTTTCTCCAGCAGGAAGTTCGCTAATAAAAGCATTTGCAATCAACATAGAATTGATCATCTTCCCTTTGGCATAGCCAGGATGCACGCTTTTACCTTTGAAAGTGATTTTGGCACCAGCCGCATTGAAATTTTCATATTCCAATTCGCCTATTTGACTCCCATCCATCGTATATGCCCAGTCAGCACCAAATTTTTCTACGTCAAAATGATGCGCGCCTCGACCAATTTCTTCATCAGGTGTAAATCCAACTCTGATTTTTCCGTGCTTGATTTCAGGATTGTTGACAAGAAATTCCATTGCTGTTACAATCTCAGTAATTCCGGCTTTGTCATCGGCACCTAGTAGTGTCGTTCCGTCAGTAGTAATTAAAGTTTGCCCTTTGTAAAGCAATAAATCTTTGAAATAATTTGGAGATAACACAATATTTTTTTCTGCATTTAATACAATGTCTTTACCATCATAGTTCGATACAATTTGAGGTTTTACATTGGCTCCGGTAAAATCAGGGGAAGTGTCAAAATGAGAAATAAATCCTATTACAGGGACTTCATGAGTTACATTACTTGGCAAAGTTGCCATGATATACGCTTTCTCATCAATTGTCACGTCTTGCAATCCAATAATTTTAAGTTCTTCAACCAGTTTATTGGCTAAATCCCATTGTTTTGCGGTACTTGGTGTACTTTCTGATTTGTGGTCAGATTCAGTATCAATAGTTACGTAACTGATGAAACGGTCAATTATATGTTGCATTTTAATTTGTTTTATGCAAATATAAACATTTTTTTAGGAGCATTTTAAAGTTAATCAGCAACTAAATTTGGTATAATAAAAATAGTAATTTGATTGTATTACCCTCAATAAACCATTTCGATATGAAATTTAAACTACCTTTTTATATAAAAAAAACCACCCGAAGGTGGTTCCAATTAATCTCTTAATTTCTGTAGCTTTTCTTCGGCTTTATCAAGATCTTCTTCCAGCTTATTTATTTTTATTTGGCATTTACTGATTTTGATGTTTTCTTTTTCAATTCCAGTTGAATCGAGCTTTCCTTTTGATTTTTTCTCCTCAAATTTTTCTTTGAGTTTGATTAGATTACGTTCTTCTTTTGAGATTTTTGTTTTAATCTTACTAATTGATTTTTCACTCGAAAGAATTTTGTTTTGTAGCTTATTGAATGCTTTTTGTTTTTTTTCAAAATCTTTTTGCTCTTTTTCAATTTTCTTAGCTTCTCTTAGCGCTTTTTTCTCTGCTTTAAGTTTGTCCTTTAGTTCTTTAGCTTCTTTTTTTAATGCTTCTTTTTCGGCTTCTGTTGCTAGTTTTGAAGCAACTGCCGGAGCTACTTTTATAGTGTCTTTAATTGTTGTAACCGTAGTTATTGTCGTTTTTGTGGCTAGCTTTATCGTATCCGATTTAATTTCCTGAGCAAAGAAAAGTTGAAAACTAGAAAGCATTAGTACTGTAAAAATTAATTTTATATTCATGATTATGTGTTTTAAGTGTATTAAATCTCCTGTAATACATTACAATATAAGAAAAATCATTTAAAAAATCAATTTTTATTTTTGTTTGAAGGAATTTTAAGTGATGTTTTTTAGGCTTAAGTGCTTGTAAATAAGTGTTTTGTTTTGGTTTCGTTGGGTGTTTTTGTGTTTTATTTAACTACTGTTCATTTATACTATTTAGCTTTGGCTTGAGCCAAATTAAATGTGGATGTATAATTTTTTTTCGAAAAATTTAATAATCGATTAGATAGTTCTATTTTTGCACGAACAACACTACTACTATCATGTATAAAGTACTCATTCGTCCATTTCTATTTTTGTTTGATCCAGAAAAAGTACATTATTTTACTTTTTCATTGATTCGTTTTTTATCTAAAATACCAGGTTTTACAAGTCTTTTTAGCTTGCTTTACGAAGTAAAGGATACAAGATTAGAAACTGAGGTTTTTGGTTTGAAATTTAGAAATCCAGTAGGTTTAGCTGCCGGATTTGATAAGGATGCTAAATTGTATAAAGAATTATCTAATTTTGGTTTTGGTTTTATCGAAATAGGAACACTTACTCCCAAAGGGCAGGAAGGAAATCCTAAAAAAAGATTGTTTCGATTGAAAAAAGACAGTGCAATTATCAACAGAATGGGTTTCAATAATGGCGGAGTTAAAGAGGCGGTGAAACGGTTGAAAGAAAATAAGGGAGTTTTAATAGGAGGAAACATTGGTAAAAATAAGTTGACACCAAACGAAGAAGCTACTTCCGATTATGAAATTTGTTTTGATGCTCTATATGATTATGTTGATTATTTTGTTGTTAATGTAAGTTCGCCTAACACGCCAAATCTTAGAGCTTTACAAGACAAAGAACCCTTGACTCAATTGTTGCAAACATTGCAAAATATGAATGTAGCAAAGCCAAAACAAAAGCCAATCCTATTAAAAATTGCTCCAGATTTAACAGATGAACAGTTGCTTGATATTATTGATATTATTAAGGAAACTAAGATTGCTGGTGTTATTGCAACTAATACAACAATTTCTCGGGAAGGATTACAATCGGATGCTAGAACCGAAATGGGAGGATTGTCTGGAAAGCCATTGACAAAACGTGCTACCGAAGTAATCCGATTTTTATCTGAAAAAAGCAATAAAGCTTTCCCGATTATTGGAGTAGGAGGAATTCATTCTGCTGAAGATGCACTAGAGAAATTAGACGCAGGAGCAAGTTTAATTCAGTTGTATACTGGTTTTATTTATGAAGGCCCAGCTTTGGTGAAAGCCATAAACAAAAAGATTTTAGAACGATTGCAATAGGATACTTTTGTTAGGACTCAAGTTGCTTACGACTTCACTTCAGTATTAAAATACGGAATGCTATCAAATTTTTAAAATTTAAAAATCATAATTTTAAATTCTTAATTGTTTTTCTATCTTTGGCTTTCTATGGAGCCAATAAAAATTATAGAATGTCCACGAGATGCCATGCAAGGCATAAAGCCATTTATTCCTACGTCAAGAAAAGTGACGTATATTCAGTCTTTATTGCGTGTAGGTTTTGATACTATAGATTTTGGAAGCTTTGTTTCACCAAAAGCGATTCCGCAAATGCAGGATACCGCAGCAGTTTTGGCACAACTTGATTTATCTCAAACCAAAAGCAAATTATTGGCCATTATTGCGAATACTCAAGGAGCAACTCTAGCTTCAAATCATTCTGAAATACAGTATTTAGGATTTCCATTTTCGATTTCTGAGAATTTCCAAATGCGGAATACCCATAAGACGATTGCTGAATCGTTGATTACTTTACAGGAAATCCTTGAAATTGCCGATAAAACGAATAAGGAAGTTGTTGCCTATCTTTCTATGGGATTTGGTAATCCTTACGGTGATCCTTGGAGTATGGAAATTGTAGGCGAGTGGACGGAAAAATTAGCTTTGATGGGAGTCAAAATCTTATCCCTTTCGGACACGGTAGGAAGTTCTACACCAGATGTTATTTCGTATTTATTTTCGAATTTAATTCCCAAATACCCAAAAATAGAATTTGGTGCTCATCTGCATACAACACCTGATAAATGGTTTGAGAAAATTGATGCAGCTTATAAAGCGGGTTGCCGTCGTTTTGATGGTGCTATTCAAGGTTTTGGCGGATGTCCAATGGCAACAGATGATTTAACGGGTAATATGCCTACAGAAAAACTATTGTCTTATTTTACTGCGAAAAAAGAAAGGACTGAAATGAGTCCTATTAGTTTCGAAAGCGCTTATAATGAGGCTTCTAAGTTGTTTGGTGAATTTCATTAAAATTAAAATGTAGATTAGTAGTTGCCTCTATATTTTGAAAATAATAAGTTTATGATAGATACGTTATGATACAGTTACTCCATTTCCTTTAAGAGACTAAATATGATGAAACTACGCGCTGTCACTACCTTTCTAAGGATACTAATTTTGATTTTATTTTCATCTTCATGTGCTAGTGATTTAGATTTTAATCAAGTAAATGATGTAAAAGTTGAGCCTGTGATTATATCAAATTTAGCCTATTTCGATATTCAAGCCAATCAATTTGTAACCGGAGGAGTTGAGCAAAATGTGTTTTTTGATGCGCCAACTGTAGATGTATTTAATGAAAAATTTTTCACGGATAGTTTAAATAGAGTTGATCTTTTTTTTGAACTTAACAATACTATAAATAGAAGTTATAGAATAGATATAGTATTTCTGGATAGGAATAATCAGTTTATTCATTCCACAAATCTTATTGTGCCTGCTTACTCAGGTGTAGAAAATAGTAGTACTAAGACTGAAATATTTGAAAATGCTACACTGGATTTATTAAAAAGAACAACTAAAATTACCTTCACACTAACCATGTTTTCTGGGCCTCCATTGACTGAAAGTAGTCTAGGTAGTATAAAATTACGATCAGCAGTAACCGCCTATTTTGTAGTAGAATGAGAAAAGTAATTTTGATTTTTGTTCTATCTATAACAATAGCTTCCTTTTCACAAAACAAACAGATTTTATATAATTTCACTTCGGTGCCTCAGTCTTTGTTGACTAATCCAGGTTCTGATGTCAAGTACAATTGGTATTTCGGAATCCCTTTATTATCTGGTATTTCTGCTAATATTGGTTCGAGTGGGTTTTCAGCTTATGATTTATTCGCAGATAATGGAGTAGATTTTAATGCGAAACTGAGAAATGTACTATTCTCCACAACACGAAAAGACAGACTCGCTGTAAACGAACAAATAGAATTGTTTAATGGAGGTTTTAAAATATCAGGAGAACAGGACGATTCCTATGTTTCTTTTGGAATGTATCAAGAGTTTGATTTTATGGGCTATGTTCCTAAAGATATTGCCATTTTGGCTTTAGACGGAAATAGAGATTATTTGGGTAAAGTATTCAATTTAGGAGATTTAAATGTAAAAGCAGAAATGCTATCTGTTTTTCATCTGGGATTTCATAAAAATATAAATAAAAAATTAATTTTAGGAGCGCGAGGAAAAATCTATTCTAGTATCTATAATGCCACTTCCACGAACAATTCGGGTTATATCTATACCATTCCTTCCTCAGTAACTGTTTACGAACAAATGATTTATTCGGATTTACAACTGAACACTTCAGGAATTGCGCAATATGATGATGCCGATAAAGATCCAAATGTGGTAAAAGACATTACTAAAAGAGCTTTTTTAGGAGGTAATTTAGGTTTGGGATTTGATGCTGGTTTGACGTATTATCCAAAGAAAAACATTCAATTAACCGCAAGTGTTATTGATTTTGGTTTTATAAAGCATACCAAAGAAGTAGAAAGCTTGACTTTTAAAGGGACTTATAAATTTGAAGGTGTTGTGCCCAAATTCAGTTCTGGAGGCTCAGCAGAAGAGGGCTATCAAGAATTTAAGGATGCAGTTTCTTTGGATACTTTATATGCTGATTATACCACTTGGCGACCAACAAAATTAAATACTTCCATTCAATTTTCATTCGAAGAAGAAGTACCTGAAGATTGTAATTGTCTCAATTATGATCCAGAAACTATTTATAAAAGTGCTGTGGGTGCTCAACTATTTGTGATGTCTACGCCAAGAACCCCTTTAGTTGCTTTTACAACCTATTACAGAAGAAAAATTTTCAATTCTTTGCAAATGAAAGCAACCTATACTATAGATTCTTATTCTTATAAAAATATTGGATTAGGATTGTCCAGTATGTTTGGGCCGGTTAATTTTTATGTGCTTGCTGATAATCTGTTAGAATATAAAGATGTAGCTAAAGCCAATAGTTTGTCCTTTCAGCTAGGACTAAATGTTGTTTTTAAGAATAGTAAAAAATAATATTATTTTTATTTGAATTTCTGACGTTTAAATCGTTTGTAAATTTCTATCCAAAGTACAGAGACAAACCCCACTACAATACTCAAGCAAATTTGAAAGCCAGAAACTCTTTCGAACTCAAAAAAGCGAGCAAATAAAGGAATAAACACCAATAAAATAGTTATTGCGATTGTTACTCCAATAATCATCAGGACTAAATTATTTTTATAGCGTAAAGTTGTTAATATGGAATAGTAAAAAGAACGGTTGGTGAGTGTCAAAAAAATATTAGAAGCAATCAAAGTGAGGAATACAACTGTTCTTGTCGTGCTTTCTGAACAATTTTCGCCCACGCAATATTGGTACACAAATAAAAGTCCTAAAGTAATAACAAGTCCTTGTATGATACTGATTGTTATTTCTTTCAGTTTAAAAAAAGTAGTTGTAAATGGTCTTGGTTCCTGGAGCATCAAGTTGCGTTCCATGGGTTCATTTTCGTAAATTATTGAACAGGTAGGCCCCATAATTATCTCCAGAAAAATGACATGAACCGGAGAGAAAATATTGGGGTAAATCCATCCTAAAGCCAAAGGAATAAACACAATCATGATTATTGGTATGTGTATTGAAATAATGTATTGAATGGCTTTTTTTAGATTATTATATATTTTACGGCCCATCGCAATGGCATCAATCATTTTTGAAAAATCATCCTCAATTAGGATAAGATTGGCGGCTTGTTTGGCAATTTCAGTTCCTTTTTTCCCCATAGCAATTCCTATGTGCGCTGATTTTAAAGCGGGACCATCGTTTACGCCATCACCAGTCATGGCTACAATCTGATTGTTGTCTTTCAGCGCTTTTATGATTTTGAGTTTAGCTTCCGGGAACATTCTTGTAAAAATGGCAGTTTCCATTACTTTATCTCTTAAGGTGGCGTCGTCCATTGTCATTAATTCATCTCCATTGAGTGTTTTTTCAGCGTTTCGAAAACCAATTTGTTTGGCTATGGTTGCAGTTGTTGCAGCATTGTCACCAGTAACTATTTTTACTTGAATGCCGGCTTTATAAAAAGATTCAAAAACAGCTTTTATATTCTCTTTTGGTGGGTCATAAAAAGCGATTAGCCCTTTGAAATCAAAAGAAAAATCTTGTTGCATTTTAGGATAATCGGTGCCTGAAAAAGTTGCAACGCCAACACCAAGAACACGAAATCCCTCCATAGCCATAGTTGTCATTGCCGCTATGATTTGTTGTGTTTCTTTCTCTGATAGGGAAGAACATGCCATTAAAGCTTCGGGAGCACCTTTTGCAGCAATGATTCTTGTTCCATTTTGGTTTTCAAAAACATGTGTCATCATAGGAGGTTTTCCATATAATGGATATTCATGTATTAATTTGAAATGGGCTCGTTCATCTGGGATTTCTAATTTCGAATAGGCTTCGTGTAAGGCAATTTCCATTGCGTCAAAAGGAATAGGTTCACTAGCCCACATGGATAGCGTTAACAATTCAATCTCATCGGGGCTAAGTAGTTTCCTTGGACTGGATATCTCATTGGATGAAAAAGTGTACCATTGTGCCAAACTCATTTTGTTTTCGGTGATTGTTCCTGTTTTGTCGGTACAAATCACGGTGGCACTGCCCAGCGTTTCTACTGTTTTCGTTTGTTTGACAATTATTCCCATATTCATCAAGCGCCATGCGCCAAGCGCCATAAAAGTGGTAAAAGCTACTGGAATTTCCTCGGGAATGATACTCATTGCTAAGGTCAATGCTTTCAATAAGCTGTCAAGAATATCTTTAGAGTTATAATAATTAATAATCCAAACAATGCCAAAAATCACTAACCCTACAAAAGACATCTTTTTTACAAAGTTTCCAATCTGTATTTGTAAAGGCGTTTTTTCTTCGATAATTGTTTCCAAACTTTTACCTATTTTTCCTAATTGAGTTTGGTTGCCAATTGCTGTAACTTTACAAATGGCTAAACCGCTAGTGACAATTGTTCCAAGAAATACCTGATTGTTTTCGGGCGTTTCATTTTTAAAAACCGCCAGCGATTCACCCGTAAGTACAGATTCATTTATAGAAAAATCATTAGACTTGATGATGATGCCATCTGCAGGGATAAAGGTTCCTTCTTCCGTTTGAATGAAATCACCCACGACAATTTCCTCACTTGGTATTTCTATAATTTCGCTGTTGCGAATGACTTTACTTTTAGGTTGAGATAGTTTTTTTAAGGCTTCAATCGCATTTCTGCTTTTTGATTCCTGATAAAGTGATATGGTGGAAACCAAAACAATAGCAACAGCCATAAAAATTCCGTTGCCAAAATCGCCCGTAATAAAATAAATACTTGTAGCAGTCAAAAGCAACAAAAACATAGGTTCTTTCACCATTTCGATAAGAGAAGTAAAGAAATTATTTTTGTCCTGTTGCACTATGGAATTGTCACCATATTTTGTTCTTGATTGCAAGACTTCGTTATTTGAAAGTCCTTTTATTTGTTGTTGAGATTCTGTCATATCAAAAAATAAATGAATCAAATTGTATCGATTATAAAAACGGAAGAAGATGGATTTGAGGAAACTCCACCCTGCAATTTAATCATTTATTATAAAATTTACTCGTTTTTTCGCATATAATTGTCTATATTTGCACGCAATTAAACTCCAACTACAATTGCAATGATCGCACACAACTCTAAGATTATCGGTGAAGGATTAACTTACGATGATGTTCTATTAGTTCCTAATTACTCAAATGTGCTTCCTCGCGAAGTGAGTATTCAATCAAAATTTTCAAGAAATATTACACTTAATGTTCCTATTGTATCTGCAGCTATGGATACTGTTACCGAAAGTGCAATGGCAATTGCTATGGCACAAGAAGGAGGAATAGGTGTTTTACATAAAAATATGACTATCGAGCAACAAGCCGCGAAAGTTAGAAAAGTAAAACGTGCAGAGTCTGGAATGATTATCGATCCAGTTACTTTGCCTTTGACTTCGACAGTTGCTGATGCCAAAAACGCCATGAAAGAATTTGGTATTGGTGGAATTCCAATTGTAGATGAAAACCAAATTTTAAAAGGAATCGTTACCAATAGAGATTTACGTTTCGAAAAAAATAGTTCTAGACCTATTGTTGAGGTAATGACTAGCGAAAACTTGGTAACTGTTGCTGAAGGTACTTCTCTGGAACAAGCTGAAGTTGTTTTGCAAGGGCATAAAATTGAAAAATTGCCTGTTGTAAACGCATCTTACAAATTAGTGGGTTTGATTACCTTTAGAGACATCACTAAACTGACTCAAAAACCAATTGCTAATAAAGATATTTTTGGACGTTTACGTGTTGCAGCAGCTATTGGTGTTACTGGTGATGCGGTTCAAAGAGCTGAAGCATTAGTTAATGCTGGTGTTGATGCCATTATTATTGATACCGCTCATGGACATACGCAAGGTGTTGTTAATGTATTGAAAGAAGTAAAAAGTAAATTTCCTCAAATAGATGTTATCGTAGGTAATATTGCAACTCCTGAAGCAGCTAAGTTTTTAGTTGAAAACGGTGCTGATGGTGTAAAAGTAGGAATTGGTCCAGGTTCTATTTGTACGACTCGTATCGTTGCAGGTGTTGGTTTTCCTCAGTTTTCTGCTGTTCTTGAAGTAGCTGCTGCTATCAAAGGAACTGGAGTTCCTGTCATTGCAGATGGAGGAATTCGTTACACAGGTGATATTCCTAAAGCAATTGCTGCAGGTGCTGATTGTGTGATGTTAGGTTCGCTATTAGCTGGTACGATGGAATCTCCTGGCGAAACTATTATTTTTGAAGGAAGAAAATTCAAGTCATATCGCGGAATGGGTTCTGTTGAAGCAATGCAAGAGGGTTCAAAAGACCGTTATTTCCAAGATGTAGAAGATGATGTAAAAAAACTTGTTCCTGAAGGAATTGTAGGTCGTGTTCCTTATAAAGGAGAATTGAACGAAAGCATGCAACAATTCATTGGCGGTCTTCGTGCCGGAATGGGATATTGTGGTTCAAAAGATGTTCCTACATTACAAGAAACAGGACGTTTTGTTCGTATTACCGCAAGTGGAATCAACGAAAGCCATCCTCATAACGTAACAATTACTAAAGAAGCACCAAATTATTCAAGATAATTTTTCTTTACTATCATATAAAAAGCACCGTTAGTTCTCTAAGAATTAACGGTGCTTTTTTTTCTAGAATAGACTTTATTCCTGCAAGTCAGGTGATTCAGATAAGTCAGCGAGATTGTTTTTCAAATGCTGACTGTCCCAACTGTGATTGGTTGCTGCAATTTGGGAATAAACATCGCTCTTTAATAATTGTTCTTGTAATTCCAGTTCTTCCTTAATGGTAATCATGTATGCCATTTTATCATGGCGTTTTTCGGCTAATTTACGCGTGGTAATTTCATCATATTTTATAAATTGCTGTCCTTGTCTGGTTGCCGTATATTTTCGAAGTCCTAATTCAACTAATGCATCAACACCCATATTTACAGCGCTATATAAAGTTTCTCGATAAATATGTTGCACTTTATGATCGATTAATTCATACGCATCATTTCGGTTTCGAGCGCGTGTTAAGATTTTTAAATTCGGAAAGTGTTTTTTTAAGGTTTCAATTACTTGAAGGTTCACTGTTGGATTATCAATGGCGGCAATAAAAATTTTAGCATTTTCGCAACCGGCAGCTTTCAATAATTCCAATCGAGTTGCATCTCCATAATAGACTTTAAATCCCATTTTTCGCAACAAATCAATTCGGTCTGAATCATAATCTAAAATAGTTGATTTTATTTGGTTTGCTCTTAATAGTCGACCCACGGTACTTCCAAAATGTCCAAAACCAGCTATAATTACTGGATTATCTTCGTCAATATAATCATTGTCTTTTTTTATTTCCTTTTCGTGAATTCGGGTATTTGGATAAATTATTCGCTCATTTATTAGCAGTAAAAAAGGGGTGGCTACCATACTCATGGCTATAACTGCCATAATTTGGTTGGCTAAAATATTGGGAATTATATTCAATTGCATGCAAAAACTCATGATTACAAAACCAAATTCTCCCGCTTGGCTCAAGCCAAAAGCAAACAATAAATTTTGATCCATGTTTTTTTTATTAAATCTACTGATTAGAAATAAAACCATGAACTTCACAAATGTAAGAATTGCTCCAAAAATGAAAATAAACAATGGATTTTCAAGAATCAATTTAAAGTTTATCGATGCGCCTACACCAAGGAAGAACAATCCTAAAAGCAATCCCTTAAACGGCGCAATATCACCTTCTAATTCATGACGAAACTCAGAATTAGCTAATACAACTCCTGCCATAAAAGCTCCAAGTGCAGGACTTAAACCAACTAATTGCATCGCATAAGAAACACCAAACACTAACAATAATGCCGACGCAGTAAACAATTCTTGCAGCCTGGTTCGTGCTATAATATGCAATAAGGGAACAAACAAAAACCGACCTGCAAAATAGATTGTCGAAATAATTCCGATTACGATTAGCGTTTGTAACCAGCTTGCATAGCCTGTAATTAATGATTGTGGAGCCTCATTTGTTGCTTCAATATTTACGGTTGACAAAAGCGGTAAAAATGCCAAAATGGGAATTACTGCAATATCTTGAAATAGTAAAACAGCAAACGAAGAACGGCCTACCGAAGTATTTGATAGTCCTTTTTCTTTTAAAGTTTGCAATACTATAGCCGTAGAGGATAATGCGAGTGCCAATGAAATCGCTAATGTAGTCTCCCATTTCCAGTCCATAAAGAAAAGACATCCTACAAATAATACTAAGGTAGTTCCTATTAGTTGCATGGAACCCATTCCAAGAATGAATTTCCGCATTTTCCAAAACTTGTTTGGTTCTAGTTCAAGGCCAATTAAAAAAAGCATCATTACTACACCAAATTCTGCAAAATGCATGATATCCTGGCCTTCCTGACCGATAAGACCAAGAACAAAAGGACCAATGATTATTCCTGCCAGTAAATAACCTAAAATAGAACTCAAGCCTAATTTTTTTGCAATTGGCACACAAATTACTGCTGCTGTTAAATAAATAATTGCTTGGAGTAAAAAATTTGTATCCATCTTATGTCAGTATTGTTGCAAACCATTCATTTAAATAATGGTGTAGCAAAATTTCATCCGTATCTATATTGTGATTTTCCATATAGTCTAGAAAATAGCCGTAAATCAAACCATTTTTTTCATAATCTTCTTGTGTCATATTATGTGTTCCATGGACTACAAAAGGAGGTAAGTAGATCATATTACACACCTTTGCAGTTTGATTGAATGGTTCTAATAATTCCAGTATGCTATAGCGATCGCTACCTGTTTCGCAATAATTTTCCTTGTCGCCACCAGTAGTTAACACCTGGAAAATAATTTTATCCTGCAAAGCTTTTCCCTTTTTTCCGTAAGCCCAGTTGTGTTCGAGTACCATATCAATCCATTGCTTCATCAATGGCGGGCAACTATACCAGTACATGGGATGGTGCCAAATGATTATATCATGCTGACTTAATAAATCTTGTTCGTATTTTACATCAATATCAAAATCGGGGTAGTGTTCGTATAAATCATGGAAAGTAATGTTTTCTGAATTGGGAATATGTTCCACTAAAGCTTTATTCGCATGAGATTTCTCGAATAGCGGATGTGAAAACAGGATTAAGATTTTATTTTTTGGCATAAATAGATTTGAACTTTAAAAAAGGTTTAGGTGTTGATTTACAGTATTTCTACAAAAATAAAACTGCTCTAAGGTATAAAATATTGCTTAATCTTATTGATTTAGAATTGTTCAAATACTATTTTTTATAATAAACTGAAAATCCCGTCTAAACAAAATCTAAAGTTTCGTTCAGACGGGATGTATATAGGATTTTTAAATTAGATCGTACTCACTCAAATATAATAATGGAATAAGAAATAAATTTTCTTAATTTAATTTTTGGAAAGATTCGCCAATAATTTTTTGCTGCCTACAATCCAAAGAACGTCATTTTTTTCTAAAATCAATTGTGATTCTGGATTTAGAATTCTTTTTCCACCTCTTTCTAAACCAACAATCAAGCCACGTGTTTTTTCACGTAATTCAGATTCACGGATGCTTTTTCCAATAAATGCTTCATTAATGAGTTCTAATTGTTGTAAAACAATATCAGATGCGGTTGCTAAAGGCGAAACATCAATCTCATGTTGGTCTAAATATTCCTTAAACGCTTTCACTTGTGTATCGGTACCAATAACACAAATTTCATCGCCTGGAAAAAGTCTTTCGTTTCTACTCGGTATATTAATTGTTATTTCTCCACGCTTAACAAAGGCGATATTAATTCCTAATTGTTCTCGAATGCTTAATTCTTCTAATGTTTTTCCTGCAATATTCGAGGTTGGAGCAATTTCAAAAGTGGTCATGTGTCCGTCCCAAGGTGTTAAATCACTGCGGCTTCTTACTGTTTTTTTAAGTTCTCTTGCATTTAAATTTTGTAAAAAGTGATTTTCAATTTTGTGGTATTGCGCATTAAGTTTTTTTGGAAAAACAAAATAGACTACTACAGCAGCAATCAGCATTACAAAAGCAATTATAGGAGAGAAAAAGATATTTAATAAAAATCCAATATAAAACAACGTCAATAGCATTCGTAGTAAAATCATCATTAGTATTGGGCCACGATATTTGCGTTCTTCTCTTAAAATGGCTACTTCTTTGACCGCAACCCGACGCAACGATAGTGCCCATAAAAAAGGAGACAGTATCACTAGTGTAATTAATGCGGCGAATATATTACCAAATTGTGACCCTTCAACTAGAGGTAAAATGAATTTTGATGAAAGTAAAATAATTGCTACAATAATAACAGAATGGATAATTACTTGTGTTAGAAATGCACGTACAACGATTTGCCAGTTGCTTACTAGTTTGATAGATTGTGCATTGGCACTATAGCGTTCGATTTTTTTAATCCATTTTCGAGGTAATTTTTTTTCCAAATATTCTGAAAAAGGAGTCGCAAATTTAACCATAAATGGAGTTGTAAACGTGGTCACTGCTGACACTGCCACTACAATTGGATATAGAAAATCACTAGTTACATTCAATGTCATTCCTAATGTTGCAATAATAAAAGAGAATTCTCCAATTTGCGATAAACTCATTCCAGTTTGTACTGATTGTTTTAAAGGCTGCCCGGAAAGTAAAGCACCAATTGTTGAACTTACGGATTGTCCTATAATCACCACTAATGTCAAAATAGCAACCGGCAAAGCATATTCATATAAAGTTCCTGGGTTAATTAACATCCCAACGGATACAAAGAAAACCGCTCCAAAAAGGTCTTTAACTGGTTTTACCAAATGTTCGATGTGTTCTGCTTGAGTAGTTTCAGCAATGATGGAACCCATTATAAAAGCACCTAATGCAGGAGAAAAACCAACATTGGCTGCCAAAATAACCATCATTAAACACAAAGCAAGTGAGATGATTAACAGCATTTCATCCGTCAATATATTTTTGGCTTTTTTAAGTAAAGTCGGGATAAAAAAGATACCTCCAACAAACCAGATGGTCAAGAAAAAGATTAGTTTAAAAACGGATAATAACAACTCACCTCCTGAAAACTGTTGACTCACTGCAATTGTAGAGAGTAAAACCATCATCAAAATGGCAACTATATCTTGAACGATAAGCGAACCAATAACGATTCCCGCAAATTTTTGGGTTTTTACGCCGAGTTCATCAAACGTTTTCAGAATAATGGTAGTAGACGAAATCGAAAGAATTACTCCTAGAAAAATACTGTCCATGGGTTTCCAACCAATCCATTGGCCTACTAAATATCCAATGGCAACCATCGCAATAATTTGTGTTACAGCAGTAATAGAGGCAGTTCCACCTACTTTCATCAGTTTTTTAAAACTGAATTCCAGCCCCAAACTAAATAATAAAAAGATTACTCCAATTTCTGCCCAAACTTCTACGCTTTTAATATCTTTTACCGAAGGGAAAAAATCAAAATGATTTCCTGCCAAAAAACCGGCAATTAAATACCCCAGAACCAGTGGTTGTTTTATTTTTTTAAATAATAAAACTGCCACTGCGGCTGTCATAAGAATTAATCCTAAATCACTAATTAGAGGTTGCAAATGGTGTGATACATTTGCTACTGTTTCTGCGGTATTCATGGGCGTTTACTGATTTTTAAGGTTTTTGAGTATATTGGTAATATATAAAAAAACTTTAATTTTTTAAGTGTAATTAGAGCTTAATAGGGCTTTTTATGATTTTTTTAGCAATAAAAAACCCGTTGAAAAGAATTTTTATCTCTTTTCAACGGGTTTTTATAAATTGGAATAATTTCTTAAAACTTATATTCCTAAGAAATTGCTAGGAGTGATTTGCATCAATTCAGCCTTAATTTCATCCGAAACTTCTAAGGTTGCAATAAAACCGTGAATTGCGTTTTTATCAATCGCTTCATTGGTTCTGGTCAATCCTTTCAACGCTTCATACGGATTTGGATATCCTTCACGGCGTAAAATTGTTTGAATCGCTTCCGCAACAACAGCCCAGTTTTTTTCTAAATCTTCATGGAATTTTGGTTCGTTCAATAACAATTTGTTCAATCCTTTCAAAGTAGCTTCAAAAGCGATTAATGTATGTCCCATTGGTACACCAATATTTCTTAAAACCGTACTATCCGTTAAATCACGTTGTAATCTTGACAAAGGTAATTTAGCTGATAAATGTTCGAAAATAGCATTGGCTATACCTAAGTTTCCTTCTGAATTTTCAAAATCAATTGGGTTCACTTTATGTGGCATTGCCGAAGAACCAATTTCTCCCGCTTTGATTTTTTGTTTGAAATATTCCATTGAAACGTACGTCCAAATATCTCGGTCTAAATCAATGATGATGGTATTTATTCTTTTCAACGCATCAAAAAATGCAGCGAAATGATCGTAATGTTCAATTTGTGTAGTAGGGAAGGAGTGGTGCAAACCAAGATTTTCCTCTACAAATTTTCCGCCGAATTTTCTCCAGTCAATTTGAGGATACGCCACATGATGTGCGTTATAATTTCCGGTTGCTCCGCCAAATTTAGCCGCAAAAGGAACATTAAACAACAAACGCATTTGCTCTTCTAAACGTTCTACAAAAACCCCAATTTCTTTACCCAAACGCGTTGGTGAAGCCGGTTGTCCATGTGTACGGGCAAGCATTGGAACGTCTTTCCACTCTACACTTAAATCTTTCAATTTTGAAGTTAAAGTAATCAAAGAAGGCATGTATACTTTCTCGAAAGCTTCTTTTGTAGAAAGCGGAATTGCCGTGTTATTAATATCCTGAGAAGTCAATCCAAAATGGATAAACTCTTTATATTCAGACAATCCTAATTTTTCAAAAGCATCTTTGATGAAGTATTCCACCGCTTTTACATCGTGGTTGGTTACTTTTTCTGTTTCTTTTATCCAAAGTGCATCTTCAGTAGAGAAGTTTTTATAAATGTCACGTAAGCTTTCGAATAAATTTGGGTTTACGTTTTTTAGTTGTGGTAAAGGCACTTCGCACAAAGCAATGAAGTATTCAATTTCAACCAATACGCGGTATTTGATTAAGGCTTCTTCAGAGAAAAATGGAGCCAGCGAAATAGTCTTGTTTCTATATCTTCCGTCGATTGGCGATATAGCATTCAATTCGTTTAAAGTAGTCATTTTTTAGTTGTTTGTTCGAAAGGCACAAATATAAACCTTTCGAGACAAATTAGAAAACGAATGTTTTTTTAAATAAACGCTGTAAGCTTCTTTTTTAGTATTTTCATTCCTTCAGAAGCCACTTCTGGAATCACATCCAATGGATTTCGAAGATTCGGGATTTTTATGGGTTTTGGATCAATATAAAAAATGGGCGTTTCTCGCGCTGTGAAATCGATTAATCCAGCCGCAGGATATACTTGTAATGACGTTCCTATAACAGCAAAATAATCCGCACTTTGAGTAATTGTTATGGCTTCATCAAGGGCAGGAACTTCCTCGCCAAACCAAACAATATGCGGGCGCAATTGATTTTTGTTTTCGTCTAAATCGCCAAAATTCAAATCCTCCTGCCAATCCAGAATGTAATTTGGGTTTTTGGTACTTCTTACTTTCAATAATTCGCCATGCAAATGCAACACATTAGTACTTCCGGCGCGTTCGTGTAAATCATCTACATTTTGGGTAATGATATATACATCAAATTCATTCTCTAATTCCGCCAGAATCTGATGACCCAAATTGGGTTGTACTTCCTTGAGTTGTTTTCGTCTTTGATTATAAAAATCCATTACTAAAGCCGGGTTTTTACTCCAGCCTTCGGGAGTTGCGACATCCATAACGTTATGGCCTTCCCAAAGTCCGTCACTGTCACGAAAAGTTTTGATACCGCTTTCCGCACTAATTCCGGCACCAGTCAAAACCACTAATTTCTTTTTCATTTGTAAAATGCATTAGGAGATAAAGCTACTCTTTTTTAGTATTTTTGCCAAAAAAATAATCCGCAATGATTGATATCGATTACCTTAATTTTCTTGAAAATATCCTGACTGATAATCGAAAAGAAAAATTTCTGAAAGTATTGGAAAACAGAACCAAGCATTTTACGATTGCTGTTGAGGATATTTTTCAAATGCACAATACCAGTGCGGTGATGCGCAGTTGTGAGGTTTTTGGAATTCAGGAATTGAATGTTATCGAGCAACGATACGGAAAAAGTATCGATAAGGAAATTGCGATGGGTGCCCAAAAATGGGTTGACATCAATACTTTCGACAGTATTACGAATTGTGTAGATACGTTAAAGAATAAAGGCTATCAAATCATTGCTACCACGCCACATGAGAATGATTGTTTGATGGAAGATTTTGATATTTCGAAACCAAGCGCTTTGTTTTTTGGAACTGAAAGAGACGGATTATCCGAAGAAATCTTGCAACGCGCCGATGGTTTTCTAAAAATCCCGATGGTAGGTTTTACGGAAAGTTTGAACATTTCGGTTTCGGCGGCGATAATCATTCAAAATCTGACGAATCGATTGCGCAATTCAAATATTGAATGGCATTTATCCGAAAATGAAATTTTAGAAAAGCGTTTGGCTTGGGCCAAAAATTCCATAAAAGACATCAAGCGAATTGAAGAACGATATTTTGAGGAGAATCCAAGTTAGATTGCTTTTGTGATAA
Organism: Flavobacterium sp. KS-LB2; assembly: GCF_036895565.1. Classification (NCBI taxonomy): domain Bacteria; kingdom Pseudomonadati; phylum Bacteroidota; class Flavobacteriia; order Flavobacteriales; family Flavobacteriaceae; genus Flavobacterium; species Flavobacterium sp. KS-LB2. The sequence goes on along the minus strand of NZ_CP145904.1, from coordinate 2,374,645 downwards.
AAAAACGATTAAGAAAGTGACTTTAAATTTCCTTTTCTAAATGGTCTGGATTTTGTCTTGTGTCAAAAAAGGTGATTATCTCAATCTCTTTTTTGTCAAAGTGTACTCTGTAGTAAAAAGTAGTTTGTTTTGTTACAACGCATTTAAAAAGCCCTTTGAATAAATAGGATTCTGGACAACTTTCAGGTTGATTTGAAATTTGTTCAATTTTAGAAGTTAGCTTTTTAATAAAGTCATTTCGAACTTTCAAATTCCATTTCAGTAAAAGATACTCATTTAATTTAAAAAGTTTACTTTCAGCTGATTCGGATAAAAAGACTTTCACTAAGAGATTTTTTTCAAAAAGTCGTTGAACTCCACTCTTTTTCCTTTATTCAATTCTTTTATTCCTTTTTCAATTTCCTCTTGTTCAGCAACACTCAATTCATCCCAAAAGTCTACTTTTTCTTTTTGAATAAACTCGGTAATTTTTTCTATAAATTTATCATTCTCAATGTTGAGAATGATTTTTACTAATTCTATTTTAGAAGATTGAATATCCATGTCTTTTATTTCTTAAATTCAAAGTTACAAAAAAATAGTCGCAGATATTCCCATCGCATTGTCTTTCCAACGAAGGAGGAATCGTAATACGTATTTTGACAAAGATTAGTTTGCTCAACTTTGTTTTTTTGCCGTTAGCTGAGTCATTGCGAGGAACGAAGCAATCACAGCTAGTATTTCGACAAAGTAAGTGACAAGTTTGCGGAAGTATATAGTTTTTAGTTTAAGAAACCGCGTTACAAACACTACGATAGTGTTCCAAATTAAATTGGGTACTCGTTGCAAACGAGCACCAGATTGGAGTATCTCGCCTTTCTTGAAAATATATTGACTGATAACCGCAAAGAAAAATTTCTGAAAGTATTGGAAAACAGAACTAAGCATTTTACGATTGCTGTTGAGGATATTTTCCAAATGCACAACACGAGTGCAGTAATGCGCAGTTGCGAGATTTTTGGAATTCAGAAATTGAACGTGATCGAGCAACGCTACGGAAAAAGTATCGACAAGGAAATTGCCATGGGTGCTCAAAAATGGGTCGACATCAATACATTCGACAGGATTACAAATTGTCTGGATACGTTGAAAAGTAAAGGCTACCAAATCATTGCTACCACACCACATGAGAATGATTGTTTGATGGAAGATTTTGATATTTCGAAACCCAGTGCTTTATTTTTTGGAACAGAAAGAGACGGATTATCAGAAGAAATTTTGAAACGCGCCAATGGTTTTCTTAAAATCCCGATGGTAGGTTTTACCGAAAGTTTGAATATATCGGTTTCGGCGGCGATAATCATTCAAAACCTGACGAATCGCTTGCGGAATTCAAACATTGATTGGCATTTATCCGAAAATGAAATATTAGAAAAGCGTTTGGCTTGGGCCAAAAATTCCATAAAAGACATCAAGCGAATTGAAGAACGGTATTTTGAAGAGAATCCAAGATAGTGTAAACAAACACTTAAATTAGATTGTAACGGTTTGTTGAGTCATTGCGAGGAACGAAGCAATCACATTTAGTATTTTCTTTTTAATGAGTTCTTATCGTCGTGGCGGATTTCATTCCCGCTATCTGGCGCTCGTTTGCAACGGGTGCCTACTTGAATTCTTATGACAAATCGTAGTGTTTGCAACGCGGTTTGACTAAAATATTACCATAAAGGTTCAACATTCACATTACAAAAAACTGCGTTGTCTTCTTCATGATTTCTATAACTACTATTTACATAATCGCGTTCCTGAAAAACGATTTCGGCTTCAATAGGATTGTAATGTATGTAGTTAACGCGTTGCTCTATTTTTTCTAAAGTATCTAATATAACCGGATGAAAGCCGTCTTGCCACAATTTGTAATTTTTTGCCCTTCCTGATTTTTGAGCTTCAAAACTAAACTTTCGTAACAACCATTCTCGTCTACTTTCAGGATGTTCTTGAATTGCCTTTACTAATTTTTTTGAAGTATGTTTTTTAAAATCACTAATTACATTTTGCAATTCACCGTCGAAGGCAGTTACTATTAAATGAATATGACTTGTCATGTAAACGTATGCATGTACACTCAAACCTTTTTCTTTAATGCAATAATTTAAAGACTCATCTAATATATTACAATAAACAGGGCGTACAAACAAATCTACCTAATCTACAACTGTAATAGTAATAAAAGTAGGCACTGTACTATCAATTACTTTGTATTTTTCGGACATTGGTTTTATTTTAAATACAGGATAAATCTTAATAATAAGAAACAGAAGTGTTTTTTTTAAAATATTTCTATACTAATTAGCCGCGTTGCAAACGCTATGATTTGTTTTTATAATTTAAGTTGGCACTCGTTGCAAACGAGCGCCAGTGGGATTTAAAGAATTGTCATGCATAACGTTCTCTTTTAGCAAGTGTTGTACGCAGTTATTCTACCTTCACGTAAAAAGTATAAATTTCTTTTTTAAGTGCTTCTTTTCGTAATTTTCTGTCTGTGATAAAACTTCGTTCATCTATAAGCATATAACCACGTCTTGAAGAATCTCTTTCAAGTGTTGGATATAGTCGCTTTTGTGATTTTTTCTTGTCGGTCTCAAAACTCCAAATTTCAGAATTTTCAAATATAACTTTACGTAAACTGTAAAAAGTCTTCATAGAATCTAATGGGAAAAATTTAATTAACTCTGAACGTATTATAGTTTCCTTCCCCTTTAAATCTTTTTGATAAAAAACAATTTTATCATCGCCAATTAGAATATACTCAGAGAATTTTGCAGAATGTCCAATACGATGTAACTCTTTTATTTTCCAATTACCCCTCCATTCTTGAATGATTTTTTTGTAGATTATAGGTAACAATGAATCATTTTTTTTGCGAGCTAATATTTGAATATCTGAATTTTTATCATATTTATAAGCCATATTAAATTGGGAAACAGCAATTTCCAATTTGCCTTTTTTTAAATATTTTTGACCACTTTCAAACCATTCAACCTTGTTTTTAGTCAATGATGATTCTTGTGCAATAAGATTCTTGCAGGAAATTAGAAAAGTTAATATTAATATGAGGTTCTTCATAATTGTGACTACGTTCCGGCGCTTGGCCTTTACTTTGTAAAAGTATAAATTTTGTAAATTTATCAAAGGAAAGCAGAAGTGAACTTACCATAAAATTTGCAATCTTGCCAAACGGCGGTTAGCAGATGTCGCTTTGTGTTTTATTATCTGTTTTTAATTACATCAAAGATTCCGCCAGTTCCAGGCATACTAGGCGAAGAATCTTCTTTTAATAAACCTGTATCTGCTCTGCTAAACAAAGACTGCATAACCAAATGACGGTCTTCTTTATCAATACTTGCATCTTTAACCATTGCTAGGTAAACATAAGTCAACCTTTGTCGCTCTTCAGCGTCACGAGAAAGATGATAGGAACTGAACATAGATTTCATAACTGCTTTAATAGCAAAAAATAGAAAAGAAATAAAAGTGATGTATATTACGCTCCATCTAATTGCTAAACTTCTATCATCATTGAAGAAAGTTTTTTCCATACCTTCTGGAGTTAACCATAGTAATAGATATAAAGTTATAACTGCAAAGCCAACTAATCCAAGTAATATTTTAAAAAAAACATCGCCCTCTTTTTTCAATTCTGTAGCTCTTTCTTTCCAATAATCAGCTGGTTTCTTTAGACTTAACAATTCATTATAGGCACTTTCTAATGCTCCAATGTTTTCATTAGAAGATGTATAAAAAGTATCAAAATTTGATTTTGATGCATTAAACCATTCTTCTATGACGTTCTCTTTATCAGTTTTTATCTCTTCAATTGATTCAATTTGCTCAAGATATTTTTTTTCTGATTCTTGGAGTTGCTTTGTAGTTTCTTTTTCAGTTTCTGAAATATAATTTACAAAGTCACTACGTAGACTGTTTATTGATTTTTTTTCGGCATTTCTTCTTTCAACAATTGAGGAGTTATCTTTTAGTATAAATTCATAAGATGCTATCATACCGATTAAACTCTCTTTTGAGGATAGTAAAGGATAGTTAAACTCTCCAACAATTACTGAATGTGCAGTTGGATAAGAGTTTGGTAAATCTTTATGTATTTTAATTAGGAAATCTACTTCGGGTAAATTATATAAAAATGGTTTTGTTCTAATATTTTGTATGGCTTGAATAATTGAAGGTATATACGATTGAATATTACTCAAATCTTGATGTGCATAACTATTCACATACTCAATTATTCTCTGCTTGATTACATTAAAATATGTAATTGAATTATTCAACTCTGCAGGAATATCGGTGTCATTATATGACTGCCAACCTTTTAACTGTTGGTTTACAAATACATACAGACTTGAAAGTCCAATAATTGTTTTAGTATAATTTATATAAGGAAAATTAAATGTAAATTCTTGTTTGTTATATTCATCTGCTTGCGGAGATTGATTGATAATTTTTTTAAGTTCTACATTTGTCATAATTACTTTTTATAAATTATTTTAAAATCTATTGTTATTTCGGTATTCTGCGGTGCGATTTCTGCTAACTAATATATTTGTCTGACACTATAAGACTTATCACCTCATAATTTGATTGATAGCCCTAATAAACATCAGGTTTTATTTATTTTCAAATATATAAATAAATCGCTGAAAATACTTATAAAAATATAACAGCTATTCATTTTTTTTAAAGATATATTCTTGGCGCACAGGATTATTACGGGAAACCGTAAACAGAGTTGTTTACCACAAAATACCTAGCCCCGACAGCAGTGGAAATCCTTGTGGGGCTTTCGTTTTGCCCCACAAGATTGAAACATATGGCGGGAATAGCTCCAAAAAAAAATTCCCCAACTACTTTCGTAATTGGGGAATGTAATAGTAAGGAATTGAAATGGTTATTAGTTCACGATAACCCATTGTCCTGAAGCGATTAAGCTTTCGGCTTTTTTGTATTTCATTTCTTGTGTTTGTCCGTTGGCCACGTTTTGAATCGTTACGTTATCATTACGATTAATTTTTGGCATATCTCTCACGATAGTTTCGGTAACTTGACGTTGTTGCGTTTGGCCAGCTTCACGGTTTGCAGCTTCGCTACTTACGATTTCATCTTTTGAAGTCGTGTAATCTTCTACCGGAGCAACTTCTTTCGCTTCTTGAATTTGTTGGTTTTCCTGAGCCGGTAAATCTCCTTTGAACAAGAATGAAATCACTTCTTTATTTACATTGTCAATCATGGCTCTAAACAAATTGAACGCTTCCAGTTTGTAAATAAGTAATGGATCTTTTTGTTCGTGAACCGCTAGTTGAACCGATTGTTTCAACTCATCCATTTTACGTAAGTGTTTCTTCCAAGCTTCATCTACGATAGACAAAGTGATATTTTTTTCGAAATCAGCCACCAGTTGAGCTCCCTCAGTTTCGTAGGCTTTTTTCAAATCAGTAACTACATTCAACGATTTGATTCCGTCTGTAAAAGGAACTACAATGCGTTCAAATTGGTTGTTTTTATCTTCGTAAACACTTTTTATGATTGGGAATGCTTCTCTGGCACTTCTTTCGGTTTTCTCTGTATAATATTCCAGCGTAGCTTTGTATATTTTACCGGTTAATTCCATTTCACTCAATTTACTGAATTCACTTTCAGTAACTGGCGATGTAATTGAGAAATAACGAATCAATTCGAATTCAAAGTTTTTGAAATTATTGGTTGCTTTATTTTGATCAACAATCAATTCACATGTATCATAAAGCATGTTTGCAATATCCAATTTCAAACGCTCTCCAAACAACGCATGACGACGACGTTTGTAAACCACTTCACGTTGTGCATTCATAACGTCATCATATTCCAATAAACGCTTACGAACACCAAAGTTGTTTTCTTCTACTTTTTTCTGAGCACGTTCGATCGATTTAGTCATCATAGAATGTTGAATCACTTCACCTTCCTGTAATCCCATTCGGTCCATCACTTTAGCCACTCTTTCAGAACCAAACAAACGCATTAGGTTGTCTTCAAGAGAAACATAAAACTGAGAACTTCCTGGATCTCCTTGACGACCGGCACGACCACGTAACTGACGGTCAACACGACGGGAATCATGACGTTCTGTTCCTACAATTGCTAATCCACCAGCGGCTTTTACTTCGGCAGATAATTTAATATCGGTACCACGACCAGCCATGTTTGTTGCAATAGTTACCACTCCAGGTTTTCCGGCTTCTTCAACAATTTGTGCTTCTTGTTTGTGCATTTTTGCATTCAAGACATTGTGAACAACGCCTCTCATTTTCAACATTCGGCTTAATAATTCTGAAATCTCTACAGAAGTTGTACCAATAAGAACCGGTCTTCCTGCATTAGATAATTCAGTTACGTCTTCGATAACGGCATTGAATTTTTCACGAGTCGTTTTATAAATAAAATCCTCTTTGTCTTTTCTGGCCATTCCTCTATTCGTAGGAATTTCTACAACGTCTAATTTATATATTTGCCATAACTCGCCCGCTTCAGTTACTGCAGTTCCAGTCATTCCTCCCAGTTTGTTGTACATTCTGAAATAATTCTGTAACGTAACGGTTGCAAATGTTTGAGTTGCAGCTTCGATTTTTACATTTTCTTTGGCTTCAATCGCTTGGTGCAATCCGTCAGAATAACGACGACCGTCCATGATACGACCTGTTTGCTCATCTACAATCATGATTTTATTGTCCATGATTACATATTCAACATCTTTTTCGAATAAAGCGTAGGCTTTCAAAAGTTGTGTCAAAGTATGAATACGCTCACTTTTCACTCCAAAATCTTGAAATAATTGTTCTTTTTCTTCGGCTTCAGTGTCTTTATCTAATTTTTTCTTTTCGATAGCGGCAATTTCAGTTCCAATGTCCGGAAGTACAAAAAAGTCAGCATCAGTATCTCCAGAAAGGTATTTGATTCCGTTGTCTGTCAATTCGACCTGATTGTTTTTTTCTTCAATAACAAAATACAATGCCTCATCAATCTTGTGCATTTCTCTTTTGTTATCCTGCATGTATTGATTTTCGGTTTTTTGAAGCAATTGTTTAATTCCTTCTTCACTCAAAAATTTAATTAATGCTTTGTTTTTTGGTAATGCTCTGTAAGCTCTTAATAATTGGAATCCACCTTCTTTAGTATTTCCTTCTTTAATTAATTTTTTTGCTTCAGATAAGAAACCGTTAGCCAATTGTCTTTGTATGCTAACTAAGTTTTCAATTTTTGGTTTCAATTCATTAAACTCATGACGATCTCCTTGCGGAACTGGACCTGAAATAATCAATGGTGTTCTTGCATCATCAATCAAAACTGAATCGACCTCATCGACAATAGCATAATTGTGTTTTCTTTGCACTAAATCTTCTGGCGAATGTGCCATATTATCTCTTAAGTAGTCAAAACCAAATTCATTATTGGTTCCGTAAGTGATATCCGCATCGTAGGCTTTTTTTCTTCCTTCTGAACTTGGTTGGTAATTGTCAATACATTCTACAGTCATCCCGTGAAATTCGAATAATGGCGCTTTCCAAGTACTATCTCTTTTTGCCAAGTAATCATTCACAGTTACTAAATGCACACCGTTTCCTGTCAACGCATTTAAGTAAAGTGGTAAGGTTGCTACCAATGTTTTTCCTTCACCCGTTTGCATTTCAGCTACTTTTCCTTCATGCAAAACCATTCCGCCAATTAATTGTACGTCATAGTGAATCATGTCCCAAGTAATTTCTTTTCCAGCAGCACTCCATGAATTTGCCCAAATTGCGTTGTCACCATCTAGGGTAATGTAGCTTTTTGTAGCAGAAAGTTCACGGTCTTTAGGGGTTGCAGTTACAACAATTGCTGTGTTGTCTTTGAAACGTCTTGCTGTTTCTTTTACAACGGCAAAAGCTTCCGGAAGAATTTCCATTAACGTTTTTTCGGAGATATCGTAAGCTTCTTTTTCAAGTGCATCAATAGCAACATAAATGTCTTCTCTTTTGTCAATATCTTCAATGCTTTCCACTTCTAGTTTCAGTGCAGCTATTTTAGCATCTTTTTCAGCGCGAGCCTGTTTGATTCTATCTTTGAAAAAAGCAGTGCGTCCTCTAAGATCATCATTAGATAATGCCATCAGAGGAGTTTCAAAAGCTTTAATTTTGGTAAGATACGGTTGTAAAGCTTTGACATCTTTTTGGGATTTATCCCCAACAAAGACTTTAATAATACTATTTATAAAACTCATAATATGTTTTTATTTCTGTTTGTGTAATTCTGTAAATTTAAACAAAAAAAAAGCCTCTTTTGAGACTTTTTCTTGGTTTACTTTTTAATATTCATCCTCATTCCAAAGATAATCTTCGTCTGTAGGATAATCTGGCCAAATTTCTTCCATTGATTCATATATCTCGCCTTCATCCTCTATAGATTGAAGGTTTTCTACTACTTCTAATGGAGCTCCTGCTCTAATAGCGTAGTCAATAAGTTCGTCTTTGTTAGCAGGCCACGGTGCATCACTTAAATAAGATGCTAATTCTAATGTCCAATACATCTGTTGTCGATTTAGTTTTGTGCAAAAATAAATTTTTTACTGAAAAAGACAAGTAAAAAATGATTTATTTTTAGTTAAAGTTAAGAACGTTTTATTTAGTTTAAAGTTTCAGGTTTAAAGTTTAAAGTTTTCGTACTGAATACTGAATACTGCAAACTGAATACTACTTCCTCGGAATCCATTGAACCTCCGCAGCATTCAAATCATGAGACAACTTTCGTGCCAACACAAAAAGGTAGTCAGAAAGTCGGTTTAAGTACTTGATTGCGATTTCAGCAACGGGTTCATTATGGCTTAAATGGACAGCTAAACGCTCTGCCCTGCGACAAACGCAACGTGCAATATGACAATATGACACAGTAGTATGTCCGCCTGGAAGTACAAAATGAGTCATTGGCGGTAATGCTTCTTCCATAGCATCAATTTCATTTTCCAATAATTCTATATCAGACTCGATAATACCCAAGTTTTTCAAACGCAATTCGCCATTTTTCTTCACTTCTTTTTCTGGCGGTGTCGCTAATATAGCTCCCACTGTAAAGAGACGATCTTGAATCTCGATTAGGATTTCTTTATAATGCGCATTGATTTCTTGATCGCGAATCAGACCAATATGAGAGTTCAATTCGTCAACGGTTCCGTAACTTTCAATTCGGGCATGGTCTTTTGGGACTCTGGTTCCACCAAAAAGGGCTGTTGTTCCTTTATCTCCAGTCTTTGTATATACTTTCATCTACGGTTTATTTGATTAAAAAAAAAACAAATTTAGGCTATTAATTCCACTATTGCCGAAACAAATCGTTCTAGTGCGTTTTCACTAAGATTGAAATATAAATCGGGTTCAATGCATTCAATTTCCATTAAATAGAGTTCGTCCTCAATTAGTATTCCGTCTACTCTGGCATACAGTAAATTCTCTGGGAAGGTGTCCGCGATTTTTTGCGCTTTATCAATTAGTTCCTGACTGGGTTGAACCAAATTGTATTTTCCTCCAAAAAGGGATTGTACTCTAAAATCACCATCAACAGGTTTTTTATTTACCGCATGAGAGAATTGTTTATTGAAAAAGATAAAGGAAGTTTCACCCAATGTTTGAATCTCGGGCATGAATTCCTGTAAAAGCAACTCTTTCTCTAGGGCTATACTTTTATATTTTTCGCTTATTGCTTGAATTTCGGAAACTTCAAAAACTTCGGTGAGATAGGAACCAGCTGAAAATGCGGGTTTTATAACCGCTTTTTTCCAATGCGAAGGAATCAGTTCTGCAAGATTAAGAGTATCTGTTTTGTCAATAAAAACGGTTGGTAAAATTGTGATTCCTTGTTTTTCTAGATCGCGCAAGTAAAACTTATGGATGTTTTGCTTGATTACTTCAATAGGATTGAGCGTTTTGATTCCCAGTTTTTCTATTTGGTCGAGCCAAATTTTAAACTCGGTTTCTTTCTCGAAATAATCCCAAGTATTGCGAAAAATCAGGTAATCAAAGTCGGTCCAAGTGATGGTTTTATCGTCCCAAATTACAGCCTTGGCCTCGATGTTGTGTTTGGCTAATTCAGGAATTATATTTTGATCTTCGGGATTTAAATTAGGAAGTTTTTCGCAGGTAAGGATGGCGATTTTCATTTTTTGATAAGTATTATTTGGAATTTTAAACGCAATCGTAATTTGGGTTCCCTAGCCCGGATAGAAGTGGAAATCCTTTTATAAAAGCCTATAGCCTTTTGAGGGCTGAAAGCTTTTATAAAAGATTGTAGCGAATAGCCGGATAAGCTCCTAAAAAAAACTATTTAGAAGTGTCGCTTTCTATGAGTCCGTCACGCAAACGAATGACGCGATTGGCGTAAGCGGCGATTTCTTCCTCGTGCGTTACTAGAATTACAGTGTTTCCATTGGCATGGATGTCTCCAAAAAGTTTCATGATTTCTAAAGAGGTTTTACTGTCTAGATTTCCTGTAGGTTCATCAGCAAGAATAATGGATGGTTTGTTGACCAAAGCACGGGCAATGGCTACACGCTGGCGTTGTCCTCCCGAAAGTTGGTTGGGCTGGTGGTCCATTCTGTCAGCAAGATTTACTTGTTCGAGTACTTCGGTAGCTCGAACTTTTCTTTCTGATTTTGAAAAACCTGCATAAATCATGGGTAAAGCCACGTTGTCTAAAGCGGTAGTTCTAGGTAAAAGGTTGAACGTTTGGAAAACGAAACCTATTTCTTTATTTCGAATTTCGGCTAATTCATCATCTTTCATCTGGCTGACATCTTTTCCGTTCAGAATATAACTTCCTGAAGTAGGCGTGTCTAAGCAACCCAATAAATTCATTAAAGTTGATTTTCCAGATCCAGAAGGTCCCATTAATGCTACATATTCTCCTTTGTTTATTTCTAAATTAATGCCTTTAAGAACATAAACGATTTCGTTTCCAAGTACAAAGTCTCGTTTGATATTGGTTATTTTGATTAGCGGGTTTGCCATTAGAATATATGATTTTTGACCTTCGACAGCGCGCAGGTTGCTATTAAATTTGATTTTAAAAGTACAAAAGACTTTTGAATTATTAATAAGTAGTTGTTTTTTAAAATTTGTTACATTTTAATGTCTAATTTTCAATTCAAACTAACTTTTTTAAAATCAGGTAATTGCGAATTTTGTGAATTTCTTTTAAAATACAATTTTTAGTACATAGAATAAGTCAAAAGTTATTTATACTATTTAAGTGTTAATTTATATAATTCACACTTTATTTCTTTTTATTTCATAATTATATGTATTATTTATATGATTTTTGGATTATAATTACGAATTGAATATTGTTTCCTAAATTTACACAAATAATATTAATCAAATCAAGTAGTTATGAAAAGTTCAAAAATGGTTTTAGGAATAGCGGTAATCGCTTTAGGGTTTACTTCATGTAAAGATGAAAAAGCTGTGCAAGCAGAAAAAACAGTTGACACTTATGTAATGTATGTGGATTCATTAGGAAATGTTGCGTCAGAAGATGCTAAAGCAAACTGGCAAGGTATTGAAGCAACTTATCAATTAAGAAGTGGAGATGCTCAAGCAGCTTTGGCAAACATCAAAGATAATGCAGAAGCACAAGAACGTCTTGATGCAGCAACTGCTAAATATGAAGCCTTGAAAGCTAAGTATGAAGCTGAAATGCAAGAAAAAGCTATGGCTGCTAATCCAAAACAACAACTAAGAAATGCTTTGTTTGGTGAAGGAAAAATAGGGGATGATATGAGTTTTACTTGGGTAAACAAAGACAATATTCTAGGGGTTTATCAACAATTTGTAAGTACTGTAGAAACGAATAAAGATGCTTATTCTCGTGAAGATTGGGATGAAGTTAAATTAATGTACGAAGCACTAGACAGCAGAAAAAATACTGTTGAAAAAGAAGGGCTTTCAGGCGAGGATAACAGAAAAATTGCTGGTTTAAAATTGAAATTTGCACCTATGTATACTTTAAATAGAATGGGAGCAAAATCAGGAGAAATGAAAAAAGCTAAAGAATAAAGAAAAAGGAATTATTAGTTTAAAATTAGAAATGACAGTCAGTAATGGCTGTCATTTTTTTATTAAACAGAGACAGTAAATAGTCTTATGTTTGTTTTAGGAGTTGTCAGACGGCTTTTTTTTTATTCCAAAAAGGCGAGTTATTCTGAAATTTTGTAAATCTTTGTAATGTCTTTTAATATTGTATCAAAATCAATATTTAAATCAATCAATTTTCCAGTATGAATGTCAAAAACCCAACCGTAAACTTTTAGATTTCGTTGTCTGTTTGCTCTTTGTACTTCGGCAGTTTTAATGACATTAATGCATTGTTCCTGTACATTCAGTTCAACGAGTCTTTTGTATTTTTCACCTTCATCGGTTATGGAATCTAGTTCTTTTATATGAATTCTATATACATCTCGAATGTTTCTTAACCAAGGATTCAGTATTCCTAAATCAGCTTGTTGCATGGCTGCAAATACACCTCCGCAACCATAATGACCGCAAACTACGATATGATTTACTTTTAAGCTCGTTACAGCATAATTAATGACTGACATGGAATTTAGGTCTGTATTGGGAACCATATTCGCGATATTGCGATGCACAAAAACATCACCAGGCTCTAAGCCCATAAGCTCTTCGGCAGAAACTCTGCTATCTGAACAACCAATATATAGGAATTCAGGAGATTGCCCTTTTCCTAATTTGTCAAAATAATTGGTATCGCTTTGAAGTTTTTTAGTGATCCAATTGCGATTATTCTCGAAAATTTGTTTGATATCCATGAGGTTTTATTTATGATTCAAAAATACAAATCTATATCCTAATGACGAAATGTTCTTTGGGTTGTTCGCGTCTAAAAAAGACCAATCCCCATTGAAACGTATCAATAGTGACGGTTACTTTTGGATGGGTTTTAATGATTTCCCAAGCTATTTCCATTTCTGGAGACCAATGAATGTCATCAAATATCCAAACACTTTCGTTAGTTATCGTAGGGAGTAATAATTCAAAATAGTCTAGTGTTGCTTTTTTGGAATGATTTCCATCGAAGTAAATTAAGGAAAAGTGTTCAGTTGCAGTATTCAGTGATGAATTCCATTTCTCTAAATAAGAACTAAACGTTGTTACAATAGATTCTACATTGTTGAAATTGAATTTTTGCAAATGTAATTGAGCAATTTTTGCTGTTTCAGGACAGCCTTCCAGCGTTGTGATTTTTGCTTTTATCCCGGCACTTCGGGAGCCTATGGCAAGTGCAGCAGTCGCTAATCCTAATGAAGTTCCAATTTCTAAAATAGAGTTAGGTTGAAAATAACGAGTAATTCTATATAATAATTCGGCACGTTTTGCTGAAATTCCGGCCGTTTGGGCAATTTTAGCAATTACTCTTGTATTGGATTTGAAAACTTTAGAACCCGCCCCAAAGTCCGTTACTTCAATCGTATTATTGTTTGCTAAAAGTCCATTTCTATACTCTTTTAAGATGCTATATTCGGGTTTGAATGTTTTATCATAACAACATTTAGTCAACAAACTAAAGACAAACGGAGAATGTACCGCATGCTCATTTTTTGAGTGCCAAAGGAATTTAAGATAGGATTGGATTTGAAATAACATAGTCATTATTACGCAAAGGTTCGCAAAGTAAAAACACAAAGATACACGGAGATTTTTTAAAATTTGAAAAACAAAAAATAAACTTTGTAAGGCTCTGCATTTGCTTTGAGTGTCTCTGTGAAATAGCATTTTGCCTTTGAAACTTTACGACTTTAAAAAGGCTATATTTGCGCCCTTGGAATTCTACCAAGAATAATACCCATTTTTTACGATGATGATTGAACAAATACAAAATAAAGCGGAGATAAGTTCGGAAGAAATTGACAGATGTATTGCCATTTTAGCGCAATTAAATTCTGATACCGACCAAATTTTTGACATTCCAAAAGAGCAACGAACGGCTTTAATAAAAGCGGCCGGAATGTTCTCCAGACCAGACCGTGACGAGCTTTCTCGACGTAAAAAGGATGGCAAATTAGTTGCTAAACGAAAAAAAGAAAAGCAAGATAGAACCGCCCGAAAAGAAACAGGAATCCGATATGCTCGCGAGGCAAGTGTTTTTGTAGCGCCAAAATTATTGGCTTACAATGATCTTGCCCAAAAAGAACAATTGGAGCTGGAAACTCCACGAAATTGTTACGTTTGTAAAACCGAGTTTACTAAAATGCACCACTTTTATGACACGATGTGTACGGATTGTGGCGATTTTAATTATGCCAAACGTTTTCAAACCGCAGATGTAAAAGGACAAGTAGCTGTTATTACTGGTTCTAGATTAAAAATAGGCTATCACATTACCCTAATGCTGTTGCGTGGTGGAGCTACTGTTATTGCAACTACTCGGTTTCCGGTGGATTCGGCTTTGCGATTTTCAAAGGAAGACGATTTTATGGAGTGGGGACATCGCTTGAAAATACACGGCTTGGATTTAAGGCACATTCCTAGTGTGGAAATTTTCTGCAATTTTATCGAACAAAAATACAAGCGATTGGATATTCTAATCAATAATGCGGCGCAAACGGTGCGACGTCCTGCAGGATTCTACACCCATTTGATGGAAAACGAGGATCGTTCTATCGCTTCTTTGTCCCAACAAGTACAGGAGTTATTACTGGATCATACCAATTGCTTGGATGAATTAAAGGTATTGACATCTGGGGCTTCTTCCAATCAAAATATGCCGGTGACTTGGCATGGGCCAGAACCAGGAATTGGTTTGCGGGCTTCCGCCAAATTATCTCAGATTCCGTATTCGTTTGATAATGCACTTGTGGCTAACGAAGTTTTCCCAGAAGGAGAACTCGATGCCGATTTACAGCAAGTGGATTTAAGAAAAACCAATAGCTGGCGTTTGCGTTTGGGACAAATAGAAACCACGGAAATGATCGAAGTCCAGTTGGTTAATTCAGTGGCACCATTTGTATTGTGCAACCGTCTTAGTGAAGTGATGAAGAAAGACAATACTGGAAAAAAACATATTATTAATGTTTCGGCAATGGAAGGGAAATTTCATCGTTTTTTCAAAGAAGACCGCCATCCACATACCAATATGGCCAAAGCCGCTTTGAATATGTTAACTCATACTTCCTCTGGGACTTTGGCGAAAGCCGGAATTTTTATGAACGCCGTAGATACTGGTTGGGTAACTGACGAAGATCCTGCCGAATTAGCCAAAAGAAAACAGGTAGAAGAGGATTTTCAGCCGCCATTAGATATTGTAGACGGTGCGGCACGTGTTATGGATCCGTTGTTTGACGGAATAAATACAGGAAAACACTGGTGCGGAAAATTCTTGAAAGATTACAACCCGATTCCTTGGTAAAAGCGACCTAAACTCAGAAATCAAAATTAAAAAGGTATAATATAAAATAACCACAGCAGAATTCAATTTTGTTGTGGTTTCTTCTTTAAGGGCAACTGCTGCTGATTGTGGAATGCTGCTAACTATAATTTATTGAAATATTTAGAGTTTGAAATGTGATTTGAATTTATTTATGAATTAGTTTTGTTATTATTTACTAAATTTAAGACTGCTATTATGCGGTTTTCTTTTTTTTAGTATCTTTAATGAAGAATTTATTAAAATAGCATCAAGAGACATTATTCAATCGAATCACATTTAATTTAAAATACTATGGTAATAGAGTATCAAGGGGAACAAAACGGAATTCCGACAAGATTTACTATAAAAATTATCGGAAATAACATATCGAAAACAAGTTCGAATTTTCAAATTGATTTATTGGTAGGTGACAAGAAGTTACCTACTTTCAGATCATTTATTCATAAGAGTTTGTCTAATTGTTTAAAAGAAGTGTACTTGTTTCGCAAACATAACGGAATTAAATTTGATGTCTCTTCTGAAAAAATAGGGGCTAAATTTCCAATTTACACATCGAATTTATACAACTACCACAAGAAGACTTTGTTTATGGCATAAAGTTATTGCAGTAGCTATGCTTGTAAAAAAAAAACCACAACAGAAATAGATTTTGTTGTGGTTTTTTGTTAGTCTAGTGCTTTTATCTAGTTAGAGTAGCGAATTATATTTTTGTGGCAGTATATCCTTTTACAAATTCGACTAAATTTAATTTTAAAAAGTCAATTAAATAAGTTGAAGTAAGATGTGACTTAAAAGCGGTTTCATTTTCGAAACATTCCCAAATTATAAATTCAGATGCATCTTCATTTGATTGTTGAATTTCAAACAAAAGATTTCCAATTTCATTTTTGGTGTGTTTTTGCAATTTTTTTAGTTCTTTCTTTGTTTTTTCAATGTTATCTTTCTCCAGTACTTTCAAAATAGCAGTAGAGTAGAAGTTATCATTTTTCTCTTTATTAGGCTCTATTAAATCCCATAAATTCCCAAAACAATCTTCAAATACAAGAACTTTACCATAAGATTCAATTTTTGGTTCTCGTACTATTTTTATCTTTTTTTTAATTAAATTTTTATAATCTGCTTCAAAATTATCAGTATTTAGGAACAGAAAAACTCTTCCGCCGGTTTGATTTCCAATTCTTGTTTTCTGTGTTTCGTTTGCCGCTTTTGCTACTAATAAACTAAATTCAGATTGTTTGTTAGGTGCTATTTTTACCCAGCGCTTTGTTTCATCAATAACTGTGTCTTCCAGCACAATAAAGTTAAGTTTTGTGGTATAGAATTCAATAGCTTTGTCATAATCGTCAACTACAATTGAAATTTGAGCAATTTTTTGATTCATTTTATATTAATTTACACTTGACGGATTACCTTGATTTTAATAACTTTGTATGATTCTAAAAGTGGTATATTGTTGAGTCTTTTATGAAATATTTGCTAGTCTATCACTATACGACTAGTTCTTTTACTTTTCTCAAATATATACAAATAGTGTTAGGAATTATAAAAAAAGTTTGTTGTAGGGGAGTGTTTTTTACAATTATCAAGGTAGATATCAAAAAGTAACCCACAACAAAATCTAAATTCCGATGTGGGTTTATAAATTAAATAGCATTTATGAAAGTCATGGCAAATTGTACCTGAAACCTGAACTAATTCTATCCTTCTATCTTCGTGCTCAGCTCAAACCAGCGTTCTTCTTTATCTTCAATTTTATTATTGATGTTTTCCAGTTCTTTGGCTTTGGCCAAAACATTGCTTTCTTCTACTTTTCCATCTGCAAATAATTGCTCAATAGCTACTTTCTGAAGTTCTAAGTCCTTGATTTCACGTTCTAGTTTTTGATATTCTTTTTGCTCGTTGAAAGTCAAGTTTCCAGTTGGGTTGTTTTGTTTCCAGTCTTTCTTTTCGGCTTTGTTTTCCTCTTTTTGCGCTACATCAGTACTGTCTTCATAGGCTCTAAAATCAGAATAGTTTCCAGGGAAATCTTCGACCACACCATCACCTCTAAAAATGAATAAGTGATCTACAATTTTATCCATGAAATATCTATCGTGAGATACTACTAAAAGACAACCCGGATAATCCAAAAGGAAGCTTTCTAGAACATTCAGTGTTACAATATCCAAATCATTCGTTGGCTCATCCAGAATCAAGAAGTTTGGATTCTGAATCAAAACCGTACACAAATACAAACGTTTTAATTCACCACCGCTTAATCTGTCTACAAAATCATATTGTTTTTTAGCATCAAACAAGAATCGCTCTAATAATTGTGATGCCGATATCAATTTCCCTTTCATCAACGGAATGAATTCTCCGTATTCCTTAATCACATCAATTACACGCTGACCCGGTTTTGGGTTGATTCCGCTTTGTGTATAGTATCCTACTTTTATCGTTTCACCAATGACTACTTTTCCACCGTCAAGTGGCAAGGTCCCGGTCAATAAATTCAAGAAAGTCGATTTTCCTGTTCCGTTTTTTCCAATAATCCCAATGCGTTCCCCACGTTGAAAATCAAAACTGAAATTATCCATGATGACATGATCCTTGAATTTTTTGGAAATTTTGTGAAGCTCAATAATCTTGCTTCCCATTCGCTCCATGTTAATTTCAAGCTCTACTTTATTTTCACGACGGCGACTTTGTGCTTTTTCCTTGATTTCATAAAAATCATCCTGACGTGATTTAGACTTAGTAGTTCTCGCTTTTGGTTGGCGGCGCATCCACTCTAATTCTTTCACAAAAAGATTCTGCGCTTTATCCACACTCGAATTCTCGGAGGCAATGCGTTCTTCTTTTTTCTCTAAATAATAAGAGTAATTTCCTTTGTATTGGTATAATTTTCCGTTGTCCAGCTCAATGATTTCATTACACACACGCTCCAAGAAGAAACGGTCGTGCGTCACCATAAACAACGTAATATTTTCTTTGGCAAAATAGCTTTCCAACCATTCAATCATCTCTAAATCCAAGTGATTCGTAGGTTCATCCAGAATTAATAAATCAGGACGATTAATCAAAATGATAGCTAGCGATAACCTTTTTTTCTGCCCACCCGAAAGATTTTTGACTTTCAATTTGAAATTTTCCAACTTCAGTTTGAACAAAATCTGCTTGTATTGTGTCTCAAAATCCCACGCATTGTGCTGATCCATTCCGTCAAAAGCTTTTTGGTAGGCTTCTTCATCTTCAGGATTTTCTAGCGCTTTTTCGTAGGCTTCGATTACTTTCAACGTCTCATTATCTGAAGCGAAAATGCTTTCTTCAATGGTCAACTCGTCTTGCAAGTTGTTATTTTGCGAAAGGAAAGCCATTTTGATGCCTTTTCTCAAAACGACTTGTCCGGTATCTGATTCTTCTAAACCGTTAATGATACTCATCATAGTCGTTTTTCCAGAACCGTTTTTGGCAATGAAAGCAATTTTTTGATCTTTATTAATTCCGAACGAGATGTCTTTAAACAAGGTACGTTCACCAAAAGATTTCGAGATATTTTCTACAGAAAGGTAATTCACAGGACTAAATTTTTTGCAAAAGTAAACTATTAAATAACCATTTGCCAATAGTTTAGTGGATTCTGAGTTTTCTATGCCATTTATTGTTTCACATAATTTGATAAAAACGCACTTAAATCAAATTGATGCAACTTTTGAGGGATAGTAATAATTGGTTTTCGAGTGAAATTTTCATTGGTTACATAAAAATGAAGCCCATCTTGGGTACTAATGCCTTCAATTTGATGAAAGGGTAGTGCAATTTTGATTTTTCTTTTATTCCCAGAAAAGAAATCAGAGCCGTGATAATCGTAAAACAGATACATAAATGGCGATAAAAACCTGTTGTAGCCAGCAAGAACAAGCAATTTTTTTTCAGGAAAATGAGTTGCTGAGGTAATCAATCCCTTTACATTATAGGATTCTTTTAGTTGAGCTACATGCTTGCCTGGAATCTTAGGAATCTGATATACGCTGGTTTTTTTCTCTTTCCATTGTTTGGTAAACAAGAAAATATTTTCTCCCGAAACAATAAATGCCTCGCAATCAAAATTGGTTGCATTCGCTTTATTGGTCTTAAAATCCTTTTGATTGGAATAGGAAAAGGAGAGTGTGTCAATTTTTTGGATCTCTGTGTTGAGCGATTTTTTTTCAATTCTTAAAATCTTTAGATCTTTCCGATTTCCAGTGAAATTATTCCCGAAATCTCCAATATAAAAATAATCACTGTCTTGCGAAATATCCTCCCAGTCGGTATTGGTAACATTTTTGAGTTGGATTTTACTTTGAATGGCTCCTTTTTCATTCATGCCATAAAGAACAGTATCTGTATTGTCGTTACTTGTCCAAAACAGAGAATCGCTTTGTATTAAGCTGGACGTTTCTTTCAAAAGTGCATTCAGTTTAACTGAATATTTTGGTTTTATTTTTACCGAAACATACGCACAACTCCCGTCATTGACTGTTGCGGCAGGATTGTAGTTTTTAGAAAGCGGATCGGTACAACCCGAAACTTGTGCTTGCGAAGTACAAATGGTAAACAAGAGGATGAATAAGAATATTTTTTTCAATGAATTGTTTCTTGGGATTCTAGATTTGCCCACAAAAGTACTGAATTCTTAGCTTAAAAATTAGAATTTAAATGGTTCTGAAGCATTTATCTTAAGCTTATTTGCCGATTAAGGTCGCGATTTCTATTGAGCTTTTCTTTGGATTTTCTCAAAGTATTTTGAACACAAACGAAGTTTACTAGACTTCCATGAAAATAAGTTTAGTGAAATAATCGTGGCTAATGGAGATACTTATTTTTTAATTTTGAACCTTTGTGTCTTTGCATCTTAAAATATATCTTTGAAAAATGCAACTATCTGTTATCATTCTCAATTACAACGTTCGCTATTTTCTGGAACAATGTGTTTTAAGTGTTCAAAATGCTTTGGAAAACATTGAAGGAGAAATAATTGTAATTGATAACAATTCTTCTGATGACAGTTGTGCGATGATGGAGCAACGTTTTCCAAACGTAAAACTTATTCGAAACAACGAAAATGTAGGTTTTCCAAAAGGTAATAATAGTGGCGTAACCCAAGCCAAAGGAGAATACATTTGTATCCTCAATCCGGATACCGTTGTTGCTGAAGATACTTTCGTAAAAGTATTGACTTTCGTCCAACAACAATCAGATTTAGGAATCGTGGGATGTAAACTCATTGATGGAGCTGGAAATTTTTTACCCGAAAGTAAACGAGGAGTTCCTACACCTTGGGTTGCTTTTACCAAAATTACAGGTTTGTACAAATTATTTTCTGGAACATTCGGAAAATATTACGCGCAACATTTAAACGAAAACCAAACGGGAAAAGTAGACATTCTCGTGGGTGCTTTTATGTTCCTGAAAAGGGATTTATATCTTGAAGTGGGCGGATTTGATGAAGATTGTTTTATGTATTCTGACGATATTGATTTGTCATATCGGATTTTGCAAAAAGGAAAGTCGAATTATTATTTCCATGAAACCACAGTGATACATTATAAAGGAGAAAGCACTATTAAGGACGAAACGTATATGAAGCGGTTTCAGGAAGCGATGAATTTTTTTTATAAAAAGCATTTCAACGTACCATTGGTGTTTTCAATTTTTATGAAAGCAGGAATCGTGTTTTTCTCTTTTATAAAAATGTTTCAAGGAAAATCAACCCGAAAAATAAGGCTTGAAATAATTTCAAAAACTTATCTGTTGTATTCGGCTAATGAGAAATTAATAGACAAACTCCGTTTAGTCTTGCAAAAAAAAGTAGTGTTTCACGATTTGAAAACAGAAAAAATGGTAATTTCGTCTTCTGTTAAAAGTAAACAAAACAGGGAAGTTATTTTAGATAACGAATTCATTTCTTATAAAGACTGTATCGCAATTCTCGAATCTTCAAGAAATAAAACGTTTACCTTTAAAATTATACCAAAAAAAGCTAATTTTTTAATAGGAAGTAACAATAGTAACGAGAGAGGTGAGATTATAAAAATAGAGTAAAAAATTACATTTAATGTAATTTATATTTGAAATATTTAGTAATTTCGCAAACTGAAAATCAAAATCACCTTTTAGGTTAACAATATGGCAAGATTTGAATTAAAGCTCCCAAAAATGGGAGAAAGCGTTGCAGAAGCGACCATTACAAATTGGTTGAAACAAGTTGGAGACAAAATTGAAGCCGATGAAGCGGTACTCGAAATTGCTACAGATAAAGTAGACAGTGAAGTACCAAGCGAGGTTTCTGGGGTTTTAGTGGAACAACTGTTCGGGAAAGATGATTTAGTTCAAGTAGGTCAGACCATAGCAATTATTGAAACGGATGGCGATGCTGTTGCAGAAACGGTTCAAGGAGCTGTTGCTCCAGTTGAAGTTGCTGTTATCGAAGAAACAATGGACGCTGTTAAAGAAAGCGTTGCTCCTAATGCTTCGGGCATGACTGATTTTTCTGATTCGGAGAAATTCTTATCGCCTTTGGTGAAAAATATTGCCAAAGAAGAAGGTGTTTCTGTTGCTGAATTAGCATCGATTGCAGGAACAGGAAAAGAAGGAAGAGTTACTAAAAACGATATTTTAGATTATGTAAAAAATAGAACAAGTCAACCAGCAGTTTCGGCTCCTGTTGCGGCAGTTCAAAAAGCAGTTCCAGTTCCAGTAGCTCAAAAAGCAGCTCCAGTATCAGTAAGTGGTGGTGATGAAATCATAGAAATGGATAGAATGCGTAAGCTGATTTCTGGATACATGGTGGCTTCTGTGCAAACATCGGCTCACGTTCAATCATTTATTGAAGTCGATGTTACCAATATTGTAAAATGGAGAGAGAAAAATAAAGTTACTTTCGAAAAAAGAGAAGGTGAAAAATTGACGTACACACCTATTTTCATGGAAGCGGTTGCTAAAGCGCTGAAAGATTTCCCTGGAATGAATATTTCGGTAGATGGGGATTTCATTATCAAAAAGAAAAACATCAACCTTGGAATGGCTGCTGCACTACCAAACGGAAATTTAATTGTTCCTGTAATTAAAAATGCAGATCAACTAAATTTGGTTGGTATGGCAAAAGCGGTAAACGATTTAGGAAACCGTGCTAAAATGGGGAAACTAAAACCAGACGATACGCAAGGCGGAACCTATACGGTTACTAATGTGGGAACTTTTGGAAGTGTTTTTGGTACGCCGATTATCAATCAACCACAAGTGGGGATTTTAGCTCTTGGAGCAATCCGTAAAATGCCAGCGGTAATTGAAACTCCAGAAGGTGATTTTATTGGAATTCGTCAAAAAATGTTCTTATCTCACAGCTACGATCATAGAGTAGTTGATGGAGCGTTGGGAGGTAGTTTTGTAAAACGAGTTGCGGAATACTTAGAAGCTTTTGATGTAAACAGAGATGTTTAAGCATATATAATTACATTAAAAACCCGATTGATTTTTAAAAATTAATCGGGTTTTCTTTTTTTGAGGTTTTCGAGAACTTTAAACGTTGAACTTTAAACGAAATTAAACCCAAATTTCTATATTTGTATCCACACAAAATTTAAAAATGGAACTCAAACTCAATAAACCAATTTGCTTTTTCGATCTTGAAACCACAGGAATTGATATCGGAAAAGATAGAATTGTAGAAATCTCAATATTCAAAGTTTTCCCAAACGGAAACAAAGAAAGCAAAACTTGGCTGGTAAATCCAACGATTCCAATTCCACCACAAACAACAGCTGTTCATGGCATCACCGATGAAAAAGTAGCTAATGAGCCTACTTTTAATGAATTAGCGGCGCAAGTGTACAATATGATTAAAGACAGTGATTTGGCTGGATTTAATTCAGATCGTTTTGACATTCCGTTATTGGCAGAAGAAATGTTGCGAGCCGGAGTTGATTTTGATATGAAAAATAGAGTTTCGGTGGATGTACAAACCGTTTTCCATAAAATGGAAGAGCGAACGTTAAGTGCGGCACATAAGTTTTATTGTGGGAAAACGCTAGAAAATGCGCATTCTGCAGAAGCAGATACGATGGCGACTTACGAAATTTTAAAAGCGCAACTGGATCGTTATCCGGAACTGGAAAACGATATGAAATCACTATCGGAATTTACCACAAGAAAGAAAATTGCTGATTTTGCTGGTATGATTGCTTTTGATAAGGATGATGAAGAGATTTTTACTTTTGGAAAGCACAAAGGAGTGAAAGTGGATAAAATTCTGGAAACAGAACCCGGTTATTTCAGTTGGATACAAAATGCGGATTTTCCGTTGTATACCAAGAAAGTTTTAACGGCAATCAAACTTCGAAAACTGAATAATAAATTAAGCTAATTTTTGAATCAATAAGAAATGAAAATAATCTGCATTGGTAGAAATTACACCAATCATATAGAAGAATTACAGAACGAAAGACCAACAGAGCCTGTTGTTTTTATGAAGCCGGATTCGGCCGTTTTGTTAAAGCAGCATCCATTTGTGATTCCGGAATTTTCGGAGGATATTCATCACGAGATTGAGATTATTGTCAAAATAAATAAAGTTGGTAAATACATCGAGCCTAAGTTTGCGCATAAATATTATGACGAAATTAGTGTTGGAATTGACTTTACGGCACGCGATTTACAGGCGAAATTAAAAGCAAAAGGCTTGCCTTGGGAAAAAGCAAAAGCATTTGACGGCTCGGCAGTTATAGGTGAATTTTTACCAAAAAATCAATTTAGTTCATTAGAAAATATTACTTTTGAATTAACCAACAACAATAAAACGGTACAAAAGGGTAATTCCAGTCATATGTTGTGGAAAATTGACGAACTAATTTCACACGTTTCTCAGTTTTTTACCTTAAAAATTGGAGATATTATTTTTACAGGAACTCCAGAAGGAGTAGCTGCTGTAAAGCCAGATGACGTTTTGGAAGGATTTTTAGAAGGACAACAACTCTTTAGAATACAAGTAAAATAATGGCTATAAACTACAACCTTTCAAAAGTGTACGCACTTTCAGACAACGATGCAGAATTTGTAAATGAAATTTTGACATTGTTTGTTACCGAAGTTCCAGATGATTTAGTACAAATCAAAGAAGGAATAAAAAAGAAAGACCATAAGCACGCTTATGCTTATGCGCACAAGATAAAACCTACGCTTGATTTAATGGGGTTGAACGTGGCTTTTGAGGAGATTCTTCAAATCGAAGCCTGGACCAAAGCCGAAGGTAAAAAGAAAGACATCAAAGAAACTTTTAAAAGTGTCAAAAACCAAGTTAATGATGCTATCAAAGAAATCAAGAAAGATTTCGATTTGTAATATTGGGGCGTGACCCGCTGGAAAAGCGGGTCGGGCTATCCGTTACAAACTCCGGTAAAAAAACCGGGAGGATTTCACTGCTATCCCTCACGCGTGAATATTTACATAAGCTAAGTTCCGAAATATAGTTTTTAGTGCAATCGCACTAACATAAACGTTGTAAAAAATGAAAGCAACCATAGTTACCATTGGTGACGAAATTTTAATAGGTCAAATTGTCGATACCAATTCGGGTTTTATAGCCAAATCATTAGATAAGATTGGTGTTGAAATCAAGGAAATGATTTCGATTAGTGATGATAAAAAGCACATTTTAGATACGTTTGCATCGCTTCAAAATAAAGTTGATTTGGTTATTATAACCGGTGGTTTAGGGCCAACAAAAGATGATATTACCAAGAAAACATTCTGCGATTATTTTGAAGATGAATTAGTGGTTGATAAAGCGGTCGAAAAGCACGTAATTGAGCTTATAGAGCGTGTGATGAATAGAACGGCATCGCAAATCAATAAAGATCAAGCGTTGGTTCCGTCAAAATGTACGGTTCTTCACAATCAGGTGGGTACAGCGCCAGGAATGTGGATGAAGAAGGAAGATACCGTTTTTATTTCGCTTCCGGGAGTTCCTTATGAAATGAAATATTTGGTAGAAAATGAAATTATTCCAAAAGTAATTCGGGAATACAAACGTCCTTATATTATTCATAAAACAATTCTGACTTATGGACAAGGCGAAAGTCTTGTGGCAGAACGCATAGAGAATTGGGAAAATAATCTTCCGGAATTTATTAGGTTGGCTTATTTGCCTGCGCCAGGAAGAGTTCGTTTGCGTCTTTCGGCGCGTGGCACAGATAAAGAAAAATTAGAAGTGGCTCTCGAGGAAAATGTAAACTCGCTGAATGCTATAATCCATGATATTATCGTTGGTTTTGATGATGACGAAACTTTAGAGGTTGTAGTAGGAAAAATGCTTATAAAGCAAAATAAAACTATTTCCACTGCCGAGAGTTGTACCGGAGGAAAGATAGCAGCAGTTTTAACATCTGTATCAGGAGCTTCGGGCTATTTTAAGGGTAGTGTAGTTTCGTACGGAACTGAAGTAAAAATTAATGTTTTAGGAGTGCCGAAAAGTCTTATAGACGAAAATTCGGTGGTAAGTAAAGAGGTGGTTTCCGCAATGGCTTTGAATGTAAAAAGCATGATGAAAACAGATTACGCAATTGCAACAACTGGTAACGCTGGACCTTCAAAAGGAGATTCAAATGCCGAAGTTGGATCAGTTTTCATCGCATTGGCAACACCAACCGAAGTAATTGTTGAAGAATTTAATTTTGGTCAACCACGTGAAAAAGTGATAGATAGAGCTGTAATTAAAAGTTTAGAACTATTACAGAAAGAAATTTTAAAAAATGTGCAATAAATTTGTTGCTTAATAGGTTTATTTTTCTTTTCTTTGCACCCTGATTTTGAATAACGATAAAAGATAAGTATAATGTCAAGAGTTTGTGACCTTACAGGTAAAAGAGCGATGGTAGGAAATAACGTTTCTCACGCTATGAACAAAACTAAGAGAAAATTTTCTGTAAACTTAGTTAAAAAGCGTTTTTATCTTCCAGAAGAAGATAGATGGATTACTCTAAGAGTAGCTGCATCTACGATAAAAACAATTAATAAAAATGGAATCGCTGCAGTTTTGAAAAAAGCGCAGTCAGAAGGATTTATTAAATAATCTATTCCAAAATAAAAAAATAGCAAGATGGCAAAGAAAGGTAATAGAATCCAGGTAATTTTAGAATGTACTGAGCACAAGACTTCGGGTGTTGCAGGAACTTCAAGATACATAACAACAAAGAACAAAAAAAATACACCAGACAGATTAGAGATTAAAAAATTTAATCCAATCTTGAAACGTGTAACTGTTCACAAAGAAATTAAGTAATAATTAGAGATTTTGATAAAATCTTAAATGGTAACATTTAGAGGTTTTATTTAAATTTAAATAACATTTGAATCATGGCAAAGAAAACCGTAGCATCGTTACAAACATCTTCTAAGAGATTATCAAAAGCCATCAAAATGGTGAAATCTCCAAAAACAGGTGCATATACATTCGTAGAATCTATTATGGCTCCTGAAGCTGTTGATGAATTCTTGAAAAAGAAATAATTGACATTCACATTATATAGAAAAGCTACTTTCATTCGGAAGTAGCTTTTTTATTTTCTATATTTACAGTTAGAAAAACGTATTGGTTCTTTGGGCTTAAATACTTCATTCTTAATACTATTTATACAATGAGTTTTTTTAAAAGAATATTTTCATCAGAGAAAAAAGAGACATTAGACAAAGGTCTTGAAAAATCAAAAACAAATTTCTTTTCGAAGCTAACTAAAGCGGTAGCCGGAAAGTCAAAAGTAGATGATGAAGTTTTAGATAATTTAGAGGAAATCCTTGTGGCCTCAGATGTTGGTGTGAATACTACATTAAAAATAATTACCAGAATCGAAAGCCGTGTTGCATCAGATAAATACCTTGGTATAGAGGAACTCAATGGAATTCTTAGAGAAGAGATTGCAGCTTTATTATCAGAGACAAATACTGGAGAAGCTACTGAATTTGTAATTCCAATACAAACGAAACCTTATGTTCTAATGGTCGTTGGAGTAAACGGTGTTGGAAAAACCACTACTATTGGGAAGTTAGCGTATCAGTTTAAAAAGCAAGGATACAACGTAGTTTTAGGTGCTGCCGATACTTTTCGTGCCGCAGCTATTGATCAATTACAAATTTGGGCAGATCGAGTAGGGATTCCTATTGTGCGTCAAGAGATGGGTAGTGATCCTGCTTCGGTAGCGTTTGATACCTTACAATCTGCTGTTGCTCAAAATGCGGATATCGTTATTATTGATACTGCTGGACGATTGCATAATAAGATTAACTTGATGAACGAATTGACCAAAGTAAAACGAGTGATGCAAAAAGTCGTTGTTGATGCGCCACATGACGTGTTATTAGTTTTGGACGGCTCAACCGGTCAGAATGCTTTTGAACAAGCAAAACAATTTACAGCCGCTACTGAGGTGACTTGTTTAGCTGTTACTAAACTAGACGGAACTGCTAAAGGTGGGGTTGTAATAGGAATCTCAGATCAATTTAAAATTCCAGTAAAATATATTGGTGTTGGAGAAGGAATTGAGGATCTTCAGGTTTTTAATAAGTATGAATTTGTAGATAGTTTTTTTAAATAATAATTAGAATGGATTTTTCGTCTTTAAAAAATACACCGCCGATGTATCTTTATTTAGTGAGTATCATTTCTTTTGTATTGGCAAATGTTATTCGAGATAAAAGCCTTGGCTTTTATTATTTCTTGTTGATAATAGGTTTGGTTTTCTTTGTTTTAGGTTTTATGAGACGTCTGAAAACCAAGTAGATTTATTGATATAATGCACTGATTTTTTGCCACAAAACTGCATCAAAATCGGATAAAGCGAAAGTTGGATTATCTGGATTTGCAACATCGCCCATTCGGATAACGACCATTTTTTTGCTTGGAATAATATAAATTTTTTGATCGTTTTTGCCTAAGGCCATGTACATATCAGCTGGTGCTGTAGGTATTAAACTACCGTTGAACTGGAGTTGACTTTGTGGCAAATGGTAACTTGATTTTCCATTCAACCACCATAAATAGCCGTATCCCAGATTTATATTTTGTGAAGTGTTTGTAGCTTCGTTTATATAGTTCTCATTCACTATTGTATTGCTTTCCCATTTTCCTTTGTTGTAAATTAAAAGTCCAAAACGCGCCATAGAACGCGAATTACTTCCATAAACTGAATTGTTGCCTAACTGAAACCAAGCGCCATCCATTCCTATTTTATCTTTTAATCTGGTATTGAAATAGGAATTCCAAGTTTGACCGCTGGCTTGCGCAATGGCATCCTGTAATTTCACATATACATTGTGATACGCCCAACGCGTTCCTGCATCAGCTTTGTATGTAAGGCTTGTTGGATCAACATCATCTGTGCTATCGTCTAATCCAGAAGTCATATTGAGTAGATGTTTGTTTGTTATTAAATTTTCTTTGGCTAAAGGCAAACTCGTCCAACCGGTTCCTATGTATTGCGAAACTTTATTGTTTATGTTTAAAAGGTTTTCTTGTTGTGCAATTCCTGTTACAGTTGAGGTCAGTGTTTTTCCGGCACTTGCCCAATACCAAAAAGCGTTAGCGTCATGACCATTGAAATAATTTTCCATTACGATTCTTCCGTTAACAAGAATGATAAAAGATTTAGAATTTTTGAGTTCTAAATAATCCAATAGCGGTTGCACAGCGGATTGTTTCCAACCTAAACTTGCAATGGATTTTGTTTCCCAAGTGGTACCAGTTAAAGGCGGGAAATAGAGTGTTTCTAAAGGAGTGGGAATGGGAGTTGGTTCAGCAGTGTCGGAGCTGCAGCTACTACAAAATAATACAATGAGGAGACTATAGATTATTTTTGACATCTTGGTACTGATTTATTTCTAATTCCTTTACCACCAAAAATATAGAAAATAGTTTAATGTGTTTGAACTATTTTTGTTTTCTTTGAATTTAATAAGAGTAACTTTGTAATTAGAAAAAACGTGATTTAACTCAAATTCCCTAGCCCTGATTGCAGCGTAAATCCTTTTTAGCCGCTTTTTCAGCGGATAAAAAGATTGCAGCGAAAAGCAGGAAACAGCTCCTAAAAATAATTAGTATTATGAAAAAAACAGTTAGCATTCTATTTTTAGTATTCCTTTTTGTTGCTTGTCAGCAAAAGGTAAAGCCAGAAGACATTTCGAAAATAAATGGATATTGGGAAGTGGAGAAGGTTGTTTTTGATTCCATAAAGGATAAAGAATATGGGATGAATGAAGTGTATGATTATTTTGAAATAAAAAATAATAAAGGGATTCGGAAGAAAGTGATGCCGCAATTAGACGGAACTTTTTTAGTGAATGATACGTATGAAAACGTAACGGTTCGATTTGCGGATGACAAAGTTTTTTTAGACTATTCTACACCTTACATGAAGTGGAGTGAGGAGTTGATTGCTGTGTCAGCGGAAGAATTAGTATTATTGAACAAGGAAAAAATGGAATATCATTACAAGAAAGCAACATCAATAAATTTACTGGGCGATGGCAAAACGACTAAATAATCAGAGTACGATAGGGGATGTTTTGAAACAAATAATCCAAGTGAATAAACTGCAACCCGGAATGGATCAAATTGACGTGAAAGATGCGTGGAAAAACCTAATGGGTAATGGCGTGAACAGTTATACCAATAATGTGGTTTTGAAAGGAAGTACGTTGTATGTTGAGTTGACTTCGTCTGTTTTACGTGAGGAATTAAGCCACGGAAAGTCTAAAATTGTGGCTATGATCAATGAGGAACTACGACGAGATGTAGTGAAGGATGTGGTTTTGAGATAATGAAGAAGTGTTCAGTATTCAGTTTTTAGTGATCAGTTTCGGTTTTCAGGTTCATAAAAAAATCCCGTTTCAATTTTGAAACGGGATTTTCTATTTTTTTGTTTTCAGTATAATATCTGACTGAACACTAAAAAGTGAACACTGAATACTAGAATTGCTCTCTTCCAGCAAAATGGAACGCACCTTCGATAGCTGCATTTTCATCGCTATCAGAACCGTGAACTGCATTTTCTCCAATAGAAGTTGCGTATGCTTTACGGATAGTTCCATCAGCAGCTTCAGCAGGATTTGTAGCTCCAATTAAAGTTCTGAAATCTTCAACTGCATTGTCTTTTTCTAAAATAGCAGCAACAATTGGTCCTCTTGACATGAATTCAACTAATTCACCGTAGAAAGGTCTTGCAGCGTGAACTTCGTAAAAAGCTTGAGCATCAGCAACAGTTAATTGTGTTAATTTCAAAGAAACGATTTTGAAACCTGCATTTGTAATCATTGCAAGTATGTTTCCGATGTGTCCGTTAGCAACAGCATCAGGCTTAATCATTGTAAATGTTCTATTAGTAGCCATCTTTTGTTTTTTAAATTTTGTGCAAAAATAGTATTTTTTTATTGATTATTTTTACAAATTTAGCATTCAAATACCGAAAATTTGATTAAAGCACAATGGTATCAAATATATTGTTCAATGGCTTGAGTTGTTTGACTATTATTGGGATTAGATTTTCGCCGTATTCCAAGTAAAATTCAGAAAAGTTAGTTTGACGTTCCTGCAAACTTTGGTTGGGAAACAATTCGTTTTGTAAGTCGGTGATGCGGTGTAATACATCACTTAATTTTCTTTTTTGTGCTTTGAGCAAACGTTTCTCTAAATTTTCTAATCCTTTCGTTTGTTTTTTTTCTTGTGCTTTTACCGCTCCAATAAATGATTCATCTGTTTTGTTCGCTATTGCATACAGCATTTCAAATTGTTGGTGTAATTGTTCTTTCAAATGTGCCAAATCGATAGAGAATTCAGATAATTTGTTGGTTTTAGAGTCTACTAAGAGGGCTTGTTTCGAAAATAAATCGCTCCAATTTAAATCTAGTTTTTCTGCTTTTTTAGCCTGTTTTTCAGTTGCTAAGAGTACTGAATTTCTAAGTAAAAGCATTGGGAAAGTTATCTTTACAGATTCAAAATAGGATTTTAGTTCTAACCAATAAGCAATTTCTCCACCTCCGCCAATGTAACATAAATTGGGAAGAATTACTTCTTGATATAATGGACGCATAATTACGTTAGGACTGAATTTTTCTGGATGATTTTCTAATAATGTTAGAATTTCTGTTTCAGAAAACTCAATTTTTGTATGATTTACTTTGTATTTCCCATCTTCAAAAAGAATACGCTCGCGTACATTATCCTCGATGTAAAACAAATTTATTTCACGGGGATTAACTTGAATCGTATATTCTTTTAATTTTTCGGCAGTTTCTAGTACTAATTTGTGCGAGGATTGGTGTAGTAATTCTTCTTTTACAAATGGAATGAAATTACGTTTTAAATCGGCATTATCTGCATCCAAAATAACTAATCCATAGTCGCCAAAAAGTGCATTTGCCAAAAAACGTGTTGCATCGGCTAGGTTGTTGTGCGCAAGATAAGAATCTTTAAATAATTTTTTTAATGTTTCGGCATTCGTACTGGAACCCAATTCCAGTTTGTATACTTCTAGGAAATCAGCTAAACCATCGGTGGATAATCGTCCAACGGGACCTGTGCTTTCTTTGTTCCAGCGGAATTTTTTTCCTTTAAAATTGAAATAATTGATTTCTTCAAAATCATGATCCTCGGTAGCCATCCAGTAAATGGGTACGAAGTTGTAGGTTGGATATTTTGCTTTTAATTCGCTTGTTAAATTAATAGTCGAAATGATTTTGTACAAGAAATAAAGCGGTCCGCTGAATAAATTCAACTGATGTCCAGTTGTAACAGTAAATGTATTAGTATTGCTTAAAGCATCAATATTTTGTTTGGTTAAAACCGAAGTTTCAACATTCAAATATTGTTTTTGTAAAATGGAAACTAATGTTTTTCTGGAAGTTTCATTAAAATTTGCTTGCTTCTCGAGAATTTGTTCTTTATAGTTTTCAAGTGTTGGAAATCTGTTATATAAGGATGATAAGTTGTTTTTTTTGTCTAAATAATCATTCATCAAAGGAGAAAAATATCCGGAATTCTGATAGCTGATACAGTCGGTTGGCATAATAAAGTTTTATATGTTGCTAATTTACCATTATTTATTGGAATTATTTATTTGTTACTTTCGAAAAATAGTCTCATTTTTATCTAAATATTTTAACAATTCTATGAAAGATATCTCTAAAAAAATAACAAAAAATACAACAAAACATGTTCTTTTTGGCAGCTTAATAGGAACTACAATTGAATTTTTTGATTTTTATATTTATGCGAATGCAGCTGTTTTGGTGTTTCCTCAGTTGTTTTTTCCAAGTTCAGATGCAACAATGGCTACATTACAATCGCTAGCCACTTTCTCCATTGCTTTTTTATCGCGTCCGCTTGGTTCAGCGTTTTTTGGACATTATGGAGATAAAATTGGACGTAAATTCACCTTGGTAGCTGCATTATTGACTATGGGAATTTCGACCGTAACTATTGGTTTTTTACCTAGCTATGCCAGTATTGGGATTGCAGCACCTTTGTTATTGATGTTGTGCCGATTTGGTCAAGGTGTTGGTTTAGGAGGCGAGTGGGGAGGAGCGGTACTGTTAGCTATTGAAAATGCACCACCTCATAAAAGAGCTTGGTATGGCATGTTCCCACAATTAGGAGCCCCTATTGGTTTGTTGCTTTCTGGAGGAACTTTTTTGTTATTGACTGATACATTGAGTAATGACGATTTCATGAATTATGGCTGGAGAATTCCTTTTATAGCCAGTTCGCTTTTGGTAGTAGTAGGTTTTTATATCCGAACTAAAATTACCGAAACTCCTTCTTTTGAAAACTCAAAAAAAGAACAGAAAGAGGTGAAAATCCCTTTCTTTACGCTTATTAAATCGTATAAAAATCAATTAATTTTTGGAACTTTTGCTGCCGTGACTACTTTTTTAGTTTTTTATTTAATGACAGTGTTTACATTGAGTTGGGCTACATCCGACTTAGGTTTTGCCAAAAGGGATTTTCTATTGATTCAGTTGTTCTCGGTTTTATTTTTTGCGGCTTTTATTCCAATTTCAGCCCTGGTAGCTGATAAAATTGGGCGACGTAAAATGCTAATTATTGCCACGACTGCTATTGCGGTGTTTGGTTTTGCATTTTCTTATTTTCTAAACTCAGGAAGTACGGTCATGATCACTGTATTTTTATGCACAGGAATGGCTTTGATGGGATTTACGTATGGTCCCTTAGGTACTTTTTTGTCTGAATTATTTCCCACTGCAGTTCGTTATTCAGGAGCTTCTTTGACCTTTAACTTAGCTGGAATTTTGGGAGCTGCTTTTGCACCCATGATTGCGATTTGGTTAGCAAGCACTTATAGTCTGACTTATGTTGGATTTTATCTGACCATAGCGGCTTGTATTTCGTTGTTTGCACTACTGGTGATTAGTAAAGAAGAACATAAATTTTAAAATAGAAAAGATTTTGAAAGATAAAGGTCGACTGAAATTTTTCAGCCGACCTTTTTTTATCGTTTCAAACTAAAGTGCCCTATATACTCTTTTCCGTCTGCTCGAGTAACTATAAACCAATAATCAGTAGCAAGAAGTTGTTGGCTATTGAAAGTTCCGTCCCAAGTTTGATTTTCTTTTAGAATTTGTATTAATTTCCCATAACGGTCAAAAATTTGAATTCCAGTATTAGGTTTCAAATAAGCAAAATTAATAGTCCAAGTATCATTGAACCCATCTCCGTTTGGCGTGAAGAATTTTGGGTATGGAAGCTCATCTACTAAATCAATACAGCCTGCATCTGTTGCTTCAAGAATATTCACTGTTATCGGAGTTAGCATACTTTCGCAGTTGTTTATAGTTTGAGATGCGTAATAAGTCATTCCATTTTCAAGTACAATCGATTCAGATAATGTAGTTAAATAGGAAATGCTTGCGTACCATTTTATGTTTTGACCTTCGATAGCAATATTGCTAATTTTTGCATTTTCTTGAATGCAAAAAGTTTGGTTTGGATTACCAAATGGGATTTGCGTATCCTGAATTCTTACCGTAATTGCTATTCTTTCACTTTCGCAGTCATTTAATGTTTGCGTAGCATAATAGGTTACGCCATTTGATAATGCAGTTGTTTCAGCTAAAGCCGTTCCATTGGTTAATGAATCATACCATTTAATATTGGAACCCAAAATATTTAGATTGGAAATTTGTGTATTTGCATCAATACAAAATTGTTGATTAGTGTTTCCTGTTGGAGGTGGAGTGTCATAAATTCGAATTAAAATAGCAATTCTATTACTTTCACAGCCTATAGTTTGTGAGGCATAATAGCTTTTGTTATTTTCAAGTAAAGTAGAATTAGGTAAACTAATTGTACTAAAATTAGTTTCATACCATTTTATGTCTTGTCCAGCTATTTGAATAGTGCTCAACCTTGCGTTTTCTTTTTTACAGAAAGATTGAGTTGTAATTGCAGTTGGAGTAGCGGGCGTATTTACAATTGAAATGGTGATTCCAAGTCGTTCGCTTTCGCAATTATTTACAGTTTGAGTTGCATAATAAGTCACTCCGTTTTGCAAAGAAGTTGAATTAATCAAAAGCGTTCCAGAAGAGTTATACCATTTTATTGAAGTTCCAGAAATCTGGATGATGTCTAACGTTGGATTTTGGCTAGAACAAAAAGTTTGGTTGACATTTCCTGTTGGTGCAGGTGTATTCTGAAT
This sequence comes from Flavobacterium sp. KS-LB2, assembly GCF_036895565.1. Taxonomy (NCBI): domain Bacteria; kingdom Pseudomonadati; phylum Bacteroidota; class Flavobacteriia; order Flavobacteriales; family Flavobacteriaceae; genus Flavobacterium; species Flavobacterium sp. KS-LB2. Next base: position 2,339,429 of record NZ_CP145904.1, on the reverse strand, counting down.
ATTGATTAAAACAGGAATTCTTTCACTTTCGCATCCATTAATGGTTTGAGAACCGTAATAAGAAGTTCCGTTTTGTAATGGAGTTGTAATTGATAAAAGTGTTCCATTAGTTAAAGTATCATACCATTTTATATTTTGACCCGTAATTGCAATTGAACTTAAAGTTGCATTTTGTTGGATACAGAAGGTTTGGGTGGAGGTTGATGTTGGTAAGGGCTGATTATTAATTGTGATGGTTTGGTTTTGTGTTGATGTATTTCCGTTTCCATCATTATAATTCCAAATCACATTATACGTTCCAGGTAAACCATAAGTAAGGGGACTTAAGGTTGTTGCTGTAATCGTACCTGCACAACTATCTGTTGCTGTTGGGATTGTAGTAATTACTGTGTTGCAATCTCCGGTAAGTGTTGGCAGGGTTAAACTATCTGGAATTGGCGATTCAACATCACCAACAATTACATCTAGTGTTTTTGTATCATCGCAACCGCCTGTTCCGGTAATACTACAACTATATTGACCGCTATTTTGAGCAGTTGGATTAGAAATCGTTGGATTTTGTAGAGTAGAAGTAAAACCGTTTGGTCCCGTCCAAGCATAATCGGTTCCGCCGGATGCTTTTAGTTCTAATGTTCCACCAATGCAAATTGGAGAATTTGAAGTGGCTGTTGTAGAGGATAGGCAATCTTTAAATTTAACAAGGAAAGCATCGCCTCCATTAAACGTGTAAAAGTTGGTGTCTGGATAGCGATTTGGTTGATAGGTGTTTGGTGTCGCTATACTTGTAAAACTGTTAGTAATCCCAGCTAAATAAATATTTGAATTGTCACCTACTTCGGTTATGTAAGCATTATCAGCCATTTCTCCACCAAAATAGGTTGCCCATTCTCTCTTCCCATTAGTGTTTAATTTTACTAAATATGAATCAGTTCCTGAATTGCTACTTATTGGTTGATCTTGATATGAATTTGGAGTAGCTTCAAAACCATTTTCTACTCTTCCCGTAAAATATACATTTCCAGTTTTGGAAACAGAACCTCCTAAAGTCTCTGGAAAAAAATAGGAGCCCCAAGTTTTAAATCCATTTGGATTTAATTTAAAAATACATCCACTGTGATTAAGTTGATTAGATTTATAGATTTCTTGAAAAACTCCAGTTGTAGCTATGTTTATAGTACTATAAGTTTGTCCAAAGCAATACAAGTAATCGCTTGCATCTATTCCTAAATTGAAGAATAAATCATCACTATTTCCACCAAAATAAGTACCCCAAATTCTATTTCCATTGGTGTCGAATTTCACTAAAAAACCGTCTAAACCATTATTCATCTCTTGGTAGGAATTTGGTGTTGCAATACCGGAAGTGCTATTGGTAATCCCGAGAAAAATAAGGTCACCATTAGAATCTAATTTAGAATCTAAAATTGCATCTCTATTATTTCCTCCACAGTATGTTCCCCATTCTCGAACTCCATTAGAGTTAAATTTCGCTATAAATCCATCATAAGGATACTGACCTTGATTCGTGTAATTAGGCTGATATGAACCATTTGTAGCAATGTTTTTATCGCTTCTAGTTTCTCCTGAAATATAAATTTTTTCATTTGAATCGATTATTAAACTATTTATTCTTTCATCATTCAAATCACCATAGTATGTTCCCCATTGTCTGATTCCATTATTATCAAATTTGACTAAAAAACCATCATAACCATTCGAAATTGGATCACCAGAATTTTGTTGATGACTTCCAAAAGTTGCTATATTAGTTTTACTCAAAGTTTCACCTCCAATATATACGTTATCATTGTTAGAAACTCTAATTTGATTAATTCTGTCCGCATATCCTCCTCCATAGTACGTTCCCCAAACTCTTGTGCCGTCTGAATTAAGTTTGGTAAAAAAAGAGTCATAATCCCATCCTGCGTTGTAATAATTTTGATACGCTCCTGATGATGCTATATTGTTGTTGCTGTAAGTAGTCCCTGCCCAATATACAAAACTATCTTTTACGAACACTGAGGAAGAAAATTCCAAATTCTCTCCCCCATAATAAGTCCCCCACAACCGCACTGGAACCGGGTCAATTATTACGGTTTTATTAGTAGTAATACTTGCGGTTTCAAATCCGTAAACATTGTTTTTGATTCTTTTGTAACCAACAGTAATTTCTTTTTTCTCTATCCCGTCTTCTGTCCAACTAGCGGGCAGGGTTTCTTCCATTTCACCAAAACGAACTTTCATTTGGATTTTATTATCAACTAAATCCGTTTTAACACCGTTAAATTTCATTTGTATATCCGAAATTTTGCCTTTTGGATGCACTACAAAATTATATTCCACTGTTTTCAAAGTATCTTTTGGAATTGAAAAAACCACATCAATATTTGGGTAAATATTTTTATATGTTATTTGTTGGAACTTATGTACGTTAAGAATACCTTCAGGTTTATTCGTGACATTGTAATAATTATCATAATCTTTAGAAGCTTCAGCTGTAACTAATTCTACGTTGGGATTGGAATTAATAAAATCAATATCTATTCTGTGAAAGACATATTCTAAAGTATAATCAGGTGTTTTTTCTTTATTGTAATCTAAAGGAGATAAACTTCTTTTTTCTTCTATAGAATGTCTTATAGGATGTTTTTTTGTCTCATAAACATCATACGAAAACCCATTCTTCTTTAACTGAACATTTAGCCCATTTGAATTTAATAAATACTTTACTTCAGGATTCGCTTTTCCTTTCTGGTCAATAATCTGCCCTTTATTTTCTTTAAAACCGACCGATTGATTTTTATTTTGAGCAAATAAAGGTGTAATTAATAATATAAATAATAGCAGCAATTTTTCTTTCATCTGTACCGTTTAATCAGTTTTTGTTGGGTTATGATTGTTAGCGTTTCAAACTAAAATGACCTTTGTATTCTTTTCCATCTGCTCTGGTCGCGATAAACCAATAATCATCGGACGAGAGTTCATAACCATTCATGGTTCCGTTCCAATCATTATTTTGGATTAATGCTGTGATTAATTTCCCATAACGATCAAATATTTTTATCGTCAAGTTGGTTTCCAAATCTGAAAATTTAATACTCCAAGTATCATTAAAACCATCACCGTTTGGGGTAAAATATTTGGGATACATTAATAAAAAAACTTTGTCTGTGGCGGTTCCGCAACCATTTTTGTCTCTAACATGAATGGTATATTCACCACTATATAATGCCGAAAATTGATTGCTATCCTGAAAATGAATACCGTCAATTGAATATTCGAAATCACCTGCACCTGATGCAAAAACGGTAATTATATTCTCATTGTCCGTCCAATCTTTAGTTTCGGTAGCTGTAATTGTAGCAATATTTGATTTTTTGACCTCAAAATTCTTTGTACTGGAACAAGAAATAGTACTATAATTATTAGTAACGGTTACCGAAAAATTGCCGGGATTAGAGACTGATATGGATGATGTTGTGGCTCCATTCGACCATGAATAAGTGTCGAAACCTGAACCGGCATCAATAATAATGGAATTGTTTTCACAAATGGGAACAACATCAGGAATTATAATAATTGGTTTTGATAGTAGAGTTAATTTCAGTTCAATGATGGCATAACAAGGCGTATTTGAATTGATTCGAACGTAAATTTTGTTTTCACCCAAAGCTAAGTTGTAATTTGAAAAATTATTGATTTGATTCCCTGTCAATTGATTTTCGGCACCTAAAAAAGTCGAATAATAAGAAAAGGTGTATCCTGAAGTATTTGAAATCAACTTAGAATCATAATCTGATAAATTCACTTTCTCGGAGCCGTCATTCAAATCATCACAAAATAATTCTTCATAATTATTTGCAGGTAAAGTGTTTATCAAAGAGATTGTAATGGCGAGTTTATCTGGGCTTTCACATCCACCCATAGTTTGAGAAGCATAGTAAATCAAGCCGTCTTGCAAAGGAGTTGAATTAGACAAAAGAACTCCAGCTGAATTATACCATTTTATTTCATTACCTGAAATTTCGATGGTTTCTAAAGTTGGATTTTGACTGGAACAGAAAGTTTGATTTGTATTTCCTGTTGGTTGAGGAGTATTTTGGATGTTTATAAGAACTGGAATTCTTTCGCTTTCACAGCCACTAATGGTTTGCGATGCGTAATAAGTGGTTCCGTTTTGTAGTGGAGTTGTGTTTGATAGGAGTGTTCCATTAGTTAAAGTATCATACCATTTTATATTTTGACCCGTAATTGAAATGTTACTAATTGTTGCATTTTGTTGGATGCAAAAATTTTGTGGGGAAATTATAATGGGATTTGTAGGCTTATCCAATGTATAAAGTTTTAAATCGGTTTCAACAAAGCAAAATGGATTATTTTGAAAATAACTTTTGACTCTTATGGTTTCTTCTTTTTTGATAGTATTGGTATATGGATTTGGTAAAGGACTGGGTAATAAATTTCCATTTGAATCTAAATATTCTACTACTAAATTAGTTTGACTCCCTACTATAGTCGAGTTTATATTCGAAGTATCAAAGGAGTTTGATATTCCAGATCCTGGAATCGTCTCGCAGGAATAAATGGAGTTCAGAGTATTAATAGCAGGGGTATTAGTAATAGTGATGTCTTTTTCTAGCGTTTGTGAATCAGAGCCGCAATTTACTATCACTTTAACGTGATAAGTCCCTTCAGCTGAAAACTGGTGTGTTGGATTATTAATTGCTGCACTATTTGATGATGAATTAGGGTCGTTAAAATCCCAAGTAATTGAATCAAATGTTCCGTTTACCTTAAAGCTAGTCAAGCCGTTCAAACAGGTATTTTCAGTGATTATTTCACCAGTGGCATTTGATGCATCAAGTTTATATTTATAAAACATAACATCGCTGGCATTGTTACCACTGTTATTGTTGATAAAAGAACCGTTGATAGTTAATGGGGAACTTTGAAAATTTGCCGTTAGGAATAGGTCATTTCCATTAAATAAAATTGGGCTAGCAGCATCAGTAGACATGCCTTGCGAATAATAATTTGTTCCATTTGATTTTAGTATAAATTCAGATTCAAAATTGTTTAAATTGACTTTAAAAAGTACCAAATCCTCACTATCATATTCAGACGAACCACTAGTGTACGTTCTACTTTTGATGGTTGCATTGGGAAATGTCATTGTGCCGGTAAAACTAGAAAAAATAAATAATTCATTTCCTTTTTCAGTTAAATAACCAGTGTTTCCTGAAGAGTTTCCATCCATCCCGGGAATGTCCAAACGTGATGAGTTGTTAATTTGTTTAATTCTCTCTAAGTTTCCTGTGGTAATATTGAATTCTGATAAAATACTTTGGGTAAAAAGATATCCTTCGATAGGATCTGTATAAATAGTTCCAAGTATATCTGCTAGTTTGTAAAAAGATGCCCACAGATATAATTTGTCATTGTTAGGGTTATAATGTAAAAGAGTTGGTCTGTGAAAAGATGCATTTTTAGTTTTATTGTTGGAAATTTCTTTACTCCAGACAATATTTAAATTAGTATCGATTTTATCAATGTCTGAATGAGTATATGAACTATTTGAAGGTGAATATCTTGCGAAATATAAATCTCCATTTTTATCCATTGTAGAGCTAGTATACTCAGCATCGCTAGTTCCAAATTTTTTAGCTTCTTTTAGATTTCCATCAAGATCAAATTTAGAAATGAATAATAATGGATGATACAAATAATATCCGGTATTAAAGGTGTTTGTCAGTGTTATTTGATTGTTGATTGTTATGCTAGCATAGAATGTGCCAGTTATGTATAGAATATCATTGTAGATATAGATATCTCTCATTCCGTAATCTGCACCACTACCTATTGATCGGTTCCAAACAAAATTTCCATTTTTATCAAATTTCACCAGATTTAATCCAGGATACATAGGCAATCCACTAAATAATTGTGGATAGGTGCCTACAGTATTATGAGCATTATACCAAGTAAATAAAACATATATATTGTCTTGGCTGTCAATTGCTAACTTGCTTAAATAGAGATTTCTTTCGTCAATTTCTTTTTTCCAAACTAAATTGCAATTAAAATCAAATTTGTAAATAGACATCCAATCTCCAAAATTCCCTCCATTCTTTGCTAAGTATATACCATCGCTTGCTTTCTTTAAATCAGCAGTAGCATCATCATTCCAACCACCAAAGTTTTTTGTACAATCAAAACATTGACCTTGCATTGCAAATGAAAAAGTAAAAAGTAAAAAAAGTAAGCGTAATTTTTGTCTCATATAAAAAATTTAAACAAGCGTAAATGTAATTAAATATATAAAGATAACATGAAAACTAAAAAGGACTTTGTTTTGTATATGAATCTAAAGAATAAATAAAAATGTAGCCTTTTACTTTTGTGAAAAGAATAGAATTATCCCTTATTTTTGCACAAAACAATTCCTCTTGAAAACCAAATTATTTCTCATCACGCCGCCTTTTACCCAACTGAATACACCGTATCCGGCAACTGCATATATCAAAGGGTTTCTGAATACCAAAAATATTGAGTCTGTTCAGGCTGATTTGGGTATCGAAGTGATTTTGAAATTGTTTTCGAAAGAAGGACTTGAAAATTTGTTTAAAAATGCAAGTTTCAAGTTTACCGTTAGAGAAATTTCGGATAACTCGAAACGTATTTACGCTTTAAAAGACGAGTACTTAAAAACAATCAATCCAGTAATTGCTTTCCTTCAAGGGAAAAATCCAACTTTGGCGCTTCAAATTTGTCAGGAAGATTTCTTGCCGGAAGCGTCTCGATTTGCACAATTGGAAGAACTCGATTGGGCTTTTGGAACGATGGGAACGCAGGACAAAGCAAAGCATTTAGCGACATTGTACCTTGAAGACATCTCCGATTTTATTGTGGAATGTGTCGATGCTAATTTTGGTTTTAGTCGCTATGCAGAACGTTTGGGACGAAGTGCTAATTCTTTTGATGAGTTGTACGAAGCCTTACAACAAGAGCCAACGTATATTGATAATTTACTTCTTTCAATTCTAAAAGAGAGAATTGAAACTATTCAACCCACATTATTCTTAATTTCAGTTCCGTTTCCGGGAAATTTATATTCTGCTTTTCGTTCCGCACAATGGGTAAAAAAACATTATCCGAATATTAAGATTTCAATGGGTGGCGGTTTTCCAAATACAGAACTGCGTTCGCTTTCGGATGCTCGCGTTTTTAAGTTTTTCGATTATATTACATTGGATGATGGCGAAACACCAATTGAAGAATTAATTTCCAATATTGAAAATAAAGATTACAATTCTTATAAAAGAACTTTTCTGTTGGAAGAGGGGAAAGTAGTTTACAAAAATAATTCCCTAAAACACGATTACAAACAATCGCAAGTGGGAACTCCCGATTATTCGGATTTACTTTTGGATAAATATATTTCGGTTATCGAAATTGTGAATCCAATGCACCGAATGTGGAGCGATGGACGCTGGAACAAACTCACCATGGCGCATGGTTGCTACTGGGGAAAATGTACGTTTTGTGATATTTCTTTGGATTATATAAAAATATACGAGCCTGTCGCTGCCAATTTATTGTGTGATAGAATGGAGGAAATGATTGCTCAAACAGGCGAGAATGGATTTCATTTTGTTGACGAAGCGGCTCCTCCGGCTTTGATGCGTGCTTTGGCTCTTGAAATTCTTCGCAGGAAATTAGCAGTGACGTGGTGGACGAACATTCGATTCGAAAAAAGTTTTACTAAAGATTTATGTTTGCTTCTAAAATCATCCGGTTGTATCGCTGTTTCTGGTGGTCTCGAAGTTGCTTCCGATAGATTATTAAAACTAATAGATAAAGGCGTAACGGTGGAACAAGTAGCAAAAGTCACCCGGAATTTTACCGAAGCCGGCGTTATGGTTCACGCGTATTTGATGTATGGTTATCCTACACAAACTATTCAGGAAACGGTGGACAGTCTTGAAATGGTACGTCAATTATTTGAAGTTGGTGTATTGCAATCCGGATTTTGGCACCAGTTTGCGATGACCGCGCACAGCCCAGTGGGTTTGTACCCGGAGAAATTTGGTGTGGTAAAAGAAACCGAAGCGATAGGAACTTTCGCCAATAACGATATTAATTATACGGATGCAACAGGAATCGATCATGATAAATTTAGTTTTGGACTGAAGAAATCCTTGTTCAATTTTATGCACGGAATCTGTTTTGATTACGAACTGCAGGATTGGTTCGAGTTTAAAATTCCAAAGACTAAAATCTCCCCTGATTTTATATTTGACGCTTTACAGGAAGAGGAGGGTTTCAACATCAAGCCTACAGCCAAAATCGTTTGGTTGGGTGGAAAGCCATTTGTAGAACATTTTACCAAATCTAAAAAAGGAAATTCCTGGGAGATGATGATCTTGACTTTTCATGATAAGAAAGAAAGTTTCAATATTCAAACTAATAAGGAAGAAGGAGAATGGTTGGTAGAAATGTTACAAAAAATCTCTGTTTCGAACACTAAAATTTATAATTACCAAGAAGTTAAAGCTAATTTCGAATCAAATCTGGAGGATTTTGAATTATTTTGGTACTCAAAGCCAATTAAAACACTCAGAGAGTTTGGATTATTAGTTTTATAAATTTTTCTCTCTAACTATATCTATTTAGCATAAAAACTTAATTTTAGGTTTACGAAAACGTTTTCTTTTACTTATTTTTACGATTCTAAAATAGAAACAAATGAGTATTGGTTATAAAGTTAATGTAAACGACACTTTTCATTTTGATTTGGAAAAAGAAAGTGTTTCACAATTGGATGCAGTAAGTGTAGCAAAAGATAAGTTCCATATTTTAAAGGAAAACATACCTTATCAAGCAGAAATTATTGCTTCTGATTTTCTTCAAAAAAGCTACACCGTCAAGGTAAACAACAACACGTATACCATTGCTATTTCAAACCCTTTGGATATTTTAATCAAAGAAATGGGATTCGAAACAGGACTTACCAAACAAGTTAATTTTATCAAAGCACCTATGCCCGGATTGATTCTGGAAATCAGTGTTGTGGTAGGACAAACTGTAAAAGAAAACGACAATTTAATAATTCTTGGCGCTATGAAAATGGAAAACAGTTTCCTTTCTCCTCGAGATGGCGTTATTAAAACCATTTCGGTATTGATGGGAGATGCCGTTGATAAAGGACAGTTGTTAATTGAATTCGAATAAGATTATGAAAAAAATACTAGTTGCCAATAGAGGGGAAATTGCTATCAGGGTGATGAAAACCGCACAAAAAATGGGCATTAAAACCGTAGCAGTTTATTCAACTGCCGACAGAAATGCACCGCACGTAAAATTTGCCGATGAAGCCGTTTGGATTGGAGAAGCACCTTCGAGTCAATCGTATTTGTTAGGAAGCAAAATCATAGAGGTTGCCAAATCTTTAAACGTGGATGCTATTCATCCGGGTTATGGATTTTTGAGTGAAAATGCAGATTTTGCTGAAGAAGCTGAAAAAAATAACATCATTTTTATTGGTCCAAAGTCGAAAGCAATAAAAATCATGGGAAGTAAATTAGCGGCGAAAGATGCCGTTAAACAATATAATATTCCAATGGTTCCCGGTTTTGACCAAGCCATTACGGATGCCGAAAAAGCAAAAGTCATTGCCAAGGAAGTTGGTTTTCCAATACTGATTAAAGCTTCAGCAGGTGGTGGTGGAAAAGGAATGCGTGTGGTAGAAAGCGAAGCTGATTTTGAATCTCAAATGGATCGTGCTATTAGTGAAGCTATTGCTGCTTTTGGAGACGGTTCGGTTTTTATCGAAAAATATGTGGGTTCACCAAGACATATCGAAATCCAAGTTATGGCAGACAGTCACGGTAATGTACTGTATTTATTCGAAAGAGAATGCAGCATCCAGCGTCGTCACCAAAAAGTAATTGAAGAAGCGCCTTCTTCAGTTTTAACACCGGAATTGCGTAAAAAAATGGGAGAAGCAGCCGTTTTGGTTGCCAAATCTTGTGATTATTTAGGAGCTGGAACTGTAGAATTTTTATTGGACGAAAATAATAATTTCTACTTCTTGGAAATGAATACCCGTTTGCAGGTAGAACATCCCGTTACAGAATTGATAACCGGAACCGACTTAGTAGAAATGCAAATCAGAGTGGCAAGGGGAGAAGCATTAGCAATCAAACAAGAAGATTTAAAAATAAAAGGTCATGCAATGGAATTGCGTGTGTATGCCGAAGATCCGATGAATGATTTCTTGCCGAGTGTAGGGCATTTGGATGTGTATCAATTGCCAGTGGGCGAAGGAATTCGTGTGGATAATGGTTTTGAGCAAGGCATGGATATTCCTATTTATTATGATCCAATGTTGGCCAAATTAATCACATATGGAGAAACTCGCGAGGAAGCGATTCAAATTATGATTAAGGCCATTGAAGACTATCATATAGAAGGAGTTCAGACTACATTGCCTTTTGGGAAATTTGTTTTTGAACATGAGGCGTTTCGTTCCGGGAAATTTGACACGCATTTTGTAAAAAACTATTACAATGCTAATGTGTTGAAAAATCAAATAGCGCAAGAAGCCGAAATCGCTGCGAAGGTCGCTTTGAAACAATATTTTGAAGATCAAAAAATTGTACGCTTACTAAATTAAACAATGATTTTAAAAAAAAATAGCGGATTAGCGGTTAAAAAAAGAATAGTATGAAAGACAAAATAGATACATTAAATCATAAAATTGCTGAAGCTCATTTAGGTGGAGGTAAAAACAGAATAGCAAAACAACATTCGAATAAAAAACTGACGGCAAGAGAACGTGTCAATTATTTGATGGACGAAGGTTCTTTTGAAGAAATTGGGATGTTGGTGACGCACCGAACATCTGATTTTGGAATGGAAAAAGAACTGTATTACGGAGATGGAGTCATTACGGGATACGGAACCATAAACGGACGATTGGTCTATATTTTTGCTCAGGATTTTACCGTTTTTGGTGGTTCATTATCCGAAACTCATGCCGAGAAAATCTGTAAAGTGATGGATATGGCTGTCAAAATGGGTGCGCCCATGATTGGACTAAATGATTCTGGTGGAGCACGTATTCAAGAAGGTGTTCGTTCTTTGGGCGGTTATGCCGATATTTTTTACAGAAACGTACAAGCCAGTGGTGTTATTCCGCAAATATCTGCTATTATGGGGCCATGTGCCGGAGGAGCAGTATATTCTCCTGCGATGACCGATTTTACAATGATGGTTGAAGATACCAGTTATATGTTTGTAACAGGTCCGAATGTGGTGAAAACCGTAACCAATGAAACCGTGACTTCAGAGGAATTAGGTGGTGCAAGTACGCATTCTACTAAATCTGGTGTCGCGCATTGTACCTCGACCAATGATGTGGAATGTCTGGAAGATTTGAAACGCTTGTTGAGTTATTTGCCACAAAGCAATAAAGAAAAAGCACATAATTTACCTTATGAACTGAATGACGAAGTTCGCACCAAATTAGCAACTATCATTCCGGATAATCCCAACAAACCCTACGACATGCACGAGGTGATTGGTGGAATTATTGACGAAGATTCGTTTTTTGAAATTCATAAAAATTATGCCGAAAATATCCTCGTCGGTTTTGCTCGATTGGGAGGTAAAAGCATTGGGATTATAGCCAACCAACCGATGATTTTAGCTGGTTGTCTGGATGTGAACAGTTCCAAAAAAGCGGCTCGATTTACGCGTTTTTGCGATTGTTTTAATATTCCGTTATTGGTTTTGGTAGATGTGCCGGGTTTTTTACCGGGAACCGACCAAGAATGGAACGGAATTATCGTTCACGGTGCTAAACTGTTGTACGCTTTAAGCGAAGCAACTGTGCCGAGAGTAACTGTAATTACCCGTAAAGCCTATGGTGGCGCGTACGATGTAATGAATTCGAAACACATTGGTGCCGACATGAATTTTGCTTGGCCAACTGCCGAAATTGCCGTGATGGGAGCCAAAGGAGCTTCTGAAATTATCTTCAAGAAAGAAATCAATGAAGCCGAAGACCATGAAGCAAAACTTTTGGAAAAAGAAGCTGAATATGCCGATTTGTTTGCGAATCCTTACACCGCAGCGCAACGTGGTTTTGTTGATGAAGTAATTCTTCCGCAAGATACAAGACGCAAATTGATAAAAGCGTTTAGTATGCTCGAAAATAAAGTAAGCATTACTCCAAATAGAAAACACGGGAATATTCCTTTGTAGCATTTTATAAGAATTAAAAACCACCTGATGAGGGTGGTTTTTTTGTTTTATGCAAATTTAGGGCGTCAGATACTATTTTTGGAAAAAAGTAAAGAATAGATGATTTGAAGTAGTTAATTTAATTGCAAATGTTATAAAATTAGATATCGCTTGAATCAAAAGAAAGATTGAACTGGACAATTCTAATGATTTTGTAAGTAGGAAAAATATTTATTTTTAAAAACGGGTGAAGATTATTGGAAAATTTAAAAAAGGATCCTGTGATAGTATCAAATGTTCAGTTTATATAGTTCCTCAGAGAACTATAATCTTGATAAGTAAAGTGTTATTTAAATTAAAATTATCAGATTTAAAGACTATTATTTTTTTTTAGAACAAAAATAACTAACTTGCACCGTTGAAAAAAAGCGATATATCCTACAAAAAATTGATATTGAGTTCGCAATTTACTTTTTTTCACCGTCTTATTTTCCATGAAGAGATTGATTAATTTAAATACGTATTCTAAACTCCTATTGTTGATAATTTCGACAAGTATTTTCTTTTTTCTAATTTATATCTCGCTTTATCTTTATACCGTTCAAGAAGAGAGTCATTTTTACAAAACTACATACAATCAATACGATAAAGAAGTAAAGTCTTTGTTTAGGCTTAATTCTAAAACACATACTTCTATAATTATTGATGTCACCCATTGGAATGAGTTGGTTCATTTTGCGAAAACAAAAGATGAAAAGTGGTATAACGAATATATTCTTAGTGAATTTGAATCATATGGGGCTGATTATATTGGTATTTATGGTTTAGATAAAAAAATAATCAATAAGACTGTTTCTTCTAAGATTAAAACCTTTGATTTTATTCCAAAGGAGATGATGGCTGTGCTTTATAAATCTAAATTAAAAAGATTTTATGTGAAAATTCCAGAAGGTATTGTCGAGGTTTTTGCTGCGACAATTCATCCTTCAAATGATCCTAAAAAGACCAAAACGAAGCCCTCTGGTTATTTTTTTATGGCAAGACTTTTAGACGAGTCATTTTTCAATGCTTTAGGAAACATAAGTAGTTCAAAAGTAAATCTAGCATCAAAAGATTATGTAATTGCTAATGAAGATGATTTCGTTATTGTAGGCTTAAATTTAAAAGATTGGAAAAATGAAGTAGTAGCCAAATTACTTTTTAAAAGACCTTTCAATTTAAATTATACAAATACAAAAGAGATTCTTTTTATTGTTGTTCTGGTTTCCTTGATTAATATTTTTGTCTATATTTATTACACAAAGCGGTGGGTTTATAATCCATTAAAATTAGTCAAAAGTATACTTGAAACGGGTAACTCAAATGCTATAAGTAGTTTAAAAAGGGCTGATGGCGAGTTTGGGTACATTGGGAACTTATTCGAAGAGAATAGCAATCAACGGAAACAATTAGAGATTTCCAAACAAAAAGCAGAGGAAAGTGACACGTTGAAATCCTCTTTCTTAGCTAATTTATCGCATGAGATTAGAACGCCTATGAATGCTATAATGGGTTTTAGCGATTTACTTCATGATGCAAATTTGAAAGAAAATGAGCGATTAGAATATTTAAAAATTATAAGAAATAGTGGTGGTAGTTTGATATCAATTATCGAAGATCTAATCGAGATGTCTAAAATTGATGCAAAGCAAATTATGCCTAATTATAAAGGATTAGATATAGAAAATTGTATTAAAGAATTGTATAATGCTATTAAGGTTACCATCCCTAAAGACAAAGAAATACAGTTTTATATCCTTGAAAATCCAGAAAAACTTGAAAGGAATATTTTAACTGATGAAACAAAACTAAAACAGATTATTGTTAATTTGATTACGAATGCTTTAAAATTTACAGACAGAGGTTTTGTAGCTTTTGGATATTCAATTAACAAAGAAAAAAATGTTATTGAATTTAAAATTGAAGATTCAGGTATAGGAATTAGCGAAAATTATTTAAAAGTAATTTTTGATAGGTTTAGAAGAATTGAAAACGACGGATCGGTCGATTTATCTGGACTAGGATTGGGTCTGTCTATTACAAAAGCGTACGTAGAAATGTTGGGAGGAGAAATAAAGGTAAGCTCAACAATTGGATTGGGGTCGGTTTTTTTATTTACCATTCCATTAAAATGGGATCAAACGGTAAAAACAATACAACCCGAAAAAATAAAATCATTGTATAGGAATAATGACAATGAAATTATTTTAATTGCGGAAGATGATATGATTAATTTCTTGCTTTTGAAAAAAATTATTGAATCAAAAAAACACACCGTTTTAAGAGCTAAGAACGGACAAGAAGCAGTCGATATTTGTAAAGAAAACCCAAATATTTCGTTGGTATTTATGGATATAAGAATGCCTGTTTTAGATGGTTATCAGGCTTATGAAAAAATAAAAGTAATGAAACCAGAACTTCCAGTTATCGCCCAGACTGCTTATTCTTCATTTGAAGATAAAGAAAGGATAATACGTTTAGGTTTTATGGATTGTATCACAAAGCCCTTGGATAAGGAAAAAGTATTCGAATTATTGGATGCTGTTTTTATGGAAATTGATAAATAAAAGTTAGTCTATTTAAGTTTAGCAAATTACTTATTATTGTACTGTTTTATAAATTCTGAATTTAGACTTGATTCATCTTACCTGTTTTTTTAAATTTCTCTCTCATTAATCGCTTAACATTTACTAAATTTAGAACGGTTACTTCTTTCTTTAAAGTATATTTCTAAAATTTAAATCACAAACACATGGTTTTTAAATCGATAAATCCTTTTTCGCAATTATTGATTGGCGAACATGAGGTATTGACTAGTGCGCAATTGAATCAAAAATTGCAATTATCAGAACGGGCATTTAAAAATTGGAAGCAAACTACATTTGATCAAAGAGCTTTTATGATGAGAAAGCTAGCAGATACTCTTAGAAGGAACAAAGAGGAACTAGGTTTGTTGATAACCAATGAAATGGGTAAAATATTGCAAGAAAGTATTTCTGAAGTAGAGAAATCAGCTTTGAATTGTGATTTTTATGCAGATAACGCTGAGGTAATGCTGAAAGAGGAGTATTATGATACTCCTTTTAAAAGCATGTCGGTTTACGATCCAATGGGAGCTGTTTTTGCAATAATGCCATGGAATTATCCTTTTTGGCAAGTATTGCGTTATGCTGCACCGGTAATTATGTCGGGGAATGTGACACTTTTAAAACATGCTCCAAACGTTATTGGTTGTGCTAAAGCTATTGAAAAAGCTTTTTTGGAAGCCGGTTTCCCTGAAGGAATTTTTCAACATATTACGATAGATATTTCTCAAGTTGAAAGTGTAATTGCATCAAATATTGTGCATGGAATCACTTTGACTGGAAGTGAAATGGCTGGTTCATCTGTCGCTTCACTAGCAGGAAAGCATATCAAAAAAACAGTAATGGAGTTGGGAGGATCTGATGCTTTTATAGTTTTGAAGGATGCAAATCTTGAAAAAGCAGCCACAGTTGCTACACAATCTAGGATGTTAAATGCTGGTCAGGCCTGTATTTGTGCCAAACGATTTATTGTTGTTGATAAAGTAGCGGAGGAATTTACAGCACTTTTTACTCAAAAAGTCAAATTACTGCAACAAGGAAATCCATTACTAGAAGGAATCAATCTAGGTCCTTTGGCTCGCCTGGATTTAGCGGAGAAATTATCTGATCAGTTGGAAAAGTCAATACAACAAGGTGCAAAATTAATACTAGGTGGGGATCGCGAAAATTGTAATTTCCAGCCCACACTAATTGATTTGGTAGATTCAAACAATATTGCGTTCCAAGAGGAAACTTTTGGACCGCTAGCAACTATTATTAGAGCTAAAGATGAAAATGACGCTATAACCATCGCTAATAATCATCGATACGGATTAGCTGCTGCAATTTGGACTGAAGATCGTGAAAATGGGTACACATTGGCTAGAAAAATTGAAGCAGGAAATGTGTTTGTGAATTCATTAGTACGCTCTGATTCTAGAGTTCCTTTTGGGGGAATAAAAAAATCAGGTTATGGTAGAGAATTAGGCACAATTGGGATTAAAGAATTTATGAATGCTAAATCATTAATTCTTGAATAATACATTTGCGTTATTTTATAATTGAAGAATCGAGAACAGGAATTGTGTTTGCCACAAGTCTGCTCTCGATTTTTTTATGTACTCTATTTTCATGTATTAAAATGTCAAGCTATGAATTCATTGCTTGTTTTGCATTTTATTAATAGGTATAGATTGCGGCTTTTAAATCTTTTGGTTTATTGGCAAGGATTACGACAAATTGAGCTCCTTGGAGCGCAGCGTTTTGTTTTAATCGTTTTTCACCATTATCAGAAAATGACAAGGGAGTTTCTCCTTTTGTTCCACCGTAAAAACTAGTAATTACTCCAGACTCCTTTAATCCGATTGTTTGATGTTTTTTTAATATGACCACTTTTTTATAATCGGATATTCCATTTAGCTGAATTTTTTCTGATATGATTTTTGAATCATTTTTTAATTTTTCATTCAATTGTGCCACGGCATATTGACTTATTGTTTTTTCTTCAGTGCTTTGAACTAAGGTATAGTAAACTAAATTATTTTCTATTTTAATGAAGTTTATATCAATTCGTTCACCGTCATGCTTTATGATTTCATGAGTTTGTGCAAATAATGAAGAAGTAAATAAAATTGTGAAGGCTATAAATAAATTTTTCATATGTGTATGTAATAGTAGTTGTATATGAGCTCATTTTTTGAATGGGACATATATTAATATTTTTTTTCTGAAAAAATGTATTAAACTATTTCTGGTGGGGGAGTGAATTTTTTTAAAGCAAACTCTTTGACTACAAATAAGTCGAAAGAATTAATTCTGTTGTTATTTATAGAATAATAGTCAAAACAATTTAAAATTTCAATTGAATCGATGAAAAGGAGTTTCAATTTCCCTTCAGCATTGTTCTCTTCGGGATTGTTTTCTGTTAATTCATAAAAATTATAATGCTTTTCATGAACAAGTGCTGAAAGTTTCTCGCTCACCCATATCAAGGAAAAAGCGAGGAATAGGAGTGAAAATGATATTTTAAATATGATACGTAACATGGTTTAAAATTACAAAAAAAGGAATCGGTACACAATTAAAATTTTCATAAAAAAGGTACTAATGATAGTTTAATAAAGTTTTTATAATTCTTGATTCAGTCCTTTTCTCAATGAAAAGTTAATTGCGTTTTTATCGAAATATGAAGAGATTTTAGGTTTCTTAGTTTGAGGAAATTAGCTAGTCGGCAGTTTTGTTGTTTAAAATTAATAATTTAAATAAGAGTCAATTTTAAGGGGGTGTGTTGTTTTTTTTTAAAATAAATGGCATTAAATAGCATTTTTTTTTATTTATTTTAATTAATGTATTTGAAAAATAGGGGGTATTACTAAAATTTTGATTATTGAATTTTTAAAATTGATGTTTTAAAATACGGAATATCTATTATTTTTTGATCATTTTTCGTTATTAATAATTCTTCTCGAAACAAGGTAAAAAAGTAGTAAATAGTAATTCAAGTGAAATAAAAGTTAATAAATTCGCTTCAGATAAAAGAAAAATTAACATCTTAAAATGTATGGATTTTTTTACTATTTAAATATTTGTTCGCGACATAAATAATTAACTAGAATTAAAATTACCAAACTTGATTACTAATTAAAACTAACTAAACATGAAAAATTACTTTACTACGGTTGCAATACTATTTATATCTGCAGTAACATTTGCACAAGAGTCAACTCCAGTTCCAGCAACTACTTTTGCAGGATCTGCCGATGCATATTACAAATATGATTTTTCTGGAGTAGATAACAGTCTTACCAGTTTTACAAATTCTCACAATTCATTTGAATTAGGGATGGCCTCTATAGAAGCATCTCATAAAATGGGGAAAGCGTCTGTTTTTGTCGATTTAGGGTTCGGAAACAGAGCTGCTCAATTTACTTACAATGATGCTGCTTCAACTTTCATGATTAAACAATTGAATTTTACTTATGAGTTTTCAGATAAATTTAAAGTTACTGCTGGTAGTTTTGGAACTCATGTTGGATATGAATTGTTGGATGCAGTAGATAATAAAAACTACAGTATGTCTTATGCTTTTACCTATGGTCCATTCTTTAATACGGGAGTAAAAGCACAGTATACATCAGGAAAATTCAGCTTCATGGCGGGAGTTTCGAATCCAACAGATTTTAAAACGGCAATTGAAGCTGGTTCAAGTCAAAAAACTTTTATAGGTCAATTGGGATATGTTGGTGATACAGGAAGTGCCTATTTCAATGTGACTTCTGGAAGTAGTAACCCTGCTTCTGATGAGAACAAAACACAATTTGATTTTGTAGGTTCTAAAAAAGTGAGTGATTCATTTTCTTTAGGATTCAACGGTACGTATGCAATGACTAACAATGACTTTGATAGTTCTTTGGATGGAGAATGGTTTGCTTTAGTTGGATATGCTAATTTCGCATTGAAAGAATCATTAAGCTTAGCTTACAGATTAGAGTATTTAGATGCTAAAGATGCTACTGCGGGACTTGGTTCACTTGCTGGAACTAGTGTTGTAGGTAATACTTTATCACTAAACTACAAAGTAGGAAACTTGACTATTATTCCTGAGTTCCGTGTTGACACAGCTTCAGAAGATATCTTTACAAACAGTGATGCTGCGCCAAAAGGTTTAACGGCTTATGCATTACTTGCAACAACATACTCGTTCTAGTATTGAAATAATATTTTTTTTTTTAGCTGCCAAGATGCATTTAAGTATTTTGGCAGCTTTTTTTGTTTAGATTACAGTTGATTTGTTATGCGGTCATAGAAGCTTTAAGGGTTTGTATATTACATGCAACAACTTGTTCATCTTGTATTGAGTTGTTATTATGATTTCGAGTTTTTGACAGCCTGTTTATTTAGCTTTTAAAAGTATAAGAAGTCTATATTAGGATAAACTACGAAAAGAGTTTGAAATCTCTTTAAATAGAAAGCGGTTCTTTGAAAGATTCAAAAAACCGTTTTTGTAGGTATTGTATGATGAGTAAATTACTTATTGTTTTTTATAAATAGAATAAATGGTATTTCTTGTTTTTTCATCTAATACATCATTAACTTCTGTTTGAATATAATGTAGCTTAAAAGCCATTATAGCCGCAGGTAGATTTTTAGTGTCATACCCTATAATTCGCAATCCTTGTTCGACGTTAAAATCAATTGGAGCAGTTTCTAAAAATTCATCTGACCAAAGACCAAAACCTTTGTCTGCTAATATTTTCCAGGGGAATAATTGGCTAGGATCTTTTTTTCTGGTTGGTGCAATATCTGCGTGACCAATTATGTTTTGAGCAGGAATGTTGTAATCTTTTTTTAGCTTCGTCAAAAGTGCCAGTAAGCTATTGATTTGTAATTCAGAAAAAACTTCAGAGCCATTGTTATCCAGTTCAATTCCTATTGAAGTCGAGTTAATATCGGTATTTCTTCCCCAAGTACCAGCACCTGCATGCCAAGCTCTTAAATAATCATTCAACATTTGGACTACCTTACCGTCATCTGAAATTAGATAATGGGAACTCACTTGAGATTCTATTTTTGTGAATGTTTTTAGTGTTTGTTGTAATGAATCCTGCGCTGTATGGTGAATAATAATGAAATTTGGTTTTCTTAAATTAAAATTTACAGTTCCTATCCATTCTGTATTAACACCGTTTTGCAAAGGCGTAGATCCCATTTTGAAAAGAGTGTCTTTGTAAGTATGCAACTGTTTCGTGTATAGTGTGTCAATGTTTATTTCTACATGAGGAATAACAGGTAATGGCTGCGGATCTTTATTAGAAATGGTTTCTTTTAATGTTTTGAGCTTAGAATCATAAATTTTTTCACTCTTTTTATAAGGATTTGTTGAGCAAGAAGCAGCGATAACTGCCAAAATAAGGTAGTAAAAAATTTTTCTCATGTAGGTTTTTATTTAGCAACAGACTAAAAATCGATTAGTTAGATTTTTTTTTAGATTTCGATTTTTTAGGATTTTTAGACTCTTCATTCAAAGCAATATATTTTTCCTTTTGGTCTTTGTTTAATAATTCCATTATTTTTCTATCAGTAGTTTCTGAAAGAGCTTTGATATTTTTTATTTTGTCATCTTGGCTAACTTCTGCTTTTATAAGCATGCCTTGTGTCTTTATACTTTCGGTCAAAATATTTGATATTGCAATAACCTGAAGCTCATCAAGAATGAGTTCCGGTTTTATGCGCTCCATGATTTTTCCAACCGTTACTTCAACAGGAATTTCTTTTGGTTTGTCCTGAGCTCTGGACTGATCCATGGCACTATTCATTCTACGATTACTTCCATAACCATTGCCATAACCGTTTCCATATCCGCCATTACCGTATTGTGCAGAAATTATATTTGTAGATAATAATACAAATGCGATGATAAGTAGTGATTGAAATGGTTTCATATTTAGTTTTTAGAATGGATTAAATCGTCTTAAGAAAATTATGCGGGTTCTCCGTACAAATCAAATTCTGTTGCTTCAATAATTTTTATCATTACAAATTCACCCGTTTTTACATAATGTTTTGTTGCGTCTATCAAGACTTCATTATCTACATCTGGGCTGTCAAATTCAGTTCTTCCTACAAAATGGCCACCTTCTTTTCTGTCGATGATGCATCTGAATGTTTGTCCCACTTTCTCTTGGTTTAGATCCCAAGAAATTTGTGATTGTAATTCCATGATTTCATTCGCACGTTCTTGTTTTACGGCATCAGGGACGTCATCTTCCAACAAGTATGCATGTGTATTTTCTTCGTGAGAATAAGCAAAACAACCCATTCTGTCAAATTTCATTTCTTGAACAAAATCTTTTAGTATGTTGAAATCCTCTTGCGTTTCTCCTGGATATCCTACAATCAAAGTCGTACGAATAGCCATTCCTGGAACCGCAGCACGGAATTCTTTTAATAATTTAGTTGTTTTTGCTTGAGTGGTTCCACGGCGCATAGATTTCAAAATTGAATCTGAAATGTGTTGCAATGGAATGTCTAAATAATTACAAATTTTAGGCTCGCGCTTCATGATTTCCAAAACATCCATTGGAAAACCGGTAGGGAAGGCATAATGCAAACGAATCCATTCAATTCCCTCTACTTTTACCAACGCTTCCAATAATTCTCCAAGAGCTCTTTTCTTGTAAAGGTCTAAACCATAATACGTCAAATCTTGGGCAATTAAAATCAATTCTTTTACCCCGTTTTTAGCTAATCCTTCTGATTCTTTAACTAATTTTTCAATGGTTTGTGAAACATTTTTTCCTCGCATCAATGGAATCGCACAAAAGCTGCACGGTCTGTCACAACCCTCTGAAATTTTCAAATACGCATAATTTTTTGGAGTCGTAGTCAATCTTTCTCCAAGTAATTCATGCTTATAATCTGCTCCTAAAGCTTTCAATAATTGTGGCAACTCTGTAGTTCCAAAAAACTGGTCTACATTTGGTATTTCTTTTTCTAAATCGGGTCTATAACGTTCAGATAAACATCCGGTAACGAATACTTTATCAACCAACCCTCTTTCTTTCTTGTCTGCATATTCCAGTATCATATTTACTGATTCTGCTTTAGCATTATCAATAAATCCACAAGTGTTTATTACAATAATATTTCCCTCTTCAGCTTCCGGAGCTTCGTGCGTAACGTCTTTTCCGCTTGCGCGAAGTTGTCCCATTAGCACTTCACTATCATACACATTTTTCGAACACCCTAGAGTGATTACGTTGATTTTATTCTTTTTTAAAGACTTAGTTCTCATAACATTAGAATCCCGATAATTTGGGAATTTTGCAAAATTACAATTTTTATTTTTAGGACCATAAATCTTTATGTTTTTTATGGAGCTATTCCTGGTCTCGAGGATTCGAGACATTCCAATCTCCCGAAAAAATAGGAAGATTTTTCCCGAAGTATCAGGACAATCAGTGCTAAAAAAAATCCGTTCCATAATAAAGAAACGGATTTTAAATTTTGTTTTTTGGATTGATTACAATTCAAATAGTAATGTTACTGAAACATTGTTGTTTATGGCCTCAATACTGGCGCCATCAGTAAATCCTTGATTAAAAAATCCTTGTTGTGAGTTTCTCTTGGCGTACGAATACGCTAAGTCTACTTTTGTAGAACCAAAACTGTATCCTAAACCTGCTGAATATCCGGTTAAATCTCCTATTGTTACAGCATTTTTATAAGGACTTTGTTCGTAACGATATCCTGCTCTTAGGCTCAAAGCTTCAATTTTATACTCAGCACCTATTCTTAGTTCGCCTGTAGTGTCTAGGATTGAATTCATATCTCTATTTAAATCATTAAAATAAGGATCGTTTTCAGGTTTAAATTTAGTGTTACTGTAATCCTTAATAGCATAATCAACGCTTATTAAGCCAGATTTTCCAAAAACATAAGCAAAGCTTCCTGTTAGTTTGCTTGGAGTTTGTAATTTATAAGGTTCGTAAATATTAACAACCTGAGGATTTACCACGTCATTAGTATCGTCAGCATTTGTTGCACTGCTTACTGCAACCAGTCTTTGAGACAGCTCATCATTTAATTTATACCATGTTGATGATTCGTAAGCTAGGCCTAAGCGAATTTCATCTGATAGTTTTGCAATCGCTCCTAATTGAAAGGAAAATCCTGTTCCATAAGTATATAAGTCATTTTCAAAACTCAATCGGGTTACGGTATAATCATTTGTCAATGGTGCATTATTATCTTCGTAAAAAGTTGATGATTTGTGAAAGTCAGTAAAATGAGAGTTTAAATTTAGTCCTATATAAAGCTTGTCTTTATAAGCAGTTGCAGCATTAAAAGATAGTTTTCCGTTGTATCCCGTGCTATAAATAGAATTTTCTTGATAATAATTGCCTCCAGAAGGAACATTGGAGCGATAAGGAGAATTATTATTAGTCCCGTCAACTGCGTCAATAATATAGGCTTGGTAGCCTAAAAATGCTTGTTGGGCTGCAAATCCATTTAAATTTGGATACTGGCTGTTAGGTAAGTTGCTGCCTAAAAATGAATATAAATCTGAAATAGATTCTCCAGGATTTGTGTTTACAAATTCTTGAGGTACTGGGGCTCCATTGTTAGAATTATTAGCATAACTTAAAAAATAATCGCCTATGGAATTATTTGGGTTGGTTCCAGCTGAAAAAAATCCATTATCAAAATTAGTAGTGTTTTCATAATTAATACCCAATGAAATCTTTTTCCAATTGCTATTTGGGTCGTTGTTATTGAAAACAAAAACTGCTCCAGCTTGGTTTAAGTCAAAAGAATTGTTTTTTTCACTTGCTGTGCTGCCAAAATAAGTAGACTTATTTTTCGTATCAAAATTACTCAAGGTAAGTGCCATTTGGTTATTTGTGAATACTGCTGAACCAGCAGGATTTACATTCAATGAAGATAAGTCACCACCGAGAGCACCAAAAGCACCACTCATTGCTCTAAAACGGGCTGTCCCGTTCAAGTTGTCCTGTGCATAATGCATTGCATCAGCTATTTCTTGTGATTGAACAGCATTTGCAGATATACCAAAGGCTAATAAAAATATATATTTTTTCATTTTTAATTCGTAGGTTTTAGTTTAATTTAAAAATAGGTCGGACTTCAATAATTATTATCCTCGACCACCTCTTCCTCCTCCTCCTCCAGACGATCTTCCTCCTCCTCCAGAACTATTTGAGCTAGGGCTATATGATCGGGAATTATTGTCGTTTCTTGAGCTTGGAGTATAGGATCTTTCCGATCTGCTATTTTCGTTGCGAGTACTATTTGTATTCGATCTTCTGCTTGGAGAAGTAGTCGAATTATTTTGATTTCTTGAAAATGATGGACTTGTTCTGTTGAATCCATTTGTAGTATTTCTTCTGAAATCTGTATTCGTATTTCCTCTGTAATTTGAATTGTTTCTACCGCTAATAGAACTGTTCTGAGTTCTAGAGTAATTTGCTGAACTTCGGGTGCTATAATTTCTATTGCCGCTTGTGTTAGCGGTGTAAGAAGAGCCTCTTCTACCAGCATTATAGGCGTAAGCTCTGTTGTTGTAATAATTAGGGTATCCCCAATTATTCCCGTACCAGTTATTCCAGCCCCAATTGTTTCCGTAATAGTTATTCCATCCAAAACCACCATTCCAACCCCAATTATTCCATCCAAAACCAATATTGTTCCCCCAGCCATATCCGCCGTTCCAACCCCAATTGTTGCCGTACCAACTATTCCATCCAAATCCTACATTCCATCCCCAGTTATTTCCATACCAATTATTCATTCCCCAACCATTGTCATAAACGTTTATGCTTACAGTTTGAGGATTACTTCCCCATCCGGGATAGTTGGTATAGTCTTGTAGGCTATCATTTTCTATATTATAATCATTGTAGTTCTCTATATCTGTGAAAATTTCTATAGGTTGATTGTTGTTCTGTAAAGATCCGAAATAGTCTTTATATTGATTGTTTGGAGTGTTTTGTGTCTCTACTTCTACAGCTCTTCTTGGAGTGTTTCCATATATTCCATCAGAATCATAATAGGAACTGTTTTGATAAGAGCCACAGGATGTTAACAAGATGCTCAAAAATCCAACAAAGTAATATATTGTAGGGTTTCGGAAGGAAAGAGTACTAGTTTTCATATATATGGAGTTTTTATTGTTGCACATTACAAAAATAGTTAGTTTTGCTGAACTATTTAGTTAAAATTATTAATGCAAAATTTGTGCCAAATTATTCAATATGAGTAAGAACTTAACTACAAGATCGGAAGATTATTCAAAATGGTATAACGAATTGGTTGTTAAAGCCGATTTAGCCGAAAATTCAGGAGTTAGAGGTTGTATGGTTATCAAACCTTACGGATATGCAATATGGGAAAAAATGCAAGGAGAGTTGGATCGAATGTTTAAAGAAACAGGGCATCAAAATGCTTATTTTCCATTGTTTGTTCCTAAAAGCATGTTTGAAGCAGAAGAAAAAAATGCGGAAGGATTTGCAAAAGAATGTGCAATTGTAACTCATTATAGGTTAAAAAATGATCCAGATAAGCCGGGAAAACTTATGGTTGACCCTAATGCAAAACTAGAAGAGGAATTAATTGTTCGTCCTACAAGCGAGGCTATCATCTGGTCTACTTATAAAGGATGGGTTCAATCGTATAGAGATTTACCTTTGTTGATTAATCAATGGGCTAATGTAGTGCGTTGGGAAATGAGAACAAGATTGTTTCTTCGAACAGCTGAATTTTTATGGCAAGAGGGGCATACTGCTCATGCTACAAGAGTCGAAGCTATTGAAGAATCAGAAAAAATGATGAATGTCTATGCTGATTTTGCCGAGAATTTTATGGCAATTCCAGTTATTAAAGGAATGAAAACTGAAACCGAACGTTTTGCTGGGGCCGAAGAAACTTATTGTATAGAAGCGTTAATGCAAGATGGAAAGGCTTTACAAGCAGGGACTTCACACTTTTTAGGTCAGAATTTTGCTAAAGCCTTTGATGTTAAGTTTGCAAATGCCGAAGGAAAGCAAGAGTATGTTTGGGGGACTTCTTGGGGAGTTTCCACTCGATTAATGGGGGCTTTAGTGATGACGCATTCAGATGATCAAGGATTGGTATTGCCTCCTAGTTTGGCGCCTATTCAAGTGGTGGTCGTTCCTATTTATAAAACAGATGAGCAATTGGCTGCGATAACCGCTGAAGTAAATAAATTGACTGCTGCTTTAAGAAAATTACAAATCTCAGTAAAGTTTGATGATAGAACTACTCAAAAACCGGGATTTAAATTTGCGGAATGGGAATTAAAAGGAGTGCCGGTTCGAATTGCTGTTGGTCCAAAAGATTTAGAAAATGGAACTTTTGAGGTAGCTAGGAGAGATACGTTGACTAAAGAGGTAGTTTCCAAAGATGAAATCACAACTTATGTAAGTGATTTATTAGGGCAGATTCAAAAAGAATTGTTCGAAAAAGCATTAAATTACAGAAACACACATATTACTGAGGTAAATAGTTTTGAAGAGTTTAAAGCGGTTTTAGATACTAAAGGAGGTTTTGTGTCAGCACATTGGGATGGAACTGCAGCTACTGAAGAAAAGATTAAAGAGTTGACTAAAGCTACTATAAGATGTATCCCTTTGGATAGAGTAGAAGAGGCGGGAAGTTGTATTTTTACTGGGCAAAGCTCGATAGGTAGAGTGTTGTTTGCGAAGGCGTATTAAAAAAAAATAATTTTTTTCGTATGTGCTATTGTACGTTTCAAAAATAGTTGTATTTTTGCATCCGCATTAGAGAAGCAGGGCCCGTTCGTCTATCGGTTAGGACGCATGGTTTTCATCCATGTAAGAGCGGTTCGATTCCGCTACGGGCTACTATTTTTATTGCAGATTAAAGTTTTCCTGAACTTAGAGGGAAGTATGGCCCGTTCGTCTATCGGTTAGGACGCATGGTTTTCATCCATGTAAGAGCGGTTCGATTCCGCTACGGGCTACAAATTTCAATATTTTAGATTGATAAAAACTTAGGGGATAATGGTCCGTTCGTCTAGGGGTTAGGACGCCAAGATTTCGTCTTGGTAACAGGGGTTCGATTCCCTTACGGACTACAAAAATTAGTAAAAGATAAAAAAATAATAAAATGGCAAATCATAAATCAGCTCTAAAGAGAATTAGAAGTAACGAAAAGAGAAGAGTATTAAATAGATACCAACACAAAACTACTCGTAACGCTATAAAAGCCTTAAGAATAGCTACTGATAAAACAGATGCTACTTCTAAATTGTCAAGCGTTATATCTATGATTGATAAATTA
The DNA here is from genome assembly GCF_036895565.1 of Flavobacterium sp. KS-LB2. NCBI lineage: Bacteria > Pseudomonadati > Bacteroidota > Flavobacteriia > Flavobacteriales > Flavobacteriaceae > Flavobacterium > Flavobacterium sp. KS-LB2. The sequence goes on along the minus strand of NZ_CP145904.1, from coordinate 2,312,238 downwards.
GCAAAAAAGAATATTATTCATGATAATAAAGCTTCTAATTTAAAATCTAAATTAACTAAGCACGTTGCAAATTTGTAAGTAATGCTATTTTTAAGATATAAAAAAAGCTCTCAGAAATGAGAGCTTTTTTTATGTTTTATAATTTTTTATTCCATCTTGTTTTTTAAGTATTCAAGCATTGAATGGGTGATTGGTTTAGATAGGAAATCAATGACCATTGGGTATTGTTTTGCTTTTTCTAAGTCTTCTGGGTCTATGGTCGAAGAAAGTACAACAACTTTTATAGTATTGAATTCTGAAAATTCTGGGCTATTAAAATGATCTAAAAACTCCCACCCCCCCATAACGGGCATATTTAGATCTAAAAAAATTAATTGAGGCTGTTCGTCAGTTTTGTTTTTAGTATACCTAAAAGCGTTAAAGTAGCTGAGTGCTTCTTCTCCATTTTGTGCTGTTATTATTTCATTAGAAAATGATGATTTTATTATAACTTTTTTGCATAACATGAGTGTTATCGGGTCGTCATCAATGCATAAAATTTGATCTAACATTATTGTTTGTTTTTAAATGTTAATGTAAATATAGTTCCTTTATTTACTTCACTTTCAATTTCAATTGTACCTCCCATAGTTTCAACTTGTGATTTCACTAAATAAAGCCCTAATCCTTTGCTGTCGGGGTAATTATGGAAGCGTTGATAAAGTCCGAATACTTTGTCTCTGTTTCTTTCTAAATCAATACCTATCCCGTTATCTTTAAAAATTAATTCAATGGTATTATCTGTTTCGCGTGCAGTAATGGTAATCTTTAGTTTCCTGTTTTCTGATTTGTATTTTATTGCATTTGTCAAAAGATTCAATAATATACTTTCTATGTAGGCTTTGTTGATGTTTAGGATAGAAACTTTTTCGAAATTAAGTTTTATGATTGGTTTGTATAATTCGATTTGAAAATTAAGTTGGCTAAAGACGTTTTCAAAGATTTCTTTTATTAAAACAGCTTCTTTCTGAATGGAAGGGTTGTCTTTGATGATGATAACTTTTACTAAGTCGTTGATAGTGTCGTTTAATAAATGAGTTGATTTATTAAAGCCGTTTAAGATTTCTTTTAATTCTTGATTTTCAATAGGAATGTCTTCCAGTAGGTTTAGTAGTCCTGTTAAGTTTGATAATGGAGCCCTAAGGTTGTGTGAGGTTATGTAGGAGAATTGTTTTAAGTCTTTGTTGTTTTGAGTTAATTCTCTGATAAGTTGCTCTTTTTCTTTTTCTTGCCTTTTTTCATCGGTTATATCTCTTTGAATGGAAATCCAGTGCGAGAGTTCATTTTCTGAATTGTAAATAGGAATCATTGAGAAGCGAACCCAGTATTCTTCTCTGTTTTTGGTTAAGCTAATTGTTTCTATAAGGCACTCCTGTTTGTTTTTAATAGCGCTTAATAGTTTTTCAAGTTCATTCATATCCGAATTTGGACTGTTGAATGGATCTGCTGTTTTTCCCGAGATTTCTTCAAATTCATATCCTGACATAGAAGAAAAAGCGGGATTTACATAAATAATATTAGGGATTTTTTCATCTAACGAATTGGCTTCGGTAATAATAATTGAATCTTTGGATTGTGTAAATACGGTTTCTAATAATTTAAGTCTTTGTTCTTCTTCTTTTTGTTTTGTGATGTCTTGTATGGCTCCAATCATTCTGATTGCTTTTCCATTTTCATCTTTTAGGAGGAAACCTCTATCTAGAACGTATTTATAAGAATTGTTGGCACATTTAAAACGGTATTGATCTTGCCAGTTTTCGGTTTTTTGCTCTATAAAAGAATAGAGTCTGATGGACATTTTAATACTATCTTCGGGATGAATTTTATCAAACCACCATTTTGAACTGTTGCCAACTTCGTTTTGAGTGTAACCAAAAACACTTTCAATTCCTTTATTCCAAGTAAAACTATCTTCTTGTATTTTCCAGTCCCAAATAGTATCGCTGGTTGCTTTGGCTACAATATCGTATTTTTCATTCGACTCCTTGATTTCGTCATTTGTATTTTTAAGCTTTTCGAAAATAGATATATTTCGAGTGTCATTTTTTGATAAAATAAGTTTGAAAGTTATTCCAGTTAAAACTATGAATAAAATATCTTTAGTAAAATTGTAAAATTGATGGTTTGAATCAGAAATATATTGTAGTAATAGTTTATGACTAACAATGGCTACAAACATTGAGATTAGAATGTAGATGATGATTACTTGATTGGTTTTGCTTTTCATTACTCAAATATAATTAATTATTGCGGAATTATTAAACAACATCGGTAACTTATTTTTTGAGATTTTTTCAAACCCCTCTTTTTGTGTCTAATGGGTTAAGAATATGTAAACTATTGCATAAATATTTTTTATATCAAAATAAAGTGTACCTTTGCACCCATTAAAAATCACAGATGGAATCTATTAGAAACATTGCAATTATTGCCCACGTCGATCACGGTAAAACAACTTTGGTTGATAAAATTATGTATCACTGTCAGTTATTTCGTGATAACGAAAACACAGGTGACTTAATCCTTGATAACAACGACTTAGAGCGTGAAAGAGGTATTACTATTACTTCAAAAAATGTTTCTGTAGTTTACAAAGGAACAAAAATCAACATTATTGATACTCCTGGTCACGCCGATTTTGGAGGAGAAGTAGAACGTGTATTGAACATGGCAGATGGAGTTTGTCTACTTGTAGATGCTTTTGAAGGTCCAATGCCTCAAACTCGTTTTGTACTGCAAAAAGCGATTGACTTAGGTCTAAAGCCTTGCGTTGTAATCAATAAAGTTGATAAAGAAAACTGTACTCCAGAAGAAGTTCATGAAAAAGTTTTCGACTTAATGTTTGAGTTGGGTGCTGAAGAGTGGCAATTGGATTTTCCAACTGTATACGGATCTGCTAAAAATAACTGGATGTCTGACCATTGGGAAAACGTAACTGATAATGTTGAAGCATTGTTAGATATGGTTATAGATAATGTACCAGCTCCTAAAGTTTCTGAAGGGACACCACAAATGTTAATTACTTCATTAGATTTTTCAGCTTTTACAGGTCGTATCGCTATTGGTCGTCTTGAAAGAGGAGTTTTAAGAGAAGGAATGCCAATTTCTTTGGTAAAAAGAGATGGTACAGTAACAAAATCTAGAATTAAAGAATTACATACTTTTGAAGGCCTTGGACGTAAAAAAGTAACAGAAGTAATTGCTGGAGATATTTGCGCAATTATTGGGGTGGAAGGTTTTGAAATTGGTGATACTATTGCTGATCATGAAAACCCAGAAGGTCTAAAAACGATTGATATTGATGAGCCTACAATGAGTATGTTGTTTACAATTAATGACTCTCCTTTCTTCGGTAAAGAGGGTAAATTTGTAACCTCTCGTCATATTAGAGATCGTTTGACAAAAGAATTAGAGAAAAACTTAGCAATGAAATTGGGTGAAACTGATTCTGCTGATAAGTTCATGGTTTTTGGTCGTGGTGTACTTCACTTGTCTGTTCTTATTGAAACAATGAGAAGAGAAGGATATGAATTGCAAATCGGTCAGCCACAAGTTATCATCAAAGAAATTGATGGTAAAAAATGTGAACCAATTGAGGAATTAACTATTGATTTACCAGAAACACTTTCAGGTAGAGCGGTAGAGTTTGTTACTATGCGTAAAGGCGAAATGCTAAGCATGGAAACAAAAGGGGAACGTATGATTGTAAAATTTAATATTCCATCACGTGGAATTATTGGATTGCGTAACCAATTACTAACTGCAACAGCTGGTGAGGCTATTATGGCACACCGTTTTATTGGATATGAGCCTTACAAAGGAGAAATTGCTGGACGTAACAAAGGTTCATTAATCTCTATGGAAAAAGGAAAAGCAATTCCTTATTCTATCGATAAATTGCAAGATCGTGGTAAATTCTTCGTTGAGCCAAATGCTGAAATCTATGAAGGTCAGGTAATTGGAGAAAATTCTCGTGGAGATGATATGTGTGTAAACGTAACGAAAGAGAAAAAACAATCTAACGTTCGTTCTTCTGGAAATGATGAAAAAGCTAGAATTATTCCTCCAATCATTTTCTCTTTAGAAGAAGCATTAGAGTACATTCAAAAAGATGAGTATGTAGAGGTTACACCAAAATCTATTCGTTTGAGAAAAATTTATTTGACAGAAACTGATAGAAAAAGATTTAAAATCTAATTTTATCTTTTGTGATATTGAAAAAGCCATTCGTTTATTCGAATGGCTTTTTTTTTCTTTCATTTTTAGGAGATCAATTTTAGAACCTTGTCACTAAAATCATTTTGTAATACTAAAGATTGCCTAAATTTATAGGTGAGAATAGTCGTTTAAAAGACTACTATATATTTTGTATTACCTTTTTAAACTAAAATGTCCTTTAGCTTCTCTTCCGTCTTCAAGTTTTATTGTGAACCAATAATCGTCTGATGGTAAAGCTTCCTTTAGGAAAGTACCATCCCAGCCAAGACTTGATGGTGATAATTGTTTTAGCAGTTTTCCATAGCGATCAAAAATATATATAATTGCATTTTGATATATACTACTATTAATTCCTTTTAGATTCCAATAATCATTGTATCCATCGCCATTAGGGGTAAAGAATTTTGATGCATTCAATACTGCAAAACTTTTTGTTGTTTGTCCACATCCATTAATACTCTCTATTATTAATTCGTGAAAACCACCAGGTACATTCTCAAATATAGTAGAAGTTTGAAAAGAAGTTTTAGTCCCATTTTCGTATTGAATCATATAGGTATAATCACTCGGATTATTGAGTTCAATTATAACTTGATTAGTTTGTTGAAGATCATGAACAATTATGTTGTTTATTTTTGCTAGATGAGATAGTGTTACAATACATTTTCGGGTCGTAGTACAGCCTAATCTATTTTTTACAGTTACAGTATATTCACCTTCCTTGGTTATTGATATGGTTGGGGTTGTTTCGCCTGTTGACCAAAAATAAGTAAAATCATTAGTCCTTGCTGGGGCTAAAATCCCTGCATCTAATTGTATTAAAGGGTTTACAGATGCCTCGCATAAAATCATATTTTCTAAGTTAGTAATATTTGGAGAAGTCACAACTGTAATGTCAAAATACCCAGTTCCATAGCAACCTTCCTTATTTTCTGCTCGAATAAATACTATTTTAGAATCAGAAACGAATGGCTCTTCGAGCTCATTTATGCCCATAGAAGCATCTTCTTTATTAGAATAAAAGAACAAATTAACATCTGAAGGTAAATTTAATTCAGTTTTTATTGAATTTTCTTTGTGTTTTAAATCAAAAGACCCTTTTCCATCACCAAGATCACATTCGTACATTGCTTCGGGTAATAGTAATATGTTTTTATTGGCATGTAAAATAACTGTTCCAATACTATAACAACTAGAATTTGGCTGCATTACTTTTGCATATAAAAGCTCATCTGGAACGTTATTTCTATAATCTATTGGAATAGATTGGGTATTCGTTACATCATTTTCAGCATCTATGCTACTATGGTAGTAATACACTTCAAAGTCTTTTTTGCCTAAAGCAATTGGCTCATCAGCAAGAGCTAAATTAAATAAAGCTAATCCATCAGTAGGTGTATTATCTTGTGTGTCACATTGTGTTAACTTGTAAGAAGTTGACAGTATTTTCGGAGCATCATAAATTGTAATTGTTTTTTCAAGAGGCTCTCTGTCTTTCCCGTTTACAGTTTTTATTAACGTTACTTTATAATCACCAGCTTGAGCGTAAGTATGATAGGTGTCAATATCTGTAGAAGTAAATCCATCTCCAAAATCCCAAACTACAGAGTCAATTTTTTCAACAGAATTACTATAAAAATGCGTTGCATCTCCCAAACAATTGAATTCATAACTAAAGGCATATAAAAATAAAGAAGTTATAAACGGTGGTAATCCTTGTTCTGTGCTGCCAGTTTTTAAGTCAATCGCATTTGTTATATAATTGCAACTAGAACCATCTAATTCTGGGTTGTTGATTACGGATATTTTATTACGATTGAAATCAGTTGTAAGGTATCCAGCTCGGTATATTTTTTCATCAATTGCTAATTGTAGTGCTCCTGCTATTAAAGGTGAAGTGTTAACAATTGTCTTAGAGGATAGGATATTGGTGCTTTTTAGATTATATTGGATTAAGTAACTTTCTAAAATAGTTTCACCATCAGTATTAAATTTATTAGCAGTGACATATAATTTTTTGGATTTTGCCGAGAATTCTACTCCATAAGGATTTGAATTACTAAGCAGTGCCATTTCATTACTTATTTTTCCTGTACTCGAATCAAAATCATAAAGTAAAACATTACCGGTGTCTCTTATTGGATTTCCTTTCGGTCCATTTTCATTTGTTCGTCTTGAAGCATTGTTTGCTATAACTACTTTTTTGCCGTTTGGAGATGCTTTTAAGTATCCTATTGCATTGGCTAGATAACCAGCTATTGGAATAGTAAGAGTAGTTGTTGTCTTGACAGGAGTTTTGTTTACACCCTGTGTACTTATTTTAAAAGCATAAAAATTATTTATAAAATGTGTAATTACCCAAAAAGAAACTCCGTCTCCATGTTGAACGGCTGTGATTTTTTCAGAACATTTGTATTTAACCTCGTCGCTATTACCAGGATTATAAGTAACTAGAGGGATGTTTTTTTCAGTAGTTACAATGTCACCAAGACCATTATCTAGTCGTATATCAACTTGAGAATAATTTAATCCATTATTTGGGGGATCTAGGTCATTTAATGGATTTTCATCGGCATTTGCAGGAAGCGGTTGGTCAACAGTAAAAATATAATAGATATAGGGATTGTTAGGTTTAGGAACTATTATCGCCGACTGTGTACTTGAATTATGTCCCATTAAACCATAGCCATTAGGCATAATCTGATGGTTTCTATTATAAACAATAGAACCATCTGTGTAAAAAAGTAAATTACCGTTTTTATCAGAAATTGTGGTGCAGCCTTCTTTGGTAACTAATTTGCCGTTAGTTAAAGCAACAGGACTCCCTGAATTAAAATCGAGACCAGCATTATTGCCAAAATACCATATAGCCGCTTCTTTTTGTCCAAAAGTCGGAATGGTTAAAAAAAGGAAAACAAACAGTAAATGGTAATAATATTTCATAACTATCAAATATAGTTAATATCTACAAAAAAAGTAATATTACGAATCATGAATATGGTTTGTAAATTATCTTTTCAAACTGAAATGGCCTTTAACTTCTCTACCATCGTCTAATTTTATAGTGTACCAATAATCATCTGAGGATAAAGGTTGATCTAAAAATGTGCCATCCCAGCCTTGACTAGAGGGGACAATTTGTTTTAGAAGCTTACCGTAACGATCAAAAATATAAATGATTGAATTTGTATTAAAATTTTCATTTACTCCTTTTACATTCCAATAGTCATTATGACCATCTCCATTTGGAGTGAAAAATTTTGGAACACCAATTACGGCAATTTTTTGACTCACAGTTCCACAACCATTTTTATCATTAATGTATACTTCATGAATTCCGGCAGTTACATTATCAAAGAAATTAGAATCTTGAAATGGACCAGAAGGTGCGTCCAGACTATATTCATATTGTCCTTCTCCAGTTACATTTACCGTTACTGAGTTTACATCTGATAAATCGGTAATGGCAATATTTGTAATTTTTGCAACATCTGAAGTGGCTACTTTTATAGTTTGGATTTTACTGCAGCCCGAATTATTTTTCACTTCGACGGTGTATAATCCTGCGATATTTATGTCAAGTGTTGAAGCCGTTTTGGTTGATAATACCGTTCCGTCTTTTGACCAAATATATGTATAGTCACTCGAAAGGGAATCATCCGGAATTCCTGCGTTGAGTTGAATAAAAAATGTTGGAAGGTTGGAACAAACAAAGCTAGTTGCTATAGTAGTATTTAAATCGGGTAATTTTAGTACTTCTAATTTAATTTTGCTTATCCCAAAACAATCATTCCCTTCTTCGATTCTAGCATAAATAATTTGATTATATGCTGTTTCATTGAAATAAGAAAAAGGATTAGTAAGCTCATTTTGTTCTAATAAAGCGTCATTTATATTTGAATAATAAAAAAGTGTTTGTGTATTAGTAGTGGGAATATTAGCTTCTTTTAGATTAAATAGATGTTTTCCATCTTCGATTCCATCAGTGTCACAAACTGGATTTATAGTGTATGTTTTTTCAGGAATCACGTTGACTTTTAATTCCAAAGTACTAAGACTTGAGCAACCTGTTTTGTTATTTGTAACTCGGACAGTAATATTTTGCGGATTGACGGTGTTATAAAAAGATGTATTTAGTTCGTTGATATTATTTTGGGCATCACTATCATTTATAAAAAATGCAGTTATTAGATCATTATTTTTATTTGTAAATTTCGTATTTACTTCATTTAAATTGAATAAACTAATGCCATCAGGAGTAAAACCTGTATCACATTGTACCAATATTGCACTGGTTTTTAATGGAAGTGGATTGACTATAAGTTTAATTTTACTTATAGCCGTACATAAATTAGGACTAGAAGCTTTTATGTATATTGATTGAAGATTGGGAATCGTATTGTAAAAAAAATTAGGTAATGGATTGGAATCATTACTAGCGTCGTTCTCTGATGGGTAATATTTTATTGTAAATGTATCTGTATTTTGGTCCCCAAAAATATGTGAAGAAACTGTGTTTAAATCAAAAAAAGATTGTCCATTTGAATCATTTCCATCTGTTGCATCATCACAAATAGAAAATTCAGTTACAGGAAATTTTATCAGGTCGTTTACGGTAATTTTAAAATCGGATGTGTTGAAACAACCCGTTAATGTATTTGTTATTCTTGCAAAAATATTCTGAGGATTTGAGGTATTTATATATTGAGTCGTATTTATGATTGGATTGATGTTTGTCAGTGCATCGTTTTGTTCAATGTGGTAAGTTACAATTACATAGTCTTGTAAGCCAATAATTTTAGTAGTATTTTTTGTTAAATCAAATTTTGTCGAAAAATCAGCTATTCCATCATTATCGCATTGATTTAGATCAAGTGCAGCCCCATTGGGGACATCAAAAGTGGGAGCCGAATTGAATGTTGCGGTTCCTGTCCATTGTAGTGAAAAATTACTACTTCCGATAGGTCGATCAACTACTAAATAATAGAAATCATCATCATCAACGGTCAGCCATTTTACAAAACTGTTTCCATCTGCACCTGGTCCCTCAGAAGTATCAGTTTCATTCTCCTCCATACCAGTAAAATTATTCTTTTGGTTTATACTTCTAGGGTTTGTGGTTGAACATCTTATGGCCTGACCTAGCATATCACAACTTGTATTTGGTCCAAAAACAAAAAAATCAAAATCTTCATTAATATCAGTGTTTTCCGGTTTCAGCAGGAAGCCTAATGTTCCTCCTTTTTTTATTGATATTTTTAACCAAATGCTATTGTTTTCTTCACTGGAACAAGTATTTAATCCTGAAAGTTCCTGAGTGCCTATTCCAGTGACGGTTAACCCTTCGAAACCCGTGTTTCCGCATGCAATAATGGCATTGCTACAGTCACTTTGCGCTTTAGTACTAATAGTTAAAAGACCCAGGAATAAAATCACAAGTAATCTAAAATCCATCATTTTTTTATGTTTAAAATAATTTTTATTTTATCGTTTTAAACTGAAATGTCCTTTAGCTTCTCTCCCATCTTCTAATTTTATGGAGTACCAGTAATCATCTGAGGGTAAAGGTAACCCAGAAAATGTTCCATCCCATCCTTGTCTAGAGGGGACAATTTGTTTTAGAAGCTTACCGTAACGATCAAAAATATAAATGATTGAATTTTCGTTGAAATTTTCATTTACTCCTTTTACATTCCAATAGTCATTATAGCCATCTCCATTTGGAGTGAAAAATTTTGGAACACCTATTACAGCAATTGTTTTACTCACCGTTCCACAACCATTTTTATCATTAATGTACACTTCATGAATTCCAGCGGTTACATTATCAAAGAAATTAGAATCTTGAAAAGGACCAGAAGGTGCATCCAGACTATATTCATATTGCCCTTGTCCAGTTGCATTTACTGTAATTGAGTTTACATCTGATAAATCAACAATTGAAATGCTTGTTATTTCTGCTATATCCGAAGCAGTTACTTTTATAGTTCGAATTCTGCTGCAACCGCTAAATGAGCTAACTGCTACGGTATATTCACCAGGAGTATTTACCTCCAATGTAGAACTCGTCTCATTAGTTAAAACGATATTATCTTTTGTCCAGATATAGGTATAGTCATTAGTAGGAGTGCCATCTAGAATTCCTGAATCTAATCTTACAAAGAAAGTAGGAAGGTTTGAGCATACTAATTCATTCTCATCTAAATCAGCGTTTGTGTTAATATTAGGTTTTGGATTGACTGTTAAGGTAACTCTTGGACTCAATCCATAACACGAGTTATCAGATGTACTTTCAACACGAACCCAAATTTTTTGCTCATTTGGATAGCCAGTATTACTGTAGTTTGATGTATTTGTTATTTCATCATTTTCTGATAGTGCATCTGCTTCATTTTTATAAAATTTTATGGAATATGCAGAACTTGAAGAAGGAAGAATCGCTAAAATATCAGTTGCTACACTACTGAAATCAAAAGTTGCGAGGCCATCAGTATCATCATTAGTTGCTCCTAAATCATCACAAGTCGAAAAAGTGCGAAGGAAAGAAGCTGGAATTTGAGTAGTAGAAACTATTAAGTTAATTTGTACTATACTAGCGCATTCATTGGTGTTTTTTACTCTAACCCAAACTGGCATTCCTCCCGAAGAGGTGTTAGTAAATGCTAGCGGATTAGAAATTAATTTATCAATATCTGCTGTTTCAGCTCCTAAAAGAGAAGTGTAATAGGTAAATGTTTCTGAAGTGTAATTTGTCGATATCTCATTATTTTTTACTGTTAAATTAAAATCAGAGAACCCGTCGGTATCATCGTCACATTGAATGATTGTCACAGTGTTAATTACTGGTAGAGTATAGATTGTCAAGGTGGTTTCGGCAGAAATTAAACCACAAGAGTTTCCAGTTTTATCTAATTTTACTCTGTATTTGTACCCGTTCATGACATTTTGTACACTTGTTATCAATAAGATATTGGTTGTTGCTCCAGAATAGGTTGAATTGTTTGTGATGTTATTCCAAGTGGTTCCATCCGTTGAGAGTTGCCATTGATAGGTGTTTCCGCCATTATCAGTTAATGTAATTGTTGTGTTTTCTAATTCACAAGTTGGTGAAACTATTGGTTGGTTGGTTATAACAATTGGAGCAGCAATAATATAATTATTATTTGGTATTGTATATGCAAAACCACTTGTGACTTTCCCATTAGTGTTAACAGTAATGGGATTGTTACCTACTATTCCATCATTGTTAGCATCAGAAAATCCTGCCTCGGTAACATCAAAACAAAGATCATTATCACTATCCAAATCGATGTAATTCAAAGTTCCATCTGAATCGGTATCAGTAATTACATAATTTAGTTTACCGCTATCTGGACTTGTTTCAAGTCCGTCAAATAAACCATTTGTACCAAAAGCTAGAGGTAAGCCATCTATAATCCCATCATTATTAGTATCTATAGCCATGCTTCCAGATTCAATTAAATCATATATGCCATCATTATCACTGTCTAAATCTAATAAATCATAAACTGCAGGAAAAGTATTGAAGACATCATTGTCGGTATTAATTCGTGTTAGTCCAGGCTCAAAAGCATTGTCAAGACCATCTTTATTTGAATCAGATCCAGAAAAGGTTATAAATCCTTTTCCTTGAGCCTCAATTGTATCAGGGATTCCGTCATTATCACTGTCTATGTCCAATAAATCTGGAATTGTATCAGAGTCAGAATCAAAAGTTTCTGTATGATTAATCATAAAAATTGCTTTATTAACAGCAGTTTCGGATAGATTATTATGCGTTAATGTGATGGAATTAGTAAGATAGGATGAAAACCCAAAGCTACCCAAACCAGGAGTTAACGGTGTTATACTATTCAATCGGAATCGGATTTCGAAAGATGAGAATTCAGTAATACCACTTTCAAAAATCCCATCATAATTAGTATCGACGAGTAGTTGATTTTGTGGGTTAGTTAAAGTAATGGTTTTATCTGATGGTACTTGTAAAATAAAATCGCCATCCCCATTTATATATTCTGAAATAGAGGTAGTTTGTGTAGGACTGTCTTGTGCTATATAATTAATGCGAATGCTTTGAGGATTTGTTAAGCTTATCTTGTATGTAACGGAATTCGTGATTCCAGCAGGAACTTCTGTAACAAATCCATATAATGATTTTCCTGTAACTGTCCCACTACCAGTGATTGTAGCAGTATAATTAGAACTTGAGATGGTATTTGACTGGTTTAATAGAGAAATATTAGCTTCAAGATTATTTATGATACCATCATTATCTAAGTCAATATCAATGTTGTTATTTGTTCCGTCATTATCTGAATCTAATGGACAGTCGCTGACTGGAATCTTGTCTGAGAAAATAGGAACTGTAGTTGGACAACCCACAATACTTCCTTTTACTTGATAATAACCAGGTTGAGTTGGGGTGTATGAATTTGAATTTGCACCAACAATTGGATTGTCATTAAAATACCACTGAAAAGTATCATAAGAAGATAAAGTGCTAATTTTTAAAACAACATTTGGTATACATGCTGAATTAGACACTGTAATTTTATCAGTTACAATTTCTGGTTTTGTATCAAATCCCGAATAATATCCGCCATAAGTTGCGGCGCCATTTGTCCCAAAGTAAGAAACATAAACTTGCTTCGTGGATTTTACCGCAATATTCCCCGTTTGATTAAAAACGGTGTATCTCACATAATCCGTATTTCCTGCTACTACTATAGGAGTACTCGAGATAGGAATATTGTTTATGGTTACAGTAGCACCAGCTTCAGTAACAATATTTAAACCACCATTATAAATTGTATTTCCTATCGATTCAATGGATGGAATATTATCAACAATGCTTGGCGTAGCACAATTTAAGGGCGGTACAAAAAATAAATTTTGGTTTGCTGATGAAAAATCTCCACCAATACTCTGATAAGCAGATACATTTTCGGAGGTTGAAACATACAAATTACCATCTATGAATTGGCTTCCGTCAATAACGGTATATTGTCCTTTATTTAGAGTAGCAATGGGTATCAGGGAACCATTAACAAATACTTTAGTCATGTCGACATTTGCAATTAATAAAACCCGTTCTAATTCATCAGTCCCAAGTCCTTTTACAAATATATATTCCTTACCAGTTTTTTCTGTTGGAACAATTTGGTCAAAACCTACATCTCTTCCTAGGGGATTTCCTTGAGCATTAACAATAGTACTGTTACTACCACCAAAAGAACCCGAATTGACAACTACAGGTTTATCTGATTCCACTAACGCACCTATCATAGCTGTACTATTAGAAATAGTGTTACTGTAATTTTCCAATGCCAAAACATAACTTTCATTTTTACCTAAAGTAACCGTTATTGGTCCATTTATAATGGTTCCGTCTGATAGTACAGAACCTATAGGAATATTTGAAATAGTGACTTTAGTATTATTCTCTGTTGATAATATTGATGCAAAGTTCAATACAATTTGATCGTAAACGGGATTTAACATTGCTCCTAATCTAAATTCTCTTCCTAGAGCACTATTTCCCTTTGAAACCAATCCGCCTGCATGATTATAGGAGTTGTTTTGTGAAGCAAATCCGGCATTAACTCTAACACTTACATAAATTAAATCTTCGGCTTCAACGATATATCCTTTGTTCTTTATAATTCCAATAGTAGTTTTTGGAGTAATCAATTGTGTATCTTGTCCTTGACCAATAGAATAAATAAATGGAGTAGTATTTTTGACCACACCAGTTATTATATTGCCTCCGTTTGCTATAATTTTAAAATTAACATCAGTAGCGCTTGGTGTTGATATATATAAATAATGGTCTCCTGCTAAATTTGTTGAACAGGTTAACGGTGGGATATAGTGTGTTTTGCTAAACTGCGAGAAACAACTTATGGAAAAAAGGGTAATGAGTAAGAGTAATGTTTTTTTCATTTGCTAAAAATAGCAAAATTTAGATTATCTTTTTAATGAAAAATGCCCTTTTATTACTCTTCCATTTTCTAAAATCAAATGAAACCAATAATCATCCGTGGGTAATGGCAATCCATTGAAAGTCCCATTCCAACCTAAGTCTGCGGTGGTTAATTGTTTTATTAATTTTCCATAACGGTCAAAAATAAATAAAGTAGATTTAGGTAAATTCTCTAGATTTTTAATTCTCCAAATATCATTATAACCATCATTATTTGGTGTGAAATATCTTGGATAATCTAAAACATAAACTAAAAATGGATTGGATAGACCACAACCATTTTTATCTCTGGCATACACTTCATATTCTCCCGGTGCAACTCCGTTAAACAATGGATTATCCTGAAAAAAAGAGCCATCTATCGAAAATTCATAATCGCCAATACCTGTATATTCAATTGTTATTGTATTTTTATTTCTTTCAAAATCATTTACTGTTACTCCGATAATGGTAGCAATTTCTGAAACTGCTACAAGATATTTTTTTGTTTTTGAACAACCATCAGCATTTGTAACGGTTACCGTGTAATCTCCGGGAGTAGTAACCGTAATTGTATTTGAACTTACTCCAGTGCTCCACAAATAGCTTGAAAATCCTGCGTTAGCAGTCAAGCTAATAGCGTTTCCTTGACACAAAATAACAGTTTCATCTTGAAAATTGGCTGGGTCAAACGAATTTACTTTAAGGGTTATCGGGGTGATGGCATAACAATCTGGACCGTTAATGATTCGTGCATAAATAATTTGTTGGGTTGTGACGGTATTTTTAAAAATATTTGACAAACTGTTTTGTTGCGCTACTGCATCTGTTGGGTTTAAATAATATTCTACGATTAAGCCAGTAGGTAAACCTGTTAGAATTTGAGGTGTTACTTGTACGTTTAAATCAAATTGTGATAAGCCATCATCAATACCATCGATGTCACAAGTTGAAATTGGGTTTTGTGTTACAATAACGTTATTGGAAATCATCAATTTTACTTCGGCATAATTGGCACAATCGTAAGAATTATTCACTCGTGCATATACCGACTGATTGATGAGTGTATTGGTATACGTGGTGGGATTTGTAATTGAATTAATTTTTGCCTCAGCATCAGCTAAATTTTCATAATAAACTACTGTACTTAAATTACTTGCATTGTTTTTTACAATGGCATCAACTTTTGTTAAGTCAAAAATAGTTTTTCCGTCATTATCGATGTCACATTGTATAAGGGAAGTATCATTTAAAATAATTTCTGTAGTATACTCGATTTTTATTTCCTCGGTTGCAATACAACTGGGAGTCAATTGGACCTCTAATCGATAAATACCAGGGCTTGTAGCTGTGTAAGAAGAAGAGTTGTTCACAAATGCTACATTATCCTTAAACCATTTGTAAGTGTAACCTAAACTTGCTGGTAGTTTTGCGTCAATAGTATAGCTTTCACCAAAACAAATAGGATTGTTTGTAGCCAATAATCGGTCTGGTCCCAAATCAATTTTTGGTAAAAAGCTACCAGCTTTAAGAAAAACTGCAGAGTCATAATATTGGTTCGTCTGGTCAGCAATTACTAATTTAACATGGTATATTTTCCCTGGTTCAACGTTTGTTTGAGCGGTCAATGTTTTTGTTTGTCCAGCATGATTGATTGAACTAGAAGCATTGTTGTATCCGCCAAAATACAATTCATTTTCTGGTCCACAGCTTTTTATGGGTTCGTTCGAACTTGGAATCGGATTAATTTGTGGATGAATACTTTTTGATGAAACTGGGATGGTCGTGCCGGGTAGTACTGCTAAATTTTGATAAGTGCTAGTTCCACTTTCTTTTATTAAAAAGGCGAAACCATCAGAATAATTACAAGGAAAATCATCTTGGTATTCATTAGAGGCAAATATATAATCAAAGCTTATAAAATCTGTTAGCGCTGTAAAATCGAATTCTAGAACAGTAGCGTTTAAAGTGTTCGAAATTCCTAATGCTTGTTCTAAATCGCTATCTCCTGACCAAGAAGAATTTCCTCCTCCGAGGTTTCTTATAAAAGGCCCTTCAGATTTATTACTGCTCCAAGTGCTCAAAAGAACACCTTCTGTAAAAGGAAAACTACCACCTTGATTATTAAAATATCCGTAGCTATTTTGACTGCCAGAAAAAGGATCTCCTTTTACAACGAAATTAGAAACATTGGCGCAGGAACTATTTACTAAGATGTTTTCAATAAGTTGCTGCGCTGTGTAAGAGTCATTTACGGAAATAGATTGTGCAGTCACATTAAATGTAGTGCAACTAATAAAAATATAAAATAATAGTATTTTTACACATTTCATCATGTGTAAAGATACTACAAATCTCTATTTTTTAATAATCGATACGAAAGGAAAATAAAAATTACGGTCCAAAGTAACACGATAGTAATTGAGAATATTGAAACATTGTATTCTTTAATATTATCCAAACCAATTTGAGTTCCCAAGTTTTTCACCACAGACAATCTACTAAAAGGTTCTACTATCAAATTAGACATGGATTGTAACGGTAAAAACTGAGTAATAGATGCTGCCGTATCGCTGTTAGGGAATACTTTAAAAGTTAAAACTCCATTAATGATTCCTTCGATGATATTCCAAACCAAAAGAAATCCTAATGCAAAAGCAGAGCGTTTTACTAATATTCCTAAAAATAAACAGAAAGAGAAAAAACCAACTAGTTTAACAAAATAAGCTAAAAGGTATTCTAAATCAGAGAAGACAATACTAAACTCCGTATAGGAAGAGTAACTTATTCCTAAAATGAGTGACATTATAAAAATAAAAACAGTTGATACTGTTGCAAATAGAACGACAGTTAGGAATTTAGATTGTATAAATTCCTTTTTACTCATTCCGTCTATTAAGTTTTGTTTTAGTGTTCCATAACTATACTCGTTTGCCATCATGGAGACTATTACTATTGCTAAAAATAGTTTTAGTATTGCTGCAATATATGTGTTGAAATGCCAGATGAAAGGGAAATTAAAAATTCCCATCTCAGCAAGATGGAATTTAAAAATACCAAGATCAAATTTTATGGAGGCTATTAAAGCTATAAAGGTTAAAAGAATAAAATAGGACAATGTTAAAACACGGCTAGCTTTATTTTTCCAAATTTTTTGCAGTTCTATGGAGAGTAATCTTTTCATGATTTAGTTTTTGAAAGTTGGGTTGCCATTAGTCAGTTCTAAAAATTGTTCTTCTAAGCTGTTTTTACGTTTTACTAAATGATTGAGTATGATGTTTTTTTCAAAAAGAAATTGATTCAATTCTTTTGCGTCTAAATCATTTTTCAGGTAAACCAAAACTTTCCCATCCTCATTTACCACATTTTTAATGGCAGGATGCGTTTTAACAGTTAGGATTAAATGTTCAGTGTCATCAGCTTGTAATTCAAAAAATCCTTCATTAGCTGACATTCCATCAACTAAACCAGTGTATAAAATTTCTCCTTTTCTTAAAACCAAAACATGAGTACATACTTTTTCTACTTCGTCCAATAAATGAGAAGCGAGTAAAATAGTAGTTCCTTTTGAGGCAATTTGTTTAATGATATCTCTAATTTGATGAATCCCTTGAGGATCTAAACCATTGGTGGGTTCATCAAGAATTAAAATTTCTGGATCATTCAGTAGGGCAGAAGCAATGGCCAACCGCTGTTTCATTCCCAATGAAAACGTACTGAATTTACTGTTTTGTCTGTCTACTAAACCTACTAATTCTAGTTTTTCATCAACTTTTGTATAGTTGATTCCTTTAATCTTACAAACTAGTTCTAGATTTTCTTTGGCAGTCATGTAAGGATAGAAATTAGGTCTTTCTATAATTGCTCCTACTTTTTTTAGCGCTTCATGAGTTTCCATTGAACCATTAAACCAGCTATATTCACCGGAGGTTTTATTGACCACGTTTAAAACGATTCCTAAAGTTGTTGATTTTCCGCTTCCGTTAGGACCTAGAATTCCGTATACATTGCCTTTATGTATGTCGAAAGAAACGTTTTTAAGGGCTTGAAGTGAGCCATAACGTTTGTTGAGATTTTTGATAGAAAGTATCGTTTCCAATGGGTTCGTCTTTTTGGTTTACTATAGGACGAACAAGACAGGAAATTGTTACCGCTGAAATTAAATTAGTTTATTTTAGACATCAATTTGCATAGCATATCTAATTTGTTTGCAGTAATAGGTTTCATTATATAATCTTTTATGACATCATATTTTTTCGCCATTTCTATATCTGCAGGATCAATAGAAGAGGTCATAATAAAAATTGAAATTTCTTTTTTTATGGGTAAATGAATAAATTCGTCCAAAAACTGCCACCCATCCATTACTGGCATGTTTAAATCAAGTAAAATGGCATCTGGAAGTATATCAGTTTCATTCCAATTTTCTTTTAATTTATCAATGGCAAATTGAGCATTATTAAAGGAATGAATTTCTTCGCAAAACTTACTTTTAGAGATAAGAATGCTCATCAATTTTACGGTTAATTTGTCATCATCAATAATGTATGTTAATTTATTTTTCATTTAAATAAATTTTAAAATTAGAACCTTGTCCGACTTCGCTTTCTATTTCAATTTTACCATTCATAGCTTCGAGTTGGTTTTTGGTTATAAATAATCCAATTCCTTTTGCGTCTTCATTGCCATGAAAGGTTTTGTACATTCCAAAAATTTTATGCCCATTTTTTTTTAAATTCAATCCTAATCCGTTATCTTTAAAGTTGATAACGGTGTAGTTGTCAATAATTTCGTGACTAATCTCTAAAGTAGCTTTCCGTTCGGGTGATTTATATTTAATGGCATTTGTGAATAAATTCAACAAAATACTATCTAAGTAAGCTGGAATTGCAGTAACAACAAGATCTTCTGGAATGGTATGTGTAATCTTTATTTCACTATCCTTAATGGCCAAGCTCAATGCCATTTTTGTTTTTTCTATTTCATTCTTTAATTGAATCTTAGTCTTTTCAATATTTGTTTTTTGTTGAATTGTGATAATTTCATTCAAATATTCGATGGATTCGGAAAGTTTTTCAGTTCCTTCTTTAAATAAATCAAAATAAGAAAGTTTCTCTTCAATATCATCTGTATTTTCAATCACGTCCACTACCATTGATAAATTACTCGTATGGGAGCGTATATTGTGGGAAACGATATGGGTAAAATTATATAGTTTATTATTTTGACTACTAGTTACATCCAATAATCGTTTAAGTTCAAACTCTTTTTCAATTCTGTGAGTTACGTTTCGACCCACACCAATGAAGTTAATGAAGTTGTTATTACTATCAAATACGGTAGTTATATTGAGTTCAAACCAATATTTTTCCTTGTTTTTATTATAATTTAAAATTGTGATTTTGATGCTTTCTTTATTTTTAATTGCTTTTCTCATTAATGAGGAAGCATTTAAATCAGTTTCAGGACCTATGGATAAATAGCCTGGTTTTTGTCCTATAACTTCTCCCATACTCAAACCGGTTAGATCTAAATAAGCTTGATTTGCCCACACTGCTTCTCCATTTTCATTTGCAATAACAATGGTATCTGTAGTTTCAGAGGCTGCAAGTGATAATAAACTCAATTTAGCTTCAACATTTTTTCTTTCGCTAATATCTCTTATGAAACAAACCAAGTAGGTTATATTATCCACTACAAATTTTTTTCCTGAGGCTATTTCTACGGGTATTGTTTCTCCAGATTTTGTCTTGATATACGTTTCATTGATGGTATATTCGTTTCGGTCTAGATTGTATTTCAGAAAAAACCGAAGTTCTCTTCTAAATTCCTCTGGAAATAATTTTGAATTATGTGAACCTTTCAATTCAAAGTTATTATATCCTGTAAGCTCTGATGATCTGGGATTACAGTCTGTAATTAATCCATTTGAAGTGTCAATAATAAAAATGGCATCATTGGCACTGGAAAAAATAGAAGAAAATTTCTCAACGCTTAATTGTAATTCATTTATTAAATTTTGCTCATTTGTAATGTCTTGAAATGTGCCCAATAAATTCATTGGCTTTCCGTCTACAACTTCTACCTGACAGATACATTCAATGTATTTAATATTATTTTTTGCTGTGGTAATCTGAAATTTATCATCAAATGAAACGCCTTCATTGATGGCTCTTTCGACAAGTAATTTAATTCGATCTCTATTTTCGCCTGGTGAATAAAAGTTTATACCACTTCCATTTATAGGCTCAAAATCTTCAGGAACTTCAAGGATACATTTTGTAACAGCGTCCCAAAATACCTCATTAGTTAAAATGTTCATTTTCCATATTCCAATTTTAGCTGATTGTGCAGCCTTGAAATAAAGTTCAAGCTTATTTGTCATTAGTAGGGTTTAAATTTTTAATTGTCTTGGGGACAACCAAATATAAAGTTTATATTTTGGTGCCATCCTTTTTTAACAAAAAAAATAATTAGAAATAATTTTATTTTCATGGGGTAATAGTTAAAGTGCTTGTATTTAGTGGTTTTTGTGTTTTTTGTGTTTTAATTCATTTAAAATAAAAAGTCAGGTTTTATCTAATAATTAAGGATTTGAAATTTGTAACTCATTATAATTTCGTTACTTCTGTCTGATAAAAACATTTAACTTACATAAAAATAAAAACCATTTAATGCTTGTAACTAGACTTATGTTGAAAGTATATATTTAAAAAAGAGTAGCCTTCAACGGCTTAATTTATTGTAATTTTGTATTAAATTCTTTTTCTAATGAGTAGTGAGCCAGTAATGCTGTTTAAAAAACCATCGTATCCAATAAATAAATCACTTTTGGAATACTTGGGGCGTTTTGATCGTCTGTCAAAAGTGCCTATTTTTTATGATGATTTATTGCGCTTTTCAGGATCTGTAAATGTTTATGATAAAAATGAAGAGGATACTTTATGGGTTAGAGTCTATTATACTGAATTTGAAAGACAAGAAATTGATTTAACGCTAAAAAAAATCTATTCGTTATTGCATTCTGATGGTAATCTGGGAATTCTAAAATTTTTGAATGTGGATTCCATTGATTACTGTACTTTTGGGAACTCGAAACCTTTTCGAATAAAAGTCAGAAACATATTGAATGATAATTATACTCATTTTTACATCAAGAAAGCCGATGCTTCCCGTATTTACGGACTAGAATTAGAGCATATTTTATCTCCAGATAAAATCAATTTTCTAGTGTATAATGATACTCTGATAGAGGAACATATCATGGGAATTCCAGGAGATGTTTTTATAAAAACACTTTTGTCAGATTGTACCGAAACTGAGAAAGCACAAATTGCTAAAGAGTTTGTAAAATTCAATGAACGTTGCATGATACGATTACTTGGCGACATGCGTTCCTATAATTATGTAATAGTTCCTACACATGATTTTGACCATGTTGTTTATAAAATTCGTGCTATCGATTTTGACCAGCAGTGCTATGAAGGGAATTTTAAAGTTTACCGTCCTCAATTTTTTAAAGAAAATTATCCTATGGTAAAATTGGTTAAAGACAAACTTCAAAACAGTTCTATTGAGCAATATAAAGATGAAGAAAGAGCGGTTCTTGCAAAAAGAATTCATTCAGCCGAAAATCGTATTAAAAGATTATTACAAATTATGGGAGATGATGTTATCGCTCCCGAAGAACATTTGAAACAATTGCAATTAGAATTGTACCGTTATACCAATGATTTGAATTTTAAAAAAGCCAAATCTATGGGTAATATCATGAGTGCAGCTTTTGGATTTATTACAAGAAATTTTAAAAACACGAATTTATTTAACACCGGATTTTAGTCTTTATAATTTGTGGCTGAAATAATCATTTAACTTTCAATACGAATACCCACAATTTATTTACATTACTTCAATTATGAGAAACTACATTTTCATTTTATCAGCGTTCACCTTTTTATCTTGTCAGCAAGAATCAGGAAATTTAACAACGGTTTTTTCGCTACCAAAAAAACTAAAAGAAGTTTCGGGAATCACCTATTTGGTCTCTAGTAATTTGATTTGGACACTAGAAGACAGCGGTAATGCAAATGAAATTTATGGGCTCAATTTTGAAAATGGTGCAATTGAAAAAACGCTTACCATCGAAAACACGGAGAATATCGATTGGGAAGATATTACAAAAGACAAAGAAGGAAATCTTTATATTGGAGATTTTGGGAACAATGACAATGAAAGAAAGGATTTGTGTATCTACAAAATGGATAAAAAGTCTTTAGCTACTGAGAGTGCAATGCCTACTTATAAAGTTTCATTTGCATATCCAGAACAAAAAGATTTTCCTCCAAAAAAAACAGCAATGTTTTATGATGTTGAAGGTTTTTTCGAATTCAAAAATAATTTCTATCTCTTTACTAAAAACCGAAGTAAAGGTTTTGACGGTACTGCTTTTTTATACAAAATTCCAAACACACCCGGTTTTCATCAAGCAGTTTTGATGGGAGAATTTAAAACCTGTGACAATTACAATCATTGCGCAATCACGGCCGCCACGATAAGTCCTGATGAGACCAAAGTTGCTGTTTTAACCCATGACACGGTTTTTTTATTCGAAAATTTCGAAGGTGATAATTTTTTAAAAGGAATAAAAAGCACTCTCGAATTAAATCATTTCTCTCAAAAAGAAGCAGTGTCTTTTATTGATAACGACAGGCTTTTTATTGCCGATGAAAAAACCAAAAGCGTAGGAGGGAATGTTTATGAGGTAAATATCAAAAAATTAAAATCCAAATCCTAATCCAAAAGAAATTCGGGCTTCCTCAGTGGCAGTTTTAAAATAAGTAATTCTTGCAGTAATGACGTTTAGTCCGTTGAGCCATAATCCTCCCCCAAAAGACTGATGCCATTTGTCTGAATTCTCTCCTTTTTGCCAAACTCTTCCATAATCAAAACCACCTAGAATTCCGTAAGTCATAGGCAAAATGCTCTTTCTAATTTTTCCTAAATTCCAACGGATATCACTACTTTGATAGAACGATTGATTGCCTAAAAAGCGCTCGTTTCTAAAGCCTCTTAAGTCATAATCACCACCCAAAGTTGCTCCTTGATAAAATTCGAAATTGTTATTCAATAGCATTTTTGCTTTGAGAATAGTTGCCAAAACTACTTTTCCATTAGCATCAATTTTATGGTTAAAATTCAATTTAGTTTCTACTGATGGAAAATTTCTTTTTGACTCATTCAAATTCATTTTCCATGTTCCAGCAATAGAAAATCCCATTCCCATAGAGGGAAATGAAGGGATATCGTAATTTTCAAAACTATATTTCAATGTTGCCCCTGCAAATTGTTGGCTATCAAAAATATCAGGATTTACAATGCCAGGAATGTTTATGAATCGATTATTGGTTTCCTCCACGCTAATTTGTTCAAATGAAGTTTGAAAATGGATTGCACTACCATATTTACCCACCTTTTTGATGGATGGTAAAACTTTCAACATTCTGATCCGGACACGATTGTAATCCATTCCGAAAATTTCATCATTATTTGCGGTTTCATTTCCAGTACCAAAATAATTGATAGTGAAATTCGGACTCGTAAATTGGCTCTCTAAGTCCAAATCCCATTTGCCAACTGATTTCGGGAAATGGGCATTGTAAATCAGTTCGTATCCACTTGTAGCAAAAAAGTAATTTGCTATTAAAATGTGTTTTTGCGTATATGGATTTTGATTGAATTTATTGATGGTATAGTTGGTAATAAAACCTATTTTCACTCCGTCATCTGGATTAAAACCAATATTTGGTAATCCTGAAAAAGCATTGTATTTTGGCTTTTCATAATCATACAAACTCGCTTCATAATCATCAGATAAAAGAACTCTGGTTTTTGGATCTACAGCGTAAGTATTTGTTTTGGATTTAAAATCATGAATTTTTACCTTTTTTCCGTTTTCTACGGTATAAGAATCTTCATTTTGACCTCCTATTAATCGTATGTTTATATTTGATTTCGCATTTCCTTTTACTTCAAAAATATCGTCTTCATCTAATCCGTAAATCCAAATGTTTTTTGTTTTTCCGGCAAAAAAATCTTTTGTGTAGAGCAATTCATCTCCCTCTTTTTTAGAACGATATACTTCGATTACAATCTTGTTTTTTGTTGCCTGACGAATTATAAATTTGTCTTTTTTATCGGTACCAACAATTAAAACTGTTTTTTGCAGCACTCTATAATAGTCAGATGCATAGTGCTGTAATTGTGTTTTTCGTATTTTTAATTTACGTTTTATGTCTGCTATAGTTACATCCTGAACTTCTTTTGGCAGATTATCAAAGGCATTTTCTATAGCACTATCCGAAAGGTTTTCCTGAATGAATTTAGCTTGTTTAAGCCACTCCTTTTCGTCAGATGTTTTAAGAAAGGCAAGGTCTAAAGGATAAGGTTCGCGATTGAGCCATTTTACATTTTTAATTTTCTCATTAAAAGTTTGCATGTGTCGCAATGCAGGCATATTCATCACTAGTTTCAGCAATGCTCCATCATATTTTGTAAAGGCCTGATCCCGATCTCTTGGAATGGGTTTGTAAATTATTTTATTACCTACTTTATATTCGCCCCAGCGCCATTGATCTTCATGTCTGTCCCAATCTCCAATGAGCATATCAAATAAGCGTGCTTTGATATATTCACCTTCATCAATACTATATTTTTCATCTTTATGAAGATTCTTGAATAGGTCTTCGGTGCTGATTATTGCGGTAGGGTTTCCAAAGCTTTTTACTTCAATTTGGCTATCTGTGGGGCGCTCTTCCACCATGTACAATTCATCCCCAAAATCAGTATTGAAATTTTTTAGAGCTTTATGTTTAGGAACATAATACAATTCAGGATTTGAATGCGAAACGCCAATTTTTTCGGCTAAATTCCCAATTGCGAAAGGAGTATATGGATGTGAAGTGGTGTAAAAATCAAGTAAAAAATTCTCCGCATAGGTGTCTTTAAATTCATTTTCAATAAATTGATCTTTAAATGCTACCGCTTGTAGAAAGCGAGAAGCGCTTTTTTTCAAGGCACGCATTACATATTCTTTTCCGTTTTTGTCAACAATTTGTAATGATCTGGATTGGTGACCGCCACCAGCACGTTTTGGTTTTAAACCACCAAAAAGAGTGTCAATCGTTGTTGTTTTTACTTCTATCGGTAAGCTATAATATTTTCGATAATGCTTTCCGAAAAGGAATCTATAAAATGCATTTTTATCGGTTTGCTTTGTAGAATAGATTGTTGCCGTGGTCGTTTTATCAAATGAAGTCGGAAAATTTTTGGTGCTGAAATCATCTTTTTTAGCCACTATAAATTGTTCGAAAATCAGTTTTTCTTTGTTGTTTTCCTTCCCGTAAAAAGAAACCTTTGCGGCTCCATTTTCATAAAAATTTAATGTAGCGTAGCCATTGCCACCATAAGAAAAATCATTTGGGTAAACGGCTTTTGCTGCCTCTGATTTTGATCCGGCACCACTTATAATTTGCTTGATATTGTCTTTTTCAATGTATTGTAAATTGTGGTCATGGCCAGAAACCACTATCACATTATCCTGACTTTGTAAGAGCGCTTTTATGCGTTTGGTAAAAAATGTATATTGTTTGTTTTGAATGTCTTGCGGACTTATACCAGATGTTTTTCTGATGAGGTTAATAACAGAACCCAAAACTGGAAGTGGAATTTTTTGTTCTAGAGGGAAAAATTGTTTTTTTAATGAAAACTGGCCACCATGTGTTCCATTACTCATTAATGGATGATGCAATGCTAGAATTATTGTTTTTTCTTGATTTTTATTCAGAATAGATTCGAACTCATTAAAAAAAGCTTCTCTTGATTTGATGTTACAATCATCATTTATAGTAGGGCTTTTGTCCCAGTCTTCCAGAAACCATTGACTGTCTATGGTTATTAAAATCAGGTTTTTATTGATTTCTATATCGTCAATTCCACAACCTTTTCGGGGTAAGAATGATTTTTTATCGTTTAAATATTCCGATACAAATTTTGCTTGGCGTTCTACACCTTTTATACCGCTATACCAATCGTGATTTCCTAGAATAAAAAGAGTCTGGCCTTTGAAGTTTTTAGATAATTTTAGTTGATTGGTAAGCTTACTTTCGGCAATAATTCGCTCATTTGCTTTATCAGTATTTGGTAATCCTTTTGGATAGATATTGTCGCCAAGAAATAAAAGTGTCGCATTTTTATTTGCTTTTTCTAATTGATCTTTCAGTAAACCAATTGTTTGTTGCGCTTTTTCTTCATTGGCATTTCCAGCATCGCCAATTAAATAAAAAGTATGCACAATTTTTGAGCTATCTATACCGTTTACAACTACCGGATTCTTGGTTTTTTTACCAAATTGTGCGTGGTGAGTAGCACACGATTGAAAAATCAAGGCCGAAACAAATAACATTAATGCTACTTTATTCGAAGTAATAAAACAATTATCCGAAAACAATTTCATAATTTAGTAGTGTAAAAATTTCTTTATGAATCTTATAGAACAATCCGAAAATTTTGTTAGTAAATTACTCAAAGATAAACTTTCTAATTCATATACCTATCATAATTTTAACCATACTCTAGAAGTAGTAGCTGCCGTAAATACTCTTGCTGACAACGAAAATAGTAGTGCTTCTGAAAAAGAAATTTTACTTATCGCCGCTTGGTTTCATGATACGGGATATATACAGCATTGTAATAATCATGAAGCTTCAAGCATTGTTATAGCCTCTGATTTTTTAACAAAAATGGGAAAATCTGATGATTATATTGAGAAAGTGGCCGGATTAATTAAAGTGACTGAAAAGCAATGTGTTCCCCAAACCCTTTCTGAAAAAATAATAAAAGATGCAGATTATTACCATATTTTGAGTGATGATTACATTTTTAGTTGTGAAGGTTTAAGAAATGAATGGAAAAACGTAGAAGGGAAATCGTTTACAGATAAAGATTGGGCTTTAGAAAATTATAATTTTTTAACGAACATTCATCGGTTTTATACAGATTATGCTTTGGCAAATTGGCAGCCTTTAAAGGAGAAAAATATAAAACGGTTGCAAAAAAAAATAAAAAAAATGAGCATAAAAGCAAACAACGAAGCTGAAAAAGAATATAAAAAAAGAGAAAAAGAAGACAAACCAGAGCGAGCTGTTGATACTTTATTTAGGGTAACGTTAAATAATCATACTAGTTTAAGCGGTATTGCTGATAGTAAAGCCAATATTTTACTCTCCGTAAACGCTATTATTATTTCTATTGCGCTTTCTACATTGATTCCAAAATTAGACAGTCCAAAAAATGTTCATCTCATGGTGCCTACTTTTATAATGCTGATGTCTAGTGTGATTACTATTATTTTTGCCATACTTTCCACACGACCAAAAGTCACAAAAGGCGTTTTTACTCGACAAGATATTGAAAATAAAAAAGTAAATTTACTTTTCTTCGGGAACTTCTATAAAATGCCTTTGGATGAATACCAATGGGCAATGAATGAAATGATGAAAGACAGAGAGTATCTTTATAATTCGATGATTAAGGATTTATATTTTCTAGGATTAGTTCTCGAGAAAAAATACCGTTTATTAAGAATTGCCTATAATTTTTTCATGCTAGGAATTATAATTTCAGTAATTGCTTTTGTAATTGCTTTTAAAATGGTTGGTTCTTAATTCAATTCATCCAATAGATCCTGGTAAGAATAGTTTTTTGGATTTTGTTCTTTAGTGTCGTTAATCACTTTTACCCTAATGGCTCTCAAACCGGAAACTCCTTGTAATTCTTCCACTTCAAATTGTTCGATCGTTGGTTCTAATACTTTTTTAAATTGTAAAAACTTGATATAATTCAAATATTCTGTTTCCTCATTATTATGGGAATAGACTATTGTGATTTTTTCTTTTTCGGTAATTCTCTCTTGGGTTCCCTTGATATTTGCTTTGTCGATGCGTTTTTTGACTACTTCATAACGCGCATTATAAGTTCCGTCAACATCAAAACGTTTTTCATCCATTCTAAATCGGATTGAAATAGCAGAACTAAACACCAAAATCAATGATGTTACATCAAGTTCATAAGGCAACGTAGATTTGAGTTGATGGTGTTCTAGCTCCATTTCGCAAAGCGTTTGCAATTGCCATAATCTCAAATTATGAAGATACAACGTGTCAAAAGGTTTTGATGGAGCAATTGAAGATCCAATATAAAGATTGTGTTCTACACCATCAGTTTTAAAGCGTTCATAATAATGGGGGTATATGTTTTGTGCTTCCGCTTGTTTTTTATCGAGAATAGAAGCGAGTTTTTTATTAATGATTGACATGGCATTGTCAAATTTCTTTCTCGAATGATAAAACATGCCTGTTTTTTCATCCAAACTTTCAAAATATTTTTTTTCCAAAGTTTCTCCGGTAGCGTCCGTTTTGGTATTTCTTAAAATTGGATGAATTTCATTTTCAATATAAAGCTGAATTTGTTGCTCGGTATCCGCTTTCAATGGAAATTCCAACTGGTTAGAAAACGATTGTAATTCAAATTTTCGTTGTTCTAATAAAACCAAATTCGTATTTGAATTCTGATTTTCAAAAATTTCAATAAGTGATTCGAGTTGATTTTTTAAATCTTCTTTCACCGTTTCATTTCTGTGACTTGAAGAGCCTTTAATGTCTATTTGCCCATATAAAGGATATACTTCCTTGAATACAATTTCCTTGAAAATATAATCTTTATTCGGATTATTAGTTTGAAAATATTTAAGCGCTTCTCTTCTAAATTTCCAATACACACTTGGGTGAATGGCGGTATATTCTCTTTGTATGATAGCTTCAATTTGGTGTCGCATATCATTATTATAGCGCTCTAATGTGTCTACCAAATAGGGCAAAATCAAATCAAGTTTGTTTGCATTAATGCTGTTAAGTTCTCTTGATTCTCCCGAAACCAATTCAATAATACCTAATAGCTTATCGTTTTTTATTACTGGGGCGAGAATACAGCTTTTAATATTTAGTTTTAAAAAATGTGCTCCTAGTTTTTCATTTCCTTCAATTTTGGCAAATTTCTCAACATTTGAAATTACAAAAGGTTTATTTTGTTCCAAAATATTTTCTAATGAACAACCAAAAAGTGCATTTTTACAGTCTACTTCTTGGATATCATGCAGAATAAAACTGTCTATTTTTTTATCATCATATGGAGGTTTTACAAACTTTTCTTCTTCTTCATTGTAAATAATGAAACCTACTTTTAAATTAGCTATTTTAAAAATAGAACGGAAAATAGTTTCAAAATCACCACCATTTCCAGTAGTGTCCGTTTTTGATTTCAAGAGATTGCTTTTCAAGTTTGAAACGGCACTCTCTATGGAAGCATCAAATAAGGATACAATTCCAAAGCCTTTTAAAATCCAACTTTCAGAAGGAAATTTTTCTTTCCAGAGCTCAATATTATCATAATTGTCCATTAATAAATCAATATCTTCATTAGTTAAGGTTATTGATTTATCCGTGGGGATGATTTCCATAAAATCAGCATTGTATAGAATCCTATAATGTTTCATTACACCATTTTCATCTGGAATATCATAAAATAAAGGTTTGTTGAAATCAAAATGCTGATTATAAAAGGTATTTAGAATCAAAAGACAATTCATGATGTAAAATTGATTTTGATCAAAATCCCTAATGGTCATGTCAAATGTTGTTCCAGCATTTAGGAGTATTTTTTTGAATCTTTCACTATAATTAAACGTGAAGTTTTGAAACGGAATTGTTACCGCTTTAATTTCATTTTTTGTTAGGGCTGTAGGGAAAAGATCAGCTAATAGGTACTGTATCAGTGTTTCGTTTTCAGGAATTAAATTCAAATTCTCGATTCCAGTTCTGAACTCAGGAAAAGGTTCGATTTCTTTCAATAAAGCCTTGGCATAATTCGATCGATAATCGATAGTACTGTCTTCGATTTCCTCTAAAGCTTCAATGAGTTTATGAAATGATATAAGCGTTTTGAACGGGCTTTCTTTAAACAAATGATAATCCATCTGATAGTTTATTTAGAATACAAAATTACTAATAAACGAAATTGGATAGTCACATTTTTGGCTCTTTTTTAGAATTAATAGGATTAAATCGTATTAATGAATTTTTTATAATAGTGAATCTGATTCGTCCTTAAAAAAAACAGGCTAATTATGCGATAGAAATGGCATTATGTTTTAATAGCTATTACTTTTATACAGAATGAATCCTTTTATTATAGAAACCTAAGAGTGTTTCATTTATTTCTTTTAGTTCAGGTGTAAGATATGTTTTTCTACCTTTTTCATCGTTTGTTAATTCGAGTTGACAAACAGTGCATTTAAATTCCTTGAAATGATTTGTTACATTTCTAGTAGTAATTATTTTATGACCAAATAGAGTGCATAGAATCTTTTTACTTAGAAATTTTTCTATGATTTGGATTGCATTCATACTATTTGGTCATTTAGATTTGGGGTTAAAAGGGGATTAAACTTAATTAATTGTCGTTTAAATACAAAATAAAATCGATTAAAAGCATTTTAATTTAATAAAAACAATAAAATTCTTATAAATTAAACGAAGGAAAAATTTGTCACCCCACATAAAAAAATGGGAGAGCAAAAAAAATCCTCAACTACTTAAGCAGTTGAGGATTAAAATTTATAACGATAAAAATTACTTACTAACTTTTTTCTTCTTTATTAAAATAAACCAAGTAATAATACATCTGTTTTTCTTCATCCCAACCTTTTTCTACAAATTTTTCTGCACTTTCAGGATTGATGAAATCCATTTTAATTTGGATGTGCGTATCTAAATTGATTACGTTTTTGATTGATTTTCGAGCATCAGAAACTGCTGCATTTGCAATAGGAAATGACGTGACATCTTCAATACTATATTTCTCTCCTTTGTCAACTTTATAGTTCTTAAACTCAGGAATTAAGTCGGGATTGTCTAATACTTCGTTTAAGAAATTTGTTTCCTCGAACTGATCATTTTTCGCAAAATAATTTACGGAGCGGTTCATAAACATCACCTCTTCTTTTTTGTCCTCGGCAGGGAAAACTACATCTTTAGCAAAGTTTTGACAGAATTTTAAATACTTTTTAGTGATAAAGTTTTCATCTTCAAAAGCATCTACAGATAAGAAATGTTCCAACCAATATCTGGCATCATAACGATTGCTGTCAACAGTTAGGATTTTGTAACCTTCTTCTTTTTTATAATTAAAGATAATACATCCTTTGTCTAGTTTATTCAAACTCACACCATGTTGCAAAATCATCTCTAAATGCGAAGCTTTTTCTTCAAACTGCAAAAAGTCTGCTTGAATTTCACTTTTGAAAATCCCTATAGCATCCACGACATTATTATCAATACTTACATTGGTTAAATAGGTAACATACACCTCACCATTCTTGATGTGCGGGTGATTCGACTGCTCAAATAAGTGTGAGGTGATTTTTTTAGAAACGTCATGAATTGTACTTGGATTATCAAAAACTTCCGTTGCAAATTTGAACATATCATTGTAATCCAAATCAATTTCATGGGCAAACTGAAAATAGTTTTCTTCTTTTTCTCTAAAAGGTTTAAAGAAAAATTCTTTCATCAAAGGCACAATTTCATCATTCAGATTAAAAGGTTGCTCTGATAAAAAAATCGCTTCGTTTCTACTTTTATTCCCCACTCTGTGAATGGATAAATTTTCAATGTGTGTATTGTATAAGTTGATCATTTTGTATGTTTTTTAGATAAAAGAACCAAGATGAAAGACAGTTAAAAAAGGTCTTTTATCTTGGCTCTTGATTCTTAATCTTCTAATTTTTTTAATTCCAGTTCTCCTCAAATCCAAAGTCTTCAAAACTATCGTCACCTTCAAACATGTCTAAATCATCTTCGTCTAAGCCGTCTTCAAATTCATCATTGTAGTCATCTGCATTATCAGATTCAAAGTTTTTCTCCATCGCTTCATCTGGCATTTCACCATGAGAAAAAATAGTTTCCGGATATAAATTACCAGCAACTTGATCTTCTATAGCAGCGAGTTCCACAAGGAATGTCCACATATTGATGAAATCATAAACATAGAGGATTTTAGTGTTTTCCTTGTTTAAAATATCAGATAATTGGTAATCGCTCATTATTTTTTGTTCACCTAAAACATCACCGGTATCAAAAAGTGAAATTTCTTCTTCTTGATTCCAAGTTTCATCGCAAGTGTAAAACGAAGCTACTTCCATTCCGTCAAATCCAAAAGAATTGAAAATTGCATTGTGCAAATCTTCTAAAGTATCGTCTTCAAGTATTGCAATGTCTCTAAAAACATCTTCTTCCGCGTCTAGAATTACTCTAAATTTATAAACCATAATCTTTGTTTTTATTGAAAGCTCAAAGGTAAAATTTAATTTTTAGATTTAGATTTTAGATTTTAGATTTGTTGATAAGATTTTTGTGTATAGATTCATTTATCAATAATGGTAATTCGAAGTTTATCTAAGTCAAGGTCTTAATAGAAAACGAGAGTTGTGAATTAGAATTTTCATTCGAAGGATTTCATTTTAATTGTTTTTTTAGACTTCAGTTTTATTTTTAAAGATGGTTGCAACTCTTTTTCTAAATTTATGGTATTTTTTATGATTTGGATAAGACCTGTTTGATGTCATATTATTAAAAACTAAAGCTACAGCAAGCAAAATTAGTACGCCGCTTAATACTGGAGAAAGTACATACCAATAGCCCATATTTTTAATTTCATTTGAACCAGTAACTGCTATAAGAGCGGTTGCCCCGCCTGGAGGATGTAGCGTTTTCGTTATTTGCATAAAAACGATAGATAGAGAAACAGAAAGTGGAGCAGTTAACCACAGTATATCTGGAACGAATTGATACACGGTAACTCCTATAATTGCAGAAATTAAGTGTCCTCCAATAAGGTTTCTCGGTTGCGCCAATGGACTTTGGATTACGCCATAAACTAGCACACTGGATGCGCCAAAGGAACCAATTAAATAAACAACATCAGATTGTGGTAACGTTTGGGATTGCAAATAAGCGAGTATTCCAATGCCTATAAAAGAACCGAGAAATGCCCAGAAATGTTCTTTGAAGTCAACCAATGTTTCTTTGTAGAGAATATATTTGGTTTTGCGGTAACTCCTTTTTATTTTTTGAACTGCCATCGATAATTATTTTGCTAAACTGGGAGAATAAGAGTAAACGGTGAACGGATAAATCATTTTAGAAGTGTATTTCGAAATTATACACACCACCAGAATTGGCAGAAACAATGTATAATCATTGGTTAAACCACAAACTAAAAATAGGGCAGTAAAAGGCGCATGAATACTGGCGCTCAAAACGGCTGCCATTCCTATTATCATGAAATTTATTGGAATTACATTGGCATTGAAAAACTGATTTAAAATTAAAGCAAGCAGTAATCCTAAAAAAGCACCAATAAATAAACTTGGTGCAAAAACGCCGCCATCGCCTCCTGAAGCTAAAGTGGCTGATGTAACAATAGGTTTCAAAACTAAAATTCCAATGCAAGTGAGTACCAATGAAAGCGAAAGTACCATTTCATTTGGATTGATGAAAATAGTTTTGATGGCATGATAGCCTTCGCCATACAGCTGTGGAAATACAAAAAGGCAAACGCTTAAAATTACAGATCCGAGGATGATTTTGTAATAGGGTACCTTTATTTTTGAAAATTGTGCTTTAAAAAACAACACACAACGGGTCAAATAAACCGAATTTATTCCTGCCATAATTCCAAGCAGTATAAAGTAAGGAATAGCTCTTAAATGCCAAGTCATATTATGTACTGCAAACAAAGGTTTTTCGTCCAATAAATGAATGAGTCCAAAAGCGATTGAAACAGCGATTAGATTGGTTAGTATAAATGCCCGAGTTACTTTTTTTGAAATTACTTCCAATGAAAATAAAAGACCGGCAATAGGACTGCTGAATAATGCGGTAATTCCGGCAGCAACTCCCGCACAGATTAACTCGGTTTTGTATTGTCGGAATACATTTTGTTTTCTTTGTGCCACAGAACCGATAGTAGCCGAAGCAACAACTGTCGAGACCTCTATTCCAGTAGAGCCACCAAAAACTACAGTCAATAAACCGTTAATGAAATGGGAAGGAATTTTATAACTGGGTAAATTATTCGAATTGGAATTAGTGCTTTCAAAGACTTCTTTTATGCCTTTGTTTTCCTTTTTCTTGAATACATTTTCTCGTAGAAAATAAATTATTGACAATCCAAAAACGGGGAAAACAACTAAAAATATTGGGTTAACTACCGTTTTATGAAAAAAGATTTCTTCATAATATTCAGTTGTATTTTTTAAAATAACACCTAAAAAAGCAGAAAGAAAACCAATTAATATGGATACAATTACTAGTTTTTGAACTTTAATGAAGCGATAATTTTTTTTGATTTGTGTGGTATTGTTCATTTGTAAAAGGAATGTGTCTGATTACTACAAAATTAAAGAAACATAATGGGAATCGAATAAAGAAAATGGATAGACTATTTTCTTTTGTGATTTAGATATTATTTTCACTTTTTTACAAGTAAAAACGCCTTATTTTTCATAAAACTCTACCGGTAAATCATCTGGATCTGCAATAAAGAAAAAACGTTTTTTAGTGTACTCATCAATACGAATTTCCTCTGAAGTTATATTTTGATTGATTAAAAAATCGCGGGTTAGTTGAATGTTGTTAACTTCAAAAGCTAAATGGCGTAACCCCGTTGCTTCTGGCTTTGAAGGTCGTTGTGGCGGGTTTGGAAATGAGAATAATTCAATCACATATTCTCCGTTAAGCGCCAAATCTAGTTTATACGATTGTCTTTCTTCGCGATAAATTTCATGAATAATTGTAAGCCCTAAAATAGTTGTATAGAACGTTTTAGATTTCTGATAATCGGAACAAATAATGGCAATGTGGTGGATTTTATTGAGTTCAAGCATGGCTGTTGTTCAAAAAAGCCTAATCGGTTGATTAGGCTTTAGGTTTTTATTTTTTTGTGTCAGAGCAAAGTCCTACAATTTCATGAAAAGTGTCGTGCAAATCCGTAATTGATTTCACAATTTCGGCATCAGTTCCATTTGACTTTACTAATTTGTGAAGTGCTTTGCTTTTAAGTTGCAGTCGTTCCGCTGAAGCTAAAATAGCGTTTGTTCTAAATTCTGTTGGAATATCTGATTTTAATAACATCGCTGCTTTGTTCATCATTTCTTCCGAACGTGCTTTTATTGGAGCCAGATTTCCTTCTTCTGCTGGATGGAAAGTTTGCGACATTACTTCGTGAAATTCTTTTATGGCAGGCCACTTATCAAAAGTAGATTGTGCCGAAACAGAGTTTGCGACAACGATAAGTGCCAAGACTAAAAATGTTTTTAGATGTTTCATTATGATTTGTTTAAGTTATTATAACAAAGATAGGGAAATTTAGTTTTGAGAAATTGCAATTCCAATATTCATCATTCATTCAATTTCCGAATCACTTTTGCCGGATTTCCAACCGCCAATGAATTGTCAGGAATGTCTTTGGTAACTACTGAACCAGTACCAATGACACAGCCATTTCCAATGGTAATACCCGGACAAATAACTGAATTTCCGCCAATCCAGCAATCATTACCGATGGTTATGGTTAAGGCGTTTTCCAAGGTTTTTCTCAATTCAGCATCCAGCGGGTGTGTGGCGGTATACAATTGTACTCCCGGTGCAAAAAAAACATTAGAACCAATAGTGACTTTGGCACAATCTAAAACAACACAGTTTACATTAAAATAAACATTTTTGCCACAACTGATATTGTATCCGTAATCACAATGAAATGGCGGTTCAATATAAAGATTCGCTCCTGCATTAGGAATCAGTTCTTTTATAATTTCCTTCGCTTTCTTGGTCATTCGATATTCTGTGACATTCAATCGGTGAAGTAAGTTTTTAGCTCTTCGACGGTCTTTTACTAAAACAGGATCGCCTGCTAAATAATATTCTCCGGCAATCATTTTTTCTTTTTCGGTTATCATAGTTTTTTTAATTGGAGCAAAGCAAGAAGGTATTTTTTGCTATTACATTTTAATTTTTGCTACTTTATAATGAATTTTCAGTGTTTCTTGCAATGCTGCACTTCCGTACCACAGCGTCAGTTCCGCTTCTAAAAGTTTCGATTGCACCGCAGGGTCTG
Organism: Flavobacterium sp. KS-LB2; assembly: GCF_036895565.1. Taxonomy (NCBI): domain Bacteria; kingdom Pseudomonadati; phylum Bacteroidota; class Flavobacteriia; order Flavobacteriales; family Flavobacteriaceae; genus Flavobacterium; species Flavobacterium sp. KS-LB2. The sequence continues at coordinate 2,275,712 of NZ_CP145904.1, read as the reverse complement.
TCGCCACAAATGTTTTCGCTTCTTCGAGACTGCTAGCATTAAAAATATAAATCCCTCGATAATTTTTATCATTTTTCATAAAAGGCCCTGCTACAACCAGTTTTCCTTCTTTGGCTAATCGATTGATGTTATTCATATGACCTTCAAATAGTTTTTGAGTTTCTTCTTTGGTAGCGTTAGTGTTGCTTCCTGTTTTTAGTAAACAAAAAACATATTGTTTCATTCCGTAATCATCTGCTTGTAGCGATTTTGCTAATTTTTCATCAAATGTAGATGCAGTTTCCTGAGAAAATAGTGCAGTACTAAAAGAGAACAGTAAAAGGAATATTATTGATTTTTTCATCTTTTTAGATTTGATTGTACACAAATTTAAGGTTTTCATTATAATATAAAAAATGTAGGATTCAAATTCGAAATGGATAGTGTAAAACAACTCATCCTGTAATTTCAACAGTTCAGTAATAACTTTTTCTGGTTCTGATTTTTGCGGGAGATATTTGCTTCATCAAAATCAAATATCATGAAACCAAGACGTGTAGAACTATCAAATCATTCAAAGAAAATTCTTAAATCGATTTTTACTTTTGCCATTTTATTCTTCAACTTGACTATTTTTTCGCAAAATACGATTTCAGGAAAAGTAGTAGATGAAAAAGGGAAACCCGTTTCGGGGGCAAATGTTTTTATCGAAGGAACTTATGATGGTTCGTCCACTACTGAAACAGGAAGTTTTAGTTTTACGACTACAACCGCGGGCAATCAAACATTAGTAGTGAGTTTCTTGATTTATGAAACTTCAAAAACGATAATTGATGTAGCTAATTTTCAAAATAAAACCATCAAACTACGAGAAAGCGTGACTTCGCTTGATGCAGTTGTGATTACAGCTGGAACATTAGAAGCGGGCGACAAAGCCAGAGTTTCGATGCTAAAACCATTGGATATTGTGACTACAGCTGGTTCTGCGGGGAATATTATTGCGGCTTTGCAAACGTTGCCAGGAACACAAACGGTAGGCGAGGACGGGCGATTGTTTGTTCGTGGCGGCGAGGCCAATGAAACACAGACTTTTGTAGATGGCATTCGGGTAGCGCAACCGTATGGCGCAACCACAAATAATTTGCCTACACGAGGTAGGTTTTCTCCTTTTCTGTTCAGCGGAATTTCTTTTTCTACAGGTGGATATTCAGCGGAATATGGCGAAGCGTTATCTAGTGTTTTATTGTTGAATACACAAGATGACCCAGACCAAAATAAGACGGAAATTTCTTTAATGACTGTAGGATTGGGTATTGGGAACACTCAAAAATGGAAAAAAAGTTCACTGAGCGTCAATGCGAATTATATTAATTTAGCTCCTTATCAAGCCGTAATTTCTCAAAACGTGGATTGGAATAGTCCTTTTCAATCGTTGTCTGGAGAAACGGTGTATCGCTATAACTTCAATAATGGGATTTTGAAAGTGTACGCTGCTTTTGACTCTTCAAAATTTGATATTAATCAGGAAAGCATCAATTCAGCGGAGAAAATCAGAGTTGATTTGAATAACAATAATTTCTATTTGAATTCGTCTTACAAAGGCGTTTTTGGTAACAATTGGCAAATTACTTCTGGATTGAGTTATGGCTACAGCAACAACAAAATAAATTTAGATTCAGATAAAGTGGCGAATGATGAAAATGCGGCCCATTTGAAATTAAAATTAAAAAAAAGCTTTTCTGACCGATTGAAACTTTCCTTTGGAGCGGATTATTTTGTGACTCAATTTAAGGAAGATTTCAACGAAAATTCAGGTTCGGTTTTCACCAATGGGTACGATTCGAACATTGCAGCTATTTATACCGAAGCTGATATTTTCTTCTCTAAAAAGTGGGCCGCAAAAGTTGGAATAAGGGCTTCAAATAATGATTTGCTGAACGAAACCGCTATTTCTCCCCGAATTTCATTTGCGTATAAAATGGCTAAAAACAGTCAGTTTTCATTTGCTTATGGCGATTTTACCCAAACTCCAAACGATGAATATATTAAGTATTCTAACAACAATCAGTTTGAAAGTGAAAAAGCTTCACATTACATTTTGAATTTCCAATACAATAAAAATGGAAAAACGTTTCGTGCAGAAACCTATTATAAATACTACAGTAATTTAGTGAAATTTGACACTAAAATGGCAGCGTACAATTCCATTTACAATAATTCTGGTTCGGGTTATGCGAAAGGTTTGGATTTGTTTTGGAGAGATGGAAAATCAATTAAAAACTTAGAATATTGGGTTTCCTATTCGTACATCGATACGGAAAGAGATTATAAAAATTTCAGTTCCCAAGTCACACCAAGTTTTGTTGCAGATCACAGCTTGTCTATCGTTACGAAATACTGGATAAACGACTGGAAATCTCAAATAGGTTTTACGAATTCCTACAGTTCAGGACGACCATATAACAATCCTAACGAAACGAAATTTATGAATGGAAAAACTAAATCGTACAACAGTTTAAGTTTCAATTGGGCGTATTTATTGAGCCAACAAAAGATTTTGTACTTCTCAGTTTCTAATGTTTTAGGTTCTCAGAATGTATTTGGTTATGAATATGCTAACAATCCAGATAATACAGGTTTTTACAAGAGAAAAGAAATTATACCTACTGCTGATCGTTTTTTCTTTGTAGGATTCTTTTGGACCATCAGCAACGATAAAAAAGACAATCAGTTGAGAAATCTTTAAGACTTTCAACTTAATCACAATTCATCCTTCAAAATTGACAGTTCAGTATTTTTAAATTTTATACCAATATAAACTGAGATACTTTTGAAGTATAAATAACACAACGTTTCAATCATCAAAAAAATAACCATTTAAAACCAAGAAATCATGACAAAAGTTATCACCACAATCGTATTTTTTATCTGTAGTTTAGTATCTGCTCAAGGGCAATTTGAGCAAGGAATGGGAAAAGCCTTCCAGTTATGGGGCGAAGGAAAAAACACCGAAGCTTCGGATTTATTTGAAAGAATTGCTGCTGCGGAAAAAACAAGTTGGTTGCCTAATTATTACGTGGCATTAGTAAATACGACGACTGCTTTTAGAACAAAAGATAAAGAGCAAATGAATTTATTGCTTTCGAAAGCACAAAACGCATTGAATATTGAAATGGATAAAAATCCAAGTAATGCCGAATTATTAGTTATACAAGCTATGATTCACACCGCTTGGATTGCTTTTGATCCAATGACAAACGGACAAAAATTATCTGGAACGGTTATGGAATTGTACGGAAAAGCAGAAGCAATTGCTCCAGAAAATCCAAGAGTTGTTTTTGGCAAAGCCGAATTTGAAATAGGCGGTGCTAAATTTTGGGGTACAGACACTAAACCAATGTGTGTGCAAATTGAAAAAGCTATTGGACTTTTTGCTACTTTTAGACCGGAAACACCTTTCTCTCCAAAATGGGGATTGGACAGAGCTTTAGCAGCACAAAAAAATTGTAAATAAGAGAATTTTTTTTTTCTGGATTGTAGCATCGGAATAAACAGCAAAGAAATGAATATACTATACAAACAACTTCAAAAAGTAATAAAACTAACCCTGATTATATTTATTGTAATTGAAGTTATTAATGTGATTATGGGTAGTGAAATTCATTTTGACAAGAGGCTTTTGGTACATTTTTTCTTTACAGCATTGTACACGTTTTCCCTTTATGGAGCTAATGCGTTGCTTTTTGTAAAATTAGATGCCTTTTTTGTAGATCGATTTTCAATTAAAAGATTGGTAACGGGTTTTATAGGTTCTTTTGGAGTCTCATTAGCAGTGATTTTTTTACTGCATGTTTTTGAAGAAGTAGTTTACGGTAATAACTCTTTTGAAAACTTTTTAGCAAACGAAAAGCCTTCGAATTATTTAGCGTCGATCATAATTACTTTTTTTGTGACGTTGTCAGTACACGCCATTGCTTTCTACAAGGCTTATAATGAGAACAAAGTCAAAGAGCAAAAAATTATAGCGGGAACCGCTAACGCTAAGTTTGAGAGTTTAAAAAATCAAATTGATCCTCATTTTTTGTTTAATAGTTTGAATGTATTGAGTTCTTTGATCGAAGAAAATCCAGATAATGCACAGCGATTTACAATTTCACTATCAAAAATTTACCGTTATGTATTAGAACAAAAAGACAAAGAACTGGTTTCTGTTGAAGAAGAATTAGCTTTCGCCAAAACATATATGAATTTATTGAAAATGCGTTTTGAGAACAGCTTGTTTTATGAATTGCCAACAACTATCATTTCGGCCGAAGCCAAAGTAGTACCACTTTCTTTGCAGCTTTTATTGGAGAATACCGTTAAACACAATGTGGTTAGTGAGCAAAGGCCTTTGCATATTAGAATTTATGTGGAAGGCGATTATTTAGCCATTCAAAATGATTATCAGAAGAAAGAAGTTTTACAGGAAAGACAAGGTGTTGGGTTGCAAAATATTGTCAACAGATATGCAATCATAACGAACAGGAAAGTCTTGATTGTACAAAATGAGAAAACATTCACAGTCAAAATACCGCTTTTGACAAAACAAATTACAGTTATGGAAACAACTTCAAATATTAACGAAAATAGTGCGTATTACAACGCCAAAAAAAGAGTGGATGCACTTAAAGGATTTTACACAAACTTGATTTCTTATTGTTGCGTAATTCCGTTTTTAATCTTTATTAATTTAACGTTTTCGCCACATTTTCAATGGTTTTGGTTTTCTGCAGCCGGTTGGGGATTTGGATTAACGATGCATGCTTTCAAGGTTTTTGGTTACAGTTCGAATTGGGAAGAAAGAAAAATCCAAGAGATTTTGCGCAAAGATGAGCAAAGACAAACTTGGAAATAGAAATCAAATGAATTTTAAACGCTTAAAAATTTAAATAAAAAATCATGGAAAATACTTATAAAAATGATGAACGCTATTATAAAGCGAAAAAACAAGTGGAAGAAATTAAAGGGTTCTACGGGAACTTGACAGCCTATATTGTCTTTAATATTGCTCTCCTAGTAATAAATTTAGTAACATCTCCGGAGCATTTATGGTTTTTTTGGCCTATGTTGGGGTGGGGAATTGGAGTGATTTTTCATGGTATGAAAGTCTTTAACTATATGCCGTTTTTTGGAGAAAATTGGGAGCAGCAAAAAATCAAAGAGTTCATGGATAAGGAAAATTTAAGAAAAGACAATTGGACTTAATGCTGTAGTTTTATCTCAAAATAGAATTTGTTTTAATAATAAATACATAATAACATCAAAATGAAAAGAAATAATAATTCTGAGTTTGGAGAATTCCAGCCGGAAGATAAGTACGCAGCCGCCCAACGGGAAGTTAAACGATTGAAAGGTTTTTATACGCATTTAATAGTGTATATAACGGTAAATTTACTAATCGTATTCATTAACTTTAGAGATTTAGATGCGGGAGAAAGTTATTTTAAAATAGAGAATTTCTTTACGGCTTTCTTTTGGGGAATTGGATTGTTAGCACATGCTCTTTCGACTTTTATTCCTAATTTTATTTTTGGAAGAAATTGGGAAGAGAAAAAAATAAAGGAATTCATGGACAAGGAAAAAAGTGAAAAATGGGAATAAAACCCAAGGATTCAGTACTAATTTAATTAAACAACCCAATAAACGATTCAATAGTAAATGACCACAATCATAATCGAAGACGAAAAACCGGCAGCAAGATTACTGCAACGAAAATTAGAAAAGCTAAACATTCAAGTGGGGGTACTATTGCATTCTGTTGCAGAAGCGATTGATTGGTTTTCCACAAATGAGCATCCGGATTTGATTTTTTTAGACATTCAATTATCGGATGGATTGTCTTTTGAAATTTTCGAGAAAGTTGAAATTAAAAGTGCCGTAATCTTCACAACAGCTTATGATGAATATGCGCTTCGTGCTTTCAAATTGAATAGCATCGATTATCTTTTGAAACCCATTGACGAAGATGATCTTGAAATTGCAGTTGCTAAATTCAAGTCGCTTTTGCCAAAGCAAGAATTACAATCTCAAAACCTTGGAATCGATTTTGAGCAAATTAAAAAGATGTTGACCAATCCATTTGAGAAAAACTATAAAAAACGATTTACGGTAAAAATAGGCCAACATTTAAAGGTGATTGCTACCGATGAAATTGAGTGTTTTTTTAGTGAAAATAAAGGAACCTATTTGCATACTTTTGACAATAGAAATTATTTAATGGAGTGCACGCTGGAACTTTTGGAACAGGAATTAGATCCCGCTGATTTCTTTCGAATCAGTAGAAAATTTATAATTCCGCTGAAAGCAATCAAAGAAATTGTTGTCTACAGTAACTCTCGTTTGAAAGTTATTTTGCCATCTTATAAAGAGGAAGAGGTGATTGTGAGTAGAGAAAAAGTATCCGATTTTAAGACGTGGATTGGGTAGTTTTAGAGCATAAAAAAACTGTTTCAAAGCGCATTCAAAAAAAACTAAAAAGGAAAAATTGGACGCTAGCAATTGAAACAGTTTAAGTACGTTTAGAACTTAGAAATTAATCAAATAATGATTTGATTTCTTTTTCTGTCTTGCCTAATTTTTGTTGTAATTTACCCCACATTTCATCTTCTTTTCCTTCATCGTATAATAAATTATCATCCGTCAAATCGGCAAATTTCTGTTTAAGTTTGCCTTTTAGTTCATTCTAGTTTCCTTCAATCTCTTTTGAATTTGGCATAATATCTAAGTTTAAAATTACTATTTGTTGATTACAAATTTGACTATTTTAAACTTCAAAAATATTATATAATTTTGAGAAACTGTTGCGAAATCCCATTGCATTATTCAGTTTTGTTTTGAGTTTAGTTAATAAAATAAATCAAATCAAGTCTTGAATAATTACTGTAAGTGTTCCTATTTAAAATAATGGTAACGTGTAACTTGTGTTTTTAATATAGATTATATCTATGGAGGTTTTAAGCCTTAAAAAACACTTTTCGGATGCCAATAATTACAAAAATTAATGCGGTGTAAATAATGAAAAATGGAATGATATATTCTATTAAACCCATTGGTAGCATTACGGCAATTATCAATAGTTGAAAACCCAATCCGTAAATTGAAAGTACCGTCATGAACCAGTTTGGAAACGTTTTTACTTTGTACGCTTCTTGGTCAAGTGTGTGGATTATTTTGTCAAAAGTTCCGTAGACAATTGTATATATTCGGAATAAAATATCAACTGATTTTTGTGTTTCGCCAGGTAAAGCACGAGGGGATTTGTATTCGAAAATTTTGCTGGTTGTATCTCCACCTACTGATTTATTTCTTAAAATAACATAGTAATAATTGTATAAAGTACCTTGTAATTGGATGCCAATAAAAGCTAAAATAGTAAGCCAAAATGATGTTTTTGAAACGTAACAAATTGTCATCAAAAAAAGAAAATTCAGAATGATATCAAACACGCTGTCTAAGTATCTTCCGGTGTAAGAAGGCGTGTTTTTTATTCTTGCCAATTCACCATCAGCAGCATCGATCATTGATTTTAAAATGATAAAAAAACCGGCAAAATAATAACTTCCTTCTAGGATAAAGTAAATTGCAAGTAATCCTGAAACTCCAAAAAGTAGGGTAACATGGATGGGAGTGAACCGAGTATTTTTTAGTGTATTGGCTAGAAATTTCCCAAATGGTCTTCCATAATCTGATAAATCTAAAAATTTATCTTGAGCGGCAAGTTTAGACATTTATGTTGATGAACAAAGAAATGTGACAATATAGTCAGGTGTAATAATTGTTGTGTTTTATTGATTTCAAATATCGTTTAAAACTATGCATTTTCAGTACACATCTCGCTTTAACTTCTAAAAAAAAATCAAACTACAGATTCGCAAATTATTCCAATTGTAATAGTTTAAAATTTGCAAATCTGCAGTAAAAAAATCGTAATTCAAACTTGCAGATTTCAGTCTGCTAACCAAATTTATGGACTTTCAGTCCGTGGTTTATTTTGATAATCGATGTAAAGTAAATGTCATTGCTGTCAATAAAAAGAAAGCCATTACTTGGTGTACTAATCCCAGCCAAAGTGGAACATGGTAAAGTAATGTGAAAACACCTAATGTGAATTGTAAAAATACAATTAATACTAGGATATTGATTCCTTTTTTCTGCAACAAAGAAAGTGCGTATTTTTTACTACTGAAATAGAGCGCAAGAATTAATCCTACAACAACATATGCCATAGTTCGATGTACAAACTGAACGCCACTTTTTCCTTCAACGAGATTCAAGAACAAAGTGCTTTTTTCAATAAACACACTGTCGTGAATGAATTGTCCGTCGCTCATTAATGGCCAGTGATTGTGAATTAAACCTGCATTTAATCCGGCAACAAACCCACCGTAGATTATTTGTAATAGTAAAAATACTAACGAAATACGTGCTAATTTCCGCAAGGGTAGTATGACAGCTACTTTGTTTGGATAGATTAAGTCCAAAGCTACCCACAGCGTATAGGCAAAGGTTATAAAGGCGAATGTCAGGTGTAATGCCAATCTAAAATGACTTACATCTGGATTGTCAATTAATCCGCTTCGTACCATAAACCAGCCTAAAAATCCTTGGAAACCACCCATTAAAAGTAAAACAACACATTTTTTGATGGTTCCGCTAGAAAGACGTTTCTTGAATAAGAAATAGATGAATGGTACAATAAATGCTAACCCAATTATTCTTCCTATAAAACGGTGAAACCATTCCCAGAAATAAATAAATTTATAGTCACTGAGTGTAAAATCGTTGTGTATGTTGATTTTTTGATATTCTGGAAATTTTTTATACTCTTCAAAAGCGTGAGACCATTTTTCTTCAGTTAAAGGCGGAAAAGTATCGGTTACTAAATGCCAATCGGTCATTGATAAACCAGAATTGGTCAATCGGGTAATTCCTCCCACTACAACCATCATAAACAATAATAAGCATCCTGATAACAACCAAATGATAACGTAATTATTCTCTTTTTTCATTATTTGAAATTAATTTATGCAAAGATATTTGAAATGTAATTAATTGTTAATTCAACAAGCGTTAATCTTTAATCCAATTTTCGCTGCTCTTTTTAGCATGAATTCATAGGCTGCTTCATATTCATTTGGAATTTCTCCTTCCAGAATAGCTTCTTTTATGGCTTCTTTTAGCATTCCTATTTCTTTTGAAGGCTTTAAATTGAATTTTTCCATAATCTCTTCACCTGATATTGGCGGTTGAAAATTACGTACTTGATCGCGTTCTTCTACTTCTACAATTTTCTTTCGAACAATTATAAAGTTATTGTGGTATTTTTTGAATTTATTAGGGTTTTTGGTTGTAATATCAGCCTCACAAAGTGTCATTAAATTTTCAACATCTTCACCAGCGTCAAAAACCAAACGACGTACAGCAGAATCTGTAACGGTATCTTGCGATAAAACTATCGGGCGCGAACTCATCATGACCATTTTTTGCACAAATTTCATTTTGTGATTCAATGGCATGTGTAAGCGTTCAAATATTTTTTTTGCCATTTTTCCACCCAGAAATTCATGTCCGTGAAAAGTCCAGCCTTGTTTTTTATTAAAACGTTTTGTGGGTGCTTTTCCAATGTCGTGCAATAATGCAGACCAGCGCAACCAAACATCATCAGTATGTGGGCAAATATTGTCAACAACTTCAAGCGTGTGATAAAAATTGTTTTTATGTGTGTGTCCTTCAATTTCTTCAACTTGATTCAAAGCGGTCAATTCTGGTAAAATAATATCCAAAAGGCCTGTTTTGAACAAAAGCAAAAATCCTACTGAAGGTTTATCGGTAGAAAGGATTTTGTTCAGTTCATCCACAATGCGCTCTCCAGAAATAATTTTGATTCGTTCTGCGTTTTTGGTTATAGAATTCAACGAATTTTCTTCGATTTCAAACCCTAATTGATTCGCAAAACGAATGCCTCGCAACATGCGCAACGGATCATCAGAAAAAGTCAGATCTGGATCCAACGGTGTTTTTATTATTTTATTTTTTAAATCGGCTAAGCCATTAAAAGGGTCTGAAAGCGCTCCAAAATTTTCTTTATTTAAAGATAAAGCCAATGCATTTATCGTAAAATCACGGCGATTTTGGTCGTCTTCAAGCGTCCCGTTTTCTACTACTGGATTCCGACTTTCAAAATGATACGATTCTTTTCTAGCACCTACAAACTCAATTTCAGTATCTTCAAAACGCAACATCGCTGTTCCATAGGTTTTGAAAACTTGAACTTTTGGTTTGTTAGGAAGTAGTTTTGAAACGTGCAAAGCCAATTCGATTCCGCTGCCCACGGCAACAATATCAATGTCTTTTTTGAAGTCTCTTTTCAAAAGCAAATCTCGCACGAAACCTCCAATCACGTAACTTTCAACGTTAAGTTCTTGGGAAGCTTGAGAAATGACTTCGAATATCTTATTATTTAAGGCTGATTTGTAATTCATATTTTTGATGACCGCAAATTCGCAAATTATTTTTTTGAATCTATGATGCGTTTGTATTCTAATGATGTTAAGTTAAAATTGGCAAGTATTGCAAGTTTACTTTTAGAGACTTTTAAATAGTTTAAACATTGGTTATAATGATTGTTGTTGAAACAATCAACGGTTTTTATTTCGAGAATATTTTTATCGTAAACCACAAAATCTGCATAAAATTTATGTTTTAAAATAGTGTCTTTGTAATAAACAGAAAACTCTTTTTCTCTTTGGTATGGAATAATTTGTTGCTGAAATTCATATTCAATAGCATCTTTATACACTATTTCAGAAAAACCTTTTCCGAGATTTTTATGCACTTCAAACAGAATGCCTACTATTGTGTAATTTTCATCTTTATAAATGTATTCTTCCATGTAGACTAAAAAAAATTTGCGAATTTGCGGTAAAATTTTACTTTCGAATCACTTTCACCTGAGAATCATTCGTTAATTTTATTATTGTTGAAGGTTTTCCTCCAATTTTTTCGCGATGTAAATTTACAACATAGTCTACACCTTTTATAATTTCGGGATTAATATCTTTGAAGGCAATAGGAGTTGGCTGTCCAGAGATGTTTGCCGAGGTTGAAACCAATGGTTTTTTCATCTTTTCCATTAGTTTAAAGCAAAACGGTTCTTTTACAATACGAATTCCAAGAGATTTATCTGCTGATATAATATTTGGTGCTACATTTCTAGGATTATCTAAAATTAGAGTGGTTGGATTTTCAGACAAGTCGATAATTTGCCATGCTACTTCAGGAATGTCTTTGAAAACATTATACATCATTTTTTCGCCATTCATCAAAACAATCATACTTTGGGTTTCGGCTCTTTGTTTGAGTTTGTATATTTTGGCAACAGCCTCAGCATTTGTGGCGTCACAACCAATTCCCCAAACAGTGTCAGTAGGATAGAGAATGATTCCGCCTTCTTTTATGATTTCGTAGGCTTTGTGTACTTCTTCGTTGATGTTTTCCATATTTTTATTTTTGTGGATAAGTTTTAATTTCCTAAAACTAATGTAATTTCCAGAGTGTAAAAATACTTCATTTGTGGTTTGTAATCCAAATATATTTAAAGGTTTACTTTTTTGAATTTTGGATATGATATAAAGAAAATAGTTTTTGTCATGTAAACAATCGTTTTGAGTAAATCACTTTTAAAATTTGAAGTCTGAACCGCAATACTTACTTTTGTAGTAGTTTAATTCGAGTCTTTATGAAATATATTTTGAATCCATCTTTTAAAACGTTTGAAAAAGAAATTAGTAATGATGTTAGTAGTTTTTATCAAAAAGGAACTCTTTTTGGAGATGGTAAGCGCAATACTATAAAGTTATTTGAATTAGAAGGTAAAATGATGAATATTAAATCATTCAAAAAACCACATTTAATTAATAAAATAGCCTATAAATATTTTAGAAAATCTAAAGCCAGACGTTCTTATGAGTATGCAAATAAATTGCTCGAAAATGAAATTGGGACTCCACAACCCATAGCGTATTTTGAAAATTATGATTGGCTAGGTTTGATGGATAGTTATTATTGCAGCGAACACCTTCAAGCGGATTTGACTTTTAGAGAATTGGTAAATGACCCCAATTATCCTGATTTTGAAAATATTTTGCGTCAGTTTTCTAAGTTTTCATTCGATTTACATCAAAAAGGCATTGAGTTTTTAGACCATTCCCCAGGAAATACATTGATTAAAAAAGGCAATGAAAATCAATATGATTTCTTTTTGGTAGATTTAAATAGAATGAATTTTCATAAATCTATGGATTTTGATCAACGAATGAAAAATTTAAGCAGGCTTACACCAAAGAAAGAAATGATTGCGATAATGAGTGATGAATATTCTAAATATTATTCAGAGTCCAGTAGTTTAATTTTTGAAAAAATGTGGCAAGCTACTAATGAGTTTCACTATAAATTTGCCCGCAAAAAGAGATTGAAAAAGAAGCTCAAGTTTTGGAAATCTTAATTTGAATTCATTTTTTTTAATTCCTGAAAGCGAGTGTACACACTGAAGGCTTTCAAATAACAAATAATAATTCCATTTTTACCATCTAAAAAACCCAATCTAAAGAGGTATTTATTTAGGAATAGGTACATAGGGCGAATGTAAAAATGAAAAAAAGTAGGCTTGATTCCATTTTTGAATGCTTCTTTAGCCTTTAGTTTTCCGTAAAAAATCATTTTTTGCTTGTAATCAGAATAATTTCTATAGGAATAATGGATTAGTTTATTCTTTAACGTGCCAGTTTTTCCTGTTACAATTAATTTTTCATGAACAATTTTTTCTAAATTATAATGGGCATTTTCTTTCTTGAAAAGCCTGAAAATTTTATCTGTTTGGGAACCGCAAAATCGTATTCTTGTGTTTTTAAACATAAAAGTTCTGTAGAAATAATAGGCTGAAAACGCCTCTTTTGATTGAATTGTTTTCAGTATTTCCTCTTTTAGTTCTGGAGTTAACCTTTCGTCAGCATCTAAAAAAAGAATCCAAGAATTCTTAGCTAATCTAACGGCATAGTTGCGTTGTGTGGCATAATTTTCAAAATGATGTTGGACGATCTTCACATTATTGTAACTAGACGCAATGGCTATGGTCTTGTCTGTGCTAAAAGAATCCACGACGATAATTTCATCTGCAATATTCAAATTTTCTATAACGGATGCAATATTATGTTCTTCGTTCTTCGTTATAATCAAGGCGCTTAATGGCATGTTCTTTTAGACCGTTTTTCTATTAGTATAGCTCTATTTTTTGAAAATGGAGTTGATTTTAAATCTTCTTAATATTGAAATTTTGCGTTTTTCGGGTACTCCATTTTTTTGGATATAATCGGCAACTGCCTCTACCATTCTTTTTGCTGATTGTCCATCATTATAAGGATGGTAATTTTCAAAAATAAATTTGCGCTCTTTTGAATATGGATCTTCATTAAGGTTTTTCTCCACTAATGATAAGAGTTCATCATAGTGGGAACTATTTTGCCAAAGTATTTGTTCTGATATGTTATTGAATGTTATAACAGGCTTGTCGAGCAATAAAAATTCATAGATTACAGAAGATGTATCGCTAATGAGTAGATCAGAAATTAATAAAAATTTGATAATATTTTTTTCTGTTTCAAAAATTATATTAGTAATTTCACGGGCTAAATCGGTATAGATTTGAATCCACGATTCGTCCATTAAAGGATGAAACTTTAATAAAATCAAATAGTCTTTATGCTCTGATAACGCCTTTATTTGCTCCTTTAAAAATGGCGCGGAAGTCAGTTTAGGAGAAAATGTAGGAGCGTAAAGCAGGATTTTTTTTGCGTTATGCTTTTCTAGTAATTCTTTTTTTTCTTGTTCAAAAGCTGATTTGTCTGTCCCGTAAATATCTAATTTGGGCCAGCCAGTTTCAATAATATCAAAGTCTTTATGAATCGATTTTAATTTCTTAAATCGTTCTGTGAAGTAAGGTCCTTGAGTTAAGTATAAGTCAAAATAATGACGAATTCTAAAATGTCCTTTTTTCTCACCAGCTAATCCATGAAATATTTGAACTTTCAGTCCTCTTAAATAATAAGGAACTTCGTTGCCTGGTACAAATAGTACATCACTTTCAAAGTTTTTTAATTCAGTAATAGACGAAGTGTGTTTCTCCTCTTTAAACGGAAAATCATGAATTATTTTGTCATTAATATACCAAATATACTCATGACCATTATTTTCACAATAGGTTTTTATAGGTTCAAGAATTCCAAAAGCATAATTATTTTGACAAAAAAGAATACACTTCATGTTTACAACATATTATTGACATTTTCTAAATCTTCTATAAAGTCAATTTCCATACAATTATAGGCTGAAATATCTACAGCTTTAATTTTAAGATTGTCCTTTTCAATTGCTAGTTCTAATCCTCTTTCAAAATAATCATTGTCATCACATTCTTCAAGTCTGTTGATGAAGCTTTTTATATCATTTGATGAGATAAAATTGATTCCTACGGCTTCTCCAAGACCATTTTCTACCGTTTTAGAAAGTTGGTCGATGTAGTCGTCTTTTAAGGTATATTTTACTTCTTCATCAGCAACTTTACTAGTGTTTACAGCAACAAAAGATTGATTTGACTTAATGTATGGTTTTAGTATGTTTAAGAGTAATTTGTCAAAAACAACATCTCCATTCATCCATAAAACCGATTTGTCAATGTTTTTCTTTAATGCTTTTAGTAGGCTTTTTGAGGTATTGGTTCTGTCAAAAAACGGATTGTAGATGTAGGTTAATTCAGGAAAACGCTCCATAATGAGGTCTTTTTTAAACCCTACAACCACATTGATATTGTCAATATTGTATTTTGAAGTTATATTTTCAAGTTGGGTTTCCATAATGCTTTTTCCGTTTTTCAAAGGGGTTAGCGGTTTTGGAAATGGGTTTCCAAGTCTAGAGCCCATACCAGCAGCAAGAATAATGATCTTCATGATTTATTTTTAAATAATTGTAATTTTTCAAAGGTAAAGAAAATGATGTAGGATAAAAACAATTTTATAGAATTGTTAAATTTTTAATACCAAAAATGTCTGATGTTATAATGCTATTATTCGGTTTAATATCAGTTTACATACTCTTATGGAAATGGCAATAGCCAATAATACTAACGCTTTTTTTGACTAATAGTAATGCTTGTAAAAAATATTCTTTAAATATCTATAACACTCGTTTTCTATAGTTGCTAAAATGTATTTAAATTTTTGTTGAATTTGTAGTACAATTTGTTTACTTGAAGAACAAGTTAAGGATTTAAACAATTTTTTTGTTTGCTTACGGTTTTGGTATTTAATCCTTAAAGTTTTTTATGCAACCAATTTAAAATATAAGATTGTGTTTTGTTATCTGCCATTTCTAAACTTTGAAATGTCATGAATACTTTGTTTTTATTAATGTCAAACCAAAATAATTTAAGCATCACCACTAAGTGGTTTTTGTAGGATCGAAAATAAGATAATTTAGTATTCTTTTGAAAATCGTAAGTATTGTTTTTAATTTCTAGATGATCGGATAATGAGCATATTATAAATTGGTTTTTATCTCGAAATCTATATTGTATATTGTTTTTTACATCGTAATTTTTAAAAAAAGCAGCTATAGTCGATTTTCTTATAGGGTATGGAGAGTGAAATCTTCTGATGTATTTGTCGGTTCCAGCTAATTTCGCACCATTTTGTTGCAATTCTTTATAGCTAATGCCTTTTTTAGGTACATATTTCCCCATTGATGCGAGTAGATTATGATACATTTTTCTGTACATTCTGTCCTCGTTAAATGTTTTCCAGTTCCCTCTGATTATTGGTTTTCCGTTGGTAAAAAAATCAGAAACATTTGCATCTCTCATGATAAAGAAATCATCATTAAAAAGAACGAAATGTTCTGATAATTTTGGAATATTAAAAAGTAAAGATTCTATAGAGCAGGAATTGAAACACGGTAAAAATTCCTCATACCCTTTAAATAACACTTTATGATCAATTAATTCCAAATTAATTCCTGATGATTTACCCAAAGCTTTTAGCGATTCAAAAGCTTCAGGTTGTTGATCATCAGTAATTAAGTATATGTTTTTAAAAAAAGGAGCGTATTTTATAATGGATTTGATAGCAATATCGATCTCACCTATAGAATTAAACCGAACACTTTCTTTCTTATTAGTAAAATCTATTTTAACGGTTAAGTAGTTATTTAATTGTTCTTGCCATTTTTTGTCGTTACCATTAACCCATGGAATAACTGCATCAAGCTGAAAAGTCGAAGTTTTTTCACTCATAGGGTAGCTTAGTTTAAGATATTCCCTCGTTTTTTGGGAATCTGATTTATGGCAAAAAAATAAAATGCTACTAATTTAAATTCTTATTATACCGCTACATCATATTCGCGTAAAGCATTATTCAACGACGTTTTCAAATCTGTTGAAGGTTTACGAGTTCCAATGATTAAAGCGCAAGGCACTTGGAATTCACCTGCAGCGAATTTTTTAGTATAGCTTCCTGGAATTACAACGGAACGAGCAGGAACATAACCTTTCATTTCAACTGGAGTTTCACCTGTAACATCAATTATTTTTGTGGATGCAGTCAAACAAACATTGGCACCAAGAACCGCTTCTTTCCCAACGTGAACGCCTTCCACTACGATACAACGGGAACCAATAAAAGCACCGTCTTCAATAATTACCGGAGCTGCTTGCAAAGGTTCTAGAACACCACCAATACCAACACCGCCGCTTAAATGTACGTTTTTACCAATTTGAGCACAACTTCCTACGGTTGCCCATGTGTCCACCATTGTTCCCTCGTCTACATAGGCACCAATGTTTACATAGCTAGGCATCAAAATTACACCACTTGAAATATAGGCGCCATAACGTGCTACCGCATTTGGTACTACACGAATTCCTTTTTCGGCATAGCCTCTTTTCAATAACATTTTGTCATGGTATTCGAAAATTCCAGATTCTAATGTTTCCATTTTTTGAATAGGGAAATACATCACTACCGCTTTTTTAACCCATTCGTTTACTTGCCATCCCTCATCAACTGGTTCAGCCACACGTAATTTTCCAGTGTCTAATAATTCGATAACTTCTCTGATAGCATCAGTTGTTGTAGTTTCTTGCAACAATGCACGGTTTTCCCAAGCTTGTTCTATAATTGTTTGTAATGGATTCATTTTAGTTAGATTTTTAGCAAAGATATGTTTTTTAACTAAAATCAAAAATGCAAATTGATTTGAATAATGTTACATATTTAACTTCGTAGTGTTTTCTTTTTGTAACGATTAAAACTAAAGGAGTGAAATTTGTAATTATCATAAATGATTAAGCATTGTTTTTCAAGTCTAAAATATTTTATCTTTGCATAAGACATACATTAGTTCTAGAGATAATTAGATTAGAATTTCAACCCACATAAAATGCCAAGAATTCTGTCCATAGATTACGGTCAAAAACGTACAGGAATAGCCGTTACTGATGAAATGCAAATCATAGCTTCAGGTTTAACTACTATTCCATCACCAACTGCAATTGCTTTTTTGAAAGATTATTTTGCTAAAGAAAAAGTTGAGGCCGTACTCATTGGTGAACCCAAACAAATGAATGGAGAACCTTCAGAAAGTGCTTCTATCATCAAAGGTTTTGTAACTCATTTTACCAATCATTTTCCAGATATGAAAGTAATTCGGGTAGATGAACGTTTTACTTCAAAAATGGCTTTTCAAACCATGATTGACAGTGGTCTTAGCAAGAAACAGCGACAAAACAAAGGGCTTATTGATGAGATTTCGGCAACGATAATGCTTCAGGATTATTTAACTCGAAAATTGTTTTAAAACCCAACTCGAATTCCATAGCAATACTCTAAAGTAGATTTGTAATTCCTTACTTTTTAACAATAATTTGTTACATTTTTTTTACATATATAAAGTATATTTGCACTTTAAAATTTTGTTATGCCCGATACAACCATTCGTTCGCAAAGTGATGTAGTTCTTATAGGAGCTGGAATAATGAGCGCCACTCTTGGCTTAATCCTAAAAGAGTTACAACCAGATATAAAGATTGAAATTTACGAAAGATTAGATATTGCTGCTGCCGAAAGTTCTGATGCATGGAATAATGCAGGAACGGGACATTCTGCTTTTTGTGAGCTTAATTATACTCCAGAAAGTGAAGATGGAAGCATCAATCCAAAAAAAGCAATAAGTATTGCAGAATCTTTCGAGGTTTCCAGACAGTTTTGGGCCTATTTAGTGCAACAAAATAAAGTTTCATCACCTGAAAATTTCATTAAAAGTATTCCTCACATGAGTTTTGTTTGGGGAGAAAAAAATGTAGAATACCTTAAAACAAGATTTGAGGCTTTACATTCGAATCCTCTTTTTAAACAAATGGTTTTCAGTACTGATTTTGCTCAATTAAAAGAATGGATGCCTCTTGTTATGGAAGGTAGAAATGAATCTGAAAAAGTTGCTGCAACGTCAATGGCTATTGGAACTGATGTGAATTTTGGAGAATTAACCCGAAATATTTTTAATTATTTGGCTAAATTGGATGGAGTTACGATGTATTTTAATCATGAAGTTCAAAAATTGAGACAACGTGAAGATAAATCGTGGAGAATAAAAATTACTGATTTGGCTACAGGCCAAAAAAGAAAAGCATACACTAAATTTGTTTTTATTGGAGCTGGTGGCGGTTCATTGCCATTATTAGAAAAAGCAAACGTTCCAGAAGGAAAAGGCTATGGCGGTTTCCCTGTGAGCGGACAGTGGTTAAAATGTACCAATCCTGAGGTGATTGCTAAACATCAAGCAAAAGTATATGGAAAAGCGAG
Source organism: Flavobacterium sp. KS-LB2 (assembly GCF_036895565.1). NCBI lineage: Bacteria > Pseudomonadati > Bacteroidota > Flavobacteriia > Flavobacteriales > Flavobacteriaceae > Flavobacterium > Flavobacterium sp. KS-LB2. Next base: position 2,256,786 of record NZ_CP145904.1, on the reverse strand, counting down.
TGTGGGTGCGCCCCCTATGTCAGTTCCACATATTGATTCCCGAATGATAAATGGTGAAAAGCAACTACTTTTTGGACCTTTTGCAGGTTTTTCTACTCGATTTTTAAAAAATGGTTCTTATTCTGATTTGCCATTATCCATAAAACCTGATAATATCATTCCCATGATTGCTGCTGGTATTAAAAATATCCCACTTACAAAATACTTGATTGAGCAAGTGCGTCAGTCTCCTAAAGACAGAATTAATGCATTGAGAGAATATGTTCCTGGTGCAAGGTCTAAAGATTGGGTTTTAGAACGTGCAGGACAACGTGTTCAAGTCATAAAAAAGGATGAAAAAGAAGGTGGAATATTAGAGTTTGGAACCGAAGTAATCACAACTGCAGATGGATCTTTAGCTGTTTTGTTAGGAGCATCTCCAGGCGCTTCAACTGCTGTTTCTATTATGGTGGATTTAATAGGAAGGTGTTTTAAAGACGAAATAGAAACTCCAGAATGGCAGGATAAATTAAAAGCTATGATTCCTTCATATGGTCAGACTTTGAATGATAATCCAGATTTATTAGAAGAAGTAAGAAAAAATACCTCTTCAGTTTTGAAACTGAAAAATTAGTAAAAGTAACTTTGTAACAAAAGGCGCTAGATTTTAGATTTTCTCTAATTCTGGCGCTTTTTTCTTTACGATTCCATTAATTCTTTTGTCGTTTTGAAAATATTTTCAGAGAGATTAGTCAACCAGATTAATTGCTCAATAACTAATTGTGCTTCTTGCATTTTCAATTTAAACGCTTCTTCATCAATAGCAATTCCTGCTTTTAATTCTTTTTCTATACTGTTTTTTAATTCTGAAAAACGCATGGCTAAATCTTCTTTTGGAAGATCTTTTTTTAGGTGTAAATCGTTTACTTTCAAAAGTGAAATCGCGTTATCTAGATTTCTAATAACGGTGTCTACTACAACATTAAACGCTTCAGAAGCAGATGTGGTTTTGTGTGATTGGATGTAAGTTCCTAGCGAAGCTGATGAGGATAGCAAGGAATGATTCAGTACAGCTAGTTTATAGACTTGTGGCAACTGCTTTTGTTTTGATTTTGGTTCCTGAACCATTCTTTGGAAAGAAGCCATTAAATTACCAATTTCGATAAAAGCATTTTTTCGAGCTAAACGATACGAGGTAGAAACAGTTCCTTTTTTATTGTAAAAAAAAGAGATTTCCTTTAGGTAATTTTGATTTGCAACAATCGCTTTTTCTATATGCGACGGAATATTTAAAAATTCCCAGGAAGGCCATAAAAAGTGATTGGCAAGAAAAGCTAATGCGGAACCTACAATGGTATCGAGTATTCTATATTGAACGACATCACCAATATTGGGAGTTAATATTCCGTAAATGAAAACAACATACATGGTTACAAATGTGGCACTGACTTTATAATTTATTTGGGTGAATGAAAACCCTAAAAGCATGCTGATAATAGCAAGTACACTGATGGCGATGTTGTCGTGTAGGAATGAAAGAATCCCAAAAGCGATTAATCCACCTAGTATTGTGCCAAAAATTCGATGAAAAGACCGTTGTTTCGTTAGGCCATATCCAGGGCGCATAATTACTATAATTGTCAATAAAATCCAATAGACATTATGAAAAGGCAGTATGTTTCCAATGATAAAACCAATCAATAATGTTAAGGTTAGTCGCAGCGAATGCCTGAAAATGGTGGAAGAGAAACTGAGGTTTTCAGTCAAAGTACTCAAAGGATAATATTGGGGCGTGAGGAATTTTTCTAAGTCTTTGTCCTTTTCTTTAAAATCCTGTGAATTATAGGCTAGCGTAAAAGAACGCTCAACAATTTTTATTTTCTCCACTTGTTTTTCTGCATATTGTAGCATAGTGGTTAGCATAAAAACACCTTCAGAAGCAGGAATTTTTCCTAAATCATTTTCATAATCAGTAATGGCCAGTTGTAAATGATACAAGTCACTTTGTAAAGTATGCTTAGAAATGTATTTAGTTTGGTTTTGTACGCTTTTAGATAGTTTTTTTAAACTTGAGGCAAGATTGTAGGCTAGTTTTTGATAGGTCAATAATACCTTTGGATGATCGTCAAATTTTTGATGTAATTTATCATGGTCGAATGAAGTGGCTAATGCGAGTTCCAGGATTTCCATCAATGAAATAAAAACAATCAGCATCTTTCGGTTTTGATTAGAAGAACCAGATGAAGTATGACTACTAATCAATACCTCTCTAATGTTTTGCCGAATAGTGTTTAGGGCTACCTGAAGGTGTAATTGTTTTTCAATAATGGCTTTTTTATCGGCATCAATCGTCCATAAATCACCTCTTAGTTTTAAATATTTTGCGGTAAGTTTGATGCATTCTGCAATTTGTAGTTCAATGTAGCGATGGGGTCTTACATAATTAAAAATAAGGGAAATTAGGAGATAGAATAATCCTCCAGATAATAGTAAAAGAGCATGTTGAACCATTGCCCAGCCAGTATTGATATTGGCAAAGGCCAATGAAACCGATATTAAGGCGGAGAAAGATACCATTGTAGCCCGTTGTCCATAAACAGAAATCAGTGCTATTAAAAACAGTAACACCGCCAAAAACGGATAGAAGATAAAGGAATAGGGATAAATAATATTCACTACTATATTGACACCTGCAACAAGTAAAGCTGTAACCAGAATACCATTTATTTTATGTTTTAGATTACTAGGAATATCACTCGGATAAGTAAAAAATGCACCTAAAGCTATAGTAAAACCTATTTCGAAATTGCCCAAAAAAGAAAGCACTATAACCGGAATAACTGCTGCTATGGTTACTTTTAAAGCATTAGTAAAGTAAGTACTATCGGTAAATTTTCGGATTTTGTAAATCATATAATTGGATTACAAGCAAAGGTAAGAATTGAGCGACTCATTAAAAGAATAAATAGTGCTGTTTTTGTCTAAATGGTAAAAAAATACTAATAATCAATTCAGGATTATTCATTGTCTATTTTTTTACTATTTTTGCAGACTGAATTTAAGGACAACTTATTCCTAATTTCCAGTAGATAATACTTAATATAAAAACAATGATTTTACCAATTATAGGATACGGTGATCCAGTTTTAAGAAAAGTAGGCGAGGTTCTTTCACCAGAACATCCTAATTTGAAAGAAACAATTGCTAATATGTACGAAACAATGTATAATGCCTATGGTGTTGGTCTTGCCGCACCTCAAGTAGGATTGGCACTTCGTTTATTTGTAATTGATACAACCCCTTTTAGTGATGATGAGGAATTAGACGATACAAAACAAAAAGAATTAAATGGATTCAAAAGAACTTTTATCAATGCTAAAATGATAAAAGAAGAAGGTGAAGAATGGAGTTTTAACGAAGGTTGTCTGAGTATTCCGGATGTTAGAGAAGATGTTTATAGAAATCCAACTATAACACTTGAATATTGCGAAGAGGATTTTGTTATGAAAACCGAAGTGTTTGACGGATTGATTGCTAGAGTAATTCAACATGAATACGATCACATTGAAGGAGTTTTATTCACCGATAAAATTTCGTCATTAAAAAAACGATTAATTCAAAAGAAGTTAAAAAATATTTTAGAAGGAAAAACATTTCAAGACTACCGAATGAAATTTTTTGCTAAAAAAGGAAGATAAGAACGTTTTTAACAACTTTATCTTGGTATGATTTTTGGTTCTAATTGAAAAAAAAATAAGTCAAATTCTTAATAATAATTACACAAAACATGAATTTAGAAAAAATATTAGCCATTTCTGGGAAACCAGGTTTATATGTATTAAGAGTACAAACACGCACTGGGTTTGTTGCTGAATCATTATTAGATGGAAAAAAAATTACAGTAAACCTAAAAAGCAATGTAAGTTTATTGTCTGAAATTTCAATTTATACGTACGAAGGCGAAAAACCATTAGCTGAAATCATGCAAAAAATTGCTGATAAAGAAAATAAAGGGCAAGCAATTTCACATAAAGAAGACAATGCTACATTAACGGCTTATTTCAAAGAAATTTTACCTGATTATGACGAAGAAAGAGTATATCCTTCTGACATCAAAAAAGTTTTAAATTGGTACAATATGCTTCAAGCAAAAGGATTAGTTGTTGATGAAGCACCAGCTACTAGCGAAGAAAAACCAGCTGATGAAGCACTTGTTGCTGTTGAAGAGACAGTAGCTCCTGCTAAAAAAGCAAAAGCTAAAAAAGAGTAATACTACTTAAAAATAATATTTAATCCTGTTCAGCTATTTTCTGAACAGGATTTTTTTATTTTTACCAAAAACCATTTCTAATGAATTCAAGACAAAACCAATTGCAAGCTTTCGAAAGATTATTAGACATCATGGATGATTTGCGTGAAAAATGTCCGTGGGACAAGAAGCAAACCATGCAAACATTGCGTCATTTAACTATTGAAGAAACCTACGAATTAGGAGATGCAATTTTAGATAACGATTTAAACGAAGTCAAAAAGGAATTAGGAGACTTGTTATTGCATATTATTTTTTATGCCAAAATAGGAAGCGAAACCAATGATTTTGATATGGCTGATGTATGTAATGAAATTTGTGATAAACTGATTCACCGTCATCCGCATATTTACAGTGATGTTGTGGTAAAAGACGAAGAGGAAGTAAAACAGAATTGGGAAAAACTAAAACTGAAAGAAGGTAAAAAATCGGTTTTAGAAGGTGTTCCAAGAAGTCTGCCAGCATTAGTCAAAGCCAGTCGCATTCAGGATAAAGTGAAAGGTGTTGGGTTTGATTGGGAGGAATCACATCAAGTTTGGGATAAGGTTCAAGAGGAATTAGAAGAGTTACAAGTTGAGGTTAAAGCGGGAGATCACGATAAAATTGAAGCTGAGTTTGGAGATGTTTTATTTTCAATGATCAATTATGCCCGATTTCTGAATGTAAATCCCGAAGATGCTTTGGAACGTACCAATAAAAAATTCATTAAGCGCTTTCAATATTTGGAAAGCAAAGCAGGAGAATTAGGAAAACCCCTAATGGACATGACTTTAGCTGAAATGGATGTTTTTTGGGAAGAAGCGAAGAAGTTGTAGTGTTCAGTATTTAGTAATCAGTGCTCAGATTTCAGTCCCGATACTTCGGGATTAGTATCCAGTTTTAAATAATTAAATTATCCAATGTCAGAAAATAAAACCGAGTTAAAACGTTCATTAGGATTAATAGATGCCACGAGTTTAGTTGCGGGTTCCATGATAGGATCCGGGATTTTCATTGTTACCTCCGCCATGGCAAGAGATATTGGTTCTGCTGCTTGGTTATTGGTTATTTGGTTGGTAACCGGATTAATCACAGTGGCTGCAGCATTGAGTTATGGCGAATTAGCAGGAATGATGCCTAATGCGGGCGGACAGTTTGTTTATATTCAACGCGCTTATGGTCGATTAGTTTCTTTTCTGTACGGTTGGACTGTTTTCACGGTAATTCAAACTGGAGTCATCGCTGCCATTGCAGTTACTTTTGCTAATTACGCTGCTATCTTTTTTCCTGTTTTAGACCAAACACTGTTTACAGTTGGTTCTAACTTTGTTTTTTCGTACCAAAAAGTATTGGCTATTTTTAGTATAATTTTGCTTACTTACATCAATACTAAAGGTGTCGAAAGCGGAAAAACAGTTCAGTTGATCTTTACTTCGGCTAAATTAATAGCACTTTTTGCATTGATTGTTTTAGGATTGTATGTTGGTTTACAAACAAATGTTTTGTCCAATAATTTTGCAAATATGTGGGAAGCCAGTAAAACGGTTGTCAATCCTGACGGAACAATTACAGTAACAAAACTAGCAGGAATGGCACTTCTTGGCGCTGCTGGAGCCACAATAATCAATTCCTTGTTTTCTAGTGATGCTTGGAATAATGTAACTTTTATAGCAGGTGAAATTAAAGAACCCAAAAAGAATATTCCGCGAAGTTTATTTCTTGGAACCTTAATAGTAACCATTATTTATGTTTTAGCGAATGTTGCTTATTTGGCTTTGCTGCCTATGCAAGGAACTCCAAACGCTGCCAATATTGCCAGCAATGGAATCATGTTTGCCAGTAATGATAGAGTAGGAGCTGCTGCAGCTAGCATGATTATGGGAAATGTGAGTGTTTTTGTTATGGCTGCTTTAATTATGGTTTCTACCTTTGGTTGCAATAGCGGATTGATTCTTTCGGGAGGACGATTATTTTTTGCTATGGCAAAAGATGGATTGTTCTTCAAACAAGCGACGGAATTAAATAAAAACCAAGTTCCTGCCAAAGCATTGTGGGTACAATGTATTTGGGCTTGTGTGCTTTGTATATCTGGAAAGTTTGGTGATTTATTGACGTATGCTACTTTTGCGTCGTTGCTGTTTTATATCTTGACGATTCTGGGTGTTTTCATCCTTCGAAAAAAAGAACCTAATGCCGATAGACCCTACAAAGCCTTTGGTTATCCATTTGTACCTGCACTTTATATTGTAGTTACAGTGGCAATTTGTCTCACCTTATTGATTTATGATACCTTCAATACAGGATTAGGATTGTGTATTGTGGCGTTTGGAATTCCAGTATATTATTTTGTTATGAATAAGAAAGAATAATATGAGTGTGATTAATCTGCTAGTTTTTTAAGTTGAGTAAGATCTTTTAAAACTATTTTTTTACCAGTTAACTCAATCAATCCTAATTTATTGAAATCAGATAATAAACGAATGCAACTTTCAGTGGCTGTACCAATCATACTGGCCAATTCATCTCTGGAAAGTTGTATTTTTAAGGATTTATCTTCATTTTCACCAAAGGTATGATGCAAATAAAGAAGTGTTTCTGCTAATCTTTCTTTGACTGTTTTTTGGGCTAATTTGACCATAAGTTCATCTGCTTCTTTTAAGTCTCCGCAAATCGTTTTCATGACATTCATGGAAAACTGATTGTTTTTGTCAAAATATCCCATCACCTCTGACTTTGGAATAAAACAAACCTGCATGTCTTCGAGAGCTATAGCGCTTAGGTTTACGGGTTCATCACTAATCATAGAGCGTTGCCCTAATAATTCTCCTTTTGTAACTAATTTTACAATATGATCTTTACCATTCGCACTGAGTTTAGTCAGTTTACAAATGCCATCTTTTATGCAATAAATACCATTTACATTTTCTCCCTCTTCAAATATAACCGCTCCTTTTTTAATGGTATGGGATGTTTTACAGTCTGAAAGTTTTAGTAATTCGTCTTTAGTAAGTGCTTTTAAAGAGCTAAATTCTCTGACGATACATTGTTCGCATTTGCTCATAATTGTTTGTCATTTATTTACAATACAAAACTAACTCTTTAATATGATAAATGTCATATTTTAATTAACAATCGTTTAAGTTCTTTGTTCTAGGTAAAATGAGCAAAGTTATGGACACACAAAACTGTTTCCATTGTGGTTTAGATATTATAAAAGCAGACGAAATTATTTTTGATACTAAAAATTTCTGTTGTAACGGTTGTAAAACCGTCTATGAAATTTTTAGTCTGAATGATTTGACATGTTATTATGATTTTGAAAAATCCCCTGGAGCAACTCCGCAAGATAATAATGGTAAATATGATTTTTTAGACAATGAAAGTATTGTATCCAAATTGTTGGAATTCCAAGAAAATTCAACTGCAATTATTTCACTTAACATTCCTCATATTCATTGTAGTTCGTGTATTTGGATTTTGGAAAATCTACAGCGTCTTCAAAAAGGAATAAGTACTTCGCAGGTTAATTTCCCAGAGAAGAAAGTCCGAATTACTTTTAATCCCGAACAAGTTTCTGTTAAAACAATCGTTTTTTTATTAAACTCAATTGGATACGAACCCTACATTAGTTTAGAAAACTATGAAACGGGAACTACCACTGTCGATAGAAGTTTAACCTATAAATTAGGTGTTGCTTTCTTTTGCTTTGGAAACATCATGTTGCTTTCTTTTCCTGAATATTTTGAGGTAAAAGAATATTGGCTGGATCAATATCGTGGTTTTTTCCGTTGGTTGATTTTTGCATTAGCATTACCGAGTTTCTTTTATTCGGCAAGTGGCTATTATGTTTCGGCGTACAAAAGTATCAAAACTAAAATGCTCAATATCGATATTCCTATCGCTTTAGGAATTGTGGTAATGTTTATTCGAAGTACGTTTGATATTGTCATGGATTACGGTTCTGGTTTTTTTGATAGCTTAACGGGATTGATTTTCTTTATGCTTTTGGGTAAGATGTTCCAAATCAAAACGTATAGTTTTTTGAGTTTCGAGAGGGATTTTAAATCGTATTTTCCAATAGCGATAACCAAAATAAATTCGGATTTATCAGAAGAAAGTGTGGCGATTTACGAAGTAGAAAAAGGCGACAGACTACTTATTAGAAACCAAGAACTCATTCCTGTTGATGGGATTCTAATTTCGGAAAAAGCGGAAATCGATTATAGTTTTGTTACTGGAGAAGCAATTCCTATCACAAAACAATCTGGTGATAAAGTATTTGCCGGAGGAAAACAAATAGGGAAAGTAATCGAAATGGAAGTGCTACATTCTGTTTCCCAAAGTTACTTGACACAATTATGGAGCAATGATGTGTTCCAAAAAAATGTAGCGCAAAAACACAAAACGATTACCGATAGCATTAGTCGCTATTTTACGCCTATTTTATTACTGATTGCTTTTGCGGGATTTGGCTATTGGATTTTTATTGATGCCAACACTGCTTTCAATGTCTTTACAGCAGTACTTATTGTGGCTTGTCCTTGTGCTTTGGCATTAACTGCGCCTTTTACTTTTGGGAATGTATTGCGAATAGTAGGAAAACAAAAATTCTATCTCAAGAATGCTTTAGTGATTGAACAATTAGCGAAAGTAGATACGATAGTTTTTGATAAAACAGGAACGATTACAACTAACATAAAATCGAATATTTCTTATGAAGGAAGTGTTCTATCTGATGAGAATTTATTGCTTATAAAAAATGTGCTACGCGCCTCCAATCATCCGTTGAGCCGCATGTTATATGACTATTTACCTATTCCAATATTGCAAAGTAAATCAGGAAATGATACTAAAAAGTTGAAAGTGGATCATTTTGAAGAAATCACCGGAAAAGGAATTCAAGCACAGATTTTTGGTCACCAAATCCAAATTGGTTCTGCCGATTTTGTTGGAAAAATTGAAGAAAAGAACGTCCAGCAAACTTCAGTTCACATCAAGATAAATAATGTTTATTTCGGGAAATTCATTTTTAATAATCAGTACAGAGAAGGTTTAGAAGCGCTTTTTAGGAACTTAAGTGCTAACTATCAGATCAAAGTTTTATCAGGTGACAACGAAGGCGAACGAGAAACTCTTGAACAGCTTTTGCCGAAAGGCACGGAATTAATTTTCAACCAGAAACCAGAGCAAAAATTAGAATTTATAAAAAAATTGCAGGATGAAGGTAAAAATGTAATGATGGTAGGCGATGGACTGAATGATGCCGGGGCTTTGGCGCAAAGCAATGTTGGAATATCTATTTCTGAGAATGTTAATGTTTTTTCACCGGCCTGTGATGCTATTTTAGATGCTAGTGAATTTCAAAAATTAAACTATTTCTTGAAATTATCTAAGAACGCTATTACGACCATTAAAATGAGTTTTGGACTGTCTTTATTATACAATGTGGTGGGATTATCATTTGCCATTACGGGGAATTTATTACCATTGGTAGCAGCAATTATAATGCCTTTAAGTACTATAACGATTGTAAGTTTTGTAACGGTGATGAGTAGTTATTATGCAAACAAAAGATAGGATTATAAAAGTTTTTGAATTGTGCTTTCACATAAATTTAACATAGATTAACAAGTATGACAAATGTCATATTTTACTCCAAAACGTCAAAGTAACTTTGTTAACACAAATTAAGGTATGAGTGTCATCTATTTATTAATCACCATCAGTATCATCGTTGCTATTGGTTTCTTTATTGCTTTTATACGAGCGGTAAAAACGGGACAATATGATGATGATTACACGCCATCAGTCAGAATGCTTTTTGACGATGAGCTAATTCAGTCGAAAGCTAAAAAAACGAAATCCAAGGATACTAGTATTCTATAGCTTTCAATAAATCAAATAATAAACAACTTTAAAAATAATTATATATATGGAAATGCAGCAGTTTTATTATGACAACAAAATTGTAAAAAAATTCATTTACGCTACCATTGTCTTTGGAGTAGTAGGAATGTTAGTAGGTCTTACATTGGCCTTTATGTTCCTTTTTCCAAATCTTACTGATGGCATATCGTGGTTGAGTTACGGTCGATTGAGACCATTACATACCAATGCGGTTATTTTTGCTTTCGTAGGAAATGCCATGTTTGCGGGTATTTATTACTCTTTGCAGCGACTGTTAAAAGCCAGGATGTTCAGTGATTTTTTAAGTAATCTTAATTTCTGGGGGTGGCAATTAATCATCGTTGCGGCAGCCATATCATTGCCATTAGGATATAGTTCTTCAAAAGAGTATGCTGAGTTAGAGTGGCCAATAGATATTGCAATTGCATTAATTTGGGTTGTCTTTGGTATCAACATGATTGGAACCATTTTAAAACGTAGAGAGCGCCATTTGTATGTTGCAATTTGGTTTTACTTGGCAACATTTGTAACTGTGGCAGTTTTACATATATTCAATAGTTTAGCATTACCGGTTTCTGGAATGAAAAGTTATTCCGTTTACGCAGGAGTTCAAGATGCTTTAGTGCAGTGGTGGTACGGTCATAATGCGGTTGCGTTTTTCTTGACAACACCTTTCTTGGGATTGATGTATTATTTTATTCCAAAAGCGGCGAATCGTCCGGTATATTCGTACCGATTGTCAATTGTTCACTTTTGGTCGTTGATTTTCATTTATATCTGGGCTGGACCTCACCATTTATTATATTCGGCTTTGCCTAACTGGGCGCAAAATTTAGGAGTAGCTTTCTCGATTATGTTGATTGCGCCATCTTGGGGAGGAATGATAAACGGACTATTAACGTTAAGAGGAGTTTGGGATAAAGTACGTGTAGAGCCAGTCTTGAAATTCTTTGTAGTTGCAATTACAGGTTACGGAATGGCCACTTTTGAAGGTCCAATGTTATCCTTGAAGAATGTAAATGCTATCGCGCATTATACGGATTGGATTATAGCTCACGTTCACGTAGGTGCATTAGCTTGGAATGGATTTATGGCTTTTGGTATGATTTATTGGTTGGTTCCTAGAATGACTAAAAGCAATTTGTACTCAGTTAAGTTGGCTAATTTTCACTTTTGGATTGGAACACTAGGGATTATTTTATATACCATTCCAATGTATGTTGCTGGTTTTTTACAAGCATCTATGTGGAAACAATTTAATCCGGACGGAACTTTAACGTATGGTAACTTTCTGGAAACAGTAACTCAAATTATGCCAATGTATTGGATGAGAGCTATTGGTGGAACACTTTATTTAATTGGAATGTTCACCTTAGTGTATAATGTAATTCAAACGGTTCGATTAGGTTCTAAAATTGAAGACGAATTAGCGGAGGCTCCTGAGTTAATAAAAATTAGTGCAGGAAGAGTAAAAGGAGAAAAATTTCACCCTTGGTTAGAAAGAAAACCGATTCAATTAACCATTTTGGCAACTGTTGCTATTTTAATTGGAGGTGTTATCCAAATTGTTCCTACAATTATGGTTAAATCGAATATTCCGACAATTGCCAGTGTTAAACCGTATTCTCCATTAGAGCTAGAAGGTCGTGATTTATACATTCGTGAAGGTTGCGTAGGATGTCACTCACAGTCAGTTCGTCCTTTCCGTAGTGAAGTGGAACGTTACGGACCACAATCTAAAGCTGGGGAATTCGTATACGATCATCCATTTCTTTGGGGATCAAAACGTACCGGTCCGGATTTATTAAGAGTAGGAGCGAAGTATAATGACAATTGGCATTTTAACCACTTTTGGAATCCTCAAAGTATATCAGCAGGTTCTATTATGCCAGGATACAAATGGCTGTTTGACAATAAACCAATGGACGTTTCTTTAACGCAAAAGAAAATGCAAGTTATGGTCACATTGGGTGTTCCTTATACAGAAGCTCAGATTGCAAGCGGTTTAGACGATTTAAGAAAACAAGCTGTCGCTATTGAAGAGAGCTTGAAAAACGATCCTGATTTTGTAAAAAGTTATGACGAAAGCAAGAAGAAAGCTGAAGCTAGAGGAGAGAAATTTGTTCCAATGAACGAAAGAGAAATAGTTGCTTTGATTGCTTACATGCAAAGATTGGGAACGGATATTAAAGTAAAAGATGTCGCTAAAAAATAAAAATTATGTTCGAACAAATAAAACACAATATGGAAACGATAGACGGTGTGGCAATATATCCCATCCTATCATTATTAATTTTTTTCGTCTTTTTTGTAGGACTCGGTCTATGGGTGTTCTCCTATAAGAAAGAAAGGATTAATGAATTGAGTCAAATTCCATTGAGGGACAATTAAATAGTATAATTTTTTAAAATTTAGAAAATGAAAAAATTAATTCCAGTATACGTTAGAGTACCTGTTATTTTCTTTGCTGTAATGATGGCAATGGAATACTTCATAGATTCAGGAGATCGACCTGCGTTTATAAAATTTCCAATGGTTTCTGTATTCTTATTCGTGTTCCTTTTCCTTTTGATAGCAATAGAAATTACGATTAAGGCAGTTGACAATATTACCTATCATTTATTGACCGAGGAACAAAAAAACAAATTAAATGAAGCAAATGAGTTGAGTTTCAAGGATAGCGAATGGTACAAAAAGCTGATGGAAAAATTGACTAAAACAGAGCCTTTAGCAAATGAAAATCAGTTATTATTAGAACACGATTACGATGGCATCAAAGAATTAGATAACAATTTGCCGCCTTGGTGGGTATATTTATTCTATGCGTGTATTGTTTTTGGGGTTGTTTATATGGTTCGATACGAAGTTTTAGGAGCTGATAATCAAGAAATGGAACTTAAAAAAGAAGTGGCTCAAGCCAAAATAGATATTGCAGAATATATGAAAACTGCACCAGATTTAATGGATGAAAAAACGGTGACCTTGTTAACAGATCCTGCTGATTTAGCAGCTGGAAAAGAAATATTTACCACAAATTGTGCTGCTTGCCACAGAGCTGATGCTGGAGGACAGATTGGACCAAATTTAACAGATGAAAAATGGATCTTAGGAGGCGGAATAAAAAATGTATTTCATACGCTGGTAAACGGAGGACGTGACGGGAAAGGGATGATTTCATGGAAAGGTACCTTGAAACCTAAAGAAATGCAAAAAGTTGCCAGCTACATTCTATCCTTACAAGGAAGTAATCCTCCTGATGCTAAAGCTCCAGAAGGGGAAGTTTGGGTAGAGGAAAACGCCACAGTTGCTGTTAAATAATAAGTACAAACACACGTTTTTATTTAGCTTAAGAATTTTAATAATTATTTCAAACCTGTGTTTTAAATAAAAAAAAATGTCAAAATTACCGGACGAAGCATTTAGAGATACCATTGGAACTATTGACGAAGCGGGAAATAGAAAATTTATTTTCCCTAAAAAACCTTCGGGAAAGTTCTATGACTATAGGAAATGGGTGAGCTACTTTTTACTGATTGTTCTTGTTGCAAATCCCTTTTTAAAGATTAATGGCAATCAGTTTATGATGTTCAATATATTGGAACGACGATTTAATATTTTCGGATTTCCTTTTTGGCCACAGGATTTTTATCTATTTGTTGTTTTTATGATTATTGGCGTTGTTTTCGTCATCCTTTTTACAGTTATTTTTGGACGTATATTTTGCGGATGGATTTGTCCGCAGACTATCTTTTTAGAAATGGTTTTCCGCCGAATAGAATATTGGATAGAAGGCGATCGTGGTGCTCAAATTCGTTTAGAAAAGCAAGAATGGAATGCGGAGAAAATTAGAAAAAAAGGCCTCAAATGGTCGATTTTCTTAATCATTTCTTTTTTTATTGCCAATGTCTTTCTAGCGTATCTGATCAGTAGCGATAAGTTGTTTTTAATGATTGAAGATGGACCAGAAAATCACATTAGCACTTTGATCTCATTATTGATTTTTACAGGAGTTTTCTATTTTATTTTTGCATGGTTTAGAGAACAAGTTTGTATTATAGCCTGTCCCTACGGAAGATTGCAAGGTGTTTTATTAGACGACAAATCGATAAATGTAGCCTATGATTTTGTTCGTGGTGAAAAAGAAGTAGGTAGAGCTAAATTCAACAAGCAAGAAGACAGAGCGACTACCGGAAAAGGCGATTGTATTGATTGTAAGCAATGCGTAAATGTTTGCCCAACCGGAATTGACATCCGTAACGGGACACAAATGGAATGTATTAATTGCACCGCTTGCATTGATGAATGTGATACGATTATGGATAGTGTTGGTTTACCAAAAGGGCTTATCCGATACGCTTCAGAAGATGAAATAGAGAAAAAAGAAAAGTTCAAGTTCACGCCCAGAATGAAAGGCTATTCAGCTGTATTATTTATTTTGACAGGAATTTTAATCGGATTGTTGTTTTTGCGTTCCGATGTGGAAGCCAGTATTTTGAGATTGCCGGGACAATTGTTTCAGCATAAAGGTGAAAATATTAGCAATGTGTATACTTTTAAAATCATCAATAAGACCAATACTGATTTTGATGCGATTCATTTTAAATTAGTGGGTATAAAGGGGACTTTAAAAGTAGTTGGAAATCAGGATTTAAAAGTGCCCAAACAGGGGATGAATGGAGGAACTTTATTTGTCGAAATCAATCAAAACGTATTGGACAGCGACAAAACAAAATTAAAAATTGAGGTCTATAATGGAAATGAAAAAATTGAAACGGCGACCACTAATTTTTTAAGCCCGCGCAGTTTTGATTAAAAGGCTCTAGTTCGAGATTCACAAAAAAATATAAATTAAATATCATGAAATTTAGCTGGGGAACAGGAATCGTAATCGCTTTTGGTTTGTTTATGACCTTCATTTTGTATTTTGTTTTTACGGTACAATCTGATTCAAAATATGACAATGAGTTAGTCGTAGAAGAATATTACAAACATGATGCTCATTTTGGAGATGAAATGACTCGAATTCAAAATGCAACAAACTTGGCCCAAAAGCCAGTAATTAATATTGTTTCAAGCGGAATTGAAATAGTTTTTCCAAAAACATTTGTTCCAAAAAACATTAAAGGTAAAGTGTCCCTTTACAGACCGTCTAACAAAAAATTAGATTTTGAAATTCCAATTTCACTTTCTGATGCTACTACTTTGCTCATACCTAAAAAAAGTTTGGCAGGCGGTCGATGGGACATTAATATGGAATGGCAATATGAAGGGAAATCCTATTTGTCCAAAGAAACGATTTATTTCAATTAGTCTTAAAACAAGAGGCTTTGAAGTTAATAAATGACTTTAAGACTTTTAATTTTATGACATTAGACTAAAAAAATGCTTTACACTGCCTTTATTTTCGGTTTAATAAGTAGTTTTCACTGCATCGGAATGTGTGGCCCTATTGCTATGATGTTGCCTGTAGATAGGACGAATCAGTCTAAAAAAGCAACTCAAATAATTACGTATCATTTAGGGAGATTAACGGCGTATGCGACCATCGGTTTTGTTTTTGGACTGCTGGGTAAAGGTTTTTTTATGGCTGGTTTGCAACAGAATTTATCCTTATTTATTGGTATAGCCATGATTATTGTAGTGGTGATTCCAGACAAACTTTTTGCCAAATACAATTTTTCAAAACCAGTTTTTAAAGTAATCTCCAGAATTAAAACGGCTTTAGGAAGTCAGTTTAGAAACAAAAGCTACAAATCCCTATTTACAATTGGTTTACTGAATGGCTTTTTGCCTTGCGGAATGGTTTATGTCGCCTTATTTGGCGCCATTGCCATGCAAAGTGAAAGTTTAGGTGTTTTGTATATGATTTTATTCGGATTAGGAACCGTTCCCTTGATGAGTAGTGTTGTATACATCAACTCATTTTTGACAATTCCTATTCGAAACCAAATCCAAAAAGCAATTCCTTATGTCGCCGTAGGTATTGGTTGTTTGTTTATTTTAAGAGGATTGGGATTAGGAATTCCATATATTTCACCAGCTACTATGAGTTTGTTTATTCAAGCCAATCCGAACTGTCATTAATTAGCTAATAGTTTCCCACAAAAAAACACGCGAATTTGCGTGCTTTTTTGTGTTTTATAAAGATGAAATATTAGATTGTCATCGAAAACAATTCGGTTTTTGGAGCTTTTCGCTTTAGACGCAAATCAAATGCCATGCAAATATTTCGTACATAAGGTTTCCCCTTTTCGGTAACGGCAATGCTGTTGTTTTTAATTATCAGTAATCCATCATTTTCCATTTCTTTCAATTGAAGAAGTACATCTGGAATTTCGTTAAAATAATTTTCATTATTGTTCCAAGAAGTTTCAAATTGGCACATTAAATTCAGGATGTGTTTTCGGATGATGAGGTCTTCAGCAGTGAGTAAATGCCCTCTAAAAATGGGTAATTTATCCCATTCTAACATTTGATAATAATCCTCCAAGTTTTTTACATTCTGTGCAAAACTATACCAACTGTCACTAATGGACGAAACTCCCAATCCAATCATTAGTTGTGTTTTAGAAGCGCTATATCCCATAAAGTTACGGTGTAAATTGCCGTTTTGAAAAGCTTCATATAGACTATCTTTTTCCAAAGCAAAATGATCCATTCCTATTTCATGATAGCCATTCTCATACAAGAGTTTCTTACCAGTTTCATAGAGTATTCTCTTTTTATCATCTTTTGGAATATCTTCATCATTAAAACCACGTTGCCCGTTTCCTTTGATCCAAGGAACGTGAGCATAACTGTAAAAAGCCAATCGGTCAGGTTGCAATGATTTTGTTTTTTCAATCGTATCAATAACATCCTCTAATTCCTGAAAGGGCAATCCAAAAATAATATCATGTCCAATAGAAGTATAACCTATTTCTCGTGCCCAAAACGTAACTTTTGCTACATTATGAAAAGGTTGTAGGCGATGAATTGCTTTTTGAACTTTTTCTGAATAATCCTGAACGCCAAAGCTAACTCTTCGAAAACCTAAATCGTACAGCTTTTGCAAATGGGCATGCGTCGTGTTATTAGGATGGCCTTCAAAACTAAACTCATGGTCTTTGGCTTTATTAGCATGAGAAAGAATACCATTTATTAAATCCTCTAAATTTTTGATAGAAAAAAATGTGGGAGTTCCACCGCCTAAATGAATCTCTTTTATAGTTGGTTTTTTACCAAGAATCTTACAATACAAGGTCCATTCTTTCAAAACTGATTCTATGTATGGATGTTCAACATCGTGATTTTTGGTAATACGTTTGTTGCAGCCACAAAAAGTGCACAAGCTTTCGCAAAAAGGCAAATGGATATACAAACTGATACCTTCTGCTGAATTACTTTCTATAAATGATTTCCTCAGCGTTTGGGCCCAAATGGCATCTGAAAAATCAGTTTCATCCCAATACGGAACCGTAGGATAACTCGTGTATCTAGGACCAGGGACATTGTATTTTTGAATTAAGGAATTTTGCATAGCAGACTCATTTAATGTTCCTCAAAAGTAAAACGACTCATCAACTATTAAAATGATAATTATCATAAAGAGGATAAGCTATAACAAAAAAAAGAGGCTTCAAAAGCCTCTTTTACAGAACAAATCAGTTTCTTAAACGGTTATACAATCCTGAATCTTCTTTGCCCATTTTTTGGCTAGTTGATGGTCTTCATACAAACAAACTTGACCTATTTGATCATTTTCAATTTTATAAAATGAAATCAGTGTTGCTTTATTATCTTCTTTGAAATGAAATTGAAATTCAATTTTCAGAATAGTTTCAGTATTATTCTCAGTTGTTAGAATCAGTTTACACGATTGAATTGTATTTAAATCTACGAAAGAAACTACTTCATCTTTTGTATTAAAATCAATCAAAAGAAATCCTTTGTTTTTTTCATCTAAAGACAAGACTTTTTTATTCAGTGTTTCGGTTATTTCAAAATGAAAACGATTATTTTGACTGAACTTGTTTTTTATAGTTTTTATTTTTGTTTTGTTAAGCGAATTTGATTGTAAGACATAGAAAAGAGGAATAGCAATTAGTAAAGTTAATGCTAGTCCTATTATTGTTACGGATGTATCCATTTTTTAATTTTTTAGTTATTTGTAAAGCATGATAAATGGGATTGGAATCCAAAAAGGAATCCATTCTAAAAGGAAGATAAATAGATCTTCTAATTACGTAATCAAGGCTTTAAATCACCAAAAAAAATGGAAAGGAAAGAGTAGGAGCGAAACCATCTCACATCGATTGATGTCTTGTTTCGCAAAACGAATAAAGGAAATGTTGCGTTTAAAATCTAGAATTGCAATCAGAAAATTTTCTAGATATTTTGAAATACTATAATCTGGAGTTTTTTGCTGAGAAGTAAAAAGATTATTTACGTGCGGTTGTATAAAATCAGATGAATGAATACTGTCAAAAGAGAGAGAAGAACTGGTTTTTTCGGATTGAGTAATAGGATTAGGAATTTCATTTGCACTAAAAGCAAATAAAAAAACTACTATAAGCCCAATAAAAATAAGAGTTTTTCGAAACCAATTCATTTTGTAAATTTAAAATTTATAAGTTGGTTGATATAATTTTTTCTAATAAATGAAAGTTAAAGTTTAGAATTAGACTTTTTATAAAAAAACCTCGAACTATTTAAGAACGAGGTTTTTATTTTAATGCGAATAAAGCTTTACTCTATTTTCAAATTTCTAAGCTGTTTTAGTTTGTCTTTCCAAACATCTAGACTTTCTTTGTGGATAGCAATGTTTTTACGAACTTCTAATACAATTGAATTTTCTTTTTTTGCATTTCTAGTATTGGTGAAGAATTGGATATTATTCTCCAATTGGAAAATTTCGTTCTGAACTTCCTCAATTTTACGCATCAAGAAAATCTTTTCGTTATCTAGTTTTCGAGTATCGTTGCTTTCAGATAAATGATCCATTCTATTAGCGAAACGCATCATATCGGTATCTTTTTTACTCAAACTCAATTTTTCAAAAAGAGCATCTAGGATTTTATTGAATTTCCCTTCAATATGTCTTCTTGGGAAAGGTACTTTTCCGAAGTTTTTCCAAGTTTCAATATGCAATTTAATAGCGTCCAGATCTGTTTTATGATCTCCAGTTAATTGAAATTCTCTCAACGTTTCTAAATATGCCTTTTTATGATCAAAAGCGGCAACTTCTTCACTGTTTTCCTCATTCTTTTGCTCTTTTAACTTGTCAAAATAATGATTGCAGGCATCTTTAAACTCTTTCCAGATTTTATCCGAATATTTTCTTGGTACGTGACCTATCTGTTTCCACTCATCCTGAATTTGTTTCATTATCGGAGTAGTCACAGCAAAATCAAGACTTTCTTGTAACTCTTTGGCTTTGGCAACAAGAGCCATTTTCTTGCTTAAATTGTCGTTTTGATCCTTTTTTATGTCTTTATAAAAGGAGTTTTTGAAAGAATTAAAATTCCTCACCGCAGTTTTAAAACTAGCCCACGTTTCCTCATTTACATCTGATGGAACTTTTCCGGCAGAGAAAAAAGCAGTTCGCAATGCTTCAACCTTTTCTATTTGAGCCAGCCATTGGGAATGAGCATTTACTTTTTCAGTAGCTAAAACTTCAATTTTGGCAATGATTTCTTTTTTCTTTTCTAAATTCTCAAGTTCAGTTCCTCTTAAATTTTCGAATAAAACTTCTCTTTTATCATGCATTTGTTTGGTCAAATCACTAAACTTGTTCCAAATTGCATCACGATGTTCTCTAGAAACAGGACCGATGTCTTCTTTCCAAATTCTATGTAAATCCTGTAATTCTCTAAATGCTTTGTTGATATCAGCTTCTTTTACCAATTCTTCAACACGGGCAACAATTTTTTGTTTTTGCTCTAAGTTATGTTTGAAATCTAAGTCTCTAGCCTCTCTATCTAAATGTAGATAATCGTAGAAGTTTTCCACATGAAAATGGAAGTTATTCCAAACGTGGTTGTATTTATCTTTCGGAATTGGTCCGGCAGTTTTCCATCGTTCTCTTAAATCATTAAAATGTTTTAAAGTGTCTTTGATGTTTTCCTGTGGGTTAATCAACTCTTTCAATTCCTCAACAATAGCCAAACGGTTTTCTAAATTTGTTTTCAGATTCGTTTGTAAGCTCTTGAAATGGCTGTTTTTTGTATCTCTAAAAAGAGAATAATATTTATCAAATTGTGTCTTCAGTGGAGAATGGTATTGAAAATCTTCGTTTGGATCTTGATTTTCAGCAAGGAATTCTTCTTTTTTCTCCTCAAGAAGATGATTGTATTTAGCTAGAAATGCTTTTTTGATTTCCTCAATATGATCCTTAAATGATAGTATTTTGTCATTAGAAACTAAACTTTTTAGTTCGTCAACTAATGCTTCAAGTGATAATGTATCATAATCCTGCATTGGAATTTCATGACGTTCCTTCAACGTTTCATCCTCGCTCTCTTCTGCATTTGTTTCCGCTATTGCATCAAGCGCAGTTTGATTTTTTGTTTGGGAAACGGTTTGTTCCGGAGAAGGTATTACAACATTATCTTCTGCGGGAAAATCGATTGGTTCTATTGGTTCAATAACTGCCGCAGTGTCTGTAGTAGTAGCTACTGAATTGTTTTCTAAATTTCCATCTGCTTCGTTTTCTTGACGAGACAGGTTATCATTCTTTTCTTCTAACATTTTTTCAATGTGTAAGGTTTCTAAATCTATTCAACACGAAAGGTAGTAAAGCAGTATGAAAATACAAAATAAAACCTCTTATTTATTGTCATTTTAGGTTACAAAATTTTTCTTTTTGGAGCATTTTCCTGCTGTACGCTGTATCTTTTTTGTTCGCCAAAGGGGCTCTTAAAAAAGGATGCCGCTTCTATCAGGGCTAGGGATTTGGAAATTCAATTGTAATTTTTTTTCTCAATTTCGATATGTTACCACAAACAAAAAACCACTCAAAAAGAGTGGTTTTTTACTTACTCATATACGTGTAAGAAGTTAACTTCGTGTTTAGATTATTTATTCCAAATCTTCCAGGCTTTCTCTGCTTGAAATATTAGCATATCCAAACCGTTTTTTATTTGAGCTCCTTGTTGTTTTGCTTTTTTTAGGAATTGCGTTTCAGCGGGATTGTAAATCAAATCATAAGCTATGTGCTTATCCGTGAAAAACTCATACGGGAGTAATGGAAAGGCTTCCACATTAGGACTGGTTCCTACCGGAGTAGCATTTATGATGATTTGGTAATTATCAAATGTTGTGGCATTGATGCGGTCATAATCAATTCCATTTTCTTTCGCCTCTCTCGAGACAAAAGTATATGGTATGTCCAGTTCATCCAAAGCAAAAGCCACTCCTTTAGAAGCGCCTCCTGTTCCTAAAATCAATGCTTTTTTATGGTGCGCTTGCAATAACGGTTGTAATGATTTTTTGAAACCATAATAATCAGTATTATAGCCTTTTAACTTTCCTTTTTTGGTGATTTTAATGGTATTTACAGCACCAATTATTGTCGCTTTTTTTGAAAGTTTATTCAGAAACGGAATTACTGTTTCCTTGTACGGAATCGTGACATTCAATCCTTTTAAATCCAAAGTATTTTTAATTACTTCTGGAAAGGCAGTTATTTCTGAAATATCAAAATTTTCGTAGGTACAACCAGCAAAGTTTTCGTTGTTAAATTTATCGGTAAAATAGCCTTTAGAAAAAGAATAGCTAATGTTGCGTCCTAATAATCCAAAGCGTTTTCTAACTGTATCAACCATTATTCTTTTTTATGTTTTGCAATGTAATTCTGTACCATTTTTTTAGCCCAAACTACTGGAAATAAATCTTCTAAAAGAATGTAATTGTCAAAATTCAATCTCAAGGCATTGCTCAAATGGAATTTTGCTTTTGTATTATCCGTTAGCATAAAATACAGCCCTGCCAAACGGTACTCCACTTCATTTTCTTCTGGAAAATATTCCGATGCTTGTAATAATGTTTGAATGGCACTTTCGAATTCACCTAAAAATTGCAAAATATCCACCCAAAACAACCAGGTGTCTAATGAATAATCTCCAAATTCTACCGCTTTTCTATAGCCAAACTCCGCTTCTTCAAAGAAGTTCATTTGTTTGTTAATGGTTGCAAAACGTTTCCAATACAAACGATTTTGATTGTCAATTGCTAATGCTTTATTTACAAAAAATAGCGCTTTTTGGAAATTTTTCTGGCGGACGTAAAAGTCAGTGATGGCAATCCAACCTTTATCTAAAAGTGGATCTTCATGCACGGTTTGATTGAAATATTTTAAGGCAAGCGCTTTGTTGCCTAATCGTTCGTAACATTTTCCCATTCGGAGTAGTGCATACGAAGTCGCATCATCTAATTCAATGGTTCTGCTGTAGCTTTCAATAGCTTCATCGTATTTTTTTAAACGTTCATACGCTTTTGCTTTTTCCATGAAAGCACCAAGGAATTCATCATCGATTAAAGTTGCATAATCAAAGGCGCGAATTGCATTCTCGTATTCTTTAACTCCATAATGCAAACGGCCTAATTGATGCCAAGCAATTTCGCTGTAGGGATTTTTGTCTATGTATTTTTTTAGATAACTAATTGCGTCTTGATTTTGATCTAAAAATTCAAAACAATAGACTACGTTGTACAATGCAGACTGGTCTTCTAAATCTTCTTCTAAACACTTGATAAAGCTTTCTTTTGCCATTTCAAGATTGTCCATAAATAAGTATTCCATGCCTATTAAATTATAGACATCAGCATAATCATCGGTGTATTTTAACGCTATTTTTAATAATTCAACTGCTTTTTCATGTTGGTCTCTTTTCGAGCAAATATTGGCTTTTTGAATATAAATTTCTTCATTAGTTGGTTCAATGGCATACAACTCATTCAATAGCTTTTCGGCTAATTCAAGTTTGTCGTCATAGACCAGCATTTCTACTTGCACTAGTTTTAGTCCAGTAGATTTTGGGTGTTGTTCTAAGGCTAGTTTAAGTGCTTTTTTTGCCAAAGCGGCCTTACCCATATCGAGATAATGAAGGATGATTTCTTCAAATTCTTCGGAGTCAAAAAAGAGCACTTTGTTGGTTTTCAACATGGACTCAAATTTAGACAAGGATAAGTTATAGTCTTCTTCTTCGTTGCTTAATTGCATACTGTGTGTTTTTAATTTGGCCTAAATAAATTTAGGTAATCGTGCGTGTACTGTGAGGGAAAGTCAGAATTGTTGTGAACAATTTAATTAACAAATTTTCAATGTCAATTGCAAAAATCAAATTCAATAATTAATTTTCTTATCAACTGGAGATCTTAGCCTCGATAGTAGTGAAAATTCTTTTACTTTTTGCTTGCAAAAAGTAAAATATTATAATGTTCAGAAGGATCAGGAGCGGGAAAAGCTCCTCATTTTTTTCATTGTTTTGAATAGGTATTTTGATATGTAAATCTTTCTACTTCTAAAATCAAAAATCGTTAATCATCATTCTTAAATCATCATTTCATCCATTACTTCCAGTATAATGCTGCAACCTTCACGTATTTCTTCTTCAGATATGGTTAGCGGTGGCGTTATTCTTATGGCGCAACCTTCAAACAGCAGCCAGAATAAAATAAGTCCTTTATCTTGACATTTAAGAATCACTTCATTAGTTATATCGGCACTTTTTGTCATTGCGGCCAGCATCAATCCTTTTCCTCTTATTTCTTCTATCAAAGGATGTACCAAAAGTGATCGGAAAAGCTTTTCTTTCTCCATTGCTTCGGCCATCAGATTGGTTTCAGTTATTTCCTGCAAAGTCGCCAAACAGGCTGACGCAATGACAGGGTGGCCTCCAAAAGTGGTGATATGTCCCAGTTTTGGATCATGACTCAATAAATCCATGATTGCCGATGAAGCCGTAAAAGCGCCAACTGGCATACCGCCTCCCATTCCTTTCCCCATGACTACAATATCAGGAACGACATCGTAATTTTGGAATCCGAAAAGTTTTCCGGTTCTCCCAAAACCAGGTTGGATTTCGTCCAGAATCATCATTGCACCCATTTCATCACAACGTTGACGCACTTTTTTAAGAAAATCATTATGCGGCTGAATAAATCCAGCACCACCTTGAATAGTTTCTAGAATAATTCCAGCTGTTTTTGTGGTTATTTTTTGTAAATCGTCCTCATTATTGAACGTTATAAAATCAACATCAGGAATCAACGGACGAAAAATTTGTTTGCGCTCTTCAAATCCCATGACGCTCATAGAACCCATAGTATTGCCATGATACGCATTATGACACGAAATCAACTGGCTTCTTCCGGTGGTTCTTCTAGCGAGTTTTAAGGCGCCTTCAATAGCTTCTGTACCTGAATTGACTAAATATGTGGTATCTAAAGGAGCGGGCAGGAGCGAGGCTAACAATTTGCAATATTCTACAGCCGGGCTTTGTGAATATTCACCATACACCATTACGTGAGAATATTTGTCTAACTGATTTTTGATGGCTTGATTGACTCTCGGGTGTTGGTGTCCCAAAGCGCAAGCGGAAACTCCAGCCACAAAATCTAAGTATTTTTTATTATTGGTATCGTAAATATAGGAACCTACCGCATGAGACACTTCCATTCCTAATGGATAAGGGGAGGTTTGCGCTTGGTATTTTAGGAAATCGGTATTCAAAATTTATTATTTTAATCGTTTATTAGTTTGATAGTCTATTCATTTTAAGAAAAGCTGAATACTGTGACTCAACACTATTTTATTCCTTTCTTCTTATCGTAATTCAAGGTTTCCTTTCGGATTTTCATCGGAGTATCTTCTTTGGCTTCTGCCGCTTTTGTGGCTTTAGCTATTTTATCGTTGTCTTCATTTTCTTCAGGAGGAAAAATATCGTCCTTGGATTTTATTCGTTCGTCGCCTCGCCACACTAGTCCTCGCAGTTTTCGGGCATTTTCTGGTAAATCTTGTTCGGGAAAAATATCACCATCTACCTGCTGAAAAAAGGTGATTGTTTCAATCTCATTTTTTTCTAAAATAAGATTGATTTTACTGCTCACATTTTTATTGATTCCAATGAGTTCTTTCGCGTCGTTCCGCATGTAATAAATGACTTCGGCATTTTTTACAATATCAACATCATGTAATTTCCCTTCCTCAAATTTACCGTAGAGGTTTTGTCCCTTGACTTGATTATATCCGGTTCCTATGGTGTCTTTGGAGACTATAAAGGTATTATTGAGTACCTTTAGTGAGTCTAGTTTTTTGGTGTTGTTGTTTCCTATAAGATGCATTACATCGCCTGTAATTTGGCTTTCGGCGTTCCAAAGTATTGGATTTCCAATCATTTTTGTCAAAGCTGTTTTAGAACTCGAATGAATCGAATCGCATTTGCCACTCATATCGGTTTTGAAAAATCGGACATTATTGAACGCTCTGATAATTCGGTTTCCTTCTTTTCCAGTAACCATTAATTTTTTTCCGTGGATGTAAACCGAGTCATTTTCGACAAAATTCACGGCTACGGCTCTTTTGGTTACGTACATCGAATCCAGTTTTTTAAACACCTCGGCATAATGTCCTTTTACGATGCCGCGATTGATGGAATCTGTTATTTTTACATTTCGTGTTGCCGATGCAAATTCCCGGTTTCGGTCATAATATAAACTATCGCCTTTGATCACCCGATCATCGTACTTGATGTAGGATTTATTCAGGAAATGTGCCAGATTTTTTTTGGTATCATAAAACCCTTTTTCGGTATAAATATAATTGGCTTTGCTAGTAATTGTTGAAGGTCCAAAAAGATACGAATGCCCGGAATTACTAAAATAATCCAAGTGATTTGATTTAATTACATACGTTGGATTTGTAATGGTAACCGCAGTTAGGAATTGGAATTTCTTTTGTTTCACGTAATACCTGCCTGAATTACTTTTTAGTGTGTTGTCTTTATTTGTAATTGTCCCTGGGGTATCGTAAAATACTTCTTGAATATTTCGGTCAAAATTAATAATATCTGTTACCAAAGTTGCATCTGGTGAACTCATTACCGCATCTCCTGAAGCGTATGCTTTTTTTACATTTCCATTGTATTCAGCGTATTTACTGTTTAAAAATAAAGTATCGCCTTGCACCATTTGTACATTTCCAAAAGCCTTGATGTAGTTTTCCTTTTGAAAATAATACGCTTTATTACAGGTCATTACAACGCCATCATGATTGACACGTACGTTTCCGATGAGTAATAATGCGTCAGGAATTTCTACTTGATTTACATCGGCAAAATCAGAGTTTTCTACAATAATTTTTTTTGGGGCTTGCGCCAAAACCAAATTAGTAACAAGCAGTAGTAAACAATAACGAAGGAAAAATAGTGATTTCTTCAATGGATTTAATTTTTGTCAAATTTATGAAAAAGGAAACAACCATAATGGATATTAGGATATTTTTATAATTAGTTAAAAATGTGTCATGAAATAGTTGTTAGTACTTTTAAAGTTTTCAACAAATGGGATTACTCCTTCGTTGTAGTGTCTGTTTTTAAAAACAGAATTATACAATTTCAAACGATATAGGCTTCTTTATATTCAAAAAATATTAAATTTAAAAATTGATATTCATTTTGCTACAAAAAGGATTGAAATCAATATAAAAAAATTATATAATGAAAAAAATAACTATGGTTGCAGGATTGAGTCTAGTGCTCTGTGCAACAGCTTGTAAAACGAAAGATATAAAAATGAATACAGATAAAGAAGAGAAAGCAATTCCTAAAAAAGAAGTAGTCTATCAAGTATTTACCCGATTGTTTGGGAATAAAAATACAACCAACAAACCTTGGGGAACCATTGAGGAAAATGGTGTAGGGAAATTCAACGATTTTACGGAAACTGCATTAGAGAAAATCAAGGATTTGGGAGTTACTTATGTTTGGTACACTGGAGTTCCACATCATGCTTTAATTCGGGATTATTCTGCTATTGGGATTTCTAATGATGACCCTGAAGTGGTAAAAGGACGAGCAGGTTCTCCTTATGCCGTAAAAGATTATTACAATGTAAACCCAGATTTAGCGGTTAATCCCGAAAATCGTTTACAGGAATTTGAAGCTTTGATTGCCCGAACACACAAAGCGGGTTTAAAAGTGATTATCGATATTGTTCCCAATCACATTGCACGTAAGTACGAAGGAAAAAGTAACCCTGTGGGCGTTAGGGATTTTGGTGCTGATGATGATACAACTGTTGAATATAAAAGAGATAATAACTTCTATTATATTCCAAATACTCGCTTTGAAATTCCCGATACGGACAAGCCATTAAATGGAGAAAAGAACCCATTAATTGATGGCAAATTTGAAGAAAGCCCAGCAAAATGGACTGGTAATGGTTCTCGTATGGCAAAACCAGATCGCAATGACTGGTATGAAACGATAAAAGTTAATTACGGGATTCGTCCGGATGGTTCCAAAGATTTTCCGGAACTTCCAGCTGGTTTTGAAACCAAATCGTATCAGGAACATTTCGATTTTTGGAAAGGAAAAGACGTTCCAGATTCTTGGGATAAATTCAAAGACATTGCGTTGTATTGGACTGCAAAAGGAGTGGATGGTTTTCGATTTGACATGGCAGAAATGGTTCCGTATGAATTTTGGAGCTACATGAATTCAGCTATTAAAGTAAATAATCCGGATGCTTTTTTATTGGCCGAAGTCTATAATCCCAACGAATATAGAAATTACATTCGTTTGGGTAAAATGGACTATTTGTATGATAAAGTTGAAACCTATGATAAATTGAAAGATATTATTCAAGGAAGATCTTTGCCAGATGGATTATCAGACATTCAAAACGGAATGGCAGATATTGAGCATCACATGTTGCATTTTCTGGACAATCATGATGAACAGCGTTTGGCTAGCCCGGAATTTGCGGGAACTCCTCAAAAAGGAAAGCCTTTGATGGTGGTTTCTACAACCATAAGCACATCGCCTACGATGGTTTATTTTGGTCAGGAAGTAGGAGAGGCCGGAAATGAGAATGCAGGTTTTGGAACGCATTCCAGAACATCAATCTTTGATTATATTGGAGTTCCGAATCATCAGCGTTGGATGAATGGAGGGAAATTTGATGGCGGTCAATTATCGCAGGATGAAAAAGAGTTGCGTGATTTTTACAAAAAATTGTTGAATTTTTCTTTGAACAGCTCGGCTTTGATGGGAAAATACCAAGAAATTCAAACATTAAATCGCCAAACTACTCAAGGCTACGATCCTGGAATTTATGCTTTCACACGCTGGTCAGATACTCAGAAACTAATAGTTGTCACTAATTTTTCTTGGCTTACCACTAGCAATTTCGAATTAATAATCCCTTCAGATATCATTCAAAAATGGAATTTGAAAGATGGAAATTATACAATAACGGATCAATTATACCACAAAAATTCTGTTGAGTTAAAAGTATTGAATGGTGAAGGAAAAGCGCAAATTACAATCGCACCCTCAGAATCGTTTATTTATCAACTGTAAAAAAAACAATAACTAAATTTCAAACTCTATTTAATGACAAAAAAAATAACAATTTGTTTACTATTTTTAGTATTCATGCCATCGTTTGCACAAACTGATTTTACCCCAAATTGGAGTAAAGGAGTCGTGTGGTATCAAATATTTCCGGATAGGTTTCATAACGGGGACCCTTCAAACGACCCAAAAGTAGAAGATCAAGATGGAGCCTATCCCTTTGATAGTACTTCTGATTTTCAAATTCATCCCTGGACGAGTGATTGGTACGAATTAAAACCTTACGAAAAGAAAAACGGAAAAGATATTTATTACAATCTTCAACGCAGACGTTACGGTGGAGATTTGCAGGGAGTAATTGATAAATTAGACTATTTGCAGTCATTGGGCATTAATGCTATTTATATGAATCCGATTTTCTGGGCGCCATCTTCCCATAAATACGATGCTTTGTGCTATCACCATGTTGATCCATCATTTGGACCCGATCCGGAAGGTGATAAAAAAATGATAATGAACGAAGATCCTTTAAATCCTGAAAAATGGGTTTGGACCAAAGCAGATTTACTGGCTCTTAAGCTAATAGATGAAGTACACAAACGTAAGATGTTTATCATTTTTGATGGTGTTTTCAACCATTTAGGAGTAAACAGTTTTGCTTTTCGAGATGTGGAGGAAAAACAAGAAAAATCAGCTTACAAAGATTGGTTCATGGTCGATAGTTGGAGAGATGCTGCCAAAGGAACTAAGTTTGAATATCAAGGTTGGTTTGGTGTAAAAACCTTACCAGAGTTTAAAGAGGATGAGAACGGAATCGTATCCGGTCCTAAAAAATATATTTTTGATGCTACCAAGCGTTGGATGAATCCAATGAATAAAGGCGCTCAATACGGAATTGACGGTTGGCGATTGGATGTAGCGTATTGCATTGCGCACCCTTTCTGGAAAGATTGGAGAAATGAAGTAAAATCGATTAATAGTGAAGCGTATTTGACTGCTGAATTAGTTGATCCTATTGATAAAACAAAACCATATTTAAGCGGAGATGAATTTGATGCTACGATGAATTATAATTTTTCTTTTCTGATGCATGATTTTTTTGTGCAAGATGCAAAAGGGATTTCTGTTACCCAATTTGATACGCAATTAAAGGAATTGCGTGAAGGATTTGGAGAAGGTGTTGCACAAAATATGCAGAATTTGGTAGGAAGCCACGATGCCACAAGAATTGGTAGTGCCGTAGCAAATCCTGACGGGAAAAAATTTAGCGATTGGGGAGCCTACTTTAATTGGAGTCAAAAAAGTAATAACATCGATTACAATGCTCGAAAACCAACCGATAAACAATTGCAAAAGCAAAAATTGATTGCAGCATTTCAGATTTTATATTTAGGCTCACCCATGATTTATTATGGTGATGAAGCCGGTATGTGGGGAAGTAATGACCCTGATTGCCGTAAACCAATGGTTTGGTCTGACAAAGAGTATGATTCAGAAACATTCAATCCCAACCAAAGTAAACATGAGGCAGATAAAGTAGATTTCAATTCTGATTTATTTGAATGGTATAAAAAATTCATTGCTTTACGCAATCAATACGAGGCAATCAGGATTGGGAACTTCACTACGATTGAAACTAATGATGCCGGAAAGACGTATGCTTTTAGTCGCAAACTTGGCAATCAGGAAGTGATTGTAATCATTAATCGAAGTGATAAAAATATTGATTTCACCAATCCAATTCTTAAAAAAGGAAAATTCAGAGATGTTTTTACTAAAAAAGTAATGAAAAAGCTGATGGTAAAACCTATGGATGTTGTGGTGTTGAGCAACGCAAAATTCTAAATATAGAAAGTGTTAAAGTTGTCTTTGTAGTTATAATCAGAATATGCATTTAAATTAAAAAAGCTGAGGTAAAAATCTTACTTCAGCTTTTTTAATTTCATTAATTACTTTTTTATAGCACTATAATTCTCTTCTACTTTTTTCCAATTGATAACATTAAAAAAGCCATCAATATAATTTTTTCGTCGGTATTGGTAATCTAAATAATAAGCGTGTTCCCATACGTCTAAAGCTAATATTGGAGTTCCTAGAACAACTGCATTTCGCATCAATGGGTTATCCTGATTGGGTGTACTAGTTACCTGAAGTTTTCCAGTTCTGTCTACTATAAGCCATGCCCAACCAGAACCAAATTGCTTTGTTGCTTGGTCTTTAAAAAGAGAGGTAAAAGTATCAAACGAACCAAAATCTTTGTTAATTGCTTCTAAAAGACTACCAGAAGGTTGTCCACCAGCTTTAGGAGCCATACATTTCCAATATAAGGAATGATTGTAATACCCACCAGCATTGTTGCGAAGAGTAGCATCGTTAGGATCTAATTTAGACAATACTTCTTCGATTGTCAAGTTTTCTAAAGGTGTCCCTAATACTGCTTTATTCAAATTGTTAGTGTAAGTTAGGTAATGCTTTGAATAATGCATTTCTAAAGTCGTAGCTGATATATTTGGCGACAACGCATTATAGGCGTATGGCAATTTTTCTAGTTGAAATGAACCTTCATCTGCCTTAACATCATCTGGAGAGCCCATTACGGATACCGCTTGCTCAGTTGTAGGTAAAGGAACTTCCACAACTTCAGTTAATTTCTTATCGTTGCATGAAAGTAAAGTAACAAATAGAAATAAAACAGGAATTAAAAAATTCAGCTTTTTCATGATTTGTATTATTTTTTAATCAGTATGTTAATGATTTCAATGTATTGTTCTTTTGCCTGTTCAGGAGTTAGATGACTAATTTGCATCCATGCGTTTGTTTTAAATGCATCTCTTAAATGGTACGATGAAGTTTGTTTTAGATCCAAAGTTCCAAAGGTTGCTTGTTTATAAAAAGCATAAAGTCGCAACTGAACATCTTGAGGTAAAGATGCTTGCGTCATTTCAGAAGCTATTTCAACTGCTTCTAAAAACTGAGTATCTAAATCTTTTTCAATCATGCTTATTTTGTAGCAATAATAGTTTTTCCTCCAATTGCTTTTTGATTTAGTACTACGTTTACCGGTGTACCCAATGGTAAAAAAATATCTACTCTTGAGCCAAATTTGATAAAACCAGCATCAGTTCCCTGAATTACTTGCATTCCTTCTTCGGCATAATTTACGATTCTTCGAGCTAAAGCTCCAGCAATTTGACGGTATAGAATTTCACCAAAAGTTTTGTTTTCAATGACAACCGTAGTTCTTTCGTTTTCTTCACTAGCTTTAGGATGCCAAGCTACTAAAAATTTTCCAGGATGGTATTTGCTGAATTTTACGATTCCACTTAAACCATAACGCGTTACATGAACATTTATTGGCGACATGAAAATAGAGATTTGTAATCGTTTATCTTTAAAATACTCGCTTTCAAATACCTCCTCAATAACAACAACTTTTCCATCAACTGGAGCAAGGATCTGGTTTTCATTAAGTATCACTGTTCTTTTTGGATTTCTGAAAAATTGCAGAATGATAATCAAAAGCAATAAAGTAGCTATTTGTATCACCATTTTGATCCAATTGGTATCAATGAAATTGTCAGTCAATAAAAGGACAACAGCAGTGAAAATGGTGCCTAATAGAATAGATTGGGTTCCTTCTTTATGAAACATAGTTTAAAATTTGATAAAATAAAAATATAATTGGTGCTACAAATATAACACTATCTAATCGATCTAGTATGCCTCCGTGGCCTGGCATTATGCTTCCGCTGTCTTTTACCCCTGCAATACGTTTGAATTTAGATTCAATTAAGTCTCCTATAGTACCTGCAATTCCAACAATAACGGCTATTGAAGTCCAAATTAGTATAGATCTATCACTAAACTCAGGATTAGCTTTGATATAGTATTTTGATATTAAATAACCTGCTAAAACTGCAAAAACGATTCCACCTAAGAACCCTTCTATTGTTTTTTTAGGTGATATTTTTTCGAATAATTTGGTTCGACCTATAGATTTACCTACAATATAAGCAAAGGTATCATTGGTCCATATTAAGATAAATAAACCAATAATAATTTTTGGATTGTAGTCATTTATTCCAAATGAAATCTTTGTAATAAATACAAATGGGAGTATAATATAGCCTAGTAAGTAAAGGTATTTGGATGAAGTACTAATTTTTTGGATGTTGTCATAAAATAGAAAAAGAATACACTTTATAGATACCACTAAAGCAATAACTAATAAAACAACATCTAATTGTTGGATATTGATTGCTATTTCTAGATCAGTATTAAATATCTGATTGATACTATCTGCCGTAATTTTATTGTAGTGGCTTACTAAAGTTACTATTGTGTATAGTGCAGTTCCAAAAACAATTGGAAATACTTTGTTTATTTGAATTAAATTACAAAATTCATAAACTGAAATAATAAGGAATATACCAAAAAGAATAAAAAAGCTTTCAGTAGAATATAAAATAGAAGCAAGTAATAATATAATGTAGATAGCTCCTGATATTCCTCGTTTTAGAGTTTCATTCATCTTAAAGATCTTCTAGAAGCAATAAATATAGATTTTTTGCTGAACTTCCGTATTGTGTAAAATCTTCTTCTTTCGCTTTCTCGAAATATTTTATTGTAGTAATATTGGTAGGATAATCTCTTTCGTATTTCTTTTTTATAGCGCTAAGTCCATCGCTTTTTGCAGCAAGAATTTGGCTTGTATTGGCAATAATAATAATATTAGTTGGTAACTCGTTAGGTTTGTTTTGTTTAATTTGTTTCGATGAAAAAAGAATAGAACCTTCCTCAGCAATTAAATTTTCACAACTTGCAAGAAGGAATTTTGGGTTGCTCGGTTTTGTGTAGGTTAGTTTATTGTCATCAAGCATTCCAAAAAGATTGGGTTCATAACACAATACTTCGCTCTCAAACCAATCATTTTCTTCTAAAATGTTTTCAAATTGTTCTTTTACTTCTTCCGAATTTTCACAATACAAAAATTTACCGCCATTTTTTTTAAAATTGTATATAAATTTTTCATCTATAGAAGTTGCGTTATCAGTATGGGATTTACTAAATTCACTTTCTTGATCTTCCTCAGAAGCCGGATTGCTAGAACCAAAAATTTTTCTAAAAAGACTCATATTTTTGTAAAATACTATAATTTGTTATTTGAAAACGTCCAAAGATAAAAAAATCTTAATTCAAAAGTAGTTTTTGAATTAAGATTTTAAAAATAATTAAATAATTTATGTGTTTTCTAAGATACTACTTCCTCAAGATTTTTATCAAATGTTCTTTTTCCGAAAATAGCTTCTAAGTCATCTTTAAAAATAACCTCTTTTTCGATTAAGATATTCGCCAATTGATTCAATTTGTCTTTGTTATCTTCTAATATTTGAATGGCTCTTTGGTACTGACTTTCAATTAATAATGAAATTTCTTCGTCAATCACTTTAGCAGTTTCTTCTGAATACGGCTTAGAAAAGTTGTATTCACTTTGTCCAGTTGAATCGTAATAAGTGACATTTCCAATTTTCTCATTCAAACCATAAACCGTTACCATAGCACGAGCTTGTTTTGTAACTTTTTCTAAATCGCTTAAAGCTCCAGTAGATATTCTATTAAAAGTTACTTTTTCAGCGGCTCTTCCACCCATTGTTGCACACATTTCATCAAGCATTTGATCTGGTCGAACAATTAAACGTTCTTCTGGCAAATACCATGCAGCACCTAAGCTTTGACCTCTAGGAACAATGGTAACTTTAATTAGTGGAGCAGCATGTTCTAGCATCCAGCTTACAGTGGCGTGTCCTGCTTCATGAATAGCAATTGCTTTCTTTTCTTCAGGAGTTACAATTTTATTTTTCTTTTCAAGACCACCGACAATTCTATCTACAGCATCAAGGAAATCTTGTTTGTCTACAGCCGTTTTGTTATTTCTAGCAGCAATCAAAGCTGCTTCATTACAAACATTTGCAATATCAGCACCAGAAAAACCTGGAGTTTGTTTGGCAAGGAATTCAGTGTCTAATCCTTCAATTTTTTTCAAAGGAGCAAGGTGTACTTTGAAAATTTCAGCACGTTCACGAATGTCTGGTAAGTCAACAAATATTTGCCTGTCAAAACGACCTGCACGCATTAATGCCTTGTCCAATACATCAGCTCTGTTTGTCGCAGCTAAAACAATTACATTCGAATTAGTTCCAAAACCGTCCATTTCTGTTAGTAATTGGTTCAACGTATTCTCACGTTCGTCATTTCCACCGGACATATTGCTTTTTCCTCTAGCTCTACCTACTGCATCAATTTCATCAATAAATATGATTGCAGGAGATTTTTCTTTGGCTTGTTTGAACAGATCACGTACGCGAGATGCACCTACACCTACAAACATTTCTACAAAATCAGAACCTGATAAAGAGAAGAAAGGTACTTGGGCCTCACCAGCAACTGCTTTCGCAAGCAAGGTTTTTCCAGTTCCAGGAGGTCCTACAAGTAAGGCTCCTTTTGGTATTTTTCCTCCTAGGTTAGTGTATTTTTCAGGATTTTTCAAAAATTCAACAATTTCTTGTATTTCTTCTTTTGCTCCTTCTAAACCTGCTACATCTTTAAAAGTTGTTTTGATATCTGTTTTTTCATCAAAAAGTTTAGCTTTTGATTTTCCAATATTGAAAATCTGACCGCCACCGCCACCAGCACCACCGCCAGACATTTTTCTCATGATAAATATCCAAACAGCAATAATGATGATAATTGGTAGTAAACTAATTAAAATATCCGACCAATTGTTTTTTGGCAAGAAGTTAAAATCTTTCAATTTGCCTTCAGCAACAGCCTTTTCCAGTTTGTTCTGGAAAATTTGATCGTTTCCAATGTCAAAAGTATAATGCGGACCTTTGTTTGGTCTGTCAAAAACGTCTTTGGAAACTTTTTTATGCACTGCTTCTTTCAATGCTGCTGCATTCAAAAAAACTTCAGCCTCTGTTTTGTTGTACACTATAACTTTTTCAATCTGACCTTTTTCTAAATAATCATTAAATTTAGAAGAAGTTAATTGACCTGGTTCGTTTAAGCTAGAACCACCAGTTATGTAACTTATAAACAAGAAAATTAATAATATTGCAGTGTAAATTAACCAAGGGCTTATTTTAAACTTATTCGAATTTGGATTATTATCTTTAGCCATTACTAGGAGTTATGTTTCTTTAGTATTTGTTTTCAATGGTAGTTATTTTTGCATCGCCCCATAAACTTTCGATGTTGTAGTATTCACGGATGTGTTTTTGGAATACATGAACCACTATGTTTACATAATCCATTAGTACCCATTCAGCATTATCTGTTCCTTCAACATGCCAGGGCTTGTCTTTTAATTCTTTGGATACAGTTTTTTGAATGGAGTTGACTATAGCGTTAACTTGTGTATTTGAATTACCATTACAGATGATGAAATAGTCACAAACTGCTGTGTCTATTTCTCTTAAATCTAGAATATCAATATCATTTCCTTTTACCTCTTCTATCCCCTTAATGATGTTCGCTAATAGAACGTCATTATTTATAGTCTTTTTCGCCATGAATTATTTTTATATATAAGTTTGTAAAGTTACCATTTTTTGTGATTATTTTTGAACCTTAACACAATATTAAATTCTGTTTCACAAAAATCTGTATATGAAACTAATCAAACTCGATGCCATAGATTCTACAAACGAATTCCTTAAAGGGGTATCGAATAAACAAGAGTTGGAAAATTTTACTGTTGTCACTGCGGATAATCAAACAAAAGGGAAAGGCCAAATGGGTGCCGTTTGGGCCTCTGAGTCGGGTAAAAACTTAATAATGAGTATTTTGGTCAAGGATTTTTTAGGGGATATTTGTCAGATTTTCAACCTGAATATTGCGGTTTCACTTGCTGTAATTGAAGTTTTGGAATCGTTTAAGATTCCTAATCTTAGTATAAAATGGCCTAACGACATAATGTCATACAACAAAAAAATAGGTGGCATTTTGATTGAAAACAGTATCAAAAGTGACGGAACCATTATTTCTATTGTAGGTTTAGGACTAAATGTGAACCAAACCAATTTCGAAAATTTGCCAAAAGCCTCTTCTTTGTCGGTTATTTGCAATTCAAAATTTGATAAAGAGGAACTCCTTTATTCCATTTGTGATGCAATAGAGAAAAAGGTAGAGTTGTGTAAAAGTGATGCTGCTGTTTTGTGGTCTGAATACAGCAATAAATTATATAAGAAAGGTTTACCAATGCCTTTTTCTAACCAAAATAAACACCATTTTATGGGAATTATTCAAGGAGTTTCTTCAGCGGGTAAGCTTCAGGTTCTTCTAGAAGATGATAGCCTTGATGAATTTGATATTAAAGAAATTCAAATGTTGTATTAACTAGCAATTGGATGAAATAAAAAAACCTTTCAGTGTACAGTTTGCACTAAAAGGGTTTTTGTTTATGATAAAATAGGTATTATAATTTAGTCATGTTCCCGGCTAAAGTCTCGATAAATTTACCAATGGGACCTTTAATCATCATAGCCATCATAGGATTGAAATCTCCTTCGAAATCAAGTTTTACATCACTAGAGTTATCAGATACAGAATCTATGTTCGCAATTAATGTGAAGGGAAGTTTATCACTTGCTGCTCCCAATACAATTTTATTTGGAGCTATTTTTTCTTTCATTTTGAGCTTAATTTCTGGCATTCCTTTCAATCCAAAAATAAAAGCATCATCTCCTATAACTTCAAATTTAGCAATGTTTTCAGGCATTAATTTTTCGAAATTTTTGACATCACTCAACAATTCAAATAATTCTTGAGCAGATTTTTGGACGCTAACTTTTGGACTTTCTAAGTTCATTTTTTTTTTTTTTGGTATTTATTAGGTTGTTTTAAACTTCAATGGTCCAAGTAGACGGACTCATATTCCATTCTCTTAAAGTTTGCTCTTCCTCTTCGGTGATGTACCTCTTGGCAACAGCTAAGTTTAATAAATTTTGATAATTACTCAAAGTGTATAAATCGATGTGTGCTTTTTTAAAGTTTTCTTCTGCAATTTCAAAACCATACGTGAATATAGCGGCCATGCCTTTTACATTGGCTCCAGCTTCGCGCAACGCTTCTACAGCAAGTAAACTACTGCTTCCTGTGCTGATTAAATCTTCTACAACAACTACATTTTGTCCTTTTTGTAAAAAACCTTCTACTTGGTTTTGTCTGCCGTGTTTCTTTGGTTCTGGACGCACATATACAAATGGCAATCCCAAACTTTCCGCTACTAGCATTCCAATTCCTATTGCTCCAGTGGCAACACCAGCAATAACATCTGGTTTACCAAATTGTTTCTCAATATTTTTGGAAAATTCATCCCGGACGTAATTCCTTACGGCTGGAAATGAGAGGATTAATCGGTTATCACAATAAATAGGCGATTTCCATCCAGAAGCCCATGTAAAAGGATTTCTTGGATTCAATTTAATTGCATTTATTTGCAAAAGAAATTCGGCTGTTTTTTCGGCTGTATCTTTATTAAAAATCATAGTACAAATGTATAAAGTTTTTGTTAACGACAAACCACTTTTTTTGACAAATCACATCTCTAAGGAGACAGATTTTCAGTTGTTCTTGCTGGAAAGTATTGACATCGAACAGCTTATAGTAAAAATCTTTCAAAATAAAATTCAAAAAGCCTACTTGTATCATCCTGATGAAAGCGTTATTTTGAAGACTTTGAAAGCAAAAATACCTGTTGCCAAAGCTGGTGGCGGTTTAGTTTACAATAAAAAAGGCGAGGTTTTGTTCATTTTTAGAAATGGAAAATGGGATCTACCAAAAGGAGGAATAGAAAAAGGCGAAGAAATTGAAGTTACTGCTATGCGTGAAGTAGAGGAGGAAACCGGTGTAAATGGATTGTCGATTTCTCATAAACTTCAAAAAACCTATCATGTTTTTAGACGTAATGGTAAGTACAAATTGAAAATTACGCATTGGTTTGAAATGCAATCTGATTTTGAGGGAACACCACAAGGCCAACTAGAAGAAGGAATTGAAAAAGTGGCTTGGATGAATCCAGAACAAATAAAAGACGCATTGAAAAATTCCTACGAGAATATAAAATTATTATTTGAAGAAGAAAAGCTCCTGAAATAGGAGCTTTTTTTTAGTTTAAAATGCGATATACCGGATATTGTAAATGTGCCTTTTCATAATAAACGGAATGTTTATATATCCAATCCAATTGTGCCTCAGTATTATTGATAAAGTTGATATCGCTTTGTTTTTTCAAATCAAATTCAGCTTTTAGTTTGGGATTTTCTTTTAAAATCTGAGTAGCTGAATCTTCAAAAACATAATCAGAATAGCCTTCTTTTTGTTGTAACATCGTATCGAAAAAATTCCAATTGAAAAAAGAATCAATTGCTTCCGGTTCTAGTGTTTCCAATAAATATTTGATTCCCTTTTGTTGTGTAGGAATAACGTAATCTCCTTTGGCGAAAGCCACTTTCTCTGTTTTAGAAGTTACCGACGTGTTTCGATGCAAATAATGTCCTTCATAAGCAGAATTTGTCGTTTTAAAATCAGCAATTTTATAGCTTTCGACTTCAATTATGGTGTCATTTTTTAGTTGCGTGTAGGTTATCGAATTACTCTTTAATAAATCAATTACTGGCCAAAAGCCTTTTGGAAGAATATACGCTTCTGGAATGATAATTTCTTTTGTAGATTTGAATTCTTTGCTGTAAGGAATGTCTTTTTTGAATGGTTTTGTACGGTCATAAAACAAACGATTTCCGGATGTTACATCACTTTTTTTGTAACTAGCTTCATAACCTAAAAACGTAAAAGGAATCGTTTTTGTACTGTCAATTTCCCATTTTATTGTGTACGATTTTTTAGGTTGGTACTGCTCTTCATTTTTCAATCGCAGTTGTTTGATTTTTTTATAATTAGCATCTGTAAAGTCAATCGCGGAACGCATGTATTCGTAGGTTACTTTTACGCGATCGGCATATTTTTTCAGCATGTGCGTTTCTACGACAAATCCTATTGTATTGAATAACGAAGTGTATCCTGTTGCAAATCGTGGGCTTTCAAAAAATTGACCAAAACCTTTATCCGGTGTGTCTTGAAAAGCATTGACATAAGGTGTTGTTTCGATGTTCTTTTTTTGTAAATCTTGGACCAAAGCAGGCATCATTTCCGTATTTAAAAAATCACCTAAAACGGTTCCTAATTTGTTGTGCTGAGTCATAATATAGGTCAGTTTGTATTGGTAATCAGAACCATTGCTAACGTGATTGTCAATAAAAACATCGGCATTTATTTTATGGAAAATGTCTACAAAACTCTTTGTGTTTTTGGTGTCTGACTTGATGAAATCGCGATTCAAATCGTAGTTTCTAGCGTTGCCACGAAAACCATAGATTTCCGGTCCATCCTGATTGGCTCTTGAAGTGGAATTTCTGTTTAAAGCGCCTCCGATATTATACACTGGAATACAAACGATAACCGTGTTTTTTGGTGCTTTTATCTTACCCAAAGCTAAATCTCTAAACAATTGCATGGAAGCATCGATTCCGTCGGGTTCGCCTGCATGAATGCCGTTATTGAGCAAAATAACCGCTTTGTTTTTTTGGATAATTCTAAAGTCAAATTGTTTTTCTGGATTAAAAACAACCATGTGTAATGGTTCACCACTGTCTGTCAATCCCATTTTCTGCATTTCGATAGTAGGAAAATCATCCGCCAAGAGTTTGTAATACGCAATTGTTTCTTGATAACTAGCAGACTGATTTCCATTGCCTTTTTCAAAAAAAGTATCGTATTTAGTACTTTTTTGTGCAAATGAAGAGATGGAGAATAGTAAAAAAAGGAATGTGAAAAATCTCATATTTCGGTTTTTAAATTGAATTTCAAATGTAGCTTTTTTTCTAAAGCTATAGAAATGATAGTCGGAAAAGGAAGCACTCAATTTAAAAAAATGATAATTTAAAATTTAAAATTACCTTTGCCCAAATAATAAAAATGAATAAGAAACACCATTCCAACAATATACTTTTGAATTTAGGCATCGAAAGTCTAAACGAAATGCAGGAAGTAGCGCAAGATACAATCCTGAATGATAATAATATTCTATTGCTTTCGCCTACAGGTTCTGGAAAAACTTTGGCTTTTTTGTTGCCTATTTTAGAAATGTTACAACCCGAAATTCAATCGGTTCAGTGTTTGATTTTGGTTCCATCACGTGAATTAGGATTACAAATCGAGCAGGTTTGGAAAAAAATGGGAACCGATTATAAAGTAAATGTCTGTTACGGCGGACATTCTATTGATACTGAAATTAAGAATTTAAGCAATCCTCCAGCTGTTTTAGTTGGAACACCAGGAAGAATTGCAGATCATATTGACAGAGGAACTTTTCGTGTGGATAAAATCCAAACCTTGATTCTGGATGAATTTGATAAATCATTGCAATTGGGTTTTCACGAGCAAATGTCTTTTATCATTGGAAAATTAACAAAACTGAACAAACGTGTTTTGGTTTCGGCCACTTCGGATATTGAGATTCCAAGATATACAAGAGTCGTAAATCCAACTATTTTAGATTTCATTCCAGAAAACGTGGACGAAACGAATCTTTCCATGAAAATGGTCGTTTCAAAGGAAAAGGACAAAATAGGAAGTTTGTTCAACTTGATTTGTTCGTTGAAATCACAATCGGCTATTGTTTTTTGCAACCATCGAGATGCAGCAGAGCGTATCAGTGATACCTTGAACGATAAAGGAATTTATGCTACTTATTATCATGGCGGAATGGATCAGGACGAAAGAGAACGCGCACTCATCCAGTTTAGAAACGGAAGTGTGAGTTATCTAATCACAACCGATTTAGCAGCTCGTGGTCTTGATATACCTGAAATGAACCACGTAATTCATTATCATTTGCCATCCAAAGAAGATGAATTTACGCATAGAAACGGACGTACAGCACGTATGTTAGCCTCTGGTACGGCGTATATTATTGCTCATGAAAGTGAGAAAAAAATGGATTATATCGATTATGGAATGAGTGTTTTTAATATAGAAAACGCAACTTCACTGCCAAAACCTCCTGAATTCCAAACCATTTACATCAGTGGTGGAAAGAAAAATAAGTTAAATAAAATTGATATTGTAGGTTTCTTTTCTCAAAAGGGAAAATTAGAAAAAAGCGATTTAGGATTAATCGAAGTGAAAGATTTTATCTCATTTGCTGCCGTAAAATTCAATAA
This sequence comes from Flavobacterium sp. KS-LB2, assembly GCF_036895565.1. Classification (NCBI taxonomy): domain Bacteria; kingdom Pseudomonadati; phylum Bacteroidota; class Flavobacteriia; order Flavobacteriales; family Flavobacteriaceae; genus Flavobacterium; species Flavobacterium sp. KS-LB2. Next base: position 2,214,775 of record NZ_CP145904.1, on the reverse strand, counting down.
AGTAAAAGATTTATTGCACGCCATTAAAGACGAAAAAATGAAAGGAAAGAAATTTAAAATTGAAGTCGCTAGAAAAGTGATTAAGAAAGAAGAGGAAAATTAGTGTTCAGTTTTCAGTTTCTAGTGAGCAGTAAAAAAAACATTATACCAATAAAAAAATCGTTAACAGTAAATTTGATTACTGTTAACGATTTTTTGTTATCAAGAAAGTCACTAATCACTCTTTTTTCCGATCACTGATCACTGCAAACTATATTTTCTTCACGTATTGGGTAATGATAACAATAGTCTGGCCATCAACTTTACCTTCAATATATTCGGCATTTTCATGGTCTAAACGAATGTTACGTACTGCAGTTCCTTGTTTGGCTACCATACTGGAACCTTTTACTTTTAAATCTTTGATTAATACAACTGAATCTCCAGTTTCCAGAATTACGCCATTACTGTCGCGGTGAATTACTTTGTTTTCGTCCTCTTCGCCTTCACCTGTTGCTTGCGCCCAAGCTAAAGTATCTTCGTCTAAATACATTTGGTCTAATAATTCTTGAGGCCATCCAGCAGCACGCAAACGACTCAACATTCTCCATGCCACAACTTGTACTGGGGCATGTTCGCTCCACATACTGTCATTCAAACATCTCCAATGATTCAAATCTACAGTATCTGGATTTTCAATTTGATTGATACAAGTGCTACAAGCCAAGATACTTTCGCCAAGTCCACCTTTTTTGGTAGGCAATACATCATATACTTTTAGGTTTTCGGTTGTACCACAAAGTTCACATTTAGATCCGCTGCGTTTATTTAATTCTCTTTCTATACTCATTGTTTGATGGCTTTTATTTTTAGGCGAAATTATGGCTTATTGCCTCGCTTCGCAAATTTATATTTGGTTGATGGCAAGTATTATTTCACTCGTACTGCATCTGGAACCAGCATTTCATATTGTCCTCCATTGCGGATTACATCTCTTACAATACTTGAACTGATATATGAAGTTCTTGCGGCAGTCAATAAAAAGACAGTTTCTATTTTTGATAATCGACGATTGGTGTGTGCAATGGCCTTTTCAAATTCGAAATCGGCAGGATTACGTAAACCGCGAAGTATAAAATCGGCTTTTATTTTGTGGCATAAATCAATGGTCAAACCTTCATAAGTGATGACAGAAACTTTAGGTTCGTTTTTGAAAGTTTCCTCGATAAAACGTTTTCTATCTTCTAGTGAAAACATGTATTTTTTTTCGGCATTGATACCAATGGCAATTACGATTTCATCAAATAGCGGAAGGCTTCTCTTGATGATGTCTTCATGTCCTAAAGTTATTGGGTCAAAAGAACCCGGGAATATGGCTTTTCTCATGTGTTTGTTTTGTTTGTCAATATCACAAAGAAAAAATCTCTTTGTGTGTTTTTTCTTCTTCTTAGAAATGACAAGTTATGATTTAGGCTAATGCCAATTCTATCGCATTGGTAAACAAATCCTCTAGTGAAATTCCAGCGGCTTTGGCTTGTTGTGGAATCAAACTTTCCGTTGTTAATCCCGGAATGGTATTCATTTCCAACATGTGTGGTTCTCCGTTTACCAATATAAATTCGCTTCGTGAGAAACCTTTCATTTTGAGCACTTCGTAAGCACGTTTGGCAATTTCGCTTACTTTTTGGGTCATTTCATCTGAGATTCTTGCTGGTGTGATTTCTTGTGATTTACCTAAATATTTGGCTTCATAATCGAAGAAATCATTGTCGGAAACAATTTCAGTGATTGGAAGAACAGTTACAGTTCCCTTGTAATTGATCACACCAACGGAAACTTCGGTGCCGTCAAGAAAACTTTCGATGATGATTTCGTTGTCTTCTTTATAGGCGACTTCAATCGCGATTGGCAATTCGGCAGCCGTTTTTACTTTTGAAATTCCAAAACTGGAACCTGCTTTATTGGGTTTTACAAAGCACGGCAAACCAACTTTAGCTACAATCTCGTCTGTATTGATTGCATCGCCTTTGTTTAAATAATAGGAAGTAGCCGTTTTTATTCCGTATGGTTTTAAAACCGACAATAAATCACGTTTGTTGAACGTTAAAGCCGCTTGGTAATAATCGCAAGAGGTTTGCGGAATATGCAGTAACTCGAAATAGGCTTGCATTAATCCATCTTCACCGGGAGTTCCGTGAATGGCATTGAAGACACAATCGAAAGTGATTTTGTTTCCACCAACCGTCACTGAAAAATCATTTTTATCGATAGGAAATTCAGTATCATTAGCATCAACATAGACCCATTTTTCTTTGAAAATATGGATTCGGAATCCATTGTATTTTGTTTTGTCTAGAAATTGATATACGACGTTTCCGCTGATGAGTGAGATTTTATACTCGCTGGAATATCCGCCCATGATGATGGCAATGTTTTTCATTTTTATAAAATAAGTGTTGTGAAAAGGATTTGTTTTTAGCCCCGATAGTAGCGATATCCTTTACTTTTTTTCTTTAGAAAAAGCAAAGATTTAAGCGAATAGCGGGAAATAGCTCCTGAAACTCATCAGGATTATTCCTAAAAACGATTAAACAAAATTATCATTTTTTTTGAAACGAAATAGCTTTATCTTTGCCACATCTAAAAATAAATTTATGAGTTTACGTAAGTATCTTACTAGCCGTGTTTTTCTTGTACAAGTATTAATTGCACTAGCCATTATTGCTGCTTTGGGTTATTTGTTTATGCATTGGTTGACGTTTACTACAGATCATGGTCATGAAATTGCTGTTCCAAATTTGAGTAAATTGACTGAAGAGCAAGTAGAAGAAAAGCTGGATGAGTTGGATTTAGATTATGTGCTTTTGGACAGTGTGGATTACAGAAGTGATTTTCCCCAATTTAGTGTGGTTGAGCAAGATCCATCGCCAGGTACAAAGGTAAAAGTGGGTCGAAAGATATACATAAAAATAAATACTTCAGGATTCTCATCTGTACGAGTTCCTGATTTAGTGAATAAAACCTACCGTGAAGCAGTGCCTACATTGAAAGCTTTAGGACTTGAGGAAGGAACGGTTACGTATGTTCCAAATCTGGGTAAAGACATGGTACTGGAAATGCGTTTTAAAGGAAGAAACCTAAAAGTAGGCGACAAAGTCTTGAAATCATCTAAAATTGATTTGGTTTTAGGCGACGGAAAAATGAGTTATGAAGAAGAAGAAAGTGCCGCAGATACTCTGGTTGCACCAATAGAAGAAACACCAGTTGATGAACAATAATATAGATACACTAGATTTAGAAGACGAGTTATTTGAACATTTTAGGTTTGAAGTTCCCAAAGGGCAAGCGTCCTTGCGAATTGATAAATACTTGATGAGCCTGATACAAAATGCAACTCGTAATAAAATACAAACTGCAGCTACCGAGGGAAATATTTTTGTAAATGACGCTACGGTAAAGTCAAATTACAAGGTAAAAGCACATGATGTAGTTCGGGTTATGCTCACTCATCCTCCGTATGAAAATCATATTATTCCAGAGAATATTCCGCTAGATATTGTTTACGAAGACGATACCTTGCTCTTGATTAACAAGTTACCAGGAATGGTAGTGCATCCTGGTCACGGTAATTACACAGGAACTTTAGTGCATGCATTGGCGTATCATTTTGATAATTTACCAATGAACAGCAGTGAACGTCCTGGATTAGTCCATCGTATTGATAAAGACACTTCAGGCTTATTGGTGATTGCCAAAACGGAAGCGGCGATGACGCATCTTGCTAAGCAATTTGAAGCTAAAACATCTGAAAGAGAGTATATTGCTTTAGTTTGGGGAAATGTAACTGAGGATAAAGGAACAATTGAAGGAAACTTAGCAAGGCACTTGAAAGATCGCATGCAAATGGCAGTTTTTGCTGATCCGGAAATCGGGAAACCTGCTGTGACGCATTACAAAGTGTTGGAGCGTTTTGGATACGTGACATTGATTTCATGCCAACTGGAAACGGGAAGAACGCACCAGATTCGGGCACATTTGAAACATATAGGACATCCTTTATTTAATGACGAACGTTATGGTGGTCATTTGATTTTGAAAGGAACTACGTTTACTAAATACAAGCAGTTTATAGACAATTGCTTCAAGGCATTGCCAAGACAAGCGTTACATGCTAAAACTTTAGGTTTTGTGCATCCTACAACCGGTGAGATGATGCGTTTTGATACAGAACTCCCACAGGATTTTCAAGATTGTATTGAGAAATGGAGAGGATATTCTAAATCGCATAGCACGGACGAAGAATTAGAATAAAATAGTAAAAGCCCCAGATTGGGGCTTTTTTTATAGATGCTGATATTGATTTAAGTCGTTTAATAGCTGAAAATCAGCTAAATTAACAATCTCAAAAAAGGGGGTGAATTTTTTTAAGATTATCAAAGGTACCGTTCTAAGGCATGTTAACTGTTAACACTCTTTATATTTTGAACAGCTCAATTCCTTTCATCCAGAAAATTTCAGACTCTAAGAACTTAATTCTTGTCTTAATTATACGGTCTGTTTTGTCTCTAGGCGACTTTATTATAAATCTTGCTTTGGAATTTGAGAAGTTCAAAGTATGTTTTTCATCTAAGTCTAATTGTTTATCGCAAAACAATGAAATCACTTTGTTTTCTTCAGTCCATTTTCCTTTTCCGTATTTATTTACTTTGGGTGGAATTCCTTTTTTGATATTGGAGTAATAATGCAAGAAAAACGTTCCGTCTTGATTTAAAGTCATTTTATACTCAAATACGTCATTCTCGGAACTTCCAAGTACAAGTTTATAATCGCCAACCACAGTGTTAGACTGGGAGAATACGGTAAAATTTGAAATTAAAATTAAGTATGTCAATAGTATTTTCATAGATTAAAATGTTGGTGATGACAGCTCGATTAGACCTTGATAAAAGTTTTTATTAATACTTTATTTATTGTAAATATAGTCGATTTGTAATGCAAAAAAACGTTTTTAAAAAATGCTTAAAATGATTTCCGAATAATTTTAAAATAGTAAAAGTCTTTAAATCAGATTTTTTTGTGGTTTATTTTGAAATATATGGATGTTGTACATCAGTTATCTTTATTTGAGGAGCCTTTTTTTAAGCTGTTCGTAGTATTTTTTCCATTTTTTTGCCTTTGGCTAATTCGTCCACTAACTTGTCTAAATAGCGTATTTGTTTAGTCAATGGATTGTCTATATCTTCAATCCTATAACCACATATTATGCCCGTTATCAATTGCGCATTTGGGTTTAGCTTAGCTGTTTTAAAAAAGGTCTCAAATGTTACTTTCTCTTCAATTAAAGCCTGCAATTTTTGGGCGTCAAATCCTGTTAGCCAATTTATGACTTGGTGTAATTCTTCTACCGTTCTGCCTTTGCGTTCCACTTTTGAAATATAGTGTGGATAGACAGATGCAAAAGTTAATTGGGCAATTCGTTCATTATGTACGGCTGTTACTTTCATATTAAGTGGTACTTTTTTATGGTTTTCCTTTGTACTTGGGGTCAAAATCTACCATCCATTCAATGCCAAATTTGTCTCTAAACATTCCAAAATAAGAACCCCAAGGACTATTATTTATTGGCATTTCAATATTTCCACCTGCTGAAAGTCCATTAAATAAATGGTCTGCTTCTTCCTTACTTTCAGCACTAATAGCTATTTTTGACCTATTTTCATTTTCATTTACACGCCCCATACTTTCTGGAACATCATTAGCCATTAATATATTTTTGCCAATAGGTAGAGCAATGTGCATTATTTTGTTTGCTTCATTTTCTGAAACTGGATTTTCCGGACTCGATATATCTTTGAACCGCATAATCATAGCGAATTCACCACCAAATACTGATTTGTAAAAATGGAATGCTTCTTCGGCATTTCCGTTGAAGTTAATGTGAGGATTGATAAGTGCCATAATTTTAATTTTTTAAATGTTTTTCTAAATGTCTGAGTGCAAGGTGCCACAATGCTATGATGTTTAACGATCTCTTGCTCATAGTTATTAGTTGCGGGAAAGCAAAACATTTTATTTCCTGTGAAGATAAAAATTTTCTGTGAGAAAATAGTTGAAGCTAATGTAATCTAGTAATTATGTTTATGCGCTGTTAGCAGTAATTTTTATAATAATTTCCAATTTTACTCAAAAATTTCCTTGCTAATTTCTGTCATAGCAAATTGTTTTCGGAAATTATCAAGTACTAAATTGATATCAATCCAATATTCATAATTACTCTTGAAAGGCATTTTAGAATTATTCGGTTGTACTTAAATATTAGATTGTCATGATTTTAATTGTTTTTTAGCGTTTCTAGTAGTGCTGCGGGAGATTTTGGGAACATGTATTTGCATTTTTGAGGCTTTGGACGAGAGGAGAATTACCACTAGCTAGCCTCTGGTATTAATCCTTAGCAAGGGTTATTTTTGCTGAAGTCACGTTTAAAAAGGATCGTATTTTTTCGCGCAATATAGTCGCCCGATAGAATTAAATAGGGGTGATTAGGCGAATACCCTGCGCTGCGGCTTTTTACAATTATTTTGTCGTTAACTTTCAGGCTTTTTAACTGCTCAAAATCCTTAGGAATATATTGCATCATGTAATCTTCACCATTTATCCGAACTATAAGCCATTTTGGTCCTGATGATTTCGCGTTTTCACGCTGAAAAGTTACAGAGGTTACCACAGCTTCCATATTGGAGAAATCCTTAATGTACTGCTTTATTTTATCATGACTGGCATGTATCTTTTTACCTTCAGGAGAAACCTCCCATGCTTTGTACTTTATACCGTCAGGAGAAGTCTCCCATTTTTTTCTTTTATCCAAGTTGGCTTTCCTTTCAGCAATGGACAACGATCTTGAAGATGGGGTAGTTTCATTTTTAATTTCACGATTAACATCCGTGCCGAAGGCAAACTGAGCGAAGCTAAATACCAGTCCACTTACCACAACAAGCATTAAGATTAGTGTATAAATAATTCTTTTCCTATTTTTTGTAGATTTAATTAATGACATAGTTTTATCTCTTTTTAAGTTTTAAGCAGCTAAATTACTTCGATATTTTTCGGTTTGAGTGATTAAAATTGTAAATAAAAATGTAAACTTTGTAAATAAAAACTTGACTCTATGCATGATAGTCGAAATTTTCTTTCTGGAAAACGCAATTACCTTTTCGGGTCGATACTGCTATTATTTATTGCTGTAATCTGTGTGGCTTTCGTGACGGTGGATAAAGATGATTATACTATTTCTAGAAGGGTAGTTTTACTACGTAGGATTGGGCATGAAATACTCCTTCAGTCTGGTGATAGTACATCAAGGGTGCTCCCTATAAAAAAGATCGCAGAAAATGAATACCAAATTAGCTTTGAGAACGAACTTACTTTTCTACCGGACTCCCTAATGAGTTCTACCCAGCGTTTTTTGGACAACGTGCCACTCTCCAATAATTATATAGTTAATGTTCTGAACTGTGATAACTCAAGTATAATCTATGGCTATGCTATATCCAAAAATAAAAAAGATGATATTGTAACTTGTATAGGAAGAAGGCAACCCAAAGCCTGTTATAGGATTAACATTAAGTTCAAACCGAATGGAATAACTATAGAAGAAAATGGATACGTTTTGGTTAGCCTGTCATTTTTAGCATTTGTAGGTTTTATTTTTTGGAGATCTATTACTTCACGAAAAACTTTACCTGACGGTCAACAAACTAATATGTTTGCTTTGGACTCAGTGTTGTTTGATGCCAAAAATAGGAAACTTATTATAGATGGAAAGACAACAGACCTTACTGGAACGGAAACCCGTGTATTGCTTATGTTTGCATCGTCTCCCAACGAGATTATCGCGAGAAGCCGACTGCAAAAAGAGATTTGGGAAGATGAAGGTGTTATTGTGGGGCGTAGTCTGGATATGTTCATATCAAAACTTAGAAAAAAACTGGAGCTTGATCCTAATATCAAAATTGTTGTTATCCGTGGCAAAGGATATAGGCTTGAAGTCAACACTCGAGAAAATACTTGGAATACTTAATTGCTGTAGTGCTTAATGTGTCAAATGTAAAAAAAAATGGGTTATAGACTCTTGATTTTGAGGTTTTATTACCGCTAATGTTCCGGCTTTGAGATGGCTGGAAGTTCGTAATCGCTCAATTTTCGGCTTAACGAAAACTTGATGCGAAACGGTAATTCCACTAAACTCCAGCTAGCTCAAAACAGCTGTTAGCAAATGTTTTTTATCTTTTATTTCTAGTTTTTTTATCAGGGAATCCATCACCCGGTTCTATATTTGTCACAATATTAACTTCTGGAAAATACTTTTTAATTAAATGTCGTAAAGGAACTTTAGTTTCAAGATTTTCTTTAAACATTTCTTGTAACTTTTCTCCAGACATTGTCATACCTTCAGGCATTGATGCCATAGTTTGTGTATTAAAAGTCGCAGCGTCGGGATTATCGGATGCAACCATTAATTGGTCCATTTCGTTGAGCAATTCTTCATCTTCAAGAACAGACATTCCAGGTGCTCGACTATGCCCGAATTTTATTATGTCGCTAGCTTCATTCATTAATTTAATATCTATTAAATCATATTTGGAAAAAGGAATATGAAAATCGTTAAATCTAATGAATGGGTTTCCGTCAATTAGCATTTGTATATGATAATGAGGGAAATCTGCATTTTTTGAATTTGAATGACCTTCCAAATCAGTTTTACCATAATGTAACGACCATTCAATATTTTTATATTTTATCGTAACTTCTCTCAATTTACTTTTGGAAGTTTCACTTTCCAAGTCATTTATATTCTTAATGAAATTTTCAGTTGTAGCTACCCATCTCAAATAACTTTCCAGTTTAAAAAAGCCAATGGGTTCAGATAAATAATTATTAAAATCTTTTTTACGAATGTCTTTAGGTCTTAAGAACCAATGAAAACAAGGTTCGCCGGGATAAAATTTTTCAAGTTTATTTCCACATAGAAAACAACAAGATTTTGAAAAAGCATCTTCAAATTCCGCAAACATAATTTTGTTTTCTTCAATTTGTTCCTGATTCCTTCTTTCTACATATTCAGGTGGAAGACTCGCTAAATGGTCTTTTAGTTCTTGTATGTTATTAGGATTTAACTTTTCCAATTGCGTTCTGTTAAAATGTTTGCTAACTTGTATATACCCGCTATAAACGAGCGCATATCCAACCAAAATCAGGTTGCTTAGCGCCAAAAATAGCTTTCCTATTGTTCTGCTAATGTAGTTCATTTATTACGAATTACTAGTATTGAAATTCTAAAGTAATCGAATGAAAATAAATAAACTTAGGAATCAGATTTCCTAGCCCCGATAGCAGCAGCATCCTTTATGTTCTTTCTTTAAGAACATAAAGATAGAGCGGAGAGCGGGGGAGAGCTCCTAAAATTCCGACTTCCGCCAGAATGACAAACTCTCTGAAATGTCATCTTGTCAGATTTTTTTACGCCAATTTTAACATAAACTGACAATTTAATAGACCATTTTGTATTGGCACAAAGATTGACTTATCGACTTCGAGTCATTAAAACAAGTATACAATAAAATTAAATATATTAAAAATGGGTAAAATAATCGGAATTGATTTAGGTACGACCAACTCTTGTGTTTCTGTAATGGAAGGTAATGAAGCAGTTGTTATTCCTAATGCAGAAGGAAAAAGAACAACACCATCTATCATCGCTTTTGTTGAAGGTGGAGAAATTAAAGTAGGAGATCCTGCTAAAAGACAAGCGGTAACTAATCCAACTAAGACTATTGCTTCTATCAAACGTTTTATGGGTCACTCTTTTTCAGAAATTACAGCTGAAGCAAAAAGAGTTTCTTACAAAGTAGTAAAAGGGGACAACAATACACCACGTGTGGATATTGATGGTCGTTTATACACTGCTCAAGAATTGTCAGCTATGACACTTCAAAAAATGAAAAAAACAGCTGAGGACTATTTAGGTCAAACTGTTACTGAAGCAGTTATTACTGTTCCAGCTTACTTTAATGATGCGCAACGTCAAGCTACGAAAGAAGCGGGTGAAATTGCAGGTCTTAAAGTAATGCGTATTATCAACGAACCAACTGCAGCTGCACTTGCTTATGGTTTAGATAAAAAAGGTAAAGATCAAAAAATTGCTGTTTACGATTTAGGTGGAGGTACATTTGATATTTCTGTTCTTGAATTAGGAGACGGAGTTTTTGAAGTATTGTCTACAAACGGAGATACTCACTTAGGTGGAGATGATTTTGACCACGAAATTATTGACTGGTTAGCTGACGAATTTAAAGCTGAAGAAGGTATTGACTTACGTCTTGATCCAATGTCATTGCAACGTTTGAAAGAAGCTGCTGAGAAAGCAAAAATTGAATTGTCTTCTTCTGCTGAAACTGAAATCAACTTGCCATACGTAACTGCTACGGCTTCAGGACCAAAACACTTAGTTAAAAAATTAACTAGAGCTCAATTTGAAAAATTAACTGATTCATTAGTAAAACGTTCTATGGCACCAGTTGCTAAAGCGTTGAAAGATGCAGGTTTAACTGTTTCTGATATTGACGAAGTTATCTTGGTTGGAGGTTCTACTCGTATGCCAAGAATTGCTGAAGAAGTTGAAAAATTCTTTGGTAAAAAAGCGTCTAAAGGAGTTAACCCTGATGAGGTTGTTGCAATTGGAGCAGCTATTCAAGGTGGAGTTCTTTCTGGAGATGTAAAAGATGTATTGTTACTTGACGTTACACCTTTATCTTTAGGTATCGAAACTATGGGTGGTGTTTTGACTAAATTAATTGAGTCTAACACAACTATTCCAACTAAAAAATCTCAAGTTTTCTCTACTGCTGCAGATTCTCAACCAACAGTTGAAATCCACGTTTTACAAGGAGACAGAGCTATGGCAGTTGACAACAAAACTATCGGTCGTTTCCATTTAGATGGTATTCCACCAGCTCCAAGAGGTGTTCCACAAATTGAAGTAACTTTTGATATTGATGCTAATGGTATCATCAAAGTTTCTGCAACTGACAAAGGAACTGGAAAATCTCACGATATTCGTATCGAAGCTTCTTCTGGATTAACAGCTGAAGAAATCGAAAGAATGAAAAAAGATGCAGAAGCTAATGCTGATTCTGACAAACTTTTAAGAGAAAGAGCAGAAAAATTGAACGAAGCTGACGGAATGATCTTCCAAACTGAAACTCAATTGAAAGAATTAGGTTCTAAATTATCTGATGAAAACAAAGTTGCTGTAGAATATGCATTAACTGAATTGAGAATGGCTCACCAATCTCAAGACATTCCTGCAATTCAAACTGCTCTTGACAACATCAACGCTGCTTGGAAAAAAGCAACTGAAGCGATGTATGCTCAAGGAGAACAAGGTCAAGGTGAAGCACAACCACAAGGTGATGCTGCTCAAGGAGACAATGTTGAAGACGTTGAATTCGAAGAAGTAAAATAATAATTCCCCGTAGAGATGCACTGCGGTACATCTCTACTATTGATTTAAAAAACCGTTCCCCTTTGGTGAACGGTTTTTTTTATGCGTTTCTATTTTTAGTTTGTTTTGTGCCGAACATATTAGTAATCACTACCGCATGGGGGAATGTTATGGCGGCCAAAAAGGAGAAAAACAAAGCATTAAAAAGTTGTTCCTCTTTACATATATAATAGATCAGTGTAATTCCTACTATAGATATCAACCAATAAATCCAGGCGGTCTTGCAGTAAGCAATAAAATATTTTATTGAAAAGGAACCATTTAAAAATTTAATCTGGTCAATTATAGACGGAATACTGTGCCAAATCACAAAGTAAATAGCAAATCCCCATATCAAACTAGAAGACTTAAAAATAATGGTAAATAGGATTAAATTAAAGCATTCTAAAAGGAGTTTACTTCTAATTTTTTCCGTTTTCCAATACGCATACCCACATAAACTTAGAAATAAGACACCCGCAATTTGAAGACCTGTTATAAAATAGGGCAGAGGTACCGTTAGCTTTGCAATTTTAAAAATGATATTCTGAACTTGAATTGTGTGAAAAACAAATAATAAAAGCAAAACTACAATTCCATACAAAAACTGAAAAAGAATAAGCAACCCTTGCGGAAAAGTACTTTTTAGATTTTGCCATTGCTGCTCCCCAAAATGATAGGCACTCACCATAATAAATAGGAGTAATGCTATTTGTGGAATCCAATAGAATAAAAGTACTCCCGTTAAAACAATCACGATGTAATACGTTAAGATAGTAAGCCAAGAACGAGGGCTTTTTACTACATTTATATTTTTAATAAGCAGTACATCATTAGCTCCATGCAGAATTCCGAAGGTGAAAATTAAGAAAAATCCAGAAATTACTTGAAACGTGGTAGAAAGAAAGGAATCCATCCACAATCCGAAAAAGCTTGCTACAATTGCGATATTGGAATAATTTTTCATAAAATTTAATTAATGTTTAAAAATAAGCAAAAATAATTAAACAAAAATTATTTTTATTGTTTAACTTTTATTAACTTTGATTAAACAAAACCATTTAAAACTATATTTTATGACAAATTTTATGTTTATTTCAGGATTAGTCGGTAAATTATCACCAACCGATTACGTAGGGTTTACTTTTTTTGTAGGCTGTATGGCTATGATGGCTGCATCAGCATTTTTCTTTTTATCATTGAGCCAATTTGATAAAAAGTGGCGTACTTCAGTCTTAGTATCCGGTTTAATTACGTTTATTGCTGCAGTACATTATTTCTACATGAGAGATTATTGGGCTTCATTTGGTGAATCTCCAACATTCTTCCGTTACGTTGACTGGGTACTAACGGTGCCGTTGATGTGCTTAGAGTTTTACTTAATTTTGAAAGTAGCTGGAGCAAAACAATCATTGTTATGGAAAATGATTGTTTATTCAGTAATTATGTTAGTTACTGGTTATTTTGGAGAAGTTGTATTTACAGATAGTGCGGCGCTATGGGGAGCAATCTCTGGAGCTGCTTATTTCTTGATCGTTTATGAAATCTGGTTAGGAGAGGCTTCTAAATTAGCTGCTGCTGCTGGCGGAGAAGTACAAAAAGCACACAAAATCTTGTGTTGGTTCGTACTTGTAGGATGGGCAATTTACCCATTAGGATACATGATGGGAACAACAGGGTGGTACAACGGATTGATTCCAGCAGGAAACATCGATGTAGCTTATAACATTGCTGATGCCATTAACAAAATTGGATTTGGTTTAGTAATTTACAGTTTAGCAGTGAAATCGTCTAAAGATTAATTCCATTTTTTATTTTTTTAATATTTGATTTTAAAACCGAACTAGCAATAGTTCGGTTTTTTTATGGGTTAAAGCTTTGATTCCGTTTTTCTATTCATGGCGATTTACAGTGGGTTGATGAAATATTTAGTAAAAAGGGGTTTATAGGTTTGCAGCATTAAAATAGTTTACTTGTTATTCTGCACCATTACTCAAACATCAGTATGATTAATGCAAAAAAGCACAATGATTGAGACACTTCTAGCGTGATAAATAGCAAGAATAATGGAATGCCTGTATTAGTAGTTTCGAAAGCTGACAGTGTTAACGCACCAAACTAATCTTACTGACTAATGAACCTATAAATCCGCGAATCTGCGGTGGGTATTAAAAGTGGAGTTTAGTTTCATTCAAAAAAAAAGGGAAAATGTACTAACACATTTTCCCTTTTTCAATTTAGTTTGGTATTTTATTTAGGATCTAAAGCTTCTCCAATTCTAGAAATTAAATCTTGTAAGTGGTATCTACTCATTCGATCAGTCATTCTAGCTGAGGCTAACTTCATCTCATTTTTTAAAGTATTCAATTGGCCTCTTGCAACAGAAGGTAAATCAGTTTGTGCTAAGTTTACTCTTCTTGTTGTGAAACCGTAAGTAACTCCTACAGGAACCGCTCTAACTGTTGCAGTACCTGGTTTAAGTAATTCGATCATTTTGTCAACATATAGTTTTTGGATGTTTCTACGGAACACATCAATTGAAGCACTTCCTTTCAATTCAGAAAAGATACCATTTTTAAGATCGCTTACCAATTCATCAACAGTATAGTTTCCTTTATTCATAGATGAAGTTTCAATAAGGCGAACCATTCTGTCTCCAGCTAACAAACTTGATAAGGTAGCGTCTTGCATTCCTTTGATGGCTTCAACACCACTATCTGGGTTTATTTTTGACAATACATTTTGATCCAATAACCATTTTGGTGTGTTAAATAATTGCGTGTTCAAGAATAATACAGCATCTTTTTGGATAGCTCTTGGAACTACTTCAAATTGATTTCCTGTCATGTCATACGTTTTTGGAGAATCATAGATTCCACCTACGTTTTTAGTAACATGGCCCATATATCTTCTGAATTGTCCTGTAAGTGCACCGTAAAGTTCATCTAGTTCAGCATAGCTTTCCCCGTTTTCTTTAGTCCACTCTAATAAATTAGGCAAAATTCTTTTTAGGTTTTTGATTCCGTACTCAGAAGCTCTCATCGCATTATCTCCAATATCCTCTGTTTGGTATCTTGGGTCATAAGGACTGCTTTCTGTACCAAACCATAAACGGTTATTTTTGTATGCTTCTTTAGTCATTTCATTCAACTTCGCTTTTTCCTCAGTTTCAGTTTTAGCTCCGTCAAAATAAGAATAGCCCCATTTAATAGCCCATTTGTCATAATCCCCAATTCTTGGGAATAAGGCAGTAACACCATCTTCTGGTTGTGCCACATAATTAAAACGTGCATAATCCATGATAGAAGAAGTATGTCCGTTTTTATCTTGGTACGCTTTATCTCTCAGTTTTTCAACCGGAGTGGCAGAACTTGCTCCCATGTTGTGACGTAATCCTAAAGTGTGTCCTACTTCATGTGAAGAAACGAAACGGATTAATTCCCCCATTAATTTATCATCAAACTTTTTTGTTCTTGCTGCAGGATCTACAGCCGCAGTTTGAATCAAATACCAGTTTCTTAAAAGACTCATGATATTATGATACCAACCAATGTGGCTTTCCAAAATTTCACCACTTCTAGGATCATGAACATTAGGTCCGTATGCGTTTTGAATTTCAGCAGCAAAATATCTCAATACTGAAAAACGGGCATCTTCCAAACTCATTGTTGGATCATTTTCTGGCCAATATTCGCCACGAATTGCATTTTTCCATCCTGCAGCTTCAAATGCTACTTGCCAATCATCAATACCTTGTTTAATGAATTTTTTCCATTTGTCAGGTGTAGCTGGATCAATGTAGTATACAATTGGTTTTAGTGGCTCAATTAATTCCCCTTTTTTTTGCTTTGCAGCATCTTCGGCAGATTTTGGCTCTAAGCGCCATCTTACAGCAAAAGTTTTAGTGTCTGATTTTTGAGATTCTTCTTCAAAAACTCCGTATTCGTTTGCAAAATATCCTACACGTGCATCAAATTCTCTTTTGCGCATTGGTGTTTTTGGCAATAAAATCATCGAAGTATTCATCTCAACCGTTACTACTCCTGCATCTAAAGCAGAAGGTAAATTAACTCCAATTTGTGGTGTTGGAGTAATTGAAATACGCGGTGGAGTAGTTGTAAATGTTTTTACAGTTCTAATCTCAGTATTTATTGGATAACTGCTTATTTTTGAGATGAATGATTTATCCTTTTGAAAAGCTACAATGTTTAACAATTGTTTTTTAATTGGATCTAATGAAAAAGTCTGAATATCACCATCGAAAGTACTCGTTAAATCTATTACATATCCAGCATTATTTTTACCGGTTGAATCTTTTTTGAATGCCAAGATATCATAGTTTCCAATAATTGGATCTGAAGTTGAATTCTTAACAGCTTGAGCCATTGGTTTGTCGCCGTCTGGAGACATAATAACGTAGGTAACAGATCTAAGGAGGATGTTGTTGTTTAGTCCTTTTTCCCAACGAACAACTTGTCTGTTGATTTCTTCTCCTCCAAAAATTCCTCCTCCAGCAGGAGTTTTAGAGTAACGGGTAATAGTCATTATTTCACTTCCTAAAAGAGAGTCAGGAATTTCAAAAAGATATTTGTCATTAATTTTATGAATGTCAATTAATCCTTTTTGTGTTATTGCGGTGGAGTCAATAACTTTTTTGTACGGTTTTGGTTCTTTCTTCCCGTCTTTGGATTCGGGTGCTCTAGCTTCGACTTTGGCTGGAGCATTTTTGTCTGCTCTTTTCTTTTTTTTACTTTGTGCAAATGTGCCTTGCGCAAAACAAAATAACAAACATGTAATAATTAGGGTTAGTTTTTTTTTTACCATTTAGTTAATTTATTAATAAAGTTTATAATTGGATATGGTTAATAAGTCGTATTTTATTTTATTTTGTTACGACTTAACATCAAATTTATTGATATATTTTTTATTAAAAGGCCATTTTGAGGTGCGATTTTAAATAATTAACAATATTTAACAATCGTTGAATAATAGCTTTTTTTACCACATAATATGATTTTTCTCATAAAAGGAATTGTTATTTGAACTTATCTTTGTTTTTTAAAACATTAAATTGAACTCCTTTTTTTTCGTTTATAAGAATTTCAAAAGTAATAGAAAACGATTTTTTTGTAAAAGTTTTTTGTAATATTACTACATAAATCAGTTGGGATGAGAAAAATTAAATACAAGAAAGGAAAGAAAATGCAACCCTATTCTTTAGAATATACTGGTCTTCATAAAAGTAAGGAATCAGAGTTACAATTGTTTGTTTATGATGATTTGAATCTTACCGAATATGAGGATTTTAGCGTTTCGTATTTAGATAAATATATTGAGGCACAAAAAACAAATTGGATTAATATTCACGGTTTAAACAATGTTGACTGGTTAAAATCGATTGGCAACTATTTTGAAATTGATAATTTTATGTTGGCCGATATTTTGAATACCACTCGAAGAACAAAACTCGAAGAATCTCATGATTTTCTATTTTTCAATATAAAATCACTCTTGCCGGCAGAACATTCAGATAGTATAAGTGTAGAACAAATTAGTTTTTTGTTAAAAGATGGGATTCTAATTTCTTTTCAGGAAAAGCGAAGTGATTTTTTTTCGCACATTCGAGAACGCATTCGAACACACTCAGGACTTGTAAGAACCAAAAAAGCGGATTATTTGTTATACATCCTGCTAGATGCAATTATGGAGAATTTTTTCATCACTTTAGAAAATGAAGAAGATAAAGTAGAGGAATTGATTAATCTTACTAAGGAAAGTGTTGACCCAATAATTTTAGAAAGAATTGAGAAACATAGGGATAATTTAAATTTTTTAAAACGGTCTATTATTCCGCTTCGGGATTCGTTGTATGATATAAAAAGCATCAAAGACGATACCATATTTAATGCAATGGAAACGGATACTTTCAGCTTTTTTGCCCGATTGCATCAAAAGAGTTTAGAGCTTTTAGAACAAATTGAATCGGATATGGGATCTTTGGAAAGTGCATCTAATTTCTTTTTTTCGGCACAAACGCATAAAATGAACGAGATTATGAAAACGCTGACCATTGTGTCTGCAATATTTATTCCACTTACTTTTATTGTGGGAGTTTACGGAATGAATTTTGAATATATGCCAGAACTCAAAAGACATTATGGGTATCATACCGTTATGGGCGCGATGTTCTTAATAGTAGTTGGGATGATAATTTATTTTAAAAAACGCCGTTGGTTTTAGGAATTATATAAAGGAATGCATCCAAGTTAATTTGGAAATACATTAATAAATAAAAGAGATGAACAAGGCCATATACATTGCTACAAGCGAACAAAATAGTGGGAAGTCGATTATCACATTGGGACTGATGAGTATGCTGATTGGCAAAATGGCCAAAGTAGGTTATTTTAGACCTATTGTGGAGGATTTTGAAGAGGGAGGATTTGACAATCATATCGAAACTGTGGTAGGGCATTTTGGAATGGATATCGAGTTTGAAGATGCGTATGCCATTACCAAAAGTAAATTAATCAAAAAGAAAAATAAGGGAAAAATAGGAGAGGTTCTGGATCTAATTATCGAAAAATATAAGAAATTAGAAGAGCGTTTCGACTTTGTATTGGTTGAAGGAACTAGTTTTACAGGAGAAGGAACAGTCATAGAATTAGATATGAATGTGCTGATTGCTAAAAATCTTGGTATTCCTACTATAATTGTTGGAGCTGGAGTGGGTAAAACATTAGAGGAATTAATAGATAGCCTTTATTTGGCCTACGATTCATTTAAAGTAAAAGATGTTGAAGTCTTAGCTGTTATCGCCAATAAAGTACAACCTGAAAACATTGAATTAGTAACTAATGGGCTAAAGAAAAGTTTGCCCAAAAGCATATTAGTTAATTCCATTCCTTTAATTCATAACTTAAATAATCCTACCGTACAAGAGATTGTAAATGAACTCGATGCCAAAGTACTTTTTGGCGAAGCACACCTAAACAATCAAACTGGAAATTTTAGCGTTGGTGCCATGCAGTTGCGGAATTATTTGTTACATCTCAAAGAAAATAGTCTTGTAATCACTCCTGGCGATAGAGCTGATATTATTTTGGGAGCACTGCAAGCCAATGAATCTGCAAATTATCCTACCATTTCTGGTATTGTTTTGACAGGGAATATTTTGCCTGAAATTAGTATTTTGAAATTGATCGAGGGACTTTCTACTATTGTTCCAATTATCGCAGTAGAAGAAGGAACGTATTACATCACTAATAAAATAGGTTCTATTAAATCTAAAATTTATGCAAATAACAAGCAGAAGATTGAAATTTCGATTACTACTTTCGAAAAATATGTAGACCTAGACAACCTTGCCGAAAAGCTAATCACTTTTGAACCTGAAGGAATGACTCCTAAAATGTTTCAGTACAATCTTGTCAAGAGAGCCAGACAACATCGTAAGCATATTGTATTACCTGAAGGGAACGATGATCGAATTTTGATGGCAGCCGCTCGATTATTTGAAATGGATGTGGTTGATATTTCGATTATTGGGAATAAAAAACAAATTGAAAGCAAAGTATTGGAATTAGGATTGCCTTTTGATTTTTCTAAAATTAAAATTATAAATCCGATTGAATCCGAGTATTATGATGACTATGTAAATACGTATTATGAGTTGCGAAAAGCAAAAAATGTAACCATAGGAATGGCTAAGGATTTGATGGAGGATGTTTCGTATTTTGGTACCATGATGGTGTACAAAGGTCATGCAGACGGAATGGTTTCTGGAGCGGCACATACGACGCAACATACCATTTTACCAGCGTTGCAATTCATTAAAACAAAACCAAATTCCTCTGTAGTTTCTTCTATATTTTTCATGTGTTTAGAAGATAGAGTTTCTGTTTTTGGAGATTGTGCCATTAATCCAAATCCTACTGCGGAACAATTGGCAGAAATAGCGATTTCCTCGGCTGATTCGAGTTTGGCTTTTGGTATTGAACCAAAAATTGCCATGCTTTCCTATTCATCTGGCTCTTCAGGAAAAGGTGATGAAGTCGATAAAGTAAGAACCGCAACGGAAATAGTAAGAAAAAAACGTCCTGATTTAAAAATCGAAGGTCCTATTCAATACGATGCTGCGGTAGATATGACTGTAGGAAAAAGTAAAATGCCCAATTCCGAAGTGGCGGGACAAGCCAGTGTTTTAATTTTTCCGGATTTAAATACGGGAAATAACACCTACAAAGCAGTGCAAAGAGAAACGGGCGCGTTAGCAATTGGTCCGATGCTTCAAGGTTTGAACAAACCAGTAAACGATTTAAGCCGTGGTTGTACCGTTGATGATATTATAAATACTGTGGTTATCACAGCGATTCAAGCACAAGGATTGTAACATTTAATTTGAACATTGAAATAGTTAATGATTTAAAAATTAATATTTTAACACTTCAATTTTTTAATCTTTTAATGAAATATTAATGAAAATAGTAATTATAAACTCTGGTAGTTCGTCTATAAAATACCAATTAATTAATATGCCGGCAAACGAAGTGATTTGTTCGGGGATGATTGATCGAATAGGACTGGAAACTTCGAATCTAACGTATGTAACTAATACGACTAAATTAGAAGAAATGGTACCTATTGCTAACCATAAAATCGGTTTAGAAAAAATTGCCCAACTCTTAATGGATGAAAAAGTAGGAGTGATAAAAAGCACGGATGAAATAGAAGCCGTTGGGCATCGTGTGGTGCATGGTGGAAGCACTTTTTCTAATACGGTAGTTATTACAACTGAAGTAAAAGACAAAATCAGACAACTTTTTGAATTAGCACCTTTGCATAATCCTGCCAATTTAGAAGGGATAAATGTGGCTGAAGACATTTTTAGTTCAGCACAACAAGTGGCCGTTTTTGATACGGCTTTCCATCAAACGATTCCTGTTGTGGCACACAAATACGCGTTACCCAATTATCTCTTGACGGAAAATAAAATACGCGTATATGGTTTTCACGGAACGAGTCATAAATATGTTTCGGAAAAAGCGATTGGGTATTTAAAACAAAATGCGAATAATGAGGGCTCTAAAATTATCACGATACATTTAGGAAATGGTTGTAGTATGACCGCTATAAAAGACGGGAATAGTATCGATCATACCTTGGGTTTTGGTCCAATGAATGGCTTGATTATGGGAACCCGAAGCGGAGATGTGGATCAATCTGTGATTTTTTACTTGGTCAACACCTTAGGTTATTCACTCGAAGCCGTGAATACGATGCTGCAAAAACAAAGCGGAATGCTAGGGCTTACGGGCTACAGTGATTTAAGAGATATTGAGGCTCATGCCGAAGACGGAAATGAAGTTTGTCAATTGGCTTTGGCTATGAATGCCTACCGAATCAAAAAATATATTGGTTCTTATGCAGCAGTCTTGAATGGTTTGGATGCGATTATTTTTACGGCGGGAATCGGAGAAAATTCGTCTTACATACGGAAATTAGTGTGTACTGATATGGAGTATTTCGGAATCGATTTGGATGCATCCAAAAATGAAATTCGTTCTAAAAACATTCGCGAAATCAATACACCTGATTCTAAGACTAAAATTTTAGTAATTCCTACTAATGAAGAAATTGAAATTGCCAATCAAGTGTTTGAATTATTAACGAATTAAGGAAAGCGTTAATTCCCAAAAAGCTTCTGTAAACAGAGGCTTTTTTTATGCTTTTTATTTAAGAAATCTGTTTATATTTGGCTATAAAATACCATATTTTGAAAGCAAGAATTACAACTATAATCCTATTCTATTTTATTTCATTCTCACTTTATGCACAGGAGGTCCTTCCTTTTGTCGAGAATTACAGTAAGTCAAATTATCAAGGAGACAATCAGATATGGAGTGTGGCACAAGGAAATGATAACGCCATGTACTTTGCCAATAATTATTATTTACTGCGGTATGATGGCGTAAAATGGGAAAAATACAGTTTGCCAAACAAAACCATCATTAGATCTGTGCTGGTTGATGGCGACCGCATTTATTCAGGTTCTTATAAAGAATTTGGCTATTGGTTCCGAAAAAAAGGAAAGATGTTTTATGTTTCTATTTCCAATTCCAATAAAACCAAAGTTTTTGATGACAGTGATAATGAAGAAATTTGGAAGATATTTAAATTTAATGGTAAAATATATTTTCAATCTTTTAATGGGCTTTTCAGCTATGACGGAAAAGGAATTAAAGAAAGTAAGTTTGATTTTTTGGTTTCCTATTGCTTTCCGGTTGATAATGAATTATTCGTTGCTTCAGTAGAAAAAGGAATTTATAAAATGAAGAATGCCAAGTTTGAAAAGATGGAAGGCTGGTCTGTTTTAGAGAATAATGTCATTCATGCTATTGAAAAATACCAAAATAAAACCTATTTTTTTACAAAGAAAAATGGGATTTATGTAGCAGAAAATGGCGTTTTAAAGGCTTGGCAAAGTCCATTAAATGCCATTTTGAAAGCCGCAAATATCAACGTTGCCAAGTTCATCAAAAATAGGAAACTAATCATAGGAACAGCTAACAAAGGAGTTTATATTTTCGATTTGAATTCTGGTTCCTATAAAAACATCAATCGAAATAACGTATTGATGAACAATTCTATTTTGAGTATTGGCCTAGACAAAGAAAATGATTTGTGGTTGGGCTTAGATAATGGTATTGCTCATATAGAGGTTAATTCTCCAATTTCTATTTTTTATGATAATTCGGGTGTTTTGGGCTCTGTTTATTCGGTAGCAAGCACACCAACAGGCTATTTAATGGCTTCGAATCATGGTGTTTTTAAATACGAAGACAAATTACTTTCGTTAATCCCCAATACCCAAGGACAGGCTTGGAATATTAGTAAAATAAATAACAAATATCTTATTGGTCATAATGAAGGCACTTTTGTGTACGAGAATGGATTGTTCTATAAATTAAGCGCTATAAATGGAGGTTGGAATTTAGTGAAAAGCAGTATTAATAATTCCTATTTACAAGCCACTTATAGCGGTGTAGTCATTTATAATAATACCAATGATTTGAATCAGAAGATTGTCATAAATGGCATATTGAAGCCTATTAAATATGTTGCTCAAAATAGAAAAAATGAAATATGGGCCGCTGATAACAATAGAGGTTTGTATCGGATTCTTTATAATGATGCTTACGAAACAACTGATATCAAGAATGTCACCCAACACAGTAAGATAAGTAATGATTTTGGGGTAAAAATATTTGAATTCAGGAACGAAATCCTTTTCTTGATTAATAAATCGTGGTATACCTATAATTCAATCACCAATCAATTAGAAAAGAATGAATTGTTTAATGCTAATTTTAAAAATGTATCAAATATCGTTTCTATTGATGAAAATCATTTTTTGATCCTTCAAGAAGGACTTTTGTATCATATTTATGCCCAAGGCAATACGTTTGTTCGCAATATCATTCAAGAGAAATATTACAAAGGAAAAATTATTAATGACAATGTAAAAGTTTTTAAAAATAAAGATAATTATCTGCTAAATCTGGATGATGGTTTTATTTCATTGCAATTAAAATACGCGAGCAAGAAAGCCTCAACTATTAGTATAGAAGCTTTTGTTAATGATGAATTGGTTCAAAATAAGGCAAAGATTCCTTATAATTCTGAGCTTCGCATACATGTAATATCAGGTGTTTTTGGAGCTACAAGACCTAATTTGTTTTATAAAATAAATGGAACTAAAGAATTTATTCCCGTAAATGAGGGTTTGATTGTATTGAATAATTTAAATAGTGGCTCGAATGAAATTACAGTTTATCTTCATGACGGATTAGATTACGATTCCATTTCCAGCTTTCAATTTCTAGTCGCTAAACCATGGTATTTTTCGCTATGGATGATTGTATTGTACCTCATAGTTATAGGAGGAATACTCTATCTGTATTATAAATGGAATAAAATGCGCTACATACAAAAGTTGGAGTTGCGTGATGAAGAATTGAAACATCAAAAGAAAATCCTGGAGATGGAATTAAAAGCCGAAAACGAATTGAATATTCAAGAATATGAAAAACATATTTTGGAACTAGAATTACAATCTAAGTCATCAGAAGTTGCCGGTAAATCACTTTCAATTGCAAAACAAAGTGAGATGATTGAAAATATTCAAAGTATTCTGGATTCAGATATGGATTTTAATAAATTAAAAAGTGAAATCAAAAAAGCCATAAAAATCAATGCTGTAAACAAACATGAATGGGAAACGTTTGAAACAAATTTGAACCAAATTCACAATGAATTTATCATCAATCTATCCAAGAAATATCCAAATCTCACTTCAAAGGATATTAAGCTTTGTATTTACTTAAAAATGAATCTTTCATCTAAAGAAATTGCTCCACTGATGAATATTTCTTTTAGAGGCGTAGAACTTCACCGCTATCGTTTAAGAAAGAAATTAAACCTTGTTCAAGATGAAAATCTTTCTAAATTTTTATTAACCATATAAATACCGAATATTTTTTATA
Organism: Flavobacterium sp. KS-LB2; assembly: GCF_036895565.1. Lineage (NCBI taxonomy): Bacteria > Pseudomonadati > Bacteroidota > Flavobacteriia > Flavobacteriales > Flavobacteriaceae > Flavobacterium > Flavobacterium sp. KS-LB2. The sequence goes on along the minus strand of NZ_CP145904.1, from coordinate 2,190,712 downwards.
TATAATATATTATTTCAGTGTATTTATTACAGAATTGCAACACATCATTACTACATCATGTAGATGTAGTGTAGTGCTTCATCATGGCTATTATCCTCAATACTACATTGATTTATGAACTTTTCTTGTTGTTTTGATGTATTCGTGTAGTATCGCTATTTTGCTTACTATAACGTTGTAATTATTTACTTTGGCTCCACTAACTTTAACAAAATATTACTATATGAGAAATATTATTTTTAGCTTTTTAGCACTCATTTTACTACCAGCTTACATGTCTGGACAAGTAATTAAGGGAAAGGTATTAGATAAGGATGGAATTGGGATTCCTGGCGCTATGATAGTAGCTGCTGATTCTAAAACTTCAACTGATACTGATTTTGACGGAAATTTTAATATTAATGCCAAAGCAGGCGAAGTATTAAAAATAAGTATGGTAGGTTTTGAAGCCCTATCAGTTTCTGCACTAGCAGAACCGATGCGCATAACATTACAAGAATCCAAAGACACTGCCTTAAAAGAAGTAGTCATCATTGGGTACGGAACCAGAAAAAAGATTGATAACACTACAGCAATAACTTCATTGAAAGCAGAGGAAATATCTAAAACCAAGGTATTAAATGCTTCTCAAGCTATACAAGGAAAAGCAGCTGGGGTTCAGGTAATTTCATCCGATTTGCCGGGAAGCACTCCTTCTGTAATTATTAGAGGTTTGGGTACCGCTTTAGGTGGACGTACTCCTTTATATATTGTAGATGGGATGCCTACTGACAATATCAATAACATCAATACAAATGATATTACTTCGTACGAAATTTTGAAAGATGCCTCTGCATTAGCTATTTATGGTACAAGAGCCGCAAATGGTGTTATCATTATTACCACCAAAAAAGGTAAAGGAGACAAAGTTTCGGTTGAATTTGAAAGCTTTGCCGGTTTTAGAGAGCCTTTGAAAAAAGTAAAAATGGCCGGAAGTAATAAGTACGCACATTATTCGAATAGCGCTTTACAAACAACAACTTTTTCACAGGATCAACCCGTAAATACAGATTGGTTTGATGCTATTACAAGAACAGGTTCGTATACTCAAAATAACGTGTCGGTTTCTGGTGCAACAGAGAATATTAAATATTTTTTCAGTTTAGGAAATTACCAAGAGAAAGCAATCCTTAACGGATTGGATTACAGTCGTACCACTTTTAGAAATAACAACGAATTCAAAATTTCTAAAAAACTGACTTTGAATCAAAATTTGAGTTTTGGTGCAGCAAATTCTACTCCAAAACCATTGAGTGCTTTTACTAATGCTTACAAACAATCTCCAATAGTTCCCGTTCGTTTTTCAAATGGACAATATGGCGTTTCTTACGTTGGTGCTGACGGTTTTGCTGGTACTGCGGGTTCTTCTTTTAACAATGTAGGAAATCCTGTAGCGCAATTAGACTATTTTGATGAAGAGCAAAGAAGCATAACCTTGCAAGGTGGTTTGAAATTGGATTATGATATTATAAAATCATTAAAATTCACATCGCAATTTAACGGAGAATATTATTCTTGGAAAAATTACAACTTCGAAGACACAAAAACTATTTGGCAATCCAATAATAATCCAGGTCAATTAAGCAGTATTATTTATCCAGCGGACAGAAATATTAATTTATTGACAAAAGGAAGAAATCAATATTTCAATTGGAATTTATCGAATTACATGACTTATAACAAAGTTTTTGCTTCCATACACGATGTTGAACTAACAGCTGGTATAGAAACTTCTGTTCGTGGAGCAAGAGAACAATTGACAGTAGCAAGAAAAAATGTAAATGCTGATTCAAATTACTGGTCATTAGCTGGTGTTGATTATGTAGGGACAGTTGTGAATTATAGAGATGAGGTTTTCAATGAAAATAAAATAGCCTCTTATTTTGGTCGTTTCCAATATAAATTAATGGACAGATACTTATTTACAGGTACCATTAGACGTGATGGATCATCAAACTTTGGTAAAGACTACCGTTGGGGAACTTTTCCTGCTTTTGGTTTAGGATGGGTTATTACCAAAGAAGAATTTATGGCTAATGCAAAAGGAATTGACTTGTTGAAATTAAGAGGTGGATGGGGTAAATTAGGAAACCAAAATGTTCCTCTTAACAGTCAAGCCTATAGTTCTGGTCTTACGTATTATTTAGGCGGTTCTTTATTGAATGAAGGAACGACTATCAATTCTCAAGTAGATCCAAGCTTGTCATGGGAAATTACGGAAGAGACTTCTGCAGGTTTAGATTTTGAAGTATTGAATAGCAGATTGAAAGGATCCTTTGATGTTTATGATAAAACAACAACCAATGTTATTTTAAACACGAGACCTTACATCACTTCAGGAATCAGTAATTCTTCGCCGGCACACGTAGGTGAAGTATCGAATAAGGGATATGAAATTGCGTTGCGTTGGGATGATAAACTAACGGACAATCTGAGTTACTGGGTTGGTGGAAATTTTTCGAACAACAAAAATGAACTAACAGGTTTAAAAGATGCTACGCTTGCACCAATTAACGGTGGAGATTTAGCAAATGGGCAATGGACTAAATTATTAGACAATTCATCAATAGGCAAGCCATTAGGTAGTTTCTATATGTATGAGTATGCTGGTTTTGATGCTACAAATGGTAAAATGTTATACAACACCGCTGCAGGAACGCAGGTAACTCAAGATGCTTTAGATGCAAATGCTGATAAAAAATATGTAGGTTCTATTTTACCAACTTCAACCTATGGAGTTACTTTAGGTTTGAACTATAAAAACTTCGATTTTTCAGTAGATGGTTACGGAACCCAAGGAGCAAAAGTCTACAATGGTAAAAAAGCACAGCGTTTTACTGGAGAAAATATCGAAGATGTATTAGCAACTGATTTTTGGACAGTAAACAATACAACAGCTACAAAACCAGGTGCATTTAATCAAGTTCCGGTTGCTTCAACGTATTATTTAGAATCGGGAGATTTCTTCAGAATCAACAATATTACTTTAGGATATAAAATTCCATTTAAAGAAGGATTTTTAACTGCTTGTAGAGTATATGTAAATGCTATTAATCCATTTATTACCCAAAAATTCTCAGGATTCTCTCCAGAACTAAATGGAAATGGAGATCCTTATGGAACACAAGGTATTGAGTTGGATGCATACCCAACATTAAGATCAGTTGTAATTGGTGCTAATTTAAAATTTTAATACAATGAAAAAGATATATATATCCATTTTTGCGCTATCCGCATACTTTTTTTCGGGATGTTCAAACGACTATTTAGACGTAGATCAAACAGAGGCTATTTCTACAAAAGATATTGAATTGTTCAATAATGATGCTGGAGCAGCCACTTTTGTAACGGCAATCTACAGTAAATTTTTAGACTGGAACTTGACTTCATTTTCATGGATTGGATTGTCAAGTATTGCTTCTGATGACGCTGACAAAGGATCGTCTCCAGGAGATACTGGTTCTGATAAAGATTTAATGGATGCTTTAACATACAATCCTTCTTCACCATCTACCAGTGAGATTTTTGCAGCAAATTACGAAGGAATTAATAGATGCAATCAAGCCTTAAATATCATTCCACAATTAGATAAAGCAGATTCCGCTTTACGCGCACGATTATTGGGAGAAGCTAAGTTCTTGAGAGCTTTTATGTATTTCACTTTGGTGAAAACCTACGGAGGTGTTCCTATTGTGGATCATTTACCAAATCCGTCTTCAGAGGAGGATAGAATTATGCAATTAACGCGTAAATCAAGTGCAGAAGTATATGCTTTTATCGAAAATGATTTGAATGATGCTATTGCGGCATTGCCTAATAAATCAGAATATCCTGCTGCTGAAAAAGGAAGAGCTTCTAAAGGAGCAGCCTACGCTTTATTGGCAAAAATAAATTTGTACCAAAAAAACTGGCAGAGAGTAGTGGACAACTGTAATTTAGTTACTGGCTATGCTATTGTTTCTGATTACGCATCGATGTATAAATTGGCAGGAGAGAATGATGCCGAATCTATTTTTGAAATTCAAGGAACGGGTTCTGTGCCAGCCAAAGGAATTTCGGGATACTCTAATACACAAGGTGCTCGTGGTGCTGGTGGATGGGGCTGGGGTTTCAATACGCCTTCTCAAAGTTTAGTAAATGCATATGAAACGGGCGATGTTCGAAAAAATGCAACCATTATTTTTAGAGGAACAACCTTGTATGATGGTAGAGTGGTACCTTTTACAGTTGAAAACGAACGATACAATTACAAAGCGTATTCTTCTGCTTTTACAGATGGTTGGGAGACGGATGTCAATATCAAATACTTGAGATATGCTGAGGTTTTATTAATGAAAGCAGAAGCGCTAAATGAATTAGGACAAACTACAGCAGCGATTCCGTTGTTGAATCAAATTAGAACAAGAGCAGGATTAGGAAATACAACTGCTGTTTCTCAAGGTGATGTTCGAACTGCAATTTGGAAAGAAAGAAGAGTGGAAATGGCATTTGAGCACGATAGATTTTTTGACTTAGTGCGCACAGGGCAAGCAGTAGCTGCATTTGCTATTGACGGAAAAACATTTGTTGCAGGCAAACATGAATTGTTCCCATTGCCACAAGCGTTTATAAATCAAGCAGGCGGATTATCAGCTCAAAATCCTAATTATTAATTCAATACAACCGTAAAATGAAAAAAAATAAATATATTTTCTTATATGCTTCTGTTTTAGTGTCACAATTTTTTGTGAGCTGTAACGAGGATAGTATAGATAAAGTTAATGCCCCAATTGCTTATGAAGCAATTGGTGGTTATGAAAGTTCAGATGATGTGGCTGCTGCTAACTTAATTACTAAATTTAGTTTTGAGAATAGCATTGCCGATTCCAAAAATGGAATCACCGGTGGAGTAGGAACTAATGTGTCCTATGGAAACGGAATAAAAGGCATGGCCTACAAAGGATCTACAAGTTCTTTCATTACCTACAGCACAGTGGCTAGCTCTGTAGTAGATGTAAAAAGTATCACGGTTTCGATGTGGATTAATACCAATCCACACACAGGTGGTGCGCAGTCTTTATTTATGTTACCTAAAACAACAGATTTTTGGGGGAATATTTTCACTTTAATCGAAGGAACGGGCCCAGCAACAACAATGTTAGTCAAAAATCACGTTCAAAAAGATGTAACGCCAAGTATTGCGTGGTCTGGTCAGTTTATAGAGCATGGTGGCGCTAATGTTTTACCTAATATGTTTGGTAGTTGGAAACATGTCGTTTGGACCTACAGCGGTGCAAGTTCTACCTACAGCATCTACATTGATGGTAAAAAATTAGATTTACCAGCCTCAATTGCTAAGCGATATGCAAGTGATCCTCTTGCCGGTGGTGTAGGGTATGGCGATCTTGCCAATTCGAATGTTTCAAAGTTCATTATTGGAGGATACCAACAGCATTTAGGTGCGCCATGGAATGCACCTGATGGGTGGATGTTGAATTATACAGGTATGATGGATGAATTCAGGATATACAATGCTGCTCTTTCAGAAAATGAAGTGGTTGCTTTGTATAAATTAGAAAAGGACAACAGATAAAATGCTTTTATACAACTAGTTAGCTTTAAACTAGGTGTTTTTTCAATTATTAATACTTTTATTTTATACAAATGAAAAAGTACGTATACGGATTATTATTTTTTAATTTTTTTATCTCTTGTTCCTCTTCAACGCCCGAAGGTAAAGGAGGTGGCACGCCATTGCCTACAAGTCCGACAGTGCCCACAGTTCCTTTGACTGATACAGAAGCGATGGATCAAGTCCAAAAAGATGCTATCAAATATTTTTGGGACTATGCCGAAACCAATTCGAAGTTAGCTCGAGAACGTTACCTGACTGAGGATCCTAGTTTTGAAGCCAATATCGTTACTACTGGAGGCTCTGGTTTTGGGTTAATGACCCTTATTGTAGGGATTGAGCGAGGTTTTATACCAAGATCCGAAGCTGTTTCTCGATTAACAACGGCTATGATGTTTTTAGAAAAAGCAGATCGATTTCACGGTGCTTGGCCACATTGGATTAATGGAACGACAGGAAAAGTAATTCCTTTTGGGACCAAAGATAATGGAGGTGACCTTGTTGAAACGGCTTTTTTATGCCAAGGATTATTAACAGTTAGAGAATATTTTAAAAACGGAAATACTGCTGAAAAAGCACTTGCTACCAAAGCAGATGATTTGTGGAAAGGCGTTGAATGGGATTGGTATACCAAAGGTGAAAATGCCATGTATTGGCACTGGTCTCCTAACTATGGTTGGGAAATGAATTTCAAATTAGAAGGTTACAACGAATGTTTGATTACTTATGTTATGGGTGCTGCTTCTCCAACACATCCAATTCCAGCAGCAGCGTATCATCAAGCTTGGGCTCGTAACGGTGCAATTGCAAACGGAAGTTCTCAATATGGAATACCAGTAATTTTTAATTATAACGGAGCTACAGGAAATGTTGGGCCTTTGTTTTGGGCACAATACTCTTATTTGGGAATGGATCCACGAGGACTAACGGATACGTATGCCAATTATTGGACACTGACACAAAACCACTCTAAAATCATCAATCAATATTGTATTGCTAATCCAAAACAATGGGCGGGTTATTCTGATAAATGTTGGGGACTTACCGCTAGCTATACCAGAAATACGGATGGATCTACTGGATATACCGCACATCAACCACTAAATGATACCGGAGTTATCACACCTACGGCTGCATTATCTTCATTTCCTTTTACACCAGTAGAGAGTATGAAGTTTTTACATTATTTATACGATGAAAAAAAGAGCTCGTTAGTTGGTATTGCAGGACCTTACGATGCCTTTTCGCCTCATTACAATTGGGTAACTCCACGTTATTTAGCCATTGATCAAGGGACTATTGTTCCCATGATTGAGAATCATCGTACAGGATTGATTTGGAAATTGTTTATGCAGGCACCTGAAGTAAAAGTAGGGTTAAAAACACTTGGTTTTTCATCTACTCAATATGGATTTTAAATAAATAACAGATGAAAAGTAAGTTAGTACTAGTTGCGTTTTTATTTTCTATGCTATCTTTTGGGCAGAGCGATGTCATTGGAACTATAAAAACAGAAATCGTTCACAAAAGCGAATTGAATTACGCTTTGCATCTTCCAAAGAATACCAAAGATAAAAAGCCTCTGATTGTATTTCTTCATGGTTCTGGTGAAAAAGGAACCGATATCGAAAAAGTAAAAGCTCATGGACCATTCAAGTATTTAAAAAATCACGAATTAGACGCGTATGTTTTGGCACCACAATGTCCTGAAAATGAATATTGGAACCAAGAGGCACTGCATCGTTTGATTTTAAAAATACAAAAAGAGAACAATGTTGATAGCGATAGAATCTATCTCACAGGACTCAGTATGGGTGCTTGGGGCGCTTGGAATTTAGTTGTTGCACATCCTGAAACCTTTGCGGCTTTAGTTCCTATAGCAGGATTTGTAGATCGGATTCCAATGATAGAAAACTGTAAGATTGCAGTCATTCCTACTCGAATTTTTCACGGTTTGCTGGATGATGTGGTGAATGTTTCGTATTCGATTGAAATGTATAAAAAATTAAAAACCTGTAATACTAATGTTACGCTAACCATTTTTGATGATGCCAATCACGATAGCTGGACAAGAGTATATGACAACCAAGAAATCTATGATTGGATGTTCAAACAAACAAAAAAGAAATAAAATGAAAATCAAACTTATAATCCTTTTAATTGGTTTTTCACTTTTTGGCTATAGCCAAAAAAAGGCTACTAAAAAGGCGATTGCCATCAAACCAAAAACAGAATTTGTTGCCGAATTACTGTCGAAGATGACATTAGAAGAAAAAATAGGACAATTAAATTTACCAACTTCAGGCGATATCACTACGGGTGCAGCCAATAGCTCTAACGTAGCTAAAAATATCGAAGAGGGCAAGGTAGGCGGATTATTCAACATAAAATCTGTTCAGAAAATTAAAGAAGTTCAGAAAATTGCTGTTGAAAAAAGCCGATTGAAGATTCCATTGCTTTTTGGAATGGATGTCATCCACGGTTATGAAACTACTTTTCCTATTCCGTTAGGCTTGTCTTGCATTTGGGATATGAAACTAATCGAGAGAACTGCACAAATTGCTGCTCAGGAAGCAAGTGCCGATGGGATAAACTGGACGTTTTCTCCTATGGTTGATATTTCTCGTGATCCACGTTGGGGTAGAGTTTCTGAAGGTTCCGGTGAAGATCCTTTCTTAGGAAGTCAGATTGCAAAAGCCATGGTCAACGGCTACCAACAAAATGATTTATCTAAAAACAATTCTATTTTATCATGTGTGAAACATTTTGCATTGTATGGCGCGCCAGATGCGGGACGCGATTACAATACAGTAGATATGAGCCGTATCAAAATGTACAATGATTATTTCCCGCCGTATAAAGCTGCTATTGACGCCGGCGTAGGTTCCGTAATGGCGTCTTTCAATGAAATTGATGGAATTCCTGCAACTGGAAACAAATGGTTAATGACGGATGTATTGAGAAAACAATGGGGTTTCAACGGTTTTGTGGTAACTGATTTCACCGGAATTCCGGAAATGATAGAGCACGGAATGGGCGATTTGCAAACTGTATCTGCTCTGGCATTAAATGCCGGAATTGAAATGGACATGGTAGGCGAAGGCTTCCTTACAACGTTGAAGAAATCATTGGCGGAAGGAAAAGTGACTATCGAACAAATAGATAATGCAGCGCGTCTTATTTTGAATGCCAAATATGATTTGGGATTATTCCAAGATCCTTATAAATATTGTGATGAAAAAAGAGCGAAAACAGAAATTTTCACTAAAAATCATAGAGCAGAAGCGAGATCTATTGCTTCACAATCATTGGTTTTATTAAAAAATAACAATCAGTTGTTACCGCTTAAAAAATCAGGAACGGTTGCTGTTATTGGCCCATTGGCTGATGCCAAAGAAAATATGGCAGGAACTTGGAGTGTGGCTACTAATATGGAAAAATCCATATCTGTTTTAGCCGGAATCAAAGAAGTGGCAGGTGATGCTACAAAAGTGCTGTACGCCAAAGGAAGTAATTTGGATTATGATGCCGTTTTCGAGGAGAAAGCAACCATGTTTGGGAAAACCTTGCACCGTGACAACAGAACCGCCGAAGAATTATTGACAGAAGCCCTGAAAATTGCCAGCCAATCTGATGTGATAGTTGCCGCTTTAGGCGAATCAGCAGAGATGTCAGGCGAAAGCAGTAGCCGAACTAATTTAGAGATTCCTCAAGCGCAAAAAGACTTGTTACAAGCCTTATTGAAAACTGGAAAACCTGTAGTATTGGTTTTATTTACCGGTCGTCCATTAGTGTTAGTACAAGAACACGAAACGGTTCCAGCAATTTTGAATACCTGGTTTGCAGGAAGTGAAGCAGGAAACGCAATAGCTGATGTGTTGTTTGGAAATGAAAATCCTTCGGGTAAATTAACGGCTACATTCCCAAGAAGCGTTGGGCAAGTGCCGATTCATTACAATCAAAAAAATACAGGAAGGCCACTTGGAAATAAAGAAGGGAAGTTCGAAAAATTCCGTTCTAATTATATCGATGAAAGAAATGAGCCTTTGTATCCATTTGGATATGGGTTGAGCTACACGACTTTTGCATATTCTAATTTGAAGATTTCTTCTGATAAAATGACGGTTTCAGAAAAGCTTACTGTTTCGGTTGATGTGACTAACACTGGAAATTTTGACGGTAAAGAAGTAGTTCAATTGTACATCAGAGATGTAGTAGGATCGGTAACTAGACCCGTAAAAGAATTGAAAGGATTCCAAAAAGTAGTCATCAAAAAAGGAGAAAAACAAACCGTAACTTTCGAAATTTCTGTCGAGGAGTTAAAGTTTTATAATTCTGATTTACAATTTATAGCTGAACCTGGTACTTTTCAAGTTTTTGTAGGCACAGATTCTAGCACCGATAATAAAGTTGATTTTGTGTTGATTAAGTAAATGTTTGGTTTGTTTATTTATGATCAGCCCTTCGGTATTTCTATCGAAGGGTTTTTTTATTACAAAAAAATTAGATTTGTCATTTTCAAATACTACTAGAAAACACATTTTTCGCTACTTTTATCCTTTCAAAAATTAATCCAAATGAAATATGTATTTTCTCTTTGTCTGCTCTTCGTTCTGAGTGTGGCACAAGCACAAAACGTTTTGTCTCCGTCAGGTAAACTCAATTTAATCTTTAAACTTGACGATTCTGGACGCCCTTTTTACAGTGTTACTTTCAATACTAAAACAGTTGTTCTAGAAAGTGCTCTTGGGATAAAATTAAAAGACAAACCCGCATTAGATGCCAATTTTGAAAAAATATCGGCTACCACAAGCACTTTTAATGAAACTTGGAAACCTGTTCTAGGAGAGCAATCTAGTGTAGTAAACCATTACAATGAGTTGAATGTTGCACTCATCAACAAAGGGACCAAAGTGAAAATCAATATTATTTTTAGGGTTTTTGACGAAGGTGTGGCTTTTAGATACGATTTTCCTAAACAAGCGGAGCTTAATTATTTCATCATTTCGGATGAGGGAACTCAATTTAATCTGACTGAAAACAATAAAGTATTCTGGATTCCAGGTGATTTTGACAGTAATGAATACGAATACAACGAGACCAAAATTTCAGAAATTGATAACACAAAGATCAATATGAACAATGGAATCGGCGTTAAATCTATTCCTGGTCGTTACATGGTGCAAACGCCTTTGATGATGAAAGCACCCTCAGGATTGTACCTAAATATTTTTGAAGCTGCCGTTGTCAATTATCCCGTGATGCATTTGAATACAGATGTAGCAAACAACAAATTTAAGGCAGAATTGGTTCCGAATGCTATTGGTGATAAAGCTTATTTACAAACACCTTGCGTTTCGCCTTGGAGAACCATTATGATTAGTAATGATGCCAGAGATATTGTTAGCTCAAAGATGATTCTGAACCTAAACGAACCTTCAAAATTAGAAGATACTTCTTGGATAAAACCGATGAAATACGTTGGTATTTGGTGGGAAATGCACGTAGGGAAATCGACTTGGGATTATGCTGGATCTCAAAATGCCACTAATTTTGCCGATGCGCCAAAAGCTTCCGGAAAACATGGTGCTACTACTGAAAATACCAAACGATACATTGATTTTGCTGCAAAAAACGGTTTTGATGGCGTTCTAGTTGAAGGCTGGAATGTAGGTTGGGAAGACTGGAACGGAAACTGGAAAGAGGAAGTTTTTGATTTTACAACGCCGTATCCGGATTTTGATATTGCAGCACTTTCGGCTTACGCCAAAGAAAAAAAAGTAAAAATGATCATGCATCACGAGACCTCAGGCTCGGTTGGTAATTATGAAAGACATCTGGACCGTGCTTTCAATTTGATGAAAAAATACGAGTACCCTGCAGTCAAGTCAGGCTACGTTGGTAAAATAATTCCTCGTGGTGAATTTCATGACGGACAAGCGATGGTAAATCACTTTAATTTTGTGGTAAAACGCGCTGCCGATTATAAAATAATGATCAACTCACACGAGTCGTCACGACCAACTGGTTTTGGAAGAACGTATCCTAACTATATTGCTGCCGAAGCGGCTCGCGGTAACGAATTTAATGCGTGGAGTGTGGGTAATCCGCCAGCGCACGAAACCATTTTGCCATTTACCAGACAATTGGGTGGTCCGATGGATTATACGCCAGGAATTTTTGAAGTTAAAATGAGTTATTACGACAAAAACAAAACAGAGCAGGTGCATACTACTTTAGCAAAACAATTGGCCTTGTATGTTACTATGTATTCACCTTTGCAAATGGCTGCCGACTTGCTTGAAAATTATGAGAAATATTCTGATGCATTTCAATTCATCAAAGATGTCGAAACAGATTGGGATAATAGTATTTATTTAGAGGCAGAACCAGGCGATTATGTGACAGTAGCCCGTAAAACCAAAGGAAAGGAAACGTGGTTCTTAGGTGCTATTACCGATGAAAATGCAAGAAAATCAGAAGTGAAATTGGATTTTTTGACAGCAGGAAAAAAATACAAAGCAACAATATATGCCGATGCAGCTACTGCACACTGGAAAAACAATCCAATTGCGTACCAAATTAAAACCATGACGGTCACTAGTAAGTCAAAACTAAAATTGATTTTAGCTGCAGGTGGCGGTACAGCGGTTAGTTTTGAACCCATTCAATAATCCAAATCCTGCAAGAGCGATATTCTTGCAGGATTTTTTTTTAGCGAAAGCAAAAATTCCAAACAGAATGTCGAAATTGCTACCTTAATTACAACAAAAAATACAACAATCACTTGCAACAACTTTTTTAAACTATGAAAAAATCAATTCTTATGGCTGCACTTTTGTGCGGTACATTACCGCTCTTAGCGCAAACCGCCGCTGAGCAAACTTTAAAAGAAATTTACAAATCGTCATTAACCGATGCCAAATGTTATCCTTGGTTAGATCATTTATCGAATACTATTGGTTCTCGATTATCAGCTTCTCCAGGGGCTGAGAAAGCGGTTTTGTATACCAAAGCACAACTCGAAACCTTGGGCGTAGATAAAGTGTACCTTCAAGAAGTAATGGTGCCAAAGTGGGTGAGAGGCGAAAAAGAAATTGGTTATTTACAACTGGGGAAACAAAAAATTACTTTTCCAATTTGTGCGCTGGGAGGTTCTGTGGCAACTCCAAAATCAGGTTTAAATGCTACCGTAATCGAAGTAAAAAGCTTAGAAGAATTGACCGCTTTGGGCGAAGCAAAAGTAAAAGGAAAAATCATATTTTTTAACCGACCAATGAATCCTGAATTTGTAGAGACTTTTAAAGCCTACAGTGGTTGTGTGGATCAAAGATCATCTGGAGCAAGAGAGGCAGGAAAATTAGGTGCTTTGGCTGTTATTGTGCGTTCTATGAATTTACGTATGGATGATTTACCTCATACTGGTGCAACTAATTATGGAGATATCAGTAAAGATCAACGCATTCCCGCAGCTGCAATAAGCACAAATGGAGCTGAATTATTGAGCAAAAGTTTGAAAGCCAATCCAAATGCTACTTTTTATTTAAAACAATCGTGTCAAACTTTTGATGATGTATTGTCGCATAATGTTGTGGCAGAAATGACAGGTACTGAACATCCAGAACAAATTATGGTAGTGGGCGGACACCTTGATTCTTGGGATTTAGGAGACGGTTCGCATGATGATGGTGCTGGCTGTGTGCAAAGCATGGAAGTGTTGAACATCTTTAAAAACATTGGCTATAAACCGAAACATACTTTACGAGTAGTACTGTTTATGAACGAAGAAAACGGAGTTCGTGGCGGTAAAGAATATGAAATTCAGTCTGCAAAAAGTAATGAAAATCATATTTTTGCTTTAGAAAGTGATTCAGGAGGCTTTTCTCCAAGAGGTTTTTCTATCGATGGGGATGAGGCAAATTTCAACCAAATTAAAAATTGGGGAGTCTTATTTGAACCGTATTTGATTCACAAATTTGTGAAAGGACACTCAGGTGTTGATATCGGACCTTTGCAATCAAAGCAAATTATTAAAGTAGGTTTACAACCAGATTCCCAACGCTATTTTGATTACCATCATGCTGCAAATGATACTTTTGATGCAGTTAATAAAAGGGAACTGGAGCTGGGTGCTGCCGCTATGGCCTCGCTGCTATATCTTATTGATCAAAACGGTATTGTAAAATAAAATTAATGAAATTTGTGAAGGTGTTGCAGTAACTATTCTTTTAATATTTAAAGGAAATAGTAAATGTAGCACCTTCATTTATTTTACTCTCAACTGCAATTCGACCACCCAAACTAGTAATATGATTGTAAACTAAATACAATCCTATCCCATTACTGTCTACGTTACTGTGGAATTTTTCATACAAACCAAAAACCTTATCTTTTACTTTATCCATATCAAAACCAAGTCCATTATCAGAAAAAATTAATTGGTTCACTCCATTGTTTTTTCTAGATTGAATCTTAATAATGGGTGCATGGTTTGGTTTTGCGTATTTAATCGAGTTGGTTAGTAAATTCAAAAAAATACTTTTGATGTATGCTTTGTTGAAAGTAACATTCTCGAACTCTGAAAAGTCAACATTAATAATTGCTTTTGAATCGAGTACCAAGGAATTTATAGATACAAGAACTTCAGCAAGGGATTCATTTAAATTTATTTCTTCTATTTGTGTTGTTAAACTCTCATTTTTAACTAAATCATCAATAGAATTGTTTAAAGTTTGTTTCAAGTTTTCACTGGTTAATTTTAAAATTTCGATTAACTCTAAGGTTTCAGGATCATTGATTTTAGAAATATCGATAAGGCTAAAAACCGAAAGCATATTATTAATCGGTGATTTTAAGTCATGAGATGTTTTGTGTGATAAAACGGTAAGTTCCTTATTAATTTGTGTAAGATTTGCCAGAAGTATATTTCGTTCTTCTTCTACTTTTTTTTTGTGAGTAATATTTTTGGCAATAGCGTATACTAATTTTTCAGACTCGACTGGCATGGAGGTCCATGACAACCAAACAATACCTCCGCTTTTAGTTAAATATCGGTTTTCAAAGTTTAAAAGAGGTTTGTTTTTATATACTTGCTCTCTGGTTTCAAGGGTGATTTGCAAGTCTGGGGAGTACACTAAACTACTAATAGGTCTAGCATACAATTCTTCATCTGTATATTCTAATAATTTAGAAACTGCTGGATTTATTCTCTTAAAATAGCCATCAAACCCTGCAATACAAATAAAATCAGCCGAGATATTAAAAAAGTTATCAAAGTGATAAATTCCTTCTGGATCAGGATTAGTTTTGTTTTTAGTCATTGAGCTTAATGATAGTTATTATTTAGATTAAGAGCTGATACTAATACTATATTTTTTTTTATTATTTTAAAAAGTAAATATAATTTCAAATTTAGCTAATATATTAAATCAACAGTAATATTTTAAACAAATTTTATTTAAAATAGCGGTAAATAAAAGAAGGCTGTTGTAAAACAACAGCCTAGTCTTTCGTATTTTAAAAAAAAAGTATTTAGATTTTAAAAATCCCTCCAAATGCAATGATTCTTTGGAAAAAGAAAAAGTCTTGTGAGGCACTATCTTCGTTACTTTGCGTAGTTTTAATATCTTGCATATTGATATAACCGCCTTTAAGTTCGCCTTGTATATAAAAGTGCTTAAAAAAAGTAATATTCAAACCTGCTTTCAAAGAAGTTCCATAACCAGAAACATGAAAATCATCATGGCGTTCTTTACCTAATAGTTTTGTATTTGTTTTGGGGTACAAAAGACCAACACCAAAACCTTCGGTTAAATTTACTTGAATTTTATCGGTATTTCCAATTTTAAAAAGAGAGGAAATATCATCGTGTCTTGAGACTTCAGTATTTACATAATTCAAACCATCAGTATGCTCGAAAGTTAAAAACTCTTCGGTCAAGAGTACCTGATTGTTTGGCAGTAACTCATTGTATGATCCTGGATTAGGATAAAAGCCATCAATAGTTACAGCTTTATCTTGTGTCATCACATATTTCATGTGGTCCACACCAATTGCAACGCTATAATGGTCATTTATGAAATACCCCAATTTAAAATTTGTTTGGGGAATAGTCATTCTTGAAGGATTGATATAATCTACATGCCAGCCCTTTGGTTTATCATGCGCTTGAACATTCTCTAAAGTAAAGTTGTAATCTTTACCACGAAAAGTGATATCTGATTTAGAGTAACTGTCTCTATTTCCTCCCCATGAAACAAAGAACTTTCCTTTGTTATGAGCGGTATATTTATTTTGAATTTCAGTGTTTTCCTGTGCATTTGTACTATTAGTAAATAAGACAGCAAGGAATGCGGAATATAAAAAAAAATGTTTCAATGAATTTGTGTGCTTAAATTTAAAATGTATTTATGGTTTTTTTAATAGCAACTAACTTAGTCATTAAAGATTCAAAATAATCCAAATGCAACATATTAGCACCATCGCTTTTTGCATTAGCGGGATCAAAATGAGTTTCAATAAAGATTCCATCTACACCTACAGCAATACCAGCTTTGGCAATGGTTTCAATCATATCGGGTCTTCCGCCTGTTACACCAGCAGTTTGGTTGGGTTGTTGCAGTGAGTGTGTAACATCAAGGACAGTTGTAGCATACTGTTGCATGGTAGGTATTCCTCTAAAATCAACAACCATATCTTGGTAGCCAAACATCGTTCCTCTATCCGTAATCATTACATTTTCATTGTGACAATCCAATACTTTTTGAACGGCATGTTTCATACTTTCTGGACTCATAAATTGTCCTTTTTTCAAGTTTACTACTTTTCCAGTATTGGCAGCAGCCACTACTAAATCCGTTTGGCGCACTAAAAAAGCAGGGATTTGTAGTACATCAACATATTGTGCTGCCATGTCAGCATCTTCATTCGTGTGGATGTCAGTAACGGTAGGAACCTTAAATGTTTCCGATACCTTTCTAAGTATTTTCAATGCTTTTTCGTCACCTATTCCTGAAAAACTGTCAATTCTAGAACGGTTTGCTTTCTTAAAAGAGCCTTTGAAAACGAATGGAATTTGTAAAGTATCAGTAATGCCAACTAATTTTTCGGCAATTCGCATCGCCATTTCTTCACCTTCAATGGCACAAGGACCAGCAAGTAGAAAGAAATTACCACTTTCTGTATATTTAATTTGTGGAATATGTTGTAAGTTCATAATTTGAATTTTTAGAAAGCGCAAAGATAGTCATGATTTACGAGTTCCGATTTATGATTTATAATTTATTTGAAGCTATTTCCCGCTATCCGTTTCAATCTTTTCCTTTTTCAAGAAAAAAGTAAAAGGATTTTCACTGCTATCAGGGCTAGGGATTTGATTTATAAGGATATTTTGGAATTTGATGTCTATTATTTTTTCAATGAAAGTCCCACTGGAACCATCAGTATTCCTTTTTCATAGATGTTTAAGTACAGAATGATAGGTTTTTTTTGACCAGCCCACTTTACTTCATAAACATCGAGAAAGCCAGCGCCTAATTCGCTCCTTTTTGTTGGAAACGGACAACAATTTTCTAGTTTAGTATAGGTGATTGCCTCACCACTAGGTCCTGTAAGCGCATTGAAAAAACGCTGTTGGTTGATGGTTTCATTTACGGTATTGTTAAAGAAAATATTGATAGGATAATCTTTGTCATAGCCGTATTTTTTGTCTTTGCTGTACTCCGTAATTACAAATGCATTGTCTTTAGAAAGAGTAAGGTTTGGTGCATTATCATCCGTATTTTTCAAAGTAGATTGTGTACTGGAGCAAGAAGCTATGCTAATTAGTAACGCAATAAAAAAGATTGATTTCTTCATGTTTAGTATATATTCATTAGATGAAATTTAAATAGCAATAACAATACCATGCAATTTAAAGAATACAAATATAAACAGAACTTTAGACCTTAGGTTGGCTTCTGTGACTATTTTGGACACATACTTTTTAACCGAATCTAGTATTTCTTCTAAAATCTCTTGAAATGCTTCTTATCTTTGCATAAAAAAAAACAATATGGATATTATTTTTCAAACCTGGTCTTGGTATTTTTCTGGATTTTTGATTGGTATGATTATGTTAGCACTTATTTATTTTGGAAAGTCTTTCGGAATGTCTTCTAATTTGCGTTCGCTATGTTCTATGGCAGGTCTAGGAAGACGAGTGGCTTTTTTTGACTTTGATTGGAAAGCCCAACGGTGGAATTTAGTGGTCGTTCTAGGTGCTATGTTAGGTGGTTTTGTAGCCGTTCATTTTATGAGTGATGCCTCAAATGTATCAATCAATCCCAAAACAATTGCACAATTAGCACAAATGGGTATCGAAGCTCCAAACGGAAAACTAATGCCAGATGCTCTTTTTGGAATTTCCATTTTAGAATCTCCTAAAAGTATTTTAATCCTTCTTATTGGTGGCGTTTTAATTGGTTTTGGCTCCCGTTATGCGGGCGGTTGTACTTCAGGTCATGCCATTTCAGGCTTAAGCAACTTACAAATTCCTTCTTTGAAAGCCGTTATCGGATTTTTCATAGGTGGCTTGATCATGGCTCATTTTTTATTGCCATTAATTGTAAACTAACGAAGCAATCATCATTTAAAAATTTAAATTAAAAGCATGAAAAATATACTAAAATATCTATTGGTTGGATTTGTTTTCGGAATTGTTTTGACCAAATCAGAAGCGGTTTCCTGGTATCGCATTTACGAAATGTTTCAATTTCATTCGTTCCACATGTACGGAATTATTGGTGTGGCCATTTTTACAGGAGTTATTGGAATCCAAATCATAAAAAGAAACAATATAAAAGACATCAAAGGAGAATCTATTGTAATTCCTGACAAAGAAAAAGGATCAGCTCGCTACTGGATTGGTGGATTGTTTTTTGGATTGGGTTGGGCATTGGTCGGTTCTTGTCCTGGGCCTATATTTATATTGCTTGGCGCGGGTTTTTGGACTGTTTTGATAGTGCTTTTTGGAGCGCTTCTAGGAACTTATTTATATGGATTATTGAAAAATAAATTACCTCATTAATAAAACAGATAACACTATAAAAGTAGCATTTTCGAATGAAATGCTACTTTTTTTTGTTTAATTCCAAAATTCCTATAACAATCAAGTATTGCGCAGTTAAGTAGGTTGTCATAATCAGAAATGAGCTATACTGTATTGGTGCATAAAATTTATCAAACGCCAAAATGCTATCAGAAGCCACAAAAACAATAGCTCCAATTAGAATATATATGCTGGCAGGTTTGTGCCAGTTCATAAAGCCTTTCAAGGCAAATAATAACATAATTGAAATTGTAAGCGCGTAAACAAAAACAGGGATTTTTAAGTCTCCCAAACTTGGCAATAAAAGAAGCATCATTACGATTAAATAAAAGGCAATTGCGGTAACTCCTATCCAAAAAATCATTTTGCTTTTCTTTAAATAAATTTTTAATTGCTTGCTGAATAGTACAATATAGAAAATATGCGAAAGAAGAAAGGCTATCAATCCTGCTATAAAATATAACTCTCCTTTGTCAGCAAACATCAAAATAATATCACCTATCCATGACAAAGTCAAGGCAGTTAAAAGAACTTTCTTGGTAGTGAATCTTTCATGTAGAAAAACTGCCAGAATTAGAAAAGGCAATAAAAATGGTTTTAAGAACCAAACAATATCTTCTCTCCCTAAGAGAATTATCAATAGATAAACAAGGCTAAACCCGATGTAACTTTTTGCTATTATGTTACTCTTCATATGTTGTTTTTAAGATTGAGCTACAATCATTGTTTCTTTTTCAAAATTACTGCTGACAAAGTAAATGGTTACTAGCAATGACAAAACAAGATAGCTAGCAATTATATAACTGGCAAAAGGAAAGAGTTGATTCATTCCAAACCAATCACCAAAATATAAAATCAGTCCAATCCCGAATGCAAAACGAATACTTTCCCAAAACATAGAAATTTTCCGGGTATCCATTAATTCAGTGTAGCTGTAAACAGTTAGGAAAAGGAATGCGCCGTAAATAAATACATTTGGCAAACCTATTAACGCGATTGAATTATATAAATAACTGATGAGTAATAAAGTAGTAATAGCTTGAAATAAGGACCAATACATTAGTTTTTTAGGATGTTGAACACCGTATTTTTCAAAATCATAAACATTGGTGATTTTAGTTACCGGATATTTTTCTTCAAAATTTTCTGGACGCCAGCCTGTTGGTTTAAACCAAATAGTGAATTTGTCTTTCCAGTTTTCAGCGTGCCATGCATCGGTAATTAATAACCACAAATGCTGAAAGTTAATCCGAAATGGATTCCAAGTTCTAGCCGGTCGAGTGATTCCAAAAACTGGGGGAACCGATTCTAATTCTGCTTGAAAAGTACCAAATAACTTATCCCAAATAATAAATATTTGAGAATGGTTTTTATCCATATATTCTGGATTAATGGCATGATGCACTCTATGATGTGAGGGAGAAACCAGTATGTTTTCTAGAAAGCCAATTTTTTTAATGTGCTTGGTATGGTACCAAAATTGAAGAAATAAATGAATAGGAAGCGTTATTGCAATAACTTTGGAGGGAACTCCTAAAAGTGCGGCTGGAATCAATAAAAAGGTAAAAAGATTGACAAAACTAGAAATGGGTTGGCGTAGAGCACAAGCCAGATTGAATTCTTCACTACTGTGATGTATAGCATGTTTGTTCCATAAAAAGTTAATTTGATGAGACAAACGATGACTCCAATATCCATAAAAATCGATGGCTATAAATCCAATAAGATAAGTAAAAACAGTTGCTTCAAGATCAAATAAAGCTATTTTAGAAACAATCCAATCGTAGGTAACTACTGTTATGCTAAGTCCCAAAACATCTTTTAGGGAATTAACCATTCCAGAACTTACGCTCGAAACAGCATCCATATTAGGTGCAGTGTCTTCCCCTTTGTAATGCCCATATATTTTTTCGATGATAATTAAAATCAAAAAAATGGGCATTGCAAAAACTAAAATTTTACCGTATTCTTCCATAAAAACACTTTTTTTTATTCAAATATAGAATAAAAGAGAATGTTTTTGAATTATTCACAGTAATTTATTTATTAGAGAGAATGTTTTTTGTGGTGTTAAATTATCTCCGCATTTAATCCTGCTTCTAATAATTGGGTGCATTGGGGTTTCAATTTTTCGTAAGGTCCAGTTTTTACGGTACACTTGCCATTATAATGTACAATTAAGGAACATTGTTCAGCTTGTTCTGGAGTGTGATCGCATACACGAATCAAAGTATCTATGACATGGTCAAAAGTGTTTACATCATCATTGTAAACTACTATTTCATTGTCTAAACTAACTGATTCTTTGTGGCTTACTCTTTCTCTTACTTTTTCTTTAGTACTCATTTTGTAGGTTTTTGTACTTTCGTAATTAATAAAAAAATAATACTACTAATTTACATATTTTAAAGACACCCAATTGTTTCTTTCCAGTTTTTTAACATATGTTAAGCCTTTCTCAGTACAAGAAGCGTCTATTATTGGAATGTCCTCGTTATAAAAACCGCTTAACAATAATGTTCCATTAGGATTTAAACTGTCTACATAACTTTGCATATCGTTCAACAAAATATTTCTGTTGATATTAGCAATAATCAAATCGTATTTTTTACCTGCTAATAATGCTGCTTCTCCTTCATAAACTGTAATATGCTTACAATTATTGCGTTGTGCATTTTCTATAGAATTCAAATAACACCAGTTATCAATATCAATGGCATCAATAGGTTGAGCACCTTTCATCTCGGCAAGTATTGCTAAAATGGCAGTTCCACATCCCATATCAAGGGTTTTCATTCCAGTAACATCTATTTCTAATAAATGCTGAATCATCATGTGTGTAGTCTCATGGTGACCTGTTCCAAAACTCATTTTTGGTTCGATTACAATATCAAATTCAGCAGCTGTTTTTGGGTGAAAAGGCGCACGTACATGACAGTTTCCATCTACATCAATCGCTTCAAAATTCTTTTCCCATTCTTCATTCCAGTTTACTTGTTCGATTTCTTCGAATGTATAATCGATTGTAAATTCCTCAGATTGTAAAATATGAATGTCATCAAGAATCATTTCATCCCATAAATCCTTTTGTACAAAAGCAGAAATACCCGTTTCAGTTTCTGTAAAACTCTCAAATGCTCTTTCTCCTAATTCAGCAATTAGTATTTCTGATCCTAATTCTTTTGGCTCAATAGTGAAATGATACCCAATATAAATGTTTGACATACTTCTTTTTTTTGCAAAGGTAACAATCACTATTTAAATCGCATTTGTAAATTAAATTTTATTTTACATTTGCAGAACTAACACACAACCTTACAATGAAAAAAATTATTTTATTTTTTATTTTCATCTCTAGTATTACCAGCAATGGGCAAGTTACTATAAAACAGAATAAACACGATAATGACTTAAAATTATCGGCACTTCCTTATTACAGCTTTGGTAAGGGAATCGGAATTACCTCTCCAGACAGTTTATACCAATTGAATATTCGTTTTCGAATGCAAAACAGAGTAACATATACCGAAAATGAAGGTGAAGATGGTGTTTATGATGGACAAATCAGACGCTTGCGTTTGCGATTAGACGGATATGTAGGAACTCCAAAGTTTTTGTACGCTATCCAATTGTCATTTGCCCCGGGCGACGTGGGAGAAATTAAAGAAGGCGAGAACATTAATATCATTCGAGATGCGGTAGTTTTTTACAGACCCAATAAACATTGGAATATCAGTTTTGGTCAAACAAAATTACCTGGAAACCGTCAGCGTGTGAATTCATCAGGAGGTTTACAGTTAACTGACAGATCCATCAACAATGCCCGATTTACTATCGATAGGGATTTTGGTTTTCAAATTCACAATTTAAATGAATTTAAAGATAAATTTTCCTATAATTTTAAGACGGCAGTTTCTACTGGTGAAGGGCGTAATATAACAGGGAATGCTGATGCAGGAGTTGCCGTAACGGGAAAAGTGGAGTTATTGCCGTTTGGAGCGTTTTCTAAAGATGGAACCTATTTTGAAGGAGATATTGTGAGGGAGAAAAAACCGAAATTGATGCTTTCGGGAGCTTTTCAGCAAAATAATCATGCCAAAAGAACACAAGGGCAATTAGGAAATGATTTGTTTGAAGAACGGACTATGAAATCAGTTATGCTGGATGCGATGTTAAAATATAATGGCTGGGCAGCAATGTCAAGTTATATGTCGAGAACTACTGCTACAAATGCTGTGACTGTAAATCCAGACGATAGTTCACAATCGAATTATGCTTATGTAGGGAATGGATTTGATCATCAGTTGAGTTATAATTTTCCTTCAAACTATGAAATTATTGGTAGGTATTCTACTCAAAAAGTAGGAGAGGATATTAGAACTTTGGCTCCAAATTCGAAACAATATACGTTAGGTTTAACCAAATATATTTGGGAACATACTTTTAAATTACAAAGCGAATTGACTTTTGATACTTTAAGTTATTTTGACGGAAGGACTAAGAACAATTGGTATTTACGTTTTCAGGTAGAAATAGGAATTTAAAAAAAAAAGCGGTGAAATGAATCACCGCTTTTTTTATGAAGTTTAAATATGAAATTTAGATAGCATTTACAATAGCTACAAAATCATCTGCTTTTAGTGCAGCACCACCAATAAGGCCTCCGTCTACATCTGGTTTGGAGAAAATTTCTTTTGCATTTTCAGGTTTTACACTTCCTCCATAAAGGATAGATACGTTTTCTGCGATTTCACTTCCAAAAGCCTTACGAACTGTTTCTCTGATGAATTCATGCATTTCTTGTGCTTGTTCCGGAGAAGCTGTTTCTCCTGTTCCAATTGCCCAAACTGGCTCATAGGCCAAAACAATACTGTCCCAATCTTTTGATTCAATATGAAACAAACCATCTCGCAATTGGTTTTCTACCACATTAAAATGATTTTTTGATTGACGGTCTTTTAATTCTTCACCAAAGCAAAAAATAACCATCATATCATGCTCTAAAGCTGTATTAACTTTATTAGCAATTAAATCATCCGTTTCATTGAAAATAGCTCTACGTTCTGAATGTCCCAGAATTACAATATCTACACCAACACTTTTTAACATATCAGCTGAAATTTCACCAGTAAAAGCACCACTTTCTGCTTGATGTACGTTTTGTGCAGCAACATCAATATTTGTGAATTCTAAATGATCAACAGCAGAAGCCAAGTTTACAAATGTTGGAGCTACTATTACTTTTGCTTTTGTATCAGTTGGTATTTTTGCTATTAATTCATTCAATAAATCTTCAGTTTGCTCTGCATTTTTATGCATTTTCCAGTTTCCGGCAACAATCTTCTTTCTCATTTTAGTTGTATTATATTTAGTTTTTGGTTATTTTTATCAAAATTGTAATTGAATAGTACACGGTATTATTTTAAGTTTCTCAGTGTTTCATTGATTTTATCAAAGTCAGTTTCTATAGCGCGGTACAAAACAATTTTTCCATTTTTGTCAAGAATAATATATCTTGGAATCCAATCTACATCGACAGCTTTTGCAAAAACGCCTTTCATTTGGTCATTTGCCATGAAATGGCCTCCTTTTAAATCGTGTTTTTCAATTCCAGCTTTCCATTTATCAGCAGTTTTATCCATTGAAATGAATAAGTACGCAACATCAGGATTATTAGCTTGAAGTTCTTTTAGTTTAGGCATTGCTTTGACACAATCACCACACCAAGAAGCCCAAACTTCTATTACCAAGGTTTTTCCTTTGTATTTTTTTAAAATATCTTTAAAAGCGACTTGACTTCCATCGGTAGCTAAAAGAGTTTCAGATAAAGCTTTTTTGGAGAATTCAGTTTTTTGCGCATTTGAGGTACAGGAGAATGTTATAAACGCAATTAGTAATGCTAGTATTTTTTTCATTATTGGATTGTTTTTTAACAAAGTTAAACAAACAATTTGAATGCGTTATACAGAATAAGAAATTTTGAAAGCATTATTCGAAAATGATAAAACAATATCGTTATAGTATAAAAATAATGGAGTGATTTTGAATCACGGGATTATGTAATACCGTTTGTTTATCTTTTAAAAAACAAAGTCGTAAAGTTTCCTGTTTTGGACTTTACGACTTTGAATTTTATATTGAATTTATAGTTTTAAATCTTTGAGATCGTTGTGATGAACCTTTTGTCTGATGGTTCCTTTTTCAAGTATTACAATACTTGGATTGGCTCTTTCGATGGTTTTTACGGTTATGGCATCGCAAAAATAGAAGTCAAATGTTAAACCGAATTGTTTTTTTGCAGCAGCTATTTCTTCTGGTGAAGAAGCGGTCATTGCAACCACTTTATATCCTTTTGCTTTAGCATCCTGATTCAGTTTTTCCAATTTTTCCATTCCACTGTAATCGGCTTTTACTAAATCATAAGCGGTTATCATTATCAGTTTAGGTTCATTTAGAAACTCATCTTTGTAATCAGAACCGTCTTTCTCCATTGTGAAATCATGTATTGGCGGCACGTAACCTTCTGTGATAACTTTGTCTTTTCGGTCTACAAATACGGCACCTTCTGGAATTGACATTAAATCTTTTTCGGTAAATTCTTTATCGACACCACCCACTTTGTAAATAAAGACCATCTCAACCACTGATTTTTCGGCTCCATCAGGGATTCGCATTCCTTGTTGAATGTTGTTTCCTACTTTGTAAGGTCTGAAATCGATCAATGGCAAATGGTTTAAAACCCAAACACCCATCAATGAGGATAGAACGATACTGGCGTAAATAACTATGTTTTGTACGTTGTTACTAAACAACGGTTTTACTAAGTTTTGATTGAAAAATAATATCAGAATAAAGAAAAGTAAAACGATATCCTTAGTAAACGATTGCCAAGGAGTCAGTTTTAAAGCGTCTCCAAAACAACCACAGTCTTTTACCACATTAAAATAAGCGGAATAAAAAGTCAGGAAAGTAAACAATACAATCAGGATTAGTAAACTCCAAATAGTGAATTTGGTTTTGTAACCAATGAGCAACATAATACCCAAAACCACTTCCAAAATGACTAAAAATAAAGCGATTCCTAATGCAAACGGAACAAAAAACGGCATGTTGAAAACAGGTTCACTGAAATATTCAGCTAATTTATAGGAGAAACCAATAGGGTCATTCAGCTTGATTAATCCGGAGATAATGAATAGGATTCCAACGAAAATTCTAGAAAATTGAGTAGTTATATTTTTCATTTTTTTGCGATTGCTTTTTTATTATTTATTTCCAAAACCCATTAGAATCAGAGCAAAAACCGAGTAATTTATCATGTCCTGATAATTAGCATCGATTCCTTCAGAAACTAATGTTTTTCCTTTATTGTCTTCAATTTGTTTGACACGAAGTAGTTTTTGTAAAATCAAATCGGTTAGTGAACTCACACGCATTTCGCGCCAAGCTTCCCCATAATCATGATTTTTATCTTCCATTAAATCTTTGGTCAATTTAACTTTGGCATCGTATAATTCGGTTGCTTTTGCAACGTCTAAATCGGGTTGATCCACAACGCCTAGTTCCAACTGAATCAAAGCCATAATAGAATAATTGATAATTCCGATGAATTCGCCTGATTCATCTTCATCAATTTTGCGAACTTCATTTTCTTGTAGGCTTCTAATTCTTTGGGCTTTAATGTAGATTTGATCCGTCAATGAAGGCAATCTTAAAATGCGCCAAGCACAGCCATAATCTTTCATTTTGTTGATAAACAGTGCACGACAAGTCGCAATTACTGCATCATATTCTTTTGAAGTATTCTTCATTATTGGTGTATATTTGTATTCAAATTTTTTCAAAAATAAGATAATTTTTTTGAATGTAGAATTTTGAAGTCTTTAAAACTGTAAACGAATGACTATTAACTGCAAAGGAATACTTGTTGACTTATCTAGTCCCAAAGTAATGGGGATTTTGAATGTCACGCCTAACTCTTTTTTTGATGGTGGAAAGTATAAAAATGAAATTGAAATACTTGCTCAAGTCGAAAAAATGCTGCTAGATGGCGCTACTTTTATAGACATTGGTGCGTATTCCAGTAAACCAAATGCAGAATTTGTCTCGGTACAAGAAGAAGTTTCGAGAGTTGTTCCTGTTGTAAATTTGATTCTAAAACATTTTCCAGAAACGATAATTTCGATTGACACCTTTAGAAGTGAAGTAGCAAAAGCTTCGATTGAAAGTGGTGCGACCATTATCAATGATATTGCAGCCGGAAATTTGGATGATAGAATGTTTGAAATAATTGCAAAATATAATGTTGCTTACATCATGATGCACATGCGTGGCAATCCGCAAACCATGCAAACGCTCACAGATTACGATGATATTATAAAAGAAATGTTGTTCTATTTTTCGGAGAAAGTGGCTGAAGCAAGACGTTTTGGAATCAATGATTTAATCATCGATCCAGGCTTTGGCTTTGCCAAAACAACTGCTCAAAATTACGAAATTTTTCAAAAAATGGAATTGTTTAACATGTTGGAGTTACCACTCCTTGTTGGGATTTCCAGAAAATCAATGATTTATAAAACACTTGGGACAACAATAGAAAATGCGTTAAACGGAACTACGGTTTTGAATACTTTGGCATTGACAAAAGGAGCAAAAATCCTTCGTGTTCACGATGTAAAAGAAGCTATGGAATGCATTACATTATTCAATAAAATCAATTTACAAAGATGAAATATTTTACGCTGATTGTTCTTTTTGCTCTGTTTTCTTGTGCAAACAAGGAAGATATTTTACTGCCAAAAGCCAATACCACAATTGTCAAAAATGTAGATGATCTTTCTCCAATCTATATTTTTTTTAGAACAAAAGGAAAAGATACCCTAGCAGAAGTAAACAGGAAAAACAGTATTATTTCAACCAATTGGATTCTAAATGTAGACAAACGTTTGCCGTTGCGACTTGCCATTCCGGAAATCATCAAGTTGCAGGAGAAAAAGCGTACTGAGAAAGCACACAAGAACGAAAAGGCCGAAAATTATTATTCGTACGCCGATACGATTGGAAAAAACTTAGCCTTTATTCCTTTTACTAACGTGTATTACAAATTGGAAAAACCAAAGTCAGGAGGTGCGATCTTTTTTACCAAAAACAATGAAGTTTTAGTGGATGGTATTGTGGTAAAACAAGAAGAGTTGCAAACCTATTTGAATAAATCATTAAATAATAAATCCATCCAATACATTTTTTGCTTTGACAAAAACTTGAATTTTGGAAGTTACATTCAAAACAAAATTTTCATTAATAGTTTAAAACTGCCATCATCAGAATTTAATATAAAACAGGAAGAATTTATTTACTAAACTTCAAACAAAGAAAACTGTAAACAAAATATTTACTGATGATGATAGGGTTCGTTTCTTAAAATCGTAAAGCCGCGATACAATTGTTCGATAAAAAATAACCGAACCATTTGGTGGGAGAACGTCATTAAAGACAGCGATATTTTTCCTTGCGCTTTGGCATAAACGGTATCTGAAAATCCATAAGGACCGCCAATAACGAAAACTAATGTCTTTACTCCTGAGTTCATTTTCTTTTGTAATTCTTCTGAAAAACCTACACTGGAAAAGTTTTTTCCGTTTTCGTCCAACAAAATTAGTTGGTCCGTAGGTGTAATTTTCGCCAAAATCAATTCGCCTTCTTTTTCTTTCTGTTGACTTTCGGATAAGTTTTTTACGTTCTTGATATCAGGAATAATATCCAAATCAAATTTAATGTAAAAAGATAAACGTTTGGTATAATCGTCTATTAAAGATTGTAAGGCTTTGTTATCGGTTTTGCCAATAGCAATTAATTTGATGTTCATTTTTGTTGGATTTCAGAGGAGCAAAGATAAAAAAAATCAGTGTTTTTTAATCAACATCTAATTATTGAATCTGTAAAACTGTTTTTATTTCACCTCAATAGTATCAATTAACAATTGAAACTGTTCGCCTTTTTTATTTCCAATCAAGAATGTAATTTCTTCTAAATTAGAACCGTCATAATTAGGCAGATTTAATTTTTGTCCTCTAAAAGCGGGATATAATTCGTTGATAGGAATTTCAATGTTTTGCCAATCGGTATTTGTTTGGAATGGAAACACATACGAATGAGAATCTGTGCGATGGGTTTTTACTCTAAATTGATATTGTTTACCGTCACCTTTAAGCCGAATGCAAAAATGTGTAGTGCTTTTTAAAATTAATGGCTCAAAAGTATA
Source organism: Flavobacterium sp. KS-LB2 (assembly GCF_036895565.1). Taxonomy (NCBI): domain Bacteria; kingdom Pseudomonadati; phylum Bacteroidota; class Flavobacteriia; order Flavobacteriales; family Flavobacteriaceae; genus Flavobacterium; species Flavobacterium sp. KS-LB2. Next base: position 2,161,714 of record NZ_CP145904.1, on the reverse strand, counting down.
TTTTACAGCGCAAAATCCGCCATTATTTTCTAAAGAAACGTTACCTTCAAAGGTCCCATTTCCATCCAGATTAAGATAGAATTTACTTTCTGATTGTCCTCCCATGACCGCATCATTTACAATTCTCCAATTGGTCAGATCGCTTTTTAAATTAAAATCAAAAATTAGGAAGGGTTGCATTAATTGCTCGTTTAAATAAATTTTAAATTATGATTTTGGTAATGGCGAACCTACAGCAATATCACATCGATGATTCGCTTGTCCATGTGGCGGATTCATTCCTTCTGGTGTAGGCATAGCGGCAGCTGGTGTTGTAGTTGTGGCAGTAGCTGAAGGAACTGATTGAGCTTGTTGCTGAACTACAGGTTTGCTTGCGGTTGAAGCTGGAGCTGGAGGAGAATTTAATGGTGCTCCAACAGGAATATCACAACGGTGAGATGGCTGACCGTGCGCGGGATTCATTCCTGCAGCTACAGAACCGGCAGAGGCAACTGTATTATTTGGATTTACAGTATTTGTAGTTGGTTGAACCTGAGTTGCTGTTGAAGCTTCATTTTTCATTTGTTTACCAACTTCAGTAAATGGAACTACAACTGTTGGAGATGTATTATTTTGTGCTTCAACTTCTTTTTTGCAAGAAGTTAATAGTATTGATGATACAAATACAAGGCTTAAAAAAGATTTCATAATCAGTTTTTTAGTTATTAGCTCAAATATAATATTTTAAATAATACAGTACGGCATAAACTAATTGATTTTATCGAATGAAATTTACAAATAAGATCAAACTAATACTAAAATGGAATGGTGGTTTTTTCTTAATTAAGTAAATGAGATTGTGTTAAAGGTCATTGATTTGTCTCTTTTTTTTAAGAACCAAGCGTACCTATTTTTAAATCCACAAAATAAATGGTATTTTAGCATTCCATAAATTTTTTAAAAAATGATTAGCGATATACAGTTTAAAAACGAGTTAAATATACTAATACAAAATGCCATTCGAGAAGATGTAGGACCAGGTGATTACAGTTCATTGGCATGTATTCCAGTCACTGCAATTGGAAAAGCAAAGTTGCTTGTAAAAGAAGATGGTATAATTGCTGGTGTGGCTTTCGCCAAAATGATTTTTGAATATGTAGATCCTAATTTGCAAATAGAAACTTTTATTGAGGACGGAACAGCAGTAAAAAAGGGCGATATTGTTTTTCATGTTTCCGGAAGTTCACAGTCTATTTTGAAATCGGAACGTGTAGTTTTGAATTCAATGCAAAGAATGTCTGCAATTGCTACAAAAACCAAAGAATACGTTCGTTTATTAGAAGGAACAAAAACTAAAATACTCGATACCCGCAAAACTACACCGGGATTTAGAGCTTGTGAGAAATGGGCAGTAAAAATTGGCGGAGGCGAAAACCATCGTTTTGCTTTGTATGACATGATTATGCTAAAAGATAATCATAATGATTTTGCTGGTGGAATTACTTTGGCGATAGCCAAAACTAAAGCCTTTTTAGCAGCAAATAATTTGGATTTAAAAATCATTGTCGAAGCCAGAAATTTAGGTGAAATTAAAGAAATTCTGCAGAGTGAAGGTGTTTTTAGAATTTTAATTGATAATTTTAATTACGAAGACACTAAAAAAGCGATCGCTTTGATTGGTGATAAATGCCAAACAGAATCTTCTGGGAATATTAATGAAAATACGATTCATCATTACGCAGAATGTGGAGTAGATTATATTTCATCAGGTGCATTGACACATTCTATTTATAACATGGATTTGAGCTTAAAAGCGATATGAGTAAAGAAATAGAAGTTAAATTACAAAGAATTCCTATAGTACGAAATCTCGTTAATCTACTAAAAAGAATCGAGCTTCCTTGGCTTCAGGGATTGTCGTTATATGATTTATTGGAGTTATACGGATTAGGAATTGTTGAAAGTGCTTTAACGTACCATGCTAGTGCAATTGCATTTAGTTTTTTTATGGCATTATTTCCTTTTGCTTTATTTATTCTAAATCTCATACCATATATTCCTATTGAAGGTTTTCAGGAAGATTTTTTATTGTTTGTAAAAGAAGGAGTGCCACCTAATACTTATGACGCTATTTATAAAATAATCACTGATATACTTAATAATAGCCATTCAGGATTAGTTTCGTATGGGTTTTTATTGTCCATTTTATTAATGGCAAATGGTTTAAATGGGATCCTTGGAGGATTTGAATCTTCTAGGCATGTTCTTATCAAAAGAGGGTTCATTAGGCAATATGTAGTAGCTTTGGGAATGTCTTTATTGCTATCTTTTTTATTGATTGTGACCGTAGCAACGATAGTTGTTTTTGAAGTTGTTATTCAAAAAACAATATTGAGTGATCAAATAGCGTTGATAGTTTTAGGAAGATATGCATTTGTAATTTTAATGATTTTAGGGACTACATCTATACTTTTCAAGTTTGGTACAAAACACGATAAAAATAGAGCATTTATATCCATAGGTTCTGTGTTTACTACTATATTGATACTTCTGGATTCCTATGCTTTTGGAATCTGGGTCATACGGTTTTCTAAATACAATGAATTATATGGGTCTATAGGTACATTATTGATCTTGATGTTTTACATTTGGATTAACTGCATGATATTGTTGTTAGGTTTCGAATTGAACGCAACAGTAAATAAATTAAAAGCAAAAAAAGAATAAATTATTTAAATCAAAATTGGGAGCTATTTCCTGTTCCAGAAGTCTAGTCATCTGATAGTCTTTTTTCTTGCTAAAAGGATAATAAAAAAAAGATTTTTCCCAGCAATCTTGATTAATAGAGTTTAAAAAAAAGTATAACAATGAAAAAAAAGATAACAATACTCGCATTATTTATTTCTATGGTTTTCTATGGTCAAAATCATACTGTAATAGGGAAATGGAAGACTATTGATGACGAAACTGGGAAAGCAAAATCCATTGTAGAAATCTACGAGCGTTCTGGGAAAATTTATGGGAAGGTAATTGATATATTTGATGTAGAAAAGAAAAAAAACTTGTGTGTAAATTGTCCCGGTGACGAAAAAAATAAACCCGTTTTAGGTTTAGTGGTTATCAAAGGACTTGTAAAAGATGGTAATGAATACAACTCAGGGAAAATTCTTGACCCAATTTCAGGAAAATTATACAAATGCTTTTTAGCTCTCGAAGGAAATGATAAACTAAAAGTACGTGGATATATCGGCGTAGCTTTATTTGGAAGAACACAAACCTGGAACAGAGTAAAATAATTATAAATTGGGAGTTATGAGTTCTTAATAAAGAATCAGCATAACTATAAATTCACAACTCAATAATTACATATAAATGCATTTCGTCGAAGTAATTTTACCACTTTCCTTAGCCAAAACTTTTACCTATAGTGTCTCTGAAGCGGAGTTTCATTATATAAAAATTGGAATGCGAGTTGCGGTTCCTTTTGGGAAAAGTAAAATTTACACGGCATTAGTAATTGAAATTCATCAAAACAAACCCACTTTATACGAAGCAAAGGAAATTCATCAAATTATGGATGAAAAATCCATTGTAACTGAAATTCAAATAGCACATTGGCAATGGATTGCATCCTATTATATGTGTTCTATTGGTGATGTATATCGTGGCGCGATGCCAACTGCACTTTTGCTGGAAAGCGAAACTGTAATTTCTCAAAAAACGGATTTGGTTGTAGATACAAGCTTACTTTCAGATGATGAGTTTTTAGTTTACGAAGCCTTGCAACAGCAAAGTTCATTAAAAGTGCAGGATATAATGGCTATTTTAAATAAGAAGAATATTTTTCCTGTTATTCAAAAATTAGTAGATAAAAATATATTAGTATTACAAGAAGAAATACAGGAAGCCTATAAACCTAAGCTGGTTCGCTGCGTTCGTTTACATAAAAGATATGAATCAAACGAAGGATTAAGCGAGTTATTAGAAACGCTTAAGAGTGCCAATAAACAGAAAGAAATTGTTTTAAATTATTTTCAATTGAGCGCTACTGAGAAAAAGCCAATTACAGTAAAAAAACTGGTAGAAGCGGCTAATTCTTCTTCGGCAATTGTTAAGACATTGCTTGAAAAAGGGATATTTGAAGATTATTTTCTTCAGGAAGATCGAGTAAATTTTACAGGAAAAATCCGTGAAGATCAATTGCGATTGAGTTTAGATCAGCAAAAAGCTTTTAACGAAATCAAGGAGAGTTTAACTCAAAAAGAAGTGTGTTTGTTGCATGGTGTTACTTCGAGTGGAAAAACAGAAATTTATATTAAGCTTATTGAAGATTATCTAGAAACAGGAAAACAAATCTTGTATTTGTTGCCTGAAATTGCCTTGACTACTCAATTAGTTGGTCGTTTGCGAACTTATTTTGGTAACAAAGTAGCAGTTTTTCATTCGAAATACAATAATAACGAACGTGTTGAAGTTTGGAATCAGGTTTTGGTAAATTCAGAGAAAGCACAGGTTGTAATAGGAGCGAGGTCATCGTTGTTTTTGCCTTTTTACGATCTCGGATTCATAATAGTTGATGAAGAACACGAGTCTACTTTTAAACAATTAGATCCAGCACCGCGATACCACGCGCGAGACGCGGCCATAGTTTTGGCTCATTCTCATAAAGCAAAAGTACTTTTGGGTTCGGCTACTCCAAGTATTGAAACGTATTTTAATGCTCAATCGAAAAAATTTGGGCTAGTCGAAATTTCGAAGCGATTTGGGAATGTAATGATGCCAAATATTGAGTTGGTGGATTTAAAAGATAAATACTTTCGTAAAAAAATGACTGGGCATTTTAGTGATGTTTTAATTGAAGCAATAAATATCGCTTTGTCATTAGGGGAACAAGTTATTTTGTTTCAAAACAGACGGGGATATTCGCCTGTAATAGAGTGTATGACTTGTGGTCATGTACCCCAATGTCAGCAGTGTGATGTGAGTTTAACCTATCACAAACATAAAAATCAGTTGCGTTGTCATTATTGTGGATATACGATGGCAAAGCCTACACATTGTCATTCGTGTTCCAGTGTCGATTTGACTACTAAAGGTTTTGGAACGGAACAAATCGAACAAGAATTAATGTCTATTTTTCCAAATTCAAAAATTGGTAGAATGGATCAGGATACCACCAGAGGAAAATTTGGATTCGAAAAGATTATCGATAGTTTCAAAAATAGAGAAATGGATATTTTAGTTGGAACACAAATGCTGGCCAAAGGATTGGACTTTGATAATGTGAGTTTAGTGGGAATTATGAATGCTGATACTATGTTGTATCATCCTGATTTTAGGGCTTTCGAGAGAAGTTTTCAAATGATGACTCAAGTTGCAGGAAGAGCTGGGCGTTCTGAAAAACAAGGAAAAGTTGTTATACAGACCTATAATCCCAATCATAATACAATACAGCAAGTTACTAATAATGATTATTTGGGTATGTATAAAGAACAATTGTATGACCGCCAGATATATAAATACCCGCCGTATTTCAGAATTATAAAGCTTACTTTGAAACAGCGTGATTTTGATAAATTAAAAGAAGGTTCGATGTGGTTGTATCAAGTGATGAGTCAGAATCTGAATATGCCGGTGCTGGGACCCGAAGAACCTGCAATCAGCAGAATTAGGAATGAATATATACGTACAATTATAATTAAAATCCCTCAAAGTGTATCAATTGCAAACACAAAAAAAACTATCCAAAAAATATTGAATAGTTTTGAAGCTGTTGCTCAATATAGAGCAATAAAAGTTACATCAAACGTCGATTTTTATTAAATTCCGTTGCCTATGAAAAGGCAAGTGCTTTAACTAAATCTTCTTTTTTGTGTCGGCTCAAAGGAATTTTTGTCACTCCAATTTCGGCAAACTTACTGTTGAAACGTTCGACTTTATCAATGTTGATAATGTAGGATTTGTGTACGCGTACAAATTTTTCTTTTGACAGGTCATTTTCAAAAGATTTCATAGTTGAAAGTACAAGATTACTATCTTCTTCTGTAACTACTCTAACATAATCACCAAAGGCTTCAATCCATTTTATTTTAGAAGTGAATATTTTCAATTTTTTTAAATTACTTTTAATGAAAATATGTTCTCCTTCTTCTTCTTTGTTTTCTTTTTTAAGTAGGTGTAAATCAATAGCTCTTTTAACCGAAGCGTTGAATCTATCGATTGCAATTGGTTTTTGAAGATAGTCTGTAGCATCATAATCAAAAGCTTTCATAGCGTACTCAGCTTTTGAGGTTATGAAAATAATTTGAGGTTTTACTTTTAATCCATCCAAAAAATCAAAGCCGCTGATTACTGGCATTTCGATATCCAAGAAGATAAGATCTACATTGTGTATCGACATACAACTTCGAGCTTCGATTGCATTAGAAAAATCACCGATTAAGTGTAAATTTTGATGATTATTAACTAACTTTGCGATAATCATCCTCTGAATAGAACTATCATCTACTACAACACAGTTTAGTTTCATAATTTAGTATTTTAGATTTGGCAAAGTAAATATATTACTTTTTTATTTAAAAACAACTGGTTGAGCGGATTTTTTTGCCTTACGTCGAATAAAATCAAATATAGCTTGCTTAATCAGATTAATTGATTACTTTTGCACCCAAAATAACAAATAAATATATATTTATGAATCATTATGAAACTGTTTTCATTTTAAATCCCGTTTTATCTGAAGTTCAGGTAAAGGAAACAGTAAGCAAATTTGAAGATTTTCTTACTAGTAGAGGAGCAGAAATGGTATCTAAAGAAGACTGGGGTCTTAAAAAGATGGCTTACGAAATCCAAAACAAAAAATCTGGTTTTTACCACTTGTTCGAATTTAAAGTATCAGGAGAAGTTCTTATTGCTTTTGAAACTGAATTTAGACGTGACGAAAGAGTAATGCGTTTCTTGACTGTAAGTCTTGATAAACATGCTATTTCTTGGGCTGAAAGAAGAAGAACTAAATTAAAATCTACAAAAGCTTAATTATCATGGCAACATTACAACAATCGGCTTCAGGAAAAAAAGACGGAGATATCAGATATCTTACGCCTTTGAACATAGAAACTAACAAACAGAAGAAATACTGTCGTTTCAAAAAATCAGGTATCAAATATATTGACTATAAAGATGCTGATTTCTTGTTGAAATTCGTTAATGAGCAAGGAAAAATACTTCCTCGTCGTTTAACTGGTACTTCATTGAAATACCAAAGAAAAGTGTCAGTAGCTGTGAAAAGAGCACGTCACTTAGCTTTAATGCCGTATGTGGCAGATTTACTAAAATAATATTTAACTCAGTTGTTGGTTTTCTGAAATATGAAACCTAACTTCTATAATAAAGGACAACAACATGGAACTTATTTTAAGACAAGACGTTCAAAACTTAGGATTTAAAGATGATATCGTTAACGTGAAAAACGGTTACGGTCGTAATTTTTTAATTCCTCAAGGTCACGCTCATTTAGCAACTTCTTCTGCAAAGAAAGTATTAGCTGAAAACCTAAAACAAAGAGCACACAAAGAAGCTAAAGTTGTAGCGGATGCAAAAGCATTAGCTGAAGCTTTGAAAGCTATCGAAATTAAAATCTTTGCTAAAGCAGGTGGTGAAAAATTATTCGGTTCAATCACGAATATTGATATTGCTGAATCTTTGGCTAAAGGTGGTCAACAAATCGAAAGAAAATTCATTACAAGCGGAATTGTTAAGCGTACTGGTAAATATACTGCTAGTGTTCGTTTACACAGAGATGTTATCGTTGAATTAGATTACGAAATTGTTGCAGAAAAATAACATTTGGTTAAAATTATGTTAATAAAATATAAAAATCACTCTTTGGAGTGATTTTTTTTTGTCTAATTTTGAACCTTAAACAACACATACTTAAAAAATGAAAAAAATCATTACAGTACTACTTATTTTTTGTAGTTTTTACTCTGTCATTGGGCAGACAACTACTTCAAGTATTAAAGGGATTGTGAAAAGTGTAACAGGCGAAACGCTTCCTGGTGCTACAATTCAAGCAATTCATACTCCAACAGGTTCTAAGTATTCAGCTCTTTCTAATGAGGATGGAAGGTTCAATATGCTAAACATGCGTATTGGTGGGCCATACAAAGTGACGGTATCTTTTGTTGGATATGAGTCCTTTGAAACTAATGAAGTTTATCTTGAGTTAGGAAAAGCACTTATTCTTGATGCTTCATTGAGTGATCAAAGCCAAGAGCTAACTGAAGTAAAAGTTACGGGTTCAAAAAATAAAGTTTTTGGTAGCGGCAGAACGGGAGCAGAAACGACAATTGGTCGAAAAGAATTAACGGCCTTACCAACAATTTCTAGATCTGCAGATGACTTTACTCGTTTAGAGCCTTCTGCTAGTGGTGGTTCTTTTGGTGGTCGAAACGATCAATATAATAGCTACTCTTTAAATGGTGCAGTTTTTAATAATCCATTCGGATTAGATGCAGCAACTCCAGGTGGTCAAACGGGTTCTCAGCCAATTTCATTAGATGCTATTGAGCAAATTCAAGTGGCAACGGCACCTTATGATGTAACATTGTCAGGTTTTACAGGAGCTTCAGTTAATGCAGTTACGAAATCTGGAACAAATGAATTTCATGGTACAGCGTATGCTTTTTTTAGAAACCAAGATTTGACAGGTGGTAAAATTAATGGTGAAAAAATATTTGTTCCTTCTTTAGAACAAACACAAGCGGGATTTAGTATTGGAGGACCAATTGTTAAAGACAAGTTGTTCTTTTTTGCCAATTATGAAATAGACAAGAGAAGTGATCTAGGTTCTAATTTTGTTGCTAATAATGGTGATGGCGTTACCGGTGTTAATGAATCCAGAGTTTTAGAGACTGATTTAATTGCAGTTTCTTCTGCTTTAAGTAATCTAGGATATAATACTGGAGCTTACCAAGGTTTTAAGCACAACTCTGATTCTAACAAAGGAATTATTAAGTTGGATTGGAATATTAATGACAACAACAAATTAGCTGTAATTTATAACTTTTTGGATGCATCCAAAGATAAGCCTGCACATCCATCTGCTTTAGGTTTTAGAGGACCAGATGCAAATACATTGCAATTTGAAAAGTCAGGATATCAGATTAATAATAAATTAGATTCATTTTTAGTTGAATTAAACTCAAAAGTAAGCGAAACGGTTTCGAATAAATTGCAAGCTGGTTACACTCATTTTAATGATTTTAGAAATCCGTTCTCGACTCCAGCTCCGGTAATCAATATTCAAAGTAATGGTTCTAATTACATAATTGCAGGACATGAGCCGTTTTCTATAAATAATACCTTAGATCAAAAAGTATTGCAAATTACTAATAACTTAAGTTATACAGTAGGTAAGCATGCTTTTACTTTTGGTGTTTCTTTTGAAAAATATAAATTTGAAAACTCCTTTAATTTAGCTGGGTATGATAATTTTGGTAACCCTAACGGTTACGCAGGTACGTTCTTCTCACCATATTTTAGTGTTCAAGACTTTTTAATTGACGCAGCTAAACCTTTTGCTACAAGTATTATTGCTCAAAATTTAAAATATGCTCAAGATACATTTGATGCAAAAAATTCATTTGGTGTAGGAAAAGATAATGGATGGAAATTAGCGGAATTAAATGTGGGTCAAGTTGCTCTATACGCTCAAGATGATTGGAATATTACCGAGAATTTTAAATTAGCTTTAGGGCTAAGAATAGATAAGCCTTTGTATTTTGATACTTCTGATTTAATTCAAAAATATATTGATACTCAAAATGGATCTACTAGAAACAACAATGTCTTGTATTTTAATCCAAAAACTGGAGCTAACGAACAATTAATTTCTACAACATTACCTACTGATAAATTATTGTGGTCTCCACGATTAGGATTTAATTGGGATGTGTCAGGAGATAAAACTACACAAGTTCGTGGAGGTTCAGGGATATTTACTGGAAAACTTCCTTTTGTATGGTTAGGAAATCAAGTGAGTGGTGCTGATGATGGTTTTTTTCAAATTATGGATAAAAATTTCAAATGGCCACAAGTGTGGAGATCAAGTTTAGGATTGGATCACCGTTTTAAAAATAATTATATTGGAACGTTTGATATAGCGTACAATAAAGATATCAATGGTGTGCATGTTCAAAACTGGGGATTGAGAACTCCATCAGGTACTTTGGCTGGAACTGATGATAGAGCTATTTATAATGCGGCTGATAAAGGAGCAAACAATGCTTACGTAATGACAAATTCTAACAAAGGATATGTTTTAAATACATCTGTTAAGCTTCAAAAAACTTTTGATAATGGCTTGTATGGTAGTGTAGCTTATAATTACTTAGTTGCTAAAGATGTGAATTCTATTGAAGCTGAAATTACGGGTGATGCTTTTGCTTTTAACCCAGCTTTAGGGAATGTAAATAATGCTGTTCTATCTAATTCTAAATATGGAGATACGCATCGTTTTATTGGTGTTGCTTCTAAGAAATGGAAATATGGAGCTAATGATAAATGGGCTACAACAGTATCTACTTTCTTTGAGTATGCTCAAGGAGGTCGTTTTAATTACATCTATGGAGGTGATATTAACAATGATGGCTCAGGAACTAATGATTTGATTTATGTTCCTACTACAGCAGAAATTAATACAATGGCTTTTACTGGAGTTGGTCAAGGAGCTGCTTTTGATGCTTTTATTAGTCAAGATAAATATTTGAGTGAAAGAAGAGGACAATATGCAGAGCGTTATGGTGCTTTGGCTCCATGGAGAGGAAAATGGGATATGAAATTAATTCAAGATTATAATTTTAAACCATCTTCTAGTTCAAATAAAACAAACACAATCCAGTTTAGTGTGGATGTATTAAACGTTGGAAACTTATTGAATTCTGATTGGGGATTAGTTCAGGTACCTACAAGCATTCAACCAATTGGTGTATCTGTAGATCAAACTACAAAAGTACCAACTTATACTTTTAATGGAACTCAGACAAAAACGTTTAATTACGATGCAAGTTTGTTGTCAAGATGGCAAGCACAATTTGGAATTAGATATATTTTCTAAAAAAAAGATTAAAATATAGTAAATTTGCCCTCTCGATTGAGAGGGCTTTTTTTTGATTCTAACTTTCAAGAATAAGTGAATACTAAAATAAATATTAAAATAGAATAATGAAATACTCAAGATTAACAAAAGAACAGTTTGAGGAATTGAATCAGGAATTCAGTACTTTTTTAGCAACTCAAGCGATTGATAAAGCAGAGTGGGATAAAATAAAATCCGAGAAACCAGAAGTTGCAGAACAAGAATTAGACGTTTTTTCTGATTTAATTTGGGAAGGTGTTCTTTCTAAAGCAACGTATTTAGAGCATTTTTCTAAAAATCATATTTTCCTTTTTCATTGTTTTGATACCTATGTACAATCTATTGTTCTGAAATCATTGGTTCCTGAAGTGGATTTTTTAACTAAAGATGGATTGCAATGGCTTAGCGATAATATGTTTACGGATACTATTGAAATGAAAGTAGGAAAAAAAGAGTTTACAGAGGAGCGTAATGCTTCTATTTTTGAATTAATACAACAAGGTTCGTTTTTGAGCGATGGCCTTTTATACCAGCAAATAAATACAATTATAGCATCGTAATTGTATTGCTATTTATTTTTAATTGGTTATTTTAGTGCCTTATTTTAAGCACAAAATAGCCAATTTTTATTTTCTATGGATATTCAAAATACGATTCAAAAATTAAGGGAAGAACTAAATTTACACAATTATAATTACTATGTGTTAGATAAACCTATAATTTCTGATTATGAATTTGATTTAAAATTAAAGCAACTTCAAGACCTTGAAAGTCAATATCCAGAATACTTTGACGAAAACTCTCCTACACAAAGAGTTGGTGGGGCAATTACTAAAAATTTTCAAACGATTGCTCACGAACACCGAATGTATTCTCTTGATAATTCATATTCTAAGGAAGAACTTATCGATTGGGAAAAACGCATTCAAAAAGTTCTAGGCGATGTGCCTTTAGAATATACTTGTGAACTTAAATATGACGGGGCGTCAATTAGTATTACTTATGAGAAAGGAAAACTAAAACGTGCTGTTACTCGTGGGGACGGATTTCAAGGTGATGATGTGACGAACAATATTAAAACCATAAAATCTATTCCATTACAATTAAAAGGAAATTTTCCTGATAAATTTGATGTTCGTGGTGAGATTATTTTGCCTTTTGCAGGTTTCGAAAAAATGAATCAAGATTTGATTGAAATAGGAGAATTACCGTATTCAAACCCTAGAAATACAGCTTCTGGAAGTTTGAAATTACAGGATAGTGCCGAAGTAGCAAAAAGACCTTTAGATTGTTTGTTGTATTTTTTAATTGGAAATAATCTTCCTTTTAAGTCACAATTTGAAGGTTTGGAAACGGCAAGAAATTGGGGATTTAAGGCTCCAAAAGAAGCAAAACTAGCTCGAAATTTAAATGAGGTTTTTGAGTTTATTGCCTATTGGGATATTCACAGACATAACCTTCCGTATGAAACAGATGGTGTGGTAGTGAAAGTAAATTCCTTTGATTATCAAGACGAATTAGGTTTTACTGCGAAATCACCGCGTTGGGCAATAGCGTATAAATTTAAATCAGAGCAAGTTGCTACACGATTAAATTCTATATCGTACCAAGTAGGACGAACAGGTTCTATAACTCCTGTGGCCAACTTAGAACCAGTGCAATTAGCGGGAACTATTGTGAAACGTGCTTCTTTACATAATGCAGATCAAATTGAGAAATTGGATATTCGTGTAGGAGATACTGTTTTTGTAGAAAAAGGAGGCGAGATAATCCCTAAGATTATTGCTGTTGATTTGAGTAAGCGTCCAGAAAATACAGAACCTACAAAATACATCACACAGTGTCCTGAATGCAATACAGCTTTGGTTAGAACAGAAGGTGAAGCCAATCACTATTGTCCTAATTTTTATGGTTGTCCACCGCAGATTATTGGGAGGATTCAGCATTATATTTCTCGAAAAGCGATGGATATTGAAGGTTTGGGAGGCGAAACTGTTGCTTTGCTTTTCAATAATGGATTGGTTCATAATTATGCCGATTTATATGAACTGACTGTAGATCAAATTCTTCCTTTGGAACGAATGGCTCAAAAATCTGCTGAAAACTTGGTGAAAGGTGTTGAGAATTCAAAAAACATTCCTTTTGAGCGCGTTTTGTTCGCTATTGGAATTAGATTTGTCGGTGAAACGGTTGCTAAAAAATTAGCCAAACATTATAAAAATATTGATGCATTGAGTCAGGCGACAGTAATGGATTTGATTTTGGTGGACGAAATTGGAGAGCGAATTGCGCAAAGTGTTATTGACTTTTTTGAAAATCAAGAAAATAGACTTATAATTGAAAGATTAAAAAGGTTTGGTATTCAGTTTGAAATTGTTGAAAAGATAAATCCAAACGCTACGGATAAACTTTCTGGAAAAATATTTGTTGTTTCAGGAGTCTTTGAGAAATTTTCCAGAGATGATTTAAAAAAGGCAATCGAAGATAATGGTGGTAAAGTGGGAAGCTCTATTTCGGCAAAAACGGATTATGTTGTTGCTGGAGATAATATGGGACCTGCAAAATTAGATAAAGCAAGCAAGTTGAACATACCAATAATCTCTGAAGATGATTTTATGAATCTAATTAATAACGCTAATGCAGCTACCGACTAAAAAGTATAATTTTTTACAAGAAAATGCAATCCTTGGTTTGCTCTTTTCTTTTTCAATTATTGAAGTTCTAGCAGAATTATTTTCATTCAAAGTAATTCTGTTTGCATTTAGGCCTTTGGTTGCCATACTGCTAATCTATCTTTATTGGGTCACTTCTAAGGAAAGAAATGTGCTTTTTTATATGACCGTATTTTTTTTACTCCTTACCAGTATTTTCATTCTTTTTGAATCAATACTTTTTTTGATTTTGGGCTTAATTGGTATTTTTACGCATCGAATCTTACTTATATTTTATATTATAAAGTTGAATAAGATTAAGGATTTTGTACCAATACTAATAGCAATTATTCCTTTTGTTTTTATTTTTTCCTATTTGCTTTCTATTTCGGATGAAATTCCAAAAGGCAGTTATTATCCTTTGGTAGCTCAAAACATTTTAGTGTCGATTCTTGCCGGTGTTATTTTGTCTAATTATTTCATGAACGACAGTAATAATTCTCCCTGGCTGGCTATTTTTGGATTATTATCTACAGCGCTCTATTTTACAGTTTTTATTGAAAAATGCTTTTTGTCTAATCTGCCACCCACATATTTCAGACCACTGGCAATGATTTTGTATGTCACAAGCTATTATTCCTTTTATAGATTTGTGATTGATGCAGAAACGATAAATGCAAAAAAAGAATCGATTACTGTTATACAATAATCGATTTTCCTTCAAATGCTTTAGCTTTATCGTTATCCAGATAAAAATCAATTCGCCCTAGATTTATACCATAACAACCCACTTGATTTACCAGTACTTCTTTACCTGCAAGGTTTTTTATAACGGTAGGTTTGTCTAGAAAAGTATGGGTATGTCCGCCAATAATCAAGTCTATGTCTTGCGTTAGTTCAGCTAATTTTAAATCACATATTTTAGAAGGTTCATCTCTGTATTTGTAACCTAAATGCGACAAGCAAATCACTAAATCACATTTTTGTTCTTTCTTTAAAATCCGAACCATATCTTGTGCCGTTTCAACAGGATTGTTGTAAACGGTTTCTTTGTACATTCCTTTATCAACTAATCCTTCAAGCTCTATTCCAAGCCCAAAAACACCTACTTTAATACCGTTTTTGTTGAATATTTTATACGGTTTTACAAAGCCATCCATCACGGTGTTTTTAAAATCGTAGTTAGCTGATATAAAATCAAACTTGGCATGTGGCATTTGGGCGTGCAAACCTTCTACTCCGTTATCGAAATCGTGATTTCCTATCGTAGAAGCATCATATTGCATCATGCTCATCAATTTGAATTCTAATTCTCCGCCGTAATAATTAAAATAAGGTGTGCCCTGAAAAATATCCCCAGCATCAAGCAATAACACATTTGGATTCTCTTTCCTGATTGTTTCAATCAACGCTGCTCTTCGGGCTACGCCTCCCATATTTGCATTTCTGGGATGATCCGCTGGAAATGGATCAATATAACTGTGTACATCATTCGTATGTAAAATAGTCAAATGTCTTTTTTGTGAAGATTCAAAACTACTCAATGATAAACCTAAACTTAGTAAAGCTGAACTGGCAGCTGTTTTTTCTATAAATTCTCTTCTTTTCATTTTTTATTTTTTTGGAGCTATTTCCCGCTTTACGTTACAATCTTTTTATTCGCCGAAAAGGCGAAAAAAAAGGATTTTCACATCAATCGGGGCTAGGGCTATGTGTTTTCTAAAACTATTTTGGTATCTAAATTGGAGTTGCTTATTCAACAGTAATTCTAGTATCATTTATTACAGGAATAGTATCAACTGCTTTAAAATAATCAATAAGAATATTTCGTAACTTGTACTCTAAATCATATTTTTGAATGCCTTTTTTAAAGAAATTCATATTGTCACCACCATTAGATAAATAATCATTGGTTCCGACATAATAAATGGTCTCTTTTTCAACAGGTTTTCCTTGAACTAATATGTTTTTAGGAATATTGTTTTTTCCAATAGTAAATGTTAATCCAGCTAAAGGGTGTGGTTTTTTTTCGGCGATAAAATAATCAACCATTTCAAGAATTTGTTCTCCTTTTAACGCAATCACAACCAAACTATTTTCAAAAGGCATAATTTCAAATGCGGTTCTCGCAGTTACATTTCCTTTTGGAAGTATAGCACGAATTCCTCCGCTATTGAGCAAGCAGATATCTATATTCTTTTTTTCTTTGGCTTGAAATACAATGTTTCCTCTCATTACGGTAACATCAGCCATCAAATTCCCAATTGTAGTTTGCCATTTGCCTGTACTTTTGTCTAATGTTTCTGGGCAATAAGCAAGAACGCTGTCGAGATCTTTATTGATGTGTTCTCGAAAGGGTTTGATGAAATTTTCAATTTCAGGCACTTGGATTTCCTTTTCGGTGATTGGAATTCGTTTGCCTTCTATCTTAGTAACGTAGTAATTTTGTTTGCTGCAAGAGGCAACAAAAAAAAATGTTAAGAATATAACAAAAAGTTTAGAAACGTCGTTATACTTTTTTAGATTTACCATTTTAAATGCGACTTAATTAATTAATTTTGTAATCAAGTAAAAGTAATATGTTTTTGAATTATATAAAGGATTTTTTTGTAAAAAAAACATTAAAAAAAAGCTTTCAAAATTTAAAAAATATTGAGTCAGTTACTGTCGTAAAAACAATTGGTATCGTGGTTGATGCCAAGCGTTTTGAAGAGACTGAATTGTTGATTAAAGAGGTAATAGCCATTGGAATAGCTCCAGAAAATATAACAACAATTGTTTATAGAGATCAAGTAAATAAAATAGTAGCAAAAGCATATCCTGTATTTAATTCAGGCCAACTAAATTGGAATGGAGAAATTTCTTCAGTTGAAGTAAATGATTTTATCAATCAAAATTTTGATTTATTAATCAGTTATTACGACGTAGAAAAAGCCATTTTATTAAAAATTACTCATAGTTCAAAAGCGCAATTTAAAGTGGGTTTTTCATCAATAGATAAAAGCTTAAATCATTTTATGATAAAAACAGATGTTGAAAACTATGCGCTTTTTGTAAGTGAGCTATTCAAATATTTAAAAATATTAAACAAAATATAAATCTAATTATGCAATCATTAATAGGTACTGGTGTTGCTCTTGTAACCCCGTTTAAAGAAGATTTTTCAATTGACACAGAAGCATTAACAAGAATTGTAAATTTTTCAATCGATGGAGGAATTGAATATCTTGTTGTTTTGGGTACAACTGCGGAAAATGCTACTTTGTCTCAAGACGAAAAAGAATTAGTTATTAGTACCGTAATCGAAGCTAATAATGGTGCTCTACCATTAGTACTGGGAGTAGGAGGAAACAATACTTTAAAAGTTGTTGAAGAATTAAAAACAAGAGATTTGTCTCCATTTGCAGCGATATTGTCGGTTTCACCATATTATAACAAACCCACTCAAGAAGGGATTTACCAGCATTTTAAAGCAGTTGCTGAAGCGTCTCCAATTCCAGTTATTTTATATAATGTACCAGGAAGAACAGCTAGTAATATGTTGCCTTCAACAGTGATACGTTTGGCTAATGATTTTAAAAATATTGTAGCAATAAAAGAAGCTGCAGGTGATATAGTTCAAGCGATGCAATTGTTGAAAAACAAACCAAAAGATTTTTTGGTAATTTCAGGTGATGATATGATTGCTTTGCCAATGGTTTTAGCTGGAGGTGCAGGCGTTATCTCAGTAATTGGGCAAGGTTTTCCTAAAGAATTTTCTGAAATGATTCGATTAGGATTGAATCGTAAAGTAGATGAAGCATTCAAATCTCAATACCTTTTAGCAGATTGTATCGATATGATTTTTGAACAAGGAAATCCTGCAGGAATCAAACAAGTGTTTCTATCACTGGGAATCTCTGAAAACACAGTGCGTTTGCCACTCGTAAAAGTAGATGATTCACTAGCAGAAAGAATTGATCAATTTGTCAAAAAAGTGAATAAACAAGGGTAAAAAAAGAGTCTTTTTTTAAACAAAAAATATATTTTGAAGTCGCTAAATTAATAACTAAATTTGCCACCGAAACTTCGGTATGATTTTATGGGTTGTTTCTGCCAAGAAATCATAAAAAAAGTAAAAAAATGAAAAAAATAATATCTCTATTGCTTCTTGTAGCTCTATTCAGTTCTTGTAACGAATACCAAAAAGCATTAAAATCCGAAGATGTCGCTGTTAAATTCGAAATGGCAACTAAATTATATGAAGCTGAGAAGTATTCTAAAGCGATTCGAATTTTTGAACAAATTGCTCCAGCTTACAGAGGGAAGCCTCAAGCGGAAAAATTATTTTACATGTTTTCTCAGTCGTATTACAAAACAAAACAATATTATTTAGCCGGTTATCAATTTGAGAGTTTTGTTTCAGGATATCCAAAAAGTGAAAAATTAGAAGAAGCTGCTTATTTAGGTGCAAAAAGCTATTCTATGTTGTCTCCAATTTACAGTTTAGATCAAACAGATACAAATAAGGCCTTAGATAAATTACAAGCATTTATTGATAATTATCCAAATTCACAGTACCAAGCAGAAGCAAATGCATCTGTTAAGGTATTGAGTGAAAAAATTGAGAAAAAAGTATTTGAAAATGCTAAAGGGTACAATACAATTTCTGATTACAAATCGGCGATTGTGGCTTTAGATAACTTTGTTGCTGATTATCCTGGAACACCGTTCAAAGAAGATGCTTTGTATTACAAGTTAGATTCAGCTTATCAGTTGGCTATAAATAGTGTTCCTTCAAAAATGGAAGAGCGATTAAATGTTGCAAAAACAGCACAATTGAATTTGATTAAATTTAAAGCAGATACTAAATACAAACAAGTAGCGAACGAAATGTTAGCTAGAATAGATAAAGATTTACAAAAATTTACTAAATAAATAAAGTCATGGATTTAAAAAAGACGAATGCTCCAGTAAATACAATAACATACAACAAAACTGTTATTGAAGAACCTACTGGTAATGTGTATGAAGCGATAACCATTATGGCTAAAAGAGCAAACCAAATCAATTCTGAAATTAAAAAAGAATTGACTGAGAAGTTGGAAGAATTTGCTACATATAATGACAGTCTTGAAGAAGTTTTTGAAAACAAAGAGCAAATAGAGGTTTCAAAATTTTACGAAAAACTACCTAAGCCACATGCTTTAGCAGTTCAAGAATGGTTAGATGGTAAAATCTACCACAGAGATTCAAATAAATAACAGTACTATGTCAGTTTTAAGCGGTAAGAAAATTCTACTTGGAGTTTCTGGTGGAATTGCAGCCTATAAAACAGCCACATTAGTACGACTTTTCATAAAAGCAGGTGCACATGTCCAAGTGATAATGACACCTGCTTCTAAGGATTTTGTAACTCCTCTTACGTTATCTACATTATCTAAAAATCCGGTTCATTCTAGTTTTTATAATCAAGATGATGAGAATGAAAAATGGAACAATCATGTTGAATTAGCCCTTTGGGCTGATTTGATGGTAATTGCTCCAGCAACTGCAAATACATTGTCTAAAATGACAAATGGTACTTGTGACAATCTTTTGATTGCAGCATATTTATCAGCAAAATGCCCAGTATATTTTGCTCCTGCAATGGATTTAGAC
This sequence comes from Flavobacterium sp. KS-LB2, assembly GCF_036895565.1. Classification (NCBI taxonomy): domain Bacteria; kingdom Pseudomonadati; phylum Bacteroidota; class Flavobacteriia; order Flavobacteriales; family Flavobacteriaceae; genus Flavobacterium; species Flavobacterium sp. KS-LB2. The sequence goes on along the minus strand of NZ_CP145904.1, from coordinate 2,142,307 downwards.
ATGTACAAACATCCTTCTACTATTACTAATTTCTCTTCTCTGACTCAGTTTGGGAATACAATAATTCCTGCAGAAAGCGGTGAATTAGCAAGCGGATTATCCGGTGAAGGAAGAATGGCAGAACCTGAAAACATTGTAGCTTTTATTGAAGCAGATTTAAATAGTAAATTACCTCTAAAGGGAAAAAAAATATTAATTACTGCTGGTCCCACATACGAAGCAATAGATCCTGTGCGTTTTATAGGAAATCATTCTTCTGGTAAAATGGGTTTTGATATCGCAATTAGCGCTGCAAATTTAGGCGCTTCAGTGATTTTAGTTTCGGGACCTACAAATTGTAAAGTTTCGAATCCATTGATAAACGTTATTGATGTTGTATCTGCAGCAGAAATGTATGTGGCTTGTCATCAGTTTTATGCTGATGTGGATGTTGCGATTGCAGCAGCAGCTGTGGCAGATTATAAACCCAAGAATGTTGCACAACAAAAAATAAAAAAAGCTGCGGATAATTTTACAATAGAGCTAGAAAAAACGCAGGATATTTTAGCGTCTTTAGGGGAACAAAAGAAAAATCAGTTTTTGATTGGTTTTGCTTTAGAAACTGAAAATGAAATTGAAAATGCTACCTTGAAAATTAAGAAAAAAAACTTAGATTTGATTGTTTTAAATTCGCTTCAAGATAGCGGTGCTGGTTTTGGTAAATCAACAAATAAAGTTACCTTTATAGATAAGTATTTCAATGTAGAACCAATGGAATTGAAATCAAAAGAAGCAGTTGCAGATGACATTCTGCACAAAGTAAAAGTACATTTTATGAAATAAGCGTAACGGATTTGTAATACAAATGCAATGTTTCAATTATTGCTAACCGTTAATAAATTATACAAATCTACAGATGAATAAAATAATTATTTTTTTTCTGCTTTTTTCTTTTGGGCTTACGCAAGCGCAACAATTAAACTGTACGGTAACGGTTGATTCACAAAAATTGAGTGTTACAAATCAGCAAGTTTTTAAAACATTACAAACTTCAATAAGTGAATTTGTAAATAAAACAGACTGGACTGGACAAGCCGTAAAGCAAAATGAAAAAATTAATTGTTCGATGTATATTACTGTTTCTTCAAACAGTTCAGATCAATTTACAGCTACTATTCAAGTGCAATCTTCAAGGCCTATTTTTAATTCATCTTATTCCTCTCCGGTATTAAATTATAATGATAAAGATTTTAATTTTAGGTATACAGAGTTTGAAAATCTTATCTTTAGCCCAACTACATTTGATTCTAATTTAGTTTCAGTATTGGCTTTTTACAGTTATATGATTTTAGGAATGGATGCGGATACTTTTGTTTTGGAATCGGGAAATTCATATTTTGAAACTGCACAAAGCATATCAACTCTGGCGCAACAAGGTGGTTCAAAAGGATGGAGTCAAGCTGATGGAAATCAAAACCGTTACTTTTTGATAAATGATATTTTGTCTCCGGCATTCAAACAAATACGTCAAACCACGCTTGATTATCATGTTGGGTTAGACCTAATGAGCCAAGATTTAAAAGCTTCTAAAGAAAAAATAAAAGGATCATTAATTGATTTAACCAAGTTAAATACTTCCAGACCCAACGCATTTTTGACCCGTGTCTTTTTCGATGCCAAATCAGATGAAATCGTTTCTATTTTTTCGGGCGGACCTAGTATTACAATCTCAGATTTGACAGATAATCTGAATAAAATCTCTCCTTTGAATTCAAGTAAATGGATGCTGATGAAATATTAATTTATTTTCAATTTTTAGTTTATTTCAGCCCACATCACAAAATAATATAGTAAATGATAACGTCACTTTCGATAAAAAACTATGCCTTAATAGAAAAATTGTCTATTGACTTTTCTAAAGGTTTTTCAATAATTACAGGAGAAACAGGTGCAGGGAAATCAATAATATTAGGTGCAATAGGATTGGTTTTAGGAAAAAGAGCCGACTTAACTTCTTTAAAAAATAAGGAAGAAAAATGTGTTATTGAAGCGCACTTTGAAATTTCTAAGTATAATTTACTTCCTTTTTTTGAGGAAAATGACTTAGATTATGAAAATGATACCATAATTAGACGTGAAATACTTCCCTCTGGAAAATCTCGTGCTTTTATAAATGACAGTCCTGTAAACCTTCAGGAATTGCAGGAATTGAGTTTGTTCTTGATTGATATTCATTCGCAACAGCAAACCCAAGAACTTTCGGATGAAACTGTACAGTTCGAAATTATTGATGCAATTGCCAATAATAAAGAAACAATTCTGGAATATCAATATCTTTTAAAAAGCTATAAATCGGATAAATCCAAATTGAATTCGCTACTGAAAAGACAAAGCGAATCTAAGAAAGAACAAGAATACAATACTTTTTTATTGGATGAATTAATTGCAGCTCAATTAAAATCAGGCGAACAAGAAACCCTGGAGGCTGATTTTGAGAAGTTGAATAATGTTGAAATTATAAAAGAATCTATTGATAAGTCTTTGGCTATTGCCAATGAAGAACAAATAGGTGTACTACATAATTTGAATGAAATTAAGCTCTCTTTGCAAAAAATCGCCTCTTTTTCAACTGATTATCACTCTTTATTAGAAAGAATAACAAGCGTAATAATTGAATTTGATGATATTTCCGATGAGATGAACCGCTGTTCAGAGAAGTTAATTAATGATCCAGAACAATTGGATTTAATCAGTCAAAAACTTCAAGTGATTTTTAATTTGCAAAAGAAACATCAGGTTTCCTCAGTGGATGAATTATTGGAAATTCAAGCTAATCTGGAAAATTCAGTTTTAGCCTTAGGAAATATGGAAGAAGAAATTGCTACATTAACTATTTCTATTGAACAAAAAACAGTTGAATTAGATGCTTTTTCGAGGACAATTCATAACAATAGATTGGATTCGATTCCTATTTTATCTCAAAAGTTGATTGCTATTTTAGAGACATTAGGAATGCCAAATGTTCGCTTCAATATTGAGATTAATAGTACTGAAACGTATTATCAAAATGGAAAAGATACTCTTCAGTTTTTATTTTCGGCTAATAAAGGAACTGATTTTGGTGTATTGAAAAAAGTTGCTTCCGGTGGAGAAATGTCAAGGATTATGCTTGCGGTTAAAGCGATATTGGCACAATATTCAAAATTGCCAACATTAATTTTTGATGAAATTGACACTGGTGTTTCTGGAGAAATTGCCATCAGAATGGGGGAAATTATGAAAGAAATGAGTCAGGAAATGCAAATTTTTGCCATTACCCATTTACCACAAATTGCTGCTAAGGGGAACGCACATTTCAAAGTATTTAAATCAACTGTTGGCGAGGACACACTTTCTGAACTGAAGCTTTTGAATGGAGAGGAAAGATTGGTTGAAATAGCACAAATGTTATCAGGAACAGTTGTTTCTGATTCGGCCTTAAATCACGCTAAAGCCTTGCTGAACTAATATTTTACTTTATATTTGTTTCCTTATAAAAGCAAGACTTTTGCAATAGGAATAAAACGATTTTACGAATAAATAAAAAACGAATAACCAAGAGTATGATTATAGAACCTAGAATGAGAGGATTTATTTGTACGACATCTCACCCAAAAGGATGCGAACAAAATGTTAAAAATCAAATTGAATATATTAAATCAAAAGGACCTATAAACGGGGCTAAAAAAGTATTAGTAATTGGAGCTTCAACCGGATTTGGTTTAGCTTCGAGAATTACAAGTGCTTTTGGATCTAATGCAGGTACGATTGGTGTATTTTTTGAAAAACCTCCAACAGAAGGTAAAACGGCTTCACCAGGTTGGTACAATTCTGCTGCTTTCGAAGCAGAAGCGCACAAAGCAGGTTTGTATGCAAAAAGTATCAATGGAGATGCATTTTCTAATGAAGTAAAACAGCAAACATTAGCTCTAATAAAAGAAGATTTAGGTCAAGTGGACTTAATCATTTATAGTTTAGCTTCTCCAGTTCGTATGCATCCAGTTACCGGTGTTTTACACCGTTCTACTTTGAAACCAATTGGCGGAACCTTTACCAACAAAACAGTTGATTTTCATTCTGGTAAAGTGTCTGAAATCTCAATTGAGCCATGTAGTGGCGATGATATTGAAAACACAATTGCTGTAATGGGTGGTGAAGATTGGGCAATGTGGATTGATGCTTTAAAAGCTGAAAATCTATTAGCTCCCGGCGCTACAACTGTTGCTTATTCTTATATTGGGCCTTCATTGACGGAAGCAGTTTATAGAAAAGGAACAATAGGTCGTGCCAAAGATCATCTGGAAGCGACTGCATTTGCTATTGCTGATAGTTTAGCAGCTATTGATGGTAAAGCATTTGTTTCGGTAAATAAAGCATTGGTAACACAAGCAAGTTCTGCAATTCCAGTTATTCCATTGTATATTTCATTGTTGTATAAAATAATGAAAGAAGAGGGAATTCACGAAGGTTGTATCGAACAAATTCAGCGTTTGTATCAAGAAAGATTATATACAGGAAATGAAGTTCCTGTAGATGAAAAAGGAAGAATACGCATTGACGATTTAGAAATGCGTCCTGATGTTCAAGAAAAAGTAGCTAAATTGTGGATTGAAGCTGTAACTGAAAATTTATCTGAAATAGGAGATTTAGCGGGATACAGAAAAGATTTCTACAATCTATTTGGTTTTGACGTTGAAGGAGTTGATTATAAAGCAGATGCAAACGAAGTGGTAAACATCGAAAGTATTGCTTAATCTTAATGATTACTAAATCATATATTTAGTTTCTGTAATGCATCTTAATTTCACAATGGTTTTATTCATTTCGAAATTAAGGTGCATTATTTTTTTAAAAGAACAGACTTAAATTACTTGTATTATGTATAACTTATTAAAAGGTAAAAGAGGAATCATTTTTGGCGCTTTGGATGAAAATTCAATTGCATGGAAAACGGCTGAAAGAGTTTTTGAAGAAGGGGGAACTTTTGTGCTTACAAATGCTCCTGCTTCTATACGAATGGGAACGATTGATGAACTGGCGCAAAAAACTAACTCTCAAATCATACCTGCAGATGCTACATCGGTCGCTGATTTAGAGAATCTGGTAGATCAAGCTATGGAAATTTTAGGCGGTAAAATTGATTTTGTTTTGCACTCAATAGGAATGTCTGTTAATGTTCGAAAAGGAAATCATTATACCAATCAGAATTACGATTATACCGAGAAGGGATGGAATGTATCAGCGGTTTCGTTTCATAAAGTAATGCAGGTTTTGTATAAAAAAGATGCCATGAATGAGTGGGGAAGTATTGTTGCTCTATCTTATATGGCTGCACAACGAGTGTTCCCAGATTATAACGACATGGCAGATAACAAAGCGTTTTTAGAATCTATTGCAAGAAGTTTTGGTTATTTCTTTGGAAGAGATAAAAAAGTGAGAGTCAATACAATTTCTCAATCACCAACACCTACAACGGCTGGACAAGGTGTGAAAGGATTTGGCGGATTTATAAATTTTGCCGAAAAAATGTCTCCTTTAGGAAATGCATCTGCTTTAGATTGTGCTAATTATACACTGACGTTGTTTTCTGATTTGACCAGAAAAGTGACATTGCAAAACTTATTGCACGATGGTGGTTTTTCAAACATGGGAGTAAGTCAGGAAGTCATGGAAATGTTTGAATAAAAATTACAAATTATTTATAAAACCATCAATTAATAGTTGATGGTTTTTTTATGGATAAAGATTATATTTGTTAAAATTTTTTGAGCCTAAAAAAATACCTTTAATACCACATTCATAATTTATGTTATTTTCCCTAATTATACCAGTTTACAATCGTCCGGATGAAGTTAATGAACTTTTAGAAAGTTTATCTCATTCCACGTATAACAAAATTTTTGAAATTGTTATTATTGAAGATGGTTCTTCTATCGTTTGTAAAGATATAGCTCAGAAATATGGTGACAGATTAGATATTTCCTATTACTACAAGGAAAATTCAGGACCTGGGGATTCCAGAAATTACGGAATGAAAAAAGCCAGAGGAGATTATTTTATCATTTTTGATTCGGATTGTATTATTCCAAAAGAGTATTTATCAGAAGTTGACAAAGCTTTAAAACAGAATTATGTAGACTGTTTTGGAGGACCTGATAAGGCTCTTGACAGTTTTTCGGACATACAGAAAGCAATTAATTTTGCAATGACCTCTTTTTTAACCACGGGTGGAATTCGCGGTGGGTCTGAAAAAATTGATAAGTTTCAACCTAGAAGTTTCAATATGGGATTGTCACGTAAAGCGTTTGAAGCATCAAAAGGTTTTGGAAATATTCATCCGGGAGAAGATCCAGATTTGTCAATTCGTTTGTGGAATTTAGGTTTTGAAACCAAATTATTTCCTAATGCATTTGTATATCACAAAAGAAGAATTGATTGGAATAAGTTTTCTATTCAGGTAAATAAATTTGGGAAAGCACGACCAATTCTGAATAGTTGGTATCCTAAATACAATAAGCTTACTTTTTTCTTTCCTTCGGTATTTATAATTGGATTTTTTTCCTCCTTTTTATTAATGTTGATTTTTAATTTTGATTTACCACTTCAGTTGTATTTTGTTTACTTTTTGGTACTGTTTTTGGTGTCTTCCTTTCAAAATAAAAGCTTGAAAATTGGGTATTTGTCCTTGATAGCCGTTTGGAAACAATTTTATGGTTATGGAACCGGTTTTATAAAATCTTTTTATAAAATTATCATTTTGAAACAAAAACCTCAAGAAGCTTTCCCTGAATTATTTTTCAAAGTTTAATATGACAAAAATAATTGGTTTGACTGGTGGCATTGGAAGTGGGAAAACCACTATTGCAAATTATTTTAAATCATTTGGTATCCCAGTATACATAGCAGATGATGAAGCGAGAAAAATCATGCAATCTGCACAAATTTTGGAAGCTATTAAAAAAGTATTTGGTGAAACTATTTTTGAAAATGATAAGTTGAACAGAGAAGAATTAGCCAAAATTGTTTTCAACAATCCTAAAAAATTAGAAAAACTTAATAAAATTGTTCATCCTGCCGTAAAAAAACATTTTGAGCATTGGCTTTTACAACATACTGCCGCTCCTTATGTGATTTATGAAGCAGCTATTTTATTTGAAAGCGGTAGTTATAAAAACTGCGATTTGGTTATAACTGTTACGGCACCAGTAGAATCAAGGATTCAAAGAGTTGTTGAACGTGATAAAACAACACGAGAACTTGTTTTAAAAAGAATAAATGCACAATGGACTGATGAACAACGCATCTCAAAAAGCGATTTCGTCATAGAAAATACTTCTATAGAAACTACAAAATTAGAAGTTGTTAAAATTCTTAAAATTTTAAAGATTAAACAAAATGTGTTCTAGATGTTAATGTTTGGTTAATCTATTATTTAATATATTGTTAAAATACTAAATTTGTTTCGATGAATAAACTTTTTTTTAGATTACTTGTTTTATTAATGAGTTTGTCCTTAATAGGGATAATTCTTGTTCAGGTATATTGGTTTAATACGTCATTTAAAAATAATGACGAGCAGTTTAAATTTCATGTTAAGCAAGTGATTGGTAACGTGGCGGATAAGCTTCAAAAGCAAGAGGCGTATAGTTTTTATGATAAAATAAATCATTATAAAGACAGTACTGGAAAAGTACCTGAAAAAGACGATATTTTAGAGTTTTATTATGTTCAAAAAAATCCACGAACTAATAAAACAATTATATATTCAAACAGTATCATTTCTCAAAATTATAATATTGCACCAACGTTCTTTGATAAAAAATTTGATAGTGAAAAATTTAAAAGCTTTAGCGCGAAACGTGTAACTGAAGTGTATAATAATAATTCGATTGATAAATCAGGAGTAAGTCAAAGTTTGATTCCTGATGTTAGAATTGAAAAATCAGGCAATCTAGATATTTTAGACAATGCTCTTTTTGAAATTTCTGCGAAGGATGTTTTATCCGCAATGCCTCTAGAAGAACGTGTTTCTAGTGATGTTTTACAGAAACTTATTAAAAAAGAATTAGAAGAATATGGTATCGAGACAAGATTTGAATTTGGTATTTACAGCAACAATTTAGCGACCAAAATTAAATCAAATGAGTTTAAATATGATAAAGAGGCGACCTATTCAATTCCTATTTTTACGGATAATGAAGGGAATAGTAAATACCAATTATTAGTTACGTTTCCGCTCAAAAAGAAATTTTTATTGTCAGAACTCGTTAGTGTAACTGTTCTTTCTATTGTTTTTACACTGATTATTTTAATTGCTTATACGAGTGCATTGAATCAATTAATTCGTCAACGTCAGATCTCTGAAATCAAAAATGATTTCATTAACAATATGACACATGAATTTAAAACTCCAATTGCAACTATAAATTTAGCATTGGATGCAATAAAGAATCCAAAAATAATAGATGACAAAGAAAAGGTCTTACGATACCTTCAAATGATAAAGGACGAAAATAAACGCATGCACGCACAAGTGGAAAATGTGTTGCGAATTTCAAAATTAGAAAAGAAAGAATTAGATATAACTAAAGAGTCTAATAACATTCATGAGATTATTGATGACGCAATAGATCATGTGAATTTAATATTGGAGGATAGACAAGGAACAATTACCTGTCATTTTAAAGCGATTAGAACCACAGTTTTAATCAATGATGTTCATTTTACTAATGTCATTGTAAATATTTTAGAGAATGCCATAAAATACTCGCCTAATGTTCCGGAAATTGAAGTTTTTACAGAAAACATCAAAGATATGGTCATTATCAAAGTGAAAGATAGTGGTTTAGGGATGAGTAAAATAGCTCAGAAAAGGATTTTTGAAAAATTCTACCGAGAGCATACCGGTGACATTCATAATGTAAAAGGTCACGGTTTAGGTTTAGCTTACGTTAAAAGAATAGTTGAAGACCATAATGGTCAAGTATATGTAGAAAGTGAAAAGGGAAAAGGAAGTACCTTCATAATAAAATTACCATTAATAAATTAGAATATGGAAAATGTAAATAAAAAAATACTTTTAGTTGAAGACGATCTTAATTTTGGAGCAGTTTTAAAAGATTATTTGATGTTAAATGATTTTGACGTCACTTTGGCCAAAAATGGAATGGAAGGTTTCGAAAAATTCAAAAAGGATACTTACGATTTATGTATTCTGGATGTAATGATGCCTTACAAAGATGGATATACCTTGGCAAAAGAAATCAGAGAGAAAAATAATGAAGTGCCAATTATATTTTTGACAGCAAAATCTATGAAAGAAGATGTGTTGAAGGGATATAAAGCAGGTGCTGATGATTACTTGAATAAACCATTTGATTCAGAAGTATTGTTGATGAAAATCAAAGCAATAATTCAAAGAAAATCATCTGATACTAAAACGGAACAAGTGCAATTTGAATTTAATATTGGTAAATTTCATTTGAACTCAAAACTTCGTTTTTTAACATTTAAGAATGAAGAACCAATAAAATTATCTCCAAAAGAGAATGAATTATTGAAAATGTTGATACTTCATGAAAATGATTTAATGCCAAGAGAATTAGCATTGACAAAAATCTGGAGAGATGACAACTATTTTACGTCTAGAAGTATGGATGTGTACATCGCAAAGTTGAGAAAGTATTTGAAACTTGATGAAGATGTGGAAATTTTGAACATCCACGGAGAAGGATTCAGATTAGTTGTTAAGAATAAAGCAGCAGAATAAATTTATATAAGCCTCAAGAAATTGAGGCTTTTTTTAGAGCTATTTCCTGCTCCCGATGCTTCGGGAGGTTACAATCTTTTTCCTCGTTAAAGAAACGAGAAAAAAGGATTTTTACTGCTATTAGGGCTAGGATTTCGTAGAATAAAGAAATTTTATATAATACCAGAAAATTTAGACTAAAGTTTAATTGAGTTGGAGTTATCGCCAATTCAACTGTAAAGCAAAACTTGTTTTATCTTCTTTTGTAATACTAAAAACAGTTTCACTATCCGTAATACTTTCATGAATAATGACGGTATCGTTGAGTGATAATTCCTTTAAGAAATTCATTTCTAAACTGTCAATTTTTTGATTGAGAATTAATTTTGGATCTACTAAATCCAAACACCATTCCAGATATTTGACATTATTGACATGATTTACAATGTCTAAATCTGATAGAAATACCTTTTTTTCAAAAACAATTTCTTTCTCTTGATTGAAGTTAATTTTAGAAAAACCTTCAAGAGTAGCTCTTTTTTCAGGATACAATTCAAAATGTTCAAACGGTAAAGCCAATCCTTCTGGCCTACGTTTTTTAGTGTTGAATACCGCCCAAAAAGTCTCAGAACCCACAATTTTCTCTCCATTGACATGCATTTCAAGTGCTCGCACGGAACGGGAGTTTTCTAAGGAATTGATCCATGTTTTTACGGTTACAGTATCTCCCCATTTTGGTAATCTAGAGATTTCAACACGCATCCGACTCAAAACCCAAGCTTGGTCAAATTCCTGCATATCTGTAAAACTGATTCCACCAACTTCTGAATGTGCAGCAGCAGTTAATTGTAAAATATTGCACAAATCCGTGTACTTTAAATAGCCATTTGGTGCGCATTGTGTAAAATTGATTTCCCAGTCTTTGCTAAGAATAGAGGTGAAGTTATGTGAAATTGGCATATAGATAATTATGAATTATGAATTTTACTTTAGAAACTTATTGATTTACTTTTTTTGAATTGATGTAATTCACAATTGTTTCATACGGAGTTTCAAAATCAAACCATTTGGTGTTTTCATTTCTTTTGAACCAAGTGAGTTGGCGTTTAGAAAATCGTCTTGTGTTTTTCTTTATTTCTTCGATGGCGAAATCTAATGTAATCTCTCGGTCAAAATAATTGAATAACTCTCTGTAACCTACGGTTTGTAATGCATTCAGCTCTTTGTTTGGAAATAACGTTTTTGCCTCCGCTAGAAGTCCTTCATTCATCATAATATCAACGCGCTGATTGATGCGGTTATAAATGATTTTTCTGTCGGCTTCTAGACCTACTAAAATAGCAGTGAAGTCTCTGTTATTTTTTTTCTGGTTTAAAAACGAAGAATATGGTTTTCCAGCTCCTATGCAAACTTCTACAAATCGCATCATGCGTTGTGGATTTTGCAGCGTTTGTGGATTTTCGATAGATAGTGTTTTATAATAATCAGGATCTAAAACTTCGAGTTTTTGTTGCAAATATCCAATGCCTAATTTTTCATAATTAGCCATGACTTCCTCACGTATGGCGCAGTTTATGTCTGGAAATTCATCAAATCCCTTTAAAATTGCGTCTACATACAATCCGGATCCGCCTACTAAAATGGCGTAATCATTAGTCAAAAATAATTCTTCCAGTTTCTTAATCGCTTCTTTCTCGAAATCACCAACTGTATAATTCTCGAATATGGATTTGTTTTGGATGAAATGGTGGTTGGCCGCAGCTAATTCTGAAGAGCTAGGTACTGCCGTTCCGATAGTCATTTCTTTGAAAAATTGGCGACTATCGCAGGAAATAATATCACATTTGAAGTAATTAGCCAAGACAATGCTCAAGGCAGTTTTTCCAATAGCTGTAGGTCCGATGATAGTGATTAAGTATTTCATATTTTTTAGCCCAGATGGAAACGGAAACCCCGCAGTTATTGTAGTTAGTTTTTCTTGGTGTAAAAGAGCGACTGAAAAAAGCTCCTTTTATGCCTTAAAAAAACAACTGGAATAATGAGGAGTTGCAGTGTACAACTGGAATTGCTTCACATTAATAAATTATAGTTCTGCTCCACAATGGAAACAGTATTTGGCATTGTATTCGTGCCCTTCAGTTCCACAAACTGAGCACGGATTAATTCTCTCTTCTCTTGGTTTTTTACGATTGCTATTGGCAAATTCAGCCGAAACGATTCCTGTAGGAACAGCAATTATACCGTAACCCATAATCATTACTACCGAAGCGATGGCTTGTCCCAGCGGTGTTATGGGCGAAATATCCCCGTACCCAACCGTTGTTAATGTAACGATGGTCCAATAAATACTGATAGGAATACTAGTGAAGCCGCCTTCTTTTCCTTCGACAATGTACATGACTGATCCTATTATTATGCTGCTGATGAGCATGAAATAAATGAAAATCAGTATTTTTCCTTTGCTGGCTATTAATGCTTCTTTTAGGTGTGTGGATTGGCTGGAGAATTTAGGGTGTTTCAAAATTTTGAATAGTCGCAACAATCTCAGTGCTCTGACTACGGTTAAAACGCTGGTTCCAACAAAAAACAGCGAGAAATACATGGGTAATGTTGCAATTAAATCGATTATTCCATAAAAACTAAAGATGTATTTCAATGGTTTTTTGATGGAAATTATTCTAAGAATATATTCTAAAGTAAAGAAAATGGTGATAATCCATTCTAATACAATAAGTTCTTGGTGGTATTTTATATCGAAACCTTTGACAGTTTCGAGCATAACAATTACTACACTTACTAGAATCACACCTAAAAGTACAAGATCAAATAACCGACCAGAAGCCGTGTTGGTTCCGTAAATTACTATATTGGTCTTTTGCCTGAAAGCATCAAATTTGGACTTTATTCTTTGCATATTTATGTTAGGATTGACATGCGTTTAGAATTTTATGGTCTTTACCGTTTTGTTTTTTCGGATATGTCCTTGAATAATATTTTTGGTGTCACGGTTATTTTGCATTGGAATAATGATGTTTCTCAGGATTTCAATATTGTTGATTTGATAGTTCAAATCATAGAAAGCATAGCCTTTATAGATTCCGTTTTCTATTAAAACCGCAGATCGTTCACTGATTGTTCTTCCTTTGTCAATCAGTACCATATTCTGATTTTCGAAAGTGTTTTTATCTATAAAATTTTGTACTCTCGTATTGTATTCTTCTGGAGACACTTCGCCAATACAAGCGCCGTCGCATTCTTTTATAGCATATTGAAAACAGTTTGTTTTAGAGACGTATAATCCAGTAAGTTTTTGGCACAAATTATAATGAGAAGTTATTCGAAACAGGGCATTTTTACCTTCTTGTAGGGAAGTAAATGAGGTGATTTCTTTTTTTCGGCCATCTGCTTTTTGCAATTTTAGGTTGAGATAGCCTTTTTCATCTTTCTCGGCATACAAAGCCAATTGAAAAATACTTTTTCGTTGTGCTCTGTTATAGATAGGTTTGTTAATTTTTATTTCTTCACTTTCTTTCAATAAAGCGATTAATTCACTTCCGGTTTCATCATAGGTTACGGTGAAAACTTCGGCTTGGATTTTCTTACATTTAGCAGAAGTTCCCGTAAAATGCTGATTGATGCGTTTTTTTATGTTTCGGCTTTTGCCAATATAAATTAGATTTCCTTTTTCATTGTGAATGTAATAAATACCTGTTTTTGCTGGTAATCCAGCCACAATATCCAGTAATTTTGGAGCAATTCCTTTTTCGATTTCCAGTTTAATAAAATCTTTTACAATTTCTTTCTCTAAATCTTTTTCTAAAAGAATTTTAAATAATTTGACAGTTGCCAAGGCATCACCACTCGCCCTGTGGCGGTCTGCCATTGGTATTCCAAGTGCACGAACGAGCTTTCCTAAGCTATGAGATGGTTGCTCTGGTAATAATTTTTTTGATAATTCTACTGTACAAATGGTTCGGGCTTCAAAATCATACCCTAATCGTCTGAACTCTGTTCGAAGGATTCTATAGTCAAATGAGGCATTATGAGCTACGATAATACAGTCATTTGTCATTTCAATAATGCGTTTCGCCACTTCAAAAAACTTTGGAGCAGATTGCAACATAGCATTATTTATACCTGTAAGTTTCACTACAAAGGGCTGAATTGGAATTTCCGGATTTACCAAACTGATGAATTGATCCACCACTTCATGTCCATCAAATTTATAGATGGCGATTTCAGTAATTCCCTCTTCGTTGAATTGTCCTCCAGTGGTTTCTATGTCTAGTATTGCGTACAAATTTTTTGTTTAATGTTTAGTGTTTCAAGTTAAGAAACATCTGAAATACTTTGCCAGTTCGCTATCGCTCAGGTCAAAAAACGTTTATCAAAAATCGAAAATCAATTTCTTCCCCCAAAGATACTACTTCCAATTCGAACCATTGTGCTTCCGCATTCAATTGCAAGTTGATAATCACCTGACATTCCCATGGAAAGAGTTGCGAATTGTGGATTATGAATTGCAAACGAATCAAAAATTGATTTCAAATGCAGGAATTCTTTCTTAATTTGGTCTTTATTATCGGTAAAAGTTGCCATTCCCATTAATCCTACAATTCTAATATTTTTTAGTTCCTTAAATTCGTTTGACGATAGGAGTGAAGCAAGTTCTTCTTGGTCTAGACCAAATTTAGTTTCTTCCTCTGCAATATATATTTGTAATAAACAATCTATAATTCTATTGTTTTTTTGAGCTTGTTTGTTAATTTCTTGAAGCAATTTCAAACTATCCACACCATGTATCAGGCTCACAAATGGTGCCATAAATTTGACTTTATTCGTTTGAACATGACCTATCATGTGCCATTGAATGTCTTTGGGCATTTGCTCCCATTTTTCGGCCATTTCCTGAATTTTGTTCTCACCAAAAATGCGCTGGCCAGCTTCATACGCCTCCATTAGATCCGAAACAGGTTTTGTTTTTGAAACTGCAACTAATGTTACGTGTTCAGGTAAAGTAGTTTTTATGTGGGTAAGATTATTTTTTATAGACATTTTTTAATCTTTTAATTTTAAATTATAACTAAAACTCATAAATAACTAGTCCACTTCGGAACTTAGGTTCGATATAGGTGCTTTTTGGTGGCATTATCAAATTGGCATCAGCCAAAGCTTTTATTTCTCCAATATTGGATGGAAATAATATAAAACCAATTTCGAATTCTCCTTGATCAATTTTATTTTTTACTTCCAGTACAGATTGTTTTCCTGAAAGGTATTCTATTCGTTCATCATTGCGTAAATCTTCAATAGCTAGAATAGGTAGCAGTACTTTCTTGTATAAAATTTGCGTGTCCAAACTCTCCAAAGCTGTTTTAAAAACTTCATTTTCTTTTCGTAAAATTAAGCTATAAAACTCATGATCAAGGTACATCCCAAATTGATGCTTTTCAGCGGGTTGAAAAGGTTGTTGAAATTTATTCTCTATTATGAAATCTTTTTCTAGCTCTTTTATCAAGTCTTGTTTCGAATAGCCATTTAAATCTTTTACTAATCTGTTAAATTCGTAAATTTTGACATTGTTTTCAGAAATTAAATAACTCAGAATATGGTCTTTGGCTATATTTTCTGTGTCATCATTTTCCTCTGATAATAGTTTTAGAGCTTCAGTTCGATGATGACCATCAGCAATATATAGGTTATCTGTCTTCTCGAATAGGTTTTGTAGCCAATTAATTTCTAATGCATCTTCAATTTTCCAGAGGTAATGAATTTCTTTTTTAGTGGTTGAAAATTCAAAATCAGCTAATTTTTGAGTACAGTTAAAAATCCAGTTTTCAATTGTTTTATTATCTGGATAGGTCATCAAAACCGGCTCCGTGTTGAAAGCAGCATATTTCATGTAGTCTTTGAGTAATCGGACTCTGAAAGCAATAATATCTTCATGTTTTTTGATAATGTTGTTGCAATAGTCTGCTACGCTAGTACCTGCAATAATTCCTGTAAAAGAATGCGTTTTGGTAACAATTTTATGAATATAAATAGCAGGTTTTTTATCTTTTACTAAGATAATTTCATTTTTAAAATCCTGATATTTTTGATGTACTTGTCGGTATCTTTTTTCAAATGAAACGCTTTCTTGATTGGTATAAGCAGGTTTTAGAATATGCAAAAAAGACAATGGATTGAAATCTAATTGCGCTGCTAATTCAGCATTTACATATTCTTCATAGGAACGACAAGTGACCAGACAGACCTTATCTCGAGTAGGACGAACTGCTTTGAAAGGAACTATTTGTGCCATAATTATTTCAAAAGTTAAAAGCAAAAGTCGAGAGCTTAAAGTGATTAACTTTATACTCTCGACTTTTGAATAGTATGACTATATAAATTGTTTAGAAATTTTCTCTGCTTTTTTGCTTTCTGAATAATCGTAGAAACCTTCACCTGATTTCACACCCATTTTTCCGGCACGAACCATATTTACTAATAAAGGACAAGGTGCATATTTTGGATTTTTGAAACCGTCGTACATTACATTTAAAATAGCTAAACATACGTCAAGACCAATAAAATCAGCTAATTGTAAAGGTCCCATTGGGTGTCCCATTCCAAGTTTCATAACAGTGTCAATTTCATAAACACCAGCTACTTTGTTGTATAAAGTTTCGATAGCTTCATTGATCATTGGCATCAAAATTCTATTGGCAACAAAACCAGGATAATCGTTTACTTCAACTGGTGTTTTTCCTAATTTTTCAGAAAGATTCATGATAATTTTCGTCACTTCATCGCTAGTGTTGTATCCACGAATGATTTCTACCAATTTCATAATTGGCACCGGATTCATAAAGTGCATTCCGATAACACGCTCTGGATGCGCCACAACAGCTCCAATTTGAGTAATTGAAATCGAAGAAGTATTAGTTGCCAAAATTGTATTGTGAGAACAAGCTTCGTTTAATTGCTTGAAGATATTCAGTTTTAATTCAACATTTTCAGTTGCGGCTTCAACTACTAAATCAACTCCTACAACACCATCTTTAATATCTGTATAAGTGATAATATTGGTAATCGTTTTAACTTTGTCTTCTTGTGTGATGCTCCCTTTTGTAATCATTCGGTCTAAATTAGCGGCTATTGTTGCCATTCCTTTATCTAAAGATTTCTCTGAAACATCTATTAATTTTACGGTAAAACCACTTTGTGCAAAGGTATGAGCGATTCCGTTCCCCATTGTTCCTGCTCCGATTACGGCTATTGTTTTCATATATTTTAGGTTAAACTTTAAACACATTTTATTTATTTCTTAAAACAATCAATTATTTGATAAGCTACACGAAGTGCTTCAGTTGCTTGTTCCAATGTCACAACTGGAGTTGAATCAGTATTTATTGCAACTGCAAATGATTCTAATTCATCAAGGATTGCGTTATTTTGTTCTACATCTGGGTTTGAGAAATAGATTTGTTTTTTTACACCTTCAGCATTTTGTAAAATCATATCAAAGTCGCCGGGAACTTCTGGAGCATCTTTCATTTTTACCACTTCACATTTCTTTTCTAAGAAATCTACTGAGATGTAAGCGTCTTTTTGGAAAAAACGAGATTTACGCATGTTTTTCATCGAAATTCGGCTTGCCGTTAAATTGGCAACACAACCATTTTCGAATTCTATTCTCGCATTGGCAATATCTGGTGTGTCACTTATTACCGAAACGCCGCTTGCGCTAATATTTTTTACTTTAGATTTTACTACGCTTAAAATGGCGTCAATATCATGAATCATCAAATCCAAGACTACAGGCACATCGGTTCCACGAGGATTAAATTCAGCCAAGCGATGTGCTTCAATAAACATCGGATTCTCAATCATGTTTTTAGTAGCGATAAATGCTGGGTTAAAACGCTCTACATGACCAACTTGCCCTTTTACATTATATTCTTTAGCCAAAGCGATAATTTCTTCGGCTTCTTCAACCGTGTTTGAAATGGGTTTTTCAATAAAAACATGTTTTCCCGATTTTATGGCTACTTTGGCACATTTGTAATGGGAAAGTGTTGGCGTAACAATATCAATTACATCAACTGCATGAATAAGAGTTGCAATTGTGCTAAAATGTTTATAACCAAATTCTTTAGAAACCTTTTCGGCATTCTCTTGATTTGGGTCATAAAAACCAACTAATTCATATTTATCAGATTGTTGTAATAAACGCAAATGTATTTTTCCTAGATGACCAGCACCTAATACTCCAATTTTCAGCATAACGATGTAATTTTTACAAAAATAGCAATAAAATGATTAATCTATTATTGATATGAGACAATTATTCAGCTAATTTAAAATTTAAAATCCAACATTTGAATTCAGAAATTCTTTTCTATTTTTACCAAAATAAAATAGTAAATTTTGAAAGACACAGCCAAGCATCAAGGACTTCGGAATCAATTAGTAAGCGTTTTAGAACAAAAAGGAATTACTGATAAAAGTGTTTTGGAGGCGATAAAAAAGATTCCAAGACATTTATTTTTGAATTCCAGTTTTGAAGATTATGCCTATCAAGATAAAGCATTTCCCATTGGTGCAGGTCAAACGATATCACAACCATACACTGTAGCTTTTCAATCTCAATTATTAGAAGTAAAAAAAGAGCATAAAATTTTAGAAATAGGAACAGGTTCTGGATATCAAACAGCTGTTTTATGTTTGTTAGGAGCCAAAGTATTTAGCGTTGAAAGACAAAAAGAATTGTTTAAGCAAACTTCTATTTTATTTCCAAAACTGAATATTCGTCCCAAACATCTTTCTTTTGGAGATGGATATAAAGGATTGCCAGGTTATGCTCCTTTTGACAGTATTATTGTGACTGCAGGTGCTCCATTTATCCCACAGCCTTTGATGGCACAACTTAAAATAGGAGGAAGGCTAGTTATTCCTTTAGGCGAAGAGGTTCAAATAATGACTTTACTAATTCGAAAAAACGAAACACAATTTGAAAAACATGAGTTTGGAGAATTTAGATTCGTCCCTTTATTAGAAGATAAAAATTAAAATCCCATCCCCAACCCTTTCCAAGGGGAACGGAACTGAAGTAAATTTTTATTGACCAATAATAGTTAAATATCGCTCTAAGCTTTCTTTTTCTATTTGCGCAATGAATAATAAAAAATCTTCTTTATTGTTTTTAGTTTGTGCTGTTTCCAGCGATTGATAATAGCGCATTCTATTGTCATAATCTCCTTTGATATTCGCAATAATGTATCCATGCTGTAACAAAACTAGATTCATTACCAAACGAGAAGTTCTGCCGTTACCATCTATAAATGGATGAATTGTTACTAAACGTTCGTGCATTTCTGCAGCTAAAATTATTGGATGAAGGATTGATTTGTTGGTTTCGTACCAAATAAAAAAATCTTCCATTTCCTTAGCCACTAAAAAAGGTTGTGGAGGCATGTGACTGCTTCCTTGAATCATCACTTGAACTTTTCTATAGCGTCCGGCATCTTCGGGTTGAATTCCTCTCAAAATAAGATTGTGTATAGATAATACTTCGCGTTCATTTATGGCACTATTTCGTTGCATTAAATCTTTAATGTAGGCAATCGCTTCTTGATGATTAATCACTTCAAGATGTTCCCGCATGCTTTTTCCGGAAATCGTTAAACCTTCATTAATTACCAAATCAGTTTCACGTAAAGTCATTGTATTGCCTTCGATACGGTTACTTTCAAAAGTATATTCTAGTTCTAAAGCTTGTGCAATGCGATAGCTGTCAAACTGCCGAAATTCATCTAGTTTTATCTTGAGAAGGTCTATTTCATCTAAAATTTTTTGAAGCGTACTAGATAGTTTTTTCTTAGAAGGTTTACTGTGATATCTAATTTCTTGCTCCGCAACCAATAATGCTTTTAAAGCAAACTCATCTTGACCAATTTCATAAATAATTTTTTCTTTAAGCCAGGCTACCATGATAGTTTCTAAATCTATTTCTAGTAGAGAGGCTAATTTTATAATTTGGTCTCTGGTGGGTTTTCTTGTTCCACTTTCAAACTTACTGATTAAGGCTTGATCAATTCCTAAAAGTTGTGCCACTTCTCTAGTTTTGAGTCCCTTTAGTTCTCTTGCATTTTT
Source organism: Flavobacterium sp. KS-LB2 (assembly GCF_036895565.1). NCBI lineage: Bacteria > Pseudomonadati > Bacteroidota > Flavobacteriia > Flavobacteriales > Flavobacteriaceae > Flavobacterium > Flavobacterium sp. KS-LB2. The sequence goes on along the minus strand of NZ_CP145904.1, from coordinate 2,122,404 downwards.
GAGTAGCGTTTTCATTTTAAAATGTTTTAATTTGTCTTGACAAATTTAGTCATTTTCTAAATTAAAAAACTATTTTTTTAATTTTCTTTGAATTAAAATGATTTTTTGATTCTGTCTAGATCGCGTTTCGTGTCTTGTTCTTTTAGAGATTCTCGCTTATCGTAGGTTTTTTTACCTTTACAAAGACCTATTTGTAGTTTAGCCATTCCTTTTTCATTGGTAAACAATTTCAAAGGAATTATTGTAAGACCTTTAGCTTGTACGCTTCTCAATAAGCTTTTTAGCTCTCTTTTGTTTAAGAGTAATTTGCGTTCACTTCTAGCTTTATGGTTAAATTGATTACCAAAAGTATATTCTTCAATATAGGTGTTTATTGCAAAAAGTTCATTGTTGCTAAACTCACAAAAACTCTCCGTGATATTGGCTTTTCCTAAACGAATGGATTTGATTTCGGTTCCAGCCAAAACAATTCCAGCAGTGAAAGTTTCGATTATCTCATAGTCAAATCGAGCTCTTTTATTTAAAATATTTATCGTTTTTAGCATAGTACAAATGTAGCAAAAATTAAAGGTTTAGCAATAATTTATGGCAATTTCAGCAGTTGATGTGTGATAGTATTGCCAATTATTGTCACTATATAAAGATTACCAAAAGTAGTATCTTCAATATCTGCATATATCTTTTGGTTGATAATCTGATTTACGAAATTAGGTGTTGTGTTGCTATGCCCCACAATCAAAACTTTTTTCCCAAGTGTTTCTTTTTTAAACGAATCAATGGCTATCGTTTTAGGATTGTAAAGTTCAATACTAATTTTTTTAGCTGTTGAAGTGGGAGTTGCGGTTTGTTTTGTTCTATTGTAATCAGTCGAATAAATTAGATCGAAATCTATTTCGGAGAATATTTCATTCCAAAGTTTCGCTCGTTCAAGACCAATTGCTGATAAATCTGGATTTTGAGAATTATCAACTTTTTCAGCGTGGCGTATGAAATAATAAGTAGTTGTGATTTGTTGACCAAAACTAATTTGTATCACAAATAAAGCGATTAGTACTAGATACTTTTTCATTTTAATAAATTTAAAAATTAGTATTTACGATTTTAATATATTTGCAAAATGGAAAACTCAAAATCGAAAGACCCGCTTCACGGAATTACGCTTCAAAAAATCGTAGAACAATTAGTTGATTATTATGGTTTCGATACTCTTGGAGAATTAGTGAAAATTAAATGTTTTACAGATAATCCAAGTGTGAAATCCAGTTTGACTTTTTTAAGAAAAACAGAATGGGCAAGAAAGCAAGTAGAAGATTTGTACATAAAATCAATCGCTAAATTACCCAAATAGACCTAGTTTAACTTGTAGGAAACCATAATGCCACCTCTGTAAGGAAACCATTCACCACTTTTATTGTATTTAATAGCGCCATCTACTCGCTCGTTCGTGCTTATGAGATACCCTTTGTAAAAACCTTGATGCCAGCCGCCACCTAAGAAACAATCCAACATAAATTTATCATTGATTTTTATTTGATATCCAATAGTTGAACCTAGAAAATACCCCAAACCTTTCTCATAATTATCAGTATTTAAATAATTCCATTTTTGAAAGTTAAAAGAACTCCCACCTATGTGTACTCCGGCATAAAATCCGTTGTGTTTTTCTTTAAAATGATATCGATATTCTGATGTGAACGTGTAAAACTCTCTAGGTTTGCCATTTACAGATTCCCAAAAAGAAGCCAAAACATCAAATTGTAAGGTCGATTTTTCTCCAATACTAGTTTCAATACCTACGTTTGGAATCGTTAATAAAGTAGTAAAAGCATTTGCTTTGATGTAAGTTTGTCCTTGTAATAAGAACGAAAAGAATATAAAAGAAGCAATAAATAATTTTTTCATAAAGAATGGTTTCTACTTTTTTAAATCAATTGTTGACTAAAAACAGGCGCAAATATAGCCATTAATGTTTGATTGTCTTTTATGTTTAAAGTTTATATTGTCAGTTTAAACGTATTTTAGTAATGATCAAGAAAACGGAAATAATGACTATTTGTTCAAAATAGAATAGATTACCGTATCTAAAAACCGACCTTCATAAAACTCATTTTCTCTTAAATGTGCTTCTTTAACAAAACCATTTTTTTCTAAAACTTTTGCAGAACCATAATTATCAGGAGCAATAATTGCTTCAATTGAATGCAAATTCATAACATTGAATCCATATTTTACAGCTTCTTTCACCGCTTCTGAAATAATTCCTTTTCCTTGATATTCCGGAAGTAACATATAGCCAATTTCGGCGCGATAATGTTCTGGTTTTATTCTGTAGTGACCAATGATTCCAATCAGTTTAGGATTGTCTTTCAACGTAATCGCCCAATTAATACCTTCGTCACTATCAATTTTACTATCAATCATTGCGATATGTTCCAAGGCGTCTTCATCAGTTTTTACTAATGGTCTTGGGATATATTTCATCGTTTCTGGATTGGATCGCAATGCGAAAATCTCATTTATATCATTAGAATCTACTCTTCTCAAAAGCAAGCGTTCAGTTTCTAAATTGGGAAATGGACTGAAATTTATAGTTAACATGTTTACATTTTTTAATTAAAGGATTTCGATACTGAATCTTGAATGGAAAGTTGCATTGGATTCTAAAATTTGAATACCTTCTTTTTCGAATAGATTTCCAGAATTTTCATTGGTATCCGAATAACCAAACCAAGGCTCAATACAAAGAAAAGGCGCATTCATTTTGGTCCAAATTCCTAAACTTGGAAAATCCTCAAAATGGACTCTTAAAATAGGATTTTCATCCTCTAAAATAGTCAATGAATTGGATTTTAATGTTTTGAAAATTAAAGCGTCGTTTTTAAACAATTCATAAGTCAGCGGAATTTGTTTATTGTGAACTTCTAATTTTTTTGTTTTATTTGAAATTAAATCATTTTCCAATAGATAATATTCTAAGGATTCTTCTTTTTCGAAAGCAATAGCATAATTTTCGAATTGATTTGGTAAAGCAAAGGCGGGATGCGCTCCAATAGAAAACGGCATCGTAGATTTTCCTTTGTTAATTACTTTATATGCAATGAATAAATTGTTTTTGTCTAATGTATAAATCAGTTGTAATTCAAATTCAAAAGGATATACTTTTAAGGTCTCGTCAGAAGATTGTATGGAGAAAGTAGCACTATTTTCTTTTGCATCGATTAATTCAAACTCCATGTCTCTGGCAAATCCATGTCGAGACAAATGATATTCCATTTCATTATGATGAAAGGAATTGTTTTTTAATGTTCCAACAATTGGAAACAAAATAGGAGAGTGCTTGCCCCAAAATTCTGGATTTCCCTCCCAAATGTATTCTTTATTCAGATTTGTTTTTAAGGAAATTAATTCAGCGCCAAAATGTTTGATTTCAGCAGAAAGATTCTCGTTTTTTATCGTAGTTGTCAAAATTATCTTTTCGGATTAATTTAAAAATAGGTTCATCGCGTAAATATATTTTATAATTTTTAATTCTGATAAAGATCAAGCTTGATTTTATTCAAATTAAATGGAATCAATTCGACAACAATAGTTCAAAATTCTCTTTTTTTTCATTAATTTGTGATATAAACCATAAGAAAATGAAAAATATTCGATTCGGAGTCATCTTACATCTGACTTTATTATTGGGAGTTACATCCGTTTGGGCGCAACAAACCCCAACAAATGCATCTGCTAATGCAGTTTCAAAATACGATTATCACGATGCTTTTGCTCCACATTTTTATTCGAAAAATGGAACAAGTACGCGATCTGCAAGTGGTCAGCCAGGAGCTGAATATTGGCAAAACAGTGCCGATTATAAATTAACAGCCAAACTAGACGAAAAAAACAACGAGATTTCAGGTACAGGAATCATCACCTACACGAACAATAGCCCAGATAAATTGGCTTTTGTTTGGATGAACTTGGATCAGAATTTATTCAAAGCAGATTCCCGTGGAAATGCTGTTGTTCCTTTGACAGGAAGCCGAAATGGGGCTCAAGGCCAAATTTTTGATGGCGGTCATAAAATAAAATCAGTGAAACTAATTACTACTGTAAAAGGAGTTTCTACCGAAAAGGAAGCCAAATATGTAATTACAGATACGAGAATGCAGGTTTTTCTTCCACAGGGATTAAACGCTAAAGGTGGTTCTGTTAAAATCAAAATCGATTTCTCTTTTTTAGCACCATTTGAAGGATCAGACAGAATGGGAGTTTTAGAAACTAAAAACGGTAAGATTTTTACCATTGCGCAGTGGTATCCGCGTATGTGTGTGTACGATGATGTACGTGGTTGGAATACCAATCCGTATTTGGGAGCATCGGAATTTTACTTGGAATATGGTGAATTTGATGTGAGTATTACAGCGCCTTCTAATCACATTGTGGTTGCTTCCGGGGAATTACTGAATCCTACAGCGGTTTATTCTACTGTGGAGCAAAGTAGATTAGCACAAGCAAAACAAAGTGATAAAACTGTTTTTATCCGAACTGCTGCCGAAGTTGAAAATTCAGCTAAAACAGTTGCGGCAACTACTAAAACGTGGAATTATAAAATCAAAAATGCTCGTGATTTCTCTTGGTCATCTTCTGCAGCATTTATTTTAGATGCAGCAAAAATCAATTTACCTAGCGGAAAGAAATCATTGGCAATCTCTGTTTATCCAGTGGAAAGTGCAGGAGACGCAGCTTGGGGACGTTCGACAGAATACACTAAAGCTTCTATTGAAAATTATTCTAAAAGATGGTTAGAATATCCATATCCAGCGGCTACAAATGTTGCCGGTAACGAAGGTGGAATGGAATATCCTGGAATTGTTTTTTGCAGCTGGGAATCGAAAGGAGCTGATTTATGGGGCGTTACAGATCATGAATTTGGCCATATTTGGTTTCCTATGATTGTAGGTTCAAATGAAAGATTATTTGCTTGGATGGATGAAGGTTTTAATACTTTTATAAATTCATTGAGTTCCCTTGATTTTAATAATGGTGAGTATAAGGAACCAAAAGCGGATATGCATCAAAGAGCTGAAGTGTATACAAGTCCGAATCTTGAAACCATAATGAGTTCTCCGGACAACATGAAAGAAGCTAATATTGGTCTTTTAGCGTATTCAAAACCTAGTTCAGGATTAGTGATTTTGCGTGAACAAGTTCTTGGACCAGAACGTTTTGATTTAGCTTTAAAAACCTATATAGAACGTTGGGCTTACAAACATCCACAACCGGACGATTTTTTTAGAACAATTGAAAATGTTGCAGGAGAAGATTTAAGTTGGTTTTGGAGAGGTTGGTTTCAATACAACTGGCGTTTAGACCAAGGAATTAATTCGATAAAATACGTTAAAAACGACCCTAAACAAGGAGTAGTTATTTCTATTGAAAACTTAGAAAAAATGGCTATGCCGGTAAGTTTAGACATAAAAACGAAAAGCGGAAAAACAACACGTGTTACATTACCAGTTGAAGTTTGGCAAAGAAACAAAGCGTGGTCTTTCAAACACAATTCGACAGAAGAAATTGAAAGTATTACATTAGATCCGGATCATGTTTTACCAGATAGTAATACAACTAATAATACTTGGACAGCTGACAAAGGTTTGATTGAAAAAGATGTGATTTTAGATGGTTATTTAGGAACGTTTTCAACTAAAATGGCACCGTTAAAAATTACATTTTCAGAGAAAAATGGCGCGTTAAATGTCCTAATTACTGGCTATCCAAGTTTTTCTGCAGAACCAGTTGGTAAAAATAAATTTGAATCAAAACAAGCAGGACTTACCTTTGAGTTTAATGAAAGTTTAAGTGGCTTTGAAATGTTAGTACCTGAAGGACAAAAAATACCGTTTACCAGAGACAAATAGTATTTAGACATTAAATAAAAAAGACTTGTAGCAATTAATGTTACAAGTCTTTTTTTATGGAATCTATTTTTTTTTCAATCTATTCTGGAATTTGCTGGCTTAGGCAATGTAATGTTCCAAAACCCCAAATAAAATCAGTAGCGCTAATCCCAATGATTTCTCGATCCGGAAAACATTCTGCAAGGATGTTCAACGCTTTTCGGTCATTACTGTCGTTAAAAGTAGGAACCAAAACACAATTGTTCAAAATCAGGAAATTAGCATAACTCGCTGGCAATCGTAAGCCGTCAAATTCCAAACGTTTTGGCATCGGTAAAGCCACAATTACAGGTGATTTTCCATTTTCCAGTTTGGCGTTTTGCAAGCGTTTTAAATTGTCTTGCAATGGTTTGTAGTTGTTATCCGTTGGATCTGTTTCTACAATTGTCACAATCGTATCTTCGTTTACAAATCGGCATAAATCATCGATATGTCCGTGCGTATCATCACCTTCAATTCCGTCACCTAACCAAATCACATTCGTAATTCCAAGGTATTCCTTGAAAACCGCTTCGTAATCGGCTTTGGTGAAATTTGGATTCCGAACCTGAATATCAGGATGCATTAAACATTCTTCTGAAGTCAATAAAGTTCCTCTTCCGTTTGTGTCAATCGCGCCACCTTCTACAATTACCGGTTTTCCTTTGTACATAACTTGAGTTACAGGAATATTCAAAAATTTGCCCACTTTCGCAGGAACAAATTTGTCTAATTGAATGTTTTTATATTTGGCCCAACCATTAAAATTAAAGTTCAAAGCTTCTCTTTCGGTTCCGTTTTTAACGATAATCGGACCCGAATCACGCATCCAACTTCTATTGGTTTTATGAATAATGTAGGAAACATTTGTTAGCTCAACATGAGCTGTTTCCAACATCGTATTGACTTTTTCTTTTTGGTTTTCATCGGCAACGACTAAAAAGACTTGCTCGAAAGTCGCTACCTTTTTAATAAACTCTACAAAAGCCCATTGAACCGCCTCGTATTTTCCTGGCCAGTCTTTTCCGTTGTGTGGAAAACACAGTAAAATCCCTTGTTGCTTTTCCCATTCTGCAGGGAATCTTCTATTATTTGTAGTCATACAGCGTTTCTAATTTTAAAGACTGCAAATATAAACATTCAGTAGGATTTTAAAATAGTTAGCAACCATTCATTTTTGCCAACTCACGAATTTATAGGAATAGTTTTGGTAATGATTATATAATATTGAGTTAATTCTTGTCGGGCTTCAGCTAGTTATTTTTGAAAAAACTTAAAAATACAGTTATGAAAAAATATAGTGTTACACTATTAGCGGCAATTATGATATTGTCAAGTTGCGAAAATGATTCTAATAAGGAGGATTCTCCAGAGTTGGTTGTAAATGAAAATGCTGCCACTTTTAAAGAAATTGGTTCCATAACGATTGGTGGTGCCGGAGCTGCTGAAATTAGTGCTTATGATGAAGTTTCTAAAAAATTATTTACCGTAAACAACAGTAATACGAATAGGATTGATGTTATTGATTTGTCTAATCCTTCCAGTCCGATTTTTCTAACAAGTATTGATTTAACCCCATTTAATGGAGCTTCAAACAGTGTTGCTACTTATAATGGAAAGTTAGCAGTGGCATTAGAAGCAAAACCAAATAAGCAAGATGCAGGAAAAGTGGTTGTTTTTGATACCGCTAATTACAGTGTAATCAAAGAAATTACGGTTGGTGCTTTACCGGATATGATTACATTTTCTCCTGACGGGAATTATATTATGACTGCTAATGAAGGAGAACCAAATGATACGTATTCAATAGATCCGGACGGTTCTGTTTCTATTATTGCGGTCAACAATAATTATGCGGTGACGACTTTAAATTTTGGAAGTTTTAGCAGTCAATTGAGTACATTGAAAACTAAAGGATTCCGAATCGCAAGTCCAACAAATAATTTCGCTTCTGATATTGAACCGGAATATATCACGATTTCTGCAGATTCTAAGACGGCTTGGGTGACTTTACAGGAAAATAACGGAGTGGCTAAAATTGATTTGGCAACAAAAACCATCACCAATATTTTCCCTTTAGGATACAAAGATTACAATCTTGCCGAAAATGCTATTGACATCAGCGATAAAGATGGTGTTGTTTTAGCTAATACTTGGAAAGCGAAAGGAATGTTTCAACCGGATGCTATCACTAATTTTGAAATCAATAAAATCCCTTATATCGTTACTGCAAATGAGGGTGATGCCAGAGAATATTCTGCTTTTGTAGATGTAAAAAGAATCGGTAGTTCTTCGGTTGTTTTGGACCCAATTGTATTTCCTAATGCTGCAGCTTTAAAAGCAGAAACAAGTATGGGACGATTGAATATCAATACCAAAATGGGTGATACGGACGGCGATGGTGATTTTGATGAATTAGTTTCTTTTGGAGCCCGTTCTTTTTCCATTTGGAATGGAAACACAGGAGAAATGGTATTCGACAGTAAAAATGAATTAGATAAAAAAGCACAAGAATTGGGTATTTATGATGATGCCAGAAGTGATGATAAATCTGTAGAGCCAGAATCAGTTGTGGTGACTAAAATGGGCGATAAAACGATTCTTTTTGTTGGATTGGAACGAGTAGATGCCGTTATGGTGTATGATGTTACGAATCCTGCTGCTCCAAAATTTTTGCAGAGTTTTAAAACGGGTGATGCTCCAGAGGGATTGCTTTTTATTCCAGCTTCAAAAAGTCCAACTAAAAGAAGTTTAGTGGTAGTAAGTAGTGAAGGCGATGGTGTCGTTAAAATATTCCAACCGGATTTGAATTAGATTTAGAAGTTTACTTTAAATGAAAATCCCTGCTTAGAATTATTTCTCAGCAGGGATTTTTTAGTATCGAAAGACGATTTAGTCGATTGCTCTTTTTGTAATATCTCCAAAAGCGTCAATTCTTCTGTCTCTAAAAAATGGCCAGTTCTGACGCACATTTTCCTGTAAATCTAAATCTACTTCAGCAATCAGGATTTCTTCTTTGTCATGTGAGGCTTGCGCCAAAATTTCGCCTTGTGGTCCCGCTATAAACGAAGATCCCCAAAACTGAATTCCCGCCGTATCAGGCAAGTATTGTTCTAAACCAATTCTATTTGCTGCAGCAACATATACGCCATTTGCAACCGCGTGACCTTTCATAACACTCATCCAAGCACCATGTTGGTTTTCACCATATTGCTCTTTTTCTTGTGGATGCCATCCAATTGCTGTTGGGTAAAACAACACTTCAGCACCTTGTAAAGCAGTCAAACGAGCCGCTTCAGGATACCATTGATCCCAACAAATTAAGGTTCCCACTTTTCCTTTCTTGGTTGGAATTGTTTTGAAACCTAAATCACCTGGCGTAAAATAGAATTTTTCATAAAAATGAGGATCATCCGGAATGTGCATTTTACGATACAATCCTGCTTCTGAACCGTCCGTGTCAATGATATACGCACTATTGTGATAAATTCCTGCCATTCTTTTTTCGAAGAAAGGAACAATTATCACTACGCCTAATTCTTTTGCCAAAGCGCTAAAAGCAATAAACGAAGTACTGTATAATGGTTCTGCCAAAGCAAAATTATCTACATCTTCGCTCTGACAAAAATAATGACTGCTGTATAATTCCGGCAACGAAATCACTTCGGCACCAAGGTTGGCGGCATCACGAACCCAACTGATACATTTTTTCAAGTTGTTTTCGGCAATATCATTAAGATTCAATTGAATGACCGCTATTTTATATTTTTTGTTTGGCATGACTAAAATTTTAGATTGCAAAAATAGTGAATTTTATAAAGAGTAGAAAATAGGGGCAATGCGTTTTTTAGGTTTTAAATTATCTGTAGGTTCATTGTGTTGAATTTTTAGGAATTAAGCCAGAGAAAAAATTAATATAAAATTGGCATTAACAAAGTCAAGGAGGTTTTATTTTTGTATAGCGTATTATAGCTAATAAAACGGGTTAAGTTGTACTACAATACAAGTAATTTAGTATTCATTAAATTTTTACCATTATGACAGAAGAATTCAAAATCATCGATAAAGAAGACATCGCTCTTCTTAAATTTCCGATAACAGATGTTCTTGACGATGTTGACGAAATAAAAACCAGAATAAGCGAGATTAATAGGGCTTTATCATTAGGAAATTTAGAACATTCAAAAATTAAAATTTTCTTTGAAGATGACGAATCCAAAAAAATAGTAGATACTACCGTTTGGGGCGTTACAGACAAAAATGTGATGTTAAAACAAGGAGTGATGATTCCAATTCATAGAATATATAAGTTATTTTAATGTCCTAATTCCCTGTAAAGGAAAGTCATTTTTTTCCAGGTTATTTTTCCGCTGTTAGGTATAAATTTGCTATTTCTTCTATGAAATTTTCTGGACGAGAACCCACTAAATTTGTCAAAATCACTACTGAAACATTATCTTTTGGATAAATGTATAAAGCATTTCTATTGCCACCTAACGAGGCAATTACAGGGTTTTTGACTCTTGTAGAGGAATAAAAACCAATCGAACTTTGATTCAGAAAACCGTCTTCTTGATATAGTTCTCCATTATCTAATCGTATTGGAGTCGAAAGCGTATTTAGATTTTCAGCATTAATTAATTGATTACTTTGTAATGCGATTATCCATTGTGCCATTTCAGTTGCCGTTGAATAGATTCCGCCGGCTGGATACAAATTTGAAGGCATTGGCTGATACACATTAGTTAGAACATTATTTCTAAAATAAGAATACGGCTTTGCGGAGTGCTTAATTATGTTGTAAAAATCGCCTATCCCGGCTTTGATGGAATTCTTCATTCCCGCTTTTTTATACTGGTTTTCTGTAATGAATTTTTCAAATGACTGTCCACTTATTTTTTCAATAAGCATTCCAAGTAGCAGGTAATTGGCTTGGCTGTCTCTGAATTCTTTACCAGGTTTAAAAATGAGCGGTAATTCTTTTATTTTTTGGAATAAAGTTTCACTATTTTCAGATAACATATTTCCTTGTGAATCCCAAATTTCAGGAAGTCCTGACTGATGAGTTACTATTTGTTTTACCGTAATATTTTGCCAAGTTTTAGGCAGCTTATCCAAATATTTTGAAATAGGTTCGTCAAGATTTAATTTGCCATTTTCGACTAATTGCATAATAGCAACTCCTGTAAATGCTTTAGTAATAGAATTAATACTAAAAACAGTCTGGCTATCCACTGCTATCGAATCTTCGACTGATGCTAAGCCGTAATGACTTGTTTTAACAATAGCATTATCTTTAATTACGGCTAATTGCAAACCAACAATTTTATTTTTTTGCATCAGGTCTTTTATCGCAACATCAATTTTGTCAGCTTGAGAATAAGTAGAATTACTAACAGTAAAATAGGCAAGGAGTAGCATTATTTTTTTCATGTATTATTCTGTTTTTTTTGGTTGGTTTTAAATAGTATGTAGATATTTCTTATTTGTGTTTCTTCATGTTCACTCCTAAGTCAGTAAACTTTGGAGAGCTAACGTTTCCTTGCTAGAGCTCGTGGCGGCTTATGGAAAGCTTTTTTTCCATAACCGCCCGAGCGAAGTTATGAAAAGTAAGCGGGCAATCTACCGAAAAACTAGCTATGAGTTTTAGCAAGTGTTGTGGATTCGTTCTTTAAATTATAAAGTTACTTCCATGTTTTTATAGACAATTCCAAGATGTTTATTTTTAATATACTTAGCAAGCTCAGAGCCTCTGAGTTCTTTAGAGGATGATAAATTCCTAATATACAATTGTTCATCATCTTTACCTTCTTCATTTTTTAGTAAAAAAACCTCGTGGTTACTTGGTTCAATGTTTACAATTAAAATATCACCTTCTGGAAATTTCAAAAATTTCCTATTCATTAATGAGGAAAAACTATCGCCAATATAGTTTCTAACTGTCGTGTCAAAGTACTTACCAAACCCATCTCTATTTTGATCTTTTTTTGAAAATGTTTTAAATTCTTGCTCTAAACCTATAATTTTTTTATTGTCGTCAACTCCGATTAATAAGGTCCCACCTTTGTGGTTTGCAAATGCTACTAAAGTCTTTAAGGAACTATGAATGACAATTTTTCTAGCGAGTTCGCCGTTGATTTTATTTATTTCTAACTTATTTTGTTCAGTTGGTTTTTCAATTTTCTTAAGTATTTCAAGTCTTCTACTTTTTATTTTATCAGGAATTGGTGTAAAAAAAGAAGATTTAAATTCTAATGTTTCACTCTCATCTTCTTTAATTCTTTCAGACCAATAGAGTAAATCTTCTTTTAGCTGTCTTAAATTAACGTCTTCTATTGTTTCTTCTAATGATAATATCCCATTCGATAAATAATCAAAAATCATTCGTAGATTTCTTAAAGAAAAACCTGTATCTTCTTTACTTTCAGAAATTAACAAATTATTTGCTAAAGTTATTTTCGCAATAGTTTTTAGATCTTTGTGAGATACTTCGCTTGCATATTTCTTAATATATTCAAAAAGTAATTCTAATGTAGTTTCACTTTTTTCATTGAAAATGCTAATAATATCCAAGAAGAAAATAAGTTTATCAGAATCTGGAAATGTTTCCAAAGTTTTTTGACTCATTTTATTTTTTATTTCCTTAGCATTGTTTTTAATTTTTGTTATTTCATTCAATGACCCACTATCTAAAGTTAACTTGATGTTTAACAAAATTTCAAAATATGAAGTATAAATATTAATTAAAAAACTTCTGGCATTTTGAGCATTAGTATAAAATTGCTTTGCAATTTGAAAGTTTTGTATTTTTTTATCAAAGTCCGCTTGTAATACAGCATATTGTTCTATACAAAATGCCTTTTCATTTAAAGCAATTTCAAAAAAAGTTACTTGTTCTTTCTCTTGATTTACGTCAAATAATCCTGATAAATTTTTCGACAAAATTCTTTCGACATAATCATTATAATATAGTAAATTACTTTCTTTCAGCTTATAAAAGCTAAATTGTGCTTTTCCATCTTCTGTTTTATCATTAAGTATGACTTTTATTTTTTGCCCAACTTTAAAGTAATTGTATATGTTCCCAGTATTCCATCCAAAATCAAAAATATCATTTGTATGTAATAGACCTTCTCCGGCATTTGTAGATAAAAACAAACCATAACTAACAACGTTTTTTACAATTGCATCATATTCTTTTCCTATTATAAATGGAATGTTATTTTTGTAACTCTCATTCGAGTTTTCATTAAATAATTGTTCAATAATGAAAAAATTGAAAGGTCTACTAATCGTAATACATTTTGCTTCTATTGTATAATCGCATTCATCAAAAGGGTAATTTTTTAATGAATTTTCACAAATTAGATGATATGGTAGAAATCCTTTTAGATTTTTATATTTTACCTCAAAACCAGTTTTGCTTTTTTTAGTTAATTGAACAGAAAAAGAATCATTTTTCTTGTATATATTTTCTAAAATATCCCAAACATCATTGTCAATTTCTAAATCTAATAAATTTGAATTTAACAATGCAAAATTTATGTTTAATTCATTATCATAGAGAAAAGGAATATCAAGGTCTAGAATTTGATAATTTTCGAAATACTTGTAAGCATTGTAGAGTAGACATTCCTTTTTATTAATTTCAGATGTTGATTTTGTATATAACTTTAGTAGTTGTCCAATTAATATATTTGCATTTTCTTTTTTAGAAAGTATTAGAGAAATTAAGATTTCTCCATATGATAAATGAATGTATTTAATTTCGTTTGCGTTAAAAGCTAATTCATTTGGTTTTTGAGAAGATAAACTAAAATATTCTTTTTCTTCTTCACTAATATATCCTTTTTTAACAAAGGAAACGTAATTCAATATTTTGTTTAAATAGTATAAATCGGACTTAGACTCTAAATTTATTATTTTAAGTACTTCAATTAATCTATTTATAAATAAATTTGTTTCAATAACGTCAATGTTAGAAAAACTAATAATAAAATAAAATCTCGGAAGGAGATTTTTTTTGTCTTCAAAAAAGGCATTGTCAGATAGAAAGTAAAAAGGATTTGATATTAGAGTAGATATTACAGAATCCAAAATTTTTGATGACTCTAATTGACTTTTTGCTTTATAAATAGTACTTACTCTTATTTCTTCATCAGGAATAGAAGTTATAATTCCTTTTGTAATTATCCAATCTTCAAAGGCAATGATAAGCTTGTTAATTTCTTTAGATTTTTTATATTCTTGTTTTAAGATACTTTCTTTAAATAGTTTTGGTAATATCTTATTAGTGTATGTTAAGACCCAAAAAGCACTTTGGGAATTATATTGTTCTACTAATTGTATTTCATCTTTGGTTGAACTATCAATATTATTAAAAAGAGGTATAAAATATTTTTTTTCAAAATCTTTTTTATTTACTATTTTTTCAAATGAAGAATAAAATTTGTCTTTTACATTTCCTTGGGATAATCTAATGTGAGTCGTAATGTTTATTACCACGCAACTAATAATTTCTAATTTTGGTTTAATTGAATTTTGACCAGGTAAGATATTAACTTCATGAATGCAACCATCACTTCCTTCTAATTCATAAATATCATATTTTATATTTTTTATTTCTTTTGTTTTCTCTTCAACTACTTTAAAATCATATTCTTGACCAATTTTATATATTGGATGCCTATTTTCCTTATTAATTAACATTGGTAAACCATTTGCTGAAATACGTTCAACTTCACATTTAAGTGTATCAAATTTCCAGAGATCTTTCGTTTGCCATTTAAGTCCTAAAACTGTAATTATATTTTTGTCTACATCTTCAACACTAATTATTGAAATTGTATTACCTTTCTTATTTAAAGAAGCTTCTATACTAATAATTGTAAAATCATAGGTTTGACCACAGACATAATAATGATGATTGAAAATAGGTTTTGATTGATATAAGTATTCTAGAAAATATTTTTGAGAATTTTTATTTAATTTTTTTTCAAAAATATGAGATTCACCTACTTTTATGTTGTACTTTAAAAGTTGTTCTATAGGTATAATGTATTTCTGATTTTCTTCTATTGAGTTTATCAAAAAATATTCATTTTCACCTCTTTTAGTTATTTCAACAATTTCACATTTTAATTCTATCATATAAGAAGATTATTCTATTTAATACATTTAGGTTTTTGCAGAATGATGCACAACTAATATATAGGCGAAAGAAAACTTCGGATATACACCCAAATATGGGTAGATTGGCGAAGGTTTGTTGCGCAGTATTGAATTTCAAATATATTAAAATTTTCTTACAAATTATTAAAAGAGCTTTTTATTTGATAGATGCTTTTTGATACGTGTGTGAATCGGTATTGCACTATTTTTTAGATTTTTAAAGTGCTTTTTTTACTTTTAAGTTTAGGAAATCAAATAGTACTAAATTAGCCCCGATGGAAGTAAGTATCCCACGCTTTTGGGCGTGGATACTGCGGACAGCGGGACAACTCGTGTTGAAAAAACAAAGTCGTCTGCTCCTAAAAAAAGACATAAAAAAAACACCAGCCTTTCGACTGATGTTCTCCTTGTTTTTAAATTATGTATGCGGCTAAAGTGTATTCAAATGTTGCTTACTTTTTGCCAGTGATCTTTTTGAACAGCGTAACAATTCCCAAAACAATTCCACCAAATACAAGTCCTATTAAAAATTCAGTTAGAATGGAAGGTAATTGAGGTAATACGCCATGTAAAAAACCGATGTTGTGTACAAATATGCCACCTGCTACTAACAGTAAGGCGATGGTACCTATAAAGGATAAACTCTTAATGACTTTTGGCAAGGCTTGTACCAGAATATTTCCGATAGTCTTTGAGAAGCTACGCTCTCTGGTGCTCATGCTTATCAGTTTTAAACCTGCTTCATCCATACGTACAATTAGGGCTACAATCCCATAAACACCTACGGTTGCTATTATTGCAATGATGGAAACAACCATAATTTGAGATAAAATAGGTTTGCCAATAACGGTTCCCAATGCAATAATTACGATTTCTACTGATAAAATAAAATCGGTTACGATGGCTGATTTTATTTTTTCTTTTTCAAAGGCTAAAATTTGTTCTTCGGTCATCGGTTCCAACGAAATTTCGTGTTTTGCATGTTCGTGCGGAAAGAAGTATTCGTATATTTTTTCGGCACCTTCGTAGGCTAAATAAAGTCCTCCAAGTACTAAGATTATGATAACTGCTACCGGTAAAAATGCACTCAGCAAAAAAGCGATGGGTAAAATGATTACCTTATTGAGCAGAGAACCTTTTGCAATTGCCCATAATACCGGAAGCTCTCGCGATGAAACAAATCCGGAAGCTTTCTCAGCATTTACGGCTAAATCATCACCTAAAATACCAGCCGTTTTTTTGGCTGCAAATTTACTCATTACTGCAACATCATCCATGATTGCTGCGATATCATCTAATAGTGCGAAAAAACCTGATGCCATTTTGATTGTTTTAGAAACTGCATTGATTTTGGTATTACTTTACCAAAATGTAAGCTGCGCGTTTTGTTTGTTTATTCCTGCGAATCTAAAACTTTTTTTATTTACTCTATTTATAAAAGGGGTGAATTTTTAGTTAATATTCACCTAAAACCTTTCTGCATTAGTCGTACTGTTTTTAGTTACTTTTGAAATAAAAATAATTATGGGGTTCAAACATGTATTTAAAGCTAAATTAGATTGGCTTTTTTCTAAAAAGGAAGCGGCGACGTATACTAAAAGTCATACCATAACGATTGATGGTAAGGCTGTTCTACATGTTTCGGCTGCTAAAGCTTTCAAAGGAGATCCCGCTTTATACAATCCCGAAGACTTGTTGTTGAGCAGTGTGGTTTCCTGTCACATGATGTCTTACTTGTATGTTTGTAAACAAAATGGGATTGACGTTGTGTCTTATACAGACGAAGCAGAGGCAACTCTGGAAGTTTCGGAAGACAGTAGCGGACGTTTTATTGCCATTAATCTCAATCCTAAAGTTTGTATTACTAACAAAGAAAAAATAGAGGAGGCACTTAGCTTGCATAAAAAAGCAAACCAACTCTGTTTTATAGCCAATTCTTGTAATTTTCCAATTCTGCATTTTCCAACTTGTGAAATTGAAGCTATAGATTAAAGTGGTTTCGCATTATATTGATCCTAAAACAGCAATTAAATCAGAGCTGGTTTACTTCTAAAAACAGAATGATATAAAAAAAAACACCAGCCTTTCGACTAGTGTTTTCATAAGTTTAAATGTTCTAGATTCTTAAGAAACTAACTCGGTTTGATTTCTAAAAACCAGTTTTCCATCAAACGCATCGATCAAAACGATGCTGTCTGTAGTTATTTTTCCGGACAGAATTTATTTTAAAATAAGTTTTTTGCTACTAATAGTATTGTCGCTAAATAGCACTTTTACAATATATGTGCCTTTTGCTTGGTTGGAAAGTAAAATTTTAAAATTATTTTTTTGATTTGGATTATCTTGAGTCATTAATACTTTTCCAGTAATGTCAATTAATATAATACTTGCTACATTCTTAATTCCATTTGAAGTAATACTCACTTCATCATTTGTTGGATTTGGATACAGGGTAATTTTATTATTATCGATATCAAAATTATCAATATTTAGCGTGTTAGTTGTAAATTGATATTTACTGGAGTAAAGTTTGTTTCCGTTGTATGTAGCGATTAATCTATAGAAATAGGTTTGATTTGGTAATAGATTAGTTACTGTAGCTGTTATAGTGCTTGTCTCATATCCAAAAGCATAGTTAGGTAAACCGTTAATTGTTGAACCATAGCTGTCTGTGAGACCATATTCAAATTGAATATTTGTAAGATATTTTCCATAGCCATTAATGAGACCCACAAAACTAATAGCAGAAGTCGTCTCTATTGTTGGATTAGAAACCATAATTACATTGCCTGAAGTATTAAAAACGTTTCCTTTACTATAAATAATATCAGTTCCATTTAATGCTTTTATTCTATAATAATAGGTCAAATTTGGGTCTAGATTAGCAATTGTAGCACTTACAGTATTTGAAGTATTTAGAGGTACCTGATTGATAGCAGTCGAGATAGAATTTTCATAATTTATGGTTCCGTATTCAAAAACTATGTTAGTGATGTTTTTATTATAACTAGTTATATAAGCTGATAAAGTAACATTATTACCACTAATAGTAGGATTATATAAATTGATTGTATATTCTGCCCTTGTTTTAAATGATTTTACTGGACTATAAATATTTAGTCCTTTATGTACTGCTTTAATTCTCAAGTAATAAGTAGTTTCTGGAATCAAGTTTGACAAATTACTTGTGATGTTTTGATTTGTATTTCCTGCTATCAAAGTGTTTAGTGGTAAAATACTAAATTCTGAAAAATCAGCTTTTGTTCCGTACTGAAATTCAATATTGGAAATTTCATTTTCATTTGATTTTATATTTCCTGATACTTCTGCGGTATTTGAAGAATAGGTGTAAATATCATTCATGGATACTACAAAATCTGGAAGTGTAGTGAAACTCAAGATCTGACTTGAATAATCGATGTTGTTATAAGTTGCCACCACTTTATAAAAGTAAGTTGTATTTGGACTAAGATTAGTTAAATCACTAGAAATATCTAATGAAGAATCGAAAGTTACTGAATTAGGATTTGTGTTTTTAATGTTAGAGAGAGCATAATTTGTTCCGTATTCAAATCTAATATTTTGAATAAGTCCTTGATTCGAAGCTACATTTCCAGAAAGTGTTGCACCCTTGTTTGATAGATTTAGAACTGGATTAGCAAGAATTGAAACAGGATCAAATGAAATCTCGCTTTTTAAAATTTTACCATTACTACCACCTACGTAAATGTCTTTTTGAACAATATCGATATAATTTGATGGTGAACCATACGAGTTTATTGTTGTTATATTTTCCCATGTGACGCCACCGTTAGTTGTCTTGTATAGTCGTCCATAATCATCAAAAATGTATCCTACATTTTTAGAATAAAATTTTACAAATGTGTAATAAACATAAGGTACTGTCAATTTCTCCCAAGTAATTCCGCCATTTTTAGTTTTATACATTAAGCCATTGTCACCGGCAAAATAACCGTTATTTTCATCTAAAAAATGAAAAGAATTAATACTTTGGTCGACATCAATATTTATATTCCAAGTATTACCTCCATCTATAGTCTTGTACATTCTGCCACCTGTATAACCGATACGATTTGCATAACCTACTTGGTTATTGAGAAATTGTATTTGTCCAAATTCTTGATTCAATACTTGCTGCCATGTAATACCTCCATCAATAGTTTTCATTACTTTTTTTTGATTAAACCCTCCTGATATAAAACCAGTATTTTCATCCAAAAAACAAATAGAATCAATACCTTCGTCAATAATGTAATATCCATTGTTTAATATTGCCCAAGTAATTCCACCATCAACGGTTTTATATACTTGTCCTCCGTAAGTTCCTCCCGTTGTAGCGTAGCCTAAATTTTTATTTATAAATTGATATTTACTTGCGAAAACTGATTGTCCAAGATTCAAGGAACCAATATTTTGCCAATTTTGGCCACCGTCCACTGTTTTAAAGAATTTGTCTCCAACTTCAGCAAATCCCATATTGTTATCAATAAACTGCAGCTGCTTGATATCATTATAAGTAGGTGAGTTCTCAGTCCAAGTTTTACCAGCATCAATAGTTTTAATAATTCGTCCACGAGCACCAGTCGCATAACCTCTGTTTTGGTCTAAAAAATGTATGCCATATATTGTTGTGTTAGCATAACGTCCATTTTGGAAACCAGCCCATACCCATGTATTTCCTCCATCCATGGTTTTAAAAATAACTCCATCAGCACCAGTTGCATATCCCATATTTTCATTTAAAAAAGATATTGCATAAATGGCATCAGAAATTCCATTTACTTTGGACCATGTTTCTCCACCATCAATCGTTTTATACATATCGCTATGTTCTTTTGTGTAAAAACCAATATTTTGATTTATGAAATAAACCATTAATAAATCTGATGGAAATGAATTGGAGCTCTGGGTAACATACCAATTGACACCTCCATCAACAGTTTTTAGCATTGTACCATTATTACATGCTGCGTGACCAATTAGAGGAGTTACAAAAAACGTTTTATTAACTGTGCTATTAGGGATTGTTTTATTTGTCCAAGTTAAACCTCCATCTGAGGACTTAATAATACTATTTGAAGTTGAAATAATAATGTCAGTTTCATTTATAATGTTTACTGTGTTAAAATTATCGCTGAACCCTGTGGAAATTTGTGACCAAGAAGTTCCGCCATCATTGGATTTTAAAACATAACCATTATTACCGACAATAAAACCGATGGTACTATAGAAATTTAAGTCATTCCCACTGTTTATATTTTGTTTTTTTTGCCAAGAAACTCCAGCGTCTAAAGTCTCAAGTATTTCATTAGAATTTATAATATATCCATTGCTACTTGAAACAAAACGAATATCTAAACCATTATTACTGGATGGTTTTGGGTTCAATAATTCCCAATTGGTTTGAGAATGTATAGGTAATGAGAAACAAAAAAAAGCGGAAACGAATACTAGATTTTTGAAAGTTGTAGAAATATTCATAATTATTTTTGGTGTTTTTTTTAACTTCATTAATAAGTTTTAAAATCTTGTTTATTCTTACTACTGATTTTTTTAAAAAATTACTTTTCTAGTTTAATTTAAATTCCGAAAGTAAATAAAAATAGATGAATATTCGTGTTATTTTTTTTAAATTATTTTGTTTATTTCAGTGTTAATTTCAAATTGCTGTTTTTTCTTGTTGACAATTTTTTAAACAGTGAATAGAATATATTTATATATAGCAACAAAAAAACACCAGCCTTTCGACTGATGTTTTCATTATTTTTAAATTATTCCAATTAGGAAACTAACTCGGTTTGATTTCTAAAAACCAGTTTTCCATCAAACGCATCAATCAAAACAATGCTGTCTGTTGTTATTTTTCCGGATAAAATTTCTTTGGATAATTCATTGAGAACGTCTCGTTGAATCACTCTTTTCACGGGTCTAGCTCCAAATTGCGGATCGTATCCTTTCTCAGATAAATAGGCAATAGCTTCTGGAGTGGCGTCCATCGTGATGCCTTGTTGTGCCAGCATTTTGGTTACATTTTTCAGTTGTAACCCTACGATTTGAGCAATGTTTTCATTAGTTAATGGCGTGAACATCACAATTTCGTCAATACGATTGATGAATTCTGGGCGCACCGTTTGTTTCAATAATCCCAATACTTCGACTTTAGCCAATTCGGTTGCAGCTTCCACGCTTCCTTTTAGATTTTCGAATTTATCTTGAATAATCTGGCTTCCCATATTAGAAGTCATGATGATAATCGTATTTTTAAAATCGGCCAAACGTCCTTTGTTATCTGTCAAACGTCCTTCGTCCAAAACTTGTAGCAAGATATTAAACGTATCCGGATGCGCTTTTTCAATCTCATCCAATAAGATTACAGAATATGGTTTTCTGCGAACGGCTTCGGTCAATTGTCCGCCTTCATCATACCCTACATATCCCGGAGGCGCACCCACCAAACGGCTTACGCTGTGGCGTTCTTGGTATTCGCTCATGTCAATACGCGTCATTGCATTTTCATCGTCAAACAGATATTCCGCTAAGGCTTTCGCCAATTCTGTTTTTCCAACTCCTGTTGTTCCAAGGAAAAGAAACGTTCCTACTGGTTTTTTCATGTCCTGCAGTCCGGCACGGCTTCTACGTACGGCATCGCTCACGGCTTGAATCGCTTCTTCCTGTCCTACCACTCTGTGATGCAATTCATCTTCCAGTTTTAATAATTTTTCTCGTTCGCCCTGAAGCATTTTCATCACCGGAATTCCGGTCCATTTGGCCACAACTTCGGCTATATCTTCGCGGGTAACTTCCTCTTTTATCAACGAAGTTCCCGACTGGTTTTCTTGTAATTCTTTGAGTAAAACATCCAGGCGTTCCTGTGCTTCTTTGATTTTACCGTAACGAATTTCGGCTACTTTTCCATAATCGCCTTCACGTTCTGCACGTTCGGCTTCGTATTTGAAGTCTTCAATCTCCGTTTTAACGGCTTGAATATTATCGACTACATCTTTCTCTGATTTCCATTTGGCGTAGATTTCATTGCGGTCTTCTTTGAGGTTGGCCAAATCCATACCCAGAATTTTGAGTTTGCTTTCGTCTTTTTCACGTTTGATGGCTTCAATTTCAATTTCCAACTGCATGATTTTTCGATCCAAAACATCGAGTTCTTCGGGTTTCGAATTGATTTCCATACGCAGTTTTGAAGCGGCTTCATCCATTAAATCAATGGCTTTGTCCGGAAGAAAGCGGTTGGTAATGTAACGTTGCGATAATTCGACAGCCGCAATAATAGCGTCGTCTTTGATTTGGACTTTATGATGCGTTTCGTATTTTTCTTTGATTCCACGCAAAATTGAAATCGCACTTTCGGTATCCGGTTCTTCAACCATTATTTTTTGGAAACGTCTTTCGAGTGCTTTGTCTTTTTCAAAATATTTTTGATATTCGTCTAAAGTTGTAGCACCAATAGCGCGCAATTCTCCACGAGCCAAAGCGGGTTTCAAGATATTCGCTGCATCCATGGCACCTTCGCCACCGCCAGCTCCCACAAGCGTATGGATTTCGTCAATGAATAAGACAATATCACCTTCGGCAGAAGTCACTTCTTTTACCACAGATTTCAAGCGCTCTTCAAATTCCCCTTTGTATTTGGCACCGGCAATCAGCGCTCCCATATCAAGGGAATACACGATTTTATCTTTCAAATTGTCAGGAACGTCTCCATCTACAATTCGGTGCGCTAAACCTTCTGCAATGGCGGTTTTCCCTACGCCAGGTTCACCGACTAACATTGGGTTATTTTTAGTACGACGTGTCAGAATTTGCAGCACTCTGCGAATTTCCTCGTCGCGACCAATAACAGGATCTAGTTTTCCAGATCGAGCCAGTTCGTTGAGGTTTTTGGCATATTTATTTAATGAATTGTATGTTTCCTCCGCAGATGCCGAAGTTACTCGTTCTCCTTTTCGCAATTCTTCTATGGCTGCTTTCAGTCCTTTTCCCGTTACGCCCTGATCTTTTAATATTTGGGCAGCTTTGGTTTTAGAATCAAAAATTGCCAAAATTAAATGCTCTACTGAAACGAATTCGTCATTCATTTTTTTAGCGATAATTTCGGCCTCATTAAGTGTTGTGTTTGCGGTTCTGGAAAGCATGATTTCGCCACCGGAAACTTTCGGGAAACTCTGAATCGTGCTATCCAATATTTGGAGAAATAACGGCACATTTACGTTCAGTTTTTTCAGAATAAAAGGTGCCACATTTTCATCTACTTCAAAAATAGCCTTGAAAATATGTTCATTTTCTATTTGTTGCTGTCCTTGGCTTTGCGCCAATTGTTGCGAAAGCTGAATGGCTTCCTGGGATTTGATTGTAAATTTATTTATGTTCATGATAGTATATTGTTTTGTGGTTATTTGACTAACTTTGCGAATCAATATTCAATTTATATTCCAATACAATAGTACCGACAAATTGACAGAAATTTCATGATTTTTATCATGTTCTTAAGTCAAAATGTCTTAAAACAAGACAATTATGAGTTTTTTTAAAAATATGTTCAACAGTTCAGACGAAAAAGATTCAAACGAAAACAAAATCAACTGGAATGAACTAACCGATTTGGGGCAACTGAATGAAATTATTGCTATTTCGAATGAAAAACCAGTAGCAATTTTCAAGCATAGTACACGATGTAGCGTAAGTAGGATGGCGCTGAAACAGTTTGAAAATGAGTTTAATAGCTCAGATAAAGTTACACCTTATTTTTTAGATTTAATAGCGAATCGTGATATTTCTAATGAAATAGCGAATCGTTTTGGAGTGACGCATCAATCTCCACAATTGATATTAATTAAAGGAGGAAAAGCGATTTACAATGTTTCGCATAGTGATATTGATGCGGAAGAATTAGGGACGAAAGTCTAGTAAATAGTATTTTTTTTTTAAATAATTTACCGCAAATTCGCTAATTTAATGTAGTCATTAGTTAGCGAATTTGTGGTTTTTTTTTTGGAGAAATAGGTGAGATGATTAGTAAGCTCTCATCATTTTTTCTTTAATTTCATCCAAACAAAGGTTGTTTATACTTCCTTCATGTGTATGCTTGGTCTCTTTTGGAGATTGGAAAGTGCCATTTTCTAATTGTTCTGCTACGGCTTTATACGCATCTCTAAAAGGCAATCCGGCAACCACCATTTCATTTAAAGAATCTACCGTAAATAAATAATCGTATTTTTTATCGTCCAAGATGTGCTCTTTTACCTTAATGTCTTTGATTGCAAAAATCGCAATATCCAAACAGGCTTTTAAGTTTTGAATCGCTGGAAACAATCCTTCTTTCAACAATTGTAAATCCCTGTGATAGCCACTTGGAAGGTTGTTGGTGATTAAAGTGATTTCGTATGGCAACGCTTGGATTTTATTGCATTTTCCACGAATCAATTCAAAAACATCGGGATTTTTTTTGTGAGGCATGATGCTCGAACCTGTTGTAAGATGCGAAGGCAAAGTGATGAAATCAAAATTTTGGCTCATATATAAACAAACATCCATCGAGAATTTAGCCAAAGTTGCTGCCACGCTGCTCATAGCAAAAGCTACTGTTTTTTCTGATTTTCCACGGCTCATTTGTGCCGCTACCGAATTGAATTTTAAAGTTTCAAAACCTAATTCTTGTGTCGTGAACGTTCTGTTGATAGGAAATGAACTTCCGTAACCTGCGGCTGAACCTAATGGGTTTTGGTCCACAATTTTCAAAGCGGCATTCAACATTGTAATATCATCAATCAAGGTTTCAGCGTAAGCCGAAAACCACATTCCAAAAGAGGAAGGCATTGCAATTTGTAAATGTGTGTATCCTGGTAACAATACATTTTGGTGCTTTTCTGCTGATTCCATTAGCAAATCAAAAAGGCTTTTTACTTGCTCTTTCAGTTCTTTAACGACATCTTTCAGGTATAAATTAACGTCCACTAAAACTTGGTCGTTACGGGAACGGGCGGTATGAATTTTTTTTCCGGCGTCTCCCAATTTTACTGTAAGTAAATATTCGATTTTGGAATGCACGTCTTCAAAGCTGTCTTCGATTTCGAAATTACCGTTTTCAGCATCTTTTATTATTTCTTCCAAAGCCAAAACCAAAGAAACGGTTTCGGAGTCTGTTAAAAGACCGATTTGACCTAGCATTTTTGCATGTGCAATAGAACCTAATGCATCATATTTTGCCAGAACTAAATCCAGTTCTCTGTCGTTTCCAACGGTGAAATGTTCGATTTGCTTATCGGTTGGTATTCCTTTTTCCCAAAGTTTCATATATGGATTATTAGATTTTTAGACTTTTAGATTTTTAGCCCCGATAGAAGCGACATCCTTTTTCTGGTCTCGTTTTTTTTAACGAGACCAGGAAAAGATATAGCGGATAGCGGGATTAGCTCCTGAAAATAATCAGGATAAATCCAAATTATTTTATTGTTTGAAAAAATCAGTTAGTATTTTGATATACAATTGAATTCCTTCTTCTATTTCGTTTATAAATATAAATTCGTCTGCAGAGTGTGACCGCAGAGTTTCTCCAGGTCCTAATTTCAAGGATTGGCAGCTCAAAACTGATTGATCTGAAAGGGTAGGCGAGCCATACGTGGTTCTTCCCAATGCGATTCCGGCTTTTACCAATCCGTGTGCAACAGGAATTGATGATGCGTTTAAATGCATAGAACGCGGATTGACTTCAGCAGTCAAATGTTTTCTTACGGTATCTAAAATTTCTTGATTGTTATAGCAATCATTCACCCTGATATCGACAACCAAATGACATTCCGCAGGAACTACGTTGTGTTGTTTTCCGGCTGTGACTTGCGTAACTGTCATTTTTACTGGACCTAAAACCTCCGATATTTTTTCGAATTGATAGCTGTTAAACCACTCGATAACGGGAATCGCATTGTAAATAGGATTGTCCGGATTATTATGGGCGGCGTGACTGGCGGTACCTTTTACGATAACATCGAGTACCAATAAGCCTTTTTCGGCTACAGCCAATTGCATTAATGTTGGTTCACCAACAATGGCACATTCTAGTTCTGGTAAATGTTTCAAAACGCTGTTTAACCCGTTTTTTCCGCTGCTTTCCTCTTCGGCTGAAGCGACCATAACGATATTGTAAGGCAGGTTTTCATTCGAATAAAAATGTACAAAAGTGGCTAAAAGCGAAACCAGACAACCTCCCGCATCATTGCTTCCCAGTCCAAATAATTTACCGTCTTTGACGATGGCTTCAAAAGGATCATTGGTATAACCTTGGTTCGGTCTTACGGTATCGTGGTGCGAATTCAGTAAAAGCGTTGGCTTGGTGGCGTCAAAATGTTTGTTGAAAGCCCAAACATTATTATTCTCTCTTTCGAAAGGGATATTATTTTGTGTAAACCAATTTTCGATTAAAAGTGCTGTTTGGTCTTCTTCACTTGAAAAGGAAGGCGTTTCAATCAGCGATTTTAATAGCGCAATGGCTTCTTGTGTAAGGATTTCTATACTCTTCATAGTGTAATTGTAGTGTACAATGCGGTTTTGTCTTGCAACATTCGATGATGACCAATTTTTATTTTTTGAACTCCTTTAGATAAACTATTGAAACAGTTGTCTAATTTAGGAATCATACCAGAATGTATCGCTTTTTCGGCTTTTAATTTGGAATATAATTCTTGATTGATGTTCTCAATTACGGAAGAATCATCTTCGGCATCAAATAAAACGCCAGGTTTTTCGAAACAATAATTCAAAGTAACATCAAAAACTTCCGATAAAGCTATCGCTAATTCGCTGGCAATTGTATCTGCATTTGTGTTTAATAATTGTCCCTTTCCATCGTGTGTGATAGCACAAAATACAGGAACAATACCATTTGAAAGCAACGTTTCCAATAATGGTGTATTCACTTTTTTGACATCTCCTACAAAACCATAATTGATTGTTGGGTGGTTTCTTTTATCCGACTGAATTAAATTCCCATCAGCACCAGAAAACCCCATCGCATTGGTATTTTTAGCTTGCAATTGAGCAACAATACTTTTATTGATTTGACCTGCATAAATCATCACAACTACATCAAGCATAGCAGCATCGGTGATGCGTCTTCCATCAATCATTTGAGGGACTAAACCAATACTTTCGGCCATTTTGGTAGCTGATTTTCCTCCGCCGTGAACGAGTATCTTGTACCCTTCAATCTTAGAAAAATCAGATAAAAACTGTGATAATTCCGTTGGATTATCAATAATGTTTCCACCAATTTTTATTAGCGTTACCGGTTTTTTATTTTCCATTTTTCAATATTTTTTGCAACACTAATTGTGCGGCATAGGTTCTATTGTTGGCTTGTTCGATAACAATTGAATTTTCGCTGTCAATCACTTCATCAGTAACAATTACATTACGTCTTACCGGTAAGCAGTGCATGAATTTAGCATTGTTAGTCAGTTTCATTTTATCGGCAGTTACAGTCCAATTTGGGTCGGAATTCGTAATCTGGCCATATTCCTTGTAATTACTCCAATTTTTTGCATAGATAAAATCGGCATTTTCGAAAGCTTTATCCTGGTCGTATTCAATTTTTGAATCCTTAGTAATTTCAGGATTCAATTCGTAGCCTTCCGGATGCGTAATAACAAAATCTGCATCTTGTAACTGCATCATTTCCACAAAGGAATTTGGAACAGCCTGAGGCAATGCTCTGGGATGTGGCGCCCAAGTCAAAACTACTTTTGGTCTGTGCTTCGTTTTGTGTTCTGCCATAGTTATAGCATCTGCAAGCGATTGTAAAGGGTGTCCTGTAGCGCTTTCCATATTGACAACAGGTACAGTGGCGTATTTCAAGAAACCCATAAGAACGGTTTCCGCATTGTCTTTTTCTTTGTCAATTAATCCTGCGAAAGCCCTGATGGCAATGATATCGCAATATTGAGAAACAACTGCTGCAGCTTCTTTGATATGTTCCGAAGCACCGGAGTTCATGATAGCTCCATCTTCAAATTCAAGTGTCCAACCTTCACTGGTAAAATTCATTACCATGACGTTCATTCCTAAATTCAGAGCTGCTTTTTGTGTACTCAAACGCGTTCTCAAACTCGAATTAAAAAACAACATTCCTAAGGTTTTGTTTTTACCCAGTTTTTTATTTTTAAGTGGTTTTTTCTTGATTTTTAGCGCTTGTTTCACCCATTTATCGAGTGAATCTATGTTTTGTATGGAAATGTAGTTCATTGTCTTATTTGTTTAATCGGTTATTTGTTTAATCGATTAACCGAATTAACGATTAACCGCAGCAACATTTTATAAGATTTTAGTAAAAGGTATTTCGTTTTTTAAAGCGTTCAAAATAAATTTGTCCTCTAATCCATTGACAATCCAGGTTTCGATATTGGCTGCTTTGGCAATTGCCGAGGCTTCTATTTTAGATTGCATTCCGCCGGTTCCGTGCGAGGATTTAGAATCACCAATCTCTTTTTCCAATACTTTTAAATCGGTTACCAAAGAAATGGTTTCGGGAACGGCATCATTAATGGATGCTTTGGTGTAAATCCCGTTTGTATTGGTAGCGATGATCAGAATGTCAACATTTAATAAAACGGCCGTTAAAGCGGCTAATTTATCGTTATCACCAAACCGAATCTCATCCGTAGCCACCGTATCATTTTCATTGATAATCGGAATGTAATTATTTTTGACCAACACATTGATGGTGTTCACGATATTTACTTTGGATTGTTCTTTTTCAAAATCAGAATAAGAAAGCAAACACTGTGAAATCAGTAATCCTAAATCGCTGAAATTTTCATGATAAATCCGCATTAAATGAGGCTGACCAATAGAAGCTAATGCTTGTTTTACAAAAACATCTTTGTCTTGATTTTCCAGTTTTACAAATTGTTTGGCTGCGGCAATCGCGCCTGAACTTACAATAATGAACTCGTAATCGTCTTGTAAAGCGGCTATTTGCATCCCAATATCTTCAATCTTCCCTCTCGAAATGTGATTGGTTTCTTTGGTTAACGTATTACTTCCTAGCTTTAATAAAATTCTTTTTTTACCTGATTTGTCCATTTCCGTAAATATACCACTTATTAGTAACTAAATGTTGCAAACCAATTGGTCCACGTTGGTGTAATTTGTCCGTGCTTATTGCCAATTCGCCACCTAAGCCAAATTGTCCTCCATCAGTGAATCGGGTAGAGGCGTTTTGATAAACGGCTGCAGTATCCACGTTTTCCATGAATTCCTGGGCAATTGCATTGTTTTTTGTGATTATCGAAGCGGAATGTCCGCCACAATATTTATTTATTTTGTCAATTGCTTCTTGATCTGAATTGGTTGTTCCGATAACAATTTTGTAATCTAAAAACTCTTCGTACCAAATTAAATCGGATTCAATCTGAGGAACATTTGTTGCTCTGGAAATGCTTTCATCTCCCAAAACCGTAACGTTTTTTTGTTGTAATTCGGTAATTATTTTCTTTGCAAAAGCTTCCCAATTGTCAAGATTCGTGTCAATTAAAACTTTATCTAAAGCGTTACAAACAGATATGTTTGAGGTCTTTCCGTTAATAATAATGTCAAGTGCTTTTTTTAAATCCGCTTCCTTATTTACATACACAAAATTATTTCCTCGACCACTTATAATCACCGGGCAGTTTGCGTGTTTTTTTACGAAAGCGATTAATTTCTCACCACCACGAGGAACGATTAAATCTACTTTTTGTGTTGGTTTTTCTAAAAAAGCCTGCGTTTCTTCTCGATTGTAATTCAAATATTCTACCCATTCTGTAGCAACATTGTTTTCTTGTAAAGCCTGATGCCACAATTCCACAATTTTTAAATTGGATAGTACCGATTCTTTTCCGCCTTTTAATAAAATTTTATTTCCGGATTTAAAAGCGATTCCACCCGCTTCAACAGTAACATCGGGTCTAGATTCGTAAATAATCATTATGGTTCCAAAAGCCGCTGTTTTATTGATGATTTTCATTCCATTTTCGTGGTCGAAATTAAAACGCTCCACCCCAATAGGATCTTCTTGACTTGCTAATTGTTGCAGGGATAAAATCATCCCGTCAATTTTGGCATCATCAACCAATAAACGTTTTTCCATGGCCAAGTCATCGCCAGAATAATTATTGATATCCCGTTGATTCACTGTTTTAAGGTTGGCTCTTTCTTGTTCGAGAAGTTCGGCCATACGACTTAAAACTGCATTTCGCTTTTCTATTGGTAATAAATGGTGCATTGCTTTTGGTTTGCTATTTTAGAAAAAAATCATTTCAATTCTGCCAATGTTTCTTTTAAAGCAATGATGAAAGTATCAATTGCTTCTTTCTTGATTGTCAATGGTGGAAGTATTCTCAATAAATTTTTATTGTTTGCATTTCCTGTGAAAATATGTTTATCAATAATCATTTTTTTACGAAGCGCACTTACGTCAAAATCAAATTCTACACCTAGCATTAATCCTCTTCCTTTTACTTGGATAACTTGAGGAACTTGTTTGATTGCTTCTAAAAAATAGGCGTAAACGTCATTTACGTTATCCATTAATTTTTGACTTTCAATCACATCCAAAACTGCTATTCCGGCAGCACAAGCCAAATGGTTTCCACCAAAAGTAGTTCCTAATAATCCATAACTAGCAGTAAATTTTGGAGAAATCAAGATTCCGCCAATAGGAAATCCGTTACCCATCCCTTTCGCCAGACAAATAATATCTGCTTTGATGTTATGATGTTGGTGTGCAAAAAACTTTCCGCTTCTTCCGTATCCGGATTGTACTTCGTCCAAAATTAAAACAACGTCATAAGCGGCACACATTTTTTCTAATGCCTGAAAAAATTCAGTTGTACCTTGGTCTAAACCGCCAACTCCTTGAATTCCTTCGATTATAACTGAAGAAACATCTCCTTTTTTTAATTCGTTTTCCACCAAATCGATGTTGTTCAATGGTAAAAAAGTAACAATTTGTTGCGCATTTAATGGCGCTACAATTTTTTTATTATCTGTAACCGCAACAGCGGCCGAAGTTCTTCCGTGAAATGCATTATCAAAAGCAATTACACGTGATTTATTGTTGTGAAAAGAAGCCAGTTTCAACGCATTTTCATTGGCTTCAGCTCCAGAACTGCATAAGAATAAAGTATAGTCTTCCAATCCGGAAAGTTTTCCTAATTTTTCTGCTAATTCTACTTGCAATGGATTTTGAATTGCATTCGAATAAAAACCAATATTATCCAATTGATTTTTTAATTTGGCAACATAATCCGGTTGGGTGTGTCCAATGGAAATTACTCCATGACCACCATATAAATCTAAATATTCCACTCCTTTTTCATCTGTAATAGTACAATCTAGTGCTTTTACGGGAGTGATGTTGTATAATGGGTAAACGTCAAATAAGTTCATTTTCTTCTTTTTGTTTAAAGTTTAAAGTTTCAGGTTTAAAGTTGTAGAAGTAAATAATTGTATCGCTCTCTAACTTTAAACCTTAAACGTTAAACAAATTTTTTCTAAAATCCGCTTGGTTTCAAATGCAATCCTGTGGTTTCATCCAATCCAAACATTAAATTCATGTTTTGAATGGCTTGTCCTGAGGCTCCTTTTGTTAAATTATCAATTACTGAAGTAATCAATAACCGATTTCCTTTTTTCATTAAACTAATAATACATTTATTCGTTTGAACCACTTGTTTCATGTTGATTCCAGTGGTTGTAACGGTTACGAAAGGTTGGCCTTTGTAAAAAGCCTCGTATTTCGCCACTACATCTTCCAAAGTTTCTTCGATTGTTGTGTACAATGTTGCAAAAATTCCTCTTGAAAAATCACCTCTATTAGGTACAAAAATCAATTCGTTTGCATAATCCGCTTGCAATTGGTTGACACTTTGGTTTATTTCGCCCAAATGTTGGTGCTCAAAAGCTTTGTAATGCGACATATTATTTGATCTCCAACTGAAATGCGTCGTCTCCGAAGGTGAAACTCCAGCTCCTGTGCTTCCGGTCGTTGCATTGATATGAACATCAGTTGTAAGCATTTCGTTTTTGGCCAATGGCAATAACGCTAGTTGAATTGCAGTTGCAAAACAACCTGGATTAGCGATAAATTGAGCGTTTTTAATAACCGCTTTATTCAATTCAGGTAAACCGTAAACGAAAGTTTTGCTGTCAAAATCTTTGTCTTTTGTCAATCTGAAATCATTTCCTAAATCGATAATTTTGGTATGACTCGCAAATTGATTTTGTTCTAAAAACGATTTTGATTTTCCATGACCTAAACATAAGAAAACAACATTCACATTCGGATTTACAGTATCGGTAAAATTCATTTCGATATCGCCCATCAAATCATGATGCGCAACATGAAGTGGTTTTCCAGCATTTGTCGTGCTGTAAACAAAATCAAGTGTAGCATTGGGATGGAACATCAATATTCTGATAAGTTCTCCCGCTGTGTAACCTGAACCACCAATTATTCCAATATTAATCATGCGTCAGTTTATTTACAGATGAAAATATGTTTTGGGCATTTCCAAGAATTTTGATAAATCCTTTGGCATCGTCAGATGTCCAAGCGTTGTTCATTTCTCCATATTGTCCAAAACCGGTATTCATTAAATCATTTTCAGATTCAATTCCGTCTAATGTAAAGTGATATGGTTTTAACGAAACGATAACGGTTCCATTTACAGTCGTTTGAGTATCTTCCAGAAAAGCCTCGATGTTTCTCATTACAGGATCTAAAAATTGTCCTTCATGAAACAACATTCCGTACCAGTTTCCTAGTTGTTCTTTCCAGTATTGTTGCCATTTACCCAGCGTATGTTTCTCTAATAAATGGTGTGCTTTGATGATGATTAAAGGTGCAGCGGCTTCAAAACCAACTCTTCCTTTAATTCCGATTATAGTGTCACCAACATGGATATCTCTACCAATTGCATATGCGCTGGCTAATTTTTCTAATGCTACGATGTTTTTTGTTGGTGTGTCTAATGTCCCGTTGATACCTACTAATTGTCCTTTTTCAAATTGTAGTGTCACTTTCTCTTCACCCGTTTTTTGCAATTGAGAGGGGTATGCTTCACTTGGTAAAGTTTGATTTGAGGTCAATGTTTCTTTACCGCCTACGCTTGTTCCCCACAATCCTTTATTAATGGAATATTGTGCTTTTTCCCAAGAATAATGAACTCCATTTTTAGATAAATAATCAACTTCTTCTTGTCTTGATAATTTTAAATCTCTAATAGGAGTGATAATTTCAATTTCGGGAGCAATGGTTTGGAAAATTAAATCAAAACGAATTTGGTCATTTCCTGCACCAGTACTTCCGTGAGCAATGGCGCTGGCACCAACAGATTTTGCGTATTTTATTGCTTCTATAGCTTGAAAAACACGTTCTGCACTTACTGATAATGGATAGGTATTATTTTTTAATACATTTCCATAAATCAAATATTTAATAGCTTTATCGTAATATTTATCAACGATGGTAAGATTTGCATGTTGCGCACTTCCTAATTCGTAGGCTCTTTCTTCAATAGCGGCTAGTTCAACTTCATCAAATCCTCCTGTATTTATAAGAACGGTATGAACTTCATATCCTTTTTCATTTTTTAAATATTTTAGGCAATATGAGGTATCTAATCCTCCGCTATAAGCTAATACAACTTTTTTCATGATATTATTTTTTTAAGAACAAGGCTTCTTTAATTGATTTTAATCTGTTTAACACTCTGATATTAAATGGGTGTTTAGGCGGGTCTTTAGGCTTTTCTTTTGGGTCATAAAGCATTCCGGTACACAAGCACATTTTGTTGTCTTTAATTTTTAGAATTTCATAATTGGTACACGTTTGACATCCTTTCCAAAAACTTGGATCGCTGGTCAATTCTGAAAAAGGGACTGGTTTGTACCCCAAATCGGAGTTGATTTTCATAACCGCTAAGCCAGTTGTGATTCCAAAAACCTTAGCGTCTGGATATTTTTTCAAGGAATAGTCAAATACAAATGATTTGATTTTTTTTGCTAAACCTAGATTTCTATAATCAGGATGTACGATTAATCCCGAATGTGCCACAAATTTCCCGTGTTGCCAACTTTCGATATAGCAAAAACCAGCAAATTTACCATCGACTAATGCGAGGACTGCATCTTTGGTTTCCATTTTTTTCTGGATGTACTCAGGAGTTCTTTTAGCAATTCCCGTACCTCTCAATAGTGCGGACAATTCTATGGTATCGCATATTTCTTGCGAGTACTTATAATGTTCTTCCTGAGTTATAATGATAGAAATATTCATTTCAAAAGCTGAATTTTTGAGTTATAAAATGATTTGTGTGTTTGTTTTTGAAATACATTTTCACCAAATTCAAATATAATATTTAAACTGTTGATTGTTTTGCAATAAATTGAAAAACAATACAATAGGAATAAATAAGTATTAGTTTTTGGATGTATTAATCCAATGGAAAATAGTGATGATTTCAAAACGAAAAAAATGAAAAATGAATAAAGATACGAAACAGCTTTTGGGTACTATAGTGATAGTATCCGTACTTCGGGAGAAGTAGTAGGTCTGTTTGTCCGTGACAAAGAAGTTATATGTAAACTTGTTTTATTCATTGGTGCAAAAGTACACATATTTTTAAAACACAACACTGTTTTTGTTTTTTCTAACAAAATTTTAATGTATTGTTGATTTTTTAAATTTAAAAAAAACTCCTTGATAGCTTTAAATATCAAGGAGTTTTATGAAATGGGATGAATTTTATAGGATTAGTTTCTAAACCTATTTCTGGTAATAATGTCTTTAATTTTTGCTTTTAGATCTTCTCCTGTGTCATAAACCATCTGTTCGTTGCTAGGAAAAGCTACTGCTCTTTTGTCAAAATATGAGTAATAATTATCATCAGAAGCACGTCGATCTCCTTTGTATGTTGCATAAATATTTTCGAAAATAAACTCACTGGCTATTGGAAAAGATTGTAATAACTGATTACTTCTAAAATTGATGTAATCTACTTTAGCGGTAATTTGACACGATTTAAACTGTCTGAATTCATAAATGCGTACTGTTGCATTTCTCATATTATCCACCATCACGACTTTTCCTTTTTCGTCAAGCACTTCTTTTCCGTTGGCATCAATGAGTTTTTTTACACCGTCTTTTATCACACGTTCTTTTACAAACTCTTTTTCTTTTATTTGTTCTGGCGAAATGTAAATATGTCTAAAATTGATTACCATTCCGTAGTCATAATCAATTCCTTTTTGTTTATTACTGTGATAAACGGTCCATTTATCATTTAATCCATAAGTACTGAAGTCTAATAAGTCATTTTGAAGACGAACCGGAATGATCATGTTTGTTTCATTTTTGGTGTACACCGAAACATAATCCGATCCTTTAAATTTAGCTTCATCAATAAGTTGTATGACGTTTTTATAATTTTGAGTTATTTGATTTAAATAGTCCAGATCATCATACGCTTTGCGGTAATTCATTTTGTCTGAAGTTCCCATTAATTTTTTTGCATTTGCATACAAATAGGCTGATAAGGCATTTTTGCTGTCAATGATTTGGTCGTTATAATTATCAAATGGGAAAATTGCATTTCTCCCTTCTTTAAGTAGCTTTAATGGAAGTAATGGTTTTATTTTTTCCTGACGGGAATTCAATTGTATATAGGTGTTGTACATCTTTTCTAATTGAGCGGGATTAGCATCTTTTGCCAACATATTTATGGCATTCAAATCGCGTTCTTTTGCTTTGGCGAAAGCCTCTTCCAGCAAGTAAACATAATCTTGCTTGCTTTTTTTATCTTTATTGCTTCGCAAATTAGATACGGCATTGTCAATCGCTTGGTCGTAATTTCCAGAACTTAATAAATTTTGTGTTTGTTTCACACCACAAGAGGAAATGAGAAGAAACAAGGATAGTAAAAGAGTAATTTTTTTCATAAGCGTTTCTATTATAAATGATTTTTTAGGCTATTGTTGTTAAACAAATTAATTGGCTTTTATTTTAAAATCCAAAAATAATGCCATAAAAAAACCTAACAAAAATAGACTAAATGTTAGGTTTGAAAAGTTTGTTTTTAATTTTTTCATTTTCTCACAAAAGGAGGAAGTAATTTGCTAGAAACTTCTCCGAAACCAATTCTGACATGTCCGTTTTGACAAAATCCTTTCATGATAACAGTATCGTTGTCATTGATGAATTTACGTTCTGTCCCGTCGTTCATTTTTATTGGATTTTTTCCGCCCCAAGTTAATTCTAGCATCGAACCAAAACTATCTTCTGTTGGACCAGAAATTGTTCCTGAACCCATCATGTCTCCTGAATTAACGCGGCAGCCATTCGAGGTATGATGTGCTAATTGCTGGCTCATAGTCCAATACATATATTTAAAATTGGATTTAGAAACAACTGTTGCTTCTGCTTTTTCAGGCTGGATAGCTACTTCTAAATTAATGTCAAAAGAATGTTTCCCTTTTTGTTGTAAGTAGGGAAGTGGAGTAGGTTCTTGTTTTGGTCCTTTGGTTCTAAAAGGTTCCAAAGCATCCATGGTAACAATCCAAGGTGAAATGGACGACGCAAAGTTTTTTGCTAAGAATGGTCCTAGTGGTACATATTCCCATTTTTGAATGTCGCGTGCACTCCAGTCGTTTAACAAAACCATTCCGAAAATATAATCTTCAGCTTCAGTAACAGGAATGTTTTCACCCATTATATTTACATCAGTGGTAATAAAAGCAGTTTCTAGTTCAAAATCAACAGAACGTGAAGGTCCAAAAACGGGAGTTGTTTCTCCATTAGGTAAGGTCTGTCCCATTGGTCTGTGAACTGGGATTCCAGATGGAACTATTGTAGAGCTTCTGCCGTGGTAGCCTACAGGGATGTGAAGCCAGTTTGGCAACAATGCATTTTCAGGGTCACGGAACATCTTTCCTACATTAGTAGCGTGTTCTTTACTGGAATAAAAGTCAGTGTAATCACCAATAAGTACTGGCAATTGCATCTCAACATCTTCCATTCTGAATATTATAATGTCTCTATCTTTTGCATTATCTTGTAGTTTCGGATTTTTCACATCAAAAAGCTCTGAAATTCGGTTTCGAACCAAACGCCATGTTTTTTGGCCATCCGAAATAAAATCATTCAAAGTATCCTGCATGAACATATCGTCCGTAAGTTCAATACCTTCAAAATAATTTAATTGTTGCAAAGCTCCCAAGTCGATTGCAAAATCACCAATCCTTGTTCCTACGGTTACTATATTTTCTTTGGTAAGAAAAACTCCGAAAGGAATATTTTGAATAGGGAAATCACTATTGGCGGGAACTTCTAGCCATGATTTTCTATTGGTATCGTTAGCTGTTATTGGCATATTTTGTTAATTATTTTGTTAAAAAATTACTCATCAAATATATTATAATCTAACTATTAACCAAACGTTTTTTTGTATTTTTGCATCAAATTAACGAAAATCAAAAAAATGCAACGCGACGAACAAATTTTTGACCTTATTCTAGAAGAACAAGAAAGACAAATTCACGGATTAGAACTTATTGCATCGGAAAACTTCGTAAGTGACGAAGTAATGGAAGCAGCTGGTTCTGTTTTAACTAACAAATATGCGGAAGGATATCCTGGCAAAAGATACTACGGAGGTTGTGAAGTAGTTGATGTTGTGGAGCAAATTGCTATTGACAGAGCCAAAGAATTATTTGGAGCTGCTTACGCAAATGTACAGCCACACTCTGGTTCGCAAGCAAATACAGCGGTTTACCACGCGTGTATCAAACCAGGTGATAAAATTTTAGGCTTTGATTTGTCACATGGAGGACACTTAACGCATGGTTCACCAGTTAATTTTTCAGGACGATTATATACGCCTTCATTTTACGGTGTAGACAAGGAAACAGGAAGATTAGATTATGATAAAATTCAAGAAATAGCTACTAGAGAGCAACCAAAATTAATTATCACAGGAGCTTCGGCTTATTCTCGTGATATGGATTTTGAGCGTTTTAGGGTAATTGCGGATAGCGTTGGCGCCATCTTATTGGCTGATATTTCTCACCCAGCTGGGCTTATCGCCAAGGGGTTGATGAATGATCCATTGCCACATTGCCATATTGTAACAACTACAACACACAAAACATTACGTGGACCTCGAGGAGGTTTAATCTTGATGGGTAAAGATTTCGAAAACCCATTTGGTTTAACTACTCCAAAAGGAGAAATCAGAATGATGTCTTCTTTATTGGATTTGGCTGTTTTTCCTGGAAATCAAGGTGGTCCATTAATGCATATTATAGCAGCAAAAGCAGTAGCTTTTGGTGAAGCTTTGAAAGATGAATTTTTTACCTATGCGCTACAATTACAAAAAAATGCTAACGCTATGGCGGATGCTTTTGTAAAAAGAGGATATGAGATTATTTCTGGTGGAACAGACAATCACATGATGTTGATTGATTTAAGAAACAAGAATATTTCTGGAAAAGATGCTGAAAATGCATTAGTAAAAGCAGAAATTACCGTAAATAAAAACATGGTTCCATTTGATGATAAATCACCATTTGTAACTTCAGGAATTCGTGTAGGAACAGCAGCGATTACAACTCGTGGTCTTGTTGAAGAAGATATGGAAACTATTGTTGCCTTAATTGACAGAGTATTAGTAGATCATACTAACGAAGATGTTATCGAGGCAGTAGCCAATGAAGTGAACGAAATGATGAGCGAAAGAGCTATTTTCGTATATTAATTTTTTTAGTTTCAAGTTTAAGGTTTAAGGTTTAAAGTTTTGGAATCAACAGTTATTAAATACTACTAGGTATTTAAATAATGCATTGGTTTCTGAATTTTAATTTTAAACCTTTTTCTTTAAACCTTAAACTTTTTTCAAACTTTAAACAAATTTTGTAATGTCTGTACTAAGATTAAAATTACCAACTGATCCAAGATGGGTTAATATTGTAGAAAAAAACATTGAAGAAATCTTGACAGATCATGCTTGGTGTGAACAAAAAGCAGCTACAAATGCAATCACTATTATAACAAACAATTCAGAACATCAAGATTTAGTGAAGGATTTATTGGCTTTGGCCAAAGAAGAAATTGATCATTTTGAGCAAGTTCACAACATTATAATTAAACGTGGCTTGAAATTGGGACGAGAGCGCAAAGATGAATATGTAAATGAATTGTATTTATACATGAAAAAAAGCAGTGATGGAAGCAGAGTTTCTAGTTTAGTGGAACGGTTATTGTTTTCAGCGATGATAGAAGCTAGAAGTTGTGAACGTTTCAAAGTGCTTTCGGAAAACATTCAAGATGAAGAATTAGCTGTTTTTTATAGAGATTTGATGGAGAGTGAAGCGGGACATTACACCACTTTTATTACTTACGCAAGAAAATACGGCGTAGGAATTGACGTTGAAAAGCGTTGGAGAGAATGGCTTGAATTTGAAGAAAATATTATAAAAAATTACGGTAAAAACGAAACAATTCATGGATGATTTTTATTAGCACATATTTTTCGTTGTGATTTTTAATAAATAGGGTTTCATTTAAGAGACTTAGTAATCAGTTGTTTATATTGGATCCCTTAAAACAAGGCAGTGTTTTGTATTTAAAGTAAATGATTTGTTACCAGATTAATATTTTTTGATTTACATTTATCGTTTAATTTTAACTTTAACACTTGTTTATTGATATGAAACTCAATTTTAATTATGATGGAAATATTGCATGTAAGGCAATATTACAAGAACAATTAGAAAAATTTGATATTAAATATCAACTGTTGGATTTAGGACAAATTGAAATTGGAGATCCTATTTCTGAAGATGTTTTGGAAGAACTTCAAGTTGGTTTGACAAAGTATGGTATTCAGATTATTAATAATCCTAAAGGACAATTAATCCAAAAAATTAAAGACGCTATCGTTGAGATTGTCTATGAAAAAGAGAAATTTCCAAACATTACCATTTCTCAATATTTATCGGACAAACTGAATTTTAGATACGGTTATATTACCAATGTTTTTTCGGAATACACATTTACATCTATTGAGAATTTTATTATTATTCAAAAGATTGAAAGAGCCAAAAAACTTATAATTGAAGAGAAACTTACGTTAACCGAAATTTCTCATGAGTTAAACTATAGTAGTGTTGCGTATTTGTCCACTCAATTTAAAAAAGTGACTGGATTAACGCCTTCAATGTTTAAGAGAATAGTAGGTAAAAAAAGAGAGTTATCTAATAATGATTAATAAAATTATAAAAACACCCCATATTTTATGATTACACACCAAGATTCAATGCATATTCTTTTGGCTGACGATGATGAAGATGATCGCACTTTTTTTAGTGAAGCTATACAAGAGCTAAAAATGAATAATAAGTTGACTCTCTTTAAAGATGGTAATGATCTAATGGATTATTTAGTACAACCTGAGATTAAGTTGCCTCATGTTTTGTTTTTAGATTTAAATATGCCAGGAAAAACAGGAATAGACTGTTTGAAAGAAATCAGATCAAACACTCGTTTTAAAGATGTTTCGATTGCCATATATTCGACCTCTTCATCAGAAAAAGATATTGAAGATACTTTTATTGAAGGTGCAAATATCTACATTAAAAAACCCAATGATTTTTCTAAATTAAAAAAAGTAATCAAGGAAGTTGTAAATATGAATTGGCAATTTCATACCTCAGGATTAAATATTGAAACTTTTTTCTTTAGCATTTAATAAGGAATAAATGAAAATTCTTGGACTATATAAAAACTCACAAGTATTTAAAATAGCTTTAGCTATTGCCATTGTTGTAGTTTGTTATATAGCCTCGATGTTTTATTCCCAAATGAAAAAACTAGATTCAACGGTTGAATTAATTGCGAATTCAAATCAAACACAACTTGAATTAGAAAAACTGTTATCCGTAATCAGTAATTACGATACAAGCCTACGAAGCTACATCATCACAAAAGAAGATGCCTATATAGAAGATCGGTTTTTAAGTAGAGGTAAAATCGAAGAAAGTATTACAAAGCTTAAGCTTTTAACCGCAAATGATAGCATTAGAAACAATGATATAGGTAAGTTAAAAAAACTTATTGATCTTAGATTCAAATTATTCAGGCGAACTTTACTTCTTGCACAAAGTAATAATGCTACACCAGAAGCAATAAATGCAATGTTATTGGAGAGCAGTAAGGTTACCGAAAGTATGAAATCCTTTGTGACTAAAATAATATTTTCTGAAAGCACAAAAACAGAATTTCAAAATAATAATCATCAATTTGAATTACAAGATTCTATCATTACCGCTTTTTTATTAGTAATTCTTTCCCTATTGATATTATTGCTTTCGTTTCAAAAAATGAATGTTGATATTGATGAACTCAAAAAGGCAAATGACCAGTTAAAATTACTGAATGAGTCCTATAATACTGCTGAAATGACAGCAGGTTTTGGACATTGGATGGTCAATGTAGAGACTAGTATGTACACTTTTTCAGATAATCTTTATCGGTTAATGGGTGTTGAACCCAATGCATTTGAACCGAATATAGAAAATACAATTAAATACATTCATCCAGATGATTTAGCGTATGTTACTAAAATACATACTGATTCGTTAGTAAATCATCAATCTACCTCTATGGTCTTTCGATTTTTGACTCCAAGTGGAGATATTAAATATATTATGGGTGTTGGAAGTTTTACTACCAATGGCAGTGGTGAGTTAGTAAAAATAGGGGTGAACTATGACATTACAAGTCAATACAAGAAAACACTTGAATTAGAGGAAAACAATAAAGAACTTAAATATATCAATACAGAACTCGAGGCTTTTAATAATATTGTAAGTCACGATTTGCAGGAACCACTTCGTAAGATTCAAATGTTTATTTCTAGATTAGAAGAAAAAGAATTGAATTTGCTTTCCCAACAAGGAAAAGACTATTTTTCTAAAATTCGGCTAACGGCTAATAGAATGCAGACACTATTAATGGATTTAGTGAATTATTCCAGAACAATAAAAGGTGATAAAGTTTTTGTAGAAACGAATTTGAATAAAGTTATAGAAGAGATACTTCAAGATTTGTCTTCTAATATTGAAGATAAAAACGCCAGTATTGAAATAAGAAATTTGCCCACAATTAAAGCGATACCTTTTCAGGTTAAACAGCTTTTTATCAATTTAATTTCAAATTCTCTCAAATATAGTAAAGAAGATATTGCTCCTAAAATCAGTATTACTTCTAATAAAATAACGGATAAAGAAAAACAGAATTATAAAATTGCCAATAAAAAGGATTATTATAAGATTGTAATTTCAGATAATGGAATTGGTTTCAAACAAGAATATGCAGATAAAGTATTCCTATTGTTCAAGCGCTTAGAAACCAATCCTAAATATTCAGGGACAGGACTTGGTCTAGCTATTTGTAGTAGAATTGTAGAGAACCACAATGGATTTATGAAAGTTAAATCAAAACCAAACGCAGGGGCTAAATTTTATATTTTTATTCCAAAAGTAGAGTTACTTTAATAATTAGAACCAACAAATACCATGTTATTACTAGCTGAAGCCACTATACAAGACTTTAAAATAATTCAAGAGATTGCGTATAAATCCTGGCCCAATACGTATGGTTCTATCTTGTCAAAAGAGCAAATAAATTACATGCTCGATT
The DNA here is from genome assembly GCF_036895565.1 of Flavobacterium sp. KS-LB2. Taxonomy (NCBI): domain Bacteria; kingdom Pseudomonadati; phylum Bacteroidota; class Flavobacteriia; order Flavobacteriales; family Flavobacteriaceae; genus Flavobacterium; species Flavobacterium sp. KS-LB2. Next base: position 2,079,546 of record NZ_CP145904.1, on the reverse strand, counting down.
TGTTTTACTCTGAGCAAACCCTACTTCAAAATTTAAACCAAAAAGGACATCGTTTTATATTGGTGCGTGAAGGTACAGTTTGCCTAGGTTTTGCTTCGTATGAACACAACTATCAAAACGATAAATGCACTCGCCTGCACAAAATCTATTTGCTACCGGAAGCACAAGGAAAAGGGGCAGGGAAATTGTTGATTAATGCCATTGAAAACCTTGCCAAGGAAAATCATTCAGTTGTCGTTTCATTAAATGTGAATAAATTCAATAAAGCCATCACATTTTACAAAAAAATAGGATTTGAAGTCATTTTCGAAGAAGATATTGAATTGGATCATGGCTATAAAATGGAAGACTACAGAATGGAAAAAAAGTTATAACCTACCACAATTTCTTTGTTTTCATACACTTTTAGCGAATAATTTTACTAAAATGAATCTAACTTCAACATGGATTTGTCGTATATTTATATAAAGAATTTGTACCAAACGATAAAGTAAAAAGAGAAGCGAAATGAGTTTTAAATTACAATCCCTATTTTATTTGTTAGTTCTTAATTTGCTTTCATGTTCCAAAAATGAAACAGAAGCAATCAAACCAACAGTTGGAGCAGTTACGGAGAGTGTTTATGCTTCTGGAGTTATAAAAGCAGATGGGCAGTACACGGTTTACGCCACCGTAAATGGTACATTACTGAAAGTAAATGTTACAGCTGGACAATCTATTACTAAAGGGCAACTATTATTTGAATTTGAAAGTGATAAAGCGGAGCTAAATACAGAGAATGCTCGATTAGCGTATCAACTAAGTTTGGAAAGTAGCCGTTACATTCAGGATAAAATTGCCGAAATGGAAATGAAAGCCCAAGCAAGCAGAGACAAATTGACTTTAGATGAATCTATTTACAATCGAAATAAAAACATTAAGAATCAGGGAGGAATTTCCGAAGTTGATTTTGAAAGAGTCGAATTAGCCTATAAAAGTTCTAAAATTAATTATGAATCGGCCAAAAAACAATTGTCACAACTCAAAGTACAATTAAAAAATGACCAAAGCAGAAATAGTGTCAACCTAAAAATCAATCAGAAATTCCAAAATGATTTTAGCATTAAAAGCGCCTTTTCTGGACAACTATTTGATGTGTTAGTTAAAGAAGGAACAGTAGTTACTTCTCAAACTCCTTTGGCAATTATTGGACAGAAAAACTCCTTTTTACTGGAACTTGAAGTAGACGAAAACGACATGGTTCGTGTGAGAACTGGTCAAAAAGTACTCGTGACAATGGATAGCTACAAAGGACAGGTTTTTGATGCAGTCATTGATAAAATTTACCCAATAATGGAGGAGCGCTCCCGTACTTTTAAAATCGAGGCACATTTTATAAAACCACCCCAAAAACTCTACCCAAATCTTACCGCTGAAGCAAATATTATCATTCAGATAAAGAATAATGCCATCACAATTCCGAAAACATATTTAGTAGAAGGCAAGTATGTTTTAGTAAATGAAGATGAAAAACGCGAAGTGAAAACCGGTTTAAGCGATTATCAAAAAGTGGAAATAGTATCGGGATTAACCGCCGAAGAAACGATTTATAAACCAAAATAATGAACTTTAAACTTATTTTAAACATTGCATTGCATTTGCTTCGGGCGCGATTGAAGCAAACGATTGTTGCTGCTATCGGAGTAACTTTTAGTATTGCTATGTTTATTGCTTTGGTTAGTTTTATGAATGGTTTAAATGACTTATTAGATGGTTTAATGCTCAACAGAACACCTCATGTACTGCTGTATAACGAAATTAAACCTTCCGAAAATCAACCCGTATTTTTGTCAGTTGCGCTCAAGAAGAGCAATAATTTTATTCGGTCGATTAAACCTAAAGATCGTGGAAAATCCATTTACAACAGCAAAACTATTTTAGCAGTTTTAAAACAAGATTCGCGCGTGATTGATGTTGCTCCAAAGGTTACTTCGCCAGTTTTTTTTAATTCGGGAACCATCGAAATTTCTGGAATAATTAATGGAATTGATGTTTTATCGGAAGATAAATTATTTAAAATAAGTGATTATATCATAGAAGGAAAAGTAGCTGATTTGCTTCAGAATAACAGTATTATCATTGGGAAAGGTTTGTCAGATAAAATGCTGCTTTCGAAAGGAGATATCATCAAGATTACCACTTCTAAAGGGAATTTGGCTTCGCTAAAAATTGTAGGTATTTCAGAAATAGGTATTGCTGAAATCGATAATGTGATGAGTTATACCTCTTTGGCGACAGCCCAAAAAATATTGGGAGAACCTACAAATTATATCACTGACATTCAGTTGAATTTATACGATAAAACTGCAGCACCTGCTGTTGCAAAAGAGTTTCAGGATACCTTTAATCTGGATACAATTGATTATCAAACCGCAAATTCACAGTTTGAAACCGGTAGTACGGTGCGAAGCATCATTTCCTATTCTGTTGGAGTAGTGTTGTTGATTGTTGCTGGTTTTGGAATTTATAATATTTTGAACATGATGATTTATGAGAAAATGGACAGTATTGCGATTTTGAAAGCTACCGGATTTTCCGGTAATGATGTGAAATGGATTTTTGTTTCGCTTTCTATAATCATAGGTCTTGCTGGTGGATTGTTTGGTTTGTTGTTTGGTTATATTTTTTCTTCTATTATAGATGTTATTCCGTTTGAAACGGCTTCGTTACCCACGGTGAAAACCTATCCTATTAATTACAATCCTATATTTTATGGTATCGGGATTACTTTTGCATTATTTACAACGACCATTGCTGGACTTTTTCCTGCTTTAAAAGCTAGTAAAGTAGATCCAGTAGAAATTATCAGAGGAAAATAACAATGGAAAATAATACTGTTTTAGAGACAATTGGCCTCAGTAAATATTTTTATGATCCTGTAAAATTTCAGGTTTTAAAGGAGATTAGCATGAGTGTTGATCATGGTGAGTTTGTTTCAATAGTTGGTAAATCAGGCTGTGGAAAATCGACGTTATTGTATTTGCTCTCTACAATGGATACGGACTATGACGGTAAAATATTGATTCATAACGAACTGCTTACAAGGAAGACTGACACTGAATTAGCATTAATTAGAAATGAAAAAATAGGTTTTGTATTTCAGTTTCATTACTTGTTAGCAGAATACAATGTACTGAGAAATGTAATGCTGCCGGGGATGAAATTAGCGAAATATTCGGATAAAGAATTAGAATATCGTGCCATGGAACATTTAAAAACACTCGATATGCAAGACCAGGCATTAAAAATGCCAAATCAGTTGAGTGGCGGACAAAAACAGCGTGTGGCAATTGCGCGTGCTTTAATAAACGATCCGTTAATTATTATGGGAGATGAGCCTACAGGGAATTTAGACAAAAAAAACAGTGACTTAGTTTTTGATATTTTTAATGAACTGACACAAGAACACAATCAGACTTTGTTGGTAGTTACCCACGACACTGATTTTGCCAAAAAAACAAATAGAATTATTACTATGGAAGATGGAAAAATAATTTCTTGAGTACTATCTAACTATAATTTCATGTTTATAGAGCAATCCTTTTAGTCCTTCCAAAGCAAATACAGCTTTCTTTAATTTAGTTGTTTTAGGGTCGATTGTATAATTGTAGCTTGTTGTAAAATCAGCTTTATTAGCAATTGCTTTTTCAAATTCAGAACGGTATAAGTCACAGTTTTCAAAAATGACTTCGGTCAAATCTGTACTCATAAAATCTACCGCAATAATACTGCAATTAGTGAATTTTGTTCCTTTAATTTTTAAAGTATAAAATTTACAGAAATCTAAAATACAATCATTAAAAGCGATTTCGAAGATTAATTTATCGCACATGGCAAAATTGACTTCTTTGATTTCACATCGATTGAAAGTTGCAGTCCTAAAGGCTACATAATTTATTTTGGCGTTAGAAAAGGTACAATCATTGAAAGTACAGTCAATAAAAGTTACTGCTAGAAATGTACATTGGGAGAAATTACAATTAGTAAACGTACAGCATTCAAATTCCTTAAAATTGACTTCCTCCTCGTGGTACGTAATGTCTTTGTACTCAATGTCTAAAAGATATTCTGCCATTTATAGGTTTTAAATTCAAGTTTTAGGCAATTATTTTGCAGAAACAAAGAAACAAAATTCTATAGCTATACAATTCAGAATTTGAAAAAAATGTTTTTAAAAGATTTTTGTTCAACGGTACATAGGTACTAGAGATAGTATTTGATGGTAGATATTTGATTAATTATACAAACAAACCCTAAATAATTAAATTTAAATTATTTAGGGTTTTGGTGTAGCTGATAAATAGGAGTGATTTTATTTTGTAATATTTCGATCTTCCTATTCTATTTTAATAATCAAAACGTTTAAAAGCTTCAATAGCTTCATATTCAGCCAAGCCTAAATCGTCATATAGTTTTGCGGTATTTTTGTTGCGATCTTCGGCTCTAACCCAAAATTCTCTGGAGTCGTTTCCTTGAAACATTACTCTATCTTTTTGGGATTGGTGGTACAAAATAGCATGTCTTTTTAATAAAACTTCGTCAGGACTTAAAGGAACAGCCATATCTATTTCGTGAATGTCCCATTCATGCCAAGCACCGCGATACAGCCATAACCAACAATCATTCATGTAAGGTTCTGGTTTTAATTGTTTCAAGGCAGCAAATATGGCATTCAAGCAAACTTCATGCGTACCGTGTGGATCCGCTAAATCACCTGCTGCAAAAACCTGATGCGGTTTTATTTTGGCAATAATGGCTGCAACTATGGCTATATCTTCATTACCCAATGGGCTTTTCTTTACGCGACCAGTTTCATAAAAAGGAAGGTCTAAAAAGTGTGTGTTTTCATCTTGTAATCCAATGTATCTTGTTGCAGCATAGGATTCACGACGTCTGATGAGACCTTTTAATTTTCGAACTTCAAGAGAATCAATTTGATTTTCTTTTTTGCTGTTTATGAAATTGATTACCGCAGGAAAATCAATATTACAATCGGTTTCTCCAATAAAATCATTGCAAACTTCGGCAAATTTCAGTGCTTCATCATCTGTAACGGCAATGTTTCCAGAAGTTTGATACACGACATGAACATCATGACCTTGTTTTATTAATTTCGAAAAAGTTCCTCCCATAGAAATCACGTCATCATCAGGATGTGGACTAAAAAGGATGATTCTTTTTTTGGCAGGATTAGCTCTTTCAGGTCTGTGGGAATCATCCGTATTGGGTTTTCCTCCCGGCCATCCCGTTATGGTATGTTGCAATTCATTGAACATATTAATATTCAAATCATAAGCAGATCCTTCTTGTGCCAAAAGATCCGACATTCCATTGTTGTTGTAATCTCTGTCAGTCAGTTTTAATATCGATTGTTTTGTTTCTTGGCAAAGCCAAACAATAGCTTTGTTTTTTAATTCTGGTGTCCAAATGCATTCTCCAACTAACCATGGTGTTTCAAATCGAGTTAATTCGGAAGCTGCCGATTGGTCTAAAACGAAAGTGGTATTCGCGTGATTTTGCAAAAAAGTTGCAGGAACTTCGGGACTTATTTCTCCTTGGATAGTTCTTTTTATAATGGATGCTTTATTTTGTCCCCAAGCCATTAATACAATTCTTTTGGATCTCAAAATAGTAGAAACGCCCATCGTAATCGCTCTTTTAGGAACGTTATCAATACCATTAAAATCAGAAGATGCGTCTACTCTTGTAATATGATCCAAAGTAATGATTCGAGTTCCTGAATTGATGTGAGATCCCGGTTCATTGAAACCTACGTGTCCCGTACGACCAATTCCCAATAATTGGAAATCAAGTCCTCCGGCATTTTTTATTTTCATTTCGTAATCAACGCAATATTGATTCAATTCATCAATCGCAACCGTTCCGTCTGGAATATTTATATTTTCGGGTTTAATATCAATATGATTAAAAAGATGCTGATGCATGAAATAATGATAGCTTTGGTTATTTTCTTTTGTCATTGGATAATACTCATCCAAATTGAAAGTTACTACATTACTAAAGCTAAGTCCCTCTTCTTTATGCATTCGAACTAACTCTTCATAGACTTTTATAGGAGATGAACCTGTAGCCAAACCAAGTATACAAGGTTTATTTTTGGTTTGTTTGGATCTAATTAATGTGGCTATTTCTTGAGCAACAATTTTTGAAGCTTCAACCGAATTTTTAAAAATCTCATTGTGAATTTTTTCAAATCTGGTTTCTTCAAATTTACCAGCACTTTTGTAACTGATGTCAGGTTTAATTTCTAAAACACTTTTCATTGTATTGTTATTTGAGTTAGTTGTGTAGTTATTTTTTTATGTAGATTATCTAAATCGGATTATAGTTTAACGTTTCTATTTTTGACAGATTATCATTGAATGTGACAAAACTTGCCGGGAATCCGGATTTTATTTTCCCCAATTGATGATCCATATTAATAGCACTTGCAACGCGACAAGTAGCCATTTTGATAGCTTCATCTGCTGAAACATTCAAATGATTGAAAGCATTTTGAACCGCTTCTTCCATCGAAATGCTGGCTCCGGCTAGATTGCCTTCTTCATTTCTGTAAAAACCATTTTCAAGATGAGCATCAAAATTTTCCCATTTAAAACTAGCAACTTTGCGCCCTAAAAACGCAGCATCACTGATTAAAAAGAATTTATCTTTTTTTAATTTATATGCGACTCTTGCTGCAGCATAATCACAATGTGCACCATCTAAAATAACAGGAGCAAAAACGTCTTGATTTTCGAATGTTGCACCAACTAAACCAGGTTCTCGATGACTAAATTGAGTCATGGCATTAAATAAATGGGTTACTAATTTAATCCCTTTAGAAAAATAATACTGCGCTTCTTTATAGGTCATCGTCGAATGGCCTGCCGAAATAACAATGCCGCTTTCTAACAGCATGTCCAACTGCTCGTCTGTAAAACATTCCGGTGCGATTGTGATTACTTTTATAACCTCTTTACCATATCTAATGATTTCTTCTAATTCAGAATTAGTAGGTTTACGAACCTGATTAAGACTATGCGCACCGCGTTTTAAAGGATTCAAAAAAGGCCCTTCAAGATGCATTCCCAAGACTCCGTTATTGTGTTTTGCTTTATAATTGCGAATAGCTTCAATCCCTTGAAGAATGGTTTCTCTGGAGGAAGATATCAAGCATGGAAGCACATGAGTAGTACCATATTTTAAACTGGTTTCATAAATATCTTGAATGGTTTTTTCTGCTGGAGTTTGGCTAAAATAAAGTCGTTCTCCACCATTTATTTGGATGTCTATGAAGCCAGCAGAAATATGTTTTCCTTGCAAATCAATTAGAGGAATAGTTTTTGGAACTTCTTTTTGAACAGAAATAATTATTCCATTTTCTATAATAATGACGTCATTATTTATTTCTTCGCCAGTATGCACAATTCCGTTAACAATAGCTTGTTTCATTTTTTATAATTTCAAATGTGTTTTATCTAATTTATCACTGATAACATTCTTGTTGTTTTCTAAATACTCATTGAGTATTTGCAAACAGTACCATTCCTGTCTTGGTAAATGAAACGGTCCTTTGAACATATTTCCTTTAGCTGTTTGGGCAATAGTTCCGTCTTTATGTAAATACCCAAACCATTCTCCGTTTGCTGCATCATGAAATTTGCTGTATGCATAATCATGTACCATTTTGTGCCATGTTGCATATTTTTCATCGCCTGTTATGGTATAGGCTAGTAACGTTGCAATAATTACTTCGTTATGAGGCCACCAAAACTTCATATCCTGCCAGTATTCCTGAACGGGTTTTTCATAGACATCACGGTAATATAATATTCCTCCATTTTCTTTATCCCATCCGCGTTCCCACATATAGTCGAGCATTTTACAACCTAATGCCATTAAATGTGGATCATTATTTCTATATTTTGCTTCGTGCAAGATGAACCAAGCTCCTTCAATAGCATGTCCAGGATTCAAGGTACGGCCATCAATGTGATCGATAATAGAACCATCTGGTGCTACTTGTTCCATCACACATTTGATATCATCTTTTACAAAATCACTTTCAATTTCTTTTATCCATGTGCTAATCCATTCATCACACCGCGGGTCGCCAATATTTTCCCTTAACTGTTGTGCCGTGTTTATCATAATCATAGGAGTTCCAATTCCTTTGGAAGGTCGGGTAGCAGTGAATTTAGGCTCTAATAAATTGGGATTTGTTGAGTATTCAATACATTTTCCAAATAGAAATCGGGCTTTTTCAGCAGCCGTTTCATCTCCACTAGCTTTTGCATAAGCAGACATTGCAATAACTGCAAAGGTTTCCGAAAAGTAATAACGGCGTTTGCGTATGGGTTGTCCGTCGCGTGTTACGTGAAAAAACATTCGTCCATCGGTATCAAAGCAGTAGTTGTTTAAAAAATCGATACCTGTCTTAGAACCTTCTAACCATTCTTGTTTTGGTTCGACTGTATTGTAAAGTGTAGCCAATAACCAAGCGGCGCGGCCTTGTATCCAAACGGCTTTGTCATCATCAATCAAACTTCCATCTTGATCACGCATTAATAAATAACCTCCAAACTCGGTATCAATAGAACGTGGAAACCAAAATGGTACGGTATCATTTAGTAATTGATTCTGATAAAAATCTTGTAAGCTGAGAAGATCTGTTTTTGAATAGCTCATTTTTTAATATATGTTTTGTAACTAGTATTTTTTATGTTGTACTAGATGTTATTTTTTTATCTCGTTTAGTCAATAAATAATGGATTTGACTTTTTTTAGTTTTCAGTGGCAGGACTCAATTCGAGTTTAAAAGTGGAACATGGAAGTCCTGCTTCATTCACTAAATTGGCTTTAGTGAAAGGTTTCCATGCATATAAAACTGTTTTTATTTTTTCATCTTTCGGGATAATAATTAATACTTGGTTTTTCACGATAGTTGCTTTGGTTTGGATGTGAATTCCCTTGTCGTTTACTATTTCAAAGCCAATTAGTTTTTTTTTGTCTGAAGTAGATAATTGTTTTGCAAAAGCAAATGAAACTATAATGTTTTCTCCTTGCTGTATGGCATTTAAAACAACAGGACCATTCGCTAGTATAGCTTTTCCATAGGTGTAACGCAAGGCCAAAAGTGCTAAACGATCGGCGACTTCTTTTTTCTTAATGGGATGCACATTTATAGAATCGCCATAATCCATACTAATTGCCATATGGCTATTTGGTATTTTGTTTTGCAATCTGTTTTGCATATCTCTGAATGCGGGCCAAGTTGGTCGATCTATACTTGATAATTGAACATAATAGAAGGGTAGGTTAGTGTCCCAAGCTTTGCGCCAACTTCCGACTAATTTTGGCATGAGATGTTCATATAAGTCAACATTATGGGCATTGCTTTCACCCTGGTACCAAATCACGCCTTTTATTGGAAATTTTGTAAAGGCTTCCACTCCAGCTTCAAAATTGTAACAAGGATCATAGGGATGACGTTGTTTAACATTTTCAGCATTTTTCAAATTTACATTGGCACGTTCTCTGACCCATGGCATGATGAAATCCGATTTACGCCAGTTGGTTAATACATCAACTACTTTATCGTCGTGTTCCAAGGTGTATCTGTCAATCCAAGATTCTATTGGTGATCCGCCAACGGCAACTTGAATTAAACCCACAGGTACATTTTCTTCATGGGCAATGTTTTTACCAAAGTAATAAGCAATGGCCGAGAAATCTTTGGTACTTGTTGAATCACATACTGACCAATTTCCAGAAAAGAACTGTAGCTGATTGGTTTTTAACAAAGTAGCAGCATCCCAAGCCGTTTCATCAGTTTCACGAATCGGTTTGGCATTAAATAATCGGATAGTAGTATTAGCGATTGTTTTTTTTACTTCTGCCGAACCATTTTCTGAATTTTGAAGCTGAAATGCCATATTGGATTGTCCGGAACAAAACCAAACATCCCCAACCAGAATATTTTTCAAAGCAATTTTTGCTTCCTTAGATTGAATAGTCATTTCATAAGGTCCGCCTTGTGTCATGGCAGGGAAAATAATTTTCCATTTTCCATATTCGTCGGCAATGACGTTCTTTTTTTGTTGTTTAAAAGTTACTTCTATGGTATCACCTCCATTAGCTGTTCCATAAACTGGAATAGTTTGATTGCGTTGCAAAACCATATTGTCGGTGAAAACAGCTGCTAATTTTAATCTTTCATAATTTTGAGTGATGTTTTCATAAACGGTTTTGGCCAGAATAGTTGCTCCTTCTTTCGTTGGATGTAAAGCATCAGGAAAAAGATCGGGACGATGGTATAACTTTTCATGCAAATCAATTAAACCAACTTGATTTGCTTTTGCAATGTTGGGGATATGAGATTGAATTTGCCAAAACCAATCTCTGGTTCCCGATTTAAACCGAGGATGCTCATTAAATATGGGAGTTAATCGACAGATGTAAATTTTGACTGCCGGATTTTGTTTTTTTAAGATGTCTATTAACCAAGTGTAATCTGCATCAAATTCGGCATTGTAATTCGGCCAATTTCGTGGATCTGTATCATTTAATCCCAAATGAATAATTGCAATATCAGGTCTGTATGCAATAGCATCAGCACATTCCTTGGTTTTGAAGTATGGGGTGCTTCCTTTTTTCAAAAGTGTTGCTCCACTATATCCAAAATTTTTCACTTCATATTGTCCGCCCATCAAGATTTGAAGTTGCGAAGGATAGGATTCATTTGTAGCATCAGACAAGAGATAACCCGCTGTAACGGAATCTCCAATACAAGCTACCTTGAGTTTTGTTTTTTGTGCAAATGACTCAAAATGAATGATTATTGAAATCAAAAAGACTACTAAAAATAGATTCCTTTTCATTGTGTTCATGTTTTTTTTTCAGAAATTATTAAAAATGGGCATAAATTATCCGCAAGGCGGAACACTAGCTTCCGCCTTAACAGATAAAAACCAAAAACCAACTTAAAACAAATTTTGAACTTAGTAAAAGATACTAGTGTATTTTAGGCATCGACAAAATCATTCACTTTTGGACGCAGAAAACTGATTTGAACTACTAATGCAATTATAACAACTCCTGCCATCAAAGCAAAACCCGAGCCTAAAGTCCCACTATCCGAGGATTTACCTAAAAGCGAAGTTACTAATGCACCACAACCAACTCCAGTCATATTTAGAACGCCATAGGCCGTTGCCCGGTGTTTTGAAGAAACAAACTGACATATAATAGGCATGTTATTCGCATCAAACATTCCGTATCCAATACCGAAGCAAAGTGCAGCACCTACCACATTGAATAAGGAATCTCCAAAACCAATTAGCAACAAAGCTGGAATCGTTAAACTCAGACCAATCGCGCTAGTATAAACCCTACCTTTTATATTTTTTTGAACCCACTTATCTGATAAAATACCACCGAAAATCACTCCTAATAAAGATGAAAAGGAGATGGCGATAGTTGCTATAGGACCTGCCTCTTCCATTGGAATTCCTAAGTTTTCTGAAAATAGGGTAGGCAACCAGTTTTTTGTAGCCCAGCCTGGTAAACTTATTATGGCAAAATAGAATAAGATAACCCAGAAAGAGATGTTAGTAAATAATAAAGCTAAGCCTTTAAAGAGCGATTTTTTTTCATTTGTTACTATCAAATCAGAATCAGTAGTTTTTATTTGACCAATTTTTTTCTCTCTTAAAAAGAAAGCCAAAGCAAAAGCATAAAAAACGCCAATTATTCCAAAATAATGAAAAGTAGTATGCCAAGAATAAGTAGCTGCGATGGTAGCTCCAAAACCTCCTAATGCAGAACCCACATAAAGTCCAGTCATATGAATACCAATGGCAAGAGATCTTGTTTTTTGCTGATGGTAATCGGCTATAAGTGATAAACCTGCTGGAATATACAGCGCTTCACTTACTCCCATCAAAGCTCTTAACCAATATACCTGATTGTAAGTTGTTGCATATCCCATTGCATACGTTACTGCTGACCACACAAATAAACTACCTACAATTAGCCATTTTCTGTTTAATTTGTCAGCTATAATACCAGATATAGGGCTCATTAAAGCATAAATCCAAAGAAATATTGCCATTAATCGTCCAAAGTTTTCACCAGATACTAATTCAGGAATATCTGTTTCCATTGAAGGACGCATTGTTGCCAGCATTTGTCTGTCCATATAGTTTAGCAATGCGACGATCCATAGTAAGCCTACAACAATCCAAGGATAATATTTTGATTCTTTCATGTTTAAATTTGCTTTATTTTCAAGTTTTATCTGCTATTTTGGGGAAGAAATAATAGATTAAACTATTTACTTTTATTTTTTAATTGTGCCCAACATTATTGCAGGGGTGCGAACTCCTGGTTTTATTTCTCCATTTGATAGGATTATTTTTTTATCCCAAATAAGAGCCGGAGTCGTAACCTGAGGCAGAAAAGGTAATTCACCCACTTTTGACCATTGGTCTGTTAGTGTGTTGTATAATAAAATTCCATTATAGAATCCGGGATGATTTATTACTAACTTATTTTTCTCAGCGATGAGGTTTTCTTTCTGTACAGGAGATTCTGCTTGGGTAATTTGGGATAAATAGGTTTCAATTTTATTAAAAATAATACCATTATCTCCACCAACAATTAAAATAGAGTGCGATCCAACAGCTACTCCAGCTCCAGCTGAAAAGTTTGTACTTTTTTTCCCATCCGAGATTGTTGCGGCACTCTCCCAACTTTGTTTCTTTATATTAAAAACAAAAGTGGTATTGTGTAAATCGCTTATTCCTGAAGGTGTTTTTGTTCTTCCTCCTAAAACATAAATGTTAGTTCCATTTTTTCCTTTTTGTGCAATTACTACTGCATTGGCTAAAGCCAAAGGTAATTTGGGTAATGTTTTCCACGCTGGTTTTGTATCATTTAAATCTAGACTTGTAAAAAAGTCAGAAGATTGTTTTGCCTCATCACCGCCAACTGCATAGACTACATTGCCAATGTGGGTCAGCGCTATATTTGCTATTGTTAAAGGGAAATCTGGTAACGATTTTATTTCAACTTCTTTCAGGTCTGCATTCCATTTTAAGAGATACGATTTATTAGAAAGCCCATTTTCATTTTCGCCACCTACATATACTACGCCTAAATCTGTGGATGTACTTCCACAGTAAGCGATAGCTTCTGGTAGTACACTTTTTACATCTTTAATCCAAGTAAATTGATCTTTGCATTTTTGTAATACGTGAATCACTTTTGAATAGCTTTTTTTTCCTCCTTCCCAAGGCATTTTATCAGGAAAATTTGCACCACCAGTTACAAGAAAAATATCATTACTTAGTCCGTTTATAGCTCCTGCGAAGCCTAGAGAAAGAGTTCCGTCTTCATTTTGTAATTGGGCTGCCGTTTTCCATTCGATGTGGCTTACATCTGTTTTTTGAGAAAATGCATCAGTTGTTGACATAATAAGGGATATAAAAATTAAGGAAAAAATAGATTTGTTCATAGTGCTTGTTTTGAAATTGGCGAACTAGCTATTTTGATTTGAAATCTTCAAAATTTAGACTTTCTACATCTTTTTTAAATAATTCAAATTGGTCAGCACTCATGTTTTTGACAGGTAATCTAAATTCACCTAAATCCAATCCTACCACTTTCATGTACGCTTTTCCTACAGAGATTCCGCCGTATTTCCCTAATAAGCGAATCATATTAATGGCCTTTTGCTGTAAAGCACGTGCTTTAACTAAATTATTGGCATTGAACGCATCAATTAAATCATAATACAATGGCGCAGCATAATTGAAAGTACTTCCTACAGCACCTTTGGCTCCTAAAACTAATGCGGATAACATATTTTCGTCACGTCCCCAAAGCATGTCGAATTTCCCATTTTCATAGCTCATACAACTTTGGAAATCCATGAAATCTTCATGTGTATATTTTACACCTGCAAAGTTTGGAAGTTTTCCGTCTAGGGCTTGAATTAAATCAAACATTGGAAAATTCACACCTGTTAATACTGGAATATGATAGTAATAAAAAGGCATGTTCGGTACTTCTTTTCCTACTTCAATACAAATTTGTGCTAACACATCAACATTTGCTGGTTTGAAATAAAAAGGTCCTGTTAAAGAAACAGCATATAAACCTATTTCATAAGCATGTTTAGCCAATTCGATACAATCTGCAAGACAGGTACCAGCTAAAAATGCCATTACTTTAAAATCGGCATCATGATTACTACAATCAGCCCAAGCTTGAGCAACCGCTTTCTTTTCTGCTACTGTTGTAGAAACTCCTTCTCCTGTTGAACCATTTATAAAAGCGCCTGTTACTCCATTTTGTTTTAGAAAAGAATAGTAATCAGGAATTAGACTAACATCTAATTTTCCATTGCTATCAAAGGGTGTAAAAGGCGCTGAAATAAGTCCTTGTAAGTGTTGAATTTTCATGAGGTATTTTTTTAAATTGTCTTTTATTTATGGTTTTTAAATAGACCGGGAACTTAAATATTCCCGGTTTACTATTTAAATTGTATTTCATAAATCCAATTTTTTTATGGATTCTGAGTAATTTTTGGATTGAAGTTAATCGTGTTTTGCGATATAGGGAATAATACTTTTTTTCCTGCCATTGAAGGAACTAAATTTGTTTTGTTAAAGCGTACTAAATCCCACCATGCTTTACCTTCAAATGCTAATTCTTTTAAACGTTCGTTTAAAATAATATCATTATTGGCTGCTTGGCTACCATTTGTAAATGATGCAGAAGCATCAGCTCTTTGCATTACCAGATTCATTTCAGCAGTTGGATCTTGGCCTAAAGCATTTTTAATTTCTGCTTTCATTAACAAAATATCCGCCCAACGATATATAATTACATCGCTCACAAATCTTCTGATTGCTCCATCTACAGTTCCATTGTATTTCACTAATCCAGTTACAACCGGTGTAGTTCCGTTCATCAATGTTAAATAAGTTGCTGCTTTTCTAGTATCAGTTGAAGCAAAATTAAATCGTGTAATATCAGGTTGTACTCTCGAAATACCAGCATTACCAGCACCTGTACCTAAAGTTCCAAAAGTTGCAGTAGCCGTTGCAGCACTTAGCGGTGCAAAATCAGCAGGTCCTACAAACATAAAAGAATTCCAGTTGTCTGATAGGGAAGAAGGTACGTCAGTAACAGAATAGCGGACTGCAAAAAGCACTTCATTATTTCCTTTATTTGTATAAGCAAAAACATCTTTAAAATTAGGCAATAAAGCGGGTCCTGCAGGAATAGCATTAATTGCTGCTAAGGCTGTATTTAAATCAGTATTTCCGCCACCTAGTTGTTTGGCTGTCCATAAATTTACATCCGCCTTTAATGCATTTACAGAAGCCAATGACAATTGTGTTTTATTATTGGTTGCATCTGGGAAATTAGCAAGAGCTGATTCGATATCTGCTTTTATAAAAGTAAATACTTCTTCTATAGTGTTACGAGGAATAATATATTCAGCTTGATTGGTATTTTCTGTAGGTGTTGTCACAATTGGTACTCCACCCCAAGAACGTGCCATAATGAAATAAGCTAAAGCACGCATTGAATAGGCTTGGGCAATGTATCTCTTTTGCTCATTTAGTGTTGTAGGACTAAATTGAATTCCAGGAACATATTTCAAAACTAAATTTGCCTGATGAATTACGGTATACAAACCAGCCCAATCCACATCAATATTTTGTGCAGTTAAGTTATTGTTATAGTAATTTGCTAAAGTTAGAGGAGATTGAACACCACTAGTAATTTCAGCACTTCTTGCTCCTCCCAACAAATAGTAATTCTGTTGGGTTTGAGTTCTAAAGTTAAAGTACATACCGTTTACGCCTGCTTTAGCATCATCTTCTGTTTTCCAAAAATTAGCAGCAGTGATTACACTTTCAGATTTTAGATCTAAATCATCCTGACACGAGTTCAGTACTATAAAACCTGTAAAAAGCATTGTATATAATAGAATTTTCTTTTTCATGATATTTATTGTTAAAATTTACAAACCAATATTTAAACCTAGTATAATGTTTCTAGGAACAGGATAAGTTCCTTTAGCTCCTGAATCAAGTAATCCAAGACTAGAACCTCCGTCAATACCTTGAACTTCTGGATTTAAACCACTGTATTTGGTGAAATAGTATAAGTTACTTCCTGTAAGATAGACACGTATGTTTGTCAATCTTATTTTTTCGATCATTGATTTTGGAAGAGTATAACTGATGGTAACTTCTCTTAAACATAGGTAATCTCCACTTTCGTAATAACGACTATTTCCTTGAAACATATTGTTGTTATAACTAGCGCCACTTGCTTCAGATCTAAATAAGTTGTTTTGGTTGGTTTGATCAGCCCAACGGTAACGAGGAACATTAGTTATGTCTCCTTCTTTTTGCCAAGATTGTAAGCTTTCAGCCAATAATCCGTAATTACCTTGAAATTGACCTACAAAACGTGCTCTCGCTTCATTATAAATTGTAGCTCCAAGTGAGTAATCAGTTCTAACGGCTAACGAAAATCCTTTGTACTCAGCATTTAAATTAAAACCACCTGTGAATTTTGGAAACATATTACCCATGAAGGTTCTATCTCTACTATCTATTACGCCATTATTATCTGTATCTTCAAACACAGCATCACCAGCGAATTTCTTTCCTGTTGGATTACCTCCAGTAAGACCTGTTTTTGTAACATAATTATCATGTACTAACAGGTTGTATGCATCTGCCTCTGCTTGAGTAGAAAGAATGTATAATTGTTTGTGGGCATAAAAATCACCAATTTTGTTGCCTTCTTGTAATCCTCCAACATATTTATAGCTTCCGCTAGATTTATCCCAGATCTCAGTTCCTCCAATTCGGTTATTTGTATTGCCATTAAATGGAAGTTTCTCGATAACGTTTGTATTGTGAGAGATATTAGCTCCAAAGTTAATTTTCAAATCGTTTTGATTGTAAACATTGGCATTCAATTCTAATTCAAATCCTTTACTTCTCAATCCTCCCAAGTTCGTTAGAACAGTAGAGAAACCACTATTAGAAGGAAGCGTTAAGTTTGTTAATAAATCAGAAGTTAATTTATTGTAAAAATCTCCAATTAATCTAATTCTATCTTGATTAAAACCTAAATCAAAACCAGCATTAAAAGTTTGAGATTGTTCCCATTTTAAACCTGGGTTTGCGATTTGAGAGTTGATAATTGCTGATTGACCATTATAACTATTAGCGAATCCGTTAGCAGATCCAGAATATAATCCACCTGCTTGGAAATCACCCAAAGTACCTAAGTTTCCGTTTACCCCATAACTTCCACGAAGTTTTAAAGAAGAAACGGCTTCAGGCATCACTGACCAAAATTTCTCTTCCTGTGCATTCCAACCCACAGATAATCCAGGGAAAAAGCCATACTTATTGTCCGGTCCTAAACTAGAAGCACCATCATATCTAAATGAAGCTGTTGCAAAATACTTGCTTTTATAATCGTAATTTACACGACCAAAAACACTATTCAATATTAATCTTGTGTTGTTACTATATACTGAAACCGGTATTGGTGAAGAATCTAAAGTCTGTGCTAGGTCAGAAGGACTTCCTTTTCCAGATGCATTAAAGGTTTTTATGCTTCTGTCAAATTTAGATGCACCAAGTTTTGCTTGAAAGTCTCCTATAGTTTCTAAATTTTTAACGTAAGTAAAAACTCCTTCGTATTGATATTGAGTAATTTGATTACTTAATCTAGTGGCTGTACGAGTATTGTCAACTAAACCATTATTACCACTTAAGAAAGCTTGTTGGAAAGTATTATCGTTTTCATTTTCATTATACAGCGATAAAGAGGGAGTAAACGTTAAATCAGTAGTAAGTTTTAGATCACCATCAACACTCATTTGTAATTTATTATTCTCATTAATTCCCTTCATTTTACCCATTTGGTATAATGGATTTCCATTAATGTTATTCTGCCCAGGAGCTAATGTGCCATCCTCTAAATAGAGTTTAGTTGTTGGAGAATTACCTAAGTATCTATTAAAAACAACACTGCTGGCTACTACTTGGTTATTGCTTGATTTAGAATATAACACTCTACCATTTAAGGTAAAGTTATCGGCTACTTGCAAGGAAGCGTTTAATTTACTTGTAAAACGTTGGTATCCAGTAAATATAGTGATACCATCTCCTTTTAAATAACCTAAACTTAAATCGAATACACCTTTATCACTACCTCCACTAAAACCTAAAGTATGATTTTGGGTAATTGCGTTTTTAAATAAAACATCATTCCAATTTGTGCTTTTATACATAATTGTATTGTTAGCATTTAATGGATCAACAATTTCTTGCCATCCTTTGGCTTGTAAGCCTTGAATTGTTGTAGCTGATAAATTTGATTTCAATAAAGTGGCAAATGGTGTATTTGATAATAAATTATTACCTGTACCAGCGGGCGTTGCCCCAGTTAATTGTCCTAATCTGGCAATACCAGTAGTTGTAGTAAGTCCTGCTATTTCGGCAGCATTATACAAACCTAAGCGTTGTAGTCTAATATAGTCCCCGCCATCTAAAAAGTCATATTTTTTTCCGATTTGACTATTTTGAGTAGAAACATTATAAGTGATTTTAGTCACGCCAGCTTTACCAGTCGATGTGGTAACAATAATAACCCCATTTGAAGCTCTGGCACCATAAATGGAGGTTGCCGCAGCATCTTTTAATACTTGTAAAGATGCAATATCAGAAGAGTTAATATCATCAATTTGTGTTCTAATAACTCCATCGACAATATACATTGGTGTTGCTCCTGCTGGATTATCAATAGAAGTTCCTCCACGAACTAAAATATTTGATGCTTTTCCAGGTTGTCCAGAAGAAGTACGTACTACTAAACCCGTAACGTTTCCTTGTAATGCTTGTGTTACGTTAGAATAAGGAACATTTTCTAATACTTTTTTATCTAGTTTAGAAACTGAAGTACTTAAGGTTCTTCTATTTTGGGAACCATAACCAACAACAATTACTTCATTCATTTGTTGTCCGACTTCTTTAAGTACAATGCTTAGCGGTGAGTTTCCAATAGTCACTTCTTGCTCTTGAAGACCTATATAGGATACCACTAGGGTTGTAACTGTATCCGGTACTTCAATAGTAAAATTACCATCAAAATCGGTTTGTGTTGAAATAGTAGTGCCTTTAGCAATAATATTTACTCCAGGTAAAGATTCTCCTTTTTCATCAGTTACCTTTCCTGTAATTTTCTTTTGGATTAGGCCTAATTTGTTTTCTTCTTTTGTAACGATACTTTGTTGTTCTAAAAAAACAACAGTCTTTGAAGCAACTGAAGCCGATGCTTGTGCAGTAAAAGCTACTAGAAATAAGGATGTTAATTTCATTGCTTTCCCTAGGGAAGGGCTGAGCCAATAATTTTTCGGCTTGCTTTTTGGTAATAAATACATACTTTTGTAATGGTTAGGTTAATAATTATTCTTCCTTCTTGGTTTATTTATTTGTTTTCCAACTACAATTCTTTTTATTAAGAACCAGCCAGCAATGTTTCCAGCATCTGCTGGCTTTTTTATGGAGACAAATGAATATTGTATAAAAAAGGGCATTCCCAATTTTGTAATTTTATAGGTTAGCAATCTTAAAATCTTGCTTTATTTTAGAAGATTAATCATCATTATCAAAAAGATTTCAATAGAGACAATAATACAGTCAAAATACATTTAGAGATAATAATCTTAAAAGACTTATCTCTTTTTGCAATAGTAATTTTCACGTTTTTTTATTGAATAAAAGTTTTTTCTTGCCCCCTTTTAGCAGAGAAAGTAGAAAAATTATTAAAAAAACAATTTTAAATCCGAATTGTTTTCCGCTTTATTTATTATCACGTTGTAAATATATAAATAAATTTAATAAATACAATGTAATTATTAAATAAATTTAATAATTGAAATTAAGAAGTATTTCTAGATGTTTATTAATGGAGATAACATCTTTTCTTTAATAACGCAACAAGCCCCAATAACTCCCGCACGACGGCCTAAAGTTGATTTTTTAAGTTTCATATCCCGGTTAACTAAACCTAAGGAATATTTTTTTAATGAAGACTGAATAGGTAAAAGAGCGTATTCTCCTAATTGTGCAAAATCACCGCCAATTACCAATAGATCGGGATTGAAGATATTAAGTAGAATAGACAAATAGCGTCCCATTTTCTCACTTTGCCTTGTTACTAAATCGACACACAAAGTATCTTCTAAGTTGATAGCACCAGAAATAATGGCATGGTGCTGCAAAGCTGAAGAACTTTGATCAAGAACTACTTTTGACTGTTTCCCCTCTTTTAAAGCGGCCTTGAACTGGTTTACTAAGGACCAACCAGAAATTTCAGTCTCTAGACATCCGAGTTTGCCGCACTGACACATAATTTCATTATTAAAGATCGTACTGTGGCCAAATTCACCCGAATAACCAGATTTTCCATAATAAAGTTTGCCATCAGTAATCATTCCTATTGCCACACCCCAACTGTAATTTACAAATATTATATTTTGTTCATCATCAACAACACCTTCGCAATATTCCCCAAAAGTCATTGCTCTTGTATCATTTTCTAAGTGAACTGGGAGTTCTAATTGATCCGAAATAATTTCTGTCAATGGTCTGTTTTCACTAAAGAAATAATTGTAGCTAAATCCTTCCATTGAATTAATACGACCTGAAAAGTTAATACAAACTCCCACAATCATTTTTTTTTCAACTGAACTGTCTTCTATAAACGAATTTATCAAATTACAGAATTCCAAAAGCGACTCTTGTGTGTTTTCTAAAACAAAAGCAGTTCCTAGTTCGATACTAACAAACTCATTTTTAATATTTTGTAACCCAATAGACATGCTGGCTATATTGACTTCTACCCCTAAAAAGTAAGCGCAAGTTGGATTGATGCTGTAGAGAGAAGGTCGTCTTCCGCCACTATTAGAGACTTTTCCAAGATCTACCACATAGCCTTCTGATAATAATTCGTTGACAGCTTTGGTTACCGTTGGAACACTAGATTGTAGTTCAGAACTTAATTCTGCTATTGTAGCATTGCCAGCAGATAGTAATCTTTTTACGATTGCTTGTCTTAGCATATGCCACTTTTGTCCAGAAAGACTTTTGTCTGTACTACTGTCTAATAAATCTTTTAAGCTCATCTTGTTATATTATATTGTAATTACTTAGGTGGTATTCTATTACAAACTTAGTGTTAATATTTAATAATTATTGCTATATAATAAATAAATTTAATTTATTTGTAATAAAATAACTCATTGGCTTTTAGGATTTTAGTGTTATTCTTTTTGTGTTTTAATTTTATGATATTTAAATATTATAAAGCTTTCAATCTAAGTTTTATTGACTAATAAGGTATATTCTATGGGTACCAATTCTTTGATTTTATTGTTGTGGTCTTGTAAGATAGGGATGAGGGTTCTTTGACGTTCTTCGATACCTAGTAATTTGTTTTTGAAAACTTCAAGTGTCAGCAATTCGTTTTTGTGAATTAATTCCATCTGAATGTCAAATATTTTTGATTTCATCAAATTAAGGTATTTATTTAATGAACGGGCTTCCTCTGAGGTTCCTTTCATTTTTGACAATTCGGTTGACCATTTTGCTGCATCAATGAATTCCTTTGAACTGAATTCCATTCGTTTTCCATCCATAGTCAATCTAATATAGATTGGTAATTGACCTGAAGTGTTGGCTTTGGTGCTTTTAGTATAAAAGTGTAATGTGATTTTTGTTTTCATGGTGGTGACCTTTTAATTATTTACTCAATTTAAATTTCTTAAGAATACCAAACAAGATGTTTAAATAGTGAACCAGTCGTTGAACTGGTTATAAAACATAATGTTTGCAGGCTTTAAGGAGATTTAGCGAGACCCTAATTGTTGCATTTGTTAGGGTCTAGATTTAGTCTCTTTAAGGATGAGATTAGATGAATAATTTGAATATGTAGTAAAAGCAAAAAACCCGTAAATCATAAGATTTACGGGGTTTTGATACCACTTGTTTTTCTACTGGCGGAGAAAGAGGGATTCTCTATTGTTGTTTATTAAAAAGCTAATTAGTTGATTGTTAATTTTTTGCAAGTATTTTAAAAATTGATTTTATAAGATTCTGTTCACTTTTTGTTCATTGCAAAATCGAATGGTTTTATTCAAATTTTATTTCTTAAATAGTACGTTGCTGTTAATATTATTCGATTTTTTTTAGAGTGATTCTCGGAAGAAGAGCTACTCTAAATCTTCTTTATCAGTTAGTTCTTCATATACGTTCAAGAGTTTCAGATGATGTTCTTTTAATCTTAACATTTCTTCATGATGATCACAGGATTGATTTATTTTTTTTGATACAAGAATTATTTTTTTTAACTCATTTATTTGTTCTTGTATTTCACTCGACGATTCAGTTTTGTTTTCTATCTCAATATTACATAGATCTTTATTGTTTATTGATGGACTAATGACTTGTGGAGTTGGAGTCCCAATTGAATCAAGATATGAGATTATTTCATTTAGTGTGCTTTCATGAGGGTTTTTTACAGTTCCATTTAAAATCCTTAAAATTCCTGCTTCAGTTAAATTAGTATTCCTAGATAAGTGGTAAGCAGATAAGTCTAATGCACTCACAAAATCTAGTATATAAATTAGCTTCTGTTTTTTATTGGATTTAATTAATTTCTTCATACTATATTTATTTTTTAATAAATGCTATACAAATATGTTTATTTTACTATATTTGTATAGTAATAATTAATATGCGAACATTTTTATGAATAATAACACCAAAAATATAGTAAATATTCCTAGTGGGAATATTTTAAATGAAAATATTTCCATTTTGAATATTTCAAACAGAGAAAAAGTTACAGTTCTTCGTTTTGAAGCCTATGCAAAATGTGCGACAGTGTTGAGAGAGTATTTTTATTTAGGATTTAAATCTTATGAAGCTTTTAGAACAATAGTAATTTTTTACTATCCAGATATAAATTCTCTAAAGCTTAAAAAATTTTGGAATTGTTTACTCCTGGATAAAGAAGTTGCTGTTTGCGTAGAAAGTGTTCTTGAAATTTTAAAAAAGAAATAGTGAAAGATTATGCAAAAAACTATAACCATTTCAATTGAAAAATATAATGTCTTGCGGGAGACGTTTGAGCAGGCTATTGTAATTATTGATAGTCTTGGTAATGTTAAGGGGGATGCTGTACCAGGCAAAGCCCTTAAATTACCTTCAAAGGAAACGAAGGCTGAAAAGATTAATAAATATAAAGAGATGATTTCAAGTGGCACTAGGGCAACTAAACCAAAGTATTTGAAGAAGTAGATAATGCTTTTTAAAAATTATCGCTTTTCATAATGAAGTCGTGCCTGTGGATACTAATAATACATGCTTTTAGTCGCAAGCTGATCAATACAAAAATAATTTTAATGGAGTATAGTTTTAATGTTGAAGATGCAAGTAATTATGGCGTTGATTGTGCTGTAATGATTAAGAATATTGATTTCTGGATTAGTAAAAATCAAGCTAACAACAAGCATTTTTACAATGGGAAATTTTGGACTTATAATTCAAACAAAGCATTTTTGACATTGTTTCCTTTTTGGACAGAAAATCGAGTAAGATATATCATTAAAAAATTAAGTGATATGAATGTAATTGAGATTGGGAACTTTAACAAAAATTCTTTCGATAGGACAAATTGGTATACTTTTTCAGACGAATATTTAAAGGAAAAGGGGGCTTCTAAAAGGAACGGCTCGATGTCTAAAAAACCACAAATGGAAGCTAAAAAATGCACAAATGGATTAGTAGAAATTCCTATATGTATAATAGGAACAGATAATAAACCAGATATAAACACAAATAGAGAAGATGCTATCACCTTTTTTATGAACGATTCTCCCTTGGAATGGGGAATGTTTCTAACGAGATTTAGGAACGAGTTTTCTAATCAGGAGTTTGAAAAATTCAAAGAAGTATTCAATTGTAAAGTTGATGAGGAGTCATTAGAATTTACTTTAAAAAAAATAAAAGCAAGATTGACAAGATTTACAATTAATTATCTCGACAATCTTAAAGGAGATAAAAATAGAAAGCCAACGACTGACGAATCTAAACCTGCTTATATGCAAAAACCTTTAAGTTAATGGAATCTCAAGCCAAAGAATTTAGAAAAAATGATTCAAATCGAGTAATCGAACTTGAAAAGGGGAAATTACTACCACACGCAATTGATATTGAGGAGGCAGTTCTTGGAGCAATGATGATTTCAATGAATGGTGCTCACGAGTGTCTGTTAATTTTAAAAAGCCCTGAAGTTTTTTACAAAATTGAAAATGTAAGTATTTTTAAATCCATTCAGAAATTATATCAAGAAGGAGCTCCTATTGATTTACTTTCTGTTTCTTCTAGCCTACGTACAATGGGCTTGCTAAATTCAATTGGGGGAGATATTTATTTGATTGAGCTTACACAAAAGATATCCTCGTCAGCTCATATTGAATTTCATTGTAGAATATTAATACAATATTACATAAGACGAAAAATGATTTTTGATAATGCTGAATTATCTGCATTAGCTTATGATGTGGAGAAGGATATATTTGAATTGATGGCTCATGCTGAAAGGAATATTGGTTCACTTAGAGAACAAACTTCGACCGGTGTTTCAGATTTATCAATGAAAGAAGGATTAACTAGAATTGGAAAACGAATTGAGGTTTTAACATTAAAAAAAAGTAATGAATTATCAGGTTGTTTTACTGGTTTCAAAAAACTAGATGCAATTACTAATGGTTGGCAAAATTCTGATTTAATTGTTATCGGCGCACGTCCTGGAATGGGTAAAACGAGCTTAGTTCTTAAAACAATGCTCGAAAATATAAAACAAAATATACCTGTAGGCTTTATATCATGTGAAATGAGTTCAGAGCAATTAATGACAAGATTGGTTGCTTGTAATAGTAATTTTGATTTGAATCAATTATTAAGAACAGGATTCAATGAAAGTATTTATTTTGAAGAGTTCATCATTTTAAAAGGCAAAATGGAGAAATATCCAGCATACTTTGATGACCAATCATCTGATGTTTATGATGTTATTGCAAAAATACGTTTCTGGCATAGGAAATTTGGGATTAGAATGGTAATTATCGATTATTTGCAACTAATGAGTTGTAAATTATTAAATAAAAATAGTATTAGAGAGCAAGAAATAGCTACGATTACTAGATCCTTGAAACGATTAGCAAAGGAATTAAATATTCCCATTATAGTGCTTTCTCAATTAGGTAGGGATGTTGAAAATAGATCTGATAGGAGACCTTTACTGAAAGATTTACGCGAATCTGGAGCAATTGAACAAGATGCCGATTTAGTTGCTTTTATTTATCGTCCTTCATATTATGGAATTGAACTTGATGATGCAATGTTGAGACAAGGAGCAAATACAGAGTTCATAATTGCAAAACATCGAAATGGATCTTTAGATAGAAAAGGATTATTTTTTGATGAAAGCAAAACAAAATTTACAGATCCTCAAGACAATAATGAAAGTTATTAGTTCCAAATCAAATACAATTTCTAATAAGTGTATCTCGTATTGACAAATGGAGTAGTGCTGCTGTGTTTAGAAAAGCAAGTAGGACAGGGGCGGAAAAACCCCTATCCTACTTGCTCTGCGAGGCCAAGCCTTGTAAACAAGGCAATTTGTACAAAATATATTTATACTCTTTTATAGCGAAAATATAAATAACAACTTAACTAATTGATTTACAATTATAAAAAATATAATTATGACCAAAAAAAGCATTTTGATTGAGGAAAAACCACATAAGGAGCTTGCGAAGTTATCTGAAAGTTTAAGGTTAAATTATGGTACTTTAGTTGAAGAAATGATCTACTATTTTAAAAAAACAGGCATTAATCCAAAAGATGCTGTGAACAAAGATCCTTCGGCAATGGTTTCTGCTTTGGATAAAAGAATTGTTTCTTTTTTAAAAGTTCAAGAGCGGGACATTTTGAAACCTTTAAGGCAAGATGTTTTTGATTATCAAAATTCGCAAAAAATAGAAATTGATAAATTAAAGGATTTAATTGTAAAACAAATAAATAAGAACTCAGAGAACATTGGTGCTACTGAAAAAAAATATTTAGAGTTCTTAAATAAAATAAACAATACTGATAGTGACAGAACCAAACTTGTTAATGCTGAATTACAAAAAACCCAAAAAGCTTTAGTAATTCTTTGCCGATTATTAGATGACAAAAATAAATCGGGAGCAATTGACAAAATTAAAACGCTGTTTTCATAATGCCGATTTCTAAACCGCACAGTTCACTTGGAGCAGACAATAAAGGTAGTTGTTCAAATCTGGCTTTGTATTTAGAAAAAGAAAATCAATACTTAGATATGAGTATAAGAAAGTCTACTTCTAGCGAAGAAGCTTTACAGTTGGAGAGCCGAAAACAAGGATTCTTTAATGCATTAAAGACAAACATTAGTACAATTGAGGTTATAAGTTCCATTGACGCAAATAAAAAGAAACTAGGAGCAAATGATTCTAAATATTTCGCACCTACCATTTCTTTTAGCAAGAACGAACTCCAACACATTGCTTTTTTAGCATCTGGAAAAAATAATGTAAAAAGTGTTTGGGATCTATCGTTGATGGAATTAGAAGAGTATAACAGGCTCATAACAGATTTTGGAAGAAAAGTAATGGACAATTACGCTTTAAACTTCAATCGACAAGACAAAGGAGTTCAAACCGGGGCTGATTTGGTTTATTTTGGAAAGATTGAGCATTTTAGAAAATTTAAAGGTACTGATAAGGAAGTAGCTGATAAGAGTGTAAAGTCAGGCACATTTAAACAAGGTCTTCAATCGCATATACACGTTATTGTATCACGGAAAGATAAGACACAAAAATTGAAATTAAGTCCTACTTGTAATGAAAAACTAACCAATAGAACTATTGGTGACAATGAATATCAAGTGGGATTTGATCGAGTAAAGTGGATTGATATGAATGAAAAAACATTTGATGAACATTTTAAATACCAGCGCAAAGAGCTTGAAAAATTTAAAAATCAAAATATCTTTAAAAATGGCAGTCCTCAAGAGAAATACGATTTAAATAAATTAATTAAATCCAATCAAACGAATTTCGAAGCAGCTATTGATAAGCATCAACTATGGAAAACCATAACAATGGTTCAAGATCCTGCGGGCTTAAAGGAAAAAACAACTCAAACATTAAATGATTTCCCAAATGATGAAATAGTGACCCAAGAAAGCACTTCTGAGTTTGAAAATTGCGCAATTGCTGACGCTGATAAAAAGAAGAAGAGAAAGAGTATCAGCACTAACAGAGAAACATAATCAAATTTTTAAAACCCATGCCAAAAATAATTTTAATCACGCACCAAAAAGGAGGTGTAGGCAAGAGCACTCTTGCCTTTAACCTCAGTCAGAATATAGCTAAAAGCTCAAAAGTTGCGGTAGTCGATTTCGACTTACAAGGAAGTTTGAGCCAATTAACAGAGATCATCACTAGTTTCAGTATTATTCCATTTGTCGAGGATATAAATACTATTTTAAACCTGGATTATGATTTTGTTTTTATCGATACTCCTCCTTACTTATCCAATCAATTACCAAAATTAATCAGCATAGCAGATCTGATACTTGTTCCAACTAAAGCCGGAATTCTGGATTTGTTGGCTATTAAAAGCACTTTAAAACTTATTGAACACGAACATAAAACTGATGCTACTCTTGTTGTATTCAATATGATTAAGCCCAACACTACATTAACCCTAGATATTTTAATAGGATTAGAAGAATATGAAGTACCCATTGCAAAAACGCAAATCAGTGATTTAGTTGCTTTTACGAGATCCGTTGTTTTACAAGGAGTTACAAATGACAGAAATGCCCAACGTCAGTTAGACCAGCTGACAAAAGAAATATTACTCTTGTTACTATAATTGTAGTAAGCTACAATTATAGTAACATATAAATCTATAAACATATAAATCTATAATTATGGAATCAGAAAGCATGAATGACTTGATAAATAAAGTAAAGTCTAACAATCAACAAAACAAAATTCAAAAAATTGTTCCTATTGTTACCAAAGAAATAGAAGAAGTCCAATTTTCTTTTTACATTGAGAAAGAGCTCTACAAAAAATTAAAATTAAAAGCTTTTCAAAATGAAATCAGTATGAAAGAAATCGTGAATAATGCATTAAGAAATTCACTTGATTAAGTTCAAAAAAATAGCTTATTTTACATTATTAAATCCAAGGATTTAATTTGAGACTTTTAACAAAAAAAAATGCCTATTCTGTATAGATAATTACTTAAAATATAATAACTCAAAGTGTTTAGCTTTTGAATTAGTACTATAAAATCGCCAAATTATAATAGCACCCTAATATCAAAACTAAGACGCCCATGCCTAGCGTGGGCTGTTCTTATTTGGTGTGCTGGTGTTTGGCGATACCTATAGTGCTAATAAGTAACAGTTCCACGCTTTTTTAATAACACTACATGGAAGATCAAAACACAAAAATCGCCAATCTTAAGGTGTACATTTCTGAAAACTGCTCAGAAACAGAGAAAGAAATTATCAAATATTATTGGAAGTTCAAGGAAAATGAAATTTTACATTATCCAAAACAAGTAGCATTAACTTTTGGCATTGGTTTAACTGAATTAAAAAAAATTATAGGAACCCATAGCGAATTATCCTTTGATTTCTTATGCGAGCATTGTAACAGGTATGAAATGCAAACAATTAATAGTATTACTAGATACATTGAAATTATAAAAGTAAAAAGACAAAGGAACTCCCATTCAGGTTTTAAATGTGCACATTGTAAACAACTTGAGGAAAAAAAATTGATTCAAGAAAAAAAAGAAGCGCAAAAAAAATTAAAGCAAAAATTTGAGCAAGCTATTGAAACCAAAAATTGGAATAACCTGACCAATTTTGAAAGAGAGGTATTAATTAGCTCCCTTGGAATGAATTTTACAGAACTAGGTAAAAAATATTGGGATCAGCTCGGCAAAGAATCCTATATCAGATTAATAAGAGCCTTAGAAAAAATTGCTAATGAAAATCTTATTCTACTTTTTAGAAATGCTCCTCACAATTATATCTATGCCTATGAACATTTAAGTTATTTGACAGAATTCAAAGATGAAATCAAACCACCGAAAAAAATTAGACCAAGTCATGTTCAAAATGATGTTGACACAAATGAATTAAAATTTAAGTTGACTATCAATGAAAATCAACACCATCCTGATAGTCCTTTGCACGCTGGAACAGTTACCTTCAAAGAACGTATCGTTATTGAACCTGGAGTGGAGTACATCTTTGGATTATGGAATCGAGCAAACGAAAATCTCTATCTAACAATGACACCATTAGAAAACTTAGAAAAAACTCCACAAACAAAAAGAATCAGCAGCCAACCTAAATCTATAAGACAAGTTATGATTGATTATTTAAATAATTTAGGCGCAGATTAATAAATACAGGTAACTCTTATTGCTAATTGATAGTTCAAAATACTATTATAGAGAACTATATTTCTATAAAATTTTTTAAATTTTTTCTTACATTTAAAATTAATAATTATTTTAATTTATTTGCTATGATTACAATTGACGACAAACTATACATAACCAAAGAAGTAAACAACATAGTGGTTAATTATTCAAAGAATGTAGTGCTCCGAAAATTATTAACTCACTTTAGTTTTACAATTTACGAGGAGAAACAAAATGTTTCAGACTTAATTGTTGCTGTAAATTTTTATTTAGGAGACTTACCCGATTACGAGCAACAACATGATATGATGCTTTTAATTATTGATTTTTTAAATGCTTGTACTAAAGAGGAACTCACTTCGCTATATTTCTGGTTATTGAATGAAAAATACATGGAATACTACGATAATTTTAAAGTTGATTTAAAAGATTCAGATGATTACATTGAGCGCCTTAATTATAAATTTGGTAGAGAATTAGCATACAAACTGTACAATCCAGAATCTACAGAACTAAGGGAAGAACTGCGTAAGGAATTACAAAATTTACTGATTGGATTTGCCTCAGAGTTTGATTTTTCATTGGTTAATGAATCTTCAATTCTTGAAATAGTAGAAATGATAGATAGATATTGTGATTAAATACATCTAATTAGTACTAGAAACTTTATTAATTTTGAAAGAGAAATATATAAATCTACATTTAGATAAAACTATAAATCGATTGTAGTTTGCACCACCAGAGCCGTCTTGCCTTGTTTTTATAATGATCAAAAAAGAAATCTTTTACTTGAAAATTAGGTACCAACCTTACCCTAATTACTATTTTATTGAAATTGTATAAAATTGTTAATAAAATGTTCAGTATATTGCACTTTATTGCGATGGCTTTACTATTTTTGTTCAGTACAATAAGAGATAATCTACGTAAAAGGATTAATTATGAAACCAATTGAAAAAGGACAGATCGTGAAATTTCATACACCATTACCAGAAGAAAACCCAAGTCAGTTGTATGTCGTTTTGGAGGTAATTACAGATGATGAAAGACCTAGAGCAGATATTCAAGCTTTGAATACGGGATTATCTTTTCCTCCAATTAACACAGTTCGTTTAGGTGATTTAGAAGTAGTAGAAGTCGATACGAATGATTTAATTGGTCACAAAGTAACCATCAATAAATCTGACTATTCTCAAGTGGAAGGAAGAGTGATCAAAGTGAGTGAACAAAAAGTAGAAGTTAATATTTCTAACGGAGTTCATGGTGTCGAAACGAATGTTTGGCTTACGGTGGTTGATTATGATGGTGTAGAGCACTTAGGAACCTTGTTTGTCAATCTAGAGTAAAGAATCATAAGAGAGCAAAATTAAAAAGATAGTATTATGAGTATAAACATTAGCGAAGAAGAAAAACTAAAACATCCATATTATAAACTAATGAAATTGAGAGGAGAAGCTTTGGAAACAGAATTAAATTCTTGGTCTAGGTTAGATTTAATAGAATGGTTGTGTTGGAATGACCGAAATGGTGTTTATAAAGATGAGGATTCGATGAGAGAGTTTGACAATATTCTTGGTAAAGTAGAAGCTATTGAAATTATTACACGACAAATAACAGAAGCATAAAAAATGATAAACAGTGACGCTCAAATAAATGAGAATTCAATGGAAGGTTACCTCCACGACTGTCGCTTAAAGATAGGGGAATCAATTCGGGAAATCCGAGAAAAAAAAGGATATAATCAAGAACAATTAGCCGGAATTATGAAAGTAAGTAGAACAACTATTTCTAAAATTGAAAGTGGAAAATTCAATTGTAGTATAGATTACCTATCAAAGTTTTCTTGGTTTTTAGGATTTGAATTTGAAATTTATGAACGAAAAAATATTAAATAATTAGATGAGTAAATTAACATTTATAGATTTATTCGCAGGTTGTGGTGGTTTTAGTGAAGGTTTTTATAAAGAAGATTTTAAATCTTTAGTTCATGTTGATTTTGATGAAGCAGCTTGTCTTACAATAAAAGAAAGAATGAAATATTATAATTATTCTCCTGACGAAATTGAGAATAGTGTAATATGTGGAGATTTAACAAAAGAAGAAATTAATGTACAGATAGAAAATGTAATTAAAAATTCAAAAGTTGATGTTTTAGTAGGTGGCCCTCCATGCCAAAGTTTTTCAACAGTTGGTAGAGCACAAGACCCAAACTCAATGAAAGATGATCCGAGAAATTATTTGTTTCAAAATTACATGAACATATTGGAAAAAAATATGCCAAAGGTTTTTGTTTTTGAAAATGTTTCAGGATTACTTTCTGCAAAGCCTAATGGTAAATTTATTTTTCCTGAAATAATTAAAGCAATGTCAAAGCATTATGATGTTTGCGATGAAAAAGAAACTATTCTTCTTAATTCTGTTCATTACGGTGTTCCTCAAGTTAGGAAAAGAGTAATTATTGTTGGTGTTAGAAAAGATTTGAATTTTAAGGCAAAAGATATTTATAAAAGCATCTTGAAAACACATTACAGTCCAGATATGGAAGTTAAAGCTGATACAATCGGATTGTCAAAATACATTACAGTAAAAGATGCCATATCAGATTTACCTAAATTACTTCCTGGAGAAGGACAGAATGAATTGGATTTTAAACCCTCTAAATTAAATTCCTATTTAAAAAAAATACGTGATTCAGAATTTGATAAATTGTACAATCACGAAGCTAGAAAACACAATCAGAATGATAGAGAAAGATATCATTTACTCAGTAAGAATGAGTGGCAATTGAAACATTTAGCAGAAGTTCGACCTGAATTAGTTCACCACGATCCTAAACATTTTGGTAATAGATATACTGTTCAGAAAAATAATTTACCAGGAACAACAGTGGTTGCTCATCTTTATAAAGATGGTAATTTATTTATTCATCCAGACCATACGCAAGAACGAACTTTTACAGTTCGTGAAGCAGCCAGAATTCAATCTTTTCCAGATGATTTTGTGTTTATGGGGTCTAGAACAAATCAATTTAAACAAGTAGGTAATGCTGTTCCTCCGTTAATGGCTCAACAAATAGCAAAAGCAATTAAAAAGTTTTTGTAGGTAATATGTTATAATTCAAGAATGAAGAAAGATACAATTAATTTCATAGATTTATTTTGTGGTGCAGGTGGTTTTGCAAAAGGTTTTGAAATGACAGGAAAATTTAAATGCATAGGAGGTATAGATAATAAACCATCAGCAATTGAGACACATAAGCATAATTTTAAAAATTCAGTTTCAATTTGTGAAGATATTCGTAAAGTTCCACCAGAAGATTTTGAAAAATTTTTAAATGGGCAAAAAGTTGATTTAATAATTGGAGGTCCTCCTTGTCCTACATTCAGTACGATTGGACATGCTAAAATTCAATCCGTTTATAAATCACATGACGACAAGGATATAACTAATGATCCAAGAAATGATTTGTTTTTAGATTTTTTTGGATATGTCGATTATTTCCGACCAAAAATGTTTGTTATGGAAAATGTGCCCCAATTTTTAACTAAATATAAAGGAGCTACTTTTAATGCTGTAAAAGAAATAATAAAAAGAGATTTACCAGAATATGATTTAGTTAGTGAAGTAAAAGTTCTAAATAGTGTTAATTATGGAGTTCCTCAAAATAGAAGAAGAATGATTCTTGTGGGATATTTGAAAGGAATGTACTTTAAATACCCAGATATAACTCATTGGTATAAGGATGGTAAATTTAATATCAATCCTAATGAAACTGTTATTGATATTGAAAAGTTAGAAAAACATGTTACAGTTAAAAGTGCTATTTCGGATTTACCTAAAATAACAGACAATTGGCGAGTTTCTGAAGTGGAATACAGCAAAAGCAAGGGTTTAGATCAATATCAAAAAATGATGCGTGCAGGCACGAAAAAAACTGTAAAAAATAATATTTGTAGATTAACAAATGAAAGAGCGAAAATTGTTTTTTCACATATGCATCAAGGGTGCATTTATATGGACTTACCACCTGATATTAGAAAAATATTACCTTTTAGAGAAGATATATTTAAAGATAGATTAAAAAGGCTAGTAGAAGCAAATCCATCTTGGACTGTTCTTGCTCACATAGGAATGGATGGTTATATGTATATACACCCAACAGAAGACAGAACATTATCTGTTAGGGAGGCCGCTAGAATTCAATCTTTCCCAGATGATTTTGAGTTTATTGGAAATCAACAAGAAACTTATATGCAAGTTGGTAATGCAGTGCCTGCAATAATGGCTATGAAAATAGCAGAATCAGTATATGAGTCTTTTGACAAACTTGAATTATAACTAAATTATTATGATATACATAAGAAACATTTTTACTCAAGATTTGAGAGATGGAAAACAGATTGCTTTCCCAACAGAACCATCAAATATATTATTCAAATTTAGTTTTAGCAATAAAGACGTTGATAGGTCAATAAGTTTTAAATTCAAGGAAAAAGACAATAATTCGCCTTTTCATACTCTCAACGGAGAAATAATCAAAACAAGACTTTATTCAGCTGGAAGTGAGGCACGTATTGATGGTGAACTTAAAAGCTTCTTAAAAGATAAATTAAATGCAGTAGTTGATGATGTAATTGTATTTAGACCAATTAATTTAGCATCATATGAATTTGAATTAATACCAAAAGGATCGGTGTTTTATAATGGCTATAAAGCTCTTTTAAATGGGAAAAATCATGAGGTTGTTATTGACCAAGTGCCAATTGAGAATGTAGAATTGATTAAGTCAAATAAAATTCGAGAATTCCTTTTTGATGTTTTTAAATTTCTTTACAAAGAATTTGGAGATGAATTCTTAATTGAGAAATCAGCAATTGCAAAAAGAAAATTAGCTGAAACAAAATACGAAGCATACCTCTTCCCTGAATACTTTAAAACGCATCCAATATTAGGTTCATTTGATGAAGCTCAATCAGAAGAGAGTTTAAAAACATCAAATACATTAAGGTATTTCCCAGAAAACATTAAAATACTTGACCAAAAATATATTTATTTTACAACTCAATGGGGGTTTCCTGAGTACGAAAATAGTCCGTTTTTTATTTCGTTTAATCAATTTACTATTGACTATTCTAATAAAAAGTATAAAATTGAATATGATGAGAATTCACAATATTACAAATTAGTTTTAAATCAAACTGAAAAGGAAATACCTCAAATAGACTTCAATTTAAATTCATTTCAGGATAAGGCAATTGAATCAGGCCTGATTTTTTCCTCTCAACTAGTCAATCGCTTTATAGCTTCACTTTGTGCTAAACCATTTGTTATTTGTAGTGGTCTATCCGGTTCAGGTAAAACAAAAATAGCACAATGCTTTGTGGAATGGATTAGTGAGAACGATTCACAATATAAAATAGTCCCGGTTGGAGCCGATTGGACAAATCGTGAACCGCTATTGGGTTATCCAAATGGTTTAAATCCAATGGAATATATTACTCCTGACAGTGGCGTACTACATTTGTTATTGGAAGCTTCAAAAAACCAAAATCAAAGAAAACCTTATTTTATCATTTTGGACGAAATGAATTTAAGTCATGTAGAACGTTATTTTGCTGACTTTTTAAGTATAATGGAATCTAAAGATACCGTAAAATTATATACAGGAAGTAATCGTTTATGTACAGATGGATTAGATATTACACAACAAATAGGTTGGCCAAAAAATGTATTTATTATCGGTACCGTTAACATTGATGAAACTACATACATGTTTAGTCCAAAAGTATTAGATAGAGCTAACGTAATTGAATTTAGAATAACTGAATTAGAAATTGCTGCCTTTTTAAATAACCCAGGCATTCCTGATTTATCAAAACTATCAAAACAAGGAGCAAACATGGCAGAGAATTTCTTAGCTATAGCAGCGATATCAAATACAGATAAAAATGAGGAACTAACAAATAAGTTAAGTCTATTTTTCTCTGAACTTAAAAAAGTGGGAGCTGAATTTGGTTACCGTACAGCAAGTGAAATAATGCAACTTGTAGCAAAATTAAAAACACTAGAACCTACAATCCAAAACAATGTATGTATAGATATAGCAATTATGCAAAAGCTATTGCCAAAACTGCATGGTTCTAGAAGTAAATTGGTAAAAGTGTTAATCGCTTTAGCAGCTCTTTGTATCGAGGATAATCAAAAAGAAGGATTTATTAAAAATTTTGAAAATCATCTCAAAAATGACTTTGATGGCATAGAGGTAAAATTTGATATTTCATTTGAAAAACTAATTAGAATGTATAAAAATGTACTAGCTAATGGTTTTACAAGTTATGCAGAAGCTTAGTATTTCATGGAAGTAAAAGAATTACATATTCCTATTCCTTATGATGTTTTTAATAAAAACGTTACGCTATTTGTATATCCTGAAAATTCATCAAAATTATATCTATTAGCAGAGGAAGAAGCAAAAGAAAATGGGGAAAGTCAGCATCAAATATTAGAAGGGAATAGCTATGATTATACTATTTCAGATAAAGATTTTAGATTAAATTGTTCGTATAATGGTATTATAACAAAACGAACAAGTGAACTTTCAGCGGGCAGGATTGTGCCAAATATCTATGTTGGAACACTTTCGTTATTAATTGCAGATAGTACACAACCTGATAAAGAATTTAAAATAACATTAGAAGTATTAGCAACAAAGTTTGATACCAAACTCGATAAAAGTTACCGTGAAAACTACCGTTTTATGTTGAAAGACATAACCGATAAATGTACCGAACTTTTAATGCAAATCAATTCTCCGGTAGAACAAAATTTTGAAACAGACTTTTCAAGAGATAACGAAACCATTTACCAACGATTCAGTTTTATAAATGCCATCATTCAAAACAAAGATTTTGAGGAAGCTATTCAAAAAATAATGGCAAATCCCAAGACGAATTGGAATGTTGAACAAGAGGTTACAGATGTTAGGAAGATAAAACGCTTTACTAATGCAGCTACAAAACAGTTATTATCAGGTTCGAATAGAATTCCTTTAGAAACAACACATCCGTTATATACTTTAGGCATACATTCTGTTCCATTAAAAATAAATAGTTTCAGAAAAATTGAACATATAGACACTCCTGAAAACCGTTTTATAAAACATGCTTTAGAGGTTTTTTTACGTTTTTCTGAAGATTGTCAACAATATTTTAAAGCAAAGAACTATACTCGGCCAGCAATTGAAGCTACTAGTTTAGTAACTCAATTAGACAGCTATTTAAGTATGTCATTTTTTCAAGATATTTCAAGACCTACGTCACTAAAATTAAACAGTCCGGTATTGCAAAGAAAAAGTGGATATCGTGAAATTTTAAGTGCTTGGTTACAATATGATCTAGCTGCAAAACTAGTTTGGAAAGGTGGCGATGATGTATATAAGGCAGGTAAAAGAGATATTGCTACGTTATATGAATATTGGCTATTTTTCACATTGCACGATTTGTTTAAAGAAAAGTTTAAGTTAAATAATGTAGAACACGAAGAAAAAGCATACGACCATTTGCTTGAACCAACAAAAGATGGTTTAAATGTAATGGTAAAACAAGGTATACATACGGCATTATATGGAGATTTTGACGCTGGAAGTAGAAAATTAAAAGTTAAATTTTCATACAATCGTTCGTTTAAAGGGGGAACAAAATATTCACAAGAAGTTGCGGGTAGTTACACAACAACACTTCGACCAGATTATACACTTTCAGTTTGGCCAGCACTTTTAAGAGAAAAGGATGCAGAAAGAGATGAATTAATTGTGCATATTCATTTTGATGCTAAGTACAAAGTAATTCAATTTGATTACAACACTAAAATTGATTCTGATATATTAGAGGAGGAAGAAAATAATGAGCGTAAAGGAAATTTTAAAAATGCTGATTTATTAAAAATGCATGCCTATAAAGATGCTATCAGAAGAACTGGAGGTGCTTATGTGTTATATCCTGGTACAGTAAAAAAAGAAATAAGAGGTTTTCACGAAATAATACCAGGTTTAGGAGCTTTTGCAATCAATCCAACAGAATTCAACAATGGAATAAATGAATTGTCAAATTTTATTGATTTAGTAATTAATCATCTGGTGGATAGAGCTTCACAACGGGAGAACATTTCAAATAAAGCACATTTAATCTATAAAGAACCTAAAGAAGATAACAACTATCTCCATGAACCATTACCAGAATATCTTAATGGTAAGAAACTGATTCCAAGCGATACTTTCGTATTAGTAGGATATTCAATAACTCCACAAAGATTCAAATGGTATGAAGAAAATGGAAAATACATTTTCCGCATGGATGAAGAAAAAGGTTCTTTAGAATTAAACAATGAAGTCGTAAATGCTAAGTATCTGTTGTTAAGAAGAAATGGTGAAGAATTTGCTTCCGATTTGTATGAGATCAAAAGTAAAGGTCCAAAAGTATTTTCTAATGTTCATTTAGATTCTTTAAATTATCCTTTATCTAGCAATCCAAAAGAGTATTATCTATCAATCGAAATTGAAAAAGTAATAACGCCTGAATTCAAAGATGTTAGCTTTAATTTTAAAGAATTGGATAGATATATTGAAATTCAAAAAACAGAAAAAAATATTTATTCAAAAGTGGGTTTACCTTTTACAGTAACACTTACTGAGTTAATGAATAAAAAAAATAAAAATTTATAGAATAGTGCTCTAATCTATTCTACTACAAAAAAAGATTATAAAAAATAATTTTATCGATTGAATATTTTGTTATTGTGCAATATTTATTCGACATAAGTTAATATATTTGCGTAAAACACAAATAAATTAGGTATTGTGGAAATCAACAGAATCAAAGTTGCTCTTGCTGAAACCAGAAAAAAAAATAAGTGGTTAGCAGAAAAAATAGGTAAAGATGAATCAACTATTTCGCAATGGTGTACTAATGCTCGTCAACCTTCTCTAGAAAATTTACTAAAAATTGCAGATGTTCTTAAATTAGATATTAGAGATTTACTTTATCCAACTAATAAATCAGATAGTTAACATGAGTGAAAAGAAAACATACATTGATCTTTTTGCGGGTTGTGGTGGCCTTTCACTAGGTCTATATAATACTGGTTTATGGAAAGGTTTATTTGCAATTGAAAAAAGCCCTGATGCTTTTGAAACATTTAATCATAATTTAATTGAAAACAGAAAACATTTCAATTGGCCAGATTGGTTGCCTAAAAATAATCACGACATAAATGAAATTATAAAAAATTATCCTAATGAGCTACTAGCTTTGAGAGGGAAAATTGATATGGTTGTTGGTGGACCACCTTGCCAAGGATTTTCAACAGCAGGCAAAAGAATTGAAAACGATTCTAGAAATAAGTTAATAAAATCATATATAAATTTTATCCGCTTAGTACAGCCAAAGGTTATATTTTTTGAAAATGTAAAGGGCTTTACTCAAAAATTTGACAAAAATAAAATTCAAGGTAAAGTGTATTCTGAGTATGTAAAAAGTGCACTACAATACACTCCAGCTGATGGTAAATATTTAGGATATAAAGTTGAAGGAAGATTAATTGATTTTTCAGAATTTGGTGTGCCTCAAAAAAGAACACGTTTTATATTAGTTGGAATTAGAAAAGATATTGCAAACAAAACTAATCCAATTGCATTTTTTGATTCTATCAGAAATGAAAGAGAAAAATTCCTAATCAATAAGGGTATTGGTTTAACAAATAGCTTAGAAGATGCAATTTCTGATTTATTAAGAATTAATGAAACAATGTCGCCAGATACAAGTTCATTTATGGCTGGTTTATACAATAAACCACAATCAAATTATCAAAAATTATTAAAAGGAGATTATTCAGAAACGATACCAGACAGTCATAGGTTTGCTAAACATAGTGCTTTAACAGTTGAGAAATTTGAATATATACTTGAAAACGCAGCTAAAAATAAAACTTTGTCAGATGATATTAAAGAAAGATTCAATCTTAAAAAAAGAACTATTATACCATTATCCGGAAGTACTCCAACTCCAACAATAACAACTTTGCCAGACGATTACATCCATTATTGTGAGCCAAGAATATTTACAGTACGTGAATATGCTCGTATTCAATCGTTTAACGATTGGTATGAATTTAAAGGCAAATACACTACAGGTGGTATGAGAAGAACACAAGAAGTACCTCGATATTCACAAATCGGAAATGCCATTCCACCACTATTTGGGGAACAAGCAGGACTTGTACTAAATACTATAATTTAATGGAGAATCCTAAAGAATTACATTTTAAAACCAATGTTCAACTCAAGAGTATCATTGGTAAAGACCTTATCAATGATGACAATATTGCTATTCTAGAACTAGTAAAAAATTCTTTTGATGCCGATGCAAAAACAGTTAATGTAAAGTACATAAACTTAAAGAATAATGATGACCAAATAGTGTCTTCTTTTTCAGAGAAAACATCTAGATTAATTATTCAAGATGATGGATTAGGGATGGATTTAGGAGATATTCAAGATAAGTGGTTGAATATAGCCTTTTCAGAAAAAAAGTCTAATAAAACTCAACATAACCGAAGAATGGCTGGTGCCAAGGGTGTTGGGCGATTTTCTTGCGACCGTCTTGGTGAATATCTAAATTTATATGCTAAAACAAAAA
Organism: Flavobacterium sp. KS-LB2; assembly: GCF_036895565.1. Lineage (NCBI taxonomy): Bacteria > Pseudomonadati > Bacteroidota > Flavobacteriia > Flavobacteriales > Flavobacteriaceae > Flavobacterium > Flavobacterium sp. KS-LB2. Next base: position 2,039,159 of record NZ_CP145904.1, on the reverse strand, counting down.
AAAATGAGCAATATATTAAACTTACAATAGATTGGAAATTATTTGAAATAGAGGATGATAAAAAAGAAATACAATCTATTCCACTAAAATTTGAATATTTATCAAAAAATGAAATTATAAATAGTGGTTTAGAAGCTTTTGAAAATGGTGTACTATTAGAAATAATTAAACTTAGAAGTTCTTGGGCTTATCCAATAAGGGATAAAAATGAAAATATAATAAAATGGGATACTGAAAAATTTGTTGATCTTAAAAAATATTTAGAAAAACTTATAAATCCAAATCAGGCATTTCAAAATGATGATTTTGGAATATACCTAGATACTCCTGAGTTTAAAATAGAAAATGATTTAAGAAATGGATATGAAAAATTTATAGGTAAAATTGAAAATAGAATTTTCGAAGAACTTGATTTTAAATCTACAAGTATAGAATCAGAAACACGAGAAAATGGTACAATAATTTATACTGAATTAAAAGATAAAGGAGATACTATTTTTTGGTTAAAAGAAAAAAATCCATTTTATCCATTCATCAAAGATGCTAAATTAAAGATTTACTATCTTAATCCTTATGCAAAGGCATTTTTCACAAGGCAAACTGGAATTCAATCTGTGAATTATGGTTCTGTATTCTTATTCATAAATGGTTTTAGAATACCTCCTTATGGTGATGGCGGTGATGATTGGCTAGCTTTAGACCAAAGGAAAGCTCAGGGTCATAGTAGATATTTAGGATCTAGAGATTTAATTGGTCACCTTGAATTAAACGATGAAAATAATGATTTTCAAATTATCTCTAGTAGAGAAGGAATTGTTAAAAATGAAAATTATTTAAAATTAACCTCAAAAGATAGAAATGAAAGTTTTTATTTTAAAAGCCATCGAAGATTAGAGAAATATGTTGTTGATGGACTTAATTGGGATAGTGCTATTTATGACGGGCAAAACAAAGAAGAAGCAAAGCTTCTTAAAGAATTAGAGCAAAAAATTGTAGAAGGAAATATTAAAGAATCTGAATTAATTTACAGAGAAGAGCTCAATGTTAAGCAAAGAAGAGTATATAATGCAATTCATTCAATAATCTCAGCAAAGATTGATGATGTTATTGAGTTATATATAAATGAAAATTTAATAACTCAGAAGATAGAAGAGGAGAGAGAAAAGTCCGAAAAAGAGTTTCAACAATTAATAGACGACTTCGAGAACAAAAAAATTGACTCCGAAATATTAAATAGAATTCTTCTACGAAAAGCTGAACAAAATGCTGAATTAGAAAAACAACTTAAGGAGTTTTCTAAATATTCAACAAATGAGGCAACAACAAAAGCAATATTAGAATTACAGAATTATAAAAAAACAGTTGAAGAGCAAACCCTTTTAATTAAAAAACTACAATACGAATTAGACAATTTAAAAAATCAAAAGCAAAGTGCTGAAAATACTGCAAAAGAATTTAAAGAGAAAGCGGTTAAAGCAGAAATTGATTTGTCGATTGAAAGAGAAAAGAATTTGTATCTTCTTGCTACTAGGAGAACATTAAGTCCTGATGCCGATGGATTAATACATACAATAAAAATTAATAACATTGAAATAAGAGATGGTATTGAAAATATTATAGATGATTTAACTGAAGATGATTATGATATATCTGATTTAATTAAAAAATTAGGTTTTTTAAAAATTAGCGCGGAAAGATCTTTAAAAATGGCAGAATTTGTAACAAGATCTGACTTGAAGGAAGATATTGAAAAAAAAGATGTTGATATTGTTAAATATATCAAGGAATATATTACTCTATATGGCGAAACATTTTCTGACAAAATATCTTTCAATTATCTTGTAAATAACTCCCATCTAAATAAAAATATTAGTGTTCTAAATTTATCGATAGTACTCGATAACTTAATAAGTAATTCCATCAAATGGGATGCTAAAAATATTCTGATTGAGTTTAACAACATTAATGATAAACAACTAGAATTGATTTTTTCAGATGATGGTGATGGTTTATCAAATAAATTTTTAAATAACCAAAATCGAATTTTTGAACTTTCTGTTAGAGATACCCCAACTACTGGAATGGGAGGTTCTGGAATTGGATTATTTTATACTAAAAATCTTTTAAATGATATGAATTGTGATATTGAATTTTTAGGTAATAATTTAAAATTAGCTGGGGCATCTTTCAAACTTATTTTTAATACAATATGAGTGTAACTAGACTACTATATATCGATGATAATAAAATTGATTCACAAATTGAAAATCTTCGAAAGAAACTAAAGGGAGTCGGTTTTGATCTTGATGAAACTTTTTTAAATTTAAATGACGAAAAGTTTAAAAAGCGAGATGAAAACCAAAAAGTAGTATTGGATATAAATAAAATCAAAGATTTCATCATTGAAAACTACTCTCAAGAAAATTTTGATATTGTCGCTTCGGACTATGATTACTCTGATGATAAATTAGACGGTTATCAACTACTTTCATGGATTAAAAACCAAAGTAACTCACAAAAATATAGGTTACGTTTTGCTCAGTTCTGTTTATATTCTGCTGAACAAGATAAGCTAGTAGTTGAACTTAATTCTCCAGATAAAATTAAGAAGTTAGTTAAATTGAAAATAGATGATTTTATTGATCGCAACAATTTAGCAAATGAACTTTTTTCACTTTTTATTAAACCAAAAGAGAAATATAACTATTCAAAGCATTTAATTGGTTATTTAGAAAAATATCCTGATTTAGTTTTTAATAATGTTTATCCTAAATTTAAAGGAAAACAATTATCAGACATTGCACATGAAATAGATAAAGATTTACCAAATGGGATAGATTTTCAAAGAAATTTGGTAGAACTTACTATAGCTCATTTAATTGAATTAAATAAATTCAAAGATTAATGGTCACAATTATAATTTCAATTGATCCGTCAACTAAATTTCTATTTGAAATTGTAGAAATTTTGAAATCTAACTCAATTAAGTTTAATTTGATTGAAGTTCATCCTTATACTGAATCATATACTAATTGTCTAAATTTTATTGCAGAATTGCCAGAAAATAGCACAATATTATTCTTTGGACATGGACAAGATAATCAAATATATGGCGGTGAATTACTTGGCAATTTTACAAAACAAGCATTAGTAAAGAAAAATGAAATGGGAATTTTTAAAACTCAAAATTTATTCTTGCTTGCTTGTGATTCTGCTAGCTTAATAAAAAGTTCTTTTCGCATTGCTAAAACAAATAAAGCAATAGGATTTGGTCCATTGCCAACAGAGATAGAAGAAATTGAAAATGATAAAAAACTTGCAAATGAAGGAATTACATTAGATACAATAGAACTCTTCAAAAATGCAATTAATGAAACTATTACTTTAGGCTTATTAGAATACTTTAAGGACGAATCTCAAGGTTTTATTTTCTTAAAAGATTATATAAACTTACTTTTGAATAAAAGAATTAACAAGGCAATAATTGAAGAGGATAATAGGAACTTAGCCGATTTATTATTTAATATGAAAAATGATATGGTTCTTTACTAAATACTATAATTTTTAGTATTTATATTTCTGTTACCGCTCCTTGACAATACTTTATAAAAATCAATTGTATCGTTTTTAGAAGAAGCACAAACGCTTAGCAACTCGTGCTAGTAATTTTTTGTCCCAAGCTATGTTAAATAATTGAAAATGAAAATTTAAAACATAATCATTATCTCATTCATCTGCACAAAATCCTCGTTTAGTCCAAGTATTCCTAAACTCACATATTTGTTTGCCTCATTTCGCTAATTTCGTTTTTCAAGTAACATATATTATCTTTAATTGTAATTTTTAAAGAGTTATTTTATATGGAAACAATTGAACTATCAAGAAAGCAATTGTATGATTTGGTTTGGTCTACACCAATTTCAAAATTGATACAGCAGTATGCGATTTCAAATGAAGGGTTAAAAAAAATCTGTAAAAAATTTGAAATTCCTATGCCGCAAAATGGTTTTTGGCTAAAACTCAAATACAATAAAAAAGTTAAAATAGAGAAACTAAGTCCTATTTTTGGAGGTATTGATAAAATTGTTATGACATTACGAGTAGAAGGAAACACTATCAATGTTGACCAAACTCCATTAACAATAAGAGCCAAAGAAATTGAAAATGATCCCAATTCACCTATAACAGTTCCGGAAACTATAACAAAGCCAGATATACTAACTATTCAAACAAAGGATTATTGGAAAGGTAAAATAAAATTCAATTCTTATCGTGAGGATAATAGAATTGTCTATCCTGTAAGAGTTGGAAATGATTGTAAAAAACGAGCATTACTTTTTATGGATGCTTTTACAAAATTATTGCGGTATAGAGGTCATACTTGGAGTAAAGAATATGGTAGTGAAGGGGTTTTAATTGATACTGTTTTCATTGAAATTGACTTAAGAGAAGCGTCAAGAAGAGTTCCTGCAAAAGCTCCGTATAGTGGAACAGAATTAGAACCAATTGGTGAGTTTATTTTTAAAATGGGCAAATATTCGCGTGTAAGAGAATGGCGTGATGGCAAAACCAAAGTTGAAGAAATGCTACCAAAAATATTGGCTAAACTTGAAATATATTCAGCTGAAGAAAAAATCCAGAAAGAAAGAAATCGTATTTGGCACTTAAACTATGAAGCAGAATTAAAAAAGAAGGAAGAAATAAAACAACGAAGAAATGAAGAGGTCGAGAAATTCAATAATCTCTTAAAATTATCGGAACAATACAATAAATCGCTTATAATTAGGAAATACATTGATGCAAAAAAAGAGAAAGCACAAAACGAAAATACTCTAGACCAAGAAACACAAGAATGGATAAATTGGGCAAATGACAAAGCAGATTGGTTAGATCCATTAATCAACAAACCTGATGATATACTAGACAATTAACTAAATGATTTAAGGTAGACATTTTAGTATACAATTGCCACTCCTTGCCAACGCTCCAAAAAAAATTACTGTCACAGTTTTTGAAACAAAAAAACACTTACGCTTCGCAACTTGCACCACTAATTTTTTTCCCCAAGCTGTGTTAAATAATTGAAAATGAAAATTTAAAATATAATCATTATCTCGTTGATTTGCATAAAATTCTCGTTTAGTCCACGTATTTTTATACTCAAATATTTGTTTGCTTTATTTCACTAATTTCATTGCCAATATTTGGAATGTATTTTTTCGTTCGGTGGTAAAAAAATCTTTTTAAATTTTATTTGCCACTCGTATAACAACGCTGTAAAAAGACTAGCACCATTAGTAAAGAACAATAGGCTTAGATGCTAATGCTAATCTTTTTTCAACTCGTTTGCAAGGGTAATTTGGTTGATGATCACCTTTCATTTTATCTTAATTGAATTCAAGTTTCAAATGAATTATTTGAAAAATAAATCAAACATTTAAAATTCAGGTGAATTTTCTAAAATATTTTTTCGATAAACTTCTTTTACCACTTTTGCATACTTTTCCGTCATCAATTTTGAAGTATGACCATATAATTCTCTTAAGCTGTCTAATTCTAAGCCAGCTAGTATCTTCATATTTGCTCCATGATGTTTAAGAGCATACATATTCATTTGTATCCCTAAACCTTTCTTTACAATTTTTTCCCAACGCTTAGTCGCAGTATCTCTATTTATGTGAGTAGGGCCGGGGATGAAGTCTTTATGTTTGCCAATGTTACCTTTGCCAGGTTCTCTAAAGCTTCCAAATAAATAATAATCTTTTGGTAAAAGTTCAAAATTCATTTTTTTGTAATATACCATTAAGAATTGATTGATCGGTACAATTCGTTTTCTTTTAGTTTTTGTGATTTCAGCAGGAAGAATGATTTCTGATTTTTTCAAATTAACCATTTCCAACTTGATTTTTAAAATTTCTTCGGGTCTTATTCCAGTATGAAAAATAGTTATTAAAAAAGAATAAAATTCAAGATGTTTTGTCTCAAGTTCTGTTTTAATTATTTCAATTTCTTGAATAGAGGCAGGGTTATTAGCATTACTTTCAGAGACCTCTAAATTATTAATTTTATGTGCTGGATTACTTTCTATAATATCCCATTGAATTAACTCGCTTAGAATTGCCTTTAAATGATTTAGATGCTTATTGAAGGCATTATTAGTCCAATTACGCTCTTCCTTTGCTTTTTCCATGATTAACTTGATATGAGCTCGTTTGGTTTCTACAATAGGTAGTTTGTTTAAGCCGACGAGTGCAGTCGATACTTTAATGAAGTTAATTGTGCCTTGGTAGCCCGAAATTGTCTTTTTTCCAATATTAGGAGTTTTCTTTTCTAAAGCAAAATCAAGTGCTTCAATAAAGGTTAGATTGCTTTGTTGTTGAATTGGATCAGGTATTTGTGGATTCCAACCCTCTCTTAGTTTTTGATACAAAGCATCTCGAAGCAAATTAGCTTCGATCTCTCTTTTTTTGTAGTTGTCAATGTAATTGATACCGTATTTATAACGGAAAAGTACCTTATTGTATCTGAAATAGACAAACCAAGGTTTTGATAGGTCATCATATTTGACAACCTTAGGAATCGTGTAAATTGATTTCATTTTAATTTGTTTTAAAATTAAAATGCTTGCGGGGACATTAAATCAATCTAAAGAACATTTCTGTTCACTTTTTGTTCACTTTTAAATAAAAAAAAACGGGAAGACCTTATTTTACTAATCTTCCCGAATTCTGCGGAGAAAGAGGGATTCGAACCCCCGGACCTGTTACAGTCAACAGTTTTCAAGACTGCCGCATTCGACCGCTCTGCCATTTCTCCAGTATGTCGCTTTCATTATCTGATTGCGAGTGCAAATATAAGAACCTTTTTTGGTTATGCAAATCTATTTTTAGAAAAAAAGCATCTATTTTTTAGACTCATTTTTAAAGGTTTCATTTTCTATGCTTTAGATTCAATTTATTTTCAAAAAAAATGAAAAATAAATTTAATACTTGACATATTCTGTTATTTCTAGTCCATATCCAATCATTCCGACACGTTTTGTACCTTCAGTATTAGACACTAATCTTATTTTTGAAATGTCAATATCGTGTAATATTTGTGCTCCGATACCAAAATCTTTACTATCTATAATTATTTTTGGTGCTTTCATTACGCCTTCGCTTTGCAATAACTTGAGTTCAGCGATGCGATTCAATAAATTTACCGATTGCATGTCCTGATTGATAAAAATAACAGCTCCTTTTCCAGCCTCATTTATTACGCGGAACATATCATCCAGTTGTTGGTCCGCATTGTTAGTCAATGTACCTAATAAATCGTTATTTACTTGTGAGGAATTAATTCTTGTCAGAATGGATTCCCCTAAATTCCAAGTTCCTTTTGTTAAAGCAATATGTATTTGTTTGTTGGTCGTTTGTTGGTAGGCTCTTAGTCTAAAAGTTCCAAAACGAGTCTCTATATCAAAATCTTCTTTTTTAACAATCAAACTATCGTGTTGCATTCTATATGCCACTAAAGCTTCGATGGAAACTAATTTTAAGTCGAATTTTTTAGCCACTTCCACCAATTGTGGTAATCGCGCCATAGAACCATCTTCGTTCATGATTTCTACAATTACACCTGCGGATTTAAATCCAGCTAATCTTGCAAAATCAATTGCAGCCTCGGTATGGCCTGTTCTTCTTAGTACGCCACCTTGTTTAGCAATAAGGGGAAAAATATGGCCTGGGCGTGCTAAATCATGTGGTTTAGTTTTTGCATCAACTAAAGATAAGATAGTCTTAGCCCTGTCCGCTGCTGAAATTCCTGTTGTTACTCCGTTGCCTCTTAAATCTACTGAAACCGTAAAAGCAGTTTCCATAGGATCAGTATTATTGCTTACCATGACATGCAATCCCAATTCTTTGCATCGGCTTTCTGTAAGTGGCGCGCAAATCAATCCTCTACCATGTGTAGCCATGAAATTGATCATTTCAGGTGTCACTTTTTCGGCTGCAGCCAAAAAATCTCCTTCATTCTCGCGATCTTCATCGTCAACAACTATGATTATTTTTCCTTGGCGAATGTCTTCAATCGCTTCTTCAATGGTATTGAGTTGTATGTTATTTGTAAGCATTTGTGTTGTTAGTTTTGTGATGGAAATAATTTTTTAATTACTTTTTGGAATGGTGCTAAAATGACGTCCATGTTTATCAATCCAATGTCGTTTGTAGCTCTATATGTTAATAAAATGGCTAATGGAGTCAGTATAAATGAAGACAGCCAAGATCCCATAAAAGGTGTCATTCCGTTTTCTTGTGCAATTCTTTTTCCAAAAGTATTAATAAAGTGAAATGTAATAAATATCAAAACGGCGAAAACAATTGGAAGACCCAAGCCACCTTTTCTAATTATCGCTCCTAATGGTGCACCAATAAAAAACATTAAAAAACAAGCAAATACAATTACAAATTTATCGTAAAATGCCAATAAATGTTTATTGATGTTTTTCTGTTTGTTATCTAATTCGGCCTTAGTGGTATCGATGGAGTAGGTAGTACTAGTAAGATTGCTAATTGCAATTTTTAAAATATCTGATTTTTCCTTTAGCGTGTATAATGACAGAATATCCTTAGGAAGTGGCTTTCTTTTTTTTGTGGCTTTTTCTAGCTTTTTATTTAAAGGAATACCCATTCTCATATTACTATTTTCAGAAAATGAAATAATGTCATTTTTCATGTTCTTGTTTAATGAATCTAAGGTGTATTTTAACTCACTAACATTTAGCATCGTATTTGTATTGGCAACACTTTCATCAGTTACATCCGTTTTATTCAATTCAGATAAATCGATGTTGATGATTTGCTTTTTAAAGGAACTTTTGGCAAAAGGCATTTTACTGCGATCTTCGTACTTTTTGGGAACAATATCTTCATAGTAATAGCCGTCGTTGAGCACTAGTTGTAAAATACTAGATTCCTCACTACTAATTAGCTCTCCATCCTTTGCTTTAATCACGGTTTTGCTCCCGTCACCAATCTTTGTTTTTTTATGAATGGTAACTCCAGTAAGGATATTTCCTTGTTCACCAGATTTTTTATTCACCTTAATGTTGTAAAAACCCACATCATTAAACTGACCTTCGGCTATAGCCAATGCCGGTTTTACTTGTGCAATGTTTTTTCTAAAATTGATGAATTTGTACTCTGCATACGGAATTACATTGTTCGAAAAGAAAAAGGCTACAATACTTAATAAAATAATAAAAATAGTCAAACTTCTCATGGCTCTTTGCAACGAAATCCCAGAAGATTTCATTGCTGCAAATTCATAATTCTCTGCTAAATTACCAAAAGTCATAATAGAGGCCAATAGTATTGAAAGTGGCAATACTAATGGTACAATTCGAGGCATAGAAAATGCTAAAAATTTAACAATCATCAGTAGATCTAAATCTTTACCAGCCAATTCTGATATGAATAACCAGACTGTTTGAAGTATAAAAATGAAAAATAGGATTACAAATACCGTAGTAAATGTAGTCAAGAATGTTTTTAATAAGTATTTGTCAAGAATTTTCACCTAATAAATTAATCTAATTTGTTGATGTAGTAATTTGGATATTTACTTTCCGCAAATGTAAATTGATTTTTTGACAAAGGTTGGTTGGTTTTGAAAGAATTAACCGTTAAAGTTGTTTTTGTACCTTTTTTGCCTACTTCTATTAAGTTATAGATGTGTTTTGTTTGGATATCAATTCCCAATAAAACTTCTTTTCTTTGGTCTTTAGCATTGGTAGGCACTAATTTTATATATTGTATTTTACGGCCTCTTACGTTTTGTAAAATATCCATATTGTATTTATAACCCGTATTGAAAAAAGTCAGCATTTTTGAAGGAGTAATGGCATTATCGTCTTTTTCGTTGACTTTAGAAATTGTAATTTCCTCATCCTCCGGAACGATTGTGTATGTTTTTTTGCCATCAAAAATTTTAGTCACTCCCATGAAATTCAAAACATATTGATTTCCTTTCATGGTTACATTTCCTTTACTGTCTTGATTAATATTTTCTTTGGCATTGTTCAAGGAATACTTGAAATCGATTACGATTGTATTGTAGCTTTTGACTTTAGCGGTAACTTGATCTAAAAGTTCTTTTGCTTTTTTGTCTTGTGCTTGTATGGAGAAACTTAAAAATAATAATGTTGCGATTAAAAGAAATTTTCTCCCCATACTTTCGATATTATTTTTTTTAGATTCTTGAATTTTTGATTTCATGGTATTAATTGTTTTGTTCATTGTTGAAAAATTGATCAAGAGAACTCATGTCCAGAATGTTTACGCTACGTGCTTTACTTCCTTCAAAAGGGCCAACAATTCCTGCAGCTTCGAGTTGATCAATCAATCGGCCTGCTCTGTTGTAGCCTAATTTTAGTTTTCTTTGTAGCAATGAAGCGGAGCCTTGTTGTGCATTCACAATGATTTCGGCTGCTTCTCTAAACAAAGTATCTCTATCGGAGATATCCATATCAAGATTAATGCCACTTTCCTCCCCAACGAACTCAGGAAGTAAATAAGCAGTTGCATACGCTTTTTGGGAACCAATAAAATCTGTAATTTTTTCTACTTCAGGAGTATCGATAAAGGCACATTGTACGCGCACTACATCATTTCCGTTTGTGTACAGCATATCACCTCGTCCTATCAGTTGATCTGCACCTTGAGTATCTAGAATCGTTCTAGAATCAATTTTTGAGGTTACTCTAAATGCAATTCTCGCTGGGAAATTGGCTTTTATTAAACCTGTAATTACATTTACCGATGGTCTTTGAGTCGCTATGATTAAGTGAATTCCAATGGCTCGAGCCAATTGTGCTAAACGCGCAATGGGAACTTCTACTTCTTTACCAGCAGTCATAATCAAATCGGCAAACTCATCCACTACAAGAACAATGTAAGGTAAAAACCGGTGTCCGTTCTCAGGATTTAATTTTCGAGCTTTAAATTTATCGTTGTATTCTTTGATGTTACGCACCATCGCATCTTTCAATAAAGAATAACGGTTGTCCATTTCCACACAAAGCGAATTCAAAGTATTCACCACTTTTGCATTGTCCGTAATAATAGCGTCATCCATATCAGGAAGTTTCGCTAAATAATGTCTTTCTATTTTATTAAAAAGTGTGAGTTCTACTTTTTTAGGATCGACCAAAACAAACTTAACTTCAGCAGGATGTTTTTTGTACAAAAGCGAAGTCAGAACAGCATTCAAACCAACAGATTTTCCTTGTCCGGTAGCTCCCGCCATCAATAAGTGAGGCATTTTGGCTAAATCCACGACAAATGTTTCGTTCGAAATTGTTTTTCCAAGAGCGATTGGTAATTCCATTTCGGCTTCCTGAAATTTGGCTGAGCCAATAACACTTTTCATCGAAACCATCGTTGGGTTTTTGTTAGGAACCTCGATTCCTATCGTTCCTTTTCCAGGAATAGGGGCGATGATACGAATTCCTAATGCCGAAAGTGATAACGCAATATCATCTTCTAAACTTTTGATTTTAGAAATACGAATTCCCGCTTCTGGCACAATTTCATATAACGTAACCGATGGTCCAACAGTTGCTTTTATTTGTGCAATTTCTATTTTGTAATTGCGAAGCGTATCTACAATTCGGTTTTTGTTTTCTTCTAATTCTTCCTGATTTATCGTAATTCCACCAGTTGAATATTCTTTTAATAAATCAATTGTTGGGAATTTATAATTGGACAAATCCAAAGTTGGATCAAATAATCCAAAATCAGCAACCAATCGAGACGCTAGATTTTCCTCTATAATATCTTCTTCCGGAGCCGATTCTATTACAAAAGATTCGTCAGCATTCGAAATAACTTCTGGAATTGCAACTGGTGTAACTTGCATAGCAAGTGGTTTTGCAACGGGATCTCTGTTGATATCCGATGAATTACTGATAGTTGGTTTCAAGGCCTCCTTGTTGATTTCGAATTGAGAACCATTTGTTTTTAAATGAATGTCGTCTAATTCGTCTTCTACAACAGCAAATTCTTCTAAATTATAACCACTTTTGTCATTATTTATTGGGTTTGTGATTGGACTTACTGCTATTTCTTTTTTGGTAGTATCAAAAAAGGATTGAATACTTTCAGGAGAAAGCTTGATTTTGAAAATGATATAAATGATTAATCCAAAGAGCAAAATTAGCAATGTTCCTGTTTTTCCAATGTAATCTTGCAAGAATAAATTCATTTCATATCCTATAGTTCCTCCTAATTCAGGTACTGAAGTAGCAAAAAAACCAAATAAAACAGCTAAGACAATAATCACGAATAAATCCCAAAACCAAATATTTTTTAGTTTGGCCAAAGCAATACCAAGAATCATATAGAGTCCAGTAAGGAAAAATAAACGTACAAATATAAAGGCAGCTATTCCAAAACCTTTGTAGATGAGTAAGTCAGCTAAAAAAGCGCCAAATTTACCGAGCCAATTATGAACTATTTCAGCTCTGTTTGATAATTCTTCAACAGCACTTTGATCTTGTTGCCCATAAATGAAAAAGGAAATAAATGCAAACAATAGCGCAATAGAAAATAATACCAAAAGAGATCCAAAAACAATTTTATGTTGTTTGGTTAGTTTTAATGGATTATTTCCCAAATCTTTAGTATCTTTTTTTGTATCTAAAGGAGTTGTTTTTTTTATTTTTGCCATTCTTGATTAAAATAATATCTAAAATAATATTGGGATATATATGATTAAACCGATTGCTATTGCTGTCAAAGCGGCAAAAAATACTGCGCCCGCAGCTATATCTTTGATAAAGCCTATTCTTTCATGGTAATTAGGGTGGATAAAATCGGCTATTTTCTCAATAGCAGTATTTAAACCTTCAATACTCATTACTAAACCGATGGCTAGAGTTTGAAATAGCCATTCAGTTTTAGAAATACCAAAATAAAACCCAGCAATGGTAATCAATATTCCTATTGAAAATTGTACCATTATGCTGTGTTCTGTAGTAATTAATTTTACGGCACCTTTAAAAGCGTAAGAAACGCTTTTTAATCTTCCCGTAAAGAAAGTATTATCTTTTTGAAATTCCATCAAGAGGATATTAAAGTACCGCTAATGCAGCTTCGTAGTTAGGCTCATCTGCAATTTCAGCAACTTGTTCTGTATGTGTAATTGTACCGTTTTCATCAACAACAATAATAACTCTTGAATGCAATCCAGCCAATGGTCCGTCAGTAATTTCTAAACCATTTGTTTTACCAAAACTTCCCTCTGTGAAATCAGATAAGTTAACAACATTATCAAGCCCTTCAGCACCACAAAAACGTTTTTGAGCAAATGGCAAATCTCTTGAAATACATAGAACTGTAGTATTTTCTAAAGCGCTTGCACTTTCGTTAAATTTTCTAACTGATGCAGCACAAGTTCCAGTATCGATACTAGGGAAAATATTCAACACTAATTTTTTTCCAGCAAAGTCTGCTAATGAAGCGTGTGAAAGATCTGTTTTAACTAATTTAAAATCACCTATTTTAGTTCCTACTATTGGTAATTCTCCTGAGGTTTGGATTGGATTTCCTCCTAATGTTATTGTAGCCATAGTTTTTGTTTTTTAATGAGGTTCAAAAGTATGAAAATTATTTAAGAATTTGTCCTCAAATGTCGGGATAAGTTTGGTATTTAAACTCAAGATTGTAACTGTATGTTTTCAATGTGTTTTTGTTTTACGGCATAAAAAAACGCACCCGTTGCGGAGTACGTTTTTGAAAAACAGAATTAAAAATTCTTTTTATTTGTCGATAGAACCCAAAACACGTTTCATAAAAGTGTTTAAAGCTTCTTTTTTATCCGTTCCGGTTTTTACCAACTTATTTACTTCCAGAGCGCCGTACATATTCGAAATTAATTCTCCTATGACATCTAATTCTTCATCTTTTAGGGATGAAATCTCAGTCATTGCTTCTAGAACTTCTATTGTTTCGATGATGTAATCTTCATCATTCTCTTCTATAAATTGTGTTAAATGCTTAATTACGGGTAATTTCATTTTTTTGTTTGTTTAAAGTTTAAGGTGTAAAAAGTTTAAGGTTTTGAACTGCTGTTGCATTAAACTATATGTATAATTTCAGGCAACTTTAAACTTTAAACTAAGAAATCATTAAACAATTTCGTTCACTAATTCAATCAACACTTCTTGCTTGTTAGTTTGTGTTTCGTTTACCAGTTTACCATTTACAAAAGTGGCAAAAGTTGGTAAATTACTCACATTGGCTAATTTTCTGGATTCTGGGAAATTTTCTGCATCAACAAGAACAAAAGTGATTGTTTCGTTTTCTGTAGCTAATTTTTTGAATTTTGGCTTCATAATTCTACAATTTCCGCACCATGATGCCGAAAATTGAACCACTACTTTTTCGTCTTTTGTAATTAAATCTTGTAACGTGTCTTCGGTTAATTCGATTAACATATTTTTTAAATTTCAAAAAATCAGAAGCAAAAATCAATAGTTAATAGGCAGTATTACAATTGATTTTTGCCACTGAAATTGTTATTGATTTAGTTTAAACTTAAGTATTCAGCAGTACTGATTCTGTCAGCGCTCATTGCCTCTTTTCCAGCTTCCCAGTTAGCAGGGCAAACTTCTCCTTTTTCCTGAATGTGTGTGTACGCATCAACCATACGTAAATACTCGTTTACGTTACGCCCTAATGGCATATCGTTTACACTTTCGTGGAAAATTTTCCCAGTTTCATCAATTAGGTAAGTAGCTCTGAAAGTTACATTAGAACCTTCAATGATAATAGAATCCGTTTCTTCAGAATATTCAGTTGAATCGATGTCAAGAATTCCTAAAATATTAGATAAGTTTCTGTTAGTATCAGCAAGAATTGGGTAAGTAACTCCTTCAATTCCACCGTTATTTTTTGGTGTATTTAACCAAGCAAAGTGTACTTCGTTAGTATCACAAGAAGCACCTATAACGATTGTATTTCTTTTTTCGAATTCTGGTAAAGCGGCTTGAAAAGCATGTAATTCAGTTGGACATACGAATGTAAAATCTTTTGGATACCAAAATAAAAGTACTTTTTTGTTGTTATTTACAGCTTCTTCGAAAATGTTGATTTTTAAATTATCACCCATTTCAGAGATAGCGTCTACTGCAATACTTGGAAATTTTTTACCTACTAATGACATTTTATTTACTTTTTAGTTATTTTTTTTAACGGTGCAAAAGTAGTTAGTCTAAAAATAAAATAAAATACCAAATGATTATAAAAATTTATTTCAAAATAGGGAATTGCTATACTGTAATTTTTGAGAAATTTAAACTATTAATTATATGATGTTAATTGTCACAGGCAGAGTTCCTTTGCTTTGTAAATTTTCTATAAGTTGCTTTGCGGCAGCTTCTTGAAATTCTGGAAAATCTTGATAAACTTGCATAATTCCTTGTGCTTGGTCAAGATTTGGGATGACTTGTAGTGCATACGGATTCCCAAAAACATACAAAACACATTTTTTGGTGGCAAACAAATTACCTAAAAACTGAAGTACTGTATCTTCAATTTCAAAATTATTTAAAGGTTTTGCCTTTGGAACAAATAAAGAAATAACCAGCGTGTCAAACCTATTTAAATTTGTTTCTAATTCCTTCAAAACGGATTCACCTCCAGTTTCATAACTAAATTCTGGGGAAGGCAAAGCGTTTTTCAAGCTTTTAAAAAACACAGTGTCGGTATTTTTATAAATGCTGACTTTGGCGAGATCTTCTCTGTTTTTAGCATCAAAAACAGTCAAAGTATTGTGATTGTCTTTTATTTTTGTAAGGGAGTTTTGAGCAATTTTCAGGTTTAATTTTGAAGTGGTTTCAAAATCAAAATCACTTTTAGAAAGGTTTGGCAAACTTAGTTTTCCATCCAAAATTCCTGCTTTTTGTTTGCATTTCCAAATGCGTTGAAAACTAGCTTCAATTCGCTCCGGAGTAGCATTTTTTAGGATTTCTTGAATGCCTTCGGGAACATTTTCGGCAAAGCATAACACATCATTTCCGGCATTGAAAGCTTCCCATTCGAGTTGCCCTTTTTTATCATACAATTTTGAAACACTGTGCATATTCAAAGCATCGGATATAACTAATCCATCATATCCCAACTGCTCGCGCAAAAGGGTTTCGATTACTGATTTTGATAAAGTAGCCGAAGTGTCTTTTCCTTCATTTAAAGCGGGAACGGCCAAATGACCAATCATAATTGAATCAACGTTATTAGCGATTCCTTTTATAAATGGATACAATTCGTTGGATAATAATTCTTCGAGAGTTTCTTGTAAAACGGGTAATCCTAAATGCGAATCTACGTTGGTATTACCGTGTCCGGGAAAATGTTTTAGACAGCCCAAAATCCCAACATCATTCATTCCTCTGAGATATTCCAGAGCAAAATCACTCACTTTTTCTTTGTTTTCACCAAAAGAGCGATAACCAATTACAGGATTATTAGGATTGTTATTCAGGTCCGCCAACGGGGCTAAATTATAATGGATTCCAACGGATTTTAAGTCTAAACCTATTTGTTTCCCCACTTCGTAAACCAGCTGTTTCTCACTGTGAGGCAAAGCGCCAAGTGTTATGGCATATGGATATTGAGGTGTTTTTTCGACGCGCATGGCTAATCCCCATTCGGCATCAATACTCATTAATAACGGAGTCGTAGCACAATTTTGATACCTGATGATGAGTTCCTTTAAACGTTGAAAACTATCGTCGTTTAAAATAATTCTTTTTTTTGTTTCATAGTTTGTTGCTGCACTTGCCCGACTATGAAAAAAAGTCAATCCACCTATATTGTAATCTCTAATCAATCGTTCTATAGCCTGAATATTTTCTTCGGTATCATTTATGAAAACTGCTGGAAAGAAAAATTGTCCTATTTTTTGTTCTAATGTCATTTTATTAGTTTACTAGTATCAAATAAAGCTTGGAATAATTTTTATCACAGATGCGCAGATTATAATTTTTTTAAAATAATTTGCGAATCGGCGGTTAAATTTTGCTTTATTCCTTATTAACGTTTTTAGGTTGTTTTCTTCCCAAAATCTTTTGGAAATAGTAAAAATCTCGACAATATCAAACCGGGGATGGTTGCTAAAAATACCCAAATAAAGAAATTTCCGTATCCCAAGTATTCTTGTATGTATCCGCTCAACATTCCGGGCAGCATCATTCCTAGTGCCATAAAACCTGTTGCAATAGAGTAGTGGGAGGTTTTTGATTCGCCATCGGCCACATAAATTAAGTACATCATGAAAGCCGCAAAACCAAATCCATAACCAAATTGTTCCGCGATTACAGTTGCATAAATATAGAAAACGGAACTAGGATGAAAATGTGACAGTAAAATGAATCCTATTATGGGTACGTGCATCGCTAAAATCATAGGTAGCATCCATTTTCCTAAACCATCTCTAGAAATTACAATACCACCTAAAATACCACCAATGGTAAGTGAAAGTACGCCGAATGTTCCGTAAATCACACCTACATCTTGTGTGGTTAAGCCCATTCCGCCAGCAGTTATGGGGTCTATTAAAAAAGGAGTTAACATTTTTAACAGTTGCGATTCTCCTAATCGAAATAATAGAATAAAAGCCAAAACCAAACCAATTTGTTTCTTTTGAAAGAAAGTGGCAAAAACGACTCCGAAGCTCTTATTGGAAGTTGATTCTGTTTTTGTTTCTACGATTTTTGCTTCCATTTTTGGAGTCGAAAAATAATTATAAATGGTAATTACCGTCATAATTAATCCTACAACTACCATCGTATACGACCAAGCTTTTTGTTTATCGCCATATTCTTGTTCCAAATAACCGGCAATAACCACTATTAATCCGTTTCCGGTAAGCATGGAAAGTCTGTAAAATGTACTTCTGATTCCAAGGAAAAAGGATTGCTGATCTTTTTCTAAAGCCAATAAATAGAATCCATCACTGGCAACATCATTGGAGGCTGATGCAAATGCGGCAACCCAAAAAACAGCTAAACTAATAACGAAAAAATTGCTCAAAGGAATCGTTAAACCTACAATCAAAAAAGCAACAGAAATCATCAATTGCATACTCAAAAACCATTTTCTTTTGGTTGAATACAAATCAATAAACGGACTCCATAACGGTTTAATTACCCAAGGTAAATACAGTAAACTGGTATAAATCCCAATATCCTCATTATTGATTCCGAGGTTTTTATACATAATCACCGATACCGAAATAATTATGGCATAAGGCAATCCGGAAGCAAAGTTTAAAACGGGAATCCAATACCAAGGTCTATTGTCTGTTTTCATTTGTAGCGTTTATATTCGGTTAATTTTTATAGCGTAAAGTTCACTAAAGTTGGGTCACTTTCATTACCATAAAAATCAATGAATGTAATGGCGCAGGTTGTATTTTTGTCTAATTTATACGTTGGAATGACTACTTCAACAGTATCAATATTTTCTTTGAAGGCTATTTTATCAAGAATTTGACTTGGATCGTTCACATCAATTTTTGAATTGGATTTGGCTCCATAAACCATCACATAACGCACTTTACTGTACAAAGGATACGTAACATTAAATCGTGACGAAATAGGATCTAGCACTATATTATTTGCGGTAGGTACTATAGCCATTTTTTTTACAGAACCAGGAACTACTGTAGGCAGAGCAGGGTATTTGTATTGGTTTTCTGTTAGTAATTTAGTCACACTTTGATTTTTGTTCAGAAATGATTTGGCACTAAAAAACGCATTTCCCTGAACGTTTTTGTACGATCTAGTAATGTCAATTTGATTCGGAATTTCATTAGGATTATTCCATCTTTTATCAGAATCGGTGTTGATTTTATAGGTTCCGTTTCCAATATAAATTGCGGTATTCGTTGAGTTTTCAGACCACCAACGCAATAATTTTGAATACGAAGCTTTAGGGTGATCCATGCTCCAATACAATTGCGGAACAAGGTAATCAATCCATTTGTTTTCCATCCAAGCCAACGGATCAGCGAATAAATCATCGTAATTTGTTTGTCCGGCCTCTGTTTCTGAACCTTTTGGATCTACTGATTTATTTCTCCAAACTCCAAAGGGGCTGATACCAAATTGTACCCATGGTTTGATGTTTTTAATAGAAACTGAAACATCTTTCACAAAAGTATTCACATTCGAACGTCTCCAATCTTCTATACTCATTCCGTTTCCATATTTTTTGAAAGAATCGGTATCGTTAAATACTTCTCCTTTTATTCTGTACGGATAAAAATAGTCGTCAAAATGTATG
Organism: Flavobacterium sp. KS-LB2; assembly: GCF_036895565.1. Lineage (NCBI taxonomy): Bacteria > Pseudomonadati > Bacteroidota > Flavobacteriia > Flavobacteriales > Flavobacteriaceae > Flavobacterium > Flavobacterium sp. KS-LB2. The sequence goes on along the minus strand of NZ_CP145904.1, from coordinate 2,019,831 downwards.
GCATCAATGTCATAATTTTGAACTACTTCTTCCACAACGGTCAATAAATGTTTTTGAACTTCCGGTAATGCGGGATTGTAATAATATTTTCCACCGTATTTTATCATCCAGTCCGGATGTTTGAAATAATCGTGTTCCGGACTTAATAGTGCGGTATTGTAATCCATTGTAGCGCGATATGGATTTAACCAGGCGTGAAATTCAAATCCACGAGCATGAGTTTCAGCAATCATCCAAGCCAATGTGTCAAAATAGGGTTTTGGAGCTTGTCCTTCTTTTCCAGTCAAAAAACGGGACCAAGGCGCTAATTTTGTTGGATAAAAAGCATCGCCGACACTTCGAATCTGAACGATTACGGCATTATAATTTAGTTTTTTATACGTGTCTAAAATCTCAATATAATCTGCTTTTTGTTTGGCTACATTATCCGTACTGGTTTTGGGCCAGTCAATATTTACCACGGTAGCAATCCAAACGGCTCTAAATTCATTTTTTGGATTTGTTGCCATTGCTTGTGCGTTACCATTCCAAAAAGAAAGTAAAAGGAACGAAATAAGCAAAAGGGTGTGGTTGTAATTTTTCATTAGAGTCTTGTTTATAAAGTATTCAAAAATAGTTTTTTTAGTGAAATTTACCAGTTAAAATGGTTTTAAAATTTGACTTATTTTAACAGCGCAATTTCTTTGCCAATTTTTCTAAATCCGTTTGAATGCACTTTCTGACAAACCATAAAAGGATTTGAATATTTTGAATTTTTCTTATTTGATTTTTTAACTTATAATAAGGTATATATTTATATTTGTGAAAATAATAGCAATTTACTCCACTAAATGTCAATCACGCCTCAATTACAGCAATTATCCGAATCATTAGAAGGAACACTTTTATATGATGATCTCCATAAAACATTGTATGCCACAGATGCTTCTGCGTATCGGATTATGCCAGTTGCGGTAGCGATTCCAAAATCAGAGGAAGATATTGTCAAAATTATTCGCTTTGCAGCAAAAAATAAAATTTCAATTACGCCCAGAACTGCCGGAACTTCCTTGGCAGGTCAAACAGTAGGTAATGGAATAATTGTAGATGTTTCGAAACATTTTACCAAGATTGTCGCTTTTGATTCTGCAAAAAAAACGGTTACCGTACAGCCAGGAGTGATTCGGGATGAACTGAATTTGTACTTAAAAGAACACAGATTGTTTTTTGGACCCAATACTTCAACCTCAAATCGATGTATGCTTGGAGGAATGGTAGGCAATAATTCATCGGGAACCACATCAATACGCTATGGTGTTACCCGAGATAAAATAGTAGAAATTAAAGCGGTTTTGAGTGATGGAACTTCGGTAGTATTTAAAGAAATGACTTCGGCTGAATTCATTGAAAAAACAAAAGGGAACACGCTAGAAAACTCCATTTATAAAACCATTTACGAGGAACTTTCAAATACAGAAAACCAAAAAGAGATTGTAAAGGAATTTCCAAAACCTGAAATCCATAGACGAAATACTGGTTACGCAATTGATTTATTATTGAAATCAGAACTTTTTGGAGGAACAGAAAACACCATAAATTTAGGGAAACTCCTTTGCGGAAGCGAAGGAACTTTAGCGTTTACTACAGAAGTTACATTGAAAGTGGACGATTTGCCACCAACAAATAATGTTATGGTAGTGGCTCATTTTCATACGATTCAGGAAAGTTTAGAAGCTGTGGTTACTGCTATGAAACATCATTTGTATACGTGTGAAATGATGGATGACACGATATTGGATTGTACCAAAACCAACAGAGAGCAAGCCAAAAACAGATTTTTTATTCAAGGCGAACCAAAAGCGGTTATCATGCTCGAAGTAGCTTCGCATATTAGTATGGAAGATGCTGAAAGACAAGCGAATGATTTGATTGCCGATTTGGAACGAAATAATTTTGGGTATGCTTTGCCAAAAATTTATGGAGCAGATATTGATAAAATAAATGAGTTAAGAAAAGCAGGTCTCGGACTTTTGGGAAGTATTGTAGGTGATGATAAAGCCGCTGATTCTATTGAGGATACCGCTGTTGAGTTGAGTGATTTACCCAATTATATTGCCGAATTCTCCGCCATGATGGAGCGTCATGGACAAAGTGCTATTTATTATGCACATGCCGGTGCTGGAGAATTGCATTTGCGTCCGGTTTTAAATTTGAAAACAAAAGAAGGGCTGCATCAATTTAGAAACATTGCAACTGAAGTCGCTATTTTAGTCAAAAAATACAGAGGATCATTGAGTGGAGAACACGGAGATGGAATTGTTCGTGGTGAGTTTTTGCCTTTTATGATTGGAGACCAAAATTATGAATTGTTGAAAAGAATCAAACATGCTTTTGACCCGAATACCATTTTGAATGTGGGAAAAATTGTGAACGCTTTCAAAATGGATGAAAATCTTAGAGTAGAAGCAGGCAGAGTGGAACCTGATATACAAACAATTCAGGATTTCTCTGATAGTATGGGTATTTTGCGTGCTGCGGAAAAATGCAATGGTTCCGGGGATTGCAGAAAATTACCTTCGGCAGGCGGGACTTTGTGTCCAAGTTACCGCGCCACTCGAAATGAAAAAGATACGACGCGTGCCAGAGCCAATGCGTTGAGAGAATATTTGACACATTCGGAGAAAGACAATAAGTTCAATCACGAAGAATTGTATAAGGTATTTGAATTGTGTGTGAGTTGTAAAGCCTGTGCCAGCGAATGTCCGAGTAATGTGGATGTGGCGGCTTTAAAATCGGAGTTTTTGTACCAATACCAAAAAGCAAATGGATTTTCATGGCGTAATAAAGTGTTTGCTTTTAATGCCAAACTGAATGGACTGGGAAGTATCACTCCAAGGTTCACTAATTTTATGGTGAATTTGCCTTTGGTGAAAAAAAGCATGGGAATTGCCCCAAAAAGAGAAGTGCCGCTTTTGGCTTCACAAACTTTTAGGAAATGGTATGAGAAAAATTGGAATCAGGCGCCAAGTGATTCTTTTGTAAACGGAAAAGTATGTTTGTTTTGCGATGAATTCACTAATTTCTATGATGTTTCGGTTGGAATCGATGCGTACGAGTTATTGACAACATTAGGATATGAAGTGATTCTGGTGGATCATGAAGAAAGCGGAAGAGCGTTTATTTCTAAAGGTTTTCTCGAAGAAGCAAAAGCAATTGCCAATATAAACGTAGGCATTTTGTCGAATTACATTACTGCCGATTGTCCGTTGATAGGAATTGAACCTTCGGCGATATTAACCTTTAGAGACGAATATATTCGATTGGCTGATGATAAAGATGGTGCCGAAAAATTAGCTAAAAATGTATTTACGATAGAAGAGTTTTTCAAGAATGAAATTTCAAAAGGTAAAATTCATGCAGATCAGTTTTCTGATGAATCGAAAAAAATAAAAATCCACGGTCATTGCCACCAAAAATCATTGAGTACTGTTGAAGCGACTTTTGCTATGTTAAATATCCCAAAAAACAGCTCGGTTACCATTTATAATTCGGGTTGTTGTGGTATGGCGGGGTCTTTTGGATATGAAAAAGAACATTACGAAATTAGTATGCAAATGGGTGAAGATACCTTATTCCCTAAAATTAGAGCTACTGAAGCTTCTACAGCCATTGCCGCAGCGGGAACCAGTTGCCGTCATCAAATTTTTGATGGAACGAGTAGAAAAGCATTGCATCCTGTGACGATTTTAAGGAGTTGTTTGAAATAATTAGCAAACTAGAATGCATTTTGACAGAAGCAGAAAATTATTTTTTAGTATAAATAAATTTTCTTTTTTAAGGTTAAAATTGTTTTATTTGACTTTTTTAATCGAGAAATAAATCATTTTACGCGTATTGAAAAATAATAAAAAAATATAAGCATAGAATCGGCATTAGTTCAATTTGTTTTATACTTTTGATTTTTGAAGATTATTTGAATAAAATATAACATAAAAACATATAATTTACAGTATATTAATTTTTAATGATAAAATTTACAATATGGCGTTAAACGGTTTATTCAGAAAAAAGACAGTACAGGATATTTTAAAACAAGTTGAGAAAAATAATACCGATGGGCATAATGCTTTAGGTAAACATTTGACTGCGCGTGATTTGACTGCTTTTGGAATCGCTGCCATTGTTGGAGCCGGTATTTTTAGTACTATCGGAAAAGCAAGTGCTGATGGAGGTCCTGCAGTTATCTTTCTTTTCTTGTTTACTGCCGTAGCATGTAGTTTTGCGGCCTTTGCTTATGCTGAATTTGCCTCTATGGTTCCCGTATCTGGAAGTGCTTATACCTATTCGTACGTAGCATTTGGTGAAATTATTGCTTGGATTATTGGTTGGGCTTTGATTATGGAATACTCAGTAGGTAATATAACGGTTGCTATATCGTGGAGTGATTATTTTACGGGTTTACTAGAAAGTGGAGGGCTTCATTTGCCACAATGGGTTCAGATGGATTTCTTGTCCGCTTCCAGAGGTTTTGATGACGCCACAGCACTAATGCAAGGCGGAAAAGAATATGCTAACTTAAGTCCAGCTTTGCAAGATGCTTATACGGCTTGGACAACTTCACCTGTTATTGGTTCGTTTCATTTCGTGGCCGATCTTCCGGCATTATTAATTATTGTTTTAATCACCGCATTAATTTACCGCGGGATGAAGGAGTCTCGAAATGCGAGTAATATCATGGTGGTTGTCAAATTATGCATCGTTCTTTTAGTAATTGCTGTTGGTGTATTTTATGTAGATACTGCTAACTGGGATCCTTTTGCACCTAATGGAGTAACGGGGGTTTTGAAAGGAGTTTCAGCGGTATTTTTTGCTTATATCGGTTTTGATGCTATTTCAACTACAGCGGAAGAATGTAAAGATCCACAACGTGATTTGCCAAGAGGAATGATGTGGGCTATTATTATATGTACTATTTTATACATTGCAATAGCGTTAGTGTTAACAGGAATGGTTAGTTATGACCAATTGAATGTAGGTGATCCATTAGCATTTGTATTTGAAAAATTAGACTTGAAATGGATGTCGGGAATTATTGCAGTTAGTGCCGTAGTGGCTATGGCAAGTGTTTTATTAGTTTTCCAAATGGGACAACCGCGTATTTGGATGAGTATGAGTCGTGATGGTTTGTTGCCAAAACGTTTCTCTAAAGTGCATCCAAAATATAAAACGCCTTCATACGCTACTATTGTAACAGGTTTTGTGGTAGCAGTACCCGCTTTATTTTTGAACTTAACATTAGTGACTGACTTGTGTAGTATTGGAACTTTATTTGCTTTTGTATTGGTTTGTGCTGGAGTTTTGGCTTTACAAAATAAGACTGATATTCCAAGAGGAAAGTTCAAAACTCCGTATGTGAATTCAAAATTTATTATGCCGGTTTTGCTTATTATCGGACTAGTTTTTGCTTTTGGATACAACAAGAAAGCGACTATGGATTTCATTACCAATGAAACTCAAATCAATAATTCGGCTGATATAATCACATCGTTAAACAAAGAAGAAACTCAAAAAGTATACGATTATTTAGTATCGATTGATGCTAAAAACAGTACAACTGATACACCGGATTTAGAAAATTTGTTAAGTCAATACCAACAAGATGATGCAAAATACGCTGCAGTAATTGCTGGCTTGCCAATTGCAGATGCTATAAAATACGAAAGTGGTTTTGGATTGTTCAAGCATAAAATTCCAATGTGGATTTTCTTAATAACGCTGATTGGTTTAGCAGTTTGGTCTTACAAAGAAAATTTATCTTTAATTCCATTATTAGGCTTGATTTGTTGTTTATACATGATGGCAGAATTGAGTGTTTGGAACTGGATTTATTTTGGAGTTTGGTTATTGATAGGTTTAGTAATCTATTTTAGCTTTAGCCGAAAAAACAGTAAGCTGAATAGTATAGAAATTTAAAAATAACCTCATTTATAATAGAAACCGTCTCGTTAAACGAGACGGTTTTTTTTGTGCTTTTTAGTTAAGTATTTAAGTGGTGTTACGTTCAAAATTAATTTATTAGACTTAGAAATGTATTGGTTTTACTGCTGTGAGAGCACAATTAAAACGATTGCTATTAAAGCTAAAAACAACCCTATAAAATTCATTTTGCTTAGTTTTTCTTTAAAAATTAGAACGCCCACCAGACTGCCAATGATGATTACACCCATATTCATGCCTGCAAATACAGTAGAAGGACTTTTCGAAAACTCCTGATGTGCTTTGAGATAGAACAGAATATTCCCAAAGTTGAAAATACCCACTAAAGCTCCAAAAATGATATTACTCGTTTTCAAGACGACTTTTTTCAGAACAACTGCAAAAGCAACAACTGCAATCATGATCGTCATGGCGATTCCAAATAGTACAAATAAAGAAGTAGTATAAGGCAAACTAGTATAATTGGCCATTTTTTTAAAGAGAATGTCTATAACTCCAAACCCAATCAATACTACAGCTGGATATCCCCATTTGTTTTTGGTGTTTTCGGTATTTTTAGTTAGAATAAGCAACAACGCTGGTACTGCCAATATGAGAGCTACTATTTTCAACATACTGAATTGTTCGTTAAAAAGTAGCCAAGCTGCTAGGATAGGGATAAACAAGGAGAGCCGTTGGGCGGCGTCAGTTTTTACAATTCCCATGTGCTTGATGGATGCAGCCAAAAAAAGAAATATAGATGGTAATAAAATCCCAATTGTGATATATAGCCACCAAGGCGCGCTTGCATCTATTTTACTGATATCTGGTGTGAAGGTGAAATAGCAAAGTAGTATTGCAAATACATAATTCCAAGCAACTATTTGGGTATGGTTGATGGTATATTTACGTGCAACTTTAAATAGTGCACCCACGGTTACACTGCAAATAATACTTAAGATTAGGAATAACATAGATGTTTATTTTTATGCAGTAAAATTAGTATTTATATGTTTGCATTGCCTATTCATTACTTGAAAAAGGTATCGTTTTTTATGTTGTTGTTTTTATTTAAATGGTTTCAATGAATGAATGGCTTCCAAGAATGCTGCAGTTTGGATAGTGTAGTAAAAATGAAAAGTGGATATGCTAATTTAGCTGACTAATAGAATTAAGAAATAAATTTTAATTTTGCCTACCGAAATAAGCTTGTAAGATTTTAATAAAGCTTTCTACGAGAAATACATATGACTGAATTATGAGAGAGCAAACCTATCAGAATTAATCAGATCGTTAGGAGTAGTAGTACAGATTTAGAGCTGTACATGTTAAAAAAAAGTAGTCTACATTTTACCTAATAGCGGTCAATGATTTGTGGAAACAAACTCTTTTCTAAAAAACAAATGAACTGGAACCTTTGCATGCATAGAATTTTGGCACAAGAGAAAAATAAGGTATTCCGCTTTGAAATTGGTAACTGTTGAAGAATTTAACAATTTGTTTAGTTACAATAATAGACATGAGCTTAATGTATAATTTTTTATAATTGATGGTAAATACCATCATTAATACTATTTTTAATAAATAAAGATGGTATTTACCAACAAAAAAGCACTAGCTATTAATTAATTATTAAATTTTACTTATATTTGTTGGTAAATACCAACAGTAATACTATTTTAAAGAGATAATAATGGGAAATACCAACATAGAATGGGTTGCAATGAGTGATACTGCTATCGTGAGTAAGATTGGCGCATTCATAAAACAAGAGCGATTAAAGAGTAATAAAACTCAAGCGCAATTGGCAGAAGCAGCTGGTATCAATCGTTCGACATTAAGCCAAATTGAAAATGGTGAGGCCATCACAATGCTGTCACTTATTCAAATTATGAGAGCTTTAAATATTTTACAGCTCTTAGAAGGGTTTACTATACAACACGAAGTGAGTCCACTAGAATTGGCTAAACAAGACAAACAAATTAGGCAGCGTGCGAGAAATAGTGATAGCGATAACACCAATAAATCCGACTGGTAATGATTACAACTGCTTTTGTAAAAATATGGGGAGAAACGGTAGGAGCTGTTGCGTGGAATGCGGAAACAGGTTTGGCAAGTTTTGAGTATGATCCAAAATTTATAAATACCAAAACCGATTTGGCACCTCTAAAAATGCCGATAGTCAATAGCATGAAACGTATTTTTTCGTTTCCAGAATTACGAGACGTAAAAACATTTAAAGGATTGCCCGGATTATTAGCGGATGTATTACCAGATGATTATGGAAATCAATTAATCAATACCTGGCTAGCACAAAATGGTCGTCCAGAAAATAGTATGAACCCTGTTGAACTCTTGTGTTTTATAGGAACACGTGGAATGGGCGCTTTAGAATTTGAACCTTCACAACTTAAAATCACCAAAAGAGCATTTGATATTGAAGTTGATAATTTGATTCACATTTCTCAAAAAATGCTATCCAAGAGGGATCGTTTTGAAACCAACCTGAGTGAAGATGAACAACAAGCCATGTTGGATATTCTTAAAATAGGAACTTCGGCTGGTGGTGCTCGACCAAAAGCTATTATTGCCTATAACGAAAAAACAGGTCAGGTCAAATCTGGACAGACTAGTGCTCCAAAAGGTTTTGAGCATTGGTTACTAAAGTTAGATACGGTTAGCGATGTGCAATTTGGCGAAAGCACAGGCTTTGGCAGAATTGAAATGGCATATTACCTAATGGCAAAAGCTTGTGAAATTGATATGATGGAGTGTAGATTACTGGAGGAAAAGGGCAGAGCACATTTCATGACGAAGCGCTTTGACCGTGAGGGTGGCGAACAAAAACACCACATACAAACGTTGTGTGCCATGCAGCATTATGATTTTAGCCAAATTACCAGTTTTAGCTACGAACAAATTTTTCAAACCATGCGTTTGTTACGATTACCCTATCCTGAGGCAGAGCAAATGTATAGAAGAATGGTGTTTAATGTAATCGCTAGAAATTGTGATGATCATACCAAAAACTTTGCTTTCAGACTAAAAAAAGAAGGGAATTGGGAATTAGCACCAGCTTATGATATTTGTTTTGCTTATCGCCCAGGAAGTGATTGGGTAAGTCAACACAACCTAAGCATCAACGGAAAAAGAAAAGACATTACTAAAGCGGATCTTTTAATCGTTGCAAAGAGCATGAATATTAAAAAAGCTGAAGCGATAATTCAAAAAATTAGTGATTCCGTTACAAACTGGCAGGAATATGCAGCATTAGCTAAAGTGGATGCTAAATTGAAAGAAAAAATAGGCAACGCTCATTTAATTTTATAAAAATAGTTGGGGCTAAAGTAATTTAAACACGAAAGTTTAGTGCTAAAACATAATTTTCGGCTTTGATGTTAATGGTTCAAAGAAAGAAGAATTAGGAATAGGAGTAGTATTAAGACAGAATTACTTTGAATTAAAAACGGACTAAATATTAAATAAAAAATCCCTAAAAAACTGATTTTCAGTATTTTTAGGGATTTAATTTGTGACCTTGACTGGATTCAAACCAGTAACCTCTTGAGCCGTAATCAAGTGCGCTATTCAGTTGCGCCACAAGGCCATTTGCAAACCGTTATAATAACTTCATTGCGGGTGCAAATATAGGGATAAATGTGTAATTTGCAACTGTAAAATCGTAAAAAAATAAAAAAAGATGTCATTAGAAAAGTATATCCGTGATATTCAGGGGTTTCCTAAAGAAGGAATTTTGTTCAAAGACATCACTCCTTTATTAATTAATCCAGAAGCAAGAAATAAATGCCTTGAAATACTGGTTTCAACACTTAAAGATAAAAAAATAGACAAGGTAATAGGTGTGGAGAGTCGCGGGTTTTTCTTCGGGATGCTAATCGCGCAGGAATTAAATGTTGGTTTTATTCCTGTTCGGAAAGCCAAAAAACTGCCCTATAAAACTATTTCAGCGACCTATGATTTAGAATACGGGACCGATATTTTAGAAATTCATATCGATGCGATTCAAAAAGGAGATCGAATTTTGATTCATGATGATGTTTTAGCAACCGGAGGAACGGCAAAAGCAGTTTGTGAATTAGTGGAACGATTGGGTGGCGTAATCGTGCAATGCAATTTCTTGATGGAATTAGCTTTCCTAAATGGAAGAGCAAAAATCAAAGGGAATGAAATTTTTGCCGCAATTATGTATTAATCCAGCGCACGTGTCGTTACGTAATACCTAAAACCAATTATTGCCATTTGCCATTTTTTGGCTTTAGCCAAATCTAAGCGTTGTTTAGTAAAACTAGGTAATATGATTTTGTTAATTTGTGCTAGGATTTTGTACATACGAATTGTTTTGTACAAAGATATAAAAAAAGACGGTCTTGATTGAGACCGTCTTTTTTAGGAATTATTTATTTTCTTTTTGTTTTGCTTCATATTCTTCCATTTGCTTCTCGTAGACTTTCATTTTCTTTTCAAAGATTTCCATTTTGGCATTAAAGGGTTCCATTTGTTTGTCAAATTCAGCCATTTTCTTCTCAAAATCGGCAATTTGAGGTGCCATTGCTTCCATTTTTGCATTAAATTCTTCCATTTTTTTGTCAAACGTTGCCCATGCTTTTTTATCACCATTTATCGGAGAACCTTTTGGCGCTATAGGCGCTTTGGGAAAATTAAGTGCTTTGGGTGTTTTAAAGTTAAAGGTAGGAGGTGTTGGCGGAGTAGGTGGCGTTGGTGGTTGTTGCTGGTTTCCTTTACTATTGATATAGCTTTTGGTTATGATACGAATCGAATTTTTATTTGACACACCGTCTTTTTGTACATCAACAGAGGTTATTTGATTTGGATTCATACTTTCAGCCTCCAAAGGGCTAACTTTTTTTCCATCAATATAATAGTCAGCATCGCTTGGTACACCATTTACCTCTTTGGTTACCTTTGTAACTGTATAGGTACTTTTAGCTTTTTGATGAATATTTAAACTATTAGGATCAACATTATCTGATCCTATATCCATTTTTTCTAAATCAGAATTAAAAATACTGGTACTTCCTGTAGTTTTACCTTTCGTAACAATTTTTATCATGGATTCATTATTGTTTTTAATAACATCCATTGTGGCTATATCATTAGGATTTGTGCTGTCTAATTCCTTTTGGGTTACTTTTTTTCCATCAATATAAATTTCAGTGTTTTCATCAATATCTTTATTTTTGATAGTATTTGTGAGGATTGTTTTCATTTTCTTGATACTATCTTTTTCAGTTCTAGTCGTATTCGTGATCGAAACTGGACTGTTGGCTTGAACCGATTTGGTTTCTTCTTTCACTTTTTCCTGAGCAATTACTTCAATTTGGAATAAAAGTACGAAAGCCACTAAGGCGGGAAGTATGGTAGCATATTTCCATGAATTTTTTTTGCTAGATTGATTTTTGTTTAACATAACGATTCGTTTTTTGATTAATGATTGGTAAAAATGATTGGTAATGGCAACACAATTTTTGTGTGTTGTTATTTTTAAAAGCGTGAGTTGATACGCTTTTTTATCTGATATTTTTTTTGTGGCTTCGCTGTCAGCAATGAATTCCAAGTTTTGTAGAATTGCTTTTTTGTAAAGCCAAATGAATGGGTTGAACCAAAAAATGACACAAAAAACTCTAGCAATCAACACATCTACGGTATGATTTTGTTCGCTATGCACCTTTTCGTGCTCCAAAATATTCTGTAATTCGGAACTGCTGTATAATGACGAGTTGTAAACGATTGTATTAAAATAGGAGAAAGGAGCAATATTTTCACTGATGTTTATAAATTTAAAATCAGCTTGACGTTCTATTGTTTTTCCTTTAAAAATCTTTCGCAGGCTATAAAAATCAAACCCGAATTTGATCAATAAACCTAGTGTGATTAAAGAATAAGTCAAAGCCAATCCTAAATAAATATACTCTTCAGTATGATTTTCCTCAGTCACGGTTCTTATGGGTAAGGAAGACCAGTCATAATTTACAGGCGTAGGTTCTACCCAAATTATTTGGGTGAAAACTACTAACGGCAAAACAGTAGCAGTAAGTAATCCTGCTAAAAGGAACCAACGATTTGCAGTAAAAAAAGTTTCTTTGCGCAGCAAAAAATGATACGCTATAAAAAACAAAAGCAGTAAACCACAGGATTTGATTAGGTAGATTGCTACTGATTCCATAAATAATTTTTTTTAGAAAATGGTACTTATAAACATACAACTATTTTGCTTCTTGACTTTCAATCATGGCTAAAATCTCTCGTAATTCAGCTGCAGAAATTTTCTCTTCTTTGGCAAAATGGGAGACCATATTTTTATACGAACTATTGAAATAATTATCGATTGCCGTATGCATAAAGCGTTTTCTATAGTCTTCTAAACTCACGATTGGATAGTATTGGTGTGTATTCCCAAAAGCATTGTGCGACACAAATCCTTTTTCTTCCAGATTACGCACAATAGTAGAAAGTGTATTGTAATGTGGTTGATCCTCGGTTATTTCAGCTAAGACTTCTTTTACAAATGCTTTTTTTAGCTTCCATAAAATGTGCATGATTTCCTCTTCTTTGTTGGTCAGTTTTTGCATGATTTTTTTATTTAAATCAAACGTACAACTATATTTTTAGTTTACAAACTATTTTTATAGTTATTTAACTAATTTTTTAGTTTTTAACAGGAAGTGGAACTTAATTGGATTCAGAAATCACGTTTTTGAAACGTATAGTAACTATAAAAAATGCATATGAATTTGTGTAAATACGCTAAAGAAAAAAAATTGTTGGATGATGAAAATACTCTATAAGGGCGAGTGTAATTTGTAAAAGGGTTATGCGTGAGGGATAGAAGCAAGCTACCAAAGTAGCGCTTATAGCCCGACGCAATTACAAAAAGGGGCAACTATCCTTTATGTTGTGAGTCCCTTTTTTAATAGGGTCACGCCCAAAAAATGATAATGGAATTAGTTTTTTTCTTTTTGAACGAGTTTTTGCAGCCAAATACAACCCGCAACCGAAAGCAATCCAAGTGTTCCCATCACAAACCAATTTGCCTGATAGCCAAATGCAGCAATGATTTCCAGCCCGGTTTTAGAACTTGCAATGTGTGCCAAGCTAAAACTCATAGTAAACAAAGCCATATAACGACCTTCGTGGCCTTTTGGTGCGCGACTTAAAGCAAAAGAATTAGAGAACGGGAAGATGAACATTTCGCCAAAAGTGATAAAAAGAATACTGATTATTAGTATTCCTGCCCACATGTTTAGTAGTAAAACATAGAAACTTAGCGACATGAGCAAGGAACCCCAAAGTATAATTTTGAGTTTTTCAATGTTTTTTCGTTGGCTGAAACTAACAATTGGCATTTCTAGAAAGAAAATCAACAGTCCATTTAGGGATAGTAAAAGTCCACTTTGAAACTCTGATAAACCAAATTTTTCATTGTGATACAAAGGCAAAGTAGTGAAAAGTTGAAAGAAAAGCATGGCCGTTATAAAACAGATAAAGAGAAAAATCCAGAATATCTTGTCTTTGAAAACTGAGGCAGGAACCTCGGTTTCGCTATTGGCGGAGTCTAAATCCGCTGGTTTTTTACGTTCTTTAACCAATAAGGTGAAAATTAAAATGGATGCTATGCAAGAACTTCCATCGATCCAAAATAATCCGCTGTAGCCTAAATTCATGATGATTAAACCGCCTAAAGCAGGTCCAGCAGTGAAACCTAAATTTACTGCCAGTCGAACTAGAGTCAATGCTCTAGTGCGATTTTCAGGTTTAGCATAAGTTGCTAAGGACACAAACATCGCGGGACGAAACATGTCAGCAACGGTCATTATAACGAACATTCCAATGCATAATCCCCAGAAAGTACGAATGTATTGCACTGCAAATAGTAGTATTCCGCTAGTGAATAAACTAAAAACCATGATTTTATAGAAACCTATTTTGTCTGATAATTTACCGCCAAGCCATGAGCCTAGCATGGATCCAAAACCAAATGCAACCATAATCCAGCCGACTTGTGCATAGGAAAAACTTAAATCTTCTTTTAAATACTTGGATAAAAACGGTAAAACCATCGTACCGGCGCGGTTAATAAAAGTAATCAAAGTAAGAATCCACACTTCTCTGGTAAATCCTTTGAAATTATTGATGTAGCGTTGAAAAGCAGTTTTGAGCATAAGGTTCATTTCTAAGCAACAAATTTACAATGTTTTTTGGGAGCTTTTTCCAGCTATTCGTTACAATCTTTTATTTTTTTAAGAAAAAAATAAAAGGATTTTCACTGCTATCTGGGCTAGGAATCCTTCTTATAAACTTATTTATTCCAATATATAAACGTTGCCGCTTTATAACTTTTAAACTATTTTTGCATAAAATCATACAAATGAAAACTCTGCTACTTTTTGCATTTTTAGTTCAATTAAATTTCAGCTTTGCCCAAAACAAATTCGATGTTTTGGCTGTGGAAAAATTCCAAACAGAATTGAATGCAGAATATGCCGATGCAAAGACAAGTCCCCTGACTGCGGAAGATTTGGCAGTTTTTAAAACCTTGGATTTTTATCCAGCAAATGAGGCATTTTATGTAACGGCTAACTTTGTCAGAACAGAGAATGAGAAGCCGTTTGAAATGAAAACCACAACAGATAGGAAACCCATTTATGTCAAATACGGCGAACTTTTTTTCACAATTGACGGTCGGGATTTTAAACTGAATGTCTATAAAAATATGGAACTTTCCAAAAAGAAGGAGTATAAGGACTATTTATTTCTGCCATTTTCTGATTTGACTTCAGGTCACGAAAGTTACATTGGTGGGAAATATATCGATTTAAGAATTCCAAAAGAAGATACTATTGTAATTGATTTTAACACGTCTTATAATCCGTATTGCGCGTATAATTCGAAATATTCTTGCCCAAAAGTTCCGTTAGAAAATGATTTGGATATTGAAATAAAAGCGGGCGTAAAAAAGTTTCATGACTAATGGAATACTTTAATCTTCATACACACAAATCCACCAATCAGTCCAACGTGCTGGAATTAGTAAATCAATATCCACAGGAATTTGACGGAACCATTCCGTATTATTCCATAGGAATTCATCCGTGGTTTATTGTGGAAGACCGAATAGAAGCTGATTTGGCAATAATCGAAAGTAAAATACAAGAGGCAAGTTGTCTCGCTGTGGGCGAATGTGGATTGGACAAACGAATCGAAATTCCTATGGAATTGCAAGAAATGGTTTTTGAAAAGCAATTGCTTTTGGCACAACAATACAATAAACCAGTTGTGATACATTGTGTTGCGGCATTTCAGGAATTGATAGCCATTAAGAAAAAATTGAATATTTCAGTTCCAATGTTGATTCATGGTTTTTCCAAAAATGCACAAATTGCCAAACAATTAGTGGACAATGGATTTTATATTTCGTTTGGAAAATATTTGTTACTCAATAAGGAACTAGAAGCTGTTTTTAAAAGCGTTCCGAATAATCGATTTTTTTTGGAAACAGATACAGTTGATGAAGGAATTGAAGCTGTTTATGAATTGGCAGCAAAATACAAAGGAGTTTCTGTTAATGAAATACAGGAACTTGTGAATAGTAATTATAATGAAGTTTTTGATTTCAGATTTTAGATTAACGATTTTTGATTTCTCAAGAACTTTAAACTTTAAACAAAAAAACAATGGCAGAGTGGACAGAAAGAGCCGAACTTTTATTCAAGAAAGAAGGTTTAGCTAATTTGCAAAATGCAAACGTATTGGTAGTAGGATTGGGCGGTGTTGGTTCGTTTGCCGCTGAATTTTTGGCAAGAGCAGGAGTGGGAACGATGACTATTGTTGATGGCGACGTAGTTGATATTACAAATATTAATAGACAATTACCCGCTTTGCATTCTACTGTGGGGCAACCTAAAGTGACTGTTGTTGGGGATCGATTGATGGATATCAATCCCGAATTAAAATTGACTCGTGTACAAGAATTTCTTTCGCCAGAGCGTGCTTTTGAGATTGTATCAGAAGAATTTGATTATGTTTTGGATTGTATTGATAGTGTGACTCCAAAGTTGAATTTGATTATTGCAGCCAAGCGAAAAAGAGTCAAAATCATAAGTAGCATGGGCGCTGGCGGGAAAATGGAAGCTTCTAAAGTGAAGGTGACTGATATCACGAATACCGTAAATTGCTTCTTTGCTAAAACTATTCGACGCCGATTGAAAGAAGTTAAAATTGATAAACTAAAAGTCGTTTTTTCTTCTGAAATTCAAGACGAATCAAGTTTAAAAATGACCGATGGTTCCAATTTTAAGAAATCATTTTACGGAACAAACAGTTACATGCCTGGGTTATTTGGCTTGTATGCTGCCGAAACTGTGATTCGCTATTTATTAAAAAAATAGTGTTGGCTTTTCAGTCTTTGTTTTAGAATTTATAATTCATAACTCATAATTTATAATTGCAGATGATACAAACCGTAATTTTTGACATGGATGGTGTAATTGTCGATACAGAACCCGTACACCGCTATGCTTATTTCAAACAATTTGAAGAATTAAATATTGCAGTTACTGAGGAAATGTACACTTCATTTACTGGTTTTTCGACTCGAAATACGTTTCAGAAATTGAAAGAGGTTTTTGTAATTGAGCACGAAGTAGAAGATTTAATTCAGCGCAAACGCACTATTTTTAACGATGCTTTTGACAGTAAAGCGGATTTGGAATTACTGGAAGGTGTAGAAAATCTTATCAAAGAATTACACCAAAACGGAATACAGTTGATTTTGGCTTCTTCGGCTTCGAAAGTGACAATAGAACGTGTTTTTAGCCGCTTTAAATTACATGACTATTTTACGCATGTGGTAAGCGGAGAAGATTTTCCAAAATCGAAACCACATCCCGCTATTTTTGAACATGCAGCAAGTTTATCAATTGCGCCAAAAGAAAGTTGTATTGTTATTGAAGACAGTACGAATGGGATAAAAGCGGCTAAGGCTGCGGGAATTTTATGCGTGGGGTATAATAGTGTACATTCAGAAGCACAAGATTTATCAGAAGCGGATGTCGTTATCAATCATTTCAACGAGTTGGGTTTTGAGGTAGTTCAGAATATTGATTCTAAATTAAGGAATAATTAACATTTGAAAGCCACTGAATTTGTAAATTTGGAAATCATAAAAATTTAAAACATGAAAAAAATAATCATTGTATTTGCCATTATTATAGCAAATTTCACTATTGAGGCACAAGTAAAAACGCCACAATCAAGTCCAAAATCTACTATCATGCAAGCAGTAGGTTTGACAGATGTAGAAATTAATTATTCAAGACCAAGCGCTAGAGGAAGAGCAGTTTTTGGTAATTTGATTCCTTTTGGAAAAGTATGGAGAACAGGAGCTAATGAAAATACAACTGTATCTTTTAGTGATGATGTCGTAATTGATGGTAAAACGTTGAAAAAAGGAACCTATTCCTTATATACAATTCCAAAAGTAGAAAGCTGGGAAATAATTTTCTACAAAACTACTGATAACTGGGGTAATCCAGAGGAGTGGAAAGAAGAAAATGTAGCACTTAGAGCTACTGTTAAACCAGAAACTTTAAATAAAAGTGTAGAGACTTTTACTATTGGTATTAATGGTTTAGATAATAATTTTGCCTTTTTAGAAATATATTGGGAGAACTCGTATGCTGCCGTAAAATTTGAAGTTCCTACGCAGCAAAAAGCAACGGCTAATATCGAGAAAGCATTAGCAGGACCAACTGGCGCTGATTATTTTTCTGCTGCTCAATTTTTATTCCAATCAAATGGTGATAATGCTAAAGCCTTAGTTTATGTAAACAAAGCTTTGGATATGACTAAAGACAAACCATTTTGGTATAACAGATTAAAATCATTAATTCAAGCAAAATCAGGGGACAAAAAGGGAGCAATCGAAACGGCAAAATTATCTCTTGCAGCGGCTGAAATTGCTAAAAACCAAGATTATGTAAAAATGAATAAAGATAGTATTGCAGAGTGGAGTAAAAGTTAATTTACCTTACTGTAATGTGAAATCCCGTCTTGGTAGTTATCGAGACGGGATTTTTTTTCTTCATATTTAGCTTTTTTAACCATCGATTTGCAGATTAAATGAGAAGTATTTGTACCTGTAAAGTGAGTAAAGCACAACCGCAGATTCCAAGATTATCTTTAAGATAGATGTAAGAAAGAAACAACTGAAGATTCGCAGATTTTTTGCTTTACGTTTGTGGTGTGATGAATCTAAAAAACAACCGCAGATTCGCAAATTTTAATAATCTGCGAATCTACGGTCAATAAATTATAACAGTTAAATTTTGCTTATTTATTTGAAAAATAAACGATTTTACCTTAGGCTACAACTACTTTTTGATTTCTAAAAATGGTCCACTGCAATAGCAATGAAATAACAATAGTTAGCATTGCTCCAATGAAATTAAGCCATAAATAGCCCAGTTTTTCTTCTCCGCTTGGAAAGATATAAATAGCATAATAGTAAATGATAAAAATAGTAAGCTGACTAATAACGGCGCTATAAAAAATAGCTTTGGACTGTACTTTGTGGATGTAAAAACCAACTAAAAATATGCCCAATACGGTTCCATAAAAAATGGATCCTATGATGTTTACCAATTGAATTAAATTTTCAAATAAGGTTCCGATACAAGCAAAAAGAATGGCGATAACTCCCCACAATAAAGTGAAAAATTTTGTCGCATACAAATAATGTCTTTCTGATTTTTCTTCTTTTACATTACGCTTGTAGATATCAATTGCAGTGGTTGATGCCAATGCATTTAACCCTGAAGCAGTTGATGACATGGCTGCTGAAATTATAACGGCCAGTAACAAACCGATGAGTCCTTTAGGTAAATAATTTAGGATAAAGTGAAAAAACACATAATCTTTGTCGTTGGTTTCACTGTTGCTATCCGCTTTTAGGATTATTTCTTTGGCGCGATCTCTTAAATCTTTTTCTTTATTGGACAACGCTATTAGTTCTTTTCGAAGAATTGGATTGTCATAATCTTGATTGAGCTGATCGATGTACAATAGATTAATTACCTTTTTGTCTTCGGATAGATCACTTAGTTTATTCTCTAAAGAATTATATTCACCTTTAAAAGCTGATTTTTCAATCATGGCTTTGTTGTTTGGATTAAAATTTAAAGGAACAGGATTGAATTGAAAAAAAACAAAAACCATAACTCCAGTCAATAAAATGAAGAACTGCATAGGAACTTTTAAAAGTCCATTCATAATAAGTCCCATTTGACTTTCACGAACTGATTTTCCAGATAAATACCGTCCTACCTGAGATTGATCGGTTCCAAAATAAGCCAGTGCCAAGAAAAAACCACCTGTTATTCCACTCCAAAACGTGTATTTTTCTTCTGGGTCAAAAGAAAAGTTAACGATATTCATTTTATCATTTGCACCAGCAATATGCAACGCACTTGTAAATGTCATATCGTTTGGTAAATAATGCAATATCAGGAAAAAGGTAATAAACATCCCCGACATGATGACAAACATCTGCTGTTTTTGAGTTACATTCACCGCTTTGGTTCCACCCGAAAAGGTATAAATAATTACTAAAACACCAATAATAATATTCATGTAAGTAAGATTCCAACCTAATATAGCCGACAAAATAATCGCGGGCGCATAAATCGTTAATCCAGTTCCTAAGCCTCTTTGGAACAAGAAAAGAATGGCTGCTAATGAGCGAGTTTTTAAATCAAATCTTTTTTCAAGGTATTCGTATGCCGTGTATACTTTGTATTTGTGATACAATGGAATAAAAGTTACACATATTACCACCATGGCAATCGGTAAACCAAAATAGAATTGAACAAATCCCATTCCGTCATGATACGCTTGCCCTGGCGTGGAAAGGAATGTAATGGCACTTGCTTGTGTGGCCATAACAGAAAGTCCAACAACATGCCAAGGAGTTTCGTTGCTACCTAGGATAAAATCTTCTACATTTTTACTGCCCTTTGTTTTCCAAGCTCCGTAAATTACAATAAACAGTAACGTTACTATAAGTATAATCCAGTCAAATAATTGCATAATCTAAGCGTATAATTTCATGATGAGACAAAAAATCAAGATGTAAATAGCATTTGCCACTAGTACCCAAGTATAGTTTTTTTTCCAGGTTTTTATTTTTTTTGCTTCCATTTCAGTTTGGGTTAAGGCTTAATTTTTTGTGCAGGAATAGTTTCTGATGATTGTAGCGAAATCATATTGGAGATTAATTTATAGGCTCCAGTAACACCTTCGGGTAATTCTCTAAAAAAGCTTAGTCCGGTATAAATATAGTGTCCTTTTCCGTAAGGAGCAATTAATAAAGCACCGTCTTTAGGAGTTTCTCCTTTATCATTTGAAGAGAGAATAGGAGTGAAGGCTTTGTCATATTGACTTGGGTAATACAATCCTTGTTCTTGTTTCCAACCTTTAAAATCTTCAGTAGTAATCTTGTTTGGGAAATTCAAAACGGGATGGTTTGGTGCCAAAAATCGGACTTCAGCATCTTCTTCAGTGACACGGTCGCGAGACAATTTTAATGGATATGGCGCGATATTTTCGGTAACCAGATCACCAGCTGTATTGTATTGAACGAGCATTGTTTTTCCGCCTTTTACAAAATCAAAAAGGATTGTTTGCTTATTTGCTAATGCAGCAACGGTATTATAAGCACGAACACCAGTCATTACTACGTCAAAATTTTCTAATTTTTCGGGTGTTATTTCTTCGGGTTTAAGTAATGTAACACGGTATCCCAGCTGAGTCAAGCTGCTTGGAACTTCATCTCCAGCACCCATTATGTATGCAATCCTCTCCTCATTTGTTTTTAAATCCGTTTTTATGAGTTTAGCTTCTGCTGATTTTAAAACTTGCTGTTTGGTAATATGGTCATAATTAATGATTATTTGTTCCTTATCAAATCGCTTATTACCGATAATCGCTACACTTTTGGCCACAGCTTCATCAGATTTATTAGGCGCATTTACCTCAAAATAAACAATCTGCTCCGTTCCCTTTTTTTCAATACTAAAAGGAATTGATTTTGGAGAAACTTTCCAATTTTCAGGAAGTTCAAGTTTTAAATCCCCTTTTACGACATCTTTCCCTGCTTTAATTTTTACGCCTACATATTTAATTTTTACATCTTTAAAAATCAATACTTTGTCTACAATTGAAGTGGTTACCTCAGGAACAATATCTAGATAATTATAGACTTCACCTTTTACATCATCGTTGTATTTATAGACTACTGTTCGTTCAAATGGGATTTCGATTCCGTTGATTTGAACGTTAAATAGCACTTTAGCTTCGCGAATAATATCAGGAATTCCTATGTTTTGCTGTTGATTTACGGCATACATTCCAACGGTTCCATTTTCTCTTAACCAATATGGTTGTGTATAGTTAATAGATTCAGGTAATTTTAAATTTAAATTGATGTTATTTAGAATATTATTTTTTAACTCGCGATTTTGAGGGGTGTTTATTTTTTCTGGTAAACTGGTCACGCTCATTAATTGTATTGGCGCTGAGCTTCTATTGATGGCCTCAAGTTTAATTTTAATAGTACTTCCAGGAGTTGCTTCTTGATTTTGGGCTACAGCTTCCAGATATAATCCGGAACAGGCCGCTATAATTTCTTTTATGGCTTCTGATTTCAGTGGTGCCCAATGATTTTCATCTAAAGCTTTCATCATTACGTAGGCTTTCGCCAAATTTGGAATACTTGCCGAAGGATTATTATGGTCGAATTCAGTAGCAATTGTAGTCAATAATTCACCAATGGGTTTCCCTCCTTTTACACGGTTCCAAGAAGTATCAATTCCTTCAAAAAGGGATTTTTTTTCTTGTAAAGCATCGCCATTAATAAACTCTAAATATTCTGTTTCTTCGCCACGTTCCCCCGTGCTTCCAAATCCTTGTGATTGATGGCGACTGCGACTTAATGCGGCTATTTCTTGATTTGATTTCCCTAAATCAGCATAATAAACCCCAGTTTGCATGGCTATTAAATTCGTTTTATCAGCAGCATTAAATTTTTGGATTGTTCCATAAAACCACCAGGAAGTATTAAAAAACTGGCGTTTGGTTTGCCAAGGCTTTACAAATTGTAATTGTTCCGGGAAAACTGTTGGGTCGCTAGCTAGTTTGAAACTTTCGACACTCAACATGGCTGATGATGTATGATGGCCGTGTGTAGTTCCAGGCGATCGATGATCAAATCGGTTTACAATTACATCGGGTTGAAATTTTCGAATAGCCCAAATAACATCAGCTAGTACTTTGTCTTTGTCCCAAATTGCTAGGGTTTCTGTCGGATTTTTAGAAAAACCAAAATCATTGGCACGGGAAAAAAACTGTTCTCCACCATCAATTTTTCTAGCTTCGATCAATTCTTGTGTTCTAATGACGCCTAATAATTCTCGCAATTGAGTACCTATTAAGTTTTGCCCACCATCACCACGTGTCAAAGATAAATATCCTGTTCTTGCCTTTTGTTCATTGGATAAATAAGAAATTAACCGCGTATTTTCATCATCTGGATGTGCTGCTATGTAAAGTACCGAACCTAAAAAATTAAGTTTTTGTATTTGATTGTAAATTGCAACAGAATTTGGTTTTTGGGGTTGTTGCGCAAGTATTAATTGGCAGCATAAAAGTAATGTTAGAATAGCGGATACGTATTTTTTTTGCATTTTTTAAAATTTAATTTGCACTAACTTCAAATGTAGGAATTAAATAAATTCTACTGAACTGTTTTGGGTTTTCTTTAATAATAAAAAAGAGAGAGAACCTAATTTAGGTTCTCTCTCTTTAAATAAACGGATAATTAATCTCTATCTCGTCCGTTTCCTCTTCCATTCCCGTGTCCGTTTCCGTGTCCGTTATTTCGGTTATCTTGTTTTCTATATTCTCTATGGTTATTATTATCATATCTTCTATGATTATCATTTCCTCTTTGATTTACATATACTCTACGGTTGTTGTTATATCCTATATTTCTTTGTTCTCTTCCATGATATCCTCTGTAATATTTTACTTTATGATTCTTAAAGTGGCTATAGGGTCTAGAACCATGATAATCGTTTAATACTACTTTGTATCCACCATATAAATCATAGTTTCTATATTGATTAGGTAAATATCTGGAACGAATCCATCTTCCTCCACCAAAATAAATGAACTGAGTGGCTCTTATATCGTAATATGCTTCAACATCTGGAAGATAATAATATTCAGCTTCAGCATACCCCACAGGTCCCCATGATGGAGCTGTACCTATGTTTAAACTTACTGAGACTTGTGCATGTATAGTACTTGATGCAAAAAGGATAATTCCTACGGCGATTAATTTTAATGTTCTCATTTTTTCAAATATTTAATTAGTAATAAATTTTTTATAATAGCTCGTTATTATGATACTTTTGAGTATTTTCAACAACTATGCCAAAACGAAAAAATTAACATTTAATTAAGTAATAGAAGGGTTAAAAAAAAGAGAGTCTCAAAAATGAGACTCTCTTTTTTTAGTACATAAAACCAGTATTAATGTTTTCCATTTCCATGGCCATTATTTCCTTTGCCTCCTTGATTTCCTTTACCATGATTTCCATTACTTTTGTATACTTTTTTATAATTACTACGGTGGGAACCTATTGATTTTTGAGGTTTACCTTTGTATCCTTTGTAATATTTTACCTTGTGAGAATTAAAGTTACTGTATGGTCTTGAGCCATGGTAATCGTTTAGGACTACTTTGTAACCATTGTATAAGTTATAGTTTCTGTACTGATTAGGCAGGTTTCTGGAGCGAATCCATTTTCCTCCACCAAAATAAATAAATTGAGTGGCTCTAATATCATAATACGCTTGGACATCTGGTAAATAATAATAATCTACATTAGAATATCCTGCTGGACCCCAAGCTGGTGGGCTACCAATATTTACATTTACTGAAACTTGTGCTTGCATCGTATTTGCTGATGCAAAAAGTATAATTCCTGCGATGATTAATTTTAACGTTTTCATTTTTTCAAAAATTTTAATTAATAATTATATACTATTTTTTACAGATAATATATTTTTTATCTTCTTTTTTTGGTTAAGCCAACAACTGTGCCAAAACAAAAAAATTAACATTTAATTGTGTTATTTTACTTCATAAAAAAAAGGAAACGAATGTTCGTTTCCTTTTTCTAGAGCTATTTATTTACTTATAATAAAAGTATCAATAAAAGAATAATTATTATAATTGCACCTACTGATAGATATACTCCATTTCCAGTAGATTTTAATTCTGCTTTAATGGCACGTACTTCTTTTCGTAGTTCTTTTTTTTCAGAAGAATTTAAAGAAGATTTATCCATTGCTTTTATTTCGTCAAGGCGATTAAGCAATACTTTAACCTCTGCAGGAACTTCTTTTGTAGTGTTTGTAACTGAAGTTGGATTTTTTTCAGCAGCTAACATTTGGGTTGGAACAACACTTAACGACAATACCATCATCATTAAATAAAAGGTAACTTTTTTCATTTCTTTTAGGGTTTTAGTTATTAATTTAATACATTATAAAAGTAAACAATAGTAGTAGATGAATCTTATATAATTGTGATATTAAATTATATAATTTACACTATTAGATTTGTATTTTTTTTGTAATGGTTTTAAAATTAGGATTTTAAAATTATTTTTCTGGTGTAGGTTCACTTTTTCTAACTTTATTATTTGTAAATCACCGTACGAGGCTTACCTAACTCAAAATCCTGAAAGCCAAAATCAGTGGTTTCAAAAGAGTTGGTTTTAAAAATATTTTCACCATTACCAGGTATTGATGGATAGTAGGAAAGTGAAATTTGGAAAGAACTAAATACCAAAAAATCATTGTTTATTATTAATCCAATTCCAATTTTAGAATATGCCTTATTTTCTACTAAACCTTTTTCAGGATTTCCGAGCATAGCAATTGAATAGTTGAAATAGGGATTTAGTCGAAATCCCCAAAGATTCCATGGTGCGTAGGCTTGAGTTTGCAAAGTCAATATTGCTTTCTCGGTTCCATAATTAGCGCTATTAAAACCTTGAATTCCATAATTTTCATTGATATTGAGTTGATCACCTATAATCGCAACGCGATTGGAACCAATAATGAGTTGTGGTTTGATAAACTGTCGTAATTTCCATTTGCCCAAACTGATTAAATTAGTGAAATAATTCGCTTGAAAAGAAAAAGCATTTTGCTTTGTGTTTGATTGTTCTAAAAATGTGCCTAACTCAAAATTAGCACTTAGAAATCCCCATTTATAAAAGTTTCCAAAAGCAGCTCGGGCTCCTAAATAGTAGCGTCCTTTATGGTTTTTATGTTGATAGCCGGAAGTTATTCCAAATATTTTTCCAATAGGTACATCTTCAATAATTCCATTTTGGAAAATATAACTGTCTTGAACGAACTTCCGTGAAGTGATCCCAATTCCAATAAGCGAAAATTTTTCATCAGAATAAAAATCATTTGGATCGTAATCAATTATTGGACTTTCCAGATACTTTATGTTCAAAAACCTTCCAGCAACGACTAGATTTGTAGTTCGATCACTCTCGGTATTACTTTTGAAAATTCTAAAAGCATGACCCAACCATACGTCTTGAGAATTGTATTTGAAATTTTGGTAAGCAAATGTTGCATTGGTATCTGGAAGTGTATCTTTTCTAAATTGTTTGTCAAAATAGATTCCGCCAGCCCATTTTGTAAAAGGCGAATAAAATAGGCGCTCTATAGAAGCACTTTTACCATAATAATTATCTAAATCAATGCGATAGTTTACCGAAGTTTTAATGAATGTGTTTTTGAAATTAGGAATAGTATATGCCAAGCCATACGCGTTTTTTCCATCACTGAATCTGTTTTTGAATTCAGTATTAAATTCATGTCCAGATCCTAGAATATTTCTATCATTCAGTTCAAAACTGCTACTAGAACTAGACACGGAACCCTTTGGGATAATACTCCATGTGTCTAAAACGCGGATGAAAACATCTACAGAATCAGGACTGTTTTTAATTAATTTCGGACTTACATCAACACGGCTGATGTAGCGTTGTGTTCGTATTAAACGTTCTGATTCTTTTACGAGTAATGAGTCTAAAGGCTTATTTTTTTTGATAAGTAATAAGTTCTTAATAGCAAGTTTACTTGTTTTGATGTGAATCCTATTTCCTGTTCGCTCAGCCCAGTTTCTTGCTTCTCTTGTTGAGTCAATTTCGGAATACCCAAAAGGATCTAAAGTGACAATATTGATGTTTCGGATGATTTTTCCTTCAAAGTTTTTAAATTTTTTGGGGACTACTTTTTTCTTTTTGCTTTTGACATTGACAGGTCTAAAAACTAATTTATGTAGCAGTTTTGTAAACTTATTTTTTTTAGAATAGGTCTGGATTTGTTGATACACTTCTGAAGAATCTTTTTCCTTTTTGTCTTCTTGAGAAAAAGAAATCTGATGCCAACAGAAAATTAAAATAATTAGAGCCAGTCTTTGTTTTTTAAACATGATAAAAAATAATTTTAAACATTGTTAACGAAACAAAAGAAAAAATCGGTTACGGATTAATTCGAATTAACAAAATTTAGCATTCGAATATACTATTTTAGAAACTATTCAATGGTTTTATTAGAATCATTTTCGGTTGTAGTTTCCGTAAATATGGGAACCACAATGTCTGTTTTGATTACTATTTTTTTTGGTGTTGATTCAGAATCAAATAGTGGTAATTTAATATTGCGCCAAGTATAGGTCTTGGGTAAATGATCTCCCATAAGATAACCCCATGGTTCTAAAGATTCAATTCTGTCAAAAATTACTTTGAGTACTGCAAGAATTGGAAGCGCTAAAAACATACCAGAAACTCCTGCAATTGCGCCTCCAATGATAATCCCAATAATAGATATAAACGCATTTATTTCTACTTTTGAACTTACAATCAATGGAACTAAAATGTTATTATCAATTAACTGAACAATTATAGTAATGACAATTACTCCAACAATTATTGATATATCTGGCGAACCTGTAAGTGATGCCACAATGCTTAGCATTCCTGCAAAAAGGATTCCTATATAAGGAATCAGATTTAAGATTCCAGTTACGATTCCCAGTAGAATAGCATATTTTACACCAATAAGCATAAATCCAATTGTTGTCATTGTTGAGACTAAAACCATTTCAATAATTAAACCCACTATGTAACTGTTGATAGCTACTCGTACATTTGTTAGTATATCTTTTAATTGCTCGTGGTTCTCTTTTTTAAATAATTTGGATAAAAACAACAGAAAATGAGTTCGGTATAAAAGAATTAAAAATGTATAGATAGGAATTAATGTTAAATTTACTAATGTATCCGTAAACGACATTAGAGTTGTACCAATCAATTCTTTTCCTTTTTCCATAGAATCTTCAGTAGCAGTATCAATATATTGCTTTTGTTCCCATGAACTTAAATGGAAATTGTCTCTTACAAATCCTTGGATATTTCGGAGGTGTATGTTGATGTTTTTCTCTATTTTATCAAAATCATCTGCGAAATCACTGATTTGAAAAGATAGAAAAACAAAAAGTCCAATGAAAAATAAAACGAATAAAGTTACCGCCAGCATTACTGCTAAAACATGAGGAAAATAGAGTTTTGATTTAAGAAACTGAACAATGGGGTACAATAAAATAGCAAATAAAAATGACATCATTATGGGCACTAAAATATCTTGACCAATATAAAAAATAAAAATTAGTGCTATTAAGCCCAATAAAACCAGGGTTAGTTTAGCATAAAATGGAAGTTTTAAAATATCATTCATATTCTTTATTTTTTAATAACGGATGTACCATTCAATCGTGAAAGGTATAATTTCTAGTTAGCAAATATGAAAAATAAAAGAAATTAAAGTATTATATATTTCTTATCATTAGTTGTATAATTATCACTTTTAATTAATTTATGATAGAATGTAGAAAAACATTTGTAAAGTTAGGAATTAATCGACGAATTCTTTATCGTCAAAATGATTTTTAAGTATTGAAATTCCTTTTTGTAAAAGCAGGTTATTAGGATAAATAATTTTCTCTCCATCAATAGTTTTTAGATAGACATGAAAAGCACCAATATCCTCAATTTCTGCTTCAATAGGGAAATCTTTATCATGTATTTTAATGACGTCACCAATTTTAAACGGAAAAGAAAAAAACAAAATAACACCTGATGTTATATTACTTAAAATGGACCATTGGGCAAACATAGCAACACCCACAACGGTTGTGATGGAAGAAAGTGCGATAAAAATATCCTTAGTTTGTACTCCCCAAATTAGTATTAAGGCAATAGTTACCAAAATATTAATAAATAAGTGAATGTATTTAATTACTAAATTAGTTCTATGCTCTAGTGTTTGGTTTGATTTGGAGTAGCGTCTGACTAGTTTTGTTGAAATTATTCGAAATAAAATCAGTAAAATTCCTAACACCCCGGTTGCAATTAATTCTCTGCTATATTCGTGTATCAATGATATTTCCATAATGTAACTAGACTAAATTAGTAAGATATTCATATACTTTATCAGTAGGCATTCCCATTACATTAGCATAAGAGCCTTCAATTTTTGAAACAGCAATAAAACCAATCCATTCCTGTATGCCATAAGCGCCTGCTTTATCATAAGGTTTGTAATTTTCTAAATAATAACGAATCGATTCGTCACTTAGTTCATTGAAAGTAACTTTAGTAACTTCATGCAACACAACTACTTTTTCATTGGTTTTAAAGCAAACAGAAGTGATGACTTCATGCGTTGCATTAGATAACGATTTCAGGATTTGAAAGGCATCTTGTTCGTTTTTTGGTTTGCCCAAAGCGGTATTGTTATGCCAAACGATAGTGTCGCTGGTGACTAAAATTTCATTTTGTTTTAATTCTCCCTCAAAAGCATTGGCTTTCAATGCCGCTAAATAATTAGTGATTTCGGCTGCTTTTAATTCTGGTGGATAAATTTCTTCAATTTCTTTCAATCGAATTTCAAAATCTAAGTCCAAATCCTTGAAGAATTGCTGACGTCTTGGTGAACCCGAAGCCAGAATTAAAGTGTATTTTTTTAATTTATTTTTAAGCATTGTATTTCATATTTAAACTAATAATAACAACAGACAGGATTCCAAATAACAGAATCCATTTTAACAGCATACTCAGCGTATGAAACTCTTTTTTAGATTTTGCAGTCCAAATTTTTATGGAAAAATAAAATAATGGGCCTACGACAAAAAGCAATAAATAGACAGTTACAAATACTAAATCAAGAAGGTATTTATTGATGTAATAGAGCATAAAAAGTATAGGGACAAAGCTTAGTCCAGCGACTATTTTTGCAGTTCTCGATTTGCCTATTGCAATAGGTAAAGTATTCATTCCTTGGTTATAATCACCATCAACATCTTCAATGTCTTTAACTATTTCCCTCATCAAATTAAGCAAAAAGGTAAACAGTGCATAATCTAAAAGAATAGAAAAAATAAGTCCTATCTGTTGTTGGTTTTCTACATTAATCGTTGGGAATAAATCAAAAATTCCTATGATAACAACACTAAACGAAAGCAACATTGCTACGATAATATTACCAATAATCATCATTTGTTTTAGGCTTGTTGCGTACAAATAAAGTGTGGCTGCAATCATAATAAAAATAGAGGCAAAACCAGGTTTTACAATAACATTTGACAAGTAAAAACCAATAGCCACACCAGCAACAGTCAGTGCAATGTAAATATTATAAGCACTGGTTTCAGAAATGGTTTTGCCAACAATTACTTGATTTGGTTTGTTAATTGTATCAGTATTTTGATCAAAAATATTATTAATCACATACCCACCAGCAGCGATTAAAACAGTCGATAAAACTAGTAATCCGTATTGCCAATCGGCTAGTGCCAATGGAATATTCTGAAATTTAAAAAAAACATACCTGAAAATAAGCTGCATGAAAGCAAGCATCAGTAGATTCGGGTATCGAATTAGTTTTAGAAAGTTCATTAAAAAGTTATGAGTTATGGGTTGGGAGTCGTGAGTTTTCTCAAAATCAGCAATCAAAAATCGTAAATCTAATCATGTTTCCCATCAAAATGTGCCATCCATTTTCCTTGTGCTTTCATCACTTGTTCTATCACATCACGTGCAGCGCCTTTTCCTCCGTTTTTGTGCGAAATATATCTGGAAATAGCCTTGATTTCTGGGCTTGCATCTTGTGGACAAGTGGGTAATCCTACTAATTTCATCACGTGATAATCAGGAATATCATCACCCATATACAAAACATGTTCTGGATTGATACTGTGCGCTTCAGTATATTCATCAAATGTTTCTACTTTGTTTGGGGTGCCTAAATGAATAGCTGTAATTCCCAGATTTCGTAATCTAATGCGAACACCTTCGTTACTTCCTCCCGAAATAATACAAACGTTATAACCGCTTTCTACTGCGGCTTTCATGGCATAACCATCGCGAATATTCATGGTGCGAAGAATTTCTCCTTCATTGGTTACAAAAACAGAACTGTCAGTAAGTACGCCATCTACGTCAAATACAAACGTAGTAATATCATTCATTATTTCTTTATAACTTTTTGCCATTATGCTGTATAGATTGTGTTAGTGTTTTATAAATTGTAAGTTGATTTTCATTGGATAAAAAAGCCTCATGCGTAGCAATAGTAGCCGTATCATTGCGTTTAGCCGGACCAGTTTGCGCTTCTGATGGCGAAAGTAACGTTATTTTTTGAGCTGTTTCTGTAATTAAAGGAATTAAAATTTCAAAAGGAACTTGATGTTCTTGACAAATTTCTTGACCTATTTGGTACAAATGATTCGTGAAATTATTGATAAAAACAGCTGCAACATGCAAGGCTTTTCGTTGTTCAGAGTTGATAGCGAATATTTTATCAGAAATTGATTTGGCTACTTTATCTAATAATTGATAATCCGTTACATTTTCGCTTTCTAAACAGATAGGAATAGTTCTAAAATCAATTGGCTTGTTTTTGGTAAAAGTCTGCAAGGGATAGAAAACGCCTTTTCGATTATTGTCATCCAAAGCATTCAAAGAAACACTTCCTGAAGTGTGAACCACCAAGCGATTTTTGAAAGGAAGTTGCGAAGATATACTTGAAATTGCATCGTCGGAAACAGCAATAATATACAAGTCCGCTTCAGCCAAAGTATCTAAATCATTTGTAATCTGACTTAAATCGAGTAGGTGAGAGACGCTTCCTATTTGTCTTGAAAAAACTTGAACCAATTCGATTTCACTTCCCATATTTTGGGAATTTTGGAATGCTGCAATCAAATGTTGTGCTACATTTCCTGAACCAATAATACTTACTTTAGTCATGTGACAAAATTAGCAAAAAAATACTAAGAGTTTTATTCAATTTTGGATTGGCTAATAAACTGTAACTCCAATTAAAATATACTTTTATTCCAAAAAATGAAGCTACTTAATTTTGGATTAAATTAACAAATGTGCCAATATAGAAGTCAACAATTTTAAGTACTTTTGTGGCACTTTTATAAAAACATAATCCCTTAAAAATGGATAAAAAAATATTTTCTTTTTTGTTTTCTACTCGATTAATGGCCTTTTTATTTATTGTATATGCAGCTTCGATGGCTACGGGAACCTTTATCGAAAGCAAGTATAATACTGATACAGCAAAAAATTTAATTTATAATGCATGGTGGTTTGAGGCTATTCATGTATTTTTTCTAATCAATTTCTTTGGAAATATCAAGCGTTATCAGTTATTAAAGAAAGAAAAATGGGCAACTTTATTGCTTCATTTGTCTTTTATTTTTATCATTTTGGGAGCTTTCGTAACCCGTTACATCAGTTATGAAGGAATGATGCCTATTCGTGAAGGCGCAGCTGAAAATCAAATTTTTTCTGATAAAACCTTTCTGACTGTTTTTGTAGATGGTGAATTCAAAGGTGAAATGAAACGTAGGGTTTTTGAGAAACAAGTGTTGTTGTCTCCGGCAACTAATAATGATTTTAGTATTTCAGGAAAGTTTGCTGATACTCCATTTGAGGTAGAATATGAAAATTTTATCATGGGAGCTAAAGAATACATTAAACCAGATCCTAAAGGGACCGTTTTCTTGAAAATTGTAGAAGCTGGAGATGGAGGACGTCACGAGCATTTCTTGAAAGAGGGCGAAGTTCAGAACATACATAATGTTTTATTTTCGTTAAATAAATATACTGATGGTGCCATAAACATCAATACAACAGGAACTGCTTACACTATTCAAACCCCTTTTGAAGGAAACTTTATGCGAATGGCAGATAAACTACAAGGGAAAGTAACCAAAGATAATGCGCAACCATTGATGATGCGTTCTTTATATAGTATTGGTGAAATGCGATTTGTATTTCCAGATCCTGCAGTAAAAGGTGTTGTTGATTATGAATCGGAAAATGATTTTAAAGCAAAGAACCATGAAGATGCATTAACCATAAAAATCTCTGCCGATGGTCAAGAAAAAACAGTAACAGTTTTAGGTTCTAAAGGTAAAATTGGTGAAGCAAAAACGGTAAAAATTGGAAATATCGATTACTCTTTTTTCTACGGAAGTAAAGCGTATGTCTTGCCTTTTAAAATAAAATTGAATGATTTTATTGCACAAAAATATCCAGGAACAGAGAAAAGTTATTCTTCTTTTGAAAGTAAAGTAACCGTTCAGGATAAAGAACCATTTGATGCCAGAATTTATATGAATAACGTATTGGATTATAAAGGATATCGCTTTTTTCAATCAGGATTTGATCCAGACGAAAAAGGAACAATTTTATCTGTCAACCATGATTTTTGGGGTACAGCGCTAACTTATGCTGGTTATTTTATGTTGTATTTTGCAATGATGGCGATTATGTTTACTAAATATTCTCGTTTTGCTGATATTAAACGCAAACTGGAAGTGGTTAAAACCAAAAAAGCTAAATTATTGACTATTTTAGTGTTGATGTTCAGTTTCAATAGTTTTGCTCAAGAACAAGAACATAACCACGCAGATCATGAAGGACATGCACACACAGAAGCTGCATCAGCGCCTACAACACACGCAAATCACACCAAAAAAGTATTCAGCCAGGATGAACTGAATGACTTGATAACTAAATATAAAGTACCTGCGGAACATGCAGCAAAATTTGGTAGACTTGTCATTCAAGATGGTGGCGGTAGAATGAAACCGATTAACACATTTTCATCCGAATTATTGCGAAAAGTAAGTCAAGATGATTCATATAATGATATGAATTCTGATCAGGTATTTTTGTCCATAACACAATATGCTAGTTATTGGATAGAGATTCCAATTATCCATTTA
Organism: Flavobacterium sp. KS-LB2; assembly: GCF_036895565.1. Taxonomy (NCBI): domain Bacteria; kingdom Pseudomonadati; phylum Bacteroidota; class Flavobacteriia; order Flavobacteriales; family Flavobacteriaceae; genus Flavobacterium; species Flavobacterium sp. KS-LB2. The sequence goes on along the minus strand of NZ_CP145904.1, from coordinate 1,986,380 downwards.
CGAAGAGGTAACGACAGTATTCGAAAGATTATTGGAGTCGATAAGAAAGCTAAATTTGCACCTTTTGTAGCTTTCTTTGATGCTAAGGGAAATTATAAACTTTCCAAATATTTAGAAGAATCATTTAAAGCGGCTAACCCCAATCAATTTGAAAAGGATTTTATAGAAACCGATAAAAGAGTAAATTTGATGGAATCTGCATTAAGTGGTCGTATCCTTAAAATTTTTCCAATTCCAGAAGATAAAAATAATAAGTGGGTTTCTTATTTAGAGCTCAACGAAGCAGGTTTCAAAGGAATGGAAGCGACGTATACTAAAAATGTACTGCCTTTGTATTTTGGTTCTTTGGCAAATGCTTCAACTTCTAATGATTACAAAACTGCGGATGAATTACTGGAAAGTATCAATGGTTTCCAAAAACGTTTTGGCAGTAAAGTGAGACCAAGTGAAGAAAGAATTACATCAGAAGTCTTGTATAATAAATATGATGTTTTCAATAAACTTTTTTATTGGTATGCTTTTGCGGCGATTTTGATGTTGTTTTTTACAATAATGCAAATCTTCAAAGAGCGCAAAGTATTAGCTATAGCAGTAAATACAATGCATATTATTATAGGATTATTATTTGGATTGCATACTGTGGGCTTAATTGCGCGTTGGTATATTTCCGGTCACGCACCTTGGAGTAATGCCTATGAATCGATTATTTATATTGCGTGGGCTACTATGTTTTTTGGTTTGGCTTTCGACAGAAAATCAAAACTTACTGTGGCTTCATCAGCTTTTGTAACAGCAATGATTCTTTGGGCTGCAAATCTAAACTGGATTGATCCCGAAATTGCAAATCTGCAACCAGTACTGAATTCCTATTGGTTGATGATTCACGTTGCGGTAATTGTGGCTAGTTATGGTCCGTTTGCATTAGGATTTATTTTAGGTGCGGTTTCACTATTGCTGATTTCTTTTACCAATGAAAAAAACAAAGTCAAAATGGATTTGAATATTCAGGAAATCACTTATATCAACGAATTAGCATTAACGATAGGTTTGATAATGTTAACTATTGGAAACTTCCTTGGAGGACAATGGGCCAATGAAAGTTGGGGACGTTATTGGGGATGGGATCCAAAAGAAACTTGGGCCTTGATCAGTATTATGGTCTATGCATTTGTAATTCATGCTCGATTTGTTCCTTCTTTACGAGGAAAATGGATTTTCAATTTAATGAGCATGTTTGCTTTTATATCTATTTTGTTTACGTATTATGGAGTAAATTTTCACTTGGTAGGATTGCATTCTTACGCAAGTGGTGAAGCACATTCGTTGAGTTGGATTTGGTATTCTCTTGGAGCAATTACTTTGTTTGGTGCTATTTCCTATCCAAAATATAAAAAGTACTATAAGAAATAAGATTTGTTTATTTTAGATACTAAAAAGGTTCAACTTCATTGTTGAACCTTTTTTTATTCCTCAAATTCTCTTCTATTCATTTTATAATATTCTAATGGCGAAACACCTGCAATTTCTTTAAAGCTTGTAAAGAAAGGGTTGTATGAGGTAAATCCAACTTTTTTTGATAATGAATCGAGAGTATTATTTTTTAGATAGTTTAGTTCGATTTGTTTGATAGCATCGTGTATTCGGATAACCTTTTTATACTCAGAAAAGGAAATAGTTGAATGGTATTTAAATAAATACGAAATATGACTTTTGGGAATTTGCAGGCTGTTTGCTAAATCTGTAATTGTAAAATTTGCATTTCTAAACAATTCAAATTTTAATGATACAGACTCAATTTCTTTGATATAGTTCATAATATTTGGATCTATTTTTTCTTTAAGAATCAAATGTTGACTGTTATTTAATTCAATATCAGGAGTTATTTTCCAAATAAAATCCAATACCAAACTATTATTTTTATTCTCATTAATCTTTTGATGCAAAACATTATAGCCATAAAGGATTTCAGGAGAAATTAATATTTTGAATAAAATAGTTAACCAAATCACTGCGGATATCCACTGATAACTATGCCCTTTAATGGTTTCGTCAAAATATATTTCGATAAAGACTGATACGAAAAGCCTTGTTATAGTAAGTACAAGTGCAATAAATAAAAATAATGTCCAATTGTTAATTAATTTATTTTGTTTTTGGATTACCTTGATTTCGCCTTTTCTAGTCCAAATTTTAGTTCTTAAAAATTGAAAACATAAAACAACATATACGATTGCAAAAATAAAAAAAAGCCCGTATAAAATAATTTCGATGCTTTGATAATCAAAAGAGTAATGATTGCGATTAATTATAAATAGAAAAAAAGTGATGGGAAAGATAAAATGCAATAGATCCTTTAGATTAATTTTCTTTTTGTTCTCAGATAAATTTTTAAAATACAGATAGCAAATAGGGATTACGACCAATGATATATTCGAATATCTAAAATAAGTATTTCTAAAAGCGGGATCAAAAATAAAATAGGTTAAACCCGATAGAAAAAAACGTAATGAAATTATAAGGATTAATAGAATGATGTAGAGGTTCATTATTCTATTGGATTTATAATTTGTAAAAATTAAAAAAGCTGTTATTGAACCGATAATGCCAGTGATAATGAAAAGTAAATTTGAAAGCATTTTGTTTATTTTTTACAAGTTTAAAATTACAATTTTTATTTTAAAACTAGTTTGATACGTTACTAAAAACTGAAAAACAACACACTTCAGTAGTGAAATACTTTACTGTTGTATATTAGATATTGAAAAATAACATGCTTTTATTCCTTCTTTTGAAGCTTTTATTTTCACCTTTTAACATTTTTTTAGTTACTAATAACTGAAAAGTTCTTACTAATTACTTATATTATCGTTTAAATGCATTTTTTATCGGTGAAATACATTAATTTAGTTTAATATTGTTTAAAATAAATTTCATGAGGTACTTACTTATATTTTTTACCGTAACCTTTCACGGACAAGTTTTACACCATCAAATGCTATCTTCACAAGGTACATCTAAAAAACTACCTAATGGAATAGTGGTAATGCAAACTATTGGGCAACAAAGTCGCATTGGAACTTCAAATAATACTTTTGTTGTTATGCAGGGATTTCAACAAAGTTTTTGGGGGAAATATATTGCTTCAAATCCAATCGAAGTCATTCAAGCTAAAACTTATCCTAATCCATTTATTCAAACAGTAAACATTGAATTTTCTAAAGAGATTATCGATGAGATAACCATCAATGTTTTTGATTTAAGTGGACGATTGGTATTTGAACAAAAGAAAAAATCAGAGAATATGATTTTGACATTTTTACTTCCTTTATTGCCAAGTTCAGAATATTTAGTCCGCTTAAATACTTCAAGCTTCAGTTATTTTACTAAAATTATTAAATTATGATAAAAAAATACTTTCTATTTATTACACTTATTGCAACATGTCAACTCTTTTCTAGAGAAGTTTTCAATAGTATAGAAAAGAATTTTACTCTATATACTTGCAAAACCTCATTTGGAAAATCAAATGCTGGTCTTTTTCACTTTTCCAATAATTCATATTATTTAAATTTTATGGGCTCATCTAATTATCTTGGATGTGTTTCATATTTTTCTTGTTGTACTAACTCCTCGAAAAATCTTGATAATTTAATTTGGTCAGGATTTATAGGTTCTACTAGTTATTTGAGAAAAGGGAGAACGGCATAGGAATTCCTAATATGCTTTAAAGTATTGAGTTTGTTTTTTAAAATAAAATAACTCCTGTACTGACTAAAAAAAGTTGTCATTTAGTATTATTCGAACCAAATTTTGAATTCATATCATCATAAATTAACTTAAAATGAAAAAAATAATTTTACTTTTTATATTTTTTTTATGCGCTAAGAGTTTTGCGCAAAACAATGGAATAACCTATCAAGCTGTAATTTTAAATCCGAATAGAGTCAAAACATCAGATTTGAATAATTCAAATTTGCCACTTGTTAGTAAGGATATTTGTATGTTGTTTAAATTTGTGGACGAGTTTTCTAATGTGGAGTATCAAGAAATTATTAGAACTAAAACAGATCCATACGGAATGGTAAATCTAATTATAGGAACTGGAACCCAAACTTCAGGATATGCTACTTCATTTTCAAAAATTTCATGGGATTCAGTTGATAAGAGTCTAGTAGTTGGTATAAATGTTACTGGGGATTGTTCTTCATTTACGGAAATTAGTAATCAACCTTTCAATTACGTTCCTTTTGCTTATTCCGCAATAAATACGGTCAATGTTACAGGTGTTGTTGCTGTAGAAAATGGTGGAACAAATGCAATTACTGTTTTAGGTGCTAAAACAAATTTAGGATTAGAGAGCGTTGATAATACATCAGATTTAAATAAACCAATTAGTAATGCTACAAAAGTAGCACTTGATTTAAAAGAAGATGGATCAAACAAAAGTACTAGTATAATTACAGACGGGAATTCTGATATAAAATTTCCAAGTGTAAAATCTGTTAAAACGTATGTTGATTCTAATATTTCATCAAATGGAATTGCTTTAACTACAGAAATAAATAGAGCTACAACTGCTGAAAATACAATCGCAAGTAATTTGGTTTCAGAAACTACAAGGGCTACTATAGCGGAAGGAACTAATGCGACTGCAATTAGCACCGAAACAATTCGTGCAACATTAGCAGAAACAACTCTAACAGCGAATCTAGCAACTGAAGTAGCACGTGCAACAACCGCCGAAGCAACCAAAGAAGATGCAATAAATAAAAGCACAGATGGAAGTTTTACTTCGAATTCAGATGTGAAATTCCCAACAGAAAAAGCGACAAAAACTTATGTTGATGGAACAGCTGCAACAGCTTCTACTGCTTTAACAACAGAAATAAACAGAGCTACAACTGCTGAAAATACAATCGCAAGTAATTTGGTTTCAGAAACTACAAGAGCTACTATAGCGGAAGGAACTAATGCGACTGCAATTAGCACCGAAACAATTCGTGCAACATTAGCAGAAACAACTCTAACAGCGAATCTAGCAACTGAAGTAGCACGTGCAACAACCGCCGAAGCAACCAAAGAAGATGCAATAAATAAAAGCACAGATGGAAGTTTTACTTCGAATTCAGATGTGAAATTCCCAACAGAAAAAGCGACAAAAACCTATGTTGATGGAACAGCTGCAATAGCTTCTACTGCTTTAACTACAGAAATAAACAGAGCTACAACTGCTGAAAATACAATCGCAAGTAATTTGGTTTCAGAAACTGCAAGAGCTACTGTAGCGGAAGGAACTAATGCGACTGCAATTAGCACCGAAACAACTCGTGCAACATTAGCAGAAACAACTCTAACAGCGAATCTAGCAACTGAAGTAGCACGTGCAACAACCGCCGAAGCGACTAAAGAAGATGCAGCAAATAAAAGTACAGATGGAACTTTTGCTACTAATTCGGATGTGAAATTTCCAACCGAGAAAGCGACAAAAACTTATGTTGATGGAACAGCTGCAACAGCTTCTACTGCTTTAGCCACAGAAATAAATAGAGCTACAACTGCTGAAAATGCAATTGCTGCAAATTTGGTTTCAGAAATTACAAGAGCTACTGTTGCGGAAGGAACTAATGCGACTGCAATTAGCACCGAAACAACTCGTGCTACATTAGCAGAAGTAACTTTAACAGCGAATCTAGCAACTGAAGTAGCACGTGCAACAACCGCCGAAGCAACCAAAGAAGATGCGGTAAATAAAAGTACAGATGGCACTTTTGCTACTAATTCGGATGTGAAATTCCCAACAGAAAAAGCGACAAAAACTTATGTTGATGGAACAGCTGCAATAGCTTCTACTGCTTTAACTACAGAAATAAACAGAGCTACAACTGCTGAAAATACAATCGCAAGTAATTTGGTTTCAGAAACTGCAAGGGCTACTGTAGCGGAAGGAACTAATGCAACTGCAATTAGTGCCGAAACAACTCGTGCTACATTAGCAGAAGTAACTTTAACAGCGAATCTAGCAACTGAAGTAGCACGTGCAACAACCGCCGAAGCAACCAAAGAAGATGCGGTAAATAAAAGTACAGATGGAACTTTTGCTACTAATTCGGATGTGAAATTTCCAACCGAGAAAGCAACAAAAACCTATGTTGATGGAGCAGCTGCAACAGCTTCTACTGCTTTAACTACAGAAATAAACAGAGCTACAACTACTGAAAATACAATCGCAAGTAATTTGGTTTCAGAAACTACAAGAGCTACTATAGCGGAAGGAACTAATGCGACTGCAATTAGTACCGAAACAACTCGTGCTACATTAGCAGAAGTAACTTTAACAGCGAATCTAGCAACTGAAGTAGCACGTGCAACAACCGCCGAAGCAACCAAAGAAGATGCGGTAAATAAAAGTACAGATGGCACTTTTGCTACTAATTCGGATGTGAAATTTCCAACCGAGAAAGCGACAAAAACTTATGTTGATGCAAGTTTATCTTCAAATTCTTTGGCTTTGACTAATGAAATTTCAAGAGCAACAACAGCTGAAAATTCTATCGCAGCAAATTTGGTTACAGAATCCGAAAGAGCAACTTTGGCAGAAACGACTAATGCGAATGCAATTACTTCGGAAACAACTCGTGCGACTTTAGCGGAAACTGCTTTAGCAACGAATTTAAGTACTGAAGTTAACCGAGCAACTGCTGCTGAAGCGACTAAGGAAGATGCAGTAAATAAAAGTACAGACGGAAGTTTTACTTCAAATTCAGATGTGAAATTCCCAACCGAAAAAGCCACGAAAACCTATGTTGACGCATCTGCTTCATCCAGTTCTTTGGCTTTGACCAATGAAATTTCAAGAGCGACTTTAGCAGAAAATACTATCGCAGCAAATTTGGTTTCAGAAACTGAAAGAGCAACTTTAGCGGAAGCTACAAATGCAACGGCAATAACTGCTGAAACCAATCGTGCGACTGCTGCTGAAGCGACTAAAGAAGATACTGCAAATAAAAGTAAAGACGGAAGTTTTACTTCGAATTCAGATGTGAAATTCCCAACAGAAAAAGCGACAAAAACGTATGTGGATGCAATCGCTTCATCGAATTCTTTGGCTTTAACGAATGAGATTTCTAGAGCAACTTTAGCAGAAAATACAATCGCTACGAATTTGCTTTCAGAAACCGAAAGAGCCACTTTAGCGGAAGCGAATAATGCAACTGCAATTACTTCCGAAACTAATCGTGCAACTTTAGCGGAAACTACTTTAGCAACGAATTTGGACTTAAAAGCTAATTTGGCTTCACCAAGCTTTACAGGAACACCATCATTACCAACCGGAACAATTGCTGTAACACAATCTGCTGAAAATAATTCAACAGCTATAGCAACTACTGCTTTTGTTACAGCTGCTAACGCAACAAATGCAAATTTAACTGGTGATGTTACAAGTATTGGAAACTTAACCACTATTGCTACTAATGTTATAACAACTACTAAAATTGCTGATAGTAACATAACCAATGCTAAATTAGACAAAGCAAATATTCCTCTGAGTGGTTTTGGAGCAGCTACTAGTGCTGTTGCTTTAGGTAATAATAAATTAACAGAAGTAGCTGATCCAACTAATCCTCAAGATGCAGCTACTAAAAATTATGTGGACGCATTAACTTCCACAGGTGTTACAGGGAACGGGACAACTAATTTTATTCCAAAATTTTCTTCATCGAGTGCTTTAGCGAATAGTCTGATTTTTGATTCGGGAACTCAAATAGGGATTGGAACTAATGCGCCTACTTCTTTGTTTCAAATAGGAGGTAATGGTTCGGGAGATAATCCACTTAAATATGACTATGATGGCGGCGGTAACGGCGCTTTGAAATTTGGTTTTAGACAATACGAATACAGAATAAAATCAAATCAGAATAGTGGCGTTTTAGAAAATTTGACATTTTCATATTATAATCAAAGTACAGGAGTGGATAGTGATCGTTTTGTAATTGCAAATGATGGAATTTATATCCCAGGAAAATTAAATGTGACTGGCACCGTTAATGGAGGAGCAGCAACTTTATCCAGCTTAAACGTTAATAACAGTCAGCTTAATGTAAATAGTTCTACAAATACAGTTGGATTTTTTACCGATAGTCCCACTTCTAAATTCCAAATTGGTGGTGATGGTAATTTTGATAATCCACTTAAATATGATTATGGATATGGGTCTGGTGAAGGAGCTTTAAAATTTGGTTTTAGACAAAATGAGTTTAGAATTAAAACAAATCAAAACAGCGGAGTGTTAGAAAAACTGACTTTTTCATATTATAAAAATGCTGATGGTACTGATATTGAATCTATGCATATTGACAATAACGGATTGGTTTCTATTACTAAATTAGCGGTAACAGCAGGAAGTCCAGGAAATGGAAAAGTTCTTACTTCAGATGCCTTCGGTAATGCTAGTTGGGTTGCACCTGTTGTTGCTTCAAGCAATGAGTTTGTTGACTTAACTACCACACAAACTATAGCTGGGGCAAAAACATTTAGTAGTACAGTTACTGGAAATTCTTTTGTGAAATCAGGAGGAACTTCAGCACAATATTTAATGGCAGATGGAAGTGTTTCAACGGGTGCTGCTCCTGTACGTGAAGTTGCAGACGAAACATCTGCTGCAGCAAGTCAAGATAGTTTTACATTGACTCAAACTCCATCAATTAATAGTAAAGTAAAAATGTATGTTAATGGAATTAGAATCAGTAATGCTGCTTATAGTGTAAGTGGAACAACATTAACCTACATTCCAGCTAATAATGGTTCTTACACATTATCTGTTAATGATAGAGTTCAGTTTGATTATTTTTATTAATAGTGACTTCTAAAAAAGTTATATCATGAAGTTTTATAAAAAAATAGTTTTCTTTTTTTTGATTGTTGCTACTTTAGAAGGATATGCTCAAAATACATTAGATGTTTTAGGTATGGACAATACTACACCTGCAACAGTTGCTTATAGTTTACGAAAATTAAGTACTTCCTATAGTGGTGATGCGATACAAGTGCGTCGTAGTACCGATAATACCACTCAAGATATTGGTTTTGATGGTAATGGAGATTTAGATACGGCTGCTTTGTTGACTTTTGTCGGTGCAAATAATGGTTTCGTGACTATTTGGTACGATCAAAGTGGGAATGCAAGGAATTTGATTAAAACCGATAATAATATTCAACCACAAATAGTATTTAATGGATCGTTCAAATACATTGGAACTAAAGTGGCGATTGATTTTTCAGGAAATAAGGGGCTGGTTTATTCAGGTTCATTAAGTTTAGCAAGTATTACTAGTGTTATAAGATCAGAAAGTACTAATTGGCCAAGTTATCATACTATTCTTGAGGGAAGTCCAAGGATAGGAGGAATACTAGAATCTGGAGGAACTACATTTCATCCGAATGTATATCCACTTGAGATATGGAGAAATGGAATTTCGAAAACAGCCTCTGAATCTCTTGCGCCTGTTAATGAAGGTATGATTTTATCCATTAGTCCTCGAACTGATAACTTATATCAAATGTTCATCGGTAATTATGATGGAGGTGGTAGTGGAGGTTCCATTTTAGAAAGTGAAGCTATAGCATTTTCTACTTTAAACACATCCGATGTTCGCCAATCAATGGAATGTAATCAGGGAGTTTATTATGGAGTTAATATGACATTATGTTCTACAGCAATAAGTATTAATCCTTCATCATCAAATCATTTTGAATGTTTGGGAACTGTTGCCACACCATTAACTGTTTATGCGTTAGGGCCTAATCTTTCCTATCAATGGTATAGTAGTTCTACTTCAAGTACAAGTGGTGGAACTTTAATTGACGGTGCCACTGAAGCTACTTTTATACCACCAACTACAGCCATAGGAACGACTTATTATTATGTTGTTGTTTCGGGTTCTAAAGGCCCTGATGTTACCAGTACTATTTCTGGTGCAATAATAGTCGAAAGCCTATCAGCAGTTACTATAACTCCATCAATAGCTACTATAAATGCGGGTGATTCTATAACACTTACGGCTTCTGGAGCAAGCAGTTATTTTTGGGGATTTAACAATGCAACTCCTTTAGATAATGTTTCTAATTATAAATTAGCAGTAGGATTACGACTTTTAAGGTCTGCATATTCTGGTCCTTCGATTCGATTAAGAAGAGCTATTGATGATGTGGAAGCTGATTTTGGATTTTCAGGAACAGATTTAAACACGGTTGCTATAAATACATGGTTAAACGGATCTGGTGGGTATTGTGTGAAATTGTACGATCAATCAGGAAATGGAAATGATATGATTCCTTCATCGTTTGGCGCACAACCGCTTTATGTTTTTGATGGGTTAAATAATAAACCTATTTTAAGATTTAATACAAGTCAAAACATAAAAAACAATGTGAATTTTTCTCCTCCTTACACCGTGATTTATGGCGCAAAACAAACAGGATCTAATAGAGGTAGAGTTTTAAATGCGAATAATAACTGGTTATTAGGATGGTGGAATGGAAGCAAAAGTCAAGCACATTTTGATGGCTGGGTTTCCCAAGCAGGAGGAATAGTAGCAGATAATAATCCCTATGTGTATACTGGAACAGGAACCGGAATTGCATCGGCATTTTATGAAAATGGGATTTCTAAAACTAACAATCCAAATGGTGGTTTAACTGGTCCAAATGGGTTGAGAATTAACGAAAGTGAACCTTCCGATGTTGATGTTGCAGAGATTTTCGCTTTCGATTCTGTATTATCAACTAACGATAGATTGGCCGTCGAAAAAAGTACGGCCTCTTATTATGGGATTTATGGTGCAGCGCCATTAGGAAATTCGGCATCAATTATAGTGTCTCCAACTGAAACAACTTCATATTCAGTAACTGGTTACTCATCAAATGGAGGCTGTTATGATTCTGAAGATGTAGTGGTGACTGTACTAAAAAGTCCAGAATTAAGTAATTTTAGTTCACAAGTAAAAACTTATTTTGATGGGACTTTTACAATTTCACCCCCCAATACTGTAAGTACAGGTGCTATAACATACACTAGCAGTAATATGGCAGTAGCCACTATTAGTGGAACAACTGTAAGTATAGTTGGATCTGGTTCTACTACCATTACAGCTACACAACAGGGCACAGCAACACATTATGAAAGTTCTATAAATACAACTTTGACAGTAAATAGTGTTGCAGTTTTAACAAAAAATGGGCAATTTTCTACAACTGATTTCAATTATGTTAATAAAAATGGGGCTATAAGGGCTGATTTTGGGGTTAATAAAAATGGGCTCTCTATTCAAACAAAATCTTACGATTTATTAACTGGTTTAGTAATGAATTTAGATGCTGGTAATTCATCCAGCTATCCAGGAACTGGTGCTACTTGGACCGATGTAAGTGGTTCAGGAAATAATGGAATATTAGTAAATAATCCTGTTTATAATTCTTCGAATGGAGGTAGCTTGGTGTTTAATGGCTCCAATACGTATGTAAATGCACCACTTATAAAAACCGCTTCATGTACATTTTCAGTATGGACAAAAACAACTAATGCAACTAATATGTTGTTTAACGCTGGAAATGATGGTTCTGGTCCAGATTTATTTTTTTATGGTGGGGTTCTGAGTTGGAATACGTGGGACAGCTCCAATAATCCTTTTGGAAATATACCTGCTTCAGCAGCAGATGGTAATTGGCATAATTATGTGGTGGTTAATGATGCTGTGTCTAATACAGCACGATTGTATTATGACGGTGTTCTTTATGGGACTGCCGTTTATAAAGATGCCTCAACTAATACTAAATTATATATTGGAGGCTCTAATGGCGGGTGGCTATGGAACGGTTCGATCGGGAATTTCCAAGTTCATAATAGAGTTTTAAGTCCAGAAGAGATTATTCAAAACTTTAACAATCTTAAAACAAGGTACGGCTTGTAGGTATAATTTAAAAGTTACTTTATTAAAATTGTACAACTTCATAGTAGGTATCAAAAAAAGCACTATAACTGATATAAAAAAACCAGATCTTCAATGGAAGTCTGGTTTTAATACGAATTGATTTTTTAAAACAATTACACTTTTCCTAACGTATATAATTGTTCCATTGTAGGAGTCAAACTTCCTCCTTTAGGCTCAAGTGTGATTCCAAATGCTTCCGCTTCATTAGCATTATTTACAGCAAATAATTTTTGTTCATTTACATCAAAGTTTTCCAATAATCCAATGCTAGTTGGGGTTAAAGGGCTTAATTTTAATGCCCAAACCTGATATACCATTCCTTCAGGTGGTTCAGGCAAACCGGCTGCATCAATATAGACAACTTTAGTGTCTTGATTCCAATATACTTTTGCAAAAGATGCTGGTGCTACTGCTTGTCCACCAAGTGCTACGACAGTATTTTTAGTATCTCTTACAACTGCTAAACTGGTTTCGTTAGTTGTGTTTTTTAATTTTAAGACGTTAAACTCTTTCTCTAGTTTGGCTTTCTCAATTTCAGTATTGGCAACTTGTGTAGTGGTTTTATCCAATTCATTGTATTGATAACCAATTCCAACTAATAATAGTACAGCTGCTGCCCAACCTATGTATTGGGACCTATTACTAGTAGGCTCTAATTGTACCACAGCCGCATGCTTCAATTCAAGCTTCGCCTTAATTTTTTCATAGTTGGCAACTGAATGAAAAGGTGAAAAGCTTGCTGACAGAGCCACAATGGCTTTTTCAATAGCGATTATTTCCGCATTTATTTCCGGATTATTTTTTGCCATGTTGGTAACTTCCTCGTTTTCGGTTTCACTTAGTAAACCATAAACATAGAGCTCCAGTATTCCTGATTCAATATATTCTTTTGTTTCCATTATACTTTCAAATAATTTCGTAGATCGTTAATACAATTTCTATTTTGTGTTTTTACCGTTCCTAAAGGAATTGCCAATTCATCAGAAGCTTCTTGTTGGGTATACCCTTTAAAGAACAATAAATCAATTATTTGAATACATTTTGGTTTTAGTCTTTTTACAAACTCTTGCAAGCCAATAGTATCCATTTTGTCAACCAGTTTAGAACTGTCTTCAAAGTGATTTACGAAATTATCGGTTGAAAGGTTTTTTTGACTGTTATTAAAATTTTTAGAACGCAATTTATCAATTGAAGTATTTCTAGCAATATTGAGAATCCAGGTGTAGAAGCGTCCTTTGCTTTCGTGATAGGAATCAATGTTCTTCCAGATTTTTACAAACACTTCCTGAAGGACGTCTTCAGCTTCTTCTCTATTCTTTACAAGAACGTTGATGACTGAAAATAAACTTTTGGAATACATATCATAGAGATGTGTAAATGCCCTTTCATCCTTCTTATAAATTAATACTAATAATTCTTCTTGACTCATATCTTACTATTTTACAATTACAAACTTATACAATCTTATTTACAAATTATTGATTTTACGATTGTCATGATAATAAAAAAATAAAAATAAAATAATTGTGTTTTATTTAAGTTTTTAAATACCTGAATAACAGTTATTTAAAAAATAATTTAATTTTTTATTACCATTTTTAAAACCAAAAGAAATACAATTCCGTAAATGCTTTTATAACCTTTTAAATTAAAACAAAAATGAAAAAAACAAAAATGATTTTAGGTCTGTCGCTAGTGGCGATTTCGGGCTTAATATTAGTAGCTGCGGATCACATAGATGCTCCAGCAACAATGAGTGGCGATGCAGGCGATATTACTGATGTATACGCTTTTCAAGGTCAAAATACTAGCAATCTAGTATTTGCAGTAAACACACAAGGATTGTTAAGTCCTAATGCTACAGGTGCTGCTACATTTAAAGATAATGTATTGGTAGAAATTAACATTGATAACACAGGTGACAATGTTGAAGACTTAGTGATTCAAGCCATCAAGAGAGATGACAAGATGTATTTCTTTGGACCAGTAGCTCCGGGAACAACAGGAACAACAAGTACAATTAAAACTACTGCTGCTTCAGGAAATGTTACTATATCTCAATATGGTTCAACAGCTTTAACAGCGGAGCAAAACGGAATGAAATTTTTCGCAGGTCCAAGAGATGATCCTTTCTTTTTTGATTTAGGTCAATTTCAAGCAATCCTTGGAGGGACAGCAACAGGATTTAAAAATCCAGGTACAGACACATTTGCAGGAACTAATGTAATGTCAATTGTAGTAGAAGTTCCAAAAGCAATGTTAGGCTCTTCAAGTACAATAAATGTTTGGGCTGAAACTAAGAAAAAACAATAATTAATTTTATTTAAAAAAAGTAAAAACATGAAATCGAAATTCACGATTTCTTAAATTCAAACATCATGAGTAAAACAAATAAATTCAAAATTATAACAATCGCGCTAGTTGCTGCAGTTGTTTCAGTAAATTGTGATAATGACGATTCAAACGGTGATTCTACTGTAAATCAAGATTTTTCAGGAACTTTTGTTCAGCAAGATCAAATGGCAAGACCAGCAATCAATACGGTATTCGTTGCTTCGGGACAACCTAAAGATGCGTTTAATGCCGCAATTCCTTCAGCGATGGGAGCGACATATCAATCTATTTTTCAATCTAGATTATTGGCTTTGAATCCAGCATATACTACTAATGCTTTGGGGCAAACTGCTGCTCAACTTACAGGTCTTTTGGCAACTGATGTACTAGGAGTATCTAAAACTGCACCTACTACTTTCTTTGATGGAACTAATATTCTAACAGGAAGAGCTTTGGCAGATGATGTAATTGATGTCGAATTATTATTGATTTTTGGTGGATCTGCTGGAACTTCCAACCCAGGTCTTACTAAAGATAATGTGAATGCAAATGATAAAGCATTTGGAACAACTTTCCCTTACTTAGCTTCTGCTTGGTAATATTTTCAAAAAAAAACAGAGCGATTGCTATACTTTTCGCTCTGTTTTTTTTCAAAACAAACAAACAAACAAACAAACAAACAATTAGAGTATGAAAACTTTAAAAACACTATCATTTTTAGTTTTCACAATCCTATTCATATTCGGTTGCGATACTAAATCAGAACAGATTACAAAATCAGAAGACTACAATAAGTACTTGGCTTTAAAAGAAAATAAATCCTTGTCTTTTGCTCATAAAGAAATTGATTTTTGGCAAAAAAAATTCGATGCAGCCCCAAATCAATTCAGTTACTTAAGTCAGTTGGCATCAAATTATAGTATGCTTTTTGAACATACAGGAAATATTAATAATCTATACAAAACCGAAGAATTACTAACAAAAGCGAATGAAGCTAATAATTATTCGAGAGTTTCAACTATTCGATCATTAGCAAGAAATTACATTTCACAACACCGTTTTAAAGAAGCCTTGGAATTAGCTAATAAAGCATTAGCAATAGGCGAAGGAAAAAAAGAAACTCAAAAATTATTGTTTGATATTCAAATGGAATTGGGAAATTATCCCGAAGCAGTTAAAAATTTGAATGCCATTAGAGATATGAATAGTTTTGATTATTTGATTCGCTTAGCAAAATGGAACGATCACAAAGGGGATTTGAATACTGCTATAACTTTCATGGAAAAGGCAAGAGATATTGCTGAAAAAGACGACAATAAAACACTTAAAATTTGGTCGTATTCTAATTTAGGTGATTTTTATGGACATGCTGGAAGAATTCAAGAATCCTATGATAGTTTCCTAAAAACATTAGCATTAGACCCTAACTATTCTTATGCTTTAAAAGGAATAGCTTGGATTGTTTTCTCAAAAGAAAGAAATACAAAAGAGGCAAATAGAATAATTGATGCTATAGCCGTGACTCATAACACGCCCGATTTTTATCTATTGAAAGCTCAAATTGCTCAATTTGAGGGTAATAATAGTGAGGAAATAAAAAACAGAAATGCCTATTTTTCTATGATGGAGAAAAATAATTATGGTGCGATGTACAATAAATATAATGCTTTGATTTATGCTGATGATAAACAAACCGCTCAAAAAGCATTAGGAATTGCTAAAATTGAAGTAGACCACAGACCTACTGCTGATTCCTATGATTTATTGGCTTGGGCGTACTTAAATGTTGGTGATAATAAAAAAGCATTAGAAATTGCTCAGAATCATGTGGTTGGAAAATCCTTTGAACCTAAGGTACAATACCACTTGGCAATGATATACAAATCAAATAATTTAGCGCTTAAAGCGAAACCTATTAAGGAAGAATTACTATCCAGTTTGTATGAATTAGGACCTAATTTTGACAAAAAGGTAAATCAATTATAGCGTATGAAAAATATTATTTTAGTGATGATTACCCTTTTTGGGTTGTCTTCGTATGGTCAAATACAAAAAGGGAAAGTGTTGGATAGTGATGGTAATCCTGTTGAAAACGCTTATTTAGTAAATACAAATTCTGAAAGTCATGCGCATACCAATGAATTTGGGTTGTTTAGTTTAGATAAAACGGTTTTAGGAGACGTTATCAAAATAACAGCTTTAGGATATAAAAAGTCAAATTTCACCATTGTTTCTTCGGATGATATAATCATTCTGGAAGATGATATATTTAGATTGAATGAGATAGTAATCCAACCGAAACTGTCGGCTATGAATGTCATTTCTAAAATAGATTTGCAAACTACTCCGGTAAATTCTTCTCAGGAAATTTTGCGAAAAGTACCGGGATTATTCATCGGGCAACATGCAGGTGGAGGAAAAGCGGAACAAATATTTTTAAGAGGTTTTGATATCGACCACGGAACTGACATTGCTATTTCGGTAGATGGAATTCCAGTAAATATGGTTTCTCATGCTCATGGTCAAGGCTATGCCGATTTGCATTTTGTAATTCCGGAAACCGTTGAAAAAATAGATTTTGGAAAAGGAACGTATTATGCCAACAAAGGGGATTTTGCAACCGCAGGATACGTTGCTTTCCAAACTAAAGATAAAATTGAAAAAAGTAGTATTGGTGTCGAAGTCGGACAGTTTAACACGCTGAGAACGGTAGGACTTTTTAATCTTTTGGGAAACCAAAAAACCCAAAGCGCCTACATTGCCACAGAATATATTCTAACAGATGGTCCTTTTGATTCTCCCCAAAATTTTAACAGAATAAATTTGTTAGGGAAATATTCAGCTATTTTAAGTGACAATAGTAAGTTCTCAATCTTGGCTTCACGCTTTTCAAGCAAATGGGACGCTTCGGGACAAATACCGCAGCGATTGGTTGATAATGGAATGATTTCAAGATTTGGTGCTGTTGATGATACCGAAGGAGGGAATACATCGCGAACCAATTTTAATGCAAGTTTGAGCAAACCAATTGATGAAAATACATTTTTGAAAGCCAATGCTTTTTATTCGAATTATCAATTTGAATTGTATTCTAATTTTACGTTCTTTTTAGATGATCCAATAAATGGAGACCAAATTAAACAAAAAGAAGACCGCAATATCTATGGAATGAATGCGGAGTTGAATAAGAAGACGAAAATTAATGATACTAATGTATTGTTGC
This sequence comes from Flavobacterium sp. KS-LB2, assembly GCF_036895565.1. NCBI lineage: Bacteria > Pseudomonadati > Bacteroidota > Flavobacteriia > Flavobacteriales > Flavobacteriaceae > Flavobacterium > Flavobacterium sp. KS-LB2. The sequence goes on along the minus strand of NZ_CP145904.1, from coordinate 1,968,836 downwards.
AATTTGGAGCTGGTTTTCGTGCCGATGCGACAACTGATACAGAACTTTCACACACTTTGAATAGAAGAACGGTTCTTGAGAATATAAAATTAGGAGATATTGATGAGTCTAATTTGTTTACGTATTTGAATTCCGAATTCAATTTTGGAAAACTGATGATTAATCCTGCCATTAGATTGGATTATTTCAAATTCAATTATCAAGATAAATTGATGGAGAATTACAAAACACAATCGGAATCAAAAGTGAAGTTTTCTCCAAAACTGAATTTCATTTATTCGCAGAATAATAATTTACAATTTTTTATAAAATCAGGGATGGGATTCCATTCGAATGATGCTCGTGTTGTCGTTCAAAATAGTGGAAAACAAATTTTACCAACCGCAATAGGAACTGATGTTGGTACCATTTGGAAACCATTTCCCAAGTTGATCGTGAATTCTGCATTGTGGTATTTATTTTTAGAACAGGAGTTTGTTTACGTGGGAGATGCTGGAATTATTGAACCAAGCGGAAAATCAAAACGTATGGGAGCAGAGCTTGGTTTACGTTACCAATTGAACGATTGGTTGTATTTTGATGCGGATGCCAATTATACCTACGCCAGAAGTATTGACGAATCAAAAGGTCAGGATTACATTCCTTTAGCACCAGATTTTACGACAACAGGTGGCTTAAGTTTTCAAAATTTGAATGGTTTTTCGGGTGGAATTCGCTACCGATATTTGAAAAATCGTCCAGCAAATGAAGATAATTCTATAGTTGCCAAAGGCTATTTTATATCCGATTTAAATGTTAATTATCAATATAAGAATATCAATTTCGGAATTGCAGTAGAGAATATTTTTAACACAGAATGGAATGAAACTCAATTTGCTACAGAATCTAGGTTGCAAAATGAGCCTGAAAGTGTTGAAGAAATTCATTTTACTCCGGGAACGCCTTTCTTCATGAAAGGAAAAATTACCTATACGTTTTAAATATTCTATTAAGATTTGTTGTTTATTTGTTTGGAAGTCTGGCATTTCATAGTGTCAGGCTTCTTTTTTTTTAACGTGTGTTTAACGAAAATAAATTTTATTAAAACAAATAATTGTCTATTTTTATAAAAAATTTCAAATATGAAAAATCTAGTATGTATTGCCACTTTTGCTCTACTCTTGTTTAGTTGTCAAAACCAAGCACAACCTAAAAAATCTGAAACCAATATGAATATGCCATCGATAGCTAAAGAAACGATTTATCAGTTCAAAGTAGAAGATTTATCAGGAAAAAGTTTTGATTTTGCTTCTTTGAAAGGAAAGAAAATCATAATTGTAAACACCGCTTCTAAATGTGGATTGACTCCACAATACAAAGATCTTGAAGCTACTTACAAAGAATACAAAGACAAAGGATTAGTAATTGTTGGTTTTCCAGCTAATAATTTTGCTTCACAAGAGCCAGGAACAAATGAGGAAATTGCTACTTTTTGCCAAATGAATTATGGTGTTACTTTCCCTATGATGGACAAAGTTTCTGTAAAAGGAGATGATATGGCAGCTATTTATCAGTTTTTAACTCAAAAAGCTAAAAATGGATTACAAGATTCAACTGTGGAATGGAATTTTCAAAAATATCTAATCAACGAAAAAGGAGAATTGGAAAAAGTGATTGCTCCAAGAATATTAGTAACAGATCCTGAGGTGGTAAATTGGATCAAAGCCTAATATGTTATAGCTAATCTTACAAAATAAAATATTTTAAAAGAGATTTTCAGTTAAATGAAAATCTCTTTTTTTGTTTAAGTAAGTATTGAAGATTTTCTTGAATTTAAGCCATTAAAATAATTAAGGGTTGATTTTTAATTACTTAATAGTTTTTTTCTAGAATTTTTCATTTTTAAAAATTTCCGCAACAGCAGCTTCATAATTCCGAATACTTTGCGCTTTTTTTATTTTCTTTAAAACCTTATGCGGATTTGAAAACGTAGCCGAAAAGTATTCCCATAAATGATACATTTTCAATAAAATATGTGTCGAACCAGAAAGGGATTCGCTATAAATAGCATACAAAGTATCGTGAAACGCACTGAATAATTCTATTTTGTTTGCAGGATATTCTGAAGTATTGTTTTTTATCATATTGGGTAAAAATGGATCCGAAATTAATCCTCGTCCAATCATCCAATGATCAATACTCGGAAAACGTTGTTGCATTTCTTGAAACTTAGCCACTGAGGTTATATCGCCATTATAATAGAGTTTATGTTTCGTGTTGTCAATACAAATTTGGAACGCATCTAAGTTTACACCACCTTTATAAAGTTGTTTTCCAATGCGCGCATGAATCGCAATGTTTTTGATAGGGTAGGTATCTAAAATAGGCAAAACATCAAGAATTTCTTCACTGTTTTCATATCCCAAACGCATTTTCATCGAAACTAGAATATCTGATTCAGTGTGCGCTCTATGAAGGATGTTATTGATCTTTTCTGGATTACTGATCAAACCAGAACCCATACCAGACTTGGTTACCATTGGATACGGACAACCTAAATTCCAGTTTAATTCTTTATAACCTAATTCTCGAACATACTTGGCCACAAATAAAAATTCATCGGCATCATTTGTTATCACTTGCGGTATAACCTCTAAATCCAAATTGTTTTCAAGAAGTAGGTCGCGTTCGTATGATGGTTTAATTACCATTTTTCCGTTTAACCGGATGTATGGCGAGTAAAAAGTGTCAATTCCGCCAAAAAGCTTGTTTTGGGCATTTCTAAAACGAAAGTCGGTAAATCCTTGTAAAGGCGATGAAAGAAGAGTAAAGCTCATAATAATTATAAAGTCGCAAAGATACACTTTAAATGTACTTGGCTTTAGCTAATAATATTCAATTGCAATTGCAAAAAAAAAAACAATTTGTAAAAATTTGTTGAGGAAATTATTTTTTATCCAAAATCAATTGCATAAAAACGGAGTGCAACCAGCGGTCAAATTTATAACCAGATTCTTTGATGATTCCCACAGTTTTGAAACCAAATTTTTCATGAAATTCAACGCTACTCTGATTTTCGGAATCAATCACAGCTATCATAGTATGCAATTTTTGTTTTTTGGCAAGTTCAATTAATTCTTGTAATAGCATTTTCCCTATGCCTTTTCCATGATGGCTTTCATTTACGTAAACAGAATGTTCAACAGTAAATTTATACGCCTCCCGAAAACGGAATTCGCTATACATTCCAAAACCCATAGCAATTCCATCTACAGCAGCTACAATTACAGGAAATTGTTTACTGATTTTTTCTTCTAAAATATTTTTTTGTTGTTCAAACGTTCTAATGTTATAGTCATAGAGCGCTGTGGAGTTCAAAATATTATAATTGATAATATCGAGTATAGCTTGTGTATCTTCGGATTTATAAGGTCTAATGGTGATTTCCATGAATAGTTTATTTGTTTCAAAATTAAGAAAAAAGAGGTAAAAATAAAGGAAAAAGCCTTGCAAGTTTGTAACTTTGTAGTTCAGAAAAATGATACAATGATTTACCCCAAAATACCTTTAGCACAAAGCATTATTGAAATTTGTTTGGCCAAAGGAATCACTACCATAATTATTTCTCCAGGCTCTAGAAATGCACCTTTAACTATCGGTTTTGCTAGCAATCCTACTTTTCAATGTTACAGCATTGCCGATGAGCGAACAGCTGCTTTTTTCGGTTTGGGTATTGCACAACAAACCAAGCAGCCAGTGGTTTTGGTATGTACTTCCGGTTCTGCTTTGTTGAATTATTATCCGGCTTTTGCAGAAGCATTTTACAGTCAGATTCCCTTAATTGTAATTTCTGCAGATCGCCCACAAAGCAAAATTGATATTGGTGACGGCCAAACCATCCGGCAAGAAAATGTTTTCGAAAATCATTCGTTATACAATGCTAATTTGCATGAGGATGTTTCAATCGAAAATGATTTAAAAATCAATGAAGCCATCAATACGGCTATAACTCAAAAAGGACCTGTTCACATCAATGCGCCTTTTGAAGAGCCTTTGTACGAAACCGTTTCGGAGCTTTCAGTAGAAGTAAAAACTATCGCTTCCGCAAATGTGACTCAGACGATTTCCATTAAAGACGTTTCGGAATTTGCAACGATTTGGAATAATGTTCCAAAAAAAATGATTTTGGTTGGTGTGAATGAACCAAATGGCATCAATACAAATATAATAGAGGCTTTCGCAAAAGACGAATCAGTTGTCGTGTTGACCGAAACCACATCTAATTTGCATCACGATACTTTTATTAGCAATATAGACACCATAATTACGCCTTTTACTGAAGTGGATTTTGAAAATTTTAGACCTGATATTTTAGTCACTTTTGGTGGAATGGTAGTTTCGAAACGAATCAAGGCTTTTTTAAGAAAATACAAACCAAAACACCATTGGCATGTTGATAATCGGAGAGCCTATGATACTTTTGGCGCTTTGACCAAACATTTTGAAGTGCATCCTAATGTGTTTTTTGAAACTTTCTTACCGCTTACAAACGCAATAGAAAGTAATTATTTCAAGCAATTAGACGCTGTAAAAGTGTTGCGAAAGCTAAAAAGCGATATTTATTTAGACAAAATTCCTTTTTCAGATTTTAAAGTGTTTGAGAAAGTGATAGAAGGTTTACCAAACAACAGTCAATTGCAAATAAGCAATAGTTCAGCCATTCGTTACGCACAATTGATTGACATTGATCCGTCTATTGAAGTGTATTGTAATCGCGGTACCAGTGGAATTGATGGAAGTACTTCAACGGCTATTGGTGCGGCTGTTGCCAATGAAAAACAAACTGTTTTCATAACGGGAGATATTGGATTTTTATATGACAGCAATGCGTTATGGAACAATTATATCCCAAAGAACTTCAAGATTATTCTAATCAATAATGGTGGTGGCGGAATTTTTAGGATTTTACCTGGACACGAAGAAAGCCCTGTTTTTAACACCTTCTTTGAGACTTCTCATTGTTTAACTGCGGAACATTTGGCTAAAATGTATGGTTTTGAATATAGTATTGCCAGCGATGAAGCGAGTTTAGCAACAAGTTTGACTGCTTTGTATGCTCAAAATGAAAAACCAAGTATTTTAGAAATTTTCACGCCAACTTTGAAAAACGACAGTATTTTACTGCAATATTTTAAAGAATTGGTTTAATTATTTTGTAATGTTCGTTGAAAGGCATGATTAATTGTTTAAATTTGAGATTGTAAAAATCTATTAACCAAATATTAAACTTTTATTTATGAGTGCAAGAGACGAATTAATTGTAAAGTATGTTGCCGATTTGAAAGACAAATGTGGTGTAAATCCAGACATGGATTTGTTGACAAAAGTAACCATTGGTTGCGGACCGTCAATTTATAATGATGATTCAGCAACTGTGGCTGGAAGTCAACAAGCCGAATTAGATACGGTAAAAAACAATTTCTTAATCAAGAAATTAGGACTTAGTGACGGACCGGAATTAGATGCTGCAATAGATGCCGTTATGGAAAAATACGGTCGCTCCAACAGAAATAAATATAGAGTGGTAATTTATTATTTACTGACAGTTCACTTCAAAAAAGAGAGTATTTATAATTAATATTTAAATTTAAAATTTTTTATGTATAAAAAAAGCGTTTGCCTTGGCAAACGCTTTTTTGTTTATTATTGTTTAACGAATTGGTATTGGGAAAACTGGTAAACTGGAATGTCCTAATGCATCTACAGCTTGAACAGCGAAGAAAAAATTGTCTTTAGAATATGGGATTTCAGCTTTAGTGTCTTTTACAAAAATTGTTTTTTCCCAATGTTGTGATGAAGTTTCTCTAATCAGAATGTTATATCCATAAACTGATTTCCCTTCAGGAGCGGTCCAAACTAAAGTAGAGAAATTAGTCAAGTCCTTCACTTCAATTCCTACGTTTGTTGGTGCTTTTGGGGACCAAGCCAAATTGCTGAATGTAGCCAAGTTAGAACATGTTACTTTCTTCATGTATTCAAAGTCCATAAATTCTGCTAAATCACCGTACTGGATGTTGTTTTCTTTTCGCACGTTTTGATGTTGGTGATCGTAGTTTTCGTTCATTTCACAAAAACGAATGGCTGTAAATCCATTTTGACTGAAAGGAGTGTGATCGCCACCACGTAAGAAACGGTCGTTGCGATACACTAAATTAATGTCTAATTGTTCTACATATTGATTGGTCACCGTTTTGATGTATCGAGCTAATTGTCTCGATGGACTGTCATTATCACGATTGGTTGACTTACGCATTTTTGACTCCGCTTCCGTTTCTAAAAATGGAATTGTCTCACTGAAAACGCGGACTTTAGTATTATCACGCAATAAAGTACCGCTGGATAAACTGTTTCCAATCATGTCATTATTGATCATCGCAATAACATTCCATTTTCCTTGTTTGGCAACATCGGCTAAATGTTTGGCTCCGTACAATCCTTGCTCTTCACCAACAACAGCTACAAAAATTAAGGTAAAAGGGAATTCTCTTTGGCTCATTATTCGGGCAAGTTCCATCATCGCTGCAACTCCGGAAGCATCATCATTAGCACCTGGTGCATCAGATTTAGCATCCATAACATCCGAAGCACGAGAATCTAAATGGCCGCTTATAATCATTACACGATCATCTGTAGGGTCAGTTCCTTTTAAGGTTGCCATTACATTACCCAATTGGCTGTCGGTGGCAATACGTCTTCCATCGGCTTTGATGGTGAAAAAATCAATCACAGAAGTCAGTCTTCCATTTGAAGCTAGTGCATATTTATCAAATTCTGATTTTACCCAGCGTTGTGCTGCGCCAATACCGCGGGTGTTGCTTTTTGTGTCACTTAATGTATGTCGGGTTCCAAAAGATACGAGTTTTCGAACTGTAGCTTCCATGTTTTCGGATTTTACTTCGGCAACCATTTTTTTTATTTCGGGATCATCGACTGTAGTTTGTGCGTAATTGGTATGAGAAATGAATAGTAGTAGGAACAAACAGAGAATTGAGGTTGGTTTCATTAATAGGTTTTTTTAGTTTTCTCAAAGTTAGTAAAAAAGAAAAACAAAGTATAAACGAAATTAAGTTTTAGGCATTGTTTAATTATTCTCGTTGTTAATGGTTTTCCAAAACTGTCTCAAATGAATAATTCTCGGATCATTTAGCCTAATTAAACCTTTTCCGGAATCCAATTTTTTAATTTCTGTTTCAAGTTTGTATTTGCTATTTGGTGTTCCTAAAAATGCCTCAATCATTTTGTAATCTTTGTTTTGAACATTAAGACAGATCGGGAGTTTTACTTGAGAAGCAAAATCAAAATCTTTTGTTCTATAATCTTCAACACCTTGAGATAACATTACAACAACCACGCCCTTAGATCTTAATAATCTCAGTAGTTCCTCCAACGCCTTTCTTGCATTTTTATTCTTTAAATATACATGAGCTTCGTCTATAACAATAACATATCTCAAAGGAATAATATTATCAACTGGCTCTACATCATTTGTAGAACTAAAATGTGTATTGAAATATCTTAGTAATAAAAACACTAATAATTGTCTTAATACATCGGATAGGTTTGGAGGTAAATTTAAATAAAGACTTTTCTTCAGAACATCTTCTTGCTTAACATTAAAAAGATTTTCTGTCAGATTTTGTATAGCTGAATATAATGAATCTGGCTTAATTTTATTTGTTTCATAATACTCTTCAAGATTCTGAAACAATTCATTTATTGTTGGATATGCTCCTTTTTTATCATCAAGAAGTTCCCTTAATATAGTTTTTAAATTATTTTTTTGAACAACGCCAATGCCTGGAACAAATGTTGCAATAGTATCAACAAATGCATTTATACTAAAAGGTCTTTCTCTTTCATCTAAACTAATAGAAGAAAAAGGATTAAATTTTATACCGCCATCTTTTACAATATCAATAAATTCACAATCTGTTGCATTTAAAAATGCTTTTAATTGTTCCGGATTGCCTTCTCCTTTATAATCGAAGAAAATAAACTTTAATTGGTTTTTAGAATTTTTTGAAATCTGATATAAAATATCCTTCATTAATTGAGTTTTACCTGATCCTGCCATACCTGCTATAGCAATATTCCTATTATCAAACTCTCTTAAATCATTAATTTTAATTTCAACATCAGTACCATCTTCGTAATTACCAATAATAAAAGATAAAGGATCTTTGAACTCAGGAACGTCCGAAATCTTATTTGTATTAGTGTTGATTTTTACAAGATTTTTTCTCAGTGTCAAACTGTTTTTTACAGTTTTCATTAAGAAATCTATATGACTACCATTAGAAATTGATTTTTCGTTTAACTCTTTATTCCAGATATTCAGACCTTCGTCTAGATGAAATTTCATTAATTTAATTATGTCATTTTCTGATAATATCCTTTGATAATGTTGATCTAAAATTGTTTTGTAAATTATATAATTATCGGTAGTGTCAATTATCTTACCGAAAAAATTACTCGTAGGTGTATATTCTCTTCCGTTTGATGGGATATTTTCAACACTTAGATCAAAATGAGATCCTTTATTTATGCTTAATGAAATGGCTATTCGTGCCGCTATTGTGTCTCTTTTAAAACTATAAACATTCGTTATTCTATCTAATAAATCAGTATTCTCATTATCTATTTTAAATCTTATCATAACTAAACGCTTTTAAAATAACCAGGTTTAACATTAGTTCTTATTCCATCATTTTCTAACAAATAAGTTTTAGATACATTTAGTTCAATGTCTTTAAAACGGCGTGGAGTTATCTCATTATTCGTTGAAAGAATCACAACTTGTTCGGATAAGTCTGGATAGTAATAAAGTAATATGTTTTTAATATGTTCATCATCTAAACGTCCTAGTGGAGTATCAATAAATATTGGTAAACTCTGTACAGACTCTTTTAATATAGCCTTAATTAAACAAGAAATATAAATTTGTTTTTCACCAGCGCCTAAAATTTCTTTTTTGACCTCATTATCATTTGAATCAAATAAAGTTATTTTCATTCCCCCATTATCGGGTAAAATACTAACCGACACATCTGATATGAATTTTGAGGATTCAACTTCTCCTTGTAATTTGTGCAATAATTTTTTCAATTCAGATAAAATGTTTTTTTCTAAACTTTCCTTTTTTGCTCTTTTCTGTGAATCAACAAATGATTGTAATACACTTATATATTCTCTTGTTTTTTGAAATTTTGTTTTGTTTAGCTGTGTGACTTCAACTTTTTGAAGCAAACTATGATATTCCTGATTTAATCGTGATATATCTTTCTTAAGTTTTTCTTTATTAGCAATATAACTACCGATATTTTGATCTTTCTCACTTAATGATCTTTCGGCCTTCTCTTTTTCAATCATTTTTTCAATGATATAATCATCAACTAAATCTGAATCAATTTTACTAAGAGTTTGGTTAACTTCTTTTAGCTCAATTTTAATAGTATTATAATTGTCCATTGTGTTTTCAAACAATTCTTTTGATTGAATATTAACGGCATTTATTGCATTATTAATTAAGCTTTTTTCAGAATTATTTAAATCATGTTCGAATTCAAGGTCAACTTGTTCTGATTTTTCTTCAAATAATTCAGAACTTAAATTTTGTGCTTTTTCATAGTAAAACATTTTGTCTCTTAGAGTCATTGAACTATTAACAGGCTCCGGAGCCTGGTTAAAAAGACGCTCGATGAAGGTATCAATTTTTCCAATAATTTCAGAAGACGAATTGATTAACATTTGATTTTGATCTTGTAATAAAAGATGCTCACTTACTTCTTCTAATTTTCCTGTTAATATTGCTAATGGAATAAGTTCGCTTAATTCATTAAAAGCATGCTCAAGATCGCTTTCTTTTTGCTGTAATAATTCTTTTCTTATTAAGTAACTTTCTCTATCGAATTGAACTGCATTCCCTTTACTGTTTTGATTAATAAAGCTATCATATTCTTTAATTCTAAATTTTATATTAGTAAGGTCTTTGATTAGTTCAGCAATATTTTCATCAATCTTATCAATATTAATTTGGTTAATTTTTATTGCATTTTCTCTATCATTGATCTGATCTTGAATATTTTTAGTTGCTCCCTCTTTTCTTAAATTGTTTGAATATAAATCTAAATCTCCAATTAGATCTTCATAAATATCTAATCCTAGTATCTTTCCTAAAGCATCATTCAAAACGCTTCCTTCTTCTTTGGTTGACAATTCAGCCATTGCAGCAATTTTTTCAGCATCAAAAAAGACAAATTTTGCTGCATCTAAGGGTATGATATAATCATTAATGAAATTAATTTTGTCTTCATTATCTTCAAAAAGCTCATCACCAGAAAGCTCATCTTTAATAGACAAATTTTCTTGCATTGTTTGAACATTAAAATCTCGTTTAATAACAATTCCTGTAATTGTTTTATTGAATAATTTTATTTCAGGAAGTTCTAGGTCAGTAATTTTTAATTGAATTGAAAAGGAACAATTATTTTCGTTTGTAGCTGTCCAATTCAAAGATTGTTTCATAAATTGAGAATAGTTCTTTTCTTTTTGAATTTCTTTCTTGAAATTTTCATCAACTTGAGATATTTTCTCACCATAAAGGCACCAAACTAATGATATCAAAAAGTTGGTTTTACCATAACCATTTCTACCACCGATTAAAACAATATTTTTGTTTTGCTCTGTACCCAAATCGATAAAGACATTACCGTAATATTGTCTGAAATTTTCTATGTTTATTGAGCTGAATTTCATTTTATTGCTTTTTCAATTTCATTAATAATTGTTTGTTGGATATAATGATTTCTTTTCTGTAACTTTTTTATTTTTTCAGAATCCAGTAATTTTTGAATTGAATCGAAACTAATTCCTTTGTTTTCACATTCTTCTTTTAGTTTTTGGATTTGATCCATTTTTATTTCTTTAGCATTCATATTTAAAAATTTTGAATTAATTTAGCGACCTCTAAAAAATTTAACTCATCTTCTATATCTAATTTAGAATCTTCGTATAGTTTTCTTTGCTTATAGAAAAAAGCATATAATTGGCTTTCTTGATTTTTATTTGCTGAAGGTAATCTTTTTTCTTTTTCAATAAATTCATTTAGTCTTCTATAACCATCAGTTCTAAATAAAGTTTTTTTATTATCTCTTAAGTTAAATTTAGAAGTTATTCCTATAATTAATTCAGTTTGTGAATTATCGAGTAACCCTCTATTAATTTTACTTTTTTGAGTATAAAGCCATCGACTTATTCTTACTTCTTCTAGGGGACAATTAATAGATGATGGTAATTTATTATTATTTGAAATAAAATTTAATAATTCTTGAAGATTTTCTTCCCAAGTTCGTGTAGTTATCTTTTCATTATCCTTCAATAGTAAATATTTATCAAGGTTGTATTTTTTTGATTTAAGTCCAATAAAGGCATTTTTAAAAAAAACAAATCTATTATTATCTTCCATTTTTAAATTATAAATAATGCTTTTTTCATTACTTTTTGGGCGATATTTTAATACAAATTTTGCGATATCCTTTATATTCATTGGTTCAGAATATTTAGAAAGAAATTCTTCAGCAATACTTCTAATTGTCCCCCCTTTTATATTTGCTTTTTCAGTATCCCATTTCTTTAGTCCAAAAATACTGGCTCTGCCAAATGGTACAAAACCAAATTCTCTTTTTAAAGTTGTGTTTTTTATAACATTTATGTAATCAGGCTTCAATATTTTTATTTGATTGTTAATTTCATCTATATGAGAAGGTTTCCCTAAAACTTCGAGTGCTTCAAAAGCGTATTCGGGTAATGTTTTAAATGTTTTTCTTTCGAAAACAATATTTTCTTCAATGTTTAAATAAATATTAAATTCCTCATTTAATAATTTTTCACAAACATCAGCGAGTATTTCTAATAAATTAAAATCATCTAATTTTAAGAAGTTAGAGAGGTAACTTTTGAAATTAAACTGATATGTTTCGTCGATAAATTCTAAATTCCTAATTTCTATGTCTTCAATAAATTTGACAAAGTCAAAATTTGTATTTAGTATTTTACTCACTAAATATAAATTTTTCCAATTATGTCTTGCTCTTGCTTTAAAATCTTTCGCTATAAAGACATCGTCTTGATTTCCTAATAATTCAAATTCGTTATTATAAAAAAAAGATGAAATTAAAGTTATGAAATGTTTTGAAAAATTAGTTTCATCTGATGAATTAATATTTAAAGCAATTTCATCAGTAATTATAATAAATGGGTCGTTAAAATCAATTTTATATCCAACGAATAAGTTTTGATCAAATTTAGTAAGAAATAAAAATTTCGACTCCAACTCGTCTAAAATCTTGACTCTTATTTGTCTGCATCTTTCCCTAGTTAGATGAATGTTTTCACTCAATTCATCTAAATTCTGAAGAACTGAATTATTATAAATATTGATTGCGTTTTCTAATATGTAACTTTCATTTTTACCAAAAACAAGATGTTTGCTGATAATAAATTGAATTAAACTGAAAATTGAACTTCTAGATATTAAATCACTTGGAATTTCTAAGTTATTAAATTCTTTTTGTAAAAATAATTTCAACTGTAATTCAGTCATTTTTTTTTCTTCTGTTAATTCAGAAATATCAATTACAAAAAGTTTAATTTCATTAGTGAAAAGCTCCAATTCTCCGATTGATGCTAAGCCTACATTTTCGATACTATTAAATTTAAAATGGGTTTTTGAAAAAATTCTGTCAAAAAGATTAATTATATTGATCTCCTTTTCTAAAAAAAATATTAAAGCGTTTCTACTTCTAACTGAAAGTTTAGATATTTGAATAGAAATATGATGATTCACAATTTGCCTTTGCAGGCGATTTAATTTTAAAATTTTGTCTTTTAGATCGTCTAATTTCTCCTCAGCAACTCCATTTTCTGTATTTTGAAAACAGTCAGAATAAATTTGACATATTTTGATCAACTCTAAATTTGACTTTTCGCCACACATTCTTAATTTTAAAAAAGAATTAAATTTTTCATAATATTTTATCAACTCTTCTATAGTGTCTATTTCTGAGGATCTACAACTGTGGTAAGATCTTACAGATATTTCACCTCTTAAAAAAATTGATTCAATAGTCATTGTATTCATTTGTATTTAAAATAATTAAATTTCTTTCGTTTCAAATATTATAAAAAAAATAGGACAAAAGCAATGAAAAACAAAATTGTTATTTGATTAATAGTTTTTTAATTAAATTGCTTTTACTAGTATTGTCTTTTTGTAAAATTCGTTTATGTTAATCTAGTATCCTTACGGTTTTCCGTAAACGAATTATTTTTTATAAAATTTATTGAGCTACTGCTAATATAACTCATTCTGAAAAACAAAACGTTCTAATCTAGCCCCGATGGAAGTAAGTATCCCTCGCTTTTGGGCGTGGATACTGCGGACAGCGGGACAACTCGTTTTGAAAAAAGTGGAAAGTTATGCTCCTAAAAAAGAATATATCCATCGAATTTGAGCTTTGTTTTTTTGTGGACAGTTTCTTAATTTACTATTTTCAAACTTCGTACCTTTGCGCTTTAGAAATTGAAAGAAAATGATTGAAATAGGAAAATACAATACGCTTACCATTTTACGCGATACCAAAGTGGGTTTGTTTCTGGGGAATCCAGAAAAAGATCCCGAAGGAATTCATGACATTCTATTGCCTAACAAATACGTTCCAAACGAATTTGAAATAGGTGAGGGGTTGATTGTTTTTGTGTACTTGGACCACGAAGAAAGACCCGTTGCCACAACATTAGAGCCTTATATATTATTGAATGAATTCGCACTTTTGCGTGTGAATTATACCAATCAGATTGGTGCTTTTATGGATTGGGGAATGGAAAAAGATATTTTGGTTCCGTTTAAAGAGCAGGCACGTCCAATGGAAAAAGGGAAACGCTACTTGGTGTATCTTTATATGGACGAAAAAACCAATCGCTTGGTGGCTTCCAGTAAATTGAATCAGTTTTTAAAAAATGATCACCTAACGGTTGAAAAAGGAGAAGAGGTAGATTTAATAGTTTCTCATATTACTGAATTAGGAATTAATGTTATCATCAACGAAAAGTACAAAGGTTTGTTGTACAAAGATGAAGTGTATGATGATGCTATTCGTACGGGAGACCGCATGAGAGGATACATCAAAACGATTCGTCCGGATAATAAGATTGATGTGGCATTGCAAGTTCAAGGCTATCAAAGTATCGAACCGAATGCAGAAAAAATTCTGGATGAATTAAGAGCCAGCAGAGGTTTCTTGAGGTTGACTGATAATTCACATCCCGAAGACATTAAAACGGTTTTGAAAATGAGCAAGAAAACCTTTAAGAAAGCTATAGGTGCTTTGTACCGAGAGAAGTTAATCGAAATCAAGGAAGATGGAATTTACTTGGTTAAAGAGTAAAAAAAAGCTAATCAATGTGATTAGCTTTTTTTTGTAGAAGTTGTTTTTAGAATAAATTAAGTATTATTTACATTTTCAGATTTTAGTACAATATCCTTAATAACATCATCGAGTTCGTTGCTCGAAGTAATTAGGTTGTCTAAAAAAAATATTTTTTCCTCCTCAGTTGTGCTTGTGTTTTTTAAATGATAAGCAATAGCTAGTAAACGGGATAATGGAGCTCTAACTACGTGGGACTGTATCCAGGTTATTTCTTTTAATAAGTCGTTTTGTTTTTCTATTTTCTTTACATAATGAATACTTTCTTTGAAATGGTCGTCTAGCCCTTTAAATAGTTTTGGAATCAAAGAACATATTAAAAGACTAAGAAAAATTAAGTTTGAAAAAACGGCAAAAAGTTCATTCGTTTTGAAGTGTTTGTCTTGAATTGTTATGAAATCTAAGTAATACAAAAGAATATAAACGATAGAAATGTATACATTTAAAAGAGCAGGTGTGTATTTGTATTTAAATGGATATACAAAAACTGATAAAAAACAGGAAGCGAGTAGATAAAGAGTACTGTTGATACCAACATAGTACAAAAGGAAGAAACTTAGTGTGTAAATATTGGCAATGAATAGTAATTTTCGGTATTTTATTTTTATCCCTTTTTTGAAGCCTACTATTACAATGATTAATACACTTAATAAATCAATGAAAGTCATTATGTAATATCCAGAGTCTAATGCCCATATAATAGATGGGATTAATGCAATAAGACTTAAGGGTATGATGAAAATGATAATATTAGAGAACATATCATCACGCCAATATTTCAAATCTTTATTTTGATGTAAAGATTTTAAGATAGTACTCTTTATAACCGAAGTATATTTTTTCCAAATTCCCATTCGTTTAGTGTACTAAGTTAATAACTAGAGGATAAGCAAGTGGTTCTCTATCGTAAATATAATAAATTTATAGTAAAAGTAAGATGAAAAAATTTAAAAGCTTTGGTAGAAATATTTATTTTGTGTTATTGTAGCTTTTTTTAAGTTTTGTTATTGAAAGGACTCAATGGCTAAATTAGTTTGTTGGTATAGTCTAGATTATTTTGTAGGTCATTAAACTATATTAAAACCCATAATACAATATTTTTTCAATTATGGTTTAACAAAAACAAAAATGGATTAGAAACATGGATTAGGTTACGTCCTAAAAAAAAAGAAAGACTAATCGTAGCGATTAGTCTTTCTCTTTTTAATGCTGTTTTAGAATATTTATTTCTAGCAGCATTTAAAAAAATAATTTTGAAGTTCAAAGTAGCTTTATCCACTTCTAAGCGTAATAGTATCCTCGATACTATTTTAATAAGATTAACTTAAGTGTAAGTACTTTAAAAGATAGTTTTGTCTTTAAATGTACATTCACTTGCTTTCTAGCTAAGAAATAATTTCACAATAAGGCCGTTGGTTTTCAATATATTCGAAGATAATTTTCTAAAACAATTTTATTAATGTTTCACTTTTGCAAGAACAAGAAAAATAGATCTTTAATGGAACCGTCGGTGTTACTTTTTATTTTTTACTGCTGTAGCAAATGGAAGTATCATTAGCTCTTTTATCGGGGCTTTGATATTTTTTTTATAAGTTATTACCGTAGAAAAAGGAGCGACAACATTTTTAATTGCATTCAATACATTCTTTTTTTAGGTTAATAAATCAGTGAAGAATCAATAATTAATCCAGATAAATAATTTGTGTATTCATCTGATTAGCTTGATTTAAAATTAAAAATAATTTGAATTGCTTACTGTTAAAATGCTTTTTTTTAATTGTTTTTTAACGTTTAAAAGGCTTTAATCAGAGAAGGATTACCATAGCTTCTTGAAATAGAATAGATAAAATGTAAAAAATGATTTATTTTTACACTAAAATAATTAAAATCAATTGTAATGGATTGGATCACTGCTAAAGAATACGAAGATATCACTTATAAGAAATGCAATGGCGTTGCCAGAATTGCTTTCAACAGACCGGATGTGCGCAATGCGTTTCGTCCTAAAACAACTGCCGAATTGTATAATGCCTTTTATGATGCACAAGAAGACACTTCTATTGGTGTTGTTTTGCTTTCTGCCGAAGGACCGTCGTCTAAAGATGGTGTGTATTCTTTTTGCAGTGGAGGCGATCAAAATGCTCGCGGACATCAAGGCTATGTGGGCGATGACGGACAGCATCGTTTGAATATCTTAGAAGTGCAACGTTTAATCCGATTCATGCCAAAAGTTGTTATTGCTGTAGTTCCGGGCTGGGCTGTAGGCGGTGGACACAGTTTGCATGTAGTATGCGATTTGACTTTGGCGAGTAAAGAACGTGCGATTTTCAAACAAACCGATGCTGATGTAACGAGTTTTGACGGCGGGTACGGTTCTGCTTATTTGGCTAAAATGGTGGGACAGAAAAAAGCACGCGAGATTTTCTTCTTGGGACGTAATTATTCGGCACAAGACGCAATGGATATGGGAATGGTGAACGCTGTGATTCCGCATGCTGAACTAGAAGATACGGCTTACGAATGGGCTCAGGAAATTTTGCAAAAATCTCCAATGGCGATTAAAATGCTAAAATTTGCGATGAATCTTACCGATGATGGAATGGTGGGACAGCAAGTTTTTGCTGGTGAAGCTACAAGACTTGCTTACATGACCGAAGAAGCTAAAGAAGGAAGAAATGCATTCCTCGAGAAAAGAAAGCCGAATTTTGAGAAAAAATGGTTGCCGTAATTCAGTAATCAGTGTTCAGTTTTTAGTGTTCAGTCACAAAACAAGGTAAAAAAGTTTCAAGTTTTAAGTTTCAAGTTTAGAACTTGAAACTTAAAACTTGAAACTTGAAACAAAATAAAAAATGGAAAATTTCACAAACGAAACGATTGATACGCGCCAACTTCCAAAATTTGAGGAAGTGACTTTTACGAATTTGCATCCTAAATACATTTGGGTGGTATTGATTAATTTGGCGTTATTTATTGGCATACTTATTCTTGTTCCAATATTGGTTTCCATGTTTAAACCCGAACTGTTTTCCGGAAGAGTCTGGTTGATCATAGGTGTCGTTATTCCTATATTATCAGTTTTGTTGGTAGTGTTTTCTATTATTGGATTTAAGAAAAAAGGATTTGCATTCAGAGAACACGATGTGCTTTTTAGGTACGGAATAATTGCTACAAATACAATCGTAATTCCTTATAATAGAGTGCAGCATGTGGCATTGCATGAAGGATTAATGTCACGTTTTTTTGGTCTGGCCAAAATTGAAATTTTTACAGCTGGCGGAAGTTCCAGTGATATTGAAATTCCGGGAATCGAAAAAGAACAAGCTGAAAATATCAAACAATTGTTGATGGGTAAAATACAAAAGCAATTATAATGAGTGCTGATTTTAGTCAACCACAAAGGCAATCTTCAATAGGGATTTTGGTGATGTTTTTTTACACGCTTCAGCAATACGCCAGAGCGTTGTGGCCTATGATTGTGATTTGGATTTTTAAGTTTGACGAGGTTAATAAATTGTATTTTTTCCTTGGAATGCTTACCATTTTTGTAAGTATTGGAGTTGTTTCTTATTTGAAATACCTGAATTTTACTTTCTTTTTGGATGCCGAAAACGAAGAATTTATCATTACAGATGGCGTTTTCAATAAAACCAAAACAGCGATTCAGCTTCGTAAAATTCAACAAGTAAATATCAATCAGTCCTTTATTCAAAAGTTAGTCAGTGTTTATGAATTGGATGTAGACACAGCCGGAAGCAATAAAAAGGAAGGCGCCATCAAAGCGATTTCGCATGAACTTGCTTTGGAGTTGAAATTCCGTTTATTGGAAAATGAGGCAATAAAGAGTGTAATTGGGAATGAAAAAACTTCATTGGAGGAAACTGAGCAAAAACTATTTGAAGCCGCGCATCCTTTTATTAAAATCAGTTTTTTGAGTTTGTTGAAAGTTGGAATTACGTCTAATTATGGAAGAAGTATAGCTTTATTAGTGATTTTCTTTAGTACGATTTACGAGAATTTTCAAAATTTTGGAGACGAAAGCAATGTTTATAAAGAAAAAGTAGGTTCGTACATCGATAAAAACTTAGTGCTGCAAACTATTTTAACATCGATAGTGTTGTTGTTTGTAGTGGTTTTGGTTGTGAATGTAATTCGTACTGTTTTCAGATATTATGATTACAAAATAACCCGACAAAAAGGGTCTTTGTTGTTGTCTTTTGGGTTGTTAAACACAAAAAGCACTATTATCAAGCCTGAAAAAGTTCAGATTACGACCGTTAAAAGGAATTATTTCCAAAAGAAAATGGGGATTTTAGAACTTAAAATCAAACAAGCGACAAGCGGAGAAAAAGAAGAACGCAAGTCGCTAATAGAAATTCCTGGCTGCAGTGAGACTGAGAGAGATTCGATATTGAGATTATTGTTTCATAAAATTCCTGAAAAAGGGTTGATGTTGCAACCTAATTTTCGTAAACTTATTTTTTCTGTTTTTCTTTCAATAGGATTACCTTTGTTTGGATTTTTAGGGATTGGATATTGGCTTGAGCCTATGATTTTTGAATATCCGTATGTAGTGCCCATTTATATTGCTTTTATTGGACTCGTACAGTATTTTAAATTTAAGAATAACCGATTATTCATTCACGAGAATTTTATAATAAAGCAAAGTGGCGCTTGGGACATCAGCAATGATATTATTGAGCCCAGTAAAATACAAGCAATTACAACTTCGCAGCTTTTCTGGCATAAAAAGTTGAATATTGGTTCCATAACATTGCATACTGCAGGAGGAAATATTGCTTTTCAGTTAGCGAATTATTCAATAGTAAAACAACAAGTCAACCTTTGGTTGTACGAAATAGAAACTTCTGATAGTAATTGGATGTAAAATAAAATGGTTTAAAGTGTAAGGTTTAAAGTTGTTTGCGCAATAAATCTTGAGTTTTAGACCTCAAACTTTTAAATAAAAAATATGAAACATTGGATTGAAGCCGCACGATTACGTACATTGCCCTTATCGGTTTCTGGAATAATAGTAGGTAGTATGTATGCGTTGAGACCTACAGAAAATATTGAAACTCCTACAGAAGTCTTTAGTTGGACCATTTTTGGATTTGCTATACTAACCACTTTAGGTTTGCAAATACTCTCTAATTTTGCTAATGATTACGGCGATGGCGTAAAAGGAACAGATAATGAGGATCGAGTAGGTCCAAAGCGTGCGATACAAAGCGGTGTGATAACACCACAAGCTATGAAACGTGCTATTATAATCACATCTACATTGACATTGTTTTCGGCTATGTTGCTGATTTATTATGCGTTTACGGATACAAATTTATGGTATTCCTTATTCTATTTAGTATTGGGAATTCTTTCTATAGTGTCGGCAATTCGATATACCGTTGGAAATACTGCTTATGGTTATCGTGGCTTTGGAGATGCATTCGTTTTTGTATTCTTTGGATTGGTCAGTACACTTGGAGTCAATTTTTTATATTCCAAGCAATTGGATTTTGATTTATTTTTACCGGCGGCTGCCATTGGTTTGTTGAGTACTGGGGTTTTAAACTTGAATAATATGCGAGATGAAGCGTCTGATAGAAAATCAAATAAAAATACAATCGTAGTTCAAATTGGTGGAGCCAAAGCTAAAAAATACCACTATTTTCTAATTGTTTCAGCAATGATTTTGATTTTGATTTTTGCAATTTTAAGCGAATATCGTTTGGATCAATACTTGTTTTTATTGGCTTACATTCCTTTAACTAAACATTTAATTACGGTCTATAAGAATCAAAATCCTAAGGAATTAGATCCTGAATTAAAGAAACTTGCCTTGAGTACTTTTGCACTTTCTATTCTATTGGCGTTGTGTATGGTTTCCTTGATTCAAGATATAATTGTGAATCTCTTTTTAGGCGGAAGATAAAATAAAAATCAAATACTTAATCATTCAATTTTTAAATTAATTAATATGAAAATAACATTTTACGGTCATGCATCATTAGGAATAGAAGTGGGTGGGAAGCATATTATTGTAGATCCTTATATTTCAGCTAATCCAAATGCAGCACACATAGACATTGATACTTTGCAAGCAGATTATATTTTAGTAACGCATGCGCATGGAGATCACATTCTCGACGTTGAGGCCATTGCTAAAAGAACGAATGCAGTAATTGTTTCCAATGCTGAAATTGCGGGTTTTTATGGTGCAAAAGGTTTTCAATCGCATCCCATGAATCACGGTGGAAGTTGGAATTTCGATTTTGGAAAACTGAAATACGTAAACGCCATTCATTCCAGTTCATTTCCTGATGGTAGCTACGGAGGAAATCCGGGTGGTTTTGTTATTGAGGGCGAACATAAAAATATCTATATTGCAGGTGACACCGCGCTTACTATGGACATGAAACTCATTCCGATGCGCACTAAATTGGATTTGGCGATTTTGCCAATTGGCGATAATTTCACCATGGATGTCGAGGATGCCATCATCGCTTCTGATTTCTTGGATTGCGATAAAATTCTGGGGTATCATTACGATACTTTCGGTTATATCGAAATTGATCATGAGGAATCTATCCGTAAATTTTTCAATAAAGGAAAAGATTTAATGTTGCTGGAAATAGGGAGTTCAATCGAATTGTAATTTTTTTTGGAGCTGTTTCCTGCTATCCGCTAGTATCTTTACTTGCTTAAAAAAAAAAGCAAGTAAAGGATACCGCTGCTATCAGGGCTAAAAAACTCGTTAATCAAAAACATGAATAGGATAAAAGGAATTTTTTTGCTGGTAACTGCACTCGCTTTTCAGACTAGTTTCTCTCAAAAAGACGGCTATTGGGATAAAACCCGTGCTACAACCGAAGAAATTACAGTTTCGGCGAGAGACCGAATCGTTATCAAAACCCAAGATTTCCCAGAAGGAACTACTGAAGTTGTTTTCAGGATAACACTTTTGGATAAAAATCAGCAAATGGCGGGCAGTTTAGTTTCGGTGTTAAAGGCGATTCCAGACCCAACGGGAATCAGTCAAGGGTCAGCAGGAGCAGTTTTTATTTTGTCTAAAATCTCAGGAGATGACAAATGTAAATATGTAGTTTTTTCCAGTGCTGACTTGGCTTCGAAATATAAAGAAAACGGAAAAACAGCTGATGCTTGTTTAGTTCAAGATACTCCAATTAGCAAAGATGCAAAACTGCTATCTGCAGATAAATCGGCTTGTATGAAATTGAATGCTGGGAATTTGTGGTTTGGTTTCGAGAGTAAAAACTGGATCATGAACCAAAAAATCATTCTAGAAGTAGTGCCTTGGGTTGATAACAAACTCAGTCGAGGTTGGACTGTTGAAAACAGAAAAGCAATCATAGATCAGTGTAAAACTTCTAACTTGGCTCAAAAAATGACCAATTCGGATGATTTTTGTGTCTGTATTTCGGATAAAATCCAATCGAAGTACACTTTTAAGGAATTTCAAAAATTATTAGCTGTAGAGCGCGCTAAGGCATTTAAAGATTTTGGTAACAGTTGTTTTGGCGAAAGCAGTCTCTCAAAAAGTGTGTATGACGATTTGCGCAAGCAAGCTACTGGATTAACCAAGCAAGGAAAGCACGGTGAAGCTATAGTAAAACTGACAACGATAATCAATGATGGTAAAGCAACTGCTTTGGATTACAATACTATTGGGAGTAGTTATCTTTTGACAAAGCAATATGGAAAAGCGATTAAATTCCTAAAAGAAGGCGAGAAGCTGGATAATGCGGAGTTATTGATTAAACTAAATTTGGCACACGCTTATTTATTAAATGATAACTTTTCGTCAGCAAAAGCTATTTATAAAAAATACCAATCGCAAAACGTAACAGATAGCTTGAGTTGGACTCAGAAAATAAAACAAGATTTTGAGGCTTTCAAAAAAATGGGAATTCAGAATAAGGATTTTGAACGCGTTTTGAAGTTAATAGACTAGGCAAACAAAGAACAAAGAGTAAGGAGTAAAAAGACAGGTGTTTCTGAATTCTACTATCTATTTTCTAAAATCTTAAATCCAAAATAAAATTGAAAGCAACCTACCACAAATACATTCTTAATTTTAAACGTCCATCAGGAACTTCCCGTGGCGTGATGACCGAAAAGGAAACTTGGTTTATTGTCTTAGAAAAAGATGGTAAAAAAGGGATTGGCGAGTGCGGCATACTGCGTGGATTGAGTATTGATGATCGGCCAGATTATGAAGAAAAATTGCAATGGACTTGCGCTAATATTCACTTAGGGAAAGAGCAACTTTGGGAAGCATTATTGGACTTTCCTTCGATACAATTTGGAGTGGAAATGGCGTTCCAATCTTTAGTGAGCGCGACTCCTTTTTTACTCTTTCCTTCGGACTTTACAAATGGTACAAAATCAATGGTGATTAACGGTTTGGTTTGGATGGGCGAGGAGGCTTTTATGAAGCAACAAATTGAGGAAAAACTAGCACAGGGTTTCACATGTATCAAACTCAAAATTGGAGCGATAGATTTCGATAAAGAACTGCAATTATTGCGTTTTATTCGGGAGCATTTTACTCCGGAACAAGTCGAAATTCGGGTAGATGCTAATGGCGCTTTTGATTCAGACTTGGCTTTAAATAGATTAATACAACTGTCTGAATTTAAATTACATAGCATAGAGCAGCCAATACAAAAAAATCATACTGACAGGATGGCAGAGTTATGTAAAGTCACTCCTTTTCCTATTGCTTTGGATGAAGAGTTGATTGGTGTGTTTACTTTGGCTGAAAAAGAGCAATTGTTAGAAAAAATCAAGCCGCAATACATCATTTTGAA
Source organism: Flavobacterium sp. KS-LB2 (assembly GCF_036895565.1). Classification (NCBI taxonomy): domain Bacteria; kingdom Pseudomonadati; phylum Bacteroidota; class Flavobacteriia; order Flavobacteriales; family Flavobacteriaceae; genus Flavobacterium; species Flavobacterium sp. KS-LB2. The sequence continues at coordinate 1,945,486 of NZ_CP145904.1, read as the reverse complement.
GCCTAGTTTTGTGGGTGGTTTTCGAGGTACGCAAGAATGGATTTCATTAGCTGAAAAGCATAAAATCGGGTGGTGGATTACCTCAGCATTAGAGAGTAATATTGGACTCAATGCCATTGCACAATGGACGTTTTTACAACACAGTTTAATGCCACAAGGATTAGGAACTGGAGCACTTTATACCAATAATTTTGATTGTCCGCTGGAAGTTTCGCAAGGGCAATTGTGGTATAAAAAGGAGTTGGATTGGGCGTTTGATTTTGATCTTTTGGAATAGATTATTGTTCCGTTTACTTCTATTCACCATCATCTAACAAAAGCGATAATGTCTTTAGGCTTGGTGTGCGGTCTGCAATCAGTTTTATAATACTTGTAAATGGAATGAACAGTATCATGCCAGCGGCACCCCATAAAATCCCTCCCACGATTACTACAATAATAATGACTAGCGTATTTATTTTTAAGCGGCTTCCTACCGCAAATGGAAATATAATATAGGCTTCGAGTGCTTGAACAATAGAAAAAACTGCAATAACGGCCAATGGATACCAAATAGAATTGTATGTTATCCAAGAAACGGCAATAGGCAAGAGTGATGAGATCATGATTCCGACATAGGGAATAAAGGTGAGTATAGAAGCAATAAAACCAAATAAGAAGGGATTTGGTACCCCTATAATCCATAGCCCAATGCTGTTTAATAAGCCTACTATCAAATATACTAATAGCATTCCTTTGATAAAATTATAGTATTCATGAATGGTTCCGATAAGGATTTCATGAATGGTGTTTTTTTGTTCTGAAGGGAAAAGTTCATACAAAGCTTTTGATAGTAAGTTGCGGTGAAAAAGTATCAATGCTGAAAAAATAGGTATCATTATCAGAAAAAATACTCCTTCGGATAAGGAATATGCGGTATTTCGTACTATAGAAAAAGCTTGCGAACCGGAGTTGTTGAGTGTATTGTTGATAAAATCCCTTTGTTTTTCTAAACTAATATCAAATCGCTCTGAAACAAAAAGACTCAATTGCTGTGTTGTTTCAGTGATTTTGGTTCTTAAAGATTGCCATTCGTGTAAAAACTCTGAGAACTGTACAAATAATAGATAAAGTAAAGCACTTACCACAAGTGTAACGCCTAAGATTGAAATAATAATGGTCATTCCTTTATTAATTCCTTTTGTTTCCATCCATTTACAGATTGGATATAAAATAAAACTAATAAGCAATGAAAAACTTAGCGGAATAAATAGTGTTTTTCCAAAGTACAAAATCAAAGCTGATAATACGATAAACTGAAGGATTTCTAAAATAGAAAATTTCCTGTTAGATTGAAATGGAATGGGTATTTTAGAAGATTCTAACATATAAATATGTATTATAACCGTTATTTCAAATTCCTTTTATAAAAGTATGGATGCTATTTTTTTGAAACGAAAATGACATTTTTCTAGTTTAACAAATATAGCGGATTAAAATTAATTTATCTATTTGTTTGAATTTCAATATTTTTGTCCTAACCGCTTCTAGTCTACATAATTAAACGAACACCACCTAATTCTGAAACTCTATAGGAGAATCGGTTACCAGGAGAGCCAATAAACATGAAATTTTTAGGAATATTCCATTTTTTTGATAAATCATCAATGATTTCTGGACCAAAAGTACCTTCTAATTCAATGAACTCAATATCAATTTCTGGGTAAGCACGGTCTAGAACTTTAAGATCAATAATGAGTGACTCATTATTTTCGCCTTCCCGTTTTATATTGACAATTTTTAATTTTTTTGTCGTTTCATTATTTTCTACATATTGCATAACCTTGTTTAATATAGCTACATCGTCACCTTTCGTAAAGAAAACAAATTCCTGTGAATGAATTTTTTTATTCATTTTAATCAAATAGCGATTACTGAATATAACGAATCGCCGCAGAGGTTTGTAAAAATATTCTAAGGCATCCATAGATAGTTGTATTAAAAATGATCTATTTAACATGATACCAACAAATAACAATGAAGGAATAAGATATTTGATAAAAGTATAAAAGGAATCAACATTTAATTGGATATTACCTACAAAAGCAGCAATTACTAATGAGACGGCAATAATTACAGAAATTCCACGAGCTTTTTCAGGTCTGGGCAGTTTTTTTCGTTTAAATTTCAGTAATAAATTTCCAATGCCAAATAATCCCATTACTGCCAGAAAAGAGAATGTATAAACACCGGCAAGTGCCACTAGATTTCCACCGGTAACAAATAATACAGAAATGCATAATATTAGAAAAGTAATAATTATTCTATAGTTAGATCCTTTCTTATTTTGTTTTAAAAAGTAATTGGGTAGGATTCTGTCTAAAGTCATACGATTCAGCAATCCGGAAACCCCCACAAATGATGTTAGTACGGCTCCACATAATACCAAAACAGCATCGATGGAAATAAGGTAAGCAAGCCACGTTCCACCAGTTGTTTGTCCCAAAAAGGCAAGTAAAGATTCTCTATGTTCACCAACTTCTGCCAGGGGGATGATGCAAATTAATAACAAAGCTAGCAAAGGGTTGAAGAAACTCACTACAGCCCACATATTACGGAGTGTTTTTGGAAAGACACCTTGTTCTTGTTCTTCAACAAAATTTGAAGAACTTTCAAAACCTGAAATCCCTAACATTGCAGCAGAAAAACCTAAGAAAAGTGCCCTAACAATCCCGCTTGAAGTAAAAGGAAGATTCCAATTGATATGAAAAGTTTGTAAACCATGATTAAAAAGAAACCATACAGAGGCGAATACTAATAAGCTAAGTGTGATTATATGAGTCAGAAAAATAAAGACAGCGACAAAAGATGATTCTCCAATTCCTAAAATTGCCAAACCGGTAAAAGCGACTAAAACAAGTATTGTAGTTATTGTGATATCAATTCCAGGGACTATCCCATGGAGATAATGCATGCCTTCTGAAGCGGAGATTACCGCCGTAGCCATATATGACAAAACTGTTAATGTAGCTGCAAGCGATGCCATTCTTTTGGAAGAAGTGTTTAATAATACGTTATAAGCGCCACCGTTCAGTGGAATGGCACCTACTACTTCACCATAAATTTTTCTGAATAAAAAAAGGACAACTGCTACAAAAAGTAATGAAATCCACGCATATTGTCCCGCATACATAATGGTAAGAGCCGAAACATAAAGACAGGACGAACTAATATCATTTCCACAAATAGCGGTTGCTTGCAATTCATTTAATTTTTTATGTACTATTGTTTTCATTATAGATTTTTTAATTTATCTCGTTATTTGTGTCTCAATTGCTAGTTAAGTATTTACAAAAAAAAACTAATTTTTAAGTACATACGATAGAGATAAACGATTTCTCAATTATTTTTTAATGAAAGTTACATATTAATTTTGAAGATAGTCTTTAAATTGGATTTTAAGATTCCAATAATCGCCTGTGGTAATTGATTTGCCCCAAATGATAAGCTAGGTGTGTGGTCAAATGGATAAGCATAAACTCGGTTGAAGTTTTTTCTTTAAAAACTAAAAGTGGAAATTCCATTTTCAAATCTTCTTCGGAGATGTTTGTTAACGAATTATCAACAATCATAATAGTTGCTTCAATTTTTGATAGTAATTCTGTTTTTGGAATATTTTTCAGCGAAAATTCTAATGGACGGTTTCTTATATATCCAGTATTTCCAAATTGGGCACCAATATATGTATTTAGATTTCCCACTAAATGCAAGCAAAGATTTCCGGCTGAATTAGAGATACCTTTTTGGATTGTCCAAATATCACTTTCATTTTGATACAACTCTATTTCGGTTTTTAGCTGATTTAAATCTCTGTTAAATAGTATTTTTAAACTTTCAATTGGCATTTTTAGCCTCTTTATATTTCTTCAACGATAGTAATGCTTGTTGTTGTATTCTTTTCTGAAAATAACCAGTCCAACCTAATAAATATCCTGTAATTCCAAAAGCTTGTTTGGACCATTTCCAGATATCAAAATCATCCGTATGTTTTATGATTAGTCCATCTTTAAACTGAAACTGTGCACGAATAACATTTACCACTTTTCTATTTGTTTTACTAAAGTTATAGGTAGCAATCCATTGTGCGGAACCAATGTATTCATCGGCTTTTATAGCTGAGAATTCAATTTTTATATTTCCTTTACTTTTTTCAATGAGCATGTTCCACATTTGGCAAACATCTTTTCCTTTTAATAAACCAAAGGCAGGATCGCGAAACTCAATTTTAGAATTATAGCATTCACACATAGTTGAAGCATCGGCATTGGCAAAAGCGGTATAGAACTTAATGAGGGTTTTTTCGTTTTGGGTCATATCTGCATAAAGTAAATAGTAAAAATAATAATTATTTTGTTAAAATTCAGGTTTTGAAAAAGGAATGTATAAAAAATTGAAGCTAAATTATAACTTTTTTAAAATACTAAGATTAATTTTCATCAGATTATATTCGGGGAAAGATTCTCAATTTTATATAAAAAAAGAGGATAGAAACTTAATAGTCTATCCTCTTTTATAATTTATTAATTGGCATTCTTTTACTCTGGCTTATTTAATAGCAGGAATAATATCTATTATTACAGTACGATTGTAAAAACGTTCTTCTGGAGTTTTGTTCTCAAAAGGAGATTTATTTTCATTTTCACCATAACCTGATACATCGAATTTTACATCTTTTCTACCTGCTTTATTTAAAGCGTTTTCAATGATAGTTTTTGTATCGTTTGCACGAGCTAATGACAAATCTTTATTGTAAACTTCTTCACCAATAATATCGGTATGACCTTTAATAATTACAGTTGCTCCAACAGGAATTTTAGGTGTAACTACTTCATTAAGATATTTTTCATACAATGAAATCGCTTTAGAGTTATTGAATTCATAGATGATACTATATCTAATGCCTTCCTCCATTTTTGCAGGAGTCCAAAGTACTATGTGAACAGGAGTTTCCTTTTCTATAATTTTACCACTTTTAGTCTGGCCAATCATTTTTACTTTGTAATCTCCTTCTGGACGGGTACCTAAAATTGTTTTTCCTGGAATACTTACCTCATCTTGCGTGTAAGGTCCAAAAGACTGAATTTTTCCCTGCTCGTCAGTTATTTGTATTGACCAAGACGATAATGCTTCCCCAGCTCCTTTATTATTGAAAGTAACATAACTTTCCAAAGGTGCTTCTTTTGGAGCTATAATTTGAACTGGTTTCAATGGCGCATCTGAACCACTTTGAAACTCCATCAACAAATCAGCAGAATTACTTTCGATAGAAACTCTACGATCTCCTTCACGTAGTAAAACTAATTCTAGTGTTGCTCCTGGCTGTTCTGATGGGATATTTGGTTTACTTTGACCTTTAGTTGTAATTCTACCTGGATTTATTATAAACACATTTACCAAATAGGTTTTTACAGATTCTGCCATAGTAAGACCATCTGTATTTCCATTATTAGATGATCCTACCAAAGTAATTGTCGATGAAGGATTTTTTTGCATGCGGTCTCCAAGAATATTCAGAACGTTATAATAAACAGTCATTTGGCGTTTAGAACGATCTGATAAATTTTTTGGCGCAAATGTCTCTAATTGGTCTTCTTTAAAGTCTTTTACTTGATTTTTTGTCAGTAAAACATAACGATTTGGAATCTCTGTTGATCCTTCATTAAAGAAAACATAGTTTCTAAGCGGGAAAATTTCAGTCATTTGTCTTTCTGCAGGAACATTACTAGGAGAATTTACGGAGAACTGCACTTCACGGTCTTTAACCATATCCGTTGCTTCTTGAATGTTTTTTCCTTGTCCAAATTTAAGTGCAACTCCAGCTCTGATAGTAGTTATGTTCCAAGTTTCTGTGGCGCGAGGATTTTGACCAAAATAAGGTTGGAAAGAAACAAAAGGAGACAATACAAATTGTGTTTTATTGCGATCTGAAGAAAGCGGAATATCATATCCAGCGCCAATTTGCATGGATAAAATAGTTTTTTCAATTTCACTAAATTCACCTGTTACTTCAGGAGAAACTACTTGATTAGGAAATGCCGGATTTACACCTAATTGATACGAAAATGATTTGTCCATATTGAAAGCCAAACGAGGACCACCATACAGATAAAAATTAGATTTAAAAGGAGCAAAACGTACACTTGGTTCTACTGTTATGTAACTAAGATTAGTAGATAAATCAGCAGGACAATCACATGCTGTAACTACTTGGTCAAAAGAACCTTTGCGGCTATCATAACCTGCTTGTAACATAACTCCCCATTTGGAATCAGCTGGACGATATTCTAAAAGTGGTGCTATAAAAAGCCCGGTGCCATTTCCATCATGAAATGTTGCAGGCGGAGTAAAACCAGCATTTAACTGATTTGTTGAACCACGATAAAAATTAAAATTAGCTCCTCCAGCAAGTCCAAAATACCAAGAAGGTTTTGCAAATTTAACCTCTTGAACTTCTTGTGCTTGTATTGATGTTTGAACGCCTAACCATGCTAAAGTAAGTATTGCAATACTTTTGAAAGTTAGTTTATTAGTGGACCATGCAATACATGATCCATCTTTAAGATTTGTTTTAGTTTTCATTTTTAAGGCTTTGTGATTATGTTAGTATGAGTCATTACAACAGCTCCATTTCTTGCAAGCATTCTACCTTGTGCAGTAGAATACGATCCCATTGTAATAGATTGTAGGGCCAATATATTGCCTACAAAAGAAGTGTAATCTCCAATAGTTGCTGAACTCCCCGTTTGCCAAAAGACATTTTTAGCAAGTGCTCCACCTGTAAGCTTTATATTTCCACCAGCTCCACCAACAGTTGTGAATGCAGAGGCTATTTGGAAAATCCAAACGTCAGTTGCACTACCGCTAAGAGTTAAATCACCATTTTGAACTAAAAGTGTAGATGTTGATTTGTAAATACCTGCAACAAGTGTTTTTCCACCCTGATCTCCAGAAACCGTTATAGGCGCGCTATATGAAGCTCCTTCGGCAAAAAGATACGCGTTAGTAAGGTCTAGTTTAGCTTGTGTTAACATAGCAGCAATTCCTACAGGGGCAATATCATCAGAAGCATAAATAGCACCATTAACTATAACTGCAGGAGGAAATCCTGTGATAGAAGAACGAACTCCGGGGCTTATACCAACGTCCATATTATTGATTATACTGAAACCAGCATTATTACTTACTCCAACTCCTGCTAAAATCCCAAATCTTTCAGCAGACCCAAGATTTACTGTATTTCCAACTACTGCTGTATTAGTACTGAATTCCCAAACGTAATCGTTTGCTAATGGAACACTTGATAAGTTTCTAGCACCAGTATTAATTGTAGCTGTATAAGTAGTTCCAGGTAGTAAATCACTATTGGGGTTAAATGTAGCAGTTGTTCCTAAATAGGATACTGTTCCAGTAACTATTGCCGAACCGTTTTTTAGTGTAAATGTAGTAGTGTTAATAGTCAAAGGGTCCATTACCATACTAAAATTAGCTATAATGTTTTTATTAAGTGGAACACCAGAAGCATTGTTGGCAGGATCAGTAGTAGTTACGTTAGGAGCTGTAATAGATCCCGTAGTAAATGTCCAGGTATAGTTGCTGGTTGTTGTTGTTCCTTGAACATTTTTTGCTCCGGTTGTTATCGTAGCTGTATAAATAGTATTAGACACTAGAAGAGCGTTCGGAGTAAAATTAGCAGTTGTTCCGTTATACGAAACTGCTCCTGCTACTGATGTAGACCCTTGTTTTAATGTAAAAGTTGTGGTGTTTAGAGTTGCCTGATTCATAGGCATATTAAAATTTGCACTAACAATTTTATTAAGGAATACATTCGTTGCATTATTAGCTGGATCTGTAGAAATTACCATTGGTGTTACAGTTGAACCTGTACTAAATGTCCATACATAATCTTCCTGTAGAGCATTACCCATGATATCCTTAACTGATGTTTTAATTACGCCAGTGTAAGTTGTATTTGGTGCAAGTGGGCTCGTAGGGTCAAACGAAGCAGTTTTTCCGCTAAATGTAACTGTTCCTGCAACTGCCGTAGTACCTTGTAAAGTAAAAGATGATTGATTAAAGGAGGCAACATTCATCTCTTCATTAAAGATTACTGTAATCGTTTGGTCTAATGGAACATTAATAGCTCCATTTATTGGGCTTGTCGATTCTACAACTGGACATACGCCAATTGTCTCCTGGAAATCATCGTTTGCACATCCAGAAATTAATGCAATACATAATATTGCAAAGGAGATTAGTGAATTTTTAATTTTCATTTTTTTTAATTTTGGGGTTTATTTATTTTGTACTGCAAAGATTGTTTTGTTGTCCCCGATACCTATTATATAATTAAAAATAGAAGTTGTTAAATTCACTTATTTTAAATTTATTGATGATTGTCAATAGATTAATTTTTAAAAAAAAAATAAGCAAGAATTACCTTATTTGATTTTTTTTACCGATTAAATTTAGAGGTGCTAAAAAAATAATTTAAAGAAAAAACCAGTAGTAAATACTGCTAAAGACAAAAAAACAGGGTTTAACTTTAATGAAAAAGTTAAACCCTGTTTTTTTTAAATTTTATTACCCTAAATGTTTACTTAGACACAATTTTTCCTTTTTCTCCCAAAGTAAAAATGAATTGGGTGAGCTCTTTTGTAAAAGCATCAAGCTTCAAAGCAGATTGTTTGATGTAATCTAGAGATTCTCTTAATTCATCTGGGGAATTTACAGATTGATGATGAAGTAAATAGGATAATCCTAAAATATTAGCAATGGGCTGTCTAACTTTATGAGAAGTCATAAACATAATTTGCTCTAGTCCGTTTATATATTCTATTTGATATTCTTCGGCTTTTTTTAGTTCTTGATTGGCAATAATCAATTCAGCAGATTGTTTTTCTCTTTCTTGATTTTGAAGTAGAAGTGCTCTGTTAGCAATAATTAATTCAGCAGCACGTTTTTCTTTTTCTAAGTTTTGAAATGCTAGTTCTTTATTCGCAATTATTAATTCAGCGGCCCGTTTTTCTTTTTCTAAGTTTTGAAATGCTAGTTCTTTATTTGCAATTATTAATTCAGCGGCACGTTTTTCCTTTTCTAAGTTTTGAAAAGCAAGTTCATTATAAGCTATAATCAGTTCTTTAGCTTGTTTTTCTTTTTTTAAGTTTTGAAAAGCAAGTTCTTTATTTAAAATTAATAACGCTTCTTTTTTTAATCTTTTTTCCATGCTTAAATTGGTTGTAAAAGATAGAATCTTAAATAAAATAAAGTATCAATTAAAATCTTAGTTTTTGAGTTTATTTAAAAAAAAACAAGAATAAATAAAGAGTTACAAGTAAATTCGTAGTTCATTATTAGATTCGGATAAATAAATTTAAAACTAAAATATAGGTATTATGATTTTGACCTATCGGAATGTTTTGTAACTACATTAGTAATTACAAATTGTAGTAATGTACCCAATATTCTTTTGATAGGATTGTGTGATGATCCCAATAAAACTTTTTTTGTCAAATAACCAGTTGAAATACCAATAACATTACTAAGTATATTTCCTTTAAAATCTGATGAGGTTGCCATTTGGCCCAAAGCATTTTTGATTATATTCAAAGGTTTTAAACTTTCATACGTATGATAATACTGGTCTTTAAGAAGTACTAATTCGTTAGCTTGTTTTATTTTAAGCAATTGTATTGTTTCCTTAAGAATGTCTGTCTCGCTAATGGTTTTCATATTAACTTTTTTTAAGCATTTTGACAATGATAAAATTACTGATTGGCATTTTTAGCCATTGATCTTTATACTTATATAGTACTAATGAAATTAAGAAATAACCAATAGACACCATAAAAAAACCAAAATATACTTTTCCTAATAATTCGCCTATCCATAAAGAAAGACCAATATTAGCTAAAAAGGCAAACATAACAAAAACAATAGAAACAGTTAATCGAGAAAGGAGTGAGGACATGACATCAGCAGTTTTATCTACTGCATTTAACTTCACTAATTCTACAGTTGTTCTAGTATAATCCTCTGCTTTCTCAAAAAGCATTTCTATTGTTGTTGCGTTGTTTTCCATGGTGTAAATTGTAAATGTGTTTACTTGTGAAATTTTAATATTCAAGTGTCTTTCTAGATACTCGTGTTTTTAATTTCATGTTTCACATCATCAAATTTTGATTTTCCTTCGGCGATTAAATTTTCACTTTCATTCCAAATTTTCTCATACTTTTTATTTATTGTCCCCAATAAAGTATCTAATTTGTCTTTTAATTCATCAGCATAATCGTTGCTTTTGTCCATAATTTTTTTTCTTGTTTTGTCCCCTTTTTCAGGTGCAAACAATACTCCTAATAATGCTCCAACGGCTACGCCTCCTAAAACTCCTAATATTATTTTATCTGCTTTCATAAATATGTATTTTATTATTTAACGATTTGATTTAGAGACTTCTGCCTTGTATAAGTCTAAATAGTATTGCAATAACAGCAATGACTAGAAGAACGTGTATAATTGAACCTACGCTGAATGCAAAGAATCCAATTGCCCAAAAAATGACTAAAATAACTGCGATTGTGTAAAGAAGATTGCTCATGATTTCTAGTTTTTAATGAATTTATTTTTACTTGATTCGTTTTGTAGGTTAATTATAAGGGCATATCATATTAGATTCTTTTGCCTTGAATGATTCTCAATATAACTGCAATAACTGCAATAACAAGAAGAATGTGAATAATTGATCCTACGCTGTATGCAAAGAATCCAATTGCCCAAAAAAGGACTAATATTACTGCGATTGTGTATAGTAAATTGCTCATGATTATGATTTTTTTTTGAATTATTATTTTTTAGTTTAGTTTAAGACCTATATAAGCGCTTAAAACACTGTTTTTTGCATCTGAGGAAATAAAGCTATCTTCTTTTCCAATTCTAGTTAATCCATAATTGTATCGCACTCCAAAGTTCACTACATCTAAATCAATCCCAACACCACCAGCAAGACCAGCGTCAAACTTATTGAAGTCATTAGTATCTAATTCAGCTTGAGATGATCCAAAATTAGAATCATTAGTTGTTTTTCCACTAACCATATAGGCTGCGTATGGACCTACATGCACATTAAAATTATCTGTAATATTCATTACTAATAAAACGGGTACTTCGATGTAGTTGATATTGAATTTAGCAGTTCCTTGCGCAAAAGTATTATTGTAAACTAATTCAGCACCTTTGGTAGTATAGCTTATTTCAGGTTGAATTGCGATAGAATTAGTAATAGGAAATTTAGCGTATAATCCTGCATTGAATCCGGTCAACACATTATTATCATCTACATTATCAGTGTATAGATTGGAGAAGTTTAAGCCTCCCTTAAAACCATAAGAAGCAGTTTTATCTTGAGCTTGAACACTTGTAAAAGACATAAAGCCTGCCACTAAAGAAGCGAAAACCAGTTTATTTGAATTTTTCATATTAATTGTTTTTTGTTATTGAATTATTACATTACAAAGATCATCAACTTACGCACTTTCTTTGTTACAATACTTTTGGTTAAGTTTACATTATTCACACCTTAAATGATTGATCAGTAAATATTTTGGAGCTATTTTTAATCAAAAAGGATTTAGATGTAAAAAAACGAGCAAAAAAACTTGTCCTTCTTTTTGACTATTGCTTATTGTAGTTTCTTATATTATGTTTAATGTCAAATGTTTTACTTTCTAGCTGCTTAAATAGCTTTGGATGTCATTTTATAATTCAAACTAGAATATTTTTATATTGCTAGTCTGAATTATACAACGGTTTAGATTTAGGAATCTATTACTAGTGTTAAACAAGTTCTTATACAATAAATGTACTAGATAAATGGAATAATCTTAAGAATTTCTTCCTTGGATTTACCCAATTTAATTTGGAGTTTTTCCATCATTTCCTCTTTTTTACCTTCTGTAAACAGTAAATCATTATCGGTTAAAGCGGCAAATTTTTGTTTTAATTTTCCTTTTTGCTCTTCCCAATTTCCTTTTAGCTTTATTGAGTTCATTTTTTTAGATGTATTGTATGTGAAATAATATTCACTTTACAAAGTTGAGGTGTTTACCGATAAAATCAGTTGCATAACTTTTATAATTAGTTGTTTTATTCACTGATTTTATATAAAAAATGAAAAATAAATTGGTTTGTATGAAATGATTTAATTGTTCTTTAGTGGTAATGAGAATAAATAATTTTATTAATTTGAATTATCGATATGATTTGGAATGTATTTTTCCAATATGTTTTCTAAAGATTCGTAATAATTAGTTAGTGCTTTATTATTTATTTCAGGATTTGAAATATTTGGTATAGTCACAGGAATCTCTGATAAGTACTTAGATAATTCAGGATAATCATTTTGTATTTTCAATGTTATTTTTAGAATAGCGTCATTGAGTTCTTTTTCAGTTTTCATGTGAGTTATTTTTTAGGTTTATTTTAGAACGGTACTTTTATTGGAGTTTAAAAAATAAAATCATTAAAAACATCGCAAGGTAAAATGATGTTTTTAATGATTTTTATGGAACTGAATGTTTTGTAAAAGCTTTTTTGAATTAAAAAAAAAAGCATATTATGATCTTTATAGTATGATAAATGCTCCTATATCAGTAGTGATACCGGCTGTAACTTCTATATCCGTTTTTGTTATAGGTAATAACGGTAACGCAGGAGTTATAGTAATAGTGTAGATTCCAGGAGGAAGTCCCATAACTAAGAAATCACCGTTTTCATTAACATTACTTGTATAACTTACAGCTGTTGATGAAGTAGCTTCAACCACTGCCATTGTTCCTATTGGAGTGATTTTACCTTTTATGGAACCGCTAATTGGTTTTTCTATAGTTCGAATAACGGGTTTCAATTGATATCCTCCATTTCCTAATTTAACTACCGATTTGTTAGCATCAAAATCCAAAAGAACAGTATATAAAATTCCTGCTTGAAGCGTTTGATTAACTTGAAGTTTTAAACCGCTTTGTTCAGCACTAGGAGTGCTCAAAGGATAACTTACACCATCAAGTACTACCGTGTTAGCTGCACCAAGAATAAGCCTTATTTGTTTCACGGAAGAAATTTCTAGTGAATCAGTCGCAATTAATGCATCTACACCATTAGATAATTCTAGTAAATTATAAATGCCTTTTTCTACATTTAATGCTATAGTTTTACCATCATCTCCTATTACTTCTACACCTTGGAGGTCTATATTCACTTCGTCGTAAGGGCCGGGTGCATCAGTCAATCTTACAGCATAAGGATAACTAGCATTGGTATCATCATTGTTACAGGAATAAATTAATAATCCAAGCATGATGAAAGACAAGATAAATTTCATTTTTTTCATTTTCATTTAAATTTAGGGATTCAAAATAATTGTATAGTTTTGTAAAGGTACTATGTACTCCAAAATCAAATGTTATACTACTTTACTATTAAGTTGTAGAATTTTCACTTTCAGTCACTTATAAACAAGTATTTTCTTAATATAGCCAGTTTTTTAAAATCTGTTTCAAGTTCTTGATAGCTATAGTTATTTGTAAAAAATTATTTTATAGTATCAAATTTTACACCCATATTTAGTTCTTTCTTCATTTCTAGTTCTTCCTGATCTTCTAAATCATCTAGTTTTTTATCTTCTGCTCTTTTCTTTTTATTAAAATAGCCTCTTAAAAGGAAATTATGTTTTGCAGCTTCAATAACTTCATTGAGCCCTTCTGTTCCTTTTTTTACATTAGTTAAGGTAGAATCAATCATTCTTCCCATCTTCTCGTCAGTTACAAATTTTGAAAGTGCCCCTTTTCCATTATTCATTTTTACTGTAAACTTTTCAAATTCGTTGGAGCTATTTTCCAGGTTAGTAACCATATTTTTTATACTATTTCCAAATTCCTCATCCGAGACTAGTTTAGATAAAGCGCCATTTCCGTTATTCATGCTATAGCTAAACTGAGCAAGTTGAGCTGTAATAACACCTGCATTATCTACACTTTTTTTAACGCTAACCATTAAATCATCCATTTCTATAGCTTGCTTTGAAGCGATATTATCATTGTCTTCTACAATAACATTAGAGTCTCTACCAGAAGATATTGTGAGCACTTTATCGCCCATTAAACCGTCTGAGCTTATACTTGCAATAGCATCTTTTTTGATGTATTTACGAACTTCTTCTTTTATAACTAATTTAATAACTACTGAAGTATCTGTAAGAAATTCAATCTCCTCCACTGTACCAATATTAATTCCAGAAAAGCGAACATTATTACCTACTTCAAGTCCGTTTACCGAATTAAATTTTGAATTCAATTCAAATGTAGCACCAAATAAATTTTTCTGTTTTCCAACAAAATATATTGTTGTCACAAAAAGTACTAAACCGATAATGACAAACATTCCTAATTTCCATTGGTATCCTGATTCTTTATTCATTTTTTATTCTTTTATTGGTTATATAAAGAAAGAACGAACCCATTCGTCTTCACTTTTTTCTAATTCTGGGTATGTTCCCTCAGTATGTATGACGCCATCTTTTAGAATCACCAATCGATCAGCAGTGTATTTTGCACAAGCCATGTCATGAGTGATAATAATGGATGATGTTTTATTTTTTTTCTGAATTTCTAGTATTAATTCGCTGATTTCTCTAGAAGTTATAGTATCTAATCCAGTTGTAGGTTCGTCATATAATATTATTTCTGGTTTCAAAATTAGAGTTCTAGCAAGACCAATTCTTTTTCGCATTCCCCCAGATAATTCCGAAGGCATTTTATCAATTGCTTCACTCAAACCTACACTTTCTAAAACGTCTTTTATTTCACTTTCTAATTCTCCAGCAGATAAATCTTTAGCATGGCGTTTCAATGTAAATCCTAGATTTTCTCGAACACTCATGGAATCATATAGCGCAGCATTTTGAAAAAGAAAACCAATGCGAACTCTAATTTCATTAAGTTCATTGTTTTCTAATTTTGTTATATCTGTGCCAAATACATGGATTTCACCTTCATCAGCAATCAATAAACCAACTAAACATTTTATGGTTATTGACTTACCCGAACCTGATTTACCCAAAACCACTAAATTTTCCCCTTTATTAACACTGAAAGTAACACCTTTTAGCACTTCATTGCTCCCAAAGGATTTATGAAGTTCTTTTATTTCTATTACTGAATTATTCGTTTTAGAAATAGGGGTAGGAGCTTTTATTGTTGTTGTTTCTTGTCTCATTTTAGAAAAATAAATCAGTTAGTTGTACAGCAAGCATATCAATAATAAATATGGTAAGAGACGCGGTAACTACTGCAGAGTTTGCTGCTTTACCAACACTTTCAGTTCCATTAGCAGCATTAAACCCTTTATAACAGCCAATCATTCCAATAAAAAAGCCAAAGAAAAAAGTTTTCATAGTCGCTGGAAAAATATCTAAAAATGTAATGGCTTCTAAAACTTGAGAGATGTAGCGATATAAATTAACATCACTATGAATATTTATACCTACATATCCTCCAATAATACCAATGCCATCTGCAAAAATTACTAATAACGGAATCATAAGCGTCGTGGCTAAAATTCTTGTAACGACTAAATATTTGTAGGGATTTATTGCGGAAACTTCCATTGCATCTATTTGCTCGGTTACTTTCATAGATCCTAACTCAGCGCCAATACCAGATGAAACTTTTCCTGCGCAAATCAATGCAGTAATCACAGGTGCTATTTCTCTAATTAGTGATAATGCAACCATACTCGGCAACCAGGATTCGGCGCCAAACTTGGCTAATGTAGGTCTTGATTGTAACGTAAGCACTAAGCCCATTATAAAGCCAGTGATGGTAACTAAGGGCAAAGATTTATACCCAATAACGTAACATTGTTTTATGAATTCCTTGATTTCATAAGGAGGTTTTATCACTTCTTTAAAAAAACGAATTGTAAATAATGTAATGCTGCCTACATCATTGAACGTTTCTTTCAAGTACGTTGTAAGACTTTCTTTTTTGGCTATTATACTATTCATTATTCATTGTTTTTATGGATGCAAATTGAAATGGACTAAAATAAACTAGAAGAGTTTTCTTGATTTAAGATAGTATCAAATCCCCTAATTTTTTAACTTTGGCATGATGCGCAGTTAATAAAATTTGTTGGGATTTGACGATGATGAGAAGTTCAGTGGTTAGATAATCAAAATTATTTTCCAATGTTTCTTTGTAGCTTTTTATGGTTACAAATTCTTTGTATTCAATAGTATTTAAAATATCTTCTCTGTCTTTGTCAATAAGTTTTGCTTTAAAAATCATCCAAAGCCTTATAAAAAAGCTGTTTTTTTTTAATTTTATCAACAGGACTTCCACCCATTTTTTGAACTTCTTCTAGTAGTTCTGATTTAAAAATTTCACTTGTTTTTTGGCATTCAGAAAATAAATTTTTTAAATCACTTTCTTCAGTTGCTACTGTTGCAGTTTCATAAACCAGAATCCTATCATTATTGATTTCAATAAGATTATTTAAAACAACAATTGATTTCTCTTTATTCATAGTATTCTATTTTAAATTGACTACTATACAAAGGTCGTCATGAATGTAAGTGAAGGTGTTATATAACTATTGATTAATGTTGCATTATTCACACATTCAGTGAATTAAAAAAAAAACTAACGTCAGAATTAAGCTTCTCTTTTATTGCTTGCTACAATTAAAACAACACCTCCAACAGCAAGTATAATTCCTATAATTGGAGACCATTTTACAGGATGATTTACCTCCTTATTGATTTGAAGTGGTCCAATATCAACTACGTTTTCAGTTGTTACATAATTAAAACTGGTGTACAATAGCATAACTATTCCTAAAATAATCATGGCTAATCCTATGGTTTTTGTTTTCATTTTTGTTTTTTTTAAGGTTATGGATAAATCAATTAAAGATTTTTATTATTCTCTTGAAAAGTATTCTTTGACAAAATTATGTTGCTGATTTTCATCCATTTTATCAGTTTCTTTAATCTCGAATTTTATTTTTAAAAAACGGATGTCTTCACTTAAAAGATCAAA
Source organism: Flavobacterium sp. KS-LB2 (assembly GCF_036895565.1). Taxonomy (NCBI): domain Bacteria; kingdom Pseudomonadati; phylum Bacteroidota; class Flavobacteriia; order Flavobacteriales; family Flavobacteriaceae; genus Flavobacterium; species Flavobacterium sp. KS-LB2. Next base: position 1,928,357 of record NZ_CP145904.1, on the reverse strand, counting down.
GAGTTCTATTTTGCATCAGTTGGCCCAAATAGAATTACGCGTTTGTAATTTTTTATGGCTTCTCCGATTCTCTTGTAGTAATCAAAAAGTTGTTTTTTCTCTTTGATGAAATTTGAATTATCTGATTTTACTATACTTTCAATTTTTTCTTGATCATTAAGTTTTGATTCAATAGTTTCTATTTCAAAATGCTTAGAAGTAAATTCCATTAAATGAGCCATGTTATGATCCATCCAAACGCCTAATTTTTTTGTTGTTTTCATACTTATTTTTTTAGTATTATGTATTGAAACTGTTTTTATAATTAATGAATTACAATTATTTAAATTTCAGCTATTTAATCTAAAAAAATATTATATTAATTTGCAAAAATATTATATAATTTACATGTTTCTAAATAGGAATGTCAACTGAATTAATTGGGGTAAAAAAAGAAAAAGAATCTTTCATTAAAACATAAATCTCACTACCAAAAAGGGCTATTGTAGAAACAATAGCCCTTAACCAAACCCAAAAAAAACTAACCTAATTTTACTATTTTTATAAAGCTTTATTTGTTGTAGATTGCTCTTCTTCTATTTTTTTAGATGTTATTTTACCAACCCTACAATGACTTTTTGAAGCTGAATACACTTCGTTTTCCTGATTTTCCATTTGTTTGTATTTTTTTATTATTCTAAATATCGTCTTAATGTCCAAGCCATTGTTTCATGTGCAGCCAACAAACCAGTAAGGAAATCAGCGGTTGCAGCATCCTTATTTTCTTCAGAACTGGTATCAACATCTTTTCGGAGTTGTACGATAACTATTTCATGATCTTCTAATAATTCTTTAACCATTTCTTTTTGAGATGGGTAATGATTAGGTGACTCTTTGATTATGGTCAAATCTGAAAACTCTTTCATTGTTCCAATAGTTTTTCCACCTAATTTGCTGATGCGTTCTGCAACTTCATCTATAGAAGCTTCTAGTTCTATATATTGACCCTCAAATAATTTGTGAAATTCCATAAAGCTTTCACCTGAAACATTCCAATGAAATTTTCTTAATTTAACATATAATGTCATTTCATTCGCTAAAATTGAAGATAGGATTGAAATACTATTTTTTAAATGTTCTTGTGTAATTCCAATTTGTAGTTTCATATTTTCTATATTTTATGATTGAATCGATATTCTAATAAGACTTTATTATTAGTTTTTTTTGACAGGATTTAAACGATGTCCAATCATTAATAAAGAATAAGCACAATACAAAGGTGATTTTATTCCTTTTTAAAAGTATTACAAGATTTTAAAAATAAGTTATATGATTCACACCTTGGCGGAAAACTACATTTTAATGCGCTTTAAATGAGTGTCATGTGTGTTTTAAAGTGATTGAATTGATTTAGTTTACTCTTCATTTATGGAATTTTTATATAACGCAAATAACCGCTCTCGACTATAAGAAAGAAGAGAGCGGTTATTGGTATTGTAAGCTATATCGATTTTATTTTATGATTCGTCTTTTGTAGTACGAACCAAACTGATTCCAGAAAAGAAGAAAATAACACCCAGAATACCGTAAATAATTAATGACTTGACATCTGTCATGTCGCCAGATGTTTCAGCAAATAATACTGCAGTATAAATAAGACCACCTATTCCAAGTGCTGTAAGTAATGCTCCAAAGATTCTTTTAAGATTCATTTTTTTGTTTTTTTAAGGATTGATATTGTGATTGATTTTCATATTTAACTTTCAAAGCCTACTTAATAAAAAAAGAAATACCTTTGATTTAATTAACTTCAAATATTTGTATTTGAGTTGATTACAAAGCAAAGGTAATTCGGTTAAACTCTAAAAGAGTTACATAATTGTAAACAAAAGTTATATCATTCACACACTAAAAAAACTACATTCTATCCATGTACCAATTTAGTTCCTTTTCCATTTTTTGAAATTTAAAAACAGAAGTAATTATTTTTTGCAAGCGAACAAAAGCAGTTTCGCTTTTCACAACATAGTCTACAGCTTTATGGTGCATGCAGTTTATGGCAACTTCAATTTTGTCTTGAGACGATAACATAATTACTGGAATTTCAGGATTGAAAGCCTTTATTTTATCCAATGTTTCAATTCCGTTCATGGCATTTTCAACAATGCCATCTAGTTGATAATCTAAAATTACAACATCTGGATTATTATTTATATTTGCGATGCAAAGCTCTCCGGTAGAAAAAGTCTCTACTATAAAATCAGCATTTTCTAAAAATTCAATTTCTAAAGATTTTAAAAATAAGGCATCATCATCTACTAGGAAAATCTTTATTTTAGTATCATTTTTCATTATATGGTCTTTTTGATTATATTAAATTCTTCTTGTAATTCTTGGCATGCTTGTAAACAAATTTCTTCAAGTTGTAGCACTAGGTCATCTATTCCTTCCAGTTTTTCTTGTGCAATTGCAAATTCCTGAATTTTTTTGGCCATATTTTCAAAGTTGGAATTCATTCCCATTATGGCAAAAGATGGTATCATTTTATGTGCTGCGGCACCTAATAATTGCCAGTTTTTATCCTGTAAACTTTGTTTTAGAGTATTGATTAGCGACGGAGTTTGTGATAAATACAGGGAAATCATTTCCATCATTAGGGTAGGATTTGATTTTGTCCGTTGATTTAAATAAATCAAATCAATACATTTTATTTTTTTCTCTTTAGAGTTAGTATCCTCTATGGTCTCATTTAGTTTAGCACTAAGTTTTTCAAGTTTTGGCTTTTTTAATATTCCAACAATTTTGCTATACAATAGTCTTTCGTCAACTGGTTTTGCTAGATAATCATTCATTCCTACCGCTTTGCATTTGGCTAAATCCACAGTTGTAACATCAGCCGTTAATGCAATTATAGGAATTTTAGAATTCATTGTTGTACGAATGTATTCTGTAGCTTCAAATCCATTCATTTCAGGCATTTGTAAGTCCATAAGAATGATGTCGTAATCATTTTCTTTTAATTTATCAATGGCTATTTTTCCATTTTCGGCAATATCTCTGGAAAATCCAAAATCATCCAATAATGTCTTCATTAGCAATTGATTAAGAGGTATGTCCTCAACTACTAATACTTTAATATTTTTTATTTCAGTATCTAATTCTAATAGTTCATTTTCTAATTCAGCATCGGCATTTGTTTTTTGAAAACTTAAAGTAAAACTAAATGTAGATCCTTCATTAACGGTACTTCTTACTCTAATATTTCCACCTTGCGGTTCTACTAATTGTTTTACTATGGCTAGGCCTAATCCTGTTCCTCCATATATTCTTGATGTACCGCTGGAGGCTTGTTGAAAATTTTCAAATATCTTCCCAATTTTTTCCTCTGGAATACCTATTCCTGTGTCAATTACAGCAAATTCTATAACCACTTTATCATCATCCTCATGCAATAAATGTACACTTACTGTAATTTTTCCAGTTGTAGTAAATTTTACAGCATTACTTACTAAGTTTAAAACAATTTGGTGTAAACGAACAGGGTCGCCTACTAGAACCTCAGGAATTTTACTGTCGTATTCCGTAATTAATTTTAAATTTTTTTCTTGAATTTTTGTTTCAAATAAATGAAGCATTGCAGAAACAGAAGATTTCATTTTGAAAGGTGTTTTTTCAAAAGTCATCTTACCGGCATCCACTTTTGCTAAATCAAGAATATCATTTATAAGAACGATTAAAGCATCACCACTTATTTTAATTGCGTTTAAATATTCTTTTTGTTTTTCTGTCAAATCTGTTTTTAAAACCACTTTAGTAAAACCGATAATCGCGTTCATCGGCGTACGTATTTCATGGCTCATATTAGACAAAAATTGTTGCTTTGCTTTTACTGCATTTTCAGCTATTATAGTCGCATTTTCAGCATTTATTTTAGCTTCTTCGGCAATTTCAGTGGCTAATTCAGCAAATACTCTAGCTTCTATTAACTCTGAGGCAATTCTATTTTGTTCTGTTACATCGCGAGCTACAATTACTACTCCCAGTACATTTCCTTTATCATCTTTATAAACGGAACCATTGAATAACACATCCGTTAGTTTACCTTCTTTATGACGAAGTGTTAGCGGAGAATCAGCTACTGAACCTTTTTCAAAAACTTCTTGATATACTTCGTGTGCTTTTTGTTTTTCAGTAAAATAACTGAAAAAATCAGAGTTAATTAAATGACCTCGATCTAATCCCGTAATATTTACTGTGGCTTGATTTACATCGGTAATTTTCCCTTCAGTATTTATTGTAATTAATGGGTCTAAACTAGCCTCAATGAGACTTCTAGCGTATTGTGATTCTTGATTTTTTATAATTTCTATTTTTTTATAAAATTGATTCGAATTTCTTTTTTATTTTAAATTGCCAATTTCTTCAATAGGGCTTCGCCTTTTATCTTTTAATTGTTTAAAATGAGAAGGAGAGAGGCCAGTAACTTTTTTAAACTGGCTGGATAAATGTGCTACACTACTGTAGTTCATTTTCCATGCGATTTCAGTGATGTTTAATTCACCATAAATAATCAATTCTTTTATTCGCTCTGTTTTATGGGAAATTATAAACTGCTCAATAGTAGTTCCTTGTACTTCTGAAAACAAGTTGGAGAGATAGGTATAGTCATGATTTAGTTGTTGACTCAGATAATCAGAAAAATTAATTTTTATATTTTCTGTTGAATGATGCACCATTTGAATAATCACATTCTTAATCTTTTCGATCAGCATGGATTTTTTATCATCCATTAATTCTAGACCAGAGTCTAAAAGTGCAATTTTTAATTGTTGTCTCTGGTCCATCGAAATGTTTTCCATGATTTCGACTTCGCCTAGATCAACAACCATGAAGTGCAATTGGAGTTTTTTTAACTCTTCTTTAACCGCCATTTTGCAGCGATTACTTACCATGTATTTTATGTATAGTTTCAAAGATATTTCGTTTACGTTTTAGAAAAATTATTTTTTTTTCACGTTAAAGTTACATTATATATTCTAATGAACACTGAATTAGAAATATATCCATGTAAGATACGGCTAAATGGTAATTATTGTTAGTAGTAAGTTGTAGGACATAGTGCATTATTTTTTTGAAAAAAATGGCTTAATAATGCTATTATAGAAGTATTATTAATTTTCATAGCCGCTCTTTATAGTTGTTGAAATCATTTTAAATTGTACACTTGCATTAAATGAATGTGTGGAGTGAGCGGGAATTATTATTCCTTCACCTAATTTTAGTAAATGTTTTGTTTCATTTATAAAAATCTCAGCAGTTCCATCAATTATTTGGATGTAGTTGTCAAAAGGAGATGTTCTTTCTGATAATTCTTCACCTGCATCAAATGATAAAGCCGTAATGTTTCCGGTAGTTTTTTTTATTATAGTTCTACTTAAAACTGCATTTGGTATGTATTGTATGATTTCAACTATGATGTGTGATTCAGCTTTTGTTAAGTCAGAATTATCTATGGGGGTATTTTTATGTTGCATATTGGCTATTTAATTGCTTAGCTATAAATTTAAATTTTGTGAAGGTACTCGCTTTAATGTCAATTTTGTTATATAATGTTTAAAAGAGTTTGTTTTTTGTATAAATATTCAATAACCAAGCCAATAATTTGTTGGAAAAAGCAAAGATGTTTATAAACGAAATATTTTATTTCAATATTAAAACCTATAGGTGATAAATTACAAAAGCCTCTTTAGTCCAAAAATGGATTAAAGAGGCTTTCCCTTGGGGATAAAAGGGAGCGTAAATAGGAATCGTTTTTATTTAAAATTATTTCATCGAGAAAGGATTTGCCCAATCTAATGATTTAATAGCCGAAACTTTATTCTCTTGATTCATTGAAACACGAAGTTCCTTATTGGCTACTTTTTTTGAATACAATGCTTTGTAGCGAAAAATTGTTGTTCCGTCAAAATTGTTTTTATAGATTTCAACTAATTGAAGATCAATAAAAGTACCATAATATTGGCGAAATCTGGTACAGGTTTTAGTTAGTCTTTCTTCAGTAGTATTATTAATTACTGATGCTGTAGCCTCACTTTGGTTGAAGGGTTTGAATTTAGAGGTATTACAAGTCATTAAGACTCTTTTTCCTAATTCATACGCTTTACTCTTTTGACTTTCGTTCACTTCTGACAGACCAAGTTTTTCAATTTTAACCTTTTCCGGTTCAGGAGCAACAACAACCTTTTTTGATTTACATCCAATAAGCAGTAGAATACTAAAGACAATAATTATTTTTTTCATATTCATATAATTTTTAATAAGATATTCGGATCTGGACAGTTCTTTAAATACTGTTTTAAGTCCTTTTCACTACAAACCCCAGGATAATCGCCAAAGGTATTTGAAATTTCTTCTATAATCTGAAAGTGCAAATGAGGTGCGTAATCTCCATTTACGGATGCATCTCCTAAAGTTGCTATTTGTTGCCCTTTTTCGAAAATAGTACCAATTTCAATATCGTTAATACTTTCTAACGAAAGATGTCCGTATAAAGTATAAAATTTTTGATTTTCTATTTTATGTTCTAAGATAATTGTTGGGCCATAATCGCCTATACCAGTATTGTAATTAAAACTATGCACAAATCCATTAAGTGCTGCTAATACTGGAGTTCCAGCTTTAATCCATAAATCTAAGCCAATATGGATATTTCTTTCTTCCGTTTTAGAATCGTTAAAAATATCACTTCGTTTGTACAAATTTCTAATTTCATTATAACCACCAAAAGCTACTTTCCCATTATTTTCACTTAAATAATTTTCGATGTAATTTTCAAAATCAATTGAATTTTCAATAGTATGTTTTGTAAAATTTTCATTTTTAATAGATAAATCCAAAGGAATGTATTGGTCGTAATCTATTGATTTGTCTATTACTTTTACATTTTGGATGTCTTTTAATATAGTTTCCAGTACTGTCATAATTGGTGTTAATTTTTTATAAATCCTAAATTTAAAATAAAAAAGGGAAACATAAAAGACTTAAGCGGGCATTATAACTTTTAATTGTGAAAAAACAGCTTCTATAGCTAGCTGAATATTATGAATTATCAAAATTTAAATATTTCTAAAATAATAAAATAAAAAATGCCAATAGAATCTGTCCTATTGGCATTCAAACTCATTAGTAAATAGAGTGTGAGATTATTTCTTGATTTCAACTTTAGCCTCACCACCGGAAAGTTCTACACTAGTTTTAGTCTTTCCATCTTTAGTAGTCACATTTATACCATCTGTCCCTACTTTTATAGATGTGCTATCTTTTGCCTCAGTAGTAACAGTTGTAGTTGCCTCACTCGAAGTCTCAGTTTGTGTTGCGGGAACTGGTGTTTCTTCTTTTTTCTTGCAGGAAACGATCGCAAGTAGTGATAGTATTCCTAAAAACAATGATACTTTTTTCATTTTATTTTTTTTATAATGGATTGATGTACAAGATACTGTTTTATTTGATTGATGTGAGTCAGAATTTGACATAATATAAAAATCCCAATCAGTTACGATTGGGATACTACTTTATAAATCACTTAATTTTAATATAAACTTGGATATTTTGAAGGATTTACTTCATTCATCATAGCATAGACTTTTTCAAAAATATCTTCTGCAGAAGGTTTTGAGAAGTAGTCTCCGTCTGTTCCATAAGCTGGTCTGTGTTCTTTTGCAGTTAAAGTTTGTGGTTTACTATCTAAATAAGCATAAGCATCTTGTTGCTCAATAATTTGTTGTAAAATATAAGCCGAAGCTCCACCAGGAAGATCTTCGTCAATAACTAATAGACGATTTGTTTTAGCAATACTTTTCACTACATCTTGATTGACATCAAATGGAAGTAATGATTGTAAATCGATAATCTCGCAATCAATACCAACTTCTAGTAACTCGTTTGCAGCTTGTTGCACCAAACGCAATGTTGATCCATATGAAACAAGTGTAATATCAGCTCCTTCTTTCAAAGTTTCCACAACCCCAATAGGAGTTTTGAATGCTCCATAGTTCAAAGGCATTTTTTCTTTTAATCGGTACCCATTCAAGCATTCGATTACTAAAGCGGGCTCGTCACATTCTAACAAACTGTTATAAAATCCGGCTGCTTGTGTCATATTTCTTGGAACCAATACATGGATTCCTCGTATCGCGTTTATGATCATTCCCATTGGAGAACCAGAATGCCAAATTCCTTCTAAACGATGGCCACGTGTTCGTATGATTAATGGCGCTTTTTGTTTTCCAACAGTACGGTATCTTAATGTAGCTAAATCATCACTCATGATTTGAATTGCGTACAATAAATAATCTAAATATTGAATTTCTGCAATAGGACGTAAGCCTCTTAGTGCCATTCCAATTCCTTGACCTAGTATGGTTGCTTCACGAATTCCCACATCGGCAACACGTAATTCTCCATATTTTTCCTGCATTCCTTCTAAACCTTGATTTACATCACCAATAGCTCCTGCGTCTTCACCAAAAATTAAGGTTTCAGGATATTTGGTAAAAATTGCATCAAAATTGTCACGAAGAATCATGCGTCCATCTGTGTCTTCTTTTGCGTTTTCTGAGTATGATGGTAGTACTTTTTCTACTGAGTAGACATTTAAGTCTGTTTCAGAAAATAAGTTACTACTGAATTTTTCTTGTGTTTTTTGTGCGTAAGAACTAATCCATTGAGACAATTCTTCTTTTCCGTTTTCATTTAAAATTAAACGCAAAACTTTACGTGCCGCCACTAAAATTTCCTTTTTCAAAGGTGATTTTATACCACTTAAGTCAGCTGTATAGTTTAAAATTCTATCTTTATTTTTACTGGTCTCCGCTATTTTTTCTAATAATGCAATGAGTTGTTTTTGTTCTTCAACTATTGGTTCAATAAAAGCATTCCAAGCAGCTTTTTTACCTTCTAATACATCTTTTTTTGCTTGAGCATCAATAGCATCGATTTCTTCTGGTGAAGCAATATTGATAGCAATCATCCACAATTTCATTTGACGAATACAATCAAAATCTCTTTCCCAAGCTAATCGGTCTGCGTTTTTATATCTTTCGTGGGAACCAGAACTAGAATGTCCTTGAGGTTGCGTCAATTCATTTACGTGAATCAAAACTGGAATGTGGTTTTCACGTGCAATATCAGCAGCTTTCTCGTAAGTAGCAACTAAGTCAGCATAATCCCAACCTTTTACTTTTAGGATTTCATAACCATTACTTCCTTTTTCTCTTTGGTATCCTTTTAAAATCTCCGAAATGTTTTCTTTTGTAGTTTGGTGTTTTGCATGTACTGAAATTCCATACTCATCGTCCCAAACACTCATAACCATAGGAACTTGTAAGACACCTGCAGCATTTATGGTTTCAAAAAACAATCCTTCAGATGTACTTGCATTTCCTATTGTTCCCCATGCAATTTCATTTCCTTCAATAGAAAAGTTAGTTGCATTTGGTATTCCTGAAACTTGTCTGTATATTTTTGACGCTTGCGCAAGTCCTAATAAACGAGGCATTTGTCCTGCTGTTGGCGATATATCAGCACTTGAGTTTTTTTGTTTTGTTAAGTTTTTCCAACTTCCATCTTCATTTAAGCTATGAGTGGCAAAGTGACCGCCCATTTGTCTACCTGCTGACATTGGTTCTTGTTCAATATCGGTATGACCATATAGACCGGCAAAAAATTGTTGTACCGTTAATTCTCCAATAGCCATCATAAAAGTTTGATCACGATAATATCCAGAACGGAAGTCACCATTTTTGAATGCTTTCGCCATGGCTAGTTGCGGTACTTCTTTTCCATCACCAAAAATGCCAAATTTAGCTTTTCCAGTCAATACTTCTTTACGTCCTAAAAGACTGCATTCTCTGCTAACTATGGCTAATTTATAGTCATTCAGCACTTCGATTTTGAAATCTTCAAATGTCAATGTAGTATTGGTTTTTTCTTTTATCATAATTGAAAAGTATAACTTTGTGTGGCAAATTTACTTAAAAACTAGCTATTTTCATAATACATTGAAAGAAATAGAATTTAATTTTTTCAATTTATTCTAGTTAAAAGAACTTTATTTTTTTACTATGTGTAATTTTAAATGCTAATTACTAAGAATAATTCAATAAATAATGAAAATAATATTGGATTAGAACCATTTTCGATTAAAAAGATTGATTAATGTTTTAGGTGAAAAAGTAACTATAAAGCGTACTTTTTCGTTATAATTGTTTTGTGCAATTTCCCATCCATTATTTGAATATACCGGAAAATACAACTCAAAGTAATCGGTAACCAGATTGAGACGAATGCCGCTGTCATATAAAAATTTTTCATTTTGGTTTTTATTTTTTATAAAACCGATGTCTCCATAAACTTCTATCCAATTCCAAATACTAACACTTGCATTTAAACTTGTGATCCATCTATTTGCATAGGGAGTATACATTTTTGATTTAAAACCTCCTTCTGCCAATATGAATTGTTGGCTGTAAAAACCAGTGCTTTCTGAACGCCCAAAATAGTTGTAATCAAACAAATAATCCGTAGGTCTGTCTGAGGCGAAACTAAAAAAATCAGATTCTGTTTTATTGTATAAAAAACTTCCCGCATAGAATCGCAAATTAATTTGTCGATTGTTTTCAAAAAGCTTTCTGTATTCTATTTCGCCGTTTATTTTTCCAAATTTCTCTGAGATTTGAAGATCTGAACTGAAATTAAAATGATTGGTTACTTCTGTTTTTGTATTTATATAACGTGCATCAAAAATGGAATATCTAGATGGAGCATTGTCCATTGTAAAATCGCTTTCTTCTCTATTTACAATAACTTGTCTTAAAAGGATCAGTTGTTTTCTGTTGTCTCTAAAATTGGGTTCCCTAATTCTCATTTGCACCATAGGATTTAATCTAAGGTAAGAAGCATCTTGTGCATAATGAAAGTAAGAGCCACTAAAAGAATATTTTACATTATAAAGTGTACTGTTTCGATAATTTTGATTGACTACAAATGAAGCTATTCCGGATAAATTATTTGATCTAGTAGAGTAGGACGGATTGATATCAAATGTAAAAGGCTTGTCTAAAATTGTTTTATTATGCAATCGTAATCCGGGAGTTATTCCGTCATATAAATTGTAATATATAGAGGGAACATATAAAACTTGGTTGTAATAGGGATCTTCTAAATCTTTAAAAAAAACAAACTTAACGGGACGATTATTTGGAAAAAAGCCGTCTAGTTTTTTCCAATTGTTTCGCAAATTATATTCAGGAACTTCATTCTTTAAATTTAAAATAATTTTATCGGCTCCATTTCTTTGAATCGTAAAAGTACTGTCACATTCTTCAATATCCAGCCATTGTTTAAAAACAACTGCGCCTTTTTTTGTACCATAAACTGGAATTGGAATAGGAGTTCCAGTTCTGTTTATTACTGAAAAAGTGATACTGTCATTGGTTTTCTTAACACTAGAAAATTTATAATCAATAATAGATCTGGAATTAATTATGGTATTAAAAAACCAGTTAATGTCTTTATCGGTATTTGATTTAAGTATGGTTTCAAAATCAGTTCTGGAAACTTGTTTGAGCTGATTTTGATTGTAAAATTGTTTGATACTTTTAGGGACAGCACCATTTTGTAAATAATCATCCAAAAATCGAATACTTAATCCGGAACGATATTTACTGGCTATTTGTTCATTGAATTTTATCAAAGTGTTTTTTGGATCTCCAAGCGTTTGATCTAGATTTTTCCGAGCCATTAGCATATAAAAATAACTGTACTGATCATTAAAACCAATATTAGCAATATTAAAACTCTTCAAGAGTCGGATGTTCGATACGCTTCCCATCATTTTTGTGTTTGGGTGATTTTCATCCATGTATTTCATCATGGCATAAACCTGCAAACCATCATATATCCAGTTGTCTTTTCTGGGGTCTAATTGCAAACTTGTTTTTAGATATTCATTTAAATAGGTTTTTAGAAATTTAATTTCAAAAAGAAATTCGTCCGAAAATGGACTAATAAATGCTGGAAGTTGGTTTAAACCATAAAAAGGATTCCTCTCGTAGTCTGCTTGCGAAACAATAATTTTTTCATGTGGATATTTTCCAATTAAATCGTTTGTGAAATTCACCACACGATCTATTACAATCGCTTTTTGAATTGCATCTAATTTGTTGTTTTTTAAATTAGTGAGTACTTCAACGGTACTATTTTTAAAACTTTCAAAATAGCTTTTTGGCTCTATAATTAGACCGAAATTTGTCCTGCTGTTCCCTGATAATTTATATGTTGTAAAAGCTTCGTTAGTTGTTATTTTACTACTCTTTAAATCAGTAATAGCTTCTAAATTTTTAGGTATTTTTAAATCAATTTCAAAACCCGAATAAGCATTGGCGATATCATCTAAATTAGTATTGCTGTATCGTATGAAATCATGGTCTTCATAACGTGTAGGTGTAAGAAACCAGTTTTTTAAATTGATATTTCCATTAGTATTGTATCCGTATTTTGTGAATTTATCACTTGGTATTTTAGTGAGATAAGTCAGATGTAAAATAATTTTCTGATTCGGAAGTAAATTTTCGGCTAGTCTAACTTCAATTAAATCAGGGTTTTTATCTGGTCTTTTCCATGATAAAACTTCTTTATTTTCATCTAAAATAGAGACATTTTTCGTGCTTCCACGTTCTTCTTCTTTTGCTAAATGAAAACCTCTATAAAATTCATCCGAAAAGCGTTTGGCTAATGGTGTGTTTTTATCAGAAAATGCATTGTTCCAATCATTTAAAACTATCGTTGATAATGTATCATTAGACTGATTGAAAAAAGTAATTTCTTGTTCAATTGCCACAGTTTTGTTATTTGAATTCAACTCAACACTCATTTTAGAATGATGTTGTGCATGCTGTTTTATCGAAACTAATAAAACAAACGCATAAATTGCAATTTTAAAATAGGAGTTCAAATTCTGATATTGATTTTATTAAAAAATAAATATACTTTTTTTTAGAACAAAACACTATAAAATCTACCTTATTAACATAAAAAAAGCTGTCTATTAGACAGCTTTTTTGTTAAAAATTCGGAGTTAAATCATATTTTTTATAGAATTTATCTAATACATCGACCACTTCATCTTCAGTGTCTACAATTTTGAATAAATTCAAATCTTCGGCACTTACAGTATGCTCTTTTTCTATTAAAACTGTTTTAATCCAATCAATTAATCCGGACCAAAAACTCGTTCCAACAAGAATAATTGGGAACTTAGCAATTTTTTTAGTCTGAATCAAAGTCATCGCTTCAAACAATTCATCCATCGTTCCAAAACCTCCTGGCATCACCACAAATCCTTGTGAATATTTAACAAACATTACTTTTCGAACAAAGAAATAATCAAAATTTAAGTTTTTATCATTGTCAATATACGGATTAAAATGTTGCTCAAAAGGCAATTCAATATTCAATCCCACCGATGTACCGCCGCCAAGGTGTGCGCCTTTATTACCTGCTTCCATAATTCCAGGACCACCGCCAGTAATGACACCATAACCCGCTTTACTGATTTTATAAGCAATTTTTTCGGCAAGTAAATAATATTTATCTTCTGGTTTTGTTCGTGCAGAACCAAAAATACTCACACATGGACCTATGCGTCCCATACTTTCATAACCGTTTACAAATTCGGCCATGATTTTAAAAATCGCCCAACTGTCATTTGTTCTTATTTCGTTCCAGGTCTTTCTTTTTAGTCTGTCTTGGATAACTTTATCCTCGTCATTGTCAAAATCTTCTAATCTCATTTTCTTTATTTTAAATCTTATTTTTTTTGGAGCAACCTCTAGCTATTCGTTTCAATCTTATGCGCCGAACCCCGGCTCATAATGATTTTCACTGCTATCTGGGCTATGGCTCAATATTACGAAAGTAATTCTTTTTTCAAGAACTGCGCAGTATAGCTTTTTTTATTTTTAGCCACCTCTTCTGGTGTTCCTTTGGCAATAAGTTGTCCACCGCCTTTTCCACCTTCAGGACCAATGTCGATTATGTAGTCTGCCAATTTGATAACATCCATATTGTGTTCGATAATTAATATTGTATTTCCTTTATCAACCAGTTTGTTAATTACTTCCATCAATACTCTGATGTCTTCAAAGTGCAATCCGGTTGTAGGTTCGTCTAAAATATAAAACGTATTTCCTGTATCTTTTTTAGACAATTCTCCGGCCAGTTTAATACGTTGTGCTTCACCACCGGAAAGTGTCGTGCTTTGTTGGCCAAGTGTAATATAGCCCAAACCAACATCCTGAATGGTTTTTACTTTTCTGTAAATTTTCGGAATCATTTCAAAAAACGGTACCGCTTCATCTACCGTCATATTCAGCACATCCGAAATGGATTTTCCTTTATATCGAATTTCCAATGTTTCTCTGTTAAAACGCTTCCCTTGACAGGTTTCACATTCTACATAAACATCAGGTAAAAAGTTCATTTCAATGGTTCGTACACCAGAACCTTCGCAGGTTTCACAGCGTCCGCCTTTGACATTAAAACTAAAACGACCCGCTTTATATCCCCGAATCATACTTTCGGAAGTCATTGTAAACAGATTTCTGATTTCGGTGAAAACCTCTGTGTATGTTGCCGGATTACTTCGTGGTGTTCTCCCAATAGGGCTTTGGTCAATATCAATCACTTTATCGATATGTTCCAATCCTTCTATTTTTTTATAGGGTTGTGGTTTTTTGACACCGTTGAAATAATACGCGTTCAAAATAGGGTAGAGCGTTTCATTAATCAAAGTCGATTTTCCACTTCCCGAAACTCCGGTTACGCAAATCATTTTACCTAAAGGCAATTCTATCGAAACATTTTTCAAGTTATTTCCTGTTGCACCAGTCAGTTTTAAAAACTTCCCATTTCCCTCACGGCGCTTTGCAGGAACCTCGATTTTCATTTCGCCGTTCATATACATCGCTGTAATAGTATGATGTTTCAAGATTTCTGCAGGTGTTCCTTTGCTGATGATTTCGCCTCCGTATTTTCCTGCTTTTGGTCCAATATCAATCACATAATCGGCACGTTCAATCATGTCCTTGTCGTGTTCTACCACAATTACAGAGTTTCCTATATCGCGCAATTGCTCTAGGGAATGAATTAGTTTTTCATTGTCTCTTTGGTGTAAACCAATACTCGGTTCATCTAAAATATACAAAACTCCAACCAACTGCGAACCAATTTGCGTGGCTAATCGAATGCGTTGTGCTTCACCTCCGGAAAGTGATTTGGAGCTTCGGCTTAAAGCTAAATAATTCAAACCTACATTCATCAAAAAGTTCAATCGATCCTTAATTTCTTTGATTACTTCCGTAGCGATACGCTTTTGTTTATCAGATAAATGGTTGTCTAAATCAAGAAACCAAGCGGTCAAATCCGAAATATCCATATCGCACAATTCGGTAATGTTTTTTTTATTAATCTTAAAGAACTGTGCTTCTTTTTTCAAACGAGAACCTTCACAAACTGGACATTTTATTTCGTCCATGAATTCCTTGGCCCAACGTTTTATGCTTGTGGAACCGCTCTCATCATGTTGGTTTTTGATAAAATGCGAAATCCCTTCAAAATCAATTTTGTATTCTCGGGCAACACCTAAATCTTTGGAGTTGATGGTGAATTTTTCTTTTCCTCCATTCAAGATCATTTCCATGGCTTCCTCCGGAATGGTTGATACAGCATCCGTCAATTTGAAACCATATTTTTCACCTATGATCTCCAATTGCTTAAAAATCCATGAAGATTTATATTCGCCCAAAGGAGCAAAACCTCCTGCTTTTATAGATAGTTTTGGATTTGGAATAATTTTCTTAGTATTAATTTCGTTAACGGTTCCTAAACCGTTGCAATGGTCACAAGCACCTTTTGGCGAATTGAAAGAAAATAAATTGGGCTCTGGATTTTGATACGAAATTCCAGTCGTAGGGCACATCAAATTCCGACTAAAAAACCGAACCTCGTTTGAATCCTGATCCAAAACCATCAACACATTTTCTCCGTGATGCATGGCCGTATTGATACTTTCTGTTAAACGTTTTTCATTGTCAGCAGTATCTTCAATAACCATTCTGTCCACAACAATTTCGATATCATGTGTTTTGTAACGGTCTAATTTCATTCCTAAAGTAATATCCAGCACTTCTCCGTTTACGCGAACTTTAAGGAAACCTTGCTTCGCAATTTGTTGGAAAAGTTCTGCATAATGTCCTTTA
Source organism: Flavobacterium sp. KS-LB2 (assembly GCF_036895565.1). Taxonomy (NCBI): domain Bacteria; kingdom Pseudomonadati; phylum Bacteroidota; class Flavobacteriia; order Flavobacteriales; family Flavobacteriaceae; genus Flavobacterium; species Flavobacterium sp. KS-LB2. The sequence continues at coordinate 1,912,062 of NZ_CP145904.1, read as the reverse complement.
CGAGCTCGGATAACTGGTGCCAAAATATTGATTCTTTTCCCTGCGAAATCTTGAATTATTAAATCCTTAATTTGCTCATCAGAGTAGGAAACCATTTTTTCACCGGTGTTGTAGCTATAGGCATCAGCACCACGCGCATAAAGCAAACGCAGGAAATCGTAAATTTCAGTTATGGTTCCCACAGTCGACCGTGGGCTTTTGCTAGTCGTTTTTTGTTCAATAGCAATTACGGGAGAAAGTCCGTCAATTTTATCAACATCAGGACGCTCTAAACCACCCAAAAATTGGCGCGCATAAGCAGAAAAAGTTTCTACATAACGGCGCTGCCCTTCGGCATAAATGGTATCAAAAGCCAAGGAAGATTTCCCAGAACCAGAAAGACCAGTAATTACTACCAGTTTTTCACGAGGAATCGAAATGTCTATATTTTTTAAGTTGTGTACGCGAGCACCTTGAACTTCAATGGTATTGTCTTTGTCTAGCATAATTTTTTGCAAAATGCAAAGTTACCATTTTGATTTATTCTTTCGATACAACAGTTTAGAAGTTTGTGTTAAAAGAAAGATTAAAATTTATTCAATCGTCATTGATTTTAATTTGGTTCTATAGGCTTCCAGCGCAATAGATTTAGAAATAAAACCATAATATTTGCCTTCTTTGAGAACAGGTAAGAACGCTTTTCTTGATTTTTCAAACTTATTCATCACCATTTCCATGCTGTCATCTGGAGAAATTATTTCTGCGGGGGCAATCATTATTTCCTTTACCAAAGTATATTTTACTCGGTATGAATTGAATATTATTTCTCGAATATCATTAAAATGAACTACACCCAATAAGTTTTTTTCAGTATCAACGACTGCAAAAATAACTTGATTGGAATGAGAAATTAAATCTACCAGTCTCTCTAGATTCTCATTAGGAGTTACCGTTAGAAAATCTGTTTGAATTATAGAACTCGTTTCTAATGTTGAAAGTACATTAGTATCTTTATTACTAGTGAACGCGTGTCCTTTTTGTGCTAGATTTTTTACATCCATAGAATGTTTTTCAAATCGTTTAGAAATTGCTAAACTAATTGAAGCTACAATCATAAGTGGAATCATCAAGTTATATCCACCTGTAATTTCTGCAATCAAGAATATAGCAGTCAAAGGAGCATGAAACAAACCACTTAATATTCCTGCCATTCCCACCAATGTGAAATTGCTAACAGGCAATTTAGTAAGTCCCGTCAGATTTAAAAATTTAGAGAAAAAGAAACCAACATAAGAGCCCAGAAATAGGGAAGGAGCAAAATTTCCTCCATTACCACCACTGCCTAAAGTAATTCCAGTTGCAAAAACTTTCAGCATCATGGTCAAACCAACAAATGCTAATAAAGCCCAACTATTGTCTCTAAAACCACTAAATAATGTGTTTTCTAATAATTTCCCAGGATCATTCTCTGATAAAGTTTTAATACTTTCGTATCCTTCTCCAAAAAGTGTCGGAAATATAAAAATAAGTATCGCTAAAATGGAAGCCCCAAATAATGCTTTTTTATAAGGAGATAATTTGAGTCTTGCAAAAAAATGTTCCACTCTCTGGAAATTACGAGAGTAGTAAACCGAAATAAATCCGGTAAATAAACCTAAAAGAATGTAGAAAGCAATATTATGATAATCAAAACTTTGTTGCCGTTTGAAGGATAATAAGATTTCCTCATTCAATGCTATTACAGAAACTAAGGCTCCAGTTGCTGCTGCTATCATGATGGGTGTAAATGCTGCAATACTAACATCTACCAAGAGTACTTCAACAGCAAATAATACTCCTGCAATTGGAGCGTTAAAAGCTGCTGCGATTCCTGCAGCAACACCACAACCTATAAGAAGTGTCCTATCTTTATAACTCAATTTATATTTTTGGGCATAATTAGATCCGAAAGCAGCTCCCGTAATTACAATTGGGCTTTCTAAACCTGCGGAACCTCCTAAACCAACTGTCAGGGAACTAGTTACGATTTGAGCATACATTTGCTTTTTGGGAATTATACTTGCTTTTTTGGCTACAGCATATAAAATTTGTGAAGTTCCTTTTTGGATGGTTCCTCCCAAAACTTTCTTAATAACTAAAACTGTTAGTAAAATACCAATTATGGGCAGAATACTATTGATAAAGCCCAATTTCAAAATTCCACTGACATACGTAGCAAATGAGAATACCCAATGCGCAAAAGTTTTTAGAACAATTACTGCAAACGCTGATGATATACCAACTAAAACTGCTGATAAAAATATGAACTGCTTTGGCGTCAACATGGATTGCGCAAAAGCTATTATGGTTTCTAATTTCGAAATATATTTTTTGAACATGATACTTTTTAAAGGGGATGCAAAATTACTATTATTTTAATCTTAAGACATATTTTTCAACGCTTCTTTTGTACTTAATGGCTTTAAATTACTCCTTTTTACAAATGCTGTTACAGTTTCAGGATTTGATTTCGCATATTCCCGTAACGCCCAACCAATTGCCTTTTGAATAAAAAATTCCTTTGAATGCGCTTGTTTTATACATTCAGAGAATAAAAAATCAGCATTCGTTTTTTGTTTATAACCTAACTGAAATAAAATAGCACTTCGGTTTAGCCACATATTTTCTGATTCTGAAAATCGTTCTATCACATTTTTAGTTTCCAATGGAAATTCCAACAGATATTCACCTAAAATGTATTTTGCTGTTGTATCCACGCTGTCCCACCAAGAATTGTGATTAATCAGTTTTTCAATCAGTTGAATGTCTTCTTTTTTATAATTTCTCTTGAGTTCTTTAATTAAAATTTCAATGGCACAATAATGAAATTCTCGCTCTGGTTTGGAATATAAAGCTAATGCAATTTCCTTTGCGTTTGCTGAAACTTCTTCTTTGTTTTCTTTCCAAATTCCCTTGAAAATATGCCTTCTCTGTTCGGTTTTTATTCCAAAAAAAGGAAAGTTGTTTTTCAGGTATTTTGCCATCGCAAAAGCATTTTCTGGATTCCTATTTTGCTTAAAAGCGGTTTCTAAGGCAAGTATAAAGTTCATAAGTACATTATCAATGGCAAAATTCAAATTTGAAAAAGTAAATATAAAATCTACTTCCTAATTTTTTTATCTGTTTAAAGTCTGATAGATTTTTTTAGAATCCTACGGCTTTATCGTCTCCTCTAAAATCAGCACCACCCTCGATTTTTTTATTTGGTAAGACCAAAATTGCATCCACTTTTCCTATTACGGGAGTCGTTTTTTCATTGATAAGATATCCTTTTGATTTCAAGGTTTCGAAGGTTTTAGTGTCGAAAGTATTAGGCTCAAAAGTGATTAAATCCGGCAACCATTGGTGGTGAAAACGGGGAGCGTTAACCGCTTCCTGCATACTCAAACTATACTCGTAAACATTTAATATCGTTTGCAACACCGATGTGATAATCGTAGAACCCCCAGGAGAACCCACTACCATAAATAATTTTCCGTTTTTCTCTAAAATAGTTGGTGTCATGGAACTCAACATTCGTTTTTTTGGTGCAATGCTATTGGCTTCATTTCCTACTAATCCAAACATATTGGGTTCACCTGGTTTGGCACTGAAATCATCCATTTCGTTGTTGAGAAAAAAGCCTAATTCATCACAATAATATTTAGAACCATAACCGTCGTTTAAGGTAGTAGTAGACGAAACTGCATTTCCAAACTGATCTACAATTGAATAATGGGTAGTTTCTGTACTTTCATTATACGTTACTTTTCCTTCTTTTATTTCCGATGATAAAGTCGCTTTTTTAAAACTAAAATTTGACATTCGTTGTTTCAAATAATCATCTGCCATTAAAGCTTTCAAAGGGATTTTTACAAAATCAGGATCGCCCAGATAATAACTTCTGTCGGCATACGCTCTTCTTTCGGCTTCTACGATAACTTGAATGGCTTCTGTTGAATTATGTCCCATTTTAGCCAAGTCAAAAGGCGCTATCATTTTGAATATTTCAGCCAGACATATTCCGCCACTGCTGGGTGGAGGCATAGAAATTATCTTTAAATCTTTATAATCAAAAGTGAGTGGCGTTCTCCATTTAGCTTCGTATTTTGCCAAATCTTCTAAGGTGATTATCGCTCCTTTTTCCTGAAGGTATTTGACTAATATTTTAGCAGTTTCGCCTTTGTAAAATTCATCTCTGCCATTTTTTGAAATCCTTTTTAAAGTACCTGCCAGCGCAGGATATTTGATTACATCATTTTCTTTGAAAGCAGTTGCAAATAATGTTTTGTTGCCATTTACTTTTATAATTTTGTCTCGATATGCAGCCAATCGGTCTTCTTGTTTTTTGGTAACAATAACACCTCTTTCTGCTAACTCAATTACAGGTTTCAGAATTTCTTCAATGGGTAATGAACCCAATTTTTCATGAACTGCAAAAACACCTGCAATCGTTCCGGGAACTCCAATAGCTAGTGGAGATTCAGTACTTTTTCCTTTAATGACATTTCCTTTATCGTCCAGAAACATATCTTTTGTAGCTGCTAATGGCGCTTTTTCTCGGTAATCCAAAGAACCAATTTCGCCATTTGCTTTTCGGTACACCATAAAACCGCCACCGCCAAGATTTCCTGCAAAAGGGTAGGCTACAGCCAAAGCCAATTCGGTTGCCACCATTGCATCAAAAGCATTACCGCCTTTTTTCATTATTTCAACTCCAATTTTGGAAGCTTCTTCGCGTGCCGAAACGACCATTGCTTCATTAGCAACAAGTCCTGTGGGTTGAACCACTGCATTTTGGGTTTTGCAACCAATAGAAAGAACACTCAATAGAATAACAATTTTTTTCATTCGAATACAATAAATTTAAAAACCAACGGCTTTATTATCACCCCTTTTATCTGCGCCACCTTCCAATTTCCCATTCGGAAGAATCAAAATAGCATCAACTTCGCCAATGATTTCTTTGTTTTTTTCATTGATGATATATCCTTTTTTCTTTAAGCTATTCAATAATTCTTTATCGAATGAATTCGGTTCAAAAGTAATTTCATCAGGCAACCATTGATGGTGGAAACGGGGTGCATTCACGGCTTCTTGCATACTCATGTCAAATTCAAACACATTCAATATCGTTTGCAACACCGATGTTATAATGGTGGAACCTCCCGGCGTTCCTACAGCCATGAAAAGTTTATCGTCTTTTTCGACAATCGTAGGTGTCATAGAACTCAACATTCTTTTTCCCGGAGCAATGCTGTTGGCCTCGCTTCCAGTGAGTCCGTATAAGTTAGGAACTCCTGGTTTGGCACTGAAATCGTCCATTTGATTATTCAAAAAGAAACCCAATTCATCACAATATATTTTAGAACCATAATTATCATTTAAAGTAGTCGTTGCTGAAACTGCATTTCCGGCTGCATCTACAATAGAATAATGTGTGGTTTGGTTGCTTTCATATCCTTTGATTACTCCATGGGCAATATCCGAAGATTTAGAAGCCTTATCGAATGAAAAATCATTCATTCTTTTTTCTAAATAGGATGGACTTAGTAATTCTTTTATCGGAAGTTTTACAAAATCAGGATCACCTAAGAAATAGTTCCTGTCAGCATACGCTCTTCGTTCTGCTTCTGTAATTACTTGAATTGTTTTTGCGCTGTTGTGTCCCATTTGTGAAAGATTGAAAGGCTCAATCATTTTCATGATTTGATTCAGACAAATTCCACCGCTGCTTGGCGGAGACATCGAAGTAATTTTTAAATTTTTATATTGAAAAGTAATTGGAGTTCGCCACTTGGCATTATAACTATTTAAATCTTCTAATGTGGCATTTCCACCTTTTTTAGCCAGAAAAGCAATCAACTTTTGAGCTGTTTCTCCTTTGTAAAACTCATCCCGACCGTTTTGGGCAATTCGTTTTAATGTTGCTGCTAGTGCTGTATATTTTATAGTATCATTTTCTTTATATGCTTTAGAAAACAAACTGTTCTTACCATTGCTTTTTATAAAGGAAGCTCTGTAATAAGCCAAACTTTCGGCTTGAAATTTAGTAACAACAACGCCTCTTTCGGCTAAGGCAATTACAGGTTTCAGAATTTCACTTATGGGTAAAGAACCATATTTTTTGTGTACTTCAAATATTCCTGCAATGGTACCCGGAATTCCAGATGCCAAAGCCGTTTCTCTACTTTTACCTTCGATTACATTTCCTTTTTCGTCCAGAAACATATCTTTAGACGCTGCCAAAGGTGCTTTTTCTCTATAATCGATAGCTCCCGTTTCGCCATTGGCTTTTCTGAAAACCATGAAACCGCCACCACCAATATTTCCAGCTTGTGGATGAGCAACTGCCAAAGCCAGTTCTGTGGCAACCATCGCGTCAAATGCATTTCCACCTTTTTTTAGGATTTCAACTCCAATTTGCGAAGCTTCTTCACGCGCTGAAACTACCATAGCTTTTGAAGTAACTAAACCAGTGGGTTCTACCGTTTTTTCATTCGATTTACAACCTAAAACGGCAAAAGCAAGCAGAAAAAGTATTTTTTTCATAAAGTGATTATTTTAGTATTCGAAAATAGGATTAATTCTTGAAAGAAATTGGTGAATTCCTCTTCAAATTGGGTATAAAATTCAGAAAGTTCATTAGTGGCAAATCGCATTTTAGATTGATTTTTGGTTCGCTGATCCATTTGGGTCAAAATCCGATTGATTCCTTCCACGGTTTGATAACTCACTAACCAGTTTTGTTCAATCATATAGGGCATCATTCCTTTGGTTCTTTCAGAAAGATTGATATGGTTATCGTGCAAAGACTGATAAAATCGTGCTACAAATTGATCCAATTTTTCATTAGAATAACTGTTCCAGTTTTTAGCCAAAAAATGATCGTAAAAAACATCAACGATTACACCTGCGTAATGATGGTATTTTTCATGAAGGCGTTTGGTGCTTTTTCTAAAAATGGGATGAGCGTCGGTATAAGTATCAATGGCACGATGTAAAATGATTCCTTTTTGAATTTCTAAAGGATAACTTTCAAAATGTTTTCCACGAATTCCATCGGCCATGAAATTGCCAATTTTGATTAAATCATTATCACCGGAAAGATAGATGTGTGCTAGAAAATTCATTCGCCTAATTTAGGAATTTAAATGATGAATTTTGAATTCTAAATGACTTTTATAAACCGTCAATTATTATATTTGTGAGCAATTTAAAATTTATACTTCAAAAATTAAAATAATAATCAATGACTTTAATAAAATCAATATCGGGAATTCGTGGAACAATAGGAGGTAAAGTTGGGGATAACCTGACACCTGTTGATGCAGTTAAATTTGCTTCGGCGTATGGAACTTGGTTGAAAAAATATATTGGAAAAGATAAAATCACTGTTGTTGTAGGTCGTGACGCTCGTATTTCGGGACCAATGATTCACAATTTGGTGGTAAATACTTTAATTGGTTTAGGAATTGACGTGATTGATTTAGGACTTTCAACAACGCCAACGGTTGAAGTTGCTGTTCCGTTAGAAAAAGCCGAAGGTGGAATTATCCTTACTGCTTCCCACAATCCAAAACAATGGAATGCCTTGAAATTATTGAATGAAAAAGGGGAATTCTTAAACGGAGAAGAAGGACTGAAAATTCTTGAAATTGCAGAGGCAGAAGCCTTTGATTTCTCGGATGTGGATGATTTGGGAGCCATTATGATTAACGATGCATACATGGATATTCATATTGATGAAGTATTGAATTTGCCTTTGGTAGACGTTGATGCTGTAAAAGAAGCTAAATTCAAAGTGGTTGTTGATGGTGTGAATTCTTCAGGTGGAATTATTATTCCAAGATTATTAGAATTAATGGGCGTTGAAGTAGTCGAATTATACTGCGAACCAAACGGTCATTTTCCTCATAATCCGGAACCTTTGAAAGAACATTTGACTGATATTTCGGAGTTGGTTGTAAAAGAAAAAGCAGATTTAGGAATTGTCGTGGATCCTGATGTGGATCGTTTGGCTTTCATTTGTGAAGATGGTGAAATGTTTGGTGAAGAATACACTTTGGTGGCTTGCGCCGATTATGTATTGAGTAAAACACCAGGGAATACGGTTTCTAATATGTCTTCTTCTCGTGCATTGCGTGATGTCACTAATTTGCATAACGGAAGCTACGAAGCAAGTGCCGTGGGCGAGGTTAACGTGGTAGAATTAATGAAAAAAAATAACGCAGTAATAGGTGGCGAAGGAAACGGCGGAATCATTTATCCGGAATTGCATTACGGTCGTGATAGTTTGGTAGGCGTAGCTTTGTTTTTAACGCATTTGGCCAACAAAAAAATGCCTGTTTCTGCTTTGCGTGCTTCGTATCCAGAATATTACATGAGCAAAAACAAAATTGAATTGACACCACAAATTGATGTCGATGCGATTCTTGTAGCCATGACGGAGAAATACAAAAATGAAGATATTACCACTATTGACGGTGTGAAAATTGACTTTGCTGAAAATTGGGTTCACCTTAGAAAATCGAATACAGAACCAATTATTCGAATTTATACGGAAGCAGCTTCTCAAGAAAAAGCAGATGCTTTGGCATTACGAATCATTGATGAAATAAAAGCGGTAGCTGGAATATAATTCCGCATTTTTATATAAAAAAGAACCCTTTCAAAAGCTATTTTGAAAGGGTTTTGTCTTTTTTGCAATTCAACATTCGAGTTGGATAAATTTATTTAGAACAATAATTTTAATCCAAAAGGCGTTAGTTTTCGTAAATGTTTTAAAGCACATATCTGTGTTCGATTATGATACTATCAATACTACTAATTTATAAAAACTTTGAAAAAAATATTTACATTACTCGTGCTAGTTTTGTTTCTCTCAGTAACCTCCTGTTCAAATGAAGATGATCCCTTAGATAATCCAGTTGCAATAAATCCAGTAATTAATAAACAGCCAACAGGAAGCTCTGCCAACGATTTATTATCTGATAAAAAGTTCAAGAGTATGGTTATTGAAGTGGTGTATGTAACTGGTTTTGAACCAAGCAGTACCGCAATTAATAATTTTGTAAACTTTCTTACAGCAAGAACATATAAACCAAGTGGTATTCGTGTTGTTAAACGTTCTATACCTTCGCCTGGAAATTCGCCTTACACCAATGAAGAAATTGTAAGCATTGAAGATGCGAACAGAACAAAATACAATAATGCTGATGAAATAGCGGTTTGGGCATTTTTTGCAGATGGAAAATCTTCAAAGGATACAGATACATCGGTTATTCTTGGAACGGCTTACAGAAATACTTCTTTTGTTATTTACGAACAGACAATTCAAGGTCTGAGTGATAGCCCATTTGAACCCAACAGAAGTCTATTAGAAACAACAGTAATTACACATGAATTCGGGCATATATTAGGCTTGACAAATCTTGGTACTGACTTGCAAAGCAATCACGAAGATGCTGAACATCCAAAACATTGTATTGAAAAAACCTGTTTGATGTATTGGTCTTCAGAGTTCGGAGGTGGTATTGGTAATATGGTTTCTTCAGGTGCAGCACCACAACTCGATGCACAATGTATAGCTGATCTTAAGGCCAATGGTGGTAGGTAATACCACAACAGAAATACAATAGTAAAATTGGTTTGAATTAATTTTTTTAAGGTTTTAAAAAGAAACTTTGTAAATTATTCCTGTGGTGAATTTACGAGTTAAACCATCAGGACGTACTTCTCGAACTACAAATGGCGTGGCTAAGGATAATTCGATGCTGTTTTTAGTATTTATGGCATATGTGCCAATAATATTTCCGTTTATGGTCAAACCATCAGAGTTTTTTATCGTTTCTCTTGTTCCAAAAACATTCTCAAAACTATCTTCTCCTAAATGATAAATGAACAATAGGTTGGGTTTGAAAGTGAATCTTTTATTCGTAGTTTGCAAAGTATAGGTAGTTCGAAATAAAGCATCTGATTTTCTTTCGAATAAATTAGTGGAAGGAAAGTCATCTGTATCAGCGAATTCCGTGAAGTACGAATTTTTATTATTATTGAAAACTGGAATTTGAACGGCCGTATTAAAATCCCATTTTTTATAGTTAAGATTCAATCCTGCAATTAAATCAAATGTTCCCAAACTGGATTGGTAATCCAAAGGAAGTGAAAACTCATTTATTTTAAGATTTGAACTCGTAAAAGGTATTTTGAGGCCCACAAGTGAACTCCATTGTGTATTCGTTTTTGGTTTCCAATTGTAATTTCCTATCAAATAAGCATCGCCAAAAGCACCTCTTGTTCCAAAACTACCATTTGCAACCGAATATGTGATTTTAGAACTCAATGCCAAACGTTCATTAATTGTTCTAGTATAGGTGATGTAAGGCGAAAAATAGGTAACATCAGCTTCGCCAGCACCATAAATACTTCCTATTTCAAGTGCATTTTTTACTGTTTTGTCGGTAGTTTGAAAACCGTTTCCAATGGAGCAAATTCCGGCATCGCTACAGCCTTGCGCAAAGGAGTTAGAGAACATCCCAATGGCGATGATTAGCAGTAGTTTTTTCATAAATAAGGTTTTAATTTTGTGATAATTGCGCCACTGCAAAAAGATGACTGTATTGTTGGCAGTGAATCAGTACATATTTATAATCAGAAACATTGACTTGAATTGGAATTGCGTAGACTGTGGAAGATGTTAAATTGCCTAGATTTACAAAATCTGTAGGGGTAGCGTTTTTTGACAGATATACTTTCAAATCGGGACCACTGGAAACACTGAAATTTTCTAAACGAACTTCATTCTGATTTCCATTCAAATAAATTTTAGCAGAACCGGTAACTTTAATTCCTGATGTTGGCATGAAATTACCGGTAGCAACAGGAGGAGTATTTTCAGGAATTGGTATGGTTAACTCGGTATCATGGGTCAAATCGCCTTCAACTTCACACGAAAGTAAAAGCAAGAGAATAGGTAGTATAAAAACAATTTTTTTCATGACGAAAATGTTTTTTGATTCATTAATCAAATATAAAACGAATCAAAATCACACTTTGTCAGCTACTTTACATTTTAAGGGATTTTTATAGAAGATGTTTTTGTATATGATTATTTCAGGATGGGACATTTTTAAAAATAAATGAAAATATTTTACACTTCGGGTTTTGCTTTAGGAATATGTTTAATTATATCTAAATAAAATTCAATATTCCTTTTTAATTTATTCATGCGTGAATAGTCGTTTCTGTTAAAAATGAGGTAGAGTCCAATAAGTGCAGATATTAAGGTAATAATTATACTTGATGTAGTAAAAAGATTAAAAGAAACTATTGCAAGAACAATACAGAATATAAATCCTAATGTTTTTATTGAATTTTCAGGGTCATGCTGGGCATTATTAATTTCAATAATTTTAGGTAATTGCCGCAGTAATGTATTAATATCGGGTTCACAAATCTCATTCTTTTTTAAATCAGCTATTAAATCTTCTACAGTTTTTATTTTTTTATTTTTAGAATATAGATAAGGGAATATTTCATTAATAAAGTTTTGATTTCTTACATCCTGTATGTTCTCAATTAATATTTTGACTTCATTGGATAAATCTTTTCTGAGAATAATTTCTTTTTTCAAAGTGCTAAAGCACATCGTAGAAAGACATTCAGCATTTCCATTAATGTAGTGAGTCAATTCTTCTTCTGAAAAAGATTGAACTTTTTTTTCTAAAATAATACTTTTATTCATAATGGTATTAACTGTTAACTTATTGAAAAAAAGATAAATAATTTGGTTCTTTTACAAAAGTATTTCCTTTGTTTTACATTATTTTGAGGAAAACCTCAATGGAAATAAAAATCGTTGAAATTCATGAAAAAACTAATGACATTCGGAAATAACAAACTGTCAAATTCTCAATTTCATAAAATAATAATATCTTTGAAGTCAAATTAGACATACAATGATTACCAAAGAAGCGCCAACACAATTAGAGCAATACTTTCAACAGTTTCGCGATAACATAATCGGAATAAATCAAGAGTTTGAATCTCCTTACGGACATAAACAAATTATTTATACGGATTGGACAGCCAGCGGTCGTTTGTATCGTCCTATTGAGGAGAAATTAATGAACGAATTTGGTCCTTTTGTGGCTAATACTCACACAGAAACTACGGTTTCGGGAACAGCAATGACTAAAGCCTATCATCAAGCGCGACATATTATCAAACATCATGTAAATGCTAGTGCTGATGATGTTTTAATTACTGATGGAACTGGAATGACAGGTGTTGTCAATAAATTTCAACGAATTTTAGGTTTGAAAATACCTGAAAACTTAAAGAATTTCATCACTATACCAGCCGAAAAGAAGCCAATTGTTTTTATTTCCCATATGGAACACCATTCCAATCAAACGTCTTGGTTAGAAACTATTGCTGATGTTGAAGTTATTCCTTCTTCAGAAGATGGTTTGTTCAGCATAGAAAATCTTGAGCTTTTATTGGATAAATATAAAGAAAGATCTTTTAAAATTGCTTCCATCACATCGTGTTCGAACGTTACGGGAATCAGAACTCCGTATCATGAAGTGGCAAAAATAATGCACCAGCATAACGGACTTTGTTTCGTGGATTTTGCTTGCTCTGGGCCTTACGTGAAAATCGATATGCATCCTGAAGATGCAGAAAGTTATTTGGACGCCATTTTCTTTTCACCGCATAAATTCCTTGGCGGACCTGGAACTTGTGGCGTTTTAGTATTTAATAAAAAATTATATCAAAATTTAGTTCCCGATAATCCAGGTGGCGGAACGGTAAGTTGGACGAATCCTTGGGGAGAACATAAATACATAGATAATATTGAAGATAGGGAAGATGGTGGTACTCCCGGATTTCTTCAGGTGATAAAAACCGCATTGGCTGTTCAGTTGAAAGAGCAAATGGGAATTGAAAATATCTTAAAAAGAGAGCATGAAATAGTAGATTATATTTTCTCTGAATTAGGAACTATTTCTAATATTAAAATTCTTGCAGGACAACATCAGGACAGGTTAGGGGTGATTTCTTTCTTTGTGGAAGATTTACATTTTAACTTAGGCGTGAAATTATTGAATGATAAATTCGGAATTCAAACTCGTGGTGGTTGTAGTTGTGCTGGAACCTACGGACACTTTTTATTGCATGTTGACCAAGAAACTTCCCATAAATTAATTGACGAAATTACACTTGGAGATTTAATCAGAAAACCGGGCTGGATTAGAATGTCTATTCATCCTACAACTACAAATGCTGAAATTGAATTTGTTTGTAACGGAATAAAAGCATTAGCTGAAAACCATAAAACTTGGGCTTTGGATTATAATTATAATTCGGCTACAAATGAGTTTGTAAATAAGAACGCGCAACCCTTAGAGGATGAATTGGTTAAAAACTGGTTTTCTTTATAGAAGTTACGGTTTTAATAAACTAAAAAATCACACGTTATAAATGCTATTGTTTATAATGTGTGATTTTTTTACTGTACACTGTTTCTGATTACTGCAAACTGAATACTATTTTCTGTGTTTCCATCTTTTATGCGTCCAAAAATAATATTCAGGAGCTTCTAGAATTTGTTTCTCGACTTCTTTTATGTAGGTGCTCGTAATTCCAAAATTTGGAATCGAGTTTGGATTATCACTAATAGGAACTATAGTAAGCTCATAATACCCTCTTTTTACCTTTTTGACTTTTGCAAAAACTACGGTCATATCGTATTTTTTTGCTAACATTTCAGGTCCGGTATGTACGGGAACTTCAACGCCCATAAAACTCTCCCAGTGAAATATTCTATCTGCCTTAGGGGATTGATCACTGGCTAGTCCGTATACACATTGAGTTTTATTTTGTTGATTTTGAGTGATTAACGGGATTGTTTTATTGGTAGGAACTAATTCTGTGTTATATTTGGATCGAATGTCTCTTACTAGTTTATCAAAGTATTTATTGGCTAATTTTTTATAAACGGCAATCCCTTTAGATGATATTTTTTGATTCAGTGTAATTAGCCATTCCCAACTTGCATAATGGGAAGCTATAAGCATAATACTTTTTCCTTTTTTCTCGTATTCTTTGATAACCTCTAGATTTGTTATTACAAACCTTTTATTCATTTCTTCTGATGAAATAGTCATAGTTTTTATCATTTCCATAAACATATCGCACAAATGATGATATGACTTTTTTTCGATAATAAGTCGTTCTTCGACACTAATTTGTGGTAATGCTAAAGCTAGATTTGCTCGAACTACTTTTTTTCGATATCCAATAACGTGGTAAACTAAAAGGTAAACTACATCTGATAATCCGTAAAAAACACGAAATGGAAGAATAGAAATAACCCAAAGAAAAGGGTAAGCAATAATAAAAACGAGTAATTGCATTCAGAATTTTTTTTGCAAATATAATGTAAAAATGAATGTTGATATAAAATTTGAGCGTTAACTATAGGTGTGTATGAGAATGACTATATTTACAATTCACAATAAACACAATTTATGAATACCATTTTAATAGCTTTAATTGTTGTAAATGTTTTGATTAGTTATAAAGGATTTAATGACCTTTCCTTTTTTAGAAAATATGAATTTCATATTGGGAGCATTCGTTCTGGAGAACAAATTAGGATGTTGTCTTCTGGGTTTTTGCATGCTGATATGACCCATTTAATTTTTAACATGTTGACACTTTGGTTTTTTGCTCCGGTGGTCATTAGTAATTTGGGCGATTTTTCATTTGTACTCATTTATTTTGGGAGTTTAATTTTCGGGAGTTTGTTGACGATGGTATTTCATAAAAATGATTATGGTTATAGAGCTGTAGGCGCATCAGGTGCCGTTACAGGAGTTTTATATTCGGCAATATTACTACAACCAGATATGATGTTGGGAATCTTTTTTGTCATTCCAATGCCTGCGTACCTATTTGGAATCCTTTATTTATTGTATTCTATTTATGGAATGAAAGCTAAGAATGATAACATTGGTCATACGGCTCATTTTGGAGGTGCTGTAGGTGGTTATTTGATTACATTGCTCAAAGAACCTACATTGTTAGTAGATCATACTTTAATGGTAGTATTATTAGCTATTCCAATAGTCATTCTTTTTGTGATGGAAAAAATGGGAAAACTATAATGGCATAACTTTTGAAAAGGAATTAGTACAAACAATTAAATCATACAAAAATGAAAAAAGCACTATTGATTCTGTCTATTCTATTCTTTACAATGTCTTACGGACAGGAAGTGAAGCAAGTTCCTCAAATAAATGTAAGTGGAGAAGGAAAAGTAAAAGTTATTCCAGACCAGGCTACTATAGCAGTAACCGTTGAAACAAAAGGGAATAATGCCAAAGATGTAAAAAAACTAAATGATGAAAAGATAGAGGCTGTTTTGAAATTTATCAAAAAAATGAACTTGGCGCCAGCCGATTATAAAACACAACGTGTTTCATTGAATCCACAATATGATTATGAAAAAAAGAAGCACACTTATAATGCTACACAAACTATAGAAATTTTGTTGAAAGATTTATCAAAATACGATGAATTGATGGAAGGTTTGGTAGACCAAGGAATTAATAGAATTGATAATGTTATTTTTCAATCTTCAAAATTAGCACAATATCAATCTGAAGCTAGAAAATTAGCGATGAAGGATGCAAAGCTGAAAGCCGAAGATTATGTTTCTGTTTTAGGACAAAAAGTAGGTCGTGCCATGACTATATCTGATAATTCACAAACGTATTATCCGCAACCAATGTATGCAGCAATGAAAACGATGGAAAGGAATGATGCCAGTGGACCAAGAGAAACTTTAGCCGTAGGAGAAATCAATATTACTGCTAATGTAACTGTAAGTTTTATTTTGGAATAAAGACACTATAAATTATGTTTAGAAATCCTATCTCAATAGACTGTGATAGGATTTTTTTTGCGTTAACCAAAATATAAAATAATTAAAGCATTACTTTATATCAAAAAAAAGTTTCAATTGTTTGAAACGCTTAAGTTAGGAGAGCAGTCCCGATGCTTCGGGAAAACCTGCTAATTGTTCATAAAAAAAAACGCTTCAATTACTTGAAACGTTTTAGTGGGGAGAGCAGGATTCGAACCTGCGAAGTTTACACAGCAGATTTACAGTCTGCCCTCGTTGGCCGCTTGAGTATCTCCCCAAGACTCAACAAGCATTGCTTGTTGTGCTAACCGGGTGCAAATATAGAAACTGTTTTGAAGTTTCCAAACTAAAATTGCACTTAATTTTACTATTATTTTTAATCTATTGGTATTGAATAAAATAAAAAAATCTCCACTAGGGAGATTTTTTATTTTATAAGGATAAATGCATTTATTTTGCTAGAAGTTCAATAATTTTTGCTCTAAGCGCATCACCTCTTAAATCTTTTGCAACTACATTTCCAGAGGCGTCCAGAATAAAAGTAGCTGGTATTGACTCTACTTTATATTGAGCAGCTATTGGTTCGTCCCAAAATTTTAAATTTGAAACATGAGCCCATGTTAGCTTGTCTTTTGCAATAGCATCTTTCCACGCTTTGGCATCTTTATCTAGAGATACTCCAATTATGTTCAGGCCTTTGCTGTGAAGCTCTTTATAAATTGCTACAACATTTGGGTTTTCTTGTCTACATGGTCCACACCATGAAGCCCAAAAGTCAACTATAGTAACTTTTCCTAAATTTTCCTTTAGTGAAATTACTTTCCCTTGCGGATTAGGACCTGAAAAATCTGTTCTTCATTTAGCTTCAACAGCTGGCGCTACTGGTGCAGCTCCTACAGCAGGCGTTTTCAATTCAGCAAGTCTAGCTTTAATAGCTATACCTGGTTTTGTTTTTTTCAATGACTCTTCTAGACTGTTGTATAATTTTTCAGATTTTGCAACATCAGCAGTTGGGTCATTTAACATACCTTGAATAATCAAAGCAGAGATAAATGCTTTAGGATGTGTTTCAGCATAAGTTACATATTTAGCTTTAGAAGCTTCACCTACTTCTTGTTGAATTTTAGAAAATTCCTGCATCAATTTATTGATAACAACTGTATCTTTAGTTTGTTGAGCAGTTTCCATAGCTTTCATGTTTTTACTTTGGAAATCCATAAGTTTCTTTTGAACTTTAGTGATTTCTTCATTGAATGCTACATATTCATCATTGTTGTAAGTTCCTGAAACTTTAGATTTTTGAATACTGTCTTTGTTAATGGCGATAGTTA
Organism: Flavobacterium sp. KS-LB2; assembly: GCF_036895565.1. NCBI lineage: Bacteria > Pseudomonadati > Bacteroidota > Flavobacteriia > Flavobacteriales > Flavobacteriaceae > Flavobacterium > Flavobacterium sp. KS-LB2. The sequence goes on along the minus strand of NZ_CP145904.1, from coordinate 1,894,797 downwards.
CTTCTCCATTTTCTAATATGAAAGGTATTTTAGCTTGAGCTCCTTCTAATTGAATAGTATAAAATGAAGGCTCAGTAATTGTTCCTTTCATTTCGAATTTTCCGTTTTCAACTTTTACAGTGTCTTTTGCTGACATCATTCCAGTAGCATCTTGAGTTTCCAAGATTATCGTTTTACCATTTTCAATTCCTGTTGCAGTCCCTGAAATGATGTATTCATCTTTGCCAACTTTGCTACAAGAAATTAAAACAACAGCAGCCGAAAGTAATAAAATTATTTTTTTCATTATTAATTAGTTAATTAAGTTAAGGTTGCAAAAGTATTTAAAAAATATAAAATACAAATTATTTTAGAACCTAAATTTTTGTTATAATTTCTCATTCTTAATTAGCAACTAACTTGCAATTTATTTGCAATGTAAATGTGAGCTGCTTTTGATCTAGATTTTATTTTTAGATAAATCTGTTGATAATGTAGTTGTTTGTTTAAAAAGGAGTTAGTAGAATATTATGCTGAGTAGTAAAATAAAAAAAGCATCCTGATGAGAGGATGCTTAGTTCTTTTTTTATTTTGTAAAAACTAGTCTTGGTTGATAGTTTTTCTCCAAGTAAAAGAATTTAGGATATGTCTTTTTGCAAATCTTCCCGGAGAATCAGCGTTTACCATTTTCACATAAGTAGCTTTAGGCACGCTAATGTATTCGTAAACACTACCATTTGAAAAGTTGATAATTAATCTACCTTCAACAAATTTGTAATCTGTGATTGTTGATGTCGAGATTGTCTCAGTATATTCTGGCAAGTTTGCTTTTATAGTTTCAGGATTGATACTTACCAAAAAGTGGTAGGCTTCAATGATTTTTTTACTATTTTCTTCTGCAGCTTTCAATCCAGCTTCATCGCCCTGAAATTTGTCAGGATGCGCTTCTTTCATCGCATTACGATATATCGTTTTCAAATCTTTTAGCTCTGCAGTTTTATCTACATTTAGCAGTTTGCGGTATTCAACTATTTTTTTCATAAATAAGGTAACTACTTGTCTTTTACTCTTTAATCAATGTGATTTGATTTCAAAATCGACAAATTTTTTGCAAAGGTACACTTTTTTTTATTTTTTTTGTTTATCACAAAAAAATTTTTAAAAAAAAGAATTTGTATTCTATTTTTTTTGAAAATGTAAACTGAGAACTATTATTGTTGTGGTTTATTATTGGCTTTATCGAAGTTTTTCGATTTTTTTGGATATTTGTTATAACTTATATCGCTTGGGTTTTCAATTATTGATTTTATTGTAATCCAATCACCAACAGTGTGTTTTTGGGCCATTTTATAGTCTAAAAGATATTCACCACAAAAAAAGTTGTTGTTCTCATCTTTTTCCATAATTCCAGTGTAAACACCCTTTTGTAACATTCTTTCTTCAGAAGCTTTGGTCATAATCAATTTATTTTACTAATTCTAGTGGGCAAAGTTAATCAAATATTAATTGTCTTTTTTCTATTTTAGACTTTCTGATTACCTTTGTTTAATGGAAAAAATATTTCGTCCCAATCCTAACTCCTTTAAAAATACTTTTTGTGTCTTTCACGAAGTACCTCTGGATAGCATAAATGGATTAGAACTTCAATATGATAGTAAATCAGGAAGCAAATATTATTATACTAAAATAGGAATGTATCGTTTGTCAAATCATTGGGGGCGATTGGCTAATAGCAAATGGCGCTTGGAGCCATTGGAACCTGAAACCGTTTCTAAAATTAAACTAGGTTTTGCTCCTTGGACTACTTTTTATCCAGATAATGCGGTCGATGAGTTGTATTACTTAGAAGCTAATTATCTAAAGAAAACAGTTAATTATCAGCATAAAAAAAATCCAAATTACGATCATAAAGCCCTACTTAGAACTAGTTTTGAAACAGCAAAAAGAATCAAACAAGTTCGTAATTTATTTAATCTGACTTCATGGGCTAAGTATTTTGATTATGATGATTTAGAAGTTTTGAGGAAAAAGATTATTGATGAATTAATATTCACCAATAAATCTTTGGAAGAAATAAAAAGAGAATTGAATTAAAACGAATAGTTGATGTACTCAAAATACTGTTTTTTTAATCCTTTAAAGCAATTAATTCTAAATCAAGCATAGTAACAGGTTTGGATAAATATCCTAAAATGTCCGAATACGTTTTGGATTTGTTCTTGTCTTCACTAGCAATAGAGGAACTTACAATATAAACGGTGACGTTTTTACTGAATTTTGATTTTATCAAGCCCATTTTTTCCATAAATTCCCAACCATCCATAATTGGCATATTAATATCTAGTAAGATGATATCTGGAAGTGCTTCACTGTTATTATTTAAGGTGTCATGCAAGTTATCTATCGCTTCTTTTCCGTTCTTGAAAGAAGTGGTAGTCGAAAATAATTCAGATCGTTGAATAATCTTATTGATGATAATTTGATAAATAGCATCATCATCGATTACCCAGATTGCTTTTTTTGTCATTGGATATAGATTTTAAATGTTGTTCCTATATTGGGTTCACTTTCTACAGTGATGTTTCCACCCATGGCATCAATTTGATTTTTTGTAATAAATAATCCAATTCCTTTTGAGTCGGAATTGTTGCTGAATGTTTTATACATTCCAAAAATTTTATCAGCATTTTTAACAAGGTCAATCCCCACACCATTATCCGAAATTTGAAGAATTTTATTTCCGTCTTCATTAATCCACTTAATAATAATATTTGGTTTGCGTTCTGGGTGACTGTATCTAATAGAGTTCGAAATTATATTGTATAGAATACTTTCGAGATAAGCTGGATTATAATTTATCATCACATCATCAGGCATGATAGTGGAAATACAAACATTTTTTGAGTTTATTTGTTCTGAAAGAACTGTTTGAACAGTTTCTAGATAGTGCTGTAAATTTAATGATTCTGATACTAAACCTATATTCGTCCTTATATTAATGACTTCGTTTAGGTGAATCATAGTTTCATTTAAGGAATTTGAAACAGATTTTAATAATTGAATCATTTCATTTTTTTCATCTTCAGATTCAGAAGATTCTATTAATTCCATAATCGATGCAATATTACTGGTATGCGATCGTAAATTGTGAGAAACGATATAGGAAAAGTTAAGTAATCTCTTGTTTTGTTCGGTCACTAAATTAAAAGAGTCACTTAAATTTTTCTCGGCTTCTTTTGTTGTTGTAATATCAATCATGATTCCACGTAAACTAATAGCTTGGTCGTTTTCAGAAATTACATTTACAATATCTCTTAACCAAACAACAGCTCCATTCTTAGCTATCATCCGATATTCAAAATCGTGATTTAAATTTTCGCTGCTTTTTAAAGCGCAATAATCGGTCGTCCACTGTCTGTCTTCGGGGTGAATATGATCAGCCCAAAAAGTTTTGCTTTCCAGCCATTCTGCTGCCGTATAGCCCAATATTTTTTCTACTTTTTGACTGATAAAATTGAAGGCAAAGGTTTTTGCATTACATTCCCAAACGATACCATCGATTGTGTTAATTAAGGATTCAATTCGTTGTTGTGAGTGAAGAATTATATTTTCGGATAATTTTCGCTCCGTAATGTCTTCTGTAGAAATTATAACTCTTTCCAATGATTTTTCATATCCACGAATTACATTCCATCTTAAGTTTATATCTCGATATTCACCGTCAGTATTTTTCATTTTGGAATCCGCAATCAATTGATTCTCTCTTTGAGTAATAGCAATTATTTGTTTTATAAAACCATCAGCAATTATACTTTCAGATGTTTGTGAAATTGCCGTAGTGATCAATTCGTCTTTAGATTTAACCTTGTGCAGATTTAAACACATTTCATTTACATCAATGAGTTTTACTAAATTCAAACATTCAAAAACTACATCAGGATGCATTTTTAAATAAAGAGAAACAGTTTCCGGACTTTCATTGATAAGATTTAATTTTTCAAGATGCTTTTTAACATCGGAATAGTCCGTTTCCCACATCGGTATTGGGGAATCATCAAATAGACTTTTGAATCGGGTTTCACTTTTCTTGATTAATTTTTCGGCTTCTTTTCGTAAAGAAATATCTTCGACTATAGAGATTAGTGAAGTCAATTTTTTATCTTTTTTAGACAAAGGTGAAACAGAAAGATTTACCCAAATGATAGTACCAGATTTAGTGTAATATCGTTTTTCAATAGTATATTCTTTTATTTTTCCGGACAGTAATTGTTTTAAATTTAATAAATCAGCTGCTAAATCATCAGGATGTGTTATTGATTGAAAACTCTTTTCTTTCATTTCTTTTTCAGAATAGCCAAGTAATTTGCAAAATTGGCTATTGATTTCTATAAAATTACCTGTAGCTGAATCGATATGAGCTATTCCTACAGCTGCTTGATCAAAAATAGCCTCAAATTTTATTTCAGAATTAAAAAGTTTTTTGGCTTGAATATTTACTAAAGATTGTAGCTCTTCAGGAATTTTTAATAAAGTGTAAATCAAAACACCAAAAAGTGCCGCTAAAATCAGGCCTATAATTCCAGGAATTAGAATTTGGGCATATAAATAATTCTCATGTTTAGATATTAAGTATAATTTCCAATCTGCATCAGGAATAGTGGTTGAGATATTGTATTTTTTAGAAAAATCACTTTTATTGGACAAGTAGAAAACTTCTTCTTTAGTGGTTGGATTTTGCTTTGAAAATTGAAAATAATATTTAGAATTATTAACATTATTAATTCCTGAAGTTCTCAATAAATTATCTAATTTGATAATGACAGCCGAAAATCCCCAAAATTTATTGTTTCTAAAAACAGGAAATCTCCCAACAATGCCCATACCGCCTTGCTTTAACTTTAAAGGACCAGCAAAATACATTTTTTGGCTCGCAACGGATTTTAAAGCTTCGTCTTTAAGATTAGGTTCGGTTAGGATATTTAAATTTAATGCTGCTTCATTACCGCTCAAAGGATAGATGTATTTAATTACTCCGTTAGGGACTAATTGTACGGCATTTATGCTGCTGTTTGATTCCATTAACTTTTTACCTACATAATCAAAGTTTTCTGGAACACCTTTGTCGTTAATGGTTAATGCTAATGTTAATGTGGTTGTGTAACAGTTTTTAAGGGATTGTTCTATATTTTGATGTACAATATGAAGAATGTTATTCATCTCTTGTTCCTCATCTTCTTTTATTAATTGGTATTGTTGAGAGACAATTAATCCTGTAATATAGCTAAGGAATAAGAAGGTGATGAAACCAGTAGTTTTCGGTTTACTCAAGAACCAATTGATAAAATTTGGGTATTTTTTATTGTCCATTTGCGCCATTTGGAGAATTGAGAAAACTGAATTTTTAATTAAATAAATGTAAATAAAAATAAGATAACTGCATAATTTTTTAATATTATAGTTAAATTATTAGTTTTTAGCCTCTTAAAATGCTTTTAATAGTAAATCGTATTTAATCTTTCCTCAAAAATTATATAAAAACTAAAATTTATCTAATAAATTATAATCGATTGTTAAAAATAATAAAAATTATCATAGTATGCCGCATTGATAATTAAATGACTATTTTAAAAAGTTGAACTCTACAATCAAAAACAATTCGAATTACAATAAATAACCCGAACTTTGCAGTAATTGTAAGATTGAAATTGATTTGATAATTTTAAAATAAAAACAAATGGGACGCAATAACGAAAGAAATATAAAGAAGCATAACGATAAGTTGCACAAAGCACAAGATAAAGTAAAACAAGCCGAAGCGTTGCGTAAAGAAAAATTAAAGGAAATCACAAAAAAGTTTAACGAAAGTAAAGCTTCACAAAAATAATTTAAGATGGGAAATAATAAATTTGCAGATTTAAAAAAAGGCATACAAGAACTGATTGATTTAATAGCTGCTAAAAATGGCAAAGAAGCTAATAATAAATTGGTTGATATTAGCGAAGATTTAGATGAATTGCTAGACTTTGCAGAAGAAGATGAAGATCTTATCGAAATCAGTAAGTATCAAGTATTATTGAATCAATTGCAACAAAAAATAATTGCACTTGATGGACAATTATAACTCCTAGTATTTTCTACTTTTAAATATAAAATGATACCTATAAAATGCTATTGTGGTTCTCAAAAAAACACCTCGGAATGTTGCGAAGCATTTATTAGTGGGACTAAAAAAGCAACAACAGCTTTAGAATTAATGCGCTCCCGTTATTCAGCGTATGCAACGCATCAAGCTGATTACTTGTTGGCTACAACCCATATTTCCGAGCGAAAGTTTTATTCGAAATCTGAAATTCTAAAATGGGCAACTAGTAATCAATGGCTTCAATTAGAAATTATAAATGCTACAGAAAATACGGTGGAATTCAAAGCTTATTTTTTAGACAGCAAACTTCAAAAACAAATTCATCATGAACTTTCGACTTTCAAACTCGAAAAAGGAAGTTGGTTCTATGTGGATGGACAATTTTTTAATTAGCTTCAGTATATTTTTTTATAGTATTGGTTTTAACTAAAAATTAATAAACGTTTGTACGGAGTACATTTTTTATTAATGTAATTTTATTGTCTATGAAAAATGACAATAAAAAAGGATTTTATTTCAAGCAATACGAAGCACCATTTCAATCTCCGTTTGATAAACTCTTTGGTATTTTCAAAGAGTTAATTACGCATACTTCGGGAGATTTTGATGAAGCAATCGATTGGTTGCGTGAATTAGATAAAGAATATAAACTCACCGATGAACACTACACCATCGATGATTTTATAGAAGATTTAAAGAAAAAAGGCTACATCCGTGACGAACTCAAAGACGATGGAACTTCGGGAATTGGAATTACTGCTAAGACGGAGCGTGCCATTCGGCAACAAGCTTTAGATAACATCTTTGGTAACTTAAAACGATCGGGAAGCGGGAATCACAAAACAAAACATTCCGGTAACGGAGATGAACATACTGGTGAATTTCGGGAATTTCATTTTGGAGATGGATTGGAGCGAATTTCATTGACTGAGAGTTTACGCAATGCCCAAATCAATAATGGAGTAGCCGATTTTATGTTGACCGAAAATGATTTGGTTGTTGAAGAAACCCAGTACAAATCCCAAATGAGTACCGTTTTGATGATTGATATTAGCCACAGTATGATATTGTATGGAGAAGACCGAATTACACCAGCCAAAAAAGTAGCAATGGCTCTTGCTGAATTGATTACAACCCGTTATCCAAAAGATACGTTAGATATTCTGGTTTTTGGGAATGATGCTTGGACCATTGCAATCAGGGATTTACCATATTTGAAAGTAGGCCCTTTTCATACCAATACGGTTGCCGGTTTGCAATTAGCAATGGACATTTTACGTCGAAAGCGAAATACCAACAAACAAATTTTCATGATTACCGATGGAAAACCGAGTTGTGTGCGCGAAAAAGATGGTTCTTATTATATGAATAGCAATGGACTTGACGAATACATAGTGGATAAGTGCTACAATCAGGCGCAACAGGCTCGAAAATTACACATTCCAATTACTACTTTTATGATTGCCAATGATCCTTATTTGCAAAAATTTGTAAATAAGTTCACCGAATCAAATCAAGGAAAAGCATTTTACACCGGATTGAAAGGACTGGGCGAAATGATTTTTGAAGATTACGAAACCAATCGTAAGAAGAGAATAAAATAAAGGATTATAGAAAAGAAACAAGACGAAAGACAATTCAAAAACATGAAAATAGACAATATAAAAACACTAGGCGAATTAAAAAAATCAGGTTATGAAAGCAAAAGCATTAAAGATGAATTGCGTGCTAACCTAAGAGAAAAAATAAAATCAGGAAAGCCTACCTTCGAAGGCGTTCATGGGTTTGAAAACACAGTTATTCCAGAATTAGAACGCGCTATCTTATCGCGTCACAACATAAATTTGTTGGGGCTTCGTGGTCAAGCCAAAACCAGATTGGCACGTAAAATGATCGAATTATTAGACGAGTACATTCCGTTTGTGACGGGTTCCGAAATCAATGATGACCCTTTGAATCCCATTTCTCGTTTTGCCAAAGACATAATTGAAATCAAAGGAGATGAAACTCCCATTTCATGGTTGCACAGAAGCGATCGTTTTTTCGAAAAATTAGCCACGCCAGATGTTACCGTTGCAGATTTAATAGGTGATGTCGATCCAATAAAAGCTGCGAATTTGAAATTGTCGTATGCGGATGATCGTGTAATCCATTTTGGGATGATACCAAGAGCGAATCGATGTATTTTTGTAATCAACGAATTGCCAGATTTACAGGCGCGTATTCAAGTTGCTCTATTTAATATTCTACAAGAAGGCGATATCCAAATTCGTGGTTTTAAATTAAGAATGCCACTGGATATGCAATTTGTTTTCACTGCAAATCCAGAGGATTATACCAATCGTGGTAGTATTGTAACACCATTAAAAGACAGAATTGGTTCCCAAATTCTAACCCATTACCCTGATTCGATAAAAATTGCCAGAACCATTACAGAACAGGAAGCTAAACTGGATGTAACACAAAGCGATATGGTTTACGTGCCTTCGTTAGCCAGGGATTTATTAGAACAAATTAGTTTTGAAGCACGCGAAAGCGAATATATTGATAACAAAAGCGGAGTAAGTGCTCGATTGAGTATAACGGCTTTTGAGAATTTATTAAGCACAGCAGAAAGAAGGGCTTTGAAGTCTGGAGACGATAAAACCACGTTGCGTTTGTCTGATTTTATGGGAATTATTCCTGCCATAACCGGTAAAGTAGAATTGGTTTATGAAGGTGAGCAGGAGGGAGCAGCCGTTGTGGCACAACATCTATTAGGCGATGCGATTCATACTTTTTTCCCGGCTTATTTTCCAAAAATTGAAAAACTGGAAAAACAAAATGAAAAAACAGTCTACACGGATATTATTGAATGGTTTTTCGCTGAAAGTGGTTTCGAATTATTAGACGATTGTTCGAATGAAGAATATGAAAGAATCTTGGGAAGTATTGTTCCGCTTGAAGTTTTAATCAAGAAATATCAGCCTCAACTGGAAAAAGAAGATAAATTCTTCATGAAAGAATTTATTCTTTGGGGATTGGTTGAATATAAAAAACTGAGCAAAGACCGTTTCTCCGAAGGCTATCAGTTCAAGGATATTTACGGAAGCTTTATTAGTAAATTATAGATAGCAAACATTTTCTACCCTATAAATCATTTAAGAAATTCCTATTTTGTAGTTTCTTAAATGATTTTTTTTTTAAAATTTATATTGTGTTTATATTCTTTCTGTTTTTAAAAAGAGGTGAATTCTAAATATAAATTTTTATTTATTTCAGAATTAGGTATTACCACTTTGTTTTAGCCTGCCTTGGACCGTTGGCAGTATTTTAGTCATCAAAAACAGACATGAAAAATAGCTTTGAGGATTTAATTACCTCTCATATTGAAAATAATGTTGGAATATCCGAACATTTTTAAATGATACTTTGGCCAACAGCTTAAAACAAAATTTACTTGCCTTAAACCAACAAAGTTTATTGATTGAAGCAGGAACTGGCAACTCAGAGTCTATTTCTTACGATAGCGCGGTGCGAAGTGATTCTATTTATTGGTTGGATAAAAAGCACAATAACGCATTCGAAAATGAATTTTTTGCTCAAATAGAAGCATTTATTATCTATCTGAACCAAAGTTGTTATGTTGGAATAACGGGTTATAAATTTCATTATTCGTTGTATGAGTCGGGTGATTTTTATTTGAAATATCTGAATCAATTCAAGAATATTCCCAGTATAAAATACTCCATAATTAGTTATTTGAAGAGTAATTGGCAAGAAAGTGACGGTGGCGAATTACTGATTCATCAACTCAACAACAATCAGAAAATAGTACCTACTCAAGGCAAAACCGTTTTATTCAAAAGTGATGAATTAGTGCATGAAGTTTTGGTTAACCAAAATACTAGAATGAGTATTACGGGTTGGCTGAAAAGTGATTAGTTCTAAAAAAAAAGTGTATCTTTTATGTCTTCTATTTATAGATTGTTAATTAAAGTATGGGATTTCTATTACTTCAAATTCATAAATTGCGATAAGGCAGCAGAAAATTGTTTTTCTAAAGTTTTGGTAAAATGTTTTTATAGTAATTGTTATAGTTGTATTTTTTCGTAGACATTTGCAATATAATTCCCATTCAAAAAAGACTTTGTATCAATTTGACCTTGTAATACAACTCCATTATGAGGTGTTTCAAGGAGTAATTGAGCTGCTTGTGCTAGTGGTGCTGCGGTAGTAGTTTGAATGGCTCTCAATTGATGTTTCCCCACTTTTTGAGGAAGAATGCATTTTGCAATTTCGCGTCTTCGCAACATTCCGGTTGCATCTTTACCTTCAACAGCTACATACAAAACAATTTTGTCATCTTCTATGTGAGGGATTATTGCCTCCATTTTGTCTTGTAGGCTTTTTATTGTATCCTGTTTATTCATTATTGTAGAAATTTGCTCTTGAACCCAAGCATAATGACCAGGATGGCGCAAGGTTTTGTAATCTAAGGAACGCACTTTTCCAGATAAGGCATCAGGTAAATCTGCTGCACCTCCTGAAGTAAGATCTTCTTCATATGTGATTCCATTAATAATAATGGTTTTTCTTTCAGACAAAGAGGGTAGTGTAGTTTTTTTAAAATCCCTTAAGACAATGGTATCTTCTAGATATTCAGTAGCCACACCTACTGGACTCCAAGTGAATCCGTAAAAATGTGGTGCAACAGCATTATTGGTAAGTGCTCCAACTTTAAATTCCAGCTTATCTACTGTATCTACTTCAAAGTCTATGCAAAACTGTTGATAAAGACTATTGGCTAGTACATCTATATAACCTGGAGCTAACCCAGTTTGAAGCATAAAACCAGTTTTAGCATCTTTTGCCAATGCGATTATCTCTTTAGTTTCAGAAACATATTCTGTAAGGTTGGCGTAATGAAGGTTAAAGTCTTTGGCAAACTGTGCTATTCTTGGGGCTTGACTACCCGGAAGGCAATCCAAGATAATAGCGCCTTGTAAGAATATCGTTTTCATTTCATCGGTAAGTTCTTTCTCATCGAGGTGAAAAGCAGTAACGGAGCAGGTTTTTGTTGTTCCATCCTGAATCCATTGGGCTACTTTCTTTGCTTTTGTATGGGTTCTGTCACCAATAAAAAGGGATGGAGTGATTTCGCTCCATTCTACTAGTAACAAAGCAACAGCTTCGGCTATTCCTCCGGCTCCAGCTATGATGATAGTATGATGCTTTTTCATACATTAAAGATACCATTTTTTATTGGTTAAGCATTTTATTGGCTTTAGAAATTTTATGGTTTTGTAAAAGAGTTCACTACTCATGATAGTCATGAAACTTATAAAGCTGGCGACGGTAAAAAACACAACCCAAAAAAGCGCTTCCCAATTTTTTGGAGAAGCTTATTTTGGGTTTCTATTTTTAGTACAATGACGGCAGACTTGCAGTGTATAGCGAAAAAAGCCGTACAATAAATTTATTTAAAGTTCTAGTAAAAATTACTTTCCGATGCAGAAATTAGCAAATATATTACCTAACAATTCATCATTAGTAACTTGACCTGTAATCATCCCAAAATGATACAACGCTTCCCGAATATCAAGCGCCATTAAGTCACTTGACAAGTTCGTTTCAAGACCAAATTTCACTTTTTGTATTTCATCTAAAGCTTTTAGTAAAGAATCGTAATGCCTTGTATTAGTAACGATTGTTTCGTTATTTCGTAATGCTCCGGTATTTACAAAGGATAGTAGTTGATTTTTTAAATCCTCAACACCTAGTTTTTCTTTGGCAGAAATAAGTAAGATTTCAGGAATTTCATTTCTTAAATTTTCAATTTCATTTTCTTCTAATTTGTCGGCTTTGTTACCTATAATTACAAGAGGTTTCAATGGAAACTGATTCTTAATTTTTTCCAGTTCTACTTTTAACTTTAAACCTGAAACTTTAAACTCGGAACTATCAAATAGAAAAACGACTACTTGGGCTTGCTCTATTTTTTCGAATGTTTTTTTGATTCCAATGCTTTCTACTACATCTTCGGTTTCCCGAATTCCAGCTGTATCGATGAATCTGAATCCTATACCGCCTATCACCAATTCATCTTCAATAGTATCGCGTGTCGTTCCTGCAATTTCAGATACTATGGCGCGTTCTTCATTTAATAAAGCATTCAAAAGCGTCGATTTTCCCACATTGGGTTCACCTACAATCGCTACGGGAATGCCGTTTTTAATAACATTTCCTACTGCAAATGAATCGATGAGGCGTTTCAGAACAAATTCTATTCGGTTCAATAATTCATGAAATTGAGTTCTATCTGCAAATTCAACATCTTCTTCGGCAAAGTCTAATTCGAGTTCGATTAATGAAGCAAAATTTAATAGTTCTTCACGAAGTTTTGCAATTTCATTGCTAAAACCGCCACGCATTTGCTGCATCGCAATTTGGTGTGACGCCTCATTATCGGATGAAATTAAATCGGCTACTGCTTCTGCCTGCGATAAATCGAGTTTGCCGTTCAAGAATGCTCTTAGGGTAAACTCGCCCGCATCGGCCATGCGGCAACCTTTTCTAAGCAATAACTGGATAATTTGTTGCTGTATATAAGTAGAACCGTGACAAGAAATTTCAATTGTATTTTCTCCAGTATACGAATTTGGTCCTTTGAAAATGGATACCAACACTTCGTCCAAAGTTTTGGTATTGTCCACAATATGGCCAAGGTGTAAGGTATGTGTTTTTTGTGTTGTTAAACTTTTGTTTTTGATGGATCGAAAAACAGAATCACCAATAGTAATGGCATTTTCGCCGGAAATTCGGATTACGGCTATTGCTCCGGCTCCTGAAGGAGTTGCTAGTGCTACTATGGAATCTTGTGATATCATACTTGTATTCAATTTTATGCAAAAGTAAGTAAAATAGATAAGGCAACAAGACCTGCTTATTAAACCATTAACTTTATTTTTTGTTAAAAATTCACTTAACTGACAATTATCATATTATTTTATTTTTTCTTTCGTAAATTTATATAGATTATTGATTTTCAATAAATTAGTTTGTATTATGAAAAAAATTTTATTTCCAACAGACTTTTCAGAGGTATCAAAAAATGCATTTATTTACGCATTAAAACTAGCTGACTCTATAGATGCTGAGATTATTACTATGCATGTTTATCAATTACCACAGGCAAATTATGTCAATGTTTCAGAATACTTACATGAAATTTATGACGTTGCAGAGTTGAGTAGTTTTGAAAACTACAAAGATGAAGTTCCTGTTTTAAGGGAGATTGCTGAAGAAAATAACTTGGATAAAGTAAAAATAAGTCATGTTCTAATTTTAGGGAATTTGATTCATGAAATTGAAAAAATTACTAAGCATGAAAATATAGACTTTATTGTAATGGGAACTAAAGGTGCGACGGGTTTAAAAGAGACTTTTTTAGGAACTGTTGCCACAAAAGTAATGAATGACGTAAAAGCTGTTGTTCTAGCCATTCCAGAGCGTTGCAAATACCAACCTATTAAAAACTTACTTTTTATCACTGAATACAAATCTGACGATATCGAATCTTTTAAGCATGTAATGGCTTTATCCAAAGTATTTCAAGCTCATATTGATTGTTTGCATATAGCATCGCCTCAGCGTGAAAGTAAGAACAACCAAATGGAAGATTGGAATGATTTAATTAAAAATCATAACATTGTTTTACATTCTATTTCAGGTGATGATGTTGAAGGCATAATTTTAAATTTCATCGATTTACATAAAATTAATATGATTGCGATGCACGTATATCATAAAAATTTCTTTGAAAAATTATTTAAAATCAGTCTCTCAAAAAAATTAACTTTTCATGTCAATGTACCTATTTTAGCGATACACGAATGAATTTAACTTAGATATTATTTAATTAATCGAAAGAAAAAGCTAAACTTTTTTATATACGAACTGTTTAATACTTAATAAAATGAAAAAAATTCTATTTCCAACAGATTTTTCTGAAGTTGCTACAAATGCTTTTGTCCATGCTTTAGAATTTGCAAAAATAGTTCAGGGAGAACTCGTTTTATTGCACACCTTTCAATTGCCAATATATGATAATCAGTTTTTTCCTGAAAATTATGCGGTTATCTATGATTCATTAGAATTATCTCAATTTGATATGTTCAAGGACGAAGTTCCAAAATTACGTGCCATTGCCGAAGAGCGTCATTTGGATAAAATAAAAATGACACACAGGCTTATGGATGGAGAATTACTGTTTAATATAAAAAGATCCATTAAAGAAGACAAAATAGATTTTGTAATCATGGGTACTTCTGGGGCTACTGGTTGGGATGCTTTTTTTGTTGGGACTAATGCAGGATCAGTAATCGCTGGAATTGATGTGCCTATGCTATGCGTCCCTGAAGAAGCAAAATTTAAAAAAATAGAAGTTATTGGTTTTACAACTCGCTTTAGAGCTAAAGATAAAAAAGCATTAAAAATGGTTTTGGATATTGCCAAAAAAACAAAAGCCAAGGTCAAATGTTTATATGTAAAAACCAGTGATTCTGATGTTTCTAAGGATACTGTAGCAAAATGGGAAGAAGAATTTATAAATGAAGCTGTTGAGTTCTTTGTGATTACAAGTGATGAAGTTAAAGAAACGATTCTGGATTTTATAATGTATAAAGATGTAGATATTCTGACAATGCTTACTTATAAAAGAGGTTTTTTTGAAGGCATTTTCAAACCAAGTTTAACAAAAAAAATAGCTACCAATTTTGAAATTCCAATTTTAGCAATTCATATTGATTAGTCTGCTAAATTTGGAGGTAGTCCGAAATCTAATTTGTTATATTTGTCATTCATTCAAATGAAATATGAAAATATACAAAATAAAAAAAGAAGAATTTTCAACTGTATTAAGTAGCATTAATAAAAAGTATAATAGCATAAGTCTTTTACGATTGTTGGCTATTGTATTTTTTTTAGTATCGATGTATTATTACATCAAAAATAGCGAAATTATTTTCATTGTTTTGTCAGTGCTTCTTTTTGGATTATTTGTATTCTTGATGCGCATGCACACCAAATTACTTTTCCGAAAGCAAGTAAATAAAGCGTTATTGGAAATCAATCAGAATGAAATTTCCTATTTGGAAAGAAATAAAATCCCTTTCGAAAACGGACAGGAATTCAATGATTTTCACCATCCGTATGCGTATGATTTAGATATTTTTGGAGAACATTCTTTGTTTCAAAACTTGAATAGAACGGCTACTTTTATTGGAAAGAGAACGCTGGCAAACCAACTTCTGACTCTTTTGCCAAATGATGAGATTCTTAGAAACCACCAAGCAGTAAACGAATTATCAGAAAAATTCGATTGGCGTCAGGAATTTTTGGCTTTCGCCAAAATAAGCAATGACAATCAATTGAATTATGAAACTTTACTCAAGTGGAGTACCTTCAATAGCAAGCCTTTGTCTAAAATGAGTGTTTTTATTTCTTATTTTACACCGCTTCTTTTTCTGGTTTTTTCAATTGGTTATGCAGTGACTTCGAATACTTTTTTTGTTTCTGTTTTGTCGTATTTATTTGTTCTAAATTTAATTATTTTGGGTAGATTCATGAAGCGAATTCAGGCCGAAATTTCCAATTCTACAGCCATTGATAAAACCATTAAACAGTATGGTTTGTTGTTGCAGAAGATTGAAGAAGAGTCTTTTCAATCTGAAAAGTTAATCCATTTGCAACAAAAACTAACCTTCAAAAAAGAAAATGCTAGTGTACACTTCAAACAGTTAGGCGATTTATTTTCTAAAATGGATAGTATCTCAAATTTATTTACGGCTTCAGTTTTTAACGGAACTTTTCTTTTTAATCTGCATGTTCTAAAATCCTTAATTCAATGGAAAAACGATCATACAGCAGCCTTAGAAGCATGGTTGGAAGTTATTGGTGAGTTCGAGATGTTGAACAGTTTGGCCAATCTTTCGTATAATAATCCGCAGTTTGTATATCCAACATTAAATACAAATTTTGAAATTGATTTCACGGATTTAAGTCATCCGTTATTGAATGAGAAAACCAGAATAGGGAATGATGTCCGTTTTCAACCGCAATCCTTTATGATTTTAACGGGTTCTAATATGTCCGGAAAAAGTACCTTTTTGAGAAGCTTAGGAATCAATATGGTTTTATCAGGAATGGGTTCACCGGTTTGTGCCAGCCAAGCAAATGTGCATCCGTTACCAGTTTTAGTTTCCATGCGATTATCGGATTCGTTGTCTGATAGTGAATCGTATTTCTTTGCTGAGATTAAGCGCTTAAAGCAAATTATGGATGAACTGGAAGACAGACCCGCTTTTGTTTTGCTAGATGAAATATTACGCGGAACTAATTCAGATGATAAACGAAATGGAACAATCGAAGTAGTCAAAAAAGTGATTGGTAAAAAAGCAGTTGGAGCCATTGCTACACACGATATTGAAGTTTGCCTGACTGCAAATGAATACCCAAATATATTGACTAATAAATGTTTTGAAGTAGAAATTATCAATAATGAACTCCATTTTGACTACAAACTTCGAGACGGAATTTGTAAAAACAGAAGTGCTACTTTCCTGATGAAAAAAATGGGAGTGATTTAGAAATTCTTTTTTATAAAAAAAATCTTAAAAAATAGAGAGCATAAATTTAAATTACTACTTTCATTTTTCAAAAAAAGATAAAATTTATGAAAAAAAATATATTTGTATTTTTGTTATTTACCTTCACCTCGTTAATTTTTTCTCAGCATAATCAGCATAATTCGTATAGTAAAGCAACTTACATGCTATACAAAAATTATAAATCATTGAAAAAAAGTGGTAATAAAGTTATAGATTCAATTGGTTTTAATATTATCAAAAACGATACTTTAATAATGATTAATGGATATGAAGAGAAAGGAGTAAAAGTTCTTTATGAAGAAAAAGATTCTATTTTTTTAGAACACTATAAACAATTAGTTTTTAATAAAAAATATCAAAATAAAGAAGAGCGATTAAAACCAACAATGAAAATTTGGAAAGATGAAGTGAAAATTTATTTTGACAAATCGGTCAGTAAATACAATAGTAAAAAACTTAGTGAATTTATTCATTATCTTGATAAAGAAATTGATTCATTAAAAATTACTGTGGTAAAAGATAAAGATAAATCAAACTATTTTATTTATTCTATAAGCGATACTAATGAAGTCAATTTAGACGCAAGAATACGAGGGAATGATGGCTATTATCTTTTATGGAATAATAAACAAAATATTTATAGTTGTTCCTTAAAAATTAGCGAGAAAAAAAATCTAAATGAAGAGCAGATATTGACTTATTTGAAGATTAATTTTATACGATCTTTAGGTTATTTTTATCAAGAACTGGGTAATTCAGATTGCAATAGTTATTTTTCAATTTGTAAATCAGATAAAAAAGAATTTGGAAAGAAAGATCTTGAAATTTTAAAGTATCATTATTCCTATGGTATTTGCAAAGGTTCAAATATAGAAACATTTGAAAAAAATCATAAAGATGCTAAAGAAGCATTGAAAAAAGGGAATACAAAGTTTTATTTCCTCCATAACGAATAAAAAAAACCGTCTCATAATTAAACGAGACGGTTTTTTAAATATAAAAATGGTTTGGTTAATAGCGTATTTGTTATGCAATGGTAAGTATTATATTTCAATTTTAAAAATCAAAATATAACAATTTCAAAATATAATGTTAACTGTTCAGCATTACTGGCATTACAAGCATGGTAACAGTTTCACCTTCTTCTAACCCATCAACAGGAGTAAGGATTCCGGCTCTGTTTGGTAATGACATTTCAAGCATAATCATATCCGATTGCAAGTTAGTCAACATTTCAGTCAAGAAACGAGAATTATACCCAATTTGCATATCGTCACCTTGATAATCACAAGTCAATCTTTCTTCGGCTTTATTACTATAATCAATATCTTCAGCAGAAACATTCAATTCAGCTCCAGCGATTTTTAAACGAATCTGGTGTGTAGTTTTGTTCGAAAAGATAGCTACACGACGCACAGAACTCAAAAATTGAGAACGGTCAATCATTAATTTATTTGGATTCTCTTTTGGAATTACCGCTTCGTAATTTGGATATTTTCCATCAATTAAACGGCACATTAAAACATAATTGTCAAAAGAAAAAGTAGCATTCGAATCGTTATATTCAATTTTTACTTCAGCATCCGAAGTGCCAAGAATATTTTTTAAAATGTTCAAAGGTTTCTTTGGCATAATAAAATCAGCCACTTGAGAAGCCACTACATCAGTACGCGCATATTTCACTAATTTGTGAGCATCAGTTGCTACAAAAGTCAATCCTTGTGGCGAAAACTGGAAGAATACACCTGACATTACTGGACGCAAATCATCATTTCCTGCAGCAAATATTGTTTTGCTTATGGCTGTTGCCAAAACATCAGCAGGAACAAGTGTTACAGATGGATCGTCTAAGTTAACGGATTTTGGAAATTCATCTCCAGGAGCATAAGCCAAAGCATATTTTCCAGAATTAGAACTGATTTCTATCGTACTGTTTTCTTCAACCGTGAAAGTTAAAGGCTGTTCTGGGAATGTTTTAAGGATTTCCAAAAGCAATTTTGCAGGGACAGCAACGCTTCCTTTACTTTCTGAATCAATTCCTAAAGTGGCAGACATGGTTGTCTCTAAATCAGAAGCAGAAACCGTTAGCACATTATGGTCTAAATCAAATAAAAAGTTATCTAAAATAGGCAAAGTATTACTGCTGTTGATAACGTTACCTAAAACTTGTAATTGTTTCAATAAGTACGAACTCGATACTATAAATTTCATCTGTTTTGTTTTATTTTTTAAGGTATTTCTTTAATTCAGAAATACGATACATTTTACAAATATATCGTAAACTATTCTAGTTTGGAAACTTTTTTATTAACATCTATTTGCTGTATTTTCTTTTTCGAAGGAAAGTAAATACGACACCAAAAAGACCTAAAATAAGAATTGGAAGCCCGATAGTTAGGATTTGTGTTCGGGTATAGTTTTCATAAACTTTTTCTTTATCCAATAGAGGTAAATCAAGATCTTTGCTTCGAATGTTAATAAGTCCGGTATCATCCAGTAAATAATTCACACAATTTATAAGGAAATCTTTGTTGTCATACAAATTACCAGATCTTTGATCATAACCCAATTCTACCGGTTGAAAGTTTTTATCCAATTGGTTTTTTATCAAATCACCATCCGAAATCACAATCATTTTGTTCTCTTTTCCTGTAGCTTGAAATGTTTTTTGTTCAAATGGTAACACGCGATTTTCAAACATTGAACGAAATGAACCTTCCAATAAAACAGAAAGCGGAATTTTTCCTTTATTAAGGTAATCGTTTGGCGAAGTTTCTTCGGCAACGATATTCAGATTTATCTCCGCTGGTGTTCCTATTTTCTTGGAATATTGTGAGGATTGTAACAAAATGGTTTTCTTAATACCGTTTTTTAAGGTGTCAATCGGATTCGCAAAATCAAATTTGATTCCGCCTAAATTCTTCACTATCGGATGCAAGCTATTTGGATATATCTGAGGTGCAAATTTCCAATTGAATTCTTGAAATTGAGTGGCACTTCCTTGTTCTCCCGTAGCTAATTTTATTGGACTTCCTTGTTCGTCTTTTACTAAATCAGGATTGATTCGGATTCCGTATTTAAAGAACATATCATTCAAATTCAAATCTCTTGGATAGGCCAATGTTGCTCCAGAGGGATTGTACAAACTGTCCATTTCTGCCGAAACTTGATCTACCAACCACAATGTTTTTCCGCCGTTGATTATAAATTGATCTAAAACTTGTTTTTCCGAATCGGTAAATGTTTCGGTTGGTTTAGCAATAACTGCCAAGTCATATTTTTCTATAGCTTCTAAACTTCCAATAGGATTTTTGGCAACCGAATCTAAAGTAAATGGACCGATAAAATAACTCTCACGAACTTGTAAGAGAAATTTGGCCATCAAAATATCCTCCAATTCACCGTTACCTTTGATAACAGCAATTTTCTTTTGTTTGGCTTTGGTAATCTTATTCAAACCTTCGGCAATGGAATATTCTAAATGCTGCACAGAGCCAATTACTTTCTGGGTAGTTGAGGCTCCCATAATGTTTTTCAACAATGGAATATTCACTTCTTTATTGTCGTAAACGGCAATCGCCCAAGGAAAAACCATCGCTTGAGATTGCTTTCCTTTATCGTCAACGGTTATGTTTATTGGCGTAAGACCTTTGCGATACAAGTCTTTAATATTGTCCATGCTAGCGTCTTTGTTCTCCAAAGGATCTACGAATTCAAAAACAATATTTTTGTTGTATGCCTGGAATTCTTCCAATAATTGCTTCGTTTCTTGTTGTAAACGTTTGAATTCTGCCGGCAAATCACCTTGCATATATACTTTTATAGACAACGGATTTTGGACTTGCTTAATAATAGTCAAAGAAGTAGGGGAAAGGGTGTATCTTTTATCATTTGTTAAATCAAAACGATGAAAAAACGAACGACCCATTACATTCAAAACCAATACAATTGTTAGTATAATCAATACTGCTTTTAAGTTGTTTTTCTTAGATATTGTCATTACGATTTGAAAGATTTTAGATTAAAAACTGTAAAAGAAAGAAAGACAACGGTCATGCTTGTAAAATAAAGGATATCTCTTGTGTCTAATACGCCACGACTCATGCTTTTGAAATGATTTTGCATACCAAAAGAAGATATAAAGGAGGAAATACTTGGAATTACTGACGCAAAACCTTCAAAACCAAAATAGAAGAAAAAACATAAAAACACGGCTACAATGAAAGCTACAATTTGATTATCAGATAACGTTGATGTGAATATTCCAATGGCTGAATAGGCGGCAATTAAGAATAATAATCCAAAATAAGAACCAATCGTACTTCCCATATCGATATTGCCTTCTGGCATTCCTAAATTAGAAATAACGGCTACATAAATGAATGTTGGAATAATTGCCATTACAATTAAAAGTAAAGCACCGAGAAATTTTCCGTTTACAATTTGCCAAATACTTAATGGTTTCGTCAGCAATAATTCTAATGTTCCTTGTTTTTTTTCATCCGAAAAACTGCGCATGGTTACTGCAGGAATCAAGAATATCAAAATCCATGGTGCCAAAGTAAAAAACGGAGTCAAATCAGCAAAACCGGTATTCAAAATATTATAATCTCCTTCGAAAACCCAAAGAAACAATCCGTTGATAATTAAAAAAATGGCAATAACTAAGTAACCTATAGGCGAACCGAAAAAGGATTTTATCTCTCGTAATACTATTGATTTCATTTGTTTTTTGTTTAAAGTTTCAAATGTTTAAGGTTTAAAGTTCTCAATCCAAAAACTTTAAACCTTAAACTTTAAACTATTTTTTATTCTAAAGTAACTAATTTATCCACGCTCCATGCTTCCGGTTTGTCGTTGAATAATTTCTTGGTAAATGTCCAAACATCATAAAAAAGTTCCGAATTTCGATAATTTTCTAAATCGGCTTCGGTTTCCCAATAACTGTAGGTAAAGAAAGTACTTTTATTGCTTTTGTCCTGATACAATTCTAAGAAACGATTTCCGGGCGCATTTCGTATTTTATCCTTCATTAACTCGAAGTTTTCTAAAAAGGCAGGAATGTGTTCCTGGTGAAAACTCAATTTTACTATGCGTACAAACATTTAGATTTTTGTTTAAAGTTTAAACGAATTTTATAATAATAATATCTCTATAATTCAATCCTAATAAACTATTCGCTGAACCAACTTTAGAAGGATTGCTTCTAAAAATAGCAATTTCAAGAAAACCGGCTTCGTTAAAAATAGCTAATTTTTCCCCCTCATATGATTTTATTGGATATTTAACAGAATTCGCAATTGCTGAATAGTTAGGCAAAATTGTTTTGATATTTTTAGTTTTCATAACAATTTCATAAGGCCTTCCTTTGGCCACCTCTATAAAATATTTTTTAGAAATATTGGTAATTACATTTCCAAAATGGTCAATATAAATTACGTGTCCTTTTATTGAATTTCCATTATCAGAAACAGTAGCTTGCAGATTTGTAACTTGCTTGATGGCTTGTATTTCTTTGCCTATGACATTCATCAAACCACCCTTGGCGAGATGACAGGCTACTTTTACAAAGACATCTAGATCAGTCGCATCGCTGGGTAAACGATCATGAATGTTAATTGCGACTATTTTTTGCGGAACAATTTTTTGCGAAAGCATGCTCAAAATCCCATTATCAGCGGCAATAAAATAATGATCGTTCCATTGCATCACAATATGTTGATTCTCTTTATTGAATTCCATATCAACGCCTATAATGTGTACAGTACCTTTTGGGAAACTCCCATACGATGCTCCAATAACGTAACTTGCTTCTACTGTGTTAAATGGGTCAATATCATGTGAAATGTCAATGATTTTAGCTTCGGAATACTCAGTTAAAATCTTTCCTTTTAGCGCACCTACAAAGTGGTCTTTCAAGCCATAATCGGAAGTAAGGGTAATTATTGACATAAATTTGTTTATAACTATTGGTGTTTTGTAAACCTAATTTTCATTAAATTTGAGAAACGCAAAGCTAAAGTATTTTCGGCTTTAATTAATTAGAATTTTAATTTCAATTTAAACTAACACATGATCAAACCGCTATTTTTTATTCTTCTTTTCTTTTGTAGCTTACAATCGCATTCGCAAAAATTAGTTTACAAGTCTAACGGAACTATTTTAGATTCTGAAAGCCAAAAAATTTCACCTAATCAAGTAAGGGAATTGTTAAAAGACAATCAACAATTACTACAAGATTATAATGATGGTAGATCTAAAAAAACACTTGGAAACATTTTGCTTATTGGTGGTCTTGGATTTCTGACTGCTGATTTAGTTCAAGGAGTTACTGCATCTGGAATATCTGCAACACCAATTGGAGGCGGGCAGTATACTCTTCAAGACGAGAAAAATAATTACCCATCATTAATGACTTATATTGGTATTGCAGCAGTCATAGTAGCCATTCCTATCAAGATTGGTTTTTCTAATAAAATTAAAAATGTAGTTACTGATTATAACAATCAAAATGCTACAGGATACGAACAATTCAACGATCCAAGACTAGATTTAATTACCAATTCAAACGGAATTGGATTGAGAGTGACTTTAAATTAAAATAACTTAAAAACTACCTCATTTGAACGAAAGAATAATCGAGCTCATAGACATCGCTCCAAAAGACTTTTGGGGCGCTCAAGACACTCATCTTGAAACAATTAAAAAATACTATCCAAAATTGAAAATTGTCGCTCGGGGAACAACCATAAAAGCTTTTGGAGAAAAAGAGGTTTTAGACGAGTTTGAAAAACGTTTTCAACGGTTAATGCTCCATTTTACACGGTACAACACTATTGACAATAATGTTATTGAACGTGTTATTTTAAGTGATGGGAAACAGGCGGAAAGAATGGGCGATCACGACAAAATTTTGGTGCATGGAGTAGGTGGGAAAATCATTAAACCAATGACACCTAACCAGCAACTACTTGTAGATACCATGGGAAAAAATGATATGGTTTTTGCTGTTGGTCCTGCTGGAACCGGAAAAACATATACTGGAGTCGCTATGGCAGTTAAGGCACTCAAAGAAAAGCAAGTAAAACGCATCATATTGACGCGTCCAGCAGTAGAAGCTGGGGAAAATCTAGGTTTTCTGCCTGGTGATATGAAAGAAAAATTAGATCCGTATATGCAGCCTTTGTATGACGCTTTGCGGGATATGTTGCCAAATGAAAAATTGGAGGATTATATTCTAAAAGGGATTATCCAGATAGCACCTTTGGCATTCATGCGCGGAAGAACGCTTGATAATGCTTTTGTTATTTTGGATGAAGCGCAAAACACCACACATTCTCAAATGAAAATGTTTTTAACTAGAATGGGTAAAAGCGCTAAGTTTATGATAACTGGTGATCCTGGGCAAGTTGATTTACCACGAAGAACTATTTCTGGACTCAAAGAAGCATTGTTAGTTTTGAAAGATATTGATGGAATTGGAATTATTTATCTGGATGATAAAGACATTGTAAGACACCGATTAGTTAAAAAAGTCATTGACGCCTATAAAATGATTGAAAATAACGATTAGGAAAGAATCAAGATTATTTATTTTAAAGTATTATTTTAGTGGAAAGAGTGTTTATTTAACATAGATAATGAATCCTCTTTCCACTCATTTTTGTAAAGTACCAATGGATATTTTTTAACTGTTTAAAATAAAAACCAATAGATTCCTTTTGTATCTCTTTGAAATGCAATAAATTTGAAACTATTAAATTGTCAGTTAAAAAGAAATGATTTTAAAAGAAAAAATTAAAGTAGTTATTAGTGATTTAGACGGAACTTTACTCAATTCAGACCACAAAATATCCCAATATACCAAAACTATTTTTCAAGAATTACACAATCAAAACTATTTAATCATTGTTGCCACCGGCCGTCATCACTTGGATGCAATGCCTATTGTGGCATCATTAGATATTCCACTATATTTAGTTACCTCAAACGGAGCGCGCATACATTCCCCTGAAAAAGAGCTCCTCTTTTCTATTAATATGGAAAGCGATGCCGTTAAATCCGTTTTGTCTTTAGATATTGATCCTGAAATTACAACGGTATTATTTAGAGAGAATGTTTGGCAAACGAATAAACACAATGAAAAATTAAATGAGTTTCAACCCGAAGTGCATTACCATCCTGAATTAGTAGATTTTGATAGTTTAGAAGATTGGAGTGCCATAAAAGTATTCTTTACACATCCTAAACATTCAAAATTAATTGAATTGCGAGACCAAATTTTAGAAAATCACACAGGGCTTTTTAGTCATGCGTTTAGTTTGCCATTTTGTTTGGAATTTATGGACAAATCAGTAGATAAAAGTGTTGCTATCGCTAAAATTTTAGAAAAGGAGAATTTTATTTTTGAAGAATCTATTTCTTTTGGGGATGGATATAATGATGAAAATATGCTAAAATCTTCCGGTAAAGGTTTAGTTATGGGAAATGCACCAGATAGTTTGAAAGATAAATTATCTCATTTAGAAGTGATTTTGACTAATGATAATGAAGGTGTGGCAAAATATTTAGCACAACAAATATTAAGTATTTAAAGGCTTTCAATAAGAATTTTTGAAATAATTTTAGAATCTATTTTTAATATAAAGAATAAAATGAATAAAAAAATAATCCTTGTTATCGGTATTTTGTTTTCCATGACGATTCAAAGTCAAACGCTAAAACTGGAAGAAATCATGAAAGGGAATACCTTCGTTGGAGTATCTCCAGAAAACGAAAGATGGTCTTTAGATGGTCAGAAAGTGTATTTTGATTGGAATCCAAAAAATGAATTGGGTACTAGTACTTATTTTTGGAAAAATGGATTGTCAAAACCCGAATTAGCACCACCAACTGAAGCTGCTTTTTCAAAATTAGATTTCAAGAAAACAACTAATCCAGATTTATATTATTATATCGATAAAGGGAGATTGTTTTCATACTCAGTAAAGAGTAAAACGAGTAAAAAGCTATACCAACAAAGCAGTCCAATTGCTAATTTGCAAATAAGTACGGTGCCAGGAATTCTTTATTTCAGACAAAATGAAAACCTGTTCCAATTCAATAGCAACGAAGGATCTTTCATTCAAGTGACTAATTTTAGACGAGGAAAAGGAGAAGATGCTGCAATCGAAAAAGAATCTTTCTTGAAAACCCAACAAGAAGAATTATTCCAATTTGTTAGAGATCAGGAAGCATTGAGAAAATGGAATTTGGCAAAGTCAAAAACTATAAAATCGGATTTTCCAAAACCGTATTATTATGGGAAAAACACATTTGGAAGCTTGAAAGTAGATCCAAAAGGGAATTTTGCTACTTTCAGATTAATTGAAGAATCAGAACGTAAGAATGAAAAAATGGAACTTTTCATCACTGCCGATGGATATAACCAAATTGAAGATACGAAGGAAAAAGTTTCTGTGGATAATTTGTTGGCAACCAAATTCGGAGTGTACAACATCGCTAAAGATTCTGTTTATTTCATGAATTTTTCATCGTTGAGTCACATTCAGGATGTTCCAAAATATTTTGAGTTGTATGAAAAATCAAAAACTGCAGAAAAAAAGAACAAACTAATCGTTGTTCAAGAACCTATTTACAATGAAAATGGCTCTTTTGCTGTAGCCGAAATAAGAAGTCAAGACAACAAAGACCGTTGGATTGTCAGTTTGAATTTAGAAAATGGAACTTTTCAGGAATTAGATCATCAACACGATGAAGCTTGGATTGGCGGACCTGGAATTCCTTCCAATTCTTACGGAAGAGGAACGCTTGGGTTTTTAGGTGAAAATGAAACCGTTTATTTTCAGTCCGAAGAAACCGGTTATTCTCACTTGTATGCTTACAATTTAAAGTCAAAAAAGAAAACACAATTGACCAAAGGAAATTGGGAAGTGCGCAACGTTAGTTTGGCAAAAGATAAAAAGTCTTTTTATTTGACTACAACGACTACACATCCAGGAAACAGAAGTTTTTATAAATTGGATGTTGCAAATCTGGTTTTACAGCCTATTTTAACAAAAGATGGAGCTCATGAAGTCAGCTTATCTCCAGATGAAAGTACCTTATTGGTTCGATATTCGTATAAAAATAAGCCTTGGGAATTGTATGTAGCACCTAATAAAAAGAATACGATTATAAATCAAATCACGTACTCTACATCAGAAAGTTTCAAAGGATATTCTTGGCGTGAACCGGAAGTAATCACTTTCAAGGCGCAGGATGGAACTCCCGTAAATGCTAGATTATACAAGCCAGTATCTGCAAATGCGAATAAAGCAGCCATTTTGTTTGTTCATGGAGCTGGTTATTTGCAAAACGCACATAACTACTGGAGTACGTACCACAGAGAATATATGTTTCATAATATGTTGGTCGATTTAGGGTATACCGTTTTAGATATTGATTATAGAGGCAGCGATGGATACGGACGTGATTTTAGAACAGGAATTTACCGTTTCATGGGTGGAAAAGATTTAACAGATCAAATTGACGGCAAAAAATACTTGGTCGAAAATTATGGAATTGATGCTTCACGAGTTGGAATTTATGGCGGTTCATACGGTGGTTTTATAACATTGATGGGAATGTTGACTACTCCAAATGAGTTTGCTTCAGGAGCTGCTTTACGTTCGGTTACAGATTGGGCACATTATAATCATGGATACACCGGAAACATTCTGAATTTCCCAGAAACGGATCCTGATGCGTACAAAAAAAGTTCTCCAATCTATTTTGCAGATAATTTGCAAGGCAATTTATTGATGCTTCATGGCATGGTAGATGACAATGTAGAATACAAAGATATTGTTCGTTTGTCTCAGCGTTTTATCGAATTAGGTAAGAAAAAATGGAGCTTATCCAGTTTCCCGGTTGAAGCACATGGTTTTAAAAAAACGTATTCTTGGGTTGATGAATACAGCCGAATCTTAAATTTATTCAACGATACGTTGCTTAAAAAATAGTTTTAGAAATAAAAATAATATTTTAGAGTTACCCTCTTTTTCTTTGCGTAACTCTATGAAATAGTTTTAAATTTGCAGGAACAAAAATAAACACACACACACAACTAGTATAATGAGCAATACAATCACAACTACTGATTTTAATTTCCCAAACCAGAAATCTGTTTACCGCGGTAAAGTAAGAGAAGTATATAACATCAATGACGAACTTTTGGTTATGGTTGCTACAGATAGGCTTTCGGCTTTTGATGTAGTTTTGCCAAAAGGAATACCATATAAAGGTCAAATTCTAAACCAAATTGCTACTAAATTCATGGAATTGACTGAGGATATTGTTCCTAACTGGTTAATTGCAACACCAGATCCTAATGTAGCTGTGGGACATTTATGTGAACCTTTCAAAGTAGAAATGGTCATTCGTGGATATGTTTCAGGACATGCTGCAAGAGAGTATGCTCTTGGCAAAAGAGAAATTTGTGGTGTGGAAATGCCAGAAGGATTGAAAGAAAATGATAAATTCCCGGAACCGATTATCACACCAACAACAAAAGCGGATAATGGAGAACACGATGCGGATATTTCTCGTGAGGATATTTTGTTGAAAGGAATTGTTTCTGAAGAAGATTATGTTGTTTTAGAAAAATTCACAAGAGATTTGTTTCAAAGAGGAACTGAAATTGCTGCTAGTCGTGGTTTGATTTTGGTGGATACTAAATATGAATTTGGTAAAACTAAAGAAGGGGTTATTGTCTTGATTGACGAAATTCACACACCGGATTCTTCTCGTTATTTTTATGCTGAAGGCTTCCAAGAAAGACAAAATAATGGTGAAGAACAAAAACAATTGTCAAAAGAGTTTGTTCGTCGTTGGTTAATCGAAAATGGTTTTCAAGGATTGGAAGGACAACAAATTCCAAATATGACTGACGAATACATTGAAACTGTTTCTGAAAGATACATCGAATTATACGAAAACATCTTAGGAGAGAAATTTGTAAAAGCAGACATCAGTAATATAGATGAAAGAATAGAGAAAAATGTTTTGGAATATCTAGCAAACAGATAGAACAATTTTCATAAAAATAATAAAAAACCGCAATTCATAATTTTGAATTGCGGTTTTTTATTTTTTAAATGATGATTCATAACAAGTAATCCATTCTTGCGCTGACATTTTCTGGACGAGTTCAGCAATTAAATCAAAAGGGATTTGGTCCATCTTTTTAAATCGGATGCAACTTTTTCCCATGTCTAATTTTTGTTTGCAATGTTTTGGGTATTCAGCGACAACCCAATTCAGTAATTCCGGTTTAGCATAAATTCCCATGTGGTAAAGTGCAATGAAATTTTTTTGGGAAGCAATAGCTATAAAGGGTAACGGGAGTTTTGGTTCACAATGATATCCGTTTGGATAAATGGAATGTGGCACTACATAGCCAATCATGCCGTAGGACATTTGTTCAATAAAACCATTTGGGATATTTTCTAGAATAGTCTTTCGAAGTTTTGTGAAAGCATCTTTTCTTTCTTTGGGAATTTCTTCTAAATAAGCATCGATTGTTGTAGCGGTTGATTGCATTTTTATGAATTGTTTGAATAAAGTTATTAAAAAAACCGCAATTCATAATTTGAACTGCGGTTTTTAGCCCCGATAAAAGTGGAAATCCTTTTCCTTTTTTTCTTTAAAAAGGAAAAGATTATAACGGATAGCGAGATTAGCTCCAAAAGCTATTTGAAATAAGAGAATGTTTCTTCGTTTTCTAATTTCAATAAGGTTTCATAAATTAATTTAATCACGTTTTCAACGTCATCACGATGTACCATTTCAACCGTAGTGTGCATATAACGCAACGGCAAGGATATTAAAGCAGAGGCAACACCACCATTACTGTATGCAAAAGCATCGGTATCAGTTCCTGTAACGCGAGAAGAAGCCAATCGCTGAAATGGGATTTCTTTAGCCATGGCAGTTTCTAAAATCAATTCTCGAAGGTTATTTTGAACAGCAGGTGCATAAGTAACTACAGGTCCTTTGCCTATTTTTGTATCTCCTTCAATTTTCTTTTCGATCATTGGAGTAGTGGAGTCATGGCAAACATCAGTAACAATCGCTACATTTGGTTTAATGGTTTTGGTAATCATTTCGGCACCACGAAGACCTACTTCTTCCTGAACGGAATTAGTAATATACAATCCAAAAGGAAGTTTTATTTTGTTTTCGTGTAGCAAACGTGCTACTTCGGCAATCATAAATCCACCCATGCGGTTATCAATCGCGCGACAAACAAATTTGTTGTCATTCAAAATCATGAATTCATCAGGATACGTAATCACACAACCTACATGAACACCCATTTTATCTACTTGCTCCTTAGTTTCACAACCTATATCAATAAATAGATTATCAACTTTTGCCACTTCTTCTTTTCCTCTATTGCGGGTATGAATCGCCGGCCAGCCAAAAACACCTTTTATAATTCCTTCTTTAGTATGAATATTGACACGTTTAGAAGGTGCAATTTGGTGATCTGAACCACCATTTCTAATCACGTAGATTAATCCATCATCAGTAATATAATTGACATACCATGAAATTTCGTCAGCATGACCTTCAATCACTACCTTATAAGGTGCATCTGGATTTATGATTCCTACCGCTGTTCCATATGTGTCCGTTATAAAAGTATCCACATATGGTTTCAAATATTCCATCCATAATTTCTGCCCGCCACTTTCATAGCCTGTTGGTGATGCATTATTAAGGTAGTTTTCTAAAAAGTCAAGTGACGACTTGTTTAATATTGATATAGTACTCATAAAATTATTTTTTTGCTAAATTATAAATTTGGCATTACAGTTGTATATATAATTTATAATTTTGGCAATTAAATTTTCCGATATGAAGCTAATTAAATTTTTGTTGTTTTTTCTTTTTATAACACTATCTATTAATGCACAGGTTATGCCTCAAGACACTACTAAGATGGGGTATAAGTTAGAAGATGACGAATCTATTCTTAATGATACAATCCAATTACCCGAAGTACTAATATATAAGGGAAAAATGGATCCCGAAGAAAGAAAGCAGTTTTTAATCCTTCAAAGTCGGGTGTATAAAACATATCCTTACGCAAAATTGGCGTCGGAGCGATTATCAAATCTAAACAAAGGAATGGCAAACCTGAAGACTAATAAGGAGAAAAAAAGATACTTCAAGATAGTAGAAAGTTATTTGAGCAACGAGTTTGAAGCTAAACTAAAAAAACTTTCTCGTAAACAAGGCCAAATATTAGTGAAGTTAATTCACCGTCAAACGGGTACTACAACCTATGAGTTGGTAAAAAACCTTAAAAGTGGCTGGAAAGCATTTTGGTCTAATACAGCGGCAAGCATGTTTGACATCAATTTAAAAACAAAGTATGAGCCCAACGATGTTAATGAAGACTATTTAATAGAAACAATATTAGTACGTGCATTTGATTCTGGAAGACTGCAGAATCAGAACCCTGCCAAACCAGTCGATTATAGTGAACTAACATATTCCTGGGAGTCTAGAGCTAAAACTCTAAAAAAATAATCCTCATTTTTGCGTTTCCATACTGAAAAGAGCCGCAATTATCAAAAAAGATAATCGCTTTTGTGCTATACTAGGCCGAGCTATTCGCTACAAGTCCTCGTCCCGTCAAAGAGAGCCGTGACTGTGGGCTTTTTGCTACTATCCCTAAGGCGTCTTAAACTTAAGGAGAAGATTTATAGACAAATTGGAAAGTGTTTTTATTGTACCTTATATATAAGGAAGAAGGTTAATACTATTGCTACCTATTATAAGGTATCAAATAAAAGAATCGGGAAGTCTAGTTGGAGTATATTAGGGTAAACCGTTCTTTAATTATGGTAACAAAAGGATTTGTGGTGTTTATTTTCAAGCAGGAAGGCAGGATAGGGAGCCAATAAGGAGAACACAGCTGCTATTTTAGGTTATTATATAACGTATCGTAATGTCTTTAGGAGTAGATATTGTGCCTTGTTATTGGTTTTTTTGTAGTTTAAATGGCTTTTTGGTCAAAAATCAAGGGGTGGAGTTAAAAAACTTTGTTATTCAAAAACCATGTTTACAGCGAGTTAAAAAAAAGACGAATAAAAAGGAAAAAAAAGGGTTTAAAAAAGCTTGAATAACGGTATAAAGGTTGTAGTTTTGCACCCGCAACAACGGCAAACGTTCATTTAAATACTGGCAAGCACAACGAATCGGGTTGAAAATTTATTTTCAAAAAAGATTAAAAAAAGCTTGTGAGATTAGAAAACGGATGTTACATTTGCACCCCGCTAACGAGAGAAGAAACGAGTTAGAGATGTTACTACGAGAGTGGTAATTTAGGTTAAGCAAAACAAATGAAGTTCCTTGAAATACTGATAAGAAAAGAAATTAAACGGAGATAAAAATTTCCAAAAAAAAACTTCATAATTTTCTTGCCAGTTAAAAAAAGAATTTTTACTTTTGCACCCGCTTCGAGCGACACACAATGTGAGTTAAACGAGGTTAAAATAAAAGAAGAATACGTTCCTAGACATATTGAATTGACAGCCGTTTTAACAGAGATGTTAAAACAAAAGAATAAGAGTAATAGAATCGAAAGATTTGAAAAAACCACTAGAATTTAGTCGAATAACAATAGCTTGAAGAGATTCAAGCAAACAATATACGATGAAGAGTTTGATCCTGGCTCAGGATGAACGCTAGCGGCAGGCTTAACACATGCAAGTCGAGGGGTATAGGTTTTCGGACCTAGAGACCGGCGCACGGGTGCGTAACGCGTATGCAATCTACCTTTCACAGAGGGATAGCCCAGAGAAATTTGGATTAATACCTCATAGTATAACATGACCGCATGGTCGAGTTATTAAAGTCACAACGGTGAAAGATGAGCATGCGTCCCATTAGCTAGTTGGTAAGGTAACGGCTTACCAAGGCAACGATGGGTAGGGGTCCTGAGAGGGAGATCCCCCACACTGGTACTGAGACACGGACCAGACTCCTACGGGAGGCAGCAGTGAGGAATATTGGACAATGGGCGCAAGCCTGATCCAGCCATGCCGCGTGCAGGATGACGGTCCTATGGATTGTAAACTGCTTTTGCACAGGAAGAAACAACTCTACGTGTAGAGTCTTGACGGTACTGTGAGAATAAGGATCGGCTAACTCCGTGCCAGCAGCCGCGGTAATACGGAGGATCCAAGCGTTATCCGGAATCATTGGGTTTAAAGGGTCCGTAGGCGGTTTAGTAAGTCAGTGGTGAAAGCCCATCGCTCAACGGTGGAACGGCCATTGATACTGCTAAACTTGAATTATTAGGAAGTAACTAGAATATGTAGTGTAGCGGTGAAATGCTTAGAGATTACATGGAATACCAATTGCGAAGGCAGGTTACTACTAATGGATTGACGCTGATGGACGAAAGCGTGGGTAGCGAACAGGATTAGATACCCTGGTAGTCCACGCCGTAAACGATGGATACTAGCTGTTGGGAGCAATCTCAGTGGCTAAGCGAAAGTGATAAGTATCCCACCTGGGGAGTACGTTCGCAAGAATGAAACTCAAAGGAATTGACGGGGGCCCGCACAAGCGGTGGAGCATGTGGTTTAATTCGATGATACGCGAGGAACCTTACCAAGGCTTAAATGTAGATTGACCGGTTTGGAAACAGACTTTTCGCAAGACAATTTACAAGGTGCTGCATGGTTGTCGTCAGCTCGTGCCGTGAGGTGTCAGGTTAAGTCCTATAACGAGCGCAACCCCTGTTGTTAGTTGCCAGCGAGTCATGTCGGGAACTCTAACGAGACTGCCAGTGCAAACTGAGAGGAAGGTGGGGATGACGTCAAATCATCA
Source organism: Flavobacterium sp. KS-LB2 (assembly GCF_036895565.1). NCBI lineage: Bacteria > Pseudomonadati > Bacteroidota > Flavobacteriia > Flavobacteriales > Flavobacteriaceae > Flavobacterium > Flavobacterium sp. KS-LB2. Next base: position 1,861,137 of record NZ_CP145904.1, on the reverse strand, counting down.
CGGCCCTTACGCCTTGGGCTACACACGTGCTACAATGGCCGGTACAGAGAGCAGCCACTGGGTGACCAGGAGCGAATCTATAAAACCGGTCACAGTTCGGATCGGAGTCTGCAACTCGACTCCGTGAAGCTGGAATCGCTAGTAATCGGATATCAGCCATGATCCGGTGAATACGTTCCCGGGCCTTGTACACACCGCCCGTCAAGCCATGGAAGCTGGGGGTGCCTGAAGTCGGTGACCGCAAGGAGCTGCCTAGGGTAAAACTGGTAACTAGGGCTAAGTCGTAACAAGGTAGCCGTACCGGAAGGTGCGGCTGGAACACCTCCTTTCTAGAGCCTTAGTGTTAGCAGCAATGCACGCTAGGGAAAGAAGACGAAAGTTCGAGTTGGTAACAAATACCAACATTTTATTACTCTTGCTGTTAGTTCAAATAATACCATTTAAGAATAAGAGTGTCTCGTAGCTCAGCTGGTTAGAGTACTACACTGATAATGTAGGGGTCGACAGTTCGAGTCTGTCCGAGACAACTATTTAACTTAAAGATTCTGAAATAAATTCAGGATAAAAAGAAGAAATTCTAGAGTTGAGGAGTTATGAAGTATAAATTCATAATTCATAATTCACAATTCATAATTAGATTGGGGGATTAGCTCAGCTGGCTAGAGCGCCTGCCTTGCACGCAGGAGGTCAACGGTTCGACTCCGTTATTCTCCACAAGATGCTGAAATAAACTCAGCATAAAAGTTCATTGACATATTGAGATAAGAAAATAATAAAAAGTAGAAAGCATTTTTTACTTGTTTATCATTAGGCAAGTAAAAGAAACGGCACATTTTAAATAATGTGTTGGTACAATAAGCAAAATAAGGGCGTATGGGGGATGCCTTGGCTCTCAGAGGCGATGAAAGGCGTGATAAGCTGCGAAAAGTTACGGGGATTGGCACACACGATATGATCCGTAAATACCTGAATGGGGCAACCCACTATGTTGAAGACATAGTACACCGATAGGTGGGCAAACCCGCTGAACTGAAACATCTAAGTAGGCGGAGGAGAAGAAAACAAAAGTGATTCCGTAAGTAGTGGCGAGCGAACGCGGATTAGCCCAAACCAATGTTGTTACGGCAATGTTGGGGTTGTAGGACCACGATATTTCTTGCACAAAGAATTAGAATCTACTGGAAAGTAGAGCCATAGAGAGTGATAGCCTCGTATAAGTAATAAGTGTAAAGGATAGTGGTATCCTGAGTAGGGCGGGGCACGTGAAACCCTGTCTGAATTTGGCGGGACCATCCGCTAAGGCTAAATACTCCTGAGAGACCGATAGTGAACCAGTACCGTGAGGGAAAGGTGAAAAGAACCGTGAATAACGGAGTGAAATAGATCCTGAAACCATACGCTTACAAGCGGTCGGAGCCCTTTCGTGGGGTGACGGCGTGCCTTTTGCATAATGAGCCTACGAGTTAACGTTGCTGGCAAGGATAAGTGGTTAAGCCACGGATCCGTAGCGAAAGCGAGTCTGAATAGGGCGCTTTAGTCAGTAGTGTTAGACGCGAAACCGTGTGATCTACCCATGGGCAGGATGAAGCGCTGGTAACACAGTGTGGAGGTCCGAACCGGTTGACGTTGAAAAGTCTTCGGATGACCTGTGGGTAGGGGTGAAAGGCCAATCAAACTCGGAAATAGCTCGTACTCCCCGAAATGCATTTAGGTGCAGCGTTATGCGTAAAGTTATATAGAGGTAGAGCTACTGATTGGATGCGGGGGCTTCACCGCCTACCAATTCCTGACAAACTCCGAATGCTATATAATGTTTCATAACAGTGAGGGCTTGGGTGCTAAGGTCCAAGTCCGAGAGGGAAAGAACCCAGACCATCAGCTAAGGTCCCCAAATATATGTTAAGTTGAAAGAACGAGGTTTGTCTGCCCAGACAGCTAGGATGTTGGCTTGGAAGCAGCCATTCATTTAAAGAGTGCGTAACAGCTCACTAGTCGAGCGGACGAGCATGGATAATAATCGGGCATAAACATATTACCGAAGCTATGGATTACCTATTTATTTAGGTAGTGGTAGGGGAGCATTCTAACAGGGTAGAAGGTGTATCGTAAGGTATGCTGGACTGGTTAGAAAAGAAAATGTAGGCATAAGTAACGATAATGCGGGCGAGAAACCCGCACACCGAAAGACTAAGGTTTCCACAGCTATGCTAATCAGCTGTGGGTTAGTCGGGACCTAAGGCGAACCCGAAAGGGACAGTCGATGGACAACGGGTTAATATTCCCGTACTAGTTATTACTGTGATGGGGTGACGGAGTGATGAAAGCGCCGCGAACTGACGGAATAGTTCGTTGAAGTACCTACCTATAAGCTGCGCAGGCAAATCCACGCGGCTTGGGGAAATACGATAGTACTCGGAGTCTTCGGACAAAGAGATAGTGCGCCTAAGGGCTTCCAAGAAAAACCTCTAAACTTCAGGTAATAAGTACCCGTACCGCAAACCGACACAGGTAGTCGAGGAGAGAATCCTAAGGTGCTCGAGAGATTCATGGCTAAGGAATTAGGCAAAATAGACCCGTAACTTCGGGAGAAGGGTCGCCAGCAGCAATGCTGGCCGCAGTGAAGAGGTCCAGGCGACTGTTTATCAAAAACACAGGGCTCTGCAAAATCGTAAGATGAAGTATAGGGCCTGACACCTGCCCGGTGCTGGAAGGTTAAGAGGAGATGTTATCTTCGGAGAAGCATTGAATTGAAGCCCCAGTAAACGGCGGCCGTAACTATAACGGTCCTAAGGTAGCGAAATTCCTTGTCGGGTAAGTTCCGACCTGCACGAATGGTGTAACGATCTGGACACTGTCTCAGCCATGAGCTCGGTGAAATTGTAGTAGCGGTGAAGATGCCGCTTACCCGCAGTGGGACGAAAAGACCCTGTGCACCTTTACTATAGCTTAGTATTGACCTTGGACAAATGATGTGTAGGATAGGTTGGAGACTGTGAAGTGGCGTCGCTAGGCGTTGTGGAGTCATTGTTGAAATACAACCCTTTGTTTGTCTGAGGCCTAACCCCCAATCGGGGGGACATTGCTTGGTGGGTAGTTTGACTGGGGTGGTCGCCTCCAAAAGAGTAACGGAGGCTTCTAAAGGTTCCCTCAGTACGCTTGGTAACCGTGCGTAGAGTGCAATGGCATAAGGGAGCTTGACTGAGAGACATACAGGTCGATCAGGTACGAAAGTAGAGCATAGTGATCCGGTGGTTCCGCATGGAAGGGCCATCGCTCAAAGGATAAAAGGTACGCCGGGGATAACAGGCTGATCTCCCCCAAGAGCTCATATCGACGGGGGGGTTTGGCACCTCGATGTCGGCTCGTCACATCCTGGGGCTGGAGAAGGTCCCAAGGGTTGGGCTGTTCGCCCATTAAAGTGGCACGCGAGCTGGGTTCAGAACGTCGTGAGACAGTTCGGTCTCTATCTACTGTGGGCGCAAGAAATTTGAGTGGATCTGATTCTAGTACGAGAGGACCGAATTGGACAAACCTCTAGTGTATCTGTTGTCACGCCAGTGGCATCGCAGAGTAGCTACGTTTGGAAGGGATAAGCGCTGAAAGCATATAAGCGCGAAACCCACCACAAGATGAGATTTCTTTTAAGGGTCGTGGGAGATGACCACGTTGATAGGCTATAGATGTAAAGGCAGTAATGTCATAGTCGAGTAGTACTAATAACCCGTAAGCTTATGTACGCTTTTCTCTCCCGATGCAAATCGGGAGAGAAGAAACTTTCTTTATGCTGAACTTGTTTCAGTATCAAATTTTTTATATTCTTTATCTCAGTATGTTAAGATATTATGTAATTGATGTTTATTATACAATATAAACAACATTACAATAATTGCCCAAAGCAATTATAACCTCTTAAGGTGGTTATTGCGGCGGGGCTCACCTCTTCCCATCCCGAACAGAGTAGTTAAGCCCGCCTGCGCAGATGGTACTGCAGTTATGTGGGAGAGTATGTCGTCGCCTTTCTTTGAAAACCCTGTTCTAACGAACAGGGTTTTTTATTCTTACTTTTCTAAAAGAAAAGTATACTGGTACCTTAGCTCAGATGGTAGAGCAATGGACTGAAAATCCATGTGTCCCTGGTTCGATCCCTGGAGGTACCACAAAATGCTCGGATGGTGAAATTGGTAGACACGCTGGACTTAAAATCCAGTGAACAGCAATGTTCGTGCGGGTTCAAGTCCCGCTCTGAGTACAAAAAGACTTCATTAGGCTAATGCTTAGTGAGGTTTTTTTATTTTATCAGTAATCTTTCTTATATTTAATAAGGATTTTTATTGCAATGTTGATTTTTAATAGCATAAATAATAGTAGTTCTAATTTGAGATTTCCTCAGAGCTAATCACAATAAGGTTGATTATTTCATCCAAATTGAACTTAAATTATTTAATAATCACCAGTATTTTTTTTAATGTAATCTTTGAATCAAAAATTAAAAAAAACACATGATTTAAGGTAGAAATTTGAGTAGATATATCTAAGTTTAGGTTTGAAAGAGGGAATTTACTTTTAAAATAGTTTACGAAACCATTTTTTTTTTTTAAATACAGATTTAGGTCTGATTTTTTTTCTTAAACATTATTTTATTCTTTTAAATTCAATAATAAATCTGTTTTACCTTTTAGTTTTTTTTGGGGTAAGATATATTTTTTGGAAAAGTATTAAATAAGCTCTCCAGATTGTTTTAGGTGGATTTGAAGATGAAATGTATGTTTTAACCAACTTTTAGTCAAACATTTTTTTTAATCTGAAGGTGATTTATCAATCTTTAAATCATTTTGTTCAAATATAAAATATAATTAATTTACATTTACTTTTGTGACTAAGTCTCCGTCTACTTTTTTATTCATTAAATAAGCTTAATTTTTATAAATGATCTTTAATTAATTTTTGATTTAGAATATAAATCAAATGATTTTTTTGATTTCTAAAAACTAATTTTGATTAATGATTAAACTTTAACGTTTGTTCAAATTAATATTTTTTGTATTTGATTAAAAAAAAGTACTTTAGTTAATTGTTTAATAAATCGTTATCCAAAAAACAATTAATATATGAAAAGAAGATCTTTTTTAACTACTGCAACTTTAGCGTCTGCAGGTCTTACCACACTTTTGATTACAGGTTGTACTTCTAGTACTAAGAAGGATGAAAATTCAGGATCAATTGAAAATTTGGATGTAGCCTTTGAATTGGATGAAGAAACCATCGGCAGTCTTAGGGAGAAATTAGCTTCTGGGAAATATACTTCGGAGCAATTAGTGCAATTGTATTTAGACCGTATTGAATCGATAGATAAAAATGGTGCCCAACTAAATTCTGTTATCGAAGTTAATCCTGATGCAATTGCTATAGCTGCTACAATGGATAAAGAACTTAAAGCGGGTAAGAGTAGAGGACCTTTACATGGAATTCCAGTTTTAATAAAAGACAACATAGATACTGCAGATAAAATGCAAACAACTGCAGGATCTCTTGCAATGGTTGGTAATATTGCGTCAAAAGATGCTTTTGTAGTAAAAAAACTTAGAGAATCGGGTGCAATAATTATTGGAAAAACAAATTTGAGTGAATGGGCCAATTTTCGTTCAACGCAATCGTGTTCTGGATGGAGTAGCAGAGGTGGTCAGACTAAAAACCCATATATTTTAGATCATAATCCTTGTGGATCTAGTGCTGGTTCAGGTACTGCTGTGTCAGCCAATCTTTGTGTAGTTGCTGTTGGAACTGAAACGGATGGTTCTATTGTTTGTCCGGCTTCAGTAAACGGAATTGTAGGGATTAAACCAACTGTAGGTTTGGTTAGTCGATCTGGAATTATACCCATTTCAAAAACTCAAGATACAGCAGGCCCAATGGCACGAACTGTAACAGATGCCGCTATATTATTGGGTGCAATTAGTGCTATTGACGAAGCCGACTCAGTAACTTTAGAAAGTAAAGGAAAAGCTCAGAGCGATTATACAATATTTTTAGATAGTAATGCTTTGAAAGGCAAACGCATCGGAATTGAGAAAAAGCCACAAGGAAATAATAAATATATTAATAGACTTTTAGAAGATGCGATTAACTTGTTAAAAAAACAAGGGGCAACTATTGTTGAAATTGACTATTTAGAAAAAATTAATGCTTTTGGTCAAGCTGAATTTGAAATTTTACAATATGAATTTAAAGATGGACTTAATAACTATTTGGCTACGGCCAATGCAAAAGTAAAAAATTTGAATGCAGTTATTGATTTTAATACAGCTAATGAAGACCAAGCAATGCCATATTTCAAGCAAGAAACATTGGAGAGTTCTAATGCAAAAAAAGGATTAGATGATAAAACATATCTAGAAGCATTAACTGCAAGTTTTGAAGGAAGTAAAAGTATTTTAAATGCTGTTTTTCAAAAAAATAAGTTAGATGCTATTTGTGGAATTACTATGGGGCCGGCTTGCAGTATCGATATGATTTATGGAGATCGCTGGGGAGGATATTCTTTGACTTCTCCTGCTGCAGCAAGTGGTTATCCTCATATCACTGTTCCTTGTGGTAAGGTTTATGATTTACCTGTTGGCTTGTCCTTTTTTGGTACACCGTATATGGAAGGAGAATTGATAGGTTTAGGTTATGCATATGAACAAGCTTCTAAAAAGCGGATTAAACCGGGGTTTAAACCTTCATTTTTAAAATAAATTATATTTCGAAAATAATTGAAAAGGGTAATGAGTGAATCACTTTTTTACCCTTTTACTTTTTTATAATATGCACAAACGGAGTTAATAGGACATTCAACACATTTAGGTTGCGGCCTGCAAATTTCTCGTCCCAGAAATGAAATAGCCATCCCGATTTCTCCCCAAATTTCTTTTGGTAACACTTGCATTAGCTGTTTTTCGGCTTTGATTCCGTCTTTGGTTTCTGGGATTAATCCAATTCTGGGTGCAACCCTAATAACATGTAAATCAGCGATAATTCCTTCTGCCGGAATTTTTGCTTCGCGAAGAATTACATTGGCTGATTTTCGTCCGATTCCTTTTAAGGCAACTAAACCGTCCATAGTAAGTGGAATATTTTCATCTTTTTGTATGGTTTGCGCTATTTCTATAAGCCAGTTGGCTTTGGTTCCAAAATTCCTGACTTTTGAAATGTGCGGAATTAGCGCTTCCACATTAGAAACAGCTAAACTTTCCATGTTAGGATATGCTTCAAATAAGATAGGGGCAATTTTATTAATATTGGCATCAGAATCCTGTGCGGATAAAATGACCATCACCATAAGTTGATATAAATTATGATACTCAAGGGGATGTTTTCTTCCTTTATATTTGGTAAGAATTGGTTCTAAATTTGTAGTCCAATCAGTAGTATTTTCAAATAAATTCATAGCTTTATTCTTTAAAATCAACAGATAAAGAGTTCACACAATAACGTTGTCCGGTTTTTGTGGGCCCATCATCAAATACATGCCCTAAATGGCTGCCGCAATTAGCGCAAAGAATTTCAGTACGTTTCATGCCATGTGTCGTATCGGAAATGTATTGTACTTTTCCTGGAATAGATTCGTCAAATGATGGCCAACCGCAATGCGCATCAAATTTAGAATTACTTTCGAATAAAGGCTCTCCGCAAGCACCACAGCAGTATGTTCCTTTTTCATAATGCAAATTATAGGTTCCAGTGTGTGGATATTCAGTCCCTTTTTGGCGAAGAATTCGGTAGCGTTCTTCTCCTAATTGTTCTTTCCATTCTTGTTCGGTTTTTTCTACAGGATATTTCATGATTAAATTTTTTATTAATTTAAATAATTGTATTACAGTTGTTTATTTTGAATGAATTGGACTGTTTTTTCAATTACATTATGGTTTCCTAAAATCTTTCTGTGTCCTAGTCCATCAGTCAATAAAAGCGTTCCGTTTTTTAAGTATTGATGAATGTGAATTCCAGCTTTTACTGGGACTTCGGGGTCATTATTATCATGGATTACTAAAACTGGTATGTTAGTTTCCTTTGCGGCTAAAAAAGCAGAATAATTATTCATTTCTTCTCCATACTTTTTTTCGAAATGTAACCTCAAACGAGAACTTATTATCGGTCTCAATTCTAATTTTGCTACAAAATCATCCATAATATCCTCAACAATATCGCCACTACCAATAACAACGGCATGATTTACTTCTAAGCCTTTCTTTATTGCATTTAAAACAGACATTCCACCTAAGGAATGGCCAATTGCTGCTTCAAATGGTCCAAATTGTTTGTCTATTTCTAAAATTGTAGCGATGAAATCGACCATAATGGTAGTTTTTCCGGGTGATTTCCCATGAGCTGGAGCATCAAAACTTATAGTAGAGTATCCCGCTTTTAGAAGTTCATCTGCTATTTTAAACAATTGTGTTCCACGTCCTGACCAACCGTGAACCAATAAAATTTTCTTATCACTTTTTCCATAATGGTACAAAACAACGTTTTTATCAATAGCTGGGATAAAGACTGATTTTTGAAGGCTATTTCGATCCATTTCAAATTCTCTTTTTGGAATTTTATGTTTTATAGGGGTTGTAAAGAGTTTAGCAGCAAATAATGTAATTAATTTTGGAGAAATAAAAGAGATTAATTTACTGGTTAATAGGATAATCTTAGGAATTTTCAATGATTGGGTATGATTAGAAGTTTTTTTTGCCATTTCAATAAATTTTCAAGCGTGTTATTATATTATAATTTTTTTAGTAAATTTAGAAAAACATAAAAGTAGTATTTTTTATAAAGCTTTTATTGGTATTAACATAAAAGACGGAAATATTAAGAATTACAATAGTAGTAACTAAAAATATCAAAATTTCATAAATGGAAATATTTCATATCAGTGCAGAATGTTACCCAATAGCCAAAGTAGGAGGTTTAGCTGATGTTGTGGGTGCATTGCCAAAATATCAAAATAATGCAGGACATCAAGTAAGGGTAGTGATGCCTTGTTATGATACAAAATTTAAAAAAGAAAATGATTTTGAATGTGTCCATTGGGGACATGTGAAGTTGGGAAATTTTAATTTTCCTTATAGTGTTCTCAAAGAAAAAGCGGATAAATTAGGATTCGAATTGTATTTGATTGAAATCCAAGAATTATTTGATCGAAAAGATGTATATGGATATGAAGATGACATAGAACGTTTTTTGTCTTTTCAAATAGCCACTTTAGATTGGATTATCGGAAGAAATGAAGTTCCCGATGTAATTAATTGTCATGATCATCATACGGGTTTAATTCCGTTTATGATGTTGTATGGTTATAAATATGAAAAATTACAAAATGTTCCTTCTATGATTACCATTCATAATGGTTTGTATCAAGGGCAGTTTGGTTTTGATAAATTGTATTATTTGCCAGAATTCGATTTGGCTCACATAAAAGTTTTAGAATGGGATAATTGTATTAATTCACTTGCCGTCGCTATAAAATGTGCTTGGGCTGTAACTACGGTTTCACCGAATTATTTAAATGAGATTAATTATTCGGCCAATGGATTAGAATCGTTATTTAATCTAGTTCGATATAAATCTAAGGGGATTTTGAACGGAATTGATATTGAAGTTTGGGATCCAGCAAAAGATGCGATGCTGGAAAAAAATTATTCGATTAAAAATTTCGAAAAAGGAAAACAAGAAAATAAAGAAAAATTATGCAACCTTTTTAATCTAGACCCAACTAAACCACTTTTTAGTTTTATTGGTAGGCTTTTAGAGGAAAAAGGGGGTGATTTATTGCCACATGCAGCAGCTTTAGCTTTATCTGAAAATTTTCAACAAATTAATATTTTAATCTTAGGTTCAGGAAATACTGCTATTGAGAATCAATTGAATGGCTTATTATCGGATTACAAAGGGAATTACAATACATTTATTGGATACAATGAGGAATTAGCACACTTGATTTATGCGGGTTCTGATTTTTTATTAATGCCTTCAAGGGTCGAGCCTTGTGGTTTGAATCAAATGTATTCATTGCGCTATGGAACAATTCCTATAGTAAGAAGAACGGGTGGATTAAAGGATACTGTTATTGATTTTGGAGATGATGGAAATGGAATTTGCCATGATCAGGCTAGTGTTGGAGATATTTGTTACTCGATTCAAAGGGCAGTAAATTTATATGACGATAAAAAGCATTTACATAAAATCATAAAAATAGGTATGAACACAGACCATTCTTGGGAACGTGTTTGTCAAGAATATATAGAAATGTACAAACTAATAATTAACAAAAAATGAAAGCTAAAAAGAAAAATGTAATTGCAATTATTTTAGGAGGAGGGCAAGGTTCCAGATTGTATCCGTTGACAGAAACAAGATCTAAACCTGCTGTACCAATTGGGGGCAAATACAGATTAGTAGATATCCCTATTTCAAATTGTATGAACTCAGATATTTATAGAATGTTTGTTTTAACGCAATTTAACTCAGCTTCTTTAAATGCACACATAAAAAACACTTATAATTTTAGTATTTTTAGTCATGCTTTTGTTGATATACTTGCTGCAGAACAAACTCCTGATAATCCAACTTGGTTTCAAGGTACCGCTGATGCTGTAAGACAGTGTATGCCACATTTCTTAAACCATGATTTTGATTATGCTTTGATACTTTCTGGTGATCAGCTGTATCAGATGGATTTCAATGATATGTTAGAAGAACATATCAAGAGAGAAGCAGATATTACCATTGCTACATTACCAGTAAATGCAAAAGATGCACCTGAATTTGGAATATTAAAGACAAATTCCGAAAGTTGTATCGAATCTTTTATAGAAAAACCAGCTAAAGAATTGTTACCTGATTGGGAATCTGATGTGAGTGAGCAAATGAAGAGTGAAGGAAAGCAATATTTGGCTTCTATGGGAATCTACATCTTTAACAAAAAACTGTTGGTAGATATTATGTCAAATAAAGAAACCAAAGATTTTGGCAAAGAAATTATTCCGCAGGCTGTAGGTCACAAAAAGATATTGAGTTACCAATATGAAGGATATTGGACAGATATTGGTAATATTGATTCCTTTTTTGAAGCTAATATTGGGTTAACTGATGACTTACCAAAATTTAATTTATTTGATAACGATAATAAAATTTTCACCAGACCTAGATTATTGCCACCATCTAAATTCCAGAAGACTATGGTGGACAGATCATTAATTTCTGAAGGATGTATTTTGAATGCTAAAGAAATTAATCGTTCAGTAATTGGTATTCGTTCCAGAATAGGCGAAGGAACCATTATTCAAAACTGTTATGTGATGGGTAATGATTTCTATCAGAATATTGATGATATGAATGAGGATGTAAGAACAGGGAGACAACTAGTGGGAATTGGGGAAAGATGCTTTATAAGCAATGCTCTTGTAGATAAAAACTGCAGAATTGGGAATGATGTTTACATCAGTGGAGGCAGTCATTTAGAAGATTTCTCGAATGAGTTGTATGCCATAAAAGACGGAATTGTTGTCATTAAAAAAGGAGCAATTATACCAGATAATTATATCATAAAATAGATTTTTAAACTGTTTTTCTTAAAAAATAATATTCTATTCTGTTTTTAAAAAGTAGAATTATACAATAGTTATATGAGTAAAGTTATTACGCATTCTCTTTTTACCGATTTTGATATCGATTTATTTAAAGCTGGGAAACATTTTCGACTGTACGAAAAACTAGGCGCACATCTACTATCGGTTGACGGAGTAGATGGTGTTTATTTTGCAGTTTGGGCTCCTACGGCTCATTCAGTATCAGTAGTGGGAGATTTCAATTTTTGGACACAAGGAGAACACCAGTTGAATGTACGTTGGGATTCTTCCGGTATTTGGGAAGGTTTTATTCCAAATATCAAAAAGGGGACCACCTATAAATATAAAATACAATCTAATAATGGTGGAATTATAACAGAGAAAGCCGATCCGTTTGCTTTTTATTGCGAAAAACCACCTCATACAGCATCTGTAGTTTGGGATTTGGATTATAAATGGAAGGACAATAACTGGATGAAAACGCGTCAAAATCATAATGGTTTAGACAAACCCTATTCTGTTTATGAAGTACATTTAGGCTCTTGGAAACGCCATACTGAAGAAAATCGTTTTTTGACCTATCTAGAATTTGCAGAAGACTTAGTAAACTATGTCAAAGAAACAGGTTTTACTCATGTAGAGTTTATGCCTATTATGGAATATCCATATGATCCATCTTGGGGATATCAATTAGTGGGATATTTTGCGCCTACATCCCGTTTTGGGAATCCGCAAGAATTCATGCATTTAGTTGATAAATTGCATGAAGCAGGAATTGGAGTAATTCTGGATTGGGTACCATCTCATTTTCCAGATGACGCTCATGGTTTAGGCTTTTTTGACGGATCGAATCTTTTTGAGCATCCTGATCGCAGAAAAGGGTATCATCCGGATTGGAAAAGTTTAGTTTTTAATTATGGACGAAATGAAGTTCGTTCTTTCTTAATTAGTAACGCATTGTTTTGGTTACACCATTATCATGCAGACGCTTTGCGTGTTGATGCAGTAGCTTCCATGCTGTATTTAGATTATTCTAGAAATGATGGCGAGTGGGAACCCAATATTTACGGAGGTAGAGAAAATCTGGATACCATTAGCTTCTTGAAAGAATTCAATGAAGCCGTTTATCTAAACTATGAAGGTGTTCAAACTATAGCAGAAGAAAGTACTTCATTTCCAATGGTTTCTAGACCCACATCTGTTGGTGGTTTAGGTTTTGGTATGAAATGGATGATGGGGTGGATGCATGATACCTTAGCATACTTTCAAAAAGATACTGTATATAGAAAGTACCATCAAAATGATTTGACTTTTTCAATGACATATACCTTTTCAGAAAATTTCATGTTACCACTTTCACATGACGAAGTGGTTTATGGAAAGAAATCAATTGCCGGAAGAATGCCAGGCGATGAATGGCAGAAATTTGCCAATTTACGATTACTATACGGTTATATGTTTATGTATCCTGGAACTAAATTGTTGTTTATGGGAAGTGAATTTGGACAAAGTAGCGAATGGAATTTTGAAGGAAGTTTAGATTGGCATTTGTTGCAATATCCTTTTCATAGTGGTGTGAAAATATTGATCACAGATTTGAATACACTATACAAATCACAACCTGCTTTATACGAAAAACAATTTAGTCCTGAAGGCTTTGAATGGATTAATTACTCGGATCATCAAAATGCAGTAATGTCATTCATTCGTAAAGGAAATAACCCGAAGGACGATGTAGTAGTAGTGTGTAACTTTACACAAGTAACTAGGTCTAATTATCGAATTGGTTTGCCAAAGAAAGGAAAACTAACAGAGATTTTTAATAGTGATGCTTCCATTTATGGAGGAAGCGGAGTCTCGAACTCTAAAAAAATAGCAATTGAGGCTATGCCTTATGATGGAAGAGATTATTCAATAGAGTTGCTTTTACCACCATTAAGTGTTACCGTTTTTAAAATTATATAAATGTAAAACACTCCTTTTTTAAAGTACTTATAACTAATGGTTTTCATTTATAATGAAAACCATTATTGTATATTTTTGACTGTTGTATTGAAATTGACTAAAACGTTTTTGAGAATAAATTTCACATAAATAATTGTATACAAAGTAATTTTATAAGTTTGAGTGCTAGAAAAAGATTAAAATAAATACCATTAAAATGATTACAAATACAGAATTAGAATATAAAGGCGATCTATATCCCACAAAAATAGTTGCTTTTGAGCATGATGTTGATTCAATATATTTTCATACAGATAATAGCGTCATATTAAAAGTAACCGTATTAAGAGATAGTTTAATTCGGTTTAGATTTACTACAAAAGGGTATTTTAGCAACGATTTTTCTTATGCTGTAGATAAAAGTCATTCTCATGGTTATAATTTTCTGGAGGTTTCTGAAGTAGAAGATTATTATCAGGTAAAAACGAGTAAAGTAAAATGTAGAATTCAAAAAATAGATATGAGATTGTCTATTTTTGATTTTGAAGAAAATATTATTTTGGAAGACGAATTGGGTTTTCATTGGGAAGAAAGTTACGAATATGGCGGTAATATCGTAAAAATGAGTAAAGCTTCAAAAGATGGAGAGTGTTTTTATGGCCTTGGTGATAAAGCAACCCAAATGAATTTAAAAGGAAAACGATTGGAGAATTTTGCTACCGATCAATATGCTTTTCAAAAAGATCAGGAACCATTATACAAAGTAGTTCCGTTTTATATAGGTTTACAAAACAAACAATCGTACGGTATTTTCTTTGATAACACTTTTAGAACTTATTTTGATTTTTGTCACGAAAGGAGGAATGTAACGAGTTATTGGGCTGAAGGTGGAGAAATGAATTATTATTTTATTTATGGACCACAAATGCAAGATGTGGTTACTACTTACACTGATTTGACAGGAAAGCCGGAGTTGCCACCACTTTGGGCACTCGGCTATCACCAATGTAAATGGAGTTATTATCCTGAAAGTAATTTAAAAGATGTTGCAGCTAAATTTAGAGAATTACAAATTCCATGCGATGCACTGTATTTGGATATAGATTATATGGATGGCTTTCGATGTTTTACTTGGAATAAAGACTATTTTCCTGATCCCAAAAGAATGGTCGCAGAATTAGCCGAAGATGGTTTTAAAACAGTTGTAATCATTGATCCGGGAATAAAAATTGACAAAGAATATGCCGTATACAAAGAAGCCTTAGAAAAGGATTATTTCTGTAAAAGAGCCGATGGGCCTTATATGAAAGGGAAAGTTTGGCCAGGAGAATGTAATTTTCCAGACTATACAAATCCTACAGTAAGAGAATGGTGGGCAGGATTATTTAAAGAACTAATTTCAGATATTGGTGTAAAAGGAGTGTGGAACGATATGAATGAACCAGCTGTAATGGAAGTTCCTAATAAAACATTTCCCATGGATGTCCGTCACGATTACGATGGAAATCCTTGCAGTCATAGAAAAGCACATAATATTTATGGTACACAAATGGCAAGAGCCACGTATCACGGCGTGAAACGATTTGCGTATCCCAAAAGACCTTTTGTAATAACAAGATCTGCATATGCAGGTGCACAACGATATACGTCTTCATGGACAGGCGATAATGTTGCCACATGGGAGCACTTATGGATAGCCAATATCCAAGTGCAACGCATGTCAATTTCCGGTATGGGTTTCACAGGCTCTGATATTGGTGGATTTGCTGAACAACCTTCGGGAGAATTATACGCACGCTGGATTCAACTAGGTGTTTTTCATCCTTTTTGTAGAACGCACTCTTCAGGAGATCATGGAGATCAAGAACCATGGGCTTTTGACGAAGAGGTTATTGATATCACCAGAAAATTTGTCAATTTAAGGTATCAATTATTACCGTATTTATACACCATGTTTTGGCAATATATTGAGGAAGGGATTCCCATGCTGAAGCCATTAGTGTATTACGATCAAGATGATATTCAAACGCATTACAGAAATGATGAATTTGTTTTTGGAAATCAAATACTAGTTTGTCCTATTTTAGAACCAAATTCTTTGGGACGACGAATGTATATTCCTCGTGGACAATGGTATAATTATTGGACGAATGAAGAAGTAAAAGGAGGTAAAGAAATCTGGGTTGATACTAAATTTGATCAAATTCCAATTTTTGTAAAAGCAGGGGCAATTATTCCTAAATATCCAGTGCAGCAATATGTAGGGGAACTGGAATTTGAAGAATTAACTTTAGATATTTATTATAAGGAAGGTAAAGAAAAATCAGTAGTGTATGAAGATGCTCAAGATGGGTATGATTATAAAAAAGGACGATACAGCTTCTTATCGTTTAAGACTACTGGAAAGGAAAATGAATTAATTATTCAGTTGCACAAAGAAGGGAAGTATGATACAAATTATTCAAAGTATAAAATAAATCTTATTGGATTGCCTTTTAAAGTTGAAACAATTGAAATTGATAATGTAGAAGTGTCTTTTGATGAAAACACTTTAAAAAAAGAAGGGTATTTGATTGTTGATAAGGAATTTACGGCATTGCATATAACTGGCGAATAACAAAAAAGTTGATACTTTTACATTTAATTATGTAAATATAAATGTTTATAATAATTGTATTTTTGTTTAATATTTAAAATCTAAAATTATGAAAAAGCATTTAATAGTAGGGATTTTTGCAGTAGGATTAGTTTATTCTTGTGCAACGAATCCTATAACAGGGAAAAAAAATTTTAATATTGTTTCAAACACTGAATTGTTTCCAACATCGTTTCAACAATATGGTACTTTCTTAAAAGAAAATAAGGTAATTACCGGAACTGCAGATGCTAGAAAAGTGGAAGCAGTTGGGATGCGAATTAAAGCTGCTGCAGAAAAATATTTGACTTATTTAGGGCAATCACAATATTTGCAAGATTACCGTTGGGAATACAAATTGATTGACAATAAAGAGGTGAATGCTTGGTGTATGCCTGGAGGGAAAATTGTTGTTTATTCCGGGATTTTGCCAGTAACATTGAATGATTCAGGTTTAGCAACAGTAATGGGGCATGAAGTATCTCACGCTTTAGCAAATCATGGTGCGCAACGTATGAGCGCATCTCAATTGCAACAATTAGGAGCTGTAGGAGTAGCTGTAGCAACTGGAGGTAAAAGTGAACAAACACAACAAATATGGGGACAAGCATATGGTTTGGGTTCTCAGTTTGGTGTAATGCTTCCTTTTAGTAGAGGTCATGAAACGGAAGCTGATAAAATTGGACTTACTTTAATGGCAATTGCGGGATATAACCCGGATGAATCGATTACTTTTTGGTCTAGAATGGCTGCCCAATCTTCTGGACAAGCACCACCCGAATTTATGAGTACGCACCCTTCTGATGCAACAAGAATTGCAAATTTGAAAGCTTTAATCCCAGAAGCTAAAGCTTTAGCTGCTAAAGTTGGAGTTATTTATAAGTAAACGTTTAGTATATATTATTTTAAAAAGGCCGTCCTTAAAAATGATGGCCTTTTTTTATGAGCCATAATTACCAACTCTTTTTTATTCATTAATGATTATTTAATGTATAAATTATTTACTTTTTATATTGTTCTTAGCAAAAAATAAATAAATTCGTATCATAAAAAAATTAACATGGCTGATTTAGAAAAAGGAAGTAAAAAATTGTTGAATGCATGGGCTTTTTATGATTGGGCAAATTCAGTTTATACACTTACTATTGCCTCTGCAGTGTTTCCTATTTTTTATGAAGCTTTATTTTCTGAACAAAATCATTATATTGATGTTTTTGGTTTACATCTTAAAAATTCAGCTTTAATTAGTTTTGTGACCGCTACCGCATTTTTGTTAGTAGCTTTTATGTCGCCTTTATTATCTGGCATTGCAGATTATGTTGGTGATAAAAAAACATTTATGAAATTCTTTTGTTACCTCGGAGCCTTGTCATGTATGGGATTGTATTGGTTTAATCTGGAGAATATATACGTCGGGTTAGCATTTTATTTCCTTGGATTGATTGGATATTGGGGAAGTTTAGTTTTTTACAATTCCTATTTACCTGATATTGCTTATGTAGAGCAACAAGATAAAATTAGCGCCAAAGGATATTCCTTAGGATACATCGGAAGTGTCATTTTATTGATTATTAATTTAGCAATGATTATGAAGCCAAAACTTTTTGGTATTTCAGGAACAGATGGTGAAGCAGCAATGAAAGCCATGCGATATTCATTTGTTATGGTAGGAGTTTGGTGGATCCTATTCAGCCAGTATACCTATTATTTTTTGCCAAAAGGAAATAAAAATGCCAATCGTAAAGTAACACATCATGTTGTTTTCAATGG
Source organism: Flavobacterium sp. KS-LB2 (assembly GCF_036895565.1). Lineage (NCBI taxonomy): Bacteria > Pseudomonadati > Bacteroidota > Flavobacteriia > Flavobacteriales > Flavobacteriaceae > Flavobacterium > Flavobacterium sp. KS-LB2. Next base: position 1,843,188 of record NZ_CP145904.1, on the reverse strand, counting down.
TTTTAAGGAGTTAAAAAAAGTTTGGTTTTTGTTGAAAGAAAACATTGCATTAAGACGCTATTTAGGAAGTTTTTTTGTGTACAGTATGGCTGTACAAACTGTAATGCTAGTTGCGACTTATTTTGGAGCACAAGAAATTGCTTGGTCCTCTAAAGCAGAAAGTACAACAGGCTTAATTATTTGTATTTTGATCATACAGTTAGTAGCTGTTCTTGGTGCAGTCCTAACTTCAAGAGCTTCAGAAAAATTTGGAAATATCCCAACTTTAATTGTGATTAACTGTATTTGGGCTCTATTTTGTGCGGTTGCATTTTTTATTACTTTACCAATCCATTTTTATATTATGGCTGGAATTGCAGGACTGGTAATGGGAGGCATTCAAGCTTTATCACGTTCAACATATTCTAAATTATTACCTGAAACGGATGATACAGCCTCTTTTTTTAGTTTTTTTGATGTTGCTGAAAAAATTGGAATTGTTATCGGGATGTGTATTTATGGCATTATCGATCAAATTACAGGAAGTCCAAGATTAGCAATTGTATTTCTGGGAGTGTTCTTTGTAGTGGGTGTTTTACTGTTAAAAAGAGTTCCAAAAAAAGGCGTTTTAAATTAATAAAACACCTTTTCTTAGCATTTTTTAGAAAATTATCCTTTCGAAATTGCTCCTGAGCCATTTACTTTTGTGTCTTTTTTCTTTGGATTTCCAATGTATTCAATGTCTCCAGAACCAGAAACTCGGGCATGAAGGCTTTCACTACAAAAAACTTTGCTATCTCCAGAGCCAGAAACAGTAATTTTTGCATTTTTGGCTTTCAAATTACCAGCATCTATATCACCAGAACCATTTAAATTGCTGTTGAAATTTTCAGTATTTCCTGTTAGAACAATATCTCCTGAACCACTTAAATTAACATCAAAGTCATTTGCTTCAACATCTAATTTCATATCACCTGAACCTGTTAATTTAGCTAAAAATGATTTTGCTTTAATGCTGTTTTTTGCTACTACATCACCAGAGCCAGTCAAAGTAACTTGACTGATACTTTCAAAAGGAACTATTATGATAATTTGCTTTCCTTTACTTGTGCTGATATACTTGTTCTTTTCAGTTGAAATTTTCAATACTTGATTAACAACTTCAATTTTAATTAAAGGCAATAAATTTTCTTCTCCTTTGATAGTAATGTTTCCCTCTTTTCCTGCAACCAATTCGACATCAAAAAAACCTGTAATAGCGATTTTATCATAGGAATTTGTCATTCTTTTTTCAGAAGTTACATTTCCATTGCCTTTTATTTTTTGGTTGGAGGACCATTGTCCATAAGTCATTGTAGTTAGTAAAAGAGAACAACTAACAAATAATTTGATTGAATTTTTCATAAATAGAGTTTTAAGATCATTGTTTTTTTACTAAAATTACATTTCCGTAATCTGAAATTATAGAGACGTTGTTGATTCCTTTTTTCTTGTAAAAACCACTGTATTTTTTTAAGTTATTTGAGTCTTCTTTAGAATTTATTTCTAATTCATTGTCATGTTTAAAAGTAGCATATTTTACACTCACATTAAAATCAAAAGCATAATTGGGGTCAAATCCAATGTTTAATCCCGTATAACCAGCAATTATTGTTACTGTATTGGCTTTTGCAGTAATGGTGCCAATAGTTACGTTGCTGTATTTTGTAGATAGTTTTAGATTTGTAGCGAGTTCACCAATTTTAAGGGTTAAATAATTTCCAGTTGCATCTAGGTTTTTTACATTCTGAATTTTAATATTTCCATATTTACTATTGTATTTTACGACATCACTTTCTTGAATATCTACATCAGTATAATCAGAAACCAAATCAAGTTTTGTGACTTCACCTATTTTTAGATTTGAATATTTTGCTGTAATAGCTGCATTTTTTAAAAATGAAATAGTCGAGTTAGAGCAATATTCTACTACTATATTGTTTGAGTTTCCAAATAATCTGCCTAGTGCTATTTTACCGTATTTACATTTGATTTCTGTCTCAGAAAATAAATCAGCGGTAGTAATATTTCCATATTTATTATAGAGTTTTACACTCCCGTTTTTAGGGATTTTGAGTATGTAATTGATCTGAAAACTATTGTTTTTGCCATTACTTTTATAACTAGAGTTATCTAAAATGGTTTTTGCAGTTATCATTCCTTTTAATGCAATGATGTCAACATCAATATCGTTGAGACGTTGGTTTACCCAGTTTTCGTTGTCACCGCTAACTTTTATAATGATATCTAATTCAGTTTTATCTTCATCCCATGTGGATACAGAAATATTACCATAGGAATTATCGATATAAAGACCCGCATCCGAATTTACGAAATATGCTTTTTTGATATTTTTTTGTTTGGTATGAATATAATCTGGATCATTGGAAAATCCTAAAAATGGAATTAAAATGAATAATAGGATAAGTTTAAATTGTTTTTTCATCAGATATATTTTTAAATTTTTCATTATTTTCAATGTGTAGCAGTACATTTTGTAAGAAAGAAATTCGGGTTTGAAGATTGCTAATCATGGCATAAATAATTTGTTTACTTTCTCCATTTGTTTCTAATTCCTTAATTATTTTTTCATAATCATTATCTAATGTTCTCATTTGCTTGAGTGCATCGGAAATTATTTTTTCATTTTCGGGTGATTTTTTTTCTTTTATTTTTTCTAATTCCTTTTCAATTAAAACCGTAAAAATAGAATCGGTTTGCTTTGTTTCTTTCGATGCAAATCGCAATTCTTCTGTTTTTTTAGGAATGTGATTAAAGATGGAAAGTCCCACCATAACTATGATAGAAGCAGCAATACCTATAGAAACGAAACGTTTCCAATTTGATTTTTTAGTTTTTAATTTTTTTAAAAAACGTTTCTCATGATTATTTTCAATGGTTTCAATGTCCCATTGATTTTCAAATTTTTCAAATAAATGGTCTAGTTTTTTATTTTCCTTTTTCATAATTCCTCTAGTTTTTTTCGTAAACAATCTTTCGCTCTACTTAGCGTAGTCCTGCAATTAGCATAACTAATATTAAGAATTTCGCTGATTTCTTCCTGATCATATCCTTCAATGAAAAATAAGGTTAAAACCATTCTGTAGTTGTATTTTAAGGAGTTGATGGCTTCTAAAATTTGTTTTACTTTTAGCTCATTAAAATTTGCACTTTCATTCAAAGCTGAATCATTTTCTTCTATTTTATGAAGCGTAGTGTCAAAATCTTCGGGTTTGAATTGATTATTTTTTTTATAAAAATCAATACTACAGTTCACGATTATTCTTTTTAACCAAGCACCAAAAGCAACTTCTTGTTTATAGGTATTTATTTTTGTGAATGCTTTTAAAAAACCTTCTTGCATAACATCTTCAGCAAAATGTACATCTTTTACAATTCGATACGAAACATTATACATCGCTTTTGCGTAGCGATTGTAAACTTCACATTGTGCTTTTTGATTTTTTTGCTTACAGAGCACGATTAATTCTTCAATATTATAGTTGGTTAAACTCAAACAGCTGATTTTAGTTTATTATAAGGACTCGGTCTTTTTATGTTTGTTACAGTTTTATAAAACTAAATTACATTTTTTCTTTAGACATGCTCTAAATTCTTTTGGTTGGGCAGTTTTTATGTATTCAAAAAGCTCTTTCTAGTGGAAAATAGAAGAAAAAGTTTGTGTTTTGGCATAGAGATTGACTCTTTTACTGCTGCGCAAATTATAGGAATTAAACATAGATTTTATACAAAAAGACTATTTTGAAATCCTATATTTGCTTAAATAATGAATTTTTTAATGACAAAAAGACTTAAATAATTATATGTCAAATCATAAAATACTTACCATTGACAATCTGTCACTTCAAGAATTTGATTCGGAAGCAGATTTAATTCCACTTTTGACTCCTGAGGATGAAGAGGAAATGAATAACGAGGCATTACCGGAATTATTGGCTATTTTACCGCTGCGAAATATGGTTTTATTTCCTGGGGTAGTCATACCAATTACTGCAGGACGTGACAAATCGATTAAATTGATCAATGACGCTAACGCTGCTGGAAAAACTATTGGCGTTGTAGCTCAAATCAATGAAGAAGACGAAGATCCTACCAAAGATGATATTCATAAAATAGGTACTGTAGCGCGTATTTTGCGTGTGCTAAAAATGCCTGATGGAAATATAACGGTAATTCTTCAGGGTAAAAAACGTTTTGAAATTGATTCTGTTATTGAGGAATCTCCTTATTTAACTGCAAAAATCAAAGAAGTTCCTGAAAAAAGACCTAGGAAAAATGATACTGAGTTTGTAGCAATTCTGGATTCTATTAAAGAATTAGCGATTCAGATTATCAAGGAAAGTCCAAATATTCCAAGTGAGGCTACTTTTGCGATTAAGAACATCGAAAGTCAATCGTTCTTAATCAATTTTGTTACTTCTAACATGAATTTGTCTGTTAAAGAAAAGCAAGATTTATTAGCGATTAATGAATTGAAAGGAAGGGCTTTAGAGACCTTACGTTATATGAATATTGAGTTACAAAAACTCGAATTAAAAAATGATATTCAGTCCAAAGTTCGTTTTGATTTAGACCAACAACAACGTGAATATTTCTTGCACCAGCAAATGAAAACCATTCAGGAAGAATTGGGTGGTGTTTCTCAGGAAGAGGAAATGGATGAAATGTTGCAAAAATCTTTGACTAAAAAATGGGACGAGAAAACTAAGAAACATTTCGAAAAAGAATTATCTAAAATGCGTCGCATGAACCCTCAAGCACCAGATTTTGGAATTCAAAGAAATTACTTAGAGTTGTTTTTGGAATTGCCTTGGAACGAATATTCCAAAGATAATTTTGATCTGAAAAGAGCACAAAAAATATTGGACAGAGATCATTTTGGTCTTGAAGATGTGAAAAAAAGAATGATAGAGCATTTGGCAGTTTTAAAATTGCGAAATGATATGAAGTCTCCGATTATCTGTTTGACAGGACCTCCCGGGGTTGGTAAAACTTCAATTGGACGTTCTATTGCAGAAGCGCTTGGTAGAGAATATGTGCGTATTTCATTAGGTGGTTTACGTGATGAATCAGAAATTCGCGGACATAGAAAAACCTATATTGGCGCCATGCCGGGAAGAATTATTCAAAGCTTGAAAAAAGCAGGAACTTCTAATCCAGTTTTTGTTTTAGATGAAATTGATAAATTATCAAACAGTAATCATGGTGATCCGTCTTCGGCATTATTGGAAGTTTTAGATCCAGAACAAAACAATTCTTTTTATGATAATTTCCTAGAAATGGGATATGATTTATCAAAAGTGATGTTCATTGCGACCTCAAATAATATGGCTGCGATTCAACCTGCGTTGAAAGACCGTATGGAAATTATCAAAATGTCTGGTTATACCATTGAAGAAAAGGTAGAAATTGCACGTCAGCATTTGTTTCCTAGACAATTGAAAGAACATGGTTTGACTACTAAAGATTTGACTATTGGAAAAAAACAATTAGAAAAAATTGTAGAAGGATATACACGTGAATCTGGAGTTCGTGGTCTGGAGGCTAAAATTGCTCAAGTAATCCGTAATGCAGCCAAATCAGTTGCAATGGAAGAAGAGTACAACAAGAAAGTAACTGAGGAAGATATCATAAAAACACTTGGTGTTCCAAGATTAGAAAGAGACAAATACGAGAATAATGATGTTGCCGGAGTGGTAACTGGTTTGGCATGGACTTCTGTTGGTGGTGATATTCTGTTTATAGAATCGTTGCTTTCTCCTGGAAAAGGATCCATGACTATTACTGGAAACCTAGGTACGGTTATGAAAGAGTCGGCAACTATTGCTTTGGAATATATTAAAGCGAATGCACAGCTTTTAGGATTGGATTCGGAAATACTTTCAAAATACAACATTCACTTACACGTTCCAGAAGGCGCTACACCAAAAGATGGTCCAAGTGCTGGAATTGCGATGTTGACGTCTTTAGTTTCGTTGTTTACACAAAAACGTGTCAAGAAAAACTTGGCGATGACAGGAGAAATCACGTTGCGTGGAAAAGTATTACCAGTAGGTGGAATCAAAGAAAAAATCCTAGCTGCCAAAAGAGCCAATATCAAAGAAATTATTCTATGTCATGAAAATAAAAGTGATATTGATGAAATAAAGCCAGAATATTTGGAAGGACTTTCTTTTCATTATGTAAAAGAAATGAGCGAAGTATTAAAATATGCTTTGACTGATCAGAAAGTTAAAAATGCAAAAACGTTATAGCGGAAATAAAATTCCAAATTCATAAATTCCAAATTCCAATTTTGATACGTCAAGTTTTGGAATTTGGAATTTCTTTTGTGAATTTTTTAAATTTATAATTTTATCTTCGCAGTTGCGTTTTACCTTAGATAAGCTGCAATTTAAAGCATGTTAAAAAAACTTTTTCTATACTCTTCAATTTTTGTTTGTTCTTTGGCTTACAGTCAAATAGGAGGCAAGTATACCTATCAGTTTTTGAACTTGGTCACTTCACCAAGACAAGCGGCACTCGGTGGAAAAGTAATCACCATTTATGATAATGATGTCAATCAGGCTCATTTTAATCCAGCGACCATCAATGCCGAGATGGACAATCATTTGGCTTTAAATTACGGGAGTTATTTTAAAGAGGTGACTTACGGAACGGCCTCGTATGCCTATACTTACGATCGTCATTTGCAAACTTTTCAAGCAGGAGTAAATTATGTGAACTATGGTAATTTTGAAGGCTATGACGAAAACGGTCAGCCAACCTCAGAATTTACCGGAAGCGAAATAGCGTTGTCTTTTGGGTATGCCTATAATATTCCCTACACCGACATTCATATTGGAGCAAGTGCTAAATTAATATCTTCTACTTTAGAAAGTTATAATTCGTTAGGTGGTGCAATTGATATAGGGGCACTTTTTATAGACGAGAGGAATGATGTTAATTGGGGTTTGGCTATTCGAAATATAGGGACTCAGTTTTCTACTTATAATGGCATTAATGAAAAACTACCACTCGAAATCATTTTTGGTGTTTCACAGGAACTCGAAAACGTACCCATACGGTGGCATCTTACTCTAGAGAATTTGCAACAATGGAATATTGCTTTTTCAAATCCAGTTAGGGAAGAACCTTCATTTGATGGAGAATCTACCGAAGAAAAGGTGTCATTTATAAATAATGCTTTGCGACATGTAATAGTAGGAGTAGAGCTTTTTCCTAAAAAAGCGTTTAATTTGCGTGTTGGATATAATTTTCGAAGAGCAGAGGAATTACGCCTTGAGGAACAACGTAATTTTTCGGGGGTTTCATTAGGTTTCGGACTTAAATTGAATAAGTTGAAATTTAATTATTCCTATTCCAGATATACATTAGCAGGAAACACGAGTCTTTTTGGGCTAACGATTAACTTTCAAGAATAATTTTCTAATTTAAACATACTATTTTGAAAAAAATTACCATAGCAATTGATGGATTTTCCTCTACAGGAAAAAGTACGTTAGCTAAACAACTTGCAAATCAATTAGGATATATCTATGTTGATACGGGAGCAATGTATCGTGCTGTAGCTTTATTCGCTATGCAAAACGGTTATATAAACGCTGATTTTTTTGACAAACAATCATTAATCAACAGTTTGCCTAGTATAAAATTGCAATTCAAATTTAATGCTGACTTGGGTTTTGCAGAAATGTATTTGAATGAAGTGAATGTTGAAACTCAAATCCGGACGATTGAAGTTTCTAGCTTTGTGAGCAAAGTAGCCGAAGTTTCTGAAGTTCGTGCCAAATTGGTAGAGCAACAAAAAGAGATGGGAAAAGACAAAGCGATTGTTATGGACGGTAGAGATATAGGAACAATAGTTTTTCCTGATGCGGAACTTAAAATTTTCATGACAGCAAGTGCAACCACCAGAGCACAAAGACGTTTTGAAGAATTGCAACAAAAAGGCGATGATGTGACTTATGAAGCAGTTTTGAAAAATGTGGAAGAACGTGATTATATTGATACTCATCGAGTTGACTCTCCATTAGTAAAAGCAGAAGACGCTATTGAAATTGATAATTCATATCTAAATCGAGAAGAACAATTTCAAGTTGTTTTAGATTTAGTAAATGAAATTACTAAAACGTTATAATTATTTGCAGATCGCATTTTTAATAGTAGATTTACGCCTTGTTAATTTTTTAAAAATAAAAAACAATTCATCTCATGGGAATTAAAAATAGATTGGTAATAATGAGCTTTCTTCAGTTTTTTGTTTGGGGAGCTTGGTTGATTACCATTGCAAATTACTGGTTTGGCACAAAAAGTTGGGAGGGAACTCAATTTGGGTTGGTTTTTGGAACGATGGGAATTGCCTCTTTATTTATGCCAACACTAACGGGAATAATTGCTGATAGATGGATTAATGCTGAAAAACTGTATGGAACGCTACATATTCTTTATGCGGCAGTTTTATTTTATATTCCTCAGGTCGCTACGCCCAATTCCTTTATTTATATTATGCTTCTGGCGATGTGCTTTTACATGCCTACAATTGCTTTGAGTAATTCTATATCCTACAATGCACTTAAGTTAAATAATAAAGATATTATTAAAAATTTCCCACCCATACGCGTTTGGGGAACAATAGGTTTTATTGTAGCGATGTGGATTACCAATTTAACAGGCAATAAAGCAACTGAGTATCAATTTTATATTGCGGGTTTAGCGGCAGTTTTTCTAGGTATTTATTCTTTCACATTGCCTCCATGTAAACCACAACGTTTATCAAAGGAAAATGCTTCTGTGATGGAAACATTGGGCTTAGAGTCGTTTAAATTATTTGCAGATTACAAAATGGCTTTGTTCTTTGTTTTCTCTATGTTTTTAGGAGGTGCTTTACAGCTTACAAATGCTTATGGAGATGTATTCTTGGATGAATTTAAACATTTCCCAAAATATGCAGATTCGTTCGTAGTGCAATATTCTACAATCATTATGTCGATTTCTCAAATATCAGAGACGTTATTTATTCTTGCGATTCCTTTTTTTCTAAGACGTTTTGGTATCAAACAGGTGATGTTAATTAGTATGTTGGCTTGGGTATTGCGTTTTGGATTATTTGCTTACGGAAATCCAACTAGTGGTTTGTGGATGATTATTATGTCATGCGTAGTTTACGGAATGGCATTTGATTTCTTTAATATCTCAGGATCGTTATTTGTGGAAACAAATACGGATCCTAAAAATCGTTCCTCCGCACAAGGTTTATTTATGATGATGACCAATGGTTTTGGAGCTGTTTTAGGGAGTTTTACTTCTGGATGGGCTATTGATAAATATTTTACCAAATCATTTAGTAACACAACGGATCTAGCAGGTTTCCTTGAAACAGAAACTACTAATCCAAAGATGTTGGAGTTTGTAACTAATCAAGGAAATACAATTGCAACTGATGGGCTGTTTAGTAAAGTCATTTTTATGAAGGACTGGCATACGATTTGGTTGGCTTTTGCTATTTATGCGTTGGTGATTGCCGTTGCATTCGCTTTATTATTCAAGCATAAACACAATCCTTTGGATGTTGAAAATATAAGTCATTAAAAAACGTCAGAAAAATAAATAGAACCCGATAACTGAAAAGAGTTATCGGGTTTTTTTATCATAAAAATTCGGATTAAAGTACATTAGCCCCGAGTGAAGTGGCATGCTTTTCTATTGCTTCTAGCCTTCAAAAGGCTAGAAGCAATAGAAAAGATACAGCGAAAAGCGGGAACAGAGTTCTTTAAAACCGCAAAATGTTCTGCTCCTAATAATCAGTCGATTATCTAAACATAAATATTTTGCTATTTAATATAAATGTGTTACTTTTGCAGTCCTTTTGGTGAATAAGAGTTTCCACTAGGGTTCAACTATTTATACAAACAACTTCTGCTGTTTTCTATCACATCAAGAAACTCGAGAGAATACAGAATACAAATTTTTAATCAGCATGTCTGAACAATTAAAATCACAAGAAGAGTTTTTAGCAAATTTTAACTGGCACAATTTCGAAGAAGGTATTGATGCTGTTGATGAGAAAAACTTATTAGAGTTTGAAGAACTAGTTTCAAAAACTTTTATTGCAACTGATCAAGAGGAAGTTGTAGAAGGAACAGTTGTAAGAATTACAGATAGAGACGTTATTGTTGATATCAATGCAAAATCGGAAGGTGTTATTTCATTAAATGAATTCCGTTACAACCCAGCATTAAAAGTAGGTGATACTGTTGAAGTATTAATTGACATCCGTGAGGACAAAACAGGTCAATTAGTTTTATCTCACAGAAAAGCACGTACTATCAAATCATGGGATAGAGTTATTTCGGCTAACGAAACAGGAGAAATCGTTAATGGTTTTGTAAAATGCAGAACTAAAGGTGGTATGATCGTTGACGTTTTCGGAATTGAAGCTTTCTTACCAGGATCTCAAATTGATGTTAAACCAATTAGAGACTACGATGTATATGTAAACAAAATGATGGAATTCAAAGTGGTAAAAATCAACCACGAATTCAAAAATGTTGTTGTTTCTCATAAAGCGCTTATCGAAGCGGATATCGAAATCCAGAAAAAAGAAATCATTGGTCAATTACAAAAAGGACAAGTATTAGAAGGTGTTGTTAAAAACATTACTTCTTATGGTGTCTTTATTGACTTAGGTGGAGTTGATGGATTGATTCACATTACTGACCTTTCTTGGTCAAGAATCAACCACCCATCTGAAGTTCTTGAATTAGATCAAAAATTAAATGTTGTAATCCTTGATTTCGATGATGAGAAAACAAGAATTCAATTAGGATTGAAACAATTAAACGCTCACCCTTGGGATGCTCTTGATGCTAAATTAGCAATTGGAGACAAAGTAAAAGGTAAAGTAGTTGTAATCGCTGATTACGGTGCTTTCATCGAAGTTGCTGAAGGTGTTGAAGGTTTAATCCACGTTTCTGAAATGTCTTGGTCTACGCACTTGCGTTCTGCTCAAGATTTCGTAAAAGTTGGTGATGTTGTTGAGGCTGTTATCTTGACTTTAGATAGAGACGACCGTAAAATGTCATTAGGTATCAAACAATTGTCTCAAGATCCTTGGACTGATATCACTGCTAAATACCCAGTAGGTTCTAAACATACAGGTATTGTTAGAAACTTTACAAACTTTGGAATTTTCGTAGAATTAGAAGAAGGAATTGATGGATTAATCTACATCTCTGACTTATCTTGGACTAAGAAAATCAAACACCCATCTGAATTTGTAAACGTTGGTGAAAAATTAGACGTAGTTGTATTAGAATTAGATGTTGACGGACGTAAATTATCTTTAGGTCACAAACAAACTACTGCTAATCCTTGGGATCAGTATGAAGATTCTTTCGCTGTAGGAACTATCCACAACGGTGAAATTTCTGAAATTGTTGACAAAGGAGCTACTGTAGAATTCGGAGATGATATCGTTGCTTTCATTCCTACTCGTCACCTTGAAAAAGAAGACGGGAAGAAATTGAAAAAAGGTGAATCTGCTGATTTCAAAGTAATCGAATTCAACAAAGAATTCAAAAGAGTAGTTGCATCTCACACTGCTATCTTCCGTGAAGAAGAAGAGAAAAATGTGAAATCAGCTTCAGAAAACACATCATCTAACTCATCTACTAATGCACCAGCTGCAACTTTAGGAGATAACAATGATATGTTAGCTGCATTGAAAGCTAAAATGGAAAAATCAGAGAAAAAATAATTTCTTGAATTTTTTTGAATATAGAAAGCCTCACAGTAATGTGAGGCTTTTTTTTGCTTTAGATGGTTCTATTTAAATTTTTTGGTGCTCGGTTCAATTTCAATTTACGATTCCTTCCGTTTTGTGAAAGGTTTTAATCGGAGCTACTTATCACAAATTATTTTCAGAAGACTTCAATAATAATCAATTATAATTCACTGATAATCAATAAATTAAAAAATATTTTAGTTTTTTTAAAACCAAAAGCTATTGTAGTGCGTAAATGACTTTATATAACTTAAAAAAATAGATTTTATGAAAACTAGAAAATTATTATCAGTTGCTTTTATGGCATTAGTATTTGGAGCAACTTCTTTTGCACAAAAAACAGTAATGGTAGGTGGAGCAGCCATGTATCCTTCAAAAAACATTGTTGAGAACGCAGTAAATTCAAAAGAACATACCACTTTAGTAGCAGCAGTAACAGCAGCAGGTTTAGTTGAAACATTACAAAGTAAAGGACCATTCACCGTTTTTGCCCCAACAAATGCCGCGTTTGATAAATTACCAGCTGGAACAGTAACTACATTGTTAAAACCAGAAAACTTAAAAACATTACAAACAATTCTTACCTATCATGTTGTAGCAGGAAAAATGAACGCTTCGGATATAGCAAAAGCTATTAAAATGGGTAATGGAAAAGCGACTATGAAAACAGTAAGTGGTGGAACTTTGACAGCTTGGATGCAAGGAAAAGATCTATACATTACAGATGAGAATATGAATAAAGCTAAAGTGACTATTGCAGATGTAAATCAATCAAACGGTGTTATTCACGTGATTGATGCTGTAGTATTACCTAAACAATAATTTTAGGATTAAAGGTTGATATTTTGTTAGTCTTAAGAGCCCTGCTAATAGCGGGGCTTTTTTGTGCAAAAAAAATCCCAATTCTAAAATTTTTTAGAATTGGGATTTAATACTTTTTCAAAAGTGTTATTATCGTAAGCTGGCACCAAGTTCCGTTTCGAAATTATTTTGCAATTTGCTCATAATTTTATCAATTTGAACATCGGTTAGTGTTTTAGAATTATCTTGAATTGTAAAACTTAACGCATATGATTTTTTCCCTTCTGGAAGATTTGTTCCTTCATAAACATCAAATAAATTAATGTCTTTCAAGAGTGCTTTCTCTGATTGACGTGCAATGTTATAAATACTGTCATAGGTTACGTTTTGATCAATTAGCAACGCTAAATCTCTACGAACTTCAGGATATTTAGGAATCTCGGTGTATTTTATCTTGGTTGAAATCAATTTCAGAATTAACGCCCAATTAAAATCGGCGAAAAGTACTTCTTGTTTGATTCCAAAATGTTTTAACACTGATTTTTTAACAACTCCTAATTCCACCACAATCTCTGTTCCTACACTAATAGCAATTCCTTCAGAAAAAACATCTGAAGTTACAGGTACATTTTGTGTTTTTTGAATGCCTAATCTGGAAAGGATTCCATTCACATATCCTTTGAATAAAAAGAAATCAGATGGTTTTTGAGTGCTGGTCCAGTTTTCTTGATTTCTGTTTCCAGAAAGAAATAAAGTAAGATGTTTTTTTTCTTCGTATCCAGCAAGATAGTTATGGTACGATTTTCCAAATTCGAATAATTTCAAATCGGAATTTTTTCGATTGATATTATATGAGATTACTTCCAGTCCAGAAAACAACAAAGATTGACGCATGGTAGCTAAATCAGCACTTAGCGGATTTAACATTGTTACGTTGTTTGCTGGATTCAATACCTCTGAAAGTTCAACATAAGACGCAGTTGTCAATGAATTTGCCATCATTTCATTAAACCCTTGAGAATTTAACTGTGTGGCAATCAAATTTTGTATTTTGTAGTCTTCATTTCTTGGAGCATTAGAAACGGTAGCATTTAATTTTTTAGAAAAATTAATATTGTTGTATCCGTAAACTCTCAATATTTCCTCTATAACATCTATTTCTCTTTGAACATCAACGCGGTAAGAAGGAATAGTTAATCCCAATCCAGCATCTGAAACACTGTTTACTTTGATGTCTAATGAAACCAATATTTTCTTAATAGTATCTTTTGGTAATTCCTCTCCAATAATTTTAGCTACTTTACTGAAGTTTAAAAATACAGAAAAGTCTTCAATTTTCTTTGGATACATATTAATTAAATCCGAAGTTATTTCACCACCGGCTACTTCTTGTATCAATAAAGCAGCACGCTTTAGCGCGTACTCTGTAATTGTTGGGTCAATTCCTCTTTCAAAACGGAAAGAAGCATCTGTATTTAATTGATGTCTTTTAGCAGTTTTACGAATGCTAACAGGATTGAAATAGGCACTTTCTAAAAATATAGAATTCGTACTTTCAGAAACTCCTGATTTTTTTCCACCAAAAACTCCTGCAATACATAAAGGTCCTTTTTCGTCACATATCATTAAGTCTTCTTCGTGTAATGTTCTTTCAATGTCATCAAGAGTAGTAAATTTTGTTCCTGAAGGAAGCGTTTGAACTACTATTTTACCGTTAATCTTTGAAGCATCAAAGGCATGTAGCGGTTGACCCAATTCATGTAAAACGTAATTAGTGACATCTACAATATTGTTTTTTGGATTTAATCCAATCGCTTTTAATCTGTTTTGTAACCAAGCAGGAGAAGGTTTTACTTCAATACCAGAAATAGTTACACCACAATATCTGGGAGCAAGTTTAGGCTCTTTTACATCAATATCAATTTTCAAAGTTCTCTTATCTACTCTGAAATTGCTCACTGAAGGTGTAATTAATTCAACGTTAACTCCACTTTGGAGCATTCCTGCTCTTAAATCTCGCGCTGTTCCTAAATGACTCATAGCATCAGCACGATTAGGTGTTAATCCTATCTCGAAAACTTCGTCATTTTCAATTTTGAAAACTGTTGCAGCAGGAGTTCCTGGAAGTAATGCTTCATCAAGGATCATAATCCCGTCATGGTTTTCCCCAAGACCTAATTCATCTTCGGCACAAATCATTCCGTGACTTTCCTGTCCGCGAATTTTTCCTTTTTTGATTGAAAAAGCAGTTCCTTCCTTATCGTATAATGTAGTGCCAATTGTAGCAACAGGTACTTTCTGTCCTGCAGCAACATTACTCGCACCGCAAACAATTTGTACAGGAATACCATTTCCTAAATCTACAGTAGTTATTTTTAGTCTATCAGCGTCCGGGTGTTGGATGCAAGTAAGAACATGTCCTACAACAATGCCTTCTAATCCGCCTTTTACCGATTGGTATTTGTCAACAATTTCTACTTCTAGACCTAAATCAGTTAGTAGTGCTGCAGTTTCTTCGGATTTCCAGTCTATTTTAATGAATTGTTTTAACCAGTTGTAAGATATTTTCATCTGTCAATTTTAATGAGATTACTTCGTCAGTTCGACCTACGGTCTCGCGTGCAAATATAAGGATTGCAGTTTGGAGTAAGAAACAATTTTTTTGGTTTTTTATAACTGATTTGGTCTTATAAGTAAGTATTTAAAATAAGAATTTAATAGTATTTGTTGTAAATAAATATGAATTAAATAATAAATTTAGGTTAAAAAAAACAGATATGAAAATTTAATGCTATTAGTTGAATGAATTGTGCTATTTTAATACTAAAGATGAAGGTATATTTGATAAAACATAAATAGATAGCAACATGGATAACGTAGTAAAAAGACCTGATTTTAAGGCAACATATGATAATTATATTGGTGGAAAATTTGTTGCTCCAATAGGTGGGCAGTATTTTGACGTGGTTTCTCCGGTTGACGGGAAGGTATTTACAAGAGCAGCGCATTCCACTAAAGTAGATTTAGATTTAGCTGTTGATACTGCGTATGAAGCTTTCCAGACATGGGGAAAAACATCTGTTACTGAACGAAGTAATTTATTGAATAAAATTGCTCAGGTTATGGAAGATAATTTAGAATATCTTGCCACGGTAGAAACAATTGACAATGGAAAAGCCATTCGGGAGACATTAGCTGCTGATATGCCTTTGGCAATAGATCATTTTAGATATTTCGCTGGAGTAATTCGTGCTGAAGAAAGTTCCATCGCCGAATTGGATTCGCAAACAGTTTCAATCGCTTTAAGCGAACCTTTGGGTGTTATTGCTCAAATTATCCCTTGGAATTTCCCTATTTTAATGGCTGTTTGGAAACTAGCGCCAGCATTAGCAGCAGGAAATACAGTAGTTTTGAAACCTGCAGAAAGTACACCAATTTCAATTATGGTTTTGATGGAATTGATTGGTGATATCTTGCCTCCTGGAGTTATAAATATTGTTAATGGTTTTGGTGCTGAACTTGGAAGAGCTTTGGTTACTAATAAAAAAGTATCAAAAGCAGCTTTTACAGGTTCTACAACAACGGGTCGTTTAGTGATGCAATATGCCACCGAAAATATTATTCCGGTAACTTTAGAACTTGGAGGAAAATCTCCAAATATTTTTATGAAATCTGTAGGTGATGCTGATGATGATTTCTTTGATAAAGCGGTTGAAGGTGCGGTAATGTTTGCTTTAAATCAAGGAGAAATTTGTACATGTCCGTCGAGATTATTGGTTCACGAAGATATTTATGAAAAATTTATTGCTCGAGTAATTGAAAGAACTGCAGCAATCAAATTAGGAAATCCATTGGACAAAACTACCATGATGGGAGCACAGGCTTCTCTGGTTCAAAAAGAGAAAATCCTGACTTACATAAAATTAGGAAAAGAAGAAGGCGCAGAAGTTTTAATTGGAGGTGAAGAAAATCATTTGGAAGGGAATTTAGCTGGTGGTTATTATATTAAACCAACACTTTTCAAAGGACATAACAAAATGCGTATTTTTCAAGAAGAAATTTTTGGACCAGTTTTGGCTGTTACTACTTTTAAAACAACTGAAGAAGCGATTGCGATTGCAAATGATACGATGTATGGTTTAGGAGCTGGACTTTGGACACGCGATGCACACGAGATTTATCAGGTTCCGAGAGCGATTCAAGCGGGTCGTGTTTGGATTAATCAGTACCATTCTTATCCTGCAGGAGCTCCTTTTGGTGGATACAAACAGTCTGGAATTGGTCGTGAAAACCATAAAATGATGCTTGGGCACTATCGTCAGACAAAAAACATGCTGATTTCTTATGATAAAAAGAAATTGGGTTTCTTTTAGTTAATTACTGATTATTGGTTAATCATAAACCTGGCAGATTGTATGATTTGTCAGGTTTTATTTTAAATTAAAAAATGATGATAAAAAGAATTGATGCCACAGAAAAAGCAATAGAATTAATTAAGGTTCTAAAAGAAAAACACGGAGATTTGATGTTTTATCAAGCAGGAGGATGTTGCGAGGGAACGCAACCACAATGTTTTGAAAAAGGCGGATTTTATCAGCGAATGGGTGATGTACGTATTGGTACAATTGAAGATACTGAATTTTGGGTAGACAAGGATTTATTCGAATATTGGAAACATGCACATTTTACTTTGGATGTAATTGATGCTTTTGGGGTAGGAGGATTTTCCTTAGAAACACCTTTGAAAAAAACATTCCGAATTGAATATAGAATCTTTACTCCGGAGGAAGAATTATCACTAGAACCAGTTATTTTTATTGAATAATCTAGTTTACGTATAATAATTGATATTGTTTTGGAGTAATTCCTTCATGTTTTTTAAACAATCGAATAAAGTAATTACAATCTTCAAATCCAGATAAGTAACATACTTCATTGATTTGTATCGAAGGATTTTTTAGCAATTGTTTAGCGCATCTTATTTTTTCTCCAATTACAAATTCAATAGGGCTCATTCCTAGTTCTTTTTTGAAAAAACGATAGAAAGAAGTAGAACTCATACATGCTTTTTCACTCAAATGTTTCATGTTAAAGTTTTCTTTTAAATTCAACCGAATGAATTCTACAACTTCAGTAATAGGGTTCTTGGGATCAATAAATAGTCCATCTTCAATTGATTTAGCAGTTTGTGTCTGTATAATGCGAATCAATAATTCTTGCAAAGACAAATCGGCCAAAACATCTTTAGTTATGGAAGTACTCATGCATTCTTTGATTAATTTATTTATTGTTGTTGCTAATTCTATATTATTATAAAAAAAATAATTTTGGTAGTTCAATTGCCAGAATTGGTCTTTTGCTTCTTTTGGGTAACGTTCGTTTAAAAACGCTAAGGTATCTGTAATTTTAGTTTGGTCTATCGCCAAAGCCAAACACTGCGTCGGATTATTTTTAGAAGCCTCCGGAAAATCGATTTTCATCTCTACATTCGAGGGAATTACGACGGTTTCACCTGGTAAATAGACAAAACTTGGGTCATCAAAAAGATGCATTATTTTTTTACCTCGCAACATGCTGGTCACCACAAAATCATTAAATTTCAAAGGAACTAATGTAGAGGATTCGTAGGTTTCAAAAAGATTCAGTTCACAATGGTTTAAAGAGTAAACGGTCCTATTTTCTACTAATGTTTTTAAAGATTTTTCGTTTGATAAATGAGGTGGATTTATAAAAGCGCGGTTACTATTCATAGTTTTAAACTTTAAAAAGGCAAAGCTTAAATTTAATAAAAATAATTAGAACCGGAACACTCTTTAACAAAATTTAAATTAATTCTTCTACATGTTTTTTAATATTCTGAGCAATTTTATGTGTTGGTAAATCATTTTCATCGCTCCCAAAAGGATCTTCAATTTCTTCAGCAATTAATTCTAAACTCGCCAAAACATAAAAAATAAATACGACAACCGGAACTACATAATAGCCTAAACTAAAAGAATATCCAAAAGGCAAAGTCATCACATAAAAAAAGATGAATTTTTTAAGAAAAGCACTGTAGGAGTAGGGAATAGGAGTGTTTTTGATTCGTTCACAAGCACCGCAAATGTCAGTAAATGATTTGACTTCTTCATTTAAAATAATGAGTTGATCACCTGTTATTTTTTTGGAATCATATAAATCATTAATTTTCTGAAATAACATTTTTGCGACTTGATTGGGCTTGTGTTTGTGATAATCAATTTCTAAATCGACATCTTCAAATAATTGTTTGCTGGTATCATCATCATTCAAATGTTTATGCAAAATAGACGCATAGCTAGGAATCATTTTTCGAAAGTATTTGCGATCTTTTTCATCTTTTAAAATAACAGCTAATTTAAGCGCAAAATTACGGCTGTTGTTGACTAATGCACCCCACATTTTACGGCCTTCCCACCAGCGATCATAGGCAGTATTGGTTCTGAAAACTAGCAATAATGAAATCACGAAACCAAGCATTCCGTGCATGATTGTAATATTCTTTACATAACTGTTGTCCGCTAATTTCCAATATTCAACTTCTAAATAACCGATAATTCCAGAATAAACACCAATAGCGAGCATTATTGGCATTAACGTTCTAAAAGTGTCCGCTTTGTGAAAACGAAAAATAAAAGTAAACCAGTCTTTTGTATTATATGAAACCATTTAATAAGCTTTTTTAGCAAATTTAAATTAAAAATTAAGATTTTATGCTACTTACAAAAGTGCAATTCAAATAAATATTGAATAAAAAAAGGAACTATCTTTTGGATAGTTCCTTTTGTAATGGATTTGTCTAAAAAAGTAGTAAAACTTAATAGAGAAGTTTTAGGTTATTCCTCACAGTGATTATCCTTAATAAACAATCCTATTCTGCTTCCTGCTGCTGCAACTTGAGCTTTAGTATATTCTCCAGATACTGCTGGGAGGTTGAAATATTGGTAAGTATTATTAGGTCCACTTGAACCAGTCATAATTTTTAAATTCACATCAATTCCATTAAAGTAAGCATCAATGATTGTAGCTTCAGCAGCAACTTCATTTTCTACACCACTTAAACGCACTGCTGAAAGTTGGAAGAAAGCATTCATGGTTATATCTCCTCCACGTCCACGATCGATTGTCCAAGCGTTACGACCTTGCGTTTGTGTATAATTAATACCTCCAATTGTAAGTCCGTTACTCCATAACAAACTTGCTCCATTCGTTTGTGCTCCATTACCAAAGAAAAATCCTTGAGAATAAGAACAATAATCTTTTTTAGGACAGCCAGGAGCTGAAATTACAGCTTGATTGCAGGAAGTACCTGCTTTAAGCCATGAAGTAGCAGTAGTGAAAATTTCATACCCACGGCTGAATTTCAAAACGATTACCCATGATGTTGCAGCTTCTACGTTAAATTTAACAAAATTTGTAGTAGTTGCTTGCGGATTACAACCTGTTCCAGAACCTTCAGTTGGCGATAAATTTGCAGGACTTCCATTAACTGTAGCTGAAATAATATCGGCAAAAGTTGCACTTTCTTCACCACAATTATTAAGGTCGATAATAAAGTGGCTAAGGTTTTTTGCTTTAGCTGTAGCTCTTGAAATGGTATAGGTCCATTCAGAACCATCTGGACTTACTGCAACAGCTACGTTGTAATCACCCGAATTACTGGTTGAATTTACTGACTTTGCACTCAAGTTAGTGCTATTAGTCGTTGATTGTGTTTCTAAAGCCACGGGCTCATTGCTACAGCTAAAGGTAATGATAGATAACAAAAGTAATAAATAGATTTTTTTCATTTTTTAGGTTTAAATAATTGGTTACGATTTTGCTAATAATTTAATTTTAAGCAAGATGATAAAGTAATTAGTTTTAAAAAAAAATAATCGTTAAACTCTTACTTTTAACGGTTAAGTGTAATTTTTATAAAAAATATCTAAAATTGAATTATTTATTTAATTAAAAAAGAATCATCTTACAAGAACTAGAATTTGCATTTTTTAGTTCTTGTAAGATGATTCTTTTTTAAGTCTTAATTTTTTTGGAATTAAAAATTAAGATTTCCGGCTAATTCTCTAAGTGCAATTTCAGATAGTTTTCCTTGAAATTGTGCATTGCTGTAACTCACTTTAGCATTCACATAATTCAATTGTGCGGTTCTGAATTCTAAAGTTGTGATGGTTCCAATCCTGAATTTATCTAAAGTAATATTCAAGTTTTGTTTCGCAATCGATTCATTTTTTTCTTCTAAAGAAATCAATTCTAAATTGGTCAAATAGGTCTGATAAGAACTCGCCAACTGTGAGTTTAAAGCTAAATTTTGTTGATCGATATTTAACTTAGAATTTTCAATTTGAATTTTGGCAATTTTCTCATTTCTATTTTGTGCAAAACCATCAAAAAGATTCAAAGAAGCACTAAAACCATAGTTCAAACCTCTGGATTGGGATTGTGCTACGAAGCCAAGACTCGATTGACTTTCTGAAAAATTATAAGCACTATTTACTCTTACGGTAGGATAACGTGCCGCTTTGATCTGTTTTAATTCTAATTCGGCTACTCTTTTATTAATGATTTGAGATTCTAATTGCGGATTTTGTTTTTCGGCTAAAGCTCTTAGTTCTGGTAGTAATAGTAGCGCGTCTACCTCAAGTTCATCAATTACTTTAAAATCGGTGGCAACATCTCTGGCTAATAGTTGATTCAATAAAATCTTACTGTTAGCATACAATTCTTTTTGTCTTAACAACGCAACTTGATCAGTATTCAAATCTACTTGGGCATTCAAGACTTCCAGTTTAGATGCTTTTCCAATCGTAAATCTGTTTTGTGCCAATGCTAATCGTTGATTTGAGATCACAATTGTTGTATCTAAAGCGGCTAATTGTTGTTGTTGTTGCACCAAATTATAATAAGCCGCATTCACGTCACTGATTCGTGTAATAACAGTAAGTTTTAATTGTGCTTCCCCTAATTTTTGTAATTCTTTCAATTGCTCTAGCCTGGTAAACATTCGCAGACCGTCAAAAATAGTCCAATCTAATCCAACGCCATATGTCAAACTATTGTTTTTAGCATTGTCTAATTCTGTTTCAGTGCCGTCTTGACGGGTTTGTGAACTATTCTGAATACTATTGTTATCGAGAACAGTTGCAGTAACTGTAGGTAACATTCCTGCATTTCCAATGGCTACGTTTGTTTTTCCAATGGTTAAATTATTAGTGGCAATTTTTATTTCGTAATTGTTTTCCAATGCAATTTTCACTGCAGTTTCCAATGTCAAAACTTCTTGTGCATTCGTTCTTACTACACAAAATAAGAGTAGTATAAAGCTTTGCAATAGTATTTTAGTATGTGTCATAATTATATTTTTTAGCCACGAACGAAGCGATTTTAAATAAAATTCAAGTTAATCTATTTGATTCGTGTCATAAGAGTTCCATTCAAAATTATTTTACTTCCCTTTCATATTCTTCAATATGATCAAATTCAGGATAATGTTTTCTGGCTTTTGACCACATTAAATACATTGCTGGAATAACAAATAATGTTAAAACCAAAGAGAAAATAGTTCCACCTACGATTACAACTCCCATTCCAATTCTACTTGTTGAAGCTGCTCCAAGTGACATAGCAATTGGTAAAGCTCCTAATGAAATTGCCAAACTTGTCATTAAAATTGGTCGTAATCTAGCTTCCGAAGCTTCTAATATAGCTTCTAATTTTGGTTTGCCTTGTTCCCGCAGCTGGTTCGCAAACTCGACGATTAAGATTCCGTTTTTGGTTACCAAACCAATAAGCATTACAGTTCCAATTTGGCTGAAAATATTCCAAGTTTGGTCAAACAACCACAAGGAGAATAGTGCACCTGCAACGGCCATTGGAACGGTCAAAATAATGATAAAAGGATCGATGAAGCTTTCAAATTGTGCCGACAGAATTAAGAAAATTAATAATAATGCCAGTCCAAATGCAAAGGCAGTATTAGAACTACTTTCTACAAAATCTCTAGATTCTCCACCTAAATCTGTGGTGAACGTATCGTCCAGCACTTTGGCTTTTATTTCGTTCATGGCATCAATTCCATCGTTGATACTTTTACCAGGAGCAAGACCTGCAGAAATAGTCGCAGCCATATAGCGATTGTTGTGGTACAATTGTGGCGGATTACTTTTTTCTTCAATCGTCACTACATTATCCATTTGGATTAATTGTCCCATATTATTTTTAACATACATAGAAGTTAAATCCAATGGTTTCGAGCGGTCTTTTTGATCAAATTGCCCAATAACCTGATATTGTTTTCCATTTTGCATGAAATAACCAAAACGTTGACCACTCAATGAAAGTTGTAAGGTTTGCGCAATATCAATCACTGAAATCCCTAAGCTTTCCGCTTTTTCTCGATCAATAGTGACATTAACTTCTGGTTTGTTGAATTTTAAATTCACATCACTAACTGCAAAAGTTGGGTTTTTAGCCACTTCATCCATGAAAACAGGAATTTTTTCTTCCAGTTTTTTAAAGTTTGGTGCTTGAATAATGTATTGAATCGGTAATCCACCACGTCGGTTGACAGCAATGGTAGGCTGCTCAATTACGGATGTTTTTGCGTCTGGATATTGCTTCGTCCATTTGGTTAATTTCTCTGCAATTTCTTTTTGAGATTCTTTTCTTTCATTGGGTTGTACCAAAGAAACTCTAATAAATCCACTATTTACAGAGGAAGACCCAAAACCTGGAGATGTGATAACCAAGGCTACTTTTTTGCCTGGAATAGAGTCATCGACTAATTTTGATATTTCTTGCATGAAGCGATCGGTGTATTCATAAGAAGAACCTTCGGGAGTAGACATACGCAATACAAAACCACTACGGTCATCATACGGTGCAGTTTCTTTTTGTAACAGATTAAAAAATAAATAGATTAATCCGAAACAAGCAATTAAAATAGGGAAACTCAACCATTTTTTCTTCATAAAACGGTCTAATGCGCTGGCATAACCACTGTTTAATTTTTGAAAATAGGGTTCGGTACGAATATAAAATTTTGATTTTTTTTGCTCACCACCTTTCATCAAATAGGCGTTTAACATTGGCGTAAGCGTAAGGGAAACAAAGGCTGAAATTAATACTGCAGCACCTATTACGACACCAAATTCCCTAAACAGTCGACCGACAAATCCTTCCAAGAAAATCACGGGTAAAAATACCGCTGCCAAAGTTATTGAAATCGATATTACAGCAAAAAATATTTCATTTGATCCTTTGATTGCTGCTTCAATAGGCGTCATGCCTTCTTCTACTTTTTTGAAAATATTCTCGGTGACTACAATTCCATCATCAACCACAAGTCCTGTTGCCAGAACGATTGCCAATAATGTCAATACATTAATAGAGAAACCAAAAAGCCACATGATAAAGAACGTAGCGATTAACGAAACAGGAATATCAATCAATGGTCTAAACGCGATTGCCCAATCCCTAAAGAATAAATAGATAATCAAAATTACCAAAACAATAGAAATTCCTAATGTTTCTGCTACTTCAATAACCGATTTTTTTACAAATATGGTATTGTCAATCGCAATATTTAATTTAATATCCTTTGGTAAATCCTTTTTTAATTTTTCGAATTCCTTGTAAAAAGCTGCAGAAATATCTAAATAATTGGCTCCAGGAAGCGGCACTATGGCAACACCAACTAATGGTGTTCCAGATTGCGTCATTTTAGTTTCTGTATTTTCTGGACCAAGACTTGCTAATCCTACATCGCTAAAACGAACTACTTTTTCTCCTTCGGAACGAATAATAATATTGTTGAATTCTTCAGCGGTAGAAAGGTTTCCTACTGTTTTTACCGTTAATTCGGTATTATTTCCTGTTAGTTTTCCGGAGGGTAATTCTACATTTTGTTTGTTCAAGGCTTCTCTGACTTCAGAAACAGTACAGCCGTACGAAGCAAGCTTTATGGGATCAATCCACAGACGCATGGCGTATCTTTTTTGTCCCCAAATCTGAACGCCACTCACACCAGGAATAGTTTCTAATCGTTGCGAAATTACATTTTCGGCGTAGTCACTTAATTCTAATGCATTTCTGGTATCACTTTGTACGGTCATCGAAATGATGGCATCCCCATTGGCATCGGCCTTAGAGACCACAGGAGGAGAATCAATATCTTGAGGGAGGCTTCTAACTGCTTGAGAAACTTTGTCTCTTACATCATTAGCAGCTTCTTCCAGATCTTTATCTAGATTAAATTCTATGGTGATGTTACTGCTTCCTTGCGCACTAGAGGAGGTTACGTTCCTAATTCCATCAATTGAATTGATTGCTTTTTCTAAAGGTTCCGTAATTTGTGATTCAATGATATCAGCATTTGCACCAGCATAATTGGTTCGGATAGAAACTTGCGCAGGATCAATGGATGGGAATTCTCGAACCCCTAAAAAAGTATAACCTATTATTCCAAATAATACAATGGATAAATTGATTACAATAGTAAATACGGGTCTTCTAATACTTGTTGTGGATAAACTCATTTAGATTTTAGATTTTTGATTGCTTATTTTAGATTTTAGATCGTTCTGAAAGAATCTAATATCTCAACCTATTTAATTTTAACAGTCACTGGAGTTTCATTTTTTAGCGACATAACACCACTGGTAATAATGGTATCACCCGCTTTCAAACCAGAAAGAACTAAAATAGAGGCATCTGTTCTTGTAGCGGTTTCTATCATTACTTCTTTGGCTTGACCATTACTGGATATGAAAACTTTTTTACCGTTTTGCACCGGAATAATAGCTTCTGTAGGCACAACGATTGCATCTTTTATAATGTCCAAAGGCAATTCGACATCAGCAAAAGTACCTGGTAATAATTTTCCGTTTTTATTCTCGGCAATAGCTCGAACTTGTAACGTTCTGGTAGCAACTGCTACTTCAGGCTCAATAGCATATACTTTGGCCGTATAGTTTTCAGTAGAACCCGAAACAGTAAAAGTGATGTTGGTATTTGTTTTTACTTGACTAGCGTATTTTTCCGGAATTGAAAACGTAATTTTTAGTTTTCCCGTATTTACTAATTTGGCCACTAAAACTGTAGGTGTAATATAGGTTCCAGGTGAAATAGAACGTAAACCTATTTTTCCTGAGAATGGTGCTCTAACGGATGTTTTTGCAATTTGTGCTTTTATTAACTGACTTTGTGCTTGTGCTGATTTTAAATCGGCTCGAGCCAAATCATATTCTTCCTGGCTGATAGCTTCTTTTTGCAGTAATAATTTGGCTCTTCTTTCGTTTTCCGAGGCCAATCCTTCTCTAGTTGACGTTTGTCTCAGTTGCGCTCTTAACTCTAAATCATTAACTTTAAAAAGGACTTGTCCTTTACTCACATTACTTCCTTCCTGAAAATAAATAGCTTCCACAATTCCAGAAACTTCACTTCGGATTTCTACTTGTTCATTGGCCTCTATTGAGCCGGAAAGGGATAAGTTATTGTCAAAAGTTTGTGGTTTTGCAACAATTCCAGTAACATTCATCGACTTGCCTTTTCCTTTTTGGTCTTTCGAATCGGCATTTTTATTTTTATTTTCGGTAATTCGGTAGCCAATAAATCCAATGATTCCGACTGTTAACAATGCATAAACTAAATATTTAATTTTCATAGGTATAATGTAATGTAGGATTAGGTTTCAGTATTTTTAGTTAAAAACAAATTTAGGTTTTAGAAATGGGAAATATGATTTCGTTAATTTTTATTTAACGTTTGTACGTACAAATATTAAGGCATGATAAAAAACATTTTTAAAAATTAATAAAGCCCATAAAACATCTAATTTTTTATGACTATTAAAATTGCAAATGGTTTAATCTAAAATATAAAAAAATATTTTTTAAGAAATAGAATGTAGAAAGCTTTTAGAGCTATTGTTTAAGAAAGTAAAGAGGAGACTAACTAATATAATTCCATATATTTTTCTTTTTAGTCATTTCAATAAAAACGGATCTCAAAGCTGCATGCTCTGGTTTTTGCATACTTGCGTCGTTTTTAAGTAATTGCAAAGCATAATTTCTGGCTAGTGCCAATGTATCTCTGTCTTTTACTAAATCGGCAATTTGAAGATTAAGTACGCCACTTTGCTGCGTTCCCATTAAATCTCCGGGACCACGAAGCTTCAAATCGACTTCGGCAATTTCAAAACCATCGTTTGTTTGTACCATCGTTTCCATTCGGGTTTTACTGTCGGAACTCAATTTATGACTCGTCATCAGGATGCAATAACTTTGTTCTGCACCACGACCCACACGACCGCGAAGCTGATGTAGTTGTGATAATCCAAAACGTTCCGCACTTTCGATAATCATCACACTGGCATTAGGAACATTTACGCCCACTTCAATTACAGTTGTGGCGACCATAATATTAGTTTTCCCTTCCGAAAAGCGTTTCATTTCGGCATCTTTATCTGCTGGTTTCATCTTTCCATGCAAAATAGAAATCGAATATTGCGGCAACGGAAAATCTCTAGAAATACTTTCGTAACCGTCCATCAAATCCTTGAAATCCATTTTCTCTGATTCCTGAATCAACGGATACACAATATAGATTTGGCGTCCCAAAGCAATTTCGTCTCGAAGGAATTTCCAAACTTTCAATCTATTGCTGTCAAAGCGATGAACGGTTTGAATGGGTTTACGTCCCGGAGGCAATTCATCAATTACTGAAATGTCTAAATCGCCATACAAACTCATCGCCAAAGTTCGCGGAATAGGCGTGGCGGTCATCACCAAAACGTGTGGCGGAATCACATTTTTCTTCCACAATTTAGAGCGTTGTTCTACACCAAAACGGTGTTGTTCATCAATTACGGCTAGTCCTAAATTCTTGAATTTTACTTTATCTTCCAGTAAAGCGTGCGTTCCGATAAGGATATGTAACGTACCGTTTTCCAGTTCTTCATGGATAATCCTGCGTTGTGCTATTTTGGTAGAACCGGTTAAGATTCTGATATTTATATTTAAGGTTTCGGCTAATTCGGATAAACCAACAAAGTGCTGGTTTGCCAAGATTTCTGTGGGCGCCATCAAGCAGGCTTGAAAGCCATTATCAAGTGCCAAAAGCATGCTCATAAAAGCCACAATTGTTTTTCCGGAACCTACATCGCCTTGCAGCAAACGGTTCATTTGGGCGTTACTGCCCATATCGGTTCGGATTTCTTTGATCACTCTTTTTTGGGCATTGGTCAATTGAAAAGGCAAATGATTCTGATAAAAATCATTGAAATATTCGCCCACTGTACTGAACGGATGTCCTTTTATTTTATGTTTTCGGATAAGATTTTTCGTAATTAATTGCAATTGAATAAAGAACAATTCTTCGAAGATTAGGCGGAATTTGGCTTTCGCCAAAACTTCGGTGCTTTTCGGAAAATGAATGTTGAATAAAGCCGTTTTTTTAGGAATCAGCTTCAATTCGTTGATTAAATAATCGGGCAAAGTTTCTGTAAACAACGCTTGCGTTTCCAGAAACAATTGCTGCATCAATTTATTAATCACCCGGTTTGAAATCCCGCGATTTGTCAAGGTTTCGGTCGAAGGATAAACGGGTTGCATTGCCGAACGTAGACTTTTTTCATGCTCGCTCAGCAATTCAATTTCCGGATGCGCCATATTGAAAGTACTTCCAAAAGACGTGCATTTTCCGAAAATCACACACATTTCATTGAGCTTTAAACTCTCCCGAATCCATTTGTGGCCTTGAAACCAAACGAGTTCCATTTGACCTGTATCATCCACAAAAGTAGCCACCAAACGTTTTTGGTTTCTGCCAAATTCAACGGTTTTGATATTGATGATTTTACCAATGATTTGAACTTCGGCAATGTTGTTTTGCAGTTCGTTAATCTTGTAATACCGTGTCCTGTCAATGTATCTGTTTGGAAAAAAATTAACCAAATCCTGATATTTATAAATCCCCAATTCCTTACGCAGCAATTCGCCCCGATTGGGACCAACGCTTTTGAGGTATTCGATAGGAGTGAGTAGGAGGTTTTGCATTTAGATTTTCTTGGACACGGATAAAACGGATTTGCAAAAGCAAAAACGCGGATTAAAACGGATTTTTAATTTGATGGAGCGAAGATAGTTTTTTGTTTGGAAATTTGGAAATGGGAAGACTTGGAAATGGAGTAGGAAAAATGATATATTTGGTATAAATAAATTGTATGAGGTAGCTGACTTTAATTCTGGACGAAAATTCAGAAAATAACTGATTAGAAAAATGAAATTAATAACATGGAATTGCCAAGGTGCATTTAGAAAAAAAGCAAAAATTATTTTAACACTCAATCCTGATATTCTGGTTGTTCAGGAATGCGAAAGTCCAGAAAGATTAATTTTTAAAAATTCAACTATAAAACCAAATGATTTTTTATGGTTTGGAGACAACCAAAATAAAGGACTTGGAATATTTTCATTTGGAAATTTTAAATTTGAACTTCTTGAGCAGTATAACCCTGAATTTAAAATTGTGACGCCAATTAAAGTTAGTAATAAAGATAAATCATTTGTACTTTTTGCGATTTGGGCAAACAATACACAAGATAAAAACAATCAATATATTGAACAAGTTTGGAAAGCAATAAATCATTATGATGAGATTCTAAATAATGAGATGACAATATTAACAGGAGATTTTAATAGTAATAAAATTTGGGATAGAAAACATCGAATTGGGAATCATTCAGAGGTTGTTGACAAATTAGCGAAGAAAAATATCTTTAGTATTTATCATAATCATTATAATGAAGAACAAGGAAAAGAAACAAAACCAACATTTTATTTACAACGAAATCAAAATAAACCATATCATATAGATTATTGTTTCGCATCAGAAAGTCTAATAGAAAAATTTAAAAATATAGAAATTGGGACTTATGAAAATTGGATTGAACATAGTGATCATTCACCGTTATCTGTAAAATTCGAACTTTAGATAAATACAAAAATGAATTCAGATTGCGACTCTCCGAAAACCATATATTTAGGATATTTATTATAAGCACTTGAAATGAAATAATAAAAAGTTCCTCCAAACACAATATCTTCGCAAAATAAAAAGCTTAAAAAATGACAACTCATCTCGCACTACTACGTGGCATCAATGTTTCCGGTCACAGTATGATAAAAATGGAGGCACTAAAAACGACTTTGGAAGCCATTGGTTTTCAAAATGTGCAAACCTATATTCAATCCGGAAATGTTTTTGTGGATACCGAAGAAGAAAGTCCTGCTGCTGTTGGCTTCAAAATAAAGCAAGAAATTTTCAAGGCTTTTGGTCATGAAGTGCCTGTTGTGGTAATTGCTAAAGAAGACTTGGTAGCATGTTTTAAGAACAATCCTTTTTTGAAGGAAAAAGATATTGATTCTAAGAAGTTGTATGTGGCTTTTATTTCGACCACGTTGCAAAGTACCAGTATGAATGATTTGAGAATTAGTCAGTTCAAACCGGATGAAGCCAGTATTGACGGCTGCAGAATTTTTATAAAATATGCTGTTGGCGCCGGAAAAACTCGATTTGATCAAAAATACATCGAGAAAAAACTGAATGTTACTGCAACAATCCGCAATTGGAATACAGTCACGCAATTGCTAAAAATGTACGAGGAAAGATAATAAAACTTTAAGTCCGGATCAACCGCTAATTTGCTAATTTTTAAATGCTACAAACCATTTGAAAATTAGTGAATTAGCGGTATTTTTTTAGAGTCAAAACAAAGTTTTTTCAGAGTCTATTTTTAACTTTTTCAACTTTAGAAAAAAATAATTATAATTTGACGCAACCTTTTGCGAGAGGAAGCATCTATGTTATAAGTGTAAAAACGAGAGCGTAAAACATTTTACTATTCTAGTATAAAAAGTAAATAATAAGTGCTTATTAAAAACATTTTTCATAAAATTTAGTTTTGGTTAATTTTAGAATGATGAAGCACTTTTGCTAAAGAGTACTCAGAAGTTGAAAGACTTTTGGTGCTCTTTTTCTATTTTTAAACAAACAAAAGAAAGGGACTTTCAATAAAAATAGTATTTGGTACGCACAAAAAAATTATATTTACCTATTAATTCATTCATCCAAAACCTCGCTTTATTTTGCAAAACTCTAATATTTTAATGCTATGAATGTAAAACTTTCTTTTGTTTTTACTGTTCTTTTTGTTTGTGCAGCAATAGCGCAAAACGGAAACCCAACGGATTATTTGTCGGCTCAATTCCATAAAGAGCGTAGAGAAGCCTTGCGTGCCAAAATGCCTCAGAATAGTGTGGCGGTATTTTTTGGAAATCCCATTCGAAACAGAGCCAATGATGTGGATTTCATCTACCATCAAGATCCCGATTTTTATTATTTGACAGGGTACAAAGAGCCGAATTCAGTTTTGGTAATTTTTTCAAACAATCAAACCAATAAAGATGGAAAGTCATTCAATGAATTGCTCTATGTTCAGGAGAAAAATCCAAGAGCGGAGCAATGGACAGGAGTGCGTTTAGGAACGGAAGGCGCCAAAAAAGAGTTGGGTTTTGAAAATGCGTTCAATGGAGCAGCATTTTTAAATTCTGGGATTGATTATGCCAGTTTTGATACTGTTTTCTTTAAGGAATTTGAAGAAGATATCCGAAATTCGAAAAATGAAAAAGCCGATTTATACAAGTTAATTGGAGCATTTAAATCCCAAATTGGCTACAACGAAAAAGTGAAGTCTCAAATGGATTCGAATGTGCAAAACGAAATCAATGCTAAAAAAAGCATCACTTCAAAAAAGGCTACAATAAATACCAAATCGATTTTGACGTATATGGCGAGTTTGCGTGAAAAAAAATCCAAAGAAGAGTTGGTTTTGCTGACAAAAGCCGTTCGAATTTCGGCAATGGGACAACGCGAAATTATGAAAGCGATGCATCCCGGAATGTCCGAAACAGAAATACAGGGAATTCATGAATTTGTATACAAAAAATACGGCAGCGAGTTTGAGGGGTATCCATCAATAGTGGGCGCAGGAAATAATGGCTGTGTGTTGCATTATATTGAAAACAGCAAAATGAAAGTCGAAAATGATTTGGTTTTAATGGATTTAGGTGCTGAATATCATGGCTATACTGCTGATGTAACCCGAACAATTCCTGCTAACGGAAAATTTTCTACGGAGCAAAAACTAATATATGATTTAGTGTATGAAGCCCAAGAAGCAGGAATTGTTGCTGCAAAAATTGGAAATAGTTTCAATGCTCCTGATGTTGCGGCACGTACAGTGATAAGTGCTGGTTTAGTGAAACTAGGGATTGTTAAAACGGAACAAGAATCTAGAAAATATTTTCCGCACGGGACTTCGCATCACATTGGGTTAGATGTTCACGATCCTGGGTTATACAATGCTTTTGAAGCCGATATGGTTGTTACTGTTGAGCCGGGAATTTATATTCCCATTGGTAGTGATTGTGATAAAAAATGGTGGGGAATTGCAGTACGAATTGAAGATGATATTTTAATTACTATGAATGGACCCGTTAATTTATCTGCGGAAGCACCAAGAAAATCTAATGAAATTGAAGCACTTATGAATGAAAAAAGTGTTTTAGACACTTTTACGTTACCAAATTTAGATTAGTACGTTTTTATTGGAATGAATTAGATTAGATTTATTTTTTATTTTTGCAGTTCATACACAATCCAAAACTTTAATAATCAACGCATCGTTTATGTTATTAATCATAATCAGCTTTAGGACGATCTTATTTTTGTATTAAAATTTATATAAAAAAGAATGCTTATTGGAGGTTAGGGATTAGAAAACAGTAATTTTGCAACAATATTTTATTGCGAAAATATTTTTTACGATCAATTAAGCTTTATTAAAAATAGTTATTGTTATATTCTATAATAGTGTAATAAGAATTAAGCATTACATAAATACACCAAAAATGATTATACCAGAAAAGTATATCCAAGAAGAAGAACGTATTAAATTATTGGAATCCTATTCTATTTTAGACACTTTACCAGAAGCTGATTATGATGATTTGACATTGATAGCGTCACAAATATGTGGAACTCCAATTGCACTTATTACCTTTATTGATGAGGAACGTCAATGGTTTAAATCTCATAAAGGATTAGATATTTCAGAAACTCCAAGAGATTATTCGTTTTGTGCCTATGCTATTAATGATCCCGAAAATATTTTTATCATTCCAGATGCTAGAAATGATATTCGTTTTCATGATAATCCAATAGTTGCTGGACAGCCCAACGTGATTTTTTACGCAGGTGTACCGTTGACAAATGAAGATGGATTGCCACTTGGAACAATTTGTGTAATTGATCACAAGCCAAAAATCTTAACGCCAGCTCAAATACGATCTTTAAAGGCGCTATCTGAACAGACGATGAGATTGTTAGAGTTGAGATTGAATAAATCGAAATTAGAACAAACCCTAGTTAGACTAGAAAAAAAGAATGAGGAGTTGGAACGATTCGCTTACATTGCCGCGCATGATTTAAAATCCCCTTTGGCTAATATTTCTGGCTTGACCGATTTTTTTATTGATCATTATAATGATGTAATTGATACCGAAGGCCATGAAATAATGAATTTAATCAAAAGTTCATCGTCTAAATTAAAAGAGATGATTGATAGCTTGTTAGCTTATAGCAAATCGAATGTAAAAGAAAAAGAGAACTATACTGAAGTACCTATTTCTGTTTTAGAAAAAGAACTTTCGGACCTTTTTATTTTTAAAAATAATTGTTCTATAACATTCAAATCCAACGTAAAGTTTTTATACACTAATAAAACTGGGATTGAGCAAATATTGATTAATCTCATTACAAATGCAATAAAGTATAATGATAAAGAAAATGTTGAGATTGTAATTGAGATAATAGATGATTGTGATTATTATAAAATTGCTGTTAGCGATAACGGACCTGGAATTTTAAAAGAATATCATAATAGCATTTTTGAAATATTTGAAGTTGTCTCGGCGGTAGATCGTTATGGAGAAAAAGGAAATGGGATTGGTTTAGCGATAGTAAAAAAAATAATAGAAGGCTTAGGAGGAACTATTCATGTGGAGTCTGACATGGGCAAAGGATCTACTTTTAAATTTACATTAGCTCGCAAAAAAGAAATAGTTTTCTAACTTTTCAATGCTTGGTGTTAACAGAAATTATTTTGGAACCAAATCACAATACCAAAAACCAAAATCAAAAGTATCGGAATTACTTGTATCGCAAGCGGTATCCGAAGAATCTTCTTCTTCCGGTTTTTCATATTTTCGGTATACAATTTCTCCAATTTCAAAATCTATTGGTTTAGAAAAAATGGGACCGTCAAAAGTAAAGGTGTGGAATTCGCCGTTTTCGCCACAAACATCAACATTTTCAGGTAAATCGTTTATGAAATCCTGATCGATAATGCGGCCTACGAAGCTTTTGTCTAAATGACGTTCGTTGACACAAACCACAATTGTTTTAAATCCTAAATCCATGAATTCTTGAATGATATCGTGAGTTGGGATTTTCCAAAGCGGAAAAAGACCTTCAAAACCAATTTCGGCTAATTTATCTTCACGGTATTTACGTAAATCTTCCAGAAAAATATCTCCAAAAATAGAATGACTAATACCTTGGTTTTTTAGTTTTGTTAATGTTTTTCGCATCACGTTTTCATAGGCCTCCATCGTGGGCATTTCTGGAATTTGCATTATTTCAAGCGGTAATCCAATGCTTTCGGCTTGTTGTTCTAATAATTCTACACGTATTCCATGCATCGAAATACGTTGATGCTGTTGGTTTACGCTGGTTAACAAACAGGCAATTTCAATTTCGGGATTTTGTACTATTTTATATAAGGCTAGCGCAGAATCTTTTCCGCTACTCCAGTTAAATAAGGCTTTCTTTTTCAATGTAGTTTTCATGTTGTTTCTGAAGGTAAACTTACAAAATTTGTCGGGTTTGTTTGTGAAACCTTTGTAACTTTGGAAATTGCATTCTTAAATATGCTAGTAATGAAATACCTATTCTTTTTTATTTCCACGTTCACATTTGCCCAACAAACCCAATTTGTTGATTTTAAAACAGTTCTCGGAAAAATTGCTATTAATCCAAATGAAAGGACAATTACTGGAGATGTCAATTATGATTTTGAGGTAATAAAAGCCATTGATACCATTAAAATTGATGCTCAAAATATGGAATTTTTTTATGTAAAACTGAACGGAAAACCAATTGATTTTCGGAATACTCAGAAAGAATTACAAATTATATATCCGTTTAAAAAAGGGCAAAACAATTTGACTTTTCAATATTTGGCTAAGCCAAAGCAAACGGTCTATTTTATTGGTTCAGAATCAAATGACAACCTACAAATTTGGACACAAGGACAAGGGAAATATACCAGTCATTGGTTTCCGAGTTTTGATGATGTGAATGAAAAAGTGATTTTCAATTTGAATGTTATATTTAAAAAAGGCTATCAGGTAATTTCAAATGGAATTTTAAAATCTAAATCAGAATTGCATGGGCTTTCTGTTTGGCAATACCAAATGCAAAAACCAATGAGTTCTTATTTGTTAATGCTCGCCATTGGAAAATTTGAAAAATTTTTTCAAAAATCAAATTCTGGAGTTGTTTTAGAAATGTATCTGGAACCAAAAGACGCAACTAAATTTGAACCAACCTATCGAGATTCAAAAAAGATGTTTGATTTTTTAGAAAAGGAGATAGGAGTGAAATATCCTTGGGGAATTTACAAACAAGCAGCAGTTCGAGATTTTTTGTACGCAGGTATGGAAAACACATCGGCAACGCTTTTCAATACGCGTTATGTTGTAGATTCTATAGGCTTTGAGGATAGAAGCTACAGGAATGTCAATGCGCATGAATTAGCACATCAATGGTTTGGAAATTTAGTCACCGCCGAAAGCGGAAAACACCATTGGTTGCAGGAAGGTTTTGCTACCTATTATGCGTTGCTTGCTGAAAAAGAAATCTATGGCGAAGATTATTTTTATTCCAAATTATATGAGTCGGCGCAACAATTGAAATTTGCTTCCCGAACGGATACGAATCCCGTTTTGAATGCCAAAGCCAGTTCGTTGACTTTCTATCAAAAAGGCGCTTGGGCACTTTTTGTTTTGCACGAAGAAATAGGGGATAAGGCTTTTAAAAAAGCGGTGAAAAACTATTTGAAAAAACATGCGTTTCAGAGTGTAAATACGGAAGATCTTTTTACTGAAATCAAGAAATTATCCAATTATGATTTGGATAATTTTAGTAAAGTATGGCTTGAATCAACTGTTTTTAATACACAACAAGCCAATACTTTATTGCTTAAAAATAAATCAATTCAGATATTGTTTGAAGTGGAGAAACTAAAAAACAAACCATTGTCAGACAAAAAAGATTTTTTTGAAAAAACAATACAATCTGACGTTTATTTTTTCGCCAAAGAAGCCATTATGAATCAATTGAAAAATGAAAGTTTTGAAGATAAAAAACAGTTATTGATTTTAGCTTTAGAAACTAAAAATATACAATTACGTCAAACAGTTGCCACATCATTAAATGAAATTCTGGAAAGTTTTAGAGCCCAATATGAAACTTTATTGGATGACAAATCCTATCAAACACAAGAAATTGCGTTGTATAATTTATGGAATAATTTTCCGGAGCAACGCATTCAATATTTAGATAAATCAAAAACATGGATGGGTTTCAATGACTATAATTTAAGGACGTTGTGGTTGACACTCGCTTTATCAACACCCAATTATGTTGAAGAAAAGATTGCCTTGGTAAATGAATTAATACAGTATTCGTCAATTAATTACGAAGCAAATACCAGACAAAATGCTTTGGAGAAATTGCTTTCTTTCAAAATAATAAATGATGTTGTTTTGGAGAATTTGGTCAACACAACCACACATCACATGTGGCAATTCTCGAAATTTGGAAGGGATAACATCAGAAAATTATTGAAAAATCCAGAAATGAGAGTTTCATTTGAAAGAATAATTCCCGCTTTAAATGAAGCAGAACAATTCCAATTGAATCGCTTGTTGAAAGAATAAGTTCAAATACAATTAACTACTGTGATCTGATGATAACAAACTGGTAAAACATTTCGTAATTTGTAATTCGTAATTTTGAATTGGTTTTTTACCACAATTGTCCTACTTCGTTTTTGATATAAGCCAAAGCAGCATTACTCGGAGATTGTTTTTCCAATAAATCATTCAAAACAACTTCACGCAATTTGTCGGCGCTGTCCACGCGGTCGCTCATATTCGCTTTTCGAATCATCTGTATGGTAGCATTTTTTGCTGTAACAATGATGGTCCAACATTCATCTGACATATAGATTTGTTGGGTCAGGTTGTGTTCAAATTCTTGTTCTATATGAGTAATTATAAGATTTTCGTAATCGTTTTTGTCGTTAGAAATTGGCGCAATACGAATTAATAATTTAGTTGGATTGATGCGTTCCATGTACAATGACATACGTTCATATGCTTGTAAACGCAGTGGTAACGCCTCTTTTTTGGATTCTTTCTGCAACAACCAGCGTCTCGTGTTTTGTTGGTCTTTAAAATAAGCTTTAAATAAATAATAGGCAACTCCACCAGTAATAAGTGAAGGTAAGGTGTACGCTAGAATTTCTATGATTTTTGTTGAATCCATTTTGATATATAAATTTGTGAAAACAAAAATATACTTTTTTAAGTACAAATCAATTCCATTTTAATAGCAATAAATCGATACGAATAGTATTTTTGCCAATCACTTCGGGAACATTAAAAATAATAGTTGCATGGAAACTTATATATTAATTTTACTTTGTTTGGCTGCTTTTGCTGCAGGATTTATTGACGCAATTGTAGGTGGTGGTGGATTAATACAGACTCCTATGGGACTCGTTTTATTACCTAATTTACCTGTTTCAAATGTAATTGGGACATTAAAAGTTCCAGCATTTAGTGGTACTTCTTTTGCAGCGTATCAATATCTGAAAAAGGTTGATATGAACTGGAAACTATTATCGATTATGATGCTTTTGGCATTTCCATCAGCATTTTTAGGATCAACTTTATTAACCTATGTAAGCAATGATTTCATGAAACCGTTGCTATTGGTCGTTCTTTCATTTTTAGTAATTTATACTTATGCAAAGAAAAATTTTGGACAACACATTGAAAAGAATCATTCTTCAAAAGTCCAAATATGGAATGCAATTGCAATCAGTTTTGTTGTTGGTTTATATGATGGATTTATTGGCCCGGGAACTGGCAGTTTTTTAGTAGTTGCCTTTATTGCTATTATGGGTTTTGATTTTTTGCATGCTTCCGCAAATGCTAAAATGGTCAATCTTTCGACAAATTTTGGTTCTATTTGTCTTTTTATTTTAAAAGGTAAAATAATTTGGGCAGTTGCGTTACCAATGGCTGCCAGTAATGCGTTTGGCGGTTGGCTTGGCGCTAAATTAGCTATAAATAAAGGAAATAGTTTCATCCGAATTTTCTTTTTAGTTGTGGTTGTTGGTACCTTAATCCGTTTTGCATACGATGTGTTTTTTAAATAATTTTTTTAAAACCATATAAGTCTTCTAAGAGATTATGAGTTAAAATTGGTCTGCCATTTATTTGACTTTTCAGTTAAAAAAAGGCCTTAAATGACCTTATATTTCTTATATGGTTTAATAAATGAAGAATGGTTTTTTAGCTTCATTTAAAAGTACACTTTTACATCTTAAATTCTTATTTTTGCATAATAAATTTAAATTTCTCCATGCATAAATATATCGATCAACTCAACGAAGCCCAACGTGAACCTGTTCTTCAAAAAGACGGACCAATGATTATCATTGCTGGTGCGGGCTCTGGGAAAACGCGTGTGTTGACTATTAGAATTGCTTATTTGATGAATCAGGGCGTTGATGCCTTCAATATTTTATCGCTTACGTTTACCAACAAAGCGGCACGGGAAATGAAAACCCGAATCTCCCAAATTGTTGGAGCAAGTGAAGCCAAAAACCTTTGGATGGGCACATTTCACTCGGTTTTTGCCAGAATTTTGCGTTCCGAAGCGGATCATTTGGGATATCCTTCAAATTTTACGATTTATGATTCCCAAGATTCATTGCGTTGTATTTCCGGGATTATCAAAGAAATGCAATTGGACAGGGATGTGTATAAACCAAAACAGGTTTTAAGCAGAATCTCCAGTTATAAAAACAGCTTGATTACGGTAAAAGCCTATTTCAATAATCCTGAATTACAAGAAGCGGATGCAATGGCTAAAAAGCCAAGATTAGGAGAAATTTATCAAAATTATGTTGATAAATGCTTTAAATCTGGCGCGATGGATTTTGATGATTTGTTGTTGAAAACCAATGAATTATTGACACGTTTCCCAGAAGTTTTGGCTAAATATCAAAACCGATTCCGTTATATATTAGTAGATGAGTACCAAGATACGAATCACTCTCAATATTTGATTGTTCGTGCATTGTCTGATAAATTCCAGAATATTTGTGTGGTGGGTGATGATGCGCAAAGTATTTATGCGTTTCGTGGTGCGAATATTAACAATATTTTGAATTTCCAGAAAGATTATGAAGGCGTGAAAACGTTTAGATTGGAACAAAATTACCGTTCGACAAAAAATATAGTGGAAGCAGCAAATACGATTATCGATAAGAATAAAGTAAAGCTGGATAAAATAGTTTGGACAGCGAATGATTTTGGTCCAAAGATAAAAGTGCACCGCAGCATGACTGATGCCGAAGAAGGGCGTTTTGTGGCTAGTACCATTTTCGAACAAAAGATGCAAAATCAGCTGAGCAACGGTTCTTTTGCCATTTTGTATCGTACCAATGCACAATCCCGTGCGATGGAAGATGCGCTTAGAAAAAGAGATATTCCGTATCGCATTTATGGTGGTTTGTCTTTTTATCAAAGGAAAGAAATCAAGGATGTATTGTGTTACTTGCGATTGGTTATCAACCCAAAAGATGAAGAAGCTTTGGTTCGTGTTATCAATTATCCGGCTCGTGGAATTGGAGACACAACAGTCGAAAAATTGACTATTGCAGCCAATCACTACAAACGTTCCATCTGGGAAGTCATGCAGAATATTGATAAAATTGACTTAAAACTGAATTCGGGAACCAAACAAAAACTGCAGGATTTTGTAACGATGATTCAGAGTTTTCAAGTTATTAATGAAAATCAAGATGCGTTTTATATCACCGATCATGTTGCCAAGAAAACAGGATTGGTTCAAGAACTAAAGAAAGATGCTACTCCAGAAGGAATGGCTAAAATTCAAAACATAGAGGAATTACTTAACGGTATCAAGGATTTCACCGAAGGTCAGAAAGAAATTGATGGAGCACGTGGTGCCTTGTCTGAGTTTATGGAAGATGTGGCTCTGGCAACCGATTTAGATAAAGACACCAGCGATGAAGACCGTGTCGCGCTAATGACCATTCACCTGGCAAAAGGATTGGAATTTCCTCATGTTTTTGTCGTAGGAATGGAAGAAGATTTGTTTCCGAGTGCAATGAGTATGAGTACCAGAAGTGAACTCGAAGAAGAACGTCGCTTATTTTATGTGGCTCTGACTCGTGCGGAGCATCAAGCCTATTTAACGTACGCTCAATCGCGTTATCGTTGGGGAAAATTGACAGATAGCGAACCCTCTCGATTTATTGAGGAAATTGACGCACAATATTTAGAATACCTAACGCCAGCCGAGTCAAATTATAGGTACAAACCAATGATTGACAGTGATATTTTTGGAGATGTTGATAAATCTAGATTGCGTTTGGCAAAACCAGCCAACGGTACTCCACCAGTTAAATATAATAATGATAATGAACCCAAATCGGATTTAAATATTCGTAAATTGAAACCTGTATCCAATACTGCAACTTCAAGCGGTAGTGCAAATTTGTTTGATAATAAATTGGTTGCCGGAAATATTGTAATGCACGAACGTTTTGGTAAAGGCGAAGTTTTAAACCTGGAAGGAGTGGGAGCAGACAAAAAAGCCGAAATCAAATTTGAGGTTGGTGGAATAAAGAAATTATTGTTGCGCTTTGCTAAACTGGATATTATAGGATGAAAAAAGTTTTAAACTAAAAAATAAATGGCTCAATTTATAAAAATATACGAAGACAAACCTAATGAAGCGGCAATAGCCAAAGTGGTGAAGGTTTTAAAAGAAGGCGGTTTAGTAATTTATCCGACGGATACTGTTTATGGATTGGGTTGTGATATTACCAATACCAAAGCTTTGGAACGCATTGCGAAGATCAAAGGGATAAAACTGGAAAAAGCTAATTTTTCCTTTATTTGCCATGATTTGAGTAACTTATCTGATTATGTTCGACAGATTGATACGCCAACATTTAAATTACTAAAAAGAGCTTTGCCAGGACCTTATACTTTTATTTTACCTGGAAATAATAATTTACCAAAGGAATTCAAAAAGAAAACCACTGTCGGAATAAGGGTTCCAGATAACTCAATAGCTTTAGAAATTGTAAAACAATTGGGAAACCCCATCGTATCAACTTCAATTCATGATGAGGATGATGTGATTGAATATACTACTGATCCAGAACTTATTTTTGAGAAATGGCAAAACCTAGTAGATATGGTTATTGATGGCGGTTATGGGGATAATATGGGGTCAACGATTATTGATTTATCAGGAGATGAACCTATTGTAGTGAGAGAAGGTAAAGGAAGTTTGGACATTCTTTAATTAGTATTCATTCTTGAAGAGTCGGGATTAGTGTTCAGTAGAAAACATAAAAAAACGTCCCGATATTCAGGACGTTTTTTAGTTCAAATACAATTTGAAATTATGGTCTTTGTTTTTTCATCTCTTTTTCAATCATGTCATAAAACTGATCGATTTTAGGCAAAACAACAATACGTGTTCTTCTGTTACGAGCTCTGTTTTCAGCTGAATCATTTGCTACTAAAGGAATATATGAACTTCTTCCTGCTGCAATCAATTGTTCTGGTTTAACACCTAATTGATTTGTTAATACACGAATGATAGAAGTAGAACGTTTCACACTTAAATCCCAGTTGTCTAATAAAATACCTGAACCATTGTAAGGAACATTATCGGTATGACCTTCAACCATACATTCAAAATCCGGTTTGTCATTTACTACTTTAGCCACTTTTGCTAAAACACCTTTTGCTTTATCCGTTACATCGTAACTTCCTGTTTTAAACAACAATTTATCAGCAATAGAGATAAAGACAACTCCTTTTTCAACATTTATTTCAATATCTGGATCAGAAATTCCTACAGCACTTTTCAAACTAGTAACTACAGCAAGTGTAACACTGTCTTTCTTAGTTAAAGCGTCTTGCATTCTGCTGATTTTTAAATCTTTCTCTTTTATAGATTCTAAAGCTTTTTCAATATTTTCAGCTCCTTTTGTTGACAAAATAGTCATGTCCTTAGAAGTGCTTATTAATCCTTGGTTTTGCTCTTTTAAAAGAGATGCCGTAGCAGAAAGTGCTGCTTTTTCTTCTAAACAAGCATTTAGTTTTACTGTTGCAGTATTTAATAAGTCTTGAGTTTCTTTATTTCTAGCTTCTAAATCAGTGTATTTCTTTTTAGAAACACATGAAGTCAATAGTGCTAATACAGATAAGGCAATTACTATTTTTTTCATAAATGGTATTAATTTAATTAAATGTTAAAGACAAATTTACTTTTTTATATTTATTTTATTCTAAATAAATCGTTAAAAACAACGATTTTCTTAATGAAATAGATGTAAACGATACTTTTTGTGTTATAGTATTTTTGTTCTTGAAATTTAGTTCTTTTTTTATAATGATCTAAAAAAAGGTTATAAAAAGAAAAATGTGCTTTCAATATTGCTACAAAATGATTGAATTTTCCTTTCATAAGAAATTGTATTCCGGCAATTCCATCCAGAACCATTCGACCTAAAAGAATTGTGTATAATTTTTCTTTAGGAAGGTTTTTTGTCAGCATCAACAAGGAATTTCTAAAATTCAAAAACGTTTTTTTCGGGTTACCTTGTTGTAAAGTTGCTCCGCCTACATGATACACAACCGATTCCGAAATGTATTTTATTGTATATCCATTATTAAAGGCGCGCCAGCACAAATCAATTTCTTCCTGATGCGCAAAAAAAACATCATCAAAACCATTTAGTTCTTTATAAACGACGCTTCTAATAAAAAAACAAGCTCCTGTTGCCCAAAATATTTCGCAGTTGTCATCGTATTGTCCGTTGTCTTTTTCTAAAGTGTCAAAAATACGACCACGACAATATGGATATCCATATTGATCTATAAAACCACCGGCAGCACCAGCATATTCAAAGTATTCCTTATTTTTGAAATCCAATATTTTAGGCTGAATTATAGCGGTTTTTGGCTCATTCTCGAAAGTTTTAAGAATAGGTTGTAACCAATTTTCGGTCACTTCAATATCCGAGTTTATCAAGGCATATATATCAGCCTCAATATGCTTTAAAGCTTGATTGTATCCATCTGCAAATCCTAAATTAGTGTCGTTTTTTACAATTTTAACCGAAGGAAAAAAAGCTTTCACATAGGAAACAGAATCATCTGTAGAAGCATTATCCGCAACATAAACGGTGGCCTCCGGAGAATATTTCAACACCGAAGGTAAAAATTTTTCTAACAATAAAATTCCATTCCAATTCAGGATGACAACAGCTATTTTCATTTCCATTATTTGATTAAACGATTTTATACATGGGTAATTCAGGTAGAAATTGATATTTTTCATTTTCAAAATCCATTCGACAAAAGTAATGATTCAAACCATTGGTTACCATCAAAAATTCGGACTTCATTGTCATATTGTATCTTGCAATTTGGTCGAAAGTCGCTTGAGCAATTTTTACTTCAGGTGCTTTGCATTCGATTAAAATAAAAATAGAACCATCAGAATTGAAAACCACGACATCGTATCTTTTGCGCAAGCCGTTGACTTTTAAAACTTTCTCTACATTAATCAATGATTTTGGGTATTTTTTTTCTTCCAATAAAAATTGGATGACATGCTGACGAACCCACTCTTCGGGTGTGAGAATGATAAATTTTTTCCTGATTTCGTCGAAAATGGAGACTTTATTTTCGCTATTTTTGAAACGAAAAGTATATGTAGAAAAATTTAATTGCTGCATGAAGCAAAAATAGTTATTTAGTTTAAAGTTTAAGGTTTAAAGTTTCATACGATTCAACAAACTTTAAACTTTAAATTTAAACAAAAAAGAAAATGGACGAGGTTATAAAAATTGTAAATGATATAAAAAGCGGTAACATCAAACCAATTTATTTTTTGATGGGTGAAGAACCGTATTATATTGATAAGCTATCAGATTATATCGAAGAAAAAGTCTTATCCGAAGAGGAAAAAGGCTTCAATCAAACCGTTTTATACGGAAGAGACGTTTCTATAGAAGATATAATTTCTACTGCAAAACGTTATCCAATGATGGCAGAGCGTCAAGTGGTCATCGTAAAAGAAGCCCAAGATTTAATCAGAACCATAGATAAACTGGAAAACTACGCTGAAAACCCAATGGCAACAACAGTTTTAGTTTTTTGCTACAAATATAAAACGCTCGATAAACGAAAAAAAGTAACCAAGTTATTAGCGAAGAACGGTATCGTTTATGAGAGCAAGAAACTATATGAAAACCAAGTAGGAGAGTGGATTAAACGTGTTTTATCCGGTAAAAAATATGCTATTGAGCCCAAAGCAAATGCCATGTTAGTGGAATTTCTTGGAACAGATTTGAGTAAAATAAATAATGAACTGGAAAAATTACAAATTATCTTGCCAGTAGGAAGTACCATTACACCAAAAGATATCGAGGAAAACATAGGTTTCAGCAAAGATTTCAATGTATTTGAATTACGAAAAGCACTTGGCGAACGCAACCAGCTAAAAGCTTATAAAATTGCGGAGAACTTTGCTCAAAATCCAAAAGACAATCCAATGGTAGTTACTACTAGTTTGGTTTTTGGATTCTTTATTCAACTTTTAAAATACCACGGATTAAAAGATAAAAATCCCAAAAATGTGTCGGCTGTATTAGGCGTAAACCCATTTT
This sequence comes from Flavobacterium sp. KS-LB2, assembly GCF_036895565.1. Taxonomy (NCBI): domain Bacteria; kingdom Pseudomonadati; phylum Bacteroidota; class Flavobacteriia; order Flavobacteriales; family Flavobacteriaceae; genus Flavobacterium; species Flavobacterium sp. KS-LB2. The sequence goes on along the minus strand of NZ_CP145904.1, from coordinate 1,798,342 downwards.
TTTTGAAAGAATATGATGTGGCTTTGAAAAACTATCCCATGAAAAAAGTGAGCCAAATTGTAGGTGCTTTGCGGGACATTGATGTAAAAAGTAAGGGTGTAGGCGCGAATGCAATGTCACAATCTGATTTACTACGAGAAATGCTTTATAAAATATTTAATTAAAGGACAAAAATTTCCGATATTTGCACTCCTTATTCCGAGGCGTAGTATCGGGTTATTAAAAATATATACCACAATTATGGGAATGAATAAAAATACTATTTTAGGTTGGGCTACTTTAATAATGATTGTAATGGGTTTACTGCTGATTGCATTAGGCGCTTTTAGGTACGATGATGTAGCAGGCTGGGGATTTGCAGCTGTAGGTGTTGGCTTTTTGGCTAATGCTTGGGTGTTTAGTTCTCTTAAAGGCAGGCTTTAAGAATTATTTTAATGTTGACCTGAGTCTGAAAGAGCGAATAGACGAAGTAATTTTAAATTTTAAATAAAAAAAAATGGCAGACGATAAAAAAGTAATATTCTCAATGTCAAAATTGAGTAAAACCTATCAAGGAGCAGATAAACCAGTACTTAAAAACATCTATTTGAGTTTCTTTTACGGAGCCAAGATTGGTATTTTGGGTTTAAATGGATCTGGAAAATCTTCTTTATTAAAAATTATTGCTGGCGTTGATAAAAACTATCAAGGTGATGTAGTTTTTGCGCCAGGCTATACAGTAGGTTATTTAGAACAAGAACCAATTTTAGATGACAGCAAAACAGTTATTGAAATTGTTAGAGAAGGAGCTGCCGAAACGATGGCAGTGCTTGCAGAATATAATAGTATTAACGATTTATTTGGTCTAGAAGAAAACTATTCAGATCCAGATAAAATGGATAAATTGATGGATCGTCAAGCGACGTTACAAGACAAAATTGATGCGCTTGGAGCTTGGGAAATCGATACCAAACTAGAAATCGCAATGGATGCTTTACGCACGCCAGATGGCGATACACCAATCAAAAATCTTTCAGGAGGAGAGCGTCGTCGTGTGGCTTTATGTCGTTTGTTGTTGCAACAACCGGATGTTTTGCTTTTGGATGAGCCTACGAATCACTTGGATGCTGAGAGTGTACTTTGGTTAGAACAACATTTAGCACAATATGCAGGAACTGTAATTGCAGTAACGCACGATAGGTATTTCTTGGATAATGTTGCTGGTTGGATTTTGGAATTAGACAGAGGTGAAGGTATTCCTTGGAAAGGGAATTATTCTTCTTGGTTGGACCAAAAATCAAGCCGTATGGCACTAGAAGAAAAAGTAGCTTCGAAACGTAGAAAGAATCTAGAACGTGAGTTGGACTGGGTTCGTCAAGGTGCCAAAGGGCGTCAAACGAAACAAAAAGCACGTTTGCAGAACTACGATAAATTATTGAATGAAGACCAAAAACAATTAGATGAAAATTTGGAAATTTACATTCCAAATGGTCCACGTTTAGGAACGAATGTAATTGAAGCCAAAAATGTTGCTAAAGCTTTTGGAGATAAATTACTGTATGATAATTTAAATTTCACGTTACCACAAGCAGGAATTGTTGGAATTATTGGACCAAACGGTGCTGGTAAATCAACTATTTTCAAAATGATAATGGGTGAAGAAAAACCAGATTCAGGAGAATTTTTAATCGGGGATACGGTAAAAATCGCTTATGTAGATCAAGCGCACTCCAACATAGATCCTAATAAATCAATTTGGGAAAACTTTGCTGACGGTCAGGAATTGATTATGATGGGCGGAAAACAAGTGAATTCAAGAGCTTATTTGTCACGATTTAATTTTGGCGGTGGAGAACAAAACAAGAAAGTGTCTATGCTTTCCGGTGGAGAGCGTAACCGTTTGCACCTTGCGATGACTTTAAAAGAAGAAGGAAACGTACTTTTACTGGATGAGCCTACGAATGATTTGGACATCAATACGCTTCGTGCATTAGAAGAAGGTTTGGAGAGTTTTGCAGGTTGTGCGGTAGTTATTTCTCACGACAGATGGTTCTTAGACAGAATTTGTACGCACATTCTAGCTTTCGAAGGAAACTCTGAAGTATATTATTTTGAAGGTGGTTTCACTGATTATGAGGAGAATAAGAAAAAACGTTTGGGTGGTGATTTAACTCCAAAACGATTGAAATACAGAAAATTAATTAGAAGTTAATTCACTCTAATTCTGTTAATAATAGAAGAGGATGTCCATTGGGCATCCTCTTTTTTTGTGCTATTTTTTTATTTTTTTGTCGGAATTCATCATAATTAAAACTGCGGCAACAAGTCCTATGATTACTAACCCAAAAACGACAATCATTATAAATGAACCATTATCCCAAGAAAAAAGTGTAGTGTCTTTCATGATTAATTAAATTTAAGATTGTCCAAATATATTATTCTTGCAAAATAAAAGTCATGATAATTATCATATTGGTCATTTATTCTAAAAACTTAGCTTGGAGCTCTTTTGTGGGAATCAGGCAAGTTTCCTTTTTCCCATACCATTTGTAACGATTTTTAGCAATATAATCGTAAATATGGTTATTTAGTGAAGTGGGTAATATTGAAAATAAAGTACCAAAATAAAATAGTCCACTTAAATCTTTTGCAATTTCTAAAACGGCTTCTGATTTATAATAATAAGCGAAACCCGGTTGATACAGAATAATACTATCCGTTTTTTGTGTATCAATTCCCAAGTGTTTAATTATTTTTTGACCTAAATCAGATTGTAAGGCAACAAATCTGAAAACATCTTTTGCATCATGCTTAATGATTCTTTGCACTGCGGAATCACACAGATTGCAAACGCCATCATAGAGGATAATTTTTTTGTCTTTAGGAATATTGAGCATAATTTAAAATTTAAAATTCAACATTTAAAATTATTTAACGGAGTTGAAATTTATTTTCGTCTGAACAATCCTTACTTTTTCCCTGCTTCCACAAATTCCAGCGCTTCCAAACTCACTTTTGAAGTAAATACACCATAGTTTACGGTTGCTTTATTTTTTTCAATAGAATCAATGGTTCCCACCGCTTTTCCGTCAAACATTCGCACGCGATCGCCTACTTTTAGGATAGGTTTTGGTTTCTCAACCACCACTTTTAATTTCTTCTCTTTCTTTTCTTTTCTGATTTCTTCAACCTGAACGGTCACTTCTTGAATGACTTCTTTTTTCTTTTCAATCAGTGCTTTTGCTTCTTTGGTTGTGGCTTTTTTGCGTTTTGAATTTTCGATTTCAATGATTTTCAAAAACTCACCAAGCAGTTCTTTCTTATTTTTATTATTAAAATATTTCTCCGAAATGTCTTCAATTTTTTGACCTATGTAAATGGTTTTCTGGTTGCTGTCGTACAATTCTTGATAGCTTTCCAGTTTCTGTTTGATTTTCACATTGATGGTTTCCATTTTCTTGCCTTCTTCACGCGCTTTTGTTTCTTCTTCTTTAAGCGTTTGCGAAGTTTTCTCCATTTTAGAACGTTCTTTCTGAAGGGTAGCAATCGTTTTATCAAAACGTACTTTTCCAACTTCAATTTTCTTTTTCGCCCGATTAATTAAGCTGAAAGGAATTCCGTTTTTCAAAGCCACTTCAAAGGTGAAGGAACTTCCTGCTTGACCTAAAACTAATTTGTACAATGGCTCTAATGTTTTTTCATCAAAAAGCATGTTGGCATTGGTAGCAAAAGGCAATTCGTTCGCCAGAATTTTTAGATTTGAATAATGCGTTGTAATAATCCCAAAAGCTTCTCTATGATAGAATTCTTCTAAGAAAATTTCTGCTAAAGCACCTCCTAATTCTGGATCTGAACCGGTACCAAATTCATCAATAAGGAACATGGTTTTTCTATTGCACTTCTTCAAGAAATAGTTCATGTTCTTTAATCGGTAACTGTATGTACTTAAATGATTTTCAATAGATTGATTGTCTCCAATATCTGTTAAGATTCTATCAAATAAAAACGTTTCACTACGTTCATGTACCGGAATCAACATTCCGGATTGCAGCATCAATTGCAGTAATCCAACGGTTTTTAACGAAATAGTTTTACCTCCGGCATTTGGTCCCGAAATCACAATAATTCTGTTTTCTTGACCTAATTCAATGGTTTGCGGATGCGTAATTTCATTTTTTTGTTTATTGTTCAAATACAGAATAGGATGGTAAGCTTCTCTAAAATAAAGGCGGCGTTCCTCTGTAATTGTTGGTAAAATTCCATTGATTTTATTTGCATATTTTGCTTTTGCGGCAATTACATCAATATCACTAAGGAAATCCTGGTATTTTATTAAAAGCGGTAAATGCGGGCGAATATAATTGGATAACTGTTTTAATATTCGAGTGATTTCCTCTTTCTCTTCGTATTCTAAATTACTCAATTCACGGGAATATTGTAAAGTAGCTTCGGGTTCAATATAAGCAATACTTCCTGTTTTGGAACTGCCCAAAATGGATCCTTTTACTTTACGGCGATACATCGCTAAAACTGCTAAAACGCGTCGATTTTGAACAAAACTTTCTTTAATATCGTCTAAATATCCTAAAGCATTGTATTGTGTCAATGCTGTACCAAAACTTTGATTGACTTTTCCGCGAACAGCATTCATACTGCGACGGATGTTCAATAAATCCGGGGAGGCATTGTCTTTAATTTCGCCATATTTATCGACTACTTCGTCCACCATCGTGATGATTTCTTTAGTCAGTTCGACTTGGTTTGCTCTTGCGTTTATATTTGGATAATAATCCTCGAATTTTCTCAAAAAACTCAACAGGAAATTTACTGTTGAAGAAATGGTAGCGATTTTTCTAAAACTGCCCACTTCCAAGAAACTGTCTTCAATGGCCAAAAACTTTATTTCATGCGTGATAGCATCAAAACCATGATTGGGAATCGCATTGTTATTTTGGAAAGACGAAACATATTCTGAGGTTTGCATTAATGCTTGCATCAATGTTTCCTTGTCTTTAAAAGGGGTTATTTCTAATGCTTTTTGTTTTCCAATGTCAGTATTACAAATGGTCGAAATGGTTTCGAGAACCGTTGGAAATTGTAAATCTTGTAATGTTTTTTCAGTGATGGATATCATTTATCGTATAATTCTTTTCAAGACAAAAATAGCTAATAGTTAAGACTATTTAACAGACTTTCACAAAGAATTAATGAATGTTTATTATCCTTTTTATGATTCAAAAAAATATTCTCTCTGTATCTTTGCTTTCTAATATTTAACTATGCAAATCAATCTCAATCCCACTTGGCAATCCATTTTATCAGATGAAATCCAGAAACCCTATTTTCAGGAATTAATGGAAACGGTTGATGAAGAATATAAAAATCATACGTGTTATCCTCCGAAAGAATTCATTTTTGCTGCGTTTAATTATTGCAGTTTCAAAGATGTAAAAGTGGTTATCATTGGTCAAGATCCGTATCACGGCAAGGGCGAAGCCAATGGTTTGTGTTTCTCTGTAAATGATGGTGTTCGAATTCCGCCTTCGTTACGCAATATTTTCAGGGAAATGAGTGAAGATTTGGGAACTATTTTTATGCCCACTTCTGGTAATTTAGAAGCTTGGGCAAAGCAGGGAGTTTTATTGTTGAATGCATCGCTGACGGTAAGAGAAGACAATGCGAACAGTCACAAACACTTGAAATGGAATGTTTTTACTGATGCTGTCATTCAAAAAATTTCAAATGAAAAAGAACATGTTGTTTTCTTGCTTTGGGGGAATTTTGCCCATAAAAAAGGACTTAAAATCGACCGAAACAAACATTTGGTTTTGGAATCCGGGCATCCTTCGCCAATGAGTGCGAATCAAGGGAAATGGTTTGGGAATAAGCATTTTAGTAAAACGAATTCGTATTTAAAACAAAACGGATTAGAACCTATAAAGTGGTTGTAGTTTTTTAAACTATTTTGAAATTATCTTTTTCTAAACCATTTAGAAATTAAGTTTAATTAGGGCTATAAAACTTAATTTTCTAAATATCTTAATAGTTTTATTTTAAAAGTACTGTTTCCTAAAATTTACTTTTGTTGGTATAAAAGAGAAATTATTTTTTTATAATATCTTCTAAAACAGCTTTATCGGAGTAATTAATAACTTTCAAGGTAACCTCTTGGTTTTTGATTGTTTTTCCTTCGATTACATACAACTTTCCTTTTTTAAGTTCGATATTACTGTTATCAAAATCTACATCACCGTATTGTAATGTGTTTTTTATATCGGCAGTATCAATCCATTTTTCAGCCAAAATCTGAGATGCTTTATCCGAATAATGGAAAGGTTTGTTTCTCAAATCATTTAAGACTCTCGCATTAGGGAAATAGTTACAACGGGTATCTTTACCACTAAAAACAAGGGCTACAAAAAACAATCCTATCACTAAACCAACTAAGTAATAAGCAAAACGGTGAATAAATTTCATGAATTAAATTTTTGGCAAAGGTAGAAGAAAGTTTTCTTAAAAAACAATTAAATTAATGTCGTTGTAAGGCAAATCAAACCATTCGCCTATAGAAGTATTAGTAAGGATTCCGTGGTACATATAAACGCCATTTTTCAATCCTTTGTCACAACGAATAGCACTTTCGATGCCACCATCTTCCGCTATTTTCATCAGGTAAGGGGAAATTATGTTGCTTATGGAAAGTGATGCAGTTTTAGAATATCGGGAAGGTATATTGGGTACGCAATAATGCAAAACATTGTTTTTAATAAACGTTGGTTTCTCATGTGAAGTCACTTCTGAAGTCTCAAAACAACCACCGGTATCAATACTTACATCCACAATTACAGCGCCGTTTTTCATGTGTTCTACCATGGTTTCTGTAACTATAACTGGACAACGTTCTTTTCCTCGCATGGCGCCAATGGCTACATCACAACGTCTTAACGCTTTTAGTAACGCTTTTGGTTGTATCGTGGAAGTGAAAATGCGTTGGTTTAAATTATTTTGCAAACGACGCAATTTGGTAATTGAATTATCAAAAACTTTGACACTGGCGCCTAAACCTATTGCGGTTTTAGCGGCAAATTCACCTACAGTTCCTGCGCCTAAAATAACCACATCAGTTGGAGGAACTCCGGTAATGTTTCCGAATAACAATCCTTTTCCAAATTCATTGGTAATCATCAACTCTGCAGCGATTAAAATTGATGCCGTTCCTGCAATTTCGCTTAGGGATTTTACCGCAGGATAGGTTCCGTCTTCGTCCTTGATGTATTCAAAAGCGAGAGCAGTAATTTTCTTTTTGGTTAAAGCCTCAAAATAAACTTTCTTTCGGGTTTTGAGTTGAATAGCTGAGAGCAGAATCGTTTGAGGATTCATCATTTCAATTTCGGCAAGCGTTGCTGGCTCTACTTTTAGTATCATCGGACAACTAAAAACTTTCTTGGTGTCACTGGTAACTTCTGCACCGGCATCACAATATTCTTTGTCGGTATAACTGGAATTTAATCCCGCGCCAGCCTCAATCATTACCCGATGTCCATGGTAGGTCAGCGAGTTTACAGCGTCTGGAGTAAGACAGATACGGCGTTCCTGATAACTGGTTTCCTTTGGAATACCTATAAAAAGTTCGCTTTTTTTTCTGGCAACCTCTAGCTTTTCTTCTTGAGGTAATAGCTGTTGTTTTGTGAATGGCGTTATAGTAATTGACATTGATGTTGTTAAATTAAGGGTACAATTTACGTAAAAACTTTTAAAAAAAGTGCACGATTTGCGGGGATAAATACAAGTGAACCTGCATTTACAATTAGTGCATGATTCTTTCCATTTTTATATCGGCTCTTTCATAAACGCCATCTTCCAAAGGTACTTCTACAAAACCAAATTTTTCATACAAATGAATCGCCGGCAGTAATTTCCTGTTCGAATATAAAATCAGCTTTTCAATTCCTTTTTCTTCGGCAACAGCAAGACAATGTAGCATTAGTTTTTTTCCAACTCCTAAACCTTGAACGCCATCAGTTACTGCCATTTTGCTCAATTCAAATGTTGTGCTATCAATTTTTATTAGGGAAACCGTTCCTATTATAGCATCATTGTATTTTGCATAAAAAATCATTCCGCCTTTGTCTATAATTTGACCTTGCGGATCCGAAAGTACGATTTCGTCTTTGGGTTCCACTTTGAAATATTTTTGCAACCATTCCAAGTTCAAGGTTTTTATAGGTTCTTTTAAAGCAGCTGAAAAAGGAATAATTTCTACGGTATTGTCTAAGCTCATAATTACTTTTAACTTAAGGTTAAAGCTCTTTTTCCATCAGGAAGCAGTGAAATAGTTATAACGGAATGGGTTTCCGGAATCAAATTTGGAATCTTCTCTGCCCATTCTATAAAACACCAATTTCCAGAATACAAATAATCATCAACACCCATATCTAAAGCCTCTTCTTCCTTGTTTAATCTATAAAAATCAAAATGATAAACCAGCTGATTGTCATTGGCTTCATATTCGTTAACTAAAGAAAAAGTTGGGCTACTCGTTGCGCCAGATACGCCAAGCGTTTTACACAATTCCTTGATTAAAGTGGTTTTTCCAACACCCATTTCTCCGTGAAAAAGAATCACTTTTTTAGGGTTATTGGCAATAATTTTTTGCGCCACTTCTTCGAGTTGGTCAATAGAAAAAATGATATTCATTCTTATAAAATTGTTTAAAGTTTAAAGTTTAAGGTTTTTGCCGTACACTGAAAACTGAGACTTGCTACTTTTTTATTTCGGGTTAAAAACTAAAAACGGAATAATCATTTCTTCTAATGAAATTCCACCGTGCTGATACGTATTTTTGTAATAACTCACATAATGATTGTAGTTGTTGACATACGCCAAGAACAAATCATTTTTTGCAAAAATATAAGAACTGCTCATATTTATAGCAGGCAAACCAATATTTTTTGGTTCTTTCACCGCATAAACATCTTTGTATTCATACGTTAAGCTACGTCCTGTTTTGTAACGCAAATTCAAACTGGTGTTTTTATCACCCACTACTTTCGAAGGGTTTTTTACATTTATCGTTCCGTGATCAGTAGTTAAAATCAATTTGAAACCCATTTTTTGAGCTTGTTGAATAATTTCTAAAAGCGGCGAATTCTTAAACCAACTCAATGTAAGCGAGCGATATGCTTTATCATCAGAGGCCAGTTCTTTTACCACATCCATCTCTGTTTTAGCATGCGAGAGCATATCCACAAAGTTGTAAACTATCGTAACCAAATCATTATCTTTTAATGCTTTAAAGCTTTCGGCTAATTTTTTTCCTCCAGCAAGACTGGTTATTTTAAAATAATCTTCTTTAATATTCAAGCCCAATCGTTTTAATTGTGCTGTCAAAAATTCAGCTTCAAAAAGGTTTTTACCGCCTTCTTCGGGGTCGTTTTTCCAATATTGAGGAAATTGTTTTTCCATTTCCAACGGAGTCAACCCTGAGAAAATAGCGTTTCTCGCATATTGCGTAGCCGTAGGAAGAATAGAGTAGTAGGGCACTTCTTTTTCCAGTTTATAGTAATTTCCCACTACGCTTTCAAAGGCTTTCCATTGGTCGTAACGCAGGTTGTCAATCACTACAAACAAAATAGGCTTGTCTTTTTTCTTAAGTTCTGGAAGCACTAATTCTTTGAATAACGTGTGCGATTGAACCGGTTTATCCGCTGTTTGTGCACTCGAGCCTTGGCGAACAGGCGAAGCAAACCAATCCTCGTAATTGCGCTCAATGAATTTTCCAAATTGTGAATTGGCTTCTGTTTTCTGGGATTCCAAAATTTCAATCATACTCTGATCGTCGATATTTTCCAATTCCAATTCCCAAAAAATCAATTTCTTATACAACTCAATCCAGTCTTCATAGGAATTCACCATCGCCATTTCCATGGTAATTTTTCTAAATTCTTTCTGATAATCCAGCGTTGTTTTTTGCGAAATCAATCGGGAATGATCCAGATTTTTCTTCAAGCTCAACAAGATCTGGTTCGGATTCACAGGTTTAATCAAATAATCCGCAATTTTAGAACCTATGGCTTCCTCCATAATGTATTCTTCCTCGCTTTTCGTAATCATAATCATGGGAACCGAAGATTTTTTCTCCTTCATTTCTGATAAGGTTTCCAAGCCGCTCATTCCGGGCATATTTTCATCCAAGAAAACAATATCAAAATTGTTTTCCTCAAAAATTGCAATCGCGTCAAGCCCGTTGTTACAGGTTGTTACCTCGTAATTTTTCTTTTCCAGAAATAAGATATGTGGTTTCAAAAGGTCGATTTCATCATCTACCCAAAGTATTTTTATTTTATCCATAATTGTATAAACAAGTGTTCTAAAGTACTATTTAAAGTGCCAAATTACATTTTTTTGCAACGGCTACCTGCTAATATTATGATAATTTTTTAACATACTTACGCTGAATTTTATAAAACTGCAATTCGCTTTCGTTTTGTTTTAGGTTTGTTTTTGGGCGTGCCCCATTCTCCGTAAACTCCGTCTGGGTCGGGCTGTACGCTGTATCTTTCCTTTTTAAAGAAAAAAGGAAAGGATGCCGCTTCCATCCCTCACGCATTTACGAGAATGATTGGGGTTTAGTACAAAGTATAGTTAATAAAAGGTTTCTGAAAATAAGAAGGGTATTTGATTATTTGTAGTTATTTTTTTATATTTTCGTGAAATATGATGATAGATGTTTATCACACAAAGCCTCCAAAATTGGTTGGCTTTGTGTGACTTTGTCACACATATAAATAAGTTATGTGACATATCCGAAAAAACCAAAAATGACAATACAACAAAAGTGCAACGATTTAAATAGAAAAATTCATGAGAAATTGTTTTTAAACAATTTTCTTTTGAATAAAACTGGAAATCATGAAAGAGCATTTACATCGCTCGATTTGATTGAAGATTGTCAAAATGCAATTGAAGAATTTGATAAAGTAGAAACTGTAAAACATAGGTCAACTTTATACATTTATGGAGTATTGCAAGCAATGTATTGTCAACAGGACGGTTTATTTCACTTATATAAGACAATTGTCGATATAAAGATAAAAAACGTATATGAACTTTTTAAGCTAAACCATTTCACAGAAGAAATCAGAGAAGTCAGAGATGATATTGCTGGACATCCAGCTGATAGAAAGAAAGGAAAAGAATTTTATTTCATAGCAAAAGGTTCAAATACAAAATACAAATTTTCATACGCAGGTTATACTCCAGAATTTAGAATTGTAGAAGTTGACTTAAAAAATTTTATCGTTAAACAGAATGATTTTACAAAAACTATCTTAATGCAAATCGAGAACTCCATTTGTGAAAAGATTGAAATTCATAAAAAAAAATTTAAAGGAATGACACTTGCAAATTTACTTAATGATCTAGACAGCAATATACAATTTGTTTACCGAGGCATATATGATAATCATCATATGGCTGATTTTGGTCTGAATGAAATGGAAAAAACGATTGCAAAAGTAAAACAAGAATTAAATACTAGATATAATAATAGAATTCCTGAAAGTGTTGAATGCATTTTTAGGCTTCAAGATTATATAATCAAAAAAGTAGAGAAATGGATTTCAAATAATGAAATTTATAAAAATATCGAAGCCGAAATTTATATGGATAGTTTCGATAAACAATTAGAAGAACTTCGAACAATCTTAACTGAAATTGATCAAGAGTTTGGAAATTAATGCGTCACATAACAGCTACTACAACGGATTTGGGTAATTGGCTTAATGGGAAAATGGTTTTGTATTTGGGATGATTTGGCAAATCGGAAAATAGGGCTTAATTTAGTCACTAACTAGATGCAGTAACAAAACGTAGTGACAAGCAACCTAAAATTGAGAGAAAATTTAATAATTAAAATATACGTAAAGAAAATAATAAAATATTTGCTCAATTTTACTGCATTAAGTTTTATGATTTTTTATTTTTATTTCTCTTATGCAATAATAGTTAGAGTTCCAAATATTGAAAGGCTTATGAATTTAATTTATAGTCAAGTAGAAAAGCTCACACTAGTTTCAATTGCATTTATTATAATTATAACTTTTATAAATTATGTTTCTGAAAGAAAAATTGAGAAAAGAAAAACTTCATATGAATTTACTTGGCTATCGCTCGTTCATTTTATCATTTTAATTTTAACTATTGCTTATTACTCAAATGATTTTTATAAACAATTTATAAAACATCCAGAATATTTTTAAAACTGAAGCCAGAAACTAAAATCAACAGAACTCAAAACATTAATATCTAAAGGCTAGCGTCCCGCTACCGACCACAAACGAAATTGATTAGAATAATAAAAAAATGAACAATATAGAAGAATGTCACACACATTCATTTTTAAAAATATTCGATGAAAAACAAAATGATGAAACCAATATTGATTTTAATACTGCTCTTTTTTACAGTAGCTTCTAATTCGCAAAATAACAATCCAAAAGAGAATAGTAAACCTTTTGTTCTGGGAAGCATCGAAGAAATACATTCAAAAGTATTATTCGAAAAAAGAATATTAAACATTTATTTACCGGAAGGATATCAACAAAATGATACCATCACTTATCCTGTAATCTATTTACTGGATGGTTCCGCTGACGAAGACTTTATTCACGTTGTTGGGCTTTTTCAATTTAACAGTTTTTCATGGATCAATAGAGTTCCAAAATCAATTGTTGTGGGAATTGCAAATGTGGATCGCAAAAGAGATTTTACATATCAAACCACCATCGAAGCGGACCAAAAAAGATATACAAGTGCTGGGAAATCGGCAAATTTTATTTCATTTTTAGAAAAGGAATTACAACCGTATATTGAAAAGAAATACAAAACAAACAATTCAAAAACCATTATTGGACAATCATTAGGCGGACTTTTGGCTACTGAAATTTTACTTCAGAAACCCAATTTATTCAATAAATACATCATCATAAGTCCTAGTTTGTGGTGGGATAATGGCTCTTTGTTGCGTCAAAATTCAGTTATTTATCAAGAAAACTTTAATAAAAAAATAGATATTTACATAGGAGTTGGAAAAGAAGGACTTGCACCAAGTGAGATTCCGCATGTCATGGAAGTAGATGCAAATCTATTAACAGAAAAATTAAAAAGCACAAAATCTAAAACGATAACAGTAAATTTTGACTATTTGCCACAGGAAGACCACGCCACGATAACACATCAAGCTATTTTTAACGCTTTGAGAATTTTGTATCCGATGAGCACGGAAAAGTAAAAGATACTTTTATAATTGGACTGACTGTATTAATTTTAAAAAACAAAAAATGAACATCGAAATTCTCAAAACAGAACGATTGATTTTACGACCAATTACTGTAATGGATTTGGATTATATTCACGAATTGCATTCTTTGAAAGAAACAGATGAATTCAATGCTTTAGGAATTCCGGCAACTATCGAAGAAACAAAACAGCTTTTAGAAAAGTGGATTTCTGAAAACAATAGAGAACTTACGACCCATTTTACTTTTGCGGTTGAATTAATTACCGGAAACCAAACTATAGGATTAATTGGAATCAATTTGGGCAAAGTGAAATATAAAAATGCCGAAGTTTGGTTTAAATTCCACAAAGACCATTGGAACAAAGGCTACGCTACAGAATCTTTAAAAGAAATACTCCGTTTTGGTTTCAATGAACTGAATCTGCATCGGATTGAAGCGGGTTGTGCTATTGGGAATGTTGGTTCCATACATGTTTTAGAAAAAACAGGAATGACCAGAGAAGCTCACACCCGAAAATTATTGCCGTTATCATCTGGCTGGTCCGATAATTACGGTTATGCTATTTTATCAACTGATTAGTCATTTGTTCAATCTAAAAAAGCAACATTATATGAATCCCAGAATTGAAACACTATCGGAGAAAAAATTAATTGGCAAACGAATAACACTTTCGTTATCCAATAATAAAACGGCAGAACTTTGGAAAAATTTTATGCCAAGACGAATGGAAATTCAAAATAGTATTGGAACCGAATTGTATTCCATGCAAAAATATGATGCGTCCTATTTTAAAGCTTTTAATCCCAATACTGAATTCGAAAAATGGGCCGCCATTGCTGTAGCGGATTTCGATGAAATTCCAGAAGGTATGGAACCAATTATTTTGGCTGGAGGATTGTACGCAGTTTTTATTCATAAAGGAGATGTGACGACTGCTTCAAAAACATTTGAGTATATTTTCGGAACTTGGTTGCCCAACTCAGAATATGTTCTGGATGATAGAATGCATTTTGAATTATTAGGAGAAAAATACAAGAATAACGATCCAGATTCCGAAGAGGAAATTTGGATTCCAATCCAACTGAAATAATTTTCGAAATTAATTATCAAAAAGATAAATGTATAAAAGACAAAACCACTGCCGGTACAAAAAGCAGTGGTTTTGAACAAACAGGAATCAATAATCATTAATTATGTAATCTCACTATTTCCAACCGCCTCCAAGCGCTTTGTACAATTGAATAATAGCTTTATATTGTTGAAATTTATTGTCAATCAAATTTAATTCGGCATTTAAAGCGTTATCTTTTACAGTTAAAACTTCAAGGTAATTTGCTAATCCGTAGGTTAATAATTCATCTGAATATTCCGTAGCTTTATTTAAAGAAGCCACTTGTTTTTCACGCACTTGTAACTTGTAAGTTTCATTGTTGTAAATAGCTAATGCATCTGAAACTTCTTTTCCTGCATTTAACAACGATTGTTCAAATTGAAGATATGCTTTTTGCTGATTGGCTTTTGCAATTTCAAACCTAGTTTTTATTTGACGTTGGTTAAAAATAGGCTGAGTCAAACCAGTAATTACGTTAGCAAAAATAGAATTTGCACTAAACCATTCTTTCAAGTCAATACTTTGAAGTCCGCCAGTTGCCGTCAATTTTAAGGTTGGATAAAAATTGCTTTTCGCAACATTGGTTTGCTCAAAATTAGAGATTAAATTGAATTCAGCAGCAATAACATCAGGTCTGTTTCGTAACAAGTTTGCAGGAGCTCCTAGTGTTATCACAGGAGGAATGGATTGTTGTTCAAAAGTACCTCGCTCTCTTGTATCTGAATTTTGCCCTAATAAAATACTCAACGTATTCTCTAAAATTATGGTATTATTTTTTAAATCAGCAATGATAATTTCAGTTGCAAATTTCTGTGCTTCGGTTTGCTTTACACCAACCTCTGTTACATTTCCTGCTTTCTTTAAGGCAATAATGGTTTCAACACTTTGATTTCGGTTAATCAAAGTTTTTTCGGATAATTTAATCTGTGCATCAATAGCCATTAATTGATAATAAGTAGTAGCAATGTTGGCAATTAACTGTGTTTTTACCGCTTGATTCGCCGCTGTTGTTTGCAAAAAAGTAGCATTTACTGCACGTTTATTGCTTCTAATTTTTCCCCAGATATCTGCTTCCCAAGAAACACTTCCCGTTAACTGGTATTGATCTGTGCTTCGATCTCTCAGCAAAGCTCCAAATTGACTGTTTCTAGATAATTCTTGATGAGTCCAATCGGCAGAAGCCGAAACAGTTGGAAAGTATCCCGCTTTGCCTTGTTTCATGCTAGCTTCTGCAGCAACAATATTTTGAATAGCAATCTTAATATCTAAGTTGTTCTCAAGTCCTTTTTGAATGTATTGCTGCAAAATAGGATCGGTAAAAACATTCTTCCAAGCTATATCAGCATATGAAACTGTATCAGCAGCTACTACTTGATTGCGGTATAAATTTTCTGTTTTTAATTCGGGTCTTTTGTAGTCCTTTGCTACAAAACAGGATTGTACAGTCAGCGCAATGCCCAGCAGAAATATAATTTTATATGTTTTATTTTTCATTTTTTTTAGTCTAAAATTGTAGAATCTGTTTCGGATGTAGCGCTAGGAATTGGCTTGCTACTGATTTTTTCTTGTAGAGTTTGGAAAATGATAAACAGTACAGGAATTACAAATACTCCTAATAAAGTTCCTATTAACATACCTCCAATTGCACCTGTACCAATGGCTTTATTACCAACAGCTCCAGCTCCTTGCGCCAACATCAACGGCAATAAACCAAAGATAAAGGCAAACGATGTCATCAAAATTGGACGCAATCTAGCAACAGCCCCTTGAATAGCAGCCTCGGAAATGGATAAACCTTTACTTCTCGCTTCGATTGAAAATTCAATAATCAAGATGGCATTTTTAGCCAATAATCCAATCAACATAATGAGCGTAATTTGAAGGTAAATGTTATCACTAACATTAAACAAAAAGGCAAATAAATAAGCTCCAGCTAAACCAATTGGTAATGAAATTAATACTGCAAATGGCAACATATAACTTTCATATTGAGCAGCCAATAAAAAATAAACAAAAACTAAGCACAACATGAAAATATACAAGGTTTGTCCGCCAGCGCTGATTTCCTCACGAGTCATCCCTGAATATTCATAGCCATATCCTACAGGTAAACTTTGACTGGCTACTTCCTCAATTGCTTTAATGGCATCTCCTGAACTGTATCCATCTTTTGGCGCACCAGTAACTTTTACAGAAGTAAATAAATTGAAACGATCGATGGCTTGAGGTCCAAAGGTTTTCTCTAAAGTAATAAACTGAGAAATTGGCGCCATTTGTCCCGTATTATTTCGCACTAAAACTTTATTCAACGATTCAGGATCACTTCTAAAAGAGGGATCTGATTGATAAACAACTCGGTATTGTTTTCCGAATTTATTGAAATTAGAAGCGTAAACTCCTCCGTAGTACCCTTGTAAAGTTCCTAAAACATCAGTAACAGTTAAGCCTGATTTTTTTATTGCAGGAACATTCAAATCAATACGATACTGCGGATAATTTGGTGAAAAAGATGTCGTAGCATACTTAATTTCAGGGCGACTATTTAACGCTGCTAAAAAGGCATTGTTTACTTCGCTTAATTCTTGAATTGTGCCACCTTTTTGATCTTGTAATTGTAATTCGAAACCATTGGTAAAACCGAATCCTACTAATGTTGGACGCGCAAAATAAAGCACTTTAGCATCTTTTACAGCGGCAGTTCGTTTAAATAATTCTTGTACGATGGCATTAATTTCTTGATTGGCTGCTTTTCGTTCGGCCCAAGGTTTTAATTTTACGATTACCATTCCGTAATTACTTCCTGTTCCACTAATCAAACTTCGACCAGAAATACGTAAAACACCTTTTATTTCAGGAATATCTTTTACTTTATTTTCGATTTGAAGCAGTACTTTTTCAGTATTTTCTAATGAAGTTCCTGGTGGTAAAGATACATCTGAAAGAATTGCTCCCGTATCTTCACCTGGTACAAATGCTTTTGGAGTTACATTCAATAACAAAACAAAAAGTCCAGCAAACAATGCAATTCCTGCTACTGCTACCCATTTTCTTTTGATGAAAAAAGAAACTGATTTTTTGTATTTATTTGTAGTAGATTCGAATCCGACATTAAAAGCAGTATAAAAACGTTGCATGAATCCTTGTTTTTTCTGGTCATCATGTTGTTTTAGAAAAATAGCACATAATGCTGGCGAAAGCGTTAATGCATTTATAGCAGATAAAACGATGGCAACGGCCAAAGTCAAACCAAATTGCTTGTAGAAAACACCCGCAGAACCACTGATAAATGAGACTGGAATAAATACCGCCGACATCACTAAAGTAATAGAAATAATGGCGCTACTAATGTCGCCCATAGCACTATGAGTCGCTTTTTTAGGATCGTGCTCTCCAGCTTCCATCTTGGCATGAACGGCTTCAACGACGACAATGGCGTCATCCACGACAATACCTACGGCAAGTACCAAAGCAAATAAGGTCAATAAGTTGATAGTAAAACCAAACAAACTTAGGAAGAAGAAGGTTCCTACAATAGCTACTGGGACCGAAATTGCTGGAATCAAAGTCGATCTCCAATCTTGTAAAAAGATAAATACGACGATGAATACTAAGATAAAAGCTTCGATTAAGGTATGAATTACTTTGGTAATTGACTCATCTAAGAAATCATTCGCATTAATCAAAGTGGTATAATTTACTCCTTTGGGGAAATTAACTGAACTTTGTTCCAGAACTTGAAGTGAGCCTTCGATAACCTCTTGTGCATTAGAACCCGCCGTTTGTGCCACTGCAATAGCTACAGATTGATTTCCATTTGTCAGGGTGTTACTCGCATAATTTACGGCGCCTAATTCAATTTTAGCAACATCACCCAATTTCAAAACTTCACCATTGGTGGTAGAACGCACTACGATATCCTCAAATTCTTGGGCGTTTTGTAAACGTCCTTTGTATTTTAGGGTATATTGAAAGGATTGTTTGCTGCTTTCGCCCAACTGTCCTGGTGCTGCTTCAATATTTTGTTCGGCTAACAAGGCAGTAATATCTGAGGGAACTAAACCATAAGCGCCCATTACATCAGGCTTTAGCCAAATACGCATCGAATAATCTTTTTGTCCAAAAATCATCGCTTCACCAACTCCAGCAACCCTTTTTATTTTAGGTAAGATGTTTATGTTGGCATAATTTTGTAAAAAAGTCATGTCATATTCTGGATTTTCACTGTATAAAGAGAAAATCAGGATGTTATCACTTTGTCTTTTCGATGTGGTTACTCCAGCTCTTGTTACCTCTTGTGGCAATAAAGGTGTTGCTCTCGAAACTCTATTTTGAACGTTTACAGCTGCCAAATCAGGATTAGTTCCCAACTTAAAGTAAATGCTAATAGAGGCTGAACCATCATTATTAGAGGTAGAAGTCATGTAGGTCATATCTTCCACACCATTAATTTGTTCCTCCAGTGGAATTACCACTGAGTTCATTACCACCTCGGCACTTGCTCCTTGGTAATTGGCACTAACTGTAACGGTAGGCGGAGCAATTTCAGGGTATTGCGATACTGGAAGCGAAATTAAGCCCAAAACGCCCAGAATCACTATGATAATAGAAATCACAGTTGACAATACTGGTCTGTCAATAAATTTTGAAAACATATGTTTTGATTTTTAAAAAGTCAATTATTTTTTAGCAGGGTTGATGATTGTATTAAAATCAACTACTTCAGGTATGATTAAAGTTCCTTCGGTTACAATTCCAACGCCTTCAATTAGCATTTTATCGTTTGGATTTAAGCCACTATCGACCACAAAAAATTGCCCTCCCGGAACTGCTCTTACTGTAATTGGAACAGCTTTAACTTTACTGTCTTTATCTACAATTAAGGCAATGCGTTTGTCTTGCATTTCTAAAGTTGCATTTTGCGGAATAATGATTACATCTTGTAAATTGGTAGGAATTTGGATTAACCCACTTTCGCCTGAGCGTAATAATCGGTTGGTATTAGGAAAACTAGCTCTTACGTTAAATGAACCTGTTTGTGCATTGGCTTGACCACTAAAAGTTTCTATTTTTCCTTTTTGTTCGTAGACAATTCCGTTACTTAAAACCAAATTTACTTTTGGCATTTTGTTGATTTTCTCTTGAAATGTTTTGCCTTCAGCGTTCATCATAACATCCAATTGTTGTTTTTCATTCACTGAAAAATAGGCATAAATAGTACTAACATCAGAAATGCGAGTTAACGGCTCTGGGGTTTGACTGCTTACATAACTCCCTAAACGCAAAGGTAAGGAGCCTACAATTCCGTTTACAGGGCTTTTAATCGTCGCATAATCAATACGTGCGAGTATACCTTGATAAATACTTTTTGCATTGGCTAAATTGGCCTTAGCTGTTTCAAGTTGTACATCACTAATAATATTACGATCCACAAGAGGTTTTAAGCGACTTACTTCGACCTGAGCAGCTGTTACTTTTGCTTTTGCAGCAGCTGCATCCTGATTAGCGGTTTGTGTTTCAAGTTTAAAAAGTAGTTGTCCTTTTTTTATTTCTTGTCCTTCTTGTACATAAATTTTTTCGATGTAGCCATCTACTTTGGCACGGATATCAATATCTGTAATTCCTTCTAAACTGGTTGGATATTCAGCCAAAAGGGTAGTGCTACTAGTTCCTATTTGAACTACTTTATAGGTAGGTGTTGGTGGTGCGACTTGTTCTGTTTCTTTTTTACAGGAAAAAAAACTGATGGATATTAAAAGGGCACTAACTATATATCTCTTTTTCATTTGTGAATATTTACTAAAATTGATTAATTACTATTTTTACCATTATTGATTTCTATTTTCTTGAATTTGTCAATTGTTTTCATCAAAAGTTCTTCTACTTCACCCACATGAATTTTATAAGCTTTTACATTTTCCATATTACATCGTTCCTCTGCACAGGAAACAGTTTGTTCCCTATAATTAATTAATTTATCTATAATGGTTTTTTCAAAATCAAGTATTTTGATATAATTTTTTAATCGTTCACTAAATGGCGAAGGCTTAAAATATTTTTTTCGATCACCGCATAAAGTGTAATAATGTATTTTTTCCATTTTCAGAAGTAGATTTAAGTTGGTAGAAATCGAGCTTTTACTTGCTCCCATTTTTTCTACTATCTCTTCAAATGTCAATCCAGTCTTGCAACCATCTATTATTAGTAATCCAATAATTCTGGCTCCTAATGGCGGTAAATTGTATAATAATTCAAAATGAATTCCGAACATCTCAATAAGTTCATCTCTCTCTTTTTGTATTGAGTCCATATTTTTTTTTTGCAAAAATAAAGTTAGTTCGTAATTTACCGAACTAAACGAACTTAAATTTATGTTAATTATTTTAACAAGCTGTTTCTGCTTCAATTTTTACGAAAATCTAAAGTTTATGAACGAATTCGTTATATTTGGATTAATTGTTAGTTCGTGAAAAAAAAATGCTTAATATTGAAAAGAGAACAATTAACCAATAATTATACTTTATTAAACCAAATGAATTTAACTATGAAATCTAAAAAAATTAAAAATTCTCTTTTAACTATTACCCTGTTTTCTGCAACAATAGCAATGGCACAACACAAATTTGTAAACACTCCGCCAGAGGTTTCGCCTATGCCAATGAAACCCGAAATGACAGAAATTTGGGAACCAGCAGTAAAAGTAATCACGCCTGCTAAAATCCTAGGAAATGCACCTTCTGATGCAATTATTTTATTTGATGGTAAAAACTTAGAGCAATGGGTTAGTCAAAAAGACGTTACAAAACCTGCAGCTTGGAAAATTGTAGATAAAGATTATATGGAAGTGGTTCCAGGTTCAGGAGCTATACAAACTAAGATGGCTTTTGGTGATTGTCAGTTGCATTTAGAGTGGAGTGCTCCAGATGAAGTACTTGATGGTGGACAAGCCAGAGGAAATAGCGGCGTGTTTTTTCAAAATCGCTACGAACTTCAAATTTTAGATTCATACAATAATAGGACTTATGCTAACGGACAAGCAGGAAGTATCTATAAAGATCATCCACCATTAGTAAATGCTGTGAAAACACCATTAGAGTGGAATGCTTATGACGTGATTTATACCGCACCGCGATTTAAAGCAGATGGTAGAATTGATGCCCCAGCGCGAATTACCGTGTTTTTAAATGGTGTTTTAGTACAAAACAATTCAACCATAAACGGCTTAACGCTTTATATTGGCTTACATAATTATCCTTCTTCGCATGGTGAGGATGTTATTTCACTTCAAGATCATGATTCTAAAAATCAATTTAGAAATATTTGGATTAGAAAACTATAAAAAAAATACACAACGGAGCGCTTCAAACGCTCCGTTTTTTTTACTCTAAATCACAATTAGGAACGCTTCTGTTTTTGAAATCTAATTTACTTATATTTGTTGACCTTAAAAACAAACTTAATAGTGAGTCAAATCAATAAGCTAAAAATATTTAATGATCCCATTTATGGGTTTATTACCATTCCAAATGCCTTAATCTACGATTTAGTTCAGCATCCTTATTTTCAGCGTTTGCGTCGAATATCTCAAATGGGATTGTCGTATCTAGTATATCCGGGAGCAAATCATACCCGTTTTCATCATGCTTTAGGCTGTATGCATTTGATGCAAAAAGCAGTCGATGTATTGCGTTTCAAAGGAGTTTCAATATCTCCCGAAGAAGAAAATGCGCTGTATATTGCTATTTTATTGCACGATATAGGACATGGGCCTTTTTCACATGCTATGGAAAAAAGCATTGTTGAAGATGTACATCACGAAGAAATTTCACTATTATTTATGAACCAATTGAATCTGGAATTTGACGGACAGTTAAGTTTGGCTATTCAGGTTTTTAAAGGCGAATACAATAGGAAATTTATGCTACAGTTGATTTCGAGTCAATTGGATATGGATCGAATGGATTATTTGAAACGCGACAGTTTTTACTCGGGAGTAGCTGAAGGGAACGTCAACTCAGAACGACTAATCCAAATGATGAATGTTGTAGACGATTATTTGGTCATTGAAGAAAAAGGAATTTATTCAGTCGAAAAGTTTTTGATGTCCAGACGTTTGATGTATTGGCAGGCGTATCTGCACAAAACAAGTTTGGTAGCAGAGTTAATTTTGATGAAAATCTTAAAACGAGCCAAAGAATTAACATTAAAAGGAGTACAGCTTCCTTGTAGTGAGCCGTTATTGTTTTTCATACAAAAAAAAGTTACGATTGATACTTTTGATGCTGAAACCTTAGATTTATTTGCTCAATTAGATGATTTTGATATTATTGGAGCTTTAAAAGCTTGGCAAAAACAGGATGATTTTATATTGTCGTCTTTGAGTAAAATGATAGTAAACCGAGATTTATTAAAAATAAAATTAACGAGCGAAAAAGTAGCGATTGAAGAATTACAACCGCTAAAAGAACGTTTTGCATTAGAAAATAATATTTCATTAGTTGAAACCAATTATTTTATATTTAAAGGCAAAATAAAAAATCAAGCATATAGCAAAGAAGCAGAACCAATACGAATTTTGAAAAAAGACAGCACAATTGAGGACGTTATAGAATCTTCTGACCAGCTGAATTTAAAATCGTTATCTAAATTGGTGACTAAATATTATATCTGTTTCCCAAAACAACTGCTATAAAAAGGTCATTTAAAATCTATTTTTTTATATTTTTGTCGCAATGAAATTTACAGCAGAGCAAATAGCAGGGATATTAGAAGGAGAAGTTGTAGGGAATCCAATGGTGGAAGTTTTTAGATTGTCAAAAATCGAAGAAGGCACCGAGGGATCACTTACTTTTTTATCAAATCCTAAATATCTTAATTATATATATTCTACAAAAGCCTCAGTAACAATTGTTAATGAGACTTTTGTGGCTGAATCACCTTTGACAACTACATTAATAAAAGTGCAAGATGCTTATGCAGCATTTTCTAAATTATTAGAGTTTTATAATCAGGTAAAATTGAATAAAAGTGGAATAGAACAGCCTTCTTTCCTGTCAGAAAATGCAAAATATGGAGATAATTTATATCTTGGTAGTTTTAGTTATGTAGGCCAAAATGTAGTTTTAGGTAAAAATGTAAAAATATATCCCAACTGCTTCGTAGGAGATAATGTAGTAATTGGGGATAATGTTATATTATTCGCTGGTGCAAAAATTTATTCGGAGACCTTAATTGGGAACAATTGTACGATTCATTCTGGCGCAATCATAGGTGCTGATGGTTTTGGCTTTGCACCCAATCCAGATGGAACGTATACTAAAATTCCGCAAATAGGAAATGTAATAATAGAAGATAATGTTGATATCGGTTCTTGTACAACAATAGATAGAGCTACAATGGGCTCAACGATTATTAGAAAAGGAGTAAAGCTTGACAATCAAATTCAAATTGCTCATAATGTTGAGATAGGAGAGAATACAGTAATTGCCGCTCAAACAGGAGTTGCTGGCTCCACAAAAATTGGCAAAAGCGGTATGATTGGTGGCCAAGTTGGAATTTCAGGACATTTAAACATTGGTAATAATGTTCGAATTCAAGCACAATCGGGTGTTGGAAGGAATATAAAAGACGATGAAATCTTGCAAGGAAGCCCTACATTTGGATACAATGATTTTAGTAAATCCTATGTTCATTTCAAGAATTTACCTAAGATTGTTGCAGAAATAGAAGAATTAAAAAAACAAATATTAAACCAAAAAAATGGAAACAATGGTTAAACAGAAGACCATCAAAACAGAAATTTCGCTAACTGGAGTTGGATTACACACAGGAAAAGAAGTAAAAATGACTTTTAAACCTGCTCCAGTCAATAATGGTTTTACTTTTGTACGAATAGATCTCGAAGGACAACCTATTATTGA
Source organism: Flavobacterium sp. KS-LB2 (assembly GCF_036895565.1). NCBI lineage: Bacteria > Pseudomonadati > Bacteroidota > Flavobacteriia > Flavobacteriales > Flavobacteriaceae > Flavobacterium > Flavobacterium sp. KS-LB2. The sequence continues at coordinate 1,774,034 of NZ_CP145904.1, read as the reverse complement.
AGCGGATGCAAATTATGTTGTAAACACGCAAAGAGGAACTAATTTAGAGAAACTGGGAGTTAAAATTCAAACACCTGAGCATGTTTTAGCAGCATTAATTGGTTGTGATCTAGATAATGTAATCATAGAATTAAATGCTTCTGAGCTTCCAATTATGGATGGCTCTTCAAAATATTTTGTGGAGGCACTTGAAAAAGCTGAAATTGAAGAACAGAATGCTAAAAGAAATATTTATGTAGTAAAAGAAGTTATTTCTTTTATAGATGAAGCATCTGGAAGTGAAATATTAGTAATGCCAAACGAGCAATATTCCGTTACAGCAATGGTAGATTTTGGTACAAAAATACTGGGAACTCAAAATGCTACGATGAAAAGTATTTCAGATTTTAAAACGGAAATATCAGAGTCAAGAACCTTTAGTTTTTTACATGAATTAGAATCATTATTGGAAAATGGTTTAATCAAAGGGGGCGATTTAAATAATGCCATTGTTTATGTAGATAAAGAAATTTCAGCAGCAACGATGGAGAATTTAAAAGTTGCTTTTGGAAAAGATGAAATTACAGTTAAGCCAAACGGTATTTTAGATAATCTTACTTTGCATTACCCAAATGAAGCGGCAAGACATAAATTACTGGATGTAGTAGGTGATTTAGCATTAATTGGAACCCGAATTCAAGGAAAAGTAATAGCCAATAAACCTGGGCATTTTGTAAACACACAGTTTGCTAAAAAAATGGCTAAAATCATAAAAATAGAACAAAGAAATTATGTTCCTGTTTATGATTTACACCAAGAACCTTTAATGGATATTCATAAAATTATGGCTGTTCTTCCCCATAGACCACCATTTTTATTGATTGACAGAATTATTGAAATGTCTGAAACTCATGTTGTGGGTATGAAAAATGTTACCATGAATGAGAATTTCTTTGTAGGACATTTTCCTGAAGCTCCAGTTATGCCAGGCGTTTTAATTGTAGAGGCTATGGCTCAAACAGGAGGGATACTTGTATTAAGTACGGTTCCGGATCCTGAAAATTATTTGACTTATTTTATGAAGATAGATAATGTTAAATTCAAACATAAAGTATTACCGGGTGATACCTTGATTTTTAAGTGTGATTTAATTACACCTATCAGAAGAGGAATTTGTCACATGCAAGCAAATGCTTACGCAAATGGGAAATTAGTTGCTGAAGCAGAATTAATGGCGCAAATTGCAAAAAAACAATAATTTTTTTGTTGATTTGGTTAATCGTTTATTCGGTTAATCGATTAAACAGTTAAACGATTAAATAAAGAATATGAATCAACCATTAGCCTATGTTCATCCTGGTGCCAAAATCGCCAAAAATGTTGTTATTGAGCCCTTTACAACCATTCACAATAATGTAGTTATTGGAGATGGAACTTGGATTGGTTCAAATGTCACCATAATGGAGGGCGCAAGAATTGGAAAAAATTGTAATATATTCCCAGGTGCAGTTATTTCGGCGGTCCCACAGGATTTAAAATTTGGTGGAGAAGATTCTTTAGCAATAATAGGAGACAATTGCACGATTAGAGAATGTGTAACTATCAATAGAGGAACAATAGCCTCTGGGCAAACTACTTTAGGTAATAATTGTTTAGTAATGGCAACTGCACATATTGCACACGATTGCCACATTGGCGATAATGCAATTATTGTAAACGGAGTCGCTTTGGCTGGTCACGTTACTGTAGGTAAATTTGCAGTTATCGGTGGCTTGGCAGCAGTTCATCAATTTATTCACATAGGAGATCACGCGATGATTTCTGGTGGATCATTGGTAAGGAAAGATGTTCCGCCATTTACGAAAGCAGCAAAAGAACCTTTATCATATGTTGGGATTAATTCCGTGGGATTAAGAAGACGCGGTTTTACAACTGAAAAAATAAGAGAAATTCAAGATATTTACAGAATTCTCTATCAAAAAAATTACAACACAACTCAAGCTTTAGGTATTATTGAAGCCGAGATGGAAGCAACACCTGAAAGAGATGAAATCATTGATTTTATTCGAAATTCATCACGTGGAGTAATGAAAGGTTATTCTGGAAATTATTAAAAATAAATAGGTTATGTTTGTTTGCTACATCGTTTAATCGATAGAAAAAATAAACGAATCAACAAATAAACGAATCAACAAATAAATAAAAAAATGGCATCTACATCAGATATTAAAAACGGATTGTGTATTAAATATAACAACGATATTTACAAAATCATTGAATTTCTTCATGTAAAACCAGGAAAAGGACCTGCTTTTGTAAGAACTAAATTGAGAAGTTTAACAAATGGGAAAGTATTAGACAATACCTTTTCAGCTGGACATAAAATAGATGAAGTTAGAGTAGAAAACCATAAATTTCAGTTTTTATATCCAGAAGGTGATCAATTTCATTTTATGAATACTGAAACTTTTGAACAAATTACTTTGAACAAAAACATTTTAGACTCACCAGATTTATTGAAAGAAGGAGAAAATGTAATGGTAAGTATCAATACAGAAACTGATTTACCTCTTTCTGTAGATATGCCAGCATCTGTTATACTTGAAGTGACTTATGCTGAACCAGGAATTAAAGGAAATACAGCTACAAATGCAACCAAATCAGCAACTGTTGAAACTGGTGCAACTGTAAATGTTCCTTTGTTTATTAATGAAGGAGATAAAATTAAAATCGATACTGCATCAGGTTCTTACATGGAACGTGTTAAAGAATAGTTTTTATAGAGTTTCAGTTTTCAGTCTTAACAGACAGTTTGTGTCACTAAAGATTGAAAGCTGAAACTGAAAACTGAGACTAAAAACTATTAAAAATGAAATTCCAAAAAGTTTATACTTTACAAGAAATTGCAAATATCATCGGCTGTGAGTATGTTGGTGATACAGATTTTCCAGTTACTGGAATGAATGAAATACATGTTGTTGAGTCAGGAGATATAGTTTTTGTTGACCATCCCAAGTACTATGAAAAAGCATTAAACTCAGCCGCAACTATTGTTTTAATCAATAAAAATGTAGCTTGTCCGGATGGAAAAGCGTTGTTGATTTCTGAAGATCCTTTTAGAGATTTTAATAAATTGACAAACTATTTCAAGCCATTTCAAGTCTCTAATGTTTCAATAGCTACTTCAGCTTATATAGGTGAAGGAACTGTAATACAGCCCAATACCTTTGTAGGAAATCATGTTGTTATTGGGAAGAATTGTTTGATTCATTCTAATGTTTCCATTTATGATTATACCGTAATTGGAGATAATGTAATCATTCATGCAGGAACTATTTTAGGCGCAGATGCGTTTTATTATAAAAAACGTACTGAGGGTTACGATCAGTTGCTTTCTGGCGGCAGAGTGGTTATCAAAGATAATGTGGGTATAGGAGCGCTTTGTACTATTGATAAAGGCGTTACTGGCGATACAACCATTGGCGAAGGCACAAAAATTGACAATCAAGTACATGTAGGTCACGATACTGTTATTGGAAAAAAATGTTTAATTGCTTCACAAACCGGAATCGCAGGTTGTGTGATTATTGAAGATGAAGTGACTATTTGGGGACAAGTAGGAACAACCAGTGGTATAACGATAGGAGCAAAGGCAGTTATTCTAGGACAAACAGGAGTAACAAAATCCGTTGAAGGAGGAAAGTCTTATTTTGGTACTCCAATTGAAGAATCAAGAGAGAAATTAAAACAACTGGCAAATATCAAGAAGATACCAGAAATTCTTAATAAACTAAAGTAATATGTCTGCTAAAGAAATCGTTCAGAAATTTTACAAATCAGATGCCCTTATAGATAGCGAAGTCCTAAAAGATTTTTTGCATCCTGAAGTTATCGTTGAGTGGAATAGTAGTAAAGGATTGGTTCAATTGGACTACAATTCTCTATTAAGTCTGTCCAATGATTTAAGTAAAGCCTATGTTCGTTCAAAGGTAAGGATTAGTCATATTGTAAGTGAAAATGATACTATTTCGCTACGATATTCACATTTTGTGAAAACGATTGAGAACCCCAGAGAAGAAATGTTATTGGCCCATTTTATGGTTATTTGGCAAATAAAAGATAATAAACTATTTCGAGGGTATCAAATGAGTCAATTATCATAATTTAGTATCAAAAAACTGAATACTGAATACAGATTACTGATTACTATTTTATACTTTTGCATAACAATTTTAAAAACTACATAAAAAATATATCATGAGTGTTTTAGTTAATAAAGATTCCAAAATAATTGTTCAAGGTTTTACAGGAAGCGAAGGAACTTTCCATGCTTCTCAAATGATTGAGTACGGTACTAACGTTGTTGGTGGTGTAACTCCAGGAAAAGGTGGAACTTCGCACTTAGACCGACCAGTTTTCAATACTGTAAAAGATGCTGTAGAACAAGCAGGTGCTGATACAACTATCATTTTTGTACCGCCGGCTTTTGCTGCAGATGCAATTATGGAAGCTGCTGATGCTGGAATCAAAGTAATTATTGCAATTACTGAAGGAATTCCTGTTGCTGACATGATAAAAGCAAATAGTTATGTTAAAGAAAGAAATGCAAGATTAATAGGTCCAAACTGCCCTGGAATTATTACTCCGGGTGAAGCTAAAGTTGGTATTATGCCAGGATTTGTTTTTAAGAAAGGAACTGTTGGTATTGTTTCTAAATCTGGAACATTAACGTATGAAGCTGCTGACCAAGTTGTAAAACAAGGATTAGGAATCACTACTGCAATTGGTATTGGTGGAGACCCAATCATTGGAACTACTACAAAAGAAGCGGTTGAATTATTGATGAATGACCCAGAAACAGAATGTATCGTAATGATAGGTGAAATTGGTGGACAATTAGAAGCTGATGCTGCTCATTGGATCAAAGCTGATGGTAACCGTAAACCAGTTGTAGGTTTCATCGCAGGAGTTACCGCTCCAGCAGGACGTACAATGGGACATGCTGGTGCAATCGTTGGTGGATCTGATGATACTGCTGAAGCTAAAAAACAAATCATGAGAGAATGTGGAATTCACGTAGTAGATTCTCCAGCTGAAATTGGTAAAAAAGTAAAAGAAGTTTTAGGTTAATCTAAACTCTTATTAAATATTTCTAGAAGCCTCACAATTTGTGGGGCTTTTTTATTATTAATTGAATTAAAGAAATATCTTTGCACTTTATTAAATATTTCTGTTTTTACAGATTCAATTGTAATAAGAACAAACATAAACGAATGGTTTTCTAATGGGCCTCACGATTTTGTGGGGTATTTTTTTGTCGAAGCCAGTTCAAATAAAAATAAAATAATATGTACAAAGAGTTAAAAAAATTCAAAGTTAGCAATCAGTTTTCATTTACTACAGAAGATAGTTTAGCAGAAGTTTGCAATGCATCAGAAGGATCTGGAGTATTTTTAGTGTATTCAGTAGGAGATGAAAAAGAGTTAATTATGGTTGGTTCTACTGGAACTGTTCAAAATAACGGAACTTTGAAAATTAAAAATGGTGGACTTAAAGATAAAATTGTAGAAGGCCACCAATTTGCAAAAACTGGAAGAAAATATTCTTGGCCTGCACAAATGAAAATTGAAGATATCAGCACACTAGAGGTAGTTTGGTATGAGACATTCAATGATAAGACAAAAGTGATTCCTACATTTGTAGAAGGACAAGTTTTACAAAACTTCCTTGACGAAAATGGAAGATTACCAAAATGGAATGTAGCTTTCTAAAAGTTAACGACTGTTTTTCAGAATTTTATATTTAAGCGCTACATTTTTATGTGGCGCTTTTTTTGTTTTATTATTTTTTTGAGTGAAATTCAAAATATTTCATAAATAATTAATTACTTTTGCACCCGTTATCACGAATCCTTCAATAGGATAGCAACCTGCAACAACAAGCAAGGTGCTAAAACGATAAGCCAAATCCTTTGGAAAAAATGTTGTTTACATTCCCATATTTAGCTTCGTTTTTCGTCATAATTTTTAATTTAAAATTATTTTTATGACTTTATTTTCTAAAGAAAAAGGAAATGCCTTTGCCTTGATTCCTTTATTTGTTTTTATTTTTACTTTTTTGGGAGCGGGAATTATTTTGAATGATTTTTATGCTTTCCCATCTCCAGTAGCTGTTTTAGTTGGTATAATCGCCGCTTTTTTATTATTCAAATCCTCAACTGAGGATAAAGTTGAAACGTTAATCGCAGGTTGTGGCGAAAGTAAAATCATGACCATGTGTTTAATTTACTTGCTAGCGGGAGCGTTCGCAGTGGTAAGTAAAGCGATGGGCGGAGTTGACGCTGTGGTGAACCTTGGGATAAATACGATTGACGTTGCTTACTTTCCGTTAGGTATTTTCTTGATTGCCTCTTTTTTATCAACTGCTACAGGAACTTCAGTAGGTGCAATTGTAGCGATTGGTCCAATAGCTGTCGCTTTAGCTGATAAAAGTGGTGCTTCATTACCGCTTATATCTGGCGCTTTATTAGGTGGTTCTATGCTTGGTGACAATCTTTCCATGATTTCTGATACTACTATTGCAGCAACGCAATCATTAGGGTGTGATCTAAAAGACAAGTTCAAAATTAACTTGTTCATTGCCTTCCCTGCTGCAGTTTTTACTATTTTGGTTTTCTTTTATCTTGGTTTAAACTCTGATATTGTGACTGTTGCCATTGCAAAAAATGATTTTTCATGGATAGCAATTGTACCTTACATTTTAGTAATCGTATTAGCGGTTGTGGGTGTTAATGTATTTTCAACATTGCTTATTGGTACTTTATTAGCAGGTATTATTGGATATTTTAGTGGTTCATTTACGCTAATGGAGTTTACGCAAAAGATATATGAAGGCTTTACTAGTATGACTGATATTTTCTTGTTGTCTATGCTTACCGGAGGTTTAGCTGCCATGGTAGATAAAGCGGGCGGAATAACGTATTTATTAGTTCAGATTAAAAAAAGAATTAAAAGTAAAAAATCAGCTCAAGCGGGAATTGGCGCTATAGTAGGTTTTGCTAATTTAGCGATAGCGAATAATACGGTTTCTATTGTAATTACAGGGCCAATTGCTAAAGAAATTAACGATGAGTACGAATTAAATCCTAAAAAAACGGCTGCAATTCTGGATATTTTCTCGTGTATAATTCAAGGGATTTTACCTTATGGTGCTCAAGTATTGCTTATATTGAGCTACGCTAATGGGAAATTAGATTTCTTTGACTTAATTAGTAATGCATGGTATCATCTATTTCTACTAGTTTTTACATTAGTAGCTATTTACAGTTCGTTTTGGGATAAATGGACAAAGCGTTTCTTTAAAATTTAAGAGTTGAATTTTGACTGTTATTGCTTTTGAATTTTTTTTAAAAAGGGAATTATTATATATTTGACGAGTGTAAGATAGCCCTGATAGTAGTGAAAATCCTTTTATGTAAGCGATAGCGTTCATAAAAGATTGAAGCGGATAGCAGGAATAGCTCCAAATAAAATTTAAACTAATTTTTGAATATGAAATTACTAGAAGGAAAAGTTGCCATAATTACTGGTGCGAGTCGAGGAATTGGAAAAGGAATTGCTGAAGTTTTTGCAAAACATGGTGCAAATGTAGCCTTTACATATAGTTCATCAGTAGAATCTGCTTTGGCTCTTGAAAATGAATTGAATGCTCTTGGAATTAAAGCCAAAGGGTACCAATCGAATGCTGCGGATTTTAATGAAGCGCAAACTCTTGTAGATGCGGTTTTGGCTGAATTTGGAACGGTTGACATTTTAATCAATAACGCCGGAATTACCAAAGACAACCTTTTGATGCGTATGTCAGAAGGTGATTTTGATCAAGTAATTGATGTTAACTTAAAGTCGGTTTTTAATATGACTAAAGCCATTCAACGTACGTTTTTGAAGCAACGTTCTGGTTCAATTATCAATATGAGTTCTGTTGTGGGAGTAAAAGGAAATGCTGGACAAACGAATTATGCTGCTTCTAAAGCGGGAGTTATTGGTTTTTCTAAATCAGTAGCATTGGAATTAGGATCTCGTAACATTCGTTGTAATGTAATTGCTCCAGGATTTATAGAAACGGAAATGACGGCTAAATTAAACGAAGATGTTGTAAAAGGATGGAGAGACGGAATTCCGTTGAAACGCGGCGGAACGACTGAAGATGTTGCCAATGCATGTCTTTTCTTTGCCTCGGACATGAGCGCGTATGTAACCGGACAGGTTATGAATGTTTGTGGAGGAATGCTTACTTAAAATTCAATTAAAAGATTGTAAAATTCAAAGATTTAAAGATTTCTGAACTAAATAATTATTTTTTTAATCATTAAATCCTTCAATCATTTAATAAAGAATAAATGACAACAAATACGCTACTATTATTACTTCTTTCATTACTAATAGCTGGTGGTTTGTCGTATTTTCAATATATCTACAAAGCCAAAAACAAATCGAAAGTCGGTTGGTTTTTGGCTTTTTTGCGTTTCTTATCCATTTTTGGACTTTTATTGTTGTTGATTAATCCAATAGTAACTAAAAATACGCTTGAAACGGTAAAAACGCCTTTGCCCATTGTTGTTGATAATTCGAGTTCTATTTCTTTTTTGAATGCCAATGAAAAAGCATTAGAATTGTATAAAAAAATACAATCTAACTCTGATTTACAAGAGAAATTTGATGTGCAATCGTATCAGTTTTCCGATGACTTTGAACTTACAGAAGCTTTTGATTTTAAAGGAACTCAAACTAATATAGATGTTGTTGCCAAAAATCTAAAAAGCATTTATAAAAACAGAACATATCCAACGGTTTTGATTACAGATGGAAATCAAACTTCGGGTAATGATTATGTCTACAGTTTTGATGCTGTAAATAAAGTATATCCTGTGATTGTAGGCGATACAACGACTTTTTTAGATTTCAAAATCAATCAACTGAATGTTAATAAATATGCTTTTCATAAGAATAAATTTCCTGTCGAAGCTTTTTTAAAGTATTCAGGAACTAAAAGTGTAACAGCTGATTTTGTTATTTCGCAAGGTAATTCGGTATTCAGTAAACAATCAATTACTTTTTCTCCATTTAAGAAAACAGCAACTGTAAACATACTTTTACCGGCTGATAAAATAGGATTACAGGTTTTTAAAGCTACAATATCATCAAAAGAAAAAGAAAAAAACACGTATAATAACACTAAGAATTTTGCGGTTGAAGTCATTGACCAAAAAACAAATATTGCTATTATTTCAGCTATAAGTCATCCTGATTTAGGCGCAATGAAAAGAGCAGTTGAATCGAATGTACAGCGTAAAGTAACGATCGTTAAACCAAATGAAATCAAATCATTGCAAGATTATAATGTTTTGATTTTATACCAACCAACAACCGAGTTTAAAACTATTTTTGAGAGTAATAGAGCTGCCGGAATCAATACGTTTATCATAACAGGAAACAACACCGATTTTAATTTTCTGAATCAGCAGCAGGATAATTTGAACTTTAAAATGAGCGGACAAAAAGAAGATTATTTGTCGGTTTTTAATGAGCAGTTTAATTTATTTGCAGCTGACAATATCGGCTTTGAAAATTTACCGCCTTTGCAAAATGCTTTTGGAACCGTAACTGCAAAAGGTGCGGTGTCTGTTTTGCTATCGTCCAAAATCAGAGCTATAAATACCAATTCACCTTTGTTGGCTTTTGCCGAAAATCAGGGGAAACGAGCCGCTTATCTTTTAGGAGAAAACAGTTGGAAATGGCGTTTGCAAACCCATGTCAACAATCAATCTTTTGAAAAATATGATGTTTTCATCGATAAGATTATTCAATTTCTGGCTTCTAATAATTCTAAAAAATCACTGGTGGTGGAACATGAAAGTTTTTATAATTCAGGTGAAGCCATTGAAATAACCGCTCAATTTTTTAATAAAAATTATGAGTTTGATGAAAAAGCCCGTTTGACAATTGCGGTGACCAATACTAAAACGAAGCAAACTAAAAATTACGATTTACTAAAAGGAAATAATTCCTATAAAGTCAATCTTGACGGATTGAAAGCGGGTTCTTATGCGTTTACAGTAAAAGAATTAAATTCTAAAACGACTTATTCCAGTAGTTTTGAAATTCTTGATTTTGATATCGAAAAGCAATTTGTAAATCCAGATGTCGAAAAATTGACGCAATTAGCCACACAAACACAAGGAAAAGCTTTTTTTTCGGACCAAGTTGATGTGTTGATTAAAACGCTTTTGGAAAATGACGAATACAAAGCGATAGAGAAGAACATTGTTACTAAAACTCCTTTGATAGATTGGATTTGGTTATTGGTTTTAATTTCATTTTTGTTGGCAACGGAATGGTTTGTTCGAAAATACAACGGATTACTCTAATACAATTAAATAACATGGATTTTAGACTGAAAGTATTTTATACCGTTGCAAATCGTTTGAGTTTTACAAAAGCAGCAACCGAATTATTCATTACGCAACCTGCGATTTCCAAACATATTCAAGAGTTAGAAGAGCAATATAAAATCAAATTGTTTGACAGGAATGGTTCTAAAATCGCATTGACAACTGCCGGTGAAGTATTATTAAAACACACCAAAAATATTTTCGAACTATATAGAGAAATTGATTTTGATATGAGCACGCTTATTAATCAACGTTCTGGTTTGTTGCGATTAGGCGCCAGTACAACGATTTCTCAGTATATAATTCCGCCACTTTTAGCTCGTTTCCATCAAAAATTACAAGATGTAAAAGTGAGTTTACTCAATGGAAACACCGAGCAAATAGAAAATGCTTTACTAAACCAGGAAATTGAAATAGGAATTGTTGAAGGGCAATCAAAAAATAAATCCATTAAATATACCGAGTTTTTAAAAGATGAATTGGTTCTAGTTTGTAAGAGTTCCAATCCGTTAGTAAGTTTTGATGAAGTGACTCAGGAAGATCTTAAAAACATGCATTTTTTAATGAGGGAACAGGGTTCTGGAACACTTGAAGTTATTGAACATGCATTAAAACCATTTGAAATTAAACTATCAGAACTACAAATTGAAATGCAATTAGGAAGTACTGAAAGCATAAAATCCTATTTGATAAACTCTGACTGCGTGGCTTTTATATCCATTCATGCGATAAAAAAAGAACTTCAAAACAATGAATTGGCTATATTAGATATTAAAGACTTAGTTATTGAACGTTTCTTTTACGTCATTACGTTACAAGGAAAAACTGATTCTTTATCGGATTTGTTTATCCAGAATATTTCTAATCATTATAATTTAAAGTTATAGCAGATTATAATTTGCGATTGGCATAAATAGATTTATCAGCTGACCTTTGTACTGTACTAATTCAACAACTTTACATTGGAAACGCATCAAAAAGTCATACAAAAAGAATCTTTTATTTTTTTTAAAGTAAATGCCCCTTTGCAGCAACTTATTTTTGTTGTCTTGCTATTGTTTTGTACCACAATTTTTGTTTCTCCGCCGATTGCTTTAGTATTAGGATTGATTGTAGCCAATCTTTTTGGGCATCCTTTTTTAGAATTAAATCACAAAACCACTAATTATCTGTTGCAGTTCTCAGTAGTTGGTTTAGGATTTGGAATGAATGTTCACAGTGCGGTTTCTGCAGGAAAAGAAGGTTTTTTGTTCACCATTATTTCTATTGTGAGTACTTTAGTTTTAGGAACTTTTTTAGGAAAATGGTTTAAAACGGAAAAGAAAACATCTCATTTAATTTCTTGTGGCACTGCAATTTGTGGAGGAAGTGCCATTGCTGCGATTGCTCCAGTAATTAAATCCAATGAAAAACAAACTTCAGTTGCTTTGGGAGTGATATTCATTCTGAATTCGGTGGCGCTGTTTTTATTTCCTGCCGTGGGTCATTGGTTGGATTTAACTCAAAAAGAGTTTGGATTATGGTGTGCCATTGCTATTCATGACACAAGTTCTGTGGTAGGAGCGGCGAGTAAATTTGGCCCCGAAGCCTTGCAAATTGCTACAATGGTAAAATTAGCCCGAGCGTTATGGATTATTCCTGTCGCACTGACTACAGCATTTATTTTTAAAAATAAATCGGGTAAATTAAAAATCCCTTATTTTATCGGATTGTTTATTTTGGCGATGATTGCCAATACTTATTTGCCACAAATGGAGAGTATACGGTCACACTTGGTTTCCGTTTCCAAAATAGGCTTAACAGTAACTTTGTTTCTTATTGGAGCTGGACTAAATATTAATGTATTGAAATCAGTGGGATTAAAACCACTTGCGCAAGGCGTTTTGCTATGGACATTTATTACAATTGCGACTTTGGTCTCGATTATTTATCTAAGATAGTTTTGTGACGGAATGTTTTTCGTTTGATCACATGAAATTGCAATCGGATATAATCATACAGAAGCGCAAACAACAAAAAGGTTGCAGCAACAAAAAGCGTTTTCATTTCTAGTAAATTATACAAAAAACCACCTGAAATACAGCCGATAAAAAAGAAAATAATAATCGATAATCGGAGGTAAATACTGGTTTTTAATTTCTTGTTTTCTTCGGGTTTTTTATAAAAGAACAATTGCGACAGCTCTATTCCTAAATCGGTAAAAAGTCCCGTTAAATGCGTTGTTCTGACAGTAGATTGAGAAATTTTGGTTACCAAAGAATTTTGTATTCCCATCGCGAAAAGCATCGCAAAAGCAATCCATTTTCCTTCGAAACTAGATAAATCCGAGGCGATTCCAAAAACTCCAACACTAATCAAAACAATCATTTCTAATGAAATAGGAATAACATGTGATAAATTGGGATGTTTTTTCGAAATCAATTCCGCTAAAAAATTAGAAGTAAAGGCACCAAACAAAAAGAAAATAGTGAATACAAAAAAAGTGATTGCGGCTGTGTAATCTCGTTTCATGATTTCTTCGGCAAAATAGGCGAAATGTCCCGTCACATTTGTTGTTAGTGTTTGTACCGATAAAACTCCGGTAACATTTACGATTCCGGCAACAAAAGATAATAAAGTGGCTAAACGAAGATTATGAATAAAAGTTCTGTTTTTTCCTTGATGTCGAAACATATTTGTTGTTTTCTTTTTTTAATTAACAGAATCTTAAACCCAATTTTTTCTAATAACGATTTAAAGAAATACATTTGTACCTCAAAAAAATAAATTTAATGAAAAATTTTAAAATTAAACCTACACTTGTGACTTTATCTGCTCTTGGAGTTGCACTTTTTCTTTTGTCTTGGGGCGTTATTGGTCACGAACGAATCAATAGAGCTGCAGTAATGGCATTGCCAAAACCATTACAGACTTTTTTTTACAATCATATTGATTTCATTACTCAGGAATCTACCGTTCCGGATTTAAGAAGAAATGTTTTGAATGATAAAATGGAACCACCACGTCATTATTTTGATATGGAAAACTTTGGAGATGTGGCTACATTTCCTAAGACTATGGACGAAGCGAAGCTAAAATACGACGAAAAATTCTTGACCAAAAACGGAATTTTACCTTGGCATATTCAAGATTTAATGGTAAAACTTACCAAAGCATTTAAGGAAAAAAGGAAAAATGAAATACTATTTATTGCAGGTGATTTAGGACATTATATTGCTGATGGTCACATGCCATTGCACACATCTGATAATCACGACGGGCAAAATACCAACCAAAAAGGAATTCACTCTTTATGGGAAAGCCGTTTGCCGGAATTGTTTGCAAAGGATTATAAGTTCAACGTACCTCAAGGCGTTTATCTTGAAAATGTAGAAAAAGCAACATGGGACATGATTTTTGATACTCATAGTTTAGTAGAACCTCTATTAGCGATAGATAAAAAATTGAGAACTGCGACCCCTGAAAATAAAATATTTGTGACTGATGCTAGTGGGGAAATTGTAAAAAATAAATACGGAGGAACCTTGTATTCTGATGAGTATGCCAAACAATTGCATGCTGATATGAACGGAATGGTTCAAAAACAAATGAGAAAAGCCATTACAGTTACGGCAAGTTTTTGGTACACTGCATGGGTTAATGCCGGTAAACCCGATTTAAGTGGTCTTGATACTCCAGCGTTAACTAAGAGAAACAGCAAACTTCTAAAAAAAGATATGAAGACGTATGCAAAAGGAGATCTTTTTGGGTTGACAAATGAAAAAGACTAATATATTTATCAATGATTTCAAAACGGGTGAAACTTCAATTTCACCCGTTTTTTTATGCTAATTAATTTTTTGGTATTTCTTTTTCTTCAACATATCCGAGGCTGTTTGATAGTAAGAAATCGTTTCGTTTACTAAATCCATTCTTTCTTTTGTGACCGGTATTTGATCATAATGAATTTGAAAATCGGAACCTATTTTCTGGTTTGGTTTTAAAGTCAATTGAAATTGTTTTACGGTTTGTTTCGGCGAAATAATTGTTAAAACATTGTCTTTAATCAATCCTAAATCCTGATAAGTAGCAATTAAAGCTCTTGGTTTATAATCTGGTTTTAAAACATCCTGACCAAAGAATTTACTTTGGTAATCAAAATTCAATAATCCAAAAACTGTTGGCATTACATCAATTTGTGACATCAAATTAGTATATTTTCTTGGCTCAACGAATCCCGGACTGTAAACCATCGCCGGAATCCTGTATTTATCTGCTGGAAGTTCTGTTTTTCCTGCACTCGAAGCACAATGATCGGCTAGAATCACAAAGACGGTGTTATTAAACCAAGGCTGTTTTTTAGCCATTTCAAAGAATTTTTTCATCGCATAATCCGTATACTTTACACCACCATCACGAGATTTTGCATCGCCAGGAATATCAATTTTCCCATTTGGATAGGTAAATGGTCTGTGATTACTAACTGTCATAATGTGATTGAAGAACGGCTTATTTGCCGCTGCTTCTTTGTTCATTTCCGTGATAGCTTTATGGTACATGTCTTCATCGCAAACGCCCCAAATATTAGCAAAAGTGATTTGGTTTGGTTCAAATGTTTTTTTGTCTACAATTTCATATCCGTTTCCGGTAAAGAAATCACCCATGTTATCAAAAAAAGAATCGCCTCCATACATGAATTTTACCGCATATCCCTTTTGTTTAAAAATGCTTCCAGTAGAGAATTTATTTTTATTATCTTCTCTTTTTACCACACTTTCTCCAGCTGTAGGAGGAAAGCATAATGTAACGGCCTCTAGACCGCGAACGGTTCTGTTACCCACAGCGTAAAGATTTGTAAAAACTAAACTTTTGTTTGCCAAACTATCTAAAAAAGGAGTAATATTCTTTTCGTTACCATACATTTTCATAAACTCTGCACTGTAACTTTCAATGGTAATCAATACTACATTTTTATGATTTTCGGTTGCCTCATTTTGTATTTGTCTCCAAGTCGTTTCTCCTGAAATGGAAGAGATTTGCTTTTTTAATTGTGTATATGCTTCACTGTTTGGAACGGTTTTATAAAATTTAAAATAATCCAATTCACTATGCATAAAGGCCAAATAGAATTTGTAAATACCATTAGCTTGAAGTTCATTGGCAAAAACATTATGAGCATTTTCTTTTGAGGATAAAAATGGTATTGCCAGTAAAGAGAACCCAAACAATACTAAGTAAATCCCGGATAATTTTATTTTCTCTACAAAAGCAGGAATACTTTGGATATAGTTTTTTGACTTTTTTACAATAAAATAAGTAACCAGTCCAGAAATTATGAATAAAGCGGAGAACAATGGAATTACAGGATAAGATTCCATAATATTACCTAAAACCTCATTAGTGTAAACCAAATAATCTACAGCGATAAAATTATATTTCACCCCAAATTCATTCCAAAAAAAGTATTCGCTGATTCCATTTTGTAAAATTAAAACTACGTAAATAAAAATGACAAATGAGAATAACCAAAATCTGATTTGGTTACGGTATTTAGGTAAAAAGAGAAGTAATCCAAACAAAAAAGTTTTTACGGAAAGAAAGGCGATTGCAATTTTTGGCAAAGCACTACCATATTCATTTAGTATTGTGTTTCCGATTGAAACATAAAGTAACAACGCTAATAATAACCCAAAAATAATATAACCATAAGGGGTATAATATTTTGAATTGGAGATGAAAATAAGATAAACCCATAAAAAACCACTCAATAAAACAAAAACAAAAAAGTCAGATACAAATCCAAAAACAAATAGCGATAGCGTATCAGTCCAAGTAAATGAAGTCTGTGTTATGGGATGAAAAAATAGAACTATCCTTAAAACGAAACTTACAATAATGTAGAAAAGTAATAAATAATAAAAAGGCGATAATTTTTTAAGAAAGGTCATGATTCTATTTTTACTTACAAAAGTATACATAATTTTCGCCATCGTTTTTTAAGAATTGCTTAATATTTCATTGAAATGCAATATGAATTTGAATAAAACTACTAAATTTGAAAGAATACTATTGATTTTTCTAATAATTATATAAAAAAAATTGAACTATTTACAGCTTTCTTTTTTATTTTTTAAGATTAAAAACTGTAACAACTTCTTTTGCGTAAGTACTTTATCATAACCAACCAAAAACTAAATAATTATGACTAGGAAAGAATTTTTTGCAAGAGTAGGATTTGGAGCAGCAACTGTTTTGTTACCTACTTGCATAGCTGGTTTATCTACTAGCTGTAGCTCCGATGATTCAAATGCAGATGGCTCATCAACACCAACACCAAGTGCCACAAGTAATTTCACAGTAGATGTGAGCACAGGAGCTTTGTCAACAAATGGAGGCTTTATAGTCACCAAAGGGATTATTATTGCACGAACCACAACAGGGGCTTTTCTGGCAGTATCCTCTATGTGCACACATGAGGGAGTAACGCTAGGTTATGATAAATCAGCTAATGTATTTGTCTGCCCAAGGCATAATTCTCTGTTTACAAGTACTGGCACCGTAATTTCCGGACCTGCGCCATCCAATTTAAAACAATATCAGACTACATTATCTGGAACAACTTTGACCGTTATTGTTTAGTCCAATAAAGAATCATGTATATCTGTAAAAAGTCGTTAAATTAATTCTGTCTTAATTTTCACTGTCAGAAAACTATACTTCACTAGAAATAAATACTTTTACAGTATTAAAACAGATTTAAAAGATGAAAAAGCAGATCCTATTCTTGTTTCTTTTTATAGGAACACTTGGGTATTCTCAAAATTGGAAGGCTAATTTTGAAGAAGCAAAAGCACAAGCCATTTCTGATGACAAAAATATTCTTCTTGTCTTTTCAGGATCAGATTGGTGCGCTCCATGCATTAAATTAGAAAATACCATTTGGAAGTCAGAGGAATTTAAAAAAGAAGCTGATGAAAAATGGGTTATTTACAAAGCAGATTTTCCAAAGAAAAAAGCAAATTTATTGTCAGTAGAACTAACTGCCAGCAATAAAAAATTGGCAGAGCAATACAACAAATCTGGAAATTTTCCTTTAGTGTTAGTTATGGATAAAACAGGAAATGTTTTAGGGATTACAGGGTTCAAAAACCTTTCTCCTGCTGATTATATCAAACTACTTCATTCCTTTGAGAAATAATGAAAGGCCTAATTATAATATGTCTATTCTTTACAACCTTTATTTCTGTTGGTCAAATCGCCCATAAAAGAAAGTTATCGATGTTAGGAAGTCCTTTTGAGGTTACTGTTGTTGCAAATGACACTATAAAAGCCAACGAATATATTGATTTGGCTGTAGCCGATGTAAAACGAATTGAAAATTTAATTTCCGATTGGATTCCAACAACGCAAATCTCAGAAATCAATCGCAATGCAGGAATAAAACCAGTAAAAGTGGATATCGAAGTTTTTGAGTTGGTCGAAAGAGCGATAAAAATTTCTCAAATTACCAATGGCGCCTTTGATATTTCGTATGCATCTATGGATAAAATATGGAAGTTTGATGGCTCGATGAAAGTAATGCCAACCGAAGAAGCTATAAAAAGATCAGTCGCAAAAATTGGATATAAAAACATTATTTTAAATCCAAAAGACCATACCATTTTTCTAAAATTTGAAGGAATGAAATTAGGTTTGGGCGGAATTGGACAAGGATATATTGCTGATAAAGTGAAAGATTTATTATTTTCTAAAGGCTGTATTTCTGGAATTATAAATGTTTCAGGTGATATTAATGCTTGGGGAAAACAACCGGATGGAAAACCTTGGACTGTAGGAATCGTAAATCCTTTGAACAAGAATAAAATTTTTGCCACTTTTCCAATAGAAGACAGCGCCGTGGAAACTTCAGGAAGTTACGAAAAATATGTGAATTTTAATGGAATCCGATATTCGCACATAATTGATCCCAGAACGGGTTATCCAGCAAGTGGTATTGTGAGTGTCTCTGTTTTTGCAAAACAAACCGAAATCGCTGATGCCATGGCAACAGGAATTTTTGTCCTTGGAGTAGAAGTAGGGTTGGATCTTGTCAATCAAATTAAAGGACTTGAATGCATTATTGTTGATGATAAAGGCAAAATCTATTCGTCAAAAGGAATTGATATCAAAAAATATGATTAATAAAAAAATACACTCATGAAACAGAAAATAGCCTTTGTATTTTTTACACTTTTGATTTTACAATCGTGCAGTTCAGTAAAAGAATACGAAAAAGAAAAAATAAATGATCCTGATATGAAACTAACGGCAAGAACTGCTGAGCGATACGAAACTTCTTTTCAAGTATATCGTGAAGCTGCGGCTGGAGCCAATGGAGGTAAATCAGGTGGCGGTTGTGGTTGCAACTAATTTACAAAACAACAATTTATATAGTAATTAGTAATTTCTATACCATGAAAATAAAATTTTTATTCTTTTTAGGATTAATTAGTAGCATAGGCTTTGCACAAGATAAAACGCCTGCGCCAGCATTTAAGAAACGTGTATTAGAAAGTACAGAAGTCGATTTCCTAGCTAGTTATTACAATCAAGATGGAGCAAGATCAGCTGTATCTGGAGGTATAGGTTCTGAAAAATTAACTGATGTTGCCTCAAATATTGTAGTTGCAATGCCACTAAATGATGATGATGTTTTAACCATTGATTTAGGAATATCAGCTTATTCATCAGCGTCTTCTAGTAATATAAATCCATTCAATGCTACAGGTGCGTCTGGCGGTGATGATGATAGGGTAGCAGCTCCAACGCCTAGTGGAACTCCTTGGCAAGCTTCATCCGGTGCTTCTAAAAGTGATCAATTAGTGTCAATTGTTGCCAATTATAGTCATAGTAGTGATTCCAGAAATTTTATTTGGAATACTGATGTTTCATTTTCAAATGAGTATGATTATACTTCCGTTGGTTTTGGAGGAGGAATTGCAACTCTTTTTAATGAAAAAAATACAGAATTAAGTTTGAAAGCCAATGTGTATCTGGATCAATGGAGACCTATTTATCCAACGGAACTCCACGAATATTCAAAATATGGTGCTAATTTTTTAAATCAAGGCTATTTTAATGGTGTATCGGTTTTGGATCAAAATGGGCAAACCACAACAAATTATTTGCCTTCAGCATTTCAAACGGTAAGTGGTGTAAATAGAAACTCTTATTCGGCTTCAGTTGGTTTCTCTCAGGTTTTAACCAAAAAACTACAGTTTTCAATCTTCTTTGATGTTTTGCAACAACAAGGTTTATTATCTTCACCGTATCACCGAATTTATTTTGCGGATAAAGCTAATTATTACATCGGTCAGGCACAATACATTAATAGTTACGAAAGTTCAACGAATACTGGAGTTTATAAACTGGCTGATGATATCGAAAGATTACCGGATTCCCGATTTAAAATCCCTGTTGGTGCACGTTTGAATTATTACATCAACGAGCGATTTATATTGCGAACCTATTATCGTTTTTATTCCGATAATTGGGATATTCAATCGCACACCGCAACGATTGAACTTCCTATAAAATTATCCGATAGGTTTACCGTTTTTCCAATGTATCGCTATTACACACAAACGGCTTCTAAATACTATGCGCCTTATGAAACTCATTTGTCAACAGAAAAATTTTATACCTCTGATGCTGATTTAGCTACATTTGATGCAAATCAATATGGTTTTGGAATTAATTATACGGATATTTTCACAGGTGCAAAAATTTGGAAATTTGGTTTGAAAAATATTGATTTTAGATTCAATCATTACGAAAGAAGTGACAATCTTAATGCTAACATTGGTACTATTGCATTCAAATTTATAATGCAATAAATCCTAAAATTATACAATCATGCACATATTAATCGTAGAAGATGAAGCTGGAATTGTTCAATTTCTTCAGCAAGGATTAGAGGAAGAAGGATATACAATTACCAGCGCTTCTGATGGTTTAAAAGGATTTGAGTTGACACAAAAAAATAATTTTGATCTGATTTTATTGGATTGGATGCTGCCTAAAATGACTGGATTAGAACTATGTAAAGCCATTCGATTGAAAAACAGTACTACACCAATCTTATTTTTGACAGCAAGGGATACAGTACAAGAAACTATTGAAGGTTTGAAAGCAGGTGCCAATGATTATATCAAAAAACCATTTAGTTTTGATGAATTACTGGAACGCATCAAAATTCATTTTAGAAACCAAAATGAAAATCAAATTCTAAAACTTGGAACTATAGAAATTGATATTGCCAAACATCGTGTTTTAGTTAGTGATACTGAAGTGAATTTGACTCAACGTGAATTTGATTTATTGACGTATTTGGTCAAAAATAAAGGCAAAGTATGTACTAGACCCCAAATTATTGAAGATGTGTGGGACATTCATTTTGAATATGACACCGGTGTAATCGATGTTTTTATGAATGCCATCCGTAAGAAATTGAATTTAAAAATTGAACAAGATTACATAAAAACAGTTCGTGGTGTAGGCTACATTGCTAATGACTAAATAAACATGCAACAACTTTCCTTTAAAAATAGAATTGCTTCTAATTATATCGTTACTACAGCGTTATTAATTTTTGTAGTTTTTTTTATCATTTATTCTATTGTTAAATTCAGTGTCTACAGTCATGTCAATAACGATATTACAAGTGAAGTAGAAAAACATCTCAGTGAAATTGAAATTGTAGGCAATACTTTTCATTTAATTCATAAAGAGGAATGGAAAGAACAAGAACACAATACATTAGACGTAAATCCTGTGTTTATTCAGTTTGTGGATCAAAATAGAAATGTGATTGAAAAATCGCCTAATCTCAAAAAATCTGCTCTTATCTTCAATGAAAATAATGGGGAGAACAAGCTCTTTGATACAAAGTTAGCCGATAACTCAATTCGACAAATTCAGGTCCCCATTTATAAAAAAACAAAAATTATTGGATACATCATAATTGCAATGTCTTTAGAAGATGCCACAATGGTACTTAATAATTTATTTGAGGTCTTGCTTATTGTTTATCCTTTAATTCTAATGGTACTTTTCTTTATAGCACGATTTATTGCCGGAAGGAGCATAAAACCGATTAGTTCCATAATCACGACTTCTAATATTATTACTAAAGACAATCTGACATCCAGAATTCCATTGCCACAAAACCGTGACGAATTGTATATTCTGTCTCAAACAATAAATAATTTATTAGATAGAATTGAAACCGCTATCGAAAGAGAAAAACAATTTACTTCGGATGCATCGCATGAATTAAGAACACCTTTAACGGTAATCAAAGGAACATTGGAAGTTCTGATTCGAAAACCCCGAAATACAACTGAATATGAAGAAAAAATTAATTTTTGTGTTACAGAAGTCAATCGGTTGAATCATTTGGTTGATCAGTTGCTTTTATTGGCCCGATTTGAAAATCAAAAACAAAGTTTAAAAATAGAAAAAGTCTATTTGAACGCTATATTTTTAGATACTATTGCCAGAAATTCAACTATAATACAAGCTAAAAAAATCATTGTTTCTACAGAATTTTCAAAAGATCATTATGTCGAAACAGATAGTTACTTATTTTCCATAATTATTAATAATCTAATATCAAACGCGCTAAAGTATTCGAATCAAAACGGACATTTATCAATTGCTTTAAAAGAAATTGATTCTCAAATTGAATGTCACATCGTTGATACTGGAATAGGAATACCTACTGAGGATTTAGAAAATATTTTCAATCAATTTTACCGTTCAAAATCGAATAAACATCCTGAAATAAAAGGAACCGGATTGGGCTTGTCTATTGTAAAAAGACTGTGTTCATTACTCAACATTGATATTGCAATTACCAGTGAAGAAAACATAGGAACACGAGTAGTATTAAGTTTATTTGAAGCAGACCTTAAGTAATTCTTAAGTAAATCCTTAAATTTATGTTCTACATTTATGCTTTATTTAATTGTCATTAACAATCATGAAGTTATGAATTTAATATTTTGCAAAAGTCACCAGGTTATTTAATTTTCTTTAAAACAAGAAACCTAATGTGTCAATGCATAAGTATATCATTTAAAATAAAATCTAAAAAAGTACTTAAATTTGTTTTGTGAAATTTCTAAAAAACATAATAACTTTAATCATTTGCCTACAACTAACAATTCCTTTTGTTGTTGAGGATAGTTTGCGCCTACCAATTTTGGTTTCACATTTCATTGAACACAATCATAATCATAGAGCCGTTACTATGGTCCATTTCTTGGCGGATCATTATTTAAACAAGCATCATGATGAGAAACACGATGATCATGGAGATTTACCTCTCCATAATCATTCTGACTTTTCATTTAATCAAAATTTAGCAATAAACGTAGAAATAAAACTATTCAAATTTATTCCTAACTATTATTTTAAAGAACCACAAAAAATAGCTTTTTTACAAAATCATTTTTCTTCAAGAGTTCTACTATCTATCTGGAGACCTCCAAAAAATTGTTAATTATTTTTATTGCTTTTTTACAATTCATCATCGTCTATACATTGATGAGCATTTGTATTACAGCATATTCTTAGAAAAATAATTAATAATTATAAATTATGTTGAATAAAATAATTGAGTTTTCAATAAAAAACAAACTCATCATTGGTCTTTTTATTATTGCACTGATAGGATATGGAAGTTATCAATTTACCAAATTACCTATCGATGCGGTTCCCGATATTACAGATAATCAAGTTCAAATAATCACATCAGCACCATCACTGGGCGCAACTGATATTGAACGACTAATTACATTTCCAATAGAACAGACCAATAGCAATATTCCTGGACTGAAAGAAATTCGGAGTTTTTCTCGTTTCGGTCTATCAGTGGTAACTATTGTTTTTGATGATAAAACCGATGTCTATTGGGCTAGACAGCAAGTTACTGAACGATTAAGCGCTGTTAAAGACCAAATTCCAAAAGGAATAGGCAATCCATTTCTAGCACCAGTAACTACAGGGCTGGGTGAAATTTACCAATATGCAGTTCGAACAAAACCCGGTTTTGAAAAAAAATACGATGTAACCGAGTTGAGAACCATTCAGGATTGGATTGTTCGCCGTCAATTATTGAGCGTTGAAGGTGTTGCAGAAGTGAGTAGTTTCGGTGGGAAATTAAAACAATTTGAAATTGCCATTGACCCCAATAAATTACAATCGTATACTATTACGATTGCTGATGTTTTTTCTGCTTTAGAAAAAAACAATCAAAATACAGGTGGTGCTTATATCGAAAAAGGTCCGAAAGTTTTATACATCCGAAGTGAAGGATTGATTAATACCATCGAAAATATAAAAGACATTTCAATTAAAAACACCAGTAGCGGTAGTCCCTTATTTATCCGTGATGTAGCCGATGTTCGTATTGGTAATGCTATCCGATATGGTGCAATGACTTTTAATAAAAAAGGAGTACCATCTGGCGAAGTTTCAGGTGCAGTAGTGATGATGTTAAAGGGTGCTAACAGTAATGTGGTTATCAAAAAAATTAAAGAACGTATTGAACAAATACAAAAAACCTTACCCGAAGGCGTTATTGTAGAACCATTTTTAGACCGAACAAAAATGGTGAATAATTCCATTTCAACGGTAGAAACGAATTTATTAGAAGGAGCATTGATAGTCCTATTTGTTTTAATTTTCTTTTTAGGAAATATAAGAGCAGGATTAATTGTTGCCTCAGTTATTCCTTTAGCGATGTTAATTGCAGTCATACTGATGAATATTTTTGGTGTGAGTGGTAATTTAATGAGTTTAGGAGCATTAGATTTTGGATTGATTGTAGATGGTGCCGTTATTATTGTTGAAGCATGTTTGTTTAGTTTACACAGCAGGAAAACTTCTCAAATCTCACAGCAAGAAATGGATAACACCGTATTGAAAACGTCTATAAAAATGCGTAATGTATCCGTTTTTGGAGAACTGATTATATTGATAGTATACATTCCAATTTTTACTTTGCGAGGTATTGAAGGAAAAATGTTTTTACCAATGGCACAAACAATTGCGTTTGCTCTGTTTGGTGCTTTTATATTGTCGCTGACTTATGTTCCCATGATGACTGCTTTGTTTTTGAATAAAAACATATCCCACAAAAAAAACTTCTCAGATAGAATGATGGAAAAATTAGAAAATTTCTATCAACCTCTTCTGAACAAAGCATTAGGAATTCCTCGAACAATTATTGCTGCAACTTTAGGATTATTTGTTTTGGCATTAATTACACTTTCGTTTATGGGTGGTGAATTTATGCCCTCATTAGAAGAAGGGGATTTCGCTGTAGAAACAAGGGTTTTGCCGGGAAGTAATTTGCAAACTTCGATGACTGCCATTTCGCAGGGCGCAAAAATACTAATAGAAAAATTCCCCGAAGTGGAGAAAATTGTAGGTAAAACTGGAAGCAGCGAAGTACCAACCGATCCAATGCCTATTGATGCCAGTGATATGATGATTATTTTAAAGGATAAAAGCGAATGGACTTCTGCTGAAACTTTTGACGAATTATCAGAAAAAATGGCAAAAGAATTAGAAGCTGTTCCAGGTGTTTCTTATGGTTTTCAATATCCTGTGCAAATGCGTTTTAATGAATTAATGACGGGCGCAAGACAAGATGTGGTTTGTAAAATATTTGGAGAAAACTTAGATACCCTGGCTTTATACGCTAATAAACTGGGCAAAATTGTGAATACGGTCGAGGGGACTTCTGATCTTTATATAGAAACCGTTACCGGAATGCCACAAGTGGTAATTGACTACAATCGGTCAACAATAGCGCAATATGGATTGAACATTGAAGATATTAATCGAATAGTAAACACCGCTTTTGCAGGACAAAGCACAGGTGTTATATACGAAGGCGAAAAAAGATTTGATTTAGTAGTTCGTCTGGAAGGCGAAAAACGTCAGGATTTAGCAGATGTTCAAAATTTATTAATTCCAACACCAAATGGTTTGCAAATTCCGTTATCCCAATTGGCAAAAGTTGAAATTACTGAAGGGCCAAATCAAATACACAGAGAAGACGCTAAACGTAGAATTGTGGTTGGTTTTAATGTTCGGGCTCGCGATGTGCAAAGTATTGTAAAAGAATTACAAGAAAAAGTCGAAGCCCAAATAAAATTTCCTGCGGGTTACTATCCTACGTATGGCGGTGCTTTTGAAAACCTAAATGAAGCCAAAAATCGTTTAATGATAGCTGTTCCGGTTTCATTATTATTAATATTTATTTTGCTTTATTTTGCATTCAATTCCGTGAAACAAGGACTATTGATTTATTCCGCGATTCCACTTTCTGCAATTGGAGGTATTTTCTTTTTAGCGTTGCGAGGAATGCCTTTTAGCATCAGTGCCGGAGTTGGTTTTATAGCCTTATTTGGTGTAGCGGTTCTGAATGGATTGGTATTAATTGCAGAATTTAATAGTATTCGGAAATCAGGCGAAACCGATTTGAAAGCGATTGTTTTGAAAGGAACTAAAATACGTTTACGTCCTGTTTTAATGACTGCATTTGTTGCCTCATTAGGATTTTTACCCATGGCATTAAGCAACGGTTCTGGGGCCGAAGTGCAAAAGCCATTAGCAACAGTTGTAATTGGCGGGCTATTGATTGCCACTTTATTGACCTTATTTGTTTTACCAATTTTATACATTATGTTCGAAAAAGGAACTAAATTAAAATCAAAAAAAATGCAATCAATTACAACAATCATGGTATTGGGGTTGTTTTTTTCTTTTCAAAATGCAAGTGCACAAGAAAAAATTTCACTTGAAAAAGCCATTGAAACTGCATTGGATAATAATATAAAAATAAAAAACGGAAAACTAAATTCTGAATATTTACAAAAGATGACCAAAACGGGCTACGATATTTCCAACACAGGAATTATTGGGGAATACGGTCAGTTTAACAGCAATGCTAATGATATAAAAATTGGCGTTTCACAAACAATTAAATTTCCAACAGTTTACAAAAGGCAGAAACAACTGCTAATTGAAGAAGCCAAAACTGGTGAATGGAATGAAGCTTTACAAAGAAAAGAATTGACCAAACAAGTGACAACAGTGTTTTATGAAATGATTTATCTCAAAGAAAAGGAAAAATTATTGCTAAAAAGTGATAGTATCTATTCTGAATTTTTAAGAAAATCAACACTTCGTTTTGACAAAGGAGAAAGCAATATATTAGAAAAAGCAACTGCCGAAAATCAATCAGGGCAAATAAAAATTCAACTTCTGGAATTGCAAAGTGATTATAAAATGACACAATTGCAATTCAAGTATATTCTTAATACAAATAAAGACTTTATCCCAGTTTCAGATAAATACAAATTGGATTTTAACGAAACGTTAGATGAAAATACAATTGCTAATCAACCCAGTATAAAATTATTCGAGCAAGAAGTTAACAGTAATAAAGCAGAAATTTCACTTGAAAAATCTAAAAAACTACCCGAATTAATAGGCGGTGTTTATTGGCAGACATTCAAAACAAATGCTGAATTTCAAGATGGTTATAATGGCGTTTACGGACAATTTGGAGTGGCACTGCCGCTTTTCAATTCAAACATAAAAAACAGACAAAAAGCATTAGAAATCAACAGTCAAATTGCAGAAAATAATTTGACTAACGAAAAATTAAAACTGCAAAGTCAGTATCAGGAATTAATTCAAGAATCGAAAAAACACCAAGAAACTATTGCTTATTTCGAAAATCAGGCTTTAAAGAATGTGGATTTGGTAACTAAAGCCGCTAATGATAAATTCATCAATGGTGACATCAATTATCTAGAATGGGTGATGCTAATTAATCAAAGCACCGAAATTCAAAGTAATTATATTGAAGCGGTTAGAAAATTCAATGAAACAATTCTTAAATTAGGAAATTTAATATCAAAATAAATGAAAAATACAGTCATTACTTTAATAGTGTTATTTTTTCTGTACTCGTGTGGAAATAAAAAAACAGAAAACGAAACAGAAGCTACTCCAGCTATTGAAAACACAACAACACTTACCGATGCACAAATAAAAAATGCAGGTATTGAAACGGGGAAAATCGAGCAAAAAGAGATCTCATCACTATTAAAATTAAATGGAAAAATAGATGTGCCACCTCAAAATTTAGTATCTATAAGTGTTCCAATGGGAGGATATTTAAAATACACCAAACTTTTAGAGGGCATGTATGTGACCAAAGGACAAGTTTTATGCGTCGTTGAAGACCAACAATACATTCAATTGCAGGAAGATTACCTTTTGGCAAAAGCAAAAATTGGGTATGCAAAAGCTGAATTCGAAAGACAAAAAGAACTCAATCGAAGCAAAGCCAGCAGCGATAAAGTGTATCAACAAGCACAATCAGAATACAACTCACTATCGGTAATGGTACAATCGTATGGGGAGAAATTAAAATTCGCAGGAATAAATCCAAGTAATGTATCGGCAAAAAACATTTCAAAAAGCATCAATATTTATTCGCCAATAAGCGGTTATGTGTCTAAAGTAAATGTAAATACTGGAAAATATGTAAATCCAAGCGACATTTTATTCGAGATTGTAAATCCTTCGGATATTCATTTGGCACTAACCGTATTCGAAAAAGACATTAACAAAATGGCAATTGGTCAGTCAGTTATAGCTTATAATAACATTGACCCAGAAAAAAAATATCCTTGTAAAATCATTTTAATTGGTAAAGACTTTTCCGAAAACAGAAGCACCGAAATGCATTGTCACTTTACAAGCTATGACAAATCACTTTTGCCAGGGATGTATATGAATGCCGAAATAGAATTAAAAAGTCAGCAATCAAACGCGTTGCCATCAGAAGCTATTGTAAATTATGAAAACAAAAATTATGTTTTTGTTGCTAAAGAAAACAAACAATTTGTAATGAAAGAAGTTGCAACAGGAAATACAGAAAATGAATTTACTGAAATTATTTCAGAAGATTTGAATGAGGCTACTATTGTGATAAAAGGGGCTTATTCACTTTTAATGAAAATGAAAAATTTAGAGGAATAAAATGTTAGATTTATAATCGAAACAGAAAGGTTTTTAAATTAAAATCTTTAAATTAGTAAAATTAATAGTGCAAAACATACTAACAAAAGGAGTTTTTGATTTAGTCAATTAATTAAATATAATATGAATTTTAATAAACTAAAAGATCAGTTGCAAACAGAGGTAGATACGGCTTTTTTGTACGATAGTATTGCTGCCATTCAATCCGATGATAATCTTTCAAGAGTATTATTAAGTTTGGGTGAAATTGAAAAAGGTCACGCGAAACATATGTTTGATAAAGTGTTGACTTTTGAACCAAATTACAAAATGCCTTCGCCTTCCTCCAGAGCAAAATTTCAATTGAAGTTGGGTAAAATTTTTGGTTACAGTTCTATAATCAGCAACCTTTCAAGCATCGAAAAACAGTTTGCGGTAAATTCAATTAAAAATAAGATTAAAAGCGGGGAAAAGCCAACAGGTTTTGAGCACAATCATCTTAATATTATTGAAGCCATAAACAATAATGCTGCTTTGAATGTTTCGGGTGGCTTTTTGTCCAAATTTGAAAGTCGTCATAAATCAGTGGGCGGAAATGCATTGCGTGCGGCTGTTTTAGGTTCAAATGACGGATTGGTTTCTAATATGAGTTTGGTAATGGGTGTTGCCGGAGCGGCTGTTTCTAATAATACGATATTATTAACCGGTATTGCGGGACTTTTGGCTGGAGCAATTTCAATGGCTTTGGGCGAATGGCTTTCGGTACAAAGCTCGAGAGAATTAAATCAGCGCCAAATTGATTTGGAAACCGAAGAACTGGAAGCTTCTCCCGAAGAAGAAAAAAAAGAATTAGTATTGCTGTATCAAGCCAAAGGAATGAATGCTGTTGAAGCACAAAAACTGGCGGATAAAGCATTTGAAAATCCTGAAACAGCGATTGATGCTATTATTACAGAAGAACTGGGGATTGATAAAGAAGAATTAGGAGGATCAGCCTGGGAAGCTGCTATTGCCTCATTTGTTCTCTTCTCGATTGGAGCCATAATTCCATTATATCCATTTATGTTTTTAGATGGTAAAAACGCCATTTTATTAAGTATTGGGAGTAGTGTAATTGGGCTTTTTGGAATTGGAGCAGCAATTACTTTATTAACAGGTAAAAGCGTTTTGTTTTCAGGATTTAGACAAGTTTTCTTTGGTTTAGCAGCTGCAGCCGTCACGTATGGAATTGGCTCACTCATTGGAGTTTCACTGGCTGGATAAAATAAATAACCAGTTTCGAGTGGTAATTTACATGTATTACAAGTTTTATTTTTTTTTAACCTTTAATAAATTATATTATGAATGATGCTCATTTACACATGGTGGTAAACCATTTTCCAATTATTGGGACGATTTTTGGCCTTGGAATTTTAATCGCTGGGATAGTACTCAAGAACAAGTCCATACAAAATACAGCTTATGTATTATTTGTAATTGCAGCTGTTTTTGGCTTTTTTAGCATGTCTACCGGTGAAGGAGCAGAGGAAATGGTAGAGGATTTTCCTGGAATAGGAAAAGCAATTATTCACGAACATGAGGAAATAGCAGAGAAACTAGCTATTGTATTATATTTATTAAGTGGAATTTCTATTTTAGGCCTAATTTTGAATGTGCAAAGACACTCCAAAGCAAAATTTATTTCCTTCGTAGCTGTAGTCGTTGCTGTTTTAGGGGTTTATCTAGCAACCTTGGTAGGAACTTCAGGTGGTGAAATTCGTCATACTGAAATTAGAGAAGAAAGCGTTCTCAATGTTGCAAACGATACAAATTCTAATGAGAGCGAATCAAGTGTAACGAGAGACAAAAAGTAATTTTAACAATTTTACAACTTTAAGTTAAAATAAAAATTGCTTTTTAAATAATTTATCTCTTATATTTGCAAAAGAATTTAATTCTAAAAATAAAAACAAAAATGTTTACAAATCAATTGCATCATCATCATTTTCATTATTGCTCTCAAGCGATGTGTTAATGGTATGTGTGTAAATCATCATATTTAAAAACCCGTTTGAGTACATCAAACGGGTTTTTTTATTGCCTCAATTTGTACTCAAACACTATTCTACTAAAAAAACAAAAAAATGAGTACATTAAAAATTGCAATTCAAAAATCAGGGCGTTTAAACGAAGACAGCATTCAAATTCTAAAAGATGCTGGTATTTCAATCGACAACGGAATCGACCAGTTAAAAGCCGAAGCATCAAACTTCCCTTTAGAGGTTTTATATTTAAGAAATTCAGATATCCCACAATATTTAATGGATGGTGTTGTAGATATTGCTATAGTTGGCGATAATTTATTGGTCGAAAAAGGAGGTAATATTGAAGTAATTCAAAAATTAGGTTTTTCAAAATGTAAAGTATCTGTTGCGGTACCAAAAGCATTTAATTATAAATCTGTAAAAGATCTTGACGGAATGCGTATTGCTACTTCCTATCCTAAAACAGTACTTGATTTTTTCAATTCCAAAGGCGTAACAGTCGATATTCACCAGATTTCAGGTTCAGTAGAAATAGCTCCAAACATTGGTTTAGCAGATGCTATTGTTGATATTGTTTCCAGCGGAAGCACTTTATTTAAGAATAATCTGAAAGAGGTTGAAGTTATTTTTAAAAGTGAAGCGGTTTTAGCGGTTTCTCCAAAAGTAAGCCCCGAATCTCAAAAAATAATTGACACCTTAAAATTCAGAATAGAATCTGTTTTAAGAGCAAGAAAATCAAAGTATATTTTGATGAATATTCCAAATGATAAAATTGATGCTGTTGGAAAAATTCTTCCTGTACTAAGAAGTTTAACCGTTTTACCTCTCGCACAAGAAGGGTGGAGCAGCGTACACTCTGTAATCGACAAAGACACTTTTTGGGATGTGATTGATCAGTTGAAAGAAGTTGGAGCCGAAGGGATTTTGGTTTGTCCAATTGAAAAAATGGTCCTTTAAAAGTTTTAAATTATTACGTATTCTATTTAAGAATTCTTTGCGAACTTTGCGAAACCTTTGCGAACTTTGCGGTTAAACATAACAAAATGAACAAAATATACAATCCAAAACCAGAAACATGGTCCGCTATTTTAGAAAGGCCTACAAAAACGGTAGATGACATTGAGTTAACAGTAAAAGAAATTTTTAAAGAAGTTCAGAAAAAAGGAGATGCCGCTGTAGCAAAGTATACATCGCTTTTTGACGGTGCTACAATCGATGCAATTGAAGTTACTCAATTCGAAATCGAACAAGCAATTGCATCCATTTCTACTGAATTGAAAGAAGCTATTTCACTTGCTAAGTCAAATATTGAAAAATTTCATACCGCCCAAAAAACAGAAAGAGTGGTTGTTGAAACCATTGAAGGAGTTAACTGTTGGCAAGAAAAAAGACCCATTCAAAAAATTGGCTTGTATATTCCTGGGGGAACAGCACCTTTATTTTCAACAGTATTGATGCTTGCTGTTCCAGCAGAAATTGCAGGTTGTAACGAAATTGTTCTGTGTTCTCCTCCAGATAAAAATGGGACTATAAATCCAGCTATTTTATATACTGCCAATTTATGTGGTGTTACTAAAATATTAAAAGTAGGCGGGATTCAAGCTATTGCAGCAATGACTTTTGGAACAGAAACGATTCCTAAAGTGTATAAAATTTTTGGTCCCGGAAATCAATTTGTGACCGTGGCTAAGCAATTGGCAACACAATTTGGCGTAGCAATTGATATGCCGGCGGGTCCATCAGAATTGTTGATTGTTGCTGACGATTCTGCAGTTCCGGCTTTTGTAGCTTCGGATTTATTGTCACAAGCAGAACACGGAGCAGATAGTCAAGTAATTTTAGTTTCTACATCTAAAAAATTAATTGATGCTGTTGAAAACGAAATTCAAACTCAAATGGATTTACTTCCGCGAAAGTCGATAGCCGAAAAAGCAATTGCGAATTCAAAATTAATTTTTGTTGAAAATGATAAAATCGCCTTGGACTTAATCAATGAATATGGACCGGAACATTTTATCATTTGTTCCAAATTTGATGATTTTTATAGTAATGGCGTTCAAAATGCAGGATCTGTATTTATAGGGAATTTTACTCCTGAAAGCGCTGGAGATTATGCTTCAGGAACCAATCATACGTTGCCAACAAACGGTTATGCCAAGAATTACAGTGGCGTAAATCTAGATAGTTTCACTAAAGCAATGACTTTTCAAAAAATAACTGAAACAGGAATTCAAAATATAGGTAGAGCTATTGAAATGATGGCTGAAGCCGAAGGATTACAAGCACACAAAAATGCAGTTACATTACGATTAAAAGCAATTGAAGATGGAAAATAGTTTTGATATTAATAACTTGGTTCGGGAGAATGTAAAAATAATGAAACCTTATTCCTCTGCTCGTGATGAATTTGAGGATTTTGATACTGCCGATATGATTTTTTTGGATGCCAATGAAAATCCGTTTGAGAATGGAGTAAATCGCTATCCAGATCCACAACAAATTACTGTAAAAGCAGTTTTAGCAAAGCAGAGAAATGTTAAAACAAATCAAATTTTGCTCGGAAATGGAAGTGATGAAGTATTAGATTTGTTATTCAGAGCTTTTTGTGAACCAAAAAAGGATAATGTAATCACATTACCGCCAACCTACGGGATGTATGGCGTTTTGGCGAATATCAATGCCGTTGAAAATAAAGAAATTTTACTTTCAGCAGATTTTCAACCACAAATTGAGAAAATAATCGAAGCGATTGATGAGAACACTAAAATGATCTTTTTGTGTTCACCAAATAACCCAACCGGAAATTCATTTTCGGATGAAAGTGTAGCCTATCTTTTGCAGAATTTTAAAGGTTTGGTTGTAATTGACGAAGCTTATATTGACTTTTCAAAAAAGGAAAGTTGGATTAATGAACTTGATGAATATCCAAATTTGGTGATTACTCAAACGTTATCAAAAGCGTATGGTTTAGCAGGAATTAGATTGGGAATTTGTTATGCCTCTGCAGAAGTAATTTCGGTTTTAAATAAAATAAAACCACCGTATAATGTGAATGAATTGACTCAGAAAAGAGCTTTGGAAAGATTAGATAATCCTGAAAAAATCAAATCTGAAATTGAATCTATTATAACGCAAAGACAAGAATTACTTAAAGTTTTACTTAATGTAAATTTTGTCGAAAAAATATATCCAACCGAAGCTAATTTTATTTTGGTAAAAGTGGATGACGCCAATAAAAGATACGATGAATTGATTGCAAAAGGAATTGTAATTAGAAACAGAACCACCCAACCTTTATGCGATAATTGTTTGCGTCTGACCGTTGGAACAGAACAAGAAAATATGAAATTAATTGAGGTGTTAAAACAACTTTAAACTTTAAACCTTAAACTTTAAACTTTTTTTAATGAAAAAAATACTTTTTATAGATCGTGATGGAACAATGGTTTTGGAACCAAACGATTACCAACTAGATAGTTTTGAAAAACTTGAATTTTATCCCAATGCCTTTCAATATTTGGGTAAAATAGCAAAGGAATTGGATTTTGAATTGGTAATGGTGACTAATCAAGATGGTTTGGGAACGGATTCTCATCCTGAAATTAACTTTTGGCCAGTGCATAATTTAATTATGAAAGCTTTTGAAAATGAAGGAGTGGTTTTCAAGGACGTATTAATTGACAAAACTTTTCCGCACGAAAATGCTCCAACTCGCAAGCCTGCAACTGGTTTATTGACAAGATATATTGATAATCCTGCTTACGACTTAGAAAATTCGTTTGTAATTGGAGATCGAATTACTGATGTTGAATTAGCTAAAAACTTAGGTGCCAAAGGTATTTTTATTAATACTGATGAAGCTTTAGGTAGTGATGAAATTGCTTCAAAAAGAGAAGAATTAGATTCGGTTATTGCTTTACAAACAACAGATTGGAAAGTAATTTATGAGTTTTTGAAATTAGAAGAGCGTTCTGCTTCAATTGAAAGAAAAACGAATGAAACGGATATTTTTATCAACTTAAACCTTGACGGAACGGGCAAAAGTAAAATTGAAACCGGAATTGCGTTTTTTGATCACATGCTGGACCAAATTGCGCGACACGGTCAAATGGATTTGGAAATCCTTGTAAAAGGGGATTTAGAAGTCGATGAACACCACACGATTGAAGATACAGCGATTGCACTTGGAGAAGTTTTTGCGAAAGCATTAGGAAATAAATTAGGTATAGAACGTTACGGTTTTTGTTTGCCAATGGACGATTGTTTAGCGCAAGTGGCAATAGATTTTGGAGGTAGAAACTGGCTGGTTTGGGAAACCGAATTTAAACGAGAAATGGTAGGTAAAATGCCAACGGAGATGTTTTATCATTTCTTTAAATCATTTTCTGATGGAGCAAAAGCGAACATCAACATCAAAGCAGAAGGAACAAATGAGCATCACAAAATTGAAGCCATTTTTAAGGCTTTCGCCAAAGCAATAAAAGTAGCCGTAAAACGTGATACGGAGAAAATGATTCTGCCAAGTACGAAAGGAATGTTGTAAAATTGTTTAAGGTTTAAAGTTACCGCTCGGAACTTGAAACTTGAAGCCTTAAACTTGAAACAAAACTAAATGAAAATAGTAATCATAAATTACGGAGCAGGTAACATTCAAAGCATTATGTTTGCGATTGAAAGATTGGGATTAAAAGCCGTTTTGAGTAATAATCCAGACGAAATAAAGGAAGCCGATAAAGTTATTTTTCCAGGTGTTGGTGAAGCAAGTTCAGCAATGAAAATGCTTTTAAAAAGTGGTTTGGACACTTTGATTCCAACCTTGAAACAACCCGTTTTAGGGATTTGCTTAGGAATGCAATTGATGTGTAATAAATCAGAAGAAGGGAATACAAGAGGATTAGGGATTTTTGATGTTGATGTGATCAAATTTTCACCAAAAGTAAAAGTACCACAAATGGGCTGGAATCAAATTTATAATTTAAAATCACCTTTATTCGAAGGAATTAATGAAAATGAATACATGTATTTAGTGCATAGTTTTTATGCGCCAAATTGCCCCGAAGCCATTGCTACAACGAATTATGAAGTAGAATATGCCTCGGCTTTACAAAAAGATAATTTTTATGGAACACAATTTCACCCGGAAAAAAGTGGTGATATTGGAGAACGAATTTTAGGAAATTTCTTAAAATTAAAGGGTTGAAAAATTTAAAGATTGAAAATTAGAGAATTAAATAATTCTTTATTCGATGTTGCCAATCTTTAAATAGTTCAATTTTTAAATCTTTAAATTAAAATAAATGAGAATAATACCTGCAATAGACATCATAGAAGGAAAATGTGTTCGCTTATCAAAAGGCGATTACAATACCAAAATTATATACAACGAAAATCCACTTGAAGTGGCAAAATCTTTCGAAGCCCATGGTATTGAATATTTGCACTTGGTAGATTTAGACGGAGCAAAGTCGAGCCAAATTGTGAACTATAAAATACTGGAACAAATTGCGACGAAAACCAAATTGAAAATTGATTTTGGTGGTGGATTAAAATCGGATTCCGATTTAAAAATCGCTTTCGAAAGTGGGGCGAATCAAATTACTGGAGGAAGTATTGCCGTTAAAAATAGAGAACTATTCGAAAAATGGATTCAAGAATACGGTTCAGATAAAATTATTTTAGGAGCAGATGCTAATAATGAAAAAGTAGCTGTTTCAGGTTGGTTAGAGGATTCAAATGAGGACTTGATTCCATTCATTCAAGACTATCAAAATAAAGGAATTCAATACGTTATTTGTACAGATATTGCCAAAGACGGCATGCTGGAAGGACCATCTTTTGATTTATACGCTAAAATTTTGGCGGAAGCCAAGGGCATAAAATTGATTGCTTCAGGAGGAATTTCTACTTTTGACGAATTACCAAGACTAGCCGAATTAGGCTGTGAAGGAACGATAATTGGAAAAGCAATTTATGAAGGAAGAATTTCGTTGAAACAATTGGAAAATTATATTTAAAATAAATAGATTATTTCACAAAGGCACACAAAGAAAACGCAAAGATTCTCAAATAATTTTGTGTGTCTCTGTGAAATCTTCGTGAATCTCTGTGTAACAATAAAAAATATGCTTACAAAAAGAATTATTCCCTGTCTCGATATAAAAAACGGAAGAACCGTAAAAGGTGTTAATTTTGTGGACTTACGGGATGCAGGAGATCCGGTGGAATTAGCCAAAATATATTCGGATGAAGGTGCTGACGAATTGGTTTTTTTGGATATTTCAGCAACTGAAGAAAGAAGAAAAACCCTAGTTGATTTGGTTCGGAAAGTGGCTTCGACGATTAATATTCCATTTACTGTTGGTGGTGGAATTTCATCGGTTGAAGATGTTGAAATTTTATTGCAAAACGGTGCGGATAAAGTTTCTATTAATTCATCGGCAGTGAAAAACCCGCAGTTAATTAATGATTTGGCACAAAAATTTGGAAGCCAATGTGTAGTGGTTGCGATTGATGCGAAACAAATTAACGGGCAATGGATTGTTCATTTAGTAGGTGGAAAAGTACCTACCGAACTAAATTTATTTGATTGGGCAAAAGAAGTAGAAGAACGTGGAGCAGGCGAAATCCTATTTACCTCAATGGATAATGACGGAACTAAAAACGGATTTGCAAATGAAGCTTTGGCTAAATTGTCAGAGTTAGTTAATATTCCTATTATTGCTTCAGGTGGTGCAGGAAACATACAACATTTTGTAGACACTTTTCTGGAAGGAAAAGCTGACGCAGCATTGGCGGCA
The DNA here is from genome assembly GCF_036895565.1 of Flavobacterium sp. KS-LB2. Classification (NCBI taxonomy): domain Bacteria; kingdom Pseudomonadati; phylum Bacteroidota; class Flavobacteriia; order Flavobacteriales; family Flavobacteriaceae; genus Flavobacterium; species Flavobacterium sp. KS-LB2. Next base: position 1,736,715 of record NZ_CP145904.1, on the reverse strand, counting down.
AGTGTATTTCATTTTAAAGAAATTGAAATCAAAACATTAAAAACAGCACTAAAAAATAATAATATCGAAGTTAGAATATAAAAATAGATAATAGAATAAATAGAAAAGAAACTCGGATTAGGGAATCTTTAAATATTTAAATTTTCAATCATTAAATTATAAAAATGAACATAGATTTCTCAAAAAATACAGATGGATTAATTCCAGCCATAATTCAAGATAGCGAAACCAAAACGGTCTTGATGCTTGGTTTTATGAATGCCGAAGCCTATCAAAAAACGGTAGAAACTAAAAAGGTAACTTTTTATAGTCGCACCAAACAAAGACTTTGGACAAAAGGAGAGGAAAGTGGCAACTTTTTGAATTTGATTGACATCAAAAATGACTGCGATAATGATACGCTGTTGATTCAGGTTAAACCAGAAGGTCCAATATGTCACAAAGGTACTGATACGTGCTGGGCAGACGAAAATAAAGTAGATTATGGTTTTATTTCGGATTTAGAAAATACGATTCAGGTTCGTAGAGAAAATGCGGACTCTGAAAAAAGTTATGTTGCTTCATTGTTTAAATTAGGGATGAACAAAATTGCCCAAAAAGTAGGTGAGGAAGCAGTTGAAGTTGTTATTGAAGCCAAAGATGATAACGACGAGTTGTTTTTGAGCGAAAGTGCTGATTTGCTTTTTCATTACCTTATTTTGTTACAGGCAAAAGGTTTTAAACTGAATGATGTTGTTGAAGTACTGAAAAGTCGTCAGAAATAATAATTTCTTTTTAATTTTTTTCTCTATAAAACCCAATAGTACATGAATTTACTATTGGGTTTTCTTTTATTTCAAATACCAATCCACTATATTTACTATTATTTTAATATAAGAGTACCACAATGCAAGTGATGAATTTAGATAATACCACATTGATACCAGAATTACAAAATCCAATATTAAATACGGGACTTTATATAGTACTGACCACTGACGAAGACGATGCAAGACCTGTTTATATTTCAGGAAATTTTAATAATTGGCGTACTCAGGATAAGGCCTTCATAATGGAGAAAATAGGAAATAATGTTTATCATTATAAATTTTCACATGATTTTGATTATCCAGCTACCCTTTTGTATAAATTTACTAAAGGGGATTGGAGTGAAGTAGAAATTGACAGCCATGGAAATAGAACTGAAAACCGTACAACGACAAATCATACAGGTATTCAAAAAGAACATGTAGCCAGATGGAGAAAAAACTGGTTGCCTTTTAAACAGTCTTTTTTGCCTCAAGTTCAGCTGATATCTGATGAGTTTGAAATCCCTCAGCTGAACAAAACCAGGAAAATTTGGGCTTTGTTACCTCATGATTATGACAATTCAAGTGAAAGTTATCCAGTCATGTATTTGCAGGATGCTCAAAATTTATTTAATGAAAATGCAGAATTTGGTAACTGGGAGATTGACAAAAAACTGGCTGTTATGTCCGAATATAAAATTGGGAAGATTATAATTATTGCCATAGAACATGCCGAAGAAGATCGAATAAAAGAATACAATGTAGGTAAAACAGTTCTGGGAAAAGGACAAGGAAAAAAATACATCCGATTTGTGACAGATACTTTAAAACCATTTGTTGATAGTAATTTTAGAACTAAAAAAGAAAGAGAATTTACTGGAATAGGAGGAAGCTCGATGGGCGGTTTGATTAGTATTTTCAGTGGATTGAGAAACCCAGAAGTGTATGGGAAATTAATGATTTTTTCGCCATCGCTTTGGGTAGTTCCAGAACTGAAAATTGATCCAAAGAAAGCCAATGCAGCTGATACAAAAATCTATTTATATGGAGGTGGTGATGAAAGTAAAACGATGATTGAACACATAACAACTTTTAACGATAATTTGATTTCAAGTCAATTTATTAAGGATAAATCAAAGATTAACCTTAGTATTAATCCGCAAGGGAAACATAGTGAAACCTATTGGAGTGATGAATTTCCTAAAGCAATTGAATGGTTGTTTTTTCAGACGAAAGAATAGGTCTCGTATTTAACCCTTAAAGAATTAAGAAATAGCATGCATTTTTATAAAATACAATAATGCAATAAATTAAAAGAACAAATGAAAACAAATACAATACAAGACGTAACTAATTTTTCAGGAACAATTTTGGTTCCAGTTTTTGAAACCTATGAAAAAAGTATTGTTCCTATGACTTTTAATGGGCTAGAAGTAACTTCAAAAATTTTTTCTGGAAAAAAAGACACACATTATCTAGCCGAAAAAAATAACAATGCACATGTTTTTATTGGCTTAGGAAAAGAGATAGATTATAAATCCTTAAAAACTATTTTTCGTCGTATCGCTTCTAAACAAAAAGAAAATTTTAGTTTAAATGTTGCTTTAGTTGTACCAGAACAATTCACTCAGGATCAGATTGAAGCAATGATTTCTGGCTTGCTGTTAGGAACCTATGATTTAGGACATTTTAAATCAGAAAAAAAAGCACATCCCTTTCTGAATAGTGATTTTATTTTAAGTTTAGTATCTGAAAAAGATTATTTGGCTACAGCCAAAAAAGCAATTAAAATTGCCAAAGCACAATTAGCAACTTATAATTTAGTCGATTTACCACCTAACACAATTAATCCAAAATATTTAGCAAATTGGGCTAAAGAAAAAGGGCAAGAATACGGCTTTGATGTAGAAATTTTGGGTTATGATGCTTCAAAAAGAGTGGGTTTAGGTGCCTTTTTAGCCGTAGGTAAAGGAAGCGAAAATGAACCTCAATTTATCATCATGAATTACACTCCTGCAGCCAAAGTCGAGCATCTAAAACATGTTGGGCTAGTAGGGAAAGGAATCACCTTTGATACTGGAGGATTAAACATAAAAACATCCGGCATGCTTCATATGAAATGTGATATGGCTGGTGGTGGTGCTGTTTTTGGAGCTATGCAATTGATTGCTGATTTGCAATTACCCGTAAAAGTGACTGCAATTGTTCCTTGCGCCGAAAACTCCGTTGATGCTAAATCATTTTTACCAAGTGATGTGATTCACAGTTATAGTGGACATTCGATTGAAATAATTGATACAGATGCCGAAGGTCGACTTATTTTAGCCGATGGATTGTCGTATTTAATTAAAAATTTCCAACCAGAGTACATTGTTGATATTGCTACACTTACGGGAAGCAGTGTTGGTACTTTTGGGTATGAATGTGGTGCTTTGTTTACCAATAATACAGAAATGGCTCAGAAACTGCAAGAAAACGGAGATGCAATTGGAGAGCGTTTGTGGCCTTTACCGCTTTGGGATACCTATAAATCAGATATTGAAAGTGATATTGCCGATGTGAAAAATTATAGTGGAAAACCCGTAGCTGGAGCAATTAGTGCCGCTAAATTTTTAGAATATTTCACCCAAGAACACAAAGCTTGGGCTCATCTTGATGTTGCAGGTGTCGCATTTGGCGATGATGAATTTGCTAAAAGTAAGCATGCTACAGGATATGGAGTTCATTTATTAACTAAATTCATTGAAAATTTATAACGTATGGAAAACTCTAAAACCTTCCTTTGTATTTCAAATTATTTCAAGGGTTCCGATTTTTTAATTAATTTAAAAAAGTTAGGCAACAAAGTCTATTTAGTGACAAGTGAAAAACTGAGAGACAAACCATGGCCACATCAACATATCGATGAGATTTTTTATATGGAAGGCCAAGATGTCGATTGGAATTTAGAACATCTGCTGTTAGGTGTTGGTAATTTTATGAAATCCACTAAAATTGACGCAATTGTTGCTCTAGACGATTACGATGTGGAAAAAGCGACGTATCTCAGAGAAAATCTCCGTATTGACGGGATGGGACAAACAACGGGACGTTATTTTAGAGATAAACTGGCGATGCGCATGAGAGCAAAAAGTTGTGGAATTCCTATTCCGGCATTTTGTTCTTTATTTAATGATCATGACATCAATACTTTTGCAGACACGATTTCAGCTCCATGGGTTTTGAAACCACGTTCCGAAGCTTCGGCAACAGGAATCATAAAAATATATGACAAAGAGAGTTTGTGGATTCATATCAATGAAATGGGGAATAACAGATTCAAATATTTATTAGAACAATTCAAACCAGGCGATGTGTATCATTGTGATAGTTTGATTTCAGAAAGTAAAGTAATTTTTAGTTTGACTTCAAAATATTTAGCCACTCCAATGGAAATTTCTCAAGGTGGCGGTGTTTTCCGTTCAGCTAATATTAAGTACAATTCAGAGGATGATAAAGCCATAAAAAAGTTAAATGAAGAAGTAATGAAAGGCTTCGGATTGAAACATGGTGCCGCACATACTGAATTCATAAAATGTAATGATGATGGTCAAATTTATTTCCTGGAAACTTCTTCAAGAGTAGGAGGAGCGCATTTGGCCGAAATGGTAACTGAAGCTTCTAATATTAATTTATGGAAAGAATGGGCTGCAATTGAAGACGCATTGGTTAAAGGTACTAAATACATTTTGCCAAAAGTAAAAAAAGGATATGCAGGTATCGTTTTGACATTGTCAAAATTCCAACATCCTAATTTAACATCGTTTTCAGATCCGGAAGTTTGCTTTAAAGTTCCACTAGAATATCATGCTGGATTGATAGTGAAATCAGATAAACAAGAAAGAGTTTTAGAATTGCTAGAGGATTATGGGAATCGTTTAGCAAATGATTTTACCGCTGTAGTTGAACAAAGTAAAGTGACAAACCTTCATTAATTTTTGGTTTAAAATCTATAAGAAAAGCGACTATTTCCATAAGAATAGTCGCTTTTTTATTAAACTTTACTTAAAGTTGAACTGAACTGATTTTTATATCTTCGTAGCAAATTTAGAATTTAAACATATTTTATAAAAATACCACATGAAAAAAATACTTTTTATTTTTGGTTTTTTGGTCTTTATTGGTTGCAAAACGCAGGATACAAAATCCACTATTATAACTGAAAAACCGGTTCAAAATACCTTTTTAACGGTTGCTTTCGGTTCTTGCGACAACCAGAAAATTAAGAATGAACTTTGGTCAGCGATAGATGAAAATCATCCGTCCGTATGGATTTGGGGCGGTGATAATGTCTATTCGGATACTGAGGATATGCAGGTTCTTAAAAAAAATTATGAAATTCAGAAACAGGATGCTGATTATCTGAAATTTATAAAAAACAAAATCATTTTAGGAACTTGGGACGATCATGATTTTGGCGCAAATGACGGCGGAGAAGAATATCCTTTTAAAAGAGAAAGTCAACAGCTTTTGTTGGATTTTTTAGACACTCCAATGAATGCTTCTGAGCGAAAACGAGAAGGTGTTTATACTGATAAAACTATTGTTATAAATGAAAATAAAATAAAAATTATCGTGTTAGATACACGTTATTTTAGAACCACATTAACAAAATCTACCGATTCAAAAAAGCGTTTTCAACCCAATAGATATGGTGATGGAACACTATTAGGAGAAGCACAATGGGCATGGTTGGAAAAAGTACTTCAATCATCCGATGCACAATTTAATGTTATTGTTAGTAGCATTCAATTTTTATCAAATAAGCATGGATTTGAAGCTTGGGGTAATTTTCCTCATGAAATAGAGAAGCTTGAGCAATTGATAGTTTCTACAAAAGCAAAAGGTACTTTTATACTCTCTGGCGACCGCCATATAGCAACTTTTTCTTCAAAAAACGTTGCCGGTTTGTCATATCCTTTAATTGATTTTACATCTAGTGGATTGACGCATACTTACGCTAATTTTTCTGGGGAAGAAAATCCTTATGTGAAGGGAGAAGTGGTTAAAGAATTGAATTTTGGACTCTTAAAATTTGATTTTAATAACAATAAAGTGATCATGGAAATCCGAGGGAAAAAAAATAAATTAATTCAAGAATATGTTCAAGTATATTCTGGAAAATAATTTTTTAGAGTACCCAATATAAAGTTTATTTTTGTCTAAAATGATTAATTATGAAAAAACAGTTTAGTATTATTTTTATTGCAGTTCTTTTTTTTAACGGTCTAAATGCACAAGGTTTATTGAATAAATCAGCGCAACTATTCACAAGACAAGATACTTTGCGCGGAAGTATCACAAAAGAAAGAGCATGGTGGGATCTAAAAAACTATCACCTTAACATTAAAGTTAATCCTGCAGATAGTACCATTTCAGGCTCCAATACAATAAAATATCAAGTTATTCAAGAATACAACAGTATGCAAATTGACTTGCAAAATCCTATGAACATTACTAAAGTTATTCAAGAAGGAAAGACTTTAAAATACAAAAGGGAAGGAAATGCATTTTTTATTGAATTGATTGCTCCTCAAACAAAAGGTGCACTAAAAGAAATTACCATATTTTATGGCGGAAAACCAAAAGTAGCTGTAAATCCACCTTGGGACGGAGGAATTACTTGGAAAAAAGACAGTAATGGCAATTCTTTTATTGCTTCATCTTGTCAGGGATTGGGTGCTAGTGTGTGGTGGCCAAATAAAGATCATATGTATGACGAAGTGGAGAATATGCTGATTAGTGTAAATGTTCCAAAAAATTTGATGAATGTATCCAATGGACGTTTACAAAGTGTCACTAACATGAAAGATGGAACTAAAACCTATAATTGGTATGTTTCCAATCCAATCAATAATTATGGTGTAAACATAAATATTGGGGATTATGTTTCGTTTTCGGAGAGATTCAAAGGGGAGAAGGGGAATTTAGACTGTACTTATTATGTTTTGAGAGACAATTTGGCGAAAGCCAAAGAACATTTCCAAGATGTTCCTAGAATGCTAAAAGCTTTTGAACATTGGTTTGGACCCTATCCATTTTATGAAGATAGTTACAAGTTAGTTGAAGCACCTTATTTAGGAATGGAACATCAAAGCTCAGTAACGTATGGAAATAAATTTAAAAATGGATATTTAGGCCGGGATTTGAGTGGAACGGGTTGGGGATTAAAATTTGATTTTATCATTATCCATGAATCTGGACATGAATGGTTTGCTAATAATATCACTTATAAAGATATTGCCGACATGTGGATTCATGAAAGTTTTACGAACTATTCAGAAAGTCTATTTGTAGAATATTACTATGGAAAAGAGGCTGGATTTGAATATGTTAGAGGAACAAGGAAAGGTATAGATAATGACAAACCCATTATCGGGAACTACAATGTTAACAATGAAGGCTCTGGTGATATGTACCCAAAAGGAGGAAATATGCTGCATACTATACGCCAAATTGTAAATAATGACGAAAAATGGAGAGGAATATTGAGAGGTTTAAATAGTACTTTTTATCACCAAACGGTAACTACTAAACAAATTGAAGATTATTTAGGTCAGCAAGTTGGAATCGATTTATCTACCGTTTTTAATCAGTATTTAAGAGATACTAGAATTCCAACATTAGAATATTTTTTCAAAGATAATCAGTTTGGATATCGCTGGACGAATTGTGTTGCTGAATTTAAGATGCCTGTTAAAGTAACTTTGAATGGAAAAGAAGAATTACTTCAACCAGAAATAGAATGGAAGAGTATTCCAGTAAATTCTGAAAATTCAATACTGGAAATAGATAAAAACTTTTATGTAGCTGGTTTTAATATTACCGAGTAAGTTTCAGAATAAATTATAAAAAAAGGGATACAATAAGTATCCCTTTTTTATAATTACTATTTTTTAAAACATTTAGATTAAATTCTTCTTAATGTAATTAAAACTTGTTACTGCGGATTCTATCGGATTTGGTTTGTAGTTTGATTCGTGTTCCAAAAAGAAACGTTTCATTCCGGAAAGTTCAGCTTGAGCAAAAATCGATTTGAAATCAATTGCTCCAGTTCCTATTTCGGCATTCCAATCCGGATTTACTTTATCCATATCTTTTACGTGCCACATGGTGAAACGCCCAGGATATTTTTGGAATAATTGCAAAGGATCATTTCCAGAACGAACTACCCAGTATAAATCCATTTCAAAATCAACTAAGTTTTTATCTGTTTCATTCAATAAAATCTCATACCCATTTGTTGATCCGAATTTTGTAAATTCAAAATCATGATTGTGATACGCTAATTTTAAACCTCCTGCTTTACAAATTTCACCTACTTTATTGATTTGTAGGGCTAATTTTTTATAATCGTCCCCACTTGTTCCGCGCAATTCAGAAACTATGTAAGGTACCGTTACATATTCGCTTCCTAAATGATTTGCTGTTTCTACGTATGATTTTACAAGATCAGTTGAACCATCTTTAATCATCGAATTAAAATCAAAATGATTACTCGTCGCTTTTAAACCATTATCATCCAACATGGATTTAAAATCATGTACAGAAGTTCCAAAGAAACCTTTGTCTGCAGAATAACCAAAAGTTTCAACTTCAGTGAATCCTGCTTTTCCAACTTGAGCTAAAACACCTTTAACATCTTTCGGTAATGTATCACGTAGTGTCCATAATTGAATTCCTATGGCTCTTTTTTTAGAGTCAAAAGCAAATGTAGGAGCAATGGCTAAAGCGCCTAATGCTAAACCTGCATTAATTAAAAATTCTCTTCTTTTTATCATGTTTTTTTTTTTAGATTAATTAGACATCACATATTGTAATAGCTTGCTTCAACGAAGCCAGCTTATCGGGGTTTTTGGGGATAAATTCTTGTCCGACAAAGCCTTTAAAACCAGTTTTTACAATTGCTTTCATTATTGCTTCATAATTTAATTCCTGTGTCGCATCAATTTCATTTCGTCCCGGAACACCAGCCGTATGAAAATGTGCAATATATTGATGGTTGTCTCTTATGTTTCTAATCACATCACCTTCATCAATTTGCATGTGATAAATATCATAAAGAAGTTTGAAGTTTTCTGAGTTCAAGCGCTTCGCAAGTTCAACTCCCCATGATGTCCTGTCACATTGGTAATCTTTATGGTCAATTTTACTGTTTAATAATTCCATGACTAAAATCACATTGTGCTTTTCAGCCAATGGAATTAGTTTTTGTAAGCCCAAAACGCAATTACTCCAACCTTCTTCATCTGTTTTTCCTCTTCTGCTTCCGCTAAAACAAATTAGATTTTTATAACCCGCTTTTGCCACTAGCGGAATCATTTCTGTATAATTTTTTAAAAGCGTTTCATGAAATTTTATATCATTAAAACCATCTACCAAATTAATTTCAGCACCGTTACACATTGTTGAAACTAAGTCATATTTCTTCAATGTTGGCCAAGATGATGGTCCTACTAAATCAATACCGGTTATTCCAAGTTTCTTTGCTTCAATGCAAAGTGTCTCTAAATCAAGATTATCAAAACACCAACGAGAAACAGAGTGATTTATGTTTCCTTTTAATTTACCCAATTGTGTTTCTATCTCTTTTTTTGGCATAGCGAAAGCAGATAATCCCGAAGGAATTCCCATAGCAGCCGTACTAGCTAATATTCCTTTTATGGCAGATCTTCTATTTAGATTCGTACTCATTTTTTATTTTTATACTGCAGAAGACGTTTCTACTACTTTGTTTTTTTCATTGAATAAAAGTGCGAAAAGTACAAATACAACGGTAGCAATTCCAGCAGGAATGATCCAAACCATTTGCCAGTTTACGGCTCCATCAGCCATTTTGTAATTGTCCGTTATCCAGCCTGCAACTGCAAAACCAATCAACATACCAACTCCATAAGTTGCTAAAGTGATTAAACCCTGTGCTGCACTTTTATATTTTTCTCCCGCTTTTGAGTTGGTGTAAATTTGGCCCGAAACAAAAAAGAAATCATAACAAATACCGTGTAACGCAATTCCTATAATCAACATGAAACTTAAATCTCCACCATTACCATAAGCAAATAAAACGTAACGAATTGCCCATGCTAACATCCCAATTAAAATAGTTTTTTTGAAACCAAAACGAGTAAAAAATACAGGTATCAATAATAGAAATAAAGCTTCTGATATTTGCCCTATAGCCATTTTACCAGTTGGATTTTCAACTCCAGCTTCTGTCAAAAAGAGATTAGCATTTTGGTAATAAAAAGCAAGAGGAATACAAATTAGTATAGACGAAATGAAAAAGATAGCGAAGTTCTTGTCTTTCAATAATTTCAAAGCATCAAGACCTATAATATCTCCAATTTTTATTTTTTCATCGCTCACTTTTGGTGGTGTTTTTGGTAATGAAAAACTAAATAAACCTAAAATGAAAGCTGCAACACCCGCTAGTAAAAAGGTATTTTTTAGTAAACCTGAGCTAATTGCTTCTTTAGAATCCCAATGAAAGAAGTAACTAATGGATAATCCTGCAATAATCCAACCAATAGTTCCCCATACTCTAATGTTTGCGAATTCTTTTTCTGGATCTTTCATTTGATTAAAAGACACTGAATTTACTAATGCTAATGTTGGCATGTATAAAATCATATAACTTAGAACGTAAGTATAAAACATTCCAACGTCTTCTGACTGATACATTTGATACATTAGAAATGCTCCAATAAGATGTAGAATACCTAAAATTTTCTCAGCATTAAAATATCGATCAGCAATCAAACCTATAATAAAAGGTGCAATAATAGCGCCCCATGATTGTGTAGAAAAAATGGCAGCAGATTCTGCTCCAGATGCTTTTAGATTATTCCCTAGAAACGTACCAAGTGTTACAAACCATGCTCCCCAGATAAAAAATTCTAGGAACATCATTATAGATAATTTAATTCGTGTGGTGTTATTCATTAGTTTTTGGTTTTATTTTTTGGTTTTGGTTAATTTTTTAATCTCGAGTGGTTTATTACATCCCAGCTTCACAACCAGTAGTAATTTTCATAGAATTCCATTCTTTTATCTGAATATTTCGGAACCATACATTATCACCGTGATCTTGTAAGGCAATTTTACCTTTTTTGGAAACAGCAAAACCTGGCCAAGTAGCAAATTTACTTCCTGCTACTAAGGTTTTAAAATTAGCATCCCAAAGCGTAGTTTCAACTACTTTTACTCCATTTAATAACATAGTCAGTTTTCCAAATTTACATACTATGTCTACGGTATTCCATTCACCTACGGGTTTAACAGGCTCTGAACTACTTTTTATTAAATCGTATAAATCACCTGCTCTATGCTTTTCAATTTTTCCATCAGGATGCCCGTCATTGTCTAATACTTGCATTTCTAAACCGGTTTCATAGGTATTCTTGAATTTTGATAAATCTTCGTTCACATAAAAAATTATACCACTATTAGCTTTGGAAGCTACTTTCCAATCTAATTTTAAATGAAAATTCTCATATTCTGCATCAGTTACAAGATCACCGCCTTGACCATTTTGGGCTGCTGTAGGATCAAAATGCAACACACCATCTTCAACTTTCCATCCAGAACCAGCAGTAGTTTTACCATAAGTATGCCAGCCAGTTGTTGATTGCCCATCAAATATTGACTTAAATCCTTTAGCTATAGGGGCTTGCTGTGCATTTGCGGTTTGAATCATTATCATAACTAGTAATGAAGTACAGATATTTTTAATCATTTTTAAATTTTTGAATTTATAATTACTCTTTTTTTTATAAAGTTAAAGCTTTCCAACCTTGACGATACTCTCGTTTAACAAATTGATTTACTTCGTCAAAATTTGTAATTTTCATAGCGTCATTATCCCATAATAGTTTAGAAGAACGTCCTGGATAGACTTCTTCTCCAAGTTCTTCTCTCATTACATCATATCCTCTGATAGCAAGGTTAGCCATTAATAAAGCTTCGGTTAAAGGCCCGGCAATTTCAAAAGGAGAACTTAATTCTTTTTTTCCATAACCTGCAATTGCTGCTTCAACCCACTGTCTGTAATGTCCATCAGCTCCGTCTTTTACTCGAGCATATTTTTGAGCAACTTTCAGATTTTCATTTTTGCTAAGTGGAAGTAAACGAGGATTTAAGCCATAGGTATCACACATCATTTTTCCTTTTGTACCAGTGAATAATGTTCCATTTCCACCATCGCCAAAAATTTCATTTGGCCCCAATTCAGAAGGTCTTTCAGGCTGAATTCCGCCATCCATCCAATGAACAGCTATATCACCTTTAGTTTTCTCTGTTTTTGGAAAAGTTAAGGTAACATGACTTGAAGGAGGACAACTCTCTGGAAAATATCCTCTTTGAAATTCATCAACATAAACGGAACCAACACTACATTGAACATCTTTAGCATATTTTAAGTTCAAAACACTAAAAGGAGCTTCCAGTAAGTGACATCCCATATCTCCTAATGCACCAGTTCCATAATCCCACCAACCTCTCCAGTTAAACGGAACTAATTTGTTAACATATTCTTTATAAGGAGCAGTTCCTAACCATAAATCCCAATCTAATTCTTTTGGAATATCTGCTTTATTAGCAGACCAAGGAATTCCTTGAGGCCAAACTGGGCGATCAGTCCAAGCGTGTATCGTGTGAACATCTCCAATTAAGCCTGCTTCATACCATTCTTTCATTATTCTGGTACCATCATTTGAGGCACCTTGATTTCCCATTTGAGTTACCACTTTATATTTTTTAGCCGCTTGAGTTAAAATACGAGCTTCGTAAATATCATGCGCCATTGGTTTTTGAACGTAAACATGTTTGCCTAGTTGCATCGCTGCAAGAGCTTGAATAGCATGATTATGATCCGGTGTAGAAACAGAAACTGCATCGAAGTTTTTATGTTCTTTGTCTAACATTTCACGCCAATCCTTGTAAAATTTAGCTTTTGGAAATGCGTTTACACTAGCAGCAGCTCTTCTTGTATCTACATCACATAAAAATGAAATATCAGCTTTACCACTGTTAGCAAACATAGCAATATCAGATTTTCCTTTTCCTCCAACACCAATGCTGGCAATTGATAAACGATCACTTGGAGCTACGAATCCTCTTCCTAAAACATGACGAGGAACAATCATAAAAGCTGCAGCAGCTACAGCAGTAGTTTTTATAAAATCACGACGGTTATTGATGATTTTACTTTCTTCTTCTTTTTGTTTCATTTATTGTTAATACGGTTAGTTAATAGTAATGAAATAGTTTAATAAATAAATGCTTTTCGATATTCTAATAGTTTTTTAGAATCTTGAAAAGCACTTATAAAATTATTTTTTTAAGGATAAAATATATTTGGCCATAGATTTTGCATCATCCTTTTTTAGTGATGCATGCGCAGCCATTGGTATAGTTCCCCAAACTCCAGAACCTCCTTTTATTATTTTTCCAGATAAATAGGCCACATTTTTATCATTAGAAGGATATTTTTTTGCAATGTCCATATAGGAGGGACCTATTAGCTTTTTGTCTAATTTATGGCAGCCTACACAATCAGATTTAGCAATTAATTTCTCACCATCTGATGTTTGAAAAACAGTGTTTGTTTTCTTAGTAACTTTACTATAGTTTGTGTATAAAGTATCATTAGAAAATGAGGTTAAGCTGATTAAAGCAACCCCAAAAAGCAAATATTTTAATTTCATTTTCATTTCTATTTAAGTTTTATAATCCTAAGTTTTTTCTATTAAAAGCCTTATTAGTTTCTACAGCTGCAAAGTCATCAAATGCTTTGTCTGTAACTTTTATAATATGATTTTTTATAAATTGAGCACCTTCACGGGCACCATCTTCTTGATTTTTGATGCAACATTCCCATTCCATAACTGCCCAACCTTTAAAATCATATTGAGCCAGTTTACTAAAAATAGTTTTAAAGTCAATTTGACCATCTCCAGGGGAACGATAACGTCCCGCACGGTTTGCCCAACTTTGGTATCCTCCAAAAGTTCCTTGCTTTCCTGTAGGGTTAAACTCGGCATCCTTTACGTGAAAAGCTTTAATTCTTTCGTGATAAAAATCAATGTATTGAATGTAATCTAACTGTTGCAAAACAAAATGTGATGGATCATATAGCAAGCAAGCTCTGGAATGATTATTTACAGCCTTCAAAAACATTTCATATGTTTCTCCATCAAACAAATCTTCTCCAGGATGAATTTCATAGCAAAGATCGACCCCATTTTGATCAAACTCATTTAAAATAGGCAACCAACGTTTTGCCAATTCGGCAAAACCATCTTCAACTAAGCCCGATGGTCTTTGTGGCCAAGGGTGAAAATATTGCCAAAGCAAAGATCCACTAAAAGTTGCATGTGCATTTAAGCCTAAATTTTGAGATGCTTTTGCAGCATATTTCAATTGCTGAACGGCCCATTCTTGTCTGGCTTTAGAATTACCATGTACATTTACTGGAGCAAAAGCATCAAAAAAATCATCATAAGCTGGATGAACAGCTACCAGTTGTCCTTGCAAGTGAGTAGATAATTCTGTTATTTCTAATCCGTATGAAGCAATAGTACCTTTAAGTTCATCGGCATACGTTTTACTTTCTGCAGCCTTTTGTAAATCAATAAATCGAGTATCTAATGTTGGCATTTGAATACCTTTAAAACCTAAATCAGCAGCCCATTTACAAATTCCGTTTAAGGAATTAAAAGGAGCTTCATTACTGATAAATTGGGCTAAAAATACTGCGGGGCCTTGTATTGTTGTCATATTATATTTTGTCTAAAACTTTTATGAATTCCTATTTTATTACAAAACGTAAGGAGTCCATTTTTTATCAGATTGTGATGATGCTACTACGTTATCGATAAATGCCATTCCTCTTAATCCATCTTCAACAGAGGGAAAGTCTAACATTTCAGGCGTAGGCTCTGTACCATCTAACTTACAACCAAGCGTTAAGGCAAAGTTGCGGTAAATATTAGCAAATGCTTCTAAATAACCTTCTGGATGCCCACCAGGAGTACGGCAGTTATGGGTTGCAAATGAAGATAAATATCCACCATAATTAACCCCCGCTCTCAAAATTTGAGCTGGTTCCTCTAGCCATCGAACCGTCAAGGTATTGGGCTCATGTTGAAACCATTCAATTCCGCCTTTTTCCCCATAGATTCTGATTTTTAGAGCGTTTTCTTCTCCAGCGGCAACTTGTGATGCAATTAAAACTCCTTTTGCGCCATTATCAAACTTCAATAGTACGGCGCCATCATCATCCATTACGCGGCCTTCAACTAATGTGTTCAACTCAGCACAAACATCTGTAATTTTAGCACCAGTAATATATTCGGCTAAATGAGATGCATGAGTCCCAATGTCTCCCATTACAGAACTTTTTCCAGATTTTTTAGGATCAGTTCTCCAAGCCGCTTGCGCATTACCTTCTCTTTCTGATAATTTACTCAACCAACCTTGAGGATATTCTACGATAACTTTTCTAATTTTACCCAATTTCCCCTCTCTAACCATAGCTTTCGCTTGTTTGACCATTGGATAACCTGAGTAAGTATGTGTTAAACAAAGTATTAATCCTGTCTCTTCTACTTTTTGTTTCAATAGTTTTGCTTCTTCCAATGAAAAAGTCATTGGTTTTTCAATTACAACATTAAAACCATGCTCCAAAGCCATCATTGCAGGTGCAAAATGCGCAAAATTTGGAGTAACTATAGTGACAAAATCGATTCTTTCTTCAGCAGGTAAAGCCGCTTCAGCTTTAATCATTTCGTCATAGGTTAGATACGTTCTCGACTCTGGAAGAAACAACGCTTTACCAGATGCTATTGCTGTTTCTGGAGTTATACTTAATGCTCCACAGCTTAATTCAATCAGTCCATCCATGTTTGCGGCTAAGCGGTGAATAGCACCTATAAAAGCATCTTGGCCACCACCGACCATTCCCATTCTTAATTTTCTCATCATGATGAACCTAAATATTTCCTTTTTTTAATTCTTTTACTGCGTAATCACAAGCACGTGCTGTTAAAGCCATAAAAGTTAATGATGGATTTTGACACGCAATAGAGGGCATACAAGAACCATCGGTAACAAATACGTTACTAACTTCATGCATTTGATTCCATTTATTTAAAACAGAATCTTTAGGATCATTACCCATTCTAGCAGTACCCATTTCGTGTATAGCCATTCCAGGATAGCAATCGTTATCATACGTTTTAACATTTTTGATTCCCGATGCTTCAAGCATTTCAGCTGCATCATTCATCATGTCTTCACGCATTTTAGCTTCATTCTCTTTATATTCACAATCAATCGCTAAAACAGGTTGTCCCCATTTGTCTTTCTTACTATGATCGATGTATACTTTATTCTCATAATATGGTAACATTTCACCAAAACCACCCAATCCCATACTCCAAGAATCGGCAGGTAATGACATAGTATTTTTAAAGTTTTCACCAAAAGCTAATTCAGCAACTTCTTTATGCCATAATCCTCTGCTAGCACCTCCTTGGTAACCAAAACCTCTTAAGTAATCACGCTTGTCACTACCAACATTTTGATATCTTGGAATATAAATACCATTTGCTCTTCTTCCGTACGTGTATTTATCTTCAAAGCCTTCAGCACTTCCTTCAGCACCACAACGGAAATGATGATCCATTAAATTATGTCCCAATTGTCCACTGGCATTACCCATCCCATTTGGATGCGCTTCTGAAGTTGAATTCAATAAGATGAATGTTGATCCTAAAGTAGAACCATTTACAAAAACAATTTTAGCATAAAACTCCATGGTTTCATTTGTTTCTGCATCAATTACCATTACACCTTTTGCCTTTTTTGTGTCTTTATCATAAATAATATGATTCACAATAGAGTAGGGTCTTACTGTCAATCTTTTTGTAGCCATAGCAGCAGGCAATGTAGATGATTGCGTGCTGAAATAAGCACCAAACGGGCAACCACGACTACATAAATTTCTATATTGACAACTTCCACGACCTTTATGAGGCACTGTTAAGTTAGCTGTACGTCCTATAGTTAATATACGTGTTCTGTTATAATGCTTTTCTAGTCTTTCTTTAACTGATTTTTCTACACAATTTAAATCCATAGGAGGCAAAAATTTTCCATCTGGCAAAAGAGGCCAGTTTTCAGCTTGCCCGCTGATTCCTGCAAATTTTTCTACATAATCATACCATTTTGTAAGATCTTTATAACGGATAGGCCAGTCATTACCATGACCATCTTTAGCGTTATCTTCAAAATTATGATCACTAAAACGATAACTTTGACGTCCCCACATTAAAGACTTTCCTCCAACATGAAATCCTCTGTACCAGTCGAAACGTTTGTCTTCAGTATATGGACATTCCAAATCGTTTACCCACCATTTTTCGGTAGCTTCATTGTATGGGTAATCACGTGTTTGTACTGGATGTGTTCTTTTTTGTTCTTCGGTCAATTTTCCAGCGTGCTCAAATTCCCAAGGAGCTTTCATTGCAGATTCATAATCTTTAACATGCTCGATGTTCATTCCTCGTTCTAACATCAAAACTTTTAACCCTTTTTCGGTTAGTTCTTTTGCTGCCCAACCACCGCTAATTCCTGATCCTATTACAATAGCATCATATGTATTTTCCTCTTTTAAATTTGTATTTATATTCACGTGTAGTAATTTTTATTTAATAAAATAGTTTAAGACAAAATGTTCTACTAAAAATTAGTTAGTAGCCCAACCTTTTTGTCCAGGTATGTAATCAGCATTACCGTCATATCTTCCTGGGACAGGTAGGTATTCACGTGCTTGTGTACAACCTATTTCTGAAGAATAATAACCCAGAAGAGTCAAATCTCTTGCAAGCAAAAAGAAAGAAGGTGCTTTTTTATTAGCAATAGTTTCTTCTTTTAAAGCTTCCATTAATTTCTGACGTTCTGCAACTGACATTGCTAAGAAATCTTTATTGAAATCTTTCAAACATTTTGCCTGCATATCTTTCATTCCTGAAGCAAAAATCTCTTGCATTTGTGCTGGATAACAATCTTTAATCATCATCGGAATAAAAGCGCCAAGTCCTGCGGATTTAGCCCCTGGTGAAGATGCTGTCGTCGGTATAATGATATCGGCAAATTCAGCTAGAACTTCTTCATCTGAAGCAGAAAAAAATACTCTATTTTTCTCTTTATCAGGCAAAGTAAAACTTTCAAACAAAACGCCCATCGTAGTTGCTGAGATTGCGCTTCCCATCAAAAACGCAACGCTTTTAAGTGCTTCTCTTCTATTCATTTGTTAATTATTAAAATTGTTTATTATTCTTAAATTATTATTACTTTACAATAATAAAGAAAAAAAAAATATCTTAATTTTTTTTATGTTAATTTATTGAATAATTCCATTTTTTTCAAATTATTAAGGGAATCACTTTAAAAAATTCAGTAAACACTATCTGTAATCTATTAAAACAAGAAAAAAAATATATTTTAAAAAATCCAAATTGACTAAAAATTCATTTATTTATTAATTTTAGTTAAATTTGATAAGATATATCTTATAAATTTATAATCGAACTTCATTTTGAGTGATTTCAATGTGTTAAAATGACATTAACTATAAAAAAATTGAACTTAAAAATAAAATAAAATTGTACTATAAATGAGGCCTAATTAAATAGGTAAGACGAAGTATCTTTATAATAGAATAAAAAGCTAAATTGGAATCAAATATTGTAAGCAAAAAAAAGCATAAAAAAATTACACTTTATTATGTGTAGAAAAGTTATCTTTCAAATAAACCAAGTGTACCGCCAACCCAATCTTTGTCTTTATTGAATTTCACACCTATCATTTCACCACGGCTCAATCGTACTAAGTTGCACAATAGAGTAGGCGCAGCATCTTCTTTTTTCCAAACACAGAGTATACGGACTTCTGCTTTTACTTTCCCATCAGGAGATTGTACAATAGGAAGGTAGTTTACCTTTTTTTGAAGAATATAAAGTTCTTTTTCAACAACTGCTTCTATATCTTCTTTCGTTACATGAAAAATAACTCCTGTTCCTGAGAAGGAAAAGAGTGGTTTAAGCACATAATTTTCTAAATCCAAAGGGATTTCTTTAAGCTCACTTAATAGAGTCGTTTCAATAAAATATTTTCCTTTTAAGAATGGTAAAATAAATTTACTGATTCTGAAAAACCAATTGGGATGACCAGCCCATTCTACATCAAGATCATCTGAAAAATGGAAATTTAACTTTAAATCTGTTCGCAAATCCAATTCATCAAAAATAACCCGATTGTAGATTCTTTTCACCTGGATTTCATCACCTTTTATGTTTTTGTAGAACAGTTGTTTGCCTTTCTTTATGAGTTCAGTAACGCAAACTATAGGTATGCCAATATCTCTTTGGCAATAATAAAAATCAATCTTGGTATTTTGTTTTTCGGGTTCTATTTCAAGAAGAATAACATTTTCTTTTGGATGATTATTGCAAATTGCATCTTCTAAAATATTCAAATATTCTTGTGGCTCAATGCCATTGATAAAAGGCGTTAGCTCACTAAGAAAAGGATAATGTTTCTTAAATTTTTCATACAAATTAATTTGATAATTATACAAAGAAGGAAATCCTTGAACTTCAATTAGCTTAGGAATAATCATTCCATCTTCCTCACAAATTCCAAAATCAATAGCTAAAAAAGTAGTGTGTTCATCCTCATTTGGTACTTTATTATTTAATTCTAATGACTTATAAGTAAGACTTTTAAAATCTTTTTTTTGAATAAAAGCTATAACTTGATTACAACCTTGAATCAATTGTGCTTTTAACTCATTTGAAATAAAGAAAGGCGTTTCACCTAATCTAAAAGTAGGCATATAATTAAAATCGGAAGCAATATCATCTTTGAATTCCTGATATTTTTTTTCTGTAAATTGAGTATTAAATAACTCCCGATATTTTGAAATCATCTTGAAATGAATTTATTAATTAGAAAGTATTTTCTTAGTTTTCATCAAGTCATTGATGGCAGTTCTTAGAAAGTTTGGAATCAAAGTTTCATTAGTTCTGTATATTTTATCATCATCTAATAAATCTTCCAGCATATTTCTGAACTTTCTTTTGCCTTTCATAGCTTTTATTTTTTCTTTTGCCTGTTTGTTTCTCAAATGAGAGACAAAGCTTATTGGATCAGCTTCGGGATGAAATTGTGTACCTACAAAATAGTCTGTAAAACGAACTGCCATTATCGCACGTTCATATTGCACATGATCCCGAATTTTTTCCAATGAAATTATTTTTGCTCCTTTTTTGGCAAAAACACTCAATTTGGGTTGTACCACTTGATAATCTCTAGAATCAATTGCATAAAAAGGATCGGCTAATCCTTCAAATAAAGGATCTACAAGTCCTTCTTTGGTTTTATGTATAGTCATTACTCCAAAAGAAGTGTCGTTTCTTCGTGTCACTGTGGCTAAACCAAAATGCAAGCAAGCCATTTGAAAAGAATGACAAATGAAAAGCACATGCTTTTTAATTGTATTTTCACTATTCCATTTATGTAACGAATCAATAAAAGCATAATATTTCACATCCCAATTTCCATCTCCAATTAATGGATTCCCTGGACCACCGGTAGAAATATAAATATCAAATTCTTTAATATCCGGTAATTCACATTTTACCCGAACATCGAATATTTCAAAACTAACCACAGGACTAAACCTGTTTACAACATCAATGATACAACGCATCCCTTGATTAGGTTCTCCTTTGTACATGTCCAGAAGCGCTATTTTTATAATTTTATTCGACATAACTATTTTTAAAAAATAATGCGCAAAGATAATTTATATTTTATAATCCCTTAGTGAATTCGCCAGTTATAAAGTCCACTACTTTAGAAAGATCAGCTGATTCTTCAAAAATAGCAAGTTGTTTGTCTGCTCCAGTTCCATTTTTTAAAATTTCATGAACATAATTAATATCCTCACGACTTCCCAATTCATCCACTACATCATCAATAAAATCTAATAATTCCAAGATAAGCATTTTAGTTTCCACTTCTTTTTGCAATCCAAAATCAATCATATTATTATCAATTCCATAACGAGCAGCACGGAATTTATTTTCCTTGATTAAAGCCAATCGATAAATATTGAAACTCGTATTGTTCATGTTCAATTTGTAGAGTTTAGCCACAATTGCTTGAATAATAGCTACAATACAAATAGTTTCATCAACCGTTAAGCACATATCGCAAATCCTAAATTCAATCGTATTATAAAAAGGATGCAAGCGCAAATCCCACCAAATTTTCTTTGGATTATCGATACAATTAGTTTTCACCAAAGTATCTAAATAATTTTCATAGGAACTCACTGAGTCAAAATATTCAGGTAATCCAGTTCTTGGAAATTTATCAAAAACTTTAGTTCTAAAAGATTTGTACCCAGTCTTTCTACCTTCCCAAAAAGGGGAATTTGTCGAAAGTGCAAATATATGAGGTAAGAAGTAGGTTGCTTGATTCATTAATTGCAAACCAATTTCCCGATTTTCAATTCCCACGTGACAATGCATTCCAAAAATCAAATTAGAACGTGCCGCATCTTGTAATTCATTAACAATATCGTGATATCGTGGGTCATCAGTGATAGGTTGATCCTGCCATTTTGAAAAAGGATGCGTTCCGGCGCCACCCACAATAAGATCTTGCTTGTCAGCTAACTCAACTATTTTGGAACGTAAAAAACGAATCTCATTTTTAGCATCATCAACATTCTTGCAAATATTAGTTCCCACTTCTACCACAGATTGATGCATTTCAGCCTTGACCTGCTCATTTAAAATTATCTTGGCACCATCTACAATTTTAGATAAATGCGACCGCAAATCTCTAGAAACAGGATCTATAATTTGATATTCTTCTTCTACACCAAGTGTAAAAACAGGTAATTTCTTTAACATATTTATTTTTTTAGCGTTCAGTCGCAGTCGCAGTTTTCAGTTTGTTTACTGAATACTGTGACTGAAAACTATTTCGTAGCGTCTTTTATAAAAGTTCCCCAAGTCAAATTTAGTTTTCCTGGTTTTTGTTTTTTTGCGGCGGCGATGGCCATTTTAGCAGCTTCTTCCACTACCCATTCAAAATTTTCAGCACCCACTGAAGTTAATTCAGCATCAGGCGCGGGATTTCCAAAATCAATAGCATACGGAATCCCATCACGAACGGCAAATTCTACCGTATTAAAGTCATATCCTAGGCCTTTGCAAAGGCGTAAAGTATAGTCTTTTATAGTAGCCAGTAATTTTTTATCTACCGGAGGCCCGTCAATTACATAACGCAAATGATGTGGATTTCTGGGTTCGTATTGCATAATTCGGACTGCTTTGCAACCCAAACAATATACTCTAAAATACTCTGTAAAAACAATTTCTTCTTGTAACATCATCACTAATTGTCCCGTTTCCTGATGTTTTTCCCAAAACTCTTCTTTGTTTTCCAATCTGTACACGTTTTTCCAACCTCCGCCTGCATAGGGTTTCATATAAGCTGGAAATCCGATATAATCAAAAATTCCTTCCCAATCCATTGGATATTTTAAATTTCTAAATGATTTTCCAGTAGTATCCGTAGGATGTTCTGCAGATGGAAGAATTACGGTATTAGGCAACGGAACTCCAAGGGTATCTGCCAAAGCATTATTGAAAAATTTATCATCGGCACTCCACCAGAAAGGATTATTAATAACGTTAGTTCCTGTTAAAGCTGCATTTTTTAAATAGGCGCGATAAAAAGGAACATCTTGTGAAATTCGGTCAATAATTACTGCGTATTCTCCGTCTTTATTTTGGACTACTTTATCAATAGCTACAGCTTCAGCAATGATTCCTTTCTCGTTTTTTGAATTAACACGATCTATAAATGCTTGTGGAAAAGTGTCTTCCATTCCAAATAAAATTCCAATTTTTTTCATCTTGATGTGTTTATAATTTTAAAAAAATTTAATTCTTGATAAATAATGTGGAAACATTTCTTTCCAAACAGGCCAATCATGTTTGCGCTCCTGACGAATATCCAGCCAGTGATGTATGTTTCGGTCACTTAAAATTTTGCTTAGTTTTAAATTTGCATCAAAACAAATATCCCAATTAGAAGTTCCTAAAACGATATCCATATTCCACAATTCATGATCATTCAATCCATATAAATAATCTTCAGGACTGTTGTAAAATACATCATCATTGTGAAAACCATCCATAAAACTTTTAATATTGAAAGCGCCACTCATCGAGAACATATGACTTACGTAACCGGGATGACGAAAAGCAAAATTTGCAGCATGGTACCCTCCAAAACTACATCCTGCCATAACTACTTTTCCTGATGAAGTATTGTTCTTGACTTTTTCTACGATTTCATGACAAATCATTTTATCGTATCTGACATGATTTTCTATGCGATGAATAGGATGAATATTTTTATTGTAAAAACTATCTTTGTCAATGCTGTCTGGACAAAATATTTGGATTAAACCCTGATCGATGTACCATCTTGCGGAATCAATCAATCCCATATCCTTATTTTCATGGTAACTGCCCATAGAAGTGGGAAATAAAATAATAGGATATCCTGCATGTCCAAAAACTAACATTTCAATATCTCGGTTAAGATTGGGTGAATGCCATTTAAAATATTCTTCCTTCATAACTTTATTTTTAACAATTATAATGAAAAAATTCGTGCAAATGACATAAATATTTATGCTTAATTAAGATTTATTGTATAAAACATTACGATTGTCAAATTGTAATTTAATTGTAAAATTTGAATGAATATGTCGCTGTTTTTTAAATTATAAACAACAAATCAATTCCTTTTAACATATTTCTAAAACTAAAAAAATCAAGATTCCTTTTTTTATTTTTCCTTTAATTCAAATAATTGGACTTGACTTTTTAGTCTTTCAATTAACATGCTCATCATTCTTTTATTGATATTTGATGAGTTTTTTATATAAACGGCATACTCATCCAAAGTAAATAATGCCATTATCATTCCTTTTAAAGCATTTCTAAACTTGATGTCTTTTTGGATAGCATTTTCTATCACTGCTATTTTTTTTTCAACGGTGTAGCCGTAAAAGTCAGCTTTATTTTTCGCTACATAATTACTAAAGGAAGCGATAAATAAATCGTTTTGTAATTTTAAAATAGGCCTAAGAACCTCATTTTGAAATGATTCTTCGGTTGTAGATTGATTGGTTACGGAACCAATTGTTTGTCCTCGGAATTCTTTTATAAAAGTATCGCGTTCGCTCATGATTTTTTCTTTAAAAATAAAGAAAATAGCCATAAGAAAAGTTTATTTTTGCAGATATACAGAAAAATTATGCGATTTCACACTAGAAAATGGGTAAAGCCTGAAGATCTAAACCCCAACGGTACTTTATTTGGAGGTAAATTATTGGCTTGGATTGATGAAGAACTAGCTTTGTATACTATTATTCAACTAGAGAATACGAGAGTAGTTACCAAACACATGTCTGAAATCAATTTTAGAAGTTCTGCAAGACAAGGTGACATTATCGAAATTGGTATTGATGTTCTAAAATTTGGAAATACTTCGCTAACACTAAAATGTGAAGCTAGAAATATGATGACTCGTGAAACAATTATCACCATTGATCACACCACAATGGTAAATTTAGATGCGGACGGGAAACCAAAATCGCATGGAAAAACAGCAATAGAATTTGTAAAAGACAGACTCCCAACTTAAGTAAAAATATAATAAAAAGTACAACTAAAATTACGTTGTACTTTTATTTTCTGTAGCTGTTTCAAAAATTTCAAGATCAAAATAACCCGCTGAAGCAATGATGTGATCGAATATATCCGACATGATATATTCGTAATTTTCAAATCGTTTGTCATGCGAAAAAGCATAAATTTCTAGCGGAACTCCGTGAGAAGTAGATTGCAATTGACGGCAAAGCATCAACATATCTTTATTTAGTCCTGGATAATTGAATAAATATTCCGTGATATACTTTCGAAACAAGCCTAAATTGGTCAAATTTCGACCATTGATAGCGATTGATTTGTCAATTTTATTGAGAGCATTATACTCGTCAATTTCTAATTTCCTAGAGTCTATATAATCCGAAATAAGATGTATTTTCTTCAAGTCACTTAATTCTGCTTCTTCCAAAAATCGGATGCTGCTCGTTTTGATAAGAATGTGTCTTTTGATACGTCTTCCATCTGAATTAAGCATACCGCGCCAGTTTTGAAACGAATCGGAACTTAAACTGTATGTTGGAATTGTTGTAGTGGTATTATCAAAATTTCGAACTTTTACAGTTGCTAAATTGATTTCAATTACATCTCCATCAGCACCAAATTTATCCATCGTAATCCAGTCGCCAATTCGAACCATATCATTAATGGATACTTGAACGCTCGATACAAAACCTAAAATAGTATCTCTAAAAATCAAGATTATCACTGCAGAAACTGCTCCCAAAATGGTTAAAAGCTCTTTTTGATCAATATCAAATAATTTAGAAATAATAACCGTAATACCAACTGCCCAAAGGACAATCATAATAACCTGAATGAAACTATCAATGGGTTTGTCGCTGTATCGGGGTTTTAGTTTTAAATAATCACGTAAAGCATTGAAAATAGTACGGATTATCCATAAAACAAGCATGACAATATAAATCCCAACCAGCTTCCCAAAAACACCTTCCCAATATTCGTATCGTTCCAGAATTATGGGCACCGATTTATAAATGAATAATAACGGAATTAGATGCGCAATGTATTTAGCCGTTTTGTTGGTTACGAGTAAATCATCAAATTTGGTTTTGGTTTTTTGGGCTATTACCGCCATAATAGTGACCAAAACAAGTCGAAAAACAACATAAATTGCATACGCTAATACGCAAAGCACAACAATGTTTATAAGCAGACTTAGGTACGAAGCAAAACTGCTGCCTAATCCCCATTTTCTGAATATTGGATATAGAAAATTGAATATTTTTTCTATTAATTTATACATTTCTCAAGTATTTCTTTTCTATATAAAAAGTTCCAAAAGGAGGAATTGAGGCGATACAAATTATAAAATACTTTTTGAAATCCCACTTTTCACTAAACTTTAAAATTGTTGCCATAATAATATAGGCAGTAAATAATACCCCGTGAGCCATTCCAATATGTTTTACATAAATGGGATCGTTAAAAATATATTTCATTGGCATAGCAAAGAAAAATAATAGTAGGGCAGATATACCTTCTACTAGTGCTGTAACCTTAAAAATTTTAAGCATTTACTATTTTTTTTAGTGATAAATGACAAAATTAAGTATTATCATTGATTTTCGATGCATGGATTCACAAAGTAAATTACTTTTGTACTCTTAAACTTTGATAATGAGTAAACGCGATTTAAAAAAATACCTAGCCGAACTAAATAAAGAGCAACTCGAAGAGCAAATTATGGAATTGTACGAGAAATTCAGTCCCGTAAAAGTCTATTATAATTTTGTTTTTAATCCAAAGGAAGAAACGCTTTTGCAGGAATGCAAACTCAAAATCTCGAATGAATATTATCCTGTAAAGAAATCAGGAAGACGCAGTAAACCAAAAATGAGACGTTCTGTTGCTCAAAAATACATTAAGCATTTCATACTTTTAGGTGTAGATCCCTTCATAATTGCGGATGTGATGCTCTACAATATTGAAATTGCACAAACGTTCTCATCAGAACATGTTATTAAGCAAGATTTGTTTTTCAAAAGTATGTTCAATTCTTTTGAGCAAGCTGTTATTTTCTTGATTGCTAATGGAATCCTCAATGATTTCAAAACAAGAATAATAGGAATTCATACGGAAACCATCGAGCAAAAGTGGTTCAACGAACCGGAGTTTAATGCTATAATAGAGCGATTTGAATATTGAGCGGTTACATAATTCAATTTTATTTAATCCATCCCATATTTTTTTACTTAAAAGTGACAATTAAACTGTTTTTTAGGTGTATTTTTGCAAAAATCCAACAATAAGCAATGTCCCAAAACACTTTAGAAATAGAAATCGAAGACAAAAAAGAACTTTATGCGTACCAAAAAGGCGACATCGATGCCATATTTGAACGCATAGATAATGCACCTCCACAACACCATCTGTTATATCAATTGCCAACCGGTGGTGGGAAAACAGTAGTGTTTTCAGAAATTGTACGCCGTTATTTATCACAGCATGATAAAAAAGTAGTTGTTTTAACACACCGAATTGAGTTGTGTAAGCAAACTTCAAAAATGTTGAAGGGGTTTGATGTAAAAAACAAAATCATCAACAGTAAAGTAAAAGAACTTCCGGACCAAAACGATTATTCTTGTTTTGTTGCCATGGTAGAAACCTTGAAAAACCGAATCAACGATGAAAAATTACATTTAGATAATGTAGGGTTAGTAATCATCGATGAGGCACATTACAACTCTTTTAGAAAATTATTAAGCTCTTTCAAAAACGCCTTTATATTAGGAGTTACCGCAACGCCATTAAGTTCAAATATCAAGTTGCCTATGCACGAAAGCTACGATGAATTAATCGTAGGAGATACTATCAGCTCTTTGATTGCCAATGGATTTTTGGCAAATGCAGTTACATATAGTTATGATGTAGGATTGACTTCCTTAAAAGTAGGTATCAACGGAGATTATACCGTAAAATCATCAGATGATTTGTACACGAATATGGCCATGCAGGAAAAATTATTGCATGCTTATACGGAGAAATCTTTGGGCAAGAAAACCTTGATTTTCAACAATGGTATCAACACCTCTTTGTATGTATATGAAACTTTTAGAGAAGCCGGTTATGCCATTCGTCACTTAGATAACACCAGCAATAACGAGGAACGAAAAGATATTTTACATTGGTTCAAGCACACGCCAGACGCTATTCTAACATCGGTTGGAATTTTGACAACCGGTTTTGATGAGCCTACTGTAGAAACCATAATTTTAAATAGAGCCACAAAATCATTAACGTTGTATTACCAAATGATTGGTCGTGGTTCCAGAAAATTACCAGGAAAAGACACTTTTAATGTGATCGATTTAGGAAACAATGCAGCCCGATTTGGCTTGTGGAGCGAGCCGGTAAACTGGCAACACATCTTTAAATCCCCAGAGTTTTACTTAGAGAATTTACGTGATGATACGGAGATTGAATTGTATTTCAAATACAGCATGCCACCGGATTTACGTGCCAAATTCAGCAAAACCGAAGTCGTAACCTTTGATGTCGATGAAGAACACAAACTCATCATCAAACAAAATTTACGCTCTAAGGAAGTTCTGGATAAATCGCTGGAACAACACGCTGCTATGTGCGTTGATAATTCTGACACCTTACAAGAAGCCAAAGCATTGGGGAAATTGCTAGAGGATGACATCGATTGTCGCATCAAGCGCTATTCAAAATGTTTGAGTCAATGCAGTAAAAATTACCGCGAGTGGCTTGTTGACGATTACAAATTGAAACTAGTATTGTTAACCGGGAAAAAATATCGTGAGAAAATCATGAACGAACCGGATGAAGATTAATATTTCTTTTTCAAATAGCTAATCCCGCTGTACACTATATCTGTTGTGGCGAACCCCACCACAACAGGATGCTGTTTCCATCGGGGCTAAAAATTACGTTACAAAACAACTATTTTTTATAAAATATAAAATCCAATAAAATGCCAAAACAATTCTCTGATTTAGGAATTTCAGCACCATTAGTACAAGCGCTTACCGAAATGAAAATTGTGGTACCAACAGAAATCCAACAAAAAACAATTCCACTTTTATTAGCTAATGAAACGGATTTGGTTGGACTAGCTAAAACCGGTACCGGAAAAACGGCGGCTTTTGGATTGCCTATTTTGCAATTAATAGATACTGCTTTACCACAAATACAAGCTGTTATTTTAGTTCCAACACGTGAACTAGGACATCAGATTTTTAGAAACTTAGAAGATTTTGCTAAATTTTTACCTCAAGTTTCTATTGCAGCAACTTGCGGTGGAATTCCAATAAAACCACAAATCGAAAGACTTGTATTGCCTACACACATTGTGGTGGCAACTCCAGGACGTTTAATCGATTTGATTCAGCGTAAAGCGATTAACTTGAAAGAAACTAAATTCCTCGTGCTCGATGAAGCCGATGAAATGGTAACCATCTTAAAAGAAAGCTTAGATGAAATTGTTGCCGAATTGCCAAAAGAACACAAAACAGTATTGTTCTCAGCAACTATGCCTGGAACCATAAAACAATTAGTTCAGAATTACTTACATAAAAATGTAGTAGAAGTTCGTGCCAACATGGAAACGTTAGGAAATCAAGGTATTGACCACGAATATATTGTGGTAGATCCTATTGAAAAACTGGATGTTTTAATGCATTTCTTGAATTCGAAAGAAGGAGAACGCGGCATTATCTTTTGTAAAACTAAAGCAGCAGTTAATAAATTAGCTAAAAATCTAGCTATCAATCGCTTTTCATCAGGCGCATTGCACGGCAGTTTATCGCAAGGAATCCGTGACCGAATCATGGAGCAATTCCGTGAAGGACATATCAATATTTTAGTCGCTACTGATTTAGCCGCAAGAGGTATTGACGTTAAGGAAATCTCGTATGTGGTGAATTACCATTTACCTGATGTTTACGAAGCTTACGTGCACCGTAGCGGAAGAACCGCTAGAGCAGGAGCAAAGGGACTTTCTTTAACCGTTTTACAACCCGAAGAAGTAGTCGAAATTGCTGATTTTGAAAAAGAACTGGGAATCAAATTCACCGAGTTCAAAAAGCCAAGCGCGTTAAGCATCGAAGAAAATAATACGTTATTGTGGGCGAAACAAATCTTCAAAACAAAACCCAATCATGATGTTGCCCCAGAATTAAAAGATAAAATAAAAACCGTTTTCCATCATTTGACTAAAGACGAATTGATCGAAAAACTGTTGGCTAATTATTTGTTGCAAAACAAAAACGAACCAACAGAGAAACCGGTAAAAAGACAGAAAATGAAGTAAAATTTATAAGTTTTTTAATACTTGTATATTTAATTACAGTCATAAATAGTGTATATTTATGACTGTTTTTTTTGATTAAATATTAAAATAATACTTTATGGAAATTGTAATAATAGGAGGAGGATTTGCAGGTTTAAACCTTGCCAAAGAACTCGTAAATGAAAAAGGAATCAATGTAACACTAGTTGACAAAAACAATTATAATTTCTTTCCGCCACTAATTTATCAGGTTGCTACTGCTTTTTTAGAACCTTCAAGTATCAGTTACCCTTTTCGGAAATTTTTTTCGGGTAAAAAAAATCTGCAATTCCGCTTGGGAAATTTAGTAAAAGTAAATACTGCCGAAAATAAAATCATTCTCAACAACGGAGAATTAACATACGATTACTTGGTTTTTGCCACGGGCGCTGAAACGAGTTATTTTGGCATGGAAAACGTAAAGAAAAATGCCATTCCAATGAAAACGCTCAATGATGCCATCGTAATGCGTAATACATTGCTTAAAAATTTAGAAAAAGCAGCCATTTGCAAAGACATACGCGAACGTAGGAAATTGTTAACCATTGTGGTTGCCGGTGGTGGTCCAACTGGTGTTGAAGTTTCGGGAATGTTTGCTGAGATGCGCAAAAATATTTTACTGAAAGAATATCCAGAATTAAGTACTACAGCCAGTAATATTTATCT
This sequence comes from Flavobacterium sp. KS-LB2, assembly GCF_036895565.1. NCBI lineage: Bacteria > Pseudomonadati > Bacteroidota > Flavobacteriia > Flavobacteriales > Flavobacteriaceae > Flavobacterium > Flavobacterium sp. KS-LB2. Next base: position 1,706,083 of record NZ_CP145904.1, on the reverse strand, counting down.
GGTTGATGGTGCCAATGCCGTATTATCACCAATGAGTAAAGCTTCACAGGAGGATACACTTGAAGCACTGACAAAATTAGGTGTTGTAGTAAAATTAAACACTACTGTAGTAGATTATATTGATGACACGGTATATTTTGGAAACGGGGAAACCATTCAAACCAAGAATTTAATTTGGGCAGCGGGAGTTACGGCTAAAGTTTTTGAAGGAATTCCAGCAGAAAGTTATGGCCGTGGAAAACGAATGGCTACAGATGCTTTTAATAAAGTTAACGGTACTGAAAATATCTTTGCGATAGGCGATACTTGCATTCAACTGACAGATCTTGATTTTCCAAATGGTCATCCGCAAGTGGCGCAAGTTGCGATTCAGCAAGGAATCAATTTGGCTGACAATTTTAAACGAATGAGTGTCAACAAGCCTTTAAAACCTTTTAAATATAATGATAAAGGATCGATGGCGATTATTGGAAAAAATAAGGCTGTAGTTGATTTGCCAAAACCAAAAATGCATTTCAAAGGATTTTTTGCCTGGATAATATGGTTGTTTATTCACCTTATTTCATTGATCACGTATCGCAACAGAGTGCAAACATTCTTCAATTGGATGATTGCTTATTTTGCAAAAGATCAATCGCTGCGTATGATTATCAGACCCGATAAAAAGGTAAAAATAGAACCTAAACAAGCGTAAACTAAGTAGCTAAACCTATTTCATTTTATACTATAAAATCAGTAAAATACTATTTAACACATAAGTCATGTAAGTATTAACCCTTAAATGACCTTATTATTGCTAAAAGTATATAAGCCTAACAAATGAAACTTATCTGACTTATATGTAAAAAAATATGACATTGTTTTATTCTTATTACTAAAATTAATGAACTATCGCAATTCCCTCATCGTGAGAAGTTGTGATAGTTTTTTTTATGTTTCGTTTTCCGAAAATTAAAATAGTCAGTGCCAAAATGGTTGAAACAGTCATAATCAAAACCATAGGCAACATTGAGTCTTTTACAAAAATACCTACTGCAAAAGAAGCCAAAGCGCCTAAACCTAACTGAATTGCACCCATCAACGCTGATGCGCTTCCTGCATTTCTTGAAAAAGGAGCAAGGGTAAGCCCAGCTGTATTAGGATTTGAAATTCCCAAACACGCTAAGAATAAAAATAGCATAGCAATAGTTTCGTATAATCCTAAAAGATTATTCATTGCCAAAACAAGGAATGAAATGCTAATAATAGTTTGTGAAATTAATGCTCCAAAAATCATTTGTTCGCTTGTGAATTTTCTCAACAAAAATGAATTTAACTGACTCGCACCAATAAAACTCAAGGACATAAAAGCGAAAATCCAACCATACGTTTTTCCATCAACTTTAAAAATATCCATAAATAAAATAGGGGAAGCCGCTACATAGGTAAATAATCCGGAGAAAGCAATTGCTCCAGTAAAAGCATAGGTATAAAACGGAGGCTCTTTTACAATACTAATAAAATTGGTAATAATTGGCTTTGGTTTTAATGAAATGGAAGTATCTGGTTTAAAAGTATTTGGAAGTCCCATTTGAGCTGCCAAAAGAATCAAAATTCCCATACACATTAATATAAAAAAGACAATGTGCCAGCCATAATCTTCTGTAATATAACCACCGATAGTAGGTGCTAGCATTGGCGAAAGCCCTACAACCAGCATTAATAAAGAAAATACTTTAGGAATATCTTTGACAGGAAACAAGTCGCGAACCATAGAAACAGAAGCTACTGTAGCAGCGCAACTACCAATAGCCTGAATAAAACGTAATCCGATGAAAGTATCTATATCGGTTACAAAAACGCAACCCAATGAAGCAAGAATATAAACTAAGAGCCCTATAAATAAAGGTTTCTTTCGACCAAACCGGTCTAATAAAGGACCGTAGAGTAATTGTCCTGCGGAAATTCCAATAAAATAACTCGATAAAGTCATCGAAACATTAGCAACAGTAGTATTTAAATCTTTAGCAATTCCTGCAAAACCGGGTAAGTACATATCTATAGAAAATGGGCCAAGTGCTGTCAGTGAACCTAAAATTAGAATTAATTTAAAATATTTTGCTTTTGTCATTACAGTATCAGTCATGAAATCTTTTTTTAATTTTTTGCAAAGGTAAAAATTTAAAAAGCGAAACAATTACTAGATTCAATAAATTTAGACTATTGCAAAATAGCGTCACGAAAGGAAATAATTAATTCTTAATCAATAATACAATCCCAGACAGGAAAAGCAGTCCTAGCATTATTCTCTTCAAAAGGATATCATTTAATTTTAAATATACTTTTTTACCTAATACCAAAGCCAGTATAAAAAACGGCAATACATACAAGGAATTATACAATTGATTTACGGTTAAAATACCTTCAAAAGCAAGTACAGGAATTCGCATTAATGTAATCAAACCCAAAACGCCAAACATTGTGGCACGAAGTGTTTTTACATCCGCTGTTTCATTTTTTACAATTACTAAATATAAAGGTCCGCCTGTTGAAAAAACACCTGAGAAGAAACCACCTAAAAAGCCAAAAAAGAACTTCATTTTTGAGAATAGTTGTATTTCTTTTTTTGCTTTTAGACTATGTAAAACAAATAAAATTATAAATATTCCCAACGCTTTTTTGAGAAAAATAGGTTGGCCGTATGCCAAGACAACAATGCCAATAGACAACCCGAAAAAAGAGGATACCGCTAATTTTTTAAGTAACGATTTGTCTATATATTTCCATTCTTTATATACATGAAAAGGTGTTGAAATCATGTAAAAAATGGATAAATACCCAATTGCATCAGGTAGCGGCATTACAAACAATAAAAATGGCAAAGCGATTAAAGCGCCTGCAAATCCAGTAATTGTTTGAACAAAAAAACCAGTAAAAATTCCAATAGTAAGCAATACTAACATTATATCCATAGCGCAAAATTAAAATAACACTAAATGAAACTAAAATTTAATCCACGGATTTAATATCTTTATGCCATAATATAATTGTAATTTAATAGTATTTAAGACTTTATTTATGGTAGATACACTTGATTTAAAAATTATAGAAACTCTAAAAGTTAATTCTAGAACTTCATTTGTCGAAATTGGTAAGCAAATTGGACTTTCACCATCATCGGTTCGAGAACGTATTCAGAAATTAGAAGATACTGAAGTAATTAACGGATATTCTATTCAACTCAATAATAAAAAATTGGGTTATGGTTTAGAGGTGTTCATCATGTACAAATTGTTTAGTGGAAAACTTAAAATATTTTGTGATGAATTGAACCAGTTTCCCGAAATATACGAAGTGTATAGAATTACTGGAACACACAATATTTTCATGAAAGTTGTATTGATTGATCAATTACACCTGCAGCAATTTATTGACAGACTCTTAGTGTATGGGGAACCTACCACACATTTAATCTTATCAGATTTGAAGGAGTTGTAAGTAAACTGTTATGCGAGGAGGTATTCTAGATATAGGCGATTCCGGCTTTGATGTCATAAAATTATTTGATTTTATGCCTGTCATAAAATTTAAGTTTTATATTTACTTTAATATGATTAGAAACGAACAATGTATAAATTGTTCGTTTTTAATGTGTTAATAATTAACTGAATAATACTAAGTTTCAACAGTAATCTTACATATGAAGTCAAATAATTCATTGTCATAAAATGCACTATAATTTATATTATGTAAAATAGAATTTTAAGCAAACTCAATAAAACGCTTTTGTGCTAAACAAAAAAGCATCGCCTATTGGCAATGCTTTCGTATAAAAAAAATCTATTTATTTAACTGTTATTGGAATATTCCAGTTTTCCCAACTTAAAATAACACTATTTGAGTTGATGGTGTACACTAATTTTTCAGCTTTTGACTTTGATACTTCAGGTTTTACTGTTACTCTTAATTGATCCTCATTTTGTTTATACTTGTAAGCTCCCCATTGTTTTGCTTCTTTATTAAAAATGATTACACATTCTTTTTCATTTGGTATAACAAAAAAAGAATATTTTCCAGCAGGTAATTTAGCACCTTCAATAGTCAAGTCTTTATCTGTTTCAAATGTTGTAGCATCATTTGCCCCGGCACGCCAAACTTGATTAAATGGAACCAATGCGCCCCAAATTGCTCTTGAATTAACAGATGGACTTCCGTAATTGATTGTAATAGTTGCATTATTAATTTTCCCAGTAGCGACTTCTTTACTGCTGGTAGGCTTTCCCTGTGCTGCTATAAAATTCACAATGAATAATGCAATAAGCGAAAAATGTATTTTTCTAATTAATTTCATGATTTAAAATGTTTTAGTTTATGATATAAAAGTAAAACAACTTGTATTTAATCTGTAGCAATACATAATTTTTTTATGAAAAAATTATGTATTGTATAATTTAATTATTTTAAAACAGCAATGCCTGTGATTGTATTTTTAAAATTGTTATTTTTACAATCAATACTTATTTACTCCATAAATTATGAATACGATTGCTGAGCATATTGCTGATTTTTTAAAGGAATACCCACCGTTTAATCATTTGACATTCGAGGAATTATCCCAAATAGCAACTAGTATTCGTGTTGTAAATTTAGAAAAACACAAAACCTTATTCCAAATAAATGATCTTCTGCACGATAGTTTTTATGTAGTTGCATCAGGAATTATTAATTTATCTGTTATTGCTGACGCTGAAGAAACATTATTAAATAAATGTACCGAAGGTGACATCTTTGGTTTACGCCCGTTTTTTGCCAAGAACAATTATATGATGACGGCCAAAGCTAGAGAAGAAAGTATTGTTTATGCAATTCCAATTGACACTTTTCGCCCGTTTGTCGCTAATAATTCGGAAGTTTTAAACTTTTTACTAGAAAGTTTTGCTGTAAACACTCGAAACCCTAAGGACAAAGAAAATTTAATAGGAAAATTGATTTCCGACAACGTTTTTTACTCAGATCAACAATCGGAAATGCAATATTTCCAATCATTATCCTATAATATTTCTCCACTAAAAGCAACAATTACAGCTAATGTTCAAGATGTTGCACAGTTAATGACTGAAACATTAAAAAACAATATCATTATTTGCGACAATACCTTTCCAATAGGAATTGTGACCGATAGTGATATGCGTTCTAAAATTGCAACTGGTCGATTTCCTATAACTGCAACTGTTGATAAAATAATGTCGGCTCCAGTAATTACTGTTGTTGAGAATGTTTCATTGGCCGAAGCTCAATTGCTTATGTTAAAACATAATGTAACTCATTTATGCGTAACACTAGATGGAACCGATAAGTCAGATGTAAAAGGAGTTATTTCAGAGCATGATTTAATCGCTGCTCAAGCAAATAATCCAGGAGTACTAATCAAAGAAGTTAAGCGTTCTCAAACCCCTAAGGAGTTAAAACAAATTCGAGATCGTTTGACAGATTTGATTCAAACTTCTATTTCTAAAAACATACCACTTTCTCACGTTTTTAATATTGCCAGCGAAATTAATTTAGCTATTATTAAACGTTCTGTAGAATTATCTATTTTAGATTTAGGCTCACCTCCTGCCCGTTTTGCTTGGCTAAGTATTGGTAGTCAAGGAAGAAAAGAGCAGTTATTATTAACTGATCAAGACAGTATTTTGATTTTTGAAGATGTATCACCGGATAAATATCGAGAAGTGAAAGATTATTTCCTTAAACTCGGAAAAAGAACAACAACTACACTTGAAAAAATAGGGTATGAATTGTGTCCAAACGGCCACATGGGAAGTAATATGCTCTGGTGTAAGTCATTGACTGATTGGAGTAAACAATACGACAGTTGGATGAATACTCCAGGTGAAAATAGTAATGATTTAAGTAGTATTTTCTTTGATTACGAAATCACATTTGGAGAACAAAGAATAGAAGATGCCATTGGAAATGTAGTATTTAAGAATGCAAAAAACAACACCCTTTTCTTTGACTTCTTAGGAAATGATGCATTAAGAAAAAATTCACCTCTAACGTTTTTCAAAAATTTTAATGTCGAAGAAGAAGGTCCAAACAAAGATAAATTTGATATAAAAACCCGTGGTTTAATGCCATTGATAGACGGCGCTCGTCTATTTACCTTAAATTTTGACATACGAGGAATCAATAACACTTTTCAACGCTTTAAACAGTTAGCAATAGCTGATCCTAAACATGCTGAAATTTATCTTAATTGTGCTGAAGCCTTTTTAGTTTTATCAAAATTCAGAACCCTTGAAGGTCTAAAAAATGATAATTCAGGCCAATTTATAAATTTAAACGAATTATCAAAAATTGATAAAGAAAAATTAAAAAATGCTTTAGCTCCTATGAGAGAATTGGAGGAATTAATAAAAAATAAATTTCAACTTACTCAATTTTCATAACTATGTTAGACTGGTTAAAAAACATCAATAAAGAATACCCAGAATTTTGGAAAACTTATCTTTCTAAATTTGATAAAAAATCAACTCGATTTGTTGTTTTGTCAACTGAAACTTCGGGATTAAATCCACACAAAGATGTTATTTTATCTATTGGTTCTTTTGCAGTAATTGACAACAGTGTTATTATTGGTGATAATTTTGAAGCGGTTTTACTGCAATACAAGTTTTTTCATGATAATGGACTTTCAAATGAATTTCTGGTAGAAAGTAAAATGAAAAAACTAGGAGAATCAGAAGCTATCAAATTGTTTATTGAATTTATAGGGAATTCAGTATTGGTGGGTCATCATATTGATTTTGACGTAGAAATGATTAATGCCGCATTAGAAAGATTAGACTGTGGCAGATTGAAAAATGAAGCCTTAGATGTTGATATTATGCATCGAAAACTACATGATATTAATGACAAACAATTTTCTCTCGATGAACTTTGTACCGCTTATAATATTCCTAAAAGCGACAGAAATTCTTCTGCTGAAGATGCTTATAAAACATCGTTATTGTTCTTAAAATTAAAATCTAGACTTGGAATAAAATAATTTTCAGACTAATCCACAAGAGTAATTCCCTCCCAAAACAGTCCGTGATGACTTATGGAAACAGGTTTTGTTAATTTTGAACAGGCATCAATTACAAATGGAATTCCGTTCTTTTTAAAAATGTCTACATCAGAATTAAGGTGCATAATCTTTTCAAAATACTCTTTTTTCACAGCAGCAATCGAATGCAAATAAGCATCTGTAACTATCGTTTTAGTATAATAGATATTCTCTCTTATAGTGACAGAGCCTGAATTTTCAGTTTGATAACTGCATTCTATTTGCAAAGGAAAATACCCTCTAATTCCTGTTTCCCGATTGTATATTTTATAAGCTGCTTCCTTTCTTGACCATAAATTCCAAACCATTACCTCTGGAATTTCGGCATGAAATATGAGTAATTGTTCGTTTACCGTAAAGATTTTGTCTAAATACCGGTCTCGTTTCCAATTGCTTACTCTTTTAGCTAAAGCCAAATCTACTACATCATTTCCAATCATCTTTTATTGAGTTTTAATCAACAACTCACTATTTTTTTTCTGACAATTTAGTTTCAATTATCTCCAAGGCAGCTTTTACATTTACCATGCGCTCCATAGCTTCATTGTCTATTACAATATCATATTTCTCTTCGATATCTAAAATAACATCTACTAAATTAGCCGAATTTATCTTCAAATCATTTATAAAATCAGTTTCCTCCGACAGTACGTCAAATGCCTCTTGATTTTGAATATAGGGCTTTATTATGTTCTTTAATTCTTCAATTGTTTGTTCTTTATTCATATTTTTACTTTTTGTTAATGTTTTCAATTCGAGATTAGCTGTAAATATTTGATTAAATGTATTTCTTAAAAATTACGCATCCATTTACATCGCCAAAACCAAAACTAGCTTTTGCAATTATATTTAATTCCTTTTCAATCATCCGTTGTGGAATTCTCGATTCATCAATATGAACTGTAATTTCGGAATGCAAATCTTCACAATTGATATTCGGAAAAACAAATCCGTAATGCAATTGCAATACCGAAGCTACACTTTCAATGCTTCCCGCACCTGATAAACAATGGCCTACCATAGATTTTAAGGAATTTATATAAGGAAATTCTTTTCCTTTTCGACCTAAAGCTTCACTCCAATTCTGAATTTCTAAACTGTCTTTTGATGTAGCTGTCAAATGTCCGTTGATGGCATCGACATCATTGCTAGTAATTCCAGCGTTTGCAATAGCATCAGTTATGCATTTTTGAACTGCAATAGGATTTGGCGCTGTCATTGTTCCTAAACCGCGTTGTCCGCCAGAATTTACATTACCGCCCAAAACTTCGGCATAGATTGTAGCTCCTCGGGCAATTGCACTTTCTAAATCTTCCAAAACCAAAGCTCCTGCTCCACTTCCGGGAACAAATCCTGAAGCACTTGCTGACATTGGCCTTGAGCCCTGTTCTGGATTTTCATTATGTTTAAAAGTACAGACTTTCATTGCATCGAATCCACCCCAAATATAAGGCCCCGAATCGCTTGTGCTTCCTGCCAAAATACGTTTTGCTTGTCCTGATTTAATGCGTTCATACGCCATTAAAATACTTTCGGTTCCTGTGGTACAAGCCGATGAATTAGTAGAAACTTGATTTCCAAGCCCTAATTTTCCGCCCAAATATGCACTCACACCACTATTCATCGTTTGTGCTACAGCTGTACTACCTAATCTTCTAGTTTGAAAATCATCTATTTTATAAATGCTTTCGCGAAATTTATCAATTCCAGAAGTTCCTGTTCCAAAAATAGTTCCGCTGTCCCAATCCGGTTCTTCATTATTTTCCAAAGAAAAACCAGCATCTTTCCAAGCGTCAATTCCTGCAATTACACCATACAAAATTCCAGTTGAATTGAAGTTTCGTAACTCTAATTCCGAGAAATAGCGTAATGCTAATTCCTCAGCAATCTCCGGTTTTCCAGCAATTTGACACGAAAATTGTAATCTTTCCAACTCAACATCGTGCTTAATCCCCGAAATTCCATTTTTGATAGCATGTGTAAAAGCATCAAGTCCTACTCCATTTGGAGCAACAACACCGAGACCCGTTATGACAACTCTTTTTTGCATATTAAAGATTAATTTAAAACCATTAAGAAAGTAAAGAAAATTAAGTTATTACACTATTTGAAACCATCATTCCAGCAATAGTTCCTGTACAAACTACATCGCCGCTTTGATTTTTCATGAGGACTTTACATTTTAATTTCCCAAATCTAAAGTATACTTTTTCTGAAACAACGGTCACTTTTTCTTTAGGAAAAACTGGTTTTAAAAATTCTATTTCTATTGACGTTAAGGCGATTGATGTATTTTTATTAAATGTATCATTTAATAAAAAAATTCCTAAACAAACCAATCCAATTTGTGCCATAACCTCGGTTAAAATTACTCCTGGAGTTACCGGATTATCTTTAAAATGTCCTTTGTAAAAATCCAAATGCTCGTCAAAATAATAGGTGCCCTCTACTCCATTCTCGTCAATATGCAGAATTTCGTCCACAAATAAAAATGGTTCTGTATACGGTAATTTATATAGGATTTCTTGGTTAGTCATATTTTGAACACTGATTTAAAACTGTAACAAAACGCGTTGTGCTGAAAAACCCGGGCCAAAACTCAACATTAAACCTTTCTCTCCTTTTTTTGGCTGATTGTCCATAATTCGCTCTAAAACATACAATACAGTTGCACTTGACATATTACCATACAAGCGCAGTACTTCTTTAGTATCGTCTATATTTTTCCCTAAACTTGAAAACAATCCTTCTACCGTTTGAACAATTTTCTTTCCACCAGGATGAAAAATTAGATGATCAATATCCTCCATTTTTAAATTGTTTTTTTCTAAAAATGGATGAATAATATCGGGGAAATGCGAAGCAATCGTTTCTGGAACTTCAATGTCTAATACCATTTGCAAGCCAGAATTCGTGAGTTTAAAGCCCATCATGTGAATATTATCATAGAAATGGTACATTTCCTCTGCCTGAATTTCAGGACCTTCATCGTCATCATGTGAAGAAAGCAGAACACAAGCCGCTCCATCACCAAAAATGGCTGCACTTACTATATTTGCCATCGAGAAATCATCTAATTGAAAGGTTGCCGTGGGGCTTTCTACTGCAATTACAGCAGCACGTTTTCCAGGATTGGCCTGCAAAAAGTTTTTAGCATAAATGATCCCCGAAATTCCGGCAGCACAACCCATTTCAGTAACGGGAAGCCGTACAATATCCTGACGCAATTTTAACTTGTTAATAAGATAAGCATCTAATGACGGAATCATAATTCCAGTGCAACTAACTGTAATGATGTAATCTAAATCTTCAGGGTTCCAATTGGCTTTTTTTAATGCACTTTCCAATACTTTTTCACCTAAATCAATTACTTCACGAACATAAATATCGTTTCTTTCTTCAAATGAAATTTTAGTAAATACTTCGATTGGATCCATTATAGAGTACCGCTTATCAACCGAAGCTCCTTCAAAAATTTTCTTTACTTTTCGAATGAAACGCTCGTCTTGTCCAACGAGCCAAGCATCCAAAAAAGGAATAATTTCATCTGTATTTCTGGAATATTTAGGTAACTGTTTGGTTACGGTTTTGATTTTTACACTCATATTTTTGAAATTATCCATTGGTAACGAAAAGCCCATTTCCAATGAATTTTATAGTTTTTAAAATTTAATTTTTCAGAAAATTCGATTAACTCTTCTTTTTTAAAACCTCTTAAAATTGAAGTTAATCCATCTTCTCGAGACATATCATTCAATTGAAATACGAAACATAAAGCTTGAAATAAACGATAAGCAACCGCACTTCGATGTAAATCATTGATTACAATTCCTATTGCTGCATTAGTATAAAAAACATTCAATAATTGTACAATCTCATCGTTTTTGAAATGATGTAATGTCAAAGTACATAAAACAATATCATACTTTAAATCATTAAATGATTCATTAAAAATATCTTCACAGCGATAACTAATATTAGCGTATTTATCTGATAATTTTCGTGCATGCGAAATTGTAAAATTGTTAGCATCGATACCTATCAACCGCAAATTAAGATTGTTTTTAAGTCCAAAATCAGCTAAAGTCCGCAACATATCTCCATTGCCACAGCCTACGTCCACAATTATAATTTCCTTTTTTTTAAAATCCTGAATCAGTTCTTGAACGCCTTGTACAGTTAGCTGGTTCCCTCCTAAAAGCTGATTGATTCTGGCTATTTTATCTAATGCATCACGCAAGATTTCACCTTCCATGGCAAAATCATCCATAGTTTCAATCGTATCGGTTCTGAATTTGGTATTTAGAGGCATTTATGAATTTAAAGTTATAGGTTTTCCGTGCGTCTTCTTTATGATTAAAGACAATAAAAATGGAAATATAATTAATATACGCATCAATACGGCTGAAAGTTTTGGCTTTTGTAAAATATTCGATAACAACCGACCCATTTTTAGTCTATTTCTAAAATTGAAATTCCATTCCTGAATGTATTTTTCTTCCAATTCACTTCTGGATTTGATTTCATTCGAATAATATTTATGAATTAATTCTGAAACAATTTTGGCACTATGAATTGCCATTGCCATTCCGTTTCCGCACAACGGATGAATTAGTCCAGCGGTATCACCAATCATCAGAATATGGTTTTCAATAGCTTGCTTTTTCTCAAATGAGATTTGGCTAATGGTCAACGGTTTTTCAAAAAGCAAATTACTTTTTTCGAAAATTACCTTCAAATGCGGGTTTTGAACCACTACATTATTTTGATACTCTTGAACATTTTTAAATTTTTTAAAAGTTTCATAATCTGCTAAATAACAAATATTAATGATGTCTTTTTCTACTTTAGAGACTCCACAATACCCGCCTTTAAAATTATGAAGACCAACACTATCTTTTGGAAAATCTCCAGAATAGTGTGCCTTAACTGCCAACCAGTATGATTTTTTCTGAATAAAATCTCTATTTAATTTTTGATCAATGTTAGAACGTTTTCCAAAAGCACCAATTACAATAGCTGCAGTATAAGTATTCAAATTGGTGACAATTGTAAATCTACCGTCCAAAAACTCAATATCAGTTACCATCTCTTGAACAATAACACAACCACGATTTTTTGCTTCGTTGTATAAATAGTCGTCTAATTGATATCTACTTATTCCAAATCCGCCCATAGGTAAAACTGTGTTTACTGATTTTCCAGAAACTAACGAAAAAGAAAGTTTGTCAATGTTAGTAGGATGTAACGAGTTAATGTCTAAACCAAGTGATTTTAGATAAGGTACAACTTCGTTGGAAATGTATTCACCGCAGACCTTGTGTTTAGGAAAATCAGTTTTTTCGATAACTAAAACATTATAATTATTATTTTTAAGATGGATTGCAGCAATAAGTCCTGCTAAACCACCACCAACAATAACTATTGAATTTTGTATCATAGTTGTAAACTTAAGAATTTAGATTTATAAAGTGTTTTAAAATCCTCTAAATTTTTACACGAATTTTGTAATAAAAAATATAAAGTACTAGATTTGTTTCACTATGAAAAGAACCTTAATTAAAAGAGTATTACTTACGATAACTGTTGTTTTATTGATTGTTTATTATTGTGTAGGTATTCTTTTTGATCCAAGTATAGTAATTTTTATTAAACCATTTATAATACCGAGTTTTATTGCCTATGTCGTAACGACTGATCCCAAAAAGCTTACATTGAATTATATTTTATTTGTCTCTTTTTTTTATATTTATCAGTTTTTGATCTTGTTTTGGGAAGATTCCCCACAATTATTCAGAGCAGCCATGGTAGCGTCTTTTTTTAGCTATTTATCCTTGATAAGTTTAGGCTATCGTTCCATTAAAAGCAGAAAATTATTCACATTACCTAGTGGTTTTTCGCTCTTTATCTTACTATTAAATTGCCTGTTTTTACTACTAATTCTATATATCTTGATCTCTACTATTGGTGATCAATATTTAAATATTATTTTAGTTTTTAATGGTATTATTACTCTCTTTTTGGGCGCTACGGCCGTATTATACTTAAGTAAATTTGGAGATAAAAAAGCATACTATTACTTTTTTGGAAGTTTTGCCCTCATTTTCAATGATGTATTTGCCGCTATTGGAACTTATTTTTTAAACAATATAGTTTTAAATAGTTTAGACAGAATACTTCATTTTGGTTCGTTTTATTTGATTTATCTTTTTATTGCGCATAAAAAAAAGGTTGACAATCTTGTAATTGATTCTCAACCTTCGTAATAATTAATTTATACTCTATTATTTTTAATTTCCTCAACAATCTCAGGATTTAATAGTGTCGATATATCTCCAAAATTTGAATAATCTCCTTCGGCTATTTTTCGAAGAATTCTTCTCATTATTTTTCCAGAGCGTGTTTTTGGTAAACCAGAAACAAACTGGATTTTATCTAATTTTGCTATTGGTCCAATATGATCTGAAATATGTTGATTAATTTCTTTAGCCAAATTTTCTTTGTTTCTGGTTTCTCCAGTTTCTTTCAAAATAACAAAACCATATAAAGCATTTCCTTTGATGTCATGAGGGAAACCTACAATTGCTGATTCAGCTACGGCTGGATGTTCATTAATTGCGTCTTCTATGGGTGCCGTTCCTAGGTTATGTCCCGAAACAATTACCACATCATCCACACGACCTGTAATTCTATAATATCCTACTTCATCACGCAAAGCTCCGTCTCCCGTGAAATATTTACCTGGAAAAGCTGAGAAATAGGTGTCTTTATAGCGCTGGTGATCGCCCCAAATAGTTCTCGCAATTCCTGGCCATGGAAATTTAATACATAAACTACCAACGACTTGATTCCCTTCTATTTCATTGCGTTTTTCATCCATTAAAACGGGTTGGATTCCTGGTAAAGGTAAAGTTGCATACGTAGGTTTTGTTGGTGTTACAAATGCCAAAGGCGAAATCATAATTCCACCCGTTTCGGTTTGCCACCACGTATCTACAACAGGGCATCTTTTATCACCTACGTGGTCATTGTACCAGTGCCAAGCTTCTTCATTGATTGGTTCACCTACAGATCCAATTACTTTAAGTGACTTCAATGGATATTTTTGTACAAATTCTATATTTTCTTTTGCCAAAGCACGAATTGCAGTTGGCGCAGTATAAAACTGTGTAACTTTATGTTTCTCAATAACTTCCCAAAAACGACTAAAGTCAGGATACGAAGGAACTCCTTCAAAAATTACTGTTGTCGCTCCGTTCAATAAAGGCCCGTAAAGAATATACGAATGTCCTGTAATCCAACCAATATCAGCAGTACACCAAAAAACATCATTCTCTTCATAATTGAAAACATTCTTAAAAGTATAAGCCGTATACACCATATAACCTGCTGTAGTATGCACCATCCCTTTCGGTTTTCCAGTTGAACCAGAAGTATACAGTATGAATAATGGATCTTCGGCATCCATGATTTCAGCAACATTATTATCTGATGCTTGATCTAAAAGTGGTTGCAACCATTGGTCACGTCCTTCTTTCATAGTAATATCGGAATGAATTCTTTTGGCAACTAAAACTTTTTCGACCGAAGTACATTTTTCCAATGCTTCATCAACGATTTCTTTTAAATCTATGGTTTTATTACCACGAAAACCTCCATCTGAGGTGATTACCATTTTACACTCACTGTCGTTAATACGAGTCGCAACTGCTGTGGATGAAAATCCTGCAAAAACAACAGAATGTATAGCTCCAATTCTGGCACAAGCTAATACTGAAACCGCTAATTCAGGTATCATCGGTAAATAAATACAAACACGATCGCCTTTTTTTATACCCTGCTCACGCAATACGTTAGCCATTTTGCAAACGCGTTGATACAACTCATTATAGGTAATATGCAAAGCTTCTTCCGAAGGATCATTAGGTTCAAAAATAATAGCTGTTTTCTCTCCTCTTTTGGCAAGGTGTCTGTCAATGCAATTTTTGACAATATTTACTTTGGCTTCAGTAAACCATTTGATGTCGGCATCCGCCATATTAAACTCAACTACTTTATCCCATTGCTGGTACCAAGTAAAATTTTCTTCTGCTATTTTACCCCAAAATTTTCTAGGTTCACGAACTGATTTATTATAATGTTTAAAATATTGTTCTAGATTTTCAATTTTGTAGTAGCTCATGTTATAATTTTTTATAAAAGTATTAAATCTCTCGCGATTCTTAAAATTATTTAAATCATAAATACTTACCAAAAAAAATAGATTCCCAAATAAAAAAGCACTTTTTATATTAATTTGTTTGATTTTCGCTGTTTTTGAAAAAATTAGCAATACACAAAAAGGCGAAATAGATTTAAATCTACTTCACCTTATGTATCAACAAAATTTAACAACAATTATTTTAGTACTATAAACGATGATTTTTTGAACAATAATCAACCAAAACTATTTTGTTCCCACCATGGAATGCTACTACTAATTTTTCAACATAATTTATTAGAAAATAAATAGGGCTATTTATACAATTTCCCAATCTATTTAATAGGGATTACTTCACTCAACTTTTAGCTCGTTTAAAAATTGAGTGAATGTAAAAGCATCCATATCTATTTATCTTTTTTAATAAATTTTAACTAATTCAAATTATTATGAAATCAAATGATATAGTGCAAATCCCAACACACCCTCTTGTGTGGTAATTCCTATTTTATTATCCTATTTTTTTCATGGCAGTCATAGATTCTCTCAACCACTCTCCTACTTCTTCAATTGGATGTTGACGTATTGTTTTGTTTACAGCAATAAGAACCGCATTATCTACTCCATTAGAAGTTGAAAAAGGTTTTCCTATCACATTAGTATCAATCGTTTTCATAAAATCAGTCAATAACGGTTTACAAGCATGGTCAAACAAATAACAACCGTATTCTGCAGTATCCGAAATGATTCTGTTCATTTCATATAATTTTTTTCGAGCCACTGTATTAGCAATCAAAGGCAATTCGTGTAATGACTCATAATAGGCAGATTCTTCAATAATTCCTGTTTGAGTCATGGTTTCAAAAGCCAACTCTACACCAGCTTTTACCATTGCAATCATCAAAACTCCATTATCAAAATACTCCTGCTCTGAAATAGGAGCTGCTGTTGGCGCAGTTTTCTCGAAGTTTGTTTCTGCAGTTGCGGCTCTCCAAGTCAATAAATTAATGTCATCATTAGCCCAATCAATCATCATGTTTCTGGAAAATTCACCAGAGATAATATCATCCATGTGTTTTTGAAACAACGGACGCATAATCTCTTTTAATTCGTCAGCCAAACGGAAAGCTTCAATTTTTGCAGGATTTGATAAACGATCCATCATATTAGTAATTCCACCATGTTTCAAGGCTTCAGTTACTGTTTCCCAACCGTATTGAATTAGTTTTGAAGCATAAGCCGGCTCGATTCCTTTTTCAACCATTTTATCAAAGCATAAAATAGAACCTGTTTGTAACATTCCACAAAGAATGGTTTGTTCTCCCATTAAATCCGATTTTACTTCGGCAACAAATGAAGAGTTCAATACTCCAGCTTTATGACCACCAGTAGCAACTGCATACGCTTTTGCTTGTTCGAAACCTTCTCCATTTGGATTATTTTCTGGATGAACGGCGATTAAAGTTGGAACACCAAAACCTCTTTTATATTCTTCACGTACTTCAGATCCAGGACATTTTGGCGCACACATAATTACAGTGATGTCTTTACGAATTTGCATTCCTTCCTCGACAATATTAAAACCGTGAGAATAAGCCAAAGTTGATCCGTTTTTCATCAAAGGCATGATTGCGGTAACTACAGCAGTATGTTGCTTGTCTGGCGTAAGGTTACAAACCAAATCAGCTGTTGGGATTAATTCTTCATACGTTCCCACTTTAAATCCATTATCAGAAGCATTTTTAAACGAAGCTCTTTGTTCTGAAATTGCATCTGCGCGCAATGCATAAGAAATATCTAAGCCAGAATCTCTCATGTTTAAACCTTGGTTTAAACCTTGTGCTCCACAACCTACAATGACTACTTTTTTTCCTGCTAAAGCTTTTATTCCATTTACAAATTCAGATTGGTCCATGAATTCGCAAACGCCTAATTGTTCTAATTGTAATCTAAGTGGTAATGAATTGAAATAATTTGCCATTTTTTATTATTTAATGATTGTAAAGTTTATAATTGATAGGTTTACTAATTAAAAATTAAACAGGTTCTTGTTTAAGTTCTTCTAATAATGTTGAAATTTCCATTTTTGCTTTGGACACCGATATTCTTCCGGAGCGCACAAATTGCATGATTCCAAAAGGTTTCAATTTTTCATATAACGATTCTATTTCAGCACGTTGTCCTGATTTTGAAATCACAAAAAAGTCTCTTGCAACCGTAACTATTTCGGAGTGGCTTTCTTTAATTATGTTCTGAATTTGTTTTTCATCAAAAAGTAAGCTCGATTCAATTTTGAATAATGCATTTTCTAAGAAAATAGTTTCTTCATCAATATGATAAAATGCTTTAATTACTTCAATTTGTTTTTCGATTTGTCCTACTATATTTTGCACCCATTTTTCGGTTGTATTAACTACAATGATAAATCTGGAAACATTTTCGATTTCAGATTCGGATACATTTAAACTCAAAATATTGATATGGCGTTTCAAGAATATTCCAGATATTCTGTTTAATAAGCCAACGTTGTTTTCTGAATAAACAGAAATGGTGAATGTTTTATTTTCCATTTTTTTATGTTTAAAGTTTTATTGTTTAAAGTTTAAAGTTGCGTAACATTATTTTCAGGTTCCAACAACTTTAAACCTTAAACTTTAAACTATTTTAGGACAAACGAATGTCCGAAACCGATGCTCCTGTAGGAATCATTGGAAATACGTTATTTTCTTTTTCTACCATAACTTCAAGAAAATACGATTCTTTTGAAGCCATCATTTCGGCAACGGCAGCATCAAGATCTTCTCTTTTGGTTACTTTTTTCGCTTTGATATAGTAGCCTTCAGCAATGGCTATAAAATTAGGATTGATCATTTCCGTAGAAGCGTATCTTTTGTCAAAAAACAATTGTTGCCACTGACGAACCATTCCTAAAAATTCATTGTTCAAGACCACAATTT
Source organism: Flavobacterium sp. KS-LB2 (assembly GCF_036895565.1). Classification (NCBI taxonomy): domain Bacteria; kingdom Pseudomonadati; phylum Bacteroidota; class Flavobacteriia; order Flavobacteriales; family Flavobacteriaceae; genus Flavobacterium; species Flavobacterium sp. KS-LB2. Next base: position 1,687,836 of record NZ_CP145904.1, on the reverse strand, counting down.
TCACAGGAACTTTGGTTTGGAAAATAGTTCCTAATTCCTGTATGGTCATTTGAAAACCTCCATCACCAATTATGGCTACGACTTCACGATTTGGCATTCCCATTTTAGCTCCAATCGCAGCAGGCAAAGCAAATCCCATAGTTCCTAAACCACCAGATGTTACATTACTTTTTGTCGAATTGAATTTGGCATAACGACACGCAAACATTTGGTGTTGTCCCACATCCGAAACCATAATGGCATCTCCTTTAGAATGTTTGTTAATCATTTCAATCGTTTCTCCCATAGAAATTCCTTCTCTCTTAGGTTTTAACTCGTCATTGATTACCTTTTCTAATTCTATTTCATATTTCTCTTTGAATTCATTGTGCCAAGCTTCGTGAGAGTTACTTTCAATTAAAGGAAGTAAAGCTGTTAAAGACTCTTTTAAGTCAGCCAAAACAGCTACAGTAGTTTTTACATTCTTATCCACTTCTGCAGGATCAATTTCAAAATGAATTACTTTGGCTTGTTTGGCATAAGTGGCTAAATTTCCTGTAACACGATCGTCAAAACGCATTCCAAGCGCAATTAAAACATCGCATTCATTCGTCAAAACATTAGGGCCGTAATTTCCATGCATTCCCACCATTCCAACATTTAATGGATGATCTGTTGGCATTGCCGAAAGTCCTAAAATAGTCCAAGCAGCCGGAATTCCTGATTTTTCAACCAAAGCTTTTAACTCGGCTTCCGCTTCACTAAGAATTACGCCTTGACCAAATATGATAAATGGTTTTTTAGCACTATTAATTATTTTAGCTGCTTCCGCTACTTTTTCAAGATTTAAAACTGGCTTCGGATTGTAGCTTCTAATACTGGTGCATTTTTTATAGCTGAATTCAATTTCGTCAAACTGAGCATTTTTTGTAATATCAATTAAAACTGGACCTGGACGACCTGATTTTGCAATATAAAATGCTTTTGCCATGATTTCAGGAATTTCTGAAGCTTCGGTAATTTGATAATTCCATTTGGTCACCGGAGTCGAAATTCCAATGATATCTGTTTCTTGAAAAGCATCAGACCCTAGTAAATGCTTTCCTACTTGTCCTGTAATACAAACCATAGGAGTCGAATCGATTTGCGCATCAGCAATTCCAGTAACTAAATTAGTGGCTCCTGGACCCGAAGTGGCAATCGCAACACCTACTTTTCCAGTTGCTCTTGCAAAACCTTGTGCGGCATGAGTAGCGCCTTGTTCATGACGAACTAAAACGTGGTGCAACTCATCTTTAAATTTATATAATTCATCGTAAACTGGCATTATAGCTCCACCTGGATAGCCATAAACCAAATCTACTCCTTCTTCTAATAAGCATCTAATAACGGCTTCGGCGCCGGATATTTTATTTGTTCCCATGGGTATTTTTTTATTCGCTTTAGCGTTGTGCATCAAGCTTTATTTATCAGTAACACATCCTGTAGATGCGCTTGAAACTGATCGGATATATTTTAATAAAACTCCTTTTTTAATTTTTGATTCGGGTTGTACCCAAAGTGCTTTTCTTGTAGCAAACTCTTCATCAGAAATTTTGAGGTTTATGGTGTTTTTGACAGCATCGATGGTAATAATATCTCCATTTTTGACTAATGCAATTCCACCACCATCATACGCTTCTGGTGTTACGTGACCTACTACAAAACCGTGTGAACCACCAGAGAATCTTCCATCAGTAATTAAAGCGACACTTTTTCCTAAACCAGCACCCATAATGGCTGATGTAGGCTTTAACATTTCAGGCATTCCCGGGCCACCTTTAGGTCCACAGTACCTGATGACGACTACATTTCCTGGTTTCACTTCTCCGCCACGAACACCTTTTATTACATCGTGTTCATTTTCATAAACAATTGCATCACCTTCAAAATATTCTCCTTCATTACCGCTTATCTTAGCAACACAACCTTCTTTTGCAAGATTTCCGTATAAAATTTGGATATTTCCTGTATTCTTAAGTGCTTTCTGAATTTCATGGATAACATCTTGACCATCATTTAAATCAGGAACAGTTGCTAAATTCTCTGCTATTGTTTTTCCTGTTACGGTCAAACAATGGCCATGTAGTAAGCCTTCTTTTAATAAATATTTCATCACAGCAGGAACTCCACCCACCGCATGTAAATCTTCCATAAGGTATTTTCCACTTGGTTTTAAGTCGGCTAACAAAGGGGTTTTATCACTAATTTTTTGAAAATCGTTCAAAGTAATTTCTATATCTACTGAGTGAGCCATTGCAATCAAGTGCATTACTGCATTTGTAGAACCTCCTAAAACTGCCACCATTGTAATAGCATTTTCAAAAGCTTCACGCGTCATTATATCTCTTGGTTTGATATCTTTTTCTAATAATATTTTAATGGCTTTACCAGCATCAAGACACTCTTGTTTTTTTTCGGGACTAAGGGCAGGATTAGACGAACTGTATGGTAAACTCATCCCTAAGGCTTCAATAGCTGAGGACATGGTATTTGCGGTATACATTCCGCCACATGCACCTGCGCCAGGGCATGAATTTTGAATTACTCCTTTAAAATCTTCAGGTGAAATGGTATTGTTGAATTTTTTTCCAAGAGCTTCAAATGCCGAAACGATATTCAATGATTCTCCTTTCCATTTTCCGGAGTGAATGCTGCCCCCATATACCATAATTGATGGACGATTGAGTCTTCCCATAGCGATTATCGATCCAGGCATGTTTTTATCACAACCTGGAATTGCAATAAGTCCATCATACCATTGCGCTCCAACTACTGTTTCAATAGAGTCAGCAATAACATCTCGAGAGACTAATGAAAAACGCATACCGTCAGTTCCATTAGACATACCATCACTCACACCGATAGTATTAAAAATCAATCCCACCAAATCTTCATTCCAAACTCCCGTTTTTATATCTTTTGCCAAATCATTTAAGTGCATGTTACATGGATTTCCATCGTAACCCATGCTTACTATTCCAACTTGGGCTTTCTTTAAATCATCTTCAGTTAAACCAATTCCGTATAGCATGGCTTGTGCAGCTGGCTGCGTTTCATCTTGCGTTATGGTTTTGCTGTATTTATTTAATTCCATTATTTTTAGGTTTGTATTTTAATTAAAATTAAGAAGTTCTATTATTTTGTACTTCTATACAATAGTTGATTGTCCTATATAGACATTGTCACTTTTAAAGTATAAGTCGTCTTTACTCAAGATATAGTTTGAAATAAAATCTCCTACTTCATTGGTTCCAAATTTTGAATACGGATTTAAATCTGCCGTGACGACATTTAATTCAATTGCTTTATGAACTGCTTCGTATACTTTTTGCGATTCGATATGAAGACCAAAATGCTCTAAAAGCATTGCTGCAGATAATATTGATGCAATAGGATTTGCTATGTTTTTATTTTTAACCTCAGTAGATGATCCATGAATTGGCTCAAAAAGTGCTGATGAACTTCCTAAAGACGCCGATGGTAACAATCCAATAGTACCTGTAATTACACTAGCCTCGTCAGATAAAATATCACCGAATAAATTTTCGGTTAAAATGACATCAAACTGTATTGGATTTATAATGATTTGCATAGCAGCATTATCAACAAAAAGAAAATCTAAGGCTACATCAGGATATCCTTCTGCAATTTCTGTCACCACTTTTCTCCATAATCTGGAGGTTTCAAGAATACTGGCTTTATCAACTAATGTCAGTTTTTTGTTTCTTTTTTGAGCGGTTCTAAAAGCCAAATGACAGATTCGAATTATTTCTTCTTCTGAATATTCGCATAAATCAGAGGCTAATGTTCCTTGTTCGTTGATCTTTTTTTCACTAAAGTAAGATCCTCCAGAAATTTCTCTGAAAATTATAAAATCAGCTCCTTCGATTATTTTTCTTTTCAAAGGGGACAAATCTAGTAAGTCCTTATATGGCTTTATTGGTCTAATATTGGCATACAATCCTAGCGCTTGTCTCAATTTTAATAATCCTTGAATAGGACGCAATTTCGAATCTGAAACAGCATCATATTTTGAGTCATCAACAGCTCCAAACAATATGGCATCCGTATTCAAACAAAGGTTTAGTGTTTGTTCTGGCAAAGGATTTCCTGTTTTTTCAATAGCAACAGCACCAATAAGAGCATCTTCAAATACAAACTCATGATCGAAAACCACACCAATTGCATATAAGGCTTTTTTTGCTTGTAAGATTACCTCCGGGCCTATTCCGTCTCCTGAAAGTACTGCTATTTTTAAGTTCATAATCGTAGGATTTAGATTTTACTAGTAATCAAAATATTTTAGTTCAGGATTAATTCCTTGTTCATTTTGCAAGCTTCAATTATTTGATGAATATCATCATCAAGCACTTCTTTTTTAATATCGGCAAACTTTAAAAATTCAACATAAACCACATCTAATTGTACTTTTGTAAGTTCATATCCAACTTTTTTGGCTCTGTAGGCCAATGCTGCTCTACCGCTTCTAGCAGTTAGCACTATTGAAGATTCATTCACACCAACTTCTAAAGGATCCATGATTTCATAGGTTGCTCTGTTTTTTATCACTCCATCTTGATGAATTCCGGAGCTGTGTGCAAAAGCATTAGCACCAACAATCGCTTTATTGGGTTGCACCATCATTCCCATACTTTCAGAAACCAATCGGCTCATTTCATTCAACTGACGTGTATTAATATTGGTATCTAAATTCAAGTATGGATGTTGTTTGAAAATCATTACTACTTCTTCAAGCGCTGTGTTTCCAGCTCTTTCACCAATACCATTTATTGTACATTCTATTTGTCTGGCTCCATTTACTGCTCCAGCAATAGAATTAGCAGTAGCCATTCCTAAATCATTATGACAATGGCAGGATAAGATTACGTTTTCAATTCCCTTGACGTTTTCTTTTAAATATTTCATCTTTGCACCATATTCATCTGGCAAGCAATACCCGGTTGTATCTGGAATATTAAGCACGGTAGCTCCTGATTTAATTACTTCTTCACAGACTCGAGCCAAAAATTCATTGTCCGTTCTACCGGCATCTTCTGCATAAAATTCCACGTCTTCTACATAGGATTTAGCATGTGAAACAGCAAACTTTGCGCGAGCAATAATATCTTCTCTAGTTGTATTTAGTTTGTGAATTATGTGCGAATCAGAAGTTCCAATTCCAGTATGTATGCGAGGTCTTTTGGCATGTTTTAAAGCTTGTGCTGCAACATCAATATCGTTTTTAACGGCTCTTGTTAATCCGCAAACAACAGCGTTTTTAACAACTTTACTTATTTCTGAAACAGATAAAAAATCACCTGGACTTGACACAGGAAAACCAGCTTCGATGATGTCAACACCCATTTCATCCAGTCGATTTGCTATAACGAGTTTTTGATTGGTATCTAACTTACATCCTGGAACTTGTTCCCCATCTCTCAAAGTGGTATCAAAAATTTGAACTTTCTCTCTATTCATTTTCATTTATTTAATGTAATTTCACATCTTGATAACAAAAATATCTTTCATTACTTTAATATAAAATTCAATTTAATGAAATATACTGCTTATAAAACAAATAATAAGTTTTTAACTTATTGATTAACAGCAAATTACATTACTATATTTTACAATGGCTAACCATCAAAAAGATTTCTTATTTGTATTAATAAAATCGCTTTCAAAATCTGAAAAAAGACAATTCAAGATTTTTGCAAGCCGATTAGAAACTAGTTCGAATACAAAATTTATCGAATTATTCAATATTTTGGACAAATCAGAAGTCTATGATGAGAAACTCATTCTGAAAAGTGGTATTATCAAAAAAGTACAATTATCGAATCTAAAATCATACCTGTACAAGCAAATTTTAGTGAGCATCCGATTGAATATTCCTAGCCAGAACATTCGGTATCAGCTGAGAGAACAAATTGATTTTGCTGCCATATTGTACAATAAAGGGTTATACAAGCAGAGTTTGAAAATTTTGGATAAAACAAAAATTTTAGCTTTAGAGAATGACGAAAAACTGATGGCTTATGAAATTGTAGAATTCGAGAAATTGATTGAATCACAATACATCACTCGAAGTATTCAAGGACGTGCAGATGAATTAGTGGTGCAAGCTAAAGAGCTCAATTATCGCAATACCATTTCTAGTAAATTATCTAATCTATCCCTGCAATTATATGGGATCATGCTTAAAACCGGTTATGTAAAAAGTGACGAAGAATACAAATATATAGACGACTATTTCAACAAACACATTTCTAAATTTGATGAAAAAAAATTCGGATTTAGAGAGAAATATTGGTTTTATAATGCTAATCTTTGGAGAAGTTTTCTGGTGCAAGATTTTCTTTCGTGTTATAAATATTCTTTAAAATGGGTTACACTATTTTATGATAATCCAAGTATGATTCATTTAAACCCCGTATTTTTCCTTAAAGGAAATCATTATTTATTGGAATCGTTATACATGTTAAAATACAAATCTAAATTCAAAAAGTATTTAGAGTTGCTGGAAGAAACTATAAAAGATGCTCATTTTCCAGTGAATGATAATATTGCGTCATTATCATTCTTATATGTCTACAATAATAAATTGAACTACCATATTCTGGAAGGAACGTTTGCCGAAAGCGAGTATTTAATTCCCGAAGTATTAAATAAATTAAAAATTCACACGGACCATCTTGATGAACACCACGAAATGTTGTTCTATTATAAATTTGCCTCTATTTATTTTGGAAACGAAAAATATACGGAATGTATCTTTTACTTAGAGAAAATAATAAACAACAAAAATCTTTCAATGCGAGAAGATTTGATGTGTTTTGCTCGAATATTGTGTTTAATTGCTCATTATGAATTAGGTAAAGATTATTATCTGGAAAATCAGTTAAAAAATACCTATAAATTCCTGATCAAAATGAACGATTTACACGAGGTACAAAAAGAGATTATTAAGTTTTTGAAAAATTTAAACTCCATTTATCCAACAGATATCAAAAAGGAGTTTATAAAAATGAGAGCACGTTTTATTGAATTGGAAAAAAACACTTATGAAAAAAGAGCGTTTCTTTATCTAGATATTATTTCTTGGCTCGAAAGCAAAATTGAAAACCGAAAAATCAGTGACATCATTAAGGAGAAAGCAAAATTAATTAATCGCTAAGAGATTATAATAACAAAAAGGAGGCGTTTATTGCCTCCTTTTTACTCACTCATATTCCTTTCTACCTCTTATAATATCTTCAAAAGTGCTGCATTTTACAAATTCTTTTTCATCGTCAATTATCATTGGTAAATAAACAAATTCAACCTCTGATAAATCTTCTTTCAGATAAAAAGCCATATCATCTAATTTGTAAAACCATTCTTTATCAAATTGCACCTTGTTTATCGTGGCATCTTTTACCAAAAGTTTTTCGTTAAGCGGCTTCATTATATTGCTGTCATTTTTTTTCAAAAATAAAATATAGCAATAATGTACCCAAATTTTTAGGCTAATTTATAAGTTCTATAAACAATAGGTGCCTCATACAATAAGGATCTCGAATTTTCGAAAAAAGAAATAAGGTGCAATTGCTTATTGTGAAATTGTAATCCCGCTTCATTTTCCCAAACTTCGTGAAAAATAAAAATGTTTGAATCCTCCTCACTTTGATGCAAATCATATTGCAAGCAAGCAGCTTCTTTAGTCGAATTTTGAACCAAATCCAGCAGTAGTGATTTTAATATTGCACTACTTTCCGGTTTGCTTTTTAGGATAACAGTTAGATTTATGGCCATAATTAATTTAAAAATAGTTGTGTTAAATGGTTTTGATAGACTTTAAGATCATTTTCAACATTTGCATTTTTTTCAATATCATGAAAGTGAATACTTTGCAGTGGTTTCATTCCTGTAAAAGCATTCATTCTGTGAAAGCCAAATAACGGTCCTTCATCTACGCTGTGCTCATTGAAAAATTCTCCTGGTAAAGTAAAAGCTTCTTTTGGTGCATTCCAAGAAGTGGTCAACATATATTTTTTACCATGAAGCATTCCTCCTGTTCCATAATTAATCGTTGGATTTTCAGCAGATCGACCGTCACTTTTGTAAATCCCCTTGGCGTGACCTTCGGTGAAAACGACATCAATGTATTTTTTAAAGCCGTGAGGCAATTGAAACCACCATATTGGCGTGTGGTAGATGATTACATCAGCCCAAACAAATTTTTCTACTTCAGTAATAGGATTGTAATCGTCATTAATATTGGTAGTTTTCACTTCGAAATCGCTATTGCTTTTAAAAAAATTCAAGGTTTCATTCGAAATAGTTTCGTTAAATCGTCCTCCGGAATGGCCAAACTTTTGTCCGCCATTAATTATAAATATTTTTCTCATGATTAGTATTTTTAATTTGATGCTGCAAAGTTAGAACGAGAAAGTCTATTATTAAAATAACTTAATTCATACCTTTGTATTATAATTATAATAGTTATGATAAATTTAGAATGGTATCGCACTTTTAAAGCGGTTTACAAAACAGGAACTTTAACAAGTGCTGCGGAAGAATTATTTATTTCTCAACCTGGTGTGAGTCTGCATTTGAGCTCCTTGGAAAATTATGTGGGCTATAAATTATTTGACCGAACCGGTCGAAAAATGGTTCCCACCGAAAAAGGAAAAGTGCTCTACAATTTTATCATTGAAGCATTAACTAAATTGGAAGAAGCCGAGAAAAATTTTCAAAGAAGCACCGAAAAAAATACGCCAACAATAAGCGTGGGAATGTGTTTTGAAACATTCCAAATTACACTGGAACAGTATATTTCAACCTTGCCATTTAATGTTATCATTCAATTTGGAGAATATCCTGAAATGGTAGAAAGTTTAGAAAAAGGGATTCTTGATTTAATCATCACGCCACAAATGGTAATTAAAAACGCCATCGAATATCAAGCATTTTCATCAGAAACTATTGTACTTGTTGGTGGTAGCGAAATTGATGATTTGGGATTCAATTCGGCAGCAAAAAATGAAAATTTAGAGGAAATCGAACTTTGGCTAAAACAACAAAAATGGTATGGAACTACCGGAGACATGGAACATTTACGCCGTTTTTGGCAATTAAATTTCAATAAACATCCTGATTTCAGACCAAATTATATAGTTCCAAATCTAAATTCTATTGTACGTTGTTTGAGCAGTGGCAAGGGATTAGCTGTTGTTCCTGATTTTTTATGCCGTAAAGAAATTGATAATGGTTCGATTAAAATGATTTGGGAAGGGAAAACACCATTAAAAAACACACTCTATTTTGCCACTAGAAAAAAAACAATGTATCAAGAAGAAATTGAATTGATTAAGAAAATATTTTTAGAATTAAACTAAAACACTCCGTCTAAAAAATATTCATTACTTTTAAAGGATACTTAAAAATTTAAAATTATGAATGGATTTTTTAAAACAATACTTGCAGGTTACGGTGCCAAAAAATTAGGTGGTGGCTGTTTTGGAACAATTATTATTTTCATAATAATCTATTGGCTATTAGGTTATTTTTAGAATTAAAACACTAAAAATAACCTAATTATAATTTAACTATTAGTACGCCAAGAGTTCCTTCAGATCACTTTCGAATTGACCTTTTGGCAAATATTGATCTTCTAATGCTTTTGTAAACGGAATCGGTGTATCTAAACTTGCCACCCGTTTTACGGGTGCATCAAGGTATTTGAAACAATTTTCCATAATCATTGCCGATATATCACTGGCAATACCACCAAACATACTGTCTTCCTGATAAATAATCACTCTTCCCGTTCTCTTTACTGATGCAAAAATAGATTCGGTATCTAAAGGTTGTAAAGTTCTCAAATCTAGTAAATCAGCAGAAATTTGAGGGTTTTTTGCTAAAGTTTCCAAAGCCCAATGCACGGCTGCTCCAAACGAAATAATCGTAACTTGATTTCCTTCTTTCAAAAAAGATGCTTTTCCTAATGGAATTGTATAATAGTCATTTGGGACATCTTGGTACACACTTCGGTACAATTGTTTGTGTTCAAAGAATAAAACTGGATTCGGGTCGTTTATAGAAGTATTCAACAATCCTTTCGCATCATAAGGAAATGCTGGATAAACAACTTTTAATCCCGGAGTTTTAGTAAACCAAGCTTCATTGGTTTGCGAGTGAAAAGGCCCCGCTTGTGTTCCTCCGCCGCAAGGCATTCTAACTACAACATCAGCTTTTTCTAACCAACGGTAATGTGATTTGGCTAATAAATTGACAATTGGATTAAATCCTGTGGAAACAAAATCAGCGAACTGCATTTCCACAATCGCTTTGTATCCATTAATCGACAATCCCATTCCTGCCGAAACTACTGCACTTTCACAAATGGGTGTATTGATGACGCGCTCTTTACCAAACTGCGCTACAAAACCATCTGTAATTTTGAAAGCACCACCATATTCAGCGATATCTTGTCCCATGATTACCGAGTTTTCATGACGTTCCATCGATTGTCTCAAACTACTGGAAATTGCATCTATAAAACGAATATTTTCTTTTTCTTCTGATGGATTAACTTGTTCAAATACAAACGGTTTGTACACATCATTTAGTTCTTCACTTAACGTAGCTTCAATTTCCGGTTCGGCATTGGCAACAGCCAAATGTTCTTCAATTTCTTTCTTTATTTCAATATGTAATGCAGTATCATAATCATCGGTAAGAACTCCGTTTTCTGTCAAATACTTTCTATAATTTTCTACTGGATCTTTAATCGCCCACATATCCATCAACTCTTGCGGAACGTATTTAGTCCCACTCGCCTCTTCATGTCCGCGCATTCTGAAGGTTTTGAATTCTAATAAAATCGGACGTGGATTTTCTATCATCGAAGCCTTCAATTCAGATAACAAATTAAACACTTCCAGTATATTATTTCCATCAACAATATGACTTTCCATTCCGTAGCCTTTCCCTTTATCAGCAAGGTTTTCGCAACGGTATTGCTCGTTTGTAGGAGTTGACAATCCATAACCATTATTTTCTATGACAAACATCACCGGCAATTCCCAAACCGAAGCAATATTCAATGCTTCATGAAAATCACCTTCACTTGTTGCTCCTTCACCAGTAAAAACTGCGGTTACTTTTCCGTTTTTCTTGAGTTTATTTGCCAATGCGATTCCGTCAGCAACGCCTAATTGCGGACCTAAATGTGAAATCATTCCTATAATCTTGTATTGTTGTGTTCCAAAGTGAAAACTGCGATCACGCCCTTTGGTAAAACCATTGGCTTTGCCTTGCCATTGCGAAAAAAGGCGGTATAACGGAATATCCCTTCCGGTGAAAACACCAAGATTTCTGTGCATTGGTAAAATGTACTCATCTGAATCTAAAACTGCTGTGACACCCACAGAAATAGCCTCTTGACCAATTCCAGAAAACCATTTGGATACTTTGCCTTGGCGAATCAACTTGAGCATTTTCTCTTCAATGAGTCGGGGCTTCAAAAGCTTTTTGTATAAATCTAATAATTGATTATCAGTGAGATTTTTTCTATCGAAAGTCATTTTTTCGGTTTTATTGTATGGTTCAAAGATAAAAAAATATAACAGTTTAGTGTTATTTTGTTATATTTTTTTATATTGTTTATAAGTTTTAAAATTCAAATATAAAATTATTCTTTACATTTGTATCTGCAAGGTTTTTAACCTTCAAGTTATTAAAAAATATTTAAAAGTATGCAAAACATTCCTAGTGTTGACTTGCGTGATTTCCTGTCGGATGACCCGGCACGTAAACAAAAATTTGTAAATGAAATCGGAAGTGCATTTGAAGATATTGGCTTCGTAGCACTCAAAGGGCATTTTTTAAACGACCAGTTGGTTGATGAATTGTATGGTGAAATCAGAAATTTTTTCGCTTTACCTTTAGAAACAAAACACAGTTATGAAATTCCTGGCATTGGCGGACAAAGAGGCTATGTTTCTTTCGGGACAGAGCATGCCAAAGGCAGAAAAGAAGGCGATTTGAAGGAATTTTGGCACTTTGGACAATATGTGTCTGAAGATTCAAAATATGCTTCAGAGTACCCAAAAAATGTTGAAGTTAAAGAACTTCCCCGTTTTAATGTTGTAGGTAAAGAAGCGTACCAAATGCTGGAAAAAACAGGAGTCTATGTTTTAAGAGCTTTGGCTTTACACCTTGGTTTAGATGAATTTTATTTTGACCAATATGCTAAAGACGGAAATTCAATCTTAAGACCTATTCATTACCCACCAATCACATCTGAACCAGCAAACGCAATTCGTGCTGCTGCTCATGGTGATATCAACTTGATTACTTTGTTGATGGGTGCGCAAGGAAAAGGATTGCAAGTACAAAATCACAACGGAGAATGGATTGATGCTATTGCTGAATCGGATGAATTAGTTATCAATGTGGGTGATATGTTATCACGCCATACGAATAACAAATTGAAATCTACGATTCATCAAGTTGTAAACCCACCAAGAGAATTATGGGGAACTTCACGTTATTCTATTCCGTTTTTTATGCATCCTGTGAGTGATATGAAATTGGATTGTTTGGAAAACTGTATTGATGCAGAACATCCAAAAAAATTCGAAGATATTACTGCAGGAGCTTATTTGTACGAGCGTTTAGTAGATTTAGGTCTTATTAAAAAGTAAACTTAATTTACGTCAAATACTAAAAGACATTAAGTTTATGCTTAATGTCTTTTGTTTTTTACCAATTTAACTCAGCATTATCAGCGTTCAAAATATATAAAGTTATGGACTTACAAGACCAATTAAAAAACCTTTTTCCAGATCACGAACCATCGCCTGAAGAGCAAATTGAGGAAGTGGCTCACGAATTATACGTTCAAAAAGAACCTATGATTTGTAAATTCGAAAAACGAAAAGGAAAAGCGACCACTATAATTGAGGGATACGAAGGAAGCGACGCCGATTTTAAAATTTTAGCCAAAGAAATCAAAACCAAATTGAGTGTTGGTGGTACTTTCAAAGACGATTCCATCATTATTCAAGGGGATTATCGGGATAAAATAATGACTATTTTAAAAGAAAAAGGATTTAAAGTAAAACGAGTTGGAGGGTAAAAAATGTTCAGTATTCAGTTGAGCAACTTGAAACCTTAAACCTTAAACAAAAAAAATAATGATACAATCATCAGAATTAATATTAAATCCAGACGGTAGCGTTTACCATTTGAATTTAAAACCAGAACATATTGCACACGACATCATCTTTGTAGGAGATCAAAATCGCGTGGAAAAAATCACACAGTTTTTTGACAGCATTGAATTTTCGACACAAAAAAGAGAATTCAAAACCCAAACCGGGATTTTTAAAGGCAAGCGAATTACAGTAATGTCTACAGGAATTGGTCCTGATAATATTGATATCGTCATCAACGAACTGGACGCTTTGGTTAATATTGATTTGAAAACCCGTCAGCCAAAAGAAAATTTAACGTCATTAAACATAATTCGTATAGGAACTTCGGGTTCTTTGCAAGCGGATATTCCAGTAGACAGCTTTGTGATGTCAAAATTTGGATTAGGACTGGATAACATGCTTCGCTCCTATTTAATTGACGAAGTTTCTAATCTGGAAATGGAAGATGCTTTTGTGAAACACACCAATTGGGATTTACGAAAAGGTAAACCGTATGTGATTACTTGTTCCGAAAAATTAGAAAAAATAATTGAAAGCGACAAAATGCACAAAGGAATAACCGCAACTGCAGGTGGTTTTTACGGTCCACAAGGCCGAGTTTTGCGTTTGAATATTCAAGATGAAGCGCTAAATTCTAAAATGGATAATTTTAAATTTGGTGACAACCAAATTACCAACTTAGAAATGGAAACCGCAGCAATTTATGGACTTTCGGCGCTTTTAGGACATCAAGCATTGTCATTAAACGCGATAATTGCCAATCGTGCTTCGGGAACATTCAGTGAAGATCCATACAAAGCCGTTGATGAATTGATTGCGTATACATTAGAAAAAATTGCTTTAGGATAGAGAAATTAATTTTCAAAACCGTGCCATTTGTAGTTTTAAAAAAGTGCTTTTAATTTTTTTAAAACTACATTTGTTTTTAGAACAAAACGATAATGAAAATAATACTTACAGGTGCAACGGGAGTTTTGGGATCTCATATTATGTATGAAATTCTAGAGCTTTTCATCAATACTAAAATGGATGGAAAACTTTTTATAATTGCACGAAATAAAGGCAAAAAATCCGCTTTAGATCGCATCAATGAACTTTTATCCAGCAGTTATACGCCAAAAATCATAAAAGACAAAGGAATCGCAAAACTGCACGAATACATTGAAATCATTGATACCGATTTGGCTGTAATTCAAGATACTTTTTCAAGTCAAATAAAAGAGGCCTATTTCATTCACTCTGCAGGATTTGTTAATTTATCGACAGATGAAGCCCAGCGTGAAAAGATTTTTGATGAAAATACCAAAATTACAAAATCACTTTTTACTTTATTTCATCCTTTTATAAAAAAGTTCATTTACATTGGAACTGCTTTTTCATCTGGAAACAGAAAAGGATTAATTGACAATGATTTTCATAGTTTAGGCTTCCAACCGGAGCACCGCAATGCGTATGAGAATGCCAAATTCCACTCGGAAAATTTTATAGCCCAAGAATGTAAAAAAATAAATTTGCCTTTTCAAATTTTACGTCCAAGTGTGATTGGAGGTAAAATGTTAGGAACAGAAAACCAGTATTTTATTTCGAAATATATGGTTTTTTATCTTTTGGCTAAATTCTTTCACTTCACTTCCCAGCGAAAAGGAGATCAAGAAAATGTGCGTTTTATTGTCAATGAAGACACCGTTTTGAACATTATTCCTGTCGATTATGTTGCAAAAGTGATTGTAAATACATTCGAAAGAGACGATATAGAACAGCTTAATATTGTACATAATAAGAGTTTTAATATGGTAAATGGATTGCGGTTGATTATGAAGGAAGTTGGTTACTCTAATTTTACTTTGATACAAAATTCGTTAGACTTTAAATACAAAAATACGATCGAAAAATTGTATTATGAAAGTATTGGAAAACATTTAAACCCATACTTTACAACAGCTGCCAATGAATACGATACCACTTTGCTAAACTCCATTCTGGAAATACCCAAACTGGATCAAGAAGCCTTCACCAGTATGATTCGATATGCAAAATTGAATAATTTTAAAGATATTAATGTGTAATTTTAGGAGCTGACTCCTGCTGTACGCTGCAATCTATTCCGCCGAACCCCGGCGCAATAGGATTTACGTTACCATCAGGGCTAAATCGGGAACCATTAAATTTTAGTAAAACATGAATCTTATTTTAGAAACCGACCGATTAATTTTAAGAGAAATGCTCGCTTCAGATGCAGAAGCATTATTTGAAATGGACAGTAATCCTAAGGTACATCAATATCTTTGGAACAAACCATTAACGGATATCAGCGAAGTACATTCGTATATAGAATATGTTAGAGCGCAGTATGTTCAAAATAATATTGGGCGATTTGTGGTTGTTTTGAAAGAAACCGAAGAATTAATTGGTTGGGCCGGATTAAAATACAACACCGAAATGGTCAATAATAAAATTCATTTCTACGATATTGGCTATCGATTAAATGAAAAATTCTGGGGAAAAGGATATGCAAGTGAAGCCAGTTTTGCATGGCTGGATTATGGTTTTAATGTATTGAAAATCAAAATCATGGAAGCTGCAGCACACACAGATAATATCGCATCAAACAGAATATTGCAAAAAATTGGACTGAAAATGACCGAACGATATCTTGAAGACGGCGTTTCTTGGAATTGGTACGAATTAAAAAATCCTAACTTATAATGAAAACAATAAAAATAGCTGGAGTTCCAGAACATTTCAATCTTCCTTGGAATTTAGCCATAGAAAACGGAGATTTCGAAAAAGAAAATATCGATTTACAATGGACCGATGTGCCTGAAGGAACTGGGAAAATGTGCCAAATGCTTCGTGATGGTGAAACTGATATTGCGGTAATCCTAACCGAAGGAATCGTAAAAGATATCGTTGCAGGAAATCCAAGCAAAATAGTTCAGGTGTATGTGGAAAGCCCATTAATTTGGGGAATTCACGTAGCGGCAAACTCTAATTATAAGACATTAGCTGATTTAGAAAACAAAAAAGTTGCCATTTCCAGATTGGGTTCTGGTTCTCAATTAATGGCGTATGTCAATGCTGACAATCAAGGATGGAAAACTGATAATCTGGAATTTGAAATTGTAAATACTATCGACGGCGCTGTTGAAGCGTTGACAAATGGAACGGCTGATTATTTCATGTGGGAACGCTTCATGACCAAACCATTAGTCGATAAAGGTATTTTCAGAAGAATTGCTGATTGCCCTACACCTTGGCCTTGTTTTGTAATAGCAGTTCGAGAAGAAGTTTTGGAAATCAATCCAGTTCTTATTTCAAAAATTCTTGCAATCATTAATCAAACTACAGAAGATTTTAAAGATATTCCGAGTATTGATAAAACTTTGGCTTTAAAGTATCATCAAAAAATAGAAGATATTCAAGAATGGCTTTCATTAACACAATGGTCTCAAAAGCCATTATACGCAGAAATGTTAAACAAAGTTCAAAATCAACTTTTTCAACTTAAAATTATCGATAAAAAAGGTACTTTTGAGGATATTGTAAAAACAGTCTAGATTACTGTTTTTATTTTTACTATGATAAAAATAAAAGAAATTAATTTTCAGGGTATAAAACAGCGATTCCAGGTTAAAAAACCTTGGGACGACGTTATTATTTTTGTTCTGAACATATTAATTGCCATTCCGGTTTTTATCATCTTGCATCAAAACTTAATCAACCCAAATTGGCCTCTTAATATTGACAGGGTAGTGCTGTTTTTGGTGATGATTGTAATAATTCAAATCATCCTTCGATTCTTGCGAACGATTATCCTCTTTTGTATTATTCTCTATTTATTGGTTTTAGTGTACGGTTCTACCATTGGAAACTATGGATTTAACAGCGTTTTTGAAGATTATAATTCGATAATGTACACGATGTCTGACAATCCATATCCACAAGATATTATTATTGCAAAGTTGCTTCCGTTTCCCAATAAATCAAAAATTATCAATGCCATAGAATATCAAAATCCTAAAATCCGGAATTTTGCAGTTATGGCTACTACAAAACATTTTAAAGACATAAAAGGCTATTCTGATTACAGAACCATCATACAATGCTTTGCCGTTTTCAAAGAAATAAATAGCCGATGGAACTACGTAAGCGATCCAAAAGCACGAGATTATATTGCTACGGCGACGGAATCGCTGCTTTATTTTTCTGGAGATTGTGATGATCATTCGATACTAATGGCTGCCGCTATTAAGTCTATTGGAGGAACTCCCAGATTGATACATACTACTGGACATATTTATCCAGAAATACTGATAGGCACTCTGACTGATTTAGAAAAAGTTAACTTTCTGATTAAAAATGTTTTATTTGTAAATGAAAGCAAAGAAAACAAACTTCATTATCATGTAGATGAGCGCGGACAAATCTGGATGAATTTGGATTATACGGCCAAATATCCCGGTGGACCTTTCATGTCTGAAGAAATTCTTGGAGCTTTGACATTAGACTAATTGGCTTTGGATAATAATTGCTTTTCAGGCTAATTATCAATACTATCTAAAAAAAGGAAAGATATACAACTAAAAAAAAAATGCTGTTATCTTTGGACTAAACTCAAAATATGTATTTATTTTTTTCTAATTTTCACAAATTATATAAGTTATAGCTAAACAAAAGAAAACACCTAAATTAAATAACTTTAGAGGTTTTTAAATTAGTAAACGATTAGGGATTGTGGTTGAACACCTTTTAGCTGTTTTGAAATCATAGGTTACTATTTATGTGTATTATACTGAAATAGATGTGTTTATAAAAAAATATGTGATTTTATGTGTAATATTGTATTTAGGATATATTACAATAATAGTCAGTAATCAAAAAATGTATTATTCAAAATTCAATTAATCATAAATATAATGAATCGAAGAAAATTTATTGAGAATTCAGGAATGCTAGCAATTGCTACAATTTTACCATTATCTAACTTTTGTTTGATTAACAAACCAAAATATAAGATGGGATATCAACTTTATTCTATAAGAGATGAAATGGCTAAAGATCCTATAAATACTTTAAAATATTTAAAAAATGCAGGTTATGAAGATTTTGAAATATATGGTTTTGATAACGTTAAAGGAATGTATTACGGATATAAATCTACAGAATTTAAGCAAATTTTAGATGATTTGAATCTGTCCGTTAGTAGTGGTCATTATGGTTTTTCATCATACTTAGAAAAATCTGATGACGAATTAAAACGTTTTGTAGATCAGTGTATTATTGGAGCAAAAGCATTAAACAGCAAGTATATTACATGGCCATGGATAGCTCCTGAACAGCGAACTATTGATAATTTTAAATTGATGTCTAAAAAGCTTAATGTCATAGGTGAACAAGTAAATAGCGCAGGTCTTGGATTTGCATATCATAATCATGGTTTTGAGTTCCAAAATCAAAATGGACAAAATGCATTCGACATTATAATTAGTGAAACAGACTCTTCTTTAGTCAAATTACAGATGGATATGTATTGGGTAGTTCATTCATCAAATTATACTCCTAAAGAATTGATTGATGCGCAACCTGGAAGATATGTAATGTGGCACATTAAAGATATCGATAAAATCACAAGAGATTATACAGAACTTGGTAATGGTACCATCAATTATAATGAAATACTTCCTGACCCAATACAATCAGGTCTCGAATTTTATTACATTGAACAAGGAGGGAACTTTGCAATTAACTCTATGCAAAGTGCTGTGGATAGTGCTCAATATTTTAAAAGAAACCTTCAAAAATATCTATGAGAAGAAAAATAAATATTTCCTAAGAAATATGTTTTTACAAATTTTAAGCTTGTCTTTATTGACTTAACGAGCTTCTAATCAAAATTCGCTGAAAACAAAGATACTTTTAAAAGTAAGGTGTTTTTATCCGTTTTTATCGATAAAAAAAACTCCAAAATCAAATGACTTTGGAGTTTTAAATTTTTGTGGTCCTTACGAACCTGTTTACGAACCATTTTGTACAAGACTTGAAGAAGCTTTCTTCTAAAAATATTTAATATTTAAATAGATTAAACTAAAATTGGTTAGAGTCATGTTCCCGCTACTAAAAAATTAGCAAGCCAACTTTCTAAAATAATCTTCCATAAACTGTTTAGAATTTGTTCGAAGCATTAGATATTAGCGAGTAATCTTGAAAAATCTAACGATTTTTTGGAGGATTATTACAAAATTGTTAGTGTAAATGATGATCTTTAAAGTAAATAAATTTTTAAATTCTTTTTCTTTATCGGGCCACCATTTTATTAGTGATTTTCGTGGTCTTCGCAGGACAGTTTTCGAGCCATTTTATGGATGATTTAAAGAAATTGAATATCGCTTTATTTAACAGTCGAATTTAGTTAATTTTAGTTAATTGATTTTTACAGAGAAATATTTAATTTTTTTATTTGAAGATTTAAGATAAAGAGACTCCTATGGCTTTATAATTTTATCAATAAATACAGGACTTGCCATATACTATTTAAGACGGTGTCAACAATAGGATCACTTAACTTTTAGAGCGATAAATCATTGTAATGTAAAGATAATAAATTGCATTTATATTTGAAATAATCTGTTTTATAAGTAGCCTGTTTCCATTATCCATAAACAAATAGTGTTACTGTATATTTCACAATTCCCTAAAGGACTTTAGAGATGCGAGTTAAGGAAGGTATCAAATAGTTTTTTCTACTTTACAATTGTTCTTTAAAATATTAAGAGAGGCAATAAGATTTTTTCTCACTTATCCGCCCTGTATAGACAATTTTAGAACCATTTTTCAAATGATTTAAAAAAATTAGCAATGTCAAATTCAATATAAATTTTAAAACAAACCAGAATTTTAGAATAGGGATACGGAAATTAAGAGAAAATATATTAAATTTCCAATATATACCTCGCCAATATGATCTAACTGTTACTATCTCAATGAAGCTACAAAACGAAATGTTGGATTATTAGTTAAGAAAATAGAACTTGAGACCTCTTTAAATGAAAAAAAAAGTCTTAGGAAACAAAAAAAGAAATTAAAGAAAGGAAATAGATTAGGTTCTGTCGCATCTAAAATAAGTTTTTTACCTTTAACTTTCCAAAATTGACTGGCATACCAAAGGAAGAAAGCTTTATGATGACCTTGGAAAAGACTTTCCGAAGCCATAGGCATTCTAATTAAATAAGCAATTATATAACAATAAAATTCAGCAGCTACAAGGCTACTGATTTAGTTAAATTAATTTATAATCATGCACGCAAGGACAAGAAGTAAGTTATTAGGACTAGGATTTGACACATTACTGATAAATAAAATTGACGTACGACATCTAACTGTTTCCGGCCTTTCTAATCAAAATAAAAAAGCATTATTGGTGGCAGGGTTTACTGATGTCGAGGCTGACCTTATTACTTTAAAGGTGAATCGGGCAATTATTGACCCAGTTGTCATTCAAAGCATAATAGATAAGAGCGGTAGTGCTTGTTGTTTTTGTGAAGATGGAATTGTTGATAAACCATTTCAAATTCACCATATTGAAGAGTATCACGTAAATCAGAACCACAGCGAAGAAAATCTACTATTGGTCTGTCCAACTCATCATGTCCAGATCCACCAACATAAATATAAAAGATCGGATCAAATACACATTAAAAGGAAATGGGAAAATTTATGGCAAGTTGCCAAATTATTTTTGGATAAAGGCCTGAGCTTTCCATTTAAGACAATAGAATTTGTAGACTACACAAGTGAAGGCTCAATAACCGAAATTTTCAACTATGGTGCACCTAGGCCATCTGTATGTGTAGTGCTTTCAAAAGGATCGCTTTCAGAAAACGCTCTCCAAGTACTAAATGCCGAAAACAAACTTGTTATTACAGGTGATTCAGGAAGTGGAAAAACTACTATGGTATTTGGAATTGCAGGTGCGCAGATTGCAAAAAATGTTTATAAATACACAATCGCTGATAATTCGGATACCAAATCAAGTGCGGAAATACTCCAATTTTTATCTTTAGTAAAGAATGTTATTTTAATAGTCGACGATGCAAATGCTAAATTGCATGGAGAGCATATCGAAAGGATTCTAAGCGCTGCCGATGTAAGTAGACAAATTATTGTTGTTAATACAAGAAATGATTTTAAAAACAATAATGATATAGAAGAACATTTCCTTAACTCTGTGAAATACATTTCCTGGAGTGAAATCAAACATTCGGTAAAATCATCATTGCTATCAAATGAAATCGAAATTGTCGATTTTCTGAAAGCAAAGAAATTAGACGATATAAATCATTTTCCATTAGGTTACAGTGAATTAAGCACATCCCTAAATTATTTAATTGACAGTTACTTAAATTCTTCTGAGACCGTCTGGCAATTTATTTTTTTAATAGGCGGGGGACTGGAAAAGGTAGGTGATATCAAGCTTGAACTTCAACAGCGCGATCGATTTGACATCATATTTCTGTATTTATCAATTAAACAGATATCTCAATTTGAAAAAGGATGTTCTGTTGAAGAAATTATGCAGTTGTTTAAAACCAATAGTATACTAAAAGTCAAGTCACAACCGGAAAGGGAGTGGCTTCAAGAGAGATTAGACACATTATGCGCACGTAGGTTTTTAAAGAATGAGCGAGGACGATATAAAACCATTCACAGACAGTTTGCAAGGAAATTTATTGAACATTTTTATAAAATTTCGCCTGTTGAATGTAGCGAGTTGCTTGATGTTGTTTTTAAAAATTATTCCAATGTAAAGGAAATTACAATTTTATGGTCTTGGTTGAGCAACTCCGATGCTTCAAGATATTTAGCCAATTGGTGTAATCCTGCCAATACAGACTGGAATAGCTTGGTAGAAACAACTTGCTATGAAAGTGTAGAAACTTTAGGTTTACTAGCTAGGTTGATGCGGTATACAGCGAACCAGTGTAACGACAAAACTGTAAATTCCGCATTTAAGGACAGAGCAGAAGAAATAGCAATGTTAATCAATACAGAAAAATTGAACTACTTCTATGCTATTTCAGAAATCTTTACAACGCTAAGTAATCACGCGAAAGAAGTAATTGTTCCTATGTGCGACTTATTGGATAAGAAGAGTCTCACTAAACTTATAAAAGAAGCGAGACCTGAAGATTTTAAATATATTTATTCGATTTTTCAGAATATATGGGAAGTCCACCCTGCCTGGATATTCGATGTAACCAAAGGATTAAACGTGAAAGATTTTGAAAAAGCTCTTAATCAAGTTAAAAAAGGAGATGTTGAAAGTATTGATCGAGTAATGCAATTTTTTTCGGCTTTTATTTTTGACTTACACAGAAGCCATATCAAGACGGCCACAACAGCGGTTTGCAATGCGCTTAAAGGTTGTCCTATAAAGGAGATGGATTACCCTGTGTTTCTTGCTGGTTTATTTCCTGTGGCAATGTATGAAAATGATATAGAAAAAATACTTTCCGTCTTAGATAGTGAAAAACTTGCGGATGAACTTGCAAATGCTACTCCAAGATATTGGAAGCCATTATTAAATCTATCGATTTTTTCAATGCAAAAGCACATGAAAAAACTTGAAGAAATCATTGAGAAAGTTGATCTAGAAATTTTAATGGGTAACGTTGAGAAATATTACCAAGACAGCCATTACGAATTCAGAATATTAATTTATTTGTTTTGTAATGGTTCGAAACAAAAGAAAGCTGCTTTCGCATTGAAAATCCACCCTCTTGTAAAAAATATTTATAGTAAAGTGAGCATAGATGGACACAATCACAATGATATTATTGAGGCATTTAATATCCTTTCACCAAGCGATGCAGCAGCAATAGTGCAAGAGTATAGCATTATCTTTAAAAATGAGAAAAAGGAAAGATCTAAAGCTTATAAACTGGATAAAGTTTTAAAACAAGCTGAAGCTTCAGGTTCGGATTATATTTTATTCAAGCGAACAATCGATGTAAAGCAGTTCGATGTTGATAAAATTAAAAATGCAAATTAAAAGTGGGAAAGTGTGGGAACTATACGAATGTTAATTGAAGAACTTGAGAAACTTATAAAATTACCTGTATTTTTCATCAAATTTATCTTGATATCAGTTTTTGCTTCAGTAATTTATGTAGAGATCTTTGGCAAATTTGACTTGCTTGATTTCAAGAGTTAAGAACTGGAGTGATATAAACAATTTTTTCATTACCAGTAAAATAATTGTAGTTGTCTTGTTTTAGATACAGAAATCAATAGTCCAGTGTTTACTGGGGTTTCAGATTTTGAGGTACAAATGAGGTTCTGATCTGAAAAAAATAACACGAAATAAAACAAACAAACTTTTATACCTTTTACGGATACTACTACAATAATTATCAGAAATTTACGGTGATTATAGTAATATAATCCGAATGAAAAGGAATACTAAAATATAATGTCAGGTATTCTTTATTTTAAGCCACAGGTATCCGAAAATTTTCCTAATATTTAGTGAAACTTTCGGATAGCTGTGTTCTGGTCTGATGATTTTGTTTTTGTATTGCCACGGTAAAAAGCTGAACACTTTGGAAAGGATAGCTGCTACACTGCAAGGTAAGATATGAGACAAAGCAGTCAGCAGCAGCTGACGGTAAAATAATATCAGATTGCTGTATCTGCTGAATTGTAAATATGCTATTTTTACATTTAAAATTCTTGAAATGCCAAAACAGCAGGAAGAAATTAGAGAAATTAACAGTTATATAATGGCATGGATCCTGGAGATCGATGTTTCCACCGCACTGAACTATACAGACATCAATAAGGTATCTGAAGGCATCTGTTTGAAACTTCTCAATCTGGTATACGGTTATGAGCTTAAGAATCTGGGCAAGGAGCAAAATAATTTTCCGGCAGTTGATCTAGGTGAGAGCGGTTCATCAAAAATTGCATTTCAAATAACCTCCGATACTACAATAACAAAGATTAGGGAATCACTTGAGAAATTTAAGCAGCATGGTCTTGATAAGCGATTTACAGGCGGTATAAAATTTTTAATTCTTCGTGGCAGAAAAAAAAGAAAGACTGTCATATCAGGGCATGAAGATATTTTTGAAATGGAAAGGGACGTACTTTACCTGTCAGATCTTATAAAGGAAATTGCTTTTGTTTACCTAGAGGACCCAAGTCGTTTTTTTGAAATAAAAGAGTTTCTAAAATTTGAGTTTGGAAAATCTAACGTGAGGGAAACATCAATTATTTTTACTGAAGACCATAATAAAGTTAAAAATTATTTAGAAGTCATTGAGAAATTTTACGCTACAGAAGTAAATAAACTTGTTCATTTTGACCTAGATAAACAGAATTCCCAGATTTGTACCAATGTGCTGTTCGAGGAGCTTTTTGATGAGAAAGGCGCAGTAATTATTGGAGAATCGGGCTGCGGAAAGTCTTTTATGGCAATAGCTTGGGCTATGTCTTTATGTAGTAAAGGAGTGCTGCCGGTAGTACTAAAGTTAAATTATTCAGATTTGAGTCTTTCTTGCTTAATTGAGCAGGAGGTTTGGAAATACGGGTTTGTCTGTGTATTGTCCTTTATAAAAGCCTGCCAGTCGACCAATAAAAAAATCCTTTTGGTACTTGATGGTCTTAATGAATGTCCTTTAGAGGTATCGGAAAGGCTTATATCGGAGCTTAAAGAATTTTCTTCCAAATATAAAATACTTTTCATTGTAACCACCCAGCAGCTCACAGAGAGTCTGGTAGCGCTTGGAAGCGTAACAATAAAAGTTTATAGGCCTGATTCCGAACTGAAGGCTGCCATTGCTAGTAAATATTCAAATTCGGCAAACAAGCTTAAACCCATTTTAGATATGGTATCGACCTCTATGGAAGCCAAAATGGTCGGTGAGATTGGCATATTTGGGGTTGATAGAATCAGCAGATACAGCTTATTTGAATTGTATGTCAGAAGAAAACTCATGGATATGGATAAAGATGGTATTTATTTACTTTCTGCAATTGCCAGAAAAATGTCCCAAGAGATTTCATTCAGCATTTCTTTGAGACAGGTTGACACCATTTTAATGGATAGTAAAATGGAAACGTATGTTCTTGAACGCTGTTTAAGCACCAAAATATTAGTTAAGGATTTTGCTAGGATAAGTTTCGGTCACGAAATGCTTTTGAATTTTTTTACGGCAGAGGGCATCGCAAGATTTAATGAAGACTCTTTTGCCGTAATCGAAGAGTTTAATGCTCCCAAGAATGATGAGAAGAGATTGCTAGTATTAGGATCTATAGAAGACAATGTACTTAAGGAAAAAATACTTGAAAGTATTGGAGATACGGATCTGCTTCTTTTACTGTTGGAGGGCGAAGCAGGCGAGTTCTGTCGGTTCTGGGCAGCTGAAAAACTAAAAGAAATTCTTCTGAAGATGCGTAAGGAAATAGATAGTATAGAATTTGTAATAGAAGCAGAACAGCATCCCCAAGTTATGATCAAAAAAGGTTCCATACCTGAGTGGAGAAACGATGAACTTGCCTTTGTTGAGATAATAATTTATCAAATATTCAGTGGAAAGCTACTGGAGGAAATGTTTTCAATTGCCTGGGAGATGGATACCTGTCTGGAGCGGATATTTACTATAATGAAAAGCGAAGCAAGAGATAAGAAAATTAGTTTGAGAAACGGTTTATTTCAGTCGATTTACAGTCCATTGAATGGAAAATCAATTACTGTATCGGGTATGTCCTATTTTTTTTCATGCCTGGAGTCGGGATTTATGTCATTTAAAAGTGAAAACAAAATTGCCTCTGATGCTATAGCGCAATTGGCCCAACGCAGTAATGTAAAAACAGGACAGTTTTACCTGTTGCTGCATCTATGTCGTTTTAACGAACGGGCACAAGCTTTATTTAACATAATTTCCCATTGCTTATCAAACCAATGGGAGTACTTACCCCGGACACTCAAATTTGAAATTTTGGAAGTTGTTCCGCACTGTCATAGTACTGACCGCCAGCGGGAGGAGCTAATTGAAGCAATTGTGAAAGTTAGATCAAAAGCAACATTAATAGATCCATGGCTGTCTACCAATCTTTTTGAAACACTTACTGCTTTAGGGGCACTTAAATCTGATGCTGAAAGTTATGAGCAAACGGTGTTGTCAGAAATGCATGAAATATTAGCAGATCCGGACTGCGAAAAATCCTGGAAGCAGGCTTCTTTTATGTTTAATGCACAGTTTGACCATCCATATAGTTCCGCCTTTTATAATGTTATTGACAGCCTTGATCAAACTGATCAGAAAGCCTTTTATGCAATGGCAATCAAAAATGAAGAAGAATTTGATCTTTTTTTATCCCTGTTAATTTTATCGGCTGAAAAATTACTTGGTGCGCAGTGCTGTCCTGATCTGCTTAAAATTTTAAATAAACCTATTCTAGAGGCGACAATGTCACAGGAGAGGATGAAAAATCATATTGTAGTGTGCATAATATTAGTAAAGTACAAATATGACTTTGTCAGCTTAATTGAAACCAGAAAAGATGAAGGTGAAAAGCTTTTGGTTTCTCTTGCAGAGGTTTTGTATTGGATCAATCGAAAGGATTTAGAAAAAAAATACATAATGGAGAAATGTGCCCCTGCATTAAGTATACTTTTCGACAGGTCATCACCTTACCTTATAGACAGTATGAAAGTGTTTAATAATGCATTAAGTCAGGTGTCTTTGCGGGAATATTTCAATGAAGATACAATTACGGTAGAATCCGTTTTTGGTGACCGTATTTTGTCAGCCTGCCGCTCCTGTTTAAAATCAAAGGATGTATTGTCAATATTTAAATATGAGCATGATTCTACTAATATTTACAGGTATGCTATTGATCAAATAGGATCATATGGTAATATTAATGACCTTATTGCACTTAAGGTGATGGCTGATGATATTTTACTGGGGAGAAACGCTATAAAGGCTATTAAAAATATCGAGGAGAAATCTGCGCGATAGTTTTTTTTAAACTTATCAGTATTATCTGAATGTGCTAATTCTCCTTACAAAACAAAATTGCATACTTCCATAAAAAAAAAGAAGTTTGCTGAAGTTTTGATGATATATTCTTATCTACCAATATATTTGTTTGCGGCTTACATTCTTTTAACCGATAGCTCACTCCGCTTTTATTAGAAACTTCTATGTGCTAGAAAAATACAGCTGTTAAATAAAAAAATAATCGTATGAAAATTCAAGTTGAAACAGAAAATTGCAATCTTCAGAAATACTATAATATTGAGGAATTTGCAGATAGTCAGATCAAAATAACGCTAAGATTTGATAAAATAATAAGTAGACAATCTAGAAAAACTAGTATAGATAAATTATCTGGGCTAATTCAATCTGAACTTTCGAAATTCAAGTGGATAATTGTTGGCAGCATATTAGTTGATTTAACTTGGTACTTAAATGCGGTTGAGCGCCAGGAAACAGATAAAATTGGAGATATAGATAATATAACGAAACCTATTATTGATTCACTTTCTGGAGAAAACGGTGTTTTCGTTGACGATTCGCAAATAGGGGGGCTTTACTCCTATTGGATTACTAGAAATGACATATATGAAGACAATGTTCTTGTAATTCAAATAAAATTCAATAATGATTACGTTTTATATAAAGAAAACTTAAAGTTTATTCAGTACAGTAACGCTACATGTATGCCTCTTAATATTGACTTAAATAGCAAAAAGGATTTGTTTGTTGCAAAAATTCTAATAGCTTCAAGAAATAAATTAAGGAAAGCCGCGTCCATAATTAAATCAAAAGGGACAAATGTTGACAAGTATTTTGTTTGTTCCGAATATGAATTCCACCGGACACGTCTTTCTGGATTTAATTCAAAATCTATCCTAACAACTGATCAAGTAAATAAGGCAATTAAGAATGTTAATATCAAATTTAGTGACGTGAGGAAAATTCTAATAAATAATAAAGCAAATAAAAGCAATGATATTCAATCAGAAATATGATAATTTTCAAAAGCATGAATTATAATGTTTTTAAGAAAAAGTAGGAAATTTTTTTATTTAAGAGAATGGAATCGCAATAAATCGCATTATATTTGATTTTTTGATTACCAGCTTTTATTAGTTGTATTTCTTAGTTTTTAAAAATGTAATTAACAATTTAAATGGTTTATAAATTCCCCATAAAGTTTACTGAAATACATATAGATGAGTTCATAAACTATATATACCAGTCAATTGATAAAAAAGAAAAAGAGTTTGTCTTTGATCTTAGTCAAGTACAATGGATATCAAATCAAAATCTTCTTCTTTTTACTGCTGTACTAAAATATCTTTACGCGAGTAATCTTTCCTTTAAGGTTAAATTCTTAGAGCCTGGCGTACCAACTGGTGAAGTTAATGATAGGGTTAAAATTCAAATTGTCCAATTGTGGGAAATATGGAAAATATACTCTGTTATTAGTGATGGAAATTTTGGTCCATATTTTGACATAGACTATGGCTCAGTCAAAATTTTTATTTCAGAGCTTAAATCTAAAGGGAAGTATAATGAATCAGATAAAGAAATTTACGATAGATTTGGTATTACTCCTTTCGTTTCTTTAGACAGAATCGAAAATTACAAAGATGAAAAATTACTTGACAATGAAATAGAACCCATATATGCTCTTAATGAGCTTGTAAGAGAAAAATTGATAAGGGCTAATTGCGATCATCCGTTTGTCAATAAAACTTTAAGCAGCATAATAACCAAGGAATTGTATGAGAATTTTCTAGACCATACCAATTTTGCTTTTTTGCAAAATGAAAGAAATTGGGCTTTTATGAGTCTTGCGCTTAAACAAGGAAATTCGAGGCATTCTCAAAGTATTCTTGAAAAGAATTTTTATGAAGAAGAACTTGCTGAAAGTGTGACATTTTTCAAACATAACGGAGCATTTAAAAGTGAACCACTGCTTCAATTTTCTTTTGTAGATTTTGGAGAAGGGATCGCAATGACTTTACTTAATCAATACAGAATAGATAAAAAAATTTCTGCAAATACTCCAGTTGATGATATAGAGCATAATAACGTACTTAAACATGCTTTTGAATATAATAGCTCCAGACTTCCAATTAAGGAGATCGATGATACGTTTTTTATTCCGAGAGGATTATTTGATTTATTAACTATAGTACGTAGGTATAGAGGGTTATTAATATTAAGAAGTAATGAAGGGAAGATTATGTATGATTTTTCGAATACATCGAATCTTCAATCTGCATTCAAAACATTTGGAGATAATTCAAAATACTTTCCTGGAACTTTTATTACGATTTATCTGCCTGCCCTCTTAAACATAGATTTGTTTAATAATTCGGTTATAAAGCCAGAATATAATTTTCAGAATAATAAGATTGATGATACTAGACACATTAATTTATATACAATATTCCAAAATTTAAACTCGCAGAAAGAATTCATCTACACAGAATTAATTGAAAATTTAAGGACAAGGCTGGAGAATAAAACATCAAAATGCTTTTTGAATTACATAAGTTTTCTGGGATGCCGAGATGAAAGACTTATAAAGAAATCTATTTTTTACTTTCTAACAAGTTATGAAGTTAATAATTACAACAATATAGTAGTTTTTCATCCTCCTGAAAAACATATTTTACAGTCAATTAACGAAGAGTTGTGTAATCTTAGTGAACTGATAAAAAATTTCAAAATTCATCCAATACCATTTATTTATTCCTCAAATTCAGAGGAATTGGATGTTTTATGGCTTGGACTTTACAATGAGGATGATAAAAAAAATCTTAATAAATATGTTTATGAAGGACATTTAAGTCCTAAAAGTGATTTTAAGGATTTTAATAACATTTTAGGGCATTTGCAGTTTTATGACGATCACAACAATGTATATTCGCATTTGCCTCATATTAATTTTATAGATAGCTATTATAAAAAGTTCCGCGATATCGATGATGTTTTAGTGGAAGAACTACTTGAAATGAATAAATGCCTGAGGAATGAAGGTTTATATTTATGCAATGGTAATTACTATCAAAATACATTTTTGCAACTCACAGATTTGTTGAATAATGATGAAGACTGCTTCCAATTAACAAAGATGTTGCATGAACGTATAATAATGAGTAATGAAGATGAGTATGCAATAAATTATATAGCTGTCACAGCTGCAAGTCATAAAATTGTTAAGTCAATGATTAAGGAAAGACTCATTATAGAAGAAAACTGTATCTTCTTGGATAATTATTTTTCTTTTGAAAGGGATAAAAAAATTGCAAATTTAAAAGCAGGAGTAAAATACGTCTTAGTAGGTGATGCAATTTCTACCGGAGGGATGACCAAAAGACTTAACAAACTTGTAACAAAGGCCGGATCTGAATTAGTAAATATAGCTGTAATTGCAAATACACTTGATAAAGAATTTGAAAACAGTAAAGATTTTATTAATGAATATGGATCCAAAATTTTAGCTCTATACACTTACCCAATCAAAAAGTATCTAAGGACTGAGATTTCTGACAAGCAGGGGCTAAAGGAAGTAATTCGCATTAATCCCTATACTAACATACCGATAACTTTTTCTGACAATAATACTTTAAAAGAAACAATTATTTATGATACAGAGGAGTTTTCTCAATATCTTGAAGATGATGACATAACGATAAATTTTAAGGTGTTTAATAACCTTATTCATCCCTATTTTTTTAATTTAAAAAACATCTTAAAGAGAGAAAATGCTAATTTAAAGGGAAAATTACCTTCATTGTTTACCAAGATTTTTGACGCAGCCTCATTAACTAGGGTTAATGATTTGAAGATATTTTTTCCTAAAAATTCAGATATATCATTTTTAGATTTTGAGCTTTTAAAATCTAAAATTTTTCAAAATCATTCTATAGAGTTTTTCGAGTTAGAACGCTTCAACACTGAGGAAGGATGGAAGTTTCCTCATACGACCGACTTTTATTCCAGTATTGTAGAAGATAGTAAAATTCTTATTTTAGATGATGGCAGCTGTTCAGGTGATTCTTTATTGCAGATGATTAATGAGCTATCATTTTTCAACCCTTCCAAAATTGATCTTTTATGCCTGATTGGACGAGTGGATGATCACAAGAGAGAGTTCTTTTCGCGAATTAATATGCTAAGCACCAGAACTGGAAATGAAGTAAAAGTTAATATTTACTTTGGGAGTCATTGGCATATATCAACATTTTATCTTAATAATTCACCTTATTCTAAGGAAATTGATTGGCTGACTGAATTACTTAAAATTCAAAATACTCCGCTGAGTTTGAGAAATATTGCCCAGGTAATTCTAAGGGATATTAGTCCACAAAAGGACAGTGTTGATGATTATAAATATCTCGCAAAAAATAAAGTAACAGGTTTTTTGCCTAAAAAAGACATTATCTTAGTTAGAAATGAAATAGGAAAAATAGCGGGCTACCGATTTTATAAAGAGAGCTTTAATTGGTTCAATTCTTTTATCACAAAATATGAAGGTAAAGATAAATCGGAAGACAGGACAAAAGAAATAGAACTTTTATGTATGTGTTTGCTTTATGAGCCGTACTTGTATGATAGAATAGCAAATTTACTGCCCGATATCAAAGAAAAACTGCAAGAATTTGTAGATACGTTAATAATTGGACATCCTGTCAATGGATTAAAAATTGACTTAGACAAACACCTATACTATAACTGGAATGACAATAAGAGAGATATTCTTCATTTATTTTTCATAGTTTATAAAAATGAAAATTTAATTAATAAAATTTCTGAAGAGAACCTTTTAAAACTCTTAGAGTTTGCTAGTGGGGCATTTATTAAATCAAATGGTTTTAATTATATATTATATAAACTACTTGTGTATTTTCCATTAAATAAAAGTGAAGTGTTTCTAAAACCTCACGCATTTGATCTGTCGTTATTTATAATGAAAATGCTGGATTCTGATAAGCTAGATTTAAAATCAAAGTCTGATTTAAGTAGGTTTTGTTCATTTATAAATACATTACCTACAGGCAATGACTTTAAGTCGCAGTTGAAT
Organism: Flavobacterium sp. KS-LB2; assembly: GCF_036895565.1. Taxonomy (NCBI): domain Bacteria; kingdom Pseudomonadati; phylum Bacteroidota; class Flavobacteriia; order Flavobacteriales; family Flavobacteriaceae; genus Flavobacterium; species Flavobacterium sp. KS-LB2. Next base: position 1,655,500 of record NZ_CP145904.1, on the reverse strand, counting down.
GAAATTAGGAACTTGTACTGGGAGCAGGATCAGCCAAGATTGCATGATGACAGGAACTCCATTAATCATAATATCTCTATGATTATTGTTACGTTGAGGGAAATGAAGAATAGCAGTGAGAAAAAAGAGGTTTTGCCTGAAAATAAAATAGTGATCATTAAAGATCGCTGGGGCACGATTAAGTTTAACTTTCTAGATAAAATAATTACATTTTATAGGTCATTTGATGATTTTTTTAAACCGTATCCTTATTTCTTGATTCTTGATAAAATGGAGAAAAAAAGTAATTCACTACTTCAAATGTATGTTTCAATTGATGAATTTGTTTTTAATATAAGTCAGAGAGGAAATGATCCTAAAAATTATGATATCGCATGTGAATTTTTAGAAGCAATTCAGATTGGCTTCGGAATTGAATCAGAGTTTAGGAAGATTTTTGACACTCCTACTGTAGATTCTGCTAGTTTTACCAGTAAATTTATTGATAAATTGAAACAATTAGAAACAAAAATTGAGGTAGAAAATAAGCTGGGTGATGAATCCTATATTATTAATATCCCAGAGGTCTATGTCGATAAACTAATTGTTGAGGAGATTTATAATAATTTAAAGTATTATAGCAATAAAGCTGTACCAGTTAAAATTTGTATCCATAAAGATAATGAGCATCTTTTTTTTGAGATCGAAAATTATTACATAGAAAGTGTGAAAGAATTTAGCAGTAAGGAGGGATTGAATAGCCTCAATTATTTATCCGATGGATCAATTTTCGACTTTTTATATAGCCATCAAGTAAATACAAATGATAAAATTTTTAATCAAATATTAAAATTTAAAATATGAATGCATCCGAGGTAGTATTATTAGTTTACGACGAGAAAGAACACTATGATAAAAATCTGCAATTTCTTGGAACGTCACAATTTAAAGACATTCAATTAGTAGAAAATCTTCAACAGCTAAATGAAGTGATTTCAAAGCTGGATGACAATACTTATGTTTTTTTGGCTGTACATGCGTTCTTTACCTTAGAACAGAAAGGAATAAGAACATTTTTAACTTCTGGAATTAAGGATAGGTATCCTTTGCTTGATGAAATATACATATCGGAAGGAAACGGTGTGGTCATAAAAAAAGAGCTTTTAGATCATGAAATTTCACTTAATAAAGATATCTGTAGATATCATCAGGTTAAAACTTCTATAGAAAAAGACCAAGTAAAACTCTATACAAAAAAAGAAATCTTGGAAAATAAACCGAAATTAATAAATGATATAAAAGAAGAATTGCATATTAAGTACGTAATTATAACAGCCCTGGAAGAAGATGAAATGGCGCAAGTCCTTCCACTTATTAAAAATGAAGGCAGAATTGAAAATACCGTGCATAATATAGAATATGGCAGTTTTATAGATAAGCCAGAAAAAAAAGTAGCATATGTCTCTCAACTTTCTACAGGAATGGTAGATGCATCCATTCTGGCTACAGAAATGATATTGCGATTTAAGCCTAAATTTTTAATAATGACTGGAGTTATGGGAGGGAAACCAGAAGATACCAATATTGGAGATGTTATTGTATCGACTAAGGTGTTTACTATTGATAAGGGCAAATTAACTGCTTCGGAATTTAAAAGAGAATTGGAAACAAGCAATACTGATAGTGCTACTATTTCTGTATTTAAAAGGAACAAGACCCAAATTGAAAGATTTATACAGGATGAAAATAAGACCAGAAAGGATAAAACTTCAGTACACTTTGAACCGGTAGCCTGTGTTAGACAAGTAATAGATAAAGAAGGTTATTTTGCTGAAGAGATATCAGTTAATGATAGAAAAACAATTGGACTGGAAATGGAAAGCTACGGTATTGCTAGAGCTTGTGAACTTGTTAATGATAAAAAAACAATTCCTTTAATAATTAAATCAGTTATGGATAATACAATGGAGAAGACCGATGATGCCAAAAAATATGCAGCATGGACCAGTGCAATGTTTTTAAAGTATGTAATATTAAATGATTTAATCTAAGAATTTTTGAGCATAAAATTCATTTATGCAGATTAGTGAAAAGTTGGAATTACTTTCGATTTATAAATTAATTCAATTTTTTTAACTATGTAAATGTTGGTAACAACAAAAGTACGCTATTTCAAAATTTTTTCGTTATAACAACATATAACGTTTCTGTCACATCTGACAATAACTTTTATCTTTAGGCCTTTTAAATCATCCTGTCCATGAATATCATAGGTCAATGTTATTCAAAATCTATTGTTCTTCAAGCTGTATATTTCAAACTTAGGTTTACGTTAAATTATCAAGATGTTGAGGAGATAATGAAAATGAGGGGAGTTCAGGTTGACTATGCGACACATAGATTGGAATTCATTTAGATAAAGAAAATTAAATCAAGGCCAATTTATAATTTGTAACGACCATGAGGCTACTCCTTCACTGCAAATTCCAGTGATATTGACCACCCAATTCCAATTTAAAGTGAGCACCTGATTCCAATTCAAAATGAGCACCCAATTCCGGAGCAAAATGAGCACCCCATTTTTCATTAAAAACTACTCTTTTTCATCTGTTAATTAGTATTCAAATATACTTAAATATTACCCTTTGTTTATCCCTCTTTTTTTTCTCATAGATTCTCCATGTAATTCGAGTCGATGAGATTGATGTATCAGCCTATCCAAAATAGCATCAGCTATGGTTTTTTCTCCAATGATGTCAAACCAGCCTTGCACTGGGATTTGTGAGGTGACAATAATAGAACCGTTATTATGGCTGTCTTCAATGATCTCTAAAAGGGTAATTCTGTTACTACTATCCAAAGCTTGGAGTCCAAAATCGTCTAATATAATAACATCTTGCCGTTCAATTTTGGCCAATTCTCGCAGGTAAGAACCATCTGCTTTGGCCATTTTTAATTTAGCAAACAGCTTCGAAGTATTAAAATAACTTACTTTAAAACCTTGGATACAGGCTTGATAACCTAATGCAGTGCCTAAATAACTTTTACCTACACCGGTGCTTCCCGTGATTAAAATGTTTTCATTTTTTTCTACAAATTCACATTCTCCCAGACGCAGTATGGTGTTTCGATCCAGATTACGGGTTTGGTCAAAATTGATATTTTCAATATTTGACTTGTAATGGAATCGGGCGTTGGTGATACTGCGGGCAATACGCCGATTGTGCCTTTCATCCCATTCGGCATCAATGAGCATCGATACAAACTGATCGAGCGTGTAATGGTCTGTTTTTCCGCTTTCAATGGCTGTTTTAAATGCATTGTGCATGCCGTAAAGCTTCATTTGTTTCATTTTTGTTACTGTGGATTGCTTCGCCCGTTCGCTTACGCTCGGGTCATTCATGATTACTGTGTTTTAATTTAATTATAATACTGTTTTCCTCTTATGTTAGCATGAATTGGAAGTTCCTGCTCAGGTTCTTGTTCAAATTCAGTATGATCTAAGTTGTTTTCTAAAATATTTTGGATGGTCTTAAAATTGTAAATTTTAAAACCAAGTGCCCGCTTACAGGTATTTAGTAATCGCTCTTTCCCTACCTTTTTCTCGAAGTTTAATATTCCCAAACAACTTTTATAAGCCTGTTCAGGATGGTTTCTACTTTCAATTATTTGCATAATATATTCTGCTACTGACTCGTCAATACTACTGGCCCAATCAATGAAGCGGGCAGCACTCCACTGAGCTACAAATTGATGCGTGCTAGCCATATGTTCCGGGATTGTGGTATAGATATAAGGTTTGTAATTCCTTGGATGGATGGCTATTCGATTGTATTTGTGATAGATCTCTACCGTTGATTTGGTATACAATAGTTTCGCTTTTTTCTTGACATATTGATACGGAACGCTATAGTAATTTTTGTCCTGACTTAATTGAACATGCCCATTTTGCATTACTGTTGCAAAGGATTTGTATTTGATTTCAAAACGTTCTTGTGGTAATGGACTTAGTTTTTGTTGCTCATCTTCTAAAAATAATTCTATCCGAGAGTACGGACGTCCTGTGAGTTTTCGACTGTTATGAGCATCCAATAAATCCCATATTTGCTGGTTTAATTCTTCCAGAGAAAAGAATTTAGTTTCTTTTAGATTTACATAAATCCTTCGATACAAGATCTTAACAGCTCCTTCAACCAATGATTTGTCTCGGGGTTTATAAGCCCTAGCAGGCAAGATTGTAGTTTGGTAATGTTCGGCTAAATCAGCCAAGGTTTCATTAATGGTGGGTTCAAAACGACTGCTTTTTATCACTGCAGATTTTAAATTATCCGGAACAATTGCCGCAGGAGTACCTTCAAAAAAACGCATAGCATTTTCTACCGATGTAACAAAATCTTCCTTTTGTTGGCTCATGGAAGCTTCGGCATAGGTGTATTGACTGGCTCCTAATATGGCTACAAAAAATTGTACTTCTTTAATTTCTCCCGTGTCTTTATCAATGATGGAGAGTGTTTTTCCAGCATAATCCACATACATTTTATCACCCGCTTTGTGATTCATGTGCATCACTGGATTGACTCGTTTGCTCCATGTTTTATAATGATGTCCAAATTGCGAGCTTCGGTAACCATTAGGATTTACGGCAATATATTGCTCCCACATGTGCTGTATGGTAACGCCAACTTTTTTTAGTTCGCGTTCCATTTTAGGAAAAAAATCATAAAGAATCTGCAGTTTGGGACTGATTGATTCCACGGTAGTGTGTGAGAACAAAAGTTCTAACTCAGCATCAGTTTTTTCACTAATTACTTCAAAACTTAATCCTAGCACTTCAAATAAAGAAATATACTTCTTTACCGTATTTCTAGAAAGAGATAAGTACTTACTTATGAATAACTTACTTTTTCCGTTACAGTAGAACTTAATTGCTTTTCTAATTTTACTCATGTCTGTTATTTTGTTTGCCATAATCCGTCTTTTTTTAACGAATGTATGGTGCTAACAACATGAAAAAGTTAGTAGTTTTTGATGATCAATTGTACCCCAAAATTAGGTGGTCAATTTGAACTGGAAAGTGGTGGTCAGTTTGCTCCGAAACTGGTGGTCAATTTGCACTGGAATAGCATGGTCAATTTGACTGGTTTTTCCAGTACAGTCTTTACATTCGCTATATATGTAATAACTTTTATATTTACTATCTACAATTTCTACTAGATTGTCATATCCATCTTGAGAGCCTGAATTCTGAATTCTTTTTCTAGTAACCGTATATGATAATTCTACAAATATTTTTTCTAGAAAATCAATCGCCAGTATTTCAAAATCTCCACCTTTCTTTGTCATCCGTTTTTATTTCAAATATGAGTTTTTTTTAAAGACATTTTCCTTTGCTAAATAAATACATCCAAAATATGATTTCATTTTAGTATTACTATTAGCTGAATATTTCCCAGAAAACGCCAGTAATTGTTGATATTCTCATAATCAAAGCTATAATTATATTAGCTTTTGACCAACTCGATTCTTTCTGTTCAGTTCCACATTTTTACTGTTTGTTTTTTTATTTTCGATTTTTTGTTTTTTATGAGATTACCGCTAGATAATTGTTTCTTTAGGACCTTTTTTTACTTTAATAACTTATTCTTTTTAATAATCCATAAAATTGTTTCCTGCATTTTCAAACCATTTCAGAAATTCGGGTATATTGTCCTTACCAAAATCAGGAACAGTTTGAAAGTCTCCATCTTCAATAGCAAAGTTCCTATCTTTAATTTGCAAATCAAAATCTTGAGATTCTTTGAACCACTTTTTGAAATACTTCCTTACGGTTTATTCGTTAATTACTTTAAAACTTAATCCTAGCACTTCAAATAAAGAAATATAATTGTTTACCGTATTTCTAGAAAGAGATAAGTATTTACTTATAAATAACTTACTTTTTCCGTTACAGTAGAATTTAATTGCTTTTCTAATTTTACTCATGTCTGTTATTTTGTTTGCCATAATCCGTGTTTTTTTAACGAATGTATGGTGCTAACAACATGAAAAAGTTAGTAGTTTTTAAGGATCAATTGTACCCTAAAATCAGGAGGTCAATTTGACCGGTTTTTCCACTTACGGACACGATTACTGAATTTTAAATATGTTGGCTTCAAAATAGTCAAATACTTTTAATGAGAAGTCTTCAATGTATGAGAGGTTACCTATGATTCTTTTCTATTTTCATAAACTATGATCAGTGTGCGAATATCTTCATCAGTGAATTTTTTGCCACAATCCGGGCTTGTGCATACAAGATTAAGAAAATCAAAACAGTATTAAAAAACAGCCAGAAAATGATCTTCATAATATTTCTCGTAAACATCCTGTTCTATCAATATGTTATTATTGTATTTCTTATGAGCGATAAAATCTGTTTGCGTCATTAAATAAGTATTAAGAGCTAATTTTTAAATTTAAAGAAACCAATCTCTTTTGCGAGATTGGTTTAATTGTAGCGTCGCAGCTTAAATTAATTGACCCTGCCTTTCTCGCGCAATTTTTGACATATAATGTCGATTTAAAAAGTCATAACATACCATCTCATGTAGACGATTTTTTGATTTAAATAATCTATTCATGAACATATGAATATAACTTGCATTCAGATTGTTAAAGTCAACCAAAAGTTCATTATTTAGTTTAAGTTTCAAAATTTCTATAACTGTTTGCTCAATGTTTAGGCTTTTTTTAAGTAAAACATCAAGAAAAGGTGAACTATCTGCTCCATTATCATTAATATTCATAAATTCATCTATTTTATTGCGAAAATCCCTGTATTTGTCGTTTAGTTGTTTTCCTAAAAATTTTGATTCATCATATTCCTTCCGGTAACTATTTTTTAATTGATTAATTAAGTTTTGCTTCTCTTGCAAAGTATAGTTGAAACTCTCCAAATGTGAATCTATCGCTTTTAATGAAAACAACCACCTAAATTCTTCACCATTATCATACTTAGACATTAATTTAAGAAAATCAACTACCATTTTGCTGTCGTAATAAAATAATGTTTCTGATAGGTCAATAGAATTTAATCCATATCGTTCTATTTCTCTTTGATATGTATCTATTTGTATTTTTGAAATTAGATCTTGATTGAAGAAATGTTTTAATTTAGAATGGAATGCATTAATTATTGATCCCACATTGTTTTGATTTGAATAATGCAGCCTAATCCTCAAATGGTGATCGGGATCTCTATATCTTATAAAAAACCATTTTTCAATAATTCCTTCATCTATCAGGTGTTTTACTAATGGTCCAATAATTTCTTTTAAAATAACATCTGAAGACTGTGGTCCCGAATAAATTTTGTAATAAAGCCAGCTATCACCAACAATAAAATTTCTTTGTATTCTCTTATCCATTTGATTTACTTAATTTTTTTTCGTTATAAAATGAAATAATTAATTGATTTGTGAAATAATTATCATTTTGCTTTACTATACCTTTCTCAGAAAATAAAAATTCAGAAATTGAAAAATTATAAAGTTTTTTTACAGAATCTAAAAACATTCTTACAGAATTTAAGTTTTCAAAATTTATTATTAATTCATTATCACTTTGAATCAACATCACAAACCTCGGTATATTAAGTTTATTTCTAAACTCATTAATTGCATTTTCTAATAACTCATCATCATTTTTAAAATCTAGTAATGCTTTTATATCTTTCTTTTTGATATGCCAAATTGCATCTTGAATAATTATATTTTTATACTCAATTCGAGGTATATAATCATAATTATTAATCAATGCTCCTAATTGTAATCCAATTCCTTGTCTTAATCCTTGTGTCTGCATGTCACATAAAAAGTGATATATAGGTAGTGAATTATTGGTATGATTATGTGCATTTGCCATCATTGGTTTTACCTCTTTGTTTAGTTTGTTCGACCTCAAGATTATTTTTCCGCTATTATCAACAGAAACTCTCAAATCGTTAATAGTTAATTGCCTTGCCTCAGGCTTTATTGATCTTGCTAAGTATGGAATTTCATAATCACGTAGCTCAGGCCTAGTTATTACATTACCACTCCTTGATTTTGGAAGATGAATAATTTCAGCAAGTAATTTATTTTCATTATTAATTTTGTTTTCTAAATTAATAATCTGTTTAACATGCTCATCAATTTGAATATTGGAATGTGAAAATCTACCTAGCAGCATAGTTGCAGTTGCTCCCGCCATTCCACTAAACCTAATTTTTTCCTCATTGTCTACGTAAACTATTTCAGCAATACTTGACATTGTATCAGGAAGATCATCCCAAGAAATATTAATATCAGAAAAATCCTCATCAATAAGATTAATAACAGATTTATTTTCGTGGAGTTTTCTTTGAAATATTGAGTTTACAGGACTCCACTTTATATCATAATATTCATTCTCTTTATTCTTATTGACGATTATTAGATCATCTATCAAAGGGTTTAAATCTCCAAACTTATTATTTTGTTTATATCCAACTCCCATTTCAATATCTAAAGCTTTTGACAAGGGCACCTCCCTAGTTTCATATCTTTTAAGAAATGCCTCTTTAAACTCCGTAAGGTGGGTGTCTGATTGAAAAAATGTCATTTTGTTTAATAAATCTGAAACTTCTAGCAAATTGTTAAATAAATTCTTACTAATAGTATTCTTTTTGTTTACTATAGTCGTATCAGTTTGGAATAAAAAGTTCAATTCAAATTTAGTGCCTAATTTTTTCAAATGTTCACTTATTTCTAGATATGCATTTGGATCATTACCAATAGTTGAATCTAGAATTTTTATTTTTTGATTTGCAATGATTAAACAATTATAAATTTCTTGTACAGATTCATTTTTAATTTTTTTTAAAACTGAGCAAATTTGATCTAAAAATTCTGGGCCAGAAACAGAAGGTTCTAATTCGCTGATTAGTAATTGATTTTCTACTAGTGCTTCAATAAATTCTATCGCATCAGATAAAGTAATATCTTCTGCTACTAACTCTTTTGCTAGATCAATTAATAAACAACCTTCCTTTGCTTTATCTAATATTCTATCTAAATATTCCGAACTGTCTACTGCCATCATATCGTGTTTTCGAATACCATTTACGTATGAATATTCTACATATCTTAATTTATCCCCTGCCTCATAAGCACTTGTATTGGGATAAAAGAGAATTTCACTTTTAATTTTTACATTTTTAATCAGATCTTGGGAGAGTGCAACCAAATAATGCATATCCAAACGAGTATGTCGTTTATAATTGACCACATTATCTAATTCAATATGTGTACTTTCATCAAACTCACCAACTGAGCAGCCTGAAAATAACCCAAAAGGAGTACAACGAGAAGACATTCTTGAATAGTATTTTAAGATTGTTGATTTAATTTTACTAGAGGAGTCGCTGTCTTCAATTTCACCCTCTACCCATTTATCCATTTCTTTAAAAAAACTTGGAGACGCTAAAAAAAGAGCCTCCCTGAAAATTTTATTTTGACAGAGAATTTTGAAATTTCGGTCTGATATTGTTTTTTGTGAAGTAAACTTCTTGTATTCACTAAAGGAAAACAAAGGGCTTCTTAATACATAATTATTAAAAATTTTGTAAGGGTTTTTAGCATCCATATTGACGAATTTTAAAAAAGTAAATTTATATTATAGTGGTTAAAAATGATTTAAATACTTATCCTCATTTATTATAAAATTGTTAAATAATCAAATAAATAATGGCTTAAGTCCATGTCTAGCTCTCTGGTAAAAGTTTTTTTATTGTTAATTCTTTTGTAAGTAATCTAATTGGTAAAGTGATTAAGGAGCTTGACGAAGTTTAAAAACTTCACTTAAATTCTCAACATTTTCAATTCTTTGAGTCATTTCATATGATAAGTCCAAAAAGGTAAAATCATCAATATCATACTTATCGCGATATTCCATTATTTTATCTTGAAATAGTTGTGAGGTACCAATAAGATTTGGTTTTATAAATCTAAACCTAGATAAATCATTTATTTTTTCTTTCATTTTTTTTGTTTCTCTACTATTTTGTGTTAAGATACCTGAAAAAGCAAGATTAATAATTGGTAATTTATTGTGTTTTTTATAAAACCTCTCTTTATAAATTTTTAACTCCTCAAGAAGAAAGTCATTATTTGCACCAGAATGAAACATAGATTTTGAGTAATTTAAGCCATACATAATTGATTCTTCATATCGATTAAAGCCCGTAGATAATAACCATAATCTAGGGTTAAGTTTATAATTGGGATTTAAAAGTATACCATCATTATTTTCTGCTTCTTTTGTGTAAAAAGAATCAATTTCCTGTATCAGTTCAAAAAAGTCCTTAGGTTCCTTCAAAGAACTATTTTGACCCAAAAGTGAGTCAATGATTTCTCTACTTGCATAACCTGCAGCAAATCCTAAATCAACCCTGTCTGGGAAAATTGTATTTAATAATTTAAAAGAGGATGCCACTCTAAAAGGAGAATGTAATTTTAACAAGATTCCAGCTGCTCCTACATTTATTCTTTCTGTTAATCCTAGAATAATTGGAATTAAGGGTTCTGGATTGTTCCATAGATTTTTCTGTTCGTAGTGTTCCCCAATCCAGAACCTTTCAAAACCGCATCTATCGGCCATTTCTGCCATAGTGAATAAATCCAATAAGTTATTACTTTGAGCTGAATCAAAAATAAGAGAAGATAATTTCATTTTCTTTAATAAAATTTTTGAGAAGTTTATTCATATATTCGTAAATAATTTCCAATTTATAAATCTAAATCAATTTTTTATGAAATTAAGATATTTATGTGTAATTCTTTTATTTTTTTTCTTTAAAATAAGTTTTGCGCAGAACTTTTATCCAGAAATACAAAAACTTGAAACTACAGCAAAAATATGGGGTTTTTTAAAATATTACCATCCAGAAGTGGCTACTGGAAAATTTAATTGGGATGAAGAATTAATTAAGATCTTACCCAAGATTAAAGCAGCTACTGATACAGAGTCTTTATCACAGATTTACATTGACTGGATTGGTAATTTAGGTGTAGTTAAAAATTGTAAGAATTGCACATATGAAAGATACGATCTTTTTGATAGAAATTTTGATTTATCTTGGATGTCTGATGATAAAAAAATATCTCAAGAATTATATGCGGTTTTGAAAAATATAGAGAAAAATAGGTTTCAAGGGACTAATTTTTACGCTAGTCCTAGTCCAGCAAAAAATATTTTGATAACTAATGAGATTAACTATGAAGAGCTTGATTATCCAAATGAATCGTATCGATTATTAGGATTGTTTAGATATTGGAGTATTATTGAGTATTTTTATCCTTATAAATACTTAATGGATAAGAAATGGAGCGATGTTCTTACGCAAATGATTCCCAAATATATCAATGCGAGTAGTAAGATAAATTATCATATGGCGATCAAAGAATTAGTCGCCAATCTTGATGATTCGCATGCTTGGATCAGTTTAAAGGATTCTAAAAGCACAAAATTTTTTCCTTATAAATTAAAGAATATTGACGATAGTTGTGTTATTTCAGGTTCTTACAATAATAATATTACACAAAATGAAAGTTTAATGTTCGGAGATGTAATTCTTAAGATAAATGGAAAGAGTGTCTATGATGAAGTGCAAAAGAGGATGAAATACACCGCTGCATCAAATTTAAATCGAAAGATTAACTTTATTTATGAGGATATGGTAAATCTTGAATCAAGTTCTGTAAACCTAACCATCAAAAGAGGAGAGGAAATACTTGATAAGGTAGTTAATCTTTATAATTTTAACAATTTCAAGTACTATGACAGTGAAACAAATATAAAATGGAAGCTACTTGAAGAAGGAAATATTGGTTATGTCAATATGAGAATCGTTGATAAAAAGGACGTTTCCGCAATGATGAAAGAGATTGTTAATTGTAGAGGGATCATTTTTGATTTGCGCGGGTATCCCAAGAATACATTTTATCAGATATCGGAGTATATAAACTCTGAAAAAAAAGTCTTTGCCAAAATTGTTAATCCTGATCCATCATATATAGGAAAATTTGTTTGGGGTAATACTCTAACTACTGGACATAAAAATAAAAATTTTTATAAAGGAAAAGTATTAATTTTAGTGGACGAGCAGTCGTTAAGTTTATCTGAATTTGCAATTATGTGTTTTCAAACTGCAGATAACGCAATTACAGTAGGGAGTCAGTCTGCTGGGGCAGATGGAAATGTTAGTTCTTTTAATTATTTAGGTGGTTTTAAGACCGCAATGTCAGGAAAAGGAGTGTATTATCCCGACGAAAGGGAAACTCAGAGATTAGGCGTAAAAATAGATTATATAGTAAAGCCAACTATCTTGGGTTTAAAAGAAGGTAAAGATGAAATTTTAGATAAAGCAATTGACATAATAATAAAAAAATAATTTTTTTTTTTGAAAATTTTTTTTTTATAAAAAATTACTTACTTTAGTGCTTTTAATTTAAAAAATATAAACTATGAAAAAATTACGATTAAACAAAGAAAAAATTGCACAATTAAGCGATCAAGAGGCGTCTAGCATTCAAGGTGGAGGAACAGCAAATAGCACTAATGCGGGATTCACTTGTTGTTGGTGCTCTTCTGAGACAGGTAGCGAAGAGCCAAGATGTGATTCTTATCAATGCTCAACAAGTGAAACAACAAGACAGCAGCTTTGCCCTGTAAACGGACAGTAAAATAATTTATTTAAAATATTCTTAAAGGTGTTGTTCTTGCGACACCTTTTTAATTTAAAAAATGAGTAAAATAATATTTAAAAGAATAATAGAAATTGAGAAAGAATTAGATGAAAATTACAAAACTTATCCAAACATTTCTTTGTTTTCGGGTATTGGTGCTTTGCCAATTTTTTATTTTTTACTTTATAGATTGACAAACAATAGTGATCATTTAGAAAAGCTTCACAACGCTCTTGATGAAATTTTTATCCAACTTAACGAACATGAAATTAATGTTAGTTATTGCACTGGAATTGCTGGAATTTCATATATGTTAAATTTTTTAGTTAATTATGGAGTTCTTGAAAGTGAGCAAATAAATGATAGTTTAGATGTTATGGACGAAGCTATTATAAGCTATTCTTTAAAGCATTTAAACTCTATTGAGGACACAGATTTTCTACATGGAGGCTTAGGAGTAGCACATTATCTCATTGAAAGGATAAAAAACAACTCAGCTTTAATAAATAAAACAGTTTACATATTTGAGAAATTAGCTCATATCGCTCAAGAAGATTTGATAAAATTTGAAGAAGTTTGCTCTGTAAAAGAGTTTTCAGATACAAATCATAAGACAAACTGTGGCTTAGCTCATGGTTACATTGCTTACGTAATTATTTTTTCAAAATTTCTCGAGCAATTTCCTAATAACATGTTGATATTAAGTGTTTTAAATAAAATTATTAATTGTGTATTGTCGTTTGAATCCTTTGACACTGAGACTGTTTCGAGGTTTCCAGGTATTGCTGTTAATAAAAATTTGGCTGATTACAATGTTCCGCTAGCGTGGTGCTATGGAGATCAAAGTATCGCTTACGGATTTTTTAAAGCCTCTCAGGTCCTGCGTAATAAGGAATTATTAACTAAGTCTAAAGAAATAATTTATAAAACTCTAAAAAGAGATTCCCTGCAAAAATCGGTTTCTAATGTTGACCTTTGTGATTCAAGTTTTTGTCATGGGATTACTAGTATCGCTTATCTTCACAAAAAAGGATTTCAAATAACTAATGATCAAAAATGTTTAGATCTTTACGAATATTTCACAAATGAACTTTTGGTAAAAGGAAGTGGTGATTTTGGACTAGAAGGCTACCAAAGTTTTTATAAACTTAAGGGATTTAAAAAGGATTTTACATTTTTAAATGGGTTGATAGGTGTAGGTATTTTTTTTATTGATTATATGCTAGATAATGATGAAATTAAATGGGAAGCTATCCTACTATTAGATTAAACTTACGTCGTAAGTTGCTTAACTAAATTTATTATGATGACAAAATCTAATGTTTTAGAAAAAATATTTTCAATAGAAAAAGTGTTAAGCACGAATTGGAAATCAAATGAGAATTTTTCTCTATTTACAGGAATTGGGGGACTTCCTTTATTTTATGTAATGCTATTTAAGTTAACTAAAGAAAAAAAATATTTAAGAAAAAATCAAGAAATAGTAGAAGAACTTTTTGAAAGATTGAATAATGAAAATTACAATATGACTTATACCTCTGGTATTACTGGATTAGCATATTTGTTTCATTTTTTAAATGATAAAGGTTTCCTTGAGGAAGATATTAGTGAGACATTGTACTTTTTGGATGATGTCATACTAAAATTCACTAAAAAACAGCTTAAATCATATGCAGATATTGATTTTTTGCACGGAGGATTAGGTGCTGCAAATTATCTCTTATTAAGGACGAACTTCAATTCAGCTATAGAGAGTGAGACTATCGTAATTTTTGAAAAAATAGCTAGGTTAGTTGAGGAGGATATTTCTAAAACGATGCTGGTTAAAAATGTGAGTACCTATGATGAGGACAGTCATCGAACTAATTGTGGTCTGGCACATGGCCATATTTCGAATATAATTATTTTCTCAAAATTTCTAAGCAAATATAAGGATAATACATTAATTAAGAGAATACTTGAAAAATCAGTAGAGTGTGTATTGTCATTTAAATCTGTTGACGACACAACTTTAGCAGCTTTTCCATCAATAGCAGTAAGTAAAACAACTGCAAGTTATAGGATTCCTTTGGGCTGGTGCTATGGAGACCAAACTATATCATTGGGCCTGTATCGAGCAGCAAAAGTTTTAAGTAGTGAAAATTTGTATAGAGAAGCTTTAAGTAATGCGAGAAGAACATTAAGAAGAGATGATTTTATAAAAGCGTTTATGTCACCCCTTAGTGATGCTGGCTTTTGCCATGGCGCAAGTAGCCTAGCATATTTACATAAAAAGTGGTTTGAAATAACTAAAGAAAAGGAGTTTGATGTTCTTTACGAGAAATTTATCCAAGAAATAATGCAAAAGGGAAATGATAATTTAGGATTAGCGGGATACCGAAAATTTATAGGACATAATGATTATGAAAATTCAATTGGTTTACTCGACGGAGTTATCGGAATAGGGATTGTTTTGATTGATTATATATTGGAAGATGAGAATTCTCTCAGTTGGGACGAATTTTTTTTATTAAATTAAAGTGGTTTTGAAATTTAAATGATATTTTATTGAAAAATTTTCCTTCATATAGGCAAACAGGAGTCAAAGATTGTGGACCAACTTGTCTTAAAATAATAGCTAAGTATTTTAAAAGAAATATTACAATTGAAGAATTGCGGAAATTAAGTGAAACAACTCGAAGTGGTAGTAGTTTGCTGAATTTAAGTGAAGCAGCCGAAAGCATAGGTTTAAGGACATTAGGAGTTAAAATTGCATTAAACGATATAATAGATGCTTCTTTGCCTTGTATTTTGCACTGGAATAATATTCATTATGTAGTTCTTTACAAAATTCGGAGAAATATGGTTTATATTTCGGACCCTGCTTATGGATTGATTACTTATAGTAAAAATGAGTTTTTAAAGCAGTGGATAGGTCCTAGTGCTAGTGAAGATACGGAGGAGGGGATCGCATTACTTGTTGAACCATCACCAGAATTTTATAATAATAAATACGATACTGATAAAAAAGAATTTGGCTTTTCTTTTTTATCAAATTATATATTTAGATATAAAAAATTTTTGTGGCAGCTAGTTATTGGTATTATCGCTGCGAGCTTACTTCAACTTATTTTTCCTTTTCTAACTCAAAGTATTGTGGATGTTGGTATTAAAAATCAAGATATTCATTTTATATATTTAGTACTTATCGCTCAATTAGCTCTATTTATCGGAAGAACTTCAATAGAGATGATTAGGAGTTGGATATTATTACATTTAAGTGCTCGTATTAACATTTCATTGGTTTCAGATTTTTTTATAAAGCTAATGAACTTACCAATTGCGTTTTTTGATACACGTATGACTGGCGATATTTTGCAGCGGATAAATGACCATAAACGTATAGAGCGTATTTTAACAACTTCATCATTAAATGTATTGTTCTCGATGATCAATCTTATTGTATTCAGTTTTATTTTAGCTTATTACAGTATGCAATTATTTGGTATTTTTTTTATAGGTAGTTCCCTTTATTTTTTATGGATATTTATATTCTTAAAAAAACGCGGAATTTTAGATTATAAACGTTTTTCACAAGTGAGTCAAGAGCAGAGTAAAGTAATCGAGCTTATCAATGGCATGCAGGAAATAAAACTGCATAATGCAGAAAAACAAAAACGTTGGGGTTGGGAGTTTCTGCAAGCTCGTCTATTTAAAATTTCTATTGAGGGTTTAGCGTTAGAGCAATACCAAAGCGTAGGTTCCGGCTTTATAAATGAGGTGAAAAATATTTTTATCACGGTTATGTCTGCAAAACTTGTTATTGATGGTGAAATTACTTTAGGGATGATGTTAGCAATAAGTTATATTGTAGGACAATTGAATTCACCAATTTCACAACTTATCAATTTTGTTAAAGAGGTTCAAGATGCCAAAATATCGTTGGATCGGTTATCCGAAATACATCAAAAAGAAGATGAAGAACAGCAGGATATTGAGAAAGTCACTAACATTCCATTAAACAAAGATATAGTATTAACTGGTGTGTCATTTAGATATGTAGGTTCTGATATGATGGTTTTGAAGGATTTATCTTTAAATATACCTTCCAATAAAGTAACTGCTATCGTAGGTGTAAGTGGAAGTGGTAAGACGACCCTACTAAAATTGCTTCTTAAATTTTATTCAACACATGGTGGAAATATTACAATAGGAAATTACGATTTTAAAAATATTTCGCAGAAGACTTGGCGAAATGAATGTGGAGTGGTTATGCAGGAAGGCTATATATTCAATGATACAATTGCCAACAACATTGCTCTTGGGGATGATAATTTAGACAAATCAAAATTAGCAAATGCAGTAGACGTTGCCAACATAAAAGAGTTTATTGAAACATTGCCATTGTCTTATAATACCAAAATAGGAATAGAAGGTGTAGGATTAAGTTCAGGACAAAAACAAAGACTTTTAATAGCCAGAGCAGTTTATAAAAATCCGAATTTTTTATTTTTTGATGAAGCTACATCTGCTTTGGATGCAAATAATGAAAAAGTTATAATGGAAAAACTAAATACTTTTTTTGAAAATAAAACTGTAGTGGTTATTGCCCATAGGCTGAGCACCGTAAAAAATGCACATCAAATTGTAGTACTAGATAAAGGAAAGATCGTGGAAATAGGGAACCATAATCAATTAGTCAAGCAAAAAGGTAATTACTATGATTTGGTTAAAAATCAATTAGAACTAGGTCAGTAAAGTGTACATAACAAATGCGGACTGTAAAATTAAAACCGAAAAACCTTATTTTAAATGGCAGATAAGCTAACGAATATAGACTTAAGAAGCGAAGAAGTCCAGGATATATTGACCAAAGTACCGCATTGGATGATGTTATGGGGCAATATGATACTTTTGACTGTAATCCTCTTACTATTATTTATTTCATGGTTCGTGAAATATCCAGATATCATTCTATCAGAAGCTGTTATTACCACGGAAATTCCTCCACAAAAAGAGTACGCAAAAAAGACAGGTCGTCTTGATGCTCTTTTGGTTCAAGATAATGAGAAAGTTATTCATGATCAGCCATTAGCCGTTATTGAGAATACTTCCAATTATGAAGATGTGTTTATGCTTAAATCTGTAGTTGAGAAAATTAGAGTTAATAATAAGTACTTCAAATTTCCGATTGATAGCTTACCTATGCTATTTCTTGGTGACATCGAAACCGAATACGCTTTATTTGAAAATAGTTATACTCAATATCAACTCAATAGTAGCTTAGAACCATTTTCTAACGAAGTTATTGCTAATACATTTTCGGTTTCAGAATCAAAAATACGTTTGCAAAGTTTGCAATCACAAAAAGAGATGAACAAAAGGGAACTAGATTTTAAGAATAAAGATTTACAGAGAAACAAAACCCTTTTCGATAAAGGTGTTATTTCAGCACAAGAATATGAAAATAAACAATTCGAATATACACAAGCTGAACGTAATTTTAAAATTTTTGAAATGTCTATCTCCCAATCTTATGAAGGTATAAGTACAGCTAACAAGACATTGAAAGAAACTGAAATAAATCAAATAAAGGAGGATATGGTACTGTTGAAAAATGTTCTTCAATCTTTTAATAAACTTAAAAAAGCTATAAAAGATTGGGAATATCAATATGTGCTAAAATCTAAAATTAATGGAAATGTTACTTTCTTAAGCTACTGGAATACTAATCAAACTGTTAATGCAGGTGATTTAGTATTTACCATAATTCCAGATGAAAATTCATTATTTATAGCGAAATTGAAAACACCTATTAAAAATTCAGGTAAAATTAAAGTAGGTCAACTGGTAAATATAAAATTGGAGAACTATCCTGATACTGAATTTGGAGTTTTAAATGGTACTGTTAAAAATGTTTCACTCGTACCTGACAAAGATGGGTTTTATCTCATAGATGTAAAACTTCCAACAAAATTAATTACTTCATATAAGAAAGAAATTAAATTTAAACAAGAAATGCAGGGAACAGCTGAAATAGTTACTGAAGATTTACGTTTAATAGAACGACTTTTTTATCAATTTAAAGAAATTGTAAAAAGATAATTTTTCTATTACGCTTCAGAAATATTTTTAATGGCAAATAATTGTTCAATTGTAAAGACACAATGTCGAAAATTATAAACTAAAGTGAATTTTTTTCAATAATTATCTACCAGTAGTATTATCGGCTAAGATTTATTAATTCGCTCTTTTTCTATTATCAAGTCAGGAATTAAAAAATATGTATGCTAAAATCCTATATAATTATTTAGCAAGAATTTAGACGTTTACAGGTTGTTCTTTAGGTGATATTGAAAATATTAACACTTTACATTATATAATATTCCTAAATAAATAATGTTTAACAATAATGTCGTAGCTAAAGGGCAGATAATTAGATGTAACTTGAGTTTTAGTCAAATCATGAATAAGACAAGATTTTAAATTGTCATTAATTTTATCTCTAATAGTAGTAAACTGATTGTTAATATTGTCGATATTCTTTCTTATATCTTTTAAATTTGATTCACAAAGTTCTAGAATCACTTTAGCAATAAACTTGAATGGAGTGGTCAATTAGAACGATTTTTCCTCTAGTGTGCCACATTTACCATATCTACAGTATTTCTCTCTAAAAGCCAGATTATTTCTACTTAATTTCATTAACGATATATATAATAAAAAACATCTGAAGAAGGGCCTTGCACAAGATTTTTTCTCAATGTAATTTTTTTCTGTATAGTAACTTTATATGGCAAGGGTTTTAATTGTTAGAGTTTACATTAATTTTTAACTAATTTAGTGACCTTTTAATCTTATCAATCCCCCATTATGAATAAATCATTAGTCCCTGTCGAACGACCTTATGGAAAGTATTACGCCATTCAGCTTATAGAAACCAAATTTAAGCAGACAATAGACCGGGGTGACACTAGCGAAATTATATTTAAATGGGATGAGATCGTAGATAATATCTCACAGCCAAAAAATGATCTGGCCATTCAGGTCGCACAAGCTAACCCAAATTCTAGTAAGCATGAGATAAAAGATTTGGCAAAAGCAATTACGGAAACAAAAAACATTAAACCCATGGACAAGGTTTTCGGAGTACATGACCAAAATATTGAAAGGATAGGATACGTAAGCGTAAAAGAAGTCACTGATCAAACCACCGTAAAAATTTCAATAAAGTGGATAGACGAAAGTGCCTTTAGAGAAATCGATATTCCTGTTTTCCGTGACGATGAGCAAATACAATTATTGGGTAGCCGCGAACTGGGTAAAATAGAAAGACAATTTGGAACAAGTTTACAGAGGATTTATGACCTTATGCCGGTAATACAAGATGAGCAAAATAATTACTTTAAAACAGCTATAAAACTTGAATATACAGAAGGGATACTTCCTAAGCAAGATGAGGGAGGTAAAATCACCCTTTTCTACGGAACAAATAGAAACGAATTAAATAGATCAGGCAACAAACAGACTTATGGATCTGATTTGGTTGAGCTCCAGCTTGGTCTTTGCGAGGTAAATATTCCAAGAGGGCACGTACAGGGCGAACTAGAACGCCCGATGCGTATAATATGGGAATTCCCTGAAGATCAAGACAAACATGTCATAGTACATAAAGTCCAGCCAATGGATAGGTCAACATTTATATCAGAATTTAATACTGCGATAAGTGATGCGCCGGAAAAAAATGCACTGCTGTTTATTCATGGCTATAGAAATTCTTTTGAAGATGCAGCCAGAAGGACAGCTCAACTGGCTTGGGATTTGCCATTTACTGGATTTTCCGGTTTTTTTAGCTGGCCTTCAAGTGCTAAATATGTTGACTATCTTTCTGACGAAGCAAAAGCGAGAAGCAGCGTTCTTGCTCTGGAAGATTTTTTAAGGCAATTAATGCTAAATACACAGTTGGAACATATACACATCATCGCCCACAGTATGGGAACACTTGTCACAACGCTTTCGTTGAATTCTTTAAGGCGTGATTCTTCCATGACACCGCACCTTGAAAAGATTCACCAGCTTATTCTTGGCGCGTCGGATATAGACCAACAAGAGTTTCGCAATACCATCCTACCTGAATTTAAGAATATTGGCATTCGCAGAACAATTTACGCTTCCGATCATGATGGAGCTCTAGGAATTTCAAGTTGGGGAAGGCGAGGACGCCTGCGCCTTGGACAGATTGGGAATGATATATTTGTAGATGAGGGTATTGACACAGTAGAAGCATCAAACATCGATTTGCCGAATTCCCACGGCTATCTATTTGAAAGCAAGCTTTTGCTGAACGATCTGTTTTATCTGATAACAAAAAACCTGAATCCCGCCCAGCGAAGACTTCGAGAAGTTAAAAAAGAACTGCTCCGCTACTGGCTCTTCCTGGAATAACAGGCAGTTCTTCCCATTGCCAGACTATATATACACAATCTTGCTTGTCACCAATGACGCTGTATCCATCTCGAGTACGGTCAGGCTCTCTGCATTTTCAAAAAAAAGCACGCATGCCTTTTTTCCGTTTTTCGAAGATGGATAAATTATACCATCGATTCGCTTTTCCTTTTTCAGTTTATCAGAAAAAGGAAACCTGAAATACTCGGTAATAATTTGCGTCGGCACATACTCTATGTGGACGCGTCCATCCCTTTCGATGGGAGCCACCAGGTCCATAACAAAATCTTTCATAAAGGCAATCCTAAAACGGTCGTTCTGTTTTTTTTGATCAAAAGGACTTGGAAGATCCGGAAGCGCTGATAAATCTATAATATTTAATTCATGTTTCGAAATAAAGGCTGCGGTCGTAAAAAAATCCTTATTAGTATCCTTTAAGTCCAGCGTTTCTGCAATGGCTGTCTCGTGCTCGAATGCACCATAAAACATTGAGATGCCCGAGGGACTCATCCTGTTTGGATTTACAGCATATTCCTCAGGAGGGGACGTCATTCCTTCAGCAGTAGTCACAGAAATGTCACCCTTAACGTGCTGCCTGCAACGATACAATGGTGTGCCCTGAGGAAGTATCTTTAGGAGTCCAAACTTTTTTATACTGTCCCCTATTTCGTCCAGCATATCGTTCGAATTAATACGATAATCGTCAGAATTAAAATCTTTAACCAGTCCGAAGAAATAGCGCGACCTATGTTTTACAACCTTTTTAAAATAATTCCAGCTGTACAGCATAATGTCCGAAGGGCTGTCATGATACTCCATTTCATTGGCCCAGGGCTTATTCAGGTCAAGTGATTCAAACACATCGTCGAAAAGCTTATTATCTGGTATATCAAGTTCGAAATGCTCCTGAAGAATTTCATCGCTGTCATATACATTTCCAAGGTATCCGCCTTCGCTGGATTGATACGACATGAAGTTGGCAGGGTCAGTATATAATCTTACCACCGCTTCCATAATGAATTCCATAAGGTCTTCCAGGGGAACAACAGATGTTGCCCTCTCACAATAGTCGCAATATCCTCGGGAGGCGTTTCTGCGAATAAAATTTCTTATCGCTGGCTCGTCTATATGATTTGCACACACATTTGTATCGGGAACTCTGTTCAGTCCAAGTTCTTCCAGGCGCATTGCCTCTTCCATTACTCCACTCATCGATTTTGTATTTTGGTTTGTTCCTTAAATAATCTTTCTCAATCCAGCAATTTTACATCCAGATCGCGAAGCCTTGATAGTGTAGAAGCCCTTACTTTCTCCAGGCATGCGATGTAAAGCAACTTTTCAGCACGGCTAAAGGCCACGTAGCCTAATCGGGGATAATCTGTCTTTTCATTATCCCTTTTAAGTTCTCTGACAGCGCGATCAGTCTCAATCCACAATAGCAGCTCCTCTTCTGTTTTGGCTATGGCAAGAACAGCTTTGGACTCCAATCCTTTTATAGTATGTATATTACAGACAGTAACTACGTTGCCTGCCTGTTGATTGTTAAAGTCAAATTTTAAATTATCAATTTTTACGGGCAGCCCCTTCACCATATCAAGTTTCAATTCATCCTTAATAAAACTCCCGTATGTGTTTTCATTAGTAATCCTGCCATTATGAATGGCCTTAAAAACAGCAATAGAATGCCTTCTTAAAGTATAGACAGTTGTTTGATAATGGTCACAAAATTCAGTCTGGTTCATGCGTATAGTTGACAGTAATGTGTCCTGTATTGCTTTGATAGGTGATATGCCCGTTTCTTTTTTTGGATTCATAAAATGATTGCTGACCGCTGCAGTTATGCGGTTAATAACATCATTTTTTTTAGCCAGTATACATCGTCCCGACATTGGTATATTCAAATTATCACACCTGTTATAAAAGTCTTCGATAATTGGTTTGACACTTTCCCATTTTTGAGAAAATAAAATATCCTCTCCTACCTCAGCGGCTGCTTTACCCAGATTGCATACTGCTTGTTGTTGAAAAACATTAGATTTAAAAGAACGTCCATTGAATTTATTGAGAAATAGAACTATTTTTTGTGATGACCTAAAATTTTTGTTATTGATTTCTATATCATAGTTACTGCTGGCTGCCGCTTTTAGAATTGGAATATTTTTAAAATCCTTGATGGATGAATCAAAGCTCTGAATATATTGCTCAGGATCACCAACACAGTATATTCTTGTTTTCTGCTCTTTTCTGATATTCTCGACAATAGTAAAAACATCGTTGCCGGAATCCTGAAACTCGTCAACAAATAAAAACTGCAGCCTATTGCTGAATGCCTTTGCTACTGCTTTATTTGCCATGCATCCTTTTGCTATAGTTAAGGTCTGGTCAAAAGTTATATATCCCTTCTTGTTGAGTTTTTCTCGAATGGACTTCTTAAGTACGGCGGCACCTTGTGGCGTCTTAACCCGCTTTTCTTTTTCCTTGAGGCTCTCCACTTTTAAATAAACAGCATCTAAATCACATTGCAAAAATAATTTTTCCCTGCCTACCTGTTCACTACCAAATGAGGCAAAGGGCATAACAATAAACTTGTTTAAAAAGGAATGCATCGTTCCTATAAATAGATTCTCCGGTATACTAATTTTCTTCGAGACCCTTAAATAAATATTATTTGCAGCAGCGTTTGTATAGGTAATCACTGCCATGTAACGTACGGGAGAAAGTTCCGGCAGGGCTGTAATTATTGATGCGACCATGTTATGAGTCTTTCCAGCACCGGGTCCTGCAATAATAAGCTTTGCGTTTAATTTTTCCTTAGCCATTAAGATAAAAAATTAATCCCGTCAGTTATATAAGAGGGAATCTTAAATCCTTCTGTCGCAATTTCTGAATCTGTTAAGCTAAGCATCAAGGAATAGGCAAACTCAGATTTATAGCCCTCTATCAAATTAAAAAATGCCCCAGTATCAATTGGGTCGGCTCCCAATGACTTTACATATGCTTTTCCTGAAATTGGTCTTACTTCTTGTAATACCTTAAGTAATATAGTACGTCCTACTCCTGTTGCATTGACTGTAATGAGATCTTTTTCAAAGGTAGAATCCTCAGTGATTCCAACACGTATTTGAGATACTCCAGCATACTTTGCTGCTAGATTATCAGCTCGGTCCTCTGCCTTAGTATCCGAATCCCTATCGGTTAGTACCAGACATTTCTGGAAAAAGCCATTCTTGATGATTTCAAGAAAATAACTAAAAGCAAGTCCGTTTACATTAATGACACAACAACTTGACTTCTCGGTCGTATGCTTAAGTATTCGTTCGAAAAATACTGGTATCAAAAGTTTTTCAGAGATACCTTCAACAAGTATTATCTTTCGCGAATAAAACATATTGGCATTTACCGCATCCAGATACTTATTTAGATACTTGATCTGTTTTTTTCCCAATGCTGTACTACTGAAGCCATCCAGTACATAATGTGAAGCAATTTGATCACCATTACGGTAAAGTACTACTGTATTCTCAAAATCAATTTTGGTAGTAATGTGTGTAGAATGTGAAGTAATTAACAGCTGGATATCCTTGCGAAATTCTTTTGCGTCGCTATTTTTTATGAGCGACTCAATATTATGGGCAAGGTGATCCTGCAGGTTTGGGTGTAAATGTGATTCTGGTTCTTCAAGACCTACTACTCGAAAATAGGAGCTGTGACCACGCGTTACATCCTCAACGTAGGACAGCACCAAAGAGATAAATAAAAGGTTATTTCTTCCAGTACCATTCCTTTCTATTTTTATAGGATTGTCCCCATAAATAAGACTTATTTTTTTTAAAAGATCAGAAACATCTGGGAGTGTAAAGATTAAGTCTACCAGATTTGAAGTCTCATCGGTAGCCAGTGAAATTTTGTCAAGTTGTACCGAGATACCATTTTTAATTTCCTGTAATGTAGCATTATCATTTATTGCCTGCTGCAATCCTACCAACTGCCCCTTAAGATCCTGGTATTTCTCCTCTTCCTTAGAATTTAATATCCTGAAAAGCAACCTGCTATTGTGGCTGGCAACCAATTCAGTGCAGGCGTCCCGCAAAGCATCAAGAAGCTCAAATTTTATCTGATTTAGGTGGTAAGTATTTGCCCCTGTCGCAGTATTGCCCCCTCCGTATATTGTATAGAAGTATTTTGAGATTGGAAAGTTGACAAGATCTAATTTTGCACTAGGAAGCAGATTATCAAAAAACTCCTGTGAATGCTCGCTAATAAATTTTGAAATAAAATCCCTTTGTCGCTGGAGATCCTGCAGCCTGTCAAATCGCGAACCCGGAGCGAAATTATAAGCAAGTGTCGCCTCGGTAAGACTGCCGTTACTAAACCAGTCACATATTACCGACTCCTGGTCATCGTCCCACCCTTTTAAAGTAGCCTCGATAAATATTTCAGGATATTCGATCTCAGCTATTGGGATGCTAAAATCCAGTATTTGGCTTTTAAACTTTTGTATTACATTATAATTAAAATCTGCAACTTCTAGAATACGCCTTTTGGTATAGGAAACATCCTGTCCGAAAATCAAGCCTATGGAATCCAATAGATTAGATTTGCCAATATTATTCTCCCCTATTATTAATGTCAGGGGTTTTAAATCTATCTTAAAATCATTAAAGGTTCTGTAATTCTTGATTACGAGCTTTGATATGTACATATTAGTGCTATTGTGCATCCTTGGAACTTAAATACTTATTTATCTTTAGACTAAAGTACGTTTCATTGGTGCAGTTAATTTTTCTATAAATTAAAATCTCACTAAATTAAAGCTTTTGTAAGCGATTTTGTATCTATTAATAGTTTTTTATGAACAATTAATGGCTTAAATGTCAATAAAACTATTTTGCTTTTATCACATCTAAAAAATAAATCCTTAGCAATTTTTTGGACAAAATTTACAATACTAGTTTACAAAATAATCTAAACATACTTTTTTCCTGACTTAATCATATGTTTCCTTTTTAACATGTACGCAACTTTAATTAAATATTTCTCAGTTTTGGATATGCAAGGAAAAATGATAGAATAAGTTAAGGTTGTAGTGGGAAGTAAAATGATATTGTAAATTCATCAAAATCTAAATGTAATTATTGCTTTCGTCACATTTTTTTGTATGCAGAATTTTTTTATTGAAAAAAATCTGCAATTGACCAATACGACAACTTTAGTTCTGTTTGAATTTTCTCTTTTCAATATCTTTTGTTTTCATGGTTTTCAGACTCTAAATTTTTCAGTTTCACTGCCCACGAGTTCCGAGTGAAAGGGCAGCAAGATATCGGTTGTGATACAACCGGACATCTTGCCGATTGCAGGAACGTTGCAATCTTTCAGCTTTTCAAAGGATACAGGCTAATTTAAAGCTACTGTTTGACATAAACAATCATGGGTAATTTTTACCTATTAAATGTCTTCGATAAATAGTAGGAAATGTTGTTTTATGATTCAGCCAGACTGCAAAAAATTTTTTCAAAAGAAAAAGAAAAAAAAGAAAGCAATACAAAATTGGATATGCATCAAACGGAGTGCTATAAGTCCCGAAGGGTGGCACTGCGAAGAATGAGCGGTGACATTATGGGCACGCAGTTGATGTATGTCCAATACCTTAGTTGTACTTTTTGTGATTTTTATCGGGAAATTTTTGAGGTCTTTGGGAGGTTGTAAAGCTCTAAGAATACTTATTTCAGAGGTCTTTGAAAGTGTACGCTCCCTTATTCCAATACGGAAGAAAATGTTCCTAAATAATTATTAGATCTTGAATAAGGGAGCGTACTTTTTCAAAAGAATATATTTTAATTAATGTGCAAAATTCTGACTGTTTTCATGAAGGTTTTTGCACATGATTTGAAAAAAATTACTGCAATCAAAAATCATTTATTTGTTTTCTTATAGCAACGAAATGGTGTCGGCAAGATTATGGTCTATAATATAGTTTAAAACAAAATGCTCCGCCTCTTTTTTATTCTCAGGGGAAGTGGAAAATGAGTTAAGATAATATTCTGTATTTTCATCAGCAATATGAATAATTTCAGTGTAACCTTTCGAAATTAAAGTGCCTTTTAATTTCAAAACTTTAAGCTCACTGCTATTATCAATTTCTTTTTTAACTCTTAGCTTAATAGTTTTATCCATCGGTTTATTTTTTGATTTTCATTTTACGCACAATAATAATATGGTGCTTTGATAAAACTTGATTTACTTTCTATTCTACAAACAAAAAAGAGACTTCTGAGGTCTCTTTTTGGAATTAATTATATCTTTTATAAAAGGCTTATTTAGCCTTCAATAATTTTTCCAAATACTCAACCTTATCTTTTTCTGCTTGGACTAAACGTTCGTATAATTCAATAATTTTTTCAACGGTATTAAAAGTTGGTTGATAGTTCATTGAACTAGCTATTAAAGTTGAATTATCGCTACTTGTATTATGATACGTATTTCCGATAATATTAAACACGGCTTCATCACTATAATTTTTAATTGCTTCAGCAGAAACTCCAAGAACTTCAGCAATTGCCTGTAGCTTTTCTTCGTCAATTGTTTCGCTTGCTTCTATATTAGAAACTGACTGCTGGCTTATACCAATTGCAATAGCCAATGCTTCTTGTTTCATTCCTCGAAGCTCTCTGATTCGACTGATATTTCTGCCTATATGTTTCGGTTTTGTTGCTGTGCTCATAGTACAAAGATATTTAAAATTCTTCAATTTTTTTCACATCGGTAAAATACAAGCTTGAATTAGTATGATACAATTTCGATTAGTTCGGTACGGTACAATCTATTGTTTACTTGCAATGTGTTTTAAACAAAAATACAATTTTTCGGATAAGTATTAATTAAAAAAGCAAAATTATGAAAACTTCAAAAAAACTTTCATTTCCAAAACTTGAAAACGAGTATTTAGAAAATATCCTGAGACAATTAGTTAATCAACATACTATCATTCAAATATTTTTTACCAGACAGACCTCTTTCGTGTTTTCATATCTTATTATCCACATCGAAAAAAATATAGATGCACAAGAGCTACAGCAGAACAAATGGGTAAAAAAAGTTAAAAAACGCTATCAGATCGATGTCTATTTCATTTACTCTGAAAGGCTGCATTATAGATTTTCTTTAGGACATCCGTTTATTGAATTTTACTGCCAGCCGTCAGCTATTATCTACCAAAATAAAGAGTTGGAAAATCCGCTTATCATTAGAAGAGATTGGAAGAAATACAAGAAGAGGTTTAATGTTTTTGAAGACCATTTTCATCACGATCACGATCTTCATCTGTCTCAAGTCCAAAACCTGATTTCAGAAGGTTCTTCAAACAGTGTTTTTACATCGTATTCAAGATTGATTGAATATGATCTTGAATATTTGGAAGAACTGTATTCGGGAAATAGATCTGCTTTGCTAACTTTAGATGAAAGAATCAATAATCTGATTGAATACATTCCTGATATTCAAAAATACTTCGTAAGAAACAGCCACAGCAAATATTATCTTATTGATCTGTTTGTTAAAGCAAAAGAAGCTTCCATCAATGATGATGAGGCAATATATAAAAATGAAATGTATGAAGCAGTTGGAATTGCTGAACAAAGCCTCTATCGTCTTATCAAAGAACGGTTTGACCAATTAAAGAAATTAATAAAAAAAGGATTATTTGAAAGACACGATTTTGTATGTCAAATTGAGGACAAACCTAAAGATATAATTCTCGGCATTGCAATAGAAACCATATTAAACTCTGTTGAAGTCGAACAGATCTACTTATATCATCAAGTTACTGACCATGAAAAAACGACTTATTATCTGATGCTTATAGCTATGGGTGCTAGCAATGAAAAATTAAAATTAATCACTCAATCTCTAAAAAGCAAAATAGGAGAAAAATATGATTTCGTTTTGTTAAGCCACAGCCGTTACTGGATACAAACTAGTCTGTATCAGCATCAAAGTTTCTTTTCCAGAATTATACAAGGCAAATACTTGACATATTCATCCAACGAATACCTTCCTGAATTTCATTGGGAGGTGCCTCACAATCCTTATCATGCTGATTTACATTTTTATTATAAGCCGACGAAGGACATTGCCTTGCAATTTTTCACAATAGTTAATGATACAAAAGAAAACTACCAAGGTTTAGATTCCCTTTTCACATTGTTTTTTATGTCCTTTTGTAGAACATATATTTTTATTAAGACTTACTACCTGTCTAATTATTTGTCAAATCAAACATTATGGCAATTATGCATCTATGCCGATCCCGATATAAGAAAATACAATTATTTAATAGAACAGTTCTGGACTGATTTCTTTCCTTATTTGGATAGACATATGATGCTTCATCATAAGTTGTCAAAGCTCAACAAAGATGAGGTTGATCAGATGAACGTTATTGTTGAGAAATTGATGTCTGAACTTCACAATTTGGTTATTGAAGGCAGATTACTATTGCCCTTTGAGCAAGACTGATACATTGTTATTCAATAAAATTAACCGATTTAAAAAATTAAGATCATGGAAAAAGATGAAATTGAAAAGCTAAAGGCTGTTAAAAGATTAACTTCCAATTGTCTCAACACTTTGAAGCCAGCTGAAGATAAAGGCGGGATTTATAACTTAAAAATAAGAGTGTATGATTATTATGAACTCGCTTCGATTATTAGAAATCTACTGAAATTATGTATTGTGGCTCTGGATCAAGATGGAGCTGAAGTTCCCGTTACGATAAAAAATCAGTCAATTGATGTAGGTTTAATACTGGGGATTGCTTTGCAACTATTCCCAAGTGATGAAATTGAGCTGCTAAATGAAATAAGAATATTGTTTCCTGCAGATTCTAGAAATGAAGATGAAAATATTATAGAAGAATAAAAATCCATAGTCATCATAGCTATATTTTACTTATGATCATTACAAATCAAGATCTTATCTTTATAACGATAAATGATTGTTGAACAAAAAAGACCATAACTGGTCTTTTTTTAATGAAGTGAGATGACAAATGGAAAGCAATGAAAGAAATGAAAGAGGGAGACTTACGGATGAACAAGCTTTAAAAATGTTCAAAGAAGAAAATTTAGACCTGACACTTGACCAAGCAAGGATAATCTTGGAATTTATGCGCAAACTAGCGAGTATAACAGTATTTAATTTTTTAAATCAACAAAATGAAACAAATAGCAGACCTTTATGTGAGAGTGAGTACGGACGAGCAAGCCGACAAAGGATATTCACAAAGAAATCAAGAAGAAGTACTAAAAAAATATTGCCAGATAAATAACATTGCAGTGCGGGATGTTATTTATGAAGATCATTCTGCCAAAACATTTCTAAGACCAAAGTGGAAATTATTATTGGTTAACTTAAAAAGATTTAAAAATAAAACGGATTTACTTTTATTTACCAAATGGGATCGATTCAGTAGAAATGCAGGAGACGCTTATCAAATGATTAGCACCTTAAGAAAACTTGGAGTTGAGCCACAAGCCATAGAACAGCCTTTAGATTTATCTGTTCCTGAAAACAAAATGATGCTTGCCTTTTATTTGGCTGTTCCAGAGGTAGAAAATGATAGAAGGGCGTTAAATGTTTTTCATGGTATGCGTAGAGCAAAGAAAGAAGGAAGATATGTCAGTCAAGCTCCAATAGGATATGCAAACAGATCAAAAGAAGACGGCAGTAAATATATTGCAATTAAAGAGCCTGAGGCATCTATAATGCGTTGGGCATTTAATGAAATTGCAAAAGGTATTTTCAGTACTGAGGATATCCATCGACTAGCAAGGAAAAAAGGCATAAAAACAGGAAAGCACAGCTTTTGGCTTGCAGTGAGAAATCCTTTGTACTGCGGAAAAATAAAAGTTTCTCAGTATAAGGATGAAGAGAGCTATTTAGCCAATGGACAGCATGAAGCAATTATCAGCGAGGAATTGTTTTATAAAGTTCAAGATGTAGTGGACGGAAGAAAGAAAGTAATTCGTGCAAAAGTTGAAACTATCTTAGAACTTCCTTTAAGAGGGTTTTTAATATGTCCAGTTTGTGGAAAAGTGTTGTCTGGAAGTAAATCAAAAGGGCGTAATAAATATTACGCCTATTACCATTGTTATAAAGGTTGTACCTATCGCTCAAATGCTGATGATGTAAATCAAATGTTTATAAAGGAACTTTTAAAATATGCTCCAAAACGACAATATAAAAAAGTTTATAGTATCATAATTCTAGAAGCTTATAAAGAACAAACAAAGGAAAGGCAAAATGAAAAGACTCAGCTATTAAAGCAAATAAAGGATTATGAAGGTAGATTAAGTAAGGCTCGAGATTTACTAATGACAAATCAAATTGACTCAGGAGACTACAGAGATATAAAATCTGATTATGGAGAGACATTAGCAAGGCTTCAAGCAAGATATTCAGGAATAGATACTGATCAAGATGATATTGAAAAATTACTTAATCAGGGAATTGAAAATTTGCTTAGGATTCATTCTATCTACGATAATTCTGAATTTGTGGCATGTAGAGATTTGATTGGTTCAATATATCCCGAGAATTTGATATATGATGGAATTGGATTTCGAACCACAAGAATCAATGAAGCAGTTCAGCTAATGTACTTGATTAATGAGCAGTTAGACTCAAATAAAAAAGAGACAAATCAGAATATTTCTGACTTGTCTCTTATGGTGGGCGATGAGGGGTTCGAACCCCCGACCCCCTCGGTGTAAACGAGGTGCTCTGAACCAGCTGAGCTAATCGCCCTATTTTATTAGGCCGCTACCACTTTGTGATTGCGAGTGCAAATATACAGCTAGAAATGGTATTTGCAAGCATATTTATAAAAAAATTGAATAAAAAATTGACCTCTATTTCTTCTTCGCTCAATCATAGCACTTTATGTAGCATATGAAACACTAGTATTTTTTTGTATTGATTCGTTATAGTATTACATTTGTGAAATAAACAAAAGATAATGGCCAGGTTCAAAGAAAACGATTTACCAAAATCAAAAATTACTGCAACTTCACTTCAAAAAGCAACTGTAATATTTCAATACGCAGGAAACCACCGTTGGAAATTTTATATCGGTTTAATCTTTCTATTATTTACCGGAGCAACAGCTTTAGCTTTTCCTAAGCTAATGGGAATGCTTATTGATTGTGTGAAAAACAAAGATAATAATCAAGCTAACATGATTGCTGGAGGGTTAATTATAATTTTATTTCTTCAATCTATATTTTCGTTTTTTAGATTGTATTTATTTGTAAATTTTACTGAAAATACCTTAGCTAATCTTAGATTATCGCTTTACACTAATTTGGTAAAATTACCAATGTCCTTCTTCTCGCAAAAACGTGTTGGTGAATTAAATAGCCGAATCAGTTCTGATATAACTCAGATTCAAGATACATTAACATCTACTATTGCTGAATTTTTAAGACAATTTATTCTAATTATTGGAGGCGTTTTATTGCTAGCAAATGAAAGTATTAAATTGACGTTGTTGATGTTATCCGTAGTTCCGCTTGTTGCTGTTGCGGCTGTTATTTTTGGGCGATTTATTCGAAAATATTCAAAAAATGTTCAAGATAAAGTTGCCGAAAGTCAAGTAATTGTTGAAGAAACGATGCAAGGAATTTCTATCGTTAAGGCTTTCGCCAATGAGTGGTACGAAATTGCCCGCTATAATGGAAAAATAAAGGAAGTGGTTAAAATAGCCATTAAAGGTGGCAAATATCGAGGTTATTTTGCTTCATTCATTATTTTCTGTCTTTTCGGAGCCATTGTTGCCGTAGTTTGGTATGGAGTTCGATTGAGTATTAGCGGAGAAATGAGCGTAGGACAATTGATTTCGTTTGTATTGTATTCTACATTTGTAGGTGCATCTTTTGGAGGAATTGCGGAACTTTATGCCCAAATCCAAAAAGCGATTGGTGCAACGGAACGTGTTTTTGAATTATTAGACGAAAGTCCTGAAAAAATTAATTCAGTTCAAAATGCTACTGAAACCCCAAAAATAAAAGGAAATGTCACTTTCAAAAATGTAGCATTTAGTTATCATTCTAGAAAAGAAATCAAAGTATTGAAAGACGTAAGTTTTACAGCTAATTTTGGTCAAAAAATAGCCATTGTTGGTCCAAGTGGAACTGGTAAATCGACTATTGCTTCACTCCTACTGCGTTTTTATAACATTGATGAAGGAGAAATATTGGTTGACGGAAAAAACATCTATGATTTTGATTTGGAAAACCTTCGTGGAAATATGAGTATTGTGCCGCAAGATGTAATATTATTTGGAGGAACCATCAGAGAGAATATTGCTTACGGAAAACCAAATGCTACCGAAGAAGAAATCCTTACTGCAGCAAAACAAGCCAATGCGTATAATTTTATCGAAAGTTTCCCGGAGAAATTTGAAACTATCGTGGGAGAAAGAGGTATTAAACTTTCAGGAGGTCAGCGTCAACGTATTGCCATTGCAAGAGCGCTACTAAAAAATCCAAGTATTTTGATTCTCGATGAAGCCACTTCATCATTAGACAGTGAAAGTGAAAAACTAGTTCAAGAAGCCTTAGAAATTTTAATGGAAGGAAGAACGAGTATTATTATCGCACATCGCCTTTCGACGATTCGAAATGCAGATCAAATTTTAGTTTTGGATAAAGGAAAAATTACGGAGCAAGGAACGCATCAAGAATTAATAGCTTTAGAAAATGGTATCTATAAAAATTTAAGTAATTTACAATTCAGCAATTCTTAAATTTTATTGTGCATTTTGACATAAAAAAAACTCCATTCAGCTACTTGAATGGAGTTTTTCTTATGGACTTAAATGTCACTGACTACTACAAACTGAACACTAAAAACTTTATTTTCCTTTTCTTCTGTTGCGTTCTGTTTTGATTAATGTCAATTCACGACTAGTTTGCCCAGCTACAGAAGTATTTTCTTCAGCACGACGAATCAAGTACGGCATCACATCTTTTACAGGGCCAAATGGCAAATATTTTGCTACATTATACCCATGAGCAGCAAGATTATAACTGATATTATCGCTCATTCCGTACAATTGACCAAACCAAATCCTATCGTCGTTCGTTTTAATTCCCTTTTCTTGCATCAATTCCATTAGCCTATAGGTGCTTAACTCATTGTGGGTTCCTGCAAAAATAGACATCATCTCTAAATGATCAGTCATATAATGAACTGCCGCATCGTAATTTTCATCTGTAGCTTCTTTTGATGCACAAATTGGTGATGGATATCCTTTTTCTTCAGCACGTGCGATTTCTTTTTCCATGTAAGCACCACGAACTAATTTCATTCCAATGAAGAAACCGTCTTTTTTGGCTTGTTCGTGTAATTTTTTCAAATAATCCAAACGATCCCAACGGTACATTTGCAACGTATTGAAAACAATGGCTTTCTCTTTATTGTATTTGCGCATCATTTCGGTAACTAAATCATCCGCGGCGTCTTGCATCCAGCTTTCTTCACCATCAATCAAAAGGGCAACATTTTTAGAATGAGCATCTTTACATACCAAATCAAAACGGGCCACTACTCTATTCCATTCTGCTTGTTCTTCGGCAGTTAACGTTTGTTTTTCTCCTAATTTCTCATACAATTCAAAACGACCAAAACCGGTTGGTTTAAAAACTGCAAAAGGAATTGCTTGACGCTCTCTAGCAAATTCAATGGTTTTTAAAGTCATTTCTAGTGCAGCATCAAACTGTTCTTCTTCTTCTTTTCCTTCTACAGAATAATCTAAAACAGATGAAACTCCTTTGGTATACATCTTATCAACCACAGAAAGACAGTCCACCTCATTTACACCACCACAAAAATGGTCAAAAACCGTAGCACGTATCAAACCTTCCACCGGAAGATTCGCTTTTAGGGCAAAATTAGTAACCGCAGTTCCTATTCGAACTAGAGGTTGATTATCAATCATTTTGAAAAGGAAATAAGCTCTATCAAGTTCCGTATCACTTTTTAATGAAAAGGCAACTTGCGTATTATTGAATATTTTTTCCATTATTTGTTAAATTTTTGTACAAATATAGACAGAGTTTTGAATATTATTTAGCAAAAATTGCCTTATTTTGCGGTTCCAATTAATCCATACAGATGCAATCCATTCAAGCCAACAGTTATCCAATTCATTTCAACGAAAAAGGATATGAAGCCTTAAATCTTCATTTGACAGAAAATAAGTACTCCAAACTTTTTATTATTGTAGACAGTAATACAAATGAATTTTGTATACCAAAATTTCTCCCTTTTTTAGAAACAGATCTTAATATTGAAATTATTGAATTTGATGCTGGTGAAGAAAATAAAAATATTGAGACTTGCGTCCAAATCTGGAATGTACTCACGGAACTTGGTGCTGACAGAAAAAGTCTTGTAATTAATCTGGGTGGCGGTGTTGTTACTGATTTAGGCGGGTTTGTAGCTTCCACATTCAAGCGTGGAGTTGATTTTATTCACATTCCTACTACGCTACTGTCGATGGTTGATGCTTCAGTAGGTGGCAAAAATGGTGTTGATTTAGGAAATTTAAAAAACCAAATTGGTGTTATTAATGTTCCAATAATGGTGCTTATCGATACCCAATATCTTGAAACGGTACCTCAAAATGAAATGCGTTCCGGTCTTGCCGAAATGTTGAAACACGGTTTAATATATGATAAGGAATATTGGGAACAATTCTTGGATTTAAAATCTATAGATTTTGCTGATTTTGATGCGTTAATTTACCGTTCTGTTGAAATAAAAAATGAAATTGTAATTCAAGATCCTACCGAAAAAAATATCCGAAAAGCATTGAATTTTGGTCATACTTTAGGTCATGCTATTGAAAGTTATTTTCTAGAAAATGAAAACAAAACTACTTTGCTGCACGGAGAAGCAATTGCTGTTGGGATGATATTAGAAAGTTACATTTCATTACATAAAAATCTAATCACTCCAAACGAGTATTCTGAGATAAAATCCTGCATCAAGTCTATATATGACGACATCATTTTTGACGAAAATGACATTGAACCAATCATGGAATTACTAATTCATGACAAAAAAAATGAGTATGGCAACATTCAGTTTGCATTAATTGAAAGTATAGGAAAAATAAAAATCAATCAATCGGTTGAAAATGAATTAATTATTAAGTCTTTTCAGGATTATAAATCTTAATTATTTTTTATAAAAAGCATTGCATTGCGTATATAATATTTTTTACATTTGCACCGATGAAAAAAAGTCAAAACAAAAGAAATTATAGTTCTAATAAAACCCGAAACAATATGTCTTTTCTAAGAATATTGAAGCGGTTTTATTCTATCAAAGGAAACTTTAGTTTTGATGTTTTCCAATACATGAAAGCAGACCACGAGAAGCTTCAGATCGTATATGCAAATATTCGGGTTTGAATTATAGGTTACTTTATTTTACAATATTCTAATCTATAATTATTACATCTAATGAATACAAAATATTCTGATTTAATCAATCAAACCTATTACTTTCCTCAAGAAGAATTTACTTTAAACAAAGATAATCTTCAGTTTCACAATATCGATTTGATGAAATTAGTAGAGAAATATGGTACTCCGTTAAAATTTACTTATTTGCCTCAAATTTCCAATAACATCAACAAAGCCAAAAGCTGGTTTCGTAAATCAATGGAAAAAAACAAGTATGAGGCAAAATATTACTATTGCTATTGTACAAAAAGTTCTCATTTTGAATACATCATGAACGAGGCTTTTAAGAATAACATCCATATTGAGACATCATCTGCTTTTGACATTAATATCGTTGAAAATTTATTAGCAAACGGTAAAATAAATAAAAGCACGTATGTAATTTGTAATGGTTTCAAAAGAGACCAATATATAGAGAACATAGCCCGACTTATTAATACGGGTCATAAAAATACAATTCCAATTATTGATAATTATGAAGAACTTGATTTACTTCAAGGTCAGATAAAAAATAAATTCAAAATAGGAATTAGAATTGCTGCAGAAGAAGAGCCTAAATTTGAGTTTTACACCTCCAGATTGGGAATTGGATACAAAAATATTGTTCCGTTTTACAAAAAAGAAATTAAAGAAAATAAGAAATTGGAACTGAAAATGTTGCACTTTTTTATCAATACTGGTATCAATGACAATGCATACTACTGGAATGAATTAGTAAAATGTATTAAAGTGTATGTGGCATTAAAAAAAGAATGCCCTACTCTTGACGGATTAAATATTGGCGGTGGTTTTCCAATAAAAAACTCATTGGCATTCGAATACGATTATCAATACATGATTGATGAAATCATCAATCAGATCAAAATAGCTTGTGATGAAGCCGAAGTTGATGTTCCTAATATCTTTACTGAATTTGGCTCATTTACAGTAGGTGAAAGTGGCGGTGCTATTTACCAGATTTTATATCAAAAACAACAAAATGACAGGGAAAAATGGAACATGATTGATTCTTCATTCATTACTACTTTACCTGATACTTGGGCAATTAACAAGCGTTTTATCATGCTGGCTGTTAATCGTTGGAACGATACATACGAGCGGGTTTTATTAGGTGGAATGACCTGTGATAGCGATGATTATTACAATTCTGAGCAAAACATGAATGCTATCTATTTGCCAAAATACAACAAAGAAAAACCATTGTATATTGGATTCTTTAATACCGGAGCCTATCAAGAAACCATTGGAGGTTACGGTGGTTTGCACCACTGCTTAATCCCGCAACCCAAACACATCTTAATTGATCGTGATGAAAACGGAATATTAGCAACTGAAGTTTTCTCGGAACAGCAAACTTCGGATGATGTCTTGAAAATATTAGGTTACGATAAGAAAAAATAAATTCACAATAATTCAATTAGTCAATTTAAAAATTCGTTAAATTTGAAATACCATTTTTAACACAGTGATTTTTAAGTATTTAAATTTAAAAAAAATGAGTAAAGGACCAATCAGTCAGTTTATTGAAAAGCATTATTTGCATTTCAATTCTGCATCTTTAGTTGACGCAGCTAAGGCTTACGAACAACAATTAGCCAATGGTGCAAAAATGATGGTGAGCATGGCTGGAGCTATGAGTACAGCAGAGATTGGAAAGATTTTTTCCGAGATAATCCGTCAAGACAAAGTTCAAATTATTTCTTGTACTGGTGCAAATCTTGAAGAGGATATCATGAATTTAGTAGCTCATTCTCATTATGAAAGAGTACCTAATTACCGTGATTTGACTCCGCAAGACGAATGGGATTTATTAGAAAGAGGGTTAAATCGTGTTACAGACACATGTATACCTGAGCATGAGGCATTTCGTCGTTTGCAAAAGCATATTTACAAAATTTGGAAGGATGCTGATGACAAAGGAGAAAGATATTTTCCCCATGAGTTTATGTACAAAATGTTACTTTCAGGTGTTCTTGAAGAATATTATGAAATTGATTTAAAAGACAGTTGGATGTATGCAGCTGCTGAGAAAAATTTACCTATTATTGTACCGGGATGGGAAGATAGTACCATGGGAAATATATTTGCATCGTATGTAATTAAAGGAGATTTAAAAGCTTCTACAATGAAATCCGGTATCGAATACATGGTTTTCTTATCAGATTGGTATCCAAAAAACAGCTCAAACGGTATTGGTTTCTTCCAAATTGGTGGAGGTATTGCTGGAGATTTTCCAATATGCGTAGTGCCAATGTTGTACCAAGATATGGAAATGCATGACATTCCTTTCTGGAGTTATTTCTGTCAGATTTCAGATTCAACAACCAGTTATGGTTCGTATTCTGGAGCGGTACCAAATGAAAAAATTACTTGGGGTAAATTAGATATTAAAACTCCTAAGTTTATTATTGAATCAGATGCTACCATTGTAGCACCTTTAATTTTTGCTTATTTATTAGATTTATAGAATATTTATGAAAAGAGTAATTGTCGACTACGCAAAACTTACCAATGAAATTTTAAACCTATTGGTGGATAAATTTCCAGATGGTTATGATGATTCAAACATTATTAGTTTTAGAAACGCTAAAAATGAATTGGTTGAAGCCGTTGAAGTACGAACTGAAGACACCATTTATTTAGTAAAAGTAAGCACTAAACTTGCTGATAGAATTGAAAATTATGATGAAGATGATGAAATCCTTATCGATGAAGTAGTTGAACCTATTAAAGGACTAGATTTAGACGATGATATTGATGATGACGACGAAGATGACGCTATCGACAAACCCGATTCTGATTCAGGTGATGATGAAGATGACGAAGAGGCTGATGAAAAAGATTTTTCAGACGAGGATGAAGACGAAGATGAGGATTAAATAATCCCGTTTAAATATATTTATAAAAAGGAACTCACATACGAGTTCCTTTTTTTTATAACTTTAGACTTCTAAATATACGCCAAAATGACTCAAGAAATTTTATACGCCAAACTAAAGGAGAACTTTGGTTTTGAAAAATTCAGACCCAATCAGGAAGAAATAATAAACTGTATCCTTTCCGGGCAAGATACATTAGCAATCATGCCAACTGGTGGAGGAAAATCAGTTTGTTTTCAATTACCGGCACTTATATTTCCGGGCATTACAATTGTTATTTCTCCATTAATTGCTTTGATGAAAGACCAAGTTGATGGTCTAAAAGCAAATGGAATTGAAGCCTGTTATATCAACAGCAGTCAAACTGAAGACGAACGTCAGTTTTATATCGAAAGCTTAAAATCAAACGTAATTAAGTTGGTTTACATCGCTCCAGAAAGCTTGTCTTTTCTGGACAATATTTTTAATAGTTTAACTATAAGTCTTATTGCTATTGATGAGGCACATTGCATTTCATCTTGGGGACATGACTTCCGACCCGCCTATACAAATCTTGGCTACCTAAAAAACCGCTTCCCTTCTACTCCAATCTTAGCTTTAACTGCAACTGCTGATAAAGCTACGCGTAAGGATATTAGCCAACAATTAAATCTAAAAAATCCTAAACTATTTATAGCTTCCTTTGATCGAAAAAATTTGAGTCTAGAAGTGCGTCCCGCTTTAGACAGGGTCAAGCAAATTATAGATTTCATCCAAGAAAAACCAAATGAATCTGGAATTGTATATTGCCTAAGCAGAAAAACAACTGAAGAACTGGCCCAGAAATTGCAAAAAATAGGCATTAGCGCCAAAGCGTACCACGCTGGTTTAGACACAAAAATTAGGTCTAAAACACAAGATGAATTCATCAACGATGATTGCAAAGTGGTTTGTGCAACCATAGCATTTGGGATGGGAATTGATAAATCGAATGTGCGTTGGGTGATTCATTATAATTTACCCAAAAACATTGAAGGGTATTATCAAGAAATTGGTCGTGCCGGCAGAGATGGACTACCATCAGAAACCGTATTGTTCGAAAGTTATGGCGATGTCATTCAATTGCAAAAATTTGCCTCGGAAGGTTTAAATGCCGAAGTACAACTAGCCAAACTAGAGCGAATGAAACAATATGCCGATGCTTTGAGTTGTCGCAGGAAGATATTGCTTTCCTATTTTGGCGAACTCGTTACCGAGAATTGTGGAAATTGTGATATCTGTAAAAATCCACCGCTATTTTTCGATGGAACAATTATTACTCAAAAGGCATTATCGGCAATTATTAGGTTGCAGGAAACCGAACCGTTACCAGTAATCATTGACTTTTTGCGCGGTTCAAAAAATGCATACATTTATGAAAAAGAATACCAAAACCTAAAAACGTATGGTGTTGGTGCTGATCTTTCATGGTTTGACTGGAATCAATATTTAATACAATTGATAAATCTTGGGTACTGTGAGATTGCTTTTCATAAACAAAATAAAATTCGACTTACTTCTTTAGCTAAAAAAGTATTGTTTAAAGGCGAAAAAGTACAACTGACGACGGTTCAGAAAATCAATATCGAGAAGCCAGAAATTAAAGAGACGAAAAGTAAATCTACAGTAAATTCACTTTTTGAAACCTTACGAAAATTACGTTACGAAATCTCCAAAGAAGAATCGGTTCCAGCTTATGTAATTTTCAGTGATGCGGCTTTACGCCAAATGGAAACCGAAAGACCGATGAGCAATCAGGAATTACTGGCAATTGACGGCGTTGGAAAAGCAAAACTAGAAAAATATGGCGATGCATTTATCAATGCGATTATTGATTTTCAAAAATCTAAAGTTGTCAGAAAAAAGAAGGAAGCTACTACTTATAAAGAAACCTTAGCATTATATACAAATGGATTATCTGTCCAAGAAATTTCAAAAAAAAGAAAATTAGGATTAAGTACAATTATGTCCCATTTAGCTAAATTGTACGTTGACGGAGCGGACATAGATTTAGAATCGTTTATCTCAAAAGAAGAAGTTTCGCAAATTGCAGAAGCGCAAATAAAACTGGAATCACCAAATGCCTTAAAACCCTATTTTGATTATTTTGAAGAAAAAATAGATTACGAAAAAATCCGATTGGCATTGGCAATATTAGAAAAAGAAAATGCAGTACTTTAAAAACTTAATATGATTAATTCCTTTCCACCTTTTGTAAATTCTCAAACCAAAATTTTAATTTTAGGTACAATGCCAGGAATTGCTTCATTGGAAAAGCAGGAATATTATGCACACAAAAGAAATCATTTCTGGAAAATAATGTATACGTTACTAGATAATTTACCAATATCTGAAATCTTCGAAGAAAAAATACAATTACTCCAAACAAATAAAATTGGACTTTGGGATGTTTTAGAAAATTGCGAAAGAAAAGGAAGTTTGGACATTCATATCAAAAATCAAAAGGAAAATGATTTTGAAAGCTTGTTTAGAGAATTTCCAGAAATTACTACCATCATTTTTAACGGAAAAGAAAGCCATAAATACTTTCTGAAGAAATTTGGACAAATAAAAGGCATCACGTATTATGTGATGCCTTCCACTAGTCCTGCCAATACAATGTCTTTTGAAAACAAGCTTAAAATCTGGTCAGCCGGTTTTCAATAAACTATAAATATCTTTCTTGGAAAACGGTTTGGTGGTGTTTTTGATGTCCAATCATAATAAAACCAATTGCACGAACCGATACAGCTGCATTCGAAGCATTTCCTATTCTCTTTAATTGCTCTTCAGAAAAACTTTTAAAAAGAAACAAATTCGAATGTCTAACGGCAGAATATTCAGTTAGTAAATCCTGAATACTTCTATTATTAGCCTGCGTATTCTCTACATAATCATTTTCATCAAAACCTGGTAAAGGCGTTTGGTCATTTCGGGAAATACGCAAGGCGCGATACG
The DNA here is from genome assembly GCF_036895565.1 of Flavobacterium sp. KS-LB2. Taxonomy (NCBI): domain Bacteria; kingdom Pseudomonadati; phylum Bacteroidota; class Flavobacteriia; order Flavobacteriales; family Flavobacteriaceae; genus Flavobacterium; species Flavobacterium sp. KS-LB2. The sequence continues at coordinate 1,612,969 of NZ_CP145904.1, read as the reverse complement.
CAAAAATACGCTCGGTATCTATGACATGCTGAATAATCTCTTTAATATTCCACTTCCCTTCGGCATATCTATAATCAAATTTATCCATTGGGATATTTTGTACAAAACGGATAAAATCGTGAAGAGAAATTTCTAATTCTTCAATTAAATCTACTTCTCCCAAAGCATTCACATAAGGAGCATAAAAAGAAGCATATTCATTTATGGGCAATTGTGTTGATTTCATTTTTTTTCGTTTAAGCAGAGTTTCTACTAGCATTTGTATTTCCAAAAAGTGATCGAGTTACTATTTTTTCATACACTTTTATTAAAGCTCCATCTGGTTTAGCCTCTTTGTTTAATTCATTTATTCGCAACAAAGCATATTGTTGTATTGTCAACAATGGCAATACAATACGCTCTCTTATTTGTATTGATGCTTTACCATCAGGATAATTTTCCATCAGTTCCTTATGACCCGCAATTTTTAAAAGCAATCGTTTTGTTTCTAAAAATTCATCGTAAATAATTTGCCAGAATTCTCCAAACTGTGGATCTTTCCTCATGTAAGCCGTTAATGGGAAAAATGATTTGGCCAATGACATCATACTATTTTCCAATAAAGTTTTAAAAAACATAGAATTATCATATAAATCCTGAACTTTATCCCATTGATTCGTATCTTCAAAATGCTTCAAAGCACTACCTACTCCAAAAAATCCAGGAACATTTTGCTTCAACTGACTCCAAGAACCTACAAAAGGAATTGCACGCAAATCAGCAAAATCTAAATGCTCCGACTTACTTCTTTTAGATGGCCTACTTCCAATATTTGTCTTAGCATAATATTTCAACGTACTCATTTGTTCCAAATATGGAATAAATTTTGGATGATTCTTAAAACTCAAATACTTTTCATAACCTAAACCAGCTAACTGATCTAAGATGTCTTTTTCATCAGTACTTAATTCATTTTGCCCTTTACTAAAAACTTGATTAGTTACACCGGCACTCAATAAATTCTCCAGATTATAACGACAAGAGTCTAGTGTTCCAAAATTAGAGCTAATTGTTTGCCCTTGAACCGTAACCTGAATTTCATTGTTTTCAATATTTGGACCTAATGAAGCATAGAACTTATGTGTTTTCCCACCACCACGAGCTGGCGGACCACCGCGACCATCAAAGAAAATCGCTTTTATGCCATATTTTCTAGAAATTGCAGTAAGCTCTTCTTTTGCTTTATAAATACTCCAATTCGCCATTAAATACCCACCATCTTTTGTTCCGTCAGAAAAGCCAAGCATAATTGTTTGCTTATTATTTCTGTTAGCCAAATGCGTCGCATAAGCAGGATTTGTATATAATTTCTCCATGATTTCATGCGCATTCTGCAAATCATCAACAGATTCGAAAAGCGGAATGATATCAACCGATGGATTTTCCCAATTACTCAAGCGGAATAATGCAAAAGTTTCCATTACATTAAGCGCACTTTCATTATTACTAATTATATAGCGGTTTGCACCAAATTCCCCATTATTCTCCTGAATTGTTTTTATAGCTTGAATTGACTCAATAGTAGATCTTGTCATTTCATTTTCGAAAACAACTGGATCAAGATTGCCTTTAACTTTAGACAATACTGAAAATTTCTCCTGCTCAGAAAGCTCATAATAATTTTTAGGAAAAACTAAGGTATTGGAATTAGAAAACAATCCAACAACATCTTTAAACACACTATCGTGTATTTTACTATTTTGACGAATATCTAAAGACGCGAAATGAAAACCAAACAGATTCACTTTAATTAGAAGAGCATCTAATTCATCCAAATACAAAGACTGGTGCTGGTCAATAACAATCTGCTTAATTTTACTTAATTGCGACTTAAACTCGTTTAAAGTGATGAAAATTTCACCTTTAGAATAAAAAACTGACCTATATAGTTTTTGTTCTAGTTCAGTAACTAAAGTATCTACACCTGAGAAAGTTAGTTTTCTTTTTAAATTTCTCATTTCTACATAATAACACTTTAAAATCGAGGTTCTCAAACGTTCCGCTACTTTTAAAGTAATTTCAGTTGTAACAAATGGATTTCCATCACGATCACCACCAGGCCAAAATCCTAGTTTAATTAATGGATTTTGTATGGAATTCCCATTAAAAATATTTTTTTGAAGATAATGCACCATTTCTCCAGAAGTTTGATAAAAGACATTTTCAAGATACCAGATTAAACTTACCGCTTCGTCAAAAGGATTTGGTTTTTCGTTTTGAATAAAAGGTGTCTTCCCTAATTGAGCTAACAACTGTTTAATATCCAACAAGTTATTTTTTCGAATAGCTTCGGTTAAATCATTAATAATTCCTAGAACAGCTCCTGGATAAAATTGCGTAGGATGAGCAGTTAAAACCGTTCTTACATTAAAATCTTCTAGGAAATCTATCAATTCACCTTCCTTGTCTTTTGCATCTGATTTTTCTTTAATATCTCTCAATGAACCCCTTCCTTCCATGTTGTTAACAACTGGAAAAGCAGCGTCTTCAATAGCATCAAATAATACAATTTGACGTTCGATATATTGGATAAAACGAAACATTAAATCAATTTTCTCTGTTTCAGAAGCGCTTTGCAAATATCGTTTGGCAAAAAAATCAACTATCTCCTTAGGTGTTTCTTGTTTTTTAAAACCAATTTCACAAACATCTGTAAACAAAGGAAGTAAAACTCCAGTGCTATCAATAGAATCAAAAGGCAATGTTATAAAAACACTATTATAAATGTGGTATTTAGAAAGAACGTCCTGATTGAAACGTTCAATTTTTGGTAGTGTATACATAATAAGTAGTAGTTGGTTTAGTTAGTTAATTTGTCATAAAAAAACCCCAAGAATTAACTTGAGGTTATATTTACAATATAAGCACATTCAAGATTAATTACATATTTTTAAAAATAGTATGCATCAAGCGCTTCTTATCATTTATGCTTTCCTCAAGTGAGATCATAGTTTCAGTTCTGTAAACACCATCAATATCATCAATCATAAAGATAACATCCTTAGCATGTTTGGTATCTTTTGCTCTAATTTTACAAAAGATATTAAATTTACCAGTAGTAACAGAAGCTACTGTTACAAATGGAATTTCGTTAATCCGCTCTAAAACAAATTTTGTCTGAGAGGTATTGTTTAGAAAAACACCAACATACGCAATAAAAGAATATCCTAATTTATCATAATCAAGAACCAATGAAGACCCCATGATAATTCCGGCATCTTCCATTTTTTTCACTCTAACATGAACAGTTCCTGCAGAAATCAATAATTTTTTTGCAATATCCGTAAATGGAACTCTTGTATTATCTATCAACATATCTAAAATCTGGTGATCTACTTCATCTAAACGAAATTTACTCATAATTCTTAAATTAATATTATTAATTGCTATAACAAAGTATAAAAATATACATAAAAACAACAAAAAGACATAAATATTATATTTTTATCATTCCGTTAACAAATTTTATGTTATTATCTAAAGAAAAATCAGTTTTTTGATTTAATTTAGGAATATTACCAAAATCATCTGTATATAAAGCTCCTTTAGCGTCATATTCAAAATGACCAAAATAATTTTCTAAATTTCCTATTTGCGAAACATAGGCATTAAAACAAATCCGATTTTCAATTAACTCTTCTTTGTATTGTGATGCAAAATTGGTGATTATTTCAATACCATCATAATTTATTTTGATGTTTTTATACATAAAATCATAAAAAACGACTTTATTTTGAGGAATATTCAAATATTTATTAATTCCATTGCTAACTATAACGTTTTCGCTAAGTGCCCTAAAACTCGAAATTAGCGCCATAAAAACATACTTACGTGTTTCTTCTCTTTCATAATCATTCGCAAAATGTCCAGCTTCAAACAATAAAGTAGGCACGCCTAAATATTGAAAAGTATCCCCTATACAGTTTATATTAAACGAATCGTCAAAACGCCCAATTTGATTTGGTAAATACTCCTGAAGTTCCTCATTGATACTTGCAATCAAATTAATAGCCTTCAATCTAGACACATTTATTTCTCGCTCTTCATTGTAAGAAGGCGCCAGAAATGACAGAGTAGCTGGTTTTCCAGTATCACTGACACCAAAAATAGTACGCTGATCATGTAGATTAAAACAGTAATCAGGCTTGAAAACCTCGAAAGTTGCTCTTAAAATTCTACTTTCAGGCTGGGTTAGCGCTTGTGAATCGCGATTTAAATCCACTTTATTCGCATTTTCTCTCGTATACAATGTAGCGCCATCAGGATTCAACATTGGAATACTGCAAAAAGTAAATGTGCTAAGTAATTTTTGAGCCAATTCTGAACCACTATGCAATACATTTAAAAAATCAAACAACGCTTTTGTAGTTGTACTTTCATTTCCATGCATTTGTGACCATAGAAAAATTTTGGTTTTACCTTCTCCAATTTGATACGAATAAATAGATTTTCCAAGAACTGATTTTCCAATAATTTGTAGTTGATTATTAGTGTTTAATTTTTGTAATAATGGCTCAATTGAATCCAAAGTAATGTAACGACCGCGAATGGATTCCTCTTTATACTGACTGAATAATTGTTCTAAATTCATGCTGTTTTATTTGATTTACAAAAGTAAACATCTTTATAATTACATTTGTAAACAGAAGATTTTTAAAATATTTCAATGATGTAAACAGTATTTTACATTTTATCCTTGTAAAAAGACTTCTTATATTTGACAATTGTTACATATTGAATTTATATATTTTAAATTACTATTTATCAGTTATTTAAAGTTCATTATATAATTTTAATATTTAAGTTCTTTAGCGACAATACTACTATTTACACTTGTAATTTTGCTATTTCAATACATTTTAATTACATTTGTAAATAGTTAATTTTTAATATTAATTTACAATGGTAAACATAGAAGATTTTATAAAAAGGTTAGAAATTTTACTCGATTATTACAGTCTGAATGCTTCTTCCTTTGCAGATAAAATTGGCGTACAGCGTTCCAGTTTGTCTCACCTACTTTCAGGTAGAAACAAACCAAGTTTGGATTTTATTCTTAAAATATTGGATGTTTTTCCAGATGTAGATTTGTATTGGATATTGAACGGAAAAGGAACTTTCCCAAAAAATTCGGAACAGTTAGATAATATAAAAAATAGCGATGAGCAAGTTACAATACAAAATAATCCCACTCTACCTAACCCAGAAATCATTCCTGAAAATTTATTTTCGGAAATAAAAATCCCTAATCCGATTCCTGCATTGGAACCAAAAAAAATAGAAAATCAAAACTGCACTACAAAATCATATTCCAGTGAAATTGATAAAATCGTGATTTTTTATAAAAACGGAACTTTTAAAAGTTATGTTCCGGATTAAAAAAAATAATCCCATTGCGAAATCTCGAAATGGGATTCTCCTGTTTATTTTTTAGATCACTATTTATTCGAATGAATATCCTTTTTCCGGGATTTTACCTTTTACCCCTTTATAATGTTTCTTCAAAATTGCCATATCACTTTCGATATCTCCAGTTGGTAAAACTGGATTTCCTAAGTTCACTTCTTTTCTTCCAAAATCAAACGTTACAGGAATTATAGGCACATTAGCTTTTAAAGCGATATAATAAAATCCTGTTTTTAATTCGGTAACTTTTTCGCGAGTTCCTTCTGGGGCAACAGCCAAACGAAAAATTTCTTTCCTTTGAAAAATAGCCGCAATCGAATCGACTTTATTCAAACCGCCAGAGCGATCCAATGGCTCTCCGCCCATATACCTAAAATAAAATCCGAAAGGAAAACGAAACAATTCCTTTTTACCAACCCAATTCATTTCCAGTCCAGTTATTCCTCTAGTAAAAATACCTAAATAAAAATCATGTGCACTAGTATGCGGCATAACCATCATCACACATTTCTTTATATCCGCATCAATACCTCCAACTATTTTCCAACCCATGATCTTGAAAAATATCCATTTGTATAATTGTTTCTTCATTCTTTACTATTTAATGTAAAATAAATAATTTAAATCTTATTTTTGGGTAAAACAGCCAATAATGATCAAAAAAATATTCAGCTATCTATTTCCCGTAAAAATTTATGAAACAAAATCTTCATTGAGCAAATCGATTGAAGTGACTTGGACTAATGGCGAATTAGTTTTAGATTCTGAAAATGCCAATTATTCGTATGGTAGTTTGCAACGCATTTTGAAATTAGGATTAAAAAACATTGGCTATGAAAAAATAGTTCCCATGAAACATATTCTTGTTCTAGGAGTTGCGGGCGGAAGCGTTATCAAAACATTAGTGGACGAAATAAAATACAAAGGGAAAATTACTGGAGTTGAAATTGATCCCGAAATAATTAAAATAGCCAATACCTATTTTAAATTGGATGGAGTGAAAAATCTTGAAATTATAATTGATGATGCTTTCGAATTTGTTTTGAAAACTAAAACCAAATACGATTTAATTATTGTCGATATTTTTCAAGATACAATAATGCCGAATTTTCTATTTGAAACTTTTTTCATCAATAGAATTTGTTTCCTGCTCAACAGCAATGGATTCATTTTATTTAATACGATGATTTTAAATGATGATCAAAATCAAAGAAATAAAAAATATGTGGCTGAGTTTTTTAATCCTCAATTTAAAATAAAGGCAATCCCGAGACTTGAAATTCATAACGAGTTGATTGTTATTGAAAAATTGAATTAAATAGACAACCGCAGATTTACTTTCTAAAAAAATATTGTAGCACAGCATTATTTAATACAATCATTCAATGAAAAAAATTATAAAGAAATTGTTACTTGGAAAAACATCAAAAGGTGTGCAGCCAAAATTTAATCCCATTCAAAAAAGGATACAAAACATTCAATCGATTTGGAATAACGATCATCAGGAGGATAATGGAATTGAAAAAATAGTTCGCTTATTACTTGCCTCTTCCCAATTACTTTTCCCGGGAATTTATATTAAATATTGGGCTAGTAAAAAAGGAGTCGAATATCAAGATTTAGCTTTAGATTTTTATGTTTTGCTAAAAGTGATTTTTCCAATAGTCATTTTAATAAACGATTGGCAAAGTCATCAATGGCTTATTTGGATTCTTATTTATGTTTTTTTAGAAACCGTTTTTTACATTCCAACATTGATTTTTGCTTCTGATTTGTTTTCAAAACCACGTTCATACAAAAGATCCATGTTGTTACTTTTTTTTAATTATTTGGAAATCGCATTTGCTTATGCCGTATTTTATTCTTGTGACAGTTACTTGAACAAACCCTTTTCCCATTGGTTTGACGCCGTTTATTTCAGTATTGTAACTTCCTCTTCCATCGGTTATGGTGATTATTATCCATTAACAACCATTGGGAAATTTCTTGTAACTACACAAGCGTTATTGTTTCTATTTTTTATCGTGCTTTTTTTGAATTTCTTTTCTACCAAAGTAAAAACGAAAGGCTATTTTGATCATGAAAATGTAGAATGATTACAACATCAGTCTCGCTTTTTCTAAATCTTCCAGCGTATCAATTCCAATGCCAACATGAGTAGTTTCGATCATTTTGATTCGTTTTCCAAATTCCAGATAACGCAATTGTTCCAATTTTTCGGATGCTTCCAAAGATTGCATTGGTAAACTATAAAAATCCAATAATGCTTGTTTTCTAAAAGCATAAATCCCGATGTGTTGCATGTAGCGAACACCCACATTTTTCTCTCTTGGATATGGAATTACCGAACGTGAAAAGTATAATGCGAATCCATTTTGATCCACGACCACTTTTACATTGTTGGGATTATTGATGTCGTCTTCATTAGTAATTTCTCGCATCAACGAAGCTAAATCCACTTTTTTATCTAAATCATTTTTAAAAACTTCAATCACTTTTGCCAATGGTTCCGCATCAATAAATGGTTCATCACCTTGCACATTGATTACAATGTCAACGTCCAAATTTTCAACTGCTTCTGCAATTCGATCACTTCCTGATTCATGTTCCTTGATGCTTCGAATGGCTTTTCCTCCATGAGAAACGATTTCGTCATAAATTAAATCCGAATCCGTTACCACAAAAACATCATCAAATAAATTAGTGTTTATGGCGGCTTCATAAGTTCTTAAAATGACCGTTTTACCTCCTAAATCCTGCATTAATTTTGCGGGAAATCGTGTCGAAGCGTAACGTGCGGGAATGACTGCTATTATTTTCATTTTATATAGAATTGCTAAAACGCTAAGTTAATATGTTTTTAGGATTTACAAAATTGTTCTCAATCCTTAATTCACTTCGTGATATTCCAAAAACTAATTTTACGTCTGATCGAAAAACCCAATTTCTCGTACAATTGTATTGCTCCATAATTATCTTCAATTACATGTAAATAAGGCATTTTATTTTGCTTGAAAATTTCATTTACGGTATGTATAACTAATTGTTTGGCATATCCTTTTCCAGTATGATTGGGATGTGTGACTACAGCGCTGACTTCAATAAAGTCATTCATTTGCATGCGTTCACCAGTCACGGCAAGAAGTTCATCATCTTTGAAAATACCATAATAATTGCCTAATAAAGCGGTTTTTCTTTTAAAATAACCCGGTTGTACCAAGTTCACCAACTCATATAAAGCATCAATGTGTTCGTCAGTAAGTTTAATGATTGGATCATTAATTGCAATATCGATTGGATTGTAAACAATCATTTGAAGACAAACCAATTCTTTATTTAACTTTAATTCTTTTGAAAGTAACGGTTTTTCACCAACAACAAAAAAACTATCAACCATTACGGAATATTCATCGATAGACTTTGAAATAGCGTCGCCTTTTTCAAAACCACCAAACGGACAATAATCCGGATGATAGAATTTTATACTGCTATAATCTACCGCAAAACTTTGATGCGTTTCTGATAACGAAAACCAAACGGGGTTGTCTAATTTTTTATCGTCTTGTGTTTTCACAATGAGTAGTTTTGTTTTATTTTGTTGAGTTGTTTCTATTAAAAAAAGTGCTTTTTTTAAAGATATACTTCATTTCCTAATCTATATAATCTTCACCGAAGTCATGCTCAACGAACCGCCTAATAATTTATCGTTAAACAAACTCAGTTCTTCGTGTTTTCCTTTTAGTCCCAAAGTGTAAATCAAAGGCAAATAATGTTCTGGAGTAGGAATGGCTAATTGAAAAGCCCTGCTTTGTTTTTCGAAATCAATCAACGGTTGGAAATTTCCATCTGCTAAATACTCATTTATAGTTGCTCTGGCTTCAATCGCCCAATCATATCCATAATCATCTTTATCAAAATCTTGAAAATCAACCATTCTTAAATTATGGATAATATTCCCGCTTCCTACAATCAATATTCCTTTGTGGCGTAAATCACTTAATTTTCTAGCCAAATCAAAATGATACTGAGCCGGTTTTGTATAATCAATACTCAACTGAATTACAGGAACATTCGCTTCCGGATATAAATGTTTAATAACACTCCAAGCACCGTGATCCAAACCCCAATGTTCGTCCAGCTCTACCTCTACCGGAGTCAACAATTGTTTGGTTTCTATCGCTAATTCCGGACTTCCTTTTGCTGGATATTCCACATCGAACAACGCTTGTGGAAAACCTCCAAAGTCGTGAATCGTTCTTGGCATTTCCATGGCGGTAACCTTTGTCCCCTTGGTAAACCAATGCGCTGAAATACATAAAATAGCATTTGGTTGCGGCAACGTTTTAGCCAGATTTCGAAAACCAGTCACAAATTGATTTTCTTCAATCGCATTCATCGGGCTGCCGTGTCCCAAAAACAAAACCGGCATTTTTTCGGTATTCGAAAAAGAACCTGATATTTTATGTAAGTCGTTTAAAGTATTCATAACCAAATTATTTTAAAATTATTGAACCATATAAGTCATCTAAGATCATTTAAGTTTTTCTTTGATTTTAGCTTATATGACTTATATGTTTATCAAATTTACTCCACAAAATTCTCATCTTTAAAACCTATCAAATATAATTTATTTTTGGCTCGAGTCATAGCGGTGTACAACCACCGAATATAATCTCTATTGATGCCGTCCGGCAAATACGGTTGTTCTATAAAAACAGTATTCCACTGACCACCTTGTGATTTATGACAAGTTATTGCGTACGAAAATTTAACTTGTAAGCCATTAAAATATTCGTTGGCTTTTACTTTTTGGAACTGCTTGAATTTGGTTTCACCTTCGTAATCTTTCAAAACTTCCTGATACAATCTATTGGATTCTTCATAGGTTAAAGACGGCGATTCACTTTTTATGGTGTCCATTAATAATACCGTTTCAAATGGAATCTGATTGGGGTAATCAATCATTCGGATTTTTACTTTGGCAAACTTAAAACCATACAATTCTTTAATGTTGAAAATTTCCAATATTTCGACAATATCACCATTAGCAATAAAGCCGGCTTCGTCAGAATCTTTCAACCAAAAATAATTATTCTTCACCACCATCAGGAAATCGCCAGTGGAAAGTTCACTTTCTTTATCGAGGATTTTGGTTCTGATTTGTTCATTATATTGATTCGCTCTTTTATTCGAACGAACAATAAAAGCGGTGTCTTCTATACTATAATTACTGTAGGCGGAATTGATGGCATCCTGAATATCATAGCCATCGGTAAGTCGAACGATATCTTTGAATTTTCGAAGATTAAATTTAAATTCGGTGATAAAAGAATCTTTCAATAATTCCCGAAGTTCTGTGGCATTATGCAAAATCCCGGAATTTTCTTCCTGACGCATGACTTCATCCAACTCAATATGCTCTACTTCCTTATCATAATTCATTCCCAATGTGCGAATGTCCAATGCGGGACTGATATCCAAATTCACAGGAGGCAACTGAGCGGTATCTCCCAATAAAATCATTTTGCAATTGGTTCCCGAATAGACATACGAAATCAAATCATCTAATAAGGAACCGTTTTCATATAACTTCGAATCAGAATTCGTATCAGAAATCATCGAAGCTTCATCGACTATAAATATGGTGTTTTTGTGTTTATTTTGTTGCAAGGTAAACGAAACGCCACCACCGGAAGCTTTCTTGGGAAAGTAGATTTTTTTATGAATCGTAAAAGCTGGTTTATTCGAATAATTAGCAATTACTTTAGCCGCACGACCCGTTGGTGCCAACAAAACATATTTTTTATTGATGTCCAATAAACTGTTTACAATCGTAGAAATCACGGTTGTTTTTCCCGTTCCCGCATATCCTTTTAATACGAAGATGGTTTTATTATCAGTTTCGGTTAAAAAAATTGCTATTTTTTGAAAAAAAATATCCTGTTTATATGTGGGTTGAAAAGGGAATTTTTTTTGTAAAAGACTATAAAACAGGGAGGAATTCATGTGTAGTTACTTGCTATGAAATGAACATCAAATATAAGTATTAAGTATCAATTACTATTAATAGTTATTATTATAATTTGTAAGTTTGCGTTGTTGAAAAAATCAATAGTATTATGAATATAGCCGAAAAAAAATATAAAAAACTTTCAATTCAAGTTTCCTTGACAGGGCTTTCTTTTTGTTGTTTTGACACGCTAAATAATACAGTAACTTCATTTAACGAAGTACATTTTGAAACCTTCCACAAAGCTACAAAAATTGAAGAATTGTTTGCCGATGCTTTTAGAGATTATCCGGAACTAAAGGATTCGTATGATGAGATTTTGGTGATTCACAATAACAATCTTTCTACATTTGTACCGGAACCACTATTTGATGAGAACTTTTTAGGGAGTTATTTACAATACAATACTAAAGTTTTTGAAACTGATTTTTTCGCTTTTGATGAAATTCCAAACTATCAAATGAATGCAGTTTATATTCCGTATGTGAATATCAATAATTTTTTTATTGACCAATTTGGCGCTTTCGATTATAAACATGCGAATAGTATTTTGGTTTCGAAACTTTTGATTGCTTCCAAAAATAAGGATGAGAAAAAAATGTTTGTACATATTAATAAAGGACATTTTGAAATCGTTGTAGTTCAAAACCAAAAATTATTGCTTTTTAATTCTTTCGATTACAACACGCCAGAAGATTTCTTGTATTATATTTTATTCACGGCAGAGCAATTAAATTTAAATCCCGAAAACTTCCCATTGGAACTAATCGGAAATATTGATACCGAAAGTGATTATTTCAAAATTGCTTATAAATACATTCGCAACGTTTCCCTCATAGATGTGGAAGATTTACGATGGAACAATTATTTTTCTGAGGCCGAAAACAGAAATCATTTTATACTTTTCAACTCATGAGAATCATTTCAGGAAAATACAAAGGAAGACGCATTTTTCCACCAAAAGGATTACCAGTTCGTCCTACAACCGATATGTCAAAAGAAGCATTATTTAATGTTTTGAACAACCATTTCAGTTTTGAAGGACTTAAAATATTAGATTTATTCGCTGGAACTGGCAATATTAGTTATGAATTTGCCTCCAGAGGAAGCACACCAATAACATCAGTTGATGGTGATTTTGGCTGTGTAAAATTCATCAAGCAAGTCGCAGCCGAATATGATTTTAATATTGCAGCTACAAAAAGTGATGTTTTTACCTATTTAGAAAGATGTAAAACGTCTTACGATGTTATTTTTGCAGATCCACCGTATGCTTTGGACCAGAAAACTTTCGAGAAAATCATCCTTTTAGTTTTCGAAAAAGAATTACTGAATGAAGATGGCATGATGGTAATTGAGCATTCGAAATATACCAAACTAGATCACATGATTCACTTTTCCTTTCAGAAAAGTTATGGAGGTTCTATTTTTAGTTTCTTCGAAATAGGTTCTGGTGATAAAGAAGATTCTAACACTGAATCCGACCAAAATGATAGTGAAGAAGAATAGTCCTTATTTTATATAAAACAGAAAAGCTCTTGTAATTACAAGAGCTTTTCTGTTTTATATAAAGATTTAAAGTAATTATTTTCCAATTACCCAGCCCAAAGTAAAGTTTAAAACAGGCACTAATTCACTGTCATTTTTGTCAAAATTATACCCAATTCCCAAATTCAAATCAAGATTAAAATTCCCTTTATACGTTCGTTGAAAACCCCAAACAGGTGCTATCGTAATTGAAGCATTATCAGGCAAAAAGGTATCATTTGTTGAAATTGATCTGAAATTATAAAAAGCAGACATCGCGATAAACCCTCCTGAATTATGGGAAGTAACTTTTCCTTTTCCTGCCCTTTTCTCTAAATTATAATAATGACGAAACTGTTCATTAATATAAGGATAAAAGGTCCACGTATTCCCAAAACTATTCGATGTATATCCGTAACCGGAACTCAATTCAGAATAAAGTGTGTTCTTATCACTTAGACCATGTTCGTAAACAAATCCAGGAAGTAATACATTGATCTTGAATTGACTCTTTTGTACAGTTGGTTTTTCTTGTGCGTTAGAATGTGAAATTGTCATTAAAATAAAAACAGCTGTAATAACTGCTGTACTATTTTTAAATACCGATAATTGCATATGTAATTAGTATTAAATTTGCGATACCTGATTTGTTTTATATCGGGAGCAAACATAATATTAAATTTTAATCTGTCAGAATTTTATTTTAACAATAAAATTAAACTTTCGATAACTTCTTCTCTATCATTTGATAAACTGGTGTTGCAACCCCATGTTTTATAGCTAGATCCACAACATATTTTGTCAAGGAAACTACTTCGGTGTTTTTTCCTGCCAAAAAATCTCTGTGCATCGAAGAAGTTACGTCTTTTGGTGTTTTTTCAAGCTTAACAATCGTTTGGGCTACAATATCATCTGGCAACGTTACCCCTTTTGCAACAGCCACAGCAGCAATTTCGATTAACAGTGAACTATAAATTGCTTTATTTTCAGTATTGTTTAAAATTCCGCCTATGTTTTCATTCAAATAAGAAGTTGCTGAAGCTAAGGCCGAAATAAAAATGAACTTTTCCCAAACCGTTTCTTCAATATTTTCTACAAGATAACTTTCGATATTTGCCTTCTCGAAGATGGATTGGAGTTCATTTAATTTGGAAACTGGAGCATTTTTAGAACCAAAAAATAGTTTTTCATAAGGACCAATTTTCTTGATAATACCAGGCGATTCAATCATGGAAACAACATATACACAACCTTGCAAAACCGTATTTTCAGGAAATAGTATTTGTATTCGTTCCGTAGCATCGACACCATTGTATAAAGGTAGGACTATCGTGTTTGTGGAAATACAATTTTTTACGGATTCAAAACTGGTTTCGATATCATAGGTTTTCGTAGCGCAAAGAAGGTAATCGAGTTCCCCAATTTCTTTTGTATTATTAGAAACTAAACTGGGAAAAACAGTTGTTTCAGTAGCGTCAGCAATAATTTTTAATCCATTTTGCGCGATAACTTTTTGGGTTTCACCACGGGCAATAAAAATAATTTCTATGGTATCGGATTCCAAATAAGCTTTGGCTAATAATCCACCAAAATAACCACCTACTCCACCCAAACCTAAAATTCCAATTCTTGTTTTCATAAGACTAATTTAAACATAAAAACAAAACCATTAAGAAATTTAGAAAATTAAGCCTTGACTTAATGAAACTTAATTTCTTAATGGTTTTGTTTTTAGATTTAATAATCTTTAATTTTATTAAATCTAAAAAAAATGCAGACCTATAAGCCGGATTCTGTCCCCGATAAATCGGAGCCTTATCATTTATCTAGATCACACATTACTGCGTGACTCAAGCTATCTACCCTTCAGCAACGAACGAGACGCCCTTAAATGCTGATATACTTGATATTTCACCGCATAGAGTTTACCTGGTTTCACTACAGCATTACCTGTACATACTTTCTGTTGCACTTGTCCTAATCTTGCCCGTAAAGACAAAACCGACGGGTGTTACCCGCTATGCTTCCCTGTGGTGTCCGGACTTTCCTCCTTCTTGATTGCTCAAAACGGCGATAAGGCGGTCTGCAGCGCGAAATTACAACATTTTTTCATGTATCGCCGCTTTAGATTATTTACTTTAACGCGCATTTCACAATGTGTTAATAATAAAATAGTTATCTTTATAAATAACAATTAATCTTCCATAATCATGAAGCCAACGTACCATTATACCACAGTTATTGAAGCCTTAGAAGATCTAAAACGAAAAGGTTTCACCTATGATTTTAATATTCATCAAGATGATATTAAAGCAAATCCACACCTATTTGAGGTAAATCACGTATACCGTTATGAAGGAGATACTGATCCTAGCGAAGAATCAGTAGTTTATGGTATAAGTTCTAATTCAGGTGAAAAAGGGGTTTTTGTAGCTGGCTTTTCAGCAAATTCAGATAATGAAGCAGCGCTTGTTTTGGAACGATTGTGCATAGAAACGGGTGGACAATGTAAACTCTAACTATCATTTAGCATTTTCAATTTATTGGGAGCTCTTTCCAGCTAACCATTACATTCTTATTCACCTGCCCCAAGAACATAGTACCTATTTTAATTTATATCTGACCTAGAAATTTAGCCATAATATACCATTTGAAAAATTAAAAAATCTTTCAATACTTAAATTTTTCAATCTTTAAATTAAAACCTATATTTGCTTTCGAATAAAATTTCTATGGAACAATTTGTTGTATCGGCTCGTAAATATCGTCCTCAAACATTTAAAGATGTTGTAGGGCAAAAAGCCATTACTAATACTTTATTGAACGCCATAGAAAGCAATCACTTAGCTTCGGCATTATTATTTACGGGACCTCGTGGAGTAGGAAAAACAACTTGTGCTCGTATTCTAGCGAGAAAAATTAATCAGCCCGGATACGATGATCCAAATGAAGATTTTACTTTTAATGTTTTTGAATTAGATGCTGCTTCAAACAATTCTGTTGATGATATTCGTAATTTAATTGACCAAGTCCGTATCCCGCCACAAACGGGACAATACAAAGTATACATCATTGATGAGGTTCACATGTTGTCTTCAGCAGCTTTTAATGCTTTCTTGAAGACATTAGAGGAGCCGCCAAAACACGCCATTTTTATTTTGGCTACGACCGAAAAACATAAAATTATTCCAACGATACTTTCTCGTTGTCAGATATTTGATTTCAAAAGAATTACTGTAAAAGACGCTAAAGAACATCTTGCCGAAGTAGCTACCAGTCAAGGAGTTAATTTTGAAGATGATGCTTTGCACATTATTGCTCAAAAAGCTGATGGTGCTATGCGAGATGCTTTATCTATTTTTGACCGAGTAGTTTCTTTTTGTGGGAAAGATTTAACACGTCAGGCCGTTACTGAAAACTTGAATGTGTTGGATTATGAAACCTATATTAACATCACAGATTTAATATTAGAAAACAAAATCCCAGATTTATTAATCGCTTTCAACGAAATTCTTGCCAAAGGATTTGATGCCCATCATTTTGTGTCTGGATTAGCATCTCATTTTAGAGATTTATTAGTTTCGAAAACGCCAGTAACATTATCTTTATTGGAAGTTGGGGAACAAGCACAACAAATGTATGGCGTGCAAGCACAAAAATGTAGTCAAGACTTTTTATTAAAAGGAATTGAAATTGCAAATGATTGTGATTTAAAATATAAACTGAGTCAAAATCAACGACTTCTTGTTGAACTTTGCTTGATGCAACTTGCCTCTATCACTTTTGATGGAGAAAAAAAAAAGTTGAGCAATTTATAATTCCACCTACTCATTATAAAAAGAATGATTACTCAATTGTAGAAAGTCCAAAAGCTAAAATAGAAGGAATTACAAATACTGTAATTGAAGCGAAAGTTCAAGAAAAAGATACAGAAGCTATAGTTAGAGCTCCTTCAGTTCCCACTCCTGCGGTTAAAATTAATATTCCACAATCTAATGAACCAAAGGTTTCTGCCTTTTCATTATCGAGTATTCGTGCCAAAAAAGCATTAGAAGAAAGCACTAGAGGAATTGTAAAAGAAGTGGCGCACTTACCAACAGAATCGTTTACCGAAACGGAAATGTTATTGCATTGGAACAAATATGCCCAACGTTTAGGAGATAAAGGTTATAAAATCATGGAATCGTTATTACTTATAAACGATCCTAAATTAAATGGAACTTCAATCACTATTGAATTACCAAATGAAGGTTCTAAACTAGATTTTGAAAAAGAATTGAATGGACTTTTAGGACATTTAAAGGGTCATTTACACAATCATGATATTACAATTGACGTTATTGTGAATGAAAGTATTGAAAGCAAAAGAAGCTTTAACGACCAAGACCGATACAACAGGCTTCACGAAATAAATCCAAACATTGAACTTTTACGAACAACATTTGGATTAGATTTAGATGCGTAAGTACTACTATATTTTACCGTAATACATTGCTTTTACAATTCCATCTGAAAGTCCAATTTTTGGTACATAAATATTTCTTGCTCCACTCCATTTCATTGCATTTAGATATATTCTTGTAGCAGGAATAATTACATCAGCACGATCTGGATTTAAACCTAATTCTGAAATTCTTTGTTCATACGAAAGTGAATTCAAGAATGCATATTGTGAATTCATATAAATGTATGACAATGGTTTTTCCTGAATTTTACCGGACATTTTGAAAAGCTTATTAATATTTCCACCTGAACCTATTAAAATGACTTCTTCGTATTCCTCTGTATTTGTTTTTATCCATTTTTCAATTTCATCCCATACAACATCACAAACCATATCATTTAATAAACGTACGGTTCCTGCTTTGAATGATCTTGAATTGATTAATTTACCGTTAGAAAACAAGGTAAATTCCGTGCTTCCACCACCAACATCAACAAAAAGATAGGTTTGATCTGTTTTTAATAAATGATGCAAATCGGTTGAAGCGATTATGGCAGCTTCTTTTTTACCATCGATAATTTCTATTTTTATATCTGCTTTTTTCTTTATTAGAGCTACTACTTCTTTACCATTATAAGCTTCGCGCATAGCCGAAGTTGCAAAAGCCATGTAACGTTCCACTTTATGAACCTTCATCAAAAGATTAAAAGCTTTCATTGCATCGCACATTCTTTCCAAATTCTCGTCTGAAATTTCACCTACTGTAAAGGCATCTTGACCAAGACGAATTGGAACACGCACTAATGAACTTTTATTAAATTGTGGTTCTTTACCTTCTTGTTCTACAATATTTACAATCAATAAACGCATGGCATTTGAACCAATATCGATTGCTGCATATTTTTTTATTTTAATCATTTTAGATTTGATTCGTTTATTGTTTTAGAAATTAATTTGTCTATTTATTACTTCTAAAATCAAAAAATTATTGAAAATACTATTCTAAATTGGAACAAATAATTACCCTATTTTCTCCGATTTTAATTCTAACTCAACTTTACTTTGATAGTATTTATAGGTTTCTAATTGTGCCCTAAAAATTGGATTATGATTTCGAACTCTATATTTATTATCTAATTTATAGGAATGATAACGGGCTTTTACATTTCCTTTCCAACCGATATCAAAGTTATCAATTAATTCATTTTTTATGTCCTGATCGTAAATAGGACAAGTAACTTCAACACGTCCATCAAGATTTCTAGTCATAAAATCAGCTGAGGAGATGTAAACTTCTGTTTGTCCTGCATTTCCAAAAATATAAATCCTAGAATGCTCTAAATAATTATCTACTATACTTATAGCTTCAATATTATCGCTCATTCCTGGAATCCCAGGTATCAAGGAGCAAATACCTCTTACTTCTAGTTGAATTTTTACTCCTGCTCTACTTGCTTCATATAATTTATCTATCATTTCAAAATCAGACAAGCTATTCATTTTTAACTTTATATGCGTTTTTCTACCCGCTAATGCATGTGTAATCTCTCGATCAATTAATTTTATAAAACGACTTCTGGTGTAATGTGGTGACACAATAAGATGCTTGTAACGATGAACTCGATAATTGATGTCAAAAAATTCAAATATTCTCATGATATCCTTCAGAATTTGCTGATGACTCGTAAAAAGAGTTACATCAGTGTACACTTTTGCCGTCGATTCATTGAAATTCCCTGTTGAAATAAATCCGTATCGTTTTACTTTATTATTTTCATTTCTTTCAATAACACATATTTTGCTGTGTACTTTTAGTCCTTTTATTCCAAATATTAATTCGATGCCCTCAGTTTGCATTTGCTCTGCATACGAGATATTTGAAGCTTCATCAAAACGGGCTTGTAATTCAATTTGAACGGTTACTTTTTTACCGTTTTTGGCAGCATTTATTAGTGAACTAATAATTTGAGAATTTTTAGCTAAACGATATAAAGTAATTTTAATCGAAGTTACTTTTGGATCTAATGCTGCTTCACGCAAAAACTTAGTCAGATAGGAGAATGATTGATATGGTGCATTCAATAAATAATCTCTTTCACTTATTTTTTCCAACATACTTCCCTCAAGACTTAAACCTGGAATTGGTAGTGGGTCATTTGTTTTGTATAACAAATCAAATCGGCCCAGATTAGGAAAATTCATGTAATCGCGTCTGTTATGGTATCTACCGCCGGGAATAATACTATCTGTAGATACGATTTTCATTTTATCAAGAAAAAATTGCAATGTATCCTCTTCTATCAATTGGTCATAAATAAAACGAACTGGCTCACCAATTCTGCGATCTTTAACACTCAATGAAATTTTTTCAATCATACTTTTACTTAAATCACTATCAATGTCCAACTGAGCATCTCTTGTAATTTTTATCATATGCGCAGAGACACTTTGGTAATCAAAAATATTGAAAATACTACTCAAATTATGTCTAATCACATCATCTAAAAGTATGATATAATGCTTTTCATTATTTGATGGTAAAACAACAAAACGGTTGATTGTTTTAGGAATTTCGATTACAGCGTAACGCACTTCCGAATTTTTATTCATAACTAATTTAATGGCTAAATATCCTGAAGTGTCTTTCAATACGGGAAATTCTGCTAAATCATTCAAAATTATTGTTACTAATTCAGGACTCAGCTTTTGAATAAAAAAGTCTTTCAAAAAAATTTCCTGTTCAATAGTAATATCATTTTCAGTGATAATAAATATATTCTCAGTCTCTAATTCAGCTTCAATAATATTTAAAATTCGTAAACTTTCTGATTGTTGTTCAATTACAATTTCAGTTATATCTTTTACTAATTGTTGGGCAGAAATACCTCCTAGATACTTTTCTCCAGTTATTCCTGTTAGACTTAAACGTCTGATGGCTGCAAAACGAACTCTAAAAAACTCATCTAAATTATTCGAAAAAATACCTAAAAATCGTAATCTATCTAGTAATGGAACTGAATTATCACCAGCCTCTTGAAGTACTCTGGCGTTGAAAGCTAACCAACTTTTTTCTCTATCTATATATTTGTATTCTAATACTTTATTCATCTTAAATCTTTGGGAAATATTATTTTTTCAATTTTACCTTTTTTAATTTTTTTCCAATCATCAGTATCAAATTTTACGGATACAAAACCACTTGTAGGAATATTATCAATATAAATGTCTCCAAATTTATTAACAAAATTTGTAATTGCACCATTATGTCCAAAAACAATAACATTTTCGAAAAGATTACTACAAGATTTAATAATTTCTTCTAGTTTCTTTTCATCAAAGGTATAAAGGTCGTCTTTGTAAACGATACTTTCTATAGGATAGGCTAAATTTTGAGCAAAAATTAACGCTGTGTTTGTTGCTCTTTTCGCAGAACTTGCCCAAATAATATATGTTTTGGGAATAAAATCTTTTGCATTAGTGGAAACAAGGTGAGCATCTTTCATGCCTTGACATGTCAATCCACGATCTTTATCATGCATTGGGACTTCCCAACTTGATTTTGCATGCCGAACTAAAATTAGATTTTTCATACTAAAACTATTTATTTGTCAATGGCATTATTTCTATTTTTTTGAGAATACAAATTACAAAATAAATTTTAAATGAAATTGCTTATTCAAGTTCAAATAATGAAAATTATTCTTATGACGAAAAGGCATACTATTCGCAAATAATTAAGTTTTATCTTGTTTTTTATTTCTTAACAAGAATTGTAATAAAAATTTATAAATGTTAAAAAGATAAAAAAAAACATTAACAAACATAGCAAACAAGTGCTTTTTTTTAATATTTTATTAACAAGAAATGTCGTTTCAACGAGTATTTAGGTAGTTGATAGAAAAAAAAATTAGAATTAAATCATTCTAATTAGTTTAGCATGAAAATCAAGGATTTGAATACGAAAAAGAATCATTTAAATTAATTCAGAATGATTAAAAAATGATCCTCTTTTATATAAAGCCCTTAATTTATTAATAATATAGAATAAGATTATATTACAAACGATACATTAAAATTTGATTGTATGAAAACAAAAATTACCCTTCTTTTACTGACTTTATTTGTTTTTGTTGGTAATACATATTCACAATTTGATGCTCAACATCCAGATTTAAGATCATGTAACTATTCATGTCCCTCAGGCAATGTAACTGCCAAAAATGTTTATCTAAGTGCTACTATCAACGATGGGACACCTTTAGAGGATATTTATCCTACTTGCATAGCTGGTCAAGACACATATAGTGTAACTATATGGCTAAATTACACTCAAAATCAAAATAATGATATTCCAAATACAAGAGTATTTGCAACATTAACAATAGGTGGTGGTACACCCATACAAATTAATACTTATGTTGGAACTTTAGCCTCAACAAAAGGAACATCTGGTGGGAAAATTAAATTAACAACCGTTCCAGTAAACTGGGTTTGCGGTCAAACCTTATCATTTACTAATGTATTGGTGGTTTGGAAACCGGGTAACGGAGATTCTCAACTTAACGCAAATAGTACTTATAATTGTCAAACCTATACGAACTCGCAATGTGAATTCGGCACAACTACAATTTTTACAGCTCCTTTAGCTGTTCAATATGATTATTCTATCTCTTGTGCAACTAATACTGGTGTAGCTGTACAATTTTCTAATACAACAAATGGTGGTAAAGCTCCATTCACATATTTATGGAATTTTGGAGACGGAACAACCTCTACAGCAATAAGCCCACTTCATAATTACACTACCTCTGGAGTAAATGTTACTGCCACATTAACCGTTACTGATTCAAGAACACCAACACCAGCTACTAACACAATATCTAAAACGATAAATCTTCCTAACAAACTTACTACTTCTATTTCTCAACAAACTAATGTATCTTGTAACGGAGAAAATAACGGATCTTTAACTACTATGCCATCAGGAGGAACATTACCTTACACCTATCTATGGAATAGTTCTCCCATTCAGACTTCAGCAACAGCTACTGGTCTTGCATCCGGAACATATACAATTACAGTTACGGATGCCAAGGGCTGTATTACAACTTCGACTGCAACTATAACACAGTCAGCTGTATTATCGGCTTCGGCAACTACAACTGCTGTGCTTTGTAAAGGTGGAAATGGTATGGTGGACTTATCTGTTTCTGGTGGAACTGCTCCGTATACTTACCTTTGGAGTAATGGGGCACTATCGCAAGATCTTGCCGCTGTTGTTGCAGGAACTTACAATGTGACTATAACTGATGCTAATAATTGTACTACTACTGCTTCGGCTACCGTGACAGAACCAGCTAATGCTTTAGAGGCTTCGGCAACTACAACTGCTGTGCTTTGTAAAGGTGGAAATGGTATGGTGGACTTATCTGTTTCTGGTGGAACTGCTCCGTATACTTACCTTTGGAGTAATGGGGCACTATCGCAAGATCTTGCCGCTGTTGTTGCAGGAACTTACAATGTGACTATAACTGATGCTAATAATTGTACTACCACTGCTTCGGCTACCGTGACAGAACCAGCTAATGCTTTAGAGGCTTCGGCAACTACAACTGCTGTGCTTTGTAAAGGTGGAAATGGAATGGTGGACTTATCCGTTTCTGGTGGAACTGCTCCGTATACTTACCTTTGGAGTAATGGGGCACTATCGCAAGATCTTGCCGCTGTTGTTGCAGGAACTTACAATGTGACAATAACTGATGCTAATAATTGTACTACCACTGCTTCGGCTACCGTGACAGAACCAGCTAATGCTTTAGAGGCTTCGGCAACTACAACTGCTGTGCTTTGTAAAGGTGGAAATGGAATGGTGGACTTATCCGTTTCTGGTGGAACTGCTCCGTATACTTACCTTTGGAGTAATGGGGCACTATCGCAAGATCTTGCCGCTGTTGTTGCAGGAACTTACAATGTGACAATAACTGATGCTAATAATTGTACTACCACTGCTTCGGCTACCGTGACAGAACCAGCTAATGCTTTAGAGGCTTCGGCAACTACAACTGCTGTGCTTTGTAAAGGTGGAAATGGTATGGTGGACTTATCCGTTTCTGGTGGAACTGCTCCGTATACTTACCTTTGGAGTAATGGGGCACTATCGCAAGATCTTGCCGCTGTTGTTGCAGGAACTTACAATGTGACTATAACGGATGCTAATAATTGTACTACTACTGCTTCGGCTACCGTGACAGAACCAGCTAATGCTTTAGAGGCTTCGGCAACTACAACTGCTGTGCTTTGTAAAGGTGGAAATGGTATGGTGGACTTATCCGTTTCTGGTGGAACTGCTCCGTATACTTACCTTTGGAGTAATGGGGCACTATCGCAAGATCTTGCCGCTGTTGTTGCAGGAACTTACAATGTGACTATAACTGATGCTAATAATTGTACTACTACTGCTTCGGCTACCGTGACAGAACCAGCTAATGCTTTAGAGGCTTCGGCAACTACAACTGCTGTGCTTTGTAAAGGTGGAAATGGTATGGTGGACTTATCTGTTTCTGGTGGAACTGCTCCGTATACTTACCTTTGGAGTAATGGGGCACTATCGCAAGATCTTGCCGCTGTTGTTGCAGGAACTTACAATGTGACTATAACTGATGCTAATAATTGTACTACTACTGCTTCGGCTACCGTGACAGAACCAGCTAATGCTTTAGAGGCTTCGGCAACTACAACTGCTGTGCTTTGTAAAGGTGGAAATGGTATGGTGGACTTATCTGTTTCTGGTGGAACTGCTCCGTATACTTACCTTTGGAATAATGGGGCAACATCGCAAGATCTTGCCGCTGTTGTTGCAGGAACTTACAATGTGACTATAACTGATGCTAATAATTGTACTACTACTGCTTCGGCTACCGTGACAGAACCAGCTAATGCTTTAGAGGCTTCGGCAACTACAACTGCTGTGCTTTGTAAAGGTGGAAATGGTATGGTGGACTTATCTGTTTCTGGTGGAACTGCTCCGTATACTTACCTTTGGAGTAATGGGGCACTATCGCAAGATCTTGCCGCTGTTGTTGCAGGAACTTACAATGTGACAATAACTGATGCTAATAATTGTACTACTACTGCTTCGGCTACCGTGACAGAACCAGCTAATGCTTTAGAGGCTTCGGCAACTACAACTGCTGTGCTTTGTAAAGGTGGAAATGGAATGGTGGACTTATCCGTTTCTGGTGGAACTGCTCCGTATACTTACCTTTGGAGTAATGGGGCACTATCGCAAGATCTTGCCGCTGTTGTTGCAGGAACTTACAATGTGACTATAACTGATGCTAATAATTGTACTACTACTGCTTCGGCTACCGTGACAGAACCAGCTAATGCTTTAGAGGCTTCGGCAACTACAACTGCTGTGCTTTGTAAAGGTGGAAATGGTATGGTGGACTTATCTGTTTCTGGTGGAACTGCTCCGTATACTTACCTTTGGAGTAATGGGGCACTATCGCAAGATCTTGCCGCTGTTGTTGCAGGAACTTACAATGTGACTATAACTGATGCTAATAATTGTACTACCACTGCTTCGGCTACCGTGACAGAACCAGCTAATGCTTTAGAGGCTTCGGCAACTACAACTGCTGTGCTTTGTAAAGGTGGAAATGGTATGGTGGACTTATCTGTTTCTGGTGGAACTGCTCCGTATACTTACCTTTGGAGTAATGGGGCACTATCGCAAGATCTTGCCGCTGTTGTTGCAGGAACTTACAATGTGACTATAACTGATGCTAATAATTGTACTACTACTGCTTCGGCTACCGTGACAGAACCAGCTAATGCTTTAGAGGCTTCGGCAACTACAACTGCTGTGCTTTGTAAAGGTGGAAATGGTATGGTGGACTTATCTGTTTCTGGTGGAACTGCTCCGTATACTTACCTTTGGAGTAATGGGGCACTATCGCAAGATCTTGCCGCTGTTGTTGCAGGAACTTACAATGTGACTATAACTGATGCTAATAATTGTACTACTACTGCTTCGGCTACCGTGACAGAACCAGCTAATGCTTTAGAGGCTTCGGCAACTACAACTGCTGTGCTTTGTAAAGGTGGAAATGGTATGGTGGACTTATCTGTTTCTGGTGGAACTGCTCCGTATACTTACCTTTGGAGTAATGGGGCACTATCGCAAGATCTTGCCGCTGTTGTTGCAGGAACTTACAATGTGACTATAACTGATGCTAATAATTGTACTACTACTGCTTCGGCTACCGTGACAGAACCAGCTAATGCTTTAGAGGCTTCGGCAACTACAACTGCTGTGCTTTGTAAAGGTGGAAATGGTATGGTGGACTTATCTGTTTCTGGTGGAACTGCTCCGTATACTTACCTTTGGAGTAATGGGGCAACATCGCAAGATCTTGCCGCTGTTGTTGCAGGAACTTACAATGTGACTATAACGGATGCTAATAATTGTACTACTACTGCTTCGGCTACCGTGACAGAACCAGCTAATGCTTTAGAGGCTTCGGCAACTACAACTGCTGTGCTTTGTAAAGGTGGAAATGGTATGGTGGACTTATCTGTTTCTGGTGGAACTGCTCCGTATACTTACCTTTGGAATAATGGGGCAACATCGCAAGATCTTGCCGCTGTTGTTGCAGGAACTTACAATGTGACTATAACTGATGCTAATAATTGTACTACTACTGCTTCGGCTACCGTGACAGAACCAGCTAATGCTTTAGAGGCTTCGGCAACTACAACTGCTGTGCTTTGTAAAGGTGGAAATGGTATGGTGGACTTATCTGTTTCTGGTGGAACTGCTCCGTATACTTACCTTTGGAGTAATGGGGCACTATCGCAAGATCTTGCCGCTGTTGTTGCAGGAACTTACAATGTGACTATAACTGATGCTAATAATTGTACTACTACTGCTTCGGCTACCGTGACAGAACCAGCTAATGCTTTAGAGGCTTCGGCAACTACAACTGCTGTGCTTTGTAAAGGTGGAAATGGTATGGTGGACTTATCTGTTTCTGGTGGAACTGCTCCGTATACTTACCTTTGGAGTAATGGGGCACTATCGCAAGATCTTGCCGCTGTTGTTGCAGGAACTTACAATGTGACAATAACTGATGCTAATAATTGTACTACTACTGCTTCGGCTACCGTGACAGAACCAGCTAATGCTTTAGAGGCTTCGGCAACTACAACTGCTGTGCTTTGTAAAGGTGGAAATGGAATGGTGGACTTATCCGTTTCTGGTGGAACTGCTCCGTATACTTACCTTTGGAGTAATGGGGCACTATCGCAAGATCTTGCCGCTGTTGTTGCAGGAACTTACAATGTGACTATAACTGATGCTAATAATTGTACTACTACTGCTTCGGCTACCGTGACAGAACCAGCTAATGCTTTAGAGGCTTCGGCAACTACAACTGCTGTGCTTTGTAAAGGTGGAAATGGTATGGTGGACTTATCTGTTTCTGGTGGAACTGCTCCGTATACTTACCTTTGGAGTAATGGGGCACTATCGCAAGATCTTGCCGCTGTTGTTGCAGGAACTTACAATGTGACTATAACTGATGCTAATAATTGTACTACCACTGCTTCGGCTACCGTGACAGAACCAGCTAATGCTTTAGAGGCTTCGGCAACTACAACTGCTGTGCTTTGTAAAGGTGGAAATGGTATGGTGGACTTATCTGTTTCTGGTGGAACTGCTCCGTATACTTACCTTTGGAGTAATGGGGCACTATCGCAAGATCTTGCCGCTGTTGTTGCAGGAACTTACAATGTGACTATAACTGATGCTAATAATTGTACTACTACTGCTTCGGCTACCGTGACAGAACCAGCTAATGCTTTAGAGGCTTCGGCAACTACAACTGCTGTGCTTTGTAAAGGTGGAAATGGTATGGTGGACTTATCTGTTTCTGGTGGAACTGCTCCGTATACTTACCTTTGGAGTAATGGGGCAACATCGCAAGATCTTGCCGCTGTTGTTGCAGGAACTTACAATGTGACTATAACTGATGCTAATAATTGTACTACTACTGCTTCGGCTACCGTGACAGAACCAGCTAATGCTTTAGAGGCTTCGGCAACTACAACTGCTGTGCTTTGTAAAGGTGGAAATGGTATGGTGGACTTATCTGTTTCTGGTGGAACTGCGCCGTATACTTACCTTTGGAATAATGGGGCAACATCGCAAGATCTTGCCGCTGTTGTTGCAGGAACTTACAATGTGACTATAACTGATGCTAATAATTGTACTACTACTGCTTCGGCTACCGTGACAGAACCAGCTAATGCTTTAGAGGCTTCGGCAACTACAACTGCTGTGCTTTGTAAAGGTGGAAATGGTATGGTGGACTTATCTGTTTCTGGTGGAACTGCTCCGTATACTTACCTTTGGAGTAATGGGGCACTATCGCAAGATCTTGCCGCTGTTGTTGCAGGAACTTACAATGTGACTATAACTGATGCTAATAATTGTACTACCACTGCTTCGGCTACCGTGACAGAACCAGCTAATGCTTTAGAGGCTTCGGCAACTACAACTGCTGTGCTTTGTAAAGGTGGAAATGGTATGGTGGACTTATCCGTTTCTGGTGGAACTGCTCCGTATACTTACCTTTGGAGTAATGGGGCACTATCGCAAGATCTTGCCGCTGTTGTTGCAGGAACTTACAATGTGACTATAACTGATGCTAATAATTGTACTACTACTGCTTCGGCTACCGTGACAGAACCAGCTAATGCTTTAGAGGCTTCGGCAACTACAACTGCTGTGCTTTGTAAAGGTGGAAATGGTATGGTGGACTTATCTGTTTCTGGTGGAACTGCTCCGTATACTTACCTTTGGAGTAATGGGGCAACATCGCAAGATCTTGCCGCTGTTGTTGCAGGAACTTACAATGTGACTATAACGGATGCTAATAATTGTACTACTACTGCTTCGGCTACCGTGACAGAACCAGCTAATGCTTTAGAGGCTTCGGCAACTACAACTGCTGTGCTTTGTAAAGGTGGAAATGGTATGGTGGACTTATCTGTTTCTGGTGGAACTGCTCCGTATACTTACCTTTGGAATAATGGGGCAACATCGCAAGATCTTGCCGCTGTTGTTGCAGGAACTTACAATGTGACTATAACTGATGCTAATAATTGTACTACTACTGCTTCGGCTACCGTGACAGATGGAGATGGTACTCCTCCTGTAATTAGTCAACTACCAAATGAAATAACTATTAACTGTCCTGCAAAACCTGAGTTTGCTGAAGCAAACGCAACAGATAATGTTGATATATCCGTTTCTTTGACTTTTGACGATGTAACTACTAATGGACAATGTGCAGGTTCATATTCTATAACTAGAACTTGGACAGCTGTTGACGATTGCGGAAATAGTTCGACAAAATCGCAAACTATCAATGTTCAAGATATCACTTCTCCTACTTTTACACCGCCAGCAAACATTACTCTTAGTAGTGGTGAAAATTGTACAACAAATACTGACCCATCAGTAACAGGCACAGTAACAACAGTAAATGATACTTGTGATTCAAATCCAATTGTAACCTTTATTGATACAAATTGTTTTGGAAATTCAAATAATCAAGAAATAAATGCTGGAAATGGTAATTATTTCCCATTTACTGTTTCAGGTTTTGATGGGATATCTGCAAGCAGTATTGAAAAAATTGCATTAGCATTCGAAACAAATCAAGGAAAAGGAAGAGCTGAATTTACTCTAATTGCTCCTAACGGTCAAGGAATAATTTTAGTTGGTCCTTATTGTACTGGTGGAGCGTGTGATGATACAAATTCAAATACTAAAGAATTATACTTACCTGTATTTTATCCTAACAGTTCAGGTTATGCAAAGTGGAACAATAGTAGTTTTATTCAAGATGGTGTTAGTCAAAACTTCACTCCAAACGGAGCAACAACTTCTACAAATACAATACCTGAATTAACATCATATGTATCCAGCTTTGAAAACTTTACAGGTTCAATGAATGGAACTTGGCTAATTTATTCTAGAAAACAAGCTAGTGTTAATGGTAGTATTGAATTCAAAAGCATTTGTTTAACCCCAATTTTATGTCCTGGAAATAAAATTATTTCTAGAACATGGAAGGTTAGTGATGCATGTGGTAATACAGCAACTGCTAATCAAACAATAAAAATTGAAGACACAACTGCTCCGACAGCTTCTAACCCTGCTGCCATTACTCTTACTGGTTGCAATGGTACTTTCCCTGCTGCTGATATTGCTGTAGTGACTGATGAAGCCGATGCTTGTTCAACTCCAATTGTTGCTTTTGTTGGTGATAGTGCTCCTGCTTTAGTGGGTTGTACTGAAACTACAATCAGAACATACAGCGTGACAGATGCTTGTGGAAACACTATCAATGTCACTCAAAACTTAATCAGAACCGTGGATGAAACTGCTCCGACAGCTTCTAACCCTGCTGCCATTACTCTTACTGGTTGCAACGGTACTTTCCCTGCTGCTGATATTGCTGTAGTGACTGATGAAGCCGATGCTTGTTCAACTCCAATTGTTGCTTTTGTTGGTGATAGTGCTCCTGCTTTAGTAGGTTGCACTGAAACTACAATCAGAACATACAGCGTGACAGATGCTTGTGGAAACACTATCAATGTCACTCAAAACTTAATCAGAACCGTGGATGAAACTGCTCCGTCAGCTTCTAACCCTGCTGCCATTACTCTTACTGGTTGCAATGGTACTTTCCCTGCTGCTGATATTGCTGTAGTGACTGATGAAGCCGATGCTTGTTCAACTCCAATTGTTGCTTTTGTTGGTGATAGCGCTCCTGCTTTAGTGGGTTGTACTGAAACTACAATCAGAACATACAGCGTGACAGATGCTTGTGGAAACACTATCAATGTCACTCAAAACTTAATCAGAACCGTGGATGAAACTGCTCCGACAGCTTCTAACCCTGCTGCCATTACTCTTACTGGTTGCAACGGTACTTTCCCTGCTGCTGATATTGCTGTAGTGACTGATGAAGCCGATGCTTGTTCAACTCCAATTGTTGCTTTTGTTGGCGATAGCGCTCCTGCTTTAGTGGGTTGCACTGAAACTACAATCAGAACATACAGCGTGACAGATGCTTGTGGAAACACTATCAATGTCACTCAAAACTTAATCAGAACCGTGGATGAAACTGCTCCGTCAGCTTCTAACCCTGCTGCCATTACTCTTACTGGTTGCAATGGTACTTTCCCTGCTGCTGATATTGCTGTAGTGACTGATGAAGCCGATGCTTGTTCAACTCCAATTGTTGCTTTTGTTGGTGATAGTGCTCCTGCTTTAGTGGGTTGTACTGAAACTACAATCAGAACATACAGCGTGACAGATGCTTGTGGAAACACTATCAATGTCACTCAAAACTTAATCAGAACCGTGGATGAAACTGCTCCGACAGCTTCTAACCCTGCTGCCATTACTCTTACTGGTTGCAACGGTACTTTCCCTGCTGCTGATATTGCTGTAGTGACTGATGAAGCCGATGCTTGTTCAACTCCAATTGTTGCTTTTGTTGGTGATAGTGCTCCTGCTTTAGTAGGTTGTACTGAAACTACAATCAGAACATACAGCGTGACAGATGCTTGTGGAAACACTATCAATGTCACTCAAAACTTAATCAGAACCGTGGATGAAACTGCTCCGACAGCTTCTAACCCTGCTGCCATTACTCTTACTGGTTGCAACGGTACTTTCCCTGCTGCTGATATTGCTGTAGTGACTGATGAAGCCGATGCTTGTTCAACTCCAATTGTTGCTTTTGTTGGTGATAGCGCTCCTGCTTTAGTGGGTTGTACTGAAACTACAATCAGAACATACAGCGTGACAGATGCTTGTGGAAACACTATCAATGTCACTCAAAACTTAATCAGAACCGTGGATGAAACTGCTCCGACAGCTTCTAACCCTGCTGCCATTACTCTTACTGGTTGCAACGGTACTTTCCCTGCTGCTGATATTGCTGTAGTGACTGATGAAGCCGATGCTTGTTCAACTCCAATTGTTGCTTTTGTTGGCGATAGCGCTCCTGCTTTAGTGGGTTGTACTGAAACTACAATCAGAACATACAGCGTGACAGATGCTTGTGGAAACACTATCAATGTCACTCAAAACTTAATCAGAACCGTGGATGAAACTGCTCCGAAATTTACAGAAACTTTACCAGAAAATGTAACTGTTCAATGTTCTAATGTTCCTACTGCTGCTACCTTGACCGCTACTGATAATTGTGGGGATGCTACTGTAACTTACGATCAAACAACTACTTTAGGTTTATGTGCTAGTACTTACACACTAACGCGTACTTGGACTGCAAAAGATACTTGTGGAAATACTGCAACTCATACTCAAATTGTGATAGTGGAAGATACAATAGCTCCTGTATTTGTTGAGGCTTTACCAGAAAATGTAACTGTTCAATGTGGTGCTATTCCAACTCCTGTTACACTAACCGCTACTGATAATTGTGGGGATGCTACTGTAACTTACAATCAAACAACTACTTCGGGTTTATGTGCTAGTGCTTACACACTAACGCGAACTTGGACAGCAAAAGATGTTTGTGGAAATACTGCAACTCATACTCAAATTGTGACAGTGGAAGATACAATAGCTCCTGTATTTGTTGAGGCTTTACCAGAAAATGTAACTGTCCAATGTTCTAATGTTCCTACTGCTGCTACCTTAACCGCTACTGATAATTGTGGAAATGCTACTGTAACTTACGATCAAACAACTACTTTAGGTTTATGTGCTAGTACTTACACACTAACGCGAACTTGGACAGCAAAAGATGCTTGTGGTAATACTGCAACTCATACTCAAATTGTGACGGTGGAAGATACAATAGCTCCTGTATTTGTTGAGGCTTTACCAGAAAATGTAACTGTCCAATGTTCTAATGTTCCTACTGCTGCTACCTTAACCGCTACTGATAATTGTGGAGATGCTACTGTAACTTACGATCAAACAACTACTTTAGGTTTATGTGCTAGTACTTACACACTAACGCGAACTTGGACAGCAAAAGATGCTTGTGGTAATACTGCAACTCATACTCAAATTGTGACGGTGGAAGATACAATAGCTCCTGTATTTGTTGAGGCTTTACCAGAAAATGTAACTGTTCAATGTGGTGCTATTCCAACTCCTGTTACACTAACCGCTACTGATAATTGTGGGGACGCTACTGTAACATACAATCAAGCAACTACTTCAGGTTTATGTGCTGGTACTTACACACTAACGCGAACTTGGATAGCAAAAGATACTTGTGGTAATACTACAACTCATACTCAAACAATCAATATAATTGATACTAATGGACCTACTACAACTACTGAATTCAGTTCTACAGTTAATACTAGTTGTAATGCAATTCCAGCAAAACCAGAACTTGTATTTGTTGACAATTGTTCTGCTGTTACAACAGCAGTATATACAGAAACAATTATTAACAAAACTGATAACTCCTATTCAATTGTTAGAAAATGGTCTGTTTCAGACACTTGTGGAAATGCATCTGAGTTTATTCAAATCATCAATGTAACTGTTCCAAATAGTATTGTCACTATAAACAGTTCAGTTTGTAATAGCGGAGAAATTACAACTGCCAATCTAAGAGAACTTTTACCAGTGGGAACTCCTACAAACGGAACATGGATTGATGTAAATAATTCTGGTTCATTACAAGGGGACATTTTTAATGCTTCGGGACTTACTGATGTAAATTATACTTTTGAATACAAAATTGATAATGCTTGTTTAGAAACTATAAGAATTGTCATGACGGTAAATACTGATTGTGGTGGTATTGTATTAGCTTGTGGAACTGTATTAGTCCATAATGCATTCTCTCCAAATGGTGACGGAATAAATGAGAAATTTATAATTGATAACATTGATGATACTGTTTGTTACCCAGATAATACTGTAGAGATTTATAATCGTTGGGGGGTATTAGTCTTTGAAACCAAAGGATACAATAATACAAGTAACGCATTTGATGGAATTTCTGGAGGTAGATCAACTGTTCAACAATCTTCTGGATTACCTACAGGGACTTATTTTTATATCTTGAATTATACCTCTGTTGATAATGATGGAAAAATCATTTCAAATAAAAAAGACGGGTATTTATACTTAACAAAATAAATAATTAATTTATACCTGAGGAGATAAAAATCCTCAGGTATAATAAAAATAATATTTTTAAAATTATTATTACAAATAACAAACCCCAAAAGAAATTTATCAAACCGACCTGCCGGATTCTTTTAAATGAGTTCGATAGATAATTTTAAATAATAAATATCTACTATGAAAACAAAATTATTTTCTTTCGCTTTGATGTTTACAGTATTTGTAAGTTATGCGCAACAAGATGCACAATTTACTCAATATATGTACAACACAATAAATATCAATCCAGCTTATGCTGGATCAAGAGGCGCTTTAAGTATTTTTGCACTACATCGTACTCAATGGGTAGGTCTTGACGGTGCGCCAGTTACTAATGCTGCTTCTGTCAATACTCCATTAAACCAAAGTAATTTAGGTTTGGGAGTATCGATTATAAATGATAAAATTGGACCTACCACCGAAAATACAATTGCGGCTGATTTATCATACACAATTCCTACTTCTGAAACTTTTAAATTATCGTTTGGAATCAAAGCAACAGCTAACATTTTCAATTTAGATGTAAACCGATTAAATCCTGTTGACGATGATCCGAGTTTACGTGATTTTAATAATAAATTCACTCCTAATTTTGGTGCAGGGGTTTATTTACATTCTGACAAAGCTTATGTAGGATTTTCAGTGCCTAATTTCATCGAAAGTAATCGCTATGATGATAATGAAGTAGCCATTTTTAAAGAAAAAATTAATTACTACTTAATCGCAGGTTATGTTTTTGATTTGAATACTAGCGTAAAATTTAAACCAGCATTACTAACTAAAATCGTTGAAGGTGCTCCACTACAAGTAGATGTATCAGGAAATTTTATGTTTAATGATAAATTTGTTGTTGGATTAGCTTATAGATGGTCGGCGGCAGTAAGTGCAATGGTTGGATTTCAAGTTACCGACGGAATGTATATAGGATATGGTTATGACCATGAGACAACTCGATTAAACAATTATAATTCTGGTTCTCATGAAATATTTTTACGTTATGAAATATTTAAAAATAATGACAAAATAATAACTCCTAGATTCTTTTAAAAACAATTATTATGAAAAAAAATATACTCCTTTACATAGCAATAGTAAGTGTTTTTTCTATTAACATTTATTCCCAAAAAGCAAAATTGGCTACAGCCGATAAAAAGTATGACGGCTATGCCTATGTAGATGCCATCAAAACCTATGAAAGAATAGCTGAAAAAGGATATAAATCAGTGGATCTATTCAAAAAGTTAGGAAATGCCTACTACTTTAATGCAGAGTTTGATAAAGCAGCTAAATGGTATACTGAATTATTTACTTTGGATACCGCCAATTTAGAACCTGAATATTATTATCGTTATGCACAGTCTTTAAGAGCAATCGATCAAAATGACAAAGCAAATGAGATGATGGAAATATTCAACCAAAAATCAGTAAACGACAGTAGAGCCAAACTCTTTAAAAAAAACACCAACTATCTAGAGGCTATAAAAGCTAATTCTGGAAGGTATAAAGTGGAAGATGCTGGAATAAACTCTATCTATTCTGATTATGGAACTACTCTATATTCAAACAAATTAGTTTTTGCTTCTGCTAGAGATACTGGTAGTCTGGGACAAAGAAAACACAAATGGACCAATCAGTATTTTACAAACTTGTACACTGCTGATTTAGGAGAAGATATGACTCCTAGTACTCCGAAAAAATTTGATGGGACTATTAACTCTAAGTTTCATGAATCTACTCCTACTTTTACCAAGGATGGAAAAACAATGTATTTTACTCGAAACAACTACTTGGACGGTAAAAAAGGTAAAGATGGAAATAAAATTACTTTAATTAAAATATACAAAGCTACACTAGAGAATGACAAATGGACTAATGTAACCGAACTACCTTTTGACAGTGACAGTTACAGTACAGCACATCCTGCACTAAGTCCAGATGAAAAAACATTATATTTCGCCTCTGATATGCCAGGAACATTAGGACAATCTGACTTATTCAAAGTAAGAATAAATGAAGATGGTACTTTTGGGACTCCTGAAAATTTAGGAAGTACAATTAATACCGAAGGAAGAGAAACATTCCCTTTTATTAATGATGAAAATGAAATTTACTTTGCTTCTGATGGACATCCTGGACTTGGTGGATTAGATGTATTTATGTCGAAAATAAATACAGATGCTACTTTTAGTGAAGTGCAAAATGTAGGGGCTGATGTAAACTCTCCCAAAGATGATTTTGCCTATTTAATTGATACAAAATCTAGAAAAGGTTTTTTTACATCCAATAGAGATGGTGGTCAAGGATATGATGATATCTATAAATTTTTGGAAACAAGAAAACTAATTTGTGAACAACTACTTTATGGTGAAATAACCGATCTAAAAACGGGTGAAATACTTAACAATACTAAAATAACACTATATGATAGCCAGTTTAAGCTTGTTAATACTGCTACTTCAGATGAAAAAGGAAAGTATAGTTTTACGGTTGAATGTGGAAAAACATACAATATAAGAGCTGAAAAAACAGAGTACAAAACAAAAGAAGAAAAAATAACTATCGGTGCTACAACTGGAAAAACCTACCTGCCAATTGCATTAGAAAAAGAAATATGCAAAGTAGCTGTTGGTGATGATTTAGGAAAATGTTTCGGAATCAAAATGATTTATTTCGATTTAGACAAATCTAATATTAGACAAGAAGCTGCGCTGGATCTAGAAAAAATATTAGATGTATTAAATCAGAATCCAAACATGAAAATTGATATACGATCACATACTGACAGTAGACAAACATTCAAATATAATGAGGCTTTATCTGAAAGAAGAGCCAAATCAACCATCAACTGGTTAGTTAAAAATGGTATTGATTCAAGCAGATTGACAGGGAAAGGATATGGTGAAACTCAACTCGTAAATAAATGTGCGGATGATGTAATTTGTTCCGAAGAGGAACATCAACTCAATAGAAGAAGTGAATTTATTATTACTGCTCTGTAAATTAGCATTTGTAACTTGAACTAATTAATCACATTAAACAATTACATAAACCTCGAAAGTAAAACTTTCGAGGTTTTTTGATTTTATAAATAAACATAAAGCAACAATAAACTGGATTAGATAATGCATTTAAAGTCCTATAAAAAATAAGTTAAATTCTATAAACCACTCTCTTTTAGCTTGTTAAAAAAAACAAAGCAATTGTTAATCTTTTTAAATGAAAAACTAAATTCTTCATAAAGAAAGTACATTTAAACGAGTATTTAGGTTAGTTATAGAGAAAAAAAATCAAAACTATTAATTCTTCGTAATTTTAATACAATGAATTAACACTTTGTTATTAAGCGCTTTAACATCTAAAATAATACGATTAAAAGGTTCTTCAATCCCCGAAAGAAAATTTTAATCTCTCAAAATTTTGAAAAAAAATAGTTAAAATCTAAATATTGTTAATGATTAGGTTAAAATATTTTTTCACTTTATTTTTTTAATAAAAAATTGATTTTCAATTTATCAAATAACTACAAAATTAAATTTAGTACTAATAAATTAAAAATTTGACTGTTATGAAAACAAAAATTACCTTTCTTTTACTTACTTTCTTAATGTTCGTTTGTAATCTATATTTATCATTTAAAACTCCAAAATACAGGAAAAATTTAATACAAATCATAAGCTCTGAATCAAAGAGAATTTTCTGTATTAATGCACCTATATGTTATTTAGTTTCAATAAAAATTGAATCAAATTCAACACCGACTAAATATTTTAATCCAAACTATTCTTCTTTTAATTCTGATAAAAATTGTTAAATAACCCTTTAGCAATTTTAGAATATTTAAACTTTCTAACGATTTAAAACAAATCAATATGAAATCAAATTTTACTCATTCGACAAGATTATTTTCAATTTTTTTATTATTCTTTTTAAGTTTAACAACGGTATCTCTTTCTCAAATAGGAGCTGGTGTTGCTCCTATTAATACTCCAAGTGGAGGATTTAATATTGACGGTACTCTTATTGCGAATACAGCCGCTGGAGATTGGGTTGATGGGACTGGCACAGGTGGCTTTATTCTTAACAATTCAGGAGGCCCTTTAAATACAGGTACTACTTATCACCTATATGATCCATATAATACTTCCTTAGATAATATTTTTGGTGGAGGTGATAAAGTAGGTGACAACCCTAACAGTTGGTCATGGACTCCAGGTACAGCCAATGATAAAACTGATATGAACAATGCATTAATCCATTTAACGACTGATGCAAATGGAAATGTATGGGTTATTTTTGCAGCTGACCGTCTAAGTAATAGCGGAAATGCTTATGTAGATTTTGAATTTCTTCAAACGCCTATGAGTAAGACAGCTACTGGTTTTGCTACTTCAGCTCCAGCCTCAACTGGTGGAAGAACATTAGGCGATTTTTTATTAACTGTATATTTTGAAAATGGTGTTGCTAAATTTGACATTCAACGATGGGAACTTGTTGGCGGTATATGGGAATACAAAACTTACTTTTCATCTTTACCTCTTAACTCCGTATTTGCAGCGGGAAATACTAGTAATATACCTGTACCATATCAAGCATTTGGGGTTAATAGTTATCTTCAAAACACATTTATTGAATCAGCAGTAAATTTAACTGCAGTATTAGGGGCAATAGATCCATGTACTAGCCTTAAAATAAAAACTGTTTTTGTTAAATCTAAAACTTCAACTTCGTCATCTGCTGCTATTAAAGATTTTTTTAACCCAGTTGCTATTGACAACCTTACTTTAGGAAGTTCTGATGCAGGAGATGATGCAACGGTTTGTTCTGGATTGCCATATACACTTCAAGGATCAGCAATACCTAGCAATGGCTATCAAGTTATATCCAAGACTTGGTCATTAATAAGTGGTATCGCTACTATTGATAATCCAAATAATCTTAATTCAAATGTTACTATCACTGGAAATTCTGCAACATTTAGACTAACAGTTGTAACAGGACCAATATCTGGATCTGGATCACAATGTACAGTAACTGATGATGTAATCATATCCGTTAGTCCACCACTCACTTGTTCTATTTCGGGTTCAGATGGACCATTATGCCCTTTGTCAACTTCTAACATTTATTCAGCTCCAATAAGTGCTAATTATTCATGGAGTATTTCAGGAAATGGTACGATTGTAGGAAATTCAAATTCTCAATCTGTTTCTGTAACAGCTGGTTCAGGTTGTAATGAAACATTTTTATTAACATTAGTAATTACTGATGCAAATGGATGTATTTCAACTTGTACAAAAACAATAACTGTAATTGATAATACTGCTCCTGTTGTAACAACAACTGCTGGTTCATTAAACCAAACGCTGCAATGCAATAATACTGCTGATATAACTGCTGCTTTGGCTTTATCTCCAGCTGCTACAGACAATTGTACGCTTGCTCCAACTAAAAATTTAGTGAGTGATGTTACTACCGCTGATGCTAATTGTGCCAATGCTTATGTAAGAGTACGTACTTGGAACTTTACCGATGGTTGTGGAAATACTTCGGCTAATTTTGTTCAAACTATTACTGTAATTGATAATACTGCTCCTGTTGTAACAACAACTACTGGTTCATTAAACCAAACGCTGCAATGCAATAATACTGCTGATATAACTGCTGCTTTGGCTTTATCTCCAGCTGCTACCGACAATTGTACGCTTACTCCAACTAAAAATTTAGTGAGTGATGTTACTACCGCTGATGCTAATTGTGCCAATGCTTATGTAAGAGTACGTACTTGGAACTTTACCGATGGTTGTGGAAATACTTCGGCTAATTTTGTTCAAACTATTACTGTAATTGATAATACTGCTCCTGTTGTAACAACAACTGCTGGTTCATTAAACCAAACGCTACAATGCAATAATACTGTTGATATAACTGCTGCTTTGGCTTTATCTCCAGCTGCTACAGACAATTGTACGCTAGCTCCAACTAAAAATTTAGTGAGTGATGTTACTACCGCTGATGCTAATTGTGCCAATGCTTATGTAAGAGTACGTACTTGGAACTTTACCGATGGCTGTGGAAATACTTCGGCTAATTTTGTTCAAACTATTACTGTAATTGATAATACTGCTCCTATTGTAACAACAACTGCTGGTTCATTAAACCAAACGCTGCAATGCAATAATACTGCTGATATAACTGCTGCTTTGGCTTTATCTCCAGCTGCTACAGACAATTGTACGCTAGCTCCAACTAAAAATTTAGTGAGTGATGTTACTACCGCTGATGCTAATTGTGCCAATGCTTATGTAAGAGTACGTACTTGGAACTTTACCGATGGTTGTGGAAACACTTCTGCTAATTTTTTTCAAACTATTACTGTAATTGATAATACTGCTCCTGTTGTAACAACAACTACTGGTTCATTAAACCAAACGCTGCAATGCAATAATACTGCTGATATAACTGCTGCTTTGGCTTTATCTCCAGCTGCTACAGACAATTGTACGCTTGCTCCAACTAAAAATTTAGTGAGTGATGTTACTACCGCTGATGCTAATTGTTCTAATGCTTATGTAAGAGTACGTACTTGGAACTTTACCGATGGCTGTGGAAATACTTCGGCTAATTTTGTTCAAACTATTACTGTAATTGATAATACTGCTCCTGTTGTAACAACAACTGCTGGTTCATTAAACCAAACGCTGCAATGCAATAATACTGCTGATATAACTACTGCTTTGGCTTTATCTCCAGCTGCTACAGACAATTGTACGCTTGCTCCAACTAAAAATTTAGTGAGTGATGTTACTACCGCTGATGCTAATTGTTCTAATGCTTATGTAAGAGTACGTACTTGGAACTTTACCGATGGCTGTGGAAATACTTCGGCTAATTTTGTTCAAACTATTACTGTAATTGATAATACTGCTCCTGTTGTAACAACAACTGCTGGTTCATTAAACCAAACGCTGCAATGCAATAATACTGCTGATATAACTGCTGCTTTGGCTTTATCTCCTGCCGCTACCGATAATTGTACGCTTACTCCAAATAAAGTTTTAGTGAGCGATGTGACAACTGCAGATGCTAATTGTACCAATGCTTATGTAAGAGTTAGAACTTGGAACTTTACGGATGGTTGTGGAAACACTTCTGCTAATTTTGTTCAAACTATTACTGTAATTGACAATACCGCTCCTGTTGTAACTACAACCGCAGCTTCATTAAACCAAACATTACAATGCAACAATACTGAAGGTATAACTGCTGCTTTGGCTTTATCGCCTGCTGCTACCGATAATTGTACCCTTACTCCAAATAAAGTTTTAGTGAGCGATGTGACAACTGCAGATGCTAATTGTACCAATGCTTATACTAGAGTACGTACTTGGAACTTTACTGATGGTTGTGGAAACACTTCTGCTAATTTTGTTCAAACTATTACTGTAATTGACAATACGGCTCCTGTTGTAACTACAACCGCTGCTTCATTAAACCAAACCCTTCAATGCAACAATACTGAAGGTATAACTGCTGCTTTGGCTTTATCTCCTGCCGCTACCGATAATTGTACGCTTGCTCCAACTAAAGTTTTAGTAAGTGATGTGACAACTGCAGATGCTAATTGTACCAATGCTTATGTAAGAGTTAGAACTTGGAACTTTACGGATGGTTGTGGAAACACTTCTACTAATTTTGTTCAAACTATTACTGTGATTGACAATACGGCTCCTGTTGTAACTACAACAACAGCTTCATTAAACCAAACATTACAATGCAACAACACTGAAGGCATAACTGCTGCTTTGGCTTTATCGCCTGCTGCTACCGACAATTGTACACTTGCTCCAACTAAAGTTTTAGTAAGCGATGTGACAACTGCAGATGCTAATTGTACCAATGCTTATACTAGAGTACGTACTTGGAACTTTACGGATGGTTGTGGAAACACTTCTGCTAATTTTGTTCAAACTATTACTGTAATTGACAATAGTGCTCCAACTTTTACTACCCCTGCAGACATAACTATTTCAAGTGATGAAAATTGTCTTGCAGACATAAGTACAAGTTCAACTGGTACAGTAACTAATATTCAAGATAATTGCGATTCTAATCCATTAGCTACGTATGTTGATTCTGAATGTTTTGGAAGTTTTGATGAGCAAGAAATAAATGCAGGAAATGGGAATTATTTTCCTTTTACTATATCTGGCTTTGATAATTTAACAGCTGCTAATATTGAAAAAATTAGTTTGGCATTCGAAACAAATCAAGGAAAAGGTAGAGCTGAATTTATTTTAGTTGCTCCAAGTGGTCAAGCAATTAAATTAGTTGGCCCTTATTGTGAAGGAGGGGAATGTGATGATGAATCATCAAATACTCAAGAATTATATTTACCTGTTTTTTATCCTAATAGTTCAGGTTATACAAAATGGAATAATAACGATTTTATTCAAGATGGAATTAATCAAAACTTGATACCAAATGGAGAAACTACTTCTTCAAATAATATTATTGGAGTATCTTCTTTTGTTTCTAGCTTTGAAGAATTTACAGGATCTATGAACGGAAATTGGTTTATATACTCAAAAAAACAAGCTAATGTAAATGGTAGTGTTAAATTTAAAAGTGTTTGTTTGAAACCTACTAGTCTTTGTGTTGGGAATAAAGTGATTTCTAGAACTTGGACTGTAGCCGATGCATGTGGAAATAAAACTACTTCAACTCAAACTATTAAAATTATAGATACGAGTTCTCCAACTTGGATTACCACAGCAACTGCTTTAAACACTTCAATTGAATGTAATAATCCAGAAGCTTTGGCAGCTGCTCAATCTCTTAATCCTATAGCAAAAGACAATTGTGATATGGATGTTACAAATATCACTAAAGTAGTCGGTGAATTCCTTGCCTCTTCTGAATGTGCCAATGCTGGAACCTATACCAATACTTGGACTGTAAGTGATGACTGTGGAAATACTTCCGAAGTATTTACTCAAGTGATAACTATTCAAGATACAACAGCTCCAACTTGGTCCACTCAAGCAACTGCTTTAAACACAACTGTAGAATGTAGCGATACCGAAGCTTTGGCGACTGCTCAAGCTTCCTTCCCGACTGCCTCTGATTTATGTGATGCTGATGTTACCAATATTAATAAAGTAAGTGGTGAATTTGTTGCTTCTTCTGAATGTGCCAATGCTGGAACTTATACCAACACTTGGACTGTAAGTGATGACTGTGGAAATACTTCCGAAGTATTTACTCAAGTGATAACTATTCAAGATACAACAGCTCCAACTTGGTCCACTCAAGCAACTACTTTAAACACAACTGTAGAATGTAGCGATACCGAAGCTTTAACAATTGCACAAGCTGCCTTCCCGACTGCTACTGATTTATGCGATTCAAATGTTGCCAATATCAATAAAGTAAGTGGTGAATTTGTTGCTTCTTCTGAATGTGCTAATGCTGGAACTTATACCAATACTTGGACTGTAAATGATGACTGTGGAAATACTTCCGAAGTATTTACTCAAGTGATAACTGTTCAAGATACAACAGCTCCAACTTGGTCCACTCAAGCAACTGCTTTAAACACAACTGTAGAATGTAGCGATACCGAAGCTTTGGCGACTGCTCAAGCTTCCTTCCCGACTGCCTCTGATTTATGTGATGCTGATGTTACCAATATTAATAAAGTAAGTGGTGAATTTGTTGCTTCTTCTGAATGTGCCAATGCTGGAACTTATACCAACACTTGGACTGTAAGTGATGACTGTGGAAATACCTCCGAAGTATTTACTCAAGTGATAACTATTCAAGATACAACTGCTCCAACTTGGTCCACTCAAGCAACTACTTTAAACACAACTGTAGAATGTAGCGATACCGAAGCTTTAGCAATTGCACAAGCTGCCTTCCCGACTGCTACTGATTTATGCGATTCAAATGTTGCCAAT
Organism: Flavobacterium sp. KS-LB2; assembly: GCF_036895565.1. Taxonomy (NCBI): domain Bacteria; kingdom Pseudomonadati; phylum Bacteroidota; class Flavobacteriia; order Flavobacteriales; family Flavobacteriaceae; genus Flavobacterium; species Flavobacterium sp. KS-LB2. Next base: position 1,569,341 of record NZ_CP145904.1, on the reverse strand, counting down.
ATCAATAAAGTAAGTGGTGAATTTGTTGCTTCTTCTGAATGTGCCAATGCTGGAACTTATACCAACACTTGGACTGTAAGTGATGACTGTGGAAATACCTCCGAAGTATTTACTCAAGTGATAACTATTCAAGATAAAACGGATCCAATAATTACTACAGCTGCTTCAAATATAACTGTTGAATGTGATAGCGAAGGGAATCAAAATGCAATTACTACTTGGTTAGCCAATAACGGTGGAGCAACTGCATCTGATAATTGTTCGGATGTAACTTGGTCTAATAATTTTAGTACACTTTCTAATGACTGTTCAACTGCAGTAACTGTAATATTTACAGCAAAAGATGCATGTGGAAATAGTTCTTCAACATCAGCTACATTTAGTGTAAAAGACACTACTGCTCCTATAGCTCCCGAAGCTCCTATAACAGTAACCGTAGCTTGCGCTACAGATGTACCTGCAATAATATCACTTACTGCAACTGATAATTGTAGTGGGGAAATTACCACTGAAGGGGTTGATGTGATTACTCCAGGTGAGTGTCTTAACTCGTTTGTTATTACTAGAACTTGGACATTTACTGATGCTTGTAGCAACTCATCTTCTACTTCACAAACTATTAATGTAATAGATACGGTAGCCCCTGTAATTAATCAACTACCAGAAATGTCAACTATATCTTGTCCAGCAACTCCTGAGTTTACTCCAGCCATTGCAACCGACAACTGTGGTTCTACTGTAACTTTAACTTTTGCAGATACAACTACTAACAGTGCTTGTGCAGGTGCTTATTCTGTAACCAGAACTTGGACTGCAACTGACGCTTGTGGAAATACGGCTAATGCTTCACAAACTATAAACGTACAAGATACTGCTGCTCCTGTTATTGCTGAGCTACCGTCTGCGTCTACTATATCTTGTCCAGCAACTCCTGAGTTTACTCAAGCCATTGCAACCGACAACTGTGGTTCTACTGTAACTTTAACTTTCGTTGATACAACTACTAGCGGTGCTTGTGCAGGTGCTTATTCTGTAACCAGAACTTGGACTGCAACTGACGCTTGTGGAAATACGGCTAATGCTTCACAAACTATAAACGTTCAAGATACTGCTGCTCCTATTATTGCTGAACTACCATCTGCGTCAACTATATCTTGTCCAGCAACTCCTGAGTTTACTCAAGCCATTGCAACTGATGGATGTGGTTCTACTGTAATTTTAACTTTCGTTGATACAACTACTAGCGGTGCTTGTGCAGGTTCTTATTCTGTAACCAGAACTTGGACTGCAACTGACGCTTGTGGAAATACGGCTAATGCTTCACAAACTATAAACGTACAAGATACTGCTGCTCCTGTTATTGCTGAACTACCATCTGCGTCAACTATATCTTGTCCAGCAACTCTTGAGTTTACTCAAGCCATTGCAACTGATGGATGTGGTTCTACTGTAACTTTAACTTTCGTTGATACAACTACTAGCGGTGCTTGTGCAGGTGCTTATTCTGTAACCAGAACTTGGACTGCAATTGACGCTTGTGGAAATACGGCTAATGCTTCACAAACTATAAACGTACAAGATACTGCTGCTCCTGTTATTGCTGAGCTACCGTCTGCGTCTACTATATCTTGTCCAGCAATTCCTGAGTTTACTCAAGCCATTGCAACTGATGGATGTGGTTCTACTGTAACTTTAACTTTCGTTGATACAACTACTAACGGTGCTTGTGCAGGTGCTTATTCTGTAACCAGAACTTGGACTGCAACTGACGCTTGTGGAAATACGGCTAATGCTTCACAAACAATTAATGTAATCGATACTGTTGGTCCAACAACTGCTACACCTTTTAATTCAACAGTTAACATAAATTGTGATGCAATACCTACTAAACCTGAGCTTGTATTTGTTGACAATTGTTCTTCAGTTTCTCCAGCTATTTTTACTGAAAATATAATAAACAGAACCGAAAACTCTTATTCAATAGTAAGAAAATGGTCTGTATCAGACACTTGTGGAAATGCATCTGAGTTTACTCAAATCATAAATGTTACCATTCCTAACAGCGTTGTAACGATAAACAGTTCAATATGTAATGATGGAGAAACGACGACTACCAATCTAAACGATTTATTACCTGTTGGTACAGCAACTGGAACTTGGGTAGATGTAAATAATTCAGGAGGTTTACAAGGAAGTATACTTAATGCTGGAGGTCTCTCGGTTAGAGATTATACTTTTGAATATAAAATTAATGATGCAAATTGCCCAAGAACTATAAGAATTATCATGACGGTAAATACTGATTGTGGTGGTATTGTATTAGCTTGTGGAACTGTATTAGTCCATAATGCATTCTCTCCAAATGGTGACGGAATAAATGAGAAATTTATAATTGATAACATTGATGATACTGTTTGTTACCCAGATAATACTGTAGAGATTTATAATCGTTGGGGGGTATTAGTCTTTGAAACCAAAGGATACAATAATACAAGTAACGCATTTGATGGAATTTCTGGAGGTAGATCAACTGTTCAACAATCTTCTGGATTACCTACAGGGACTTATTTTTATATCTTGAATTATACCTCTGTTGATAATGATGGAAAAATCATTTCAAATAAAAAAGACGGGTATTTATACTTAACAAAATAATTAATTTTATACCTGAGGAGATAAAAATCCTCAGGTATAATAAAAATAATATTTTTAAAATTATTATTACAAATAACAAACCCCAAAAGAAATTTATCAAACCGACCTGCCGGATTCTTTTAAATGAGTTCGATAGATAATTTTAAATAATAAATATCTACTATGAAAACAAAATTATTTTCTTTCGCTTTGATGTTTACAGTATTTGTAAGTTATGCGCAACAAGATGCACAATTTACTCAATATATGTACAACACAATAAATATCAATCCAGCTTATGCTGGATCAAGAGGCGCTTTAAGTATTTTTGCACTACATCGTACTCAATGGGTAGGTCTTGACGGTGCGCCAGTTACTAATGCTGCTTCTGTCAATACTCCATTAAACCAAAGTAATTTAGGTTTGGGAGTATCGATTATAAATGATAAAATTGGACCTACCACCGAAAATACAATTGCGGCTGATTTATCATACACAATTCCTACTTCTGAAACTTTTAAATTATCGTTTGGAATCAAAGCAACAGCTAACATTTTCAATTTAGATGTAAACCGATTAAATCCTGTTGACGATGATCCGAGTTTACGTGATTTTAATAATAAATTCACTCCTAATTTTGGTGCAGGGGTTTATTTACATTCTGACAAAGCTTATGTAGGATTTTCAGTGCCTAATTTCATCGAAAGTAATCGCTATGATGATAATGAAGTAGCCATTTTTAAAGAAAAAATTAATTACTACTTAATCGCAGGTTATGTTTTTGATTTGAATACTAGCGTAAAATTTAAACCAGCATTACTAACTAAAATCGTTGAAGGTGCTCCACTACAAGTAGATGTATCAGGAAATTTTATGTTTAATGATAAATTTGTTGTTGGATTAGCTTATAGATGGTCGGCGGCAGTAAGTGCAATGGTTGGATTTCAAGTTACCGACGGAATGTATATAGGATATGGTTATGACCATGAGACAACTCGATTAAACAATTATAATTCTGGTTCTCATGAAATATTTTTACGTTATGAAATATTTAAAAATAATGACAAAATAATAACTCCTAGATTCTTCTAGAAATTAATAATATGAAAAAAATTATATTCTATTATATAGCAATAATTAGTCTTATTTCTTTTAAAGTAAGTGCTCAAGATCAAGATACAAAGTTTTATGTAACTGAAAGAATTAGTGACAAATATGCCTACATAGATGTTATCAAAACTTACGAAAGAATAGCTGAAAAAGGATATAAATCAGTAGATCTATATAAAAAAATTGGAGATTCCTATTACTTAAATGCAGATTTTGAAAAAGCTGCTAAATGGTATTGTGAATTATTTGCCTTAAGTATTGATTTAGAGCCTGTATATTATTATCAATATGCTAAGAGTTTACTATTTATTGGTCAAAACGATAGTGCCAATGAAATACTGGAAAAATTAAAACAAAAAAACAGGGGTAAAACAAGATAAAAAATAGAAAATAACGATAAAATCACATCTCCAAAATTCTTTTAAAAACAATTATTATGAAAAAAAATATACTCCTTTACATAGCAATAGTAAGTGTTTTTTCTATTAACATTTATTCCCAAAAAGCAAAATTAGCTACAGCCGATAAAAAGTATGACGGCTATGCCTATGTAGATGCCATCAAAACCTATGAAAGAATAGCTGAAAAAGGATATAAATCAGTGGATCTATTCAAAAAGTTAGGAAATGCCTACTACTTTAATGCAGAGTTTGATAAAGCAGCTAAATGGTATACTGAATTATTTACTTTGGATACCGCCAATTTAGAACCTGAATATTATTATCGTTATGCACAGTCTTTAAGAGCAATCGATCAAAATGACAAGGCAAATGAGATGATGGAAATATTCAACCAAAAATCAGTAAACGACAGTAGAGCCAAACTCTTTAAAAAAAACACCAACTATCTAGAGGCTATAAAAGCTAATTCTGGAAGGTATAAAGTGGAAGATGCTGGAATAAACTCTATCTATTCTGATTATGGAACTACTCTATATTCAAACAAATTAGTTTTTGCTTCTGCTAGAGATACTGGTAGTCTGGGACAAAGAAAACACAAATGGACCAATCAGTATTTTACAAACTTGTACACTGCTGATTTAGGAGAAGATATGACTCCTAGTACTCCGAAAAAATTTGATGGGACTATTAACTCTAAGTTTCATGAATCTACTCCTACTTTTACCAAGGATGGAAAAACAATGTATTTTACTCGAAACAACTACTTGGACGGTAAAAAAGGTAAAGATGGAAATAAAATTACTTTAATTAAAATATACAAAGCTACACTAGAGAATGACAAATGGACTAATGTAACCGAACTACCTTTTGACAGTGACAGTTACAGTACAGCACATCCTGCACTAAGTCCAGATGAAAAAACATTATATTTCGCCTCTGATATGCCAGGAACATTAGGACAATCTGACTTATTCAAAGTAAGAATAAATGAAGATGGTACTTTTGGGACTCCTGAAAATTTAGGAAGTACAATTAATACCGAAGGAAGAGAAACATTCCCTTTTATTAATGATGAAAATGAAATTTACTTTGCTTCTGATGGACATCCTGGACTTGGTGGATTAGATGTATTTATGTCGAAAATAAATACAGATGCTACTTTTAGTGAAGTGCAAAATGTAGGGGCTGATGTAAACTCTCCCAAAGATGATTTTGCCTATTTAATTGATACAAAATCTAGAAAAGGTTTTTTTACATCCAATAGAGATGGTGGTCAAGGATATGATGATATCTATAAATTTTTGGAAACAAGAAAACTAATTTGTGAACAACTACTTTATGGTGAAATAACCGATCTAAAAACGGGTGAAATACTTAACAATACTAAAATAACACTATATGATAGCCAGTTTAAGCTTGTTAATACTGCTACTTCAGATGAAAAAGGAAAGTATAGTTTTACGGTTGAATGTGGAAAAACATACAATATAAGAGCTGAAAAAACAGAGTACAAAACAAAAGAAGAAAAAATAAATATCGGTGCTACAACTGGAAAAACCTACCTGCCAATTGCATTAGAAAAAGAAATATGCAAAGTAGCTGTTGGTGATGATTTAGGAAAATGTTTCGGAATCAAAATGATTTATTTCGATTTAGACAAATCTAATATTAGACAAGAAGCTGCGCTGGATCTAGAAAAAATATTAGATGTATTAAATCAGAATCCAAACATGAAAATTGATATACGATCACATACTGACAGTAGACAAACATTCAAATATAATGAGGCTTTATCTGAAAGAAGAGCCAAATCAACCATCAACTGGTTAGTTAAAAATGGTATTGATTCAAGCAGATTGACAGGGAAAGGATATGGTGAAACTCAACTCGTAAATAAATGTGCGGATGATGTAATTTGTTCCGAAGAGGAACATCAACTCAATAGAAGAAGTGAATTTATTATTACTGCTCTGTAATATATTAAATAAAAGATTTAATAGGCTGTCTTAATAAGACAGCCTATTCTTTATATACATTTTAAACGAATGTGAAATTACGCTTTATGCCATAATAGTTTAATGTTATTTTTAGAATAAGGTACTAATATTATTTTCCAAAAGAAAATTACTTTAAACTAAAAGTCTAATGAAAATTATTTCTTTGGACTTTTTATATTCAAACAACCGCATTAAAATCAGCTAATTTTTTGTTCATTAAATTTATATTTAAATATAAAAAGGCTGTCTTTTGGGGATAAGACAGCCTTTTTTTGAAAAACAAACTCTAACTATATTTTCGCGAAAATATTTGTGTAATACTTTCTTCCATTTGCAGGATTTTCTTTGATTGCTATTCCAAAATGAGTATGATCACCCTCAATATTAGCTTTATGACTAGGACTCGCTAACCAAGCAGCTAAAACTGCCTCAGGTGTATTGTAATTATAAGCTATATTTTCACTTACTGTTTTAGCACCTAGAGTTTTAATTATATTTTCCGAACGAGCGACAAAATCATTATGATTAACTACATTATTAGCAATCATATAATTGTCATGCTCTTCTGACTTAAAAGACATATGGTTTATTTTTTCCAAAGGTTTCAACCCAACACTAACTCTGTGTTCATTGATTAAAGCCATTGTTTCTAATTCTATTGAATTATAAGAATAATTCACTACTTTTTGTGCAGATCCTTCTGTTGTTTGTGTATCAGATTCATCTGAAGAGCAGGAGTTCATAGTACATATCACAGTAATTAGCAATAATGTGCGAAGTAATTTTATTTTCATAATATAGTAGTTTAAGTTTAAAGTAGATTGTGGGGCAAACTTCTTTAATAAATAAATAATATGTTCTTATTTCTTATTCAAACATACTCGATTTATCGTTAAACTACCAAAAAAAATCGACGAACTACACAATTAAAATAGTTAAATATGTATTTTTCTTACATTATGGTGATAATCGATCAATTTTCCAAGTAAAATCTTCTTGATTACTATACCTAATTCTGTCATGTAATCTATTAGGCCTTCCTTGCCAAAATTCGACCTCTAATGGAGTCACTAAAAAACCTCCCCAATGTTTTGGTCTAGGAATGACTATACTGTCAAAATCCTTTTCTAACTGTTTTAGATTATTTTCTAAATATTCTCGAGAAGGGACAATTTCACTTTGATTAGAAACTATAGCTCCTAATTTACTCCCATCAGGTCTTGATTCAAAATAATTATCTGAAATGGTCTCGGTTGTTTTATGGGCAATACCTTTAATAATAACTTGACGTTCCATCGTGTGCCAAAAAAAAGAAAGACAAATTTTAGGATTTTGAGCAATAGCTCTACCCTTTTCTGAATTATAGTTGGTATAAAAAATAAACCCTTCCTCATTAAATTTTTTCAGTAAAACAACTCTGGCCTTTGGATATCCATCTAAACCTATTGTAGATACCGTCATAGCATTAACTTCGCTGTCCCCACCAAATTCCTCTACCTCATGAAACCATCTGTTAAAAAGGTTTATTGGGTCTTCAGGAATGTTTGACTCTAATAGTTCACTCTTTTCATAAGATTTTCTATAGTTACTTAAATCGTTCATATTTTATATTTTAAGATTATTCGATGTTAGAATTTATTTAAAAAGAATCAACTATTCAAAGTTAAATTCAGATGAAATAAACAAATCGTTTTGTTTAAAACTCAAAGCTTTTTCCATCATCAGCTAAGAGTACTTCCGGAAAAATAGTTGCGGCTTCTTCTCTAAAAAGGTCAATATTTTCATATCGAGTAGAATAATGCCCTAAAATTAATTGCTTTGCATTAGATTTCAAAGCAATTGTAGCCGCTTCTTTTGCTGTGGAATGCAAAGTCTTTTTAGCTAAATTTTCTTCTGATTGCAAGAAAGTTGATTCATGGTATAAAACATCAATATTTTCAATGATTGGAATCATAGCTTCATTATATGCAGTATCAGAACAAAAAGCATAATTTTTTGCAGGAATAGGATCAAATGTTAATTTATCATTTTCAATAACTCGGCCATCTTCTAAAGTAATGTCTTTTCCGTTTTTTATTTTTTGATAATAACAGGTATCAATTTCATAATTTTGAACAGCATCCAAGTTAAGTTTTCTCGGTGATGCTTTTTCTTGGAACAAAAACCCATTTGTATATACACGGTGCTTTAAAGGAATGGTTTTTACCAAAACTTTTTCATCTTCAAAAATCACTTCGCTTTCGTTGGATTCTAATTCATGAAAGAACAAACCATAATTAGTCCATGAATTAGACAATCTCAATTGTAACTTGATGATTTCTTGAATTCCCTTTGGACCATAAATATGTAAATCGGTAGCTCTGTTCAGTAAAGTAAAAGTAGATACTAATCCTATTAGTCCAAAAAAATGATCTCCATGTAAATGAGAAATGAAGATATGATTAATTTTAGAAAATCGGATTTTATTTTTTCGCAATTGTACTTGGGTTCCTTCTGCGCAATCAATCAGAAAAATTCTGTTTTTTATTTCTAGAATCTGGGAAGTAGGATTCGTAAATGTTCGGGGTGTAGCTGCATAGCAACCAAGTATTGTTAGTTTCAATTTTTAATTTCAATTTAAAAGTTAGGATAGAATTAAAAATTGAAGATTCACATTTCGTTATTTATAACCAAACTATAAACTATCAATATTCTTTTCCTTGTTGTATTTTCTAATTTGCAGCGCCATAGAAATCGCTAATAATAAATTGGCTACTATTCCCCAATAGCTACCTGAATACGCATTGATGAATACATTATATAGATTAACAAACAGTAAAATTACAAAGCATACTAATAAAATAATTCTAAAAATATGTACTCTTTTTTTGTTGTTATAAAAATCCATTTACTATTTTTAAAAGCCTAAATCTCTTTCAATCTCTTCCATTTCAATAATATCATGTGCTTCTAATAAAGAAGGAACAACGGTTAATTTTTCAGGAACCGCATTATAATCAAAATCAGAAGTAACTATAACAAATGATTTTTTAGCTTTTTTATGAACTTTTGATAAAGGCATAAATAATTTCATATTATCCGCTGGTAAATCTTTATACAACAAAAGATCTATTATTAAATTATGCTTTTCAAATGTTTTATATTGATGGGTAACCTTCATTAAAAAAGAGGTAAAATCACCTTGTGTATCTCTAATGCTAATTGTGTGTCCTTTTTGATCTACTTTCATCTTTTTAATTTCTAAGTCTACTCTAGGTAGAGAATTTATAAACAGCTAATTTACAAAGTTTTATATTAAATTACTGAATTTTTGATGCCAAAAGATAAATTACGGCCATTCTAATTGCAACACCATTTTCGACTTGGTTTAAAATCACAGATTGTTGTGAATCAGCCACCTCACTGGTAATTTCGACACCACGATTAATTGGTCCCGGATGCATAATTATGATTTCTTTATTTAGAGAATCCAAAATCGTTTTATCAACTCCATATTGTTGAGCGTATTCTCTTGTAGATGGAAAATAATTCACATCCATTCTTTCGTTTTGCACGCGTAACATATTTGCCACATCGCACCACTCAAGCGCTTTTATCAAGTTAGGCTCTACTGTAACACCAAGCGATTCAATGTATCTTGGAATTAACGTTTTTGGTCCGCAAACTTTTACTTCAGCTCCTTGCATTTGCAACGCATATATATTTGATAAGGCCACTCTGGAGTGCAAAACATCGCCTACAATAACTACTTTTTTACCGGCTACTTCTCCTAGTTTCTCTCTAATCGAATAACTGTCTAATAAAGCTTGTGTAGGATGCTCGTGGGCGCCATCACCTGCGTTCACGATGCTGGCTTTTACGTTTTTAGATAGGAAATAAGCTGCGCCAGGATTTGCATGTCGCATAACTACCATATCTACTTTCATCGAAAGTATATTATTTACGGTATCAATAAGAGTTTCTCCTTTTTTAACTGAAGATTGTGCTGCCGAAAAACTAATAACATCGGCAGATAAGCGTTTTTGTGCTAACTCAAAAGAGAGTTTTGTTCTAGTACTATTTTCGAAGAAAATATTGGCAATGGTAATATCTCGTAAGGAAGGTACTTTCTTAATTGGTCTATTGATAACTTCTTTAAAATGATCGGCAGTTTCAAAAATTAAGTCAATATCATTCTTATTGATGTATTTTATTCCTAATAAATGATTTACGCTTAATTCTTTCATTTCTTTTTACGATTATTAGTTTTTAATAGTTAGCCTTTTAAATCAATCAGTTCTAACTTGTAATTAAATAGACACCATCTTCACCTTCATTCTCTGCCCAACTCACTTTTACTTTTTCGTTATTTATCGCATCTACTTGTCTGCCTCTATAATCCGGCTGAATAGGTAAATTACGGCTAAAGCGTCTGTCAATCAAAACCAGAAGTTCAATTTCTGATGGTCTACCAAAAGATTGAATGGCTGTCAAGGCCGAACGAATACTTCTTCCTGTAAATAAAACATCATCAATGAAAATGACTTTTTTATTTTCAACGATAAAATTAATCTTGGTTTTATTTGCTTCTAAGGGCTTATCGGTTCTTCGAAAATCATCTCTGAAAAAGGTGATATCCAAATAACCTAATTGAATTTGAGGTGTTTGATATTCTTTTTCTAATATTTCTTTCAAACGTTCTGCTAAAAAAACGCCTCTTGGTTGAATCCCTACTAAAATAGTGTCTGAAAAATCTAAGTGTTTTTCAATTAATTGACAAGCCAAACGATGTAAGATAATAGTAACTTCTTTTGCAGTAAGTAATACTTTTTGACTCATTGTAAAGTGTGTTGTTTGGTTTTGCAAATATACGAATTCAAATGTATCATTTTATAAATAAAAATAGAGAAAATACTAATCTCAATATTTAAAAAAAATTAAAAATATTGGGTCGTCAATTTTAAAACAATAACTAAAAATTATGTAACAAATGAGCATCTTGATTTATTAATTTTATATTTCTAATTAAAGAAAAAAATCATGCAAAAAAAACTAACTAGATTGTTAATGCTTTTAGTAGTATTACTATCGTTTACAAGTTGTTCGATTATAGAGGGTATATTCAAGGCAGGAGTTGGCGTTGGTATTTTTATTGTGATTGCAATGCTAGCCATTCTTATTTTTATTATCAGTAAAATTTTTGGAAGAAGTAAGTAGAAAATTAATTCTCGTTTGGTGCTCTTTAGAAACTTAATTAAATCAAAAACTCTCGCAATTGCGAGAGTTTTTGATTCTTTATAGCTAAAATTAGTTTTTTAAACAGTATACATTTTCGTTCTTAATTCTTGTACTTTTTCATCATCAAGATAATCATCAAAGGTCATATAACGATCAATAGCACCATTTGGTGTCAATTCAATTACTCTATTAGCAACAGTTTGAGAAAATTCATGATCATGAGTGGTAAAGATAACAGAACCTTTGAAGTTTTTCAAAGAGTTATTAAAAGCTGTGATAGACTCTAAATCTAAGTGATTTGTAGGCTCGTCAAGCATTAAAACATTCGCTCTTTCCATCATCATTCGAGACAGCATACAACGCACTTTTTCTCCTCCTGATAAAACACGACACGTTTTCAAAGCTTCTTCCCCTGAGAAAATCATTTTGCCAAGGAAACTGCGAATGTTTACCTCATCGCGTTCTTCTTCGGTTTTTACCCATTGACGTAACCAATCTACAAGGGAATAATCACTCTCAAAAAACGAATGGTTTTCTACTGGTAAATAGGCTTGGTTTGTTGTAACTCCCCAATCATAAGTTCCTGAATCAGCTTTTTGATTTCCATTTAAAATTTCGTAGAAAGCAGTAGTTGCACGAGAATCTTTGGAGAAAAGAACGATTTTATCTCCTTTTGCCATATTCAAATCTACGCCTTTAAACAAAATATCACCATCTATTGAAGCACTTAGATTTTGTACATTCAAGATTTGATCTCCAGCTTCACGCTCTTGGTCAAAAATAATTGCTGGATAACGACGGCTTGATGGTTTTATCTCAGAAATATTCAATTTGCTAATCATTTTTTTACGAGAAGTAGCTTGTTTTGATTTGGCCACATTCGCACTGAAACGACGAATAAACTCTTCTAATTCTTGTTTCTTTTCTTCAGCTTTCTTATTTTGTTGTGCACGCTGTTTTGCTGCTAATTGGCTAGATTCATACCAAAAGGTATAATTACCCGAGTAATGATTTATTTTATTGTAATCAATATCAGAAATATGTGTACAAACTGAATCCAAAAAGTGTCTGTCGTGAGAAACAACAATTACGGTATTTTCATAGTTAGCCAAGAAATTTTCTAGCCAAGCAATAGTTTCAAAATCCAAATCATTGGTAGGCTCATCCATAATAAGTAAATCTGGATTTCCAAAAAGTGCTTGTGCCAAAAGGACACGAACTTTTGTTTTCCCCTCCAAATCTCCCATTAAAGTATAATGATGCTCCTCTGTAATTCCAAGGTTAGATAGCATCGATGCAGCGTCAGAATCAGCATTCCAACCGTTCATTTCTTCAAATTGAACTTGCAACTCTCCTATTCTATCCGCATTGGAATCATTGTAATCTAAGTACAAAGCATCCATTTCTTTTTTGATTGCATACAAGGTTTTATTACCCATCATCACGGTCTCAAGAACGGTACTTTCGTCAAACATGTTGTGGTTTTGGTTTAAAACCGACATCCGTTTTCCTGGTTCTAAATGAATATGTCCCGAAGTTGGGTCCATCTCGCCAGCTATTATTTTAAGAAAAGTAGATTTTCCAGCGCCATTGGCTCCGATAACTCCATAAATATTACCGTGTGTGAAGGTCGTATTTACTTCGTCAAACAAAATTCGTTTGCCAAACTGAACTGATAAATTATTTACTGTTAACATGAATGTTTATTTTATAAAATTTTTGCAAAAATACAAAAAAAATACCGATTTACTGAATTCCCAAAAAATCCGTTTTCAATGGTTTTAATTTATTGATTAAAGCCCTAATTCCATAAAAAATCCTGACACAAATTGTCAGGATTTTAGATAGCTCAATTCAAAAAACGAATACTATATTTTTGTTTTCTCTATTAATTTTTTCAAACTAACTAAAACGGCTAATTCAACATCAGCGGAGCTTCTAGCATTACATTTTTCTAATAAATCCGCCATTAATTTGGGATTTACTTTCTCATTTTTATCCATTATAAGCAAAAGCTGCTTCGATACATCACTCAAACTTTTAGACAAAGGTAAAAGTGGTTGAATTAAAGGAGCGTTAGTGCTTAAACTAATTAAATCTGCATCCATGGCAATCCATTTTCTATAAAAATTGCTAACTATCTTTTGGTTTTCTAAGCTTTTGTTTTCTAAATAATTATTTACCGCTATCTCAAAATCATACGCTTCAGAAGCATCTGCATTACAAGCATCAGCAAATAAAGTTAAAGGAGAATGCATGCGGTATTTCTTTCCGCCACCATTGCGTTTGTAATTTTTTAGAGGTTCACAAAGGTTTGAAAAATCATTTAATACTCGAGTATCTTGATTGTTACTTATGTTTCTCAAAATCACATCTTTATTTCTGATGTGCGTAATTCCTAGTTCTTCTAATCGAAATGAAATCGTTTTCAATCTTTTGCGCAAGCTTTTCATATCCTTCAACTCTTCATTAGACCATAATCGCTCAGCTATTGCGGCAGTTCTAGGCCAAATTCTAGAATCAATATTTAATGGTGTTACGAGTTCACTCCACATTGCAGCTTCACCCCCTAAAACTCGTGCTTTTTCTTCCGGGCTAAGAATGATTTTTTTAGGTAAAGGATCATTCAAATAATGACTTTCTATTCCCAGCATTAAATCAATATAATACCCATTGGACAAAACGGTATTGTATCCACTTTTTGCTGCTTTAATCAACGCTCCGCCGGCTTCTTGCCCTTCATTAGTTCCTCGCCAAGCATGAATTATGGCATCTTTAGACATATTTTCGGTCATAATTTCTTCCCAACCCATCAATTTTTTGTTGTGCTTTTTGAGCATTGGAATCAGCTTCATGTTAAAGTAGGTTTGTAAATCATGGTTGTTTACCAAATTATTATCCTGTTTAAATTTTTGAATAGCAGGATTTGCGTTCCATTCTTTTCCATTGTTCTCATCACCGCCGATATGGAAGTAATTACTTGGAAATAAAGGACATACTCCATCAAAAATAGAACTTAATATTTCATAGGTTTTAGGATTGGTAGGGTCTAAGGTCGCATTAAAAATCCCCGAATTCCTTTGCACTTCATAAGTCATTTTCCCCTCAACTACTTTACTACCTATTTCTGGATAGGCAGTCAACAATGCCGAAGCATGTCCAGGAACATCTATTTCGGGAATAACCAAAATTCCTCTTTCATCCGCATATTTTACTATGCTTTTGATTTCTTCTTGGGTATAAAAATTTCCATCAGAGGCTATTTCTGTTAATTTTGGATGATTTTTCAATTGAATTCTCCATCCTTGATCATCAGCTAAATGCCAATGAAAAACATTCATTTTCATAGAAGCCATAGCATCAAGGTTTCTTTTGATAACATCAACCGGCTGAAAATGCCGTGCCGCATCAATCATCAAGCCTCTCCATGTAAAACGAGGCGAATCTGATATTTCAACAGCCGGAAAGTAATACGAAGTACTGTTATTTTGTATCAACTGTAATAACGTTTCTAAGCCATGTAAAGCCCCTAGATCATTGGTGGCATTAATACTAATTTTATTCGAGGTAATTGTTAACTGGTAACTTTCGTCCTCATTGATTTCTATTTTTCCATTACGAACACAGTTGATTTGTAACTCGGCATCTGGACTTTTGTTAATTTGAGTAATAAAGTCTTGCTCTAAAAATAATCCAGTTCTACCATCCAAACGTCTTATAAAATTGGTTGCGCCTATAAAAATTCTAGGATTTGGATTTCCGGTAATATTTACTTTGAAATTTTTAGTTAAAACAAAAGTGCCTTCGGTCAAATTAATATTTTGTGGCCATGGCATCAAATCTAATTGCGTAGTTTGCATTTGAGCATTTGCAATTATACCAGTGAATAATAGAATTAAAATGTATTTCATATTTTTTTATACTTATTTAAAAAGTGATTTTTAATAGTCGAAACGCTTGAAAGCTTCGATAGCTTCGTACTCCGCTAAACCTAAATTATCATACAACTTTGCTGTATGTTTATTTCTATCTTCTGCTCTTACCCAAAATTCTCTGGTGTCGTTTCCTTGAAACATTACCCTATCTTTTTGGGATTGATGGTACAAAATAGCATGTCTTTTTAGTAAAACTTCGTCTGGACTTAATGGAACGGCCATATCTATTTCATGAATATCCCATTCATGCCAAGCTCCTCGATATAACCACAGCCAACAGTCATTCATGTACACCTCTGATTTCAGTTGCTTCATTGCAGCAAAAATAGCGTTCAGACAAACTTCATGCGTGCCATGAGGATCAGCAAGGTCTCCTGCGGCAAAAACTTGATGGGGCTTAATTTTTGCAATTATGTTTTTAACAATGGTAATGTCATCATTACCTATGGGATTTTTCTTTATCTGCCCCGTTTCATAAAAAGGCATATCTAAAAAATGAATATTCTCCTCTTTCAATCCGATGTATCTTGTTGCAGCATACGATTCACGGCGTCTAATAAGTCCCTTTAATTTTCTAACTTCCAGCGAATCTATTTGATTTTCTTTTTTATTATTTAAAAAATTGATAACGGTATCAAAATTAATACTACTTTCTCCAAGGCCTACAAAATCATTACAAACTTCAGCAAATTTTAAAGCTTCATCATCTGTAACCGCTATATTTCCAGACGTTTGATAAACAACGTGAACATCATGACCTTGTTTTATCAATTTTGAAAACGTTCCTCCCATAGAAATTACATCATCATCTGGATGCGGACTAAAAAGGATTACTCTTTTCTTAGCAGGATTAGCACGCTCCGGTCTGTAAGTATCATCTGTATTAGGTTTTCCTCCGGGCCAACCAGTTATGGTATGCTGCAACACATTAAACATATTAATATTTAAATCGTACGCAGAGCCTTCTAGAGCTAATAAATCAGACATCCCGTTGTTATTGTAATCCCTGTCGGTCAGTTTTAAAATAGATTGGTTTGTTTTTTGGCACAGCCAAACAATAGCTTTACTTTTTAATTCTTGTGTCCAAATACATTCTCCAACTAACCATGGAGTTTTAAATCGGGTTAATTCTGAAGCAGCAGATTGATCCAAAACAAAGGTTGTATTCGTATGATTTTGTAAAAAAGTAGCAGGAACTTCAGCGCTGATATCTCCTTGGATGGTTCTTTTTATAATTTCTGCTTTGTTTTGGCCCCAGGCCATTAATACAATTCTTTTGGATCTCAGAATCGTAGAAACACCCATAGTAATAGCTCTTTTAGGCACATTATCAATACCGTTAAAATCTGATGAAGCATCAACTCTAGTAATGTGATCCAAAGTAATTATACGCGTCCCTGAATTAATGTGTGAACCCGGTTCATTGAATCCAACGTGACCGGTACGACCAATTCCTAATAATTGAAAATCAAGCCCTCCTGCATTTTTTATTTTCATTTCATAATCAATACAATATTGATATAGCTCATCAATAGTTACAGTTCCATCTGGTATATTAATGTTTTCGGGTTTAATGTCAATATGATTAAAAAGATGTTCATGCATGAAGTAATGATAACTCTGATTGTTCTCTTTTGTCATTGGATAATATTCATCCAAATTAAAAGTGATTACGTTATTAAAACTTAGCCCATCTTCTTGATGCATCCGAACCAATTCTTCATATACTTTTATTGGAGAAGAACCTGTTGCTAAACCTAAAACACAAGGTTTACTTTCAAACTGTTTAGACCTAATTAATTGTGCAATTTCCTGAGCGACAATAACCGAGGCTTCTACTGAATTTTTAAAAATTTCGTTGTGAATTTTCTCAAATCTAGTTTCTTCAAATTGACCGGCACTTTTATAGCTTATATCTGATTTAATTTCTATAGTACTTTTCATTTTTATTTTATTAATTCGATTTACTTACTTTATAAAAACAATTGTTTCATTTGTAATGTATAAAATTAGCCAAAACGCTTTTTGCAAAAAAATAATTTATATCAACTGTAGTTTATTTTAAACCAACGACACAATTCTGTCAATAATGTGCTTTTAACAATACTAGTTATAATGTTCAAATGTCCATTTGGGATCTATATATTTTTGATATTTTTTACCTAAAAATTATAAAAACATACAAGCTTATTAATCATTATGCTGTAAATAATAGCAATCTAAAATAAAGATAGGTTTTAAAATTTCAGTTCAATCCCTACCGCGTACCGAAATACTAAATATTTTTGTACTTTCACTTGATTTTAAACAAAACGGAAATTGAACCAACCAATAAAAAATAATCCGAGTTAATTTTCAAGAACGAGTAGTAAAGTTGAATTTTTATATTATCACAAATACCGCTATTTAATAATGATTAAATGTGTTTTGATTGACAACGAACCATTAGCTTTAAAAACAATACAAAATTATATTAATAATTTTGCCAACTTTGAAATTACTGGTACATTCAACAATGCACTAGACGCTCTTACATTCATTAACAACAACACTATTGATGCTGTTTTTTTGGATATTAAAATGCCAATGATGACTGGTTTTGAATTAATTCGATTGATAGAATACAAAACAAAAATTATTATCACAACCGCCTTTAGAGAATTTGCAGCCGAAAGTTATGATTTAGACGTTTTAGACTATTTAATAAAACCAATACCCTTCCCCAGATTTATCAAATGCATTCATAAAATCGAAGCCGATTTCAATTTAAAAAACAATATTAAAATTGAATCACATATTTTTATCAAAGTTGATAAGAAAATGATCAAAATAATGATTGATGAGATTCTATTTATTGAAGGCATGAAAGAATATATAAAAGTAATAATACGTGACAAAACATATATTACGCACAAATCATTAACTTCTTTATCTGAAGAATTACCCGCTGACCGGTTCATACGAATTCATAAATCTTATACTATAGCAATAGATAAAGTAAAATCTATCGAAGGGAATCGAATACAAATCCTTTCATACACGTTGCCAATTGGACGAAACTATAGTAAAGATGTAAAAAATAAAATTTTAGAATAAATTCGGTTTCAATATTTTATTTGAAAAAGCAAAAATTTCGAAAAAAAAGCATCATTTTTTAACAAAAAGTGATTATTCTATAATTCTAACAATATTTATTCTAAATAATTTTTTTTTAATTTACTTAACAAATATATTTACGGTCTTGCAGTTATAAAAGTTATTAACTTAATCATTAACCCATTTCAAATTATGAATTCAGAACAAACAAAGTCTAACAATTCCGCACTTTATACGCTCATAACCGTATTTTTCTTTTGGGGTTTTATTGGAGCTTCAAACGGAATATTTATTCCATTTTGCAAAGCTAAATTTGGCTTAGACCAATTTCAAAGTCAACTAATCGATTTTGCTTTTTATGGTGCTTATTATATTGGAGCTTTATTGCTTTTTATTTTTAGTAGTATTGCCAAAAAAGATATTCTTAACGGTTGGGGATTCAAAAAAGGGATCATTTACGGATTATTAGTCAGCACATTTGGAGCTGTACTCATGATAATTGCAGTAACACAAGGAAGTTATTTGTTTATTCTAGGCGCATTATTTATTGTTGCACTTGGTTTTTCACTTCAACAAACATCAGCACAACCTTTTGCAGCGTCTCTTGGTGAACCACATTCAGCTTCAAGCAGATTGAATCTTGCAGGAGGTATTAATTCATTGGGAACCACAATAGGACCAATAGTTGTTTCTATAGCCTTATTTGGTGTTATTGCAGGTGTAAATATTGAAGAATTTGCTCAAAAACCAGATTCATTAGATTCAATGAGAATCCTTTATGTATTTGTAGGTGGACTCTTTTTATTGGCGGCAGCGTTATTCCATTTTTCTAAAAAACTACCATCTGGAAAAAGTGATTCTACTTTTGAAACAGCGAATAAAGCAATGAAAACCTTAATTGTTATCACTGTAGTTTTGGTTGCTATTTTTGCTTACATCTTTTCTCGTTATGAGGAACCTGAATTTATCACTCGTTTTATAGAGAATAAAGAAAAAGATTATTTAGGACTAGCCTTAACAGTTTCTACACTTTTGGTTGTAGTTATTGGATTATTCTTTGCAAATACAACTGCTCAAAAAAATCCTGAAGGATGGGGAGCCATGAAATACCCACAATTAGTTTTGGGAATGTTAGCCCTTTTCGCTTATGTAGGTGTCGAAGTAACTATAGGAAGTAACCTTGGCGAATTATTGGTAACGGCTGACTTTGGTTCAATTTCAGGTCCAGCTTTAGCGCCTTACATGTCTATGTATTGGGGAAGTTTAATGATTGGACGTTGGGCAGGAGCCATTACGGTTTTTAACCCATCATCACAACTAAAGAAAATTTTACTTATCGTTGTTCCTTATATTGCATTTGGAGTAGTTTTAGCGGCTAATGCTATTTCGGGACAAGATGTAACACCTTTATACGCTTATGCTTTTGTAATTTTGTTCCAAATCGCTGGTTTCTTTTTAGGAAAAGACCAACCGTCAAGAACCTTAATGATTTTTGGTTTAATGGGAATGACAGCAATGCTTATTGGATTATTTACTACCGGAACGATTGCAATTTTTGCCTTTATGAGCGGTGGTTTATTCTTAAGTATCATGTGGCCGTCTATTTTCTCATTAGCAATTGCTGGTTTAGGAAAATACACATCTCAAGGTTCTGCCTTCTTGGTAATGATGATTTTGGGTGGTGGTATTATCCCGCCATTACAAGGAAAATTAGCTGATATCATCGGAATTCATACTTCTTACTTCATTCCTGTTTTATGTTTCGCTTTCATCGCATTCTATGGTTGGAAAGTAATCGGAATTTTAGAAAAACAAGGAATCGGAAAAGAAATAGAAGTTGGTGGAGGGCACTAATTTCAACACAAACTAACCAAAACCAAACCAACAAAAAAACTCCCATTTTGATTATCAAAATGGGAGTTTTTATTTATTCCGAAATCTCAAATAAAAAATCGGTAATCTTAAAAATCTATTTATTTCCTTTCTCGAAATCAGCAACAAACTGTGCCAATCCAATATCAGTCAATGGGTGTTTCAATAAGCCATAAATAGCTGATAATGGTCCAGTCATAACATCAGCACCAATTTTTGCACAGTTTACAATATGCATCGTGTGACGCACTGAAGCAGCAAGAATTTGAGTTTCATAACCGTAGTTATCATAAATCAATCTGATTTCTTCAATCAAAGCCAAACCGTCTGTAGATACATCATCTAAACGACCAATGAACGGAGAAACATAAGTAGCTCCCGCTTTTGCAGCCAATAAAGCCTGACCAGCAGAGAATACTAAAGTTACATTCGTTTTAATTCCTTTATCCGAAAAGTATTTAGCAGCCATAACACCTTCTTTAGTCATAGGCAATTTTACCACGATTTGCTCATGTAAATCCGCTAATTCTTCGCCTTCTTTAATCATTCCGTCGTAATCCAAAGCATTTACTTCGGCACTAACATCTCCATCAACTAAATTACAAATGTCAACATAATGTTTCAAAATGCTGTTTTTACCTGTAATTCCTTCTTTAGCCATCAATGATGGATTAGTTGTAACACCATCCAAAACGCCTAATGCTTGTGCTTCCTTAATTTGAGCTAAATTAGCCGTGTCAATAAAAAACTTCATAATATACCTATTTAATTGTGTGTTTATAATTATTTGGGCGTGACCCTCCGTGAAAAACTTTGGGTCAGGCTCTACGCTACAATTTTTTACTTTTTAAAGGAAAAAGTAAAAGAATTTCCACTTCGATCCTTCACGCTCATAAAATCCGGTGCAAAATTACAATTTAAAATGGTTCATAAGCATCTTTTCATATACTTTATCGGGTAAAATTCGCTTCAAAACAATCGAGAACTTTTGCATAAAAGCGCCTACTTTATAATGAATATTTGGACTTGGATTTAGGATAATTCCATAGACCGCTTCGGCCATTTCATTAGGATTACCTCCGCTATCTACATGTTCATCCATCATCTTTAAAGTATTTCCGTATGGAATTTCATAAGCAGAACCGTCTACAACTGGAGCGTGATAGCGCCCCGAAGCAATATTCGTAGCAAAATCACCAGGTGCTACGTTAGTAATATCAACTCCAAAAGATTTCACTTCCATACGCAATGCTTCGGTTATAAGTTCGAGCGCACCTTTAGAAGCAGAATAAACACTTCGATACGGCAATCCCATATAACCAGCAATAGAAGTAATATTGATAATTAGTCCAGATTGTTGTGCACGCATTTGTGGTAACACTGCTTGCATCACTTCAATTGGACCAAAAAAATTAGTGTCAAAATTATTCTTAATCTCCTGCATAGGAGTTTCTTCCAAAGGTCCAGTGATTCCTACACCAGCGTTATTAATAACAACATCTAATCTTCCGGAAATCGAAATCACTTTGGCAACAGCCGCATGAATCGAATCCGCATCCCGAACATCTAAAGTAACCAATGGAAAAACCGAATTCAAAACTCGCTCTGGATTTCTGCTGGTTCCATAAACAACAAAACCTTTTTGATGCAAAAAAGCACCAATAGATTTCCCTATTCCCGAAGAACCTCCTGTAATTAAAACTACTTTACTCATAACTATCGCTGTATTTTGTACGAAAGGTCCAAAAATAAAAAAATCCTCCCGAAGGAAGACTACTTATTGGTATGAATTTCGAAAAGAATCTAAAAGATGTTCAGATTTAAAAAAAATGGCAAGCGACCTACATCGCACCGCTCAACCACGTACCCTTGCTATGTTCCCATCCTGGGGGAGTCTGCAGGAGCTGGTCGTGTAGGACTTGCCGGTGCAAATATACAATCTTTTTATATTTGTGCAAGCCCTTTGTGCTCTTAAAATAACATTGTATATTGGGGTATTCAAAATTAAAACTATGAAAAATTATAACATACTATCTATCATTTTATTAGGAACCCTATTTGTTAATTGTGGTGACACTAAAAAAGGTGAAAATTCTTTATTTACCTTTGATAATTCTAAATTTAAAGAACAATACAAACCTCAAGAGACTATAGATTTAGGAATTTTGAACACAAATTCAAAAAGTATTGACAGCATTATCTATTATGTAAATGATAAAAAAATTGGTTCTAAAAAAGGAATTGACAAATTAACTTTTGAATTGAAAGATCAAAAATTAGGGTATCAAAAACTAAAGGCTTTGGTCTATTTCGAGGGACAAAACTCAGAAGCTACCACAAGAGTAGAATTAGTTTCTAATATACAACCAAAATTATTGAAGTATACGATTATCAATACATATCCACACGACATCGGATCCTACACACAAGGATTAGAATTTTATCGCGATACATTATATGAAGGAACTGGACAATATGGCAAGTCTCAGCTCAAAAAAACCGATTATAAAACTGGAAAAGTTTATAAAGAAATTGAACTAGATTCCAAATATTTTGGAGAAGGAATAACAATTCTGAACAATAAAGTATACCAACTGACTTGGAAAGAGAATGAAGGATACGTTTATAATGCCGATACCTTTAAAAAAGAAAAAACATTTACCTATTTCAAACCTATTGAAGGATGGGGATTGACCAATGATGGAAAAAATTTATACCAATCGGACGGGACCGAAAAAATCTGGATTTTGGATCCAGCTACTTTAAAAGAATTAGATTATTTAAACGTTTACTCTTTTGAAACAAAAATAAAATCCATCAATGAATTGGAATGGATTAATGGAAAAATTTATGGTAATGTTTATCAAAAAGATGCTATTGCCATAATAAATCCTAAAAATGGAACCGTAGAAGCAATTATCAATCTTACCGATTTAAAGAAAAAAATAACACAGTTACCAGATACTGATGTCTTAAACGGAATTGCATACAACCCAAAAACAAAAACCATTTTCGTAACTGGGAAAAACTGGGATAAAATGTTTGAAATCAAAGTTTCAGAATAATTATAACTATAAAATGACAACCTTAATCATCAATATAAAAGAGCTACTTCAGGTTCGAGAAACGGCAATCTCTAAAGTTTCTGGTGCTGAAATGGCAATTCTTCCAACGATCAAGAATGCCTTTTTAGTAGTTAAAGACAAGTTAATTGCTGATTTTGGTGCTATGGAGAATTTACCTCCAATACATGCTGATAAAACGATTGATGCCACCGGAAAAATAGTTTTACCTTCCTGGTGTGATAGTCATACTCATATTGTTTATGCCGGTAATAGAGAACAGGAATTTGTTGATCGAATCAATGGCATGACCTATGAAGAAATTGCCAATCGTGGCGGTGGAATCTTAAATTCTGCAAAAAAACTCAACGAATCCACTGAAGAAGAAATTTACAATCAATCAAAAGCGCGGCTGGAAGAAGTCATGCGTTTAGGAACTGGAGCTGTCGAAATTAAATCAGGATACGGATTGACTGTTGAAGGAGAATTGAAAATGCTTCGCGTGATACAGCGATTAGCTCAAAACTATCCCATAACTATAAAAGCTACTTTTCTTGGCGCTCATGCTTTTCCATTGCAATATTCAGCAAATCACAAAGGCTATATTGATTTAATCATCGACGAAATACTTCCTGAAATTGCCAAAAATAAACTGGCAGAATTCATCGATGTATTTTGTGAAACGGGCTATTTTACTGTTGAAGAAACTCAACAAATCATGGAAGCTGGAATTAAATTTGGTTTAAAGCCAAAAATTCATGTCAATCAGTTTAACTCTATTGGCGGAATTCAGGCTGGTATAAAATATAATGCACTTTCTGTAGATCATTTAGAAATTATGACTACAGAAGATATTGAAGCGTTAAAAAATACTGAAACAATGCCAGTGGCGCTGCCTTCGTGTTCCTATTTTTTAAGTATTCCGTATACTCCAGCACGAAAAATGATAGCTACTGGACTTCCTATCGCTCTTGCCACTGATTACAATCCAGGTTCTACTCCATCTGGAAACATGAATTTTGTAGTTGCTACAGCGTGTATCAAAATGAAAATGACTCCAGAAGAAGCTATAAACGCAGCTACAATAAATGGTGCCTATGCTATGGGGATTTCTGAAACCCACGGAAGCATTACTATTGGTAAAATGGCAAACCTTATTATCACTAAACCGATTCCCTCCTACTATCAATTACCCTATGCCTTTGGCAGTAATCTAATTGATACTGTATTGATAGACGGTGAAATTTATTCATAAAAAAAGAGGAACGTTATGTTCCTCTTTTTTTATGTCTACAGTTTTTCTTATCTCAAAATAAAACTTGTTTTAGAAACTAATATATCTCTATCGAAAATATTAATGTAATAGGTTCCTTTTGCAAAATCCTTACCTTTTAAGTCTTCAGTAACATTGATTGTTTTGTTTTCATATTTCACATTAGTTAAAAAACTATATGTTAACGTATTATCTCCAAAACCTTCTGTTTTTTTATCACCTAAAACATTGTTTTTACTGTCAATTACCTGAACATAATAGGTTTTATCTCCAGATTTAGCAATTTGATTTTCTGCAATTGTAAAGTTCACTCTAAGAACGTCAGCACGGCTTGCTTTATCAGTCTCGATTTGTTTACCAGAACTTCTTAATTTAAAAGCAGAACCTCTTGTATTTAAAACCGTCAATTTGGACCCCATTTCAACCGCCTTTGCCAATTCTTCGTTTTGGCCTGTTAACGCTTCAACATTCTTTTTAGTTTCTCCTAATACCACAACCGTACTATCTCGTTGTGAAGTAAGTGTTGTATTTGCCTTTTTTAAGTTGTCATTTTCAGCCATTAAAACTTTCATATTTCCTTGCAAAGCAATAAACTGAGTTCTGTATTTTGATAATGAAGCTACATCACCTTTTGATTTACTTAAATCAGACATTAAGTTGACCACTTTATCTCTTTCTTGAATCAACTCTTCAGACATAGATGTGTTTTCTGCTATTGCAGCATCATATGTTGATTTTAATTCTTGCAAATCTTTCATAACTGACTCTTTCTCAGTCAATGTGCTTTTCAATTCTGTTTTTACGATTTCAGTGTCAGAAGTCATTTTAAAAATATAAACTAAACTTCCCACTAATAAAATAGCTAATATTGCTACAACCGCTTTAAGACTTGAACTACTTTTTTGATTTTCCATCTTTTAATTTAATTTAATTTATTTTACAAATTTAACAATATATAACCACCTAATAACGTATGTTAACGTAATTATATTATTTTTGGAAAAAAAAATATTTTTTTTAATGGAAAAAATCATCCCATTTACTATCAAAGACCTTGCGAAAATTACAAACCATAGAAGTGGTGAAATAAAATTTGGAGAGAAAATGCTAACTGTTCCAAAAGAGACCGATCCTGTTGAGTTTCTTAAAACTTGTGAAGCAAAATATGTACTATTTGGCATTCCAGAAGATATTGGCATAAGAGCTAATTTTGGCAGACCTGGCGCGGCATCAGCTTGGGATAGCGCAATTAAAAGCATTGCTAATATTCAGCACAATCGATTTTGTAAAGGAAGTCAACTTTTTGTTTTGGGGCAGTTGAATGTGAGTGTCGAAATGAAAGAAGTAGAACATTTAGATTTTAATGATATTGATGATCGCTTTAAATTAAGTCAATTAGTAGAAAAAATTGATAAGGATGTTTCCCATATTATTTTCAATATTATAAAACTAGGCAAAATCCCAATAATTATAGGTGGTGGACATAATAATTCCTACGGCAACATAAAAGGTTCAGCCCTTGCAAAAGGAAAACCTATCAATGCAATAAACTTTGATGCACATTCTGATTTTAGAATTTTAGAAGGACGCCACAGCGGTAATGGTTTTTCATACGCTTATGAAGAAGGTTTTTTAAAGAAATATTTTATTTTTGGTTTACACGAAAATTATACTTCCAAAAGTGTATTGGATATCATAAAAAAAATAGAAGACCGTGTACGTTATAACACCTATGATAGCGTTAGCATTAGAAAAGAAAAAGATTTTAATCAAGAAATGGCTCTAGCCTTAGAGTTTATAAATGATGATTCTTTTGGAATTGAAATTGATTTAGATTCGATTCCTAATATTGCTTGCAGTGCAATGACTTTAAGTGGTTTCTCAGTCGAGCAACTTCGTCAATTTATTTCTTATTTTGCAAAAAATAAAAATGCAACCTATTTACACATTTGCGAAGGCGCACCTGATTTAGGTGAAGACAAAAACAATCATTTGATAGGTAAACTTATAGGATATTTAGTAACTGATTTCATTAAATCTAATACTATCTAATCCATTTTACTGATGAATTTCTGGGTTTAAATTCCAGAAATTCTCTGTCATAATACCTTATAAACTATCATCAAAAATAATAATACTATCTTTGTGGCACTATCTATGTACTTAATACAGGATATTTAATACCAAAAATATGTTATTTGAAGATTTATCGCTGTCAAAAAGTATACAAAAAGCCGTATTTGAACAAGGCTACCTTAACCCAACTCCTATCCAAGAACAGTCAATACCAATTGTGTTATCGGGAAGAGATTTAATAGGTTGTGCACAAACTGGAACTGGAAAAACAGCTGCATTTGCTATTCCAATCATACATCAATTGCACAGAATTGTAGGTTCTTCTAAAAAAGCAAAACAAATTCGAGCTTTAGTAGTTACTCCTACTCGTGAATTAGCCGTACAAATTGGGCAAAGTTTTGATACCTATGCAAAATATACTAACCTGACACAACTTACCATTTTTGGAGGAGTTTCACAAAATCCACAAGTAGATACTTTAAAAAATGGTGTCGACATTTTGATAGCAACACCAGGAAGATTGTTGGATTTACACAAACAAGGTTTTATCGATTTAGATCATTTACATACTTTAGTGCTTGATGAAGCAGATCAAATGCTTGATATGGGATTTGTAAATGATGTAAAGAAAATTGTAAAGCTTACGCCAAAAAATAGACAGACATTATTTTTCTCAGCTACGATGCCAATTGCTATTCGGGAATTAGCCGAAATGTTTCTGACTGATCCTGCAACAGTAACCGTTTCTCCTGTATCTTCAACAGCTGAAAATGTAGAACAACGTGTTTATTTTGTTGAAAAAGGAGAAAAAAGAAATTTATTATATCACTTAATTAAGAATGAAAATCTATCCGATGTTTTGGTTTTTTCAAGAACCAAACATGGTGCTGATAATGTTGTAAAAGCGTTACGCAAAAACAATATTGCCGCAGAAGCCATTCATGGTGACAAATCTCAAAATGCAAGACAACGCGTTTTGGATGCCTTTAAAAACAAAGAAGTTGGTGTTCTCGTAGCAACTGATATTGCTGCTCGAGGAATTGATATTGACCAATTGCCTTTTGTGATTAATTTTGATTTACCTAATATTCCTGAAACGTATGTTCACCGCATTGGTAGAACTGGTCGTGCTGGAAACGGTGGTGTTGCAATTTCTTTTTGCAGTAAAGACGAACATACCTATTGGAAAGACATCCAAAAACTCATAAAAGTAGATGTAAAAACCGTTAATGATCATCCCTATCATTGGCATTCAGGAAGTCCAGAACTGCCGTCTGGTTCTCAGCAAAAAAATTCAAACCGCAGTGGTGGAGCTCATAAATCTAGAAAATCTGAAGTATCTAAACAAAATAAAAAACGTTGGTATTAATTGAATATTAATCTTTTATTTTTATCTGTAAGAAATCCCTTTTGTAAAAAACAAAAGGGATTTTTTTTATTTCCAATATACTCAAAATCAGTTAATTACAAGTTAATTATTTACATTTAAATAAAATAATACATTAAATTTGATAATCATTTATTTTATTCAATTGATGGCATTAATATAAATAATTTAAACATATAAAATCATGAGAACTCTAGTAAAAAGTAACGGCTCATTTCCAACTGTAAATACTCTTTTTGATGATTTTTTTTCAAAAGATGTATTTGATTGGTCTGATAAAAATTTTTCCACAATAGGTAGTAATTTGCCTTCGGTTAACTTAAAAGAAACTGATAATAAATTACAAGTGGAATTAGCAGCTCCAGGAATGAAGAAAGAAGATTTCAAAGTTGAAATTGACAACAACATGCTTATGATTTCATCCGAAAAAAAGGAAGAGAAAGAAGAAACAAGAAAAAAAGACAATTACGTTAGAAAAGAATTTAATTATCAATCTTTTTGTAGAACTTTTAGTTTACCAGAATACATTGATGACAGTAAAATAGAAGCAAGCTATAAAGATGGAATTTTACATGTTGACATTGCTAAGAAAGAAAATGGACAGAAAAAAACACATAAAACTATAGCCATCAAGTAATCAAATATCAAAATCGTTAAATTTCTAGAAACAGTAATTGGTTTTGGAGATTTAGCGATTTTTTTTGTTAGAAAATCTATAACAATAAACACACTTTATAATATCGTGTCTCAAAAATAGATTAAGCTATGCTTTTAGATTTTGATATTAAAATACTGATGATTTTAAATAACTTGATCGAATCAAATGGTTTTATGATAATATCATTGATTCCGGCTGAAAGAGCCTCTTCGGTTATTTCTGCTTTATCAAATGCTGTTAGTGCTACAATTGGAATACCAATCCCTTTAAGACGAATCTTTCTTGTGGTTTCAAAACCATTGATTAAAGGCATATTAATATCCATTAAAATCACATCAAAGTTCTCTTTTTCTAAGATTTCTAATGCGGCATAACCATCATCAACAACACAACATTTATAATTATTTTTTTCAATTGTTTTTCTGGTAATAACTTGATTTATACGATTGTCCTCAACAACCAAAACTTTTACAATTTGGGTTGAACTCATATCAACTTGAATGTTATTGATTATTTCAGTTGTGCGCTCAGGATTAAAGTCAAATGCAATAACAAATTTGAACACAGTTCCTTTTCCTATGGCACTTTCTAAAGAAACATCGCTATCAAATAACCCTAATAATTGCTTTACAATAGAAAGCCCCAAACCAGTTCCTTGGTAATCAGTTTCTTTTCTGCCAACTTGAACAAATTTATCAAAAATCTTTTCTTGATCAGCGAGATGAATTCCTATTCCATTATCTTGAATTTTAAATTCTAAAAAATGAGATTCCCCCTCTACTTTTGATAAGTTTACATCTATCCGTACCTCACCGCTTTTTGTAAACTTCAATGCATTACTCACTAAATTCATAATAATTTGAGAAAGCCTTAATTTATCACCTATCAAATATTCAGGAATATTAGGGTCTATATTTACTACAACCTCATTATCATTTGTTTTAGCTAAAAAAGACAACGAACTTTTAACCATGTTAATTTCATCCGAAACATTAAAAGTTAAACTTTCAAGAATAATTCTATTGTCTTCAATTTTATTAATTTGAAGAATATCATTCACTAATGATAATAAATATCGGGCTGAAAACTTAAGCGAACTTAAATGCGGACTATCTGCTAATTCTTTATGTTCATCAAGCAACATATTTGTAATTCCTACAACACCATATAAAGGAGTTCTTAATTCATGACTAATTGTGGAGACAAATTGTGATTTCAATATATTGGCTTCCTCTGCTTTTTCCTTAGCAACTAGTAATTCCATATTTGTTTGAGAAAGTGTTGCATTGGCTTTTTTCTTAAAGTTATTATTCCTAAACAAAGTATACAACAACAATAATAAAAAGCAAAATACCACTCCAAATAGTAACACAATGATTTTTGATTTATTTAAACTTTGAAGCTGAGCTAGTTTCTCCGTTTCAATTCTATCTATTTCTCTTTTATATTCCTCTAATTCTAAATTTATTCCAACTAGATTCGCTTTTTTAATTTTTTCCTCGTTGTATAACTCATCTATAATAATATTGTAGCGTGCAAGGTTTTCATACGCCTTTTTATAATCTCCTTTTTTTAATAAATACTTTGAGAATTCAAGATATGAAAAAGACAAATCAGACTTTTCGTTCCCTTCGTTTCCAAACTTTATCGCATTTAAAAAAGAAGATGTTGCTTTGTTATCATCTCCTTTATGCCCATAATACATTCCATTTAGCATGTTTACAGCTACAGCATTTGTAGCGTCACCATATTTTTTATTGTATTTGTTGATAAACTCCAAACTTGGAAATCCTTTTTCAAAAAGACCAATATCAAAAAAAGCCCATGCAATATTAAGTCTAGTTATGAAAACCTGATTAGTATCTGCTAATTTCTGACTATATTTGAGTGATTTTTCATAATATTTTATACCTTTCTCATATTGCTTTTTCTCAAAACAATAGATATTACCTAAATTATTATTTATTCGTTTTCTTAGGGTGTCATTATTGGTCTTATCTGCATAGGAAAGACTTTTATCGTAGAAGAATATGGCTTTATCAAATTCTGCCATCTCAGCATAATTTGCCGCAATTGTAATATATGAAATGGCTGCTGAATATAAATCATTCGCATTAATAGAGGAGCGAAGAGCCAATTTAGAAATATCTAAAGATTTCTCAAAATTAGCTTCCTTTAAGTATCTGGAAGCCTCATCAGTTAATTTAGTGATTTCTTTCTTAGAATATGTTTTTGTCTGTGCTATAGAAGCATTACCAAAGTAATTTAATCCAAATAAAAGCAACAAAACAATTCGTAAATGATACATAAACAATTAAAGTTTATCAAATATACATTTTATTAATAAAAAAAAGAATAATAATCATGTCTTAATCTATTAAATGTAATGAATTTTAAAATAGTTATATGGATTCTAAAATGTATAATGCTAAATAAAAATTGAAGATAAAAAAACCTGCTCAGCAAATTGAACAGGTTAATTATATTATGTATTTCAAAAATTTATGCTAAACTATTCAGAAGCTAGAGTTTCATTTTCGTCCTCACCTTCCCATTGTCCAACTACTGAAGTAGCCAAAGCATTACCTAATACATTTGTTGCACTACGAAACATATCACAAAAATGATCTATTGGTAAAATCAATGCGATTCCTTCAATTGGAATATCAAACATACCGCAAGTAGCTGCAACTACAACTAAACTTGCTCTTGGAACACCTGCAATTCCTTTGCTGGTAAGCATCAAAACTAAAAGCATGGTCATTTGTGTTCCTAAATCTAAATCAATTCCGTATGCTTGAGCAATAAAAATACTGGCAAAAGTCATGTACATCATACTTCCATCTAGATTAAATGAATACCCTAAAGGCAGCATGAAAGAAACAATTCTATCTTTTACTCCAAAACGTTCCAATTCTTCCGTTAGTTTTGGAAAAACTGCTTCACTACTTGTTGTTCCAAAAGCTATAATCAAAGGGCTTACAATTCTTTTAAGTAAAACAGTCATTCTGCTTTTTAGAAAAATATAACCAACTACTATTAATACCAGCCATAGTGATGATATTCCAACTAAGAATGAACCAAAAAATTTGAAATAGGTGATTGCTAATTCCTGAAAATCTCTTACCGCAAATACTCCTGCAATAGCTCCAAAAACTCCTATTGGTGCAAATTTCATCACATAATTCACCATTTTAAGAACAATGTGTGACGTTTTATCTAAAGCATTTGTAACAGGTTTAACATAATCTCCCAATGATGCAGCTGCTAAACCAAAGAATATAGAGAAAATTACAATTTGTAAAATTTCATTGGTAGCCATTGCTTCAAAAATACTTTTAGGAACAATATGCTCTATAAAATTTTCAAAAGATATATTTTGAGTTTTTGCAGTCACTTCAGAGACAGAAGCCAAATCAACATTTGATAAATTAAGACCAACTCCCGGTTCTAATATGTTTACAAAGAACATTCCTAATAGCAAAGAAATAAATGAAGCTGTAAAAAACCACCCCATTGCTTTACCTCCAATTCTTCCAACAGCCTTAATATCACCAAGTTTTGCAATTCCTACAACAAGTGTGGTGAAAACTAGTGGTGAAATAATCATTTGAACCAATCGAATGAAAATTGTTGCCAAGATTTTAATTTTTGCGCTAAAGCCTTGAGCTGCTTCTGGGGAGATAGAATTATGAATTACAATGCCTAAAATAGCACCTAAAACCATCGCAATTAATATTTGTCCCGTTAATCCTGAAAAAAAAGATGGTTTTTTAGTTGTTTTGGTATTCATTAAATTGGTTGTTAGGTCTTAACGCTAATCTTGATTATCATTATATCGTTTATTGCTTGCTGACAAGAAAGAAAGGATACGGTTTAAAGCCAGAAAAGCGATAATAATTAGTATTAATAAGTTTTGTTTATCAAATAAAAATCAGCAAGTACAATGGCTGCCATTGCTTCAACTATAGGTACTGCACGCGGCACTACACAAGGATCATGGCGTCCTTTTCCAGTCATTTCAGTAATATTGCCCTTGTTATCTAATGATTCTTGTTTTTGCATTATAGTAGCTACAGGCTTGAAAGCCACACGGAAATAAATGTCCATTCCATTACTAATTCCACCTTGAATACCACCTGAAAGATTAGTCTTAGTAGTACCATCAGGATGATATAAATCATTGTGTTCACTTCCTTTCATTCTCGCTCCATCAAAACCACTTCCGAACTCAAATCCCTTTA
Organism: Flavobacterium sp. KS-LB2; assembly: GCF_036895565.1. NCBI lineage: Bacteria > Pseudomonadati > Bacteroidota > Flavobacteriia > Flavobacteriales > Flavobacteriaceae > Flavobacterium > Flavobacterium sp. KS-LB2. The sequence continues at coordinate 1,536,379 of NZ_CP145904.1, read as the reverse complement.
CCGCATTAATAGAAAGCATCGCTTTACCTAATTCAGCATGAAGTTTATCAAAAACTGGTTCTCCAAGCCCTACAGGTACATTTTGAATTACACACGTTACTGTTCCTCCAACCGTGTCCCCTTGTTTGCGAATATCGCGTATGTATTCCTCCATAATTACCGCTGATTCTTCATCAGGACAACGCACAGGATTGTTTTCTATTTTTGTAAAATCTAATTCTTGGTAAGGTTTTTCTAAAAAAATAGGGCCTACAGAAGAAACGTAAGCGTTAATTTTTATTTCTGATAGCATTTGTTTTGCTACCGCTCCAGCTACTACTCTACTGGCAGTTTCTCGGGCAGAACTTCTTCCACCACCGCGGTAATCACGAAAACCATATTTTTTGTCATACACATAATCGGCATGACTGGGTCTATAATTATCTTTTATGTGCGAGTAATCATCTGATTTTTGATTGGTATTTGGAATAATAAAACCTATTGGAGTTCCTGTTGTTTTACCTTCAAATATTCCGGATAAAAATTGTACATCATCCGGCTCTTTACGTTGGGTAACTATAGCCGATTGTCCTGGCTTTCTTCTTGACATTTCAAATTGAATTGCATCAAAATCTATAGTTATTCCAGGAGGGCAACCATCTATTATTCCACCTAATGCTTCACCATGTGATTCTCCAAAAGTTGTTATTCTAAATAGTGTTCCGTAGCTATTTCCTGCCATTATAATTAGTTTTTAACAAAAGTACCATTTTAGTTGAAAGTTCAAAAGTTTAAAGTTTAAAGTTTTAAGAAACATTTCACATTTATTGATATTAATTTAATCTTGTCTTCCATTTCTTAACCTTTAACCTTATTTTCATTGCTAATAATTCTATTAATTTGGTAAAATTCAAATTCAAATACATTGAAAAAAAGAAAAGTCGAGTTAGTGGTTATATCTGATGTGCATCTTGGAACTTTTGGGAGTCATGCTAAGGAACTTTATAATTATTTATCGTCTATAAAACCTAAAACATTAGTGTTAAATGGGGATATTATTGATGTTTGGCAGTTTAGAAAATCCTATTTCCCAAAAACACATTTAAAAGTCATACAAAAAATTATAAGTTTTGCCTCCAAAGGAACAAAAGTCTACTACGTCACAGGAAATCATGATGAAATGCTAAGGAAATTTAGCGATATGAATATGGGCAATTTTGCATTAGTAGACAAATTAGTTTTAAATCTTGATGACAAAAAAGCGTGGATATTTCATGGTGATGTTTTTGATGCTTCTGTTCAACATTCAAAATGGATTGCTAAGCTTGGCGGTTTAGGGTATGATTATTTAATACTTTTAAACCGATTTGTAAATTGGTGTTTGTCTAAAATAGGAAGAGAACCGTATTCATTTTCTAAAAAAATAAAAGCTAGTGTAAAAAAAGCGGTAAAACATATTTCTGATTTTGAAACAACCGCAACTGAATTAGCCATCGAAAAAAAATATGATTATGTTATTTGTGGTCATATTCATGAGCCCAAAATGATTCATAAAGAAAATAAAAATGGAAGTACTTTGTATTTGAATTCAGGCGATTGGATAGAAAACTTAACGGCATTGGAGTACAACAAAAAACGTTGGAAATTATACAACTATTCCCAAGCACACTTTGCTGATGATGAAAACCTTTTTGAAATGGAAAATATTTTAAGCAACCAAATAGTGGCTTCAGCGCTTTTTTCAAAACAAAATATCCTATAATAATACTTTGATATAAAAGTGTTGGAATTTTAAAAAACGTAAATTATATAACTTTTCTTTAAAATTTTGTAAAAAACATATTCTACTTAATTATACATTTGTATCTATAAAAAACAAACTTATGAAAAAAATTATTTTATCGGCAATAATGTTAATTGGATTAGCATTTTCCGCACAAGCACAAGACATTTCGAAAAACGCATTAGGATTACGTTTTGGTGGTAATAATGGTTTTGGTGGTGAACTTTCTTACCAAAGAGCATTAGGAAGCAACAATAGACTTGAACTAGATTTAGGTTGGAGAAACAGAAGTAACTACAACAATAATGGTTATGATGACAATGCAGTAAAATTAGCAGCTTTGTACCAATGGGTATGGAATATTGATGGTGGTTTCAACTGGTATGCAGGTGTTGGTGGTGGTGTAGGAAGCTACAGTTATGATAATAATAACGAATCATTTAATGATACTTTTGTATTTGCTGCTGGAGATATTGGTATTGAATACAATTTTGATATTCCTTTGTTAATCTCTTTAGATTTCAGACCTGAGTTTGGAGGAAATGGATATTACAAAAACAATTACGGTTCTGATATTGCATTGGGTCTTAGATACCAATTCTAATATTTTAGAAAATATATTAAAAAACGCCACTATTGCTAGTGGCGTTTTTTTATTTAAAAATAATCTCTTTCTTAGAATTTATTTTGACTACACAAAATGGATTTGTAAAGGCTTGAGTAACCATACTTCCCGGTTCAGGACTCGTTTCTTTTATCGTAATTACAATATTTTTATCAGTTTCAACTACTGTATCAATTCCTATGCTGTAGCCTCCTGATGTTTTTTCGCCCATATTCAAAACTAAAAAATTAGAAGTCTGAATATCATTTGAACTTATTTTATCTTTTAGATTTTCATCGTTCTGCAACATTGCAATTTCATTTGGCTCCGAAAGAATCTCAAAAAAACGTATACTTGCGCCACCATTTGTCTGTTGTGTCAAGACTTCATATAAAGCATTTTTGTCAGAACTTTTTGTAACTGTTGCACCGCAGGAAACTAAAGCGACAGCCACCAGTGATACTATTATTTTTTTCATTGCAACATTTTATTAGTTAATAGATAGAATTCAATCGTTTTACTGGCTTTAGTTTTGGCTAAAGTAAATCTATTCGTATTTTTTTATAGCTTTTTTATATAAAGCTTCATAAAGTGGCAAGATATTTTTGATGTCAAATTGTTTGGCAACTGACAAGGCATTTTTTTTAAATTTATGAAGCGTGGCATCATCTTTTAAAATTTTCAAGGCATTTTGCGCCATTTCATCTGTATTTCCAACATCACTCAAATATCCTGAAATTCCATCAAAATTAACCTCTGGCAAACCACCCGAATTACTAGAAATAACTGGAACACTCCAAGCCATAGCCTCGAGAGCGGCTAGTCCAAAACTTTCGGTTTCAGAAGGCAATAAAAACAAATCCGTATAACTCAAAATTTTATCAATCTCATTACTATTTCCAAAAAAGATAACTCTATCCTGAATACCTAATTCTTGACATAAATATTCTGCTTTTTCTTTTTCAGGACCATCACCTACCATCATCAATTTAGCAGGAATCTCTTTTTGAATATTATAGAAAATTTTAATAATATCTGGAATTCGCTTTACTTTTCTGAAATTACTAATATGAGTAATGATTCTTTCTTCTTTACTAGCCATTACAGAACGATGACAAGGAGTACTTGGATCATTCAAGTTCTTATCTAATTCTATAAAATTAGGAATTACCTCGATTTCATTTTTTATATTAAATAATTTATGAGTGTCATCTTTCAAGCTTTGGGAAACTGAAGTAACAAAATCAGATTTATTGATACTAAAAGTTACTGCTGGCTTATAAAACGGATGATTCCCAACTAATGTAATATCAGTTCCGTGAAGCGTAGTCACCATAGGAATATTAATTCCCTCATCTTTCAACATTTGTTTTGCCATATAACCGGCGTATGCATGAGGAATAGCATAATGTACGTGTAATAATTCGATTTTATAGAGTTTAACCATGTCTACTAATTTGCTTGATAAAGCCAATTCGTAGGGTTGATAATGAAATAAAGGGTATTCAGGAACATTCACTTCATGATAATGCACATTTGCATTCAAAAGTGCTAGACGTACGGGTTGACTATACGTTATAAAATGGATTTCGTGACCACGCCTTGCCAATTCAAGACCTAATTCTGTAGCGACTACACCACTTCCTCCAAAGGTAGGATAACAAACTATTGCAATTTTCATCTATATATTTTAATGAAACGAAATTAATAAAAATAGGAATGTGTTTTATGGAAATTTAAGTTAAATCCTTTCAAGCCTAAAAATGAATTCGTTGGATTCCTATCGCAGTATAAATAAACATTAAAGCTATGGAAAAATCAGCAAAAACGGTCTCTCAAATGGTTGATGACTCTCCTGCTTTGATTACCAATACTGGTAATTTAAATGTAAAAGCAAAAAAATGTTGTCCAAAAAGATTTCAATGGCCTTTTTTCCAATGTCAATAGCGGTAAAAACCTTAGATACTTCGTCATTTTGTATGGCTTTATCAACGTTTTCAATTTTAAACAATTATCAAGGGTTGTCCAGTGTCAATTGCCCTTTTCTAGATCTTTTTTTATTTATCCATTTATTCACTTTATAGCTAAGATACGCTGAACCACTCCCAATAATTGCGCCAGCAACTACATCACTTGGATAATGAACACCTAAATGCATTCGAGAATATCCTACGGTACTTGCCCATACAAAAGAGGGTGCTATGACATACCATTTGGGATAGGCCAAACTAAGTGATGTTGCTGTAGCAAAAGCCAAAGAAGTATGACCAGAAGGAAAAGATTCTCCTAAAGATGAAGAAGCTTGATCAATATCCGGGTAGGTTTCAAATGGTCTATCCCTTTTTATTGCTCGTTTCAATGCTAAGGTAATAAATCCATTTACTAAGAATGCCTCACCAATAAAAACTGCCTGATTCTTGATTGTACTGTCCTTCTTTATTAAACCAACAGAATATATAATAATGGGAGTAGCAATACTGATAGGAACTGCACTATTTGTTACTGTTTTAAAAGTAGGGTCTAAATTCTTATTCCTACCCACATTAATGTCTCGCAAAATATTTATATCTATATTTTGTGCATTCGCAAAAGCCACGCAAAAAAGCAATACAATTAAATTTACTGTAGTAAAAACGGCATTCCTCTTTTTCATCAAAATTATTTTAATCTAAATATACTATAATACTACTACAATTTCCAATAAACTGATTTAAATCCTTTTTGATAGCTACATCCAAATAAATTTAAAAAAATTCGTTTTATTAGTACTCCAAAGTTAGCTTAGTTACTAATAGCTTCATAAATTACCTTTTGAATATCTTCACGAATATTTTCTTTCGATAATCTATTTTCAGCTGCAATTGGAAAAGTTCTATTGGATAAAAATACATAGACAATTTGGGTTTCAGGATCAGCCCAAGCCATTGTACCAGTATAACCTGTATGCCCAAAACTTGTCATCGAAGCACAACCACACGTAGGTCCTTCTACACCCAATTGCGGTTTATCAAAACCTACACCTCTCCTATTTCCTGCCGCACAAAAATAACAGGTATTGAAATCTTCAAATGTCTTTTCAGAAAAATACTGCTGATTGCCATAATTCCCTTTTTGTAGATAAAGCTCCATTATTTTAGCCACATCCATTGCATTCGAAAAAACACCGGCATGACCAGAAACACCACCTTCTAAAGCAGCCGATAAGTCATTGACATACCCTTGCAAAAGCTGATTACGGAAATACGTGTCAGTTTCTGTTGGAGGAATTCTATTTTTATCAAATTTTGTTAAGGGATTAAAACTAGAATTATTCATACCCAGAGAACGATAGAAATTCTCTTGAATCAAAACATCTAGTGTTTTACCCGTTGTTTTTTCTAAATAATCCTTCAAAATCATAAAGGTAAGATCGCTGTACTTGTATTCTTTTTTCAATGAAAGCTTACTCTTAACAATCATTTTCATAATAGTATCGCTAAAATCATTTCGTATAAAAAGGCTATCCGCCAATCGTTTAGAAAAATTTTCTTGGGGTGTTTTTCTAAAATAAACTTCCGAAGGGAATTTTGACTTATCCATGGTCGCTTTGTAAAATGGAATTCCTGCTGCTAGTCCCGCATAATGAGATAATAAATCCTTGAAATTAATATTAGCCTTATTCGAATCTTTGAAAATGGGAGACATTGTTCCTAATGTAGTTTCCAGATTTATTTTTTGTTGATCGTATTGCAACATCACATTAGGTAACGTAGCTAGAATTTTTGTTAACGAAGCAACATCATAAATATCTGAATCTTGAACTTTAATCCTTTTATCATACGTATGGTATCCAAATGATTTTTGATAAATAACTTTTCCTTTTCTAGCTACCAAAATTTGAATTCCTGGTGTCATTTTAGTATCAATCGCTCTATTCGCAATAGCGTCAATTTTTGATAAAATTTCACCATTCATCCCCACATTTTCAGGAGTTGTAAATCCCAAACGGTTCACCTTTTCAGTAGGTAAACCAGTATTAACCTTAAAACTTGAATGAATCGAAACCGGTAATTTCCCTTTGGCTTCAATTGCTCCAAAAATTAGTTCTGCAGAAACAATTTGTGCAATAGCACTATTTTGATACGACACAATCAATCCCTCAATATCATCAAAATTTGAAATAGGCAGTAACGAATAGGGTTTAGCAAAAACATCCAGAATTACATTATTATTTTTAGCTAAAAAATTGATTTTATATACTTCATTTGCTTTTAAATCGTCATTTTTAAATGCAACATCTGACTTGTGATAACCAATGATTACGGTTGTAAACGGTTGTAATTTCACTTGTAAACTGTCTAAATTGGTATCAGTAAATACAGTTACTTCAGCGTATTTTTTTAGAGTTGAAACAAAAGCATCATTGGTATCGTCTCCTATTTTTACGTAGGCAATTTTTTGTTTGTCCAAATTTTTAATTGGCAAAACAGTCGAATAATTTTTTAAAACCGTTACTGCATTTTCATACAATTCATACTGTAAAGCATCATTTTCGACAGCATTTAAATCGGTATATAAATTATCAGTAGCAATAGGTTTATAAGAATTTAAACCAGCTGAATATTTGAATTTCAATATTTTTTTTACTGAATAAGCCAATCTTTCGGCTGTAAGTAAATTAAGTGAATAGGCCTGAATAAATTTTTCAATTGCTAGTGGAACATCCTCAGGAAATAACAAAATATCATTCCCAGCCATAAAAGCCTCCAAATTAATTTCACCAGGTAATTTAAAGGTATTCACACTTTTCATATTCAAAGCATCAGTGAAAATAAGTCCTTTGAAACCCAATTCTTTTTGAAGAACATCTGTAACTATATTATAGGAAATCGAAGAAGGATAATTAGGTCTAACTTCTAAACTAGGAACGTTTAAATGTGCGACCATAACAGACGAAAGTCCTTCATGGAACATTTTTTTATACGGATAAAACTCGATGTCTTGCAGTCTTTCCTTAGAAAAATTGATGGTTGGTAATACTTTGTGCGAATCCGTTTCGGTATCGCCATGACCTGGGAAATGTTTTCCAGTAGAAAAAACACCTTGACTTTGAACCCCTTTCATTAATGCAATAGCGTGATCTGTAACTTTGAATTTATCCTCTCCAAAAGAACGAAAACCTATAATGGGATTCCTTGGATTTGTATTGATGTCGAGAACTGGAGCAAAATTAAAGTGTAAACCCAATCGTTTGCTTTGTTCTCCCATTTGAACACCAACTTTCTCTAACAATTTCATGTCTTGGATGGCTCCAAGTGTCATATTCCAAGGATAACGATAGGTAGAATCCAATCGCATACCCAATCCCCATTCAGCATCGTTACCTATAAACAAAGGGATTTTTGACTTCGATTGAAAACGGTTGGTTAATTTAGCTTGTCGAACAGGTCCACCTTGAAAGAAAATTAATCCGCCAATTTTATTCTGTTGAATCAGTTTATCAATAGCGTTGAAGTGTACTGTATCTTTATTGGAATAAGCAGCAACCATAAATAATTGCCCAAATTTCTCTTCTAAAGTCATAGCGTTATAAATACTATCAACCCATTTGTTACCTTCAGGGGATAACTCAAAAAGCGTGGGGGTATTACTCAATTTTATACTGTCCAAATTTTCTGTTTTGGACGGTTGGCTAGTTACAATTACTTTGTTCTTATTAATTTTTGTCCCAACACAACTTGAAGTTATAAAGAAGATTAAGACATACAATAAAACAATTTTGATGCCTATTTTTCTCATTGATCTGTTTTGTTTAAAAAAACCTACTGTGCCAGCTATCGATAGCAGGAACTTCCCAGGATTCATTGTATTCTTCAATATTATTAACTAAATTATTGAAAACGATAGTGTTCTCAGTAACCGCTTTATCTTTTACCATTTTCTTGAAATCAATCAAAGGTTTGTGTGCAATATGCTCCCCAAGTTTGAAAGTGACATTCATTTTATCTAATAAATCAACGGAGTATTTTTGTTCTAAACTTTGAATAAATTCCACAGAAGAATCAATAGAACAACCTGTTGCCGCTTGTACATCCTGATTTACGGCAATAATGATAAATCGGTTGTATTTTAATTGATACGATGATTCTAAACTAGTTCCGTGAGCAGCCCAACCTTCTAGAAAGGATTGCAAAGCGGTTTCTATTTCTGAAAATTCCGCATCCGAAAACTTTCTATTAGATTGATAAATCCAGATTCTAGATTCTTCAGGTAAATTTTCAAATGGAACGTACATGGTAATTCTAAGTTATGAGTTATAAATTTTGGGTTATAAACCAAAATTCGTGATTTTTAATTTTTAATCAATTTATAAATCTTGCGCATTAGCGATTAATTCAGCAATATCCATCACTTTTACTTCGCTTTCTTTTTCTTTGTTTTTAATACCATCCGTCATCATGGTATTACAAAAAGGACAACCCGCAGCAATAATTTCTGGTTTTGTTTCTAATGCATCTTCGGTTCTTTCAACGTTGACTTCCTTATTTCCTGGCTCAGCATCTTTAAACATTTGGGCACCACCAGCACCGCAACATAAACCGTTTGCTTTAGAACGCTTCATTTCTACTAATTCAGCATCCAATTTAAGAATTAAATCTCTTGGTGCTTCGTATACATTGTTAGCTCTTCCTAAATAGCAAGGATCGTGAAAAGTAATTCGTTTTCCTTTAAATTGTCCACCTTCAATGGTTAATCTTCCATCGTCCAACAATGATTTCAAAAACTCCGTATGGTGAACAACTTCATATTTTCCGCCTAATTCCGGATACTCATTTTTAAGTGTATTGAAACAATGAGGACAAGCAGTGACAATTTTTTTGGCTTCGTATGCATTCAAAACCTCAATATTCATCATGGCTTGCATTTGGAATAAAAACTCATTTCCAGCTCTTTTTGCAGGATCACCTGTACAGCTTTCTTCAGTGCCCAAAACTGCAAAAGGAACGTTTGCACGATTTAAAATTCGAACAAATGCTTTCGTTATTTTTTTTGCTCTATCGTCAAAACTTCCTGCACAACCCACCCAAAACAAAACTTCTGGTTGTTTCCCTTGAGCTAACATTTCGGCCATAGTAGGCACTATTAAATTCTCTGACATACTATTTAGTTGATACGGTTATTTGCTTATTTTATTTATCACAAATTCTTAATTTACAAATTGGTTATTGGATAAAAAAAAAACCAATTAAAATAATTACACTGTTTAACGACTATTCGTTTTTCCAATTCAATCGGTCTTGTTGATTGTATTGCCACGGAGCACCATTATTTTCTATGTTTGTCATCATTGCGTTTAAAGGCATTGGAGCAGCACTCTGTTCCATAACCAGATAACGTCTCATATCCATAATGATAGAAAGCGGACTAATATTTACGGGACATTCCTCCACACAAGCATTACAAGACGTACACGCCCAAAGCTCTTCGGCTGTAATATAATCGTTCAATAAAGTTTTGTTATCAGGGATAAAAATACCTTTATTGGCATCAATATTTTTCCCTACTTCTTCTAATCGATCCCTTGTATCCATCATGATTTTACGAGGAGACAATTTTTTTCCTGTTATGTTTGCTGGACAAGATGAGGTACAACGACCACATTCAGTACAGGTATAAGCATTCAATAATTGAACCCAATTTAAATCTTGAACGTCACTAGCTCCAAATTTACTTGGAACTGCATTTTCATCTACTGGTGCTGCAGCATAAGGATCTGCATTAGGATCCATCATCAATTTAACTTCTTTATTAACAGATTCTAAGTTATCAAATTGCCCTTGCGGGTTTAAATTAGCAAAATACGTATTTGGAAATGCCAATAATATGTGTAAGTGTTTTGAAAAATAAAGATAGTTCATGAAAATTAAAATTCCCACAATATGCAACCACCAAAATACTTCAGATAAAAGCATCACCAACTCATTTGACATTCCATTGAAAATTGGTTCAATAAATTGACTTACAGGAAAAGAACCTGCTTTTATGAAATGAGAAAAACCTCCAGGTACATTTTGCAAATGCAAATCAGAAGCATTCATTAATAGAAACAATGTCATCAAAACAACCTCAAAATATAAGATATAATTGGCATCACTTTTAGGCCAACCTTTTAGGTCAGAGCTTACAAATCTTTTTAATTTAATTGCGTTTCTTCGGCTCCAAAAAGCAACAACTGCCACTAAAACTAAAAGTGCTAAAATCTCGAAAGAAGCAATAAGTACATCATACGTTGTTCCTAAAAAAGCAAAAACACGGTGCGTACCAAAAAGTCCGTCAATAATAATTTCTAGTAATTCAATATTGATAACGACAAAACCAACATAGACAATAATATGAAGTATTCCTGCAACCGGTCTTTTGACCATTTTAGATTGACCGAGTGCAATCATGGCCATATTAGTCCATCGTGCTTTAGGGTTATCTGAACGATTTACATCAGTTCCAAGATTTATATTTCTGATTATTTTTTTGACACTCATGTAAAAATAACCAAAACCAATTACCAAAAGAATGGCAAATAAAACATTGTCTAAATAGCTCATAATTGCTAATTTTTATTTAGGGATTGAATCGTTTGTTGGCCCCACATAAGGCTTGTTTTTCTTTCCAAATAAAGAAACATTAATATATCTAGTTGGATAAAGTCGAACATCTTGCAACAATAATTCTAATTCTTTAGTAGAACTTTTAATATTTTGGTAGAAAGCATCATCGTTCAATAATTTCCCCATAGAACCTTTTCCAGATTCTAAACCAGTCATAATACCATCAACCCTAGCTAAAGTAGCATTTAGATTTTTAACCGTTTTTCCTAAATCAGCTTTGTTCAACGAGTCCGATATTTTAGAAAAATTTCCAGATATTTTATTAAAATTTGTAACTACCCCATTTATTTGGTTTTTGTTACTATCTAATAACGTATTAACGCTTACTGAAGCTTTGTGAAATTGTTCGATGGTCTTACTCAATTCTGCTAAGGTAAGTTTTAAGTCCTGCTGTCCTTTTTGATCCAAAACATTATTTAATCCTGAAACTAATTTTTCAGTGCTTCCCAATAGCTTTTCTAATTTTTCTTGAAGTGGTGCTAATTGATCTCCAACTTTGTCTGTAAGACCTAATTTTACTCCTCCCTGTAATTTTTGTCCATCAACAGCTAGTGTTTTATCTTCAAAATTAGGAACAATTGCAATTTGCTTTCCTCCTATAAATCCTGGCTCATAAATAGAAGCTATACTCGATTTAGAAATTGGAAAATCGGTTTTTAATTGTAATTCAACTAATAATTCTCCTGTATTTTCATCAATTGCAATGCTACTGACTTTACCAATAATTAATCCGTTTAATGTTACGGGTGCAGAGGTAGATAAACCTTCTACACTTTTATACGATACATAAAATGTTTTATAATTAGTAAAAAGGTCTTTTCCTTTCAAAAAACTATAGCCCCAGATAAATAATAAAATCGATGCAATTACTAAAATAGCAGTTTTAATTTCTCGTGTTATTTTCAAAATTTAAGTATTTTTTACAAATTTAATATAAAATATTTGACTTGTTGTAATTATTTAAGCGCTTCTTGAATAGTAATATTCTTTCCATCTTTAATTGCAATTATATACGCTGAAGTATATCCTTTGGATTTTACAACTTTCAAATCCTCTTTTGCCGTGTTATAATCTGACGTTGAGCCATATGCATATTTATATAAAACTCCATTGCTGGTTGTCATTGATACATTTTTTAATCCTTTAAAATTTGACGGATTTAATTTAATATTTTTATTTCCAGCGGCAAATTGCACTTTAAAAATCACATCCGAATTTTGTGTTTTTGACTCTTGTTTTTGCCTAACTTGATTTTCTATAATTCGTTTAGACTTCGTATTCTTTGAAGTATCATTTACTTCATAATCAGCTGCTTTTTTTGATGGAAGTTCCTCATAATTAGCATTGGGTTGTGATCCAAAATATTCTTTCTTGTAAACAATAATTGCTGATGCGATTGCTTCTGCCATATTATTTTGTCCTTCCTCTGAATTCAAATAACGTCCTTCTTCGCCATTGGATAAAAAACCCAATTCAATTAGTACACTTGGCATATAAGCCGCATCTAAAACCCATAAAGGAGTCTGTTTTATGCCTCTTGATTTCCGATGTAATTTATTTTTAAAGTTACTCTCAATTTTTGAAGCCAAATTTATACTTCGATCTAAATAATCTTCCTGAAGAATTTTTAAACCTATTAAAGTTTCAGGGTTTTTGGGATCGAAACCTTTATACGTTTGCTTGTAATTTTTTTCTAGTAATATAACCGAATTTTCTTGTTTTGCTATTTCTAAATTGCCTTTACTTCTTGATAAACCCATCACAAAAGTCTCTGTACCATAAGGAATTGGATTATTAACAGAATTACAATGTATAGAAACAAATAAATTAGCATCAATACTGTTTGCTTTTTTGGGTCTGTCTTTTAGTTCTATAAAAACATCTGATTTTCTAGTGTAAACAACTTCTATATTACTATCTTTTTTGAGGTATTTTTCTAATTTCAAAGTCGTTTTCAGCGCAATTTCTTTTTCAACAAAACCATGATAGGAGTTACCAGGATCTTTACCTCCGTGACCCGCATCTAAAATAACGGTGAACTTTTGATTGGATTGTGAAAAAGCATTTGAAGAAAAAAGTAAAAATAAAACTAAAATTTTGGTTTTGAATTTTCTGGGTATTTTCAAAATATAGATGGGTGTTTTTTTTAACAAATTTAATATAAAAAAGATAAGCTATTATTTAATTACGTCTTGTATGTTAACTTTCTGTCCGTTTTTAAATGCAATTAAAAAGGCTGAATTATATCCTTTGTCTTTCGCTTCAGTCAATTGTTTTTTTGCTTCATCATAATCTGAAGTCTCTCCATACATATATTTGTAAACCCTACTTTCATAAGCTACAGAAATGTTTTTAAGTCCTTTAAAATTTCTTGGGACTAATTCTAATTTCTTACTACTGGCTGAAAGTTGCACTTTGAAAACAGGTTTAGAAGCATCAATAGTTTTTTTTACTAATGTTGATTCTGATGCAGGATGTGAAACCATACTTGATTTTGCAGGAGCGACAGTGTCTCCCTTAGGTTTTTCATTAATTTTTGGCGAAGGAATTTCCTCAAAAATCTCAAGTTCACCACTTCCATAATATTCTTTTTTATAACTCACTATAGCATCAGCAATAGCTTTAGCTATTTCATCCTGTCCTTCTTCAGAATTTAATTTATTCCCTTCAATTGTATTGGATATAAAACCCATTTCTATCAATACTCTTGGCATGTATGCCTTGTGAAGCACCATAAAAGGAGCTTGTTTTACTCCTCCACCTCTTATTTTTTTACCCAAATCTTCAAATGCATTTTCTACTTTACTAGCTAGTGAAATACTATTATCTAAATATTCTTCTTGCATCAGCGTTAGACCAATCATCGATTCTGGTGAGTTAGGATCAAATCCTTCATATTTTTGCTTATAATCCTTCTCCAGAGTAATTACGGAGTTCTCCTTTTTTGCAGCTTCTAAATTTGAAGCCACTTTACTCAAACCCATCACATAGGTTTCTGTTCCATCAGCAGCAGTATTTCTATTAGCATTACAATGGATAGAGACAAATATATTGGCGTTAAATCTATTAGCAATATTAGCTCTTTCAATCAAATCAATAAATACATCTGTTTTCCGAGTGTAATTGACTTCCATTTGTGGAGTCCTCTCTAATATTTTTCCAACTTTTAAAACCACAGCCAAAGCAATGTTTTTTTCAACACGACCTTCGTATACAGCACCAAAATCATGTGCGCCGTGACCCGCATCTAAAGTTACCTTAAAATTATTGGATTGACTGAATCCAGCTAATGAATTTAGTATCAAAATAAAAGTTACAATTATTCTAATTTTACTTGTACTGCGCATAAAGCTATAAGTTAATTTAATTAAAAGACTACCGCTATAAATTTATTTATTTGACTATTTTTGACAAAAAATAATATGTAAGTTTGACATGTCAAAAAACAGGCCATAATTTTACAAAAATAGCATTTAAACCTTTGCATACAAACTTATTTAATATCGTTTTATTATCAATTATCCTATCACTAGGTTCTGGTAAATTATATTCACAAGATATATCAAAAAAAAAGACAGCTGTATCCGCTAACAAACAGACTGATAGCAAAAAACCTACTACTGACACACTCAAAACTCCAGTTTTAACGGTACAAAAGCAAACTGACACGATTAAAGTTGACAGTACAAAGCAAAAAAAAGCTTTTCTTGATGGAAAGGTCCGATACAAAGCAGAGCAGTATGCTAAGATTGATCAAAAGAAAAAAAATATTACACTTTACGACAAAGCAGAATTATATTACCAAGATATTGAATTGAAGTCTGGCATAATTGTAATGGACTATGAAAAAAATGAAGTGTATGCAGGTCGTATCAAAGATTCAACAGGAGCGTATACCCAATACCCTAACTTTAAGCAAGGTGCAAATGTTATTGAGCCCGATTCTATTCGTTTTAATTTTAAAACAAAAAAGGCTTTAATTTGGAATTCAAGATCAGATCAAGGAGAATTTAAAATCAAAGCCGCCATCACCAAAAAAGAAAATGATTCCGTTTATTTTTTAAAAGGAGCGCGCTTTACTACTTCAAAGGATGTAGACAATCCCGAATATTATTTTCAAACCAATAAGGTGAAATTTATTCCAGGTAAAAAAGTAGTGACTGGATTAACAAATATGGTCATTGCAAATGTTCCTACTCCTATAGCTTTACCGTTTGCTTTTTTTCCAATGAATAAAGAAACCAGCATTTCAGGGTTGATTTTACCAAGTTATAATGACTCCAATAACCGAGGATTTTCACTTCAAAATTTAGGTTATTATTTTGCACTAAGTGATAATTATGATTTAACCGTTTTGGGAGATTATTATACTAATGGAAGTTATGGATTGCGTTTTGAGTCTAGTTATGCAAAAAGATATAATTACAGAGGAAATCTAAACATTAGATTCGAAAATTTAATAACAAGTGAAAGAGGATATCCTGATTATTTAAAACAGAATATCTACAATATTCAGTGGTCTCATTCTAAGGATTCTAAATCAAATCCTAATTCTAGTTTTTCAGCTTCTGTGAATTTAGGAAGTAGTAAATACTTCAAGCAATCTATCAATCAAATTAATATTGGTTCCAATCTTAATAATACATTAAGCTCTTCCATATCCTATTCAAAAACGTTTGCATCGGTACCACAGATCCGAA
Source organism: Flavobacterium sp. KS-LB2 (assembly GCF_036895565.1). Lineage (NCBI taxonomy): Bacteria > Pseudomonadati > Bacteroidota > Flavobacteriia > Flavobacteriales > Flavobacteriaceae > Flavobacterium > Flavobacterium sp. KS-LB2. The sequence continues at coordinate 1,520,668 of NZ_CP145904.1, read as the reverse complement.
TGTCACTGACTGCAACGCATTCGCAAAATACTCAAACGGAAGAAATTAATATGACTTTACCAACATTACAATTAAGTGTAGACCGAGTCTATCCTTTTGTTGGGAAGGATGGAGTAAAGAAAGGTTTTTTCAAAAATATCAATTTGCAATACAATTTAAACGGTAGGAACAGTATCGTAACTACTGACTCCTTATTCTTTAAACCACAAATGTTTAGAGATGCAAAAGTTGGTTTTCAACACAGCATTCCATTAAGCACCAATTTTAAATTATTCAAATATTTCAGTGCCTCTACTTCTATGAATTATGAGGAAATTTGGTATACCAAAACAATTGAAAGAAGCTATGATGTTGACCAAAGTAAAGTTGTTGACAAAACCATAAATGGATTTGACGCTTTTAGAACGTACTCCTTTTCATCTAGTGTAGGAACAACTATATATGGAACTTTTAATTTTGGCAATGACAAAAAAATCAAATCGATAAGACACGTCATGAGACCATCTGTTTCGTATGGCTATACTCCTAGTTTTGAAAAATACTACGACACCTATGCTTCAGACGCTAGCGGGACAATGAAACAATATTCCAGATTTGAAAGTGGAATTTTTGGTGCTCCGGGATTAAATAATTCCAATACGTTAGGTTTTGATTTGAGCAATACTTTTGAAGCAAAAGTTACAGACAAAGACAGCACCAAAGTGGAACCTAAAAAAATAATGCTGCTTAATAATTTGAACCTTTCCACTAGTTATAATCTTGATGCCGATGGAGTAACTTCACTTGCTTTTTCTCCAATAAGAGTTAGTGGTGGTACAGCATTATTCGACAACAAAATGAATGTCAATTTTGGAGCTACTTTAGACCCATACGCCATTGACAATTCTGGAAATCGAATTAATGTATTTAATATAGATAATGGCGGAAGTCTTTTTAGAATGACTAGTTCTAATATGACTCTAAATTATTCTATTTCGAGCCAAGGAAAAGACAAAACTGATAAAGATAAGAATACCCAAAGTCAACGAAATGGTGGTCGTGAAGATGATCTATTTGGTACAAATACCGACTTAGGAGACAACCGAAGAAGTCAATTTGAAGAGGAAGACGAAGATGAAGGAGAAGATAAAATTTCGGAATTTTTCAATTCTAAACTGCCTTGGGACATGACCTTTGCTTATTCACTAACTTACGGAAATAATAATAGAGAGAATAAAATCATTGGAAATTCAATTATGATTTCGGCAAATGCAGATATTACTCCAAAATGGAAAGCAGGAGTTTCTACAGGTTATGATTTTGTACAAAAAGGAGTAACTTTCACTCAGCTTCGTTTTGAGAGGGATTTATTGAGCTGGAGAATGGACTTCAATTGGTCTCCATTTGGAACAAACGCAAACTGGGGTTTCTTTATCGGAATAAAATCTGGTGTCCTTAGTGATATCAAATGGGATAAAAGAAGTGTCATCAATCGATAATTTCAAGTATGCTACATACTTTAGGACTTTTTTTTACTTTTAAAACAACAATTTTATGAAAAAGATAATTTTTACCGAAAGTGCTCCGGCTCCGATAGGACCTTATAACCAAGCAGTTCTTAAAGGGAATACACTCTATACTTCTGGACAAATTGCAATCAATCCATCAACTGGCGAATTAGTTACAGATACCATTGAAGTAGAAACAGAGCAAGTTATGCAAAACATGAAAGCTGTACTTCATGAAGCTGGAATGACCTTTGAAAATGTAGTAAAGACCACCATATTCATTATGAACATGAATGATTTTGGAAAAATAAATACTATTTATGGTTCTTATTTCAACGAAAAAACCGCTCCAGCACGTGAAACGGTTCAAGTGGCATGTTTGCCAAAAAATGTAAATGTTGAAATTTCAATGATTGCGATACTAGACTAAAGTATTGCAATCATTTAGATTTTATTTATTTGCGATATGATATGCTATAAGACCATCAATAGGTCTTCTAAGTACATTACCTAATTGTAATTCATATTTATCAAAAGTCTCTTGCAATTCATCTTTCAAATAAAAGGCAATTGAACCCACAAAGTGAACAGGTACTTCTTTACAATTATCAAATTGTTTGATATAATTTTTCACAAAAGATTTCATTCCTTTCAAAATTATTTTTCTGCAAAATTCAGTGTCTTTATGTTGAATTAAGAACTTAGCAAATGTTGCTAAGTAAGCATTAGGATTTGCTTCTTTGTATAATTTACTTTTAATAGCATCTGGATCTAAATCGTATTCTTTCTCAAACTCAACTGCTAATTCTTTTGGCATTTTATTGAAATAATACTTTCTAATTAGCTCTTTTCCAAAAACATTTCCACTACAATCATCCATTACAATATATCCTAATGATTGTACTTTTTGATGCAATTCTTTTCCATCAAAATAGCTACAGTTTGAACCTGTTCCTAATATGCTAACTATTGCTTTTTCACCTTTAGGCGTTGTTGCATAAACCGCAGCATAAGTATCTTCTTCAACAACAATAATAGCATTTGGGAAATAGTCTTGAAAAATTTGTGAAAGTGAAATTTTCATTCTTTCCGTTCCACAACCTGCGCCATAGAAAAATAAATGAGTAGCCTCTTTTTTATTCTGCAAAATATCAAAACGATCATTTAGACGTTCAACAATCTCATCTCCATCAAGAATTTCAGGATTTAATCCTAATGTTTGTGTGGTAAACAACACTTTCCCGGCATCATCTATCGCAATCCAATCGGCTTTAGTAGAACCACTATCAACTAATAATCTCATTTTTTTTGGTTTTTTTGGTTTTTTTGTACTTTGTCTTTATAATTTAAAATGCGTGTAGTCAAAATTTTGCATTTAAAAAATGGAACAAAAAATAAAATCCCGTTAAATATAATATAACGGGATTTGTAAATATAAAGAATTATTTTAAACCTGCAATATGCACAGATAAATCAATTAATTTGCTAGAATAACCATATTCATTATCATACCAAGAAATGATTTTGAAGAAAGTAGAGTTCAATCCAATTCCAGCATTAGCATCAATGATAGATGTTCTTGAATCACCAACAAAATCTTGAGAAACTACTAAATCTTCAGTAAATCCTAATACACCTTTCATTGTAGTTTCAGAAGCATTTTTCAATACAGTCATGATTTCTTCGTAAGAAGTTTCTTTAGCTACTTTTACAGTTAAATCAACTGCAGAAACATCTGTTGTAGGAACACGGAAAGCCATACCTGTCAATTTTCCGTTTAATTCTGGAATAACTTTTCCTACCGCTTTAGCAGCACCTGTAGAAGATGGGATGATGTTACAAGAAGCAGCACGTCCACCTCTCCAGTCTTTTCTTGAAGGACCATCAGTAGTCATTTGAGTAGAAGTTGTTGCGTGAACAGTAGTCATCAACGCTTCAACAATTCCAAAATTATCATTAATAACTTTAGCTAATGGAGCTAAACAGTTTGTAGTACAAGATGCATTAGAAACAACCATATCAGTTGCTAAAGCTTCCTCATGGTTTACTCCCATTACAAACATTGGAGCATCAGCAGAAGGAGCTGAAATAATTACTTTTTTCGCACCACCTTTGATGTGCTCGCTTGCAGTATCAATAGTAGTGAAGAAACCAGTACACTCAGCAACTACATCAACATCAACTTCATTCCATTTTAAATCTGCAGGATTTCTTTCAGCAGTAATACGAATGTTTTTTCCGTTTACAAAAAGTTTTCCATCTATAACTTCAACAGTTCCATTAAAACGTCCGTGAACTGAATCATATTTTAATAAGTATGCTAAATGATCAACATCTAATAAATCATTAATAGCAACTACTTCTACGTTATCTCTATTGAAAGATTCTCTGAATACAATTCTTCCAATTCTTCCAAATCCGTTTATTCCTAATTTTACTTTTGACATTTTACTTTAATTTTTTTGTTTATTTTTATTAACTCAACCTAAAGTCTAATTTCCTCACAATAAACTTTAACCACTTTATGTAGACATAATGTCTGAAACTCTTAATAATTCTCTATCAATCATTGTTTTGCCTTTAATAGCTTGTTCTAAAGGTGTTAACGCAACTTTATCATTTTGCAATCCAACCATATAATTTGATTTCCCTTCTAATAAAGACTCAACAGCTTTTACACCTAATCTACTAGCTAGTACTCTGTCAAAACAAGATGGAGAACCACCTCTTTGCATGTGGCCCAAAACTGAAACTCTAACATCGTACTCCGGTAAATTAGCTTCAACATAATCTTTCAATTCGAATACATTTTTACCAATTTTATCTCCTTCAGCTATAACAACGATACTAGAGGATTTCCCAGAAGCTTTACTTTTTTGCAATGACTCTAATAATCGTTCCAATCCTAAATCTTCCTCAGGAATTAAAATTTCCTCTGCTCCTGCACCAATACCAGCATTCAAAGCTATATGACCCGCATCTCTCCCCATTACTTCTACAAAGAATAATCGGTTGTGTGAACTTGCAGTATCTCTAATTTTATCAATAACATCTACTACGGTGTTTAAAGCAGTATCATATCCTAAAGTATGACTTGTCCCAAAAATATCATTATCGATAGTTCCTGGAATTCCCATTACTGGAAAATTAAATTCAGTATTGAATAACAAACCTCCTGTAAAAGTACCGTCACCTCCTATTACTACTAAAGCATCAATACCTGCCTTAGTAAGATTTTCGTGTGCTTTTTTTCTTCCTTCTGGAGTTTTAAATTCTAAAGATCGAGCCGATTTAAGAATCGTCCCACCTTTATTTACAATGTTGTTTACACTTCGAGGTCCCATTTCTTTGAAGTCACCTTCAATCATTCCTTGATATCCTCTATAAATTCCTATACATTCTATATTATGATAAGCACATGTACGAACAACTGATCGAATAGCTGCATTCATTCCAGGTGAGTCTCCTCCCGAGGTTAGAACGCCAACTTTTTTTATTGTTTTTGGCATTATTTAAGTATTAAAGTGTAAAATTAGCAAACATTCAGCACTTTTAAAGCTGTGTTTTTAATAAATTAGTAAACCGTTCCAAATTCAAACGTTTTCGTTGATAAGTTTTTGGAAAAACAAAATAAAAAGGATTTTATTTAACAAAATTGAAAAATAATCGATTTTTATTTGATAATTAACAATTTGCTTGTTTTTTTAATTAAAAATCAAGACAATACATTAACTATTTGTTACTAAGATACAAAAAGAGAGTTTTCTTCTGTAAACTTTAAAAATTAATTATGATTTTATGCAGCGATTGACAGTTCGAAATATTAATCGCCAGCAACATTAAACTGCATTTTGATTCAGAATTCGTAGTTTTTGTATTCGAAAAGACCAACTACTAGTTTTCCTCAGGAAGTAAACCTTCCTGATTTTTCTTAATCTTTTTTGTAGAAGATTTATTTGACTTAGAAAAATTAATATAATCTGGAGACATTTCAGAATCTTGATCTTCAGCAATTGGAACGGATGCTTTCTCAATTTTTAGATTTTTAAAAATTTTATTGACTAATTCTTTAAAAGTATCAAAATCGACTTCATAAGAAACCCCTAAACCTTGTGTATATCCAATTCCTTGACCTATATAATTAATGTCATTTTCTTTATTAAAAAGACGTAAATTTAATGTTCCGTCTTCATTAACCCTATACAACACTTCCACATCACCTACAATTGCTGATTCGTTAATTCCTCCAAAAGGAACACCGAGTTTTCCATTAATAGTAATTCGTTCATTTATTTTTGATGAAATTGTAGCTACAAATCGCCCGTCAGTTTCTTTTCCAATTCTTCTGTCGGCACCAATAAAATTTAGCCCCACTTTAAATTTCTCATCATCCGATTGTATGATTCCACCTAATATACTAGAAGCTGTCTCAAATAAACTGCCTGAAAAATCAGATTGACTCACTCCTTCCGGACTTAAAAAACCTCCTGAGGATAACAGATACAAAGCTTGTGTTTGTCTTACATCTTTGTCATTTAACTTATATTGAATTTCCGATTTAAAAACGGTACTTACTGTTGGGAATTCAATATTAAAATCAGGTTCTGGACTAGTCAAATCGCCTCGAATACCAATAACTACCTCTACTGGAACTTTAGTATTAAAAGATGAGTTATCTAACAATACGGCAGGATTTGCAGTTGTTTTATAGACCGCTTCTAAGTTTAATTGTGCTCTCATTGGATTTCCTTCCCATGAAATAGAACCTCCTTTTTTAACTGCAAATTTTTTGTCAATAAGCCCTCCATATTTAAAATTATAGGTTCCTTCATATGCTTGGAAATCTCCCCACATATTAAATTTTCCTAATGTATTTATTTTAAACAATAAAGACCCAAAACCTTTTCCTTTCATTCCATGACCGGTATTGCGGTCTAAAATAACTTCTACTTCTGCATCTGGAGTAATATCAAAGTCAAATTCTAATTCCAATCCGTTATAATTTCTGGTATTATCAGTAATTCCATTTTCTAGATTGTATTTTTCTTTAGCGGTCACAAAATGTAGAAAAACATTATCACTTACACTTTCGGCATTATTGATAGGAATTTTCACAGCTGTTCCTTTTTCAGATTTTGCGTCCACTTTTATAAACAAAGCATTAGTTGGTCCTTTTATAGTTGCCATACCATCAATAAAAGCAGTCCCGTAATAAGCCGCATCTTCACTGTCTTGAGTATCTAATGCTAAAAGTCTTTTGGAATTAATAGCCAAATCTAATCTCCAATCTGCAAAATTATTATGCTCAATATTTCCGTTTAATTTTCCTATTGTTCCATATTTAGTATCCGTAAGCGTATTGTTCCTAAATAGAAATTTTTCATCCGTAAGGTCAATAATCGTATTATTGCTCAACGCATAATCAACATTTAGATACGGAATAGTTATACCGGCATCATCTAAAAATAAACGTCCATTGATATTGGGTTTTTTAAGATTTCCTTCAATTGTGGAGTTACCAGAAACAGAACCTCTAATATTAGATAAAACTTCCCCACCAAGCGAGTTAAGTGTTGCGATGTTAAATTTTTCGAATTTGAGTTTTAAATCTAGAATAGTTTCTTTATTAACGATTTCAAAGCTTCCATTAGCATTAAAAGATTCTAAATTTTTATTCTCCAAATTAGAATTTATAGTAAATTTTCTGAGACTTTCGTCTCCTTCTATTTCAAAATTTAAAGTTCCTAAATCCGTTTTATTCACATTCAAATTATCAATTACAATAGACGCTGTAGGCTGATAAACATTGTCATTTTGCTTAAAATTAACCTCGCCATTAATATTTCCATGTGCAACTAACTTATTATTGGCAGGAGTAATTTGATTTAAATCTACATCTTTAAAGCTTAATTTCAAATCCTTGCTATTTGCACCTTTAAAAGCCCCCATTAATGCAATAGACTGTTCTTCATGCGACAAAATTATATTGTCAATATCAAAATTTTTAAATGATTTATCAAAAACAATCTGATTATTTGGCGTTTCATTTTCATTTAAAAACCAAAGATAATCCTTGAATTTAACTTCTGATTTACTGATTCCAACTACGTTATTATTGTCTTTGTTAATTGTATGGTATAAATTTAGATTGTAATAATCTTCGCCTTTTGACCCACCTTTAAATTCAGAACGAAAGAACAAAGTATCTTTCATAGTCACATTTATAACACTAAAATCACGAATTTTATAATATTTCGTTTTTATACTGTCTAATTCAATGAAAGCATTATAAAGTGGATTTTTATTATCAACAGAGACTCTTATGTTATCAAATGTATTATCAGATGCAACAATTTGAGGCGAATTAAAATTAAGTTTAAATTCTTGATTATCAGAGTTCATATTTCCTTTGACAATCGTGTTTGCTCCTATTTCAATTTCAGGATAAAATATTTCAATTATTTTATTATAAATTGAAAAATTAAACTTTAAAAACTGTCCTTTTTTTACCTTATGTGGTTTGAAATTAGTATACAAACTCCCTAAAGAATTCTTTACTAAATTTTCTAATTGATTAAATTCATATTTCCCTACAATTTCTCCCTGAACTATATCCGGAGAGTTTACTGTAATGGTCCTAATTCTATCTTGATCAAAACTTGAAACTATAGCAAAATCATCAAAATTATAAGTGTCTTTTGCATTTTGATAGGATGTTTTATTAATGTAAACATTTCCTTGAAAATTCTCTATATTATTTCCTGTAGCCTGAACAACTACATCACCTTTAAATATAGAAACAGATTCATTCATCAATTTCAATTTTGATAAATCCGCATTTTCAACATTGATATGAAAATCATAACGACTGTCTTTTTTACTTAAATCCAACAATCCATCAAAAGTCATGCTTAAATTAGGGTCATTTACTGAAATTTGGCCTTTATAATTTGGACTTTTAAGTGTTCCATCGACAACAATATTGGTGTAATTATAGTTTTTAAACTCTAATTGAGAAACATCTCCCTTGATAGCTGTATCTAAATATTTTTGTTTAAATCCTTTTCCATCAACATCAATATTCAAACTAACCGTTCCTAGATCTTTTTCATCCAATAAGGTACCAATATCAAAATTTTCTAAAACAACGTTCCCTAAATAGGTAGCTTTGTCAATAACATCAATATTTTGTATGGCTAAATTTGATGTCACTTTTCCTAATGCAGTAATCATAGAAAAATCCGCTTCGACAGCAGTTGTTGAAACACTAGAAGTTCCTTCAGCGGAAAACCTACCCAGCTTTTTTAAAGAAGTAGGTAATTTATTGCCTAAAATGTTGGGAAGTATTAAAATTAAATCATCATAGCTGGACGTTAACTTATCAAACTTCGCATACATGGAGAATTTCTGTCCATTTTTTGCAAATAAGTTTTTAAAATTTACATCTCCTATTAGCTGCGTCTTACGGTCATCTATTAGATTTAATTTTTTAAATGCCAAATCATTGAGAGTTCCTTTAATGCTCGATTTAAGATAAAAATGTTGATTTTTACCTAACTCTTTATAAAAATAACGAATGTCATTTGATGCAATTGAAGCTGCATCTAATTTTATATCAAACAAAACTTTATCTGTAAAATTAGAAAAATCTTCAATTTTGTATTTCAATACAACAGTACCTTTCAATGTAGATTCTTTAGTCAACAAATCAAGATTTTCCAGTTTTATATTCTTTTTCGAATAACTAAATTTTGAACTTAAATTTTTAACATACAAACCACGAAAATCCAAAAACGACATTTTATTAATCATTGTGGTCACATCTGGTCCGTAAATTTTAAAATTAGTTGCTGAAGCATTTAGCTTAGTGAAATCTAAATCTTTAGGATTCTCACGATTATTATCAGTCAAAATAAAATGACCATTATAAATTTTTAAAGAATTTACTTTTAGTAGAAATTTCTTAGTAGACGGCTTTCCAGTTTCAAAAGCAGCAATAAACTTATCTAGATTGGATTGTTTCTCGTTTTTGTAGGTTCTCAAATTAAAAAGTAGTCCATGTAACTCTAAATCATCAAAGATTAAATCTCCATCGAGCATTTTCTTGCCCTCTAAAATAGTAGTTGAAATCCTATTGGAATAAATTAAAGTATCTTTATGATGATCTCGAATCAATACTTTTTTGAATTTTACACCTCCAAAAATGGATATGGCAACTTCATCAATAGTGATATTAGTTCCAAAATCTTTATTGATACTATTTGTAAAATATTGCGCAATTTTAGTTTGAACAATTGGTAGGGTTAGAGCAATACCAAGTACCAACAAAAGTAGGATTAGTCCAAGTAGAGAACGAATTACTATTTTTTTAATTTTTTTGATACCTATATGCTATTTAAATTTTCTAATATTTGATTTTGCCTTTGTAAACAGAAGCACCTTAAATAAAAATTCTTTAATTTTGTCTGCTACAAAACGATTTTTACAATCGACTTGTCAAATATAACCCAAAATCTGTGCCTTTTTATGCAAAATTCCGAGGTTTTTATTCTTGCCATCGAAAGTTCCTGTGATGATACCGCTGCTGCTATTTTACAGAACGATAAAGTGTTGTCAAATGTTGTTGCAAACCAGCTTATACACAATCAATATGGTGGTGTGGTTCCTGAGCTTGCCTCTCGCGCACACCAACAAAACATTGTTCCAGTTATTGATGCCGCACTTCGCAATGCAAATATACAAAAAGAACAGCTCTCGGCAATTGCCTTTACACAAGGTCCCGGATTGATGGGGTCACTTTTAGTAGGAAGTTCATTTGCAAAATCTCTTGCTTTAGCCTTAGAAATCCCTTTGATTGCAGTAAACCATATGCAAGCACATGTTTTAGCTCATTTTATAGATGAAGAAGGCTATGAAAAACCCACATTTCCGTTTTTGGCTTTAACCATAAGCGGTGGACATACTCAAATTATAAAAGTAGACCATTATTTTAAAATGACTGTAATTGGAGAAACTACTGATGATGCAGTTGGCGAAGCTTTTGATAAAAGTGCAAAAATATTGGGTCTTCCCTACCCTGGTGGCCCATTAATTGACAAATATGCACAATTAGGAAACCCAAAAGCATTTGCATTTACAAAACCAAAAGTTCCAGGATTGGATTTTAGCTTTTCAGGTTTAAAAACGGCTATCTTATATTTTATTCAAAAGAAAAAATTAGAAAATCCCAATTTTGTTGACGAAAACCTAAATGACATTTGCGCTTCTATCCAATATACCATTATTGAAATTTTAATGGACAAAATAAAATTAGCAGTCAAAGAAACAGGGATCAAACAAATAGCAATTGGTGGCGGAGTTTCTGCAAATTCGGGTATCCGAAATACTTTAAAAGAAACAGAAAATAAATACGGTTGGAAAACCTTTATCCCTAAATTTGAATACACTACCGATAATGCTGCAATGATTGGAATTGTAGGTTATCAAAAGTTTTTATCCCAAAATTTCGAAACTTCTTCTGTCGTTTCTAAAGCAAGAATACAATTATAAATTATGCAATTATTTTACAATCCAACTATTACTGAATCTACAAAAACTTTTTCTTTTGACAAAGAAGAAAGCAAACACATCATTAAAGTATTACGGAAGAAAGATACTGATATACTATTTGTAACCAATGGCTTAGGACTCTTATTTAAAACTGAAATTACATTAGCCTCAGATAATAAATGCACCGTTAAAATCCTTTCATTCGAAAAAGCAGCAGCCTCAAAATTTCATTTACATTTAGTCGTAGCTCCAACTAAAATGAATGATCGTTACGAGTGGTTTCTGGAAAAAGCGACTGAAATTGGCATACACGAAATCACTCCTATTATTTGTGATCATTCTGAGCGAAAAGTCATTAACAAAGAACGTTTTGACAAAATTTTATTGGCTGCTATGAAGCAGTCTAATGAATTGTATTTACCTAAATTAAACGATGCAATCACTTTCAAAGAATTTATCAAACTAGAAAGTGACGGCTTAAAATTGATTGCACATTGCGAAGAAACAGATAAAAAAACACTTAAATCCGTTTTGAAACCGAATGAATCTGTAACATTACTAATAGGTCCAGAAGGTGATTTTTCTGAAAAAGAAATCGTTTCAGCACTTGAAAACAACTTTATTCCAGTTTCATTAGGTAATACCCGATTAAGAACTGAAACTGCTGCAATAGTAGCCTGTCACAGTGTAGTATTTGTAAATGAAGAATAATAAGAACTAATTTAATTCATGATGAAACAACTATTTTATCTCTTATTATTATTTTCAATACCAACATTTTCACAAGAAATTGCTTTGGTTAAATATAGTGGTGGTGGTGACTGGTATGCAAACCCAACGTCGCTACCCAACTTGATAAAATATTGCAATGCAAATATCAATACCCGAATAAAAGCAAAACCATCAACTGTTGAACCCAGTAGCCCTGATTTATTTTCCTATCCATATATTCACATGACAGGACATGGAAATGTAGTTTTTAATGACACAGATAGTAATAATCTTAAAAACTATTTACTTGCTGGAGGGTTTCTACATATTGATGACAACTACGGCATGAATCAGTACATTAGAAAAGAAATAAAAAAGATATTTCCAAACAATGACTTGATTGAAATTCCAGCCAATCATGCTATATTTCAAAAACCGTATTCATTCCCAAACGGACTGCCAAAAATACACGAACATGATGGAAAACGTCCACAAGCCTTTGGGATATTTATCGAAAATAAATTAGTATTGCTCTATACCTATGAATGCGATTTAGGTGACGGGTGGGAAGATGCCGAAGTCAATAACGATCCAATTGATGTTCGCGAAAAAGCTTTGAAAATGGGAGCTAATATTCTGAATTACATTTTCAATAATTAAAAAATTCATATGCAAAATTGTATTTTAAAACTGCCTATTCAAATCCAAATTTGAATAGGCAGTTTTATATAAAGTCTTTTTTTTGGTTTAATCTAAAAAGTTCTTAATCCGAATAAAAAAAGACTACAAATAATTGTAAAGCTCACTACTACTAGAAATTAAAAATAGGTAATCGTTCTACTCAGCAAAAACTAAAATCATTAATTTCACACTTATTTATGACATTACGTTATGTAATGACAGAATATCTCTTAAATACCTTCATTATAACTATGGTTTTTAAGTTGTAGTTTTCGGTTAAAAAAAATTTGTATGAAAGTACTTGTGAATTAAAAATCTCCAAAATTAACTAAAAGCAGTAAAATCAATGGCCTGATTTTTTTTTTATATTTTTTATTGAATAAAATTTTTTTTATGAAAAAATTGTTATAGAATTGTGAAATAATTAACCAAATCTATTAATTTATAACAAATTATTTATGAAAAAAATTCTTTTATCTGCGGTAGCATTATTAATGCTTTTCTCTTGTCAAAATGACACAACTGAAGCAGCTCCTGAAGCTAGTGCTATTGCACGTCGCGGTTGTGCTTCACAAGAAGTTCTTGAAGCGCAAATGCAAGCTGACCCAACTTTAGCTTTAAGAATGAACGAAATTGAAGCATTTACACAAAAAGCAATGCTATCTGGTCGTTTAGTAAACGGTAAAGTTGAAATTCCTGTTGTAGTAAACGTATTGTACAAAACTGCTGCAGAAAACATTTCTGATGCTCAAATTCAATCTCAGATTGATGTATTAAATGACGATTTTAATGCAACTAACTCAGATTTCAGCAGTACTCCTGCTCTATTCTCTGGAGTTGCTGCAAATGTTGGTATCACTTTCGTTTTAGAAACAGTAAACAGAAAATCTACTACTAAAACATCTTGGGGAACCAGAGATGCAATGAAAAAAACAAAACAAGGAGGTTTAGATCCAACTTCACCTACAACAAAACTTAACATGTGGGCTTGTACTATTGGTGGCGGAATCTTAGGTTACGCTCAATTTCCTGGAGGATCTACAGCTACTGATGGTGTTGTAATCGATTCAAAATATTTTGGATTATCAGGTACAGGAGCCTATCCTTATAACTTAGGAAGAACAGCTACTCATGAAGTAGGTCACTGGATGAACTTACGTCACATTTGGGGAGATGCTACTTGCGGAAGTGATTTAGTTTCTGATACACCTACACACAATACTGCCAACTATGGTGTACCAGCTTACCCACACTATAGCACTTGTACTGGAACTCCAGTAGAAATGACTATGAACTACATGGATTACACAGACGACAGAGGAATGTATATGTTCTCTAATGGTCAAAAATCAAGAATGGCTGCAATTTTTGTTTCAGGTGGAGCAAGAGCAGGTTTCGGAATATAATTTTCTTTTAAATTCAATAAAAAAGGGGTGATCTAAAGTCACCTCTTTTTTTATTTAAAAGCATTTTAACTTTAATTTGTTAACAATTATAGAGTATTACTCAAATCCATAAATTTTGTTTTAGAACTTTTTATTACTTGACTATAAAATAGCTAAGTTGATTCATTAAAGGTTCTTACCAAAAAAAGACCTCTTCAAGCCCTTTTCTAAATTTTTTTCTAAATAAATGTTATAAAAATTTGTTATTAATTAAAATTGTTATAAAATTGCTAAATAATTAACCAAAACTATTAATTTATAACAATTTATTATGAAAAATTTTTTTTTACCTGCTGTAGCATTATTGATGCTTTATTCTTGCCAAAATGAAACTGCAGAAATTAATCCATCAGCTGATGCTATTACAAAACGTGGTTGTGCCTCTCAAGAGGTTTTAGCAGCACAAATGAAGGAAGATCCAACTTTAGCCTTAAGAATGAACGAGATTGAAGCATTTACTCAAAAAGCAATGTCAACAGCCCGTTTAGTAAATGGAAAAGTTCAAATTCCTGTAGTTGTAAATGTTTTATACAGAACTACTGCCGAGAATATTTCATTAGCACAAATCCAATCACAAATTGATGTGCTAAATAAAGATTATAACGCTGCAAACTCTGATTTCAATAGCGTTCCTTCCTTATTTTCTGGAGTAAAAGCAAATGTTGGTATCTCTTTTGTCTTAGATCAAGTCATTAGAAAATCAACTACTAAAACATCTTGGGGAACAACAGATGCAATGAAAAAAACAACATCAGGTGGTTTAGCTCCAACATCTCCAACTACAAAATTAAACCTTTGGGTTTGTACAATTGGTGGTGGGATTTTAGGATATGCTCAGTTTCCCGGAGGATCATCTTCAACAGATGGTGTTGCTATCGATTCAAAATATTTAGGAACAACAGGAACTGCCACTTATCCATACAATTTAGGAAGAACAGCTACTCATGAAGTGGGTCACTGGATGAACCTACGTCACATTTGGGGAGATGCTACTTGTGGAAGTGATTTAGTTTCTGATACACCTACACACAACACTGCAAACTATGGTGTACCAGCTTACCCACATTATAGCACTTGTACTGGAACTCCAGTAGAAATGACTATGAACTACATGGACTACACAGATGATAGAGGAATGTATATGTTCTCTAATGGTCAAAAATCAAGAATGGCTGCTTTATTTGTTTCTGGCGGATCAAGAGCTAGCTTCGGAATATAATTTTTTAGTTTTTTTAGATTTTAAAACTCGCTACATGTTAGCGAGTTTTTTTTATCTTTATAACCTAAATTAGCAACATGATTACATCAAAAACCATTTCAAATGGTATTATTAGAGCATTAACAACAACAGTTTTCGTTTGTTTAATTTTATTCATCTTCTATAAAATTCAATCGGTACTAATTTATTTAATTGTATCCTTGATACTTACCTTGATTGGAAACCCTATTTTGGACTTTTTCAAAAAGCGATTGAAGTTTAACCATATTTTTGCAACAATAGCAACATTGTTTATTTTTATATTAATTATATTTGGGTTTATAATGATGTTTGTTCCGTTGATTTTATCACAAGGACAAAACCTATCACTTCTAAACACTGTTGAAATTGAAAAAAACATCCTGCAGTTAATGAATCAAATCACAGTATTTCTAGACAATCATCAAATTGATTCCGCACAAGTTTTAAAGGAAGCTAATTTTACCTCCAAAATTAATTTCAATATAATTCCAAACTTTTTAAATACAATTGTAGGAACAATAAGCAGTTTCGGAATGGGATTAGGATCAGTCTTATTCATCACTTTTTTCTTTCTTAAAGACCGGTTGCTATTTATTGTTGGTGCTAAAAAATTAATTCCAGACAGTCATGAAGATCAAATTTTGAATTCATTAGAAAAAATAAATAATTTATTGTCTCGTTATTTTATTGGGTTATTACTTCAATTATTTATTGTATTTCTTTTATACT
The DNA here is from genome assembly GCF_036895565.1 of Flavobacterium sp. KS-LB2. NCBI lineage: Bacteria > Pseudomonadati > Bacteroidota > Flavobacteriia > Flavobacteriales > Flavobacteriaceae > Flavobacterium > Flavobacterium sp. KS-LB2. The sequence continues at coordinate 1,504,826 of NZ_CP145904.1, read as the reverse complement.
TTATAGTTCTAATTATTTTTGGTGTGCCAAATGCAATTGTTATTGCTTTTTTATGTGCTATACTTAACATCATTCCTTACATCGGGCCATTGATTGCCTCTTTTTTAGCCGCAATTTTAACTATGATGAGTAATTTAGGAAGTGATTTCCAATCTGAAACTTTACCAACAACAATTTATATTCTAATTGGTTTCTGGATTGTTCAAATCATTGATAATAACTTATCGCAACCTATAATTTTTTCCAAAAGTGTGAGTTCGCATCCTTTGGAAATATTTCTTGTAATCTTAATTGCAGGTTTCCTTTTTGGAGTATTAGGAATGATTGTGGCAGTTCCTTTGTATACTATAATAAAAGTGATTGGAAAAGAATTCTTCCCAGAAAATAAAATCATTCAACTATTAACTAAAGATATTTAATTTTGGATTTAAGAATTCTAAATGCCGAAATACAGGCGTTTATCAATGGTAATATTGGTCAAAGCATTTCAAAGTTGGCGTTGCAAAAAAATCCCTTTCAAGATTTGGATTGGATTTCTATCTTAAACCAAATAGAGGCTAAAACAAAGGCTAAAGACAAATTGCCAAATTGGTTTTCTACCAAAGACATTATTTATCCAAGTAAAATTTCCATCGAACAAACGTCATCCGAAAAAACAGCCCTTTACAAAGCTTCAATAGTTTCTGGCGAAAGTTTAATTGATTTAACAGGAGGTTTTGGAGTTGATGATTTTTATTTTTCAAAGAAAGTAAAAACAGTGGTGCATTGTGAAATCAATCCAGAGTTATCCAATCTGGTAAAACATAATTTCGAACAATTGAATGTTTCCAATATCACTTGTTATGCCGGAGACAGTTTAGCGACTTTATTCTCTTTAAATTCAAAATGGGACTGGATTTACATTGATCCTTCCAGACGAAATGACACTAAAGGCAAAGTATTCATGCTAAAGGATTGTTTGCCAAATGTTCCTGAAAATATTTATTTTTATTTCTCCTACTCTAATACTATTCTTATAAAAACAGCACCTATACTCGATATTTCCGCTGGTTTATCTGAATTGAAACATGTAAAAACAATTCATGTCGTGGCCTTAGAAAATGAAGTGAAAGAATTATTATGGGAATTGCATAAAGGCTATATTGGAAATATAAATATCAAAACTGTCAATATTTTAAAAGATAAAACAGAAACATTTGATTTTGTTCTGAACGAAAATTCTAAATTCCCGAACTTAAGCTTGCCTCAAAAGTATTTATACGAACCCAATAGCGCTATCATGAAATCTGGTGGATTTGATGAAATCAGCTCATTTTATAACCTAAATAAACTACACAAACATTCTCATGTGTACACATCAACAACCTTAATCGCTTTTCCAGGTCGCATTTTTGAAATTCTAAATACATTTCCTTACAACAAAACAGAAATGAAAAATCATTTAGAAAAAAGTCAAGCTAATATCACAACTCGCAATTTTCCTGACAGCGTAGAAAACATTAGAAAAAAATGGAAAATAAAAGATGGCGGAAATACATATTGTTTTTTCACAACTGATGAAAACAATCATAAAATAGTTTTAATTTGCACTAAAATATCATAAAAATGAAATACGTTATTACACTAACCTTATTATTCTTCAGTCTACATATAATTGCTCAAAAATCATGTGATTACAGCACAAATGTTACCGATTCTATAGGCACATACAAATCGACAAAAGAATATATGATTAGCGAGAAGAATTTTGCAGGAAATTCAAGTTATATTTTCTATTCTTTAGCATTAACAGATGGATTACCAACATTAAATATTCAGAGTATTCAAAAAAGCAAAGATTTTTTGAAAGCAAATTGTTTTGATAAAAATTCAAAATTATTTTTACAATTAAACAATGGAAAAATAATTACACTAGTCCATATTGATCAAGAAAACTGTGGGACAATGATACGGGACGACAAAGGATTTGACAACAGAGTTAATTCCGGTATTTTCATGTTTATGAAAGATAGTTTTGAAGAACTAAAAAAATCTCCAGTATCCATGATGCGTATTAAATATTTGACAGATACAGAAGATTACATATTAAAAAAAGAGTTCAAATCTGAATTAAACAACGAAACCTACTATCCGGAAACCTATTTCATCGATTACTTAAAATGCATAGAATAGGGACTATTTACAATCCCATTTAGCATTAGATACTTTATCATTCAAGCCAGACTTTAAATTGTAGTGCCACCATTCTGAATCAAAAGAATTAAAACCGCTACCAATCATCGTTGTTTTTAATAGCAGCCTATTTTTTTTCACTTCTTCAGAAACATTTTTATAATTGTGGCTCGCTTCAATTCCAAAAAAATCAAAAGAAGTTCCCATATCTAATTCATCCCCATTACCATCAACCAAGGTAATATCTATGGCTCCTCCTCTATTATGGATTGACCCTTTGGCGGGATTGGCCACATATTCTGGATTAGACACAATTTTCCACATTTTCTTTTGAATGTCCAAAGGTCGATAACAATCAAAAATTTTGATTTTATATCCTTTTTCTATGAATTTTTTATTCACTTCAACTAATGCATTAACTGTTTTTAAGCGTAAAAAACATTCCGCACACTCATAAACTTTTGCCTTCAGGAAATTATCTGTCGTTGCATACTTCATGTCGTAGACAAAATCTTGACTGTACTCTTTTAAATTTACAAATGTAGTATCATTGACAATGGAACTGTTTTTTTCTTGAGTAACTGAAACAATAGTTTGTGATTTACAAGAAATACTACACATAAAGATACAAAGAAGTGCAAATGGTTTGAAGTAGGAAGTCATAAACGCTATTTTGTATAAAAATAGAATAAATAAAGTAATTTTGGAAAAATATAAAAACAAAAAAACCGATACTAGTAAAAGTATCGGTTTTTGTGAAGGCAGAAGGATTCGAACCTTCGACCGCCTGCTTAGAAGGCAGGTGCTCTATCCAGCTGAGCTATGCCTCCATTTATTATTTCAAACGCCTTCTTAAAAAAAACAGCGATTCTGTAGTAATAAACAGATTTTAAAATTAGTCGGGGTGGCAGGATTCGAACCTGCGGCCTCCTGCTCCCAAAGCAGGCGCGATAACCGAGCTACGCTACACCCCGAAAAGCAAATTATAAAGCGGAGGGACAGGGACTCGAACCCTGGCACCGATTACTCGATGACAGTTTAGCAAACTGCTCCATTACCACTCTGGCACCCCTCCAAGCTCAAGAAAACGTGTTCTGTTTTGCGGTTGCAAACTTATGATATCTTTAGACTTCTCACAACTATTTTAGCCATTATTTTTAATAAATTTTATCATTTTTACAAAAACAGTTCACAATCAAATATATAGAATAGAAATAAATTTAAAAAAAGATAATGCCAAAATCAAAATTTGAAATTGTTTAAAAAAGATTAAATTTGCTACATAAACCAACATTATAAAAAAGTCATGAACAAAAGAGTTGTTATCGTTTCTGCCGTTAGGACACCTATCGGAAGTTTTATGGGGGGATTATCTACAGTTACTGCTCCAAAATTAGGAGCAATCGCTATTAAAGGTGCTTTAGATAAAATAAAGTTAGATCCAAATTTAATTGATGAAGTATTCATGGGCAATGTAGTTCAAGCCGGTGTAGGACAAGCTCCTGCTAGACAAGCTGCACTATTTGCTGGTTTACCCAATTCAGTTGCCTGTACTACAATAAATAAAGTATGCGCTTCAGGAATGAAAGCAGTTATGTTAGGTGCGCAAGCTATTCAATGCGGTGATGCCGAAATTGTAGTTGCCGGTGGAATGGAAAACATGAGTTTAATTCCACACTACATGAATTTAAGAAATGGAACTAAATTTGGTCCTGCAACCATGATTGACGGAATGCAGAAAGATGGACTTACTGATGCTTACGATAACAGCGCTATGGGAGTGTGTGCTGACTTATGTGCTGCAGAATATAATTTTACCAGAGAAGATCAAGATAACTTCGCAATTCAATCGTATGAGCGTAGTACAAAAGCGTGGGATGCTGGAAAATTTGACAATGAAGTAGTTCCTGTTCCAGTTCCACAAAGAAAAGGAGATCCTATCATTGTTTCTAGAGATGAAGAATTCACCAATGTGAAATTAGATAAAATACCATCATTAAATGCCGTTTTCACAAAAGACGGAACCGTAACTGCAGCCAATGCATCAACTATCAACGATGGAGCAGCAGCAGTAATATTGATGAGTGAAGAAAAAGCAGTCGCTTTAGGACTAAAACCTTTAGCGTATATCAATGGATATGCTGATGCAGCTCAAGAACCTAAATGGTTTACTACAAGTCCAGCAAAAGCAATTCCAAAAGCATTAGATAAAGCAGGAATAACAATCAATGATGTAGATTATTTTGAATTCAACGAAGCATTTGCTGTTGTAGGTTTAGCCAATTCAAAGATTCTTGGACTAAATGACAATAAAGTAAATGTAAATGGTGGTGCTGTATCTTTAGGACATCCTCTAGGGTGCTCAGGAGTTCGAATCATTGTTACATTATTAAATGTTTTAGAACAAAACAATGCTAAAATTGGTGCTGCTGCAATTTGTAATGGTGGCGGTGGTGCTTCAGCAATTGTAATAGAAAGAGCCTAAATAATTATAGGTTATGGGTTATAAGTTTTAAACTTGTAACCCATAATTATTAACTACTAAAAGAACCTAAATGTTCGGAATTTGTAATCTAGCCATAATCCCACTTCGTTTTGAACCCAGTGACAGAAGCGAAATCGTTTCTCAAGTTTTATTTGGTGAACATTTTGAAATTTTAGAACAATTGAGACAATGGTCCAGAATCAGAATGCAATATGATGCTTATGAAGGTTGGATAGATTCCAAACAATTACAACTGATTTCCGAAACCAGTTTTAATCAATTATCTACAGAAGCTATCATACTAAATGCTGATTTAATCGAATATGTTACCACACCAAATAATGTATTGATACCAATACCGCTTGGATCTTCTTTATCATTTATATTCCATAATGAGATAAATATTTCAAATTTTGATTTTGAAGGAACTAAAACTAGTGGAGAGAAAACGAAAGAAAGCCTGATAAATACTGCTTTTATGTATTTAAATGCTCCATACCTTTGGGGTGGAAAAACTCCTTTTGGCATTGATTGTTCCGGTTTTACTCAAATGGTATACAAACTTAATGGATACAAATTAATGCGAGACGCCTCTCAACAATCTAATCAAGGTGAAGCCTTAAGTTTTATTGAAGAAAGCGAACCAGGAGATTTGGCCTTTTTTGACAATGAAGATGGCAACATCATTCATGTTGGAATCATAATGGCTGATAACTACATTATCCATGCTAGTGGAAAAGTGCGAATTGACCGTATAGATCATTTAGGAATATTTAATGCTGAAACAAACAAGCACACCCACAAATTGAGGGTAATTAAAAAAATAGTATAAAAACAAAAAAACCTGTCTAAGTTAGACAGGTTTTCTTTTATACTTAAAAGTAAATTTTACATTTTTGCTTTTAATGCTTTATATTCAGTAGTCATTTCTAATGCGCTATAAACTCCCAAAAGAGTTTTAGAAACATCCACATTTTTAGGATCTAATTCAACTGCTTTTTCAAGATAAGGAATTGTAGCTTTAAAAAGCTCTTCTCTTTTCTTTTTCAACTCATCATAACGCTTCATATCTTTTGTTGAAGTTCCTAACTTGTTCATTTCATCAATAATTACTTTTTCATTCTCTAACTTCATTGCAGCAAGATTGATGTAACCATTGATATATTTTGGGTTAATTTCTATAACTCTTTTATAATATTTTTCAGCATCTGCAACATTCTTAGCATTAGCACTTAGTACACCTAAATTAAAAATTAAATCAGCATCATTTGGATTTTTTTCCAAAACTTCTGCAATTAACTTCTTGTACATTTCAAAATCTTTTGTTTCTAAATAAAGATTAGCCTCTGTCAAAGTCAAAGAAGTGTCTTCAGGATTTGCTTTTCTCGCTTCAGAAATTGCTTTTTTAGCTTCTTCTGTTTTACCTTTTTCAACTAAAATCAAGGCCATATTTTTATAAATCTCACCTCTTTTAGAAGGAACTACTTCCGTTCTTGGCTTTTCATGCGTTCCTAACTTAACCATTCTGTCTCTTTCTTGAAGACTAGTAAAAAAGTCTTCTTGAGTAGTTAATTTATTAACCGCAAAATAACTTGTTCCTTTTCCTGAATAGTTTAAAGTTTTTAAGTTATCATATAATTCTAGCGCTTTGTCATACTCTTTTGCATTTACATACGTAGAAGCAGCGTAATATAAATTAATTGTATCTTTTTTGTCTAACAAATAAGCGTCGTATAATTTTTTAGCACTATCAGCATGCTTATCTACTTTTGAATCAGCAATTGCACCATTAATCAATTTGAATTTAATATCAGTAATTGAAGCTGCAGCTTGAGTTGAATATTTTACTTTACCAGAAGTTTTCTCAACTGCAATTAAATCTTGGTATGCGTTAGCTGCAAGAGAAAGATTGGTATTAGAATCAATATTCTTATTTGCTAAATCCAACAAAGAATTTCCTTTTACAAAGAAAAACTGTGCTTTCTCAGCATCTGGAGCGTTAGATACTAAGGATTCTGCTTCCATTAAAATAGTTACTGCCTCTTGAGATTTACCAGCTTTCAACGCTTTTTCAGCGGCTTTAATTTGATCTTTTTGAGCAAAAGTAGCTACTGATATCAATAATGCTGATGCTAGTAATACATATTTACTTTTCATAATATTCTCTATTTTTGTTTAATAATTATTCTTTATTTTCTATTTTTTTATACTTCGTCATCTTGATCCTCATCTTCAGAATCGTCATCTGCTTCATCTTCTTCAGAATCATCTTCGTCTTCATCCTCTTCAACTCCTTCGTCTTCAAGAACTTCTAAAACAGGCTTTACTCTTTCGATAGCTTCAGTTTCGATAACATTACCTTCTTCATCTACAACTACTTCAGCTACATCATCTTTCATAACCTTTGTAACTGCCGCAATCGAATCGTTCCCTTTGATGTTAATCAACTTGACACCTTGCGTTGCACGACCCATAACCCTCAAATCTTCAACTGCCATTCTAATAGTCAATCCAGATTTATTGATAATCATCAAATCATCCGCATCTGTAACCGCATTTATAGAAATCAGTTTCCCAGTTTTCTCGGTAATATTTAAGGTTTTAACCCCTTTACCACCGCGATTTGTGATTCTGTATTCATCAAGGCTAGAGCGTTTTCCGTATCCGTTTTCAGCAACTACTAATATTTCGCTGTTCATGTCATTAACAGTAACCATGCCAATTACTTCATCAGTATCATCCTTTAAAGTAATTCCACGAACTCCAGAAGCTGTTCTTCCCATTGGACGAGTTTTTGTTTCTTCAAAACGAACTAATTTACCAGATTTCACAGCCAATATAATTTGGCTTTCTCCATTAGTAAGTTTAGCTTCTAATAATTCATCTCCTTCTTTAATAGTAATTGCAGCAACACCATTAACTCTAGGTTTAGAATATTTCTCTAAAGAGGTTTTCTTAACCTGACCTTTTTTGGTCACCATAATAAGGTTGTGGCTATTGATGTACTCTTTATCTTTTAAATCTTGTGTACAAATAAATGCTTTTACTTTATCATCACTTTCAATATTCACCAAATTTTGAATCGCTCTACCTTTAGCTGTTTTGCTTCCTTCTGGTATTTCATAAACGCGCATCCAGAAACATTTTCCTTTTTGAGTAAAGAACATCATGTACTGGTGATTTGTCGCCACAAACATATGCTCTAAGAAATCCTGATCTCTTGTTCCAGCACTTTTTTGTCCAACTCCCCCTCTATTCTGAGTTTTATATTCTGTAAGATTGGTACGTTTAATATAACCTGCATGAGAAATGGTAATAACTACATTTTCATCAGCAATTAAGTCTTCAATACTTACGTCTCCACCAGAATATTCAATGATAGAACGACGTGCATCCCCGTATTTCTCGCGAATTTCTTCTAACTCTTCTTTAATCAATGCAGTTCTTAAATTAACATCAGCTAATAAAGCTCTTAAATGCTCAATTAACTTCATTATTTCCTCATATTCCGCTCGTAACTTATCCTGTTCAAGACCTGTTAACTGACGCAAACGCATTTCAACAATAGCTCGAGACTGAATATCGGATAATTGGAATCTTTCGATTAATTTATTTCTTGCCTCTTCCGTATTTTTTGATGCTTTGATTAAAGCAATAACTTCATCAATATTATCCGATGCAATAATTAATCCTTCTAATATATGCGCTCTTTCCTCTGCTTTGCGCAAATCAAATTGCGTTCTACGAATTACTACATCGTGGCGGTGCTCAACAAAATAGTGAATCATATCTTTCAGATTCAACATTTGTGGACGTCCTTTTACCAATGCAATGTTATTTACACTAAATGAAGACTGTAATTGTGTAAATTTATACAATGTATTCAAAACCACATTTGGTGTAGCATCACGTTTCAATATGTAAACGATACGCATACCATTTCTATCTGATTCGTCTCGAATATTAGCAATGCCATCTATTTTTTTATCATTAACCAAATCCGCAGTACGCTTGATCATATCTGCTTTGTTAACCTGGTATGGTATTTCGGTAACGATGATGCATTCTCGTCCGTCTACTTCTTCAAAACCAACTTTAGCACGCATTACAATACGTCCTCTACCTGTTTTAAATGCTTCACGAACGCCTTCATAACCATATATGATACCACCAGTAGGAAAATCTGGTGCTTTAATATGATTCATCAATTCGTCTATCTCAATTTCATTATTATCAATATATGCTAATGTTCCGTTTATAACTTCAGTAAGATTGTGTGGTGGCATATTAGTTGCCATACCTACAGCAATACCTGTAGCTCCATTAATCAATAAAGTAGGAACACGTGTTGGCATCACTTTAGGCTCGTATAAAGTATCGTCAAAATTCAATTGAAAATCAACGGTTTCTTTTTCAATATCTGCCATAATTTCTTCCGAAATCTTACGCATTCTAGCTTCCGTATAACGCATTGCTGCCGGACTATCACCATCTACAGATCCAAAGTTACCTTGACCATCTACTAAAAGATAACGCATACTCCACTCCTGCGCCATACGAACCATAGCATCATAAACAGATGTATCTCCGTGTGGGTGATACTTACCTAAAACTTCCCCGACAATTCTAGCGGATTTTTTATGGGCTTTATTTGAAAAAACTCCTAAATCATACATTCCATAAAGAACTCTTCGATGTACTGGTTTCAAACCATCTCTAACATCTGGAAGTGCTCTTGATACAATTACTGACATCGAATAATCGATGTAAGCTGATTTCATTTCATCTTCTATGTTAATAGGAATTAACTTTTCTCCTTCAGACATAAGTTGTTATATTAAAAAATTATATTAGTTTCAAAACGTGCCAATATACGTCTTTTTGAAATTTTTAAACCAATTTAGAAACACTTATTTCAATGATTTATTAACAAAATAAACCTCGTTTTTAGTTAATAATTTAAGGGAAATTTAACTTTATTATTATGATTATTTTTGTCTCTTAGCTGACATGACTTCTAATAGGAATGGTTTTTGTTTTTCTATCACTAATTCACTAAATTTACGATATCAAATATATATTATGGATGATAATTTTTCACCAAGAGTAAAAGACGTTATTACTTACAGCAAAGAAGAAGCTTTGCGACTAGGGCATGACTTTATAGGAACAGAACACTTAATGCTAGGTATTCTAAGAGACGGAAACGGAAAAGCAATTCAAATATTGAATAACTTAGATGTTGATTTAGAACATTTGCGCAGAAAAGTAGAAATCCTAAGCCCCGCAAGTCCAAGCTTAGACGTAAATGTTGAAAAGAAAAACTTACACTTGACAAGACAAGCTGAACGAGCCTTGAAAACCACTTTTCTAGAAGCAAAAGTTTTTCAAAGTTCCTCGATTAGCACCGCACATTTATTGTTGTGCATTTTAAGAAACGAAAACGATCCAACAACCAAGCTATTGAATAAACTGAAAATTGATTACGATATAGCTAAAGAACAATATCTAAACATGACTCCAAACGAAGAAGATTTTATAGAAAATTTGCCCCGAAACGAATCTTATAATGACGATTCAGGACAAGATGACAGTCTAAAAGAAGGGACTTTTAATAATCCAGCCAATAAATCCAATAAGAAATCTAAAACTCCTGTTTTAGATAATTTCGGAAGAGATTTAACAGAAATGGCCGAAGAAGGAAAACTGGATCCCGTTGTAGGGCGCGAGAAAGAAATCGAACGTGTTTCGCAAATTTTGAGCCGTCGTAAAAAGAATAATCCATTACTTATTGGAGAACCAGGTGTAGGAAAATCAGCTATTGCCGAAGGTTTAGCCTTGCGCATTATTCAGAAAAAGGTATCACGTACTTTATTCAACAAACGCGTTGTTACCTTAGATTTAGCAAGTCTTGTTGCTGGTACAAAATACAGAGGACAATTTGAAGAACGCATGAAAGCAGTGATGAACGAACTAGAAAAAAATGATGATATCATTCTTTTTATAGATGAAATTCACACTATTGTTGGTGCTGGTGGCGCAACAGGTTCATTGGACGCTTCTAACATGTTTAAACCAGCATTAGCTCGTGGAGAGATTCAGTGTATAGGTGCAACAACATTAGACGAATACAGACAGTACATAGAAAAAGATGGTGCATTAGAGAGACGTTTTCAAAAAATAATCGTAGAACCTACATCAGTATCGGAAACGATTACCATTTTGAATAACATCAAAAACAAATACGAAGATCACCATAATGTTACTTACACTCCAGAAGCTATTGAAGCTTGTGTAAAATTAACTGACAGATACATGTCTGAACGTTTCTTACCAGACAAAGCGATTGATGCATTAGACGAGGCAGGATCTCGAGTTCATATTACTAACATTGAAGTACCAAAACAAATTTTAGATTTGGAGCGTCAATTAGAAGACGTACGTGAATTAAAGAATGTTGTTGTTAAAAAACAAAAATACGAAGAGGCCGCTAAACTTCGTGATGATGAAAAACGAATTGAAAAAGACTTAGCTATTGCTCAAGAACAATGGGAAGAAGACGCTAAAAATAACCGAATTGAAGTTACCGAAGACAATGTTGCTGATGTAGTTTCTATGATGAGTGGAATTCCCGTAAATCGAATTGCACAAACCGAAAGTAACAAACTAGCTAAACTTCCTGAACTAATTGAAGGTAAGGTTATTGGACAAAAAGAAGCAGTGATGAAAATTGCTCGTTCTATCCAAAGAAATCGTGCCGGATTGAAAGATCCGAATCGTCCAATTGGTTCCTTTATATTCTTAGGACAAACTGGTGTTGGTAAAACTCAATTGGCTAAGGTTTTAGCAAAAGAATTATTCGATTCTGAAGATGCACTCATTCGAATTGACATGAGTGAATACATGGAAAAATTCGCGATTTCTCGTTTAGTTGGAGCACCTCCGGGATACGTAGGATATGAAGAAGGTGGTCAATTAACCGAAAAAGTTCGTAGAAAACCATATTGTGTAGTATTATTGGATGAGATAGAAAAAGCGCATCCTGATGTTTTCAATATGCTTTTACAAGTTTTAGATGATGGTTATTTAACTGATAGTCTTGGACGCAAAATTGACTTCAAGAATACAATAATTATTATGACTTCAAATGTTGGAGCCAGACAATTGAAAGATTTCGGACAAGGTGTTGGTTTTGGAACTGCTGCAAAAGTGGCTCAGGCTGACGATAATTCGAAAAGCATTATCGAAAATGCATTGAAAAAAACTTTTGCTCCAGAATTTCTTAACCGAATTGATGATGTAATTGTTTTCAATGCTTTAGAAAAACATGATATTGATTTGATTATCGAAATCGAATTGAAAAAATTATTCGCTCGTGTTGCTGAATTAGGATATCAATTAAATCTTTCTGACAAAGCAAAAGCATTTATTGCAGAGAAAGGTTTTGACAAGCAATTTGGCGCTAGACCATTAAAAAGAGCGATTCAAAAATATGTAGAAGATGCTCTTGCTGAAGAAATAATTACCTCAAAAATCACTTCAGGAGATGAAATTTTTATGGATATTGAAGATGGTTCACAAGAGCTTACAGTTCAAATTCACAAAGCTGGAGAACCTACAAATCCTTAAATTTACAAACAAATTCAGTAAAATAAACCCGTTACGTTTTTATAACATAGCGGGTTTATTCTTTACAGTAAACATACTTTTTTTGAAAACAAATATTTACATTTGGTCTTTATAAAAAAGGTTAAACAAAATTAATTTATGTCAGATAACAAAGTTATTTTAGGTAGTGAAGAATGGTGTTCTTTTCCAGAATTAGGAATTCCTACTATTAAAGCCCGAGTAGATTCGGGTGCAAAAACATCAGCTCTACACGCTATAAACATTGCTCCGTTTATAAAAAATGAGAGCAACTGGGTAAAATTTGACATCAACCCAATACAAAATAATCTAAAAACGGTAATTCATTGTGAAGCACGGTTAATCGACAAACGAATTGTAAAAAGTTCCAGTGGTTTTAGAGAACAACGCTATGTGATTCAAACAAATCTACAAATTGGAAGTTCACAGTGGCCAATAGAAATGACGTTGACTAACCGAGATTCAATGGGTTTCCGAATGCTTTTGGGCCGTGAAGCCATGAGTGGTAGAGTTCTAGTTGATCCCGAACAAAAATATCTTTTGGGACAACCAACTTCTGATAGCTTAAAAGAATTATATAAAAATTCAGAAAAAGCAAGCTCTGGTTTACGAATCGGGCTTTTAGCCAGCAATCCTGAATTGTACAGCAACAAGCGTATCATGGAAGCCGGGGAAATGCGTGGTCACGAAATGCACTTCCTTAACATCAAGGAATGTTACATGAAACTGGATGCAAAAACACCAGAAATTCATTATCGTGGTGGTAAAATATTAAATCAATTTGATGCAATAATTCCAAGAATCAGACCTAGTATTACTTTTTATGGCTGCGCTTTAACCAGACAATTTGAAGCCTTAAAAGTTTTTTGTTTGAATTCTTCAAATGCCATTACACAATCTCGCGATAAATTATACTCTTTACAATTATTGTTAAATCATGGGGTGGAAATTCCAACCACAGGTTTTGCAAACTCACCATTAGATACCGACGATTTAATAAAAATGGTAGGAGGTTCACCTTTAATTGTAAAATTACTTGAAGGAACACAAGGAAAAGGTGTTGTATTGGCTGAGACAAAAAAAGCTGCAGAAAGTGTTATAAATGCTTTCAAAAGCTTAAATGCCAACATATTAGTTCAAGAGTTTATCAAAGAAGCTAATGGAAAAGACATCCGTTGTTTTGTAATTGATGGAAAAGTGGTTGCTGCCATTCAGCGTGAAGCGATGCCTGGGGAATTCAGAGCCAACATTCATCTTGGAGGAACCGCTTCAGTTATAAAAGTAACCGCAGAAGAAAAACGTATTGCTATAAAAGCTACAAAAGCAATGGACTTGAAAGTGGCTGGTGTTGATATCATACGCTCCTCAAAAGGGCCTTTATTATTAGAAGTAAATTCATCCCCAGGACTAGAAGGAATTGAAGGTGCTACCAATAAAGATATTGCTGGTGAAATGATCAAAGCAATAGAAAAAAATTTCAAACAAAAAACAGATTTGAAATAGTATTATGCTAACCTTGAATTTGTAAAAACTTTATTTAAGTTTTGGTCATTCTTAAAGTTAAAAACAAAATAGTAAACCTAAAAAAATGAACGAGTACCTTGCTATAATTCTTCGCAGTAGTGCCGTTTATTTTTTTATGGTTATCGCTTTACGACTTTTTGGGAAGAAAGAATTGTCTCAATTGAACACTGCTGATGTAATATTAATTCTGCTCATCAGCAACTCCGTTCAAAATGCAATGGTAGGAAACGATACCAGTTTATGGGGAGGTTTAGCCGCGGCTTCGGTCCTTTTTAGCATTAATTTTATTTTAAAGAAATTGATGTATAAATACCCACGATTCAGTGATTTCATGCAAGAAAAACCAGAAATCTTGATACACGATGGTAATCTTGATTTTAAAACTTTAAGCAAATTAAATATTACATCAGATGAATTGAAAGAAGCCATGCGCGAACATGGAATCGAATATTTTAAAGATGTAAAACTCGCAATGTTAGAAATTGATGGAAATATCAGCATCATTTCGGGCAATCAAAATTTAAAACAAACCTATCACAAGCGCAAACACATCCACAAAAGTTTAAGCGGAATAAACTAAAAAGAAATAGTAAACACAAAGTCAATTTTTGTTATTTTTAGCTTTAAAAAAAACACTTAATATGTCAAATATAAAACTAATTATAGAAGAACGTCCGAGTAATATTGGCAACTTTATGGTTGGGCGATTGCTTCCCTTTCGAGAAAAAAGAATGGTTGGGCCATTTGCATTCATCGATCACATGGGACCTTCTAGCATGAGCGAATACGAAAACTTAGATGTTCCGCCGCACCCACACATTGGGCTTTCCACGTTGACATATCTGTTCGAAGGAAGCATTATGCACCGAGATAGTTTGGGAACGGAAATGGAAATTAAACCCGGACAAATCAATTGGATGACTGCAGGAAAAGGAATCGTCCACTCTGAACGAACTCCGGAGTATTTGCGAAGTTCCAGCAAGATGCTACACGGACTTCAAATTTGGGTTGCTTTACCAAAAGAATTAGAAGAAATAGAACCTTCTTTTTTTCATGTTCCTGAGAATCAAATTCCTGAATGGAAAACGGATAATATTGCTTTTAAACTAATAGCTGGCGAAGTACTTGGCAGAAAATCTCCTGTCCCAGTTTACAGTCCGCTTTACCTCTTAGAATTAAAAAGCACCACGGCACAAACGGTAACAATTGGTGAGCATTTATTTGGCGAAAGCGCTTTGTATATTTTAGAAGGCAGTATCGAAAGTGAAGAAAATGTTTTTGGTCCAAAGCAAATTTTAATTGCCAAAGACAGTAAACTCTGTACGTTTGAAATGGCCGCAAACACGACTATTTACATTTTTGGTGGAGATCCTTTTCCAGAAGAAAGAATTATCTATTGGAATTTTGTTGCTTCAACTAAAGAATTGATTGAAAAAGCAAAAGAAAAATGGTTGGCACAAACCTTTGATACAGTTCCGAATGAAACTGAATTTGTTCCACTTCCAGAACAAAATAAAAGACAATAATATGGGTAAAATAATAGCCAGTATCGGCGCTGAACTTTATAAAACAGAAATACAATCAGAAACTAATTTTATTATTTCTGACGAACCTGAAAGTAACGGAGGAAAAGATCTAGGCTTTGCGCCAAAAGAATTACTGGCTTCTTCACTAGCGGCTTGTACCTGTATCACTTTACGGATGTATGCCAACCGAAAAGGCTGGGATTTAACCGATGTAAAAGTTGAAGTCATTTTTGAAACTGATTCAGTAGAAAATAAATTCAAAATAATGCGCAACATTCAATTATTTGGCAACTTAGAGAATGATCAAAAAAAACGATTAATAAACATTGCCGACAAATGTCCAATACACAAAATTTTAACAAACCCAATCGAAATAACAACTGAATTAAATTAGAAACTAATGACAATTGAACATGTAAACGATACCAAAAACGGTTATTTCAAAGCCACAACTAACGAGGTTGAAGCTGGAAAAATGACCTATACTTGGGCAGGAACCGATAAATTTATTATTGACCACACCGAAGTAAATCCTAATTTTGCAGGACAAAGTGTAGGCAAAAAAATGGTGATGGAAGCCGTACAATATGCACGGGAAAATAATCTTAAAATTTTACCATTATGTCCTTTCGCGAAAAGCGTATTTGATAAAACGAAGGAAATACAAGACCTACTGTTTTAAAAAAATTAATTTTAGAGCAAAAAAAAACCATTCGTCTAAGAATGGTTTTTTTTTTTATGATTGTTATTTTAGCATTAAATAAAAATACTAAAGAGATAGTAAATGATTGCTGCTAATATTGCTGAAATTGGAATGGTTAAAACCCAAGCCCATAATAAGCTAACAGTCATTCCCCATCGCACTGCAGAAACTCTTTTAGTAAGTCCAACTCCAATGATAGATCCAGTAATAGTATGCGTTGTGCTTACAGGCACTTTAAAATGCTCTGTAAAATATAATGTCAATGCTCCTGCAGTTTCTGCGGCAACACCTTCAAAAGAAGTCACTTTTGTAATTTTCGAACCCATTGTTTTCACAATTTTCCATCCTCCACTTAACGTTCCGGCTGCAATAGCAGAATAACAAGCTAAAGGAATCCAAGCTGGCATTTTGAATGCTCCTTCATCATTAGGCAAAACCACATCTAACCAAGCTGGTAATGATTCCTGTGCTACACCACTAGTGTTTATATAAACTGCAACAGCGGCAGCAATAATACCCATTACTTTTTGTGAATCATTTCCACCATGTCCTAAACTAAAGGCTGCTGATGATAGTAATTGCATTTTTTTCAACCATGCCGTAGCTTGATTCAAATTTAAACTACTGAATATTAAACAAAATGTGCTTATTGACAAAATAATAAAGGCAACCAAGAACCATTTTATATTATGTGCTTCAAATGCTACACTCCAAAAAGGAGAATCGAAACGAGGCTTTTCAATTTGATCATAATAAATCATTTGGCTTTCTACGAACCAAACGGTCAAGATCATTAAAGAAGCTGTGAAAATCTTTGGATAAATACTCTTTTTAGAGGCATTAAGAAGCCAAATTGACATCAAATAAGAAATCAAAGCCCCTAATAATGGTGCCAATATAATAAAAGCAATAATGATTAAAACCCCTGAAGGCATCCCACCATCTTTTCCTGCTTTGTACCAAGAAACAACTCCAAAACCGGCATGAGCAATTGCTGCTCCTGCAAAACCACCAATTAAGGTATGTGAAGAACTAGAAGGAATTCCTTGCCACCAAGTAAATAAATTCCAAATGATGGCTGCTATTACACCTGCTAGGATAACAATTAAGTTGATATCCATAGTATTGGCCGTTTTCGCAACAGTATCTGCTACACCAAAACCAAAAACCCAATACGCCAAAAAGTTAAAGAATGCCGCCCAAACTACTGCTTGGAAAGGCGATAATACTTTTGTAGCTACAACAGTTGCTATAGCATTGGCAGCATCATGAAAACCATTAATATAATCAAAGATTAGAGCTAGGACTATAATAACTATAAGTAGAGTAAATTCCATAATTATAATTTCAGAATAAAACCGATTAAATTAAGAATGTTTTACAGAAATTGATTCTAAAACACTTGCTACACTTTTACATTTATCAGCAGCAGTTTCTAAAACTGACAATACTTCTTTGTATTTGATAATGTTTTTTGCATCCGTTTCGTTTTCGAACAAATCAAGAACCGCTTTGTCATACACGTTATCAGATTTATTTTCTAACTTATTAATTCTTACACAAGCATCAGTTATATTCTTGATTTTTTTCAAATCTCTTAATTCTCTAACCGCTACATCAATATTCTGACACGCTTCAAGATTGATTTCAGTCAATTTTCTGATTGATTTTGTAATTTTATCTACTTGATACAAACGCATTCTACTTGCTGCACCATGAAGGTTATCCGCAACATTATCAATTGAGGTAATCAATGAGTGAATATCCTCCCTATCAAATGGAGTAATGAAATTTCTACTTAATTCTAAATTTGTCTGACGCGTAATGTCTTCTCCTTTTTGCTCTAAAGCATCAATTTTTTGAAAAAGAACCTCACGTTCCTTCAAAGGAAGATTTACAGCCTCATGCAAGTTTGTAGCAATTTCAATTAAATTACTAGAAGCTTCCTCAAAAAGAGGGAAGAACTTTTTGTCTTTAGGAACCAAAAACTGGAAAAAATTATTTATATTCATTTCATTAAAATTTAGTTCGGCAAAATTACTGCATTATTCAAAGCCAATGTTAAGTTAATATTAACAAATCGTTTTCTATTTGAAAAGTGTTTAAAAAAGAAACGGTATTCTCAATATCATAATGTAAAATTCGATCTTCTTTTATTAATGGAACTTCCTCTCGATAGGCACTTAAAAATAGCTCTATAAAATCACTAGAAACCAATGGTCGTCTGTATTCAATGGCTTGCGAAGCATTCATGAGCTCAATCGCTAAAATTCGTTCCAGATTATCTAAAACACGTAAGGCTTTTGTAGCTGCATTTGCTCCCATACTTACATGATCTTCTTGCCCGTTACTAGAAACAATACTGTCAATACTGGCAGGAGTCGCCAATTGTTTATTTTGACTAGCAATACTTGCAGCCGTATATTGTGGAATCATCAAACCCGAATTTAATCCTGGATTATCGACTAAAAATGCAGGAAGATTACGCAAACCAGAAATTAATTGATACGTTCTTCGCTCTGAAATACTTCCTAATTCTGCCAAAGCAATTGCCATAAAATCCAAGGCTAAAGCCAATGGTTGTCCATGAAAATTACCTCCAGATATAATTTGATCGCTTTCAATGAAAATATTAGGATTATCCGTCACCGAATTGATTTCTGTTTTGAAAACTTTCTTAACATAATCAAACGCATCTTTTGAAGCGCCGTGAACTTGCGGCATACATCTAAAAGAATAGGGATCTTGAACATGTGTTTTTACTTGTTCAATAATTTCACTTCCTTCTAAAAATCCTTTTATTCTATTTGCAGTTACAATTTGTCCTTTGTGAGGCCTAATAAAATGAATCAATTCATGAAAAGGTTCTATTCTTCCATCAAAAGCTTCTAATGAAATAGTTCCTATTAAATCCGCAAAATAAGAGAACTTACTAACTTTCATCAAAATATATGCTCCATAAGCACTCATGAATTGGGTTCCATTCAACAAAGCTAATCCTTCTTTAGACTGCAATACAATTGGTTTCCAGTCAAAACGCTTCAGAACTTCACTAGAATGTACTTTCTTACCTTCAAAATAAACATCACCTTCTCCTAATAAAGGTAATGATAAATGTGCCAATGGAGCTAAATCACCAGAAGCTCCTAGGGAACCTTGTGTATAAATTATCGGTAAAATATCATTGTTATAAAATTCAATTAATCGTTCCACCGTTTGTAATTGAATTCCAGAATGTCCATAACTCAACGATTGAATTTTGAGCAACAGCATCAATTTTACAATTGCAGTTGGCACTTCTTCACCCGTTCCACAAGAATGTGATTTCACTAAATTCTCTTGTAGTTGTGATAAATTATCGTTTGATATTTTTACATTACAAAGCGAACCAAATCCTGTATTTATACCATAAATAGGTTCTGAATGAGAAGCCATTTTTTTGTCTAAATAATCCCTACATTTTTGAATATTAACTTTCGCTTCTTCAGACAATGCTACTAATTTCCCGTGAGAAATAATCTCTTCTAATGTATCAAAACTCAGTAATTGCGTACTTATATAATGTGTATTGTCCATTTTTATTTTCTAATTAAAGGGTAAAATTCAATAAATCTATATTAATAAACAACCTTTATTGATGATAATTTAAAATACAAGCCTAAAAACAAAATAACATTAAGTTTTATCCATAAAAAGTTACAAATCACCTAACTTGAAATTACAGCTATAAAACACTCAAATTAATACGTATAGCATCACTAAATCTCAGGAATAATAAATAAAAGCTACTTAAAACGGCTTCGTTACAAGCATTAATTATTTTTATAAAGTTATAAATCGAGTTACAAATCGTTTCGTTTTTTAAATAAAAATACGAATAGCTCCAACATGAACCTTGAAAAATACACAATATTCAATATTCTCCTGAATGGAATTGAAATATTAAAATATTCGCAAAAACGAAATTAGAGGCTTCCATTTTTATAAAAAACTGTACTTTTGAAAAATCAAATGACAAACAACAGAACAACATATCATTCTTCGATTACAACTCAACTTTGGGTTGCTTCTTCTGTTACATTTACTACAACAACTACTACCCCTTAGGGGTATACATTTTACATATAATCCTATTATTATATTTTTTTTCTAAAGAAAGAAAGTTCTTGGGTATATAAGAAACATTTGCATTTTTTACATAAAATAAACAAAAATGAAAGTATTAAAATTTGGTGGAACTTCGGTTGCCAATGCACAAAATATAAAACTGGTTTTAGATATCATTATCAATAAAGCAAAAGAAGAGCAATTAATTGTTGTGGTTTCTGCTTTTAGCAAAATTACTGATTTGCTTCAACTTGCTTCTCAAAAAGCAGCTGCCGGTGACGAAAGCTTTAAAGAAATCCTTGCCGATTTAGAGAAAAAACATTTAGACGCTTTAAAAGAACTTATTCCTGTAAGCGAACAAAGCGGCTTGTTAAGCCATATAAAAAGAATCATCAATCATCTGGAAACGTTATTAGACGGATGCTATCTTTTGGGGGAATTATCTCCTAGAACTTCGGATACTATTTTAAGTTTTGGGGAATTATTGTCTTCTTATATTATTGCCGAAGCATTGAAACAAAATCTAAAAAACAGCAGTTATAAAGACAGTCGTGAGCTAATCAAAACCGACAATCATTTTGGAAAAGCCACAGTAAACTTTGAAGTTTCAAATCAATTAATTGCTGAATTTTTTGATTCGAATGAAAATCAAGTGGTTGTAATGCCTGGATTTATTGCCGCATCAATGGACGGAATCAATACTACTTTAGGTCGTGGCGGTTCTGATTATACTGCTGCTATTCTCGCCGGAGCATTGAATGCAACTGATTTAGAAATTTGGACTGACGTTAACGGAATGTACACTGCCAATCCAAAAATTGTAAAACAAGCACAACCTATTGCCTTCATTTCCTATCAGGAAGCGATGGAATTATCTCATTTTGGTGCCAAAGTCTTATATCCGCCAACTATTCAGCCCGTGTTAAGAAAGAATATTCCAATTCTTATCAAAAACACTTTTGAACCGGAAGCCGAGGGAACGTATATTTCAAATCAGGAAATGGATCATACTAATCCCGTAAAAGGAATTAGCCATATCGATAATATCACTTTGATTACACTTGAAGGACCAGGAATGATTGGTGTTACCGGTTCTTCCAAAAGACTTTTTGAGGTATTGTCACATGAAAATATCAATGTGATTTTCATTACGCAAGCTTCATCGGAACATTCTATTTGTATCGGAATTCTAAACTCAGATGCTGATGTGGCAGAAGATGCAATTAACCGCGCTTTTGAAGTCGAAATTTTACAAAACAAAATCGATCCTTGTATCGTTGAAAAAAACCTGTGCATCATTGCTTTGGTTGGTGAAAACATGAAAAATCATCAAGGTTTAAGCGGTCGAATGTTTAGCACTTTGGGTAAAAACAACGTAAACATCAGAGCGATTGCGCAGGGTGCTTCCGAAAGAAATATTTCGGCAGTAATCAACGAAAGAGATGTAAAAAAAGCATTGAATTCGCTGCATGAAAACTTTTTCGAAGAAAATACCAAACAGTTAAATCTATTTGTAATGGGTGTTGGAAATGTGGGAGAGAAATTCATCGAGCAAATTTACCAACAAAATAAATTCCTAAAAGACAATCTAAAAATAAATGTACGCGTTATTGCTTTATCTAATTCCAGAAAAATGCATTTTGACGAGGACGGAATCTCCTTGAAAAATTGGCAATCTGCTTTAGAAAATGGTGAAAAAGCCAATAAAGAAAAGTTTCTTTATAATGTAAAAGATCTCAATTTACGCAATAGTATTTTTGTTGATATCACTGCAAACGAAAGCGTGTCTAAAACGTATGAGCAGTATTTAAAACGCAATATTGCCGTAGTGACTTGTAACAAAATCGCCTGTGCATCAGAGTACGATAATTATAAAAAACTAAAAAAATTATCCCGACAGTTCAATGCTCCGTTTCTATTTGAAACTAATGTTGGAGCTGGATTACCAATCATTGATACCGTAAAAAATCTGATTGCTTCAGGAGACAAAGTCAATAAAATTCAAGCCGTATTATCAGGAAGTTTGAACTTTATTTTTAATAACTTCAATGAAAACAATACTTTTCATGACGTCGTTAAAGAAGCTGGTGTACAAGGATTTACAGAGCCGGACCCGAAGATTGATTTGAGCGGAATTGACGTTGCCAGAAAGATATTAATTTTGATACGAGAAAGCGGTTATAAAATGGAAATTGACGAGATTGTCAATGAATCTTTTATGCCTGCAGAATGTTTGGACACTACAAATAACGAAGCTTTTTTCAAATCTTTAATAGAACACGCAGCTCATTTTGAAACTATTTATAAAGAAGCGTTGAGCAAAGATTCTCGTTTGAAATACGTAGCGCAATTTGAAAACGGGAAAGCAAATGTTGGATTGCGTTTTATCCCGAAAGACCATCCTTTTTACAATCTGGAAGGAAAAGACAATATCGTATTGTTTTTCACTGACCGTTATGTAGACCAACCTTTATTGATAAAAGGCGCCGGTGCCGGAGCTGCCGTTACTGCTTCAGGAATATTTGCTGATGTGATTAGAATTGGAAACGTATAAATAAGTCGTAAAGTCGAATGTCATAAAGTCTAAAAGTTAACCACTTGATTTTATATTCATTCCTAAGACTTTACCACTTTATGACTTTAGACTTTAATACTAGTATTATGAACGAAATAAAAATATTTTGCCCCGCTACAATCGCCAATCTTTCCTGTGGATTTGATGTCTTGGGGCTTTGTTTAGAAACTGCGGGAGACGAAATGATTATTCGGAAATCAGATGTAAAAGGGATTCGCATCACTAAAATTGTGGGCGCCGATTTGCCTTTGGAAACCGAAAAAAATGTAGCTGGAGTTGCTGCTTTGGCAATGCTAGAAGCTATTGAAACCGAATTTGGTTTCGAAATCGAAATCTACAAACACATCAAAGCCGGAAGCGGAATTGGCAGTAGTGCCGCAAGTTCAGCTGGTGCTGTTTTTGGCATCAATGAATTATTGGGACGTCCATTTACAAGAAAAGAATTGGTTTTATTTGCGATGCAAGGCGAAAAATTAGCCAGTGGAAATGCCCATGCTGATAACGTTGCTCCTGCCCTTTTAGGCGGCTTTACGTTGGTGAGAAGTTCAAATCCGTTGGACATTATCAAAATTGAAAGCCCGTCGGAATTGTACGCTACTGTCGTTCATCCTCAAATTGAGTTGAAAACTTCGGATGCGCGTTCGGTATTGAAACAAACGGTTTCCTTAAAAAGTGCTATTACGCAATGGGGAAATGTGGGCGGATTAGTCGCTGGATTGTATACCAAAGATTATGACTTAATCGGACGTTCATTGCATGATGAAATCGTGGAACCGTTGCGAAGTGTCTTGATTCCAGGATTTGATTTAATCAAAAAAACAGCGTACGAAAACGGAGCTTTAGGTTCCGGAATCTCGGGTTCGGGTCCTTCAATTTTTGCTTTGAGCAAAGGAAAGGAAACCGCAGATAAAATCGCAAAAGCCATGAGCATCGTGTACGACGAAATGAATTTACCGTACGAAATTCACGTTTCAAAAGTGAATGACGAAGGAATGAAAATAATAGCCCCCTAACCCCCGAAGGAGGAATAAAAGGAATAAGATTATTGATTTTAAAATTACAACAACACATACTGAATCCAGTTTCGTCTCCCTTCCCTTTGGGAAGGGTTGGGGTAGGGATTCTACAATTACTAAACACAATGAAATATTACAGTTTAAACCATAACGCACCCAAGGTTTCTTTCAAAGAAGCCGTAATACAAGGATTAGCCACTGATAAAGGATTGTATTTTCCGGAAAGTATCATCCCATTAGCACCTGCTTTTTTTGACACTATCGAAAATTTAAGCAACGAAGAGATTGCTTTTCAAGCGATTCAACAATTTGTGGGTGACGAAATCCCGGAAGCAACCTTAAAACAAATCATTGCCGAAACCTTGTGTTTTGATTTCCCTGTTGTCGAAGTTGAAAAAGGCATTTATTCCCTTGAATTGTTTCATGGTCCAACTATGGCTTTCAAGGACGTAGGCGCGCGTTTTATGTCGCGTTGTTTGGGTTATTTCAACAAAGACAACCAAGACAGTAAAAATACGGTTCTTGTAGCGACTTCCGGTGATACTGGTGGTGCTGTAGCGAGTGGTTTCCTTGGTGTAAAAGGCGTTGAAGTTATTATTCTGTATCCATCCGGAAAAGTGAGCGATATTCAGGAACGACAATTGACCACTTTAGGACAAAATATTAAAGCGCTTGAAGTAGACGGTGTTTTTGATGATTGTCAGGATATGGTCAAAAAAGCTTTTCTTGACGAAAGTTTAAAACATAAAAATCTGACCTCGGCAAATTCGATTAATATTGCGCGCTGGTTGCCACAAATGTTTTATTTCTTCTTTGCGTATAAAGCATTAAAAAAACAAAACAAACCATTAGTTTTCTCTTGCCCAAGTGGGAATTTTGGAAATATTTGCGCGGGTATCATTGCCAAAAAAATGGGATTGCCTATCGAACATTTTGTAGCTTCTACGAATGTGAATGATACGGTTCCGCGATTTTTAGAAAACGGAGTTTACGATCCTAAACCTTCGATAGCGACGATCTCAAATGCGATGGATGTGGGGAATCCAAGTAATTTCATCCGAATTCAGGAAATGTACCACAATGATTTAGAGCAATTCAAAAAAGATTTCTCTTCGTTTACGTTCTCAGATGCCGAAACTATTGAAGCCATGAAAACCATTTACAACACCGATGGTTACATTGCGGAACCTCACGGAGCTGTTGGTTATCTCGGATTGAAAAAAGAATTACAAAACCATCCAAATGCACTTGGTATTTTCTTAGAAACTGCCCACCCAATAAAGTTTTTGGATACGGTTGAACCAACATTAAACGTAAAATTACCGATTCCTAAACAAATTGAAAGTGTTTTAGGAAAGGAAAAAGTGAGCACAAAAATTAAAAAGTACGAGGAATTGAAAGCGTTTTTGGCGTAAAAATTAAATACATTTTTTAAAATACAAACCGACTGAGAAGTGATTTTTAGTCGGTTTTTTTTATGGGAATTAGTCAGATTTTTTTCATTATTAAATTGATTCTCTCTGAAAAATTCATTTGGTTTCTAAAGAATTAAAAAAATATTGATTTATGGATAGATATACAAATTAGCTACAACAATATTAACAAATATCAATAATTTATTCGGTAATAGCTTTTATTGCTTTTAGTGAATAATTATCAATTTCATTTTCCTCAATAATTCTTGCATATTTAATTTTATCTAGTAATGAAATTGCATGATCATAGTCTTTAAACAAACTTTTAAATTTAGGTCTCCCAATTATCAAATCATATTGCAAATTATTATTTTTTGCTTCATTCTCTAAATCAATAAACTGCCCTAAATTTTTATAAGCTTTCTCAGCAATGCTTTTAGACTCCTTAAGATCAAAACTAATTGGTTTGACTAAATTTAAACTACCATTTTGCCAAGCATAATCAAATTTAAATTCGTTTCCGTTTTCATTAGTAACAGTATAATCAACAAAAAATCTTTTCTTATCTCTATTTATGAGATTAAAATCTAAACCTCGTAAATTATCATAAAATTGATGTAATAATTCTGGTTCTTTAGGCTGATTAAACTGATGTTTTATATCTTCTATAAGATATTTATTTAACAGAATTTCTTCTATGAAATCATTTTTAAAATCTTGTTGATAATCAGTTTTAAAATTAGAAAACTGAAGTACACTTCCATCAAGAGGAAGAATATATTTGGAAATAAATGAAGATAAATCATCAATTTCTAATTTATGAAAAACATCATTATTTAGTGATAATCTTTCAAGTCTTTTATCAATTTGCTTAAGATATTCTTTAATTGTCCTTTCGGGAACATTATTATATATAACCTTTATACGACTTAAGTTTTTTGAATATGAAAATGAAAATTTACCAACATTACTAAAAAAAATAAGCAAACCAATATTTATACTCTCATCAAGAAATGGAGAATGCTTGTATTTTAAGACACAATATTTATAAAAATCTTTTTTCATTTTATTATACCAATTAAGTGGTTACATATTGGCATTCTTTTATTTTTAATCCATTCCAAAAATAGTAAAAAATCATCTCTATCTCC
The DNA here is from genome assembly GCF_036895565.1 of Flavobacterium sp. KS-LB2. Classification (NCBI taxonomy): domain Bacteria; kingdom Pseudomonadati; phylum Bacteroidota; class Flavobacteriia; order Flavobacteriales; family Flavobacteriaceae; genus Flavobacterium; species Flavobacterium sp. KS-LB2. The sequence goes on along the minus strand of NZ_CP145904.1, from coordinate 1,478,505 downwards.
AAAATTAATATTCAAAGAATCTAATTCATTAAAAATACTAATAAATCTATTTATATTCAAATGCTTTAACATTTCTGCAAATTCGTCAAAAATTCCATTCTTAACTCTCAATGATTTTAAATGAGTTATTACAATATGACGTTGATAGGGATAATTTTGTAAATATGTAAAATAATTCGGATCGCTATAAGAATTATTAATAAAAGGTAAAGTTTGCTCGTGATCTATTAATAAAATCTCATCATCATTAACTAACAAATTTGGTTTGTTTCTAAAACCTCCCCTATCGCTATTAATTATAACATTATCAAAAGCAAACAAATTTGCAATATCATATGATTTAATAAACTGAAGTGAAACCAACGGATTAAAAATCACATATTGACCGTTAAACTCACTACAAAACTTATATCCATCATCTAAATTATCTAATTCTTCTTTTTCAAAAAAATCAATTAACAAACTGTGGTCAATATCAATAACAGCATAATTGGGAACTGCTAAATTGAATTCATTAGCTAACTCCGAAATTAATATTTCCTTAGCAACACTAAAATTTTGCTCAACATATTTTTTTTTAAAAAGTTTCATTACGTAATGATTAACTTTTCCTAGCTCATCAACAGCTGTTATTAATAAAGGTTTTGAACTACCTCCATCTATAAAACCATCAATTTGAATTAATTTTAAAATTTTCATTTAAATATATTAATGCGGAAATATAGTACAAACTAATTCAAATTCCAAATTAACTTTTGCCCTTACTTCGCAAAGTGTTCATCAAGAAAAATGGTCGCGCTCGTTAAACTATATCTGATATACAAAATTTCTCTCGGTCGATAGATCAAAAATCTCTTCCGTACCACAATGATAAAAAATTACAACTAAAACAAAAATAAGCTACTGACCTTAAAAGGATGTAGCTTTTTTTATATCTTGGCTCAATCTAAACCAAAGAGAAAACCGATGAACACAACAGAGCAAGTGTCACAAGAGCAGAAACAAACCAAGTTCCGAATCAAAAATATTTTCCTACCGGACTACGAAAACTACGAAGGCGTTCGCAGAATCAATATTTATGTGATGCGGTTGTTCTTCGCGTTAATGTTTGTTTTTGTTGCCACAGATTCTTGGACCGTTATTCTTACCCATGAAGGTGCTTGGGATCCAACAAGGGCAGTTGCTTGGTGCTGTTGGGCGGCGTACTCCACACTGGCGCTTTTGGGCGTATTCCATACGTTGCGCATGTTACCCATTATGCTTTTTATGATTTTCTACAAAGGACTTTGGCTTATTGTTGTCGCTTATCCGCTGTGGTCTGCCGGCACTCTTGAAGGTTCACCAGCAGAAGGAATGGCGTATATGTTCACCGGAATTATAATACCAATACTCTTCATGCCTTGGAAATATGTATTCAAAAAATACATTTTATTCGAAACTAAAAAGAAATCAGTATAGCATTTCAATATACCTATTAAAAACAAAACGGCTGAGAAAATTTCTCAGCCGTTTTGTTTTTATCACAAGTTATTAAACTTGAATTGCTGTCCTCCAATTGACGCCTCGTACATGAGTCCGCCTTTCTGCATGGTGAAAACCATCACGCCATTGGTATATTTTACATTTGCGGAAGCGCCTTCGGTTACCGCAACCGCTGAGGCTTGTGCGGAAAACTCGAATCGGCTTTCTTTAAACCGGTCCATTTCATTTTTGGATTCAAAAAATATCACTTCTCGATACGCTTGTCCGCCAGCCTGAAATCCTATGCTCAATTGCGTTAATTTTGCCATTCCTATTCGCTTGTTTTGCTCATAGACCACGCCGTTACCGGCTGCTCCTCCAACACCGATTCCTCCCTTTCCAACATTGGGAAAAATAACATAACCGTAGGCTTTATCAAAAAGTGCTTTCATCAACGGGTCACTTTTAATGAACTCCGCTTTGGCTGTTTTGCTGTCAGCAATAATTTTATTCTTTTTAGCGGTTGATTGCCCTAATACAGGCGCTATGTTGAGTACACAAGCCATCATTATTACCAAAAAAATATTTAAATTTTTCATAATTGAATGTATTAAATTGTTGCATCGTTTCTTTCATCAAAGATAAAAATAATTCCTTAATAAAAATTAAATATACTGATTACCAATACTATATAATTTATTTGACAAAAAAAACGAAGTGATTACTCCCTTTTTTCTACCTTTGAAAAACACAAAACAATAACCCCAGAATAGAAGTTATACATGATTACAAAAGCAACAATAGAAGACGTTTCCTTTTTAAATACATTAATCAATTCAGCCTATCGCGGCGAATCTTCTAAAAAAGGATGGACCACTGAAGCCAACATTTTAGAAGGACTCAGAACCACTGAACAAGAACTGACAGAAACGATTCAAAACCCAAAAAATACGATTCTGAAATTTACAGAGAATGACCAAATTATAGGTTGCGTATTGTTGATTGAAAAAGAGCAACAATTATATTTAGGAATGCTGACGGTTTCGCCAGAATTGCAAAACAGTGGCGTGGGGAAAAAATTATTGCAGCAGGCAGATATTCACGCGCAAGCATTAGGATTACCAAAAATTGTAATGACTGTAATTTCCGTTCGGGATGAACTGATTGCTTGGTACAAACGTAATGGTTATAAAGATACGGGAGCAAGAGAACCGTTTCCGGCAAGCGATGTTCATATTCCAATTACGGAAGTGCCTTTGGAATTTATCGTTTTGGAAAAAAGGGTTTAGAATTAGTAATAATCAATCTTAAATCGAAATAAAATGGCAACTAATAGCAAAACACTTGTTGTAAAAGATTTAGAAGAAAAAACAATTCTGGTTTCCAGAACATTTTCTGCGCCACTTGAAAAAGTCTGGCGTGCGTATACTGAAAGTGAATTATTGGAACAATGGTGGGCACCAAAACCTTGGAAAGCCGAAACCAAATCGATGCACTTTTCTGTTGGCGGTTATTGGTTGTACGCAATGGTGGGGCCCGAAAATGAAAAGCATTGGGGACGAATGGACTATACAGCCATAACACCCCATTTAAGTTTTGAAATTAAAGATAGTTTTTGTGACGAAGAGGGAACTGTAAACACTTCGTTGCCGGTTGCTACAGGAACTATTGTTTTTACGACTACAGAATCCGGTACTTTGGTTGAATTCAAAATGTTTTATTCTAATGAAAAAGAGATTGAAACCATGATAGAAATGGGCTTTGAACAAGGTATTACAGCTTGTCTCGAGCAATTGGAAGCGTTATTCCAAGAAAATAAAATCTAGCGATTACCAAAATTTCTATCCATTTTCGGGCGGCTCGCGTAAGGGATTGCGGCGGCATCCTTTATTTTTTTTCTTTAAAAAAATAAAGATAGAGCCAAAAGCCTGACCCCAAAGCTGCAGTTACGGGAATGGAAAAGGGAATTTTCTGCTTTGGGGTTACGCCAAAATAAGGTTTCATGGTTTGGAAATTACTATGCTGCTTTTTGTCACTCTATTAAAAAGCAATATATTAGTGCTGTCAAAATTATATCCGAAAAACGGTATTGAAATACCCCAAACCAATCTCTTTTATGAAAAAAACAGTACTATCCTTGCTCTTCGTTGGATTTTTTACCGCTTTGCATGCCCAACCTTCAAAAACACCCACAACTCCTGCCGCTCCAAAAGAAGAAAGTTCAGCCGCAAATCTTATTTTCAATCCGGATTCGCAAGTGGTGACGGAACATACTACAACTATCAAAGGTCAAAAAGTGCCTTACAAAGCCACCACTGGTACGATGCCGGTTTGGGACGAAGACGGAAAAGCTATAGCCGGTTTATTTTATACGTATTACGAACGCTCCGATGTAAAGGATCGTGCCGCACGTCCTTTGGTTATCTCCTTCAATGGAGGTCCAGGTTCGGCTTCGGTGTGGATGCAGATTGCCTACACCGGTCCAAGTTTAATTAATATTGATGATGAAGGCTATCCGTTACAGCCATATGGAATCAAGGAAAATCCATATTCGATCTTGGATGTTGCCGATATTGTTTTTGTAAATCCGGTCAATACCGCGTATTCAAGAGCAACGAGCAAAGAAATACCAACCACTAAATTCTTTGGTGTAAATGCCGACATTAAATACCTAGCCGATTGGATCAATGGATTTGTATCCAGAGCCAATCGTTGGGCTTCGCCAAAATATTTGATTGGTGAAAGCTACGGTACCACACGCGTTTCGGGATTGGCGCTAGAATTGCAAAACAGCGAGTGGATGTATCTGAACGGTGTTATTCTCGTATCGCCAACTGAATTGGGAATCACTCGCGGAGTCGCCTCTGAAGCGGCACTAAAACTGCCTTATTTTGCTGCTACGGCTTGGTATCACAAAATGCTGCCTGCTGATTTACAGAACAAAGATTTAACCGCCATGTTACCAGAAGTGGAAGACTTTACCATCAATGAGCTGCTACCCGCAATGAGCAAAGGTGGCGCATTAGACGAACAAAAAAGAAAAGAAATGGCCGCTAAAATAGCACGCTATTCCGGACTTTCGGAAAAAGTGGTTTTACAAAATAATTTAGATGTTCCTTATGATTATTTCTGGAAAGAATTATTGCGCGATCAAGGTTTTACCGTTGGAAGATTAGATTCCCGCTACAAAGGAATTGACCGTAAAGCGGCTGGAGACGGACCTGATTTTAATGCCGAACTTACTTCATGGCTCCACTCCTTTACTCCTGCCATCAATATGTACTTGCGCAATAATCTAAACTACAAAACGGACTTTAAATACAATATGTTTGGTTCTGTGAGACCTTGGGATGATTCCAATGATAAAACCGGAGAAAACCTGCGTCAAGCCATGGCACAAAATCCATATTTACATGTAATGGTTCAGTCCGGATATTATGACGGAGCCTGTGATTATTTCAACTCAAAATACAACATGTGGCAAATGGACCCAAGCGGAAGGCTAAAAGACAGAATGTCCTGGAAAGGCTATAGAAGCGGTCACATGATGTACTTAAGAAAAGTAGATTTGGAAACTGCCAACGAAGATATTAGACAATTTATAAAACAATCCCTGCCTAAAGCCGGAGAATCGGCGAAATATTAGTTTTAGTATTATTTTTATAAAAAAGGCTGTTCAAAATGATTTTGGACAGCCTTTTTTTTGCTTTACAAATACAATAGCTAATATAAAACCCCATATCAAGGTTAATGGGTAAAACAAACCGTATTTTTGTAGCGTGAAGAAATTAGTTTCAATTATTGGAGGAGGTCCCGCAGCACTTATACTCGCTGCATTACTCGATTGTCAAAAATTCAAGGTTACCATCTACGAGAAAAATAAAACACTGGGAAGGAAATTTCTGGTAGCGGGAAAAGGAGGATTTAACCTTACCCATTCGGAACCTATTGCTGAACTGATTGCGCGCTATACGCCACCCCATTTTCTGGAAAAAGCACTCCTTGATTTTGATAATAACGATTTTCGGAAATGGATTGATACCATCGGTATCCCAACATACATCGGCAGTAGCAAACGGGTATATCCTGAAAGTGGCATTAAACCCATAACAGTGCTCAATGCAATTCTGGATGTTCTCGATAAGCAAGGTGTTGCTATTCAATACCAACATACTTGGAAAGGTTGGACGAGCAACCATAATATTATTTTCAATACGGATACAGCAATAAAATCGGACTATACCATTTTTGCCATGGGCGGCGGGAGCTGGAAAGTCACCGGTTCTGATGGCACTTGGCTAGATTTATTCGAAAGGGAAAGTATTCCTATCGTTCCATTTCAATCTTCGAATTGTGCGTATCGTGTGAACTGGCCGGAAGATTTTATTTTGGAACATGAAGGCAGTCCGCTTAAAAATATCGCCATAAGCTGTTTGAATAAAAGACAAAAAGGCGAAGCGGTAATCACACGTTTCGGTTTAGAAGGAAATGCGATTTATGCTTTGAGTCCACAGATTAGAAAGGAATTGGAAAACCAACAGATAGCAACTGTATTTCTGGATTTGAAACCAACATTACGGTATGATGATTTACTTCAAAAGATCAAAAAATCAACCTTTAAAAAGACGAGCGAAACACTACAAAAAGAAGTTAAATTGAGTGCTGCGCAGATTGGTCTTTTGAAAAAATACCTTTCGAAAGAAACCTACCTGAATCCAGAATTATTAGCACAAAACATTAAAAAACTGAGTATCGAAATCACCGGCTCTGCCCTATTGAACGATGCAATATCTACAACAGGCGGTATTCAACTCGATGTGGTGGATGAAAATTTCCAACTAAAAAATAAAAAAAGCAATTATTGTATCGGTGAAATGCTGGACTGGGATGCGCCCACGGGCGGCTATCTCCTTCAGGCTTGCTTTAGTATGGGCATGCATCTTGCGCGTCACCTGAATAGCGTTTCTTAATTTTTAATATTCTATTGTTGACTCCAAAAGAGTGTTTTGTTTACGAAATAATTTTCCAACAGTTTTTCCATTTCAAATTTATTTACAATACCATTTCTTCAAACAAGCGTTGCGTTGTTTGTTCCAAATCATCACACAATCCCGGATGCGGTCTTGAGGTTTGAATAGCTGAACTGCGAAGTGCTGTTAACCAACGAAAACGCGATGGAATATCAAATTGCGCTATGGGTCCACCAGATTTTTCGCCATGCGCCACTTTTGCAAATGCCTGTAAATTTAAATGCAATTGTTCTAGATCTAAATCGGCTGAGAATAGTTGCAGTTTAGCTTCATTCATCGAGCAAAGCACTTTTATAAACTTCGCTTTTTTGCAAAAGAGAATAATACCCACATTGAGGAATTCTTCGCGTTCTACCCTTGGCACAACCCGGATTACGGCATACTCATATAAGTGCTTCTCTTGCATTTTGTGCTTCGTTTATAAAAATTTCGGAATGGTTCAAACGTATGGATAAAAACTGGAAATAGACTTCTCGAATGGCTTCCGGAGTTTCATCGGTATCTTCCCATTGCAACCAATCCTCTGGAATCAGATTCACGATATTTTGTAATACATCGTCAGTCAATATTTTTTTGAATATCTCATCTGTTTCTGGCAACAAAGAGGCCTGAGGCAACAATACATGGTCTTTAATCAATGCAAAAGGGCTTTGTGCATGCTTTTCCCAATTGGTCCACGAATGATGAAAATAAAGACTGGCACCGTGATCGATCAACCACAATTCTTTATGCCAAATCAACATGTTGGTGTTTCTAAACGTTCTGTCGACATTGGTGATAAAAGCATCTAACCAAACAATTTGGGACGCTAATTTTGGATCAACCAAAGTGACAACAGGATCAAAATTTATGGCTCCCGATAAATAATGCAACGCCAAATTAAGTCCTTGACTGCCTTGAAGTAAATCTTGAATTTCTTCATCAGCTTCTGAACGTCCAAAAGCTTCGTCGAGATTTGCGAAAACGAGTTCCGGCATTTTTAACTTTAAAACACGGGCAATTTCACCGCCTATTAATTCGGCAATCAAGGCTTTTACACCGTGTCCGGCACCTTTGAATTTCAATACGTATTTAAAATCATCATCGGCTTCAGCGAGCGCAGGCAAAGAACCGCCTTCCCGCAAAGGAGTGATGTATCGCGTAACATTTACGGTTCTAAGATGGGGTGTTTTTTCCATAATCGAATTGGATAAAGCAATTTTGCTTGGATACAAACTTACAAATAAGTACGATAAAATTCATTTAGGAATGTTATTTACTCCAATTTTTCTAAACTCAAAAAGGCTTTCCCAATATTCGCAATAACATCTGAAGCAATAAACGATTGATAGCCAGTTTCCTGTAAAGCGATATCAGCGGTTAAACCATGAAGATACACGCCAAGAATTGCGGCACTAACAGGTTCATAGGATTGTGCCAATAAACTAGTAATCATACCCGTCAAAACATCGCCAGTTCCCGCAGTTGCAAGCGCAGCATTTCCGGTGATGTTTTGATAGACAGTTTCGCTATCGATGATTTGAGTTGGCGCGCCTTTCATCACGATTATAACTTGATATTGTTTAGAGAAAGAGATTGCTTTACTCATTTTCTCCTCTTCGGAATACCATTTCCCTATCAATCGTTCCAGTTCTTTGGGATGTGGCGTTAAGATTGTTTTAGGCGGTACAAAAGAAAGCCATTCTTTGTTTTGGGATACAATATTCAACGCATCAGCGTCTATTACTAGCGGAATTTTATTGGTTTTTAAAAACTGATGCACTGCATTTTGGGTTTTAATTTCCTGACCTAAACCGGGACCAATTCCTATAGCTTGTGGTGTTATGTCAAAAGTAATATTAGAGATTAGTTTTTCCTGATTGTCCGTGAGAACCATGACTTCGGGATTGGCGATTTGCAGAATATCATACCCGCATTTTGGAATAAAAACGGTGACTAATCCGCAACCGGTTTTCAAACAAGCTTTGGCAGACAAACTTACTGCTCCTATTTTTCCATAACTTCCGCCAATGATTAAAGCGTGTCCCTGAATTCCTTTGTGAGTATGCTTATCTGGCTGTTTGTAGCGTTTCAGGATTTCTTTTTGGTTGATGTAAATGGGATTCGTCATTGAAATTTGTTTGTTTAAAATTACGAATTTAATAGGAAACAAATTCGTTATTTGAATCAAAATTCCCTAGCCTTGATTACTTCACTATACTTCTATTTTAATAGGAGTTCAGTGAACTTCGTTTGAAGCGGCATCTCCCGCTTTAGAAAAATAAGGCTTTTTAGCCGTAGTTTTTGTTAAGCGGGAATACAACGAATAGCAGGAAACAGCTCCTAAAAATACTTATTATAAATCCTACAGTAGGTGTTATTCCGAAAACGTTTGAAACTTTAAACTTTGCTTCGCTCTGCCTTTGTCACCCGAAATAAAATCAATAAATTAGCGACTTCAAATTTTATATAAAAACACAATGAAAAATACTGCGCTTACGCACATACACGAGAGTTTGGGAGCAAAAATGCTTCCGTTTGCCGGATATAATATGCCCATTTTATATGAAGGCGTGAATGCGGAACATGAAACGGTGCGCAATGCCGTGGGTGTTTTTGACGTATCTCACATGGGTGAATTCCTGCTTACGGGTCCAAATGCATTGGCATTAATCCAAAAAGTGACTTCAAATGATGCTTCGACTTTAACGATTGGAAAAGCGCAATATTCTTGTTTGCCAAACAATGATGGTGGAATTGTAGATGATTTGCTGGTTTATAAAATGAAAGACGAGCAGTATTTATTAGTCGTAAATGCCTCGAATATTGACAAGGATTGGGATTGGATTTCGGCTCAAAATGATTTGGGTGTCGAGATGAAAAACCTTTCGGATGATTATTCATTATTGGCAATTCAAGGACCAAAAGCCGTTGAAGCGATGCAATCCTTGACTTCAAAAGATTTATCTGCGATTCCATATTACCATTTTGAAGTGGGTGATTTTGCCGGTATCGAAAACGTAATTATTTCGGCTACAGGATATACTGGTTCTGGAGGTTTTGAGATTTATTGTAAAAATTCAGAAGTAGAACAAATTTGGAATAAAGTTTTTGAAGCGGGTGCAGCATTTGGCATCAAGCCAATTGGTCTTGCGGCTCGTGACACGTTGCGATTGGAAATGGGTTTTTGTTTGTACGGAAATGATATCAACGACACGACATCGCCACTGGAAGCTGGTTTGGGATGGATTACGAAGTTCAATAAAGAATTCACGAATTCAGAAAACCTAAAAAAACAAAAAGAAGCAGGAGTTATTAAAAAATTAGTTGCTTTTGAAATGCAAGAACGTGCGGTGCCAAGACACGATTACGAGATTGTGAATGCTTCAGGAAATGTAATCGGGATTGTAACTTCGGGAACGATGTCGCCATCTATGAATAAAGGAATTGGTTTGGGTTACGTAACTGTTGAAAACAGTGCTTTGGAAAGCGACATCTTTATCAGAATCCGTAAAAATGATGTTCCTGCCAAAGTGGTAAAATTGCCTTTTTACAAGAAATAAAAATAAATGAAGAAACTTTCACTTGCATTGTTACTCACAACATTTTCACTTTTGGGTCAAAATGAGGTGAAAACTTGTGAAACACTTTCTAAAATAAATGCGTTAATACAACGTGAACATTACCAACCAAAACCGATAGACGACAGTTTATCGGTTTTTGTTTTTGATAGTTTTTTAGATGTTTTAGATGCTAACCGAAACTTATTTACGAAGATTGAATATGAGAAACTATGCAAACATAGGCTTCAATTGGACAATTCTATTTTACAAAACAACTGCGCTTTTATGAGTGATTTTGTTACTGTTTATAAATCAGCGCTGAATCGAAAAAAGAAAGTTTTAGAAAAACTACAAAAAGAAGTTTTTGATTACACAACGAATGACTCCGTAAAGTTTTCGAAGAAAAAGTTCCCATTTGATTTGGTTTTAACGGATATAGAAAGAGTTTGGAGAAAGAGAATTAAATATGACATCCTAGAAGATATTTCTAAATTGAGTCCTAATTTAGATTCACTCACTCCTCATTTTACAAAACTCGAAAAAACTTCTAAAGCAAAAATATTTGACACTAACTTGTGCAAAGTAAATAGTATTCTTGAAGACACTAATCGATTAGAAAATGACCTTCAAAATAATTTTTTGAATATTTTTTGCACCTACTTTGATCCTCATTCCAATTATTTTTCAATGGATGCCAAATCTAGTTTCATGTCTGGTTTATCAACGAGTAATCTTTCATTGGGATTGAATATTGGATTTAATGAAAAAGAGGAAATTATTATCGAAGAAATTGTCCCAGGTGGCCCAGCTGCTAAAACAGATAAGTTTGAAAAAGACGATGTAATACTCAAAGTATCCAATACAAAAGGAGACGAATATTCCGTTTCTTGCACATCAATGGAGAAAATTGGAGAATTGATTTTATCTGATTCGAATGTAGAAATTGAATTGACCATTCAGAAAAAAAATGGAACTATACAATCTGTACGCCTGAGAAAGCAAGTAATGAAAGCCACTGAAAATGCTGTTTTCAGTTATATTGCCGAAGCAAAATCAAAAATAGGCTACATCAATATTCCAAGTTTTTATTCCAATTTCGATGGATATTCTATTCAAGGATGCGCTGATGATGTTGCCAAAGAAATTGTGAAGCTTCAAAAAGATAATGTTGAAGGTTTAGTAATTGACCTCCAAAACAATGGCGGCGGATCAATGGAAGAAGCCATGAAATTAGCGGGAATGTTTCTAGATATTGGTCCAATATCCGTTTTGGTTGATAATAAAAGTAAGCAAACTATTTTAAAAGATGGAAATCGTGGTAGTGCTTATAATGGTCCAATCGTGTTGTTAATAAACGGAAATTCAGCATCAGCAAGCGAATTTTTTGCAGCGTCAATGCAGGATTATAACAGAGCAATTATTATAGGAAGTACGTCACTAGGCAAAGCTTCTATGCAGACCATTTTACCATTGGACCAAAACAATCAACAAGATTTTGTAAAACTAACCATTGAAAAATTCTATAGAATTACTGGTGACAGTCATCAAATAAAAGGAATTGTTCCTGATATTGCGCTTCCCGTTTTGTTTGACAGTATCATTCAGCGAGAAATCAGTTTTAAAACCGCTTTAAAATATGATGTGATTACGACTAAAGCAAGATTCAATCCGTTTTCTAAAACCCTCTTCCCAAAAATAATCGAATTAAGTAATTCAAGAATCAAAAACACATCTCGTTTCAATGAAATCAGTTTAGCAAACGAGCAAATAAATGCACTTTATAACAATCCCAAAAAACCAACCCGTTTGACATTTAAAGATGTTTTCAACGACATTCATGAAATTGATCCCATTTGGAAAAAAGTCAAGAAAATTGTGGAAAGTGAAAGCAACAATACGATTTCGAATAATTCCTTCGATTTAGAACAATTAAAATTTGATGTTTTCCAACAAGAAATTAATCGATACAAAATAAAAGAAGTCAAAAACAATCCTTATTTAGAAGAGGCTATAGCCATATTAAACGATTATAAAAATTTGAATAAATAAATAAATAAATAAATAACCAACCTACAAAAAATGAAAATAACCTTTACTTTGTTACTATTTTTAATGAGTATTACTTTTTCAAATGCTCAAGAATTTAAAACTCCAGTTGATTATTTAAATTATATTGGCAAAGAAACCGATGCCATTTCTAGAACAACATGGAAATATACCTCAGCAGTTGCGCATAGTAAAAATGCCCGAAGAATTGATGTAACTCGCAAAACATTAGTAAAGAGTATTCAGAATGCAACAAAAAAAATTGAAGCTTTAAAAGAAGGTTATAAAGGCGACGTTGAGTATAAAAATCAACTGCTCGCGTATTTGGCGATATCTGAAAAACAGATTAATCAAGAATACGACAAAATAATTGACATGCAGGAAGTGGCTGAGCAATCTTATGATTTTATGGAAGCTTTTATTATGGCAAGAGATTTAGTCAATGCAAAAATCAATGAAGAAGTAGATAAATTGAATGCTAATCAAAAAATATTTGCTAATAAATACGGAATCCAAATTAGTGAAGACCAAAGTGAATTGAGTAAAAAAATGAAATTATCAAACGAAGTTTTTGAAAACCACACCCAATTGTACCTGATCTTTTTTAAAGTAAATTTCACCGAATCCGTTTTACTTAAAGCCATTGCTCAAAATGATTTGAACGCCATACAACAAAACAGTAATGCGCTTGAACAATATTCGAATGAAGGGCTAGATAAATTAAAGACATTTAAAGCCTATAAAAATGATCTAATGCTGGTAAATGCTACCAAAAAAGCATTGGAATTTAGTAAAAAAGAAGCCCTAGAATTTAGTCCTAAAGTGGTGGCTTTTATGATGCTCAATCAAAAATTTCAGGAGAGTAAAAAAACAATGGATAACAAATCTGCTCCTACCAGATCTAAGGAAGAAGTAGATAATTTCAATAAATTAGTAAACGAGTTGAACAAAGAAGTGGGGAATTACAATGCTATTAATAACAAATTCAACACAGAACGTTCAAATGTGATTAATAACTGGGATGTAACAGGAACAAATTTTATTTCAAAACACGTTCCAATTGATTAATAAAAATATTTGAAAAAATAACTAATAACTGTATTTTTGCAGTTCAATATAAAAAATAGAAATGGGAAGAGCGTTTGAGTTTAGAAAAGGAAGAAAAATGAAACGTTGGTCGGCAATGGCCAAAGCATTTACCAGAATAGGTAAAGATATTGTGATGGCTGTAAAAGAAGGCGGTCCAAATCCTGAGGCCAACTCAAGATTAAGAGCTGTTATTCAAAATTCAAAGGCAGTAAATATGCCTAAGGATAATGTTGAACGTGCGATCAAAAAAGCTACCGATAAAGACACTGCCAACTATAAAGAAGTTTTATTTGAAGGATATGCACCTCATGGAATTGCAATTCTAGTTGAAACTGCTACTGACAATAACAACAGAACTGTTGCAAATGTTAGAAGTTATTTTAATAAATGCAATGGAACTATGGGAACCCAAGGTTCAGTTGAATTTATGTTTGACCATACTTGTAATTTCAGAATTCCAGCAAACGGAATCGATCCTGAAGAATTAGAATTAGAGCTAATTGATTTTGGTGCTGAAGAGGTTTTTGAAGATGAGGATGGTATATTGATTTATGCTCCTTTTGGAAGTTTCGGAACTATACAAAAAGAATTAGAAAATAGAGGACTAGAAATCCTTTCTTCTGGATTTGAGAGAATCCCTCAAATTACGAAGAAACTTACTGAAGCTCAAGTAGCCGACGTAGAAAAATTGATTGAAAAATTAGAAGAAGATGATGACGTTATGAACGTATACCATACAATGGAAGAAGAATAGATTTCTTTGATTGCTAGACTTTCATAGAAAAGTGTAAAGTATACATACCCAAATAATAGAAAAAAGACTTCAAGGCGGTGCTTTGGAGTCTTTTTTTTGTTCGATTAATAAACAAAAAAAACTCCAGATCTTTCTCTGGAGTTTTTTTGTTTTTATGTCTAAAAATTTAAGAATTCTAATTAACTGATTATCTAATAAAATCTATTTAATAAATTCAATTTTTTGAGCTTCTTCTTCATTGATACTATCAAAGAAACCTTGTTCATTCATCCAATCATCGCTAAATACCTTACTCATATAACGAGATCCATGATCAGGAAAAATAGCAATTACATTACTGTTTTCATCAAATTCTCCATCCTCAGCATATTGTTTAATAGCTTGCATCACTGCTCCAGATGTATATCCCACGAATAAACCTTCTTTTTTAACAATTTCTCTGGCAGAATGGGCACTTTCTTCATCTGTAACTTTCATGAACTTATCAATAAGATCAAAATCAGTAGCTGATGGAATTAAATTTTTACCCAAACCTTCAATTCTATAAGGATAAATTTCATCGTTATCGAATTCTCTAGTTTCATGGTATTTTTTTAATACTGAACCAAAAGCATCAACACCTAGAATTTTTATGTTTGGATTTTGTTCTTTTAGAAACTTTGCAGTTCCCGAAATTGTTCCACCTGTTCCACTACATGCAATCAAGTGCGTAATTTGACCATTTGTTTGTTTCCAAATTTCTGGCCCGGTAGATTTATAATGTGCATCAATATTCAATTGATTAAAATATTGATTGATGTAAACCGAACCCTTTGTTTCTTCGTGCAATCTTTTGGCTACATTATAATACGAACGTTCATCATCAGCAGATACATGGGCAGGACAAACGTATACTTTTGCTCCCAAACTACGCAACATGTCAATTTTATCTTTAGATGACTTAGAACTAACTGCTAGAATACAATTATATCCTTTAATAATACTTACCATCGCTAAACTAAATCCAGTATTACCTGATGTAGTCTCGATAATGGTATCACCTGGAGATAAAATTCCTTTCTTTTCGGCTTCTTCTATAATATATAATGCTATTCTGTCTTTTGAGGAATGCCCCGGATTAAAAGCTTCTACTTTTGCGTAGAAATTACCTTCTAACTCTTCCGTGACTTTATTAAGCTTAATAAGTGGAGTATTACCTATTAATTCTAAGACATTATTGTAAGCGTTTATTTCTTTTTTCATAAAAAAATAGTTAGTCGTGGACAATTTTTAATTAAACCACGAACGTTGCAAATTTAACAAAAAAAATCTAATTAGTTTTTAATTTCTTCTAAATCTAACAAAAAACTATATTCCTTTGCTAATTCTTTAATCGCTTCAAATCGTCCTGAAGCTCCGCCATGACCCGCGTCCATATTTGTATTTAAATATAAAACAGTATCATTTATTTTTTTTGTTCTCAGTTTAGCAACCCACTTTGCTGGTTCCCAATACTGTACTTGAGAATCATGAAGACCAGTAGAAACGAACATATTAGGATAATTTTGCTCTTTTACATTGTCATAAGGCGAGTAAGAGAGCATATAATCGTAATATTTTTTTACGTTTGGATTTCCCCATTCGTCATATTCACCTGTGGTAAGCGGAATCGTATCATCAAGCATGGTGGTGATTACATCAACAAAAGGCACTTGTGCTATCACTCCATTGTATAATTCTGGTGCCATATTGACTACTGCACCCATTAATAACCCACCAGCTGAACCACCTTCGGCATATAAATGTTTAGGCGAAGTGTATTTTTCATCAATTAAAAACTTGGAACAATCGATAAAATCAGTGAATGTGTTTTTCTTTTTCAATAATTTTCCATCTTCATACCACTGTCTTCCTAAATCCTCACCACCGCGAATGTGCGCAATAGCGAATACAAAACCTCTATCCAAAATGGACAAACGTGTCGATGAAAAATAAGTATCCATCGTAACTCCATACGATCCATAAGCATAAAGCAATAAAGGATTTTTACCGTCTTTTTTCAATCCTTTTTTATAAACCATAGAAATAGGCACTTTTGTACCATCAGTGGCTGTGGCCCAAACACGTTCTTCTATATAATTATTTTTATCAAATTTTCCTCCTAAAACTTGTTGCTCTTTTTTGATCTCTTTCTCCTTGGTCTTCATGTTAAAATCAATAACCGAAGACGGCGTTGCTAATGATTGATAGCTATAACGCAAGATATCAGTATCAAAATCAACATTTGTCGTAGTATATGCATTATACGTTTCACTTCCAAAAGGCAAATAATACTCCCCTTCCCCACTCCAAGGCATGATTCGGATATGATTCAATCCGTTCGAACGTTCTTCTACAACCAAATAGTTACTAAAAATCTCGATATCTTCCAGCAAAACGTCTTTTCTATGGGCAATTATATCTTTCCAATTTTCTTTTGCAGTAGCGTTTTCAGGCGTTTTCATCAACTTGAAATTTGTCGCTTTATCTTTATTGGTAAGAATATAAAAAGAATCTCCAAAATGAGAAATACTGTATTCTAGACCACGAACTCTTGGTTGAAAAACCACAAACTCACCATCTGGAGTATCTGAATTAAGTATTCTATATTCAGTAGTTAAGGTACTTCCTGAACCAATTACAATGTATTTTTTTGATTTTTCTTTACTCACCGAAACGTTGAATGTATCGTCTTTTTCATTAAAAACCAAGACATCATCTGCTGCTGTAGTAGCTAATTTATGTTTAAAAACTTTATCAGATCGCAGCGTAACTGCATCTTGTCTTGTGTAAAAAATAGTTTTATTATCGTTTGCCCAAACGGAGTTTCCAGTAGCATTTTCAATCTTATCCAAAAGTATTTCTCCCGTTTCCAGATTTTTTATTTGTATCGTATAAATTCGTCTTCCTACGGTATCAATTCCAAAACTTGCAAATTTATTATCGGGGCTCACGCTCAAACCTCCTAATTGAAAGTAAGAATGTCCTTTGGCCATATCATTGCAGTTGAATAAAATTTCTTCATCAGCAGAAAGGCTTCCTTTTTTCCTAGAATAAATAGGATAATCCTGCCCTTTTTCGAAACGAGTAATATAATAATAGCCATTGTATAAATAAGGAACTGATTGATCATCTTCCTTAATTCTACCCTTCATTTCCTCAAACAATTCTTTTTGAAAGTCTTTAGTATGCGCAGTCATTGCATCATAATAAGCGTTTTCTTTATTCAGGTAATCGATAACTTCCGGATTTTCTCTGTCATTTAGCCAGAAGTAATTATCAATTCTTGTTTCATTATGTTTTTCTAATGATTTAGGAATTATTTTAGCTACTGGAATTGGACTTTTATTTGACATTTGTTGTGCTTTTGTATTAGTAAATGAAGTTGCAAAAATAACACAAAGAGAAGTTACGACGAGTCTATTTTTCATGAATATTTTGTTGAATATGACTATGCAATATACTAATTTTGTGATTCAATTAATTTAAAAAAATTAAAACATGGATTTAATGGGAATGATGGGTAAACTTAAAGAAACCCAACAAAAGATAGAAGATACTAAAAAACGTTTAGATACAGTCCTTATAGATGAGCAAAGCACCGATGGCTTACTGAAAGTAACCCTAACTGCCAATCGCTCCATTAAATCAATTACTATTGACGATTCCTTACTGGAAGATAAAGAACAATTAGAAGATTATATGATTTTGGTACTCAACAAAGCTATCGAAAAAGCGACTAAAGTAAATGAAGCTGAACTTGATGCTGTTGCAAAAATGGATATGCCAATGATTCCAGGAATGGACAATCTTTTTAAATAAGATAAATTAATTAGTTATGAATTATGAGTTTTTAATTGTAAAACTCATAATTCATAATTTTTAACTTATAACTTCAAAAGCGTTTCTAAAACATAAGTATGCATCACTTCCTTATAATCTAGATGCGTGACAATTCTCAATTTTCCATGACCCATCGAGCTGATTAAAATGTTTTTTTGTTTCAACAATTCAATCAAATTCTTTTCGATACAATTTGGGACCAATTTAAATATCAAAATATTAGTTTCAACTGGCTCCACTGATTCAACCCAGCTTACCTTTTTCAGAACTTCTGCAATTTCTTTCGCTCTACGGTGATCCTCGGCAAGACGTTCCATGTTATTATCTAAAGCATAAATTCCGGCAGCAGCCAAATAACCTACCTGACGCATTCCGCCACCAAATATTTTTCGAACACGCAATGCTCTATGAATAGTAGCTTTATCGCCCAACAACACAGAACCAATAGGCGCTCCCAAACCTTTTGACAAACAAACTGAAATGGTATCGAATAATTTCCCAAAGGCTTTTGGGTCTTGTTTTTTAGCAATCAAAGCATTCCAAATACGGGCGCCATCCAAGTGAAATTTCAAATTATTAGCATCACAAACTTGTTTGATTCTTTGCAAATCTTCCAATTCATAACAGGCTCCACCGCCTTTATTTGTTGTGTTTTCTACGCAAACTAAACTTGTTAATGGACTATGATAAAACTCCGGATCATTAATGGCTCCAGCAACTTGCTCCGCAGTAATCATTCCGCGATTTCCATCTAATAAACAGCAGGAAACTCCGCTATTAAAAGAAACACCTCCGCCTTCATAATGATACACATGAGCATATTTGTCAGCTATTAATTGTTCTCCAGGCTGGGTATGTAATTTTATTGCCGTTTGATTCGCCATAGTTCCTGACGGGAAAAAAAGCCCCGCTTCCATACCAAACATTTCAGCAACTTTAGCTTCAAGCTCAATAACTGTTGGATCTTGTTTATAAACATCATCGCCTACGACTGCATTTAACATATGTACCAACATTTCTCGTGAAGGTTTCGTAATTGTATCGCTAACTAAATTTATTTCCATATTATTTTTTTATTTTCAGTGGGAACAAATCAAGAATTGTCCCTTCGTAAAATTTTTCTATTTTTGTGCCACAAATTTACACAATACCGTTTGTTAATTCCAATTAGTTCCGTTAAAACTAAACTAATCATAGTACAAAACGGCATTTTTGATAAATATTGAAAACTGACCTATCAAATTAATATAATTTTATGACAACTACCGAACAAATAAAAGGTATTGTAGAGCGCCTTGGTGCGTTGAGGAGGTATCTTTGACGTTGATGCCAAACTAATTGAGATTTCAAACGAAGAAGAGAAAACTTTTGCACCTGACTTTTGGAACAATGCAAAAGAAGCTGAACTAATTGTAAAAAATCTTCGAAACAAGAAAAAGTGGATTGAAGATTACAATAAAGCGGTCGAAATGACTGATGAATTGCAAATCGCCTATGATTTTTACAGAGAAGGCGAACTTACTCCTGAGGAATTAGACGAACATTACAAAGCGACCCAAGCACATATTGAAGCCATCGAATTCAAGAATATGCTTTCGGACGAAGGCGACACTTTGAGTGCTGTGGTACAAATAACCGCTGGTGCCGGTGGAACTGAAAGTTGTGACTGGGCCGAAATGCTCATGCGCATGTACATGATGTGGGGCGAAAAATACGGATATAAAATTAAAGAACTGAATTTCCAGAAAGGAGAAGCTGCAGGTATAAAAACTGTAACCCTTGAATTTGAAGGCGATTATTCTTTTGGGTATTTAAAAGGAGAAAATGGCGTACATAGGTTAGTTAGAATATCTCCTTTTGACAGTAATGCCAAGCGTCATACCTCATTTGCTTCTGTTTATGTATATCCACTGGTTGATGACAGTATCGAAATTGACATTAATCCTGCTGATATCGAGATAACGACTTCGCGATCTAGTGGTGCAGGAGGACAAAATGTAAATAAGGTGGAAACCAAAGTACAATTGTTTCATAAACCAACGGGAATACAAATACAATGTTCCGAAACACGTTCCCAACAAGATAACAGACAACGTGCCATGCAAATGTTGCGCTCTCAATTATACGAAATTGAGTTAAAAAAGAAACAGGCACAACGGGCTGATATCGAAGCGGGGAAAATGAAAATAGAATGGGGATCGCAAATCAGAAATTATGTGATGCAACCCTATAAATTAGTCAAAGACGTTAGAACTGGTCATGAAACCAGTAATGTTGATGGTGTTATGAATGGTGAAATCGATGAGTTTTTAAAAGCGTATTTGATGATGATGGGACAAAAAGAAGAGTAATATTAACACCATATTAAATCTTAATCCTACAATAAGCAAAGTGCTATATTGTAGGATTTTTTTATTATTTTCGCTTTAAAAATCACCCTTTATCAAATGAAAAAAATTCTTCTTCTATTCGTTTTGTTATCTTCGATACCTTTTTATGCTCAGAAAAAAATATATTTTACGGAGGACTTTAAAGAATTACCAACACAATCCAATGCAACATACTATAGTATTTATGAGCCAAAAGGCAAAGGAACTCTAAGAACTACTTTTTACATAAACGATAGTATCTATTCTAAAGATTATTTTTCAAACTACAAGAAGAGGGAGATCGACGGAACTTCAGAGCGTTGGTATCCTAACGGAAAAAAGGAATCATTAGCGATTTATCTAAAAGGAAAACAAGAAGGTTCACAAACACGCTATTACGAGTCTGGAAAAATTAAAAGAATTGAGAATTATAAAAACGGGGAATTTGTTGATGGGAAATGTTTTGATGAAAACGAAACAGAGATAGCGTTTTACCCTTACCACATAAAAGCAGAATTCCCCGGAGGAGAAAAAGCATTTTATGACTTCATTGCCTCTGATTTTAAAAAACCAAATAATAGTTTTGGCCAAGTTATAATTGGGTTTTCAGTAGAATTGGATGGTACTTTAAATCATTTTGAAGTAATAAAAAGCGTGAACAAAGAAATTGATTTAGCAGTGATCCAGACATTAGTAAGAAGTCCAAAATGGCTACCTGGAAAGATTGATGGTAAGACAATTGTAACAAAGCACAAACTTCCGATTACCTTACATGCATTTGAAGGAAAACAAAAAAAGATTGGTAGAACTAAAATGGAGTATTAATTAGGATAACTAAGGGTAAATTCTTTTATTTGAAAAATATTTAACTCAAAAACATCCAGTTTTTCAATGAAATCCTATACAATTCAAGAAATTAATGAAGTTCTAAAAGGAGAAATAGTGGGAAATACTTTTCACAATATTACCGCACCTGAACAACTTGAAGCCGCTAATGAATCTGAAATTTCATTTATTGGAAACAAAAAATACGAAAAACTTTGGTCAACATCCAAAGCTTGTGTAGCAGTTGTCAACGAGGATATATCTATAGAACCAGGAGAAGACAGGGCTTTTATAAAAGTAAAAAATGCTGATTTAGCCATGTCCCAAGTATTGGAACTTTTTGCTCCTCCAACTCCATTATTTGTTGTAGATATACATCCAAATGCTGTAATTGACCCAACTGCAACTATTTGTAATGGAGCCAGGATTGGGGCTGGATGCTATATAGGACCTAAAGTTATTATTGGAGACAATACTACGATTTATCCAAATGTGACTATTCTTGATGAATCTACAATAGGAAAAAACACCGTGATTTGGTCTGGAACAGTCGTTAGAGAACGTTGCCATATTGGCAATGACTGTATTTTACACCCTAACGCAACAATTGGCGCCGATGGTTTTGGTTTTCGTCCTGACCCTCAAAGAGGTTTGGTGAAAATTCCGCAAATTGGAAATGTGATCATTGGCAATAATGTTGAAATTGGTGCTAACTCCTGTGTTGATAGAGGGAAATTCAGTTCAACAGTATTGGGTGACGGTTGTAAAATTGATAACTTAGTTCAAATAGGTCATAACAGTAAATTAGGCAAATTCTGTATTATGGCAGGAAACAGTGGATTAGCTGGTTCAGTAACGTTAGGAAATGGCGTAATCATTGGCGGTAGCGCATCGATAAAAGACCACACTACTATAGGTGATGGTGCTATTGTAGGTGCTGGTTCAGGAGTTACTGGAGATATTCCAGCCGGAAAAACCATGTTAGGATATCCTGCTATAGAAGCTAGAGATGCATTAAAACAATGGGCAATTCTAAAAAGGCTTGTCAATGAGTCCAAAAAATAAACCATTCCTTTTTTATTAAATTCATAAAAAAACAGAAGTAAACTTCTGTTTTTTTGTTTTAATACTAAATATATCTTCTATTTTCTCTCTAAACCTAGAAAATAATAAAATTTATTTCGTTGGATTTTGTATTTTAGCCCAAACTATTTTTAACACTATTTCATCATGGATTTAAACTTCAACAAAAACGAAGACCACAATAAACTTTTACTTTCGGCATTGCGACAAAAATTAAGTGCAGTTAAATTAGGCGGTGGTGAAAAACGCATCCAAAAATTACATGGTGAAGGCAAAATGACCGCAAGAGAACGTATCGATTATTTGCTTGACGCAAAAGCTAACAGCATTGAAATTGGTGCCTTTGTTGGCGAAGGAATGTATGCGGAACATGGTGGTTGTCCATCTGGAGGAGTTGTTGTAAAAATAGGATATATTAGAGGCAAACAATGTATTGTTGTAGCTAATGATGCTACCGTAAAAGCGGGAGCTTGGTTCCCTATAACCGCAAAGAAAAACCTGCGAGCACAAGAAATCGCAATGGAAAACAGGCTACCTATCATCTATCTAGTAGACAGCGCAGGAGTATATTTACCTTTACAAGATGAAATTTTCCCAGACAAAGAACATTTTGGTCGAATTTTTAGAAATAATGCCCAAATGAGTAGTATGGGAATTACCCAAATTGCTGCTGTAATGGGAAGTTGTGTTGCCGGTGGCGCTTATTTGCCAATCATGAGTGACGAAGCTATGATTGTGGATAAAACAGGAAGTATTTTTTTAGCTGGAAGTTATTTAGTGAAAGCGGCCATTGGCGAAAGTATCGATAATGAAACTTTAGGTGGCGCAACCACACATTGTGAAATTTCTGGCGTGACAGACTACAAAGCAAAAGATGATAAAGACGCATTAGACAGAATAAAAAATATAGTTGATAAAATAGGTGATTATGACAAAGCTGGTTACAACCGAATTAAAGCAGAGAAACCAGTATTAGACGAAAAAGAAATCTATGGTGTTTTGCCAAAAGCCAGAAACGAACAATATGATATGATGGAAATCATCAATCGTCTTGTTGATAACTCTGAATTTGAGGCCTATAAAGATGGTTATGGCCAAACTATTATTACTGGTTACGCCAGAATTGACGGATGGGCAGTTGGAATTGTTGCCAACCAACGAAAAGTAGTAAAAACTAAAAATGGCGAAATGCAATTTGGTGGCGTTATCTACTCCGATAGCGCTGATAAAGCCACTCGTTTTATTGCAAACTGTAACCAAAAGAAAATCCCTCTAGTTTTCATTCAAGATGTTACCGGGTTTATGGTTGGATCCAAATCTGAACATGGCGGAATTATAAAAGATGGTGCAAAAATGGTAAATGCAGTATCCAATTCAGTGATACCAAAATTCACGGTAATCATAGGAAATTCCTACGGAGCCGGAAATTATGCCATGTGCGGAAAAGCGTATGATCCAAGATTAATTTTTGCTTGGCCAAGTGCTGAACTAGCCGTTATGGGAGGAACTCAGGCTGCGAAAGTATTGGCACAAATTGAAGCTTCTTCGCTTAAAGCAAAAGGCGAACTGGTAGACGAAACAAAAGAGAAAGAATTGTTTGATAAAATCAAAGCTAGATATGACGAACAGGTTTCGCCTTATTATGCAGCTTCACGATTATGGACAGATGCCATTATTGATCCTTTAGACACCAGAACTTGGATTTCTATGGGTATTGAAGCGGCTAATCACTCACCTATCGAGAAAAAATTTAACCTAGGTGTGATTCAAGTTTAACTACTCATTTACAGTTACTTAAATCTATATTTTGTATATTTATAATACTTTTAGGAACTATATTAATGGTTCCTAAAAGCAGTTATAATGCCCTAAAAAATCTTAACCTAATTCATTTAATTATCTAAAATTAAAAGAAATGAAAAAGATTTTTGTTTTACTAACAACACTTTTATTGTTAGTGTGGCAGTTTACATATGCACAAAATAATACCGAAAATACTATTTTGTTAAAGGATAAGAAATCCTTTTATATGGAAGCAGGGATAAATGCATCATTACCTGTACACATACAAATGTATAGAAGTCATAGACTTGCCATAGGAATAAATGCTAAGGTTGGGAAAATAATATCTCGAAAATTAGAACTCGGAATTCGATTTGATTATGATTATAGATTTATCAAAAAAGGCAGTCGTATACTTACTCCGGAAAGTACGTTGACAGAAAGAGCTTTACATAGTAATTTTAGTTTATTCTGTCTTAAACCAAATATTCAATTTAATTTAAAATCAAATTACTATTTTGGAGCCGAAACTGGTTTAGGATACGTACTCTCTGATGAAGATGGAAAAATAGGATTGGGTTTTGTAACTGAATATGCTAGTGACCAGCAATTTGGATTGTGTTCAGGTATTTATTTTGGAAAGTCATTTATCATCCGGTCTACTAAAAACAAAATCAATTTATCTATGGATTTGACTCAATTTCTAGCACATGGGCATGCAGAAAATAGTCTTGGTTTAAGAATTAATTATCGGTTTCTAAATTAAATAAGAGATTTAAGACCTCCCAAATCTCTTCATATTTCTTATAATTTAAAATCTTCACTAATCTCTATTTACAAGTTAAGACAGCATTATTAGTCGTTTATCAACAATAGCTATCAATCTTTTTTTTGGGCTAAGACACGCTTCCAAAGTTTAGTTTTCTTCAAACAATTATATATTATTTAATTAAAAATCAGTAACTTAGTACTAATATTTAAACTATAGTATTATGAACAGCGTAAAAAATTTAAATAAGTGGGCGAATACGCATACTTATTTAACCGTGGATTTGGTACGAATAGGACTTGGTGTATTTTTGTTTATGAAAGGAATATCTTTTGTAACGAATATTCAATATTTAAATGATCTGATATCACCTATTGATAGAATTGGTGGTGGAATGTTCCTTGTTCATTATATTGCTCCGGCACATATGGTAGGTGGAATAATGATTGCTTTTGGTCTACTTACTAGATGGGCAATAATTGCACAATTACCTATTCTCATAGGTGCAATAGTAATAAATTTCATGGGAGAAATGCATTCCCAAAATTTACTTTTGGCATTATTGATATTAGGAATTTGTGTTTTTTTCTTATTCTACGGAAGCGGAAAAAACTCAGCTGATTATTACTTTAAAATGCAACAATAAAAACTTAAAAAGCATCTGTACGGATGCTTTTTAAGTAAAATGATTTAAATACCCGATAGAATTTCTTTGCGTTTCACCTTTCCACTTTCGGTTTCAATAAATTTAGAAACATATAACACTTCTTTTGGTTTTTCATATTTATCCAAACCATCAAAAATTGCCTCGTCTAGTGCTTGTTGTTCCCCTTCGATAACAAGAACCAATTTTTCCCCTAAATTAGCATCTTGTTTACCAGTTACGAAAAATCTTGAGTTAATTTTATCCGATAGCTTATTCTCAATTTTTTCAGGGATTAATTTGATTCCTCCACTATTTATTACGTTATCAATACGTCCTAAAAAAACAAATTTATTTTCACCTACAAGCTCTACCAAATCATTGGTAACAATAGATTCATTTGAAATTTTCAAAGCATCAATTACCAAACAATTTCTATCATCTTGACTAATTTTAATATTTGGTAAAATAGAAAAAGCCTCCTCCCCTATTTTCTTGGCTGCAATATGAGTAATAGTCTCAGTCATACCATACGTTTCATATACTTTCGTTTTCAATTTAGAAAGCTCTTTTTCTACAGCACTGCTCATTCTAGCACCCCCAACAATCATCTTTTTCACATTTCTCAATTCCGATAAAGAGTTTTGAGCTTGTAAAGGAACCATGGCAACAAAATCATACTTGGAATCATTTTGCAACATAGGGTGAGAACTTGGCGCAACAAAATCAACATCAAGACCAAGAATAAAACTCCTCACAAACATCATTTTTCCAGCAATATATTTAGTAGGCAAACAATGTAATGCTTTATCACCTGGCTTTAAATCGAAAAAATCACCTGTAGCAATTGCTGAATTAACCATGGCTTGTTTATCGACACGAATCAGTTTGGGAGTTCCGGTTGTTCCTGAAGTATTCATTTCAATATACGATTTGGCATCAAACCAATCGAGTATAAAATCACCTACTGATTTCTCAAATTCCTCCCCTTCTTTTATGAAACTATATGCAACTCTGCATAAATCATTTCGATTCAGATGAAACCCATTTAATTTAAAAAGGTTGTGCACATTTTGATATGATATTGTATCGATCATGATGGGTGTATTTTAAGTTATTGAACCATTTTATTGTTTAAATTTTGCCAGTTAATTTCTCTTTCCAATTCGTCCATTTGTATTTTTTACTAAATATAAATAAAAGTATCGGGTAAATTAGAACTACAGGAAGTATAACATCTAATCCGGCTGAAGGCTCCGAAATATCTTTAAAAATAGAATTGGTTTGAAATGCAGACCAATCTGAAGTAACGAGCAAAGCTCCAACTAGATTATTAGCAGCATGAAATCCCAAAGCCAGTTCCATTCCTTCATCCATCAACGTCATAATTCCCAATAACAATCCCGTTCCTATATAATAAACAAGAATAATATAGCCTATTTTAGCTACCTCAGGATTAAAAACATGCATTCCCCCAAAGATTACTGACGTCATCAATAATGGAAACCATTTATTTTTAGCAAGATTAGCAAATCCCTGCATTAGGTAACCTCTAAAAATGTATTCTTCGGAACTGGTTTGAACAGGAATAAGTAATCCGCCTATTACCACTAGAATTGCAAAAGGGATTGGTTTAAAATTGATTACAAAATCAGCAGGATTTGAATAATAAAAAAGCAAAGTGGATACAATTGTAAAAATGGACCAAATCATGAAAGAAAATCCAACTCTTTTCCAATCTATTTTATCTCTGGATGTTGTGACCGAAATCATTGTTTGACCGTGCAAATTACGGACTACTAAAACAATTCCAAGCATAATAAAAACAAAGGAAATCAGTATTAAAAACAACATTAAGTTAGAGTCAAAAAAACGCATTACAGCTTCATTACTTGTAGGATATGGTTTTCCATTAAAAAAAGTTTCATATAATATTGCTATCAAAAGTGGCAACTGCCCCACAAAAGAAGCACATATAATTACTACCGATCCTATAATGTATTTCCAAAAACTAGTATCTGATTTTATTCCTTGTTCTATAAACATCTATTTTTCATTTTATTTTTATACTTAAATTAGTTTCGCAAACAGTACTTTTGTTACATCAATACTATCCTTGATTTACAAATTAAAATAACCCAATAGTACTAAATTATGATACAAATATACCATAATTCCCGCTGCGGAAAATCTAGAAATTGCCTTACATTTTTGGAAAACACAAAAAAAGAGTTTGAAATCATCAATTATCTGACAAACCCACCCTCATTTGAAGAACTGTCTGCTCTCATCAAAAAATTAAATATAAAACCTATTGAATTAGTACGCCAAAAAGAAAAAATTTGGATAGAAAACTTTAAAAATTTGAATTTGAATGACGAAGAAATCATTCGAGCTATGGTAGCAAATCCCATTCTAATTGAAAGACCAATTGTAATTAATGGAAAATCAGCGATTATAGGACGTGATTTAGAGAAAGTAGCCGCTTTTATTGTATAAACCCAAGTTAGTTTAATTAACATTTTTTTGTGATTTAGAACATTAAACCAAAACCTACATTTGCAATCTAAAAAGCGTAACTAAAGTTTAAAAAAAAATGAAAAAAATAAAATCCGTTTTAATTCTTGTTCTATTTTTCACTACCCTATTCAGCTTTGCTCAACAAGGTCCTGCAGTACCTAAAATCAAAATAACAGGAAAAGTTGTTGAAAAAATAAGCAAACAACCTCTTGAATACGCTACAATTACTTTTTTAATTCCGAACAGTCCAAAACCTGTTGCTGGCGGAATTACAAATCCAAATGGTGAATTTGATATTGAAGTTAAACCGGGTATTTATGATATAAAAATTGAATTTATATCTTTCAAAATAAACGAAATCAAACAAAAAAACCTTCAAAAAAGCACTAGCTTAGGTTTAATCAGTTTAGTTGAAGATGCAAATCAATTGAATGAAGTTGTTATTCGCTCTGAAAAAACAACTGTTGAAATAAAATTAGACAAAAAAGTATATAATGTTGGTAGCGACCTTATGGTAAAAGGTGGAACTGTAAGTGATGTTTTAGATAATATTCCTTCAGTATCTGTTGATGTCGAAGGAAATATAAGTCTTCGTGGCAATGAAAATGTACGTGTATTAATTGATGGAAGACCATCAAATGCGATTAATATTGCGGAGGCGTTGCGATTAATTCCAGCCGATGCAATTGATAAAGTAGAAGTTATTACCAATCCATCTGCTAGATATGACGCTGAAGGTGGTGGAGGTTTACTAAATATTGTATTGAAAAAAGGAAAAAATCAAGGTTTAAACGGTACTTTCATAGCTTCAACTGGATATCCTGAAACTTATGGTTTGAGTGGTACTCTAAACTATAAATCAAAAAACTTTAACCTTTTTACTACACAAGGATACAATGACCGCAGTAATCCTGGAAACGCATTTACAGATTCAAGGTATTTGAACGCTGATAATTCAACTCGAAATTATGTAAATGAAACCAGAGAAAACGAAAGAGACAATAAAGGATACAATGGAAATTTTGGAATGGAATGGTATTTAACGGAAAGCCTTGCTTGGACCAATACCTTCAACTACAGAAAAAGTAATGGTATCAACGTGGATAATGTTTTCCAAAATAATTATGATGCAGGGTTCAATTATGACTATACTCGTAATCGTATCAATTTAGAAAATAGCGACAGTGAAAATGTAGAATTTGCAACAAACTTCACTAAGAAATTTAAAAAAGACGGTCATAAATTAACAATTGACGGTTCGTTCTCTACAAATGATGACATCAACGATGCATTAATAACTGACACTGCTACAAATACTAGTGTTGTAAAATTTGACAATACTATTAATAATCAAACTCAAAGCAGAAATTTACTTCAAATGGATTATGTATTACCTTTTGGAAAAAGTAGCCAGTTTGAAGCTGGATACCGTGGAGATTTCTCAGAATTACTTACAGATTACAGAGTTGATAATGATGGTGTAATCAATAATAACTTCACTAATACATTAGAATATAAAGAAAAAGTAAATGCGCTTTACACCCAATATGGTGTAAAGATTAATAAATTTTCAGCTTTATTTGGTTTGCGTTTTGAAGATTCTAATATTGAAATCAATCAATTAGCTACTAACGATTTCAATACTAAAAAGTACAATAACTTTTTTCCAAGTGCGTTTTTTACTTATGAAATCTCAGACAAAAGTAGCGCTTCTGTAAGTTATAGCCGAAGAATTCAAAGACCTAGAGGAAGAATGTTGAACCCCTTCAGTAACTTATCAAGTAACATCAATATTTTTGTTGGAAATCCAGATTTAGATCCTGCGTTTTCAGATGCTATTGATTTTGGCTATATCAAAAGATGGGATAAATTGACCTTTAATACTTCGTTATATATAAATAAAACAACTGATGTTTTTCAATTTGCAAGAAGAGAATCAGGTGATTTTGTAAATGGAACACCTATAATTATTAGTTCTCCAATTAACCTAGCAACTGAATACAGAACAGGATTTGAATTTACATTGAACTACTCTCCTTATAAATGGTGGAAATTAAACAGTAATTTCAATTTCTTCAGAAACGAAACTCAAGGTGATTTTACCTATACTGATTTTAATAACAATGAAGTAGTACAAGATTTTGATAATATAGCAACATCATGGTCTACAAGATTGACATCAAAAATCACATTACCATACAAAATTGACTGGCAGACTAATGCAACTTATAACGGCCCACAAAATAACGCACAAGGAAGAAGCTTAGGTATTTTTGCAGCAAACATAGCATTCAGCAAAGATGTACTAAAGGACAAAGGAACACTTTCATTCAACGTGAGCGATGTATTCAATTCCAGAAAAAGAATGGTAGAAAGTAATCTTCCAGGAATTGTAAGTTCTTACAGTGAAATGCAATGGAGAGAAAGACAGTTTAGTTTATCATTTACCTATCGTTTTAACAAACCAAAGAACGAAAGGGAGCAACCTAAACGAAATCAAAATGAAAATGAAGGTGGTGACTATCAAGGATAAAAAAAAAGGGACTCGTGAAAACGAGTCCTTTTTTTTTGTAATAAGTAAAATAGTGGCTATTATTGAACATAAAAAAAAGGACCATGAAAATGAGTCCTTTTTTTATTAAACAAAAAGTTTAAGCTGATTGTTCTTGCTTCTTTTTTGCTCTTTTCTCTTTGTATGCTTCCCAACTTGCTCCTCCTACCCAATAAGATACGAAACCAACTAGAAAAAACATTAACCAAAACCCAATAGTAAGGATGGTTAAGAAAAGTAAAAAGCCTAAATACTGTGAAAATTCAAACATGTTTTCCGGAATTTTGAATGTAGCCACAAATGTAAGTTTAATTCTTTTTGATAGCAATAAAAAAAGATAAAAACTACCAATCAATTTTTATAAAAAAGTAATTATCCGTATTTTTGAACTCAGAACTCAGAGCTGTTTACCGCTCTTGGTTCTAATTTTTTCTTTTTGAAAGAAAAATTAAAAAAATTTCTCTTGAAGTATCGGAATTATCAGGACTAAAACATAATAAACGACATAATTATTTTTAAATAACAAAAAATGAAATTCAGAATAGAAAAAGACACCATGGGTGAAGTGCAAGTTCCAGCTGATAAATATTGGGGCGCACAAACAGAACGTTCAAGAAATAACTTCAAAATAGGTCCATCGGCTTCCATGCCAAAAGAAATTATTGAAGGTTTTGCTTATCTTAAAAAAGCAGCGGCTTATGCCAATTGTGATTTAGGTGTTTTACCTGTCGAAAAACGAGATGCCATTGGTGCAGTTTGTGACGAAATTCTAGCTGGAAAATTAGATAACGAATTCCCATTAGTGATTTGGCAAACAGGTTCAGGTACGCAAAGTAACATGAACGTAAATGAAGTAGTTGCAAATCGTGCGCAAGTTCTTAAAGGATTCAACATTGGCGAAGGCGAGCAATTCATTAAAGCCAATGATGATGTGAATAAATCACAATCTTCAAATGACACTTTCCCTACAGGAATGCACATTGCAGCGTATAAAGCAGTTGTAGAAGTTACGATTCCCGGTGTTGAAAAATTAAGAGATACACTTCATGCAAAAGCTGTTGAATTCAATAATGTTGTAAAAATAGGTCGTACCCATTTAATGGATGCTACGCCGCTAACATTAGGACAGGAAATTTCAGGATATGTAGCGCAATTGAACTACGGTTTGAAAGCGGTAAAAAATACTTTGGCACACTTATCAGAAGTGGCTTTGGGAGGAACTGCAGTAGGAACCGGATTAAATACACCAGAAGGATATGACGTAAAAGTAGCGGAATATATTGCTGAGTTTACCGGACATCCATTTGTAACTGCCGAAAATAAATTTGAAGCGCTGGCAGCACACGATGCCATTGTAGAAACACACGGAGCCTTAAAACAACTGGCGGTTTCATTGAATAAAATTGCAAATGATGTACGTATGCTAGCTTCTGGACCACGTTCAGGAATTGGAGAAATCCTTATTCCAGAAAATGAGCCAGGATCTTCCATCATGCCAGGAAAAGTAAACCCGACACAATGTGAAGCATTGACTATGGTTTGCGCACAGGTTATGGGGAATGATGTTGCAATCTCTGTTGGAGGAATGCAAGGTCATTATGAATTGAATGTTTTCAAACCATTGATGGCTGCAAATTTCTTGCAATCAGCCAGATTACTTGGTGACGCTTGTATGTCTTTTGACGAACATTGCGCACAAGGCATAGAGCCTAACTACAAACGTATCAAAGAATTAGTTGACAATTCATTGATGTTAGTTACGGCTTTGAATACTAAAATAGGATATTACAAGTCAGCTGAAATTGCTCAAACTGCACACAGAAACGGAACAACATTAAAAGAAGAAGCTGTTCGTTTAGGATATGTAACTCCAGAAGATTTTGATGCTTGGGTTAAACCGGAAGATATGGTAGGAAGCCTTAAATAATTAATTATCAATTATGAATTGTTAATTATTAATGAGTTATAAATTAAAACCCCTGCAACTTACATTGCAGGGGTTTTAATTTAATTTATTTTAAATAATTGAACTTCTTAAATGAACTTACATGACTTATATGGTTTAAATGTATCAAAAGATAAGTTAATTTTAGTTTAAAAAAACATCCGAAATTCTATTTCTTATTAATTGTATCCATTACTTCTTTCATGATTCGAATGCTTTTCAATTTGTCTTCGTGATCAAAAATTGGGCTGGTAATCATCAATTCATCAATTTGTGTATATTCGATAAATTGCTTCAATTCTGTTTCCAATTTCTTTTTGCTTCCCACAAAGGAACAAGCAGTCATTTGGTTCACATGAAAATGTTCTTCTTCACGCATAATCCCATCGAGGGAATCAACCGGCGGCTGTAATGGCTTTCTATCATTCCGAATCAAATTCAGAAACATCTGAGTTAAACTGGTGGATAATTTTTCGGCTTCTTCATCCGTATCAGCTGCAATTGCGTTTACACATGCCATTGTTTTGGGTTGGTCTAAATATTCCGATGGTTCAAAATTATCTCGGTAAAATTGAAATGCCTGATGCATTTGTTTCGGTGCAAAATGTCCCGCAAAGGCGTACGGCAATCCATTGGCACCAGCCAATGCAGCACTGTCCATACTGGAACCTAAAATCCAAATGGGAACATTAGTTCCTTCGGCAGGAAAAGCGCGTACTTTTGCAGTAACATTATCCTCAGAGAAAAATTCCTGTAGCGCGGCAACATTTTGAGGAAATCGTTGCGATTGTTCAAAGAAATCTTTCCGAATCGCTTGTGCAGTTAACCCATCTGTTCCTGGAGCTCTTCCTAATCCTAAATCAATCCGATTGGGATATAGTATTTCAAGAGTACCAAATTGTTCCGCAATAATTAGCGGCGCATGATTGGGCAACATAATGCCACCGGAACCCACACGGATATTTTGTGTTTGGCTGGCAATATAACCAATAAGAACAACCGTAGCAGAACTCGCTACGTGCGCCATATTATGATGTTCGGCCAACCAAAAACGGCTGTACCCTAAACTATCAGCCAGTTGTGCCAGTGCTTTTGTTTTTTGTAATGTTTCGGTTGCATTGCTATTTTCGGTAATTATCGCTAATTCAAGTAGGGAAATTGGAATATTTTTAGTCATTATAAATTTCAGATTTTGAACAAAATTAGGCAATTACACAAACTCATTAAATTTTGAGGTGTTAATTGATTTATAATATTTAAAAAAGAAGCAATTTTTTAACCAAGAAAATTTCCATAAAAAAACCTGCAACTTTACATTGCAGGTCTATCTATTTTTAAAGAAACGGTATTTATTTCCCGTCGACATAATCTTGTAAATAACTAAATCTTGGAGTCAGTTTTCCGTTTTCTGCTATTTTGGCTCTTTGTAAGATTCCATCTTTATCTCCATTGAAAAATGCAGGAATTACATGCTCCATAAACATTTCTCCAAATCCCTCACTGGCATCTTTTGGTAACTCACAAGGTAAATTATCTACTGCCATAACCACAATAGCCGCAGGATGAAAAACATCAACTTCCTTATCCTCACTTGGTAAATACCCATATAAAGGTTCCGCAATAGTAGATGATCGAAGTGTGCAAGCTATTGGACCATTAACATCACAAGAGACATCAGCCACAATTTTAATTTTACAATCTTTGGATTGAAGCATTTCACGAGTCAAAATAATCGGAGCTTCATTGGCATGAAAATGCCCTGAAATATAGATATCAGAGACTGTAGTAAATCGTTTAAAATCAGAAATATATTCTGTTGGATTTTCATAAAAATCAGTAAAATCCAATACTTGTCCGTCTTTCCGTTTATTATAATCTAACACATCAATTTGAGTATAGACCGGTTGTGTATAATTTTTCGTCAAATAATTCTCAACGGAAACTTCTTTTACTTTTATGGCATCCAAAATCTCTTTTGCTCCATTACCCACTTTTCCAGTTCCAGTAATTACAAATTTTAATGGAGGTAAAACCAATCGTTTCAAATGTGCAATTAAAGCTTCTTTACCTGATAATGTCTCCGCTTTTGGCAATTTAAACAATTCGAATTTTATCCCAAATGCCCGAATACTATTGTATGCACCTACAATTCCTGCGTAACGTCCAAAACCTATTAGCCTTTGATTTTGAGCATTAACAATAGTTTCATGATCGTACAAATCAATATTTTTTTCTAAAATAGCTTGCAACAATTTTCTATTGTAAGGTTGTTTTTTTATCGTATGCGAAAAAAAGAAATAGGCTTTATTAGGAATTAAATGATCAACAGGAACCTCTTTCACCCCAAATAGAACATCACAATCACTGATGTCATTTGTTACTTCAATTCCTGAATTTTTATATTGTTCATCTGTAAAGACTCTAATATCCGAACTTTCTACTGCTACTGAGGCATCTTGATATAACTGTTTTAATCTGGCCAATTCATCTGGTGAGAAAATAACTCTTCTGTCAGGCGGGTTTTTTCTTTCTTTTAAAATTCCGAATTTCATATTTTTACAATGCTTTTAATTTGTTTTAATATAACTTTATTTAGTTTATTTGTTACAAATTTAACAATTTAAACCAAATTCAATTTGTTTTTTTCATAAAATAAACCAGTAAGAAACTACTAGGACCTGAAGTACAAAATAATACAAAAATTACCTTCTATGCTTACTGATAAAATAGTGTTAAGGTTTCAAAAAAACAATGCATCAAAAGACATTGATTCTATATATTTGCCTTTCTAGCACTACACAAATGAATTTTATAAAAAAAACAAATATACTACATATATCACTCCTCTTCTTGATTTTGACCTCTTGCAATAAAGAGAAAAAGAAAATAGAATTGAGCGATGCCCAACTCCCAAAGAGTACATTACCTAAGATGAAGCCGTTAAGCAAACCAGAAACAAAATTAACTGCTGAATACATTAATGCTAAAAGGAACTCCATAGACTCTTTCTATAAAAAAAACTGGCCCAACAATAGTGCAAACGGAAGTTTTCTTGTTGCTAAAAATGGTCAAATTATTTATGAAAAATATGAAGGCTACTCTAATTTTAGAGACAAAACAGTAATTACTAAGTCTACACCACTACATATTGCCTCGGTGAGTAAAGTAATTACAGCAACTGCGATTTTAAAATTAGTAAATGCTAAAAGAATTGAGTTAGATCAGAAGGTAAATACAATTTTAAAGGAGTTTCCGTATCCTGAGGTTACCGTGAGAACATTACTGAATCATCGCAGTGGCATGCGTAATTACGCTTATTTTACGGATAGAGATAAAACTATTTGGGACAGACATGACATTCTTACTAATCAAGATATTCTTACCATCATGGCAACTAAGGACATTGGTTTGGAATTCAAGACCGATACTCGTTTCAGTTATTGCAACACTAATTATGCCATGTTGGCATTAATAATTGAAAAAATCACAAAACTTCCTTACAAAGAGGCCATGAAACAAATTATTTTTGAGCCACTAGGAATGAAAAACACCTATGTTTTTGACTATGAAAGAGATAAAGACACTGCGGTTACATCCTACAAAGGAAACAAAGTAGAGATTGGAAAAGATTACCTGGATGCTATTTACGGTGATAAGAATATATACTCCACACCACGGGACTTATTGAAATTTGACCGAGCAAGAAATAGTTCTAAATTTTTAACACCTGAGTTGCAAAACCAAGTTTATAAAGGATATAGCAATGAACGCAAAGGCACTAAAAATTATGGCTTAGGCATCAGAATGATCAATTGGGAGACGGGTCAAAACTTTTATTTTCACAATGGTTGGTGGCATGGTAATACATCTGCCTATATCACATTAAGAAAAGAAGGCGTTACCATCATAGCACTTTCAAATAAATTTACTCGAAAAACATATGACGTAAGAAAATTAGCTGTTTTATTTGGAGACTACCCGTTTAAATTACAAGATGAATAAAATAAGGTATGATTTTTGAAATAGAGTTGGAAGTTTAGCACTACTAATTCAAGTTTAAAAGTGTACATTTGCAAACTCAAAATTCAAGTTTGGATTTTGAAATAAAAAAAGGGGTCGACTGGTTTTGACAGCAAGTCGAATTGATAAGTAAGCACGTCGAGCATTGAGACCTTGCTCGTAAATATAAGATCTTACACTTTTACACGGCGAAAATAACTACGCTTTAGCTGCATAATCCGAATTATAGTACGATTACGCCACGTTCCTATCAGATAGGAAAGCTGGATTCTCCTTGAAAGCCTTGGTTTGTGGCGTTCAGTTTAGGGGAACCGTAAAAATAAACCTAGATTTCCATGAGCTTCGGGTGGATTTCAAAATTAAGAAGATAAGTAGCGTGTGGCTGTTTCTGGCCTAGCACACTATCGAAAACCTAATCAGGAAATAAACGCGTAGAAAGCTTTTTAGTTGCTTGTTTGGACCCGGGTTCGACTCCCGGCGACTCCACTTAAAACCTTGTAATCAATTGAATTACAAGGTTTTTTATTTTTAGTTGACAGTAACATTGACAATCACAGTCGTTACTACCGTTTTATAATGTACACTATTGAATACTTAACAATGTATAATTTTACGGAAAACCATAAAAAGTACATAATTATTTAAAATCTATTCATCCTATTATCCAATACCTTGAGATACTTCTCTTTCATAGTATCAGACAAAAAAGACACTTCTACAAGTTCAATCCATTTAGACCTACTTTTATTCATATCAGATAAAATAGTGTTAATTATTTTATCATTAAGTCCCAGACGTTCTTTTGCGTAATACGCTATTAATTCCGTTGATTTGAAATTGCTCTTTTTACCTTTGAGAGATAGCGCCAATTCTTCCTGCGGATTTTTAATGGAAATGGAAGAATTTAAAAAGTCGTAAACTGGAGTTAATGTTGTTTTTCCAGCTTTCGTGATTACTGAGAAGTTCTTTAAATGCATATCTTCATTACCCGTTATAAAACAGAATAAAACTCGTTTAAAAAAATCTGCTTTCGCTATAGCAGGAAAAGTGCAGTATTCGTCAATTACTTTGACTAACTTTTCCATAGTATAATCATACTTGGTATCTCTTGAACTTCCTGTTAATTGTGCAAAATCTTCCGTAGCGTATTTTTTTCCTTTACTGTATCTGTCAAATCGTTTGATAAAATAAGAAAGGCTACCATCTTTTGAATAAATCAATCCATGAAGAGGCACATCAAGCCCATAGACTTTTGCCATTTTCATCGTTACATCTTCATTTTCTGGCAATTCAGGAAAGATGTCATTTTGAGGTTTTATAATATAATTACCAAACTGATCTACAATTTCAAATTGTTGATTTGTCACTGAAATAACAGCACTTAATTTAGGTTGAACTCCTTGAATGGACAACTTTTTGGCACGATTTGCCGCTTCTCGCCTTTGTTCAGCGGCGGTAAATGGTAAATCATATAATGTAGTAAGTTTTGGAGCAATCATCCGAAGTCCCTTTTCACTATATTTTTCAGTGCCACATAGTTCGTAAGTTATTGGACATCTATTCATCTTTCCATTCTTTTACCGTTACTGCTCCTACCAAATCATTTCCTGTTGCAATTAGTTGTGCGAAATAATCATTTTTGTCAATTTTACCAATTTTTAAAAGCCCTTCAAGCATAATTCCTTCTGGCAATAATCCTTCAAAAAAAGAAGGGAATTTGGCAAATGAATATATTTTAGTGGTTAATGGCATTGTCAATGATACCGGTTCTCCAGCATACTTGTCATCATAGGCAAATTCATAGCCTCCAGTAGTATTTTCACTCAATATTCCTGCTCTTTTGTTGTGAACAAATATGATTGCTTTTTTCATAATTATTTATTGATTGGACTTTTAAACTGGATTTCAATGTTTAATACTTTTAGAACAGCTAAAAGATTATTCCAACTAACCGTTTCTTTATTTTTTTCAATATCAAAAAGGGTAGTCTTCCCTACTCCTGCCAGATTAGCCAGTTCTAATTGTGTCAATCCTGCTTGTTTACGATGCTCTTTTATGAAGAGACCCAAATTAAAATCATTCATTTTTACCGCTTTAACAGTAAAAATAAACAAATATGCTATAAATTACAAGTAATTAAAATAAAACTATCAATTTTTACTGCTATAACGGTAATTCTTATACAAATAAGAGTAAATGAGCTTAAATAAGGTAAAAAAAAAGCTATTTTACTGCTATGGCGGTAATTTTAAGAAATCTAATTTTTATTACTTTTTCCTTTAAGTTCTATGAAATTAAATGCTTGGAATAATCTATCATAATTTCTACCTACATAAAGTGTTCGACTGTGAAAAAGAGTTCGACAGTCGAACTCTAACGGTTCTTTTAAACACAACTTTTTATCTTTAAAAAACTTAGAATTATTGAAAAACGTTAAAAACAGTTAGGTAAATATTTTGAACTTAAAAAATAATCATTGAATTAAAAAAAATCAAATCACTTAAAATCAAATGATTACATTACAATTTTAAACTGTCAAAAAAAGTTAATATAGGAATTAGGTGTTCGATTGTAGCCCCATCGACTCCACTTAAAACCTTGTAATCAATTGAATTACAAGGTTTTTTTTATGTCTAAATTTCAGTGAAATCAAGACTTAACAATAATAGCAGAATCAAAACCAAATTTAAATCTGTTCTTATAAAACAAAAAAACAGTAGTAAACTTGTGCTTACTACTGTTTAAAAAATAATTAATCTAATCCTATTTATTCAAGGCGATACACTTATTTATTTCCAACCGCCACCTAAATCTCGATATACCAGAACTGAGGCATTAAGTTGGGCTTTTTTGGTTTCAATCAATTCTAGTTTAGATTCCAAAGCATCACGTTGCGTCATCAAAACTTCAAAATAATCTACTCTGGCAGACTTGAATAAATCACCTGCTACAGCAATAGATCGGTTCAAAGCAGCTACTTGTTGCGATTTCAAATCATAGCTTTTTTCTAAATTATTGATTTTAGAAAGCTGACTAGAAACTTCCAAATACGCATTCAGAATCGAACGTTCATAGTTGTACAAAGCTTGAATTTGTCTGGCGTTAGCAGAACTATATTCTGCTTTTAGCGCATTTCTGTTAATTAACGGAGCTGTTAAATCCCCAGCTAATGCATACAATAACGATTCCGGAAGCGTGAATAAATACGAAGGTTTAAAAGCATTAAAACCTACCGCTGCAGTAATATCTAGTGAAGGATAAAACTCGGCGCGAGCCGTTTTTACATCAAGTTTCGCTGCTTCTAATTCTAATTCAGCTTGTTTTATATCAGGACGATTGGCGAGCAATTGCGCAGGAATTCCAGAACTAATTCCCGAAGGTATTAAATCCACAAAATTAGTTTTATCTCTCTTTATTTCTTGTGGATATTGTCCAAGTAGGAAGTTAATTTTATTCTCCGTTTCTTTTATGTTTTGAAGAATCTCAAACTCCATACTTTTAGATGCCATAACTTCAGCCTGAAATTTCTGAACTGCTAATTCAGTCGTTCTGGCTGCTTCTTTCTGAATTTTTACAATTTCTAAAGCATTCGACTGCAAGTTAATGGTTTGTTTTACGATATCCAATTGGCTATCCAAAGCCAACAATTCGTAATAAGAATTAGCAACCTCAGCAATAAGATTGGTTATCACAAAATTCTTCCCTTCGACAGTTGATAAATACCGACTTATGGCTGCTTTTTTGGAACTACGTAATTTTTTCCAAATATCCACTTCCCAATTGGCATAAGCGGCTATTTTCAAATCACCCAATGGTTCTGGCATTTCTAGACCTGGTCTTATTTCAGTTGAAGCATCTCCTGCTCCCTGACTGGTGTATCTGCCCACTTTTTCAATTCCTGCACCAGCACCAATACCCACTTTTGGTAACAATGCTCCTTTACGAACACGAATATCATTTTTAGCTATTTCAATTTCCTGTAAAGTAATCTGTAATTCTTGATTGTTTTGCAAGGCAATATCAATCAAATGAATCAGATTTTGATCTTTAAAATAGGTACGCCAAGGAGCCGTAGCTGTAGTAATCGTATCCATACTTTTATCGAATGATTCAGGAACAGCCTTGGTTGCTGCCAAGGGCGCAAGAGCTGGAGTACAACTTACCACCGCCAAGCAAATGCCTAGCGGTATAAGAAATTTATTAATCTTTATTTTATGCATGATTATTATCGAATTCTTCGGTTAATGGATTTTCTTTTTCATTTTTGACCAACTTGTATTTCTCAGCAATTCTACCAAAAACATAGTACAATCCTGGTATTAAGAACACACCGCAAATAGTCCCTATCAACATTCCTCCTGCGGCTGCCGTACCAATAGTTCGGTTTCCAATTTTACCGGGCCCTGTAGCAAAAGCAAGCGGTAGCAATCCTGCTATAAAAGCAAAAGATGTCATTAGAATAGGACGGAATCTGGCTTTTGCGCCCTCCATTGCTGATTCGAGAACTGATTTACCTGCAGCATGCCTTTGGATAGCGAATTCTACGATCAAAACCGCATTTTTGCCCAGCAAACCAATAAGCATTACCATGGCAACTTGTGCATAAATGTTGTTCTCTAATCCTGTTAATTTTAGCAAAAGAAAAGCTCCAAAAATACCAGCGGGTAAAGATAGAATAACCGATAAAGGCAGAATAAAACTTTCGTATTGAGCAGCCAAAACCAAATACACAAATCCCAAACAAATCAGGAATACCCAAATGGCCTGATTGCCTTGTGCTACCTCATCGGCAGAAATTCCTGCCCAATCAATATCATACCCTCTTGGTAATTTTTTGGCAGCCACTTCCTGAATCACTTTAATCGCAGTTCCAGAACTATAGCCTGGCGCAGCTCCACCGCTAATTTCAGTAGAAGTGTACATATTATGTCTGGTAATTTCCGAAAGACCATACACCTTTTCTAATTTCATAAAGGCAGAAAAAGGTACCATTTCATCCCGATTGTTTTTTACATACAATTTTAAAATATCATCGGGTTGCGCGCGATATTCCGGTGATGCCTGAACAATTACTTTATAATTGATTCCGTATTTAATGAAACTAATTTCGTAATTACTTCCAACCAATGTCGACAAAGTGTTCATGGCATTCTCTATAGAAACTCCTTTTTGTTGTGCAATATCATTATCAACTTTCATCATAAACTGCGGAAAACTAGCACTAAAAAAACTAAAGACATTCGTTAATTCAGGACGTTTGTTCAATTCTTCGACAAATTCTTTATTGACTTCTTCTAGTTTTTTAAAATCTGCCGAACCTGTTTTGTCCAGCAAGCGAAGTTCAAATCCTCCTGCTGCTCCATATCCAGGTACCGCCGGTGGTTGAAAAAACTCGATATTGGCTTCTGGAATGCCTTCTGATTTTTCTTCCAGCTCTTTCATAATCTCTTGAACAGAATGCTTTCTGTCATTCCAGTCCTTAAGATTAATCAGACAGGTTCCTGCATTAGCCCCTGTTCCTTCGGTCAAAATTTCATAACCTGCTAATGATGAAACTGATTTTACACCTTCTATTCCTTCAGCTATTTTTTGCAATTGATCGGCAATATTATTGGTTCTTTCTAATGAGGAACCCGGAGGTGTTTGAATAATAGCGTAAAACATTCCCTGATCTTCATTCGGAATAAATCCAGAAGGGACAGTACTGCTCACTAGCCATGTTCCTGCACAAAATCCTATAAGTGCAATGAAAGTGATGACTCTTCTATTTACAATTTTGGCTAAGACATTTTGGTATTTGCCTTGTGCTAGGTTAAACTTATTATTGAAACCGTCAATAAATCGATTGATAGGTGTCTTCTTTTTAGGTTTACCGTGATTATTTTTTAACATCATGGCACAAAGTGCTGGTGTTAAAGTTAAAGCCACGACACCCGAAAGGATAATAGCCGTTGCCATTGTAATAGAAAATTGTCTGTAAAATACTCCTACTGGACCAGACATAAAAGCTACTGGAATAAATACCGCTGCCATCAGGAAAGTGATTGCAATAATAGCCCCTGCAATTTCGTGCATCGCTTTTTTAGTAGCTTTAATAGCCGAGAGATGTTCTTCTTCCATCTTGGCATGAACGGCTTCAATAACCACAATGGCATCATCGACTACGACTCCAATGGCTAAAACCAAAGCAAAAAGTGTTATTAAGTTTAATGATATATCAAAGAAAGTCATAAAGGCAAAGGTTCCAACTAAAGAAACTGGAACCGCTATGGCTGGAATAACCGTAGAACGCCAATCGCCCAAGAATA
This sequence comes from Flavobacterium sp. KS-LB2, assembly GCF_036895565.1. NCBI lineage: Bacteria > Pseudomonadati > Bacteroidota > Flavobacteriia > Flavobacteriales > Flavobacteriaceae > Flavobacterium > Flavobacterium sp. KS-LB2. The sequence continues at coordinate 1,435,907 of NZ_CP145904.1, read as the reverse complement.
AAAATACTACTAATCCTACTAAAATAAAAGCTTCAACCAAGGTGTGAATTACTTTTTCGATAGAAGCATCCAAGAATTTAGAAACGTCATACGAGATTTCATAATCCATTCCTTTAGGGAACTTAGTTTTTATTTTTTCTAATTTAGCTTTTACATCTTTAATTACCTGATTGGCATTACTTCCAAAAGATTGTTTCAATACAATTGCGGCTGAAGGTTTTCCGTTCAAATTAGAATAAATATCATACATGGAACTTCCAAATTCAACTTTGGCAATATCTTTCAAACGTAATAATTCTCCGTTACTATTGGATCGTACTACAATATTTCCGTATTGTTCCTTGGTTGTAAAACGTCCTGAATATTTTAATACATATTCAAATGCTTGTGAACGTTTACCCGAGGCTTCTCCAGTTTTTCCTGGCGAAGCTTCTAAACTTTGACTCGATAAAGCCTCCATTACTTCGTCTGTGGATATTTTGTAAGCCAACATACGATCAGGTTTTAGCCAAATACGCATCGCGTATTCACGTGTTCCTAGAATATCTCCAGAGCCTACACCATTTACCCTTTTTAATTCTGATAGCACATTAATGTCGGCATAGTTGTATAAAAACTTCATGTCGGTATTTTTGTCCTTGCTAAAAAGATTCACATACATCAACATACTTGGGACTTCACGAGTAATCTTCACCCCTTCTCTTATCACTAATGGAGGTAATTTATTGGTAACCGAAGCTACACGATTTTGAACATTAATGGCCGCTTGATTGGGGTCAGTACCCAAATTAAATACTAATTGAATAGAAGCTTCTCCATCATTTCCTGCATCGGAAGTCATGTATTTCATTCCTGGAACCCCATTCAAAGCTCTTTCTAAAGGAATAATAACCGATTTAATCATCAATTCTCCATTAGATCCAGGATAATCTACCGTAACATTTACCATTGGAGGCGAAATGGTTGGAAACTGAGTAATCGGTAAATTCACTACCGATAATATTCCTAAAAAGACAATTACAAGCGATATTACTATCGAAAGTACAGGTCTTTGTATAAATTTATTAAACATTTATTTATTTTTTTAATGATTAAACCAAATTGGAGTTTTAAAGTATAAACAGAATACTTAACACTTTAAACTATTCTGCTTTTACTCGTAAATGGCTAATAACTTCTTTAGGTGATACATAATCGTACTTGATTTTTTCATTATCCTTTACTTTCTGAATACCTTCTAGTAAAATTTTATCATTTTCGGTAATCCCAGTTGAAATAACATACAAATCTGGAATTTCTCCAGTTATCGTAATTTCCTTTGATTCTAAGACATTGTTTTTGTTGACTACAAAAACATAATTTTTATCTTGAATTTCATAAGTCGCTTTCTGTGGAATTACAATAGCATTTTTTAGCGGAACTAGCATTTGAACCGATCCCGTTTCTCCGTGTCTCAATAATTTATTAGTGTTTGGGAATCGTGCTCTGAAAGCAATATTCCCTGTTTCGTTGTTAAACTCACTTTCAATAACCTCAACATTTCCTTTTGATTTAAAGAGTTCATTATTTGCCAAAAGCAAGCTGACATTAGTATTTGCGCGGTCTTTTATGTTTGTTTGATAGTCTAAATATTCTGGTTCTGAAACGTTAAAATAGGCAAACATCTGACTGTTATCAGAAAGACTCGTTAACAATTCCCCTTCATCGATTAGACTGCCTAATTTTTTAGGTATACGGTCAATAGTCCCGTCGAAGGGCGCTCTGATTTCGGTAAATGACAAATGAAGTTTTGCTAAAGCAACTTCGGCTCTCGCCTGCTCTAATTTGGCTTGAGCCAATGCTTGTTCATTTTTGGAGACTATATTTTTATCTGCCAGCATTCTTGCATTTTGCAATTCAATCTCAGCTCCTTTGGCTTCGGCTTTTGCTTTAAGCAATTCTGCCTGATACATTCCCGGCATAATTCTAAACAAAAGCTGGCCTTTTCTTACAAACTGGCCTTCGTCAACATAAATATTTTGTAGGAATCCTTTTTCTTGAGCTCGGATTTCGATATTTCGAACAGAACGAATTTGTGAAACATATTGCTTGGTAAATGAAGTATCAATTTTTATAGGATTGGTAACAACAAATTTTGTTTCTTCTTCTTTTTCTTGTTTTTTAGTTGTACAGCTAGTAAGGCACAATACGGCAATTAAGCCCGTGAACACGAGTATTTTATTCATGATGTAAAATGAAAATTAAGCGATTTAATACTTGGAATTAAGAATTCCTTGGGACGTAAAAAGGCATCAGTTTCCATAAAAGGATCTGAACGATCATACCATAAAAACAATTGAATTATGTATTCATGTAGTAGAAAGCATCAAGAATTTAGGAACTGATTACGCTAATAATCAAATTCTTAATACACGTTGTGTAATGTAAATAGGATTTGACTGGCCACAAGATGGCGAGAAGATTTTAAAATTCTTATAATAATGATTTACAACAGATTGGCAGGAAAATGTCTGATACCAAACTTTTGAAACATCGAATTTTCCAGTATTTTTTTTATTTGAGTCACTATTTTTAAGAGAATCGTTATTGGAATATTCTTCTTCTAGATCAAAGCCTGCAAAATTAATGGTAATACTGCTCGAAATAGTCTTTGAAAAACTCCCTTGATCCGTTTTTTCAAACTTGGAAATTAAACAACTATAAATGCTATTGTCATGCGAAATGCTATTGTCACGCGAAGTAGCATGAACATAATTTCCTCCACTTTGCAGATGGAAAAATAGGTACAAGAAAAATACAGTTAGTCTCATTTGGAGGCCAAAAGTAATGAAACTAATGAAAGAAAAAAATAATTTAAATTTTCTTTAACGAGTAAAAATTAGCGAAAACGTTTGAAGCACTTAAAAAATGTTTGCAACAAAATGAATACAGTTTCAATACTATAACATTCTTTAAAATAGCATGGGTACACTCTATTACAGTTATAGCACTTTATTTAGGTTAAAATAAAATGCATTGTACAAATTGTAAAATAGATTTTTTAAACTTATGATATGAATCAAATCATCATTCTCCAAACAAAATAAAGGCAATAATTAGAGTGATAATGATATTAAATAACTGCGCAATTAAGAAAGCATAAAGTGGCTTTTTGCTGTTTTTACTAAACAAATCTTTGAAATTAGTTTCTAAACCAATGCTTGTAAAAGCCAAAGCAAACCAAATCCCTTGTAAATTCTTTAATCCATCTTTCACCTCATCGCGAACATCAGCAGTAAGCAAAAAAGAAAAAAGTAAAGAAGCAACAATAAATCCAATAACAAATTTTGGAAAACGTTCCCAAATCACTTTTAAAGTTGGTTTAGACACAGTAGCGTCATCAGCTGTATTTTGACGGTAAGTCCAATAAACAGAAATTGCAAAAGCGGCTAAACCCAATAATACATTCTGAGAAAATTTAACAATCGTACTTATTTTCAAAGCCGTTTCACCCACCAACGAACCAGAAGCTACAACTGCTCCCGAAGTATCAATACTACCACCCAACCAAGCACCCGTAACTTCCTCTGGAAAATTAAAATACTTAGCAATAATTGGCATAAAAATCATCATGGGAATAGCGGTTACTAAAACCATCGAGATTACATACGAAAGTTTCTTTGAGTCACCTTTAATGGCGCCAGAAGTAGCAATAGCAGCCGAAACTCCGCAAATAGAAACTGCGCTGGATATCATCATCGTTAACTCGTCATCTACTTTTAGTTTTTTACACAACCAAAAAGCAAAATACCAAACCGACAATACGACTATCAAAGCTTGAATAAGCCCTAAAGAACCTGCTTTAAGAATATCTGAAAATATGACACTAGTCCCTAATAACACCAATCCAATTTTTACAAAAATTTCTGTAGATAGGGCTGTTCGAAACCATTCTGGTAGCATAAAAAAGTTACCTATAAACAAACCAATAATCAAACTAAAAATTACAGCCTCTAAATTGAGCCCTTTTATTGTACTGTTTCCCGCAATAATCAACGCAATAACTGTCAATATATAAACCGCCGGAAAACCCAATAAGAAATTTTTCACCGACTTTCCTGTCATTAAAGCACCTAAACTCCCTACGGAAATAAGATATAAAAATTGCCAAAGAATGACTTGTAAATTACTTAAATTCAATACATCATGTAATAAATCAGCTCCGCTATTCCACTTAAAAACAGGAACCGAAGGTAGAAAAACAAAAAGAGATAGCCCAATAATGAGGAAACCTAAAAGTACTACCGTCCAGTCTTCATGAATTGTAAATTGCTTTATTTTTTGTGACATTTTAATAAATAGTTATTTTTTTGGGGTCAAAATACAAATTATTTATGTGTAGATACTTAAACCACCGTATTTTTTTAATTGTTGCTCCAATAACTACCTCATTTACAATTCTAACTCAACTAAGCGCTCCTACTCCTAAATATATCCTAAAATAATGTACATTAAATTGGTATATCGGGAAAAGTCGATATATTTGCTCTATGGATCAAATAGAACTATTTAAAGCCTTATCAAACAAGTCCAGATTACAAATGCTGGAATGGTTAAAAGAACCGGAAAAAAATTTTCCGGAGCAAGTAGTGGTTGGTTTTGAGCACGGAGTTTGCGTAGGACAAATTCAAGCCAAAGCGGGACTCACCCAATCAACCGTTTCAGAATATCTATCAATTCTTCAACGTGCCGGATTTATAGAATCTACACGTGTTGGACAATGGACCTATTACAAACGCAACGAAAAAGCATTTACAGCACTCAGTAAAATAATTGAATCTAATCTATAATACAATATGAATACAAATAGTTTATTTACACCCTTCAACTTGAAGACATTACATCTTAAAAACAGAATTGTAATGGCCCCTATGACTCGCTCTTTTTCTCCAAATGGTATACCAACAGATACAGTAGCAGCTTACTATCAAAAAAGAGCTGAAGGTCAAGTGGGTTTAATTTTATCTGAAGGAACAGTAATTAATAGGCCTTCATCATCAAATGATGCTAATGTTCCTCACTTTTATGGAGCACAATCTTTGGCAGGATGGCAACAAGTAATTGATGGTGTGCATACCGCAGGTGGACAAATGGGACCACAATTATGGCACATGGGAATTATGGACAACCACCATTCCGGTTGGGTGCCACCAGTACCTTTCGAAGGACCGTCAGGACTAAACAGACCGGGTTTTAGCAATGGTACCACGATGACAACAAATGATATCGAAAATACTATTATAGCTTTTGGAAAGGCTGCAGCTGATGCCAAAAGATTAGGTTTTGACTGTATCGAAATACATGGTGCTCACGATTATCTGATTGACCAATTTTTCTGGGATGCGACAAATCTACGTACCGATCTTTACGGTGGTAAAACTTTAGCAGAACGCACTCGTTTTGCCGTAGAAGTGATTAAAGAAATTAGAAAACAAGTAGGGGAAGAATTTGCCGTAATCATGAGACTTTCTCAGTTCAAGCCATCGGATTACAACTTCAAACTGGCAAAAACACCTCAAGAAATGGAAGCTTGGCTTAGTCCTTTGATTGATGCTGGTGTTGATATACTACATTGTTCACAGCGCCGTTTTTGGGAACCGGAATTTGAAGATAATGACCTTAATTTTGCAGGATGGGCTAAAAAAATCACTGGAAAACCAACTATCACAGTAGGTTCTGTTGGACTTTCAGGAGATTTCTTCGGAGCTTTTACAGGCGAAAGTTCTCAACCTACGTCTTTGGATGAATTAACAAGACGTTTAGACAGAGGTGATTTTGATCTTGTAGCAGTAGGAAGACCCCTTTTATCAGATCCGAATTGGGTAGCGAAAATAAAAGCAGGAGAAAATAACCAATTAAAAGGCTTTAGCAAAGAAGCTTTAAGTGAATTAATATTAGAATAAATGCCCGTTGGGTGTAATTCAATTTTATGTTTTTTTTTTACCAAATAGATTCATACTATTTTTGCATTTTGAAAGACGTTTCTCTTTACTAATAGAAAACATAGCTAGAGGAAACCAAAAAAAATGAGTTTTTAAACTCTTTTATCTATGCTTCTATCTGGTAAAATTTTACTTCTGGATATACATCTCTTTGCTGTATAATTACTCTCAAAGAGTTGGCATAAATATAAAATAGCTATGATGAAAAAAAATTATTGAGCTTATGGAAAAAATAATAGAAAAAAAGGACAACATACCATACATTCCTTTTTCTCCTTTTTCAGAAAAAACTAAACGTCAAATTGAGTTCTAGCAATCTCGATTTTTCGAGAGTTATACTTTTCCTAGCTTTTTTGGTTAGGAAAAGGTTTAGCGGACAGCAGGACTTTGGTTGTTATCTACGAAATTGTTCTGCTCCTAAAAACTCTAAAGATGCTTTAGTAAATTCATATTAGATAAAATATTTAACTTAATTACAGTATCTTTATAATCTGTTAACTTTTGAAGTAAATCAATTGTTTTCCTAAGATATACACTCTAAAAATGTGTTTCAAATGGAATTCAATGATACTCATAAAAAAGGAATTTTAAGCTATTTTGCGACTCCAAATCACAAACTTGTTGTCGAATTAAAACAGTACAAGCTTTATAAGAAAACCTAAAAAAACAATTTAAAAATTTATAGAATGGAAACCACAAATGTAAAAGCTTACGGTACGGTAGCGGCTGATGCGCCATTGAAACAAATGGATATTCAACGTAGAAATGCTACTGAAAATGATATTGAAATCGAGATTTTGTATTGCGGTGTTTGTCACTCTGATTTACACACTGCTAAAAATGATTGGGGATTTACAGCTTATCCAGCAGTTCCTGGTCATGAAATCGTAGGAAAAGTAACCAAAATAGGAAACAAAGTCACTAAACTAAAAGTAGGAGATTTTGCTGCTGTAGGTTGTTTAGTCGATTCTTGTAAAACGTGTGATAATTGCAAACAAGATTTGGAACAGTATTGTTCTAATGGATGGGTTGGCACTTATAATGGTCCCGACAAATATTTAGGCGGAATGACTTTTGGTGGCTATTCTGAAAAAGTAGTAGTCAACGAAGAATTCGTTTTAAAAGTACCCGCTAATCTTGACTTGGCTGCAACTGCACCTTTATTGTGTGCAGGAATCACGACTTGGTCACCACTACGCCACTGGAAAGTTGGGAAAGGAAGTAAAGTTGCCGTTGTAGGTTTAGGCGGATTGGGACATATGGCTATAAAACTAGCGAAAGGTTTGGGTGCCGAAGTCACTCTTTTCTCCAGAACACCAGATAAGGAAAAAGATGCATTAGAACTGGGTGCGGACTCGGTTGTAATTTCAACTGATGAAGCGCATATGAATGCTGTAAACGGAAAATTTGATTTAATCATTGATACCGTTCCGTATGTGCATGATATAAATCCGTATGTGGGAACTTTAAATACGAATGGAACTTTGGTTTTAGTCGGTTATTTAGGTGGTTTAGAACCTATTTTGAATACTGTTCCTATGATCATGGGGAGAAAATCAGTAGCGGGTTCCCTAATTGGTGGAATTGCAGAAACGCAGGAAATGCTTGATTTTTGTGGAGAGCATAACATTGTATCTGAAATTGAAATAATCAAGATGCAGGATATTAACGAAGCCTACGAAAGAATGCTGAAAAGTGATGTTCGATACCGTTTTGTAATTGATATGGCTTCGCTAAAAAGCTAAAATAAAGCATACTTTTAGCACGTTGCTAAATTCGAAATACAAAAAGGACGATGATACGAAAATGTAGAATCGTCCTTTTTATTTAAAAAAAATGACGAAGAAAAGAATTATTTTTTCTACCATGAAATGCAGTTGAATCTTGTGCATTCTCTTCGTTAATTGCAGCTAACTTTCTGGCAACAATTCCAAAATTGAATCAATTCAGAAAATAAAAGTCCCCATTTTTAACCATTAACAATCTTAGACTATGTAAACCCTTTTTGCATAAGTTCATTAGTCGAAAAGAAAGCAATTGATAAGAATATTTAAGGATTGAAATGTGCCTTTAGCTACTTAAAATTGGCACATAAAAAAATCGAAACGGATTTAGTGTGCTTAAGTAGATAACAAAACAATCAAAGTTTCTTACCTACAACCCTAACGATTTTTAATTTAAAATACTATCAATATGCAGTGCCTAACGACACAACAACCGATATTTCAATCCTTGATACGCATTATTAATTAATGACTACGAACATCACTAGTACTTTGAATTATAAATTTTGTAGTTTTACAAGCCGATAGTCAAACCCTCATGAAACTTAAACCAATCAACATTCCTCCATTACCTGCTGTACTTTTAGCTATAATAAGTGTACAATCTGGGGCGGCAATCGCGAAAGGTCTTTTCCCTGCTATTGGTGCTGCGGGAACTGCATCCTTGAGAATTGGTATTTCAGCATTACTATTATGGGCCGTTTACAGACCAAACCTAAAAAAAATAACTGCTAATCAATGGAAATTAGTAATTCCATACGGATTGTCGTTAGGTGCAATGAATTTGATTTTTTACCTTTCAATTGAGAGAATTCCCATTGGACTTGCTGTAACACTAGAATTTATTGGTCCTTTATTAGTAGCTGTTCTGGGTTCAAAACGCATAATAGATTTTTTTTGGGTACTACTTGCGGCAGCTGGAATCGTTTTGATTGCTCCGTGGTACAATGATGGAATAGATATTCTAGGGGTATTGTTTGCTCTTTTGGCTGGTGCACTTTGGGCAGCTTATATCGTCTTGGGAGGAAAAATTTCAAAAATAATGAAAGGCGGAGATGCTGTTACCATCGGAATGCTCTTTGCTTCCCTATTAATTGTTCCTTTTGGAATTCTAAGCAATGGCCTTAGTAACCTAACTCCTCCTCTTTTAGGTTTAGGTATCGCGCTTGCGTTATTATCCAGTGCAATTCCGTTTACATTAGAAATGAAAGCTCTAGGGCAGCTTCCTGCACGAACCTTCAGTATTTTGATGAGTTTAGAACCTGCTGCTGCATCCATTTGCGCTTTTATTTTTTTACAAGAAATCCTAACTTTCAACGAAATTTTAGCTGTTGTTTTTGTTATTATCGCTTCTGCAGGGTCAACAATTACATCAAAAAATCCAGAACATTAATAGCTGCAGTTTTGTTTATTACATACTTTTAAAACCAGAATTGCCATCAAATCTATTTGATTAGTTGTAAGTAATAAAAGAAAAACTCGTTCGTTAAAAATAATCTGTAAAAAACTCGATAAAGCATTAGATCTATTGGCCTCCTGTTTTTTATGCTCTTTTTTCTACTATATTTTCTAAAAAAAAATACCTATGTGATAAATGTTACTGTACGCCGAAATTTAACTGACAATCTTTGCAGTATAAAATTTTTAACTCATGGAATATATTGGTTATTTTACATCCATACTTATTGGCGTTGCATTAGGATTAATAGGTGGTGGTGGCAGTATTCTTACTGTACCTGTTTTAGTTTATTTATTCGCTATTGAACCCGTTTTAGCAACAGCGTATTCCTTATTTATTGTAGGACTTACAAGTGCTGTAGGAACTGTGGGCTATTTCAAAAAAGGATTAGTAAATATCAAAACAGCTATCGTTTTTGGGATTCCATCAATTATTGCTGTTTTTACTACAAGAGCCTTAATCGTTCCTGCAATTCCAAAAGAGGTGTTTTTTATAGGGAAATTTGTAATTACAAAAAACCTACTAATGATGTTGCTTTTTGCAGTAATTATGATTGCCGCATCGTATAGTATGATTCGAAAAGACAAAAAAATTACAAACGAAAAACCCGAAGAACAAAAATTCAATTATCCACTTATCCTTATCGAAGGAGCAATTGTTGGCGTAATAACAGGATTAGTAGGAGCTGGTGGTGGTTTCTTAATTATTCCTGCATTAGTTGTATTAAGCAAACTCCCAATGAAAGAAGCAGTTGGAACATCATTAGTTATTATTGCTGCAAAATCATTAATTGGTTTCTTTGGCGAAAGCGGAGAAAATGGAATTAATTGGCAATTTCTACTTACCATTTCAGCATTTGCAATTATTGGAATTTTTATTGGAACCGCACTATCAAAAAAAATAAATGGAGACAAACTAAAACCCGCATTTGGTTGGTTTGTTTTGGTCATGGGAATTTATATTATCACCAAAGAGCTTTTTTTAAAATAAAATCCATAACTGAGAAATAAAAATTAAACTTTATAATCAGATTGCAATCAATATCCATCTCTTTTTACTGGTGAAAAGAGATGGATATTTTAGTTTCAACTACATTATACAAAAACAGCTTAATCCATATTCGAATGAAAAAGACCTCATAAGCCCATTTCATAATTATAAAATTTAAAAAAAAAGTAATTGTTTTAGTGGACTCATCCAAAGCATTATAGGCTATTTAACAATTGCCGAATCATTTTTTTTGAAAAAGTAAAAAGCAACCTTTCTATTTTTTCAGCATCCTTAGAACAACAAATAAATTTAATAATTATGAAAAATTTCAGATTACAAGCAGCAGTCGTTGTACTATTTATTGCAACAGCTTTTACATCATGTAGCGATGATGACAACACGCCTAGCGCAGTAACAAAAACTTCATTAGTATCTAAAGTTGAAGGTGCTGTAACAGGAGACATCAATGTTGAAGTTCCATTAACGGTGACGTTTTCAGTTGACAACAATTGTGGATCTTATAACAAATTTATTGAAACTGCTGCTGCAAACACAAAAACTATTGAAGTTGAATCTAAGTATGAAGGTACTGATTGTGGAACTACTCCAATCAGTAAAACGGCTGTTTACAAGTTCAAATCAACTACTGTTGGAACGTACAATTTAAAATTCAAGAAAACGGCTACGGAGTTTGTAACACATACCATCGTTATTGATTAGTTTATTTTTGATTTGATTAGTTAAGCACCAAAACACCAGTTAAATAGCTGGTGTTTTTTTGTTTTTGAAAAAGTTAGGCATAGTAACCCTCAAAAAAGACACTCGCTTTCTATTTTAGAAAAATAATTCTCTAGCAACTTTTTATTTGTGTAACATTTGTCACTGTCTTCCTTACATTCATGCTATATCTTTGCATTATAAAATAATAAAGAAAATACAAGAATATGAAAATAGAGCAAATATATACTGGATGTTTAGCACAAGGTGCTTATTATATTACTTCAAATGGTGAAGCTGCCATAATTGATCCACTCCGTGAAACTGAACCTTATATGGAAAGGTTAGAAAAAGACGGTGTAAAATTAAAATATATTTTCGAAACCCATTTCCATGCTGATTTTGTTTCGGGACACTTAGATCTAAGTAAAAAAACTGGTGCAGCAATCGTTTATGGTCCTACTGCTACACCTGAATTTGAATTTATTTCTGCCAAAGATAATCAAGAGTTTACGCTTGGTAATGTTAAGATAAAAGTGTTACACACGCCAGGTCATACTATGGAAAGTACCACGTATTTATTACTTGATGAAAACGGAAAAGAGCATGCTATTTTCTCTGGAGACACTTTATTTATTGGTGATGTTGGCCGACCAGATTTAGCGCAAAAAGCAGCACACTTGACTCAAGACCAGCTGGCTGCACTATTATATCATTCGTTAAGGGATAAAGTAATGACGCTACCTGATGAAGTCATTGTTTATCCAGCTCATGGTGCGGGTTCTGCTTGCGGAAAAAACATGAGTAAAGAAACGGTTTCAACCATTGGTGAACAAAAAGCAACTAATTATGCTTTGCGAGCTACTATGACAGAAGCCGAATTTATACAAGAAGTTACCGAAGGTTTATTACCTCCTCCAGCTTATTTTGGGATGAATGTTGCTATGAACAAAAAAGGAATTGAAAGCTTTGAAAATGTTTTCAATAACGGTATGAGAGCCATTAATGCATCCGAATTTGAAGCTGTAGCCGAAGAAACTAGCGCTCTAATCTTAGACACTAGAGATAATGGTGCTTTCGCAAAAGGATATGTCCCACAGTCCATAAACATTGGTATTAATGGCGATTTTGCTCCTTGGGTTGGTGCTTTAATTGCCGATGTGAAACAACCAATTTTAATAGTTACAGAAGCTGGATTTGAAGAAGAAACTGTAACTCGCTTAACCCGAGTTGGATTTGATAATTTAATAGGACATTTAGAAGGTGGTTTTGAAGCTTGGAAAAAAGCAGGTTTTGAAATCGATACTGTCAATCGCATCACAGCCGAACAATTTGCTACGGAAGTCAAAATTGGGGAAAGTAAAATAATCGATGTTCGTAAAGAAAGTGAGTATGAAGCAGAGCATGTAGATGAAGCCTACAGCAAACCATTAGCTTATATTAACGAATGGATAAAAGACATCAATCCAGATGAGCATTTTTACATGCATTGTGCCGGAGGGTATCGTAGCATGATGGCTGCATCGATTTTACAAGCACGAGGCTACAGAAACTTTACAGAAATAGAAGGTGGATTTGGGGCGATAGGCAAAACAGACGTTCCAAAAACTGATTTTGTTTGTCAAAGCAAAGTATTAAAACAATAAAATAAATAATTATGTTCGGAATTTTCAAAAATATGTTTTCAAAAAAAGATACAACACAAATGGAAAAATTATTAAAAGAAGGTGCGTTTTTGGTTGATGTTCGCACACCTGCAGAATTTGCAGAAGGTCATGTACAAGGATCTACCAATATTCCTTTGGATCAAATCCAAAACCAATTGGCTCAATTTAAAGGAAAAGAACCCATTATTGTTTTCTGCAGAAGCGGAAATAGAAGCGGTCAAGCCAAATTAATTTTGGAACAAAATGGCTTTAAAAATGTCACTAATGGTGGTACTTGGATGGATGTAAACGAAGCGTTGCATAAATCGTAAACAAGGTAAAAATGTGTCGTTTGAAACAAAAAGTTTGTTATAAACGACACATTTTAACTCTCATTCGCATAAATGAGTAAATTTAATAAATACTACAAACTACCTTTTGAAATTAATTCAAAAATATCATGGAATCAAAAAAAGCATTAAATAAAGATTTAATTTTAAGAGAACGATTAGCGCTACAGCGCACCGTTCTTGCAAATCAATCCACATTTCTTGCCTTCTTGAGAACGGCAATGTACTTTTTAATTGCTGGTTTGAGTTTGCGAAATTTATTAAAAGTTGATAATAGTTTCCTTATTGAAATAGTACTTTTTATCATTTCATCTCTAATTTTTGTTTTTGGAACGGTGAACTATTTTAAACATAAAAAATCCATTGCAGAAAATAAAAAACACATAGGCGATTACCAATTAGAGTATTACTTGTGATAAAAAAGTAACTCATTTTAATTTTACAATTTTTCTAATCTAGCTATCAGTTTAAAAATAAACTATTTTTGGACTTAAACATTCTTAATTGAAAACAAATACAACTAAACTTGGACTAAAAGAAAATTGGAAACAATTTACTATTTTGGTTATTGTCAATGCTTTTGTTGGCGGAATGATAGGAATGGAACGAACGATTATACCAAAATTTGCTGAAATTGAATTTGGTATTGCTTCAAAAACGGCTATTCTATCGTTCATCGTTGCCTTTGGAATTACAAAAGCCATTACCAATTATTTTACGGGCAAACTGGCAAACCGTTTTGGTAGAAAAAATTTGCTTTTATTTGGATGGATGCTTGCAATACCTATTCCCTTTATTTTAATATATGCAGAATCCTGGAACTGGGTGATTTTTGCCAATATTCTTTTGGGCATCAGCCAAGGGCTCACTTGGAGCAGTACGGTGGTAATGAAAATTGATTTGGTTGGTGAAAAAGATCGCGGACTGGCAATGGGACTCAACGAATTTGCCGGTTATTTTGCCGTTGGTTTAGTTGCATTTCTTTCTGGCTATATCGCCCAAAAATATGGCATTACTCCCTACCCTTTTTACTTGGGAATCGGGATTTCGATAATTGGTTTTCTGCTGACTTTGTTTTTTGTGAAAGATACTCGAGTATTTGTACACCAAGAAAACACAACGAATAAAAATGAAAAATTAGACAATGTTTTTCTGGAAACTACTTTCAAAAACAAAACATTAAGCGCCATAACGCAAGCCGGACTAGTCAATAACCTGAACGATGGTATGATCTGGGGACTTTTGCCTATTGTGTTGCTTTCCTTGCATTATGATTCCCCGGATATTGGAATTATAACTGCTATTTACCCTACGGTTTGGGGTTTTGGGCAATTGGTAACCGGAAAAATGTCTGATGTTTATTCGAAAAAAAAGATGCTGTTTTGGGGGATGTTACTGCAAGGAATTGCGATACTTTTTATTCCTTTTGCAACAGCTTTCTATCAATTGGCTACCATTTCAGCCTTTTTAGGTTTGGGAACGGCTTTGGTTTATCCCACTTTTTTATCAGCAATTGCGCAAGCGACAAATCCACATCAGAGAGCTGAAAGCATAGGTACATTCCGACTTTGGAGGGATTTAGGATATGCAATAGGCGCCATTATTTCAGGAATAACAGCCGATTTATTTGGAATAGATTACGCCATAATATTGATTGGAGTCATCACCATTTTATCGTCACTGATTATTGAAATCCGAATGCCGAAAGACTCTTTATAAAACAATAAACAGCTAAAATTGAACACAAAATAATTTCTTTTTAGAAAATAATAATTAAAAAAATGGAACCAAAAAAATCAAAAAAATCCACTATTCAAAATATTGTTTTTATCGTATTGATAGTGCTGCTTCTGTTTAGCCCGTTGGGCACTTTTGTAAAAGTACATTTAAACCGATTAATTGCTTTTTCGCCCAAAACTATAGCCGTAACAGATCAAAAAATGCTTTCCACTTATCAATGGCAATTAAAAGATGCCACCGGAAAGACTGTGTCACTAGAAGCATACAAAGGAAAAATAGTATTCATTAATTTCTGGGCAACGTGGTGTCCGCCATGTATTGCCGAGATGCCAAGCATTCAAAAATTATATGCTGATTATCAAAATAAAATGGTCTTTTTATTTGTGACAACGGATTCATTCGAAAAAGCAAATGCTTTTATGGTCAAAGAAAATTTGACTCTTCCCGTTTATCAATCACTAAGTAATCCTCCATTGGAAATGGAATCTTCAACCATTCCGGCAACCTATCTTATTGATCAATCCGGAAATGTTATTGTAGCCAAAATTGGTACCGCAAATTGGAACAGTGATTCGTTCCGAGAAAAGCTAGATGAGTTATTAAAAAAATAAAATTACTGTCATTTTTACTTTTTTTTTCTTGTGTGACAAAAGTAACATAACTACTCATTTATAAATATAACCTTTGTGGTAATAAAAATATAATTATGGAAATTTTAGAATTAATCAGAGAACCTTGGCCTTGGTATATTGCAGGCCCATTAGTTGGACTTACGGTTCCAGCTTTGTTAATCATTGGTAACAAATCATTTGGTATTAGTGCCTCATTACGTCATACTTGCGCCATGTGTTTACCGGCAAACATAAAGTTTTTCAAATACGATTGGAAAAAAGAAATCTGGAATATGTTTTTCGTTTTCGGTATTTTATTGGGCGGTGTAATTGCGTATAGCTTTTTGTCTAATCCTAATCCGATTATCATTGATGGAAATCTAAAAGCCGAATTGGCAGGTTACGGCATAACTGAAATTTACGGTATGTTGCCAGAGCAATTATTCTCATGGGAAAGTTTGTTTACACTGAAAGGATTTTTTATGATGGTTATTGGTGGCTTTTTCATTGGTTTTGGATCTCGTTATGCGGGAGGTTGCACCAGTGGTCACGCTATTTCAGGTTTGTCTAATTTACAAATGCCATCGCTTATAGCAACTTGTTGTTTCTTCATTGGCGGATTGATTATGGCAAATGTTATTTTACCATTTATTCTTTCACTTTAAATTACGAATTATGAACATTAAAGATCAAAATACAGATTTCGAGACGCGTTCCTTGGATACGGTTTGTATCAACGAGAGTCAATTGGAACACAAATGGTACCACAATTTAAAATACTTAGTCATTGGTATTTTATTCGGTATTGTTTTCATCAAAGCAGAAATTATCAGTTGGTATCGCATTCAGGAAATGTTTCGCTTCCAATCTTTCCACATGTATGGCGTTATTGGAAGTGCCGTTGTGGTTGGAATAACTTCCGTTTTCCTGATTAAAAAATTCAATATTAAAACCATTTACGGTGAGAAAATTGAGTTTCACGACAAAACCTTTAACAAAGGTCAGATTTATGGAGGACTTATCTTTGGGTTGGGTTGGGCAGTAACCGGAGCTTGTCCTGGACCATTGTTTGCACAAATTGGAACGGGTGCAACCGTTATGATTGTAACCCTATTTTTTGCAATAGTAGGAACTTGGGTTTATGGATATTTTAGAGATAAACTGCCTCATTAATACATTTATGATTCCAGAAAAACAAAATATCGTCCAATTTAAATCGCTTGTAAAAAGACTGATTTATCTCTTTATGACTATTATTTTCTTAGTCATGGGGTTATTCTTGGTTGTGTTTTTCAATTCATCCATCACCTCTTGGTTTCAAAATAATGATTCAAACCTCGATTCCCTTTATATCGATGCAAAGAAAAAAGTGATGGTGCAAAATGAAATGGCAAAATTCTGGAAGCCAGCTGATATCAATTTGATTACTGATGTCACTTTAAAACAAGAAGTCGAATATGGTAAAGATTTAATTGCGCATACGGCTAAATATTTGGGTCCAAATGGCAGTGTAAAACAAATCTCTAACGGGATGAATTGCAATAATTGCCATCTGGATGCAGGTACAAAACCTTGGGGAAACAATTATGGTTCCGTATATGCGATGTATCCAAAAATGAGAGCGCGTAGCGGCCAAGTGGAAAATCTCTACAAAAGAGTCAACGATTGTATGGAAAGAAGCTTGAACGGCCAGCCACTCACAAAAGACGACAGGGAAATGAAAGCCATGATTGCTTATATTGAGTACATTGGCAGTAATGTTCCAAAAGGCAAAGAAGCAAATGCCTCCGGAATCTATGATTTGGAATATTTAGATCGTGCGGCTGATCCTGCCAAAGGAAAAGCTTTGTATGACGCCAAATGTGCGAGTTGCCATCAAGTGAATGGCGAAGGAATTTTGGCAGCGGACAAAAAGGAATATACGTATCCGCCACTTTGGGGCAAAAATTCATATAATAGCGGTGCAGGACTTTTTAGAATCAGTCGGTTTGCTGGCTACATAAAATACAATATGCCACTAGGCGCAACGTATGAAAACCCTCAATTATCAGATGAAGAATCTTGGGATATTGCGGCTTATGTGGAAAGTCTGGACAGACCATCGAAAGATTTAAGTCAAGATTGGCCCGATATTTCGAAAAAACCGGTCGATCATCCTTTTGGACCTTTTTCAGATTCGTTTACGGAAATCCAACATAAATTCGGACCTTTCAAACCTATTAAAGAAGCAAAAAAGAAAAAATAAAATTAACTACTTAAAACCAAATTATGAAAAACCTCACGCTTTCATTTATCCTTGTATTTAGCATGATTTCAATTGCTGCATTCGCTCAAAAAAAACCGAATAACCACAAAATTGTTTTTCAGTTTACCAATGCTGTTGACACTTTACAACAAAAAGCAATTGTAAACCAATTAAAAAACTTAACTACGCATTGGCCTAATGCTAAATACGAAGTAGTGATTCACAGCATGGGTTTACCATTTGTAATGTCTGCAAAATCAAAACAAATAGACGCGATAAAAGAACTTAGAGCTAAAGGAGTTCGCTTTTTAGTGTGCGAAAATACAATGAAAAGTCAAAAAGTATCTAAAGACCAAATCATTTCGGAAGTAGAATATGTACCTGTGGGAATTGCCGAAATTGTAGAAAAACAAGAACAAGGCTGGACGTACATCAAAGGCGGATTCTAAAATAAGAATGTAACTATATTTTGCATCTAGCGACACAATTTAGCTGTAGTTTTTGCTGTAAAATTTGCTATGAATCAAAAAAACTAAAACCATGAGCAATAACCGAAGAGATTTCCTTAAATCAGTTGGGACATTAGGTCTGGGTGCTGCTATTATTTCGCCTATTTCCGCTATTGCAAATACAACTCAGACGGAAGAAATAAACTTGGATGCAGCAATTGATCGCAGCAAACCCCAAACGATTTCCATTCTTCAAACTACAGATGTACATTGCCAAATTCATCCACATGATGAGTTGTTTTGGGAAAATGACAAAGTAGTTTTTAGAAAAACAGGCGGTTACGCATATTTGGCAACGATGCTTAAAAAGTTAAAAAAGAAAAACCCAAACACCTATATCATTGACACTGGCGATATGTTTCAGGGTAGCGAATTAAGCGTTGAAACAACAGGTGAAGCTTTTGTTCCCATTTTAAATGCGTTGAATTACGACTTATATCTTCCGGGAAATTGGGAAGTAATTTACGGAAAAAGAAAAATGCAAACATTGTTGGGTTCTCTAGATGCTCCAAAAATTTGTACCAATATGTACCATGATTTAGGCGACGGAAAACGAGGCGAACTTATTTTTCAACCCTATACTATTTGGCATATTGCAGGAGCAAAAATTGGTTTTCTAGGCTACACCGATCCTTTGGTGCCGTTGCGACAAAGTCCAAATTACAGCAAAGGAATTTTATATACCAATCCCGAAGAAAATCTGGCTCATTATGTAGATGTGCTTAGAAATCAAGAACAATGCAGTTATGTGATCATAATTGCACATTTGGGTTTATCACAACAAATAGCATTGGCAAACCGACCGGAATGTGAAGGTGTCAATTATATTTTAGGAGGCGACACGCACGAAAGAGTACGAAAACCTATAGTATGTAAATATTCAAAAGTGGTGGAACCGGGAGCTTTTGGTTCGTTTATTGGAAAATTAGATTTGACAATTTTAAACGGAAAAGTAATTGAAGATAACTATGAACTACTTGAAGTTGATTCGCCAAAAATAAAACCGGATGCTGCAATTGAAAAATTATTAATAGAAAAAGAGTCTATTTATAAAGAAAAAATCAATCAGGTTATTGGTTACAGCACGATTCCTTTGTACCGTTATTTTGTGGTAGAAAATCCAATTGATACGATGATTTTAAATGCTTTAAACTGGAAATTTCCAGACATAGATATTAATCTTTCTAACGGATTCCGTTTTTGTCCACCAAAAATAACTCCTAATCAAACCGGAAATATTCCTATCACAAATGGATTTATTTTTGATATGTTACCTGTTGACAGCACTGTGCGAACTGCAAAAGTAACCGGAAAGCAACTGAAAAACTGGCTAGAAAAAGAATTAAATAATGTTTTTGCGCAAGACGCTTCAAAACGTTTTGGTGGCTGGGTCGTAAAATTCAAGGGAATGGAAGTGCGCTTTAATGCTTTTGCAGAAATGGATAAAAGAGTACAAAGTATAACCGTGAAAAATATACCGTTAGATCCTGAAAAAATGTATTCCATAATGGCCTGTGAACGCGACGGCGATCCTGTAGACATGCTTTGCAGAATGAAAGGCGTTGTGGATGCCAAAAACACTAATGCAACTTTACATTCGGTGATGAAAGAGTATTTAAAGCAAAATTCTCCAGTTACTCCTACTCCGCAAAAAAATGCGATAATTCTGGATGCTCCGGAAACGCTGTTATCACAGGTTACTGGTGTCGATTATACTTTTAGATAATATTTAAGGAAAGAAGTCAAAATTCATAAAGTCGAATGCTTAAAACATTCGGCTTTATTTTTTGGGTTAATGTGATAAAAGTTACTTCCCATTTAGATTGATGAGATTATTTTTGTTGAAAATATAAACGTTCAAAAATGAAAAATTTTTTCGCTGTAATATATATTCTTGCTTCCCTCCTTTTTACCATAAATACAATAGCGCAACATCAAGAAATCTCAGACAAGCCGAGCGTTTGGAAAGAAAAAAGTAATGAAAAAATTGATTCCACATCGATTTTACATGCTTTCAAAAACGGAAACTTCAATGGTCATTTTCGTTATATTTTCATGACTACCAACAATGAAAGTGGCTTATCTGATTATCATGCGAATGCACTTGGCGGAGGCGTAAAATTTGAGACTGCTAAATTTCATAATTTTCAATTTGGCGTCAGCGGCTATTATATTTTTAATATTGGATCTTCTGATTTTACTCAAAAAGATCCTGTTACTAATGTGTCCAATCGATATGAAGTGGCACTTTTTGACATTCAAAACCCATCAAACAAAGACAATCTAAGTCGGTTAGAAGAATTATATTTAAAATACAATTATAAAAATTCGACTATAACTCTCGGAAAACAACTGCTCAATACGTCCTTTATAAACCTGCAAGACGGCAGAATGCGTCCAACGGAAGTAAACGGAATTTGGGTAGATTATAATGAAATCAAAAAGACTAAAATCAATTTGGGATATCTCTACGGAATCTCCCCACGGAGTACACTGAAATATTTTAAAATCGGTGAATCCATCGGAATATATCCAAATGGCGTAAATCCTGATGGATCTAAATCTGATTATGCAGGGAATTTAGATAGCAACGGAATTTATATTATGGGTGTACAAAATGAATCCATAAAAAATCTAAAAGCACTATTATGGAATCAATACGCAGAAAATATATTCAATTCGGCATTGCTCCAAATGGACTATAAATACGATTTAAATCCAAACTCAAAATTACTTTTCGGTTTTCAGACGATATACCAAAACGCACTGAATTCTGGAGGAAATGAAGATCCCAGCAAAACTTATTTTGAAAAAAATGGCAATTCTCAAACTTTTGGAGGAAGATTAGGCTGGCAAAATCAAAAAATAGAAGTTACCTTGAACTACAACCGAATAACTGCTAATGGACGGTATTTAATGCCCCGAGAATGGGGACGAGATCCTTTTTATACGTTTATGCCACGGGAACGTAATGAAGGTTTTGGTGATGTAAATGCACTAATGGCAAAAATACAATATAACCATCCTAAAAAAACATTCAAATCACAACTCGCTGTAGGCTATTTTGATTTACCGGATGTAAAAAATGTTGTATTAAATAAATATGGTTTACCATCCTACCTGCAAACAAATGCTGATATTCGATATGTATTTCAAGGACTCTTAAAAGGTTTTGACGCACAACTGTTGTATGTACACAAATACAATTTAAGGGAAACTTATGGCAATAAAAATTACATCATCAACAAAACAAACATGAGCACGATTAACTGTATAGTCAATTTTAATTTTTAAAACCTTGTTAATCTAAGTGATAAAATTTCACTATCAAATAATTCAACAGTAAATACAAAAGCATTCCTACCACTGCAAATGTGATAACACAGCTAATTAAGTTGAGCACAATATTAGGAACAAACTTCAATCGAGGATGCGTGATTAACGGTTCTCGATGCAGCCTTTCGTGTAACTTTTTAGTTGCTTTTTTTAGTTTCTTTTTGATAACATTTCAGTTTTAAAAATTGCACCAATTCTAACATTCTAAATTACGCAATATTTTTAATATAAAGTAGTTATGCCATAAAAAAGAGTCTTTCAGATAGAAAAACATTCTTCGCAGTATGATAATGATCTGCTTAATAAAACTCATTTAAAATTTTATAATTCAGCATGAGATCGTCATTTATATCCCTTTTATGTTGCCTTTATTTTTCAAGAAAATAACTTCAATTATTTTACTAGTCATTGCCGCATCAATTTTTAGATGGTTTGACAAAACTTCAATCACATTTTTTTCTTCTTTTTCTAACATCCCATCAGCGAGTAACACCTCTAAAGCTAAAGCAAATACAGTTTCTTTATCGGCTTCGTTAATAAGTTCACAACAAGCAGAAATGTACTTTAATTGCCCTAGTTCTGCTCTTAAATGCGATGATTTTACATAAAGAGGCGCAATATCAATTCCAGAAAACTTCTGTTTAGAATACAATAATCTAGATAATGACGCCCTTTCCGATTCTGTAATTTGGCTATCCGCACTGATACAAGAATATAAAATCCCAACCCAAGCTTCAAATTCAGAAGTTACTGTATTTTGGTCTGTATTATTTTTATCTTCAAATGAATTCATATATTTTTTTTTGCTAAAGTTACTGTGAACCGCTTTAAGGAGTGCTAAGATTTAATAATAAATTGTGATTTATTTTTTAGATATCACTACACTTCAAAATACAAAACCAAATGTGATTCACACGAAACTATAAACTAAATGTATTTAGATAACATCTAAATGAATTGATATCCATTTAATTAAACATTTTTAGTAAATTTATACATCACTAATACCACAAACAACTATAGTTTTTATCTATTAGAAATAAAAACAGGTACGAATGTTTTTTGGTAAATTCGCTTTAAGTAAATAAAAAATCAATCATACTATGGAAAATAACACAAATCCAAGCTCAACATCCTACAATGTCAACGGTGAAAGCAAATGTCCGTTTTCAGGTGGAGTAGCACCAAAACAAAACGCTGGTAGCGGAACTAGTAACCGTGACTGGTGGCCAAATCAGTTAAAATTAAATATCTTACGACAAAACTCCTCTCTTTCTAATCCGATGGGAGAAAATTTCAATTATGCTGAAGAATTCAAGTCTTTGGATTTTGAGGCCTTGAAAAAAGACATTATGGATGTTATTACTACATCTCAGGATTGGTGGCCTGCTGATTATGGTAGTTATGGGCCTTTCTTTATTAGAATGGCTTGGCATAGTGCAGGTACATATCGTATTGCAGATGGTCGTGGTGGTGCAGGTTTTGGAACGCAACGTTTTGCGCCACTAAATAGTTGGCCTGATAATGCAAATCTAGACAAGGCTCGCTTATTGTTATGGCCACTTAAACAAAAATATGGCAAGAAAATTTCTTGGGCTGATTTAATGATTTTAACAGGTAACTGCGCACTTGAATCGGCTGGTTTTGAAACTTTTGGTTTCGCTGGTGGACGCGCAGATGTTTGGGAGCCACAAGAAGATATTTACTGGGGTTCTGAAAAAGAATGGTTAGCGCTTAGCAACACTCCAAATAGTCGCTATTCGGGTGATCGTGATTTAGAAAACCCTTTAGCTGCGGTACAAATGGGTCTTATTTATGTAAACCCAGAAGGTCCTGACGGCAATCCTGATCCGTTATTAGCTGCCCGTGATATTCGTGAAACTTTTGCGCGTATGGCGATGAATGACGAAGAAACTGTAGCGCTTATCGCTGGAGGACACACCTTAGGAAAAACTCATGGTGCTGCAGATCCAAATAAATACGTGGGTCCAGAACCTGCTGGAGCGCCTCTTGAAGAGCAAGGTTTAGGGTGGAAAAATACCTATGGAACCGGAAATGGAGATGACACGATTACTAGCGGTCTAGAAGGTGCTTGGACAACTACACCCGTAACTTGGAGTAATAACTACTTCGAAAATTTATTTGGATTCGAATGGGAATTGACTAAAAGTCCAGCTGGTGCACACCAATGGAAACCAAAAGGCAATGCAGGGGCAGGCACAGTACCAGATGCACACGATCCTTCAAAAAGCCACCAACCTTTTATGCTGACTACTGACTTGTCTTTACGAGTTGACCCTATATATGAGAAAATTTCAAGACGCTTTTTTGAAAACCCAACAGAATTTAATGATGCATTTGCTAGAGCTTGGTTTAAGCTAACCCACAGAGATATGGGGCCAAAAGCACGCTACTTGGGTCCAGAAGTTCCTGCTGAAGAATTAATTTGGCAAGATCCCGTTCCAGCGGCTACCCATCCTTTAATTGATGAGCAAGACATAGCTGCACTTAAAGCAAAGATTCTTGCTTCAGGATTATCTGTATCTGAATTGGTAGCGACCGCATGGGCATCAGCATCTACTTTCCGTGGTTCTGATAAACGTGGTGGCGCAAATGGTGCTCGCATCCGTTTAGAACCTCAAAAAGATTGGAAAGTAAACAATCCATCTCAATTAGAGAGAGTATTGAGTAAATTGGAGAATATCAAAAATGAATTTAATAGCACTATATCTAATGGCAAACAAGTTTCAATTGCAGACTTGATTGTTTTAGGTGGTAGCGCAGGAATTGAAAAAGCTGCAGCAAATGCTGGACATAATGTATCTGTACCTTTTACTCCAGGAAGAACAGATGCTTCGCAAGAACAAACAGATGTAGAATCATTTGCAGTTCTTGAACCACAAGCAGATGGATTCCGTAATTATGTTAAAACAAAATATACTGTTTCTGCAGAAGAAATGTTAGTAGATAAAGCACAATTACTGAACTTGACTACTCCTGAAATGACGGTCCTTGTTGGTGGTATGCGTGTGCTAAATACCAACTTTGACCAATCACAAAACGGTGTTTTCACAAAGCGCCCAGAATCACTTACAAATGACTTCTTTGTAAACCTACTTGATTTAGGTACAACATGGAAAGCTGTTTCTGAATCAGATGATGCTTTTGTAGGAAGCGATCGTATTGCAGGCGGATTAAAATGGATTGGAACTCGCGTAGACCTTATTTTTGGTTCTAATTCAGAACTGAGAGCCCTTGCCGAAGTTTATGGTTGTGGTGATGCTCAAGAAAAGTTTGTAAAAGACTTTATCGCAGCTTGGACTAAAGTGATGAACTTAGACCGATTCGACTTAGTTTAATATTAGAATTTATAATTTGTTTGAAAAGGTGATCTGGCAACGGATCACCTTTTTTTATTTTTTAGTTTGATTTGCAGACTGATTATACCTAAATAAAACTTGTTCATTAATCTTAAAAAAGATTCTAGATTCTGTATTACCAGCCATAAAGTGGCACTAATCCCTCCTTTTTGGATGGCTTCGTGCCATTAAATGACTTCTGCTAATGTGATAGATAACTAACCCTAAATTAATCTATACCAACAAATCTAAATATTTTCATTTTCAATGCTTTACGGTTTCCCGTAAAACATTGAAAATGAAAATATTTAAAAAGACTTAGACGTATTACATAATTTTTTCAGCATAAAAATCTCATTGGCAAACTCAATCCCATAAAAAAAGCCGCCACGAAAAACGAGACGACTTAAATTTTTAATTAAAAAGAGATTACAAAATATAATCGGTATTAATAAAATTAGATTCTTTACTGCTCAATAATTCTTGTAAAATAGCATTGTTATACTCATTGTCTTTAGAGGCAACAAAGGTTCTAATCGAGAAGGAACGCAGGGCATCGTGGATACTCAATGTTCCTACTGCCGAATCTTTTCTTCCTGTAAAAGGGAAAACATCTGGTCCTCTCTGGCAAGAACTATTCAAGTTTACTCTGCACACTAAATTTACCAAAGCATCAATAAGCGGCGCAATTGTTTTAATGTCTTTTCCAAACAAACTCACTTGTTGTCCGTAATTTGATTCGGCCATATCGTTCAAAGGCTCTTGAATGTCTTTGAAAGAAATAATAGGGACAACAGGACCAAATTGCTCTTCGTGATACACACTCATTTCTTTATTTATAGGGTATAATACTGCAGGAAAAATATAATTTGACGAATGCTTTCCTCCTTTTTCATTGATTATCGAAGCACCTTTACTAGTAGCATCATCAATTAATTCCTGAATGTATGCTGGTTTTTCTTTTTCTGGTAAAGGCGTTAAAAAAACAGCTGCATCCCAAGGATTTCCAAAAACCAATGCGTCTACTTTGGCAGCAAAACGCTTGTTAAATTCATCTGCAATAGACTCGTGCACATACAAAACTTTCAAAGCCGTACAACGTTGTCCATTGAAGGATAAAGAACCCGCAATACATTCTTGTATAGCCAAATCTAAATCGGCATCCGGAAGGATTATTGCAGGATTTTTTGCCTCCAAACCTAATATCAAACGCAATCTGTTTTTATTAGGATGTTGATCTTGTAATGCAATTGCTGATTTACTGTTTCCGATTAAAGCCAAAATATCTACTTTCCCAGATTTCATTATTGGCGAAGCCACTTCACGTCCACGGCCGTACACAATGTTGATGGCTCCTTTTGGAAAACTACTTCTGAAAGCCTCCAATAAAGGTGAAATTAACAACACACCGTGTTTAGCAGGTTTAAAAATCACAGGATTCCCCATAATCAAAGCAGGAATCAGCAACGAAAAAGTCTCATTCAACGGGTAATTATAGGGCCCAAGGCATAAAACAACACCAAGCGGTCCTCTACGAACCATGGCATTTATTCCTTGCACTTTAGAAAAATGAGCACTTCGGCTGTTTAATTCTTTCAAACTGTCGATTGTATCGTAAATATATTCTACTGTTCTGTCAAATTCTTTTTCAGAATCACCCAATGATTTTCCAATTTCCCACATCAATAATTTAACAACTTCCTTGCGGGTTGTTTTCATTTGTGTAACAAAATTTTCCATACACTTTATACGATCGGCCACTTTCATCGTAGGCCATAATCCTTGACCATTATTATACGCTGCACTGGCTGCATTGACTGCTTCCAAAGCCTCCGCTTCACCCATAAAAGGAATTGAACCTAATATAGTTGGGCCATATTCTTCTGTAGATGAAATCGTTGAAAAAACTGGAGTGGTCTGACCCGTCCATTTTTTTAATTCTCCGTCAACTAAATACGTATCTTGATTTAACAATGTACTAATTTGATATTCTTCTGGTATTACATTCATACTCAAGTATATTATCTTTAAATTTTAAATAAACAAAACCTAGTTGGTCTTTTTTAATTTTATGGAGCAACTACTTCTCCATCCCATTCCATAATACCACCCATTAAATTATAGGCATTTTCAAAACCCAGCTCGTTCATAATTTCACAGGCTTTTGCACTTCGCATTCCGGATCGACAATACACATAATAGTTTTTGGTTTTGTCTAATGCTTCAATCTCAGCGATAAAACCTTGTCCTAAATGGATATCGATATTAATGGCATTAGCTATAATTCCTTCGTTAAATTCGGCTTCGGTTCTCACGTCTAAAATTACTGCGTTTTCGTCAGTTTCAAATTGAGAAACCCAATCTTCTTGTGTTAAATTCATAGTGATGTTTTTTGTAAAAATACAAAGATTTTAGCTAACAATAAAGGCTCTGTTTGTTAATTGGATAATATTCATAAGAAAACGTTTTCGCAAAACATTAACTATCAATAAACTATAAAATAGACCTTAATTTTTACGAAAAATAGCCTATAAAATCCATAGGAAATATATAAACAAAATAAAATCAATAAAGTCTTTTCCTTTTGTCAAAAGTCAAAAAATTACCCGCGCTTTTCCAGTTTTTTAAACTACTTTTACAATACAAACGACTGAAAAAAGACTCAAAAATGCTTGATCCTATAAAAAAAAATTTTCCTTCATTTTCCAATGATTTAGTGAAAGAAATAGATGCTAATGCAACTATTCATTCCTATCAAGCAGGAACAATTATTATACGAACTGGGCAGTACATCAAAAACACTGTTTTAGTAATTAGTGGGAAAATAAAGATTTATCGTGAGGATGAAAATGGTGGTGAATTCTTCATGTATTATTTGCAACCTGGACAAGCTTGTGCAATTTCTATGATTTGTGCTACCAAAAACGAGAAAAGCCAAATAATGGCTAAAGTAGTTGAAGATGTTGAATTGATTATGGTTCCACTTCCGTTAATGGATAAGTGGATGATGCAACACCGCAGTTGGTATGAATTTGTCATTAGTTCGTATCGCAGTCGCTTTGAAGAAGTATTAGAAGTTATTGACAGCATTGCTTTTAGAGCAATGGATGAGCGACTGGAATTTTATTTAAAACGACATGCCGATGCTTGTGGTTGTAAAGAATTGAAGCTATCACATCAGGAAATCGCATCCGAGTTGAATACCTCAAGAGAGGTAGTTTCACGTTTGTTAAAAAAAATGGAACAACGTGGTATCGTTTCCTTACATCGCAACAACATTGAACTTTTAAAATAAATCAGGTCAATGAAATCCATTTTTTGTAACTATAACTGGAATTTCAAAAAAAATTAAAATGGAATATTTAGGCTATGTTGCTTCAATTATTATTGGACTCTCATTAGGATTGATTGGAGGTGGAGGATCTATACTTACTATTCCTATTTTAGTTTATCTCTTCAAAATAAATCCAGAAATTGCCACTAGCTACTCGTTGTTTATAGTGGGGATTACTTCCTTATTTGGCTGTATCAGTCACTATAAAATGGGAAATCTTAAAGTTAAATCGGCGCTATATTTTGCTATTCCTTCGATTTTTTCTATCCTAATTGTCAGAGAAGTCATCTTTCCAAAAATAGCATCCACCATTTTTTCAATCGCCTCTTATCAAGTATCAAAAAACTTTCTGATTATGATAGTTTTTTCAGTACTCATGATTGCTGCCGCTGTAGCGATGATTCGCAAAACAAAAAACATTCCTACTCCACCTACAACAAACTATACACAGCTAGGAATCATAGGATTCATCATTGGGATTGTGACTGGATTCCTTGGAGCTGGAGGCGGTTTTTTGATCATACCAGCGTTACTTTTTTTTGCAAATTTACCTATGAAACAAGCCATTGGCACCTCATTATTGATTATCTTTATTAATTCATTTATTGGTTTTGGCGGAGACGTTTTTAAAGGCATCTCTATTGATTATAAACTACTTTTTACCATTTCGATCATTGCCATCATTGGAATGTTTATAGGCACTTATTTATCTAAAAAAATTGATGGTGCAAAACTTAAACCAGCTTTTGGTTGGTTTGTATTAGTGATGGGAATTTATATTATTATCAAAGAATTATTCTTAAACTAAAAAAAAATGGAATGTAACAATTGTCACTTTTTATCCTAAAAAACAGAAGTACATTTGTACTATACAACTAAAAAACACAATCATGCAAATAGAACAAATATATACGGGATGTTTAGCACAGGGTGCTTACTACATCACCTCAAATGGTGAAGCAGCTATTATTGATCCGTTACGAGAAACACAACCCTATTTAGACCGATTAGAACGAGATAATGTAACTTTAAAATATATTTTTGAAACTCATTTTCATGCTGATTTTGTTTCTGGCCACCTAGATTTAAGCCGAGCAACTGGCGCTCCTATTGTGTATGGTCCAAATGCAGCCTGTGAATTTGAATGTATTTCTGCTAATGATGGACAGGAATTTTCTATTGGAAACATCAAAATAAAAGTATTGCACACTCCTGGACATACCATGGAAAGTACTACTTTTTTATTGATTGATGAAAACGGAAAAGATCATGCTATTTTCTCGGGAGATACTTTGTTTATTGGAGATGTAGGAAGACCAGATCTAGCACAAAAAGCGGCACACCTAACACAAGAACAATTAGCAGGTATCCTATTTCATTCCTTAAGAGACAAGATTATGACTCTGGCAGATGATGTCATTGTTTATCCGGCTCATGGTGCAGGAAGTGCCTGTGGTAAAAATATGAGTAAAGAAACCGTATCTACTATTGGCAACCAAAAAGCAACAAATTATGCCTTGCGTGCCAACATGACTGAAGCCGAATTCATACAAGAAGTTACTGAAGGTTTATTGCCTCCTCCAGCCTATTTTGGTATGAATGTGGCCATGAATAAAAAAGGATATGACAGTTTTGAAAACGTATTGCACTTAGGAATGCGTGCGCTATCTCCAGAAGAATTTGAAGTGGCTGCCGAAGAAACTGGAGCCTTAATTTTAGACACCCGAAAAAATGGGGAATTTGCTAAAGGGTTTATTCCTCAATCCATAAATATTGGAATTGATGGTGATTTTGCACCTTGGGTTGGTGCTTTGATTGCCAATGTGAAGCAACCCATATTAATAGTTTCTGAAGTGGGGCAAGAAGAAGAAACCGTTACGCGTTTAAGTCGCGTGGGCTTTGATAATCTAATCGGGCACTTAGAAGGTGGTTTTGCTGCTTGGACAAAAGCTGGAAAAGAAATTGATATCGTAAATAGAATCACAGCCGAACAATTGGCCAAAGAAGTTAAAATTGGTGAAAGTCTAATAATCGATATCCGTAGAGAAAGTGAATACTGCGCTGAACACATCGATGAGGCCTACAACAAGCCTTTAGCGGCAATAAATGACTGGATAAAAGATATCAATCCAAAAGAACATTTTTACTTACATTGTGCAGGCGGATACCGCAGCATGATTGCGGCTTCGATACTGGAAGCTCGTGGTTTTAGAAATTTTACTGAAATTGAAGGCGGCTTTAATGCTATTGCAAAAACAGATATTCCAAAAACAGATTTCGTTTGCCAAAGTAAAGTTTTAAAATAATTGACAACCAAATAATACTGTACAATGAAAAAAAATATGGGATTAACAGACAAAATTATTCGTATCGTATTGGCAGCAATTGTAGCCATACTGTATTTTACGAATACAATCAGCGGTACTCTAGCGCTTGTTTTAGGACTATTTGCCTTTATTTTTTTACTAACTAGTTTTGTGAGCTTTTGCCCTTTATATGCTCCGTTTGGAATTTCAACCCGAAAAAAAGTATAAAATGTCTGAGTTAAAATGCTGTATCACTTCTTGTGAAAAACCACTTGATGCATCCTATTGGGAATCGCAATATGAGGCCAAAACTACTGGTTGGGATTTAGGCACAATAGCGCCACCATTACAAACGTATATAGATACTATTTCAGATAAAAATTGTAAGATTTTGATTCCTGGTTGTGGCAACAGTTATGAGGCAGAATATCTTCTAGAACAAGGCTTTACTGCTATTACGGTTATCGATATTGCACCAACTGCAGTTGCTAAACTAAAAGAAAAATTCAAAAACAATACTAACATTCAAATTATACTGGGTGATTTCTTTGAACATCAAGGAAAATATGATGTAATTATTGAACAAACATTTTTTTGTGCCTTGCCACCTAGTATGCGTCAAAAATATGTTTGGAAAATGCACCAACTCTTATCAGAAGAAGGAATTCTGGCGGGATTACTATTTAATAGAACGTTTGAATCTGGACCACCTTTTGGCGGAAGCAAAGAAGAATATGAAATGCTTTTCAAAGGAGCTTTTGATATTTTAAAAATGGAAGTATGTCCAAATTCAATTGCTCCAAGAGCGAACTCAGAATTAGTATTCGAACTGAAAAAGAACGCTCGAGTTGCTGTTAGACACTATGACTTTGAAGGAATTACATGCAGTGACTGTATGAAAACCATCACAAAAAAACTGCTGGAAATTGAGGGAATTATAAATGTGAGCATGAACACTAATTTTGATGAAGTACTGATTGTCAGCAAAAATGAAGTAGCAATCGAAGCATTGCAACAGGTTATTTCTTATGACGAGAAGTATCTAATCAAAAAAACAAACCAATAACTAATTTCCTATTTTCGAAAAGAAATGAAAGCATTATTATTTACAAATTGGCATATTATGCGCTGGGTTCGTCTGGTGTTTGCCTTATTTTTATTTGCTCAAGCCTATATTTTGAAAGAATGGATGTTCATTGGATTTGGACTATTTTTCTTCATTCAGGTCGTTTTTAATTTAGGTTGTGGTTCTAATGGTTGTGCAATCCCTAACAATAAATACACTAAAGATGAGTAATTTTGATACGATTATCAATTCAGACAAACCAGTCTTAATAGACTTTTTTGCCACATGGTGCGGACCTTGTAAAATGCTAAGTCCCATTTTGAGAGAAGTAAAAGACAGCTTAGGTGATACCGTTTCCATCATTAAAATTGATGTGGACAAAAACCAACAAATTTCAAGTCAATATCAGGTTCGTGGCGTTCCTACTATGATTTTATTTCAAAATGGAAAACAATTATGGAGACAATCTGGTGTACTATCCAAAGAGGAAATTATCAAAACTGTTTTGGAAAAGAGCAATAAATAGCTACTATTATTTACATGATTACCATTCTTTTAGGATAAAATTATTGAGTTTAAGCAGTATAGTTTTTTTCAAGTGATATTTTAGTTTCGTCTTATAACTTTTAAAAATTACTATTATTTTCTTAACTTAGTCTCACTATGGAAAAGCCACACCAATATAGACTTTCAAAATCCGAATCTTTATTTGTAAGAGAGCCTTTGACACGATTAAAAAACTTATTTTTTATTTTCAAAGTCCAATACAACTTCATAAGAGCTTTTCAAAAAATGCATTTTATTGGTCCTTGTGTTACTGTTTTTGGCTCAGCGCGATTTGGCCCAGAAACCGAACATTATAAAAATGCCGAAAAAATTGGTGCCGAAATAGCAAAACTAGGGTTTACAATAATGACTGGAGGTGGTCCTGGAATTATGGAAGCTGCAAATAAAGGGGCTTATGAAGCAGGAGGATATTCTGTAGGATCTAATATTGCGCTTCCTATTGAGCAAAAACCAAATCCCTACTTACACAAATGGATCTATATTCCGTACTTCTTTGTGAGAAAAGTGATTCTAGTAAAGTATTCCTATGCTTTTGTAGTTATGCCAGGAGGAATTGGAACGCTTGACGAATTATTTGAAGCATTAACTCTGATTCAAAACAAAATAATTAATAATTTCCCGATAGTAATATTTGATACTGAATACCACAAAGAATTGTGTCATCATATTCAAGTGATGTCGCAAAATGAAAGTATCAGCCCCGAAGATATGAGTTTGTTATTTGTGACTGACTCCGTAGAGGAATTGATTGAACATTTAAAGAAACATGCTATCAAAAAATTTGGTTTAAAAAAGCTGGAATACAAATCTAAACGATGGATTTGACTACAAAGTTTTTAAGTTTTAACCATTTAAAAAGCACTTGTTCCAAGTCAGATCGTATAATTGGTTTCGAAAGATAATCATCCATTCCTGATTCTAAACACTTTTCCTTTTCACCTAACATAATTCCGGCAGTTAGTGCAATTATAGGAATATTATTGTATTTCTTTAGTTTTTTAATTTCGGTGGTAGTTTCATAACCATTTTTGTGTGGCATTTGAATATCCATTAAAATAAGGTCTAATTCCTCTTTTTTATACAATTTGATTGCTTTTTTTCCATCTGAAGCTTCGAGTATTATACTTCCCGGAAGAATCGATTTAAGTAATGTTTTTATCAATAACATATTGATTTTATTGTCTTCAACTACTAATATTCTTTTATTTGAAACATTTTTGATCTTGAGCGATTCCTCTTCGTTTTCAAGATTACAATCTAAATATTCTAAATTATTTTCATGGTTTGATTTAGCTAATGCAACTGTAAAGAAAAATGTACTTCCTTCTCCGTAATGACTGTTCAGTTCTAAAGTACTGTTCATTAAAGCTAAAAGTTGGTTTGTAATCGCTAATCCTAAACCTGTTCCCCCATATTTTTGCGTAATCGTATTGTCCTCTTGGACAAACGATTGAAATATTTTTTGATGATTTTCATCTTTTATGCCAATACCAGTGTCTTTAACCAAAAACTGCAAACGACATTGATTTTCATTTTCTGTAGCTACAGTTTTAACACTTAAAGCAACAGAGCCTTCCTTTGTAAATTTCATTGCATTACCAATTAAATTTACAAGAATCTGTTTCAATCGGACAGAATCCACGAAAACATAATTCGGAACATTTTTATCCAGATTTAATAATAAATCTATTTTGCGTAATTCTGCATCATATTTAAAAATATCTATTACATGATGAATCAGTTCAATAAGATTAACTTCTTCAATATTCAATTCTAATTTACCCGATTCAATTTTTGAAAAATCTAAAATATTATTGATAATATCAATTAATATAGTAGCTGATTCATGAACGGTATTCATATATTCAGTCTGATTTTTATCCAGCTTTGTTTTCATCAACAAATCTGTAAATCCAATTATTCCGTTCAAAGGAGTCCTAATTTCGTGACTCATATTAGTTAAAAAACTCGATTTAGCTCTATTCGCTGCTTCGGCTTGATCTCTTGCTTGAATCAATTCAATTTCTAATTTTTTTAGCTCCGTAATTTCAATAAAACTAATTACTACTTGGGTAATTTCTCCATCACTATTAAAAACAGGGAAACCATTTAACAAAAACCATTGAATGGATTCATCCTCTCTTTTTTTTATTCCAATAATAGTTTTTTTAAGAGAGGTTTTATGAGTTAGAATCTGGTTTACTGGGTAATTCTCTTGATCCAAATAGTTATTATCTTCACCTATAAAGTCCCAAATAGGATCAAAAACTCTTTTGCCATTCATCTGATCTTTATTCAAGCCTATCAATTGAGAAGCTTTAGTATTAGAAAAAATGATTGAAGTGTCCTTGTTGTGCAAGATAATACCAATGTCTAGGTTGTTCAATAATTCTCCATACCGATCCTCACTTTCTTTAAGAGCAGATTTAGTCAACTTTATCTGCGTAATATCTACTGCAGCAATTAGAACTTCGGTACTATTTTCAGTCAAAACACCTGTTAAATATACATTTATGGTACGATTATTATCTAAAAGTAATTTAACTTCACAACATTCTTTTATATTTTTTTTGAAAACAGAATCTAAAAATCTATCGAAGAGTAACTTTGTGTCAGCTGAGATAAAATCACTAAATTGACTGTTTATCAATTTTGATTTGTCTTTTTGTAATAATTTAGATCCAGTAAGATTGAGTTGCGCAATTGTCCCTAAGTTTGTTAATGTAAAATACCCTGAAGGAGCAAAATCATACAATTCAGTATATTTTTTCGTAGCAATTTCAGCTTGTTCTTTGGCTAAAATAAGTTGTTCTTTTTGCTGCTCTAATTCTATTTGATGCATTTCTAATTCATGGATTAGTTTTAATGCATCCACTTCTGGAAATTTTGAATCAATTATTGAATGCTTTTTTTGTTGGAAATCTCCTGCCTTATTCTCAATATTTTCCATATGTACTATTTTTATAAATACTTTTTATGTTTTCTGACAATTGAAAATTTAACACTTTTACTTGTGTACTGCTATATCATTTACAAAACTTAATTTTTGTGATTAAGAATAAAAGCCAAACTAACATGCAGCACATAGCTTTTATAGTGAACTCTTTTACTATTCTTCTTGAATCTGAAAGGAAATATTCAGATTTTGTAACTACTTATTCTTCTTTTAGTATCTATTTCAGACACATTACTTTGCTCGATAAAAAAATCGAATGAGCAACTTTTTCGTTACAAGTTCTTTTGTGGAGGAAATTATATAAGCTACAATAGCTTTTATTGTATTGTGTGGTATTGTTTTAAATGGCACCAAGGTAGGTTCTTGGATTAAAACAAAACTATTTTTTTTTATACCGAATTGCACCCTAAAAAAATAATTTCAATACATTTTTTTAATTCATCTAATTGTAAATCTGTCTGCTGATACTCTAATAGCAACTATTCACAAATCACTTTAATTAGTAAAACATGTACTTCCGTATAATATCTAATCAAGAATTTCACCTTCCCCCTGGCTAATTCTATCTTTTTTATCATTTCAAAATTAGAATTTTTCCATCATATTATTAGTTGAATCAGATTTTAGCTTCAAAATTATAGTTGAAATTTTAAATTTTATTTTTAACAATTGTTGTTTTTTTTTCGAATTAAATTAATATTAAGTATCAAACTTAACTTGACATTTCAATATTTACTGACGCCATATTGTTTTTAATCAAAATAAATTAACTAAAACAAATCAAAAAACCTCGTTAAATATAATAAATATATGAATTTTTAACAAGAAACAATAAAAATAAATAGATAAACATTCTATAAAAAACACAACTCTTACTCTCTCATAATTACAAAAAAATTATAAAAAAAGGTGAACATTAATAGAACACCTTTTTATACTTTGTTAAAAATAGAAATTAACTTTTACTCAACCATTTGTATAATACTTTTTCTAAATCCAATTGAATAATAGGTTTGGGCAAGTAATCATTCATTCCGGCTTCAAAACATTTTTCTTTATCACCAACCATTATTCCGGCGGTAATTGCAATTATAGGAATGTTTCCAGAATCTTTTAATTGCCTAATTTCATCTGTCGCTTCATATCCATTTTTATTTGGCATTTGAATATCCATTAGAATCACATCTGGTTGCTCTTTTTTATAAAGTTCAACGGCCTCATTTCCATCCTTAGCTTCCAGAATAGTACAATTAGAGATAATTCTTTTGACTAATGTTTTGGCCAACAGCATATTAATCTTATTGTCTTCAACAATTAAAACTTTGTTACCACTTAAAGTGTTTAAAGGTGTAGCAGCGTCCGCTTGAATCGTTTTAGCAAATAATGCTTCAGCATTTTTTTTATGATTTGCCTTTTTAACTTTAATTACAAAGAAGAAATTACTTCCATCACCATATTTGCTAATTAGTTGCAATTTACTATCCATCAAGGCCAATAACTGATTTGAAATAGCCAATCCTAATCCTGTTCCACCAAATTTTCTATTGGTAGAATTGTCTTCCTGAACAAATGAATTGAATATTTTCTCGTTATTATCGGTTTTTATTCCAACTCCAGTATCTTTTACTGAAAACTCTATGGTTGACCATTTTTTATCTGAAACACCTATCTCATTAATATCCAATCTTATCTCTCCAAAATTGGTAAATTTTATCGCATTACTCAATAGATTTACCAGTATTTGTTTCAATCGTACAGAATCGGCCAAAATATATTGTGGAACCTTCTTATCGATATCAAGTTTTAAATCTATCTTCTTTTGTTTTGCTTGAAATTTAAACAAATCTATGACCTGATTAGTCAATTTATAAAGATTGACTTTTTCAATATCCAACTCTAATTTCCCCGATTCTATTTTAGAAAAATCCAGAACATCATTTACAATTTCCATTAACGATGTTGCTGATTCGTTAACTGTAGTCATGTATTCTGCTTGATTTTTCTTCAAATCAGACTTCATTAATAAATGCGTAAATCCAATTATCCCGTTTAACGGAGTTCGTATTTCATGACTCATATTAGCTAGGAAATCCGTCTTAGCTTTATTAGCACTTTCAGCCTGTTCTTTGGCTTTTATTAGCTCCATTTCCATCATTCTTTGCTCCGTGATATCAATAAAACTAATTACAATTTCATTAATATTACCATTAGCATCTATATCTGGAAAGCCATTGATTAAAAGCCACACAACGTCCATAGACATTGGTCTATTAACCCCAAGAATGAAATTTTTAATAACCTGTTTAGTTGCTACAATTTGATTTACAGGATAGCTTTCAAACTGCATTACAGAATTATCGTCATTCAAAAAATTCCAAGCTGGATCTAAAGCTGTAACTCCTTTCATCTGATCATAAGTTAGTCCTAATAATTCTACCGCTTTTTGATTATTAGCAATAATTGAAGTATCGGATGCGTGTACCACAATACCTGCATCAAGGTTATTTAATAATCCTCGGTATCTTTCCTCGCTTTTAAAGAACGCGAAGTCAGATTCTTTAGCTGTTGTAATATCTCTAGAAAGACATATAAAATGGATTTCATGATCCATGATTTCCTGCATAGGTGCTACAGAAAGTTCAAACCAGTGTGTACCAGATTCCAATTGTAATGAATACTGTTTTCCTGTTGAGAATCCTTTTTCTAAAGCTTCACTGATTGCTGATAAGATTATATTAGACACATCCGCTGGCAATACTTCTGCAAATGTTTTCCCTAAAAAAACTTCTTGAGGCACAGCCAATAAATCATTACGACGCGAATGATAATTATAAATTTTACCGCTCAAGTCTACTTCAAACAACAAATCAGGAATAGCACCAAGTATGGCTTCTAACTTTTTATGCATTTTCTTGAACTCATCGTCTATTTTTTTACGTTCACTTACGTCTCTTACAATAGCAACTATTCGACCATCTACTATCATTTTAGCGGTAATTTCAACAGAAACAAAACTGCCATTCTTATGAAGCATATTACGTTCAATCAACGTTTGCTCTCCATTTATTAATTCCTTATACATTATAGGTCTAGTAACAAGTTCCTCTTTAGTATATAAATTTGTTACGTTTTTTGTACAAAGTTCCTCTTTAGTATACCCAAGCATATCACAAGCACTTTGATTTACTTCGAGTAGCTCCCCGGAAATATCATTAATAAAAATAGCATCCGAAGCTTGTTCTATAAGACTCTTGTATTTCTCTTCACTATTGACTAATTGTTCCTTGATATTTTTTAATTCAGTGATTTCAATCATGGCTCCATTTAATCGAATCGCTTTACCAGTTTCATCTCTGGAGATTATTCCTCTATCGTAAAATATACCATAACTGCCATCCGCTTTTTG
Source organism: Flavobacterium sp. KS-LB2 (assembly GCF_036895565.1). NCBI lineage: Bacteria > Pseudomonadati > Bacteroidota > Flavobacteriia > Flavobacteriales > Flavobacteriaceae > Flavobacterium > Flavobacterium sp. KS-LB2. The sequence goes on along the minus strand of NZ_CP145904.1, from coordinate 1,397,545 downwards.
AAAACGAAATTCATCTGACCAAAAACTTACGGAACTAGCATAAGAATCTTCAAGATTTTTTATAACCCTTTCTTTATCGTCAGGATGAACTTTGGACCGCCATATATCCGTATTCTTTACTCCATTAGGTTCAACACTACCAAAACCCAAAAGATCAACAAATTTCTTATTATTCCAACTTTCTCCTGTCAATAAATCAACTTCAAAAACGGCATCATTAGTGGCTGCAGAAATCATTTCAAACCTTTGGTTCGCAACTTTCATTTTTTCTTCCGCTTTTTTTATGTCCGAAAGATCCAATCCCATTCCTAAAATACAGTGCTTGCCTTTGTAATCAAAGGCATGAGAATTAATATAATATGGTATTTTGTCTTTATTTTTTGTAAACAATTCGACTTCTATTCCTGGTGATTTTTTTTCGAACACAGTCTTTATTCTTTTTCGTATCGTTTCCTTAAAATCCTCATCATAAAAATCAATCGCTTCCATTTGAGCTATTTCTTCTGCAGTATAGCCGCTCACGGACTCAAAATTTTTGTTCCATTTTATAAAATTTCCTGAGTTTTCATACAGATAAAAAAGACCTGGAAGATTATTAATAATCGTTTCTGATAATTGTTTCTCTCTTAAGATTTCATCTTCAGCAATCTTGCGTTCAGTAATATCAGTTACAGTACCTATATATCCTACAATCTCATTTCTAATATTTCTTTCAGGAATGGCTTGACCCATAACCCAAGCTATTGATCCATCAGGTCGAACAAAACGATACTCCGAAAAAGATATTTCTTGTTTCTTTGAAGCTTTTTCCCATCCTTCAAATAATTCTTTTCTATCGTCTTCATGAACCGCTTGAAACCAGCCATTACCTATAGCTTCTTCAAAAGACAATCCAGAAATTTGGCACCAATACGGGTTTACATAAGTGGTATAACCGGTTGCATCGGTGCGAAAAATTCCTACTGGAGAAACTTCTGTTAGCGTATGATATCTTTGCTCACTTTCAAATATAGCTTCTTCAGCTTTTTTACGTAAAGCTTCTTTTTCAAAATTTTCTAATGCAAAAGCCACATCATCAGTAGCTTCTTCTAATAAAGCAATTTCTTCATCATCAAAAAAGCCTTTCTCATTTGCATAAAAAGTAAAAGCTCCAATTACTTTTCCGAATTTTTTTATTGGAACTGACATTGAAGATAAATAGTCTCGTGATAATGCTTCTTCCCTCCAGAGAAGCATTTTTGAATCGTTTTCAATATCATTACAAATAATAGATTTACCCTCTCTACTTGCAAGACCAGTCGGACCTCTGCCTCCAGGTTCATCATCAATTGAAATCGTTTTTATTTTAGAGAAATAGCCATTCTCATCGCCAGCAATCATAGCTGGGTATACTTTGTGCGTGCTCTTGTCTATTAGTCCTATCCATGCCATTCTAAACTTTCCTATGTTGACTGCTATAGTACAAGCTTCTTTAAACAAGGTTTCTTGATTAGTAGTACGAACAATCATTTGATTGATTTGGCTTATGAATAAATAAAGTCGATTGGCTTTAATGATTTTTTGTTTAGCCAAAACTCTTTCGGTAACGTCTGTAATAATTCCATGACAAATTACTGATTCTTCTGGCTCCACTACGGGCAAAGAATTTACTTCATGCCAAACCATTCCTTTTGTGGGATGAAAATAACGGTATTCCCCTTTCAAAGGAATTAGTTCTGATTTAGTTGTATTGATGCTTTGCATAACAAAATCTTTATCCTCCGGATGAATGAGTTTAAAAACTTTATCTGCATCATTCGTAATCTCTTCAAAAGTAAAACCAAAGATTTCCTCAACAACATTACTCGCATAAGGATAAGAAAAGACGCCCTCTTTATTTTGACGCATGGAATAGATTAATCCTGGTGAGGTTTGAGCAATTTTAGCAAATTTATCTTTCTCTTTTACTATTATTTCATGTGCAATTTTGGACTCAGTTATATCTTTTAAATTTGCAATAATCCCTCCTACATTAGGATCTAAAATCCTATTATTTAAAACTCCTTGTAGCCAAATATAATTTCCATTTTTATGCTTTACTTGAAAAACAATGTCTAATGGTATTCCGGGATTATCTAGGGATTTTTGAATCATTTTTTTCACATACTCCAAACAATCAGGATGGTAATATGCTGTATTAGTTATTCTTTTAAACTCCTCATCTGAATATCCGGTAATACGAGATGAAGAAGGACTCCTAAAGATAGTATTCAAGTCTTTATCCAAAACGGTAATAATTCCATCATTATATTCTACCAGAGTACGAAACCGTTTTTCACTTTGAATAATTTTCTCTTGTACTTTTTTGTTCTCAGTAACGTCTTTCACAAAGCCTAAAAATCGATGATCAGAAAGTTTCACAGCATCAATAAAGCAAAATATTTCCGATCCATTTTTATGAATGATTTTAATTTCCCCTTTAATTGCACCAGTTTCTTCCAAAAAACGAAATTTTTGCAACGTAGCATCTGCATGTTCTTTTGCGGATAAATCTCCAAATTTCATTTTTAAAAGTTCTTGCTCAGAATACCCTGTTAACGCGGATGCAGCTTGATTTACCTCTATATAATTTCTGTCCTGATCGATAACAAAAACTCCATCAGGCGCATTCTCTATATAATTCTTAAACTTAGCATTGCTTTCTTCTTCAATTAATTTTAGTTTATAATCTACTACTGAGGCTTCTTTATTTTTTATAGCTTCTTCAATTTCTTTCTTTAGAGTAATATCTTGTGTATTTCCGCGTAATCCATAAACATCTCCATTACTATCAATCAAGGGAATTACAATTGCATATATCCATTTCTCCTTATTATTTGATAAAATGACACTTTGTTCCACTTCAAATTGCATTTTATCTACAATAGCTTGATCAACTTTATTTACAAAAAAAGCAACATCATCTTTTGAAAAAAGATTTAAAAACTCCTGAAACAAGTTTTGATCTGGTTTCATTTCGATTTCATAAATCGAATATAATTCCTTAGACCATATCATTTTTTTAGTATTTAAATCAAATTCCCAACTCCCAATCTTGGCAATTTTTTGGGCTTCATTTAGTAACTTCTCAGCAGAAATTAAGTTTTCTTGATTTTTCATTATTTCTGAAATATCTCTACCAATGCCATAGACATACTCATTTAACGGAGATGAAGTTATACTCCATTGAATGGTAACAACTTCTTTGTTTTTTTTTATGTAGCGGTTTTCAAAATTAATAGCAGACTGTCCTCGAGATAAAAGTTCTAATTCATGTGCACTTTTTTCATGATCATCCAGATGAATAAATGACAAAATTGGATTGGACAATAGTTCATCCTCCGTATAACCCAGTATTCTTGAAAAAGCGGGATTGATTTCTTTAAAAAAACCATCAAAGCCAGCAATACAAACTAAATCTTGAGTTCCTTTTTGATAGAAATCAAAATTATTGATAGATGTTTCTTTTTTTAATAATCGATTTATTTCTGATTCTTGCTGTTCAATTTTATGGAGTAAATCGTCATAGGAAGGTGTGTCTTTAATCATACTCATAAATTTCTAATAAGTGTTAAATATAACAAATTATCATTACATATTAAATACTAAATTACTTAAAACAAATACAAAAAATCTTTCAATACAATTGACGGAATTTTGATTAAGTTTTCAAATCCTATTTGTCCTCCTATTCGTCTATATATCTAGCTATTAAAAGTAATAATTATAAACAAAACTGTTACAAACATTATTGATAATTATACTAATCCCAAATTATATTTTCGGCTTAATTTTTGTTCAGTGGTTATTAAAATTAAGAATAGAAATTCTATATTTTAAAAACTAAAAAAGCTCATAATCTCATAGTAAAATTTATTTAACAAAAAAATAACTAACACTTGTATATACAAATAAAAAATATGTTACATTTGTACCAACAAATTACATATATACAAATATGAAAATTGAAGAAATTTTAAAATCAACTGTTCCAATGGATAATTCTAAAAAAATTATTCTAAACGTTTTGTATACTCAAAATGTGATTACAGAAAATTTTAATGAAATATTAAAGCCATATGAAATCTCTGGAGAACAATACAATGTACTTCGGATATTAAGAGGACAAAAAGGAAATCCGGCAAACATGTGCATGATTCAAGAACGAATGCTTGCCAAAACTAGCAACACTACTCGTTTAGTAGACAAATTACTACTTAAGGATTTAGTAACTAGAAAAGTGTGCCCAGAAAACCGACGTAAAATAGAAGTACTGATTACACAAAAAGGATTAGACGTTTTAGCAGTATTAGATCCGAAAATAATTGAACACGAAGAATTTTTTTCGCAAAATCTAACTCTAGAAGAAATAGATCAATTAAATCAATTACTAGAAAAATACAGAAACCAATAAATATTTAATAATAATAATAATAATAGCAAAATGAATACTTTCTTAGAAAACCAAAATTGGAGATACGCAACGAAGAAATTTGATGCTACTAAAAAAATAACAGCTGAAGATTTAAGCTTATTAAAAGAAGCAATTCGCTTAAGCTCTTCTTCGTATGGATTACAACCTTACAAGGTTATCATTGTTGAAAATCCAGAATTAAGAGCTAAAATACAGCCTTCTGCATGGGGACAATCGCAAATTGTTGAAGCTTCACATTTACTTGTTTTTGCAAATGAATTAAATTTTGGAGCGGAAGGAATAGACAATTTGATTCAAAACATGAGCCAAACTAGAGAAATTCCTTTAGAAAACTTACAGCCTTATGGTGATTTAATGAAAAATAATCTTACAACTCTTCCAGAAGATGTTCGTAATCAATGGACTGCAAAGCAAACCTATTTAGCATTAGGAAATTTACTTAACGCAGCTGCTGAACTTAAAATAGATGTAACTCCAATGGAAGGTTTTGTTCCTGCAGATGTAAATGAAATTTTAGGTTTAGAAAAACTTGGACTTAATGCTTCATTAATAGCTACTTTAGGATACAGACATGAAGATGACGCTACCCAATATTACAAAAAAGTAAGAAAATCAAACGAAGATTTATTCATCACCTTATAAATAACTAATTCAAATATTAATCTAAATTCAAATTCAAACACATGAAAAATTTCAAATCAATCGCATTAGCATTAGTAGTAGTTTTATCTACTTTATCAGTATCGGCACAAACTAAAAAAGTAGATGCTTCAAAAAGTACTATCAATTGGAACGGAAAAAAAGTAACTGGACAACATGAAGGTACAATCAACCTTAAAGATGGTGCATTAGTTTTCAAAGGAAAAAAATTAGTTGGTGGTACATTCAATGTAGACATGAATTCAATTGTAGTTACTGACTTAAAAGCAGGTCAAGGTAAAGAAAAATTAGAAGGTCACTTGAAAGCGGATGACTTTTTTGGAACAGATAAATTTGCAACAGCAACTTTAGTTTTCAAAAAATTAGTTACTAAAGCAGCTAATGTATACACTGTAACAGGAGATTTAACAATTAAAGGCATCACTAAACCTGTAACTTTTGATTTAACAACAACTGCTACTACAGCTACAGCAAATGTAAAAATTGACAGAACAAAATACGATATTAAATACGGTTCTGGAAGTTTCTTTGATAGCTTAGGAGACAAAGCAATCAATGATGATTTCGATTTAGCTGTTGCTTTGAAATTCTAATTTCATCTAAAAAACAATATCATAAAACCCTAATAAGCAATTGTTGGGGTTTTTGTTTTTACAGGTGGTCTCTATTTTATTTAACAAAAAATGTTCCTTTTTAATGTTTTTTAACGCATTTTAAGTTTGAATAATCGAATTACATTTCTATATTTGTAGCAACAAAATAAAACATGAAAACAATTTTAAACAATACTTGGTGGTGGAACAATTTACGTCAGTCGTCGTGAACTAAGCTCCTGTAGTATTATTAAAACTATAAATATAAAAGGCTTGTCTTCACGACAGGCCTTTTTTTTGTGCCAATTTTATCAGTTAAACACAACATTAAAAAACATAACAATTGAAATCATTTAACTTAAATACAAATTACAAGCAAATCCTTGCAGATACTATTACTCCCGTGAGTGTGTATCTCAAAATTCGGGATAAATTCCCCAATAGTCTGCTACTTGAAAGTAGCGATTATCATGGAAATGACAACAGTTTCTCCTACATCTGTTGCAATCCTATTGCTTCCATCAAAATAGAAAACGAAATTATCCACAAGACGTTCCCTGATGGCAGCTCTGAGAAAATTGCAATTGATGCAACTACCAATATTCCAGAAGCAATTCAAGGATTTTCGAGTCAGTTTAAATCCGAGAAGAATGATTTTAAATTCATCAATAATGGACTTTTTGGTTACATTTCTTATGATGCTGTTCGTTATTTTGAAAAAGTGTCTATTGCCAAAAAAGAAAACAGCAATACCATTCCAGATGTCTATTATGCCGTGTACCAAAACATCATTGCCATCAATCATTTCAAAAATGAAGCATATATTTTCTGTCACAGTTTAGACGGAAGAAACAACATTTCGGAAATCGAGCAGTTATTACAATCCCGAAATATTGCATCCTATAAATTCTTTAAGGATGGGGAAGGATTTTCTAATCTAACCGACGAAGAATTCAAACATAATGTCGCTTTGGCCAAAAAGCATTGTTTCCGCGGTGATGTGTTTCAATTGGTTTTATCCCGACGATTCACCCAAGGTTTCAAAGGCGATGAATTCAATGTCTACAGAGCGTTGAGAAGCATCAATCCATCCCCTTATTTATTCTTTTTTGATTACGGAGATTTCAAAATATTTGGCTCTTCACCAGAAGCCCAAATCATCGTTAAAAACCGTAAAGCAGAAATCCATCCTATTGCAGGAACTTTTAAAAGAACAGGAGATGATGAAAAAGACGCCATTCTTGCCAAACAATTATCTGAGGACAAAAAAGAGAATAGTGAACATGTAATGCTAGTCGATTTAGCCAGAAATGATTTAAGCCGAAACGGTCATAATGTAAATGTGGAGAAATACAGAGAGGTACAGTTTTTCTCACACGTAATCCACTTGGTTTCAAAAGTTACCGGACATTTACATGAAAAAGCTTCTACAATGCAGGTTGTAGCCGATACTTTTCCGGCGGGAACCTTAAGCGGTGCGCCAAAACACAGAGCGATGCAACTGATTGAAGAGTATGAAAAAACCAATAGAAATTTCTATGGAGGTGCTATCGGTTTTATGGATTTTGAAGGTAATTTTAATCATGCGATTATGATTCGGACTTTCTTGAGCAAAAACCATCAGTTGCACTCTCAGGCGGGAGCCGGAATTGTAGCCAGTTCAGATGAAGAAAGTGAAATGCAGGAGGTGTACAACAAATTGAGAGCGCTGAATACTGCTTTAGATTTAGCGGAAACAATATAAAATAATTTAAAGATTCAATAATTTAAGAATTTAAAGATTGCTGAAACGTTAGAATTTTTCAATCTTTAAATCTTTTAATTTTTCAATAATAAAAATGAAAAAAATACTAGTCATAGACAATTACGATAGTTTCACTTATAATTTAGTACATTATCTGGAAGATTTAGATTGCGAAGTAACCGTATACAGAAACGATGAATTTGATATTGATGAAATTGCTGTTTTCGATAAAATACTTCTTTCTCCAGGACCTGGAATCCCAGATGAAGCAGGATTATTAAAAGAAGTGATTCAAAAATACGGACCAACCAAAAGTATCTTTGGAGTATGCTTAGGACAGCAAGCGATTGGTGAAGTATACGGAGGAACGCTTTCTAACTTAGACAAAGTCTATCATGGTGTTTCCTCTTTTGTAAAAACGGTCGTTGATGACGAGCTTTTATTTGAAGGATTAGAAAGCGAATTTGAAGTGGGACGCTATCATTCTTGGGTAGTTGACACCAATTTACCAGATGTTCTGGAAGCGACTTCATTCGACGAAAATGGACAAGTGATGTCATTGCGCCACAAAACGTATGATGTACGCGGGGTACAATTTCATCCCGAAAGTGTGTTAACTCCAAATGGAAAAAAAATATTGGAAAACTGGGTAAAATCATAATATGAAGTTTACAAGTTTTAGATAAAATAATTAATGTAATTCGCATAATAAATCTGCGAAAATCAGTTAAAATCCGCGTCATCCGCGTTCCATAATATGAAAAATATATTAAACAGATTAATCAATCACGAAATGCTTTCTTCAGCTGAAGCAAAAAACGTATTGGTTAATATCTCTAACGGAAGTTATAACACCAGTCAGATTGCCTCTTTTCTTACCGTTTACATGATGCGAAGCATTAGCATCGAAGAGCTTGCAGGCTTTCGTGAAGCCTTGTTAGAATTGTGCATTCGTGTGGATTTATCCGCTTACAACACCATCGATTTGTGTGGAACTGGTGGTGATGGAAAAGATACGTTTAACATCTCGACATTAGCTTCGTTTGTAGCTGCCGGAGCAGGAATAAAAGTGGCTAAACACGGGAATTACGGCGTTTCTTCTATTTCAGGATCGAGCAATGTAATGGAAAAACTAGGAATCAAGTTCAGCAATGATGTTGATTTTCTGGAAAAATGCATCGACAAAGCAGGAATTTGTATTTTACACGCGCCGTTATTTCACCCCGCCATGAAAAATGTAGGACCTATTCGAAAAGAATTAGCTGTAAAAACATTCTTCAATATGTTGGGACCAATGGTAAATCCTTCGTTTCCTAAAAACCAATTGGTTGGTGTTTTCAATTTAGAAATGGCCAGGATGTATGCGTATTTGTACCAAAACACCGATGTAAATTTCACAATCCTACATTCGCTTGACGGGTATGATGAAGTTTCATTGACTGGACCTACAAAAACAATTACCAGTTCAATGGAAGGAATGCTTAATCCGGAGGATTTTGGTGCTCGCCTTTTGCTGCAAAGCGAAATCGAAGGCGGAACAACCATTGAAGAATCCGCTCAAATATTTACCAATATCATTTCCGGAAAAGGAACCGAAGCTCAAAATAATGTAGTTTGTGCCAATGCGGCCATGGCAATTGCAACAGTAACAAAATGTTCTCCTTTAGAAGGATTTCAAATAGCGAAAGAAAGTTTACTATCCGGAAAAGGACTTTTATCTTTGAAAACGCTACAAGAATTAAGCAAATAAAACAGTTTAAAGTTGTTGGAATTTCGAACAACTTGAAACTTTAAACAAAGAAAACTACAAACAAACAATTAAGAATGAATATTTTAGATAAAATCATAATTGACAAAAAACGAGAAGTTATTCTCAAGAAATCCATCATTCCCGTTTCACAATTGGAAGCGTCCGTTTTCTTTGAAAAAAAGACTATTTCTTTGAGTGATAATTTGCGAAACAGTACGTCAGGAATTATCGCAGAACACAAACGCCGTTCGCCTTCTAAAGCTGAAATAAACTATAGCTTTACCGTGGAAGAAGTTACCAAAGGATATGAAAATGCTGGTGCTTGTGGAATTTCAGTATTGACGGATGGAAAATATTTTGGTGGTTCTTTAGACGATTTACTTTTGGCAAGAGCCACGGTAAATATTCCGTTATTGCGAAAAGAATTCATTGTGGATGAATACCAAATCTTGGAAGCCAAAGCATATGGAGCCGATTTAATTTTGCTAATCGCTGCAGTTTTAACGAGAGACGAAATCAAAACCTTATCTGAATTTGCTAAAAGTTTAGGATTGGAAGTTTTACTAGAAGTGCACAATCAGGAAGAATTAGAAAAATCGATTATGCCAACATTGGACATGATTGGTGTGAACAATAGAAACCTAAAAACATTTGAAGTCAGTTTGGATTTCAGCAAGCAATTGGCAGCACAAATCCCAGATGATTTTGTAAAGGTATCCGAAAGCGGAATTTCATCCATTGAAGCGATTAATGAGTTAAAACCTTTTGGGTATAAAGGTTTCTTAATTGGAGAAAACTTTATGAAAACGGATAATGCCGGTAAATCAGCAACGGAATTTATATCAAAACTATAAAGATGAAACTCAAAATCTGCGGTATGAAATATCCCGATAATATACTCGAAGTAGGTTCGCTCCTGCCCGATTACATGGGATTTATATTCTGGGAGAAATCAGCTCGGTATTTTGATGGTGTGATTCCAGAATTACCAAAATCTATCAAGAAAGTAGGCGTTTTTGTGAATGAAACTATAGAAGTAATTTTGGCGAAAGCCCAACAACATAATTTACAAGCCGTACAATTACACGGTCACGAATCAGTTGAATTTTGTTTAGATTTGAAGTCTAAATTAGATCAAACTATTGAAATCATAAAAGTATTTTCGGTAGCCGATGATTTTAATTTTGAAGTACTGAAACCATTTGAAAACGTCTGTGATTATTTTCTTTTTGATACCAAAGGGAAATTACCCGGCGGAAACGGAACCACATTCGATTGGAAAGTGTTAGAAAAATATCCGTCGAGCAAACCATTTTTCTTGAGTGGTGGAATCGGGATTGAGGAAATGGACGCGGTGAAAGAAATTTCGAAAACCAATTTACCGCTTTACGCCATAGATGTAAACAGTAAATTTGAAATAAAACCCGGATTAAAAAACATAGAAAAATTAAATAATTTCAAGCATAACTTGAAAACTTTAAACCTATAAACTTAAAAAAATGAGTTACAACGTCAACGAAAAAGGCTATTACGGAGAATTTGGAGGTGCCTACATTCCTGAAATGTTATATCCAAATGTGGAAGAATTACGTCAAAATTATTTAAAAATTACAGCTGAACCTGAGTTTCAAGCTGAATTTGACGCCTTGCTTAAAGATTATGTAGGTCGTCCTACACCGCTCTATTTTGCAGAACGATTATCAGAGCAATACAATACTAAAATCTACCTGAAAAGAGAAGATTTATGCCATACCGGTGCGCACAAAGTGAACAACACGATTGGACAAATTCTATTAGCCAAACGTTTAGGTAAAAAACGAATCATTGCCGAAACTGGTGCGGGTCAACATGGTGTAGCTACAGCAACCGTTTGCGCCTTGATGGGACTGGAATGCATCGTGTACATGGGGGAAATTGACATCAAACGTCAGGCGCCAAATGTGGCTCGTATGAAAATGTTGGGTGCCGAAGTTCGTCCGGCAATGTCAGGTTCAAAAACCTTAAAAGATGCCACAAACGAAGCCATTCGCGACTGGATTAACAATCCCGTTGACACCTATTATATCATCGGATCTGTCGTGGGACCACATCCTTATCCAGATATGGTGGCGCGTTTCCAAAGTGTGATTTCAAAGGAAATCAAAGAACAATTATTAGAAAAAGAAGGTCGTGAAAACCCTGATTATGTCGTAGCTTGTGTGGGTGGCGGAAGCAATGCTGCCGGAACGTACTATCATTTTTTAGACAATAAGGACGTGAACATTATTGCCGTTGAAGCAGCAGGTTTAGGGGTCGATTCAGGTGAAAGTGCCGCAACTTCAGCCTTAGGAAAAGTAGGTGTGATTCACGGTAGTAAAACCTTGTTGATGCAAACTACAGATGGCCAAATCACCGAACCCTATTCTATTTCGGCGGGATTAGATTATCCAGGAGTTGGGCCTATGCACGCAAATTTATTTGCGACAGGAAGAGCACAATTTATCTCCATTACCGATGCTCAAGCGATGGATTGGGGTATCAAATTATCCAAAATGGAAGGATTGATTCCTGCTATCGAAAGCGCGCATGCCTTTGCCGTTCTCGACGAAATGAAATTCAAGCCAGAGGATATTGTGGTCATCAACCTTTCCGGTCGTGGCGATAAGGATTTAAATACGTATATTGATTATTTCAAACTATAACAAAAGCATAATTTGGGCGTTCCCCAAGGGTCGGGCTGTCCGCTATATCTTTTTCATGGCAGAAAAAGCCATAAAAAAGGATGCCGCTCCCATCCCTAACGCAGACAAATAACTAGAAAAACACTATTTATGGAACAGCTATTCTCCTACGGTACATTGCAGTCAAAAGAAATTCAAATGCAGGTTTTTAATAAACTATTAAGCGGAACTGAGGACCAGCTTTTAGGATACAAACTAAAAGATTTTCAAATAGAAGAAGAATTTGGAATGGAAGATTATTTTGTAGCCATTCCCAGTGAAAATCCTTCGGATGCAATAAATGGTATCGCTTTTACTGTAACCAACGAAGATCTCCTAAAAGCAGATCAATTTGAATCTAATGCTTATAAAAGAGTTCAAATAAAATTGCAATCTGGTATAACGGCCTGGATTTATATTGAAAGTTAATAAACGAGAAAAATAGTTGCGATGTAAACAACCTGCAAGGTACCGCTCCGCAAAGTCTCCGACTTTGAGAAGGTTTTAAACGGTCTCCGACCGCATTAATAAAAAAAGTCTGAAACCTTCAAAAAAAAACCTCAAAGTCAGATGTTTTGCGGATCTAAAAAGATAAAAAAATTATACAGAATAGAAAATGAACAGAATAAATCAAAAATTACAAGAGACTAAAAAAATACTTTCCATCTATTTTTCGGCGGGATATCCTAGCTTAAACGACACCGTACAAATCATTCAAGACCTAGAAAAAAATGGTGTGGACATGATAGAAATCGGATTGCCATTTAGTGATCCATTGGCCGATGGACCTACGATTCAAGAAAGTTCCACGCAAGCATTGCATAACGGAATGACAACACAAGTTTTGTTTGATCAATTAAAGGACATTCGAAAAACAGTATCAATTCCTTTAGTGATTATGGGTTATTTCAACCCTATGTTGCAATACGGAATTGAGAATTTCTGTCAGAAATGTGCCGAAATTGGTATCGATGGACTCATTATTCCAGATCTTCCTGTGGATGTATATGCGGACGAATACAAAGCTACTTTTGAAAAATACGGATTAAAAAACATCTTCTTGATTACACCACAAACTGCTGACGAGCGCATCCATTTTATTGACAGTGTATCTGATGGATTTATTTATATGGTAAGTTCGGCAAGTGTTACTGGATCGCAAACTGGTTTTGGAAGCGCTCAGGAAGACTATTTCAAGCGTATTGCAGACATGAATCTAAAAAATCCTCAAGTAATTGGTTTTGGAATCAACAACAAAGAAACCTTCAACCAAGCAACACAATTTGCCAAAGGAGCGATTATAGGCAGTGCATTCATTCAGCATCTTACCGAAAACGGAACAGGAAAAATTGAAGAGTTCTTAAAAGCGATTCGATAAAATTATTTTCATCATAAAAGTAAACTAGCGTTTCCTCTCAATTTAAAAAGAGAGTAAACGCTTTTTTTATGTTTTAAAATGGAATAAAAGTCTATTTGATAATTTGTAAGAAAATTTTAATATATTTGAGAATCACAAAAACGCTATCGAATAGCGTAAAGCCATCCATAATTGGGTAGATAAGCGCTACTGAGTAGCGCATATATACAAGTTAACCAATATTTATAGAAACATCATCTTAATAAAAAAATGAAAATAACATTACTAGACAAATATAAATCCCTACACCCTTTTGAAAGTGATGAATTAGATTCACTAACAGTTATAACTGGTAAAAACGGAAGTGGAAAATCTCAACTTTTAAATTTAATATTTAATAAATTCAAAAAAGTACCTGAAGTCGCTAGTACTAGGTTAACTATTTCACCTGAAGTACAAAATATTCAATTCGAAGGAATAATAAAAGATAATCTTAGAAATATTTCATATGATGAATGGAAATCAGTAGTCAAGAAGCTTTTCGATGAATTTAAAAAGTTAACCGAAAATAACATTAAATTACTAAAATACATTATTGATGAAAATTTGCAAGGCAAAAATATAGGTTCAATTGTTGGTCAAATTATATCAAAAGAACCTGAATATTTGGCACTTTTGAAAATAAACATTTCAGAAGTGCTGAATCAAAATATAGAAACCGTAAAAGAGTTAAGAAAGATAGACGAGACCAACGTTTTACGAAAGATATATAAAAAAGGAACTACTGATAAACTTTTCCATTTCATAACACATCTTAGTGAAAAAACTGGAAAGACTATCGAAACACTAACAGAATTAGATTTTTACAATTCTCCAATCGATGAAAATTTAATAGATGAAAACGAACTATTCAGTTCTCAAGTAGAATACATATTCTATAATTATGCAAAAAGAAGAGATATAAATCGTAAAAATTGGTTTTTTAAAAAAGAAGATGGAGAAGAAAATGACTCAGTAGCTGATGCCGATTTTGTTCAGAAATTTATACCTCCTTGGGAAATTATTAATAGTATTTTAGAATCTAATAACTTAGATTTTTGTTTCAAAGGAGTAGAAAAAAAAGAGTTTAGCACAGATATTACGATAGATTTCAAACTTTTAAAAAAAACAACTTCTGAAGAAATTCCATTTAATGATTTATCTTCAGGAGAAAAAGTAATTATTGGCTTAATACTGAAACTCTTTACTTCTGAATATTATGGAGAAAATTTAAATTTTCCAGACCTGATTTTGTTAGATGAACCTGATGCTCATTTACATCCAGAAATGTCAAATCTTTTGATTAATGTATTAGAAAATACATTTGTTTCAAATTTTGGTATAAAAGTAATCTTTACAACACATAGCCCGTCAACTATAGCCTTGTTAAATGAAAACAATATCTATCAAATTTCAAATGGTAAACATACATCATTAACAAAAATATCTAAAGATGATGCTTTAAAAATCCTTACAAGTTTCATCCCAACATTGAATATTGATTATAAAAATCACAAACAGATTTTTGTAGAAAGTCCAACCGATAGGTTTTATTATCAAATACTTTTTGACAAAAGATATCAACATAATCAATATCCTTTCAAACTGTATTTTATTTCTAACGGGTACGGAAAAGGCAGTAGTTCTCAAGTTATCGAAACTGTTGAAGCAATTAGAAAATCTGAAAATAAATCATTTTTTGGCATAATTGATTGGGACAAAACAAATAGGGATAATGATTATATAAAAGTTCATGGCGAGAATATTCGATATAGTATTGAAAACTATGTTTATGATCCAATTTATTTAGTTGTGCAATTAATGGAATTGAAAGCTCATAATATTCACAGTGAAATTGGTTTAGATGAATCTTACAATCAATATCAGTTGGGGAATGAAAAAAACTTAGCTGAAATTGCAATTGAATGGTTTTTTGAAAAGTTCTATAGCAAATTTCCAATGTCTGAAGAATTAAAAAGTACTAAAAGAACTGTAAAATTCCTCAATGGTATTGATTTTTCGATTCCAATCTGGTATCTCGAATTTCAAGGACACGATTTGGAGTCCAAATTAAAGACAGTATTTCCGGCATTAGAAAAATATAGGAATGAAGGTGAATTACAAAAGAATTTAAGTGTTATTTCGGCAAAGTGCTATCCGTTTGTACATCTCGATACTATTGAAGTTTTTGAAAAAATCATAAACATCGGCTAACAGGCGTTTGGCAAGATTGCGAATTTTGTGGTAAATTCATGTTTACGTTTCGCAAGAAATTTTATCTTTAACAGAAAATAATCGGTTCCGTAGCTCGCAACCTCGCCAAGCGCGGGAACGTTAGCCTACATATTATGAAAAAACTGCTAAAAACAACATTTTTATTATCATTTTTAATTCTTTTTACAAGTTGTGAAAAGAAATATGAAAAGAACGTAGATGAAGCTTCTTTTGAAAAAAATGTATTAACAGAAATCTTTCCCATAATAGTAGATTCAATTTGTGTTGACAGAAGAAAAATGGTTCCTCCACCGAAATTTGGAATAGAAACTTGGAGTAATGGAAACATAATAAAAGTTGACACTTTAAAAGCCACAGACAAAGAAAGAATCAATTATCATAATTGGAAAAATGAGCAAAATAGAGTTGATAAAGACACTTCAAGAATAATAATTGGCTTTGATCCATACTTATTAAATTATGGAGAAAGAAGAATTAATAGAAATATAAAATTATTAGATTCTAATTACACTTTAAGTTATGGAGAAGGAACTCTTAATAGCGATAGAAAATTATTAAATTCTAATTACACTGATTTTAAATTTGAATATTCAAATATTGATTTAAATAGAAAATTTAAAATAAAAAATATAGCTGAATTTCCAAAAGCGGAAATTCTACTATTACAAGACAGAGTTTTATTATATGACCAAAAATATAATTTTATATTTTCGGGTATTCTTGAAATTTCAAGAATAAAATTTGATAACAGTAAAAAAAGTGGTGTTGTAGAAGCCAGTTTTAGTTATTGTGGAACATGCGGAAGAGGATACCGAATTTACATTATGGAAAGCAACGAAAAGTGGATAATCGAAAAAATGGAAGATACTTGGATATCGTGAAAAATACGTAGGCTAACAGCCATTTTGAGCTAGCTGGAATTTAGTGGAATTATCGTTTCGCATCAAGTTTTCGTTAAGCCGAAAATTGAGCGGTTACGAACTTCCAGCCACCTCAAAGCTGCGAAACGTCAAACTGTCTAATAACCTCTTTCTCTTAAGTTAATTTATTTGTATTAAAACCCGCTGCGCAAAGTGTTCTTTTAAAAATAAATTTCTCGTTAACTGCGCAAATGTCTCTGACTTTGCGCAATTTTAAGAACTTGATTGAGAAACTAAAACACCATAAAGTCTCTGACTTTGTTGAAGGCAACGCTACGGAATCGTTGTCCTAAAATAAGTTTACTAAAATTAAACTAAAATGAACAATACCTTTTTTTCTAACTTATTTTTTTGGTTATCAATACTACTTTTACCAAAAATGGTCTTTTCTCAATCAAATGACTTTACTATTCAAAATGTAACGTTTGACAGTCAAGGCATAACTCTTGCAGGTTCAATTGTAAAACCTAAAAATCCAGTTGCAGCAGTTGTAATTGTTCACGGTTCTGACCCCGTAAAAAGAGAAATGGAATTCGCAAAACGTCTTGCGAAAGAAGGTATTGCTGTATTAACCTATGACAAACGTGGCGTTGGGGAATCTGGTGGTATTTATGTTGGACCTTCTGTTGGTACTAACAATATTGATACTACTAATCTTAATTTATTAGCTAGCGACACCAATGAGGCAGTACAAACATTTCGAACCTTTTTGAAAAACAAAAAAATACCAATTGGGTTAGTTGGCTTTAGTCAAGCGGGATGGATAATTCCAATTACAGCAAACAAAAACCCACTAATAGAATTTATGGTTTTATTTAGTTGTCCTACGATAACAACTTTAGAACAACTTCGATTTCAGTTTTACACAAACGGAAATACTAATTTTTGGGAAAATCATACCGATGCAGATGCCTTTGAACACACAAAAAATGACCCAGACAAGTACCAATTCGTGGCGACTGATCCAAAAATTTCTTTGAATACAATTTCCATTCCTGGACTTTGGCTTTTTGGAGAGAAGGATATTCAGATTCCAGTGAAGTTATGTATCGAGCAATTAAATACATTAAAAGGACAAGGCAAACCTTTTGAATATAGTTTATTTTCAACATTAGGACACAATACAGTATCCGACAGTGACACAACACCTTTTGACATTTCAATTCAATGGATAAAACAGAAAGCGTTGAGCATTAAGAAATCTAAAAAATCAAAATAAAGCACTGCCCGCTTCGCAACCTATTCTTCTAAAAAACAAATGCATGCTACAATTCAGATCATACAAAGTATAAAGTTGTTTTGTACTTTTAGCACAGCATCATTTACTAAAAACACAAATTACAATAATGAATTATCACTTTAGAAAAGCGGAACTATCTGAAATAGCTCCGATTTGGGAAATTTTACAACAAGCGATTCAACGCCGAAAAGAAGATGGCAGTAATCAATGGCAAGATGGTTATCCTAATCCGGAAGTTATTCAGAAAGATATTGAAAAAGGAGCAGGATTTGTTTTGGCAGACGGAGAAACTATCATCGGTTATAGTGCGGTACTTATCAATGACGAACCTGCTTATGCTACAATTGAAGGAAACTGGTTAACGAATGGTAATTTCGTAGTACTGCACCGCGTTGCTATTGCTGAAAACTATTTGGGTAAAGGCTTGGCTAAACTGATTCTCAAATATATAGAAGAATTTGCGGTAAGCAACAACATCTACAGCATAAAAGCAGATACCAATTTTGACAACTTACCTATGATGAAAATTTTTGAAACTTTAGGTTATACCTATTGTGGGGAAGTTTATTTTAGAGGAAGTCCTAGAAAAGCTTACGAGAAAGTATTAGCTAAACAAGACTGATTAAAATTACAAAAACTCTGTATTACCATTAAAAAACCGCAAATTCGCAAATAAAAACAGCCAACAATTGTTTCGATACTTTGCGAATTTGCGGTGATTTTTTTTAAACAATCTTAAACAATAGCTTCTTCTTCAGGAACCGTTTCAAATTCCATGTGGTCTACCATTTCTACTGTTGCTTCCGATTTAGAACCTTTGAGCGCATTGAACCGTTCTAATTGTTCCAGTTCACCTTCTTCCCCACTGAAATAAGGAAAAACATCCATAATAGGAGATTCTGAAATGGCAGGAATAGTATAGTCGCCCATCGTACCTTTCATTACACTAGTGGTGTTATCATAAGCTTCTTTTACATCATTAGCCTGCACTAATAAATACATATTGGTCTTGCGTTCTTTACCGCTTTCTTCATCATACGCCAATAAGGAAACTTTGGATCTAAACCAACGGTCTGCATTTTCAAAAGGATGAATCTCAGCATAATTTGCCATTTTTATATTCGTGATTTTAAATTCTTCACTAATATACGCCGACATCTCTTCGGTAATTCTGCTTTCTGCCTCAGTATACGATAACGCGTCTACCAAGTACGGTTCTGTCGTAATCTTTTGTGCGCCAGTTTCATCCGTTTTTCTATATTTTACTTTGCATTCGTACCAAATTGTGCTCATTTCTTTTTTTTTAAGGATTTCAAAGATAGATTTTCGGATTAAAAAAAAGCAGTATTCCAAAAATAGATATTCACAATTTCAGAAGAAGATTTGTGTTGTTATAAACTTTATTTTGGTTTAATTTAAAATGTTAAAATTATGTTAAACAAAAACTAAACGGTTGTTTAAATTAAACACTTGTTTAGTTTTGTTTTTGAAAAAAATTAAATTCCATTGAAGAGTAATTTTAACGACAAACAAATTCAAATTCTCGAAGTAGCAGAAACACTTTTTGCTGAGAAAGGATTTGATGGTACTTCTATTAGAAACATTGCAAAAGTAGCAAAAATAAATATTGCCATGGTTTCGTATTACTTTGGCTCCAAAGAACGTTTACTGGAATCGCTTATTGTTTACAGAACTTCGGATCTTAAAAATCAATTGGAAAATTTATTGCAAGAAGATTTAGAACCTATTGACAAAATCAATAAACTGATTGAACTCTACATCAATAGAATCAATAGCAACAGAGGAATTTATAGAATTTTACACTTCGAATTTACTTCTAAAAAAAGAGAACAAAATCTTCAGGCTTTTTCCGAATTAAAAAAAGGAAATTTAAAATCCCTTGAATCCATTATTGAGGAAGGACAGAAAAAAGGCATTTTTAGAAAAGATGTTATTATTCCGCTGATCACTCCTACGATTTTGGGAACTTTTTTTCATTTTCATATGAACAAGCCTTTCTTCGAAAATTTATTAAATCTTAAAACCGAGGATTTATATAACAATTACATCAAAACCAATTTGACAAAGCACATTCAACAAACTATAAAAGCACTTCTAATATATGAAAGTTAGTCCATTTATGCTCTTTGGAATTTTCCTTATTGGAATTTCATCCGTAACGGCACAAGAAAAAACAAGTTTAACATTGAATGAAGCCATTAATTTGGCTTGGACCAAAAGTAATGAAGTTACCTTGGCCAACACCAAAGTGAAAACTAAAAAGTACGAGCTACAATCTACAAAGAACAATCAATATCCTGATTTGAAACTTTCAGGTCAGTACCAAAGATTGGCAAATGCCTCCGTAGATTTCAAAATAAATCAAAGCAATTCTGGCACACAAGAACCACTTCCTATAGTCAATCAATTGATGATTGGACAGCTGAATGCTAGCGTTCCTGTATTCTCTGGTTTCAAAATCCAAAACAGCATCAAAGCTTACGAAAATCTTTATGAAGCTGAAATGGCAACAGCATCACAAACCAAAGAAGAAATTGCGTTACGCGTCATTGAATATTATGCGGGTTTATACAAAGCTCAAAAAACTATTGAACTGCTTAAGGAAAATCAAAAAAGTGCACAACAACGAGTAAATGATTTTATTGAGCTCGAAAAAAACGGAATTATTCCTAAAAACGACCTTTTAAAATCACAATTACAAGTCTCAAAAATTCAACTTTCATTAGACGAAACAAATAATAACTTGAAAATTATCAACTTTTATTTGGTTACGCTTTTAAAATTAAATCCAGATACCAAGTTGGAGATTCGTGAAAGTGATTTTGCTGATTTTCAAATGACAAATATCCCAACAAGTGAATTACCGGCATTAGAGAATCGTAAAGATCTACAAGCCATTAGATTCCAAGAAAAAGCAAGCGAAGCTAATATCAAAATAGCAAGAGGTTCATACTATCCAGCAATTGCAATCATTGGCGGATATACAACATTAGACTTAAGCAATGTGATTGCTGTGCAAAATGCAATGAATATTGGAGTTGGAATATCTTATGACTTAAGCGCTATTCTTAAAAATGGAACTTTAGTAAAGCTGGCTGAAAATAAATTTCAGGAAACACAAAATGCTGAAGCAATACTAACGGATTATATCAAAGTCCAGGTTCAAAAAGCAATTGAAGATTATGACTTAGCATTGAAACAAAACGTCGTTTATGGTCAAGCGGTAGAACAATCTTCGGAGAATTATCGCATTATAAAGGATAAATATGACAATGGACTTTCAGACACCAATGATCTTCTGGAAGCTGATGTTGAGCAACTCAGTTCAAAAATCAATAATGCATTGGCCAGAGCCAATACCATTCAAAAATATTACGAGTTACTATCGGTAACGGGGCAATTATCACAAACCTTCACTATTTCAAAAAACTAATCATACCTACCATGGAAAAGAAAAAAACAAATAAAAAATTTATCATTATCCTAGTAGCTTTGGTAGTTTTAGGTGGAACGTACGGAACTTATAAATACATGCATTCCTTAGCTCACGAAGAAACAGACGATGCACAAATTGAGAAAAACATGAATCCTATTATCCCAAGAGTTTCTGGATATGTGGATAAAGTGTATATCAAAGACAATGATTTTGTAAAGAAAGGCGACACGCTTTTTACCATTGACAAAAGAGATTACCAACTAAAAATTGAAGAAGCAAATGCGGCAATGATTGGCGCTGAAGGTAGTTTTGAAGTTTCTAAAGCTGATATTGGAAGTGCTTTAGCAAATATTTCCGTATCTGATGCTAATGTGCAATCAGCAGGTGGAAATATCGAATCAGCAAAAATTAGATTGGGCCGTGTAACAAGTGATTACAACAGGTATAACAATTTGTACAAAAGCCATTCGATTACAAAACAACAATATGAGCAAGCCTTGGCTGCCAAACTGGAAGCAGAAAGCCAAGTACGCGTTTTGCAACAGCAACAAAGAGCAACTGCTTTTCAAAAATCAGTTATCATAGCAAAATCTAAAGTTTCAGACAAACAAACCGAAGTTGCGGCTGCTAATATCAAAAGAGCCAAAGCATTACTTGATGCGGCAAAATTGAATTTAACCTACACTGCCATCACTGCTGCAATTGACGGTCAGGTTTCAAAAATTGACATCCAACCAGGACAACTAGTGCAACCGGGACAATCATTATTTTACATTATCAATAACAAAGAAGCTTGGGTAATTGCCAATTTCAAAGAGACACAGTTGAACAAAATGGTTATTGGTCAAAAAGTTACCGTAAAAGTAGATGCCTATCCTGGATATAATTTTGAAGGCGCTATCACTTCGTTTTCACCTGCTACTGGATCTCGTTTTTCATTACTTCCTCCTGATAATGCTACAGGAAACTTTGTGAAAACAATCCAAAGATTGCCCGTTAAAATAAGTTTGAACACCTCTAATGATCCTGAAAAAATAAAATTACTCCGCCCGGGAATGAATGTGGATGTAGATGTACATTTAAAATAAATTCACCCTTTTGGTGATTTCCAAAATGGCAAAAACGGCAATACTTTTAAGAAAATGATAGTTTACACTTTAGTATAAAATGGTACAAACAGGAGAAGATGATTTAGTAGAATATGGCTTTAGGAGAGTCATAATTACCATTACAGCCGTTCTTTGTGCTATGCTTGAAATTGTAGATACTACAATTGTAAATGTAGCTTTAAACAATATGCGAGGCAGCCTAGGTGCTTCTCTTACTGATGTGGCATGGGTAATTACGGCTTATGCTATTGCAAATGTGATTGTGATTCCTATGACGAGCTGGTTGTCACAACAATTTGGACGTCGGAATTATTTTGCGGTTTCTATTATTATTTTTACCGTCGCTTCCTTTTTGTGTGGCAATGCCAATAATATTTGGGAATTAGTTGCTTTTAGGTTTATTCAAGGATTAGGCGGTGGCGCTTTATTAGTAACTGCACAAACCATAATTACCGAAAGTTATCCAGTTGCCAAAAGGGGAATGGCGCAAGCTATTTACGGAATGGGAGTTATTGTAGGACCAACACTTGGACCGCCTTTGGGAGGTTATATTGTAGATCATTTTTCATGGCCTTATATCTTCTACATCAACATTCCTATTGGGATTATCGCTACTTTACTAACACTCTCTTTTGTAAAAAGTCCTAAATATGGAGACAAACTAAAGGCCAGCCAAGTCGATTGGTGGGGAATCTTTCTTTTAACCGCATTTATTGGATCTCTACAATATATTTTAGAACATGGTCAACAAGACGATTGGTTCAACAATAGCACAATTGTAATCTTAAGTGTCATTTCAGTTTTTGGATTACTGTTATTCATTTGGAGAGAACTTACCTATAAACATCCTATCGTAAATTTAAGAGTTTTAAAAGATACTAACTTAAGAATAGGAACCATCATGTGTTTTATACTAGGTTTCGGATTGTATGGTTCTACATTTATTATACCTATTTACACACAATCAGTGTTAGGTTGGAGTGCTTTGGATGCGGGTTTGCTGTTGATTCCAAGTTCTATTACTACCGGACTTATGATGCCCTTCATTGGTAAAATGATTCAACGTGGTGTACCGCAAGCGTATATGGTGGCTGCCGGATTTTTATTGTTTTTCTTTTTTACGTATTGGATGCAACAAGTAATTACCCCTGATTCTGGCGAAGAACATTTATACTGGCCATTGATATTAAGAGGAATTGGATTGGGATTATTATTTGTTCCTATTTCTACTCTTTCTCTATCCACTTTAAAAGGAAAAAGTATTGGCGAAGGAGCTGCTTTTACGGGAATGATGCGCCAATTAGGAGGTTCTTTTGGTATTGCTATTATTACCACTTTTATTGCACGATTCAATCAAGAACACCGTGTCAATCTTATTTCGCATCTTAACACCACTTCTTTTGAAGTACAAAAAACGGTGCAACAACTCAAAATGGGATTCATGTCCAAAGGCTATACTGAAAATGAAGCTTTGGCAAAAGCCTATAAAGCGATTGAATATAAAGTAATGGTACAAAGCTCCGTATTATCGTATATCGACATTTTTTTATACTTAGGCGCTTTGTTTTTATTTTGTATTCCTTTCATTCTTTTAATCAAAAAAGGAAAAAACAAAATAAATCCTGCAGATGCGATGCATTAAAATACAAACATAAAAAACGCCGTTGTCACAATGAAAACGGCGTTTTTTATGTTCTTTTAAAAAATTTTAACGGGTAAAAACCAAATGATTGCCCTTTGATAGAGTCGCATCAAATTGATAGCCATCGTAATTGAACCCTTTTAAATCTTCAATGGTTTCCGCATTCGTATCTATAATATAACGCACCATCATTCCTCTTGCTTTTTTGGCAAAAAAACTGATGATCTTTAATTTCCCATTTTTATAATCTTTAAATTCCGGTGTGATTACAGGAACTTTTAAAGATTTGACATCAATTGCCGAAAAATATTCAGTACTAGCCAAATTCACAAACAACTCGCCTTTTTTAAGTTCTTTATTGAGTTCTTTTGTAACGGTTGGTTTCCAAAATTCATATAAGTTTTTGCTTTCGCCAATTGGTAATTTAGTTCCCATTTCCAGTCGGTACGCTTGGATTAAATCCAATGGTTTCAATAATCCGTACAAGCCAGAAAGAATCCTTAAACGATCTTGTAAAACGGGGATTTTTTCTTCTGGAATAGAATAAGCATCTAACCCAATGTACACATCACCATCAAAAGTATAAATTGCTGGACGTGCATTTGAAATTGTAAAAGGTGTTTTCCAATCTTGGTTTCGTTTCCAGTTCAAATCAGCCAGTTTATCCGAAATACTCATTAAATCCGATAAATCAGCAGGCTTTTTTTCTTTTAAAACTTTATGAACTTGTCGGGATTCTTTCAAAAATAAAGGTTCCGTATGCAATTGAGTGGGTAACTCTTTGTCAAAATTCAACGACTTGGCTGGCGATATTACAATTTTCATAGACGATACGCTGGTTAGCGGTTTTTATTAATTCTTTCAAAAGTAGTAATTGAAATCAAGAAATCAAGAATCTTTAAATTGATTTGTTTAATAGTGCCATAGAAAATGAAAATTGTACCCCAATTTAATTATTTTTGAGTCTAGACAGTTTAAAAGAGAATAAAAAAAATTAGCACAGATTCGCAAATTAAACACATCCAAGTTTAATAAATAATTTGCGAATCTGCGGTAAAAGAATATAGTGGGTACAGTGAAATGTACTAAAAATGTATAGTTTTAAACTATATTTGATACCAATAAACAAAACAATCTAACTGTAATTATGAACCCAATTGAAATTAAAAAAGTCACGATATCCCATTTAGAAGAAATACAAAAAATTAGTATTCAAACTTTCAAAGAGACTTTTGCTTCAGTAAATACGCCCGAAAACATTGCGAATTATCTAGAAGAAAGTTTCAATACTGAACAATTAACGGGTGAATTGAACAATGCGAACTCTGAATTTTACATAGCCTATTTAGAAGCAGAAGTTGTTGGGTATTTAAAAATAAACTTTAGTGATGCTCAAACCGAGACCATAAGTGAGAATGCTTTGGAACTGCAACGGATTTATGTTTTGCAAAATTTTCATGGAAAAAATATAGGTCAATTATTACTTGATCAAGTAAAAAAAATTGCAAAGGACACAGGTGTTGATTTCATTTGGCTTGGAGTCTGGGAAGAAAATCACCGAGCGCTTCATTTTTACACTAAAAATGGATTTGTGGTTTTTGATAAACATGATTTTATAATGGGGAATGACAAACAAACCGATTTATTGATGCAACTTATCTTGTAGAAAATATCGATTCCTTTGCTCAAAATCATATCGATAGGAGATGTCTGATTAAGCAAATTAATAATCTGTAAAGTTAGAACGCTTTCTTTACCACAAATTAGCAAATTATTCTATTTATATTATTTTAAAATTTGCGAATCTGCGGTATATTTTTTTAAGTTAAAGCCAAATATACTGAAAGTGTATATTTTCAAACACTAAAGTTTTACTTCAAATTGTTCTTTATTTAAACCTCATAAAAACTCAATTTGGTTTATTTTTGTAGCAAATAGTATTAAAATCATGAAACAAGATGTAATTATTGTTGGAGCTGGTTTAGCTGGATTGTCTGCTGCCATTCACTTACAAAGTCAGGGACGAAAAGTGCTACTTTTAGAAGCAAGTGACCGCGCTGGTGGAAGAATCAAAACTGATTCCTATGAAGGGTTTCTTCTTGACAGAGGGTTTCAAGTGCTTTTGACAGCTTATCCCGAAACTCAAAAATTGTTAAATTACAGCGCTTTAAACTTAAAAAAAATGCTTCCCGGAGCAACTGTTTTGTATGACGGAGGAAGTTTTGAGATAGCAGATCCATTCCGAAGACCTTCAGCTGCCTTTGCCACGCTTTTTGCTCCCGTCGGTTCATTAAAAGATAAAATGAATACGCTTTGGTTAAAAAACAGATTACAAAAATTAACCATTGATGAAATTTTTGAACAACCCGAACAAACCACTCAAAAGCAATTAGCCGATTATGGTTTTAGTCCAAAAATGATTGCGCGATTTTACCGTCCGTTTCTGTCGGGGATATTTTTAGAAAATGGTTTGCAAACTTCTCGAAGAATGTTCGATTTTGTGATGAAAATGTTTTCGGATGGTGACGTTGCCGTTCCAGCGCTAGGAATGGAAGAAATTCCCAAACAATTAGTGGCCATGCTACCCGAAGATAGTATTCAATGCAATATAAAAGTAACTGCAATCGATGGCAATACCGTAATCACTGAAGATGGAACTCTTATGGAAGCCAACCAAATCCTGTTGGCTACGACCGCAAATGCCTTAACCCAAAAATACTTCCCAAAACAAAAAATGACTTCGCATCAAGTTACGAATATCTATTTTGAAGCCAATGAAGCGCCTACTGAAAAAGCGGTGGTCATTTTAAATGCTTCAACCCAAAAGAAATGGGTGAATAATTTGACTGTGCTGTCTAATGTTTCCAAAGCGTATGCGCCAAAAGGAAAAGTACTTATATCCGTTTCTTTCAATGGAATCTCAACTGTTGATGACACAGTTTTGGCTGAAAACATGAAGCAAGAATTGAAACAATGGTATGGCGAAAAAGTAAATTCATGGAAAATGCTGAAAGCCTATCGCATTGATTATGCGCTACCTACTCAGGAAAGTGTGCGAAATAAAATTCCTAAATCTGAAATAAAAATTTCTGAAACCCTATTTATTTGTGGAGACAACTTGTTGAATGGTTCTATCAATGCAGCACTAAAATCAGGGCGATTAGCTGCAGAGGCGATGAAAATATAGTTTACATTATAAATCAATTATTGCCACAACTTCAATCTTTTAATTTGTCAAAAAATTAAAATCGGTGAATCTGTGGCAATTTCTTTTACTTATCTTAAAATTGTAACACTAATCTATTACCACTTTATAGGTAGGATCTTCCAGAATATTTACGTCAATTACCGTATCGGCATTTTTCAATAAGGTCCTGCAATCTGGGCTTAAATGTTTCAAATGCACCGTTTTATTGAGTTTGGCATAACGCTCAGTAATCTTATTAACCGCATCAATAGCACTCATATCGGTAATTTTACTTTCTTTAAAATCAATAATAACTTCGTTGGGATCATTGGAAACATCAAATTTCTCTGCAAAAGCTGTTGTTGATCCAAAAAACAAAGGACCATATAATTCATAATGCTTCACCCCTTTTTCGTCAATATATTTTTTAGCACGAATTCTTTTGGCGCTTTCCCATGAAAAAACTAAAGCAGAAATAATCACTCCAATTAAAACGGCTAAAGCCAAATTATGCAATACAATAGTAATCAACGCAACTAATACTCCAACAAAAATATCGTGTTTAGGCATTTTATTGATGATTCTAAAACTAGCCCATTCAAAAGTCCCAATTGACACCATAATCATGACACCAACTAAAGCTGCCATTGGCAATTGTTCGATTATTGGAGCACCAAATAAAATAATCACAAGTATCGTTACTGCAGCAACAATTCCAGACAATCGCGCTCTTGAACCTGCCGAAAGATTTACTAATGTTTGTGCAATCATAGGACAACCACCCATCCCGAAGAAAAAACCATTCAAAATATTTGAACTCCCTTGTGCAATACATTCACGATTTCCATTTCCTTTTGTTTCGGTGATTTCGTCTACTAAATTCAAGGTCAATAATCCTTCTGTTAAACCAACAGAAGCCATAATTAACGCATACGGAAATATAATTTGTAAGGTTTCCAGATTTATTGGAATATTCGGAATATGAAATGAAGGAAAACCACCGCTCACAGAAGCAATATCACGCACGGTCTTAGTGTCAATTCCAAAGAAAAAAACTAGTGCAAATACGACAATTATAGCCACTAATGAAGCCGGAATTGCTTTTGTTACTTTTGGAAGCAACACTACAATTCCTATTGTCAATGCCACTAAACCCGCCATAATATACATAGGAGTTCCTGAAAGCCATTCAATTTGTCCATTGACAATCGCTTTGAATTGATCCAATTGTGACATAAAAATAATAACTGCTAAACCATTTACAAATCCAAACATTACGGGCTGTGGTACCAATCGAATGAATTTACCCCATTTAAAGACACCAATTGCAATTTGGATAATTCCCGCCAGTGCAACTGCAGCAAATACATATTCTAAACCATTAGATTTCATTAAAGCAATTAAAGTAATAACTGTAGCTCCTGCTCCACCAGAAATCATTCCAGGTCTTCCACCGAAAACTGCCGTGATCAAACCTGCGATAAACGAAGCATACAAACCCATTAATGGTGGAAAACCAGCTACGATTGCAAAAGATAAGGATTCTGGAATCATGGTCATAGCAACCGTTACTCCCGCTAAAATTTCTGTTCGATAATTGACTTTTTGTGAAAAATCAAATAAGTTAAATACTCTTTTCATAAGATAATTATAATAATAAGACCCGATACAAATTCACATACAGGATTTGCATCGAAAAAAAAATTCGATAAACTTTTTTTGAGAGAATCCCTCGATTTAAAGACTATAAATCAAGGCGGAGTAACTTGAGAGGTAAATATTGTATTTTTTTTCATAAGATTTGCAAATTTAAAACTTTTATCTCGTTTCCCAAAACAGATATTGAAATTATGTAAATTTGTAAAAAATAATCATTTTTTAAAAGAAAGTTTAGCCACAAGACATTGGATTCAATTTAAAATTGCTCTGAATCATACTTTGAAATAAAATGCTCTTTAAAGATAAATACTTCTAACAATATTATCGACGCAATCAATATACCTATGAAATTATTACAAACTTTATTCTTCGCTTTTCTTATCAATTTCAGTTATTCTCAATCAACGAATGACTATTTTGAAAAGATTAGAAATAATGAAGCTGAATTAACTGCTTTCTTTTCCCAAATGCCAAAAGGTGGGGATTTACACCATCATTTCTCCGGTTCTATTTATGCCGAACCCTTATTACAGCATGCTATAACTGAAAATTTTTATCTGAATACAGAAACCATGGATGTGTCAAAAGAGAGGCCATCCACAGGAAACTGGGAACAATTTTCAACATTAAAAAACAACGGAACTTTAGATGCTTACAAACAAAAAATCATGCAGAAATGGTCTGTAAAAGATTATAATCATGTAGATTACCCTTCGGACAAGTTGTTTTTTGAATCATTTATGAAGTTTGAACCGGCGATTAAAGGAAATTTTGGTCCAGGATTATTGGAATTGAAAAATAGAGCGATTTCAGAAAATGTCAGTTACATTGAGACACAATTGTCTACAATTCCAACGACCATGAATACGGATGATTTGACGCCATTTAACGTTAGATTGCGAAAATTAGCTTTGGCGAAAGACGAAAAAGCAATCACTAAAGCATTAGATTCCCTTTACAGCTCGTTAATTAAGAAAAATGCTGCATCTTACGCCAATGATTTCAATACTAACTTTGTTGCTAAGTTACACAATGATTTAAAAATTGACGACAAGCAATTTACAATGCGCTATCAAAATTTTGTATTGCGTTTTATGGAGCCAGTCGATTTATTTAAGAATCTGGTAATCGCATTCATTTCGGCAGATCAAAGTCCTTTAATGGCTGGTGTTAATATTGTTTCTCCCGAAGATGGCGAAACTTCAATGAAAGATTATTGGTTGCACATGCTCCTTTTTAAATACTGTCATTCGCGTTATCCAAATGTAAAATATACGATGCATGCTGGTGAACTAACTCTTGGTTTAGTGCAACCTGAAGAATTGACTTGGCATATTGGAGCCGCTGTTTATAATGCAGGAGCCAATCGTATTGGTCATGGAGTCGATATAGCTTATGAGAAAGATTCGTATGATTTATTGCGCTACATGGCGAAGAAAAGTATTCCTATCGAAATCAATTTAGTGAGTAACGAATTCATTTTAAAAGTAAAAGAAAGCCGTCATCCTTTGACATTGTATAAAAATTTTGATGTACCCATAGTAATCAGCACCGATGATGCTGGTATCTTACGCACGAACGTGACCGAACAATATGTATTATTAGCTAAAAGATACAAAGACGTTTCGTACACAGATATCAAGCAATATGTATACAACAGCATCAATTACAGCTTTATAAAAGAGGCTTCTGTAAAAAAACAATTGCTTAAAGATTTAGATAATCGATTTAAAGCTTTCGAAGCAAATTTTCCAATGAAATAAGTTATTTACAAAGATAAAAAGAGCTTCTACTCATTTTTTTACTTAAAAAAATAAAAAATAAAGTTCCTAATTGGGGCTTTTTTTGTGTTTTGGTACCTTTATTTAAATCTCACTTTTTATTTTTGAATTATTATTTTTAGTATATTTGACAATACCTACTTGATTTGTAAATAGTTACGTATAAATTATTTGCAAATAAGATTTCTTTATTTTAATTGTTTACTAACATGATAATTATTGAAAAATGAGTAGATCATTAATCTGGTATTTCCGCAGACATCCGCTATTATACAAAATACGGTTTAACTTACTGTCTAAAAAGACCTCTTTTGACAAGATTAACCGTTTTTGTTACAACAGCTTAAATAAAACTACAGATATACCCAATATTTATTTTGACCTGAATCCGCTCATTTTCACGCACAATAAAGCCACATTAACTGATCTAGATAAAGCCATGCAGATAGCTATTTGGTTAAGAAACTACATAAAAGGAGGCCCCGGATTAGGTAAAGCCTCAGATTTAGCATTAAGAAAAATGATAAATGGCGAAGGCGGTGTTTGCAGTGATTTTTCTCAAGTGTTTAATAATTTCTGTGTGATAAACGACTTAAAAGTGAAAGAATGGGGATTGAGGATATTTACAAACGACCCTTGTATCAAAGGCGGACACTCTTTCAATGAAATCTATTCCAAGGAATTACATAAATGGGTTTTAATTGATGTTACTAAATCAATACTTTTTTATTCCATAGATAAAACAGTTCCGTTATCCGTTTTTGATCTTATCCGTTTAAAAAAGGAAAATCAAGAAATTTACTTTTCTAGTTTTAATAAAAAAGCGATAATAGACTATAAAAGGATAACCGATTTGTATCTCTCATCTAATTCTTTCCCTTTTGTAATTACAAATTATCGCAATAAAACGTATGACTATTATTTAAATACACTACAATTTCTTCCAGGGCCATTCACCCATGGATTACTATTTCTAATTGGAAAAAGTTATTTTTTTGAATTTCCTGTTTATGAATCCATTTACCAGATTTCTTCGTCTAAATTATACTCATAAAAAAATCCGCTCAACAGCGGATTTTTTTATGACAAAACAATACTAAAATTTTATTGTTTTGGATTCAATATCAAATCAATTCTTTTCATTGCATCTTCATAATGGTATTTGGTTTCTGCATTTACAGCTCTAGTTTTAGCTACTGATAAAGTAGTTTTTAAAGCGTTCAACTCTCCTCTAACTAATCCTCTTAAATCAGATTGAGCCACATTATAATAATCAGAAGGGCGACCTGATTTAATTTCTTCTTTCATCAAATACGCCATTCTTTCAATGTAAGCTCTTTGTAAATTTCTTCTATAAATGGTCACATTTGATGGCAAATTAGCCTCTTTCCAAATTCCTTTGCGCATATCACTCAATAAATCCAAGGCTTTATAATTTGTCGTTCCCATGATTTCAGCATCCATCAATCTACCAATTCGCTCAAAACTCAGTACATTATTTAAATGTCTAGCTTGTAAATTACGGAAACGTTCTGTGTATCCTGCATAATTTATGTTTTTCAAAGTACTGACATTCACCAACCAAGTTGGAGAAGCAAAAGCATTGTCTTGCAACCACTGCATCGCTTCTTGTTGTTTTGCTTTTGGTACAATATCATAAATACTACCTTTTTGATTTGGTTTTTTAGTCGCTTCATAAACGCCTCCAACATTAGTAACCACATGACCTACATACCTACTCCAAACTCCCAACATTTCTTCGTACAACTCCTCTAAATCATCATAATTATTTGTTACATCACTAGTCCATTCTGATAAATGTGACGCTACATATTGTAAATTTTTAAGACCATACGAACCCGCTTTCATAGAATTATTACCAATATCTTCTGTTTGCGAAGTTGGGTCAAAACTACTACTTTGTGATCCAAATTTATATATAGGATTCCCCGCCTTTTCCATAATCCATTTGTCTAATGTGGGTACTTCTGCCTCTGGTGAAGTCATATTTGGAATGAATCTGTATCCCCAATTTGTAGCATAATGATCGTAAGGTCCCATTTGGCGAATGAAACGCACGTTTTTATCTCCAGGTTGCGCAATGTAATTAAAACGGGCATAATCCATCAAACTGGCTGCGATTCCGTTTTTCTGCGTAAAAGCACCATCTCTGTAATTTTCGGTGTCATAAGCGCAACTAGCACCCATATTGTGGGGAAAACCTAGAGCATGACCTACTTCATGTGCGATAACCATACGCATCATTTCGCCCATTTCTTCGTCACTAGTATTCAACGTTCTTGCCGAAGGATTTGCAGCACCGGTTTCTAACAAATACCGATTTCTATACGAACGCAAGTGGTTGTGGTACCAAATCACATCACTCTCAATAATTTCGCCCGTTCTTGGATCAGAAACACTTGGTCCAACTGCATTACGCGTTGTACTCGCCACATAACGAATTACGGAATACCGAATATCTTCTGGGCTAAAATCAGGATCTTGTTCCTTTGTAGGCGGATCTTTAGCTATAATTGCATTTTTAAAACCAGCTGTTTCAAAAGGTTTTTGCCAATCTTCAATTCCTTGTTTAATGTACTTGCGCAATTTTTCAGGCGTTGCAGGATCTAAATAATAAACAATAGGCTTGATGGGCTCTACCAGTTCCCCTTTTGCGTAAGCGACAGGATCTTTAGGCTCTAATTTCCAACGACGGATATACGTTTTACTGTCCGATTTCAATTCATTACTTCCATAATCAATTTGATCCATCGTAAACCAGCCCACACGAGGATCTGCTAATCGGGGTTGCATTGGTTTTTCAGGTAATAAAATCATAGACTGATTCATTTGAATACTTATCGTTTCTGAATCTGCCTGAACAGGAGGTTTGGAAGCGTTATAGGTAAAATCCTGAATCACTTCAATATTCATAGGAAAACTTTTCATCGTATTGATAAAGCTACGTGAATCATCCATTCCTTTTACTTTGTAGGTTTCTCTCATTTCAGCTGATAAACCACTGATTGCTTTGACATCAGTCCCATAAAACTTAGTCACATCAATCACCGTATTTGCTGAATCTTTGCTGAATGCAACGATATCAAATGCAAATAATGTAGGCTCATAATTATTGGATTTAACCGATATGCTGATTGGCAAACTGTCATTGGCAACCGCGCTGAATGATTTTAACTTAATCAGGATTTTATCTTGAAAACGCTGCCAAACAATCAATTGCTCGTTAGTTTCAGAACCCGCGTTTACATATCCACCACCTAAATTAGAAGGCAGTTTAGACAAACGACTCACTAGAAGCATGTCTTTATCTAAGTATTTATTTGGGATTTCAAAGAAATACTTTTTATCTACTTTGTGTACCGTAAATAATCCTTGATCAGTAACAGCTTCTTTGGTAATAACTTTGCTGTATTCCTTAATGGTCGTTTCCGGTTTTTTTTCAGGTGGTGGAACTACGGCGGCATTTTTATCTTTTTTCTTTTTGGACTGAGCAAATTGGGTTGTAGGCACAAGCATCACAGCAGCAATTGCGGTTAAAATGAAAAGTTTCTTCATTTAGTGGTTTTTTAATGGTTAATCAATATCAAAAATAAATTTTAGTGGCTGCAAATTGAATAGTATTCACTGGTTTAACTTTTAATTAACAACCGTTTTACTCTTTATTACACATTCCGTACTAAATTGAGTATTACTATTTTTGCAACTATTGTTGTTTGTGATTTCGCACATCAATGCACTCCCTTAGTAGAAGTTCTAACCTAGAATAAATATAATAATTAGGATATAAGAATTCTATTTTCGTTGTTGCTTGTTTACCCCATTTCTAATTAACCTTATTCATTTTTTAAAGCATAAAAGGTATAATTTCTAGCCAGTAGAAAAAGACCTAAGGCTACAAATTTATATTTCATTTTTGTGGCAGTAAGAAACAATCTTTTTTCTGAAACAAAAGACATCCCACATATTTTTGGGTTCTAAATAATCCAAAAATACTGTATTTTTTTTGCGCGTTTATCATAAAAATGCCTTAAAAAATGGGTTTTACAGTAATTGTATTCCGATTTTATTTGTATTTTCGATATTTTAAATCCCAAATGCATTACTCAAAATGTAATGCGGAAATAGCCCTAAAATAATTTAAATAATACAATAACAATGACTTCATTTAGTAAAGAATTATCCTTCCGTTGGTCTGATCTTGATCCTAATTTTCATGTCCGACACAGTGCTTATTATGACTTTGGCGCACAGCATCGTATTGAAATATTAGAAAGTCTTGGTTTAACGATGAAAGTAATGCAAGCGCAAGGCTTTGGCCCTATTCTGTTTAGAGAAGAATGCGTTTTTAGAAAAGAAATAAAGTTAGGAGATACCATTTTCATGCAAACCAAAACCTCAAAAATGAAACCCGATGCTTCTCGTTGGTCGATTGTGCATGAATTTTTAAATAAAGACAACCAAATTTGTGCAACGATAACGGTAGACGGAGCTTGGATGGATGTCAAATTAAGAAAACTAGCTTCCCCTACTCCCCAAATTGCCATTGATGCCCTAAGTATCTTTCCAAAAAGTGAAACTTTCGAATCACTTTAATACTTATTTTTGAAATTGTATCACAATAAATCATATGTATTATGAACGATGTAAAAAAGTATTATGCGGTCGATTCAATTATTTTTGGTTGATTTTCATTTTTAACTAAATCTTAAATTCGATTATAATTTAAAAAAGTAGTGCTTTTTTTTATACTTTTATAAACAGAATAGCAATCCATTTGTAATCAAAAAGACTAAAAATGAAATTAATCAAAATACTTTTCCTTGCCGTTATTATCCTAACCATGAGTAGCTTTAACAAAAGAACTTCTGATGGTAAAACCGAAGAGAACTATAGAACTACATCAAGAGAATTTTATCAAATTAAAACCTATGTTTTCAAAACGGAACAACAACTTGAAGCTACTGAAAAATACTTAAAAGACGCATTCCTTCCGGGCTTGAAAAAAATTGGAATTAAAAATATTGGTGTGTTCAAACCAAAACCAAATGCGACTGATACCGTAAAAAAAGTCATACTCGTAATTCCGTTTTCATCGATGACTCAATTTCTGGAATTAGACAGTAAACTCGCCAAAGACAAAAACTATTTGGCCTCAGGATCAGATTATTTAAATGCATCATACCAACAAGCGCCTTACTTGCGTATCGAATCTATTTTATTAAAAGCATTTTCAGATCATCCTATTTTGTCCACTCCAAATTTGAATAGCCCAAGAGCAAATCGCGTATATGAATTAAGAAGCTATGAATCAGCTACCGAAGCGATTTATAAAAACAAAGTCGATATGTTTAATGCCGGCGGAGAAATAAAGCTTTTTGATCGCCTTGCTTTTAATGCTGTTTTTTATGGCGAAGTTATCTCGGGGACAAAAATGCCAAACTTAATGTACATGACCACATTTGCAGATCAGGAAAGTAGAGATTCGCACTGGAAAGCCTTTGTAGATTCGCCAGAATGGAAAGGATTGATTGCTATGGAGAAATACAAAAATAATATTTCCCATATAGACATCACTTTCTTATATCCAACTGATTATTCTGATTATTAGTTATACAAATCATCATTATAATTCCAAACTACAACCCTCAATAAGTTGTAGTTTTTTTTTATTTAAAACCTTAAAAATCAGTATCTAAAAAAGTATAAATAGGCATCGAGAAAAGATTAAATCATTAATTTTAAGTATCTTTAATCCTATTTATATCTATGGAAACCCTCAATACAATATTAAAACTTTCCGCTGGTGTGGGACTGTTTCTATTTGCCATGTACCTTGTGGAGGAATCCTTAAAGAATCTTTCTGGAAGAAATTTTAAACTGTTTCTGCAACGAATCACAAAAAACAACATTGGTGCTGTGGCAGGCGGAACAATAGTAACAGGTATTCTTCAGAGCAGCTCTATGGTTTCGTTGATGGTCTTGGCATTTGTAGGTGCTGGAGTGTTTACCATGAAAAATGCTATGGCTATTATTCTGGGAGCAAATCTGGGTACAACACTCGCTAGTTGGCTGGTGGCCACACTTGGTTTTAAAACCAATATAGAAGTGATTGCTTATCCAGCTGTATGTTTAGGAGGTTTTTTCCTAATTCTTCTTGGCAGCCGAAAAAAAATCAAATACGTTTCCTATTTTCTTCTAGGATTCGGATTACTATTTATAGGCCTTTCTTTTATGAAAACGGCAATGGAATCTCAAGTACAACATTTTGATTTTTCACAATATGCATCTAAACCACTAGTAATTTTTCTGCTAATTGGTTTTTTGATTACGCTGGTTGTTCAATCGAGTTCCGTCACTATGGCGCTTACATTGAGTGCTCTAAATGCTGGAGCAATAGGTTTTCCTATGGCAGCTGCAATTGTTCTGGGAAGCGAAACGGGAACCATAATCAAAATAGTTTTGAGTGCTATTGGCGGAAATGCTTCCAAAAAAAGGGTAGCACTTGGTAATTTATTATTCAATATTTTCATAACTGCAATTGCTTTTGTGTTGCTTAAACCCATTATTGTACTGATAAGCGATATCCTAAAAATCAACGATCCACTTATTGGACTAGTCACTTTTTCGAGTTTAATAAATCTATTAGCTATTGTATTGTTTCTGCCTGTTTTAAATCTTTTTACAACATTTTTGGAACGTTTTTTCAAAAACACCGATGGTTCGACAGCAGTATTTATAAGCCATGCCTCTATCGAAGAACCTGAAACAGCTTTGGATTTATTCCGAAGAGAGACTCGATATTTCATTCATAACTCGATGATTTTTAATTTGGAATTATTCAAAATCGAAATCAAAGAACTTAACCAACACATTGAATATCAAGAAATAAATGCCAAAAGAAATTTTGAAGCAAAAAGCACTGATGAAAAATATGAATTCCTAAAACAGCTACAAGGGGAATTACAAGCCTTCTATTTGAAATTAAGAGCGAAATTAAATAGCGAAGAAAATTCAGAATTAAACCAATTGATATCTGCTGTGCGAAGTTCAATGCATGCAGTAAAAAGTATAAAAGATATTGGAAGCAATATTACGAACCTGAGCAGTTCCTCAAAAGAAATAAAATACCAATTTTTCCTGCATCATAAAAACGAAACTCAAGAACTCTACCTGAGATTAAATACTTTTTTGAACGCAGACAATACGTTAGGTTTTGAAGAACTGAAAGCGCTATTTGAAATCATTCAAAAAAACTACACCTCAGCACTCAATTCATTTTATTCTGAGGCGCAACTCGCACCCATTGAAGATATTGATATTACGACCGTAATAAACTTTAATAGGGAACTTTTCACGTCAAACAAGGCAATGTTAATGGCTGTAAAAGATATTTTGTTAGAGGAGAAACAAGCACAAAATTTTAATGAAATTCCCATCTACAAAACATAAAATTCTTAATTAGCTTGTAATGTATTGTAGTAATTTTGCAACATTCTTTTTGAATTTTATAATGTAGTTCGTTTTCAGTTTTTAATCTTTGTACCTGGTTCCATTTGCAAGCAAGATTGCAATTGATATTTAAATTGGTTAATTTTAACCAAAAAATTCACCTCATTTGAAAACATATTTAAAGAAAAGTTTAAAAATTTTCCTTTGGATAATAGGATTTATAATTCTGTTGTTCTTAATTCTATTTGTAGTTATTCAAATCCCTTCCGTGCAAAATTACGCCAAAGAAAAGGCGGTCACTTACCTAGAAGGTAAAATAAAAACCAAAGTGAGCGTTGATAGTCTGGCAATTGAGTTTCCCAAAAAAGTAATTCTCCAAGGCGTTTATTTTGAAGATCAAAAAAAAGACACTCTTTTTGCGGGTGAAAAACTAGCAGCTGACATCAGTTTGTTTCAATTAATAAACAATAAAGTGGAAATTAATTCCTTAGAATTAGTTGGGATTTCGGCAAACTTAAATAGAGATTCCAAAGCTATTTTTAATTTTGATTACATCATAAAAGCATTTGCTTCGCCAGAAAAACAAAAGAGTGATTCGGCACCCATGCAGTTTTCTGTTGAAGAGATTAAACTCGATCGCATCCAGTTTAACTACACTGATGCCGTCACAAAAAATGATATTTATGCCAATTTAAAGCATTTTGAAACGAAAATTAAAACGTTCGATTTAAACGAAATGAACTTTGAAATTCCAAAAGCAAAAATCAATGGATTAAAGTTCAAATTAAAGCAAGGTTTGGTTCAAATATCCAATGCAACTAAAGTGGCAGCAATAAAAAATGAATCGGAATCCATCTTAAAATTAAAATTAGGCGAAATTGATTTGGCAAAAATTGATTTCGATTATGAAAGTGAGGAAACCAAGTTATCTACTAATTTTTATTTAAAAAAACTACTCGTAAAAATTGATAAAATTGATCTCAACAACCAATTTGCCATTATCCAAAGTCTTGATTTAACCGGTGTAGAAGGCGCATTGGTTTTTGATAAATTAACGACAATAAGCCCCAAAAAAGAAGCTTCAAATACCGATTCAAACAACTGGGAAGTAAAAATTAAGAAAACGGAATTCAAACGAGTAAATTTCAATTACGACAATAATAATATCGCTGCAGTTGATAAAGGAATGGATTACAACCATTTAAATATTACCAATTTAAATTTACAAGTAGATATGCTGAATTACAATTCCGAAAATATTTCTGGAATTGCTAATTCATTAACCGTCAAAGACAAAAGCGGTTTGAACATTCAGTCCTTTAATGCTGAATTTTTCTATGGTAAAAAGAATGCTTTTCTTAAAAAATTATATTTAAAAACACCACAAACGGAACTCAAAGACGAAATTAGAATTGGTTATCCTTCTATTGCATCTTTAGCTAAAAATCCGGGGGAATTAGGACTTATTGCTAATTTGAAAAAAAGCAAATTGGGGATTAAAGATATTTTGCTTTTTGCTCCCACTTTGAATAGTACGAATCCGTTTATGAGTAATCCGAATGCGATATTGCTAATTAATGGAACCGTTAAAGGAAAATTAAAAAATATTGAATTTCCAAGCATCGAAATTAGTGGCATTGGAACTACAAAAGTAGCGGCAAGTGGCAGAATCATCGGTTTACCAGATGTCAACAAAGCTTATTTTGATTTGACTATTAAAGACTTACAGTCTGGATCAAAAGATTTTGTTGGCTTTTTGCCAAAAGGTACCATTCCAAATTCCATTCAGTTGCCGTCAAAATTCAGCGCCACAGGAATTTTTAAAGGAACCATAGTTAATTTCAATACCAATATGAACATCATAAGCAGTTTTGGAAATGCAAAAATCAAAGCTACGTTTGACCAAAGCAAGAAAAACTTCGAGAAATACGATGCTCAAACGGAGCTTAACAATTTTGATTTAGGGAAATTTATCAAAAACGATTCCATTGGAAAAGTAACTTTAAAAGCCAATATCAAAGGAACTGGATTTGATCCAAAAACAGCAACTGCATCTTTAAACGGAAGTATTTTAAAAGCCTATTACAATAAATATACGTATCAAAATGTATCTGTGAAAGGAACTATTCGCAACGGAAGTTTCAATGCAACTGCTGTTGCCAAAGATCCTAATCTAACATTTGATTTAGTGAGCAACGGTAGTTTTAAAGACAAATATCCTACTGGAAAAATAAAACTGAATGTCGATATCGCTGATTTAGAAAAACTGAATTTACATGCTGGCCCATTGAAAATAAGAGGTGTTGTAGATGCTGATATTCAATCAGCAAATCTTGATTACCTCAACGGAACGGTTTATGCACACAACATTACCATCGTAAATGCTAAAGAAGAATTTGTAATTGATTCTATTAGTGTAGCGGCAACCTCCACTTCTGAAAAAAACACATTGGTGTTGCAATCACCGTTTTTGGATATGGAAGCAAGTGGTAAATACAAGTTGTCAAAAATAGCGACTGCTTTGTCAAATTCTATTGCAAAGTATTATGACAGCAAACCAAATTCCAGAAAAATAGCAGTGGAGAAACAAGAATTTGTTTTTAAAATTGGCATAAAAGACAGTCCAATTCTATTAAAACTGATTCCTGAATTGAAAAGTCTAGAACCAATTAACATACAAGGAAGATACAACACTGTCAACGACTCTATTGTTTTGAATGGTTCGATTCCAAAATTAATTTATGGAGAAAACATCATTACAAATGCAGTACTAAAAGTAGATATCAAAGACAATTCACTTGTTTACAGCTTTATAGTTGATGACATTCAAAACAAACAAATTCAATTGCCCCACACTAGCATTTCTGGGAAAGTGCAAAATAATATTGTGGATTATACGGTGCAATTAAAAGATTCAAAAGACAAAGAAAGATATTTAATTGCAGGAACATTAAAAGCTACCAACGGAAACAACGATATCAATCTTGATCCAAATAATTTGTTGCTGAACTATGAATCTTGGAAAATAACACAAGACAACTTAATTCGCTTTGGCAAAAAAGGAATCTATGCTGATAATTTTGAATTGAGTAAAGACGGAAGCAAAATCGGTATACAATCACAATCTCAGCAAGCAAATGCACCAATCGCAATTGATTTCAAAGATTTTGATATAAAAACCATTACCAGTATCGTTGAAAAAGATGATTTGCAAATGAGTGGTAAAATCAATGGAAATGCATTGGTCAAAAATATAAGCAGCAAACCTCTTTTTACTTCAGACATAAATATTGAAAATTTTACTTTCAAAAAAGATACTATCGGAAACGTGAGCATCAAAGTCAATAATGCGATTGCTAATCAATATGACGCGATAATTGCAATTACGGGTCAGGGAAATCAAGTCCGTTTAGAAGGGAATTATAAGACTACAGATAGCCGTTTTGATATGAATCTTGACATTGACAAATTGAATTTGAAAAGTATTCAAGGCTTCACACTAGACAACTTAACAGAAAGCACGGGATTCTTGACTGGGAATTTTAAAATAACGGGGAATACTTCGCAACCCAATGTAATTGGAGAATTACAGTTCAATGAAATTGGTTTCAAAGTGAAGCAACTCAATGCAAAATTCAAATCTTTAAATGACAAAATTGTATTTACACCCAATGCGATTCTTTTCGATAATTTTATTATAAAGGATGAGAAAGACAATGATTTAGCCATCAATGGAAAGATTGACAGTACTAATTTTAGCAATTTTGGTTTTGACTTAGCCATCGATGCAGATAATTTCAAAGCCGTCAATTCTACAGCAAAAGACAATGATTTGTATTATGGCGAATTGTATTTGGACAATCATTTAAAACTATCTGGAAATTTAGACAATCCTATTGTTGAAGGAAACATTAAAATCAAC
The DNA here is from genome assembly GCF_036895565.1 of Flavobacterium sp. KS-LB2. NCBI lineage: Bacteria > Pseudomonadati > Bacteroidota > Flavobacteriia > Flavobacteriales > Flavobacteriaceae > Flavobacterium > Flavobacterium sp. KS-LB2. Next base: position 1,355,628 of record NZ_CP145904.1, on the reverse strand, counting down.
AAAGACACAAAATTCACTGTTGTTTTACCACAATCAGACCCATCAATTGCCGATAGAGAAGGAATTGTAGAATTCATTGACCAAGACAATCCAAAATTAGTCGAGACCATTGTTATCGAAGAATTGAATAGTGAAATGGACATCAAAGGAATCAATGCGTCAGTAAATATTGAAGTGGATAAGGACGCCGAATTATCGTTGGTTATTGACAAAGCCAATGGGGATTTTCTAAAATTAAAAGGAGAAGCACAATTAAATGGCGGTATTGATCCATCTGGAAAAACAACGCTAACAGGAAGATATGAATTATCCGAAGGTAGCTACGAAATGAGCTTTAATGCCATAAAAAGAAAATTTGATATCAAGCAAGGTAGTTATATTTTGTGGACTGGAGAACCAACAACAGCTGACATCAACATCACCGCAGTTTACAAAACGGAAGCCGCACCAATTGATTTGATTAATGATCAATTAGGAGATGTGACTGCCGAAGTGAGAAACACATACAAACAAAAAATTCCTTTTGAAACCGAATTGAAAATGAATGGCGAATTGATGAAACCAACCATTTCTTTTGATATCCTTTTGCCGGATGGTAATAACAGTGTTTCAACAGAAATCATCAATGCGACACAAGCTAAATTGACGCAACTACGTCAGCAACCAGATGAATTAAACAAACAGGTGTTTGCCCTACTGTTACTGAATCGTTTTATTGGAGAAAATCCATTTGCTAGTGAAACAGGTGGTACAAGCGTTTCCTCACTAGCTAGAGAAAGTGCCAGTAAAATTCTGTCACAACAACTTAATAACCTAGCAGGAGATTTAATTGAAGGCGTAGAACTCAATTTTGACTTAAATACTTCAGATGACTATACAACAGGTCAACGCGAAAACAAAACCGATTTAAGCGTAGGAATTTCAAAAAAATTATTGAATGACCGATTGAAAGTTACTGTAGGAAGTAGTTTTGGTATCGAAGGACCGCAACAAGTGAATCAGAATGCCAATAATATTGCTGGTGACGTTTCAATAGACTATCAGCTATCAAAAGATGGAAGATATAAAATACGAGCTTACCGCGTCAATAAATACCAAGTAGCATTACAAGGTGAGGTTGTAGAGACCGGAGTAGCTTTTATTATCACTATGGATTACAACAAATTCAGTGAGTTGTTTCGTAAAAGTGAAGCGAAAAAAGCAAAACAAAAAAATAAATAAAAGTTTTTGAGCCATTAAGAAATTAAAAAAATAGAAAAATTTATTTTTCCTTAATGGTTTAATTTTTTTAATAAATACTAAAATTGATGAACAAGAGCCATTTATTATATTTTCTTTTTTTAGGATTGTTAGTTTCCTCCTGTAGCAATACTAGATTTCTTCCCGAAGGAGAACTACTTTATACTGGTGCAAAAGTCACTGTAGAAGGAAAAGATGTTTCTAAAAAAGAAAAAAAAGCATTAAAAACGGCATTAAAAGAAGTGGTTAATCCCAAACCTAATTCGTCGATTTTAGGGTTACGACCTAAACTCTACATCTATAATCTGGCTGGGACGCCAAAGAAAGAAAAGGGATGGCGCTATTGGTTGCGCACCAAGGTAGGTGAAGCGCCAGTTCTATACAGTCAAGTAGATTTGGAATACAACAAAAGTGTTTTGCAAAATTTCTCTGAAAACAGTGGTTATTTCAATACTAAAACTGCAGCCGATTCAACCCGAAATGGTAAAAAAACAACCGCAGAATACCTTGTAAAACCAGGAAAACAATATAAAATTAAAGAAGTAAAATTCCCTACGGATTCCTCTATAATTTCGACAGCGGTTCGCAACACGATGCGTAGAAGTCTATTAAAAAAAGAAGAAGGTTACAGTCTAGATGCCATCAAAGAAGAACGAATTCGTATTGATGCACGACTAAAAGAAAAAGGATTCTTTTATTTTAATCCTGATTATCTCAAAGTACAAGTCGATACAACTGTGGCTGATCATCAGGTGGATCTTATTATAAAAGTAAAAGATGAAGCTCCAAAACTAGCTGAGACACCATACAAAATCAATAAAATTATTGTTTATCCAAACTATTCCATAGGTTCTGATAGTGTAAAAACTAATATGGATTCTATCAAGAAATACAATGATTTAACCATTATTGACCGAGAGAATTTATTCAAACCCCGCATTTTTGACAGAGCATTGTATTTCAAAAAAAATGATTTATACAACCGTACCGATCATAATTTATCTTTGAATAGATTGGTAAATCTGGGAACCTTCAAATTCGTAAAAAATCAATTCCGGGTTTCTGATACAACTGGAAATTATCTGGATGCCTATTATTATCTCACACCATTACCCCGAAAATCAATTCGATTGGAGTTATTAGGTAAAACGAATTCCGCTAATTATACCGGAACAGAACTTAATTTGAATTGGAGCAACCGAAATACCTTTCGCGGTGCCGAATTACTAACTATTTCTGCGTTTGGCGGTGTTGAAGTTCAAGTTTCTGGACAGAATAACGGATTTAATGTCTACCGCATTGGAACCGAAGCTAATTTAGTTTGGCCACGATTAGTTGCTCCTTTTAAACTAAATTCTCCGAGTGGTTTTGTACCCAAAACAAAAGCAACATTAGGTTATGAATTCCAAAATAGAACTAAATTATACGCGCTACAAACTTTTAAAGGTTCGTTTGGATATTTATGGAAAGAGAATGAACGAAAAGAACATCTATTGAACGTTACTGAGATTACGTACGCCAGTCCAAAAAACGTAACGGCTTTGTATCAAGAACAAATTGCAGCCAATGAATCCTTAGGGAAAGTAATTGAGAAGCAATTGATTTTTGGACCAACCTATTCCTATACGTACACCAATACGTTACAAAAAAGAAAGAAAAACACCTTCTATTATAAAGGAACAATTGACTTAGCAGGAAATGTGGCAGGTTTAGCTTCGGGTGCAAATCTTCGAAAAGGCGATACCATTAAATTATTTGATGTTCCGTTTAGTCAATTTGTCAAAATAGAAAATGATTTTAGACACTATTATAAATTAGGCTCCGATTCTCAACTAGCAAGCAGAATTATTGCAGGTGCTGGATTTGCTTATGGAAACTCCCGTGAAATGCCCTTTATTAAACAGTTCTTCATTGGTGGAACCAATAGTTTACGAGCCTTTAGAGCACGTTCTATAGGTCCGGGAAGTTTTGATGGCGCATCAACAAATACCAATACTTTTTTGCCTGATCAATCTGGTGATTTAAAATTGGAATTTAATACTGAATACCGAGCTAAAATTTACGGATTGGTAAAAGGTGCTTTGTTCCTAGATGCTGGAAACATTTGGCTATTGAATGAGAATCCTGATAAACCAGGAGCCAAATTTTCTAAAAAATTCCTGAATGAAATAGCCGTGGGAGCTGGAGCTGGATTGCGTTTTGATTTCTCATTTCTGATTCTGAGAACAGATCTCGCCTTCCCTATTCGGAAACCCTATTTACCAGATGGCGACCGTTGGGTTATAGACCAAATCAATTTTGGAAATGGAGCCTGGCGCAAAGAAAATTTAATTTTCAATTTGGCTATTGGCTATCCATTTTAAAACAATATGATCTGGATAAAAAAAGAGCACGATGAATCCGTGCTCTTTTTGTATACTAAATATTCAACTTTTAGTCCACCAAGAACAATGCGTTGCTGAACAATAGATTTCCGTTTTCCCAGAAACCTCTAAACAATGGATTGTCAACCATGTAAATTATTTCTCCATTTTCTTTTTTGTCAACAGCAAAACTTACCGTATTATTCAATTTCTTTTTAATTTCATTACCAATAAAACCATAACTCTTATAATCTTTAGGAACGTAAACAACATTGGTTGCTTTTTTCAATAATGAGTAATGTCTGTCATCCGTTTTTAAGCTGAAATATTTATCTCCTAAACCAAACGACATTGGGTGTGTTTTATTTAAAAGATTCTCAATAATAGCGCCAGGAATCGATTTAGAAATATACCTGCGTTCTGTCTCCTGAAAATCTAAAAATCGCTCTTTTAACTCCTCTTCTTCAGCTTCTTTTTCGGAACTCAATTTATCCTCATCCGTAGCAAAAGGACTCAAAGCATATCCTTCTTTTCCTTCAAATAAACTAAGGGCACTATTCATGGCAATTACTTTTCCACCATTTTTGACCCAGTCGTCAATTTGTTTTTGTTGATCCTCAGAGAAATTATAATATCCATCAGGCAATATCAAAGTGTTGTAATTGTATAGTTTTATTCTTTTAAAATTATCTGCATCCACAACACTTACCGGATATCCCACCGTTTCTTCCAGATAATACCAAACCGAACCAAATTCTGTAGAACCAACTCCTTTGCCTGAGAGTAATACTATTTTAGGTGCTTTTAATAAATTAAAATTTTCGCCACCAACATCTTTCGCATTCGAAGAAAAACCGGTTAGAATATAATTAAAATCTGTTTTTATTTTTACCAATTCAGAAATCGTTTTTTCAAAGTCGGCTACTTTTGGATTATCTGTTTTAGTAACCAGCAAACCACCGGGTTCAACAATTGTTTCTCCAAAAACAGCTTTTTTCAATGCAGATCGAACTTTGATATTATTTTGGTGTAACAATGACAAAACTTGAGCTGAGATCCTATTATTCCAAGGAATATGAAATGCATATACATTTTGTGGAATTCCTTTTTCTTGCACTTCAATAGACGCTTTAGTTTTGATAGCCAAACTATTTTTCAACGCATAGCCTTCAACTCCATACGCCAAGGGCAAAGCCCAAGAAGTAATATCATAGGATAAACTATCATTCAACTTTTGATTTGGTTCAAAAAGTACCTGCGCAAAAACGGCTTTTTGTTGGTCTACTTTTACAATTAAATCATTAGGTTCAATCGTAAAACCTTTCTCTGTTTTGGTACTGTAATTAAATCCAGATGCTTTTTGACTGGCATCGGCATAACTGAATTCCACATTATTCTTTTTCAACAAATCCGCCATTTGAACCAACTTTGGATTGTTTTTCATCACGTACATTTTATAATTTCCCTTCACTGTTTTTCGGGAATTATTCATAAAACCTCTGAATCCTTTCAGCAAAACATCCGCTTGTGCCGCCGCTGATTCTACCACGGTCAAGACTGCCGTGGCGTGATGTGTCAATCTATCTTGTATCGTAAGCGTAATTCCGTTACTCATTGTAACAGCTCTCCCCGCGCCTATTCCTCCTTGTTCCATCGTCATTCCTACTGCACCATTGTATGTAGGATAGGTATCGCCATAACTTGGATAAAACAAATCAAAACGTTCGCCGGTATTGTACATCCAGTTTTGAGCATCAAATTTTTTGGAAATATTTTTACCTAAAGTGTAATGAAAATCTTTCTGGTATTTCTCAATGTATTCATGCAAAGGCTCCGCTGACGGTGGGAAAAAATACGGAGAATCGTATCCCATTTCGTGTACATCCGTATGAACTTGAGGCATCCATTGGTTGTACAACGCTATACGCTGCTGCGTTTCTGGCTGCGTTTGCCAAGCCCAATCTCTATTTAAATCAAAAATATAATGGTTGTATCTTCCGCCTGGCCAAACTTCCATGTGCTCTCTGTCTGATAAATCCGGATGCGTTTTTTTTCCTGAAATTTCTCGTAACCAATTCCCGTATCTGGAATATCCATCCGGATTGATGCACGGATCAAGAATTACAATCGTGTTCTCTAACCACTTTTTGGTTTCAGCATTCGACGGATTTACTAATTCATAAGCTACGGTCATCGCACTTTCGGTTCCTGCAAATTCATTTCCATGAACATTGAAACTCAACCATACAATTAACTTATCACCAATCATTTGCGATTTATTTTGAGATAAACCTATGGCTGCTAAATTGTTATTTCGTATTTGTTCCAAATTAGCTAAATTCTCCGGACTAGAAATAAAATACACATTCAAATCCCTTTGTTCCGGAGTCACTCCATATTTCTGGTGTTTGATCAAATTCGACTTTTCCGTAAGATGCTTAAAATAATTTTCGGCCTGATGATAATAGGTAATTTGTTTCCCGTAATTGGGTAAAAACTGGGATGGACTTTGCACTTGTGCCTGGACACTGAGCACCAAAGTTAGCATTAGATAAAAAGAAAAAACAGTCTTTTTCATATTGTTTTGGGTTAGTTATGCTTCAAAAATAGCCATTTACGAAGTATTGCACAAGCTTAATTTCGGATTAGTGAAATATTGATTTTACCAAACCTCAAGTTTTTATTAATTCATTTTTTATTAAAGAATACTAACAATACAGCAACTTTAGTTATTAAAAAAACAATATTATTCCGTTTTGGATTAGTATCATTGCTACATTCTATTATATTTGCAAACAACAAAATTCATACAACAAATGGAAGAATGTATCTCAGTTTTTGATATGCTAAAAATTGGTGTCGGACCTTCAAGTTCGCACACACTTGGACCTTGGAGAGCAGCAGAACGCTTTCTTAGTGAATTGAGAAATGAAAATTTACTTCCTGTTGTAAATCGGGTAAAAATAGATTTATACGGTTCCCTTTCCCTGACCGGAAAAGGTCACGCCACAGATTTAGCTGTAATGCTAGGTTTAAGCGGGCAAGATCCGGAATACATTCCCGTTGAAAATATTGATGCTATTATCAAATCTATTGAATCTAAAAACGAAATCAATTTAGGAAACGAAAAACCAATTCCTTTTTATTTCCTCCAAGACATCGTTTTCAATAAAAACTTCCTTCCTTTTCATGCCAATGGAATGACTTTTACGGCGTATATGACGGATGACAGCGAATACGTTTCTACCTTTTATTCAATTGGTGGCGGATTTGTAGTCAAAGAAGAACGCATCAACGCCAAGAAGAAAACACAAATAAAATGTGCTTTTCCTTATCCAATTGAGAAAGCAGCTGAACTATTGGATTATTGTAAAAAAGAAAACAAATCGATATCCGAAATCGTTTATGAAAACGAAAAATCGATGCGTACCGAAGAAGTTATCGATCATGAATTGATGCGCATTTGGAAAACGATGCTCGAATGCATGTACATTGGTTGCCATTCAGAAGGGATTCTTCCTGGTGGATTAAACGTTCGTCGTCGTGCTTTTGATATGCACCAAAACCTCATCGGATTAGCTAATTATGATTCCCCGCAAAGTTGGCTGGAGGAAATTAGAAAAACCGAAGTGAAATTTCGTCAAATTCTGCAATGGGTAAGTTGTTTTGCCTTGTCAGTAAATGAGGTAAACGCTGCTTTAGGACGTGTGGTTACTGCTCCTACAAACGGAAGTGCAGGTGTTATTCCAGCAGTTTTAATGTATTATTTAGTAATTGAAAACCACAATGCCGGAGAAAAAGAAATCAAACAATTCCTGATGGTTGCCGGAGAAATAGGCAGTATTTTCAAAAAAGGTTCTACAATCTCTGCAGCAATGGGCGGTTGTCAGGCAGAAATAGGTGTATCATCAGCGATGGCTGCTGCTGCTTTATGCGAATTGATGGGCGGAACTCCTGAGCAGGTTTTAATGGCTGCTGAAATAGCCATGGAGCATCACTTGGGATTGACTTGCGACCCAATTGGTGGTTTGGTCCAAATCCCTTGTATCGAAAGAAATACAATGGGCGCTATAAAAGCAATTAATGCTGCCGAACTTGCTCTTCAAACTGACCCAAAAAATGCTAAAGTACCTTTAGACAAAGTCGTAGACACAATGTGGCAAACGGCTAAAGACATGAATAATAAATACAAAGAGACCTCTGAAGGCGGGTTAGCCATTGCCGTAAATTTGGCGGATTGTTAAATTTCATAACCTAAATTTAAAACACAAACCAACTAAAATCCAACTATTTATAGTAGATTTAAACCACATTTTTAAATCAAAAATAATGGAAATCAATTGGATAATAGTTGGCATTGTAGCCATTTGTGTGGTAATTTTGATCGTATTTCTTATTAGAAAAAATCAAAAAGATAAAAAGAAGTACACTCATTTCTTGAACAATGATTATAAAAAAGCAAAAGAAGAAGAATCAGACTTGAATGACGACACGTATTAATCAGTCTTGTTAAACTCTTTTGAAAACCTGTAGAAATCATTTCACTTTTCATGATAAAAATTCATTGTTTCATGAAAATTGAAACCAAAACTACTTTCTTCGAGTATCGATAAGATGAACGATTTTCCAAATGTTATCTTTTTTGAAAAGCGTAAAAGCATTCACGCCTTTGTGACTTAATTTTCCATTTACATAAAACTCATAAGGCGTCCAAGCATGCGCCATACTTCCATCAACTTGAATAGCGTAACTCAGAATTTTTTCCTGAAACTTTAATTCGGCGGGAATAGAGGCAATCGATTTAAAGAAAGCTTTCGGGTTTTCATTGGATAATTTAGTCCCTTTTTCATTCTCCAAAATAGATTGTAAAATCATTGTTTCGTCACAAAGTGCCTTTAATTTCAATGAATCTTTAGCATGAAAAGCTTCGAAAAAATTTTCAACTACTTTTTGGATTTCTTGATTTTGAGCCTGTGAACCAATGGATGTAAATACGGCTAATAGTACTAGAATTTTACGCATAACTACTTATTTTAAAATTAATTGGTACCAAAAAAACATTACTGTTACATTTTTGAGTTAAAAATATACATTTTATTACCTTTACAACCTTAAAAAAATAAATATGTCTGTCGCTAAAAAAGATTATAAAAGGATTACTACAAAATCGTTGATTGAGATGAAAGCCAATGGAGAAAAAATTTCCATGCTTACCGCATACGATTACACGATGGCTAAAATCGTTGATACAGCTGGAATTGATGTAATCTTAGTAGGTGACTCTGCTTCGAATGTAATGGCTGGTCATGAAACGACTTTGCCTATTACTTTGGATCAAATGATTTATCATGCTTCATCTGTAGTGAGAGCCATAGAAAGAGCATTGGTTGTGGTAGATTTACCTTTTGGAAGCTACCAATCCGATCCTAAAGAAGCGTTGCGATCTGCTATTAGAATCATGAAAGAAAGCGGTGGTCATGCCGTAAAACTGGAAGGTGGTAAAGAAATTAAAGATTCTATCAAGAAAATATTAAACGCAGGAATTCCAGTTATGGGACATTTGGGTTTAACCCCGCAATCTATTTATAAATTTGGTACCTATACCGTTCGTGCCAAAGAAGAAGAAGAGGCCGATAAACTTATTGAAGACGCTAAATTATTGGAACGATTGGGTTGTTTTGCATTAGTATTAGAAAAAATCCCTGCACATTTAGCCGAAAAAGTAGCCCAAAGTATTTCGATTCCTGTAATTGGGATTGGAGCTGGTGGTGGTGTAGACGGACAAGTTTTAGTCATACACGATATGTTAGGAATGAACAATGAATTTAGTCCACGATTTTTACGCCGTTATATGAACTTGTATGAAGGAATGACAACTGCCATTGGACAATACGTTTCAGATGTGAAATCGAGTGATTTTCCTAATGCAAATGAACAATATTAAGCCCCTAATTCCCAAAGGTGGAAATCCAAATGAAAATAATATCCAATAAAAATAACCTACAAATTCTTCACGAAGACAACCATCTTATTGTGGTCAACAAACGTGTAGGTGACATTGTTCAAGGTGATAAAACTGGCGACAAACCATTATCCGATGTAGTGAAAGAATACATCAAAGACAAATACAACAAACCCGGCGAAGTATTTCTAGGTGTGGTGCATCGTTTGGATCGTCCCACAACTGGAATCGTCGTTTTTGCAAGAACGAGTAAAGCATTGACAAGAATGAATGAGTTGTTCAGCAACCGCGAGACTCAAAAAACGTATTGGTGCGTTGTCAAAAACAAACCTGGAAAGCCAGAGGACAGACTCGTTCATTACTTAAAAAGGAATGAAAAAAATAATACCTCAAAAGCGCATATCAAAGAAGTTCCTGAGAGCAAACTAGCTAGTTTAGACTATAAAATCATTAAGGAACTCAATAATTATTTTGCACTTGAAATAAATCTTCATACTGGCAGACACCATCAAATTCGTGCACAACTAGCTGCTATAGGTTCCCCAATAAAAGGCGATTTAAAATATGGCTTTGATCGTAGTAATCCGGATGGAGGAATACATTTACATGCCAGAAAGTTAGTTTTTGTACATCCTGTAACCAAAGAAAACATTGAAATCATAGCACCAACACCAGATGAAGTGATTTGGAATGCAATCTAATGAACCCAACCCGTTCGATGTCTTTTACTATTTTTCAATGAGAAAAGATTAACTAGAATGATCAACTATAATTTTCCAACCTTCTTTAAATTTTTTAATCAATAAAGTAAAAAATCCTTTTTGTTCCTCTTTTTCCATTTGCAAATTCCAAGCTCCTAAAACAAAAGCATTTTTTTTATCAATCATATTAATTTGTTTGATATCAAAAGTTAGATAGCCCATAGCGGCTTTGTCAGGATATGCTTTTTGATAAATCTCAAAGTTTTTTTGCCAGCCGTAAAATGGTCCTTTTTTTTCAACAAAAATTAAAGAATCAGACTTCCAATAACCTTGCATGTATCCATTCATATCGCCTTTATTCCAATTTAAACGTTGTTTTTCAAGTACTTCTTTAATTTCTTTTTCTTGGGCTATTGATAAATAACTACAAAATATAAGCAATATTGATACAGTGATATTTTTCATTTTTTTTTACGATTTATAATTAAATAAAACATTGTTAGAGATAGCCATTATCTCATTTTAGGAATGAAAGATATTGAAAATACTGTATTTATTGACACGTAACTTCATTAAATATTTTGTTCTCAAAATACTTAAACAGTTTTTCAACGATCGAATTTCTAGTACTACTACTTTCACAAGCTAAAAAATTGTCTAAACTAAAATATTACAAAAAAATATTGAAATCATAGCACCAACACCAAATGCTGTGATATGGAAAACCATTTAATTACGCTATACTGTTGCTATTAAAAAATATACTTTAGAGATTTATAAAAAAGTAGGGAAATCTTCCCGTTTTTTATTTATTTATTTCAGCTCTAGAGTTGGTTTAAAATAATAATTATGTAATTTTAAATTAAAATCATCTCATGAATTATAAAACCGATATAAAATACCGAAAAGAATCTCTTAAAAAATTATTGCATGTTATTTCAAAACATGAAGAGGAAATCATAAAGGCATTGTATGATGATTTTAAGAAACCAGCTTTTGAAGCCGTTTTAACCGAAACGAACTACGTGATAAGTGATTTAAAAGAAACTATAAAGAATATCGATTCTTGGACAAAGCCAAAAAAAGTTTTTGCTTCACTTTTAAATTTTCCATCCTCGGATTATATTTATAGTGAACCTTACGGAAATGTATTGATTCTTTCTCCTTGGAATTATCCGTTTCAATTGGCTTTATGTCCGCTTGTTGCCGCTGTTGCCGCAGGAAATAAAGTAACCTTAAAACCATCTGAGCTTACTCCTAATACTTCTAATATTATAGCAAAAATAATCACGGAAACTTTTGCGGTAAAAGATGTTGAAGTTATTACAGGAGATGCTACAATAGCTCAGGAATTATTACAAAAACGGTGGGATTATATCTTTTTTACAGGAAGTGTTCCTGTTGGAAAAATAGTAGCGAAAGCCGCTGCCGAAAACCTAACACCCGTAACGCTAGAATTAGGTGGGAAAAGCCCTTGTATTATTGATGAAACTGCAAATTTAGAATTAAGCGCCCGACGTATTGTATGGGGGAAAATTATCAATGCCGGCCAAACTTGTGTAGCACCAGATTACATTTTGGTGCACCATAAAATTAAAGCTCCATTTGTAAAATTAGTAATTCAAGAAATTGAAAAAGCATTGGGAACAAATCCAGAAGAATCCCCAGATTTTGCTAGAATTATCAACTTGAAAAACTGGCAGCGCCAATTGAGTTTATTGGAAAATCAAACCATACTTTTTGGAGGACAATCTAACCAAGAGACCTTGTACCTCGCTCCTACTTTACTGGATGAGCCTAAAATGGACAGTTTAGTGATGACAGAAGAAATTTTTGGGCCAGTACTTCCTATACTATCTTATGAATCAAAATCCGATATTGAAAAAATAATTTCAAGCTTTGAAAAGCCATTATCGCTGTACTTATTTTCTCAAAACAACTCTTTTATCAATGAAGTGCTTGAAAAATATTCTTTTGGTGGCGGCTGTGTAAACGACACGGTAATTCATTTGGTGAATAACAAACTTCCTTTTGGCGGTGTTGGAAATTCGGGAATGGGAGCGTATCATGGAAAATTAAGTTTTGATATTTTTTCCCATAAAAAATCGATTGTAAAAAGAGGTACTTGGCTCGATTTACCATTACGTTATGCTCCATATAAAGACAAATTAAAAACCATCCAAAAACTCTTAAAATGGTTGTAACCGATGAAAAATCAGTAAGCGAAGCCATAAAATACCGCAGATCTGTTCGGGTTTTTAAAACCGAAGCTATTGATGAAGTAAAAGTAAAAAATTGTATTCAACTTGCGACTCTCGCGCCCACAAGCAGTAATATGCAACTTTGGGAGTTTTATCATGTTGTTTCGCCAGCAATAATCAAAGAAATAGCTAAAGCTAGTTTCAATCAGAATGCTGCAAAAACAGCACAACAAATTGTAATAATTGTGGCGAGAAAAGATTTGTGGCGCAAAAGAGTGGAATCGAATATTGAGTATCTAAAAACTCAATATGGCAATAAATCAAAAGCAGATTATTCGACGAGAGAAAAATTTGCATTGAAGTATTATCAAAAAATAATTCCTGCCCTATATTTTGATTTTTTAGGAATTATCGGAATGATAAAATTTTTTACTTTTCAAGCTATTGGAATATTCAAACCTATCTACAGACAGGCTCGCCAAAGCGACATGCGCATTGTAGCTCATAAAAGTGCCGCACTTGCAGCACAGAATTTTATGATAAGCATGTCCGCCATAAATTATGATACATGTCCTATGGAAGGATTTGATTCGCTGAGAATTAAAAAAATATTACATTTACCAGCGCATTCAGAAATAAACATGATTTTGGGCTGTGGAATACGCGACGAACAAGGTGTATATGGCGAACGATTCCGAATCCCTTTTGAAGAAACTTATTTTAAAATATAATTAACCAATTGATAAACTAAATGAATAAAACTGTACAAAACCGAATTGAAGAAATTAAAAAGAATGGTTATACCTTAGATTTTGGAAACGTTTTCAACCTTGCTTTCGAAAATTATAAAAAAATTGCATTGTATGGTGGGCTACTACTATTTGTGTTTTTTTGCCTGCTTGCTATTGCAGTATTTGGTTTAATCGTCACGGTATTTGACCCCCAAGCTGCTTTAAAATTTTTAAAACCTGAAAATATAACTCCAGAAGCTTTAGGATTAAATACCTTATTAATTATCACTGGAATTTCTGTTTTAATCACCAGTTTGTTGAGTCCATTTACTGCAGGACTAATAAAAATGCCGTATTGTGCTGAAAGAGATGAAGAATTTCATGTTTCTACCATGTTTGAATTTTTTAAAGCGCCCTATTTCAAGGAACTTTTCCTAGCTACATTTCTAGTTTCTATGTTGGGTTCCGTACTTTCTACATTAATTAATTATATTCAAATACCTATTCTAGGTTTTGTTGCTACCGTAACACTATCTTTATTTACCATTTTAATGATTCCGCTTATTATTTTTGGTAATTTAAAAGCGATAGAAGCGATAGAAGCAAGTATTTTAATCGTTTCTAAACAACCATTAGTATTATTAGGACTTTTAGTTGTTGGTTCAATTGCTGCAATGGTGGGTTTTATAGGATGTTGTATTGGGATATTTTTTACTTTGCCTTTTATTTATTCATTATACTACGCCATTTATAACGAAATTATAGGATTTGATTCTGAGAATGAAAACACAATTTAAAAGTATTTTTGATAGCTAAAACCAAAATTTAATTTTTGTGAATTTTGGTTTTTATTTAAAATAAATCCTTATATTGATTTAAATATCAAGGTAGATACCCAAATCTGGTCTTTAAAATCTAATTAACATACTTCTATGGTGTCATACTGTAGCCTATTGACTATTTTCAACTCAAAATTAATTTTATTTTGGGTTACTAATTTTTTTACTACAAATACTCTTTTATGGGTTATCATTGTTAGTCTATTTATTTTTCTAACCTATAAAATTCATACTATAAAATCTACTTTAAGAAGTAAACTATTAGAAAAAGGAGTAGAAACTATTTCTAAAAATAAAGAATATCAACTTTATTTACTCTTTTTAGGAATAATACTACCTTCCATAGAAGTTATTTTTGAAATCTTTAAAATCAGACCTGTGAGCCTATTAGTACCTAATTGTACGATTGGGTTTTCTTTAATAGTATTGTATTTTATAAGTACCAGATCAATTATTGTGTTTAGATATATTAAAGAGATTTTCATTACTCTTTTCTTAATCTATTTTTGTTTCATAGTGCGCAATCTAATTTTTTCTCCAACTGATGTTATTCCTATTACCGCTTTTGTGGTTTCGTTTTTCTTTGCTTACAACGTGATACGGCCTATAAATGTATATTGGTTTTTTGTAACATCCGTATACATATTCATAGGTATTGCTTATTTTTTTGAATTAATACCGTTAAAAACAAATATTTCACTATTTATTTACTCCTCTATAATCTTGATTATAAATTACATTCATCATGTATCATTATTGAATACTGATGTTGAATTTCGTTTTAACAATCAAATTATCAACAAAGGAAATTCACTGATTCTGGCAACAAATAAAAAAGGTGAGATTGTTTTTTGCAGCGAAAATGTGGAAACTATTTTAGGATATACCGTTGATCAAGTTATGGGATTGGGGTACTGGAAAGAAACCGAAGATACTGAATTCTACGGAGAAGATTATCATACTAAGTTTAAGGTAGACAGAATATTTATTCGTAGAGTTAAGTGTAAAAATGGTGAATACAAACACATACAATGGGATGACAAAAAGTTTTCAGACGATTTAATCATCGGTATTGGTCAGGATGTGACCAATGAAATCCATTTACAGAACCAGTATAAAAATTTAATTCAAAATGCTATTGATCTTATTTTTGAGGTAGATCAATTTGGTAATTTTACATTTGTCAATGAATTTACGATAAAAACTTTAGGCTTTAAAGAAACCGAAATACTAACGAGACATTATTTAGATTTTATACGAGAGGATTACTGCAGCAGCATCATGGATTTTTACCAAAACCTGTTAGAAAATGAGCAAAACTTCCCAACGATTGAATTTCCATTATTAAAGAAAAACGGAGAAGAAATATGGGTTTCCCAAAAAGTAATCATTAATCGAAATGAAATTGGAAAAATAATAGGATACTCTGGTATTGCAAGGGATATTACCAAACTCAAAGACATTGAATTTGAAAATAAAATTCGTCAGAAAAAAGTAGAAGAATACAACAAAACAATTAAGAAGCTATCGACTACAAACTTTAGCAATTACAAAAATCTGGACATTAGCATAATGCAAATCATTGAATCTGCTGCAAAAGTCACTAAATGCAGTCGCGTTAGTTATTGGAATTATACAGAAGATGTCATTACTTGTGAAAATTTATATGAATTAGAAACTGATACCTATACCAAAGGATATATATTAGAAAAAGAAAATTACCCTATTTACTTTGAATCTATAAAAAGTAAAAAGCAAATTTGTGCTCCAGATGTTTTAAACAAACGAGAATTATGCGAATTTATAGAAAATTATTTTCTAAAATACGATATCAAATCACAACTCGATATTCCCATTTTTATCAATGGAGAATTGATGGGAACCATCAGTTTTGAAACTTCAAAAAACAAAAGAAATTGGGATAATGAAGATATCATTTTTGCTAGAACAATTTCAGATATCATATCATTGACCATAATTTCACATAGTAGGTATGAAGCTGAAAAAAAATTAGAATACAAGAGCGACCTTTTATCAGCAATGGCTCTTTGTACAGAGAAATTTTTAAACAGTAAAGATATAAATGACATTTTCTCTGACGTACTCATAATCATGGGAAAAGCAACAAAATCACATCGAGCGTATTACTATGAGAATGATCAAAATACTGGATTTATAAGTCAGAAATACCGATGGATAATACACAATATAAAACTAACCGAAAATAATGTAAAACTTCAAAATTTACCCTACGAGTACTTTGAAGAGCTAATAACACCACTTTTAAACAATAAAATATACAGAGCCATAATTCCTAAAATTGAAAACATTTCTCTGAGGAATAAATTAATAAATGTAGATGTAGTATCCTTGATTCTTTTTCCAATATTTGTCAGAAACAAATTTCATGGTTTTTTAGGTTTTGATGATACTCAAAATGAACGATTGTGGTCAGAGGATGAAGTTAATATTTTACAAACATTAGCTAGTAACATTGCTTCTTCTATTGAAAGAATTGCTAACGAAACAGCTATTAATGAAAGTGAAGAAAAATTCCGTTTATTAGCTAATAATATTCCCGGAACTGTTTATTTATCTAATTATGATGACAATAACACCAAAATTTACATTAATGATGAAATTGAAAAACTAACTGGATACCCAAAATCAAGTTTCCTTAATAATCAATTATCTTTCATTGACTTAATTCATCCAGAGGATAAAACAAGTACAATTGCAGCACAAAAAAATGCGATAGAAAACAAAAAAGCCATTCACTTAACCTACCGAATTATACATAAAGATGGCCATATTGTTTGGGTAGAAGAGTTTGGAGATACGATCTATAAAGATGGAAAAATTGTATTTATTGAAGGTATTTTTATTGATATTACAGAGAGAAAAAAGACAGAAACTGTTGTTCAACAAAAGGAATTAGCGGAAGCTGCAAATAAAGCAAAATCGGATTTTTTGGCTAATATGAGCCACGAAATAAGAACGCCTTTGAACGGAATTATTGGTTTCACCGATTTATTAATGAATACTAATCTAGGTGCGACTCAAGAGAAATATATCACTACGGTAAATCAATCAGCGCATTCATTATTAGATATCATAAATGATATTCTTGATTTCTCAAAAATTGAAGCGGGAAAATTAGATTTATTTATAGAGAAATACGATATCAAAGAAATGTTAAGCCAAATTATTGATTTAATATTGTACGAATCCAATCAAAAAAAATTAAGCTTAAAACTCAATATAGCTTCAGATATTCCAAAATATTTTTGGGTAGACAGCGTACGTTTAAAACAAATATTGATTAACCTGCTCGCCAATGCTGTAAAATTCACTGAAAAAGGTTCTATAAAATTAGATGTAAATGTTCTGGATAAAATAGATGATTCAAATGCTACAATTCGTTTTGCAGTAATTGATACAGGAATTGGAATTTTAGACCAAAATAAAAAGAAAATATTTAAAGCATTTTCTCAAGAAGACAGTTCTACTACCAGAAAATTTGGTGGTACCGGATTAGGACTCACTATTTCGAATCAATTATTAGGCTTAATGAATAGTCATTTACAATTAGAAAGTAAAATTGATGTGGGCAGTACTTTTTATTTTGACTTAGATTTGAAAATAAGTGATGAACCTGCCGAAAAACTTAGCTTATTTGAAACTGATTTCGATACTATCAAAGATATAGTCGTTAAAAAAACCATCAGCATTAAAAAAATAAAAATATTGATTGTTGAAGATAACAAAGTAAATATGTTATTGCTAAAAACAATAATTAAAAACTTAAAACTCAATCCAGTTATTTATGAAGTTATAAATGGTAAAGATGCTGTAGATCAATTTGAAGCGATAAATCCTGATATTATTTTTATGGATATCCAAATGCCCATTATGAATGGATATGAAGCGACCCAAATAATTAGAACTTTAAAATCAGGTCAAAATGTACCTATAATAGCAATAACTGCAGGAACCGAAAAAGAAGAAAAAGAAAAATGCCTTAAAGCAGGAATGAATGATTATATCCCAAAACCAATTATAAAAGGAATCATTGAAGAAACTATTTCCAAATGGACAAGTTAACATCTTCTAAAAAAAGAATGTTTATCCTTTAAAATTTTATACTTTTATGTCTATTGATTTTTTTAATAACAACTAAAAATAATACAATATGAAATGGAGTGGTAGACGTTCAAGTGAAAATTTTGAAGACCGAAGAGGAATATCTTCTGGAGGAAAAACAATTGTAGGAGGTGGAATTATTGGTATAATTATCTTGTTATTGAATGTTTTTGGTGGAGAAAACGCTCAAATGCTTACGCCAATATTAGAACAAATGAATGGAGGAAATGCAGCTCCTACTGAGCAAAGAGCCTTAACAGCCGCCGAAATTGAAGAAGGAAAATTTATAGAAGCCATATTAGTAGATACGGAGGATGTTTGGGGAAAAATATTTCAGGAAAATAACATGCAATACAAAAGACCAAATTTAGTGTTATTTACTGGCGGTGTGGAAACCGCTTGTGGTAATGCAACATCAGCTTCCGGGCCTTTTTATTGTCCTGGTGACCAAAAAGTATATATGGATTTAGCCTTTTTTGAAGAGCTAAAAACTAGATTTGGTGCGCAAGGTGGGGATTTTGCAACAGCCTATGTAATCGCCCACGAGATTGGCCATCATGTACAAACCTTGCTAGGAACTTCTGCTAAAATGAGACAAATGCAAGAAGGAAAAAGTGAAGCTGAAGCCAACAAATTATCCGTAGCTTTAGAATTACAAGCTGATTTTTATGCCGGCGTTTGGACGCATTACAATCAAAAAATGAACAATTTCTTAGAGGAAGGTGATATTGATGAAGCATTAAGTGCGGCTCACGCGGTTGGTGATGATGCCATTCAATCTAAAATTCAAGGACATATTGTTCCGGAATCTTTTACGCATGGAACTTCGGCGCAACGTAAAGCTTGGTTTATGAAAGGGTATAAATCCGGTGACATCAATCAAGGCGATACTTTTGCCGAAATAAGATAAATCAAAAAGCAATTATAATTTAAAAATCGGGATATATTCCCGATTTTTTTGTGCTTACATTTAAACAAATCGAGGCAATCAAAAGCACATCGGAAAATTAACTGTACCTTTGCGCCCAATTAAAAAAGTAACCTAAATAATAGTGTTTACTTTATAAACACCATTTATGTCATTTAACTCATTAGGTTTATCTGATGCTTTACTTAAAGCCATCAGCAAAAAAGGGTACACAACTCCCTCTCCAATACAACAAAAAGCAATTCCCCCAATATTAGAAGGCAAAGATGTTTTAGCATCTGCACAAACAGGAACAGGAAAAACAGCCGGTTTTACATTACCTATTTTACAACTATTATCACAGGGCCAGCACTTAAGACAAAGACCTATTCGTGCCTTAATATTGACGCCAACCAGAGAATTAGCCGCACAAATATTAGCCAACATCAAGGAATACAGTGTATTTTTAGACTTAAAAAGCACCGTTATTTTTGGTGGTGTAAATCAGAATCCCCAGGTAACGCAATTGCGTCAGGGTGTCGATATTTTAGTCGCCACTCCAGGTCGATTAATCGATTTGCAAAACCAAGGTTTAATATCACTTGCAAAAGTAGAAATCTTAGTTTTAGACGAGGCTGATCGAATGTTAGACATGGGTTTTTTACGAGATATAGAACGAATCTTAAAAGTATTGCCTACTAAAAGACAAAACTTACTTTTTTCGGCAACCTTTTCAAAAGACATAAAGAAATTGGCGATGGGTATTTTGCACCATCCCGTTCACGTAGAAGCAACTCCGGAAAACACTACCGTAGATGCTATTACTCAAATAATATATCCTGTTGCCAAAGAGAAAAAAACAGAACTCATCATTAAATTGATTACAGAAGGAAACTGGAAGCAAATTTTGGTTTTTACCCGTACCAAACAAGGCGCTAATAAATTGACAGAAAGCATGATTAGTGCCGGAATCAAAGCAGCAGCCATTCACGGAAATAAAGGTCAGGGCGCACGTACCAAAGCCTTAGCGGGTTTCAAAGACGGAAGCCTGACCGCTTTAGTCGCTACCGATATTGCGGCTAGAGGACTGGATATTCCATTGTTACCGCATGTGGTCAATTTTGAATTGCCTAATATTCCTGAAGATTACGTTCACCGAATTGGTCGTACAGGAAGAGCTGGTGCCAATGGGGAAGCTATTTCGTTATTCAGTCCGGACGAAACGGTCTTTTTACGTGATATCGAAAAATTAGTAGGTTTGAATTTGCCCAAAGAAAACATCAAAGGTTTCGAACCCGATCCTAACGCTTCCAAAGAACCAATCAAGCAAGGGCAAGGAAGACAACAACGCGATTCAACTCCGCGAAAACCAAAAACTGACACTACAAACCGAAGCAGCAATAACAGTTTTGGTCCAAGACGCCCAAGTCAAAATAATGACCGACGCTCAAATAGATAATTAATTTTTATTATTTTTTAGGAGCAGAACGATTTCGTTTTTTTAGAACTTATTTCCCGCTATACATTACAAACCTAGTGAGAGCTGAACACCAGCTCTCACTAGGTTTTTCATTTCAAACGTAGTTCACTGAACTCCAATTAAAATAAAAGCTAAGTGAAGTAATCGGGGCTATTGAGAGCGTTTTTACTTTCATAATACCATTTTGCAAATTCATCCCTTGAATATATTATAGCTAGATGATTTGTAAGAAAAAAAACAATATATTTGGAATAAAATAATATGACCTTATCACACATATCTTCCCTAAATTGGGTGGCTTTGCATGATTTTGTCTTACATATAAGCAAGTTAGCAGCAAATCACAAAAATCACAATAACATGGGGCAAATAATAATACCTACTGACAGAAAAATTAACGGTCCTTGGATTCTTGATTTAAAGTCATTAGAAGAACTTAATGAAGTATTACTAACTATCGAAGAAAAACTTGAACAAGCCTCTGAAGTATTGCTTACAAAAACGGCTGAATCATACCTTGAAGAATACAAGGATAGGCATGAAAATATTGATTTAGAAAGTGCCAAATTAAAAGTTAAAAATATAAATTACAAATTTAATTCTTCAGAAAAGTTTGCATTAATAATTACAAAACAAGGAAACAAAATTAAAGACGATAACTTACTATCAATATTGAAGGGAAACGAGATTAATGAATATAATCCAACTGAACTAAAAATACACATTAGAAAAGGTCCTTGTGAATTCACTTTAGAAGTAACAACAAATTATCAAGGTGAATTAGAAACTAGAATAAAATCAGTCGACGATGATATATTTAACGACATTAACTATGAAATAAATAAGTGGATTGAGAATCATAAACCAACTCTAATTATGCAAAAATGGTCAGGTTGGTTTCCATTTGCAGCCTTCCCTATAATTATGATGCTTGTTTTTGCAACTCCACTTTTTATAAAGAATGATAAAGATGCTTACAAAACTCAATTAGAACAAAAGGCTAATTTTCTTTTAAAGGATGGACTAACGCCTGTTGAAACTACAAAAGCAATTGAAATAATTTTACAACATGAAAGTGACTATGTTCCTGAAACGTTTAAACAAGACAATAAAATAAATGAAATATTAGGCACGGTTTGGATTATAACCATATTAGGGTTAATAATTTTGATGATAAAACCTAACACTGTAATTGGACTTGGTAAAAGTAGGTGGAAAATAAAGTTTTATAAAAGATGGATTTACTTTGTCTTGGTTTTTATTCCTCTTTCGATAATATTACCCATTTTAAGAAGTAAACTGATTTAATCTGCTGCTAACTTTCTGTTATCCAACGCTATCACCAGCGTCCCGCTCGTGAACACTAACAAAAGTAAATCTCTATAAATTTCTAATAGGCACGAGCGGGACGCTCGCGCTCGCAATCGCATTATCGATTTTGCAGAAGTTAAATATCTGAAATCAAAAATCGTTAATCAAAAATCTGAAATCTGTTCCTCTTTATATTGAAAACTGTTGTTTCCAATTACAACAATATTGTAAAGCATTCTTTACAAATTAGTATGCTATTCATAGGTATTCAAATCTAGCTTAAGAATAGTACCTACTCTGCTAAACTCTTCATTAATCTTTGCATTCAGGATAAGTGGTTCATTAGTTATGGGATGATTAAAAATTAACTGGTGTGCATGAAGCATCATTCCTTTCAGTTCAAAATGCTCCAACCATAATTTATTTTGTTTGTTACAACCATGTGGACGACTTCCTAAAATGGGATGAAAAATATGTTTGAAATGTTTTCGTAATTGATGCATCCGTCCCGTTTCAGGAATCGCCTCTACCAAACAATAACGTGACGTAGGTTTATTGTTAAATTCTAACTCAATTTCGGTAGTTTGCAATCGATGAAAGTAGGTTATTGCATTTTGTATAATGCCATCATCATTGATTAAATCATAATCAATCGTTAGATCTTCGGGTGACCAACCACGTAAAATTGCTAAATATTTTTTTTCGACTTCGCGTGTGGCAAAACGATCATTCATAATTTTCAAAACCACTTTATCCAACGCAAATAACAAGACACCGGATGTTTTGCGATCTAACCGATGAATAGGATAAACGTGTTGCCCTCCTATTTGATTTCTCAATTCTTGAATCGCATAAACTTTTGCATCGCGCGCGTAAAACGATTTGTGGACTAACAATCCACTTGGTTTATTAATGGCAATAATATATTCGTCTTGGTACAGAATTTCTAACATTTGGCAAAAATAAAAGAGATTCCTCTCGAAATCTCTTTTTTGACGTATTTATTTCTATACTTTTCTTTTTTCTCCTTCTAGTGCAATCCTATTCTCAATTTTGCAGCCGTGAAACATCTGAAATCAAAAATCGTTAATCTAAAATCTATTTTAGCCCAACCAACCATCACGATCCAAACTTCTATATTGAATGGCTTCGGCAATATGGCTCGAAACCACTATTGGAGCTGCATCCAAATCAGCGATCGTGCGTGCTACTTTCAAAATCCTGTCATAGGCCCGCGCCGAGAGATTCAATCGTTCCATCGCCGTTTTCAATAATTGCTTAGAAACATCATCCAAAGCGCAGTACTCCCGAATGTGTTTGGTATTCATTTGGGCATTATAATGTATATTTTCCATTTGCTCAAAGCGTTCGGTTTGAATTTCTCGCGCCGCAGTCACTCTTTTCCGAATGTCAACACTGCTTTCCGCTTTTTGATCATCCGATAATTTTTCGAAAGGAACTGGCGTTACTTCAATATGAATATCAATTCTATCCAATAAAGGTCCTGAGATTTTACTCAAATACCGTTGCATTTCGTGTGGTGAAGACGTTTGTGGTGAATCGGGATCATTGAAGAAACCACTTGGACTCGGATTCATACTCGCCACCAGCATAAAAGACGACGGATAAGTAACCGTAAATTTGGCTCTTGAAATCGTTACTTCTCTATCTTCCAGCGGTTGACGCATCACTTCCAAAACGTCTCTTTTAAATTCAGGTAACTCATCCAAAAATAAAACGCCATTATGTGCCATAGAAATTTCGCCCGGTTGCGGATAACTTCCTCCGCCCACCAAAGCGACATTCGAAATTGTATGGTGTGGACTACGAAACGGCCGTTGATTCATCAAACCGACTTCCTTTAATTTTCCGGCAACGCTATGAATTTTAGTTGTTTCTAAGGCTTCACGCAACGTCATAGGCGGCAAAATACTGGGTAATCGTTTAGCAAGCATCGTTTTTCCGGCTCCCGGTGGACCAATCAAGATAATATTATGTCCTCCGGCAGCAGCTATTTCCATACAGCGTTTTATGGACTCCTGCCCTTTGACATCACTAAAATCGAATTCGGGAAAGTCTAATGTTTTATAAAATTCAGCTCTCGTATCTATTGTTGTTGGTTCCAGCGTTCCTTTTCCCTCCAGGAAATCAATCACTTCCTGAACATTTTCTACTCCATACACATCTAATCCAGCAACGATTGCGGCTTCTTTTACATTTTGCTTCGGAAGAAAAAAACCTTTAAAACCTTCTTCTTTGGCTTTAATGGCAATTGGCAACGCACCACGTATCGGTTGAAGGCTGCCATCAAGGGAAAGTTCCCCCATAATGATGTATTTATCTACATCATCCGCTTTGATTTGACCTGATGCGACCAAAATCCCTATTGTTAAAGTCAAATCATAGGCTGAACCTTCTTTGCGCAAATCAGCGGGAGCCATATTGATGGTGATTTTTTTGCCAGGCATAGCATAACCATTATTTTTAAGCGCTGCGGCAATACGATAACTACTTTCTTTAATTGCATTGTCTGGTAAGCCAACTAAATGATACCCAATCCCTTTATCAATATTTACTTCAACTGTAATAGTTGTAGCTTCAACTCCAAAAACGGCACTTCCGAAAACTTTAACTAGCATCTTTACTTATTTTGATTCTAAAATTAGACAAACATTTTCGATTATTATAATTATTCCTACAAAATTTAAAATGATAGAAAATAGTAGAAAAATAGGCCAAAATAATTAGAATAATTTGATGGAGACATACAATCTGCTCTTTTTCAGCAAAAAACAAATGTTAAAATCAAAAAAAAATAATGCTTAACATATTCCTTTTTTTACTTTTAGAGAATAATTAGAAACTATACTATGAAAAAAATCTTACTTCTACTGTATTTCAGTATTTTATTACCAAAAGCCTATGCGCAAGAATACTTTCCTAACAATGAAAGTGTTCAAAACAAAAACACAAATTTTACTGCTTTTACCAATGCAAAAATTTATGTTACACCTACACAAATTATTGAAAAAGGAACTTTATTAATTCAAAACGGTAAAGTGATTGGTGCTGGAAATAATATCGTTATTCCTAAAAATTGTACCACCATTAATTTAGAAGGAAAATCAATTTATCCTTCGTTTATTGATATGTACACTAATTTTGGTATCGAAAAACCAAAAGGAATTAGCAGTGCTGACAGAATTGCTTTATATGATACCAAAAAATCTGGGCATTACTGGAACGAAAATATCAAATCAGAAGTAAATGGTTATGAAAGTTTTAAATACGATCAAACTAAAGCCGATGAATTATTGAAAGCAGGATTTGGTATCGTTGGAACTCACGTTCAAGACGGAATTGCTCGCGGTTCAGGAACATTAATTGCGTTGAATAATTTTGATAAAAGCAACCAATTACTATCTGATAAAGTAACCAACCACTTTGCATTTACTAAAAGTGTGACAACGAATCAAGCTTATCCAAGTTCATTGATGGGAATGATGGCATTGCTTCGCCAAATGTATTTAGATTTAGATTGGTACAAAAAAGGAAATGCCACTACCAAAGATTTATCTTTAGAGGCCTTGTCAAATAATGAAAAATTAGTTCAAATATTTGCTACTGAGGACAAATTAAATAGCTTGAGAGCTTCAAAAATAGCCAAAGAATTTGGATTAAATTATGTGTTGAAAGGAAACGGAAATGAGTTTGAGCGTATTGAAGAAATCAAAAAAACAAATTCGAAATTTATTATTCCAATCAATTTCCCTGAAGCGTATGATGTTTCTGATCCAAACCAAGCCAATCAAATGGAGTTAAAAGACTTGCGTTTTTGGAATCAAGCACCAACCAATCTGAAAGTTTTATCCGATAACGGAATTATTTTTGCCTTAACAACTGACAAGTTAAAGAAGTTAGAAGATTTTAGACCTAATCTATTAAGAGCGATTAAATACGGATTTGATAAAACAAAAGCCTTAGAAGCTTTGACAACTATTCCTGCTTCTATTTTAGGAAAAAGTAATGAAATAGGAAGCTTGAGAACAGGAAGCTTGGCTAATTTTATTATTACATCTGGTGAGATTTTCAATGAAAAAACAATACTTTATGAAAACTGGGTACAGGGTAACAAATTTGTTATAACTGATATAGCCATTAGAGATATTCGTGGGAATTATGATTTAACCATTAATACTGAAAAATACAAATGGAAGATTGATGGCGAAATTACAGCACCAAAATCTGAGATAACCACAGTTGATAATAAAAAAATCAAATCAAAACTTACTTTTACCAATAACTGGATTTCAACGGTAATTAAACCTATAGACTCTACTAAAACTAGTTTCACCAGATTAATTGGCTATATCGAAGACAATCAAGCACTTTCAGGAAAAGCCGTTTTGTTCAATGGGAACGAAGTAAAATGGTCTGCAGTAAAAACAGCTCCTTATGTAAAAGTTATTGATTCCGCAAAAATTGAAAAGAACAATGCCATCATGCCAACAACATTTCCTAATGTTGCTTATGGTAATTTGAAAAAACCAACTGCACAAACACTATTATTTAAAAATGCTACCGTTTGGACCAATGAAAAAGATGGTATTTTAGAAGAAACGGACGTATTAGTAAAAAATGGAAAGATTGCATCTATTGGAAAAAATATTTCTGATGCATCAGCAACAATCGTTGATGCTAAAGGAAAGCATTTAACAAGCGGTATCATTGATGAACATTCCCATATCGCTATTTCTAATGGAGTTAATGAAGGTGGACACAATTCAAGTGCCGAAGTAACGATACAAGATGTAGTGAATTCAGAAGACATTAATATATACAGAGATTTAGCAGGTGGGGTAACTATTTCACAATTATTACACGGATCAGCGAATCCAATTGGTGGACGTTCAGCAATTGTAAAATGGAAATGGGGAGCACCAGCAGATGAAATGCTTTACAAAGACCAACCGGGTTTTATCAAGTTTGCTTTGGGAGAAAATGTAAAACAATCTAGCTCAAGAAGCAATAATCCTACTCGTTTTCCTCAAACCAGAATGGGTGTTGAGCAAGTATTTACAGATTACTTCCAACGAGCAAAAGAATATGATATGGCTTGGAAAGCGTACAATTCAAGTGGTAAAAAAGGAAAAGGCAAGGCTCCTAGAGTAGATTTAGAGCTACAAACATTAGCTGAAATATTAAATAAAGAACGTTTCATTACCTGTCACTCCTACGTACAATCTGAAATTTTGATGTTAATGAATGTTGCCGAAAAATTTAATTTTAAAGTAAATACATATACACACATTTTAGAAGGATATAAAGTAGCTGACAAAATGAAGGAACACGGTGTAGGTGCCTCAACTTTCTCTGATTGGTGGGCGTATAAATTTGAAGTAAATGATGCAATCCCTTTCAACGGACCAATTATGCACAATGCAGGACTTGTAGTAGCTTATAATTCTGATGACGCTGAAATGTCTAGAAGATTGAATCAAGAAGCGGCAAAAGCGGTGAAATACGGCAATATTTCAGAAGAAGAAGCTTGGAAATTTGTAACCTTAAATCCTGCAAAATTGTTACATATTGATGATAAAGTAGGAAGTATAAAAGTGGGTAAAGATGCTGATATGGTATTATGGAACGCTAATCCATTATCAATTTATGCAAAAGCTGAAAAAACAATGATTGAAGGGGTCGTTTATTATGATGTTCAAAAAGATCAGGAACAAAGAGTAGCTATTGCTAAAGAACGAAATGAATTAATTGGTCAACTATTACAGGAAAAAAATAAAGGTATGATTACTCAGGAACCTAAAAAAGCGGAAAAGAAAGAGTACCACTGTGATACCATGGAAGAATAACGGAATAATTTGAATTTCAAAAAACCGAGCTTTTACAAAAAAGAAAAGCAATTTTAAAAAACGTATAAATATGATTAGTAAAAAAATATATCTTTTAGTGTTGGTCTGTAGTATATCAATACTTACAAAAGCACAACAAACACCTGCCCTAAAACAATCAAAGTCCGTTCTTATTCTTAATGCTACGGCACATTTAGGAAATGGAGAAGTAATTGAAAATAGTGCTATAGGATTTGTTGACGGAAAAATTAATTTGGTAGCAGATGCCAGGGTGATACGTCTTGCTGATGGTGCCTATGACATCACGATTAACGCTAATGGAAAACACGTATATCCAGGATTTATAGCCCCAAATTCTACATTGGGTTTAGTAGAAATTGATGCGATAAAATCATCTGATGATGAAAATGAAATTGGAGTGATGAATCCTAATGTAAGAAGTATAATTGCTTATACTGCTGACTCTAAAGTGATAGAAACTGTTAGACCAAACGGAATTTTGATGGCTCAAATTACACCACGTGGCGGTACAATTTCTGGCACATCCTCAATCGTTCAGCTTGATGCATGGAACTGGAAAGACGCGGTTATAAAAGAAAATGATGGGATGCACATGAACTTCCCTACTACTTTCAGAAGAAGTGGCTCTTGGTTTGAACCTGGAAGTATTGAACCGAACAAAGACTATGCAAAACAAATTCTTGAGTTGACTGCTTTTTTATCTAATGCTAAAGCCTATTTAGGTGATAGTTCGAAAGAAAGGAATTTAGTTTTAGAATCTACTAAAGGTTTATTTGACGGAAGTCAAACCTTATTTATTAATGCTAATGAAGAAAAACAAATAATTGATGCAGTACAATTTGCTAAAGAAAATGGAATAAAAAAAATGGTGATTGTAGGAGGATATGAAGCATACAAAACAGCCGAATTATTGCAGAAAAATGGTATTGGTGTTTTGCTAAGACGCGTTCATGAAATGCCTCTAAGTGAGGATGATGACATTGATTTGCCTTTCAAATCAGCCAAATTATTAACAGATAAAGGTGTACTAGTAGCTTTAGAAAACAGTGGAGCTATGGAACGTATGAATACCCGAAACTTACCGTTTCTTGCTGGAACATGCGCTGCTTATGGACTTGACAAAGAGCAAGCTCTTCAATTAATCACCTCAAATACTGCTAAAATATTAGGAATTGATGCGCAATGCGGTACCTTAGAACAAGGAAAAGATGCTACGTTATTTATATCTGAAGGAGATGCATTGGATATGAGAACAAACAAATTGACTAATGCTTTTATACAAGGAAGAATGATTAGCCTAGAAACACATCAAACAAAGCTAAACGACAAATATAAAACAAAGTACAATCAAAAATAAATTATAGCAATGGGACTATTTAATGCCATCCTTGGCAATGCATCTGAAGTAAATATTGAAAATGTCTCGAAAGAATTTGAGCCAATCTTAATAGATGGAGAACGAATTGAGAAAGCGTACAAACTAATACGTGACATGTTTATTTTCACAAATAAAAGACTAATTTTAGTAGAAAAGCAAATGGTTGGAACTAAAGTTGATTATATGTCAATCCCTTATTCTAGCATCAAAAAATTCTCTAAAGAAAGCGCTGGAATATTGGATATGGATGCTGAATTAAAAATTTGGTTAAATAACGATAGTACACCAATTGTCAAACAATTTGGAAAAGGAGGTAATAACATTAATGAAGTTTATAAAATTTTGAGCCAACACCTATTAAAATAAAGATATATTGAACTTTAATAATTGCACTAATTGAATTTTCAATTGGTGCATTTTTTTTTAATGATATTTGAAATCTAGTATAAAAAAAGAACCGTTCCTATAAAGACCTATTAATTTTTAAAATAATTATAATATTCAATCATAAAAAGACAATTTATCTTAACCTTCCTTTAATAAATTATAAATATTAACTTTAAATTATAATATACCCATAATAAAATAGGGTGTAGATTGTAGAAAACACAAAAATAAAGCATTCAATAACATTTTTTAGGGGGCTTATTAATGATTTTTATACTTTTATCGAAATTTAAAACTAAAAAACAATGCGAAAAATTATTTTAAGTGTGATATTAATCACGATTTTGGTATTAACCCTTTTTTCAAATTATTTCATAATTGATAGCCCTGCTCCAACAGAAGCTGTAAAATTTGATACCGGCGACACTGCTTGGATGATTGTTGCAACAGCACTTGTATTAATAATGACACCAGGTCTTGGTTTTTTCTACGGGGGAATGGTAGGAAAAAAGAACGTAATTAGTACAATGCTTCAAAGTTTTATGGCTATGATAATTGTTACTGTTTTATGGGTTGTTGTAGCCTTTGGTTTATCATTTGGTCCTACAATAGGAGGTATAATTGGTAATCCGCTACCTAATTTGTTTTTTCAAGGTGTGAATACTACTACTGCATGGAGTCTTGCTCCAACAATACCCTTTATGTTGTTTGCTTTGTTTCAAGCAAAATTTGCAATCATTACACCTGCCTTAATAACAGGAGCTTTTGCAGAAAGAATTCGTTTCTGGGCTTACCTATTATTTATGGTATTATTCATATTACTTGTTTACGCTCCATTAGCACACATGACTTGGCATCCAGAAGGTATTTTCTTTAAAATGGGAGTATTAGATTTCGCTGGAGGAACAGTAGTGCATATGAGCGCTGGATGGGCTGCATTAGCCGGAGCAATTTTCTTAGGAAAAAGAAAAATACAAAAAGTTAACCCTGCACGTATTACTTACGTATTGTTAGGTACTGGTTTATTATGGTTTGGATGGTTTGGTTTCAATGCAGGTTCAGCATTAGGATCTAATGGTTTAGCTGTACAAGCATTAGGTACAACAACTGTAGCTGCTGCTGCTGCTGGAATGGCTTGGGTATTTCTTGATAAAATTCTTGGACACAAACTTTCTGCAATGGGAGCTTGTATTGGTGCTGTTGTAGGTTTAGTAGCTATTACGCCTGCTGCAGGTTTTGTAACTATTCCTCATGCAATGTTCATCGGTATATTTGCAAGTGTTGTTAGTAATTTAGTAGTTAGCAAATTTCCTAAAGGTAAAATTGATGATGCTCTAGATGTATTTGCTTGTCACGGTGTTGGTGGAATGGTTGGAATGCTATTGACTGGTGTTTTTGCTTCGAAAGCGGTAAACTCAGTAGTAGGAGATAATCAAGGCCTAATATTTGGTGATGCTACATTATTTTTAAATCAATTAACTGCTTTAGTTATAGTTTCAGTATTCGCATTTTCAGCATCTTATTTCCTTTTCTTTATTGTAAACAAAATAACTCCACTAAGAGTAAGTGAAGAAAAAGAAGAATTAGGTTTAGATATTTCTCAACATGGTGAGTTTCTATAAATCAATTTTTAAATAAAATCAAAAAAAACACTCTGAAATCAGAGTGTTTTTTTTTGATTAAGCCCAAGAAATAATATTCATTTATTTCATCTTAAAACTTTTTTAGTATATTTCAAATACCTCGAACTAGTCTTAATCATAAACAATAAGTTGACATTTCAATTTGTAGCACTAATCATAGAAATCATTTATTTTTTTGCCTATCGAAGTAATAAATACCCCAATTTAAATAATAGAAACCATTTTATTAAATTATCATTTACTGATAACCACTATAAATATCCTTTTTAAGAAAAGTGAAACATAAAAAAAGTAGCAAAAAAACTCCATCTCAATAAAAATTGAGATGGAGTTGATTTAAACCTTACAGGTAAAATATTTTTTACTGTTTTATCAATTTCACTGCTTTTTGTTGATCTCCTTGCTTGATAATTGCTAGATATAAACCTGTAGAAAACTCTTCACCAAACTTAATTTCTTGATTGGTATTATTTTGAATATGTTTTATCATTCTACCCAGCATATCATATACAAACACTTCTGTTTTTTCAGTAGTACCCCCTTTGATGTCAATCATAAAATATTGAGCTGATGGGTTTGGATATACTGTTATTGCAAATGGCAGAACTTCTACAGTTTCCTCAACACTGATCACTTTTGAAGCTCCATTTTTCTTTACCTCATGAATTACAATAGAGCCTCCTCCTAATTTTGTAGCATCTGTAGGCGTACTATTATCCGAGAGCCCGATGTTATTATCATAAACAACTCCTGAGCTATTCCAAATCTTAATTCGGAATTTATCATAACCACCACCTCCATTAATCTGTCCATCAACAGCAGACACCATAAAGTTAAAGCTACCAGAACCGTTAATAGTTCCTATTCCTTTATAGATAGCCTGAGACCCTGCAATTACAAGTGATCCAGATACGTATGTTGAACTAGCAAATTTTAAGTTTCCTGCTTGAAACTGAAACTCTGTATTACCCTCAGGTACATTCGAACCTTTTTTATATTTGGAAACAAATCCAAAATTTGCTTTACCTGTTACTGTTGGATCAACAATATATGCGCCAACTGGAGAATTAATCCATCCACCTCCCGTAACAAATCCACCATTTGGATCATATACAGGCAAGTAAGCAATAGAGAACGAACAGCCAGAACCTGCTACAACATTCACTTTATAAACTTCTACTGGTAAACTAGTTACAGATGTACTTGCAACACCAGCACTGTTAGTAGTTGCTTGATAACTCAATAATACTCCATTCCCATTGTCAAGGCTAAAGGTAACAGAAACTCCACCAATAGGAGGATTAATAGTTGCAGACAGCGTTGCAGGCAAACCAACGGCTATAGGATTACTACTAGCAGATGCATCAATAGATATTATGCCATTAATTATAAAGTTCGCCGTATTATATGTGATTTCATAATTACTTAATACCCCAGCAGGACTTAGCAAAGCACTGATTACATAAGGACTTGCTCCAACTGCTTCTCCTGAATTTCGACTGTAAGTAGCACTAACTACGTCTGTTGCCAAAAATCCAGTAAGAGTACCACTAAAAATAGGATCAATTTGACCACAATATTTACTATTAACCATTGGAGTAACTGAAGCTATTTTTCTTATTACAGTAAGTTCTCCGTCAGGATTACTAATTGTATAATTCGTTAATCTTCCATTAGGATCAACTAACTGTCCAATGATTGGATATGTAGAACCAAATACTGTTGCAGTTGCTACACTACCTATACTTGAACGGATTACTGTAATGACATCTCCGGCTTGAACACCTGTGATACTTCCTGCATAATCTCCATTTGTCAACACTTCACCATACACTTTCTGACGATTTGTATTTACTACAGTGATAGCTGCTTTGCCAATAGTAAAGTCTTCGCTGTCCGAAGAGGCCAAGTGATTGGCACTTTCCCCATACGAATAACTCGCAGTAGCTGTTCCTGCATTGGTATTGTTAACGTAAACCGCATCGGGTGTCAAACTCAATCCGCCTGCTCCTGTTACGGTTACGGTGGCTGGTGTTTGTGCCAATCCACTATAGGTAAATGGTGCTCCCGTAATGGTTACAACTGTCGTAGATGCTGCTTTGCCAATAGTAAAGTCTTCGCTGTCCGAAGAGGCCAAGTGATTGGCACTTTCCCCATACGAATAACTCGCATTAGCTGTTCCTGCATTGGTATTGTTAGCGTAAACCGCATCGGGTGTCAAACTCAATCCGCCTGCTCCTGTTACGGTTACGGTGGCTGGTGTTTGTGCCAATCCACTATAGGTAAATGGTGCTCCCGTAATGGTTACAACTGTCGTAGATGCTGCTTTGCCAATAGTAAAGTCTTCGCTGTCCGAAGAGGCCAAGTGATTGGCACTTTCCCCATACGAATAACTCGCAGTAGCTGTTCCTGCATTGGTATTGTTAACGTAAACCGCATCGGGTGTCAAACTCAATCCGCCTGCTCCTGTTACGGTTACGGTGGCTGGTGTTTGTGCCAATCCACTATAGGTAAATGGTGCTCCCGTAATGGTTACAACTGTCGTAGATGCTGCTTTGCCAATAGTAAAGTCTTCGCTGTCCGAAGAGGCCAAGTGATTGGCACTTTCCCCATACGAATAACTCGCAGTAGCTGTTCCTGCATTGGTATTGTTAGCGTAAACCGCATCGGGTGTCAAACTCAATCCACCTACTCCTGTTACGGTTACGGTGGCTGGTGTTTGTGCCAATCCACTATAGGTAAACGGTGCTCCCGTAATGGTTACAACTGTCGTAGATGCTGCTTTGCCAATAGTAAAGTCTTCGCTGTCCGAAGAGGCCAAGTGATTGGCACTTTCCCCATACGAATAACTCGCAGTAGCTGTTCCTGCATTGGTATTGTTAGCGTAAACCGCATCGGGTGTCAAACTCAATCCGCCTGCTCCTGTTACGGTTACGGTGGCTGGTGTTTGTGCCAATCCACTATAGGTAAACGGTGCTCCCGTAATGGTTACAACTGTCGTAGATGCTGCTTTGCCAATAGTAAAGTCTTCGCTGTCCGAAGAGGCCAAGTGATTGGCACTTTCCCCATACGAATAACTCGCAGTAGCTGTTCCTGCATTGGTATTGTTAGCGTAAACCGCATCGGGTGTCAAACTCAATCCGCCTGCTCCTGTTACGGTTACGGTGGCTGGTGTTTGTGCCAATCCACTATAGGTAAATGGTGCTCCCGTAATGGTTACAACTGTCGTAGATGCTGCTTTGCCAATAGTAAAGTCTTCGCTGTCCGAAGAGGCCAAGTGATTGGCACTTTCCCCATACGAATAACTCGCATTAGCTGTTCCTGCATTGGTATTGTTAGCGTAAACCGCATCGGGTGTCAAACTCAATCCGCCTGCTCCTGTTACGGTTACGGTGGCTGGTGTTTGTGCCAATCCACTATAGGTAAATGGTGCTCCCGTAATGGTTACAACTGTCGTAGATGCTGCTTTGCCAATAGTAAAGTCTTCGCTGTCCGAAGAGGCCAAGTGATTGGCACTTTCCCCATACGAATAACTCGCAGTAGCTGTTCCTGCATTGGTATTGTTAACGTAAACCGCATCGGGTGTCAAACTCAATCCGCCTGCTCCTGTTACGGTTATGGTGGCTGGTGTTTGTGCCAATCCACTATAGGTAAATGGTGCTCCCGTAATGGTTACAACTGTCGTAGATGCTGCTTTGCCAATAGTAAAGTCTTCGCTGTCCGAAGAGGCCAAGTGATTGGCACTTTCCCCATACGAATAACTCGCATTAGCTGTTCCTGCATTGGTATTGTTAGCGTAAACCGCATCGGGTGTCAAACTCAATCCGCCTGCTCCTGTTACGGTTACGGTGGCTGGTGTTTGTGCCAATCCACTATAGGTAAATGGTGCTCCCGTAATGGTTACAACTGTCGTAGATGCTGCTTTGCCAATAGTAAAGTCTTCGCTGTCCGAAGAGGCCAAGTGATTGGCACTTTCCCCATACGAATAACTCGCATTAGCTGTTCCTGCATTGGTATTGTTAGCGTAAACCGCATCGGGTGTCAAACTCAATCCGCCTGCTCCTATTACGGTTACGGTGGCTGGTGTTTGTGCCAATCCACTATAGGTAAATGGTGCTCCCGTAATGGTTACAACTGTCGTAGATGCTGCTTTGCCAATAGTAAAGTCTTCGCTGTCCGAAGAGGCCAAGTGATTGGCACTTTCCCCATACGAATAACTCGCAGTAGCTGTTCCTGCATTGGTATTGTTAACGTAAACCGCATCGGGTGTCAAACTCAATCCGCCTGCTCCTGTTACGGTTATGGTGGCTGGTGTTTGTGCCAATCCACTATAGGTAAAT
The DNA here is from genome assembly GCF_036895565.1 of Flavobacterium sp. KS-LB2. NCBI lineage: Bacteria > Pseudomonadati > Bacteroidota > Flavobacteriia > Flavobacteriales > Flavobacteriaceae > Flavobacterium > Flavobacterium sp. KS-LB2. Next base: position 1,320,115 of record NZ_CP145904.1, on the reverse strand, counting down.
GGTGCTCCCGTAATGGTTACAACTGTCGTAGATGCTGCTTTGCCAATAGTAAAGTCTTCGCTGTCCGAAGAGGCCAAGTGATTGGCACTTTCCCCATACGAATAACTCGCATTAGCTGTTCCTGCATTGGTATTGTTAACGTAAACCGCATCGGGTGTCAAACTCAATCCGCCTGCTCCTGTTACGGTTACGGTGGCTGGTGTTTGTGCCAATCCACTATAGGTAAATGGTGCTCCCGTAATGGTTACAACTGTCGTAGATGCTGCTTTGCCAATAGTAAAGTCTTCGCTGTCCGAAGAGGCCAAGTGATTGGCACTTTCCCCATACGAATAACTCGCAGTAGCTGTTCCTGCATTGGTATTGTTAGCGTAAACCGCATCGGGTGTCAAACTCAATCCGCCTGCTCCTGTTACGGTTACGGTGGCTGGTGTTTGTGCCAATCCACTATAGGTAAATGGTGCTCCCGTAATGGTTACAACTGTCGTAGATGCTGCTTTGCCAATAGTAAAGTCTTCGCTGTCCGAAGAGGCCAAGTGATTGGCACTTTCCCCATACGAATAACTCGCAGTGGCTATTCCTGCATTGGTATTGTTAGCGTAAACCGCATCGGGTGTCAAACTCAATCCACCTGCTCCTGTTACGGTTACGGTGGCTGGTGTTTGTGCCAATCCACTATAGGTAAACGGTGCTCCCGTAATGGTTACAACTGTCGTAGATGCTGCTTTGCCAATAGTAAAGTCTTCGCTGTCCGAAGAGGCCAAGTGATTGGCACTTTCCCCATACGAATAACTCGCAGTGGCTGTTCCTGCATTGGTATTGTTAACGTAAACCGCATCGGGTGTCAAACTCAATCCGCCTGCTCCTGTTACGGTTACGGTGGCTGGTGTTTGTGCCAATCCACTATAGGTAAATGGTGCTCCCGTAATGGTTACAACTGTCGTAGATGCTGCTTTGGTGATATTTCCAGATGTAACAAAATTCGCCATGCTATAATTAGCGGCCAGCCCACCATTAGTTCCATCAGCAAGGCTATAAGAAATCGTTGTTGCTTTGCCCACACCAGCATTTGCATCAGCAAAGTTAGTCGCAGAAGGTGTAATTACTAAAGTCTCTGTACCAACAAGACCTAATACAGTACCTAACGAGACTGAACCAGCAACTGGAGAATTGTCATATTCTTTTGAGGCTACTGTTGAAGTAGCAGTTAATGCTTTTTTGTTAACAGTTAAAATAGCATCCGTAACCAAATTACTATTCACAGAACCACAAGATCCAGTTACAACAACTCGATATTTCCTACCTGACAAGCTAACTCCCGGTTTGGTTAAAGTAAGGGTATTGGTAGTAGCGCCAGAGTAAATTCCACCATTTGCGATAGGAGACCAAGAACTGTTAAATTCCTGCCATACAAAACCGGTAGCACCAGAAGCGGCAACACTAAAAGTTGCATTAGCACCATAAGTAATAGATTGATTGCCGGGTTGACCACCAATAGTTGGTAGAGTACAAGTTGCATATGTAGCATTTATTGAATAACTGCCAGTAGATGGAACATTTGTCGGTGAAACGGGATTAGTACTTATCAAAGCATATGTCGTTCCTGAAACAGTAATTGTAGAGGGGTATTGAAAACTTAAACTTCCAATCAACGCAATGTTTGAACTAGCACCATTACCACCTCCTCCAGTAGAGAAGGTAACAGAAGTATCTACTATAATTGGTCCAGGTGCCGTTCCTTCATATTGCACTGTAACACTAATATTATTAGGAAGGCCTGTAGTGGTAAATTTAACATTCGCATCTGTAAATTCTGCTGTTGCAACTCTACCTGAGGTTTGCCCTGTAGCAGTTAAAACAAAAGCAACACCCAGATGATTTTCTTTTATCAAAAATCCACCATAATAGATTTGCCCACTCGCATCTGCAATGGCAAAATTATCATGTGAGTTCGAACAGGTTACGGGCTTGGGAGTCTCCTCAAAGTGGAAATCAACCCGCTCTCCTTCCTGCCAGCCAGTACCGGTAATAATTACATACTCACCAGGAGCATAATCGTCTTTATCGGTGGTGACCGTAGCTTGACCAAAAGTAACATTTGCAAAAAATAAATTTGCAATAAAAAAAACAATCGTTAAAAAATGTGATTTGAGTAGAAATGTTTTCATATTTATTGAATTTAAATAATAAAATAACGAATACTATATGCCTAACTATAAAATACAGAATGTTTAGAATATTATCTCTATTGATTAAAGTAGCTCAATAAAAAAACAATCCTCACAATTATCTAATTTTCAAAAACTTATACACTAAATTATATAATTAAGAATACATTAATCTTATTTTTAATACATTTTCGATTAAAGGAATAAAAAAAACTACCAACTACATGTTTTACATTTTTTTAGAAGAAATAAAAAAAATAATTTAAAAAAAGTGGCTCTTTATACACTCTTTTTTATTTTGATTCTTAAAATTTCTTGCAGTTTCTTTATAGTTTGAAACAAAAAAAGCTGCCTTAATAGACAGCTTTTTTGAATCTTAAGATTCTACTAACTTTTACGTTTTATTTTAAAACTGTAAACTCAACATTTGAATCATTATAGATTCTATGAGTTTGTTTTTGAAAGTCCGCTGGTTTAGCATAAAATATATTATCTACAAACGTTTGCGGATTCAAATCAATAAATGGAAACCACGTGCTTTGAACCTGAATCTGGATTTTATGTCCTTTTTTAAAGGTATGAAAAACATCCTGTAACTTAATATTTACAGGCGTTTTCTCATTGGCAACAAAAGGTTCGGGTTTTGAAAAACTGTTTCTGAAACGCCCTCTCATAATCTCACTGCGCACCATCATGTGGTAATTACTCATTTTCAAATAAGGAGCAACATCTTTTGTTTCCGGCTCATCACTTGGGAAAACATCAATCACTTTTACAATCCAGTCCGCATCTGTTCCAGTAGTAGAAACTTGCAATTTAGCCAATATATCTCCTGCTAATGTGGTATCATCACTCAATACTTCTGTTTCAAAAACAATCACATCTGGACGTCTTGCAGCAAAACGCTGGTCATCCGTCATATATTTCCTTGGTGTAAGCCCTGCTTGTTTGATATCTTCAGAATAAGGAACCGGTTTCTTAGGATCACTGATAAATTCTTCAAAAGAAATATTTCGCTTCGCCATTTTTGTCAATTGATTTCCTTGCAAAAAGAAATCTTGTTTTTCGGTATTTTGAGGAGGCCAAGTTTCATAGGTCTTCCACTCTTTTCTTCCTGTGTCAAAAACATAGGCTTCAGGTAATTTATTTTCACCTTTACCGTTATTTTTTAAGAAATGACGAAAGAAATTAGCTTCTATGTTTTTTTGATAATAACCGGAAATACTATCTCCAAAATTAATATTACCAATTACTTGTTTTGCTGAATTTCTAGCCCAATCCCCGTGACTCCATGGCCCCATAACGATTGTGTTGTAATTTTTGCTGCTTTTTTCAATTGTGCTGTAGGTATTCAAAGGACCATATAAATCTTCGGCATCAAACCAACCTCCCACCGTCATCACCGCTGGTTTAATATTTTTTAAATGTTGTAAAATACCACGTTTTTGCCAAAAATCATCATAACTGGAATGGTCTTTCAGCTGTTGCCAAAACTCATTGTCTTTACCATAATATTTATCAAGATTCGATAATGGTCCTGCATCCAAGAAAAACTGATAATCGTCATTTGATCCTGTATTCGTGAATTTATACCAAGGTTCTGTAGTACGCTTTGTTTTTTGTGGGCCAAATAATGGCGTCACTTTCCAATAACTCAATAAATATGCTCCATTATGATGAAAATCATCAAAAAAGAAATCAGCAATACACGCTTGAGGTGAAACCGCTTTCAAAGCTGGATGATTGCTTAACAAAGAATAGGTTGCGTAAAAACCAGGATATGAAATTCCCCAAGTTCCAACATTTCCGTTGTTATTAGGTACATTTTTGACCAACCAATCTATCGTATCATAGGTATCAGAAGCTTCATCGGTATCTTTTTTTCCTTTTTTATTTGGAATAAAGCCGCGCATATTATCGTATAAACCATCACTCATGAACCTGCCACGAACATCTTGATAGACTACGATATATCCTTCTTTCATCATCGTCTCGCTTGGAGAAATACTTCTTTTGAGCTGACCTTCTCCATAAGGACCTGAATTATACGGTGTTCTTTGCATTATAATTGGATATTTTTTAGAAACATCTTTAGGAGTATAAATTGAAGTAAATAATTCTGCTCCATCGCGCATTTTGATATGCACTTCTTTTTTAGTATAATTATCCGCAACATAGTTTGGTTTGTTATCTTGGGCAAACAAAATTGCTCCAATAAAAAAAAGAGAAATACTAAGTAGTTTTTTCATAAATTTTTAAGTTAAAATAGTTTTTAAAGATAAAAAATCTCATTGAATATAATATCCTTATTTTATCTTTTTTAAAATTCAAATATCGTCTTTACTGAGATGAAAAAGTAGAAATATACACTGTTTATAATTGCTAATTATTTTCAACACTTACACACCAATAATTCATTTGAGCATTCAAATTAGTATTTTTTTTTTACTAGATAATCCTTTGTCTTTGCCTTGAATTATTTACATCATTAATTCATTAAAGCAGCGTTTTTACTTATAAAAAACACATTTTACCCAATTTAAGAGCTGTTTCCAGATAATTCGCCTTATATTTGTAAAACACAAAATTATATTTTGGGGTTATTTAAGTCTTTTTTTGTGACTTTAATGACTATGTCTAAGATCCCTTATTTCAGATATTATACTGAAAAAATCATCTTTTTTTTTGCAGACTACTGCATCTTTTGCCTTTTGGAAAAATTCCACTTACAGGCTTTTAAATAACCGAAAAAAAACAATACTATTTGATTTTCTATTTAGAAAAATCATTAGCATAACTATAGCTCATATTTAACACTAAATTACTTTAAAATGGAACTCAAACAAATTAATGATATCACTCTAGAAGACCCAATCTATACCAATCAAATTATAGCACTATTCCTATTTACCCATTTAGAACAATATGGCGATACGATTGAAGACATTCAAAAATGTATTGATTACGTCATGAACCCCAACAAAGGAGGAAATATTGTAGTGGGAATCGAGGACCAAAAAATTGTAGGTGTTGTAATCTTAAACAACACTGGAATGAAAGATTATATTCCAGAAAATATATTGGTTTACATCGCTGTAGACAATAGCCAACGTGGAAAGGGCTTTGGAAAACAATTGATGCTAAAAGCCATATCCATTGCCGAAGGAAATATTGCACTGCATGTAGAACCTAATAATCCTGCCAAAAAACTATACGAAAGTTTAGGTTTTACAAATAAATACCTAGAAATGAGATTAACTAAATAACTTCATCTTCAAATAACTTGTTTTTAAATTATCATAAATGGCCTTTATAAAATTATATCGCAAAAAACTCGAAGAAAACTACACCTTTCTGAACCAAATCTTTACATCCAGAAATATCCAATGGGGAGTAGTTTCCAAACTATTGTGTGGTAATAAAATCTATCTCAAAGAAATAATCGCTTTAGGAGTTCGGGAAATTCATGATTCTAGAGTAAGCAATCTTAAAAAAATCAAAGCACTAAATCCTGAAATCCAAACCGTTTATATCAAACCACCTGCAAAACGAAGTATTGAAAATATTGTCCAATATGCCGATATCAGTTTTAATACTGAAATATACACCATTCAATTACTTTCTAACGAAGCCGTAAAGCAAAACAAGGTTCATAAAGTAATCATTATGATTGAAATGGGTGATCTTCGAGAAGGTGTTATGGGTGAGGAATTAATAGCCTTTTACGGCACTATTATAAAAATGCCTAACATCAAGATTTCAGGAATAGGAACTAATCTCAATTGTCTTAGCGGTGTGATGCCTACGCAAGACAAGCTCATTCAATTGAGTTTATATAAGCAATTAATTGAAGCTAAATTCGATATAAGCATTCCGTTCGTCTCTGGTGGAACCTCAGTGGCAATTCCGCTTATACTTAAAAATGCGCGCCCAATGGCTGTCAATCATTTTCGTATAGGAGAAGCTCTCTTTTTCGGGAAAGATTTATTCACTGGCGATACCATTGAAGGAATGCATAATGATGTTTTTAAATTATACGCTGAAATTATAGAAATTACTGTGAAGCCAAATACGCCTACTGGCGAATTAGGCGAAAACGTTGCTGGAAATTCTTTTTCCATGAATGACGTTACCGATTTAGGAATTACGTCTTTAAGAGCCATCTTAGATATTGGTTTATTAGACATGCAACCGCAGTATTTAGAATCGGATGATACTGACATTACCATTGTGGACGCTAGTTCTGATATGCTTGTTATAGATATTTCAAAGTCAAAAAAGACGTATAAAGTTGGAGATTTAGTTGCTTTTAAAATTAGATATATGGGTGCTTTATACCTATTAAATTCAGATTACATCGAAAAAACAATCGAGTAGTAAAGTACTTAAGCGTGGCGTATTACTAGATCAAAAGCAAAAAATTGCACTAATTTCCAAAGATTACTTCTTAGAAATTAGTGCAATTTACGTTTACTATTTTGTCCAGATACTAGCTGCTATTTTACCTTTACAAAGCGATCAATTCCTTCTCTCAACCAGCCTTTGTAGGCATTTATATCTGAGTTATAACTTTCTGGTTTATCAGATAACATAGTACCTTCTGTGTCTAAAATAATATAATATGGTTGTGCGTTGGCTTTAAATTTTGTAATTTGAAAATCACTCCATTTGTTCCCTACACTTATAATTTCTTTACCTGTTTCTTTAGATACATATTGCTCGTTTTTTGGCAATTCTCTTTTGTCATCGACATATAAAGAGATTAATACTACTTCCTCTTGTAATATTTTTAGAACTACAGGATCAGACCAAACATAATCTTCCATTTTTCGGCAATTCACACATGCGTATCCTGTAAAATCAAGTAAAATGGGTTTGTTTACTGATTTGGCATAAGCCAATCCTTTTTCATAATCTTCAAAAGCGATAAGATCATGTGGTCCTAAATGTGCGCCTTCCGGCAAAATTTGAGCTGATGCATTCGAACCTCCTTTTGAATTTCCTACTCCGTATGGGCTTTCACTATAAGTCATTGGGGGTGGAAAGCCAGAAATTAATTTTAACGGCGCTCCCCAAATTCCGGGAATCAAATAGATGGTAAAGGCCAAAACTACTAATCCTAAAGACAATCTTCCTACTGATATATGACTCATCGGGCTATCATGTGGAAGCGTAATTTTTCCGAATAAATAAAAAGCTAATGTTCCAAAAATAGCAATCCAAATCGCCAAGAAAATTTCTCTTTCCAAGAAATGCAATTGCAATACCAAATCCGCATTCGACAAAAATTTGAATGCCAAAGCCAATTCTAAAAATCCTAAAACTACTTTAACGGTATTCAACCAACCTCCAGACTTTGGCAATGAATTCAACCAACCCGGGAACATGGCAAACAACATAAATGGTAAAGCTAAAGCTAATGAAAATCCGAACATTCCAACAATAGGTGCAATTCCGCCTTTAGAAGCAGCCTCGACTAAAAGGGTTCCAACGATTGGTCCGGTACAGGAAAAAGATACAATTGCTAATGCCAAAGCCATGAATAAAATTCCAATTATTCCGCCTCTATCCGCTTGATTATCTACTTTATTTGCCCAAGAATTTGGTAACATAATCTCAAAAGCTCCTAAAAATGAAGCCGCAAAAGTGACTAACAAAACAAAGAAAATAATATTAAACCAAACATTTGTAGATAACGCATTCAATGCATCCGCACCAAAAATCCACGTCACTAAGAATCCTAAAACTACATAAATGAATATGATAGCAATTCCATAAATAATGGCATTTCTAATTCCTTTTGCTTTTGTTTTGCTTTGTTTGGTAAAAAAACTGACCGTCATAGGAATCATCGGGAAGACGCAAGGCGTAAGTAATGCGGCAAATCCAGATAAAAAAGCAATAAAGAAAATAGACAACAATCCTCTTTGTTTAGAAGGCTTCGTATCCAGAACAGGAACTTTTTCAGAAGTAACAACCTGTTCCTTATTTACATCTGTATTTGTAACTGCAGTGTCAACTTTAGCTGAATCTATTATCGTTAAATCTGTTGCTATAGTAGCGATTTCTGCTGTTTTTGAAGCTGCAGGAATGGTAAACGTGAAACTCTTTTCTATATTAATACAAACCTCTTTGCACACCTGATAATTAAAATCGACTTTAATTTCAGTCAGCTTCGGGTTTGTTATTGTAATTTCTTGTTGGATTTGACCTTTCTTTTCGAAGAATGTTTCGTTAACTTCAAATATATCATTAAAAGCGGTTCTCGTTTTGCTTTCTTTGGCTTTGCCCACTAAAGTAAAATTTCCTTTTTGATTTTTGAAAATGATTTCCAGTGGTAATGGCCCACCGTCTGGAGTAAATTGAGAATATAAATGCCAATCATTTTCTATGATAGCATTAAAAGTAAGGATGTAATTTGTCTCTGATTTCTTTTCTATTTTCGTAGTCCATTTTGCAGGATCAAGAATTTGGGCATTCCCATTGGCAAAAGCCAAAAAAGCAACAAGTATAAATAGTAGTTTCTTCATTATTCTAATTGTATTTTAAGTATATTCTTTGTTGTATTGTCAATTCTAAAACGTTCGTCTTGACGAACATTAATAATCCAAACGATTTCATCATTCGAACATAAAAGCCAAATGTTTTCTTTTTCTAGCAAGGATAATTTTTCATCTTTAAAAAGCTTGCTCACTTTCTTCGATTTACCGTTCATCCCAAAAGGTTGAAAACGATCGCCCTCATTCCAATGACGCAAAACCAATGGATATTGTAATTTATCAGCGTCCACAAAGATAGCTGAGTTCGTCGTTAAACTAATGTCCGCTACTTTACAAAACGTAAGATTTAAGGGAATATTAACTTCTTTTTGATTTTCATCAATTGAATATTCCTCCTTTTCATTTACGAAATGTATCGGACTTAGGATTAAAGAATCTCTGTCTTTCAATAATCGATATTCTGGCGAAAAAACATATTTACCAGATTGGCTTTCGACCAAATCATAAATATCATCCCAAGCCGAAAATCCAAATTCTTTCAGCCATTGATGCAAATACGATTTATAATTGGGCAATTTTTTTAATTTTTTTAAATCAAAATAAATAGTATCCTCCTCTTGTTTAGCCACTTGTTGATAAATCATAATCGAAGCATCTTCAACCATCACTTGTGCTTCTTGCAAATAGGTTTGCGTTTTATGAAACGAAGAAAGAAAATTTGGATTCAAATCCTTTAACATAGGAACCAGATGATGGCGAATTTTATTTCGAAGGTATTTATCGGATGCATTGCTGCTGTCTTCACGCCATTGAATGTTATTTAATTTGGCATATTCTTCCATTTCTTCTTGGCTAAATGCCAAAAGCGGACGAATTATTCTATCGTTTTGCTCTGGAATTCCAGTTAAACCTTCTAATCCTGTTCCTCGACTCAGATTAATTAAAAAAGTTTCCAGATTATCATCGGCATGATGCGCCGTGAGTATATAATCGAATTTTTCAGTTTCTAATAATTCATAAAACCAATTGTAACGCAACTCACGCGCGGCAACTTGCGTAGAAACTTTATAATCTTCTGCGAAAGCTTTGGTATCAAATTGAGTTATAAATACCGGAATATCATTTGCGGCAGCATATTCCTGGACAAAATTTTGGTCTTCAAAACTTTCCATTCCACGCAATTGAAAATTACAATGTGCAATACCTATTTCATAATCCAATTGCTGAAATAAATGCACCATTACCATACTGTCTTTCCCGCCGCTTGTGGCCAGAAGTATTTTTTTTCCGCTCAAGAACTGGAAATTATGTAGAAGATGGTTTTGGAATTTTTGTAGCATGTTCAAATTTAATTAATTCGTTTGGATTTAACTTAAAACTTCTCGCATCGCTTTTGCTTTAAGCAAACATTCCTCATATTCCTTTTCAGGAAGGGATTGCGAAGTGATGGCACTTCCAACCGAGAAAGAAATATATTTCTTCTCTTGATTGTACAATATGCTTCGGATAACAACATTGAAATCAAAATCACCATCTGGTGTAAAATAACCCACCGAGCCGCTATACAATCCGCGTTTTGTTTCTTCCAACTGTTCAATGATTTTCATCACTGAAATTTTTGGTGCTCCAGTCATACTTCCCATCGGGAAAGTAGTTTTTAAAACATCTACAACAGAATATTGCGCATCCAACTTTGATGTCACCGTAGAAATCATTTGATGCACTTGCAAAAAAGAATAAATTTTGCAGAACTCTTGTACTTCAACGGATCCTTTTTGTGCGGTTCGAGACAAATCATTCCGCACTAAATCCGTTATCATAATGTTTTCGGCTCGTTCTTTTGGATCTAAATCCAATTGCATTTTTGATTGCTCATCTTCATTTGCATCCAAAAATCGTTTCGCGGTTCCTTTAATCGGTTGCGAAATAATACGTTCTCCTTCTTTCCTTAAATAACGTTCCGGTGTCGCCGAAAGTAAAAAGTGTTTATTATTTTTAAAAAAAACGGCGAACGGAGGTTGAGAAATTTCGTTGAGTTTTATAAATTTCTCTATTGGATCAATCGTTGCGTTTTCAGCAAAAAATTCCATACAAAAATTAGCTTCATAAATATCGCCTTGATGAATGTGTTCCAAAACTTTTGAAACCTTCTCAAGATAACTCTCTTTCGGAATCCGTTGTTGGATCGTTACTAATGCTTCTATTTCTACATTTGACTTTCGAATTTTGACAATTTCTTCAAAATTTTCCTCCACTTCATCGTCACACATATTGAGATATTGAATTTCAAGCTGATTTCCTTTCAATAAAAATAACTTTTTAGGTTGAAAGAAGTACAAATCCGGAAATTCTAATCCGTCAAAATTCTGAGATTGTAACTGCTCAATATCATTTTTCAAATCATACGATAAATAGCCAAAAAGCCAGTCTTTGATACTTTGCTGGTATTGTTTTAAATCTTCAAAAGCATTGTGATAGTCTGTCTTTATAGATGTAAATGCATCAACGGCAAGAACACAATCATAACTGGAATAATTCTGTAGATAATCATTACTGTCCAAATAAATGATTTCTCGAAACTGTTGAGACCATAATAAAAGCTGTTTTTTAAACAGTTTTGGATCAGAAATAGACTTGTAAATTGAAGTTCTCAAAAAGTATTGGTATTTAAAATTCAAAATTACAACAAAAAATAAACCTTCAATAACCGATTTTACTAAAATTAGCTTATTTTTTTGTAAATTTGATAGTACGTGATCCGTTTTAGATTTTTTAAATCATTAAATCATTCCCGTTATGGCTTCAAAAATTTTCCTCAATTTGGCTGTTAAAGACCTTAAAAAATCCATTGATTTTTTTACAAAACTTGGATTTTCTTTCAACCCACAATTTACTGATGAACATGCCACTTGCATGATTATAGCAGAAAATATTTTTGCGATGCTTGTTACTGAACAGCGATTTAAAGAATTCACCAAAAAAGAAATTTGTAACGCCCATAAAAATACCGAAGTATTAATTGCAATAGATGCTGATAGTAGAGAAAAAGTAGATGAAATGGTAAAAACCGCAGTAGATGCCGGTGGTTCAATTTATATGGAGTCGCAAGATCATGGATGGATGTATGGACATAGTTTTGCCGATTTAGACGGGCATCAATGGGAAATTATGTATCTGGATGAAAATGCAATTCCTAAATAAATATTCTCAAATATATAACCTCTAAAAAACTATATACTATGAAAATTGCAATTATTATTATCCGAACCTTAATTGGGCTAATATTACTTTACGCATCAATTAGCTTTTTTTTAAAACTAGCACCAGAACCGGAAGTTACCGGTAATTTCAAAGCATTTAATATAGGTTTAGTTGCATCGACATACATCTTGCCTTTAGCGAAATCAATAGAGTTTCTTTGTGGATTATCATTTCTTACTGGACGATACGTTACATTGGCCAATATCCTAATCCTACCAATCACCTTAAACATTTTATTTATTAATTTTTTCTTATCACCAGAGGGAATACCTATTGCTGTGTTCTTATTCTTAGGCAATCTTTTTTTAATTTATAGTCATTGGGAAAACTATAAAGGTTTATTTGTAGCCAAAGGTTAATTAAACGTAACCCATAACAAATAAGAAACCCGCTCAATTGAACGGGTTTCTTTATTTTATAGAAAAATGTAATTTACTAATTACACATGTAAAGCTCTATTATCAGTTGCTGCTAAAGCTGCTTCTTTTATCGCTTCTGCAAAAGTTGGATGCGCATGAGACATTCTAGAAATATCTTCAGCAGATGCTTTAAATTCCATTGCAGTAACGGCCTCGGCAATTAAATCTGCACAACGAGCTCCAATCATGTGAACGCCTAAAACTTCATCTGTTTTTGCATCAGCTAGAATTTTTACAAATCCGTCTAAATCTCCACCTGCTCGAGCACGACCTAAAGCTTTGAAAGGAAAACTTCCTGCTTTATACTCTACTCCAGCTGCTTTCAATTGCTCTTCTGTTTGTCCTACAGCTGCCACTTCTGGCCAAGTATAAACCACACCCGGAATCAAGTTATAATCAATATGCGGTTTTTGACCTGCTAATATTTCAGCAACCATTGCTCCTTCTTCTTCTGCTTTGTGTGCTAACATTGCTCCACGAACAACATCACCAATAGCATAAATATTTGGAACTGAAGTTTGTAAATGATCGTTTACTTCAACCATTCCTCTATCCGATATTTTTACTCCAGCTTTATCCGCATTCAAACCATCAGTATACGGACGACGTCCTACAGAAACTAATGAATAATCTCCTTCCAGCGTAATTGTTTCTCCTTTTGCATTTTCAGCTTGAACTACAACTCCTTCACCATTTCTTTCTACTGATTTCACTTTGTGTGAAACGTAGAATTTCATGCCTTGCTTTTTCAATACTTTAGTCAATTCTTTAGACAATGAAGCGTCCATTCCAGGAATGATTCTGTCTAAATATTCTACAACAGAAACTTGTGCTCCCAATCGTAAATATACTTGACCTAATTCAATCCCAATTACTCCACCACCAATAATCACCAAATGTTTTGGCACTTCTTTTAGTTTCAAAGCTTCGGTAGAAGTGATGATTCTTTCTTTATCAATTTTAATAAAAGGCAAAGATGATGGTTTAGATCCTGTAGCAATAATAATATTTTTAGCTTCAATAGTTTCTGAAGTTCCGTCTGCTTTTGCAACAGCAACATGTGTAGCATCAACAAATGAACCTAATCCTTCCAGAACTGTAATTTTATTTTTATCCATTAAAAATTTCACACCACCCGAAGTTTGATCGACAACAGCTTGTTTGCGCGCAATCATTTTTTTAAGGTTTACTTTTACTTCTCCGGAAACTTCAATTCCGTGATCTGCAAAATGAGCAATTTCACTGTAATGATGAGAAGAAGCAAGCAATGCTTTTGAAGGAATACAACCTACATTCAAGCAAGTTCCTCCAAGAGTGGAATATTTTTCTATAATTGCTGTTTTGAAACCCAACTGTGCACAACGAATTGCTGATACATATCCGCCTGGTCCAGAACCTATAATGACTACGTCAAATGAACTCATAGTATATTTTTTTATGGTGTTTTTATAAAATGTTGCACAAAATTAAGGAATTAAGTTTTGTTTAAAGTTTAATTCAGAAGGTTTTTTGTTACGAATTTTTAGTAATTAACATTTACTTACCATTGAATACCGCTTTAAATCCATGTTTATTCTATATATCAACAATGGTCGTGTTTTTTACTTCACTAATCATGAATGTGCTGTGCGTACTTCCAATATGCTCCAATGTTGTGAGTTTTGTAACCAAAAATTCTCGATAGGCTTCCATGTCTTTTACTACTATTTTCAATATATAATCATAATCGCCACTTACATGATGGCATTCAATTACTTCCTTCAACTGTATCACTTCACTTTCGAATTTGGCGATAAACTCTTTCGTATGCTGAATCAGTTTGAGGTGACAAAAAACAACAAAACCTCTTTCTACTTTTGAACGATTCACTAACACAACATATTTATCGATAATTCCTTCTCTCTCTAATTTTTTAATACGCTCATAAACGGCAGTTACGGAAAGATTGAGTTTTAAGGAAAGTTCTTTGGTTGTTTTTTTGCTGTCCGTTTGTAATAACAAAAGCATTTTTTTATCGATAGCGTCTAGTGTCATTTTTATTTAAATTTAAATTGAAATAAAATCTCTACAAATCCTATTTAAGAAGCTAAATTAGAAAATTAAATTACATTATTTATTTTTTATAGTTTTAAAATCTAATATTAAACGATACTATTGTTTATCAATCTAAAACGCAGTTATTTTGAGAAGCTTTTCTTCAGACCGAAATCCCTAGCCCTGATTGCAGCGACATCCTTTTACTTTTTTCTTTAAAAAGTAAAAGATAAAGCGAATAGCAGGAATGGCTTCAAATAACAAAAAAAAAACAACTATGAAAAATTTCAATCCCGCAGACAACATTCAGGATTTACAGTACTTTGGTGAATTTGGTGGTGTAAATCCATCGATTTCAGATTCATCAACGTATACTTTCCTTTCGGCAAAAACGATGTTCGATACTTTTGAAGGTAATATGGAAGGTTGCTATTTGTATTCGCGTCATTCTTCGCCAAGTAATCTATATTTAGACAAAGCATTGGCAGCAATGGAAGGAACGGAAACAGCAAACGTTTCAGCATCAGGAATGGGAGCGATAACACCTACGCTACTGCAATTGTGTGGCTCCGGAGATCATATTGTTTCGAGCAGAACAATCTATGGTGGAACATACGCATTCTTGAAGAATTTTACACCAAGATTAGGCATCAAAACAACTTTTGTTGATATCACGAAACTAGACGTTGTAGAAGCTGCAATTACTCCCGAAACTAAAGTTTTGTATTGTGAAACCGTGAGCAATCCTTTACTAGAAGTTGCTGATATTACTGGTTTAGCTAAAATAGCTAAGAGACATAATTTAAAGTTAGTAGTCGATAATACTTTTTCACCATTATCTGTCTCTCCTGCAAAATTAGGAGCTGATATTGTGATTCACAGTTTAACAAAATACATCAACGGAAGCAGTGATACTGTAGGTGGTGTAACATGTGCTTCACAAGAATTTATCAATAGTTTAAAAAATGTAAATAGTGGCGCCAGCATGTTATTGGGTCCAACAATGGATAGTTTACGTTCGGCTAGCGTGATGAAAAACTTACGCACATTACATATTCGTATGAAACAACACAGTCATAATGCGATGTATTTGGCAGAACGCTTTGAAAAAGATGGGCTAAAAACGGTTTATCCTGGTTTGAAAAGCCACCCAAGTCATGAATTGTACAAAAACATGATTAATCCCGAATATGGTTTTGGTGGGATGATGACCTTAGATGTTGGTACTTTGGCAAAAGCTAATGCATTGATGGAATTAATGCAAGCAAAAAATCTAGGTTACCTTGCTGTAAGTTTAGGATTTTATAAAACTTTATTTAGTGCTCCGGGAACTTCAACATCAAGCGAGATTCCTATGGAAGAACAAATAGAAATGGGATTAACTGATGGATTGATTCGATTTTCTATAGGTTTAGATAATGATATTGAAAGAACGTACCATATGATGAAAAAATGTATGATGGAATTGAATGTATTAACTTCAGAATAAACACTAACAGATTAATCTACTTATTTTAAATTACAAAAGCAGCAAAGTATTTTGCTGCTTTTTTTGTTGCTTTAAGTTTTGGTAATACAGTGCTCTAAGAAGATTGATCTGAATGGAAAATAATCAACATTGATTATTATAATTAATAAAATACACTCAATTATTAATTGATATTAAAACACCAAGCAATAACAACTATTTAATATACAAAACAATACACATTCTAACAAATAGAAGATGGAATTAATTTGAGTATTAAATGAATTATCGATTACTATACTAACTAGAAACAATATAAAACAAAAAACCCTGTTCGATAGAACAGGGTTTTCAAAGAAAGGCGACGACATACTCTCCCACATAACTGCAGTACCATCTGCGCAGGCGGGCTTAACTACTCTGTTCGGGATGGGAAGAGGTGAGCCCCGCCGCAATAACCACCTTAAGAGGTTATAATTGCTTTGGGCAATTATTGTAATGTTGTTTATATTGTATAATAAACATCAACTACATAATATCTTAACATACTGAGATAAAGAATATAAAAAATTTGATACTGAAACAAGTTCAGCATAAAGAAAGTTTCTTCTCTCCCGATTTGCATCGGGAGAGAAAAGCGTACATAAGCTTACGGGTTATTAGTACTACTCGACTATGACATTACTGCCTTTACATCTATAGCCTATCAACGTGGTCATCTCCCACGACCCTTAAAAGAAATCTCATCTTGTGGTGGGTTTCGCGCTTATATGCTTTCAGCGCTTATCCCTTCCAAACGTAGCTACTCTGCGATGCCACTGGCGTGACAACAGATACACTAGAGGTTTGTCCAATTCGGTCCTCTCGTACTAGAATCAGATCCACTCAAATTTCTTGCGCCCACAGTAGATAGAGACCGAACTGTCTCACGACGTTCTGAACCCAGCTCGCGTGCCACTTTAATGGGCGAACAGCCCAACCCTTGGGACCTTCTCCAGCCCCAGGATGTGACGAGCCGACATCGAGGTGCCAAACCCCCCCGTCGATATGAGCTCTTGGGGGAGATCAGCCTGTTATCCCCGGCGTACCTTTTATCCTTTGAGCGATGGCCCTTCCATGCGGAACCACCGGATCACTATGCTCTACTTTCGTACCTGATCGACCTGTATGTCTCTCAGTCAAGCTCCCTTATGCCATTGCACTCTACGCACGGTTACCAAGCGTACTGAGGGAACCTTTAGAAGCCTCCGTTACTCTTTTGGAGGCGACCACCCCAGTCAAACTACCCACCAAGCAATGTCCCCCCGATTGGGGGTTAGGCCTCAGACAAACAAAGGGTTGTATTTCAACAATGACTCCACAACGCCTAGCGACGCCACTTCACAGTCTCCAACCTATCCTACACATCATTTGTCCAAGGTCAATACTAAGCTATAGTAAAGGTGCACAGGGTCTTTTCGTCCCACTGCGGGTAAGCGGCATCTTCACCGCTACTACAATTTCACCGAGCTCATGGCTGAGACAGTGTCCAGATCGTTACACCATTCGTGCAGGTCGGAACTTACCCGACAAGGAATTTCGCTACCTTAGGACCGTTATAGTTACGGCCGCCGTTTACTGGGGCTTCAATTCAATGCTTCTCCGAAGATAACATCTCCTCTTAACCTTCCAGCACCGGGCAGGTGTCAGGCCCTATACTTCATCTTACGATTTTGCAGAGCCCTGTGTTTTTGATAAACAGTCGCCTGGACCTCTTCACTGCGGCCAGCATTGCTGCTGGCGACCCTTCTCCCGAAGTTACGGGTCTATTTTGCCTAATTCCTTAGCCATGAATCTCTCGAGCACCTTAGGATTCTCTCCTCGACTACCTGTGTCGGTTTGCGGTACGGGTACTTATTACCTGAAGTTTAGAGGTTTTTCTTGGAAGCCCTTAGGCGCACTATCTCTTTGTCCGAAGACTCCGAGTACTATCGTATTTCCCCAAGCCGCGTGGATTTGCCTGCGCAGCTTATAGGTAGGTACTTCAACGAACTATTCCGTCAGTTCGCGGCGCTTTCATCACTCCGTCACCCCATCACAGTAATAACTAGTACGGGAATATTAACCCGTTGTCCATCGACTGTCCCTTTCGGGTTCGCCTTAGGTCCCGACTAACCCACAGCTGATTAGCATAGCTGTGGAAACCTTAGTCTTTCGGTGTGCGGGTTTCTCGCCCGCATTATCGTTACTTATGCCTACATTTTCTTTTCTAACCAGTCCAGCATGCCTTACGACACACCTTCTACCCTGTTAGAATGCTCCCCTACCACTTGTAATAAATTACAAATCCATAGCTTCGGTAATATGTTTATGCCCGATTATTATCCATGCTCGTCCGCTCGACTAGTGAGCTGTTACGCACTCTTTAAATGAATGGCTGCTTCCAAGCCAACATCCTAGCTGTCTGGGCAGACAAACCTCGTTCTTTCAACTTAACATATATTTGGGGACCTTAGCTGATGGTCTGGGTTCTTTCCCTCTCGGACTTGGACCTTAGCACCCAAGCCCTCACTGTTATGAAACATTATATAGCATTCGGAGTTTGTCAGGAATTGGTAGGCGGTGAAGCCCCCGCATCCAATCAGTAGCTCTACCTCTATATAACTTTACGCATAACGCTGCACCTAAATGCATTTCGGGGAGTACGAGCTATTTCCGAGTTTGATTGGCCTTTCACCCCTACCCACAGGTCATCCGAAGACTTTTCAACGTCAACCGGTTCGGACCTCCACACTGTGTTACCAGCGCTTCATCCTGCCCATGGGTAGATCACACGGTTTCGCGTCTAACACTACTGACTAAAGCGCCCTATTCAGACTCGCTTTCGCTACGGATCCGTGGCTTAACCACTTATCCTTGCCAGCAACGTTAACTCGTAGGCTCATTATGCAAAAGGCACGCCGTCACCCCACGAAAGGGCTCCGACCGCTTGTAAGCGTATGGTTTCAGGATCTATTTCACTCCGTTATTCACGGTTCTTTTCACCTTTCCCTCACGGTACTGGTTCACTATCGGTCTCTCAGGAGTATTTAGCCTTAGCGGATGGTCCCGCCAAATTCAGACAGGGTTTCACGTGCCCCGCCCTACTCAGGATACCACTATCCTTTACACTTATTACTTATACGAGGCTATCACTCTCTATGGCTCTACTTTCCAGTAGATTCTAATTCTTTGTGCAAGAAATATCGTGGTCCTACAACCCCAACATTGCCGTAACAACATTGGTTTGGGCTAATCCGCGTTCGCTCGCCACTACTTACGGAATCACTTTTGTTTTCTTCTCCTCCGCCTACTTAGATGTTTCAGTTCAGCGGGTTTGCCCACCTATCGGTGTACTATGTCTTCAACATAGTGGGTTGCCCCATTCAGGTATTTACGGATCGTATCGTGTGTGCCAATCCCCGTAACTTTTCGCAGCTTATCACGCCTTTCATCGCCTCTGAGAGCCAAGGCATCCCCCATACGCCCTTATTTTGCTTATTGTACCAATCATTCAATTAAGAATGACCGTTTCTTTACTTGTCTAATGATAAACAAGTAAAAAATGCTTTCTACTTTTTATTATTTCTTATCTCAATATGTCAATGAACTTTAATATGTATTAAGTTTAATGTATTAAGTATTAAGACTAATCTTGATACTTGATACTATCCGCTTGATACTATCTTGTGGAGAATAACGGAGTCGAACCGTTGACCTCCTGCGTGCAAGGCAGGCGCTCTAGCCAGCTGAGCTAATCCCCCAATTTAATTATGAATTGTGAATTATGAATTATGAATTGTTGTAATTCGTAATCTTTCAACTCTAGAATTTCCTTTTTTAAGTCTAAATAGTTGTCTCGGACAGACTCGAACTGTCGACCCCTACATTATCAGTGTAGTACTCTAACCAGCTGAGCTACGAGACACTCTTATTCTTAAATTTTATTCTTTTTTTTTAAATTAACAGCAAGAGTAATAAAATGTCCACATTTGTTTCCAACTTGAACTTTCGTCTTCTTTCCCTAGCGTGTATTGCTACTAACACTAAGGCTCTAGAAAGGAGGTGTTCCAGCCGCACCTTCCGGTACGGCTACCTTGTTACGACTTAGCCCTAGTTACCAGTTTTACCCTAGGCAGCTCCTTGCGGTCACCGACTTCAGGCACCCCCAGCTTCCATGGCTTGACGGGCGGTGTGTACAAGGCCCGGGAACGTATTCACCGGATCATGGCTGATATCCGATTACTAGCGATTCCAGCTTCACGGAGTCGAGTTGCAGACTCCGATCCGAACTGTGACCGGTTTTATAGATTCGCTCCTGGTCACCCAGTGGCTGCTCTCTGTACCGGCCATTGTAGCACGTGTGTAGCCCAAGGCGTAAGGGCCGTGATGATTTGACGTCATCCCCACCTTCCTCTCAGTTTGCACTGGCAGTCTCGTTAGAGTTCCCGACATGACTCGCTGGCAACTAACAACAGGGGTTGCGCTCGTTATAGGACTTAACCTGACACCTCACGGCACGAGCTGACGACAACCATGCAGCACCTTGTAAATTGTCTTGCGAAAAGTCTGTTTCCAAACCGGTCAATCTACATTTAAGCCTTGGTAAGGTTCCTCGCGTATCATCGAATTAAACCACATGCTCCACCGCTTGTGCGGGCCCCCGTCAATTCCTTTGAGTTTCATTCTTGCGAACGTACTCCCCAGGTGGGATACTTATCACTTTCGCTTAGCCACTGAGATTGCTCCCAACAGCTAGTATCCATCGTTTACGGCGTGGACTACCAGGGTATCTAATCCTGTTCGCTACCCACGCTTTCGTCCATCAGCGTCAATCCATTAGTAGTAACCTGCCTTCGCAATTGGTATTCCATGTAATCTCTAAGCATTTCACCGCTACACTACATATTCTAGTTACTTCCTAATAATTCAAGTTTAGCAGTATCAATGGCCGTTCCACCGTTGAGCGATGGGCTTTCACCACTGACTTACTAAACCGCCTACGGACCCTTTAAACCCAATGATTCCGGATAACGCTTGGATCCTCCGTATTACCGCGGCTGCTGGCACGGAGTTAGCCGATCCTTATTCTCACAGTACCGTCAAGACTCTACACGTAGAGTTGTTTCTTCCTGTGCAAAAGCAGTTTACAATCCATAGGACCGTCATCCTGCACGCGGCATGGCTGGATCAGGCTTGCGCCCATTGTCCAATATTCCTCACTGCTGCCTCCCGTAGGAGTCTGGTCCGTGTCTCAGTACCAGTGTGGGGGATCTCCCTCTCAGGACCCCTACCCATCGTTGCCTTGGTAAGCCGTTACCTTACCAACTAGCTAATGGGACGCATGCTCATCTTTCACCGTTGTGACTTTAATAACTCGACCATGCGGTCATGTTATACTATGAGGTATTAATCCAAATTTCTCTGGGCTATCCCTCTGTGAAAGGTAGATTGCATACGCGTTACGCACCCGTGCGCCGGTCTCTAGGTCCGAAAACCTATACCCCTCGACTTGCATGTGTTAAGCCTGCCGCTAGCGTTCATCCTGAGCCAGGATCAAACTCTTCATCGTATATTGTTTGCTTGAATCTCTTCAAGCTATTGTTATTCGACTAAATTCTAGTGGTTTTTTCAAATCTTTCGATTCTATTACTCTTATTCTTTTGTTTTAACATCTCTGTTAAAACGGCTGTCAATTCAATATGTCTAGGAACGTATTCTTCTTTTATTTTAACCTCGTTTAACTCACATTGTGTGTCGCTCGAAGCGGGTGCAAAAGTAAAAATTCTTTTTTTAACTGGCAAGAAAATTATGAAGTTTTTTTTGGAAATTTTTATCTCCGTTTAATTTCTTTTCTTATCAGTATTTCAAGGAACTTCATTTGTTTTGCTTAACCTAAATTACCACTCTCGCAGTAACATCTCTAACTCGTTTCTTCTCTCGTTAGCGGGGTGCAAATGTAACATCCGTTTTCTAATCTCACAAGCTTTTTTTAATCTTTTTTGAAAATAAATTTTCAACCCGATTCGTTGTGCTTGCCAGTATTTAAATGAACGTTTGCCGTTGTTGCGGGTGCAAAACTACAACCTTTATACCGTTATTCAAGCTTTTTTAAACCCTTTTTTTTCCTTTTTATTCGTCTTTTTTTTAACTCGCTGTAAACATGGTTTTTGAATAACAAAGTTTTTTAACTCTACCCCTTGATTTTTGACCAAAAAGCCATTTAAACTACAAAAAAACCAATAACAAGGCACAATCGCTACTCCTAAAGACATTACGATACGTTATATAATAACCTAAAATAGCAGCTGTGTTCTCCTTATTGGCTCCCTATCCTGCCTGCCTGCTTGAAAATAAACACCACAAATCCTTTTGTAACCATAATTAAAGAACGGTTTACCCTAATATACTCCAACTAGACTTCCCGATTCTTTTATTTGATACCTTATATATAGATAGCAATAGTGTTAACCTCCTTCCTTATATATAAGGTACAATAAAAACACTTTCCAATTTATCAATACATTCTAAACTTATCCTTATAAGAAAACCGCGTTAGGGATAGTAGCAAAAAGCCCACTGTCACGGCTCTCTTTGACGGGACGAGGACTTGTAGCGAATAGCCCGGCCTAGTATAGCACAAAAGCAATTATCTTTTTTGATAATTGCGGCTCTTTCAGTATGGAAACGCAAAAATGAGGATCTAAAGGACTCTTCTACATTCTTTATACTGTTTTATTTGAAAGGACAGATTTGTATTGTTGTAAAATATCCTCTTCCGTTGCATATTGATCCTTTGACTTTATCAAAAGCCATGTATTTTCCTCTTTCGTTTTTAATTTCACTAATGTAAATTCGCCTTTCAATTTCTTTCCATTAAGAATAAAACTAAGATGCCCATTTTGTAAATCGGATTTCAATACATCTTCAAAATCGTCTGTATTTTTATAGTCAGCTAAAGTATAGGTTCCATTATCCCAAACGATAACATTCCCTGCGCCATAATTTCCTTCTGGAATGGTGCCTTCAAAATCTTTGTAACTGTACGGATGATCTTCTACCATTATAGCTAATCTTTTATTAGATGGGCTCATTGATGGTCCTTTAGGTATTGCCCAACTTTTTAACAAACCGCCCATTTCTAAGCGAAAATCATAATGCAAGTGAGAGGCTGCATGCTTTTGTACCACGAAAACAAGTTCCTTTTTAGATTTTCCAATTTCTGCTTTGGGTTCGCTGGTAGAATCGAAATTGCGTTTTAAGTTGTATTTATGCAAAGACATAATAAAATTGGATTATCATTAAACTGAATTTAAAAATCAAGTAAAATCAATATTCTAAAAAATTAGCATTTAATGAATTTTAGCTTTTTTTACCATCATTTTCATCCAAATTACTATGATTGTCTCCGCCAATTCCATAATGGTTATTTTCTTCATCTTCACTTCCAGAATTTTCCAATTCATCATCTAATTCTGAACCAGGAATATCTAAGTCAGCTCCAGAAACATCCTCCTCAAAATCTTTTTCATTCAATTCCCTGACATTATTTATTTCAACTGGAGCCTTTTTTTTAGAAATATCTTCAGGATCTATATCCGATTCTTTTTTAAACTGGCTATAAATATCTTCACTTGGAGGATACAAAAGAGAATCTGGTAATTTATTTTTATCTTTCTTTCCCGGTTTTCTTTTGTCAAAGTTCAATTTATCGTTTCTATTATTCATTTTACACTTATTTAATTGATTTTCAATACACTAATTTAAACATTTTAAATAGAAATGCTGTTTATATTTACATAAAAAATCAAATTAATCAAGGATTTCAAAGTGCCAAAAAGAGATTTTCTAACCATAAAGGTTTAAATAAACCATAGTACACCTTTTTAAGTACCCCAAATTCTATTTTTGAAGAGGTCAACTGTTTGTCTTAAATGTTGATTCAGCAATAGAAAAACAACAACTATTACCATTAAATAACCAATAGCAGTAAAGATTTCCATATTGGACAATAAAACCGATTGTTTTGAAACCGAACTAATAATCTGTTTTATCGCTAATGTATTGGAATCATCCATAGTATATCCTTTAGATATAAAGCTTCTAATGAGTTGCTCCACCCGCATTTGGGTTTCTGGGCTTTCAGGAATAATAAATTGTCTGAATTTTGTAAAATGGGTACTTTGCAAAAACAACCCTGCGTTTTGAATCATTGCAAAACCCATTATACTTCCCCAAAAACGCCCTGCAACGCCAACAATTCCTGCAAATGGAGCAAAATGCGTAGGAACAGCAGATACGGTGAACAAAACTAGCGGAACAAATATTATTCCGACTGCCACACCTTGCAACATATACGGAATCGCAATATCTGTTATAGAAACATCCGGTACAAAAAGGAACGTAAACCAGAAATGAAATAGTGCCAAAAGTGAAAATCCTGTTATAAAAATATAACGGGAAGAAACTGATTTGGCCAAAAATAACCCTGTAATAATCATTCCAATTATATTTCCCGTTAAATTCAAATACTGAACATGCGCCACTCTTGAAGGCTCCCAATTCCAGACAACAGCCATTGTACTGTGACAAATATTCAAAGTCGATCTGGCAATATAAAAAACCACGGATAATAATAATCCGGTTCGTAGATTTGCATACCGAAATACGCGCATATCAAAAGTTGGTCGTTTCACCAGCATTTGTCGGGCAATAAAAAAACCTCCTGTTATTAAAGCAACAATCAGTGCTGCAATAATTTGGGGAGATTCAAACCAGTATTTTTTTTGCCCATAAACCACAAAATAACTACCGCATAAAATAGCGGTAAGCACTAGAATAAAACTGGCCCAATCAATCTGATACAGCGGAATTTTTTTATGAAAGCGATTGTTATTGAAAGTAATCATAACCAAAGCCACGCACACAATTTGGAAAAAAGCGGAACCATACACCATGTATTTCCAATCGTAATTTTCCAACAGCCAAACCGCAATATTCATTATAAAAGGAGAAGCCAGCATCAAAGCGCCATAGTTAAGCGTAAAAGCAATAATCACTGCGTTTTTAGACTTAAACCGAGCAATCAAAAACTGTCGTAAAGGTAAAACCGGCAAGGCCATCAAGATACCTTCGGCCATTCGTAACATAATAAACAAAGAAAAATTTTGAGTATAAGCCGTCAGTATAAATGTTAAAGCAGCTAAGCCATAAATAACCAGAAAATATTTTTTGGTTGGAAAAAATTTAAAAAACCGACTTTCGATAAGAATGGTAGCTAAAAAAGTTCCATAAGTAACACACATCGAAAACTGCAAATCTTCGACTTCTACGTCCAAAAAACTCGCCGCATAGGTCACATTAGAAGTATATACTCCCAATAAAACCATGGAATGCAGCATGCAGAAAAATATAATACCAATAATCGCCCAATTGGGAACCCAAGATTTAAAAATACTTACTTCAGACATCTTATTATTTGTGTTCGGCTATAACGGTTACATTCATACCGGCTCTAAGAAAATCCGTTTGTGCATTTTCCTTTAATTTTATTCTAACTGGAATTCGTTGTTCTATTTTTATAAAATTACCCGTTGCATTATCAGGAGGCAATAATGAAAAACGCGCTCCACTTGCTGGTGATAATGATTCAATAGTTCCTGTAAATTCTCCTCCGCTAATCGCATCTGCTTTCAGGGTTACTTCCTGATCAATTGATAAATACTGCAACTGCGTTTCTTTAAAATTAGCCGTAATCCACTTTTCCTTGCTAACGATAGAGACTAAGGTTTGTCCTTCCTTTATCATTTGTCCCGGCTGGATCATTTTTTTTCCCACCCAACCATCATAAGGAGCTGTAATTACAGTATAAGAAAGAAACAAAGTAGCGTTGTCAGCAACGGCTTGTTTGGACTGAATTACTGTTTGAGCCGTTGGGATTTTAGCAGAAGCTTCTGATGTATTTAATGCCGCAGATTGAATCGTGTTGGCTATTTCCTGATAATGCGCCTGAGCCAATTCGTAATCGGCTTTTACTTTTTCAAGTTGTTGCTCCGTAGCTGCTTCCTGGCTTACTAATCCTTTATAGCGATTGTATTCCAGTTTCGTTTTCCAAACTTCTGTTTTGGCAGCTTGTAACTGAGCTTCTCTAACTAAAGTTGTATTGGAAGTTGTTGCGACATTTTTTTGGGTTACTATACTACTACTTTTCGCATTTTCAACATCGGCCAATGCCATATCTAAATGTGCTTTGTATTCTCGATTATCAATTATAATCAAGGTATCTCCTTTATGAACAAACTGATTTTCATTATAATGCACTTCGGTAACATAACCCGTAATTCGGGCCATAATTGGCGTTACATACTGATCCACCTGAGCATCATTGGTTTCTTCGTGATTTTTATTAAAAATATAAAACCAAATCCCTAAAACAATTCCGCCGAGAACCAGTAAACTTGCAATCACGGTGATTAATCTATGAAAGGATCGATGTGCTCTTGACGAATTATGAACTTTTACCATATAAATTTGAAACTAAATTATATTAAACCTAAATTATTATTTGTTGAGTAATCCTGCCGTATGAAGCAATTCATATTGTTTCATTACCGCATCTATTCTTGTGGAAAATTTGTTGAATTTTGCCTGAAGCAAAGCATTATCCGCATCGACCATTTCAGTAATTAAGACCAGTTGGTTCAAGTATTTTACTTTTACAATGCGATAATTTTCATTGGCTAAATCCAACGCTTTGTCCGTAACCGGAAGCTTGTCTAATATTTCCTGATATTGAGTATGATTCCTAAATACTTTATCCGTCATTTCATTTTTTACAAGCTCAGATTCATTTTCTTGCAAATCCACTTTTAAACTGGCAACCTGAACTTTGGCTTTATTTTTATACAAACCAGACAAATTATAGGTAGCCTCCACTCCTATTTGCCCTATCGTATAGAGATATGGACGATTCAACGTAAAAAGCATATAGTCCGGATATTTGAGATTATAATTCCCAAAGAAACTGACCTTAGGATAATAATTCCCTTGCACCATCTTCAACTCCGTTTTTTTAATGGCTAATTCTCTATTTGCGATTCGCATATCTTCGTTTTGAAGGGTTTCTCTGAAATAGAAATCATAGTCTTTAAGCGGAGCAACGTCGAGTAATCCAGTTGTATCTATCTCAATTTCTGCTTCTTCGGGTAACTGTAATACTGTTTTTAACTCTTGAAGCGCAATCCTGATATTTTTTTTATTGGTTAACGAATTGAGTTCTCGATCCGACAATTGCAGTTCAGAACGCAACACTTCATTTTTAGTAACGGTTCCAAATGTTTTAAAAGCTTTCACTTCCTTTAATCGTTCCTGTTCTTCTTTAATGCTTTCGCCAATGATTTTCTGGAGTTCCATCATTTTATAAATGCCCAAAAAAGTAGCCGTAACCTGTAATTGAATATCACTCTCGGTCTTTTCTATCTTGATTTTCGCAATTTCGTTTTCCTCTTTCGACTTTTTAATCGCATTATTGATTCTATTGCCGGCATAAAGTGGCACATCAAATTTTGTAACCGCCTCATATATTACAGTTCCAGGTTCTGGAGTATAGGTATGCTTATCCGAGAAAAAACCGCCTTCGTATTCCGTCAAATCTGACAATCTGGAATACATTGCATTAAAATTAACCTCCGGCAAACGAAGATTTTTTGTCACGGCAATCTCTTTTTCGGAAATGCGCTGTTCGATATGAGATTTCTGAATGGTCTTATTATTTTCTTTAGCGATTTTTAAAGCATCGTTTAAAGAAATAGTGTTCACTTGTTGTGCCTGTACCGAAGTAATTCCTTGAAAGAAAAGGAACAGTAACGTTGCATTTTTTGAAAAATTAATATTCGATTGGCTCCAAAGAACCCATTTTTTAAGAAACATAATATAGATAAAGGAATAGGATGCAAAGTTCCCTAATTTAATCTATGCCGTAAAATCAACTAAAGCCAACTATTTATCCATTTCAGACAAATAGAAAACTATAACGATTGCAGAAAATAAGTACTGTGAAAAATTTACTTTTTTAGTATTTCAATCCCTTTTAAATAATCAGAAGGACGTTGTCCTAAAATCTTAAAAAAGGTGTTACTAAATGTTGGAACACTATTATAACCCACCGCTAACGCCACTTCATTGACAGAAAGCTTTTTTTCCAATAATAATTCAATTGCTTTTAAAATTCTTCGAATGGTGAAATATTGAATGAACGACATCCCTAAATCTTTTTGGAACAAGCGATACAAAGAGCGTTCGCTAAATCCAAATCGATTGGCTAAATCAGAAAACAAAATAGTTTCTCCCAAATTTTTATCCAAATAGCCAATTATCTTATTCAGTCGGTTATCCTTTGGCAAAGGCAATGATAAGGGCAAATTAGTCCTGCAGATTTCCGGTAAAATAGCTTTTATGGCATTGGCAATAGTAAAATTTCTGGTTCCTTTTTTCAAGTTTCCATTCCATCGATTCGTGAAAAGCATCATTTGCAACAATAAATCGTTAATGGGATAAATACCTTCCATTTTGTAAAAAGGATCTTCATTTGAATCCGTCGGAAAATATAAATTCCGCATCATAACATCCTCTGAGTTGGGATGAATACTATGTTTTACGCCGCCTGGAATCCAAATAAAATGACGCGCAGGAAGAAAATAAGTTTTAGTTTCGGTAGTTACGTGAACAATACCACCTTCAGAATAGAGCATTTGCGCTTTTTCATGCCTGTGCGTTGGAATCATTAATTCGCCCATTAAATCATGATGGCAATAAATACTTTTTTTATCGGTATCAACCTCTTTTATATAATATTTCTCTTCTAAAGTTTCAGATGGACTCATTGTGACTGAAATGAATATTTTTATGACTTATTACGATATTTATCCAATTCTTAATTTCACTAAAATTGTATACGATTTAAATAAAATTACAATAATTAATTTAAATCATTATCAAAATATCAACTTTTGGTTATTTTTTTACTAAAAACACGCAATTATGCAGTTGGACAGAATTAGATTTCAAAGTTACAAAGACAAAGTTATTTCTGCGCAAGAAGCCGCTTTATTTTTCAAAGATAAAATGACAATCGGGACCAGTGGATTTACAAAAGCGGGCGATAGTAAAGCCGTTTTACCAGCTTTTGCCGAAAGAGCAAAATTTGAAACTATTGGAATCACATTAATTACCGGCGCTTCGTTAGGTCATACTACAGATGCGGATTTGGCTAACAATAACGCTTTATACAAAAGGATGCCTTTTCAAGTAGATGCTACTTTAAGGAAAAAAATAAACGAAGGAAAAGTACTTTTTATCGACCAACATTTAAGCGAAACCGCCGAATTATTAGAAAACAAACACCTTCCAAAAATTGATATTGCCGTAATTGAAGCTACCTATATTGATGAAAATGGAAATGTAATTCCAACAACCTCAGTTGGAAATTCAGCTACTTTTGCGCATGCTGCCGATAAAATCATCATCGAAATAAATACTTCTATACCGCTTGAATTCAAAGGAATTCATGACATTTATCTCTCCAAAAATTATCCAAATAGAGAAGTTTTAAACATAACTTCTGCTGACGAAAGAATTGGAACTAATTATATCACAATTGACCCTAAAAAAGTAATCGGAATTGTTTTTACAGAAATTCCAGATAGTCCGGCACAAGTAACTGCGATCGACCCAAAAACGGCGGCGATTGCCAATCATTTATTGGCTTTTTTTGAAAATGAAATTAAAGAAGGACATTTAACAAATTCATTGATGCCGCTGCAGGCAGGAATTGGGAAAGTGGCAAATGCAGTAATGTCTGGCTTTGCCAAAGGAAATTTTGAAAATTTAGTAATGTATTCCGAAGTCTTGCAGGACAGCACTTTTGAACTCTTTGACAGCGGAAAATTAGATTTTGCATCGGCTTCTTCAATAACTGTTTCTGAAAATTGCTACAAACACATTCTTGATAATTTCGAAAAGTATAAAGATAAAATTCTGCTTCGACCGCAAACCATCAGTAATTCAGCCGAAGTGATACGAAGATTGGGAGTTATAGCTATAAATACAGCCATTGAATTTGATATTTATGGCAATGTAAATTCAACCCATATTTCTGGAACTAATATGATGAACGGTATTGGCGGTTCAGGTGATTTTGCTCGAAATGCCTATTTAAGTATTTTTGTTACGCAATCATCTTCAAAAGAATTTAATGCTATTTCCCATGTTTTACCAATGGTTTCCCACGTTGATCATACGGAACATGACGTTGATATTTTAATCACTGAACAAGGCATTGCCGATTTGAGAGGTCTTGCTCCCAGAGAACGCGCCAAAGTTATCATTGAAACCTGCACCCATCCGGATTACAAAGAAGAATTATCAGATTATTTTAATCGGGCTTGTTTGCGCGGCGGTCATACACCTCACATTTTAGAAGAAGCCTTTAAACTGCATTCCAGATATGTTGAAACTGGTAGCATGAAACAAAACTGTTTAGTCTAAATACCCTTACTTTAGTAATTATATATTTTTTTTTAACATCCCTAAGCATCCTTTTTGTTTAGGGATGTTTTGTTGTTATGCAATCTTTTTATTTACTTAAAAATTTTATTGTTTTTTCAGTTTTATAACACATAAATAACTAACTTTAAAGTACTTAAGATTTAATCAAATCACATTTATAACTTTAAAAAACAGCGTCATGAGTATACTAACAGACAACGTAATTCCAGGTAATCATGGTAAAATTTTTGGAACAAATGCCATTAAAGATTTAGATCTATTAGAAATCAAAACAAGTCTCATGGAATTAGACGGGATAAAAGAAGTGATATTGAATACTGATGTTTTTCCAAGAGAATTTACTGTTCATACGTCAAAAATGATCACTATAGATGCTATTGAAAACAAAGTTAAATCTATTGGTTTTCATGCTATTCCGAAAGATTTATTTGAGCTTTGACATTTTGAAACTCTGCTCCAACTCTTTCTCCTTTTCAATTTTATTACAATACAAACAACACTTAACCAATTAATATCAAACTATTTAAAAGACAGAAAAATGGAAACTAAAAAAACAATTTATCAATTACACGAAGAACACAAAACATGGTTAAATAAACTTTTGTTTTATAAAGATGAAATTAAGATTATGAACAATCGGATTGAGGAGATTTCC
The DNA here is from genome assembly GCF_036895565.1 of Flavobacterium sp. KS-LB2. Classification (NCBI taxonomy): domain Bacteria; kingdom Pseudomonadati; phylum Bacteroidota; class Flavobacteriia; order Flavobacteriales; family Flavobacteriaceae; genus Flavobacterium; species Flavobacterium sp. KS-LB2. The sequence goes on along the minus strand of NZ_CP145904.1, from coordinate 1,289,030 downwards.
CAAAAGAACACTTCCGGAGAATTACGAGCTTTAGTTGACCATTTTCATAATCAACTCCTCATTCAAAAGGAACAAATTGACATTTTAAATCACGATATTAAAAGTCATGAGTCATTTCTTGAGACATCGGTACTAAAAAATCCCAATGCTGTTGATCACGAAAAATTTTCAGATCACAAAAAACATCGAGAAAACATCACTGTCTTTGAAAAATTATTTAAAGATTTGAGAGAAGAATTGATTGATTTTTTATCAAAATGGATGTGAATTTGAAGACCTTTTAAAAATTCACCTTTCTAAATTTGCTTTCGAGACATATATATCGTAATATTGCAATATAAATATATAACGATGGGAATTACAAAATCAGAACATTTTACAAATGAGCAAAACGAATTGGCAACTTTGGCCAAAGCCATAGGTCATCCTGCCCGTATTGCCATTATTCAACACCTTATTAAAGTAAATAGTTGCATTTGTGGAGATATCGTAAACGAGTTGCCTCTAGCCCAACCTACCGTTTCACAGCATTTGAAAGAACTAAAAAATGCCGGACTCATACGAGGCAATTTTGAAGGAAATGCCATTTGCTATTGTCTCAACGAAGCAGGTTTCAATAAAATAAAAGGCTTTTTTCAGCACATCAATACCTATTTAGAAAACAAGAAAAATCAATGTTGTTAATTTTTAAAATATACTAAAATGACATCGCCATGACTCAAAAAATAATATAATACTAGGAATGGCGATACCATATTCCATTAAAAAAAATAAATATTATCTTCATATGAAACTATCAGAAATTAAAAAACAGTTGAGCACATTAGACAATGTTGCTTTTGTATTGCCAAACGGCACTTATGTTCCAGAACATTTTCACGTAACTGAAGTGGGTTTAATCACTAAAAACTTTATTGACTGTGGCGGAAAAGTTCGAAAAGAAACCGTTGTGAATTTCCAGTTATGGGATGCAAATGATTTTGAACACCGTTTAAAACCTAAAAAACTTCTAGATATAATTGCACTTTCAGAAAAAGTATTAGGAATCGAAGATTTCGAAATTGAAGTAGAATATCAAGCAGAAACAATTGGTAAATACGATTTAGGTTTCAACGGAACTGCATTTACTTTACTAAACAAACAAACCGCCTGTTTGGCTGAAGACCAATGTGGAATTCCTACCGAAAAACAAAAAGTAAAGTTATCTAAAATTGCAAGTCAAACTAATAGCTGTACTCCAGGTGGAGGTTGTTGTTAATTTTAAAACCTTAAAATGGAACTAACCAAAATCATCCTATTTCCAGAAATCGAAAAAATAATCAATACTTTTAATTTCGAGAGCATTTCTGCTGAACGTAAAATCGTTTTGCAACCGCTTATTGATTTTATTCAAAATAAAGTTACCAATCAACAAGAAATTCGGTTGAACTTAATCTGCACCCACAATTCAAGGAGAAGCCATTTATCTCAGGTTTGGGCGCAAACAGCGGCGGCACATTTCAATATAAAAAATGTGTTTTGTTATTCTGGCGGGACCGAAGCAACGGCTTTATTTCCTGTGGTAGCAAAAACATTGGAACAATCGGGATTTAAAATCAAAATCATTGCAGCAGGAAATAATCCTGTTTATACCATAAAATATGGAGAAAACGAACATCCTATTATTGGTTTTTCAAAAACGTATGATGATGATTTTAATCCGCAAAGTGAATTTGCAGCGATATTGACTTGTTCGCAAGCAGATGGAGGTTGCCCATTTATTGTCGGTGCTGAAATGCGTATTCCAATCACTTTTGAAGATCCAAAAGCATTTGACAATACATCTCAACAAGCCGAAAAGTATCAGGAACGCAGTTTGCAAATTGCAACCGAAATATTTTATGTATTCTCCCAAATAAAATCACAATAATGACCGCTAAAAAAAGATTAAATTTTCTCGATAGTTACCTTACACTTTGGATCTTTCTGGCAATGGCGATTGGCGTTTCCATTGGCTATTTTATCCCCTCCAGCAGCGGTTTCATCAACTCTTTTTCAAGCGGAACGACCAATGTACCTCTGGCAATTGGATTGATATTAATGATGTATCCACCATTGACAAAAATTGATTTTTCAAAAATTCCTTTAATGTTTGAAAAACCAAAATTACTGACCGCTTCTTTCTTTATCACCTGGATTGTTGGTCCATTTTTAATGTTTTCATTGGCAACATTCTTTTTGAAAGATTATCCGGAATACATGACGGGTCTAATCATTATTGGAATTGCGCCTTGCATTGCAATGGTAATTGTTTGGAATGAATTAGCCGAAGGAAACCGCGAATTAACGGCTGGACTAATCGGAATTAATAGTTTGCTTCAAGTGTTCTTTTTTGGTTTATATGCTTATTTCTATCTGGAAATCATGTTGCCATTATTTGGAATTAAAGGATTGGAATTAAATATTACAGTTGTTCAAATCGCTACAACGGTTGGAATATATTTAGGAATTCCATTTGCATTGGCAGTAATTAGCCGTTATACTATAAAGAAATTTATTGGAGACAAATGGTTCAATCAAAAGTTTATTCCGTTTGTTTCTCCCATTACTTTGATTGCTTTGCTTTTTACAATCGTAGTCATGTTTAGCTTAAAAGGTGAAATGATTGTTGATTTACCATTGGATGTCATTCGGATTGCCATTCCTCTTGTCATTTTCTTTGCCATTATGTTTTTCCTAATGTTTTTTGTTTCCAAAAAAATTGGAGCCAATTATAGAGATGCCGTTGCACTTTCATTTACCGCCTCCGGAAATAATTTTGAATTAGCAATTGCCGTTTCCATTGGTGTTTTCGGAATCAATAGCGGACAAGCATTTGCAGGAGTTATTGGACCACTAGTCGAAGTTCCTGCTTTGATAATTTTGGTAAATATTGCTTTTTGGTTAAGAAAAAAATATTATTCTAAAACAACTTAAAGTAAAATTCCAATGCACAAAATTCTGGATGTTATTGTTATCGGTGGCGGACAAAGCGGATTGGCATGCGGATATTATTTACGACGCTATAAACTCAACTTTCTAATCTTGGATAAAGAAGAAAAGTGTGGCGGCGCCTGGCTTCATGCTTGGGACAGTTTGACTCTTTTTTCTCCTGCCGAACACAGTTCTTTAGCGGGTTGGTTGATGCCAAAATCTGAAAATCTGTTTCCTTTAAAACAGGAAGTAATCGATTATTTGTGCCAATATGAAAAGCGTTACGAACTGCCGATAGAACGAGCGATTACTGTAGAAAACATAACATGTGAAAATCAAGTATTCAAAGTTTACACCAATAGAGGAATCTATTTTTCAAAAGCAATAATTGCTGCGGCAGGAACTTGGAACAATCCTTTTATTCCAAAGATTAAAGGAATAGAAACTTTCAAAGGGATTCAAATCCATTCTGCTAATTACAAAAATGCAGAACAGTTTAGAAATTTAAAAGTTCTTGTTGTTGGCGAAGGAAATTCAGGTGCGCAAATTGTAGCCGAAGTTTCTAAAGTCACCACTGTGAAATGGTCTACCAGAAAACCACCTCAATACTTGCCGAATGAAGTGGATGGATTTTATCTTTTCAACGTGGCAACTGCCAAATACAAAGCTGAAAAAGAAGGAAAACCATTTAATGCCGCCAATTATGATTTAGGAAATATTGTAATGGTGCCGCCTGTGAAAGAAGCTCGCTCTAGGGGAGTTTTGATTTCAAGTGGCGGTTTTGATAGCATGTATGAAAACGGTGTGATTTGGTCTGACGGAACCAAAGAAGATTTTGATGCGATAATCTGGTGTACCGGTTTTGGTTATGCTACGTCTTTTTTGAAAAATATTGTTTCAGCAGATGAACGCGGTATTGTAAAAACCGAAGAAAGCAAAGCAACTGAAATTCCCGGATTGTGGCTGGCAGGTTACGGCAGTTGGACTGGTTACGCATAAGCAACACTCATTGGAATAAACAGAAATGCCAAACAAACCTGTAACGAAATCAAAAAATATTTAAAGCAAATCTAAATCATATTAATTTAAAAAACAGTCAAACACAAGGTTTAAGCGAATTTATTGCCTTTTATAAATTTCTACCTCATCTGTTTTGAATTTGTTTTTTAGCCATGCTGCGAGTTTTTGTTTTTCGGTAGCATTTATATCTTTTTTACTTTCATAAAGCACTACAGTAATCACTTTTTTGGTAGCTTGATTTTCATTAAAAACATGATTTGCAATGGCAATATTCTCAATATCAGGAAACAGTATTCTTGTTTCATTTAGAATAGCATTGTTATCAAATTTCAAAGAAGTTATTTGATTTTGCAACTTGGCAATAATCAAATCTTTCTCACTCATGGTTTTATTGTTGAATGTAATTTCATTCAAAATATCCTGCTTCAGGTCGGTTGTATCTTGAATAATATTTAAAACCGTATTGTTCAATTCATACGTTTTCAATTTTTCATTAAGCCCTTTTATTTCTTCATTATCAAACCTTTTTCGCAAAAAAGCAATATCTATTTTTTTAGGGTTAGATGTAAACTGCGTTTTTTTATACAGCACAGTGTACCCTTTATCTATTAGCTCAACTTTCAAAAATTGTTCTACCTTTTGTTTGTATTTTTTTTCTTGATAAAGCTGATATGCAAAAAAGATACTAGGAACAATCAAAGCTAAAGTCAAAAAAGAAATCATATACTTCACTCTCTTTTCCGTCTTTAAATCAGTTTGTTTAACAATTGGATATTTTAAGTACTTGACTATAATAAAAGTTGCAATACAAATAAAAACACAATTAATCGTGTACAAATACATGGCGCCAAAAAAGAATTTAAAATTCCCCAAAGCTAGACCGTAACCCGCCGTACACAAAGGTGGCATTAAAGCCGTTGCGATGGCAACTCCTGGTATTGGATTTCCTTTTTCTACCCTTGTAATAGCGATTACGCCTACCAATCCTCCAAAAAAAGCAATAAAAATATCGTAAATATTAGGCGAGGTTCTGGCTAAAAGTTCGGACTGTGTGTCTTTAAAAGGACTCAAATAAAAGTAAATAGAAGAAACTACTAAACCCACTACAGTAGCAATAAGCAAATTTTTAAGTGATCGTTTGAGCAAATTAAAATCATAAATTCCCAAACCAAAACCAGCACCTACAATAGGCCCCATTAAAGGTGAAATAAGCATGGCACCAATAATAACCGCAGTTGAATTTACATTCAAGCCAACTGAAGCTACCACAATTGCACAAGCTAAAATCCATAAGTTGGATCCTCGAAAAGATATGTTTGACGTCACATTCTCTAATACTTTCTTTTTATTTTCTTCTCCGCTATGTAAGTCAATAAAATTCACTACTTTATTCATGCTTCTTTGCTTTATTTCTTTTCAGGATTATTTGTTTGATCAGAATTTAATGGTGTATATGATCAGTGAGTTCAGCAAGATAAACAATTTTGAAGAAATTTAAAACTTTCTCAATCTTCTAAAACCCCAATAAAGAGCTACAAACTCAATTTATAAGTATAGAATATTACAATATAAAAGAGATTACAAATAAAGAAAAAGATCAAATTTAAACAAAATGAGCCCGATACAATATCGAGCTCATTATTATCAAAATTAATTATAAATTTGTCTAAAATTTTGGGTGCGGTCTAATTAAGATTTCGGACTTTTTTATACTTTTTAAAGTAACAAATACAATTATTCAATAGGAAGAATAAGTGTTGTTGTTATCGCTTCCAAAACCTCAAAAGCGGTTTCAGCCATTTTATTTCCTTTAGTATCTAGTAAAGGATTTACCTCCACAAATTCGATACAAACTACTTTTTTCGTTTGGATAATCTGATTGATAATCGCTATGATTTCATACTGATCAAAACCTTTTGGAACAGGTGTACCAGTACCATAAGATATCATATCACAATCCATAGAATCCACATCAAAAGAAATATACAACACATCACAATGCGCAAGTTTTGACAAAGATTCAGCCACACAGGTTTCCAATCCTCTGTAACGCACTTCGTCAACCTTATAATTTTTAATGTTTAGTTTTTCAATTTGATGATCTTCCTCTTCTTCGGTATCACGAACACCAAAATAAATCAGATTTTCGGCTAAAACTTTCGGTCCTTGATAGCCTATATTTTTCATATCTTCCCAATGCTGTTGGGTTTCTGAAGGAACTACATTGTTTTGACAACTCAGATTATCATCACCGAGAGCTGCTGACAATGGCATTCCATGAATATTTCCTGATGGCGAAGTATAAGGCGAATGCAAATCTGCATGGGCATCAATCCAAAATACTCCAATATTTTGCTCTGGATACGCCGCTTTTATACCACTTAAAGTTCCTAATGCCGAGGAATGATCTCCTGATAATACTATTGGAAAATAATTACCTTCGATACTTTTCTTTACTGCATTACAAACTCGGGTACATTGCTCCACCACATGCTCAATTCTTTTAGCAGATGAACTCCGGTTTTTATCATATATCGATTCGTTATGCGTTTTGACATCTTCAAACTCAAATTGATTAAAATAGTCACTATTCTGATTAATTGCAGCAATTTCGATAGCATCAATACCTAAGTCGGAACCCCGAGTACCAGCTCCAATATCGGATCGATTCTTTATTAACTTTATCGTTTTTCCCATTATCTGAAATCATTTAAAGCTTTTTCAATAATTGCCAAACATTCGTGTATTTGAGATTCCGTGATTACTAATGGCGGGGCAAATCGAATTTTGTTACCATGTGTTGGTTTGGCCAATAATCCATAATCTCTAAATTTCATACAAATATCCCAAGCCAAGTCAGATTCTTCATCACTATTGACAACTATAGCATTCAATAATCCTTTTCCTCTAACCAGCGTTATTAATGGATTTCTGGCAGCAATCTCATTCAGTCCCGTTCTTAAAACTTCGCCTAAGTAAGCTGCATTTTGTGCTAAATTTTCCTCTTTCACAACTTCTAGTGCAGCAATAGCAACGGCAGCAGCAATTGGGTTTCCTCCAAAAGTTGAGCCGTGTTGCCCTGGCTTAATTACATTCATAATAGCATCATTCGCTAAAACTGCCGAAACAGGATAAACACCTCCAGAAATGGCTTTACCCAAGATTAAGATATCTGGTTTTACTTCTGGTTTGTTTTCACATCCTTTTTTACAGTCACAATTTCCACAAGTTGCCAATAATCTTCCTGTGCGCGCAATTCCTGTTTGCACTTCATCCGCAATAAATAAAACATTATGTGCTTCACAAAGTGCTTTCGTTTTTGCTAAATATCCTTCGGAAGGAACATAAACTCCTGCTTCACCTTGAATAGGTTCCACTAAAAATCCAGCAATATTTTTGGTTGATTTTAAAACGTTTTCCAATGCTTCGACATCATCGTATGGAATTTTAATAAATCCAGCCGTGAATGGCCCGAAGCTTTTACGCGCAGTTTCATCGTTCGAAAATGAAATGATTGTTGTAGTTCTTCCATGAAAATTATTTTCACAAACGATAATTTGCGCTTGATTTTCAGGGATTCCTTTAACCTCATACGCCCATTTTCTGCATAACTTCAAAGCCGTTTCCACTGCTTCAGCACCAGTATTCATAGGTAATACTTTATCAAAACCAAAATACTTGGTCACATATTCCTCAAACGGTCCTAATTGATCATTGTGAAAAGCACGTGAAGTCAATGTCAACGTTTGCGCTTGTTTTATCATAGCACCAACAATTTTTGGATGGCAATGTCCTTGATTCACGGCAGAATAAGCCGATAAAAAATCATAATATTTTTTTCCGTCCACATCCCATACATGAACCCCTTCACCTCTTTCTAAAACTACAGGTAAAGGATGGTAATTGTGAGCTCCGTATTGATTCTCTTTTGCTATCAACGCTTCAGATTTTGAAGAAAGGTTTTGTTCTGTATGTGCCATGATGTTTGGATTTTAATACTTTAAAGTACAAAATTACTATTTTTTTTTAATTTACCAATAAAAATAAATATTTTGACTTTTAAAAAGATTATATTTAGAAATATTTCTTTAATTTAGATTGAAATTAAGTCATTTTTTAAATTTACAATTCGATTTACAGACGCATTTCGAAATAAATAAAAATAAGTACTTTTATACAAACACAAAAGCATCATTTATAATTAAACCAACATGGATATAGTAGACGAATTCGATATCAATATTATCAAAGAATTAGAGAAAGACGGAAGAATGGCCTATTCAGCCATTGCAGCCAATCTAAAAATATCTAACACCATGGTGCATCAACGCATCAATAGATTAATGGAACAAGGAATACTTACCGGGATAAAACCTCTAATCAATGAAAAAAAAGTAGGTTATGATTGGGGATCTTTTACCGGAATTACCTTAAATAAAGATCAAGATTCTGACAGGATTATTGAAGAACTGAAAAAAATCCCTGAAATAACAGAATGCTATTACATCACCGGATCGTTTACCCTTTACATAAAAATTATTGCCAAAGATCATGAGCACATGCGTAAAGTTCTTTATGAAAAAATAGACAATATTCCTGGTATTGCCAAAACGGATTCAATAATTGAATTGGGTTGTGCTTTCAAAAGAAATGTAAGTCTCTAACATAATATTCCATAAAATGAAGTATTTCAAAAATCATTTACCAGTTACAATCCTAGTTTTTTGTTTTAGTTTCTCGATGTTTTCACAAAAAATATCAAATCAAGAAATAGAAAGACTAAAAAAACTGTCCCAACAAGTCACCATTATCAGGGATAATTGGGGAATTCCACACATATATGGAAAAACCGATGCGGATGCCGTTTTTGGAATGTTATACGCACAATGTGAAGACGATTTCAAGCGGGTAGAAATGAATTATATTGAAAAACTCGGTCGCCTTTCGGAAATCAAAGGGCAGTCGGTTTTATACAATGATTTAGAAATTAAACTTTTGATGAATACCGAAGAAGCGAAAGCAGATTATAAAAAAGCGGCACCTTGGTTGAAAAAATTATTAAACAGTTATGCGGACGGAATCAACTTTTACCTATACAATCACCCCGAAGTAAAACCCGCTTTATTGACTCGTTTTGAACCGTGGTTCCCGTTGCTTTGGACCGATGGAAGTATTGGAGCCATAAGCACCGCTGATCTTTCAACCGGAGAATTGAAAGCTTTTTATTCTGGAAATACTGATAAAGTGGCCTACATAGAAAGAGAAAAAGACGTGCAAACAGGTTCTAATGGTTTTGCAATTGCTCCATCAAAAACGGCATCGGGAAACTCCATTTTATACATTAATCCACATACTTCTTTTTATTATAGACCAGAAATACAAATGAGCAGCGAAGAAGGATTGAACGCTTACGGAGCAGTGACTTGGGGACAATTTTTCATTTACCAAGGATTTAATGAGAATTGCGGCTGGATGCATACCTCTTCAAATGTAGATGTTGCGGATATGTATGCTGAAAAAATCGTGACCAAAAACAACAAACTTTTTTACGAATACAACAACAAATTAGTTCCGGTTATCGAGAAAAAAATAACTATAAAATATCTGGAAAACGGGAAATTGATTCCTAAATCATTCAACACCTATCATACCAATCACGGTCCCATAATGGCCATAAGAGACGGGAAATGGATTAGCTTAAAATCGAATAATCGTTCGATGAAAAGTTTAGAACAAAGTTGGATACGAACAAAATCAAAAAACTTTGCAGACTACAAAACAGCAATGGATTTGAAAGCCAATACTTCAAACAATACGGTTTATGCTGATAAAGAAGGAAATATAGCGTATTGGCATGGGAATTTTGTTCCTATTCGGGACAAGAAACTAAATTGGTCAAAAGTTATAGACGGTACAACACCGGCAACACAATGGAAAGGATTACATGAAGTTTCAGAAACGGTACATTCTTATAACCCAATAAATGGTTGGCTGCAAAACTGTAATTCTACACCGTACACCGTAGCGGGTGCCAATAGTCCAAAAGAAGAAAACTACTTGCCGTACATGGCACCAGATGGGGAAAGTTTCAGAGGATTAAATGCCGTTCGACTCTTGAGTAAAGGCGATAAATATACCTTAGACAAAGTAATTGCTGACGGTTACGACACAAAACTGACCGCTTTCGAGTTTTTAATTCCAGCATTAATTTCTAGTTTTGACAAAAATATCAGTATAGAAGACCCGCGCTACGCTGAGCTTTCAGAACCGATAGCGCTATTAAAAAATTGGGATTATTATGCTCGAGAAAATTCTGTGGCTACAACTCTCGCTGTGGAATGGGGGTATAAATTAGACCCAATTATTCAAAAAGTGTATGTAGATGAAGGCGAAATGGACCAAGTGGAAAACACCCGTAATTTTGCAAAAAACGCATTTCCAGATCAATTGATTCCGCAATTACATATGGTGGTAAACGATTTGAAGATTAAATTTGGAACTTGGCAAATTCCATGGGGAGAAATCAACCGTTTCCAAAGAGCTTCCGGTGACATAAATCTGATTTATAATGATGCTCTTGAAAGTTTGCCTATAGGTTACGGACCAGCAATTTGGGGAAGCTTACCGGCATACAAAAGCAACTATCAAAAAGATACCAAAAAACGCTATGGAACAAATGGAAACAGTTTTGTGTGCGCAGTCGAATTTGGACCAAAAATAAAAGCCAAATCATTACTCGCAGGCGGAAACAGTGGTGATCCAAAATCGAAACATTTTTACGATCAGGCAGAAATGTACAGAAATGGAGAATTCAAAGATGTCTTGTTTTACAAAGAAGACGTTCAAAAACATGCTGAGAAATCCTATCATCCCGGAGAATAATTACCAAATCGCCATTATAAGAATTTAAAATACTGTTATCAATTAAAAAAATCACGGTACTAATTTCAGAATAAATTAATTGAGATATTTGTAAAAGATAAAAACAATCAATATGAAAAATATTTTCTTAGCCTTTTTAGGATTTTTATTATTCTCCAACGGCGCTTTTGCACAGTTAAAAGCAGTACAATACACGGATGGAAATCAAAAATTAAACGGATTAGCAATTGCACCTAAAAAAGGAAGCAAAACGAAGCCCGGAATTTTAATCCTTCCCGCATGGAAAGGAATCGACAATCACTCCAAAGAATCAGCAGAAAAACTTTCAAACATGGGATATTATGCCTTTATAGCTGATATTTATGGCGAGGGAAATTATCCTACCAACACACAAGAAGCAGGAAAGCAAGCTGGTTATTACAAAACTAATGTGAGTGATTATCAAAGACGCATTCAACTTGCGTTAGATCAATTAGTAAAAGCAGGCGCTAATCCAGACAATATTGTTATGATTGGTTATTGTTTTGGTGGAACTGGTGTTCTAGAAGCTGCAAGAACTGGAATGAAAACACAAGGAATTGTTTCTTTTCATGGTGGTTTAGGTCGTGACGCTGCTAGAGTAAACAATCCAATTACTACTAGAGTTTTAGTGCTTCACGGCGCTGATGATCCTTATGTTCCTGTAACTGAAATAACCGCTTTTCAACAAGAAATGAGAGATACAAAAGCAGATTGGGAAATGATTTATTACGCTGATGCAGTTCATGCTTTTACAGAGCCTGAAGCTGGGAATGATAATTCTAAAGGAGCGGCGTACAATGAAAAAGCAGCAAAACGTTCTTGGGAACGCATGAATACTTTCTTAAAAGAAGTTTTGAAATAATTTTTTATATATAATTTTTAAAAAACAGTATAAGTTCAGTTTTTTTGTTAGTTTTATAACTTAAAACACAACAAGATTCTATAATTTATACTGTTTTTTTTATGTCCAAAAGTAAAATAAGAAACGACAAAACGTGTCTGAATTGCAGGTATGTTGTAGAAAATAGATTCTGTCCTAATTGTGGACAAGAGAATACGGATACCCGAAAGACCTTTCACCATCTCTTTATCCACTTCTTTGAAGACTTAACGCACTATGAAAATGCTTTTTGGAGAACCATAAAAAATCTTTTATTCAAGCCCTCTGCATTGACTAAAGAATATCTTTCTGGGAAACGACTCTCCTATTTGGCTCCTGTTCGGCTTTATATTTTTATCAGTTTTATTACTTTTCTATTGATTGCTATTTTTCCCAATACAATCAATTCCAATGAAAATGCACTCAAAAAAGAACCAAAAGTAACCACTAAAAATAAGTTTCTTCAGAATACTATTATTACCAAAAATGATTCGGTTATAGAGAACCAAACTAATTCAAAAGATGACATCAATATACTGTCATTTGGATACGAATCAGTAGAACAATTAGACTCCATCCAAAAACATGCGCCTGAGTCTGAAAAGTTATCCGATTTTAATTATTGGATGAATAGAAAAATTCAAATTGTTAAAAAAAACAACACACAAAGTGAAATTATTGAAAAATTCATAAGCTCCTTTACCCATAATTTACCCAAAGTCCTGTTTGTTTTCATGCCTATCTTTGCTTTTTTTCTCTGGCTTTTCCATAGCAAAAAACGCTGGTATTACTTTGACCATGGCATTTTTACCTTACATTACTTTTCGTTTTTATTACTCCTTTTTCTATTACTGTTCCTTATTAACAAAGGATTGTCTCCATTTGCAGCACTAGGGATTGTTTCTTTCATACAGATAGTCATTAACGTCATAGGAACTGCATGGATGATTTATTATTTCTTTCCCGCACACCATCGTTTTTATGGAGAAACGCGCTTAATATCTTTTATAAAAAGTAGCTTACTATTTTTTATAAACTTCATTCTTATCATAATAATTTTATCAATTTTTGCTATTTACACCTTTATCAATTTACATTAAAAAAACATGAAAAAAATCCCTTTATTAGGTCTGATGGTCGTTTTAAATATGAGCTGTACTACTCAAAAAATTAGTATTGCAAATATCGACCCTACAAAATACATGAATACAATTACGGCTGACGAATTAAAAACGCACCTTTATATCGTTGCTTCTGACGAAATGGAAGGTCGTGAAACAGGTTCAGCAGGCCAGAAAAAAGCAGGTCTATACCTCATCAATGAATACAAGAAAAACGGTATCAGCTTCCCAACTGGAGCTTCAGACTTTTACCAAAAAATCCCTGCTGCGTTCCTTAATGCAAAACGCAATGAAAACTTACCCGATTCAGAAAATGTTTGGGCATTCATAGAAGGCTCTGAAAAACCAAATGAGATACTAGTTATTTCTGCCCATTACGATCACGTAGGTGCAAAAAACGGAGAAATTTATAATGGTGCTGATGATGATGGATCAGGAACAGTGGCCTTGTTAGAAATTGCGCAAGCATTCCAAATTGCTAAAAAAGCAGGACACGGCCCAAAACGCTCAATACTTTTTCTTCATGTTACTGGTGAAGAACACGGCTTACATGGTTCCAGATATTACTCTGAAAATCCTTTGTTTCCCTTAGCAAACACCATTACTGATATTAATATTGACATGATAGGGCGTCGTGACGAAGCGCATGCTGGCAGTAATAATTATGTATATGTGATTGGCGCAAACCGATTATCGACAGATTTAGATAACATTTGCACCATTGCAAACGCTAAATACACCAATTTGGATTTAGATTATAAATACAATGACCCTAAAGATCCAAACCATTTCTATGAGCGTTCTGACCATTATAACTTTGCAAAATATGGTATTCCTTCAGTATTCCTTTTCAACGGCGTACATGCAGACTATCACAAACCAACAGACAGTCCTGACAAAATTGAATACGATGCATTAACAAAAAGAGCGCAATTTGCTTTTGTAACCGCTTGGGAACTGGCAAATCGTACCGAAAGACCTATCGTAGATAAGAAATAGAGTAACCATTGGGGCACATCCACGCTTTCACTAGCGTTACAGCGTGGTCGGGCTATACGTTACAATCTTTATCGTCTCGTTAAAAAACGAGTCAATAAAGGATTTACACTACTATCCCTTGTGCAAATCAAAAAAAGAGCTTTGAAGGAATTCAAAGCTCTTTTTTGTACCTAAATTTAATCCACAAAAAAAGCCCCTCATTTCTGAGAGGCTTTTGCTTTCTGGGTGGGAGACGGGGCTCGAACCCGCGACCCTCGGTACCACAAACCGATGCTCTAACCAACTGAGCTACAACCACCATTTGCTTAGCGGTGGCAAATATACAACATAAGTTTACTTCTGCAAATATTTTTTTTAAAAATTTACATCAAATTTACATCAAATCTCCTAAGCTATTGACTGCCAAATATCTTTCAACAGTAAAACCTTCGGCATGTTCTACTCCTGTGAGTCTTCCTAAATCTCTAGAACGATAATTCAGGCTTTCTAAGAAGTTTTTACTCGTTATTGGCGATTCTGGTTCATTAGAATTTGCATCATAAAATTGAGAACCGTATGCCAAAATGGATTCGATTTTTTTATCTGTGAAACCTGTAATATCAACTACGAAATCCGGTTCAATATTTTTCCATTGTATGTAATGGTATACCAACTTGGGTCTCCAAGCCTTTTGTCTTTCATCTTCTAATGTGGTTTCAATCTTCATCAGCCCTGATAGAAAACAAGCATCAGAAACCAGCTTACTTCCTTTTGCATGATCAATATGTCGGTCATCAATTGCATTACACAAAACAATTTCAGGCTGATATTTTCGAATCATTTTTATAATTTCTAATTGATGCTTTTCGTCATTAACAAAAAAACCATCACGCATTTCTAAATTTTCACGCGCAGAAACTCCTAAAATCTTTGCGGCAGCATTTGCTTCTTGGTCTCTAATTTCAGCTGAACCACGAGTTCCTAATTCGCCTCGGGTCAAATCAATAATCCCTACTGTTTTCCCTAACGAGATTTCTTTTAAAATAGTTCCTGCACAACCTAATTCTACATCATCAGGATGTGCACCAAAAGCAAGTATATCTAATTTCATTTTATTTATTTTTTAATATGTAAACCCTAGTATTTATTTAAACCTCATTTATTACAATACACGTTTCATAGTAGCAGATTTATTCACACTCTCCTTCCATTCATTTTCAGGAATGCTGTCCTTTGTAATACCACACCCCATGTATAGATGAGCTTTTGTCAATTCGTGATTGGAAGCATCCTTTATTTGCATGCATCGTAAATTGACATACAAATCGGATTTTAATTCTTCTTTATTAAATCCAACCTTGTTCAATTCTCCTAAAAAACCAGTGTAGTATTCTCTTTCATAACCTTCATTGTGAAGAATAAAATCCTTAGCAGCCTCTTTTGCCAATCCACAGACAGCTGGCGTAGGATGCAAAACAGAAACAACTTGTTTCAAAGTAGCATTATCTTTTATTACGCCTTCAACATCTGTTTTAATATGCGCCAAAGTTCCTGCTTGCATCGTGTAAGGGCTTGAAACTGCTACCTCCGTAGTCACGTCCTTTAGATTATTCAAAATAAAATCAGTGACAAATTGCTGCTCTTCTATTTCTTTCTGCTCCCAAGCCACTTCAGTTATTCCTTGAAGTTTTTGAGTTCCTGCCAAAGCCATTGTATAAAAGGTATTATTATTAGACTTGAGCAATTGCTCTGGTGTAGCACCCATCCATAATCCTATTTTTGGATGAAACCAACAATAGCAAAAAGCAGTTGGGTAACTCTGAATTAATTTTTCGAAAACTGAAACTAAATCAAAATTAGGTAAATCAACTATTTCTTTCCGTGACAATACCACTTTTTTCAAAGTCCCTTTTGCAATAGCATCAATTCCCTTTTCAACAAGCCTTACAAAATGTTCCTTTGCTTGAAAATCTTCTAAATTCAGAACATCAGATTCCTCATTTTCTTTAACAGAAGTAATCAAGGTCTGCCATTTTACCGATTGATTTCTAGGAATCAGTATCATCTGACTTCCTTCAAAAGGAGCGAAAACAAAACCTGTTTCTTCAAAATTTTCGGCAAAATACAAATGGTCATTATTTTGAAAATAACCTGCTAGATTGATGTTATTTGGTTTTCTGTACAAGACAAAAGGTAAGTTTTGAGCTTTATGTTGTTTTACTTTTATAAAAAAATCAATCATATCTTATGTATTAAAATATAAATTCTATTAAAACTAAAGGTGGTATCATGTGCTTGATTTTGATAAAAACCCTTTTACACTTTTACTAAAACTGTTTTTTTGACTTTAACCACACTAAAATCCAATTATTTATCTCCTGCTTTTCTTTTTGGTAAAACCATATTGGTAAGTTTACAAAGTGAAATCAAGTTATTGTTTTCATCCGTAATTCGGATTTCCCAAAGATGAATACTTCTCCCCTTGTGAACAATCTTAGCGGTTGCCGTTACAATTCCGTCCCGCTTTGCTTTCAAATGATTGGCTGAAATTTCAATTCCGCGCACCTCGCTTAGTTCAGAATTCACATAAAGCATTGAAGCGGCACTACCCACACTTTCTGCTAAAGCCACTGATGCGCCACCATGCAATAATCCCATTGGCTGATGAACAGAGGGATTCACAGGCATTGTAGCAACCAGAAAATCTTCTCCCGCATCAGTATATTCGATCTTCAATGTTTGCATTAAGGTGTTTTTAGAAACGTGATTGCAATATTGAAGTATTTTTTCTTTGTCGAATGTCATCTTTTTGTGTTTAAAAATGTAAAAATAATTAAAAGATAAGTCACATAACAGTAATTACAATTGTTATTCTTATTTCAAAATAGAATTTCCTTATTTTTACAAAAAATATAACCAAATGCGTCCTATCACATTACTTTTTTTTATTGGAATTATCCTATGTATTTGTTCCTGTCGTTCCGATTTTGAGACTGTAGCGAGTACTGGTGATTTGAAATTCTCGAAGGACACCGTTTATTTAGATACCGTTTTTAGCAATATAGGTTCTAGCACGTACCGACTCAAAGTATACAATAAAAGCAAGAATGACATTACCATTCCAACTATTAAATTAGGAAAAGGATTGAATTCAAAATACCGAATGACCGTTGATGGAATGCAGGGAACAGAAGGGAAAATTTTTAACAACGTAGACCTTTTAGCCAAAGACAGTTTGTATATTTTTATTGAAACCACTGCTGCTATTGCAGATACAAATCCGGCTGACTTTTTATACACCGATCAAATTCAGTTTGATAGTGGTGAAAATCTTCAAAATGTGGAACTAGTTACCCTTGTACAAGATGCTATTTTTCTTTATCCACAGCGATTTACCGATGGAACTAGTGAAACACTACCAATAGGAAACGAGAAAATTGATGGCTTTTACCTAGATGAAAATGACGCTATTAATGGAAATGAATTGCAGTTTACTAATAACAAACCCTATGTGATTTATGGCTACGCAGCAGTTCCTTCGAATAAAACTGCTACTTTTGAAGCAGGAACTAGAGTTCATTTTCATGCAAACTCAGGACTAATTGTAGCCAATAACGCATCGATACAGGTTAATGGAACACTTTCAACAACGGATAAACTAGAAAACGAGGTCGTTTTTGAAGGTGACCGTTTAGAACCGGATTTTTCAGATGTACCAGGACAATGGGGTACCATTTGGCTCACCGACGGTAGTACTAATAACACATTGAATCACCTAACGATTAAAAATGCAACCATTGGTTTGTTAATTCAAAACAATGATGGGACAACAGTTTCTATCAAAAATACCCAAATCTACAATAGCAGTAACTACGGAATTTTGGCGCAGACCGCAAAAATCAAAGGGAAAAATTTAGTTATCAATAATGCCGGACAAGCCAGTTTAGCGTGTTCTTATGGCGGAAATTATTCTTTTACACATTCCACCTTCAACAATAACTGGAACAGCTCACAACAAGTAGCAGTTTTGGTGAGCAATTATATTTTGGGAGCAGTTCCGGAAGTGAAAGATTTAACCGCAGCCACATTTAACAATTGTATTATTTATGGGTCGTACTCAAACGAAATGAGTTTAAACAAGAAAACAGGGGCTACTTTTGAATACCAATTCAACAATTGCCTGATTAAATTTGACAACGTATCCAATCAATTTTCAACAAATCCCGATTATCAATTCAATACTGACACAGCACACTATACTGCTATAATTTTGAACAAAGACCCGAAATTTTTCAATACATCACAGAACAAATTCAATATTGATGAAACTTCAGCAGCTTTCGCAAAAGGGAGTTCGGCGTATTTAATTCCGCTTGATATTTTAGGAAACACAAGAACTTTACCACCAGATTTGGGTGCGTATCAAAACAAAGTTTTTCCAAAATAAACACCATTGCTTTAACTCCAATTCCAATTTTCATTTCTGTTTTCTTCTAAAGTAAGAGTAAAACTACTTTCCTTAAAATGTTAATAATTATGTTAAGAAAATCTTAATTAACTTCATAATTTCTTAACATAACCCATCATAAAAGTTATAAATTTGCGCGTCATCAGTATTTTAAGATTTGAAAATCAAGTTTTTAAAAACTGAAACTAACCCCAATAACCAAAACAAATTTAAATTATGAAAAAAATCTACTCTGTCTTATTATTACTGTTTGTCACAGCTGCCATAGCCCAAATACCAAGTGGCTATTACAACACCGCCACGGGAACTGGCTACACCTTGAAAACACAATTATACAACATCATCAAAGGACATACTGATAACGGATACGCAGGTTTATATACCATATATCAAACATCAGACAGGGATTATTACTTTGAAAATGACGCCACAATTTTAGACATGTATTCTGAAAATCCCACAGGAACAGATCCTTATAATTACTCCGCAGGAACAACACAAAGATGTGGAACCTATAGCGTAGAGGGCGATTGTTACAATAGAGAGCACATTATTCCGCAATCTGTATTTAGTGAACAATCACCAATGGTTTCGGATGCGCATTTCATCACACCAACTGACGGAAAAGTAAATGGACAACGTTCTAATTATCCACACGGGCCGGTTACTTCTCCAACTTGGACTTCCTTAAACGGAAGTAAACTTGGAACAAGTACAACTTCTGGTTATTCAGGACCTATTTTCGAACCTATCAACGAATTCAAAGGCGACATTGCACGTATGTATTTTTATTTTGCAACACGTTACGAAAATACTGTTGCTGGCTATACGTATGCGATGTTCAATGGTAGCAGTAATCAAGTTTTTACAACTGCTTTTTTAAATGTATTGCTAACTTGGCACAATCAAGATCCTGTTAGCCCAAGAGAAATTGCTCGTAACAATGCTATTTATACGGCTCAGAACAATAGGAATCCATACATTGACCATCCAGAATATGTACAAGCGATTTGGAACCCAACTGCTGATGCACAAGCTCCTACTGCTCCAACGAATTTAGTAGCTAGCGGAACAACATCAAGTTCAGTTTCATTAAGCTGGACGGCTTCTACTGATAATTTTGGAGTGACTGGATATAATGTATACATGAACAGCGCATTAAAAACAACAGTAACCGGAACAACAACTACTATCTCTGGATTAACAGCTTCAACGGCCTATTCATTTTATGTTGTTGCCAAAGATGCAGCAGGAAATTCTTCGGCTTCAAGTAATGTAGTGAATGCTACAACTGCTGCCGGAACATCAATTACGTATTGTGCTTCTCAAGGAAACAGTACTGCCGATGAAAAAATAGGAAAAGTCGTTTTTGGTGCTATAAATAACACCAGTACAGGAACAGCAGGTTATGAAAATTTTACTGCATTAACTACAAATGTAACTTCAGGAACAGCAAATACCATCACCATCACACCATCATGGACAGGAACAGTTTATAGTGAAGGATACGCCGTATGGATTGATTACAACAAAAATGGATTGTTTACAGACGCAGGAGAACTGGTTTGGTCGAAAGCCACTTCAACAACAACTCCAGCAACAGGAACAATCACAATACCAGCTTCGGCTGCATTAGGAACTACCAGAATGAGAGTTTCAATGAAATACAATGCGATTCCAACTTCTTGCGAAGCGATCCCGTATGGTCAAGTAGAGGATTATACTGTAAATATAGTTGCTGGAACTGCGGACACAACAGCTCCATCAGCACCTACAGCTTTGACAGCATCAGGAACAACTCAAACTACAACCACTTTATCTTGGACTGCCGCAACGGACAATGTTGGAGTAACCGGATACAACGTATACAGAGGAACTACATTATTAGGTACCGTTTCAAGCACAACGTATAATGTTACGGGATTAACTGCTGCAACAGCCTATACTTTTTCTGTAAAAGCTAAGGATGCAGCCGGAAATATTTCAGCTTCAAGCAATGTTGTCAATGTTACTACAACTAGCGGTGGCTCCACTGCAACCGATTTATTATTTTCTGAATATATTGAAGGTTCGTCAAACAATAAAGCGTTGGAAATTTCAAATGCAACAGGCGGAGCGATTAATTTATCGATTTACAGTATCAAAAAACAAACCAACGGTGCCGGTGCTTGGAGTACAGGACTATCCTTAACCGGAACGCTGAATAACGGAAGTAAATTCACCATTGTAAATAGTTTGATGGCATCCACTTGTTATCCTATAAGTTCGGCTAATCTTTCTACATCAGCAACTGAAATGGCTTTTAATGGAAATGATGCTGTAGGTTTATTCAAAAATGGAGTCTTAATTGACATCATTGGAACTTTTAACGGCGGAACAGCAAACTTTGCAGCTGATGAAACAATCCGAAGAAAAGCAACAGTTACTTCTCCAACGACCACTTTCAATAAAACAGCACAATGGGATTCGTACACTTCAGACACCTGTAACAATTTAGGAAGTCGTGTGGTTGAAAAAACACCTAAAACAAGCGTTACTCTTGATATAAATGATATTGCAATTTATCCAAATCCATCTAATGGAAATTTCTCTATCAATAATTCGAATAAAAAGTATGCTATAGAAATTTATTCTATAATTGGTCAGAAAATTTACAGCGAAGAAAACAGTACCAAATCAGAAATTACGCTGCCAAATATTGCAAAAGGAACGTACTTAGTTCGAGTTACCATCGATTCAAATTCGGTCATCAAGAAATTAATAATCAACTAATTAGGAAAGCGGCAAATTGCCGCTTTTTTTTTACCTTAAATTTAATCTTAATTGACTAAATTTGCACCGCAATACAACAAACTAAAAAACAATGATCCATTTCTTTGAAAACCAAAGCAAAACTGTTTTTGCCGTACAAACGCAAAACGAAATTTCGGCTCAAGACATTTCAAAATTAAACTGGCTTTTTGCCGATTCAAATAAAATAGAAAAATCCGTACTGACGGATTTTTTTGTTGGTCCTCGCGCCACAATGATAACGCCGTGGAGCACTAATGCTGTGGAAATCACCCAAAACATGGGAATTTCCGGAATCATTAGAATCGAAGAATTTCACAAAGTAACAGCTGATTTTTCTGATTTTGACCCGATGTTGTCGCTAAAATACGCTGAGTTAAATCAAGATATTTTCACTATCAATGTACTTCCGGAAGCCATTTTGGACATCGATGATATTGCTGCTTACAACAAACAAGAAGGATTGTCTTTGAGTCCGGAAGAAGTGGAATATTTGGATAATCTAGCGATTAAATTAGGACGAAAACTAACAGATTCTGAGATTTTTGGATTCTCACAAGCCAATTCAGAACACTGTCGTCACAAGATTTTCAACGGAAAATTTATCATTGACGGAGAAGAAAAAGAATCTTCTTTATTCAAATTAATCAAGAAAACATCTCAGGAAAACCCGAACGATATTGTTTCGGCTTATAAAGACAACGTTGCTTTTGTAAAAGGGCCTCGTGTACAACAGTTTGCACCAAAAAGTGCTGATAAACCTGATTTTTATGAAGTAAAAGAATTTGATTCGGTTATTTCATTAAAAGCAGAAACGCACAATTTCCCAACAACCGTGGAGCCTTTCAATGGAGCTGCAACGGGTTCTGGTGGAGAAATCCGTGACCGTTTAGCAGGTGGACAAGGTTCTTTGCCAATGGCAGGAACGGCAGTATACATGACTTCCTATTCTCGTTTAGCCGAAAACAGACCGTGGGAAAACGGTATGACCGAAAGAAAATGGTTGTATCAAACGCCAATGGATATTTTGATCAAAGCGTCAAACGGAGCTTCTGATTTTGGAAATAAATTTGGACAACCCTTAATTACAGGTTCTATCCTGACTTTCGAACACGAAGAAGACGCTCGCAAACTAGGTTTCGACAAAGTGATTATGCAAGCGGGTGGAATTGGTTACGGAAAATTAGATCAAGCGATTAAGAAAAAACCACAAACAGGTGATAAAATTGTTATCCTTGGTGGGGAAAATTATAGAATTGGAATGGGTGGCGCTGCAGTTTCTTCAGCAGATACAGGCGCTTTTAGTTCAGGAATTGAATTGAATGCCATTCAACGTTCGAACCCGGAAATGCAAAAACGTGCTGCTAATGCCATTCGTGGATTAGTAGAAAGTGATAACAATCCAATTGTCTCTATTCACGATCACGGCGCTGGAGGGCATTTAAACTGTCTTTCGGAATTAGTGGAAGAAACGGGCGGATTAATTGATTTAGACAAATTACCTGTGGGAGATCCTACCCTTTCGGCAAAAGAAATAATTGGTAACGAATCCCAGGAAAGAATGGGATTGGTTATTGGTAAGGAAAACATCGATTTATTGCAAAAAATTGCTGACAGGGAACGTTCTCCAATGTATCAAGTAGGAGACGTAACCGGAGATCATCGTTTTACTTTCGAATCAAAATCAACTGGTGCTAAACCTATGGATTTTGCTTTGGAAGACTTTTTTGGAAGTTCTCCAAAAGTAGTTATGACGGACAAAACTATCAAAAGAAACTATAGCGATTTAAGTTACGACAAGAAAAACATTTCAACCTACTTAGAGCAAGTACTTCAACTGGAAGCGGTTGCTTGTAAAGACTGGTTGACCAACAAAGTGGACCGTTGCGTAGGTGGTAAAGTGGCGAAACAACAATGTGCAGGTCCATTGCAATTGCCATTAAACAATTGTGGTGTAATGGCTTTAGATTACCAAGGAATAGAAGGAATTGCCACTTCGATTGGGCACTCGCCTATTGCTTCGTTAATTGATCCGGTGGCAGGAACAAGAACTGCTATTGCCGAATCTTTATCAAACATTGTTTGGGCACCAATAAAAGATGGATTAAAAGGAATTTCACTTTCGGCAAACTGGATGTGGGCTTGTAAAAACGAAGGGGAAGACGCTCGTTTGTACGCAGCTGTACAAGGTTGTTCGGATTTTGCAATCGAATTGGGAATCAATATCCCAACCGGAAAAGATTCCCTTTCCATGAAACAAAAATATCCAAATGAAGAAGTAATCGCACCGGGAACGGTCATTATTTCGGCAGGTGGAAATTGTACCGATATTAGAAAAGTAGTAGAGCCGGTTCTACAAAGAGACGGCGGTTCTATTTATTACATCAATCTGTCACAAGATGATTTTAAATTAGGTGGTTCTTCGTTTGCACAAACATTGAACACTATTGGAAATGAAGTACCAACGATTAAAGATGCTGCCTTTTTCAAAAGAGCCTTCAATACCATTCAAGAATTAATTTCAGACAACAATATCCTTGCCGGACATGACATTGGAAGCGGTGGTTTGATCACGACTTTATTAGAAATGTGTTTTGCAGATACTAACTTGGGAGCTCAAATAGATTTCTCAGTTTTTGAAGAGAAAGACATCATCAAATATCTTTTTGCTGAAAATATAGGAATTGTTTTCCAAGCAAAATCAGATGCTGAAGTGGAATCTATATTAGAATCAAATAAAGTTACGTTCTACAAACTAGGAAAAGTGGTCGAAAACGGAACTTTAGACCTTGGCCATTTGACTTTTGATATAAAAGAATACAGAGATATTTGGTTCAAGACTTCCTTCTTATTAGACCAAAAACAATCGAAGAACGGAACGGCTCAAGCACGTTTTGACAATTACAAAAACCAAGCGTTACACTATACTTTCCCTGCACATTTTACAGGAAAAAAACCAGTTATCGACCATTCTAAGCCAAAACCTAAAGCAGCTATTATCCGTGAAAAAGGAAGTAACTCCGAGCGTGAAATGGCAAATGCGATGTACTTAGCCGGTTTTGATGTAAAAGACGTTCACATGACCGATTTGATTTCAGGTCGTGAAACCTTGGAAGACATTCAGTTTATTGGAGCTGTTGGTGGATTCTCTAATTCAGATGTATTGGGTTCTGCCAAAGGTTGGGCCGGAGCATTTTTATACAATGAAAAGGCAAAAACAGCTTTAGACAATTTCTTTAAAAGAGAAGATACGTTGTCTGTTGGAATCTGTAATGGTTGCCAATTGTTCATGGAATTGGAAGTAATTAATCCAGAGCATGAAGTACACGGAAAAATGCTGCACAACGAAAGTAACAAACACGAAAGTATTTTTACATCGGTAACGGTACAGGAAAACAATTCAGTGATGCTTTCATCATTAGCAGGAAGTACACTTGGAGTTTGGGTTTCGCATGGTGAAGGAAAATTCAACTTACCAATGGGTGAAGAAAATTACAATATTGTTTCTAAATATGCCTATGAAGGCTATCCTGCTAATCCAAACGGTTCACATTTTGACGTGGCGATGCTTTGCGACAAAACAGGACGTCACTTGGTGATGATGCCACACATTGAGCGTTCTACGTTCCAATGGAACTGGGCCTATTACCCAAAAGACCGAGACGATGAAGTTTCACCTTGGCATGAAGCTTTTGTCAATGCCAGAAAATGGATGGATAAAAAATAATTTTTTGATTTACTATATGAAAGCGTTCCTGAAAAGGAGCGCTTTTTTTATGGAATGAATTTAAAAGCTATTTTGATGATTTGTAGGATAATAATTAAAGTGTATATTTGAAAGTAATACGCTACGCAGTAGCGCCTATCCACCCAAAATGAGATGTATATACGCTATTTTGTAGCGCCTATATACAAGTTATAGGTAAGCTGGCCCGCGTAATCTTAGAAACAGAAAATTGAACGAGTTTAAAAGAAATATTCCCGAAAGAATTCTCGACAAAGACATTTTAACCGGAAATGAATTTGGTTGTAGAAAAATTGATTTTGAAGATGTAATTAACATTGCGCGAGAAAATTTGTTAGCCATTAGTGGCGGACAAATTCAATACGCTTTGCCTGATGGAACTTGTGAATTATATTGGCTTGCTTATGATACGGAAAGCAGAAAGTCTGAAGAAACGTGGAAAATGTATTGCGAAAGAACCGCAAAAGAAAGTTTAGAAAAGTTCAATTCTATATTCCAAAAATATGATGTGGAAAAGGAAGCTTTGGAAAACTTTAAATTTCTTGAAGAGAAAAAACAAAATGGAATAGACATAGATGAATTTCAAACTTTTGTGTTGTATTTTGAAGATGAAAACCTAGCATTGTAGCCAGCCTACCTATAACAGCGGTTTCTCGCAATTGCGAATTTTGCAGTGAATTCACGTTTGCGTTTCGCAAGAATTTTTATCTTTAACAGAAATTAAAAAGTTCCGAACTTCGCAACTGACGAGAAGCCGCGGAACGTTGTGTGTAATTCTCCCGAACGAACGAAAAATAAAATTGAAATATTAACAATAAAAAATAATTTTAGATATGAAATGTCCCCATTGTTTAGTAGAATTTCATGATGAATCAAAGCAAATTTCACTTGGAAATGATGCTCAAGGAAATTGGGATATACTCTCAAAAAATTGTCCGAATTGCAAAAACAATATATACTATTTAAGAAACTTCATATTAACCGAATCACAATTCGGACAAAAACGTAATTATAAATCTGAATTATTAATTCGACCTAAAATTGCAAATAGACCTCCTGTGCCACTTGAAGTACCAGTTCAGTTTGCAGATGATTATAATGAAGCTTGCCTTGTAATTGTTGATAGTCCAAAAGCTAGTGCAGCACTTAGTCGGAGATGTTTGCAACATTTAATAAGAGAAAATTTAGGAATAAAGAAAAAAGATCTTTTTCAAGAAATTCAAGAAATTATAGACAATGGATTGTTGCCAACTGATTTAATTGAAAGCATAGATTCAATAAGAAATGTTGGCAATTTTGCAGCTCATCCAATAAAAAGTCAAAGCAGTGGAGAAATTGTAGAAGTTGAACCTCATGAAGCAGAATGGAATTTAGATGTTATAGAAATGCTTTTTGAATATCTATTTGTAAGACCTCAAGCAATTAAAAAGAAGAGAGATGCTCTGAACTTAAAACTATCAGATGCCGGTAAAAATCCAATGCAATAAAGAACTACACACAACAGCCACTACAACGGATTTGGGCAATTGGCTTAATGGAAAGTTGGTTTTGTATTTGGAATATTTGGCTAATCCGAAAATAGGGCTTAATTTAATCCCAAACCCGCTGTAGTGCCAAGACGTTGTGTGCTATTCAAAAATAAAAAAATGAAATGAAAAAATACTTAATTATTCTATCAACAATATTAATGTCTTTTACGGTTATTAATGATGCCCCAATTGACAGAATTGGAGTGCCAGGTCCTTTAATATTTAATTCAAAAGATTTTAATTTTTCTTGGTCAGACAAACCAAATGAAACATATTATATTCAAGAATATTTTCCGAAAAAACAATCAGCTGAAAATTATAAAGAAATGCTAACTATACATTTGTTTGTAACCGACCTTACGCTTAATGATGCGGTCGACCAAAAAATTGAAGAACTAAATATTCGAAAACAAACAGATATTACGTGTAATTATAAAGCGAATTATAGTCCTGATAAAAAAGAAATTATTGTAGACTTTGTTTTAAGCGATATGAAAAATAATATAATTAATACTGCTGAATTCAATATATATCGCTACAAACAAATAGATTTAGATAATAATAAAAAAGGAATATTAATTTTCGCATACACTAAAAGAAATGATAAAAACAGCGTAGATTATTTTTTTAATAATTTAGGAGATATTCGAAAAAAATCATTAAAAACAATGATTTCTATTGAAATGCCCAAAGTAAAGATATTGGAAAATTGAGAAATAAAAATTAAAAAAGAACAGCACACAACAGCTGTTTTAATATAGTGTGTGATTTAGTGGAATTACCGTTTTGTATCACGTTTTCGTTAAACCAAAAATTGAAAGGTTACGAACCACACACCATCTCAAAGCAGCGAAACGTTGTGTGCAATTTGCCAAAAACAAAAACTATGAGCATATTCGAGAATCCAAATTATATTAGTTTGTTTAATATTAAAGCGCAAGAAAGTAGCTATTGGAATGGCAGAGCTTATATGTCCTCTGAAAAATATTCAATGTCTTTTGCAACTCCGAGGTCTGAATCAACTATTTATTTTGAAGCAAGAAATAATGAGGCTACAAGAGTCGGAATTGATGGCTTTACTGACCAGAATATTTTAAGTTCAGAAACCAAAATCCGTAATCCACACTATAAAACTTCATTCCGAATCGGTAGTGCAAGTTTTCTTCATAAAATTATGGGGAAAAATAAAGCATTCGATATTTCCTGCAATGATGAAAAACTTAAAACTGTTTTGGCTTCATCATCTACTTTAAAACAAATATTTGAAATAGCCAATAGCAGTTCAGATTTGTCTCCTGACATATTAGCCGAATATGATAGAAATGATAATTCGTATGTTCTTAAAATAAACTATTTAACTAAAGAAAAGAATGAGCAATTGATTTTGTTAGCTATAGACTTCTTAACAGAAACTTCAGAAAAAATATAAAACTGCACACAACAGCGGTTTCGCAAGATTTGGGTTTTAGGCTTAATTTAAAGTTGGTTTTGTATTTGGGAAATTTGTAGTTAACCGAAAAATAAATCTTAATTTAGTCCCAAACCTCGCGAAGCAGCGGGACGTCAGCAGTAATTATAAACCACATTTTCGTAAATATGAACAAAGCATATTATTTCGCAATTGCATTCTTAATTTTAAGTTGTAATAGAAAGCCACCAGAAACCAAAAACACCGACAAAGTTGCCGAATTTGAAAATATTGTTGGAGCAGGTTATTTGAAACTGACAGCAGATTATGATGAATGTGGAGAATGGGGCGGACATCACGAAGAGATAAAAATTGTGAGTGCAGAAAAAAAACTTTTTGCTGAAATAACAAAAGATAGCGTTGACTGTAAAAATTCAACAAGTCGAAAAATTATCGAGAAAAAAAGAGTCGCTTTGAATGAAAATCATAAAAAAGCTATTTATGATTATTTGCATGAACTTCTGAATAAAAGTTTAGAAGAACAAATTCCATATCATGCTGGTCAATGGTATTCCGCTGAAACAATCGATTCTACTTTAGTTATAAATTATCACGAAGCTGGAAATAATTGGAAAGGATTTATTAAATTAAAAGTAGAATTGTCTAAATAACTACCGCCAACACACGCTACAAGCAATTTGGGTATTAGGCTTAATTTGAAATTGGTTTTGTATTTGGAAGATTTGGCAAATCCGAATAAAATGGGCTTAGTTTAGTTTAAAATCAAATGTAAAACATGACGCAAAAGGTAATTTAAGAAAAAAAATCGTAATTTAATACCGTCATTAAAAAAGTAAATCATGATTAAATTTTGGCTAATTGCAATATTAATTTTTGTTGTTTCAACTTACATTCTCTCGAAATTTACTTTAAAAGAAAACAGAAAAGAAGCTGGTGAAAAGGTTTGGAAATATGGGTATGGAAGATCTACATATTGGCGACTTCTTTGTTTGTGTAGTTTTGGAATAACAGTCGCAATAATGCTTGTTATGCATTGGATAGGAATTTCTATCCTACCGCGCTGATATACTGTAATCGTCTATGTAGTTTTACAAACTCTTCCCAAAAAGTCAATATTAGGATTTCTGACTGAAACAATTAATATCACTTTATGTTGTAGGATTATTTACAAAATACATTTTCATCATTCCCCGATTTTTAACTTCAATTTCACCTCTATAATCACAATTAAAAGTATCTTTAATCAGTTCATACGTATTTTCGGATATATTTATTTTTCCTGGTTCAGAATTAGATTCCATCCGCGAAGCGATGTTTACTGTATCGCCCCAAATGTCATACGCAAATTTCTTGGTTCCAACAACTCCAGCTACCACTGGTCCAGAATTGATTCCGATACGAATTTCAAAACGGGTATCATTTAGTGGGTTATTATTTTTTGAATCCTTAACAAAAGAGGCAATTTCAAAAGCCGCCTGTACCATTTTATAAGCATGATCATCTGTTGAAAAAGGCAAACCTCCCGCGCACATGTAACAATCACCTACTGTTTTGATTTTTTCTAAATCATACTTTTCCATGATTGTATCAAATTTCGAGAAATAATAGTCCACACTTTCTACCAGTTTTTCTGGCGGTAGTTTTTCTGCATATTGGGTAAATCCCTCAAAATCGGTAAATAATACCGATACCGATTCGAATTTTTTGGCGCGTACTTTGCCATTTTGTTTTAACTCATGAGCGGTTTCTTCGGGAAGAATATTTAGCAACAAGCTGTTTGACCGATTCTTTTCTGCTTCAATAATGACATTTGTTTTCTTGATGAATTTATACCTTCTAAACATTCCAAAAGCAAGTAAAAAAACCAGTCCCGATGAAATCGAGGATGAAATGGCAATAATCTGGCGATTTTTTCTTCCCTGATTGAGCAAATCTACTTCAATTTGTTTCTGAGAAACTTCATAATTCGTTCGTATATCAGCCATTTGCTGAACTGATTTGAGATTCATAATGCTATCCCGATAAATAATATGATTTTTATAATGAGCAAAGGATTCGATAGGATTACCAGCTATTTGATAGAGTTCTGAGAGTTTCAAATTTGAATTACTGATTTGATCTTTTAAGCCATATTTTTGAGCTAGCTCCAGACTTCTCTGTGCATAATTGAGTGCAAAAGCCATATTATTTTGTTTCAAATAAATAGCTGACATGTAGGTCAGGTAGTCAGAAATAGCATAATAATCCTTCAGTTCTTCCAGAATTTTTATGGCTTTACTTATGTATTGCATGGCTAAAACATCCTTTCCTTGCTCCGCATATACCATTCCTATGTTTCCCAAATTGTAAGCGGTACCAATTAAGTAATCGGCTTTCTTGAAAATTTTGCCAGACTCTTTAAAATTTCTTAGTGCTAAATCGAATTTTTTATTTTTAAAATACTCATCTCCAGCATTTAACAACGCAGATGCTAATCCAATAGAATTGTCCGTTCTTCTTAATATTTTAATGGCTTTATCATAGTACAGATAGGCATTTTTAGAATTTCCCATGACCGAATATACATCGGCAATAGCCGAAAAAGCAGTTCCTTGACCAACACTATATTTGGCTTTGCTAGCTGCAGCTTCACTTTTAAAAAAAGCATCTAAAGACTTATTCAAATCGCCTATTAGCCTGAGTTTATTTCCTTTTTGAAAATACCCTCTGTGCAGGTATAAATAATTATTTTCTAACTTTGACAGCGCAATAAGTTCCTCGGCATATCGCAAGGACAGCTTTAGATTATTCACTTCATTAAAAGATAAATTCCTAAGTAATTCTAATTTTTCAGCATTTTTAATATTCCCTTTTTGATAAATTTTCACAAGACTGTCCGCCACTTTTTGCTCTTGAGCTGAAATAGTACTTATGGCCACAAAAAAAACAAAAAGAGCGATTGTAAAAGGATATTTAAAATTAAAGTCCATTACGGATTTATGGCTAATTTTGGATCTATGCTAAATGCTTTTGAAGAATTACCCGAATTATAAACCCTAAAATTGATGTTGTAAATATCTAACTGGTTGATTAAATTTGGGTCGTTTTTGACATTGGCCGATGCGTTTCCAGATCTTCCACCAGTACCACTAATAATAGGTGTATCAAAAAAATTAACGTCATTGGATTTGGACTCATAATCAATACTATCGATTGCTACTGAATATCCTGAGTCCCTTGAAACACCAACCCACTTTACATTATTATTGATAAATACGAATGATTTGAAATCCTCTAAAGTTCCATTTTGTGACCTTCCGGAATTATCATCGGATAATGTGCAACAACTATCAACTTGAGATTGTGATGGAGCATTCATTCCATAAAGAGCAGCGGTTTGAACAGTCAACGTGATCACTACAGGCTTTGCCATGATTACTATATTTAAAGGTTAATAAATTTTTATTTAGAAAACTATTACTGTAAAATGGCTGGGGAAACCAAGTAATCAAAATTTTATGTAACAACCTAATTATTAGACAAATATAAAGTATATTTTTAAAATAAAGTAGTATATTTAATGGATTTTAATCCAAATTAGCTCCTATGAATATTAATTACCAACCCATTGACTGGAAAGAAATATTTCATCCTAAAAATATTATTCTAAACATAGTGGGCGTAGTATTCATTACATTGGCATTAAAGGGGTTTATGATACCCAATAAATTTTTGGATGGCGGTATTATAGGGATTTCGATACTTGTCCATGAAATTACCCATCTGCCATTTGGAATTCTGGTCTTGGGTTTAAACATACCTTTCTTGTTTTTAGGAAAAAGATTATTGGGAAAAACATTTGCATTACAAAGCTTGATGACTTTTTTATTACTAGCCGCCAGTATGACTTTTATTCATATTGAAGCTGTTACCACAGACAGACTTTTAATTGCTTTGTTCGGCGGTTGCCTTATTGGTATCGGGATGGGATTGTGCATTCGGAGTGGTTCCACTGCTGACGGTGTAGAAATTTTGGCTTTATTGACCACCCGAAAAATAGGCCTCAATATATCCGAAGTTATATTTGCAATGAATACCTTATTGTTTTTAGCGGCAGCCTGGTCGTTTGGAATTGGAACGGCATTGTACTCTATAGTCACCTATTTTTCAGCCATAAAATCACTCGATTATATAACCCATGGTTTAGAACAATATACTTCTTTACATGTTATTTCAGCTAAAAGTGAAAGTATTAAAGCCCTAATTGTGAAAAAATTTGGAAAAGGAATCACAATAATAAAAGGAGAACGTGGCTATCTACCGGATACTTTCGATTTAAAATCAGATTGTGACATTATAATCACCGTAGTAACGCGACTGGAATTACTCCGAATAAAAGATGAGATAAGAAAATTAGACCCAAATGCTTTTATGTTTATCCAATATATTAAAGAAGCCAGCGGTGGAATTTTAAGAAACAAACAAAAACATTAGTAACCAAAATCTATGAAATAACATCTCGCAAAGATGCTTTCATAGCGTGTATGCGTACCTTATTTTTTAATTTAATTGTAGCTGCAAAATATGAAAAACTGGAATCTTTTGTATACCAATGTCATGGATTGTTTAAAAACACAATTGTCTCCTTTTCTCATTTATCACCATTGGAAACATACACAACATGTGCTGGAAGTATCGGAATATATTGCGATACAAGAAAATACAACGGAGAAAGATATGCTGCTTATTAAAACTGCTGCCTTACTTCATGATGCCGGATTTATCAACGGAGTTAATGAGGGACATGAAGAAGAAAGTATTCGGTTTGCTGAAAAGAAGTTACCTGAATTTGGATACACCAAAAAAGAAATTGAAATTATTGCAGGCATGATACGTGCCACTACAATACCTCAAAAACCAAAAAACAAACTAGAACGCATACTTGCGGATGCCGATCTCGAATATTTGGGTACCGAAAATTTTGAACGCATAGGAAATAAACTGTATTTAGAATTAAAACATTATAACCCCAATCTCAGCCTAGAAGAATGGAATGAAATGCAAATTAATTTTCTCCAATCACACTTTTATCATACTGATTATTGCATTCAAAACAGAGCTGCTGTAAAAGAAAAGAATCTCCAACAATTAATTAGAAGAAAAAAATAAAAAAGGGCTGAAATGGAAAAGGCTGGAGTTCCTAAATAAATACTATCCGATATTTTCAAGCTATTCGAATACAATCGTATCATACATACATGACTTTTATTAGACGAAAAATTACTACTATTTGTTTACAAAGTTTCGATTTGTTAGATTTGAAAAAACATTTACTAAATATACTAGTAGCAATAAAAAACACTTTTCGTTTAAAACCAAAACTACCGGAAATGACAAAATTAGTTGCCGTATTTATACTACCTTTAATTCTATTTTTTGCTAGTGCAAACGCACAAAATAAAGTTGAAAAAATCACAGCCAAAGACGGAATCCATTACATAACCACTACCATTGATTATCCCATAACAGGAACCTATCTTTTTGAAGGACAAAAAGAACCTGTAATACAATTGAATCTGGATGGAACCGGTATTTTTCAGTTATTGGATTTATCAAAGACAACAATTATTTGGGGAATAGAATGTTTTGAAAATGGTACTCCAAAGTACGAAAAAGGCTTTAACTATGCGGTATATACACTTTGGTATAAAAACAAAGAGACAAACTCAGAAATAGAAACTACAGAAGACTGGATAAATGCCCATTTTTCTATTCATTTTCAAAAAAAGAAAATGTTCATTTTAGGAGAAAGAAGCAAAGACTATGTTGACTAATCTATTCCTTAGAAAATTCATCTGAAAGTAACATTTAAGCTTAAAATCAGCCTCTTAAACTTCATTACAAGAAAACGATTTCGTAAAATGGAATAATTCTGGTTTAATTTTCCATTTAATTTTTGAAAATTAATAATTATTATTAATTTTTATTTAATTTGCGAATCAATTCAACATTCGAATAATGACTTCTATAACCAGACTTTTTGATTTTCCTTATTATCAACAAGAAAAATATACTTCAATTCCAGATGCTTTAACAACAAAGCAAAACGGGGTTTGGATAAAAACTTCTACACAAGAATATATTGCCAAAGCCAACGCGGTTTCTAGGGCGCTCTTGAAAATGAACGTTAAAAAAGACGATAAAATAGCCATTATTTCTACTAATAATAGAACCGAATGGAATATTATGGATATTGGTGTGTTGCAGACTGGTGCTCAAACCGTTCCCATTTACCCAACAATTTCCGAAGATGATTATGAATACATCCTGAATCATTCCGGTGCCATATATTGTTTTGTATCGGATGTCGAAGTACTGCGTAAAGTAAATTTGATTAGGGATAAAATTCCAAACGTAAAAGAAGTCTATTCGTTTAACGAAATTGAAGGCTGCAAAAACTGGAATGAATTATTGATTCTTGGTGTAGACACAGGCAATCAAAGTGAGGTTGAAGAGCGAAAAAACAACGTAACAACAGAAGATTTAGCAACTATAATTTATACTTCAGGAACCACAGGAAAGCCAAAAGGAGTTATGCTTTCGCATAAAAATATTGTCTCAAATGTGCTAGATAGTGCTTCGAGAATTCCATTTGAAGCAGGGAAAAGTCGTGCGTTGAGTTTCCTTCCTATTTGTCATATTTTTGAAAGAATGATCTTGTATTTATACCAATATTACGGTGTATCAGTATATTTTGGAGAATCAATTGACAAAATTAGTGATAATATAAAAGAAGTAAAACCAACAGTAATTACAGCTGTTCCAAGACTTTTAGAAAAAGTATACGATAAAATCTACGCTAAAGGAACAGAATTAACTGGTATCAAAAAGAAACTATTCTTTTGGGCCATTGATTTAGGATTAATCTACGAGCCTTACGGCAAAAATGGATTTTGGTATGAATTCCAACTCAAAATTGCCCGTAAACTTATATTTAGCAAATGGAAAGAAGGTTTAGGTGGAAACCTTGATTTGATGGTTTCTGGAAGTGCTGCACTACAACCTAGATTGGCTCGAATTTTTGCCGCAGCAGAAATTCCCGTAATGGAAGGATACGGTTTAACCGAAACCTCACCTGTAATCTCCGTTAATGACATGAGAAATCACGGTTTCAAAGTGGGAACTGTAGGTAAAGTGATTGATAATGTAGAAGTTCTAATTGCTGAAGACGGTGAAATCCTTTGCAAAGGACCTAACGTAATGATGGGCTATTACAAAGATGAAAAACTTACCAGTGAAGTTATCACTAACGGATATTTCCACACGGGAGACATTGGGATATTTGACGAAGAGGGATTTCTGAAAATCACCGATCGTAAAAAAGAAATGTTCAAGACATCAGGAGGAAAATACATAGCTCCACAGTTAATTGAAAATACGATGAAACAATCTCGTTTTATTGAACAAATAATGGTTATTGGTGACGGACAAAAAATGCCTGCAGCTTTTATTCAGCCTAGTTTTGATTTTGTCAAAGAATGGGGTGTTATCCACGGAATTGATGTTGGGAAAAGCAATGAAGAAATCATTTCTAATGAAAAAGTTATTGCTCGAATTCAAGAAGAAATAGATTCGTTAAATGAAAAATTTGGAAATTGGGAAAAAATAAAACGTTTTGAATTGACACCAGATGTTTGGTCTATTGAAGGCGGACAGCTCACTCCTACTCTAAAACTGAAACGAAAAATTGTAATGGAAAAATACATTGATTTATTCCATAAAATATACAACTAGCCTTTGATAAAAACTATTTTGTTATGAAACTAAAAGTCTTAATTTGCTCCGTACTAAGTGTATTCTTTTTTTCTAATTGTCAAGAAAAAACAAACGAAGATTCTATAAAAGCAAATTATTTAGATTTCTCAAAACGAGACGATCAACTTACGGGTGGTATCAAAATGATTCCGATTAAAACACCAAAAGGCACATTTAAAGTTTGGACAAAAACCGTAGGTAACAATCCAAAAATAAAAGTGTTGTTGCTTCATGGCGGTCCTGGATTGACACATGAATTGTACGAATGTTTTGATGGATATTTCCCTAACGAAAGCATCGAATACATTTATTATGACCAATTGGGCTCGTATTACAGCGACCAACCCAATGATAACAGTTTGTGGACCAACGAACGCTTTGTGGAGGAAGTGGAACAGGTTCGAAAAGCATTAGGTTGTGACAATACTAACTTTTATATTTTGGGACAATCCTGGGGCGGAATCCTAGCGATGGAATACGCGTTGAAATACCAAAAGAATCTTAAAGGTTTGATTATTTCGAATATGATGGCCAGCGCACCTGCTTACAATAAATATGCAGATGAAGTATTGGGCCCAAAACTTCCGAAAGTAGTTTTTGATCAAATAAAAACATTTGAAAAAAACAAAGATTATATCAATCCAAAATACACTGAACTGCTTTTTAAATACTATTATACGGAACACATTTTAAGAATGCCTGTTGATCAATGGCCCGAATCCATAAACAGAGCTTTCAAACACATCAACTCAAATGTGTATGTGTATATGCAAGGACCTAGTGAATTTGGAATTACAGGAAATGCTTCTTTAAAGAATTGGGATGTTACTGCCAGACTTAAAACAATTAGTGTTCCCACGCTGGTTATTGGTGCCAAATATGACACTATGGATCCCAAGCACATGGAATGGATGTCTAAAGAAGTACAAAACGGACGTTTCTTGTTATGTCCTAACGGAAGCCACCTTTCGCAATACGATGACCCAAAAAACTATTTCCCGGGCGTGATTAAGTTCTTGAAGGATGTGGATAGTGGGGAATTTAAGAAGTCTTAGAAAAATATTTATTACACAAAAAACCACGAATTAATGTTCGTGGTTTTTGTTTTTAATTAAGGACTATAATAATCCTCTAATCATTATCATAGTTCCTCCTTTGTCATACTGACGAACGAAGTATCTCATCAACAGATTCTATAATTAATTCCACTAATTAAACTACAAGTCCCATTATTTCTAATCTGCAGGTTTTGCGCGAGGGATGGAAGTGGCATCCTTTTATGAAGCCTGCGGAATAAAAGATACAACGTACAGCCCGACCCGGAGTTGCAAGGAGGAACGACGAAGGAAAATGGAGGGGCGCGCCCAAAAAATACGTTAAAAAACGATTCAATTTGCTCAAATTCAGTGGTATTTATTTATATTTAATACTTTTTATTAAAAAAATAATTAAATATATTATGCATGCATAGTATTTTTTATTATATTTGAAATCGATATAGTTACTTATGAAAGATAAAACGATAGATTATATTTTACGTGCCACTTGGCAAGCAGTTGCCCGAATGTATAATGAAGAAGCTTCAAAATACGATGCAAGTATGGCCACTGGTTTTGCTTTATTAAGCATAGACAAAGAAGGTGGTACTCCTTCTACATCTTTGGGACCAAAAATGGGAATGGAAGCGACAAGCTTGACTAGGACCTTAAAATCGATGGAAGAAAAAGGATTAATCATCAGAAAAAAAAATCCCGAAGATGGACGTGGTGTTTTGATTTACCTAACTGATTTTGGTAAAGAAAAAAGGGAATTATCTAAGAATACGGTTTTGAAGTTTAATGAAACGGTGAAACAACACATTTCTGACGAGAAGTTACAGCACTTTATTGAAGTTGCGGATACTATAAATGAATTAATCCAAGATAAAAATATATTTAATCACACAAGCGCCAGCGAAATAGCGGAGCAAACTGAAAAAATAGAAAATGACATCGCCTGATTCAAAAAAATAATCAATAATTAAGAATGGTTATACCATATCCAAATAAAAAAACAAATATTAATTACGTATGAAACGCACAATTAAAAAAGTTGCAGTAATAGGATCCGGAATCATGGGTTCAGGAATTGCTTGTCATTTTGCTAATATTGGAGTTGAAGTTCTACTGTTGGACATTGTTCCAAGAGAACTTACTGAAGCAGAAGCTAAAAAAGGCCTCACTTTAGAAAGCAAAATTGTAAGAAACCGATTGGTAAACGAGCATTTAGCCAATTCATTAAAATCGAAACCATCCCCTATTTACAATCAGAAATTTGCCAGTAGAATCACTACGGGAAATACTACTGATGACATGGCAAAAATTGCCAATGTAGATTGGATAATTGAAGTTGTGGTGGAACGTTTGGACATCAAAAAAATGGTTTTTGAGCAAATTGAAAAATTCAGAAAACCGGGAACTTTGGTAACTTCAAACACATCGGGAATTCCGATTCACTTTATGAGTGAAGGACGAAGCGAAGATTTCCAAAAGCATTTCTGCGGGACACACTTTTTTAACCCTGCGCGTTATTTAAAATTATTCGAAATCATTCCTGGCCCACAAACTTCATCAGACGTTTTGGATTTCTTGACTGATTATGGTTCTAAATTTTTAGGAAAAACTTCGGTCGTTGCCAAAGATACTCCGGCATTTATTGGGAACCGAATCGGGATTTACGGGATTCAAAGTTTATTTCATTTGGTAAAAGAAATGGGATTGACGATTGAAGAAGTGGATAAATTGACCGGTCCAGTTATTGGTCGTCCAAAATCGGCTACTTTCAGAACTGTTGATGTGGTAGGATTGGATACTTTGGTACACGTTGCCAATGGAATCTACGAAAACTGCCCGAATGACGAGCAACACGAGTTGTTCAAATTACCGGATTTCGTCAACAAAATGATGGAGAATAAATGGTTAGGAAGCAAAACAGGTCAAGGTTTTTATAAAAAAGTAGATAAGGATATTTTGTCTTTGGATTTAGATACTTTAGAATACCGTCCGGCTAAAAGAGCTTCTTTCGCCACTTTGGAACTGACAAAAACGATTGATAAACCAATTAACCGTTTTAAAGTTCTGGTAAAAGGAAAAGACAAAGCAGGAGAATTCTACAGAAAAAGCTTTGCAGGAATGTTTGCTTATGTTTCTAACAGAATTCCTGAAATCTCTGACGAATTATACAAGATTGACGATGCTATGAAAGCCGGTTTTGGATGGGAAAATGGTCCTTTCGAAATTTGGGATGCCATTGGTGTTGCAAAAGGAATCGAAATCATGAAAGCAGAAGGTCTTGAACCAGCTGCTTGGGTTACTGAAATGTTAGCTTCCGGAAGTACTAGTTTTTATTCTATTAAAGAAGGTGCTACTTTTTTCTACAATATCCCTACAAAATCACAAACTAAAGTTCCAGGTCAGGATGCCTTTATTATCCTGAACAACATTCGCGAAAGCAAAAAAGTGTGGAGCAATAGTGGAGCGATTATACAAGATTTAGGAGACGGAATCTTGAATTTAGAATTCCAATCTAAAATGAATACGATTGGCGGCGATGTTTTACAAGCTATCAATAAAGCGATTGATTTATCTGAAAAAGAATATCAAGGATTGGTTATTGGAAATCAAGCAGCGAATTTCTCTGTTGGAGCTAATATCGGAATGATTTTCATGATGGCAGTTGAGCAAGAGTACGATGAGTTGAATATGGCCATCAAAATGTTCCAAGACACGATGATGCGTGTGCGTTATTCCGGAATTCCAGTTGTGGTTGCGCCACACGGAATGACTTTCGGGGGTGGTTGCGAAATGAGTTTACATGCAGACAAAGTAGTTGCTGCAGCGGAAACGTATATGGGATTAGTAGAATTTGGTGTTGGAGTAATTCCTGGCGGTGGAGGATCTAAAGAAATGGCATTGCGTGCAGCTGATTTATTCCATAAAAATGATGTGGAGTTGAACGTATTGCAAGAATATTTCTTGACGATCGCTATGGCAAAAGTGTCTACTTCTGGTTACGAAGCTTTTGATACCGGACTTTTACAACAAGGAAAAGATATCATTGTGGTAAACAAAGACCGTCAGATTGCCGAAGCGAAGAAACACGCTTTACTAGTGGCAGAAGCAGGTTATACACAACCGATTCGCAGAAGCGATGTGAAAGTACTTGGAAAACAAGCCTTGGGAATGTTCTTAGTAGGAACGGACCAAATGGAAGCCGGAAAATACATCTCGGAACACGACAAGAAAATCGCTAACAAACTGGCTTATGTAATGGCTGGTGGTGATTTATCAGAACCAACATTAGTAACGGAACAATATTTATTGGATTTAGAACGTGAAGCTTTCTTGTCATTGTGTACAGAAAGAAAAACATTAGAAAGAATCCAATTTATGTTAACCAAAGGAAAACCTCTAAGAAATTAAAAATTATAAATTTTTAATAAAAATTTAAAATGTCCATATGAAAACAGCCTATATAGTAAAAGCATACAGAACAGCCGTGGGGAAAGCCCCAAAAGGTGTGTTTAGATTTAAACGTCCTGATGAATTGGCAGCAGAAACGATTCAGTTTATGATGAATGAGTTGCCTGATTTCGACAAAAAACGTATTGACGACGTAATGGTAGGAAATGCGATGCCGGAAGCAGAACAAGGACTAAACGTGGGACGATTGATTTCTTTGATGGGATTGAAAATCGAAGACGTTCCGGGTGTAACCGTAAACCGTTATTGCGCGTCAGGATTAGAAACAATTGGTATGGCTACAGCCAAAATCCAGTCTGGAATGGCGGATTGTATTATTGCCGGTGGTGCTGAAAGCATGAGTTTTATTCCAATGGGAGGTTACAAACCAACTCCGGATTATGCTGTTGCAAAAGCGGGTAACGAAGATTACTATTGGGGAATGGGATTAACTGCGGAAGCGGTTGCCAAACAATTCAATGTATCTCGTGCCGACCAAGATGAGTTTGCCTATAACTCGCACATTAAAGCCCTGAAAGCGCAAGCCGAAGGTAAATTTGACAAACAAATTGTTCCTATTACCGTAGAACAAACATTTATCAATGAAAATGG
Source organism: Flavobacterium sp. KS-LB2 (assembly GCF_036895565.1). Classification (NCBI taxonomy): domain Bacteria; kingdom Pseudomonadati; phylum Bacteroidota; class Flavobacteriia; order Flavobacteriales; family Flavobacteriaceae; genus Flavobacterium; species Flavobacterium sp. KS-LB2. The sequence continues at coordinate 1,248,310 of NZ_CP145904.1, read as the reverse complement.
TAAAAAAGAAACTAAATCGTATATCGTAAATAAAGATGAAGGTCCTAGAGCAGGAACTTCTGTAGAAGCTTTGGCAGGTTTAAGACCGGTTTTTGAAGCGAACGGAAGTGTAACGGCAGGAAACTCTTCTCAAATGAGTGATGGAGCAGCTTTTGTTCTAATCATGAGCGAAGAAATGGTAAAAGAATTGAACCTTACTCCTATCGCCCGTTTGGTAAACTTCGCATCAGCGGGAGTTGAACCAAGAATCATGGGAATTGGACCGGTTAAAGCAATTCCAAAAGCATTGAAACAAGCAGGATTAACCTTAAACGATATTGATTTAATTGAGTTGAACGAAGCTTTTGCATCACAAGCATTAGCCGTAACGAGAGAATTAAACCTAAATCCTGATATCATCAATGTCAACGGTGGAGCAATTGCATTAGGTCACCCACTGGGTTGTACCGGAGCAAAATTGTCTGTTCAATTATTTGACGAAATGAAACGCAGAGGAAGCAAATACGGAATTGTGAGTATGTGTGTAGGAACTGGACAAGGAAGTGCTGGGATTTATGAACTTTTGTAGTCATAGATTTCCATCCGTTAACTTAGGATTTAGAACATTAACAACAACATCAAAAAAATAAAAAAATGGCAGATACAATTGAAAAAAACGTAACCCGTGGTGGTCAGTTTTTGGTAAAAGAAACAAAGTGCGAAGATATCTTTACTCCAGAAGATTTTTCAGAAGAGCAATTAATGATGCGTGACTCTGTGAAAGAGTTTGTAGACAAAGAATTATGGGCACATAAAGATCGTTTTGAGAAAAAAGATTACGCCTATACAGAAGAAACCATGAGAAAAGCCGGAGACTTAGGACTTTTAGGAGTTGCAGTTCCTGAGGCTTATGGTGGATTAGGAATGGGATTTGTATCTACCATGTTGGTTTGTGACTATATTTCAGGAGCAACGGGATCTTTCTCGACTGCTTTTGGAGCACACACTGGAATTGGGACAATGCCAATTACTTTGTACGGAACAGAAGAACAAAAACAAAAATACGTTCCTAAATTAGCTTCTGGCGAATGGTTTGGTGCATACTGTTTGACAGAACCAGGCGCAGGATCGGATGCTAATTCTGGAAAAACAAAAGCAGTTTTATCTGAAGATGGAAAATATTATTCAATCACAGGACAAAAAATGTGGATTTCGAATGCAGGATTTTGTTCCTTATTCATAGTTTTCGCTCGTATTGGTGATGATAAAAACATCACTGGTTTTATCCTAGAAAACACTCCAGACAATGGAATTTCAATGGGTGAAGAAGAACATAAATTAGGAATTCGTGCTTCCTCTACACGTCAAGTTTTCTTCAATGAAACGAAAGTTCCGGTTGAAAACATGCTTTCTGAAAGAGGAAACGGTTTTAAAATAGCAATGAATGCTTTGAATGTGGGTCGTATCAAATTGGCTGCTGCTTGTTTGGACGCTCAGCGCAGAGTCATTTCAGGTTCAGTAAAATATGCTAATGAAAGAATCCAGTTCAACACTGCTATTTCTCAGTTTGGTGCAATTCGTGCTAAGTTAGCGGAAATGGCTACGAGCTGTTATGCAGGAGAAAGTGCTTCTTACCGTGCTGCTAAAGATATTGAAGATAGAATCTCAGCTCGTGAAGCTGAAGGATCTTCGCATCAAGAAGCAGAACTAAAAGGTGTTGAAGAATACGCAATCGAATGTTCTATCTTAAAAGTAGCTGTTTCAGAAGATGTACAAAACTGTGCCGATGAAGGAATTCAAATCTTTGGTGGAATGGGATTCTCTGAAGATACTCCAATGGAAAGTGCATGGAGAGATGCCCGAATTGCACGTATTTACGAAGGTACAAACGAAATTAACAGAATGCTTTCAGTAGGAATGTTGATTAAGAAAGCGATGAAAGGACATGTTGATTTACTAGGACCTGCATCAAAAGTACAAGAAGAATTAATGGGGATTCCATCATTTGAAACTCCTGATTATTCTGAATTATTTGCTGAAGAAAAAGAAATGATTGGCAAATTGAAAAAAGCATTCTTAATGGTTGCCGGTGGAGCGGTTCAAAAATACGGTCCTGATTTAGATGCTCATCAACAATTATTGATGGCAGCTTCCGATATTTTAATCGAAATCTATATGGCTGAAAGTACTATTCTTAGAACGGAAAAACTAGCTAAAAAAGAAGGCGAAGCAAAAGTACAAGAGCAAATTGCTATGGCAAAATTATACTTATACAAAGCCGTAGATATCGTTACTCAAAAAGGGAAAGAAAGTGTTATTTCATTTGCTGAAGGTGATGAACAACGTATGATGTTAATGGGATTACGTCGTTTTACAAAATATACGAATATGCCTAATATTGTTGGATTAAGAGAAATAATCACTACAAAATTAGTCGCAGAAAATGAATATTGTTTTTAATAAAAATTAGTTTTTAGTTTTATTTTTAACCGTCTTGTACCTGAAAAACAAGACGGTTTTTTTATGGTTTTTATTTTTTCTGATAAAAAGTCCGACAACTTATTCCTAATTTTTACTCGGAATTACGTCTATGGTTTTCTTCTTTATCTCAGTTACTTCGACTTTAATCCCAACAGAATACTCATTTGGAATTATTTTATTACCGTGAGAATTGGCATATACTTTGGTAAATTCTGCTCCAAAATATAGTATTATAGCTGAATAATACACCCAAATTAATATAATAATTACTGAACCTGCAGCACCATAAACTGTAGCTACGGTTGAACTTCCCAAATAAAAACCGATAGCAAATTTACCAAACATAAAGAAAAACGAAGTAAAACTGGAACCTATTAAAGCATCCTTCCAACCAATATTACCATCAGGTAAAGTTTTGAAAATAGTAGCAAACAACATAGTAGTTGTGGCAAACAATACTAATAAATTGAAAATATAAAATATATAAACTGTGGTATCCGGAAAATAAACCAATAGTCGCGTATTTATAACATCCATAACTGTGTTAACCATTAAACTCACCATCAATAAAAAACCTACAGAAGCAATCATAGAAAATGACATTAACCTATTCTTGATAAATTTCATAATCCCTTTATTAGGTTTTGCTTTTAATCCCCAAATAAAGTTTATAGAACTTTGTATTTCAGCAAACACACCCGAAGCACCAATAAGCAACATTACCCCTCCAAAAACAGCCGCAAATGTATTGCTGTCTGACAGTTCTATATTCTTGATTGTCTCTTGAATTTGGATTGCTGCTTCATTGCCAACCATACCATTAATTTGCCCAAAGAATCTTCCCGTAACCGCTTCTCTACCAAAGAAAAAACTAAAAATAGACAAGATGATAATTAACAAGGGGGGTAATGAAAATATAGTATAATAGGACAGTGAGGCACTTAATTTAATGGCATTGTCTTCATCAAATTCTTGATACGTACGTTTGAGTAAACTCCAACTCGTCAAGGCTATTTCTTTGTGTTTCATTTTTATTTTTTTATATATTCATTCAAAATAAAGAATTCTGATTTTCATTAATTTAAAGCAAACAACATCTCCTTTGAGACTATTCATTTATTGTTACATTCAAAATTACAAAGATATTCGACACAAATTTGAATTGAATTTTACATAATTCCAATGTGATTTAAACGTTTTCAAATACATCCGGAATAAAAAAACAACCAAATTTTAAGTCTTTCTTAACCCATCCCTATTATTTAATGTTTAAATTTATATTCTTATTTAATAACCTTTTTAGGATAAATTTTCAACCTATGGAAAATAATAATACACGAAGAAATTTTTTAAAACAAACAGCAATACTTTCAACAGGGACAATAATTGGCTCTAGCTTATTAAATTCAGCATTTGCCTCTGAAAATCCTGTAAAATTAGAAAATCAAATCCTAGAATTAGACACTATGGATGTTCAAGGTAATTATAGTCTTCCAAAATTACCATATACCTATGATGCTTTAGAGCCACATATCGATAAAACAACGATGGAAATTCATCACAGTAAACACCATCAAGCATATGTTACAAATTTGAACAAAGCAATAGAAACATTAGATAAGAACTTAGTTGAACATTCGAAATCACTAGAAAGTATCTTCGAAAAAATGTCTAAATTTCCAGAAGCTATTCGCAATAATGGTGGTGGACATTACAATCACAGCTTATTCTGGAGTTTAATGAAACCAAATGGTGGCGGTACTCCAAAAGGGAAATTAGGAGACGCCATAACTGCTACTTTTGGTTCTTTTGATGCATTCAAAAAACAATTTAGTGATGCTTCTATGAAACGATTTGGTTCAGGTTGGGCTTGGTTAGTAGTTCAAGATGGAAAATTAGTTATTGGTTCTACAGCAAATCAAGACAATCCATTAATGAGTATACGTGGCAAAGGATTGAAGGGAAAACCAGTTTTAGCTTTAGACGTTTGGGAACATGCTTATTATCTAAAAAATCAAAACCGCAGAGCCGATTATATCGCTTCTTTTTGGAATGTAGTCAATTGGGATGCGGCTGAAACTCTATTCAATTCTTAAACATTAATAAAAGCCCTGTTTTCATTATAATTCAGGGCTTCAATATTTATAAATACATTTTAATAAGTATAAAAATCTCCTTTAACTACTTAATAACTCTATTAGAAATACTACTTGATTCTATGAATCTTTCATCAAAAATTATAACATTTTAATTAATCTTGTTTAAAACTAAAAAAACAATGCTAATTAATTGTAGTATCTGTGTTAAACTAAAAAACACAAGTTAAAACTAGCGTAAAAAAGTATAGCTTTGTACTTTCAAATTTAAGCAATGATTAACCCTTCGGCATCAGGTTGGATAGATAAATTTTTTATTGAACAAAAAGTTTCAGAGCAAACGGTTTCTACAACTACTGATTCCTTTTATCAAAAAGTTAGGGAAACAGGATTTATTTATGGCCACATCATCACATTTGATACTATAAATCCCATTGAAACCAAAGGATGGTTTAAAGAAGAGATTTCTAAAGTTGCATTATTAAATACTTTATATGGTGTTTTTTGTTTGACCAATAACGAAATCAGTTCCGAAAATTTTATCAAACAAACGGTTGCTTTTTACAATCAAATGAACCCTGAAGGTTTTAGTTTGTTTAAAAAAATTCTCCCTAAAAATTCCCTTTCATTAACACTAGAGAAAATAATTGATGAGCGTGTTCAAACTAACGATAGCATCATCAGTAAAAATTTCTCTCATTTGGTGACTAATGCTTTACTTTTTATAGATGTCTTAGCTTTTCGTCAATATTTGCTACATGGTGAAATTCCAGAAAAATACTTGAAGAAAATTGAGGAAACCATTGTAAATATTGTGACACTAGCTTTAAAAATTAAATCTAAAAAATCGCAGTATGATGATTTGTTAATAAAACTTTTTGAAGCCTCAATACGCTATAGTAAATTTTCTCGAATCTCTGTACAAAGTCTGGAAACACTTCAATTGGAATATTTTTCAAACGAATTAGAGCACTATTATTTGATAGACATTGCCGGAATGGCTTTATGGAGCGACGGTAAAATTGAGAACAATGAGTCCTATTTTTTACATTCATTGGCTGAAACGGTATCGGTTTCAGATGCCTTTGTAAAGCAAAGTATTGACAATACCGATGCTTTTATAGCAAAACATAAAAAAGAGATACCGTATTTTAATTATTCAAATCCTGTCAAACATTTTTACGATCAAACAACTCAAAGTGTCGTCACGTTGATAAGTCGCAATAAAAATAGATTGATAAAGGAAATTGTACAAAGTAAAGAGTTAATGGTACTATTAGCCTATTCAACTCGTAGAGATTTAGATGAAAAAGAGAAGAAAAAAGTAAAAAAACAACTTTTGGAAATTTGTAAAACCATTCCCTCGTTGACTATATTTTTACTTCCAGGTGGCAGTTTGTTATTACCTATTTTAATCAAATTCATTCCTACTTTATTACCATCTGCTTTTAATGAAAATCTAGATGACCAATAAAAAAGCCGCTTAAAGCGGCTTTTTTGTTAAAACTTAAGTTGATATACTTCATCTAAATCTCTTTCAGAACTAATGTTAACGTTCAAATCCGTTACAAAACCAGAATTAAGTCCGTAAGCCCATCCGTGTAAAGTCAAGTCTTGACCATTTCTCCAAGCAGCTTGAACAATTGAAGTTTTAGCTAAATCAAAAACTTGTTCTTTTACATTTAATTCAACAAAAGTATTAAAACGCTCCGTTTCGTCCTGAATAGAATCTAAATAACTACTGTGCAAACGGTATACATCTTTTATGTGGCGAATCCAGTTATCAATAATACCTATAGAATCATTCCCCATTGCAGCCTTGACACCTCCGCAACCATAATGACCACAAACAAGTACATGCTTTACTTTCAATACATTCACAGCATAATCCAATACACTCAACATATTCATATCACTATGCACTACCATATTAGCAATGTTTCTATGAACAAAAACTTCTCCAGGTTTCGCTCCTACAATTTCATTTGCGGGAACCCTGCTATCTGAACAACCTATCCACAATAATGGCGGTGTTTGCCCTTTGGCTAGATCTTGGAAATAATTTGGGTCTTTTTCTAACGAAGTTTCAACCCATTTTTTATTATTTTCTAATATTTTTTTATAAAAATCGCTCATATTTTTTTGTCTAATTATTTTATTTATACAACTGTTTATTGCTAATCAATACAATGTAAAGAAACTTCTTTTTTTACATTAAATTCCTAATTAATTTGAGTTTTATTCTTTGATGAATTCTTCATCAGGTGTAACTTTTTTAACCATAACTCTTTTTGCAGCATCATAATAATGCTCAATAGTAACATGATTTTGCGAACCTTCAGTATTTTCTAACTGATACGCCTTTTTAAACCCTTTCAACTTCACTCGTATGTTATTATCTATAGCTCGAGTAGTTTTAAATTCGTGGATTAAATCCAAAATATCATGCGCAATATAGACCGTATCTTTTGCATCAATAATAACCTTAGAATTTTCTGGAATATGATTCAATGTTTGTTTGATCGCCGCTTTGTTTAAGAAAGAAACTTCTTGAGCTAAATCAATATGAATCACATCTCCATCTGCATATTCCTCTTTTCTAAAAAAATAAGCTCTCTTCAGATTCCCTTTCAAAACGAAAATGATACTAATGATAATTCCTAATGTAACTCCTTTCAATAAATCTAAAAATACAACTGCTAATAATGTGGCAATAAAAGGTACAAATTGATATTTCCCTTTTTCCCAAAAATGTTTGAAAGTAGCTGGCTTAGCTAATTTATATCCAACTAAAATTAACACAGCCGCAAGTGTAGCTAGTGGAATTTTATTGAGAACGATAGGAATAGCAAGTACACTAACCAACAACAACATTCCGTGAATTATAGTAGACATTTTAGACTTGGCACCTGCATTACTGTTTGCAGAGGTACGAACAATAACTGAAGTCAATGGTAAACCTCCAAAAAGTGAACTCACCATATTACCAACTCCTTGCGCTTTTAATTCCTTATTTGTATCTGTATAGCGTTTTTGAACATCCATTCTGTCTGCTGCTTCGATGCTTAAAAGTGTCTCAATAGAAGCAACAATAGCAATTGTAAGAGCGACTACCCAAACTTTTGGATTTGAAACGCCAGAAAAGTTAGGTGTAACTATAATTGCTTTAAATTCTTCAAAAGAGGATGGAACTGGTAAAGAAACTAGATGTTCTTTTCCAATAGCCAAAGCACTTCCGGTACCAATGAAAATTTCATTCAAAATAACGCCAAGAGTAACCGCAATCAATGCTCCTGGAACTAATTTTAATTTTTTCAAAAAAGGAACTTTATCCCAAGAAATCAAAATTGTCATAGAAACCAATGTAATAACGATTGAACCGATTTGGATATAATCAAAAATACTAAATAGCGCAGAAAATGTATTGCTACCATCCATTTGTGAAAAAGCTTGATCACCTTCAAAATCAGCATCGTAACCAAATGCATGTGGTAGTTGTTTCAATATAATAATAATTCCAATCCCTGCTAGCATACCTTCGATAACATTTGTTGGAAAATAGTTAGAAATACTTCCTGCTTTAGCAAAACCTAATATTAATTGTACCAGACCTGCAATGAAAACTGCAGTTAAAAAAACATCAAATGCACCTAAATCTGTAATTGCAGTAAGGACAATTGCAGTTAGACCTGCGGCTGGTCCAGAGACACTTATATTAGATGTACTTAAATAACCAACAACTATTCCTCCAACAATTCCTGAAATAATCCCTGAAAATAAAGGAGCACCAGAAGCCATTGCAATACCTAAACACAATGGTAGCGCCACCAAAAAAACCACTAAACCAGACGCAAAATCGGATTTAAGGTTAGCAAAAAGACTGATTTTTTTTGTCATAATACCAAACTAAAAATTGAATACATATTTATTCACATGCTATATGTGAAAATTGATTTTAAAAAATTAAAATCGAAATTGTATTACACTTCGTTGGGCGGGGGAATAAATATAGAGGACGTAATTTTATCGTGTTTTGATAAATTCTCTGATAGAATAGCGCTAGAAGATAGTCTCGATGAAGCGATAACTTCAGTAGGCGATTCTAAATAAAAAAAAGTCTTAATTTCTTTGAGCGAGTGCTCTTCTTCGGACATGCTATAGAAAATGGAAATATCAGCACTTTTCTCAATCACAGTAACTATCGTTGGCGTGATTAGAAAAGCAATAAATAGAATTAAAAATATTTTAGATATCATTTTCATTGCCGCAAAAATAGAATTAAGTTTATTAAAAGAACTATGGTTTTTCTAAATTTAGAAAAAAATTAACATTAAATAAAAGTATTAAACTATAAAATTATTTCATTTTTTTTAAATTCATATAAAACTACAAACTTTCTTCTAATCAAGCGTGTATTATCCAAATAGTTTTTTCTTGTTCTACAATAAAATCACTAATCATAGAATTTGTTCCTTCATCATTTATTTCTCCCACTTTACTTAAAATCTCTCTTTCTATTTTTAACAATTAAATGTACTCTTTTTAATCATTTGAAATATTATTACTCACAATTAATTATTAATTATACAATCTTCAAAAGTATGAAGCGGTGTTACGCCAACTGTAAGAACTCTTTCAGCTATTAAATCAACTTTTATTTGTACATCTGTGCATAATTCTTCAAATTTTACATGTAATTCAAAAAAAACCGTTTACCTCAAATATTCCAATAAATCCCTCTTAAATTTTGATAATAAACTTGAAAATTAGATCACAAAACATTCAATTTATTAACGATCAATTCTGATTCCTTTACTGGTAATCCTAAAATTTTTGTTTTCATAATTTTTTTATACATATTTGGACAAGAAAACGCCGCTTTGCACTATAAGTCAAATTGATTGTTTTTATATTTGCATCAGATATTACTATAAAAATGACAATCACTCAACTAAAATATGTTCTTGCTGTAGCCGAACACAAAAATTTCACACTAGCTGCCGAAAAATGTTTTGTAACTCAACCTACATTGAGTATGCAAATTCAAAAAATAGAAGAAGAATTAAGCATTCAGATATTTGACAGAACCAAAAAACCAATTCAGCTTACAGATATTGGTCAGAAAATCGTAAATCAAGCAAAAAACATAGTCAATGAAGCCGATCGGATTCAAGATATAGTTGAACAGCAAAAAGGATTTATTGGAGGCGAATTCAGATTGGGAATAATTCCAACAATTATGCCTACATTATTGCCAATGTTCTTAAATAATTTCATCAAAAAATACCCTAAAGTAAAACTCATAATTGAAGAGTTGAATACAGAAGATATTATCCTAAAACTAAACAATGGTCATCTTGATGCTGCCATTGCCGCCACTCCATTAATGGAGGAAAAAATAAAAGAAATTGTTTTGTATTACGAACCTTTTGTAGCATACATTCCTGAAAGTCATCATCATTTTCAAAAAGAAGAAATTGAAGTTTCAGACTTAAACCTTGACGAAATATTATTATTACAAGATGGACATTGTTTTCGAGATGGAATTTTGAATTTATGCAAAAATGTGACTAAAAATGAAACCAGTCGTTTTCAAATTGAAAGTGGAAGTTTTGAAACCCTTATAAAATTAGCAGACGAAGGTTTAGGAACAACACTACTTCCTTATTTACATACCTTAGATTTAAAAGAAACAGATAAATTAAAACTACGCCACTTCAAAGAACCTAAACCTGCCAGAGAAGTTAGTCTAATCTTTCCTAAGAGCGAATTAAAAATACAGATAATTGATGCGCTTCGAAATACAATTGCAGGCGTTATTAAGGGTGCTATTGTGTTTCAAAATGTTCAAATTATTAGTTCACTTCCCAAAAAATAAAAAAAGGAACCGTTTTTAGCGGTTCCTTTTTTTTATGAATTTACGATTAATAAACATTGTTTTAATTCTGGTTTTCCAATGGTGAAATTTAATAACCATTCTCGCAATTGTTCCATTTCGTATGGTAATAATGTTTTGATGGCTTTTTCTAGCTCCTTACAAAAAAGCAATGGATCAAAACTCACTCTTTCTAAAATTGATTTTGTATAATCATACATGATTTTTGACATAGTAAACGTTGATTTTAGTTAGATTTGGATTCTAAATTGCTGTAAAAATACATTTTTTTTTATTACAACATAGTAATTTAACTTAGTTTTAATTTTTTTATTTTTTACTGATTAATTCAACTCTTCAAACTTATAAAGCATTAATAACAAACTACTTAAACCACAAACACTATTTCTTTGTAGCCCGAAACATTTCTCTTTTTCCCGGTGGTCCAGCAAGTTTTTCAACTGTAAAACCTACTTCGATCATACTTCTTTTTACAACTCCTCTTGCAGCATAAGTCACCAACACACCATTCGCTTTAAGCGCCTTATACATCTTTTCGAAAATAGCTGTACTCCACAATTCAGGTTGTACTCTATAGCCAAAAGCATCAAAATAAATCAGATCAAATTGATTTATATCGTCAATTTCTTCAAAAAATTGTTTTCGTTTTGTAAGCGAAAAATTATCTCTTAAATCAATTTTTTCTCCCCAATTACTTTGGTGCATTCTATCGAAAATGGCACTTTCTTGAGTTGCGTTTAATTCTGTGACATAATTCATCAAAACAACTTCATCTACTGAAATTGGATAGGCTTCTACTCCAACGTAATCAATTGATTGCTGCATTTTTTTGGACTCTAGCAAAGTGATAAAAGCATTCAAACCTGTACCAAATCCTATTTCCAAAATAGAAACATTCCTGTTTTGAAATAATGAAAGGCCATTTTTAATAAATACATGCTGTGCTTCTTGTATCGCACCATGTTTAGAATGGTAACATTCGTCCCATTCGGCTATGTGAATGGTTGTTGAACCATCAAGTGTTTGGATTATTTCTCTTTTCAAAATTGGATTTTGAGGTTAAATTGAATTAAAAGCTGTAATGTTTGTCCAAAATTAATCAATAATCTCATACGTTTGCCCCTGAAAAAACTATATTTATTGTATAATCAGTAGAAATGGCTATGATTTTTTTACTTTTCTTAAAATGTAAACAAATCGTAGATAAATGCTATAATTAATAGTTTTTTGACAAGTCTTTTATTGATTTTTATTTAATTTTGCAAAGATTAAACTTCAACTTATAGAGATTGCATTTTTAAGCTACAGTTTGTCATTTAAAAAAAATCAAAAAACAATACATTACTATGAGTACTACTCAAACTAACAAAATTGAAACAATAAAAGCTTCCTCTACAAAAATAAACGAGGTTGATTTTTCAAACTTAAGCTTTGGTTCTGTTTTTACAGATCATCTTTTTGAATGTGATTATAAAAATGGGGAATGGCAAAAACCGGTCATTAAACCTTACGCACCATTTTTGTTAGACCCATCAACAAGAGTTTTTCATTATGGTCAAGCGATTTTTGAAGGTATGAAAGCTTACAAAGATGAGAACAATGACGTTTGGCTTTTTAGACCTGATGAAAACTACAAGCGTTTTAATACTTCTGCAGTAAGAATGGCCATGCCGGAAGTTCCTGAAGAAATATTTATGAACGGTCTAAATCAATTGTTACAATTAGACGAAGCTTGGATTAAAAAAGGAAAAGGAAATGCCATGTACATCAGACCATTTATGATTGCCACTGGCACTGGAGTGATTGCTAATCCTTCTGATAACTATAAATTCATGATTATTTTATCGCCTGTGAGTTCTTATTATTCTGGTGACGTAAAAGTGCTCATTGCAGAACATTTCAGTAGAGCTGCAAATGGAGGAATAGGAGCTGCAAAAGCTGCCGGAAATTATGCTGCTCAATTTTACCCAACTAATTTAGCAAATAAAGAAGGTTTCCAACAGGTAATTTGGACTGATGATGCTACGCATACCAAACTAGAAGAAGCTGGTACTATGAATGTATTTTTTAGAATAAATGATACATTGCTAACGGCTCCTGTAAGCGAAAGAATACTCGATGGTGTAACTAGAAAAACACTTATTGATTTAGCAAAAAGTATAGGTATAAATGTAGAAATTCGTTCGGTTTTAGTATCTGAGCTTGTTGAGGCTGCTAAAAATGGAACTTTGAAAGAAATTTTTGGTGCAGGAACAGCTGCAGTAATAAGCCCAATTTCTGGATTTTCTTATCAGGATGTTTATTATGAATTGCCAAAAATTGAATTCACAATGGCTTTACAACTAAAAACTAAATTGGAAAATATCCAAAATAAATTAGAAGAAGATACTTTTGGATGGACTGTGAAAGTATAAATCTAAGATTTCATAATTTTAAAAAAGCGATTTTCCCAGTGAAAATCGCTTTTTTTATATCACAAATAATAAAACTTTAAACGCTAAGTTCTATTCAGAAATTATTTTAGAGAAATCAGGTTTGAAATAATTAGGTCCTTTCATGACTTTACCATCTTCACGGTAAATAGGCTGACCATCTTCGCCTAACTTACTCATATTACTGCGTTGAATTTCGTCAAAAACTGCTTCTATTTTATGTTGTAACCCATGTTCAATTATAGTTCCGCATAAAATATACATCATATCACCTAACGCATCCGCAATTTCAATCAAATCATTGTTTTGCACTGCTTCAAGATATTCTTCGTTTTCCTCTTTCATTAAGTTATACCGAAGCGTATGTTTACTTTCCCCTAAATTAGCTGTAGGAATTTCACTGTGGCCTATTTTAAAAGCAGTATGAAATTCTTTAACTGAGTTTATTTGTTTTTGCATCTTTTTATTTTGTTAAATGAAAAGGCAAATTAGCAACTATTTCTAAACTATTACCTAAATTTGCCCAAAATAATTCAAACTATGTTTAGTCAAGGTCAATTAGTATTTGCAGGCTTATTTTTAGTAGCTTTTATCATTGCTGCAATTTATTCCTATCGTAAAGATTTAAAAATACACAAAGAGTTTTACAAGGGGAATTACAAAATTCTAATAGGATTTGGAATTTTTATTGGAATTTTGTTTGTGATAAAAGTATTTTTCAAACGATAGTTTTTTTTTAAAAGCCAAACAAATAATGTCCTCTAAACAGTGGAATTTTTATTTATTTTAAACCATTTATTAGAAAACACTTAACCAACTAAATCATTATTCTTAATATCATTTAGTTTTCGAAAAAAGTAATTAAAAACCATAGAATCTCGTAAAATATTCTTTGAATTCAAACGTAAAACAAGCACATTAACTTCTTTTATTTAGAAAATAATCTATAATTTTTTAACACTTTCGATGACTTGTAAATAAAATCTTTAACTTTACAAAAATTAACAAACCTGTAAATTATGAGGATTTTAAAATACATATTTCTTTTACTATTGCTAAGTTTTGTGGCTTTATCCATTTTTGTGGCCACACAAAAAGGGGATTTTACTGTAGAAAGAAGTCAAATCATAAATTCTCCAAAATCAACAGTTTTCAATTTTGTTAATGATTATAAAAACTGGGAAGATTTTAGTTCATGGATTGTTGAAGATCCTGAAATGCAGCTATCATATCCTAAAAAAACAATTGGCCCAGGAGCTAGCTTTTCATGGGAAGGCAAAGAAGGAACAGGAGATTTGTTGACCATTTTTGTAAAAGAAAATGATAGTATTGCTCAAAAAATGAATTATGATGGGACTTCATCCTCTATTTTTTGGACTTTTAAAGACACTATTGGCGGTACAAAAGTGACTTGGAAAACTACCGGAAAAATGAGTTTCATGATGAAAGTCTATACTGCTTTTAACGGAGGAATAAATAAAATGATGGGAGAAACATATGAGAAAAGCCTAGCGAACTTAGACAAAACCCTTGATTTTGAAATAAATACTTATGCAGTAAAAGTAAATGGATTGGTAAAAAAACTAGGTACGTTTTATCTGAGACAAACCTTTACCAGTGAAATTTCTAAAGTTATTAAAAATGCTCAAATCGTGTTCCCTAAAATAATTACTTTTTGCGAACAAAATAATATTGAATTAAACGGAAAACCATTTATAATTTATCATACTTATGATTCCGTAACCGGATTGACTAAAGTATCTTTTTGCGTACCCATAAAAAACCAAATATTAACGAGTTCGGGAAGCGATATTTTAACTGGAACACTAGAACCATTTGACGCTATTAAAACTACTTTAACCGGTGATTATTCGCATACGAAAAAAGCTTTGGATAAAGCAAAAGTATATAGTAACATGAATCGAATTGCTATTGATCCTACATTTTCTCATTTAGAAAATTTTACTATTAGCAAAACAGAAATTAAAAATCCATCAAAATGGGTTACCGAAATTTACTACCCTATAAGACCAAAAGTAATATCTGGAACTACTTTTACTCCTGCTTTAAAAAAAGAAGAGGCCATAAAAATACCTGCTCCAGTAATAAATAAGGAAGAAGAAGAATCTGAATTTTAATGTTTCTTTTTTTGATTAAACCTTTTTAATAAATTCTATTCTAACTCCTAAATAATAGCTTTGCAAGAAGAACAGGAATTTATAAATCACTTGTTAAACCCTAAAACGCAAAATCAAGCGTTTCAGCAGTTATTACAGGATTATCAAAGACCGTTATACAATCATATTCGTAACATCGTTTTGAATCACGATGATGCTGATGATGTCTTGCAGAATACTTTTATAAAAATATTTCAAAATCTAAAAAATTTTAAGGGAGAAAGTAAACTTTTTTCTTGGATGTATCGCATAGCAACTAATGAGTCCTTGACATTTTTAAAACAAAAATCAAAGACGAGTGGCATTTCATCAGAAGCTTTACAAAACAAAACTATTGATAATCTAGAAGCAGATGTTTTTTTTGACGGAAATGATATTCAAATAAAATTACAAAAAGCAATCGCAGTATTGCCTGAAAAGCAACAATTAGTTTTTAAAATGAAATATTTTCAAGAACTAAAATACGAAGAAATCTCGGAAATTCTAGGTACCACTGTTGGCGGATTAAAAGCATCCTATCACCTTGCCGTAAAAAAAATTGAAGCTTTTGTTTCGACAAATTAAACCTTTTTACTGTAACACTGTCTAAAGAATATTATGAAAACATTTAAATTAGAGAACGAACCTAAAATTGAAACTGGATTCAAAACTCCAGACCATTATTTTGAAAATTTTTCAATCAAAATGATGGAGCAATTACCTAAAAACGAGCCAAAAGTAATTTCTATTTTCCAAAAAAGAAAAACTTTAATTATGATGGCAGCTGCAATTTTAGTACTTGCTTTGATGATTCCATTTTTGACTCCGTCATCAACAAATACAAACGAAATTGATGAAGCAGCTTTAGAAAATTACATTACATATCAATCAAATGTAAATCAATATGATTTAATCAGTGTTTTAGAAACAGAAGATATCAATAAAATAAAAACCGGTATTGTTTTAGAAGATGATGCGATTGAGGATCATTTTTCAACAAATTCAAACTTAGAAAATCTCATTTTAGAATAAACTAGATTTTAAAGTAAAATTAAAAAATAAAAAAATGAACATAAAAAAATTACTACCAATACTATTGCTATTCGTTTCTTTCAACTTTTACGCTCAAGGCGAAAGTATGAAAGAGAAAAAAGAGCAAATAAAAGCTTTAAAAGTAGCTTTTTTTACGACTGAATTAGACTTGACAACTAATGAAGCCGAAAGATTCTGGCCAATATACAATACATTTGATGACAAACAGTTTGAACTGAGACATCAAAAAATGAAAACGTATATGAGAAGAATGAATGATGGCTCAATGGATAAAATAACTGAAAAAGAAGCAAATACCTTTTTGGCCCAAATTGAAGATACTGAAGAAGAGTTATTTTTATTGCGAAAAAAATTCATGCAAAATGTGAGAACAATTTTACCAGCCGTAAAAATTGTTAAACTTAAAAAAGCTGAAGAAGACTTCAATAGAAAATTACTGCAGCAATACCGCAACAAAGGTCAAAAAAAATAATATTTTTTTTATTTTTATTAGTTCAAAAAAAACACCCTAAGATCTGATTATATTAGACTTAGGGTGTTTTTCATTATTTAAAACTGATGCGAATCATTTTGTTTTGTCCAGCAGCAATTGCCGTATGTTTATCTATAAACCTTATCGTATTTAGAGTAGAATCGGTAGAAAATTGCTTCCATGAAATACCATCATCCGAGGAATAGTATAATCCTGAAAAACCAACTGTTACCAGCCCTTTACCGTTACTTCCAGGAACATATTGTACACAAGAGGCATACCCAAAACCTTGGTTTTCTGCTATTAGCTTCCATGTTTTTCCGCCATCATTTGTGATTGCTTTATTAGAAAAATTTTGATTTCGTACTTCATAATCTCCTCCTGCAATAAATCCAGTTTGTGAATCATAAAAATCTGCAGTAAAAATTCCGGTCATTGCTCTTCCTTGCACTATTGGAGTACCATATACAGTCCATGTATTCCCCTTATCTGGAGAATAAAAAACTCTAGATTTTTTACCTCCAGAAACAATCCATGTGTCATTCTCCTTGATTATAATATTAGTGTTGCTTGCCGCAAAAGCTGCTTCTCCATCCATAACTTTTGGTAATTTACCAGACGGCACTTTAGTCCATGAATTTCCGCCATCCCGAGTGATGATTATATTCAAACAATCAGCGATTGGATCTCCCATAGCTATTCCTTCCTTGTTATTCCAAAATTGCATACTATCATAAAACACTTTCTCATGTTGTTCTTGATATACTAATTTTGCTGCTTTTCCATCTTTTGAAATTTGATATAATAACGCTGGATTTCCAACATTTAATATGAAAATATGTTTATTAGTTTTGGCATTACTTCTAAACTCAAGAGACAAAGAATCTTTGGTAATTTTGCTCTCAAATTTTTGATTATTAACCAAATTAAAAAAACCAAATCTCCCTTTATCTGCAGCAAACCAAATTTTATTTGCATCAATTACAATTGCTCTGATACTTATTTTATCCTGAAATAATGTGTCAACTATAACAGAGTTAAAACCAGTATTAGCAGTATTTTTTACAGCAAAATCAGCTGTTCTACAGGATATAAAAACAGTTAAAAACAACAGAATCAAAAAAAAATTTTTCATTTTTTATACATTTTAGGGCTAATTTACAATTAATAATAAGAATAGAAAACAAGGATTATATTAATTGGCATAGTAATTGAATATTCAAAAAAAGAATAAACTTAATTCCATTAATTATGAAAACGAAACTACTACTAATGAGTCTTTTGACTACTGTTTTCGCAACACAAATACAAGCGCAAGATAGAACATCAGTGAATGCTATGAATAGCGAAATCAGCGACAATCTTGATTTGAGAGCTGTTGCTTCAATTTTTGGTGATTCTAGAAATCTACAAGATTTTGAACGACGCCTAAATGACCCAGACCTACAAATATCAAATTTAGATTTGAATAACGACAATGAAGTAGACTACTTAAGAGTGATTGAAACTGTCGAAAACCGTACTCACGTAATTATCATTCAATCTATTATAGATAGAGATGTGTATCAAGATGTTGCTACAATTGACGTTGAAAAAGACAGAAATAACCAAATTCACGTTCAAGTAGTAGGAGATGTATTCATGTATGGCCAAAATTATATTTATGAGCCGGTCTATTACAGCACTCCTATAATCTATGCTTCATTCTGGTCTACTAACTACCGTCCTTATTATCCTACTTGGAATTGGGGTTATTATCCTTCGTATTATTATGCATGGAATCCATTCCCAATATTCAGATATAGAAATAACATCAACATTAGCTTGAACTTCAACAATAATTACAATTATGTTAATTACAGAAGAAGTGAACGTGCTGTAGTCTTATACAATTCAAGACGTTCCAATGGTTACGAAAGACAAAATCCTAACTATTCATTCTCAAGAAGAAATGTAAATGTAACTAACCGTTATGAACTAGATCAAAGAAGAGGTACTAGAAATGAAGTTGGTTACTCAAACAGAAGAACGGGGTCACAAAGAGATTATTCTCAAAACAGAACTAGTTCGTCAAGAGAAGTGATGCCACAAAGAGGAAACACTACAAGAGACTATTCTCAAAATAGAACTAACCCTTCTAGTCAAGCAACGCCACAGAGAGGAAACACTACAAGAGATTATTCTCAAAATAGAACTAACCCTTCCAGTCAAGCAACGCCACAAAGAGGAAACACTACAAGAGATTATTCTCAAAATAGAACTAATCCTTCTAGTCAAGCAACGCCACAGAGAGGAAACACTACAAGAGATTATTCTCAAAATAGAATCAATCCTTCTAGTCAAGCAACGCCACAGAGAGGAAATTCTCAAAGAGATTACTCTCAAAACAGAGGGAATTCTTCTCGACAAGCTGCGCCACAAAGGGCAGAATCTCAAAGCAGAGGAAATTCTTCAAAAGAATCAGCTCCACAAAGAAGTGAATCTCAAAGAGGGAATTCTTCCAGAAATGACAATCGAAGATCTTAATACAATTCTTTAGAAAACTTAAAAACACGGCTCTTAAAGCCGTGTTTTTTTTTATGGTGCAAAAAAGCATTAATATATTTTAAAAGTGTAAATTTGACCTGTTTTTTAAAAAAAATTTATGAGTACTGCGCACAAAGACCTTCATAGTAAATGGACATTAGGTGGATTATTGATTTCCTTAGGAATAATTTACGGTGACATAGGAACTTCACCTTTGTACGTAATGAAAGCCATACTTGGGCTTCATACTATTAATGCTGATATTGTTTTAGGAGGGATTTCCTGTGTTTTCTGGACACTTACTTTACAAACCACTATAAAATACGTAATCATTACCCTTAGTGCAGATAACCATGGAGAGGGAGGGATTTTTGCCTTGTATGCACTCGTCAAAAAGACAAAAATACAATGGCTAATTGTCCCCGCAATTATTGGAGGGAGTGCGTTACTCGCAGATGGGATTATCACTCCTCCAATCTCAGTATCTTCAGCAGTTGAAGGAATTAGAACCTATTATCCTGAAATAAATACAATACCTATTGTTATTGGAATCCTATTTGTTTTGTTTACCATACAGCAATTTGGAACCAAACTTGTTGGAAAGTTTTTTGCACCCATGATGCTAATTTGGTTTGGAATGCTTGCCGTTTTAGGAATTTCTCAGATAGCACAACACACTGAAGTTTTAAAAGCTGTTAATCCGTATTATGCCTACCACTTACTAAGCATTCATCCAGAAGGTTTTTTTGTTTTAGGATTTGTTTTCCTATGTACGACTGGTGCTGAAGCTCTATACTCAGATATGGGACATTGTGGACGGAAAAATATTAGAATCAGTTGGATTTTTGTCAAAACTGCTTTAGTTTTAAATTATTTTGGTCAAGCTGCATATTTAATTCACCATGAAGGAGAAACATTGCAAAGCTTAGGCGGTAAAAATGGAAATCCATTTTACTTAATAATGCCAGATTGGTTTCAACCAATAGGTATTGTTATTGCAACTCTTGCTGCTGTAATTGCATCACAGGCTTTGATAAGTGGTTCTTTTACATTGATCAATGAGGCAATGCGATTGAACTTTTGGCCCAAAGTAAAAATAAAATATCCTACTGAATTAAAAGGACAATTATATATTCCATCGATAAACTGGCTACTATTTTTTGGATGTGTCGGAATCGTGTTGCACTTTGAGGAATCTAGTAATATGGAGCATGCCTACGGTCTGGCCATAATATTGTGTATGATTATGACTACTATTTTACTTAATTTTTATTTAATAATGAAAAGAGTAAAATTGTATTTCATTGTGCCGTTGATTACTATTTATTTGATTATCGAATTTAGTTTTCTTGCCGCTAACATTACCAAATTTGCAGAAGGTGGTTATGTAACACTTTTTATAGCAATTGCATTGATTTCAGTAATGACCATTTGGTATTTAGCAAAAAAAATCAATAAGAGTTATACAAAAATTGTAAAGATTGAAGATTATAAAAAAGTACTTGTTGAATTAAGTGCTGATTTATCGATTCCAAAATATGCTACTCATTTAGTTTATATGACAAACGCAGGAAGAATAGATGAAATAGAAGAAAAAGTGATGTATTCTATTCTGCAAAAAAGACCAAAGAGAGCTGATATTTATTGGTTTGTCCACGTCAATATATTGACTGAACCTTATAAAACCGAATATAAAGTAACCGAAATTGTTAAAGATGACTTGTACCGAGTAGACTTTAATTTAGGATTCAGAGAACCTACAAAAATTAACTTGATGTTTAAGGAAGTCATCAAAGATATGGTACAAAAAGGAGAAATGGATATTACTAGTAGGTATGAATCTTTGAATAAAAACAACATCATTGGGGATTTTAAATTTGTTCTATCCGAAAAATTCCTTTCGAACGATAGTGATTTAAGATGGCATGAAAAAATAATTATGAACTCTTATTTCTTAATTAAAAAACTAAGTTTATCCGAAGAAAGAGCCTTTGGTTTAGACAGTAGCTCTGTTAAGATTGAGAAATTCCCAATGGTACTCCATGCTCCTGAAAAGATTGGTTTGACAAGAGTAAAATAATAATTGGATGGATAAAAGCTAAAAAAACATTGTATAAATACAATGTTTTTTTGCTTTAAAAATTTAATAACAACATTCATTATTTAAAATAATACATTCAAATCAATTAATACTACCTTTGCACCTCAATTATTTAAAATGAGATTACACAGAAATTTAGTTTACACAACAATAGATGCTTTAAACGCCATTTTTAATGAAGGCGAATATGCTGATAAAGTAGTAGCAAGATCTTTAAAAAAAGACAAACGTTGGGGAAGCTCTGACAGAAAGTTTGTTGCCGAAACCATCTACGAAATTGTACGTTGGAAAAGATTATACGCAGAAATAGCCGAAGTAAAAGAACCTTTTGATAGGGATAATCTTTGGAGAATGTTTTCTGTTTGGGCAGTATTAAGAGGCTACCCAATTCCTGATTGGCGTCAGCTAGAAGGAACTCCAGAACGAAAAATAAAAGGTCGCTTTGACGAACTTTCTAAAGTGAGAGCTTTAAAAGAATCTATTCCAGACTGGATGGATGAATTAGGTATTAAAGAATTAGGCGAGAAAGTTTGGGCTACTGAAATAGCAGCTCAAAATCAACCAGCACGTGTAATTCTGAGAGTAAACACTCTTAAAACTACTAGAGAAGCGTTGCGTGCTATTTTGATGGATTTAAACATTGAAACTGAAACGTTGAAAAATCAACCGGATGCTTTAGTGTTAAAAGAAAGAGCAAATGTTTTCTTGACTGATGCTTTCAAACAAGGTTTCTTTGAAGTTCAAGATGCTAATTCACAATTAGTAGCCGCTTTCCTTGATGTAAAACCAGGAATGCGTGTTGTAGATACATGCGCTGGTGCAGGTGGCAAAACGTTGCACATTGCTTCTTTGATGGAAAACAAAGGACAATTAATTGCTATGGATTTGTATGAAAGCAAATTGAAGCAATTAAAAATCAGAGCCAAAAGAGACGGCGCTTTCAATATTGAATATCGCATTATTGACTCAACTAAAGTGATTAAAAAACTTCATGAAAGGGCCGATAGAGTTTTGATTGATGCACCTTGTAGCGGTTTAGGGGTTTTGAAAAGAAATCCAGATGCCAAATGGAAATTAAAACCAGAATTCATCGATAACATTCGTAAAGTACAATCGGAAGTTTTAGAAAGCTATTCTAAAATTGTAAAACCGGGAGGAAAGTTAGTGTACGCCACTTGTTCAATCTTACCATCCGAAAATCAGGAACAGGTAAAACGCTTTTTGACAACTGACATTGGTAAACAATTCAATTTTATTAAAGACCAAAAAATCTTAGCTTCAGAGTCTGGTTTTGATGGATTTTATATGGCTTTATTAGAACGTAAAGAAAACTCAGAACAGAAAGAAAAAAGAGTACAAAAAGAAATAGAATAGATTTTAGAATCCTAAATTCACAAAAAAAGTCCTCGGAATTCGAGGACTTTTTTTTATATCAATATTTTTTAGCTTAATCTTTTTCCAACTTTAAACCTTAAACTAAAAAAACTTTAAACTAAATTATTAATCATTCATTGAGATTAAAAACTCTTCATTATTTTTCGTTTTCTTGAAACGATCATTAATGAAATCCATAGCTTCCACTGGGTTCATATCCGAAAGGTATTTTCGCATAATCCACATACGTTGCAATGTTTTCTGGTCTAATAACATATCATCACGCCTTGTACTTGAAGAGGTCAAATCAATAGCTGGGAAAATACGTTTGTTAGCAATTTTTCTATCCAATTGCAATTCCATATTACCTGTACCTTTAAATTCTTCAAAGATAACTTCGTCCATTTTAGAACCCGTTTCGGTCAATGCAGTAGCAATAATACTCAATGAACCTCCATTTTCTACATTACGTGCAGCTCCAAAGAAACGTTTTGGTTTTTGTAATGCATTCGCATCCACACCACCACTTAATACTTTACCAGATGCAGGTTGAACCGTGTTATAGGCTCTGGCCAAACGTGTAATAGAATCCAATAGAATGACTACATCATGACCACATTCAACCAATCGTTTTGCTTTTTCAAGAACAATATTGGCAATTTTCACGTGTTCCTGTGGTTCTCTATCAAATGTAGAAGCAATTACCTCTCCACGTACACTACGTTGCATATCTGTAACCTCTTCTGGGCGTTCGTCAATCAACAAAACAATTAAATATACTTCAGGATGATTTGCCGCAATTGCATTAGCAATTTCCTTTAGTAACATCGTTTTACCTGTTTTTGGTTGTGCTACAATCATTCCACGTTGTCCTTTTCCAATTGGTGAAAACAAATCGATAATTCGTGTTGAAATCGTACTTTGTTTTTCGGCCAATTTGAATTTTTCAGATGGAAAAACCGGTGTTAAATGTTCAAATGAAACTCTGTCACGAACCACTTGAGGATCATGTCCGTTTATTTTTAAAACTCTAACTAATGGAAAGAATTTCTCCCCTTCTTTTGGAGGTCTTACCACTCCTTTTACCGTATCTCCGGTTTTAAGACCGAACAATCTTATTTGAGAAGTCGATAAATAAATGTCATCTGGAGATGCCAAATAGTTGTAATCAGAAGAACGCAAGAAACCATAACCAT
This sequence comes from Flavobacterium sp. KS-LB2, assembly GCF_036895565.1. Taxonomy (NCBI): domain Bacteria; kingdom Pseudomonadati; phylum Bacteroidota; class Flavobacteriia; order Flavobacteriales; family Flavobacteriaceae; genus Flavobacterium; species Flavobacterium sp. KS-LB2. The sequence continues at coordinate 1,224,548 of NZ_CP145904.1, read as the reverse complement.
CTGGCATCATTTCAAGAACACCTTCACTTTCAATAATTCCGTCAAATTCAAAATCAGAAGCTGCAAAATTACTTTTCTTATTCTTGAAATTTGGATTTTGATTCCCGTTACCATTTCCATTCCCGTTTTGATTTGGATTCTGGTTTGGATTTTGCTTGTGTAATTGGTTTGGATTTATCTTTTTTACCTGAGTAATTATAACTTCTGTTTTCTCCTCAATTGCAGTATCTGCAACTGTAGCATTTTCTATGGTTGCTTCTTTTGCCTCTTCTTTATCCTTTTTTAAAGCAATTTTCTTTTCGTAAGCTGATTTATTAAATTTAATAATTTTACCTACTTTTTTCTCATTTCTATCCGATTCTGTTTTTGGAGAGAGTTCTTCTTCTTCTTTTAAAACAGTTTCAGCAGGAATATTATTTTCAACTAGAGTAGTAGTTTCTGCTACAGCCTCTTCTTTTTCAAAAAGAGAATTTGGTACCGCTTTTTGTATTGCTACTTTTTTTACAGGAACTATTCTAACTCTTTTGGGCTTATCATCATCTAGGGTATTATCTTTTTTTGTCTCTGATGCTGGTTCAACATTCGCCACTTGATGCGCTAAAATTTGACTGATTAAAGTCTCTTTTTTTACACCGTTAAATTTTATGGTTTTAGCTGATTTAGCTATTTCTTGAAGCTCAGAAAGCTTCATTTCTTTTAATGCAGAAATATCAAACATGAATGTTCTAGGAGTTTAATTAATTTTTGGAAAATAATGTAAAAGAATAGGTAGTGAACTTTATTTTGAATCAACCGCAGTATGAAGTGCTTACGGTATTATGATGCAATAATACGAATAAAATTTAATCAGACAATAGTATTTATTAAAAAGAAAATATATTTTTGTAAAAGATATTTAACAAATGATACAAAGAATTCAGACCATATATTTACTACTTGCTTTTGTAGTTACAGGCATCTTACTGTTTTTTATTCCGTTATGGACCATGAAAGATGGAAAAGATTTTTATTTCATGCAAAGCCAAGTATATACCATACTATTAGGATTGAGTACTACATTGACTTTATTAAGTATTGTTTCCTATAAAAAAAGACAAAATCAATTTGTAATTGGCAGATTGAATATCATATTAAATTTGATTTTATTAGGATTGTTTGTATATCGTTCACTAAATCTATCTGGAGAAACACCTGTTGTTTCAGAGAAAGGTATTGGGATGTTTCTACCTGTAGTTGCTATCGTGTTATTAGTCTTGGCTAATAAGGCCATCAAAAAGGATGAAGATCTTGTAAAATCTGTGGACAGATTGAGGTAAACCTATAAACTTTAGTTTATTAGTGCGAAGAGAACCCGAATGTAACAATTCGGGTTTTTTTGTAGACAATCTTTTTATTTAAGTTAAAAAAGAGAATAAAATCCTATAAAATGATATTCTCCTATTTTTTTTTATAAATTTGAAAATAGTAATTTCGATATGTTACAAAAAATTAGAATCCACCTTGCTGATGATCATCAAATACTTATTGATGGAATTCGTACTTTGCTGCATAGCATCCCTAACTTTGAAGTAGTTGGATTCTCTCTCAATGGGGATTCTATTTTCAATGAAGTAATTGATAATAAAACAGACATTCTTATTTTAGATATAAATATGCCTAAAAAAGATGGAATCGAAGTTATAAAGGAATTTGCCGAGAAAGGATTTCCGTGTAAAATTATCATTTTATCCAGTTATGATGATCTAAGAATAATAAAAGAAGTCATGAAATTAGGTAGCAGTGGCTATTTGACAAAAAAATGTGCCGGTGAAAACATCGTCGAAGCAATTCAGGCAGTATCCCGAGGAGAGGAATATTTTTGTAAATCAGTACGGGAAAAAATATTTAATACCGTTACAAAAGACAATGTGAAATTAATAAAAAATGAGCCTGCAATACATTCAATTTTAACGGATCGCGAATTAGAGATTATCACATTAATATCGCTAGAATATAGTGGTAAAGAAATTAGTGATCAACTCTTTATTAGTATGAATACAGTTGAAACGCATCGTAAAAATATAATGAAAAAACTAGACGCAAAAAACTCTATTAGTCTAGTTAAATATGCTATCAAAAACAAATTAATTAAATCCTAATTAGTCAATCCAAAGTACTATTTACCTTTAACCCAAAACAATCCTAAACAGACAAAAAAATCAAATTATCTATGCCATACAAACAAATTGTTATAGTATTGATTGTACTGCTTAATTGCTTTGGAATTAGTGTTTTTGCACAAGTTAAATTACCTCAAAAAAAAGAAGTTGAACTACTTGCAAAAGAAGCCAATGAGCTTATGAAAGCTGGTAATTTCGAAAAATCATTAATAAAATCTAGACATGCACTAAAACATGCTATTGCTTTGAAAGATGACAATCTAATTGCTGCAACCTACAATACAATTGCTGCAAATTTTGACCAACTATCTGAATACGACAAAGCATTTTTTTACTACAATAAAGGGTTAACCTACGCCAACAAAACCAATAATGATATTTTAAAAAATTGGATTAATAATAATTTAGGGAACATTTATTGCTTTGACAAAAAGCAATATGAAAAAGGAATCTACTATTACAAAAAATCATTACAATACAGTACAAAAATTCATGATTCTGCTCAAATTGTTTTCACAAAACTAAATATTACCTGGGCCTACTTTGACATTGCACGTTATAAAGAAGGTCTTCCCTATTTAAAATACATTAACAAATACCATAAAAAACACGGTGATGAATCTACCATAGTAGCACTGAATATGCTAAACGGAATGTATTACAACTATAAAAATGATACTCAAAAAGCCTACTATTATTTCCAAAAAGCAATACAATTAGGAATTGAAGGAAACGAAAAATCAGACTTGTCGTATTCCTATCATGAGTATTCTAAATTTTTATTAAAAAATGGAGATTATGAAAATGCATATAAAAATCTAGCTCTTTATAATGAACTAACAATCAAATTAAACAATGAGGAAAAACTCAACAAAGCAAATGTTGCTGGAATAAATCTTGAAATTGATGAATATAAAAGAGAAATTGATAAAATAGGAAACGAATACAAAACCAAAGAATATTTACTAATACAAGAGCAATCCAGAAACAAAAAAATTGTAATTGTAATAATTGTTATTTTATTGTTTTTCTTTTTTCTTTTTTACATATTCTCTGAAAACGCAAAGCTTAAACAAAAAAATAAAATTAAAGACATACAAAGTCAACTGCAAGAAAACACGATAAGTGCCTCTATTTACGGACAAGAATTAGAGCGAAAAAAAATTGCTTCATTTTTACATGATAACATTAGCGCATTATTATCCTCTGCAGGATTGCACCTAAATGCATTTACCTCACAAAACCAAACAAATGCAGATGAGATTAAAAAAACAAAAGCCATATTAGAGGAAGCTCATGATCAAATACGGGATTTATCCCATGAATTGATGCCAACACTTTTATCACGATTTGGTTTATTTTATGCATTAGAGGAGTTGTGCGAAAAAAATTCAAACTCCTTAATTCATTTTAACTATTCTATTGTGGTGCCCACAAAGACAAGATATAATGAAGATTTTGAAATGAAAATGTATTTTATCATAATGGAACTCCTCAACAATATTATAAAACACAGTCAAGCCAATCAAGCTCATCTTACTATTCAAGAGAACAATAAATCACTCCAAATCAAAATTGAGGATAACGGTAAAGGATTTGACTCCAATACGTTTTATATTTTGGAAGGTTTTGGAATCAACCAGATCAAAGCACGAATAAGTAACCTTAAAGGAACTATCCTTATCACTTCAAAGCTAAATGAAGGAACAACTATTGCAATTGAAGTACCTATAACCTATCAAAAGGTAACAACTACGCCCGTTTTTCCATCTCAATAATTTCCATATCCTTGATTTTATCGCCTTCAATGACAAATCGCAACATCGTGCGTACTTGATGAAAACCACTTTTCCCAGCTGCACCAGGATTCATGTGTAATAGATTGTATTTTTTATCAAACATGACTTTCAGTATGTGCGAATGGCCACAAATAAATAATTTTGGAGGATTCAATCCCATTTCCGCTTTAATACTCGGATTGTATTTCCCAGGATAACCACCAATATGCGTAATCCAAACATCAACACCTTCACACATAAAACGGTTGTGCAAAGGAAACTCTAATCTGGCCTTAGCGTCATCAATATTCCCATACACACAACGCAACGGTTTTAGCTTTTTTATCGCATCTGTTACTGCTAAATCACCAATATCGCCCGCATGCCAAACTTCATCAGCCTGTGCAACATATTTCAAAATCGTATCATCAATGTGACTGTGCGTATCGGAAAGCAGAAGTATTTTTTTCAAAGTGATTTTTTTTAGGAGCATTTTCCTGCTATTCGTTGCAATCTTTATTGTTTTTAAGGAAAAACAATAAAGAATTTTCACTTTTATCAGGGCTAGGATTTTGTGGTAAAAATATACATTCGAATTCCAAATAAAAAATGAATTCGAAACTTAACAAAGTTTGCACCATTGCGACTTCGTGGCAAAAAAATTAATAAGTATCTTTGTGGCTTCAAAAAAAATCAGTTGAGATATTTCATCAAATTAGCATATAACGGAACCCATTATCACGGCTGGCAATACCAACCCAATGCTGCTTCTGTTCAGGCAACAATGAACAAAGCGTTTTCGGTACTATTGAATACAACTATAAATCTTATGGGAGCCGGAAGAACAGATACCGGCGTTCATGCCAAAGAGATGTATGCTCATTTTGATTTTGAAACACCATTTGATATTCCAAGTTTAGTTCATAAACTCAACTCTTATTTGCCCAAAGACATAGTTATTTATGATATTATTCCGGTTCATGACGAGGCCCACACACGTTTTGATGCCACAAAAAGAACTTACGAATACCACATTAATACATTCAAAGATGTTTTCTTGCAAGAGCAAAGTTGGTATTTCCATCAAAAACTAGATATTAATTTGATGAATAAAGCGGCGCGATTATTATTCAATCACAATGATTTTCAATGTTTTTCAAAAGTAAATACCGACGTCAATACTTTTGACTGCACGATTTTTGAAGCCTTTTGGAAAGAAGAAAAAGATAGCTTAATTTTTACCATTTCGGCCAATCGTTTTTTACGAAATATGGTTCGTTCCATTGTAGGAACATTGGTAAATATAGGGTTACACAAAATTACATTGGCAGATTTTACTGCCATTATAGAAAGTAAAAACCGAGATAAAGCAGGTTTTTCGGTTCCAGCACATGGTTTATATTTAACCAAAATAGAATACGATTACATTTAAATAATTACGAATTAAAAATTACGAATTATGCATCAAAGATTCAAATCGTAATTTCTAATTCATAATTCACAAAATATGAAAGCAAAAGCATTTGATACTAGATTATTCAGACGGATATTAAAATTTACCAAACCCTACCAATGGCGGTTTAATGGCGTGATTATTTTCGCCATTTCACTATCGATTTTTGCAGCATTACGCCCGTATTTATTGAAACAAACCGTAGATGGTTACATTGCAACCCAAGATCAACAAGGATTATTGCTGTATGTAATCTTGATGGGAATTGTGCTTTTACTGGAGGTATTTTCGCAGTTTTACTTTGTGTATTGGGCGAACTGGCTCGGTCAGGATATTGTAAAAGACATTAGGACGAAACTGTTTCAACACATTTTGAGTTTCCGAATGAAATATTTTGATCACGTTCCTGTGGGACAACTTGTGACACGTTCGGTTTCGGATATTGAGTCGATAGCTCGAATTTTCAGTCAGGGGTTGTTCATGATTATCAGTGACTTGATGAAAATGGTTGTAGTGTTGGCTTTTATGTTTTACATGAACTGGAAACTGACTTGGATCGTAATTGTGGCGATGCCAATTCTGGTTTTCTTCACCCGAATTTTCCAAAAGAAAATGCAAGTTGCTTTTGAAGAAGTACGAACCCAAATAGCAAATATGAACTCCTTTGTGCAGGAACGCGTAACAGGAATGAAGATTGTCCAACTTTTTAACCGTGAAAAAATTGAGTACGAAAAATTCAAAAGTATCAATGACAAGCACAAAAAAGCGTGGATAAAAACCATTCTTTATAACTCCATCTTCTTCCCTATTGCTGATATTATTTCGTCATTAACGCTTGGTTTTATTGTATTGTATGGCGGAATCAAGATATTAAACGGAGATAATTTCACCACTTTTGGAGATTTATTTTCGTACACTATGTTCATTGGAATGTTATTCAATCCCTTGCGTCAAATTGCGGATAAATTCAACGAGATGCAGCTGGGAATGATTGCTGCGAACCGTGTTTTTGATATTTTAGACACCGAAGATCAAATTCAAGATACTGGAACCATCGAAGCTCCAATCTTTAAGGGAGACATCAAATTTAAGAAGGTACGTTTTGGATATATTCCGGATGAAGAAGTCATAAAAGGAATCGATTTAGAGGTAAGTGCGGGTCAAACCATTGCCATTGTAGGATCTACAGGTGCCGGAAAATCTACGATTATTAACTTACTGAATCGTTTTTACGAAATCAACAGCGGTTCTATTTATATCGACAATCACAATATTGAGAATTACACTTTGGGATCGTTACGAAAACAAATTGCAGTAGTATTACAGGATGTCTTCCTTTTTGCTGATACTATTTTCAATAACATCACCTTGAATAATTCTGAAATTAGTCGCGAGCAGGTTTTGGCTGCAGCCAAAAAAATAGGTGTACACGAATTCATCATGAGTTTACCGGATAATTATGATTTTGATGTAAAAGAACGCGGTGTCATGCTTTCTTCCGGTCAACGCCAATTGATTGCTTTCTTGAGAGCGTATGTGAGTAATCCAAGCATTTTGATTTTGGATGAAGCCACTTCATCAATCGATACGTATTCCGAAGAATTGATTCAGCGCGCTACGGAAACGATTACCAAAGGCCGAACATCTATTGTGATTGCGCATCGTTTGGCAACGATTGTCAATGCAGATAAAATTGTAGTAATGGACAAAGGATTGATTGTAGAACAAGGAACACATCAAGAATTAATCAACCGTGAAAGTGGGTATTACAAGAATTTGTATGATTCCCAGTTTTCAGTAGCTAATTAGTTTTTGGTGCAAAGGAACAAAGAATAAAAAATACAAATTTAATTTTTACACTTTTACAATTTGTTTAAACAAAGGTATTTTTCTGAAAATTTGTTAGTTTGCCACTTTATTACTTTGAAACTTTCTCAAAACAGAATAAATCCTTAAATTCGCCCAATCAATTAAACAAGAGAAACACACAAAATGACACGAGCGTGAGCGACTGCATTTCATCAATAAAAAATAAATAAAAAACTTTGAAATGAAATACGATATTATAGTTTTAGGAAGTGGTCCAGGTGGTTATGTTACAGCTATTAGAGCATCACAATTAGGCTTTAAAGTAGCCGTAATAGAAAAAGAAAACTTAGGCGGTGTATGCTTGAACTGGGGTTGTATCCCAACAAAAGCATTATTAAAATCAGCTCAAGTTTTTGATTATCTAAAACACGCTTCTGATTATGGATTGACTGTTTCATCATTTGACAAAGACTTCCCTGCTGTTGTACAACGCAGTCGTAGCGTTGCTGACGGAATGAGCAAAGGGGTTCAATTCTTGATGAAAAAAAATAAAATCGACGTTATTGACGGTTTTGGAAAACTAAAACCAGGAAAGAAAGTTGATGTTACAGACAAAGAAAATAAAGTTACTGAATATAGCGCAGATCACATAATTGTAGCTACTGGAGCACGTTCTCGTGAGTTGCCAAACTTACCACAAGATGGTGTAAAAGTAATTGGATACAGACAAGCAATGACGTTGCCAACACAACCAAAATCGATGATTATTGTTGGTTCTGGAGCAATTGGGATTGAATTTGCACACTTCTACAACTCGATGGGAACTGAAGTTACTATTGTAGAATTTATGCCAAATGTAGTTCCTGTGGAAGACGAGGACATTTCGAAACAAATGGAGCGTTCTTTGAAAAAAGCAGGTATCAAAATCATGACAAACTCCTCTGTTGAGAGAATTGATACTGCTGGATCAGGTGTTAAAGCATTTGTGAAAACAGCAAAAGGAGAAGAAGTTTTGGAAGCGGAGATTTTACTTTCGGCTGTTGGAATCAAAACCAACATTGAAAACATCGGATTAGAAGAAGTAGGAATAGCTACTGATAAAGATAAAATCTTAGTAAACGCATACAACCAAACTAACATTCCTGGATATTACGCTATTGGTGATGTTACGCCAGGGCAAGCATTAGCTCACGTAGCTTCGGCTGAAGGAATCAACTGTGTGGAGAAAATTGCAGGATTACACGTAGAGCCTATCGATTACGGAAACGTACCAGGTTGTACCTACGCTACTCCAGAAATTGCATCTGTAGGTTTGACTGAAAAACAAGCTAAAGAAAAAGGATACGAATTGAAAATTGGTAAATTCCCATTCTCAGCTTCTGGAAAAGCGAAAGCTGCCGGAACTCCGGATGGTTTTGTAAAAGTAATTTTTGATGCTAAATACGGAGAATGGTTAGGATGTCACATGATTGGTGCTGGAGTTACCGATATGATTGCTGAGGCAGTTGTAGCGCGTAAACTTGAAACTACAGGTCATGAAATCCTAAAATCTATTCATCCTCACCCAACCATGAGTGAAGCAGTTATGGAAGCGGTTGCTGATGCTTATGGCGAAGTAATACACTTATAGATTTCAGAATAAAGATTTTAGATTGATATAGAAGTCCGTTTTGTGAAAGCAAAGCGGATTTTTTTTTATAGCATCATTTGCAACACAAAACAGGCATTTTGTGGGAATTTAACATATTAACATTTATTTACAAAACAGGGTTATGAACCTATTCAATTCTACTCTATATTTGTGTTTCGAGTAGTTTTACTCGTTTAATTTTGATTTTATTCCATCATAAATGAATACTGAAACCAACCGTTTTTCGAATACGCTACATGAAAACCAAAATAAAAATTGGGTAAGAGCAATCGATTCCTCAAAAATTATCAATTGGATTGATGATTTATTCAAAATATTATTCCCCGAAAAAGCTTTGGAAACCATCCAAATAGAATTGCTTTTGGATCAAAACAAAGCCAACTTTATTGCTATTCTTTCGGAAATCGTAAAAGACAAAACGGCAAATGAAATTCTGGATGATGCCGAATCATTTTACACAGCGCTTCCAGACTTATACAGTGCAATGCAAAAAGATGCACAGGCTATATTAGATACGGATCCCGCTGCCGATTGTATTCAAGAAATCATCAATTCTTATCCCGGTTTTTTTGCTATAGAAGTCTATCGCATTGCTAACGCTATTGCATCTCGTACTACTTGTCTCTTGCCGCGAATTCTTACTGAATATGCACACAGTAAAACTGGAATCGACATTCATCCGAGTGCAACAATTGACGTTCCGTTTATGATTGACCATGGTACCGGAATCGTTATTGGCGAGACTACAACCATAGGAAAACACGTGAGTATATACCAAGGTGTAACTTTGGGAGCGTTGCAAGTCGAGAAAAGCATGCATGAAAAAAAACGTCATCCAACTGTAGAAGACCATGTTATTATATATGCTAATGCCACTATTTTGGGCGGAAGTACCATTATAGGGAACCATAGTATTATAGGCGGCAATACGTTTATCACTAAGAGTGTGAATCCATATTCGTTTGTGATGCAATCCAATAAAAACACTGTTTTGAATCAGCAGGAAACAAAAGATATTAATTTCTTTTCTATATAAATTATGACAACATACAATAACATACTCGAAACAATAGGCAATACGCCACATGTGAAAATCAACCGCTTATTTGGTGCCAACCACAATGTGTGGATCAAACTCGAACGTGCCAATCCTGGCGCCAGTATTAAGGACAGAATCGCTCTTGCGATGATTGAAGATGCCGAAGCAAAAGGATTATTAAAAGAAGGAAGCACTATCATTGAAGCTACTTCCGGGAATACAGGAATTGGACTCGCCATGGTGGCTGCTGTAAAAGGCTATAAATTAATTCTGGTGATGCCAGAATCTATGTCTATAGAAAGACGCCGACTCATGAGTCTTTATGGTGCCGAATTTGTCTTGACGCCTCGTGAAAAAGGAATGAAAGGAGCGCTAGAAAAAGCACAAGAATTAGTGACCGAAATATCAAATGCTTGGTCGCCACTTCAGTTTGAAAATCCTGCCAATATCGAAATTCATAAAAAAACAACCGCACAGGAAATTATAAAAGCATTCCCAGATGGACTGGATTATTTAATTACCGGCGTAGGAACTGGTGGTCACATCACTGGTTGTGCCGAAATATTGAAACAACATTTCCCAAACTTAAAAGTGTACGCCGTAGAGCCGGAAGCATCACCAGTAATAAGCGGTGGCGCACCTGCTCCCCATCCTATTCAAGGTATTGGAGCTGGATTTATCCCCACAAACCTGCATACTGATTTATTGGACGGCACTATCCAAGTCAGCAAAGACGAAGCATTTGCATACGCCCAAAGAGCTGCCAAAGAAGAAGGAATGTTCGTGGGAATATCTTCCGGAGCATCATTGGCTGCAGTATCCAAAAAACTACCTGAAATCCCTGAAAATGCTAAAGTACTTACTTTTTGTTACGATACTGGTGAACATTACCTAAGTATTGAAGGCTTATTCATATAAAAGAGATTAGCATAATATACAAACCGATTTGTAAAAGCAAGTCGGTTTTTTTTTGCTGATTCTTGTTGCATCATTGTTTTATCAATTTCTTAAAGTAGCTTTAACTGTAAATCTAAAAAAAGACTATATGAGGCGAAATTAAATAAGCTAGGTCTATTTTTGAGATAAGTAAATCGTTTTATTAACATCGTAATACTGCAAATTCTATCAAGTCGATTTTTTATCCTAATTATTCACTAACAAAAATATTGAAAAACAGAAAAGCATTAGACACACAATTAAATATTTTTATTTGTTTAATTATTTGTTAAAAAACTTAAACAAATGATATAAATAAGATATCTTTGAATATCTTAATTTAATTTAACCTTAAAATATTGACTATGAAATTAGTAAAAACAATTAGTGCATTTGTATTGTTAGGAGTAATCACTACTTCTTGTGGAGAGAAAAAACAAGCTGAATCAACAGAAATGTCTGATTCTACAGCAGTAGCAATGGATACTACAGTTGTAGTTGAAACACCAAATATTGTAGGTGTAGCTGCTGGTAATGCAGATTTCTCCACACTTGTAGCAGCTGTAAAAGCAGCAAGTTTAGTGGAAACATTAAGTGGAGATGGACCTTTCACAGTTTTTGCGCCCAACAACGCAGCATTTGATAAACTCCCTGCAGGAACTGTAGATGGTTTGTTGAAACCTGAAAGTCTTGACAAACTAAAAGCAGTTTTGACCTATCACGTAGTAGCAGGAAAATTTGACGCTGCAACAGTAATTGATGCAATCAACAAAAATAACGGAAAATACACTGTTACAACTGTTCAAGGTGGCACTATTGTTTTAAGCTTGAAAGACGGAAAAGTGATGTTGACAGATGCAAACGGCGGAACTGCAACAGTTGTTCTTGCTGATGTAGCTGCTTCAAATGGAGTTATTCATGCAATTGACACTGTAGTTATGCCTAAATAAGGTTTAAACTTTTAATTCTATCGAAAACCGTTGTAGCAATACAACGGTTTTTTTATTCACTACTCACCTATTCTAAAACAAAATCAAACAGTAATAGTAACTCACACCAATGATTTAGACAATACTATAAATATAAGTTATAGACATTTTCAAATAGAAACGACAACAAACTTGAAAAATATGATTTCATTAAGTGATTGAAGACTTCTTGGGGCAACTTTATGACACAGAAACAATTAATGGAACATACCATAGTTCATATTTTACGTCACAGAAGACAAATTAAAAAGTTTAAAACCACAATTAAACAACTGCAAACAACTGAGCAGTAGTTTGTTTTTATGTTATAAAATAATATATTTACTGAAATTAGCTTTAAAATAAACAGGTCGATTATATCAAACTAAAAAATTCGAACAATATGAAGTGGACAGCATCCTTTTTTCTTATCCTTATTATCAACATGGTAAGTTACAGCCAGAATAGTGATGAAGCTAATGTTATAAAAAAATTACTAGAAAAAGAGTCTGCAACATGGAGAGCTGCTGATAGTAAAGGTCATTCTGATTGTTGGTACATTCAACCGTACAGCCGAATATTGATTTCCACTCCTGAGGGAGTCACACTGGATATTCCTCCAAGTGCTATGATTAACACTAATCCTAACGCTATGGGCAATGGTGGTTTTTCTGTAAATACAAACTATAAAATAAGTATTAATGGGAATAGTGCATGGGTAAGCCATGACGAAGAATCGACTGCTAAAGATGGTAAAAAAACCTTCTCCTATGAAATTCGATTATTAGAAAAAATAGAAGGACAATGGAAATTAGTGGGTCAATCCATACATATTTACAATCCAAAATAATTTTTGAATCTTCAACTTTATTATGTTTGCTAAATTATCGCACAACAATACAATCTTTATTTTGATTGATTTTAAAACCATTTAATTTTCACCCAAAAGAAGGAGTATTACTTATAGATTTTCTTTCTATCTTATGTTTTGTGGCTACCTAGTAAATAAGAGTTAATACTTTGAATCAACAAATTACTAATTATTAATCTATTATATTAAATAAACGTTTGTAAACCAATATTAAATGTTAATAATTTTAACAATTTGTTAATAGTATTCAGTAAATAAGAAAACTAATATTTATAGTTTTACAGTCCAACAAATTATTAAAACAATTATGAAGCAATTTTACTTAAAGACACAGTTCTTTCTTGCAACTGTATTTATTTTTTTAAGTTTTATTTCCAATGCTCAAGTTCCTACTTATTATAATGGAACTAATATTAGCCAAACAGGAAATACCTTAAAAACAAGCTTGTCAAATTTAATCATTTCAACCCATTCTACTTATTTGACTTATACTCCTGGAGTGTGGGATGCTCTAAAACAAACCGATTTGGACCCTAACAATCCTTCGAAAGTTTTACTGATTTATGGTTATAATGACAGTGACACTGATGTAACAAATGACAGAACCCGATCCAAAGATCAAAATGGTGGAAACCAAGGGGACTGGAATAGAGAACATGTATTTCCGAGATCATTAGGAAATCCTAATTTAGGAAGTGAAGGCCCAGGAAGTGATGCACATCATTTAAGAGCCTCAGATGTAAATTTTAATGCAACTAGAAACAATTATCCTTTTGGTGCCGGATCTGGAAATGCTAAATTAGTCAACAATATATTCTACCCTGGCGATGAATGGAAAGGTGATGTTGCCCGTATGATTATGTATATGTATTTGCATTATGGTACACAATGTCTTCCTAGTGTAGTAACTGTAAGTTCACAGAACTATAGTACTGATATGACCGATATTCTGCTAGAATGGAATGCAGAAGATCCAGTTTCCCAAGTAGAAATTAATAGAAATACAATATTAGAAGGAGTTCAAGGAAATAGAAACCCTTTCATTGATAATCCAGCTTTTGCGACAGCTATTTGGGGTGGACCACAAGCTCAAAATAGATTTGATGGCAGTATCCAATTAGATACAGAAACGCCGTCAGTTCCTGCTAGCTTGGTTGCCACAAATATAACGGCATCAGAAACTACATTAACATGGGTTCAGTCTACAGATAATGTGGGCGTTTTAGGATACCGAATTTATAACGGAACAGTACAAATTGCTTCTGCTTCAACTCCTAGTTATGTTTTATCTGGATTAACAGCTAATACAAATTATACTTTATCCATAAAAGCATTTGATGCAGCTGGAAACATTTCAAACGCTAGTAATAGTGTAGCTGTAAGAACCCTAGCTAGTATACCACCAACAACTCCAACCACTTCGGTAGTTTTCATCAACGAAATTCATTACGATAATGCAAGTACTGATATAGGTGAAGGTGTTGAAATTGCAGGAACAGCTGGAACCGATTTAACGGGTTGGAGCATTATTCCTTATAACGGAAATGGCGGTGTATCTTATACTCCAGCTGGAAGTTTATCAGGTATAATTCCGAATCAGTCTAATGGATTTGGAACTGTTTTCGTATCTATAAATGGATTACAAAATGGAGCCCCTGACGGACTTGCATTAGTAAACAACTTAGGAAATGTAATTCAGTTTTTAAGCTATGAAGGAACTTTTGCTGCTACTAATGGCCCAGCAAGCGGAATAACAAGTACGGATATTGGTGTTTCTGAAATTGGAACCGAACCAGTAGGCTTATCATTACAGTTGAAAGGATCTGGAAATCAATACAGTGATTTTACATGGCAAACATCAGTTGCAAGCACCTATGGAAATATCAATAACGGGCAATCATTCGCAATAGTTGCCGAGCCTCTTACTGCTCCTACAAATTTAGTAGCAACTAATGTTACTGCAACTACTTCAACTTTGTCTTGGACAGCAGGAACATCAAATGCTTCTTTTGAAATTTATAACGGAAGTACATTATTAGCTGCTACAACAGCTACTAATATAACTCTTAATGGTTTAACACCAAATACTACTTTTGCCATAACAGTGATTGCATTAGATGCTAACGACAACACTTCAGCAGCTAGTAATGTGGTTAGCATAACCACCTTAAATAACACTATACCTACTCCAGCTGGAGCTGTTTTTATCAATGAAATTCACTATGACAATGCAGGAACAGATCTTCAAGAAGGCATTGAAATTGCTGGGCTTGCAGGGACCGACTTAACAGGATGGAAAATCATACCTTACAATGGAAGTGGTGGCGCTTCTTATACTCCAATAGGAAACTTATCCGGAACAATTCCAAATCAATTAAACGGATATGGTACGATATCAGTACCTATTGCAGGATTACAAAATGGTTCTCCTGACGGAATTGCATTAGTTGATGCTGCTGGAAAAGTGATTCAATTTCTAAGCTACGAAGGGACTTTTACAGCGACCAATGGTCCTGCGGCAGGAATGACAAGTACTGATATTGGTATTACTGAGGCAAGTACTGCAACTGTAGGGAATTCTCTTCAGCTAGTTGGTAAAGGAACTAAATACAGTGATTTTACATGGGAAGCAGCTGCAAGTACTTTTGGAAAACCTAACAAGGGAGAAAAGTTTGGCGAGTTAGTTTTTATCAATGAAATTCACTATGACAATGCAGGGACTGATATTGGTGAAGCAGTAGAAATTGCTGGTTACGCAGGAACTGATCTAACAGGATGGAGCATAATTCCTTACAATGGAACAGGAGGAGCTAGCTATACTCCAACAGGGAATTTATCTGGTATTATTCCTGATCAATTAAATGGGTATGGTACTCTATCAGTAAACATTACGGGATTACAAAATGGTTCTCCTGACGGAATTGCATTAGTAGATGCTTCTGGAAAAGTTATTCAATTTTTAAGCTACGAAGGTACTTTTACTGCTACTAATGGTCCTGCTGCAGGAATAACAAGTACAGATATAGGTATCGCTGAAGCAAGTACAGCGGCAATAGAAACTTCATTACAATTAACTGGAGTAGGATTTACCTATGCTGATTTTACTTGGCAAGCAATCAATACTACTTTTGGAGCTATAAATAAAGGACAGTTTTTTGGTAATGCTTCTGACATACTAGTAGTTATTCCAATAGCTGAAGCTAGAGCAAAAACAGATGGAGAAATTGTAACTGTAACTGGAGTTTTAACCGTTTCTGACCAATTTGCAGGCTCAGCTTACCTGCAAGATGCTACAGGAGCGATAGCTGTTTTTGACAAATCGGTTCATGGAACTGGACTTTTTAAAATAGGAGATTCTATCACAGTTACAGGAACTAGAAGTTCTTTCAGTGAACAAGTACAAATAAGCCCTGTAAGTGCTGTTACCAATAATGGATTACCTAATCAACCTATTGTGCCCCTCACTATCACTTTGAGTGAAATGGCAAACCACCCAGCTGAATTAGTTCGCATTGAAAATACGACTTTCCCTAAGCCTGGTGCCATGATGTTTGGTAATTCAAACACTGATATTACGGATGCTAGTGGAACAGCTCAACTGAGAATCGATGCAGATGTAAATGAGCTTACAGGTTTTGCACAACCAGAAAACTGTTCAGAAATAATAGGTGTTGTGGGAAATTATTTTGTAACTCAACAACTATTACCTCGAATGAGAACAGACTTACCATGTGCCAATAAATATGAACAAACTGGTAATGATTTAGCAATTTCAAAAGAAAAAACTTTAGATATCGCTACTTGGAATATAGCTTGGTTTGGTGATGAAACCAATTCGCCTACAGCAGGAAAAACCAACTCTGATGCCCTACAAAAAGCGGCTGTTAAAAATGTTTTACAGCAATTAGATGCTGATATTTATGCTGTCGAAGAAATCTCTGACGATGTCTTATTTGCTCAAATGGTTAGCGAAATGAATGATTACAGCTATGTTTTATCGGAGGCTACCTCTTATCCTAATGACTTTAGTAGTCCAAAACAAAAAGTTGGATTTATTTATAAAAATAAAACAGTAACCCCGGTAAGTACTAAAGTACTTTTGAAAAACATTCATCCTTTTTATAATGGTGGCGATGTTTCAGCACTTGCTAATTATCCTGATACTGATAAATCTAGATTCTTTGCTAGTGGTAGATTGCCATTTATGATGACCGCAAATGTTACTATTGATGGTAATCAAAAACAAATCAATATTATTGATCTTCATGCTAGAGCAAATACAAGTGGTGATGCTCAAGGCAAATACGACATGCGTAAGTTTGATGTTGAAGTTCTAAAAGATACATTGAAGGCGCAATATCCTGATGCAAACTTAGTATTACTAGGAGATTATAACGATGATGTTGACTACACAGTATCTGATGTAACAACAACCGTTTCTACTTATGAAGCGTATGTAAATGACAGTTCTCATTTTAATGTACTTACTAAAACATTGAGTGATGCAGGATTTAGATCGTATGTTACTTATGAAAACATGATTGACCACATAACCGTTTCTAATGAACTTGCTCATTTATACATCAATGAATCTGCTAGAGTACATTATGAATTTTACACTAGTGATTATACAAAAACAGCTTCGGACCACTTCCCAGTTTCTGTAAGATTACAATTAAAAGAATTGACACTTGACGCAAGCAGTGCAACAAATATTACTTGCAACGGCGAAGCTAATGGAACTGCTACTGTTTCTGTTTCAGGCGGAATTGCACCATACACCTATACGTGGAGTACTAATGAAATCAACAATACCAACTCCATATCTAATCTTGATGCAGGAACTTATAGTGTAATTATAACTGATGCTTTAAACAATAAATTGACTACGAATTTCAGTATAACTGAGCCTACAATGATTGCTATTCCATCAACAAATGAGGAAACTGTCTATTATGGCTACACTAATGCTTCCTGCACAACACTTTCTGCTGGCACAGTAACTGGAGGCGTATTACCTTATACATACCTATGGAGCACTGGAGCAACTACAAGTAGTATTGCAGTTTGTCCTACGGCAACTAGCACCTATACACTAATTGTGAAAGACGCTAACGGTTGCATATCTGCCACAGAAAAAATTGTTAATGTAATTGATGTACGTTGCGGTAATAATTCGAAAAATCCAAAAGTAGAGATATGTCACAACGGAAAAACAATTTGTATTGATGAAAATGCTGTCGCAAGCCATTTAGCCCATGGAGATCGTTTAGGTACTTGTGAATCAACAAATAATGATTCAATATCAATAACTGATGTAAATGTATTTCCAAATCCATTCGTAAATAATGTAGATGTAAGTATTAACATCTCAGAAAATGCAAAGGTTGACTTTTTGGTTTATAACTTCTACGGACAAATTGAAAAACAAAACAGTCAAGAAGTGAAAGCTGGAAAATCAATTACAAAATTAGAATTATCAGAATTAAGTAAAGGATACTATTTCTTGAAAATTGCTATAAATGGCAAAGTCAAAGAAATCAAATACTTGATTAAGCAATAATTTCTATAAAGAGATAAAAAAATTCTCTTTATCCTATAAATCAACTAAGGCCATCAAAAGTAATTTTGATGGCTTTTTTTTGATTTGCCACGACTATAATTTCCATTTTAATTCTGCTTTAACTTTTTAAACTATAATTACTTTCATATACAAATGAAACAATTGCATCGCCGTTATTACTCATACAAAAGGCAATAAAAAAAATGGTGCAATCTCAATACAGAAACACAAACTACTGTATATTAAATACTTAAAATAAAAATATTTAAAAAAAACGTGCTTTTTTATCTCAATGAAATAATTATTTGTTTAAATTTACAGTATTGGTTTAAATAGACAGGAACACCTACTACCTAATCTTTTAAACTTGATCTGTAAATTTCAAACCTACTTCAATATTATAAAATTTACGATCCTTTAAACTAAAAAATCCGCCCCAGTAATTTTCTATTGTTTCTAATCTAACATGCCAATAAAGGTCTGTTTATACTAAAAAAACATACGAAATGGAGAAGTACAAATACATTCTGTTTTTTGACCAAATTGGTATTGATGCCATTGGCAAAGTAGGTGGAAAAAATGCCTCTCTGGGCGAAATGTTCAATCAACTCAACCCTCTAGGAATTAGTATCCCCAATGGATTTGCAGTGACTGCAGAGGGATATCGGCTGTTTAGGAAAATGAATACTTTGGAGAAACCGTTGAAAGATTTATTAGTTTCATTAGATACTCAACACTATTCCAATCTTTCTTCAATTGGAGAAAAAGCCAGAAATCTTATTTTATCAGCCTCAATTCCAGATGAAATTCGAGACGAAATTTATGCTGCCTATCAATTACTCAGTCAAAAATGCAACAGCAGTACTCTTGATGTAGCAGTACGAAGTAGTGCTACCGCTGAAGATTTGCCTACTGCAAGTTTTGCTGGTCAAATGCAATCGTTTTTAAATATCAGCGGCACAACACAATTACTAGATGCAGTTCATAGATGTTTTGTCTCCTTGTTTACAGATCGTGCCATTAAATACCGCCATGATATGGGGTTTGCCACATTAGATATCGCCATCTCTGTTGGCATTCAACAAATGGTACGAAGCGATATTGCATCGTCTGGAGTGGCTTTTACTATAGATCCAGACAGTGGTTTCGAAAATACCATCATCATCAATGGTTGCTGGGGTTTAGGTGAAAATATTGTTCAAGGAACAGTAACTCCTGATGAATGGATGGTTTTTAAACCTACATTAGAAAACCCAGACTTCAATCCCGTTCTAAAAAAACAGTGTGGCAGAAAAGAATTTACGATGATTTATTCTGAAAAATCAGAGGATTTATCCGCAGAAAACACCATTAGAAACACCAAAACTACTTTTGAAAAACAAAATCAATTTTCGTTAAATAATAAAGAAGTAGTTCTACTTGCCCAATGGTGTGCTAAAATTGAAAAACATTATAAAAAACCCATGGACATTGAATGGGCAAAAGATGGTTTGAATAACCAACTGTACATTGTTCAGGCACGACCAGAAACGATTCACGGAAAAGCGAATAAGCAAGTTCGGGAAATATACAAACTCAAAGAAAAGAGCACTCTTTTGACCCAAGGAATTGCGCTTGGCGATAAAATTGCTTCTGGAAAAGCACGTATCCTAAACAGTCCACAAGAAGGCAATTTATTGCAAAATGGAGAAATTATAGTAACTGATTTGACAAATCCGGATTGGGATCCCATCATGAAAAAAGCTTCGGCAATTATTACTAATAAAGGAGGACGAACCAGTCATGCTGCGATTGTTGCTAGAGAACTAGGAACCGTAGCCATTGTGGGTTGCGGAAACGCTACTTCCGCAATAAAAAACGGTCAGGAAATTACTGTTTCTTGTGTCGAAGGTACAGTTGGAAATGTATATGATGGTCTATTAAAATGGGAAATATCAGAACAGGATTTCAGCAAACTTGAAATGCCAAAAACGGATCCCATGCTTATTCTTGCAGATCCAGAAAGAGCCTTCGAATTAAGTCATTATCCCAATCAGGGCGTGGGTTTAATGCGAATGGAATTTGCAATTTCGAATACAATTAAGATACATCCTTTAGCCTTATGCGATCCTGAAAAAATAACAGACCAGGTAATTATTGATGAAATAGTTGCGTTGACAAAAGGTTATGAAGATCCTAAAAATTATTTCATCGATAAATTGGCTGAAGCTGTTGCCATTGTTGCCGCAGCTTTTTATCCAAAGGAGGTTATTGTTCGAATGAGCGATTTTAAAAGTAATGAATATGCCAACCTCATCGGAGGAAAATATTACGAGCCAGAGGAGGAAAACCCGATGATTGGTTTTCGTGGTGCTTCGCGTTATTACAATGATTTCTATCGAAAAGGTTTCGCTTTAGAATGCGAAGCAATGAAAAAAGTACGCAATGAAATGGGATTCCGTAATGTAAAACTGATGATCCCGTTTTGCAGAACCGTTGAAGAAGGTGAAAATGTGCTTACCGAAATGTCTAAAAATGGGTTGGTACAAGGCATCAACGGATTACAAGTATATGTCATGATTGAGATTCCAAGCAATGTATTAATGGCCGATGAATTTGCAAAACTTTTTGATGGTTTTTCTATTGGTTCCAATGATTTAACGCAACTCACCTTAGGTTTAGACCGAGATTCAGCACTGGTAAGTTATTTGTTCAGCGAAGAAAATCCTGCTGTAAAATCGCTAATTAAAGAAACGATTCGGGTTGCCAAACGTTTTGAAATAAAAGTGGGATTGTGCGGACAAGCACCGAGCGATCTGCCTCAATTTGCCAAGTTTTTAGTAAACGAAGGCATTGACAGCATCTCGTTTAATCCAGATGCTTTGATCAAAGGGATTGAAAATATTTTAGAGGCGGAAAAGGAAACAAAAAGAAAAATTCTAATGTAAAGCGATTGAATTATGGAAGCAACATTCAAAAATAAAGTAGTCATCGTGACCGGTGGTTCCTCTGGAATTGGGAAATCTACTGCCTTGGCTTTTGCCCAAAAAGGAGCTAAAGTAGTTGTCGTAGATTGGATAGAAAACAGTGAAACAATGGGTCTTATTAAGGATTTAGGTGCAGAAACTATTTTTATCAAATGTGATGTGTCTAAAAATGAAGATGTAAAAGTAATGGTTGAAAAAACAATTGCGACTTTTGGCCGATTGGATTATGCTTTTAATAATGCTGGTGTTGAGGGAAAATCAGCAGCAACACAAGATTGCACAGAGGAAAATTGGGACCGAACACTAGCAATCAATCTGAAAGGAATTTGGCTTTGTATGAAATATGAAATTCCCGAAATACTAAAGCAAAGCAAAGGAGCAATTGTAAACTGTGCATCAGTAGCTGGATTAGTTGGATTTGCTGGCTTACCTGCTTATGTAGCTTCTAAACACGGAGTTATTGGATTATCAAAAACCACAGCTTTAGAATGTTCTAAACTTGGAATCAGAATAAATGTCGTTTGTCCAGGAGTGATACAAACGCCAATGATTGATCGCCTAACCGGAAAAACAAAAGAATCAATAGAACAATTTACAGGTTTAGAGCCAATAGGACGTTTTGGCAAACCCGAAGAAATAGCAAACGCTGTGGTCTGGATGTGTTCAGACGAAGCTTCATTTGTAACCGGACATGCAATGGCAGTAGACGGAGGATTTGTCGCACAATAATTTTTGAGTATTAATACCACTAAAAAATGTATAGGATGTATACTTACGAAGTAAATCTAAAATGGTCAGACAAAAGAAAAGGGATGTTAAGTTCACCCGTTTTGATGCAAAATATTGAAGTCGCTACACCTCCTGAATTCCCAAAAGGAATGGAGAAAATTTGGTCACCAGAGCACCTATTTGTTGCCGCAATAAACAGTTGTCTATTAACTACTTTTCTATCAATTGCCGAAAATTCAAGACTGCAGTTTATAAGCTTTGAAAGTAAATCGACTTGTAATGTTGATAAAATCAACGGAAAACATACCATAACCGAAATCATTCTTCAACCAAAGCTAGTCATCCATTATTCCCAAAAACCGGAGCGAGCAAAGCATATTTTGGAGATGAGTGAAAAGGCTTGTCTGATTTCAAGTGCCATAAAAACAACCATTCGGTTAGAGCCTGAAATAATAATTGAGTATAATTTAGTTCCGCTTGGCAATTCCTTTTAAAATAGCATCCGTAAATTATTTTTACAAAAAAATAAAACAATCATTACCAATATATCACTGCAACTGTTGCGAAAACTAAAATGATGAAGCAAAAAATGATATAAAAAATAACAGAAAATATTAGATTTCATAAAAGGACCTTCAGAAACTTTATCGCAATTCAAAAAACAATTTGAATTAAAATTTGAATTATAAACATTAAAATCAGAAACACTATGAAAAACTTTACACTAAATTCTTTAAAAAAGAACAGAATAGAAGACATCCGTTTTTGTCAAAGTTGTGGTATGCCTCTTAATGCAGAAAAATTAAAAGGAACCGAAAACAATGGTATTAAAAGCAATGATTATTGCAAGTTTTGCTATGTAAATAGCAGCTTTAAAAATCCAGAAATGGATTTGGATGCCATGAGGAATGTTGTAAAAAAATACATGGAAAAAAGAAAACTGCCAGATTATATGATCCAAAAAGCTGTCAATATTTTACCTGCCTTAAAACGCTGGAAAAGCAAACAACTATAACTGATTCAACACATTACAAGCAGTAAAATGAAAGTATTACTCTATAGTATATTAGGTTTTGACAAAGCTTTTCTGAAAAAAGCAGCGCATGGTAATCACGAATTAGTTTTTACTGAGCAGCCTTTGAATGAAAGTACCGCCAACCTTGCCCAAGGATTTGATGCTATTTCACTTTTTACTTCTGATGATGCTTCAGAGGATGTATTGCAAAAATTATATACTTGCGGTGTCAAATATATTACGCTGCGTTCAGCTGATTATGACAATGTAGATTTGGCTAGAGCAAAATCATTAGGGATAAAAGTGGCTAATGTTCCTGAATATTCGCCTTATGCCATTGCTGAACTCGCTGTAGCTTTATTATTAGCTTTAAATCGAAAACTAGTTTTAGGCCAGACGTTAATGCAAATTGGCGATTATCGCTTAGATCATTTAGTAGGTTTTGACTTGTATGGAAAAAGAATAGGCATTGTAGGAACTGGAAAAATAGGCGCTGCTTTTGCAAAAATCATGGATGGTTTTGGTTGTAAAATCATAGCCTTTGACAGTACAGAAAACCAAAAACTAAAGGAAGAAATTCCAATCACTTACGTCTCACTCGAGGAGTTATGTACTACAGCTGATGTACTTTCCGTGCATCAGCTACTTGATGAAACAACAAAACACCTATTCAATAAAAATACTTTTGCACTAATGAAAAAAGGGGTGATTTTTATTAATACAGCTCATGGAGCTATAGTCAACACTGAAGATTTATTAGAAGCCATCGAAAATAAAACCATTAGCGCAGCAGGTCTAGATGTTTACGAAAAAGAGTCTTCCATATTTTTTCAAGATCATACAGATGCTCCCCTACATGACGATTTGTTTTTAAAGCTTCGATCCCTTCCTAATGTAATGATTACTGGGCATCAAGGTTTTTTGACAAACGAGGTATTAGAGGAAATTGCGCACACTACAATTGCTAATTTGAATGCTTGGACTTATACTGGTATTTCTGGAAATGAGGTGAACTAATCCCCGTTTCTAAATCATTTATAAATAACAAACTCTAGGTTTACTTGTCTATTTTTTTCTAATCTTACTGTGCTAATAGTATTTAAAAACTCAAAAAATGAAAGGATCATTTAAACTCGGAAAAGTATCAGGTATTGGAATATTCATACACTGGACCTTCAGTTTACTTATTCTATTTATCATTTTCATGAACTATAAATCCGGACAAAATACTACTCAAATAATTTGGTCAGTGGTATTTATCTTATGCATCTTTATTACTGTTTTGTTGCACGAACTCGGTCATGCTTTAGCTGCAAAAAACTACCACATAAAAACCAAAGACATCACCCTTTTACCCATTGGTGGATTGGCAAGATTGGAACGAATTCCTGAAAAACCATTAGAAGAATTAATAGTCGCTTTTGCGGGACCTTTGGTAAATATTGCGTTGGCTCTTATCACTGGAATCTTTATTACAATTCCTGATACTTCGGAGCAATTAATGACTGAATTATCTAATGGAGTACATGCCACTAATTTCTTTCTCTATTTCTTTTTAGTCAATTTCTGGTTGGCAATTTTCAACCTAATTCCTGCATTTCCTATGGATGGAGGCAGAATATTACGCGCTTTATTATCGTTTAAATTACAAAGACATGTTGCTACACGAATTTCGGCACGAATAGGACAACTCTTAGCGATGGGATTCATCATTATTGGATTTTTCAATTCTCCAGTTTTAGTCTTTATAGGTATATTTGTTATTATTGGCGCTCAAGTTGAAGCCGATTATACAGAATCTAAATTCCTCTTGAAAGGTTTTAAAGTTCATGATGTCGTAATGAAACAATACCCAATTATAGATGTCAATGATACGGTAAAAACAGCTGTTGAATTGGTATTAGACAGCCAAAACAAGAATTTTTTGATTACAGAAGAAGGTATTCCGGTTGGAACGCTAAATCGGGATCAAATCATTATGGCTCTTTCAAAAAAAGGTGATGATGAATTTATTTACAATGTTATGGATCGAAATTTAGTGTATCTCGACAGCGATACTCTTTTAGAAAAAGTTTTTGAACTTATTCAGCTCAATAAATCAAGATTAATGCTCGTTATGGAAAACAATAAGGTGGTTGGTATTTTAGATGTTGAAAATCTTATGGAATTTCTTTTAATTAACGAAGTGAAAATAAATAAAGCCCATGATAGAAAGTAAAAATAGCTTTGTTATTTCAAAAAATCTAGAGCTTGTTTATAGTGGCGAAGATTATTTTTCTCGATTAGAAGCAATTATTCGGAATTCAAAGTTTGAAATTCACATGCAAATGTATCTTTTTGAAAACGATGCAACTGGAAATAGAATTATTAAAGCATTAGAGGAAGCGGCTTTACGCAAAGTCAAAGTTTATGTTCTTTTGGATGGTTTGGGCTCATTATCATTTCCCTCCGAAACAATAAAGAGAATGAGGCAAAGCGGTATAAACATTCGTTTTTTTGCTCCTTTATTTTCTACTTATACCTTTTATCTTGGTAGAAGACTGCATCGAAAAGTTATTGTTTCCGATGCAAAAACGGTCCTAATTGGCGGTATTAATATTGCTGATAAATATTGTGGTTCACATGCAGAAGCTCCTTGGTTAGACTATGCCTTGCAAATAAAAGGAGAAATTGCCGAGCCTTTGCAAAAATTATGTAGCGATATTTATTTAAAAAAAAGACGCTTCCAAAACAAAAAAATAAAATCCTACTTTCCTATTGAAGAAGATGCGATGGTCCGCATCCTACAGAATGATTGGTTAAAACGAAAAAATGAGATTTGTGATAGCTACATAAAATCCATCCGAAATGCAAAAACAGAAATAATCATTGTGGGAAGTTATTTCCTTCCCGGAATCCGAATTATTCGAGCTTTGAAAAAAGCATCAAAAAATAAAGTAACCATCAAATTGATTTTATCCGGTAAATCAGATCTTCCAATGACAAGACGGGCGACTTGCTTCTTGTATAGAAAACTTCTCAACTACAACATTGAATTATATGAATGGAACCAATCTGTTTTACACGGAAAAGCAGCTGTAATAGATGGCAATTGGGTAACAATAGGATCTTTTAACTTGAATAATTTAAGTTCCTACGGGAGCCTCGAAATGAATGTCGAAATAAATTCTGTCTTATTTGCTGAAATGTTTCATACGCACCTCATCAAAATTATTGCTCAATGCCAAAAAATAACACCTAACTCACTAAAAATCAAAGGCAAAATCGTATCAAAATTCATTAATTTTATTTCGTATTGCATTACTCGAATCATTGAAATAATTGTTACTTATACACCTTACAAACGATTTTATAATTGATTTTATAGAACCAGTACCTTCCTTTTTTTATTACAAAACAAAAAAGTATCTTTTATTACCAAAAACAAAATTATTATTTAAAAAATAACTACTATTAGTACTATTAATACAATATTTTTAATTAACTTTATATGTACTTTAAAAGTGCATAAACAACTAACAGTAAGATAATTACAAACATCAAACAATGGAACCACACCGAATAAAAACTAAAAAAAAAGAGGATTGGATTCAGAAAGATTTGGAGAGTAAAACTCCCAAATTAAGTAGTAAAATTGTGTTTATTCCCAGTCAGGATGAATTATTTTTCTAGTTCATTTCTCAAAGAAATTTGTTAGCCTGGGTTAACATCGGAGCCGTGAGTCACTGCTCTGTAATTGAATGTTCTTTCAAGCACCAGGTTTAAAAGATTCTCCGCAGAGCTCCGAACTTTTAAACCGGTATTCTTAATCGGGGTTAGGGACAAAATAGTCCCTACTCCATTAATGATTTAAACACTATGGATTTTGCACTATACAAAGATACATTTACAGAGAAATCCCATAAAATAGGCTATTCACTACCTAATATTCAACGTTGTCTGGACTATGCCGAAGTACTATTTTCTCATAACGTTCCTGTAATTTACAATCCAACCCATTTATCCCTTTTGGTGGGGTACAAAAAAGAATACTTAAAAAAAGCGACTGTTTATCCTCACTACTTCTACCGGGATTTCCAGATTGAAAAAAAAGATGGCACAAAGCGACTTATATCTGAGCCTCTTCCGAGTTTGAAAGAAATACAAATCTGGATTTTGAGAAACATCCTTAATAAAGTTCCCACAAGCCCTTTTGCGAAAGCATATAAAACTAATGTTAGCCTTATTGAAAACTTGAAATTTCATAAAAATCAGCCTAAAGTATTTGCGTTAGACTTAGAGAATTTCTTTCCCTCTATCACTTTTGAATTAGTCGAAATAGAGTTTCACCAATTAGGCTATTCTAAGATGGTATCGAAATTGCTCTCTAAATTGTGTACTCGAGACAACACTTTGCCTCAAGGTGCGCCCACAAGCCCGTATCTTTCGAATTTAATATTTAAAAATGCCGATGCCGAGATTGCCGCTTACTGTAAACTGAATAAAATAAGATATACCCGTTATGCTGACGACATGAGTTTTTCAGGGAATTTTGATGAGAATAAACTACTTCATAAAGTAATTGAAACTGTTGAAAAAATAAACCTTCGCATCAATAAAAACAAGACTAAACTCATGACTCAAAACACTCGTCAAACCGTTACAGGTGTAGTTGTCAATGAAAAACCGCAAGTAGCCTTCCACAAACGCAATGATTTAAGGCAAGCCATGTATTATATCAAGAAATTTGGTTTTGAGGAACACCGCGAGTACAAAGAAATTGATCAAAAAAATTATCTCGAACATTTGTTGGGAAAAATAAATTTTGTGTTGCAAATAAACCCAAAAGACATCGAATTTTTAGCCTATAAATCTTTCTTGAAAGAACTAAAAAAGAAACAAGATTTAAAAGCTATGGATGATGCATTATTACCCATATGAAATTGAAACCATTTTTAGTAAAACCATTAATATGAAACTCTTTTTTAGAGTTTTTTTTTAAAATTTCTGATTTTAATATTGGTTAAAAATTTACTTCAAAAATGATTAGCGATACAATAAAAATTAAAGCAGATTTTGAGTTTCTTATACAATGAGCATCTTCGACTAAAGTAATATTACGGTCAAAAATTAAATAAAAACAAACCAAATGGCATTTATAGACTATTACAAGATTCTAGACGTGGATAAAACAGCAACCGATGCCGAGATTAAAAAGGCCTATCGAAAACTGGCCCGTAAATACCATCCCGACTTAAATCCAAACGATAAGGAAGCCGAAAGAAAATTTAAGGAAATCAATGAAGCCAATGAAGTATTGAGTCATGCTGAAAATCGTAAAAAATACGATGAATATGGTGAAAACTGGCAACATGCTGAGCACTATGAAAAAGCAAAACAACACGGGCAATACTCAAGAGGTGGGCAACAAGATAGTTTTGGTGGTGGATATAGCGGTGGCGGTGATTTCTCCGATTTTTTTGAATCAATGTTTGGTGGGCGCACATCAGGGCGACAAAGAGGACGCAGTGCCCAATTTAAAGGACAAGATTTCACTACTGAATTGCATCTTGACCTAAAAGATGTTTATACCACCCACAAACGTACCTTAACAATTAACGGTAAAAATATTCGGATTACCATCCCTGCTGGTGTAGAAAATGGGCAACAAATAAAAATTAGCGGACTTGGTGGCGAAGGAGAAAATGGCGGACCAAAAGGAGATTTGTATATAACTTTTAGTGTTGAAAATCACAGCAATTTTAAATTAGACAAACACAACCTCTACTCCACTATCTTTTTAGATTTATATACAGCGATATTAGGCGGCGATATTACCGCAGACACTTTTGATGGAAAAGTAAAACTAACCGTAAAACCTGGAACCCAAAATGGAACAAAAGTAAAACTGAAAGGAAAAGGATTTCCTGTATATAAAAAGGAAGGTGAATTTGGAGACTTGTACCTAACCTATCAAATACAAATTCCCACTATTCTCTCTGAAAAAGAAAAAGAATTATTTACTGAACTTGCTGCACTAAGAAACTCATGAACATGAAAAATCTGATACCGATACCTGTATTATGCACTCACTATGAAGTAGAACTGTCTTTTTTTATAAACCTCAGTGAAATGGGTCTATTCGAAATAAAAACAATCGAAAGTAACCAATATATAGATTCAGATGCTATTTATGCAATAGAAAAAATGATTCGCATCCATCAGGAATTAGATATCAATATTGAGGGAATTGATGTTGTATTCAATTTGCTACAAAAGATTGATGTATTGCAAAATGAATTGACCGCTCTTAAAAACAAATTGCGACGGTACGAAAGTTAAATTATAAAAACTGTCCTCACTCCTATTAAAAATTATAATAATTCATTTAAAAAAATTGATGTTTTCTTGATAAGTAATTCCACTGATATAAATAGAAACTACCAAACTCACCCAACAAAAAAACAACAGAAATAAGCCCTATTATTAGACAAGTATTAGATAAAGTGCCTACTGAATAAATTCATAACTACTGCGCAAAAGCTGTATATAAAAAAGTCAAAGACACTAAAAATATAATTACTTTTCATATGAATTTGATATATCTGGAAATTCTCGGGTTTATTTTTGCCACAGCAGTAATAATTAGAACAGGCTCTCGGCTTTCTAAGTATGGAGATATAATGGCAGATATGATGGGCTGGGGGAAAATGTTTATAGGTATTATTTTACTAGCATCAGTAACATCTATGCCAGAATTGATGACCGGAATCAGTTCTGTAGTTTTTCTAGATGCTCCAGATCTCGCTGTTGGTGATATTGTAGGTAGTTGTGCTTTCAATATCCTTATAATTTCCTTAATGGACTTATTTTATGACCATAAAAAACCATTAACATCCGTTACACAAACAGGCCATATTATTGTGGCATCATTCGGAATTATATTAATGAGCTTGGTTTCCTTTGCTATTCTAATGCCCGATATTTTTGGAACTATCATTTGGATTGGAGAATTTATCCTATTATTTCTTATTTTATATTTTATCGCAATCCGAGTTATTTTTCTCTACCAAAAAAAAGAAAATAATTTTCGGGAGGAAAGAAAAAACACTTATTCGTTAACCTTAAAACAAGTGGTACTCCGTTATATTTTGAATGCTATCGTTTTGATGACTGCAGCTATGCTATTGCCTTACTTTGGAGAACATCTTGCAGAAGCTAGTGGTTTGGGACAAAGCTTCTTTGGTACTTTATTCATTGCCGCTTCCACTTCATTACCCGAAGTAGTCGTATCGATAGCTGCTATCCGGATGGGAACAATCGATCTGGCAATTGGTAATATTTTTGGAAGTAACATTTTTAATATTGCCATTCTTGCCCTTGACGATATACTGTACACGAAAGGTCCCATTTTTCAATATACCTTTCCCAATCATATAACACCTGTCCTAGGAACTATTATTATAACCGCTATAGGGATTATAGGCATCGTATTTAAGGAAGAAAAAAATGGAAACTTGCTATTGATAACGCTTTAATAGCATTAGTCTATGCACTTATGATGGGATTACTGTTTTACAAAAAATAAAAAACAATATAATGAACTGGCATTTACTTCCGTTATCCGAAATAATACAGTTGCTAAACACAACTCCATCCGGTATTGATTCCATAACGGCATCTGAACGCTTATGTGAATATGGGAAAAACCAAATTGAAGATATAAAGAAGAAGACAATACTACAAATGGTACTCTCTCAGTTATCTGATTTTATGATCATGATTCTGATTATAGCGGCAATTATATCAGGCATATTAGGTGATCTTACAGACACAATAATTATTCTTGCAATTATTATTATTAATGCTCTGGTGGGGTTTATCCAAGAATTTAGGGCCGAAAAAGCGATGGAAGCATTGAAAAAAATGGCAGCAAATCATACCCGTATTTTACGAGAAGGAAACATGATGGATATTCCAGCTCTTGATTTGGTTCCGGGTGATGTTGTAGTACTTGAGGCCGGCAACGTTATCCCAGCTGACATTCGATTTTTTGAAACACATCAAACAAAAGTAGACGAATCAGCACTTACCGGAGAATCTAACAATGTAGAAAAAAGCATTGAAGAACTTCCAGACGGGAACTTCGCACTTGGAGACCAGACGAATATGGGCTACAAAGGAACTTCGGTTACTAATGGGCGTGCCCTTGGATATGTAGTGGCAACAGGAATGCAAACTGAATTGGGACACATTGCAAAAATGATACAAACCGATGAAATCTCTACACCATTACAAAAAAGACTAGCCACTTTTGGCAAACGATTATCAGTCATTATACTCATTATATGTGCTATTATTTTCTGGATTGGATGGTTACGAGGCGAATCGATGATGACTATGTTAATAACGTCTATTTCACTTGCTGTTGCTGCCATTCCAGAGGCTTTACCCGCATTAGTTACTATTGCTTTGGCTTTTGGTGCTAAGAAATTAGCCAAAAACAATGTACTCATTCGGAAATTACCAGCCGTAGAAACATTGGGTTCTGTTACCTACATCTGTTCTGACAAAACAGGAACCCTTACGATGAATCAAATGACTGTACAGGAAATTTTTGAAACATCAGACACAAAATACAATACTGTTTTTGAACAAAAAAACAAGCTTCTTCATGCAATGGCTTTAAATCACGATGTCTCAAAAGATGAAAACGGAAAATGGCTAGGCGACTCTACCGAGGTAGCCTTAGTACAATATGCTTTCGATAAAAATTTAAACCGTACTGATTTAGAACTAATATTTCCTAGAATTGCTGAATTGCCTTTTGATTCCAAAAGAAAATGCATGACTACTCTACATCAAAACCAAAATATTGCTACTGAAATTATAGTAATTACAAAAGGAGCCGTAGATGAATTGTTTAAAAAACTGAATTCCGATCAACAATCAAATATTCCCGAATTTGAACAAAAAGTAAATGAAATGGCGCAGAAAGGCTATCGGGTTTTAGGATATGCCATGAAAACACTCTCCTCATTACCGGAAAACTTAGATTCGGAAACAATTGAAACAGAACTCACACTTATTGGGTTTGTAGGCATGATTGACCCACCACGAGAAGAAGCGAGACAAGCCGTCAGAGAGTGCAAGGAAGCAGGTATTATTCCAGTAATGATTACGGGCGATCATAAATTCACTGCAAAAGCAATTGCCGAAAAACTGGGAATCATTTCTTCTAACGAGGATCTTGTGCTGACAGGTAACGAATTATCTGAAATAACACAAACCGAATTCATAAAAATCGTAGAGAAAGTACGGGTATATGCCCGTGTCAATCCCGAACAGAAACTTCGAATCATTAATGCCTTACAATCCAAAAATCATTTTGTAGCCATGACCGGTGATGGTGTCAATGATGCTCCAGCACTTAAAAATGCGGACATTGGAATTGCAATGGGAATCAACGGAACCGAAGTCTCCAAAGAAGCTTCTCACATGATTTTATTGGATGATAACTTTGCTACCATTATTGTTGCAGTTAAACACGGCAGAAAAATATTTGATAATATTCTGAAATTCATCAAGTACATAATGACTGGAAACTCGGGCGAAATCTGGGCCATTTTTTTAGCACCGTTCTTTGGGTTACCTATTCCATTATTAGCTATTCACATTCTTTGGATCAATTTAGTGACCGATGGTTTGCCCGGATTGGCATTAGCCTCAGAGCCAGCTGAAGCAAATATTATGAAACGAAATCCCCGAAATCCAACTAAAAATATTTTCTCAAATAGTATGGCTCTGCATATTTTATGGGTTGGTTTTTTGATGGGTTGCGTTACTATAGGAATGCAGGCTTATGCTATACATTTGGCAAACACACATTGGCAAACGATGGCTTTTACTGTACTTTGCTTTAGTCAATTAGGACATGTAATGGTCATTCGTTCTGGGCATAAATCGATATTCAAAATTGGATTTTTTTCTAACAAACCTATGGTCGGTGCACTGTTGATAACCATTGCACTTCAATTTATGATTATTTATATGCCTTTCTTTAATGAAATTTTCAAAACACAACCACTTACTTTACATGAAATGGGACTCACCTTGGCT
Organism: Flavobacterium sp. KS-LB2; assembly: GCF_036895565.1. Classification (NCBI taxonomy): domain Bacteria; kingdom Pseudomonadati; phylum Bacteroidota; class Flavobacteriia; order Flavobacteriales; family Flavobacteriaceae; genus Flavobacterium; species Flavobacterium sp. KS-LB2. The sequence goes on along the minus strand of NZ_CP145904.1, from coordinate 1,191,513 downwards.
GTATCAAGCATAGTTTTTTGGACTGTAGAAATAGAAAAATGGGTAAAAAACAGCAACAATCAACCTTAATTAGTTATTTTCTTTAATTCAATCCCTATTTCATATTGATATAGGACTTTTTGAAAATAATTTGTTCCCTTTTTATTTTTTTTCATTTCATCTAAATTTCATTTTTGAATTACACCTCAAAAAGCCAAAATAGAAATTATAATTTTAAAAAAACTTATTTCTCTAAATCTATTTTACTAAAAAAAAATAATCGAACAGCATCTTTAAATACTGATAATCAGACAAATAATTGTATATTTGAGTAGCTATTTTTCTATTAAAAAGTAATTCGTGTACTAATGAATACTATTTATAAAATAATCGAATTGTTTAAAAGTTTTTTACTTGAAGTTGGTGAGCTCTCGTACTTTGCTGGTCGTTTTTTCAAAGAAGCTTTTAAGCACCCTTCGGAATTCAAAGAGTTCCTTAGGCAATGCTTTTATATGGGAAATAGGTCTTTATTACTTGTTTCCGTAACAGGATTTATTATTGGTTTGGTTTTCACTTTACAATCCCGTCCCACATTACAGGAATTTGGAGCAGTTTCTTGGATGCCCTCAATGGTGAGTATTTCCCTCATTAGAGAAATTGGACCTATCATAACCGCTCTAATCTGTGCAGGCCGTATTGGTTCTGGAATTGGTGCTGAATTAGGGTCTATGAGAGTTACAGAACAAATTGATGCCATGGAAGTTTCTGGCACAAATCCTTTCAAGTATTTAGTAGTAACCCGCATATTAGCTACTACTTTTATGTTACCAATTCTTGTTTTTTTTGGAGATACTATTGCCATTTTTGGCTCTTTTCTGGTAGAAAATATTAAGGGAAATGTTTCCTTTTTATTGTATTACAATCAAGTTTTTGACGCTTTAGAATTTGGGGATTTAATCCCTGCAACCATTAAAACGTTCTTTTTTGGGTTTGCCATCGGCCTGGTGGGCTGTTTTAAAGGGTATTACTGTAAAAAAGGAACTGCAGGTGTAGGTTTAGCAGCTAATTCTGCAGTGGTTTTTACTTCAATGTTATTGTTTATTATTGACTTTGTTGCTGTTTTTATCACGGATATTTTTTACGATTTATAACTGATTATGAATACACTTCTACCAAATAAAAAAACCATTATAGAAATCAAAGACTTAAAGAAAAGCTATGGTAACAATCATGTTTTGGATGGTTTTAATATGGTTTTGAATGAAGGAGAAAATCTAGTTATTATGGGAAAATCAGGTTCTGGAAAATCTGTTATGATAAAATGCCTCATTGGATTAGAAGAACATGACAGCGGAACTATAGTAATAATGGGCAAAGATATCAGTAAACTTGACCGAGAGGAATTAGATGATCTACGCACAGAAGTAGGTTTTCTTTTTCAAGGTAGCGCACTCTACGACTCAATGACCGTCAGAGAAAATTTAGAATTTCCGCTACGCCGTCACAAAAAAAAATTTGGTAATATAAAAGACACCACGCCACTCGTTATGGAAGCTTTAGAAAATGTTGGGCTCGCTCATACTATAAATCTAATGCCAGAAGAACTTTCGGGTGGAATGAAACGCAGGATTGCTTTGGCAAGAACTTTAATTCTACAACCAAAAATAATACTGTATGATGAGCCAACTACGGGTTTAGATCCTATCACCGCGAAGGAAATTTTACTCTTAATGAAATCCATCCAAAAAAAATACAATACTTCGGCAATCATAATAACACACGACGTAGATTGCGCCAGAGTGATTTCGAACCGAATGATTTTACTGGTTGGTGGTATAAATTATATCGAAGGAACTTTTGAGGAATTATCCACCTCAACTGATCCTCAAGTACAAGCTTTCTTTAAATAAGATTATCTATGGAAAAAACGACTTCACAAAAACTGCGTCTCGGACTTTTTGTTATCATCGGATTAACGCTATTTGTACTGGCAGTGTACTTCATTGGCGATAAGCAAAAAATGTTTGGAAAAACCAATCATCTTAAAGCGGTTTTTAATAACGTAAGTGGCTTACAATTAGGAAATAACGTACGATACTCTGGTATCAATGTAGGTACGGTACGCGCGATAGATATGGTTAACGACTCTGTCATTCAAGTTAATATGCTCATTGACAACACCATCTTTCCTCACATTAGAAAAAATGCTATTGCCACCATAGGCTCTGATGGCTTGGTGGGTAACATGATTATAAATATTATTCCCGGCAAAGGAATAGAAGCCCCAGTACAACCTGGAGATGAAATTCAATCTCTAAGCCGCATTCGTACAGATGATATGCTGAATACTCTTGGTGTGACCAATAAAAATGCAGCACTTCTTACAGCTGATTTACTTAAAATTACACAGGAAATAAATCAAGGAAAAGGGACAGTAGGAGTATTAATTAAGGATTCTACTTTAGCTAATGATTTCAAAAAAACAATGCATTATTTAAAAATTACCGGAAAAGAAACCTCAGAGTCTGTGACAAAATTAAACCGACTTATTTCTTCATTAGAAAATAAAAACAATGTGATAGGCTTTTTGAAAGATACAGCTGTTGCCAATAATATGAAAGCAGTTGTACGCAATTTAGACCAATCTAGTAGCGAAATAAATAAGGTAGTAAGTAACCTCAACTTGACAATTGCAAATATTAAAGATGGAAAAGGAGCTATCAACTACTTATCTAATAACCCAAAATTAGTTCAAAAAATAGACTCTACGATGACTAACATTAACCAAGCGAGTTCCCGTTTAAATCAAAACATGGAAGCCTTGAAACACAATTTTCTATTTCGTGGATATTTTAAAAAACAGGAAAAAGCAAAACTGAAAGAGCAGAAAAAAGAAGAAGAGCAGAAATAGATTTTAATTTGATTTTTTTAACGATATAAAAGGCGATTGAATCATGGTTGCAATAGAAAAATTAGGAATAATTCTAAGTCCAACTGAAAACCCTTTTGAAAATGACGGCGTGTTTAATCCTGGCATTTATCAAGAAGGAAATACAATTCACGTTTTATACCGAGCAGTAGAACATGGCAATTATTCAACCATAGGCTATGCTAAGTTAGATGGACCAACTAAGCTTCTAGAACGCAACAAACAGCCATTAATTATACGTGATTTTGAATATGAAAAACACGGCGTAGAAGATTCCCGTATTGTAAAAATTGAAGATACCTATTACATAACCTATACAGCTTATGATGGTGTCAATGCAATGGGAGCCCTTGCTACTTCAAGAGATTTAATTCATTTTGAAAAACACGGAATTATTACTCCGCATGTAAATTACAATGAATATGAAAGTTATGTAAATTATTGTGATCATCATAAACTCAATCCAAAATACCATCAATACTATAATCTTTTTGCACAAATAGGATTAGTTTCAGATGAATTCAGATTACTCAGAGATAAGGATGTAGTTCTATTTCCAAGGAAAATAAATGGGAAATTTGTCATGTTACACCGTATTTGGCCAGGAATTCAAATAGTAGAATTTGAGCACTGGAAGGATTTAACCGAAGCATTTTGGAGAGCATACATTATTAATTTAGTTGATTACATTGTACTAGACCCAAAAGACATTTTTGAAGTTAATTATATAGGAGCCGGTGGTCCACCTATTGAAACAGAATATGGATGGTTGCTAATATATCATGGTGTACAAGAAACAACTAAAGGAAAAACATACCATGCTAAAGCCGCTTTATTACAATTAGATAATCCTAAAATTGAGCTTTCAAGACTACCCTTTCCCCTATTTTCTCCTACTAAAAAATGGGAAATGGAAGGTAAAGTCAGTAATGTTGTTTTCCCAACTGGACATGCGTTATTTGGGAATGATCTTTACATTTATTATGGTGTAGGAGACAAACATATTGCTGTGGCAAAATTAGACATCAATGAATTGCTTCTCGAATTGAGAAAACAACCTTAAAAATAAATTGCTATGAAATTCGAGACAGGAATAAAAATGCTAATTGTAAGCTCCTATCCGCCAAGAGAATGTGGAATAGCAACTTTTACTAATGATATTGTCAATGCATTGGATGTAGTCTTTGGAGATACGCTTCCTGTAGAAGTATGTGCATTGCAAAATAAAGATCAAGATTTTCAATATCCTGAAGAAGTAAGCTATGTCCTACCTGTTGACTCTCTAATCGATTATAGATTAGTTGCCGAAAAAATAAATGAACGTAACGATATTGGGTTAGTGTGTATCCAACATGAATTTGGCCTATTTAGAGGAGAATATGGAGATCACATCCTATCTTTTATATTAGCACTCAACAAACCCATAGTAACCGTTTTTCATACCGTTCTGCCTACTCCGAATGAGAAAAGAAAAAAAGTGGTTTACGCAATCACTGATTTATCAGACAAAATCGTGGTGTTAACAAAAAACTCAAAAGAAGTCTTAGCTGAATATTACAACTGTCAACCCTCGAAAATTATGGTTATTCCTCATGGCAATCACACCGTACTTTGGGAACAAAAAAAAATACTGAAAGATAGTTACGGATTCAAGGATAAGATTGTTTTATCAACCTTTGGGTTAATAAGTGAAAATAAAGGAATAGAAACCGTATTGCGTGCATTACCGCAAATTGTGGTGCATCATCCCGAAATCATTTATTTAATTATAGGAAAAACACACCCAGAAATTTTAAACAGAGAGGGAGAGAAATACCGCCATTCACTTCAGTGCATTGTAAAAGAACTCGATTTAGATAACAATGTAATTTTCATTAATGAGTATCTTAAATTACAACAGCTACTCGAATTTTTAACCTTATCTGAAATTTATTTATTCAGTTCCAAAGATCCAAATCAAACTGTGAGTGGGACTTTTGCCTATGCCATGAGTAGCGGTTGTGCCGTCATTTCAACTCCAATACCACATGCTATTGAGTCATTAGTAAACGGAAATGGAATGCTGCTTAAAAGTTTTGACAATCCAGAAGAATTTCAAAAATCGATATGCTATCTAATTGAAAATAAAGAACAAAGAACAATCATGGGAAGAAATGCTTTTTCGATGGCTCGTGCTACAAATTGGGAAAATATAGCCATACAGTATCGTCTTTTATTTGATCAATTAACAAGTCGAGAAGATGAATTAAGATTTAATTTCCCACCAATAAAATTAGATCATATCAAAAAAATGACAACAGATTTTGGAATTCTACAGTTTTCAAAATTTAGCCAGCCAGATCCTGAATCGGGGTATACATTAGACGATAATGCCAGAGCACTAATCAATATGGTTATGTATAACAAAGCTTTTCCTAATAAAGAAAATTTAAAACTAGCCAATATCTATTTAAGTTTTATTGAAGGCATACAACAACACGATGGCTGGTTTGATAATTATAAAGATTATAACAATCAACTTACCAAACAAAACGCTGAAGTAAATCTTGAAGATGCTAATGGTAGGGCTTTATGGAGCTTAGGAACCGTTATTTACCACAGACAAAACTTACCACTAGAAATGATTTGCCGTGCAGTAAAATGCTGGGACAAGGCGATTAAAAACATTACTAATATCAAATCTCCAAGAGCTATAGCATACACATTAAAAGGATTATACCTCTATTATGAAACATACAAAGACGAGGAAATAAAAAATCATATTGAGAAACTGGCCGATGAACTTCTGTACCATTATAACATCAATTCTGCTGAGGACTGGTGCTGGTATGAAGATTACATGACCTATGCTAATAATGTATTACCTGAAGCCATGATGTACAGTTATTTAGTCACAAAAAAATCAAAGTATAAAAAAATAGCGATTATCACTTTCGATTTTTTACTCTCTCATTATTTCATGAAGGGACAATTGAAAGTAATATCAAACCGAGGTTGGTTCAATAAACAAAATGAGAGAATATTCTATGGTGAACAACCTATTGAAGTGGCTACAACTATAATTGCTCTCGATTTGTTTTATCAAGTAACGCAAAATAAAAAATATAAGGACCAATTAAAGCTCGCTTTCATCTGGTTTTTAGGAAATAATCATCTAAAACAAATCATGTATAATCCTGAAAATGGAGCTTCTTATGATGGATTAGAAGACAAACACATCAATATCAATCAGGGAGCTGAATCAACCTTATGCTTTTTTAAAGCGCGCTTAATCATGGAAAAATATGCTGAAAAACCATCCATTCAATTAAAAATATCCAAAACAAAGTCCTTAAATACTTAAATACCACTAAAAATCTGCCTTACAGCAGATTTTTTTTTATATTGTTTTCAAGGCTTCAATCAGTAAATCAATATCGTCTTTTGTATTATAATGACTAAATGAAATGCGCAAACTTGGTTTTTTCAAATCTTCTTCAGAAAGCATTTCGGCTAAAACATGTGAAGGTTTTATACTTCCTGATTGACAAGCACTTCCGCGTGAAACTGCAATTCCCTTCATGTCTAAATGAAATAAAAGCATCGACGTTTTTGCTGGTGGAAAAGGCAATAAAACATTCAAAACAGTATAAAATCCATTTGGAGTTCCATTGATTTTAAAATCTGGAAATTCAGTTTTTAATTGGGAAATCAAATAGTTTTTCAACTCGATAATATGATTTTGTTCTGTTTCTAAATTGGTATAACACAACTCCAATGCTTTTGCCATACCAGCGATTTGATGCAACGCTTCTGTTCCTGCTCGCAATCCTTTTTCTTGTTCGCCACCAAAAAATAACGGTTGTAAGCCTGAATTTTTTCGAATAAAAGCAAAACCCACACCTTTAGGTCCGTGAAATTTGTGGGCACTTGCTACAATAAAATCAACAGGAATTGTTTGTAAGTCAATCGTTGCCTTTCCAATGGATTGTACTGTATCCGAATGAAATAAGACATTATGTTCTTGACAAATACGACCTATTCGTTCTAAATCTAAAATAGTTCCTGTTTCATTATTTACATGCATCAAGCTGACTAATGTTTTCTTTTCCTGCGACAATAACTCTACTAAATGTGTAATATCTATTTCCCCATTTGGTTTCACATTCACATAATCAATTTGAATATTGTACTCCTTTTCTAAGACTAGAGCCGTATACAAAACCGCATGATGCTCTATTTTACTGGTAATAATTCGTTTTACTTGTAAATCTTCAACCGCAGAACGAAGAATCCAATTGTTAGCTTCTGTACCACAAGATGTAAAAATAATCTCTTGTGCAGTTGCATTTAGGTTCTTTGCTATCGATTTTCTGGAAAGCTCCAAAATGTTTTTGGCGGAACGACCTAAACTATGCGTCGAAGATGGATTTCCATACTCTTCCGTCATAACTTTGGTCATTTCTTGAATAACTTCAGCACGAATAGCGGTTGTAGAAGCGTTATCGAGATATACTTTTTTCATTTTTTGGAAAATTATAAAATTATTTTAAAACCTCTATTTCTATTGGAATACTTTTCGGTTTTCTAGGAAATAGCAGCTTCTCATTAAAAACAACAATTGAAATCAGGATCAGAAAATAGGAGAATAGCTGAAGTGTACTCACTTGTTCATGGTAATAAAATAATGCCAATAGAAAACCAATAATTGGATTTATATATATCATAATCCCAACTGCAGATGAATTAATTCCTTTTAATGCGTACAAGTTTAAAAAAAGCGGAATAATCGTAAAAAAAACTACAATTACCAGTAAACAATTATAAAATAAAGATTCTGTGGGTAAATCACCACTATAACTAGGATAAAAAGGAAGCAGAATTAATGCTGTAAATACTAATTGCATGGTCAGAACAAGAAATTTATCCAACTCAATATTCTTTCTTTGGCTCACTAAATACATAGCATACGTCGCCGCTGTAATGAGGCTATAAAAAATATCTTGAAAATGGTTGAATGACAACAAAACACAGCTAAAAGCACTTATAGATACAGCAAACCATTGCCACTTACTCAGTTTCTCTTTTAATATAAAAAAAGCTAATATAGTTGTTAGAATCGGGCAGATCATGTAGGCTAATGAAGCCGCTTTTACACTAACATGATTCATAACATATATAAAAACAAACCAGTTTGAGGATAGAAATACGCCTCCACCAAGTGTCAATACAACAACACTTTTTTTTTGTTTTGCGGTCAATGCTTTGAAATGATTCCAATTTTGTAGCATTACATTGCGTCTAAAAACAAGATTAATTACTGCCATAAGCGCAACACTAAAAAAAACACGGTAAAATAAAATATCTAATGAAGGGTAATTGTGTAACGGTTTTAAGGCTAGACTAAAAAACCCCCAGATAAAAAAGGCAGAGAAAGCAGCTAAATAATATTTGTTTGGCTTCATTTTAGTGAAAAATTTGTGTAAAGATAATCATTTCTACTCGCTTTGAATTCATACAATAATAGCAAAACATTAAAGTGCTCACTATCATATTGCTCTCATTTTTTGAAATTTAAAAACCCAATATCCTGTTAAATAATCTATTTTTAAAAGGGAATGCAATTGGAACTAATTAAAAATTCTATTTTTGTTACAAATTTTATAAAAATGAAAAGAGTTGTAAGCATATTGATTTTAGCCATGTTTCTAAATGGTTGTGATGATGGAGATTTAATTCAAGAAGACATTAGTTTTGATGATGTTACTGCACAAAATTGCAGTTCAAATGACATTATTTACAAACTAAAAGATAGTGAAGCCCTTATACTTGAAGTTGCTGGATTTACTTTCCCAACAGAAACAAAATCCCAAGAATTAGACATCAACGCCTCAAATCGTGTGCTGTATCGCTTTTATAATGGCGCCGTAACCTCTGCTACGATTTGCGAAACCATTCCGCCAGCAACGCCAATTGTTATGGATCAATGGACCACTTCCGGTGGAAAAATAGTTATAAATACGACTGCTGTAAAAACCACAAATACTACTGATAACAGCACTAAAATTACAGGTTACAATCATAATATCACGTTCAAAAACATAACATTTGTAAAAAGTAATGGGACTCAAGTTTATGAAACATTCCCTTTTGGCGACTATGTAATTAGTGCTACGCCTTTGCCTTTTTCATTCAACAAAACACTTGAACAATGTAGCTCTACTAAACAATTATACGATTACAATAGTAGTGAAGCACTTATTTTAGACATTGATCCTACATTAATTGTGAACGAAGCAACTCCATTAAATACTCCTAGAACCGGGTTAATAAGCGATACAAAAAACAAACTTACCTATCGATTGTTCTCCGGATTAGTAACAGATGCTTATTTTTGCAACACTACTTTTCCAGCAACTCCTGCAGTAAGTGAGGAATGGATTGCGGTGGCTGGAGTAGCAAACCAAAGTGGAATTGTGGAGGTAACAACTACTACTTTGGGAACTGGTTTTAAACATACCGTTGTCCTTAAAAAAGTAAAAATGAAGAAAGGAAGCAGCGATTTTATTTTGGGTGATAATTATATTTACGGAGAATTATTGACCACGAATTAATCTCGAATACAGCATAAAAATAGACACAAAAAGCAACTGTTTTGAGTCCAAAAAAAGTCCGATTTTTAAGTAAAATTCTCTCGAAAAACTACTTTAAAATTGGACTTTTTTTATGCTTAAAAAAATCAAAAAGAAACCTACATGGCACTTTGTTTAATAAAAACTTCTGTTGCTCCTTGACCATATTTTTGATAATTTCCTTCTTGAAAAGCGATATTATCATAACGCCCTAATAAAAAATCCAGCTCTGCTTTTAGAACTCCTTCACCCACGCCGTGGATAAAAACAATCTTTGGAATACGATTCTTAATCGCAAATTCAATATGTCGTTTTGCTGTTTCCGTTTGCAAAGTTAGAATATCATAATTGGACATTCCACGTTTATTAGGCACCAGTTTTTCGATATGCAAATCAAACTCTGGAGCCGGAATTTCATGTTTTGATTTCTTCTCTTTTACAAAACTACGAGGTTTTGGAATCTCTTTCTCTTTTGAAATCTCACTTACATTTATTCTTCTAATAGAATCTAGTAAGTTACTGGTTTCGTTTATTTTAATCAACTCGTTGACAAAAAATGTCATCGTAAATCCATCTTCTGTTTCTACCGTAACTTGCTTCTCATTGACTGACAAAACTATCCCGTTGATTGCTTCGTCAAGCACTGAAACCTTATCTCCTTTATTAAACATTTTCGTCTTCTTTATCTTGATTTTTACTTGGCGTTTTCGCACTCAATTGCATCATTCCCATCATGAAAACCACAATTGCAATGACCATTACAAACACATTTTTTTCGGCACTCACCTGCTCGTACAAAGCAACAGTTATCGCCACAACCATTATTGGAATTATAAACTTTCTCATCTTTTTAAATATCAGTTTTCAAAAGTAATGAATTTAAAATTGCATCAATTATTATCTTAACCGTTTCTTATTTTTTCGTAAAATTGTAAAAAGAAAAACCATTGGATTTAGAAAAATTTATGCTGCCTTGCTTAAGCAAAACGCTCTTTGGAATCGAGTGTTTGGGTTGCGGTTTTCAGAGAGGATTTTTACTGTTTCTGCAAGCGGACTTTCAAGGCGCTTTTAAGATGTATCCAGCCATTTTCACCACACTACTATTTCTGGGAATTCTGGGTTTGAATTTTATCGACAAAAATAGAAATTACAAAAAACCAATCATGGTTTCAGCAATCGTCAATGGCATTTTTATGATTGCGGGTTATTATTTTAAGCACTTTTAAAACCTTATTTTTTTTTCAATTTTACAACAACTAAAATTATTTGATTCGGGTCAAAATATCATTCATCATTTCTATTTGCACTTTTTGAATTTCTATTAATTCTTGTTGTTGATGCATAATCAAATGATCTAGTTTTTCATGAAGCATTCTAATTTCAAGTTCTGATTTCAAATTAATCATATAATCTTTTTTGGCTCTTTCCCTGTCTTTTTCTTCCTGACGATTTTGACTCATCATAATCACGGGAGCTTGAAGTGCTGCAAGACACGACAAAATTAAATTTAGCAAAATAAATGGATAAGGATCAAATCCCTTATTCAAGAAAATATAAATATTAATCAAAATCCAAAAAAGGATGAATACCCCAAAAAGGATGATGAATTTCCAGCTTCCGCCAAAAGCAGCTACTTTATCAGCTACTTTCTGTCCTATGGTGCGAACTCCAATATCATCCTCAACCGTACTCACCAATGATTTATCTTCATTCAAAGAACCAATAACCTTAGCCTCTAGATTTGATAATTCCCCTATTTCGACCACTAAATAATTAGAAATATATTTCTCCCGATACATATTCAGCTCCGGAATTGCTATAAATTTATCAGTATCAAAATCTGGATAATCAGCTTGAATAAGTGCTAATATTGGATTTCGTATCGTTTTAGCAGAAATTTTATCCGCTATTGGAAATTCTTTGTTTGAAATGTCGCTTATAAAAGTAGTATTAGATTTCATGAAGAGTAATTTATTGGCTAATTTAAAAAAACACTTTCATCAAAACTAATAATCGGTTTCTATACATTGAAAATAAAACAGATACACCAGTACTTTTTGTATTTTTAAAAAGTTAAAAACAGCAAAACACCCCACAATTACAGTCAATTTATTTAACAAAAGTGTCCAAATAAAGACGATAGCTTTATATTACAAACAGAAATAATTCAAAATAGTTCAATATCTTTGCAACTTGTTTTTAAAAACTATGAAAATGCTACTGAACTTGAAAAATATTCCTTTCAGCTATTGTTGTTGCTGTCTTTAAAATACTATCATAAAAAAACATTGTTCAAAACGATTTATCAATTGTAATACATTAGAACCTGATTATTACAATTTAAGACACCAAACAGCATGAAATCATATAAAATATTAGACCTCATTGGAAACACACCTTTAGTCGAAACCACTAATTTAATAAAAAATAAAAACGTAAAACTTTTACTGAAACTCGAAGGAAACAATCCTGGAGGGAGCGTAAAAGATCGTGCAGCCTACAACATGATAGCCTCTGCATTAGAAAGAGGAGAAATCAAAAAAGGAGATAAACTCATTGAAGCAACAAGTGGCAATACCGGCATAGCCCTTGCGATGATTGCGCAATTATTCAATATCGAAATCGAATTGATACTTCCAGAAGATTCCACTAAGGAACGCACCCAAACTATGCGCGCTTATGGTGCTACCGTCATTTTGACACCTGCTGATACCGGAATTATAGGTTCTAGAGATTATGCAGACAAAAAAGTAGCCGAAGGCGGTTACATAATGCTTAATCAGTTTGCAAATGACGACAACTGGAAAGCGCATTATAAAACTACTGGCCCTGAAGTATGGAATGATACCGACGGAACTGTAACCCATTTTGTCTCCGCTATGGGAACAACGGGAACAATTATAGGCACTTCAACCTACCTGAAAGAAATGAATCCAGCGATTCAAATTGTAGGCGCCCAACCCAGCGATGGATCCCAAATCCCAGGAATCAGAAAATGGCCTAAAGAATATTTACCTAAGATCTTTGATTCCAATAAAGTAGATACAATCATCGAAGTCTCTGAAGAGGAAGCGCGGGCCATGACCAAACGTTTAGCGTTAGAAGAAGGCGTTTTTGCAGGAATGAGTAGTGGTGGTTCAGTGGCGGCAGCAATAAAAATGGCTGAGGAATTAGAATCAGGAGTCATAGTAGCCATTATTTGTGACCGTGGTGATCGCTATTTGTCTTCGGATTTGTTTGATTAAATTGCGTAGACTTATAAAAAAAACCTTCCTTTTCTGTATCTTCGGATATGAAAAAAGGAAGGTTGTTTCATTTTAATAAACTAATATTTTCTATTTTTAATCCAAAATAATTTAATGATTTCACACCTTATAATTTGATTACTAATGAAAAACACAGCACTAATTTATTGTATTCTATTTTTATCAATCGCTATGGGAGGAAAAGCACAGGCTCAGGACTGGCCAAATTTAAACAAATATCAAAATGAAAATGCCAATCTCAAACCGATTGCACTTGGACAAAAAAGAGTGGTGTTTATGGGAGATTCCATAACTGAATTTTGGAGCATCACCGATCCTGAGTATTTTGCAGGAAAACCATACATTAATCGAGGTATTAGTGGACAAACTACACCTCAAATGCTAATCCGTTTTAGAGCTGATGTTATAGCTTTAAAACCCACTGCTGTAGTTATTTTAGCAGGAATAAATGACATTGCCGGCAATACTGGTCCTGCAACATTGGATATGATTGCTAATAACATTTTTTCAATGGCCGAATTGGCGCAAGCAAACCAAATTAAAGTAATACTTTGTTCCGTATTGCCTGCTTATGACTTTTCTTGGAAACCCAATCAAAATCCGGCTGAAAAAGTAGTAGCGTTAAATGAAATGATAAAAAATTATGCTGACGCCAATGGCATTCTTTATCTTGATTACTTTACGGCTATGGCTGATAAACGAAAAGGTTTGCCAACACTATACTCCAATGATGAAGTTCACCCCAACAAAGTGGGTTACCAAGTGATGGCAACACTTGCAGAAAAAGCAATTACTAAAGTATTATTGCAAAAATAAATCATACCTTTTAATCAAAAAAAGGCTCGATTTAAGTTAAATCGAGCCTTTTTTATATCTATTGTTATTTTTATTATACTAAACTAGACGTAGAAGAAATTGCTGCATTCAACACTTTAGAAACAGGGCAATTTTTCTCTGCTTTGGTAACCAATTGCTGAAAAGCATCCTCTGTTATTTCTTTTACTTTAGCATTTACTGTTAAGTGTGACGTGATGATTGTTCCGTCAACAAAATCAATATCGCATTTGGTTTCAATACTTTCAATTTCAAAACCAGCTTCGGTGATGTAAGCCGAAAGTTGCATTGTAAAGCATCCAGAATGCGCTGCTGCTATCAATTCTTCGGGATTTGTGCCCACTCCTTCCTCAAAACGAGATTTAAAGGAATATTGCGTATCTTTTAGTGTGGTGCTTTGTGTGGTCAATTTTCCAGCTCCCTCTTTGAGTGAACCATTCCAGACTGCGGTTGCATTTCTTTTCATAATTTTGAATTTTATGTTCTCTCAAATTTAGTTGATTTATAAAAAAATACTTTCAGAAATAGAATTTTTTAACGAAAATTTAAAGTTCGATACCACATTTGACCTTTTAAAAAACAATAGAAAAAGTAGCTCCTTTATTAATCCCGTCACTTTCAGCTAAGAGTTGACCATCGTGTCTTTCTATGATTTTTTTACACAGATATAATCCAATACCTGTTGAAGGTTCATTGGACGTTCCTAGCTTACTCATTTTTGTAAATTTTCGAAACAGTTCTTGACTCTGATTTTGATCAAAACCTACACCGTTATCCGAAATCTCAAAAGCTATTTTACTACCCTGATTATAAACACGTACTTTGATTACGTTATCAGGGAAAGAGAATTTTACAGCATTGTCTATCAAGTTTACCAAAACGCGAATCAACAAAATTTTATCAATATTCAAAAGTGCTTCTTCAACTTCAATTGACAAATTTAATTTAATATTTTTATTATTTAACAACTGATCCAACTGCTTTGATACAACCGAAAAAACATATGTAAACTGTACAATTTCACTTTTGGATCTTTTTTCTATGATTTGGTCTTGCTCTTTCAGCAGTTTGATGAAGTTTTCAATATAATTATACTGTTGCTCTGTTGATTGCAGTATTAATTCTGCTAACTCTGTTATAGATTCCGATGGTTCTTCCTCTAAAATAAGTAGTGTCGCCGATTTAGAATTCCCAACAAAGTTTCTTAAATCATGGGAAAGTAAATACACTAAATCTTGTTTTTCAGTAATGAAATTTTCATTTTCTGCAATTGAATCCTGGATATTACTCATTAATAATCCTGCTTCATCAGAAAAATTAGTTGGCAATGCAGGAACTGTTCTTTTATTTCTATAGGAATGCAAAGCTTTAGACGCGACTTCGATTGGCTTAATTAGCAACTTTAACACAACCAAAGTTGTTGCTGTAGCTGCTAAAGTCATGATAAGCGCAAAAATCAAAATAGTATCAGCAGAAATGCTTTTGCTACCATAAAGTACAAAAAATAATAATCCAATCAACGGAATATGAATTCCTATAAATGCGACAAACAAAAATTTGAAAGCATAACTATTTTTAAGAAAACCTATTTTAGATAATTTTTTATATAACTGCATAGTTAATTTTATTTTCGTTTTTTAACAATAGTAAATTACAAATAACAAAATAAGTGATTATTTTCTTACTAATGCTTACGGTCTTCTAAATAAAATGTTAAATTAATCATTTTACGTCAACCTATATACGTGTGAAAAGAGTATTTAGTTCTTAAATGTGATCATAATTATTTTATAGTATATTTTTACAAAAATCAAAATACAATTGTGCTTCTCTGAAATCTTCACCGAACAACAAAACTAAGTTCTAACAGACAATTCCCTGCCCCCGATTAAAGCGAAAACCCGCAATTGCTAGAGCTTTGGAACACTTGCAGATAAAGAGCTACCAACGGAAGCTCCTTTATGGGCATAGTGTTGCTGCTCGCGAAACGAGAATTTACAGCAGAAAGCGGGAATGGGTTCAAATAAAAAACATCTAAAAGTGAAAATATTTCACAATTTGAATTTATAAAACCATTCAAACACTTATTTTTGCGCTATGGCTAAGAAAAATACAGACAAAGTTGTCTTTCATCAAATAAAAGTCCTTGATGCTGGTGCAAAAGGCGTTTCGGTAGCAAAGGCTCCCGATGGTAAAGTAGTTTTTATCCCGAATGTAGTTCCGGGTGATGTGGTTGACGTGCAGACTTTCAAGAAGCGCAAAGCCTATTACGAAGGAAAAGCAGTTCATTTTCATGAATATTCAGAACATCGTGTAGAACCTATTTGCGATCACTTTGGTGTTTGCGGCGGTTGTAAATGGCAGAATATGAAATACAGCCAACAGTTGTATTACAAGCAAAATGAAGTGAAAAATCATTTGCAACGCATCGGAAAAATAGAACTTCCGGAATTTGAACCGATTCTGGGTTCAGAAAAACAGTTTTTTTATAGAAACAAAATGGAATTTTCGTTTTCAAACAGCCGTTGGTTAACAGAAAAAGAAATTGACAGCACCGAAGATTTAGGAAACAGAAACGCACTTGGTTTCCACATTCCGAAAATGTGGGACAAAATCCTGGACATCAATAAATGTCATTTGCAGGAAGATCCATCGAATGCTATTAGAAACGAAGTGAGAGATTTTGCGAATGCAAATGGACTGACTTTCTTTAATCCAAGAGCGCATGAAGGTTTATTGAGAACTTTAATGTTGCGTACTTCTTCGACGGGTGAAATCATGGTTTTGATTCAGTTTTTCGAAAATGACAAAGCCAACAGAGAATTAATCCTAGACCATCTTTACGAGAAATTCCCGCAAATTACTTCGTTGCAATACGTAGTAAACAATAAAGCAAACGATACTTTATACGACACCGATATTAAATTATACAAAGGAAGAGATTACATCTTGGAAGAAATGGAAGGTTTGAAATTTAGCATTAATGCCAAATCTTTTTACCAAACTAATTCGGATCAAGCGTATGAATTGTATAAAATAACGCGTGATTTCGCTGGATTAACAGGAAATGAAATCGTTTATGATTTATATACTGGAACTGGAACTATTGCACAGTTTGTTTCTAAAAAAGCAAAAAAAGTAATAGGTGTAGAAAGTGTTCCTGATGCGATTAAAGATGCCAAAGCGAATGCGGTACGTAATGAAATCACGAATTGTGAGTTTTTTGTAGGAGATATGAAAGTGGTGTTCAACGATGATTTCATCGCACAACACGGCCATCCAGATGTGATTATCACAGATCCACCAAGAGACGGAATGCATAAAGACGTGATTGAACAAATCATGAAAATTGCTCCTGAAAAAGTGGTTTATGTAAGCTGTAATTCGGCAACACAAGCTAGAGATTTGGCTCTGATGGATGAGAAATACAAAGTGACTCGGGTACGTCCCGTAGATATGTTTCCGCAAACGCATCACGTAGAAAATGTAGTACTTTTAGAAAGAAAATAATTGATTTTTGATTGCAGATTAACGATTTTTGATTGTAGATTTTAATAAAACTGCAATCAAAAATTTTCACTAAAAAATATGAGAAAAATATATTTATTGGTTTTAGCTCTAGCGTTATTTTTCTCCAGTTGCGAGAAAGATGATATTTGCGATGCAAATACACCCACTACGCCTCGTTTGGTGATTACTTTTCATGACTTTTTGAATCCGTCTGTTTTAAAAAATGTAACAAATCTCAAGGTAGTTGGTGAGGGAATGATTGATGGAATTGTTTTTAATAGTGCTACCGGAGATGCTAAATACTTGACAAACGGAAACACAATTTCGATTCCGCTAAAAACTGTTGGCACCAGTACTAGCTTCAGTTTCACCTTAAATTCTGGGAGTGCTAATACAGCTTTGATAAACGTAGATAATATAAAGTTTGACTATACAACCCAAGAACTGTATGTATCCAGAGCTTGTGGTTACAAAACCAACTTTATATTAGATCCGATAAATCCATATACACATACCGATGCTGCAGTTCCAGATACAAAATGGATAGAATATATCTCGGTTGAAAAAAGTAACATAGAAAACGAAAATGAAACACACATTAAGATATTTTTTTAGTATTTGTCTCGTATCATCGTTGACTTTGGTACAGGCTCAAGAAACGAGCCCAAAAGGCGAACAAGTGAAACAAACAACAGCTGTGAAAAGTGACCCAAAAACCACCAAAACAGACCAGATTCTACCTGAAGCTCCTTTGCCATCAATAGCCACTAAACCAGCTGCAAAAAATAATGATTCAATTCCCGTAAAGACAGACCGATACGGAATTCGTGTTGGACTTGATTTATTTAAACTAACACGCGCTCTTTATGACAAAGATTATAAAGGAATTGAGTTGGTTGGCGATTACCGATTGACCAAAAAATATTTTTTGGCGGCAGAACTTGGAAATGAAAACAAAACTACAGATGATGACCGACTTAATTTCACTACAAAAGGGTCCTATATAAAAGCAGGTTTTGATTATAATGCCTATGAAAACTGGCTTGACATGGAAAACATTATTTCTATAGGTATGCGCTATGGTTTCAGTACTTTTAATCAGCAATTAAACACATATCGAATTTATAATGCAAACCCATATTTTGCAGAAACTCCAATAATTTCATCTGGTAAAAATTTTGATGGATTATCCGCGAGTTGGATTGAAGTGGTGGCTGGAATAAAAGCCAAAGTATTTGACAATGTATTTGTGGGTTTCAGTCTTCGATTGAACCGATTGGTAACCAACAAAGAACCGGAAAACTTCTCCAACTTATACATTCCTGGGTTCAATAGAACCTATGATGGTGATTTTGGAGTAGGTTTCAATTACACAGTTACTTATTTTGTTCCTATTTATAAGAAGAAGCTAAAACCTGCTACGGTTGCTAAAAAAGAAGAGAAAAAATAATTACGAATAAAAAAAATATCGCAAAGAGAACTATTGTTTTCTTTGCGATATTTTTTGTTGTTAGAATAACTAAGCCTATCCTATCTCCTTAATTCCTTTCATGAAAATCCATTTCATGAATAATTTCTCCCCGTCTTTAGTTTTTGCAGCTTGAAATTTAGGAGCTATAATTGTTCCTATAATAAAAGCGGTTAACGGAATCCAGAAACCGGTTAAATCAGTAAAATTTGCCACTACATACCGAGCAGAAATAAATAATATTGCAAAACATCCTAGTTGGTAAATAAATGCTCTTATTTGTAATTTGGTCATAATAAATTATGAATTGTGAGTTATGAATTATAAATTTTTATTGGATTACTACTGACTATTTTTCAGAAATCTGATCCTTATTTTCTGAATCCTGAACAACTTGAAATTTCGTTCTCTTACTTCCTTCATACATTTCGTATTTCACTAAACGCGCTTCTAATCCAGCATTAAAAAGCTTGATTTTTCTCGAAGGTTTTAATCCTACATATTTCAATGCTTCCAGATTGGCAGTAATCATCCAAGCATTAGTACCTGGGTAATTTTTCTTTAAGGTATCACCAATGTTTTTGTAGAATTCTTCCATGTGAATATCTAAACGCTCATCATACGGCGGATTGAAAACAACATGTAATTTCCCTTCTGAAGATTTTTCTGTATCAAAGAAATTTTGTTCTTCAATAGAAATATACTCGTCAAGATTAGCATTTTTGATGTTGTCTTTGGCTTTTTGAACCGCACTTGGTGCTTTATCATAGCCTTTAATCTTGTAATGAAATTCTCGAACTCGCTTCAATAAACTGTCCGAAATAGCATCAAACAAGTCATTGTCCCAATCGTTCCATTTTTCGAAAGCAAATTCTTTGCGGTTGATGTTTGCCGGAATATTACAGGCAATCATTGCTGCTTCGGCTAAAAATGTTCCTGAACCGCACATTGGATCCAAGAAATCCGTTTGACCGTCCCAACCAGAAAGCAATAGAATTCCTGCTGCCAAAACCTCGTTTATAGGAGCAATATTCGTAGCCGTTCTATACCCACGTTGGTTCAATGCATTTCCTGAGGTATCCAGAGCAACTGAAACCTGGTCTTTATCGATATGAATGTTGATTCTTAAATCAGGGTGTACTTTATCGATACTTGGTCGTTGTCCAGTTCTTTCTCTGAACTGATCGACAATCGCATCTTTACATTTTTGAGAAACAAATTCCGAGTGATTAAAATATTCCGAATGCACTGTGGTATCAATCACAAAGGTCTGATTAGCATTCAGTAATTTAGACCAATTCACTCCCGAAATCCCTTTGTATAAAGCCTGTTCATTATTTGCCTTGAAAAAATAAATAGGCTTTAGGATTTTCAAAGCCGTACGCAACGCTAAATTCGCTTTGTACATAAACCCTTTATCTCCCTTAAAACTAACCATTCTAACTCCTTGCTCCACATTTTGTGCGCCTAGGTTTTGCAATTCTTTTGCTAATATTTCTTCAAAACCAAAAAAGGTTTTGGCAACCATTTTATAATTATTTTCCATTGTAAAATCAAGTATTCGTTGCAAAAATACACTAAATTTGCATCAATCGAATTAATTGAAAAAGAATAAATGTCTGCAGCACAAAATCCACCAACTGAAAATCAACTAAAATCAACCGAAAACTGGTATACCTCTTGGTTTGATACTCCGTATTATCATATTCTTTACAAGGATAGAAATTATAGAGAAGCACAGATTTTCATGGACAATCTAACTCATTATCTGAATCTTCCTGAAAAAGCAAACGTATTGGATTTAGCCTGTGGCAAAGGCCGTCATTCTATTTATTTGAATCAATTGGGTTTTACAGTTCTTGGTGCTGATTTATCTGAAAACAGCATTGCGGAAGCTAATAAAAATACGAATGAAACCCTTCATTTCAAAGTTCATGACATGCGTGAACCTTTTGAAGAAAAATTCGATGCTATTTTCAATCTATTTACCAGCTTTGGTTATTTCGAAAATGACGAAGACAATCTAACTACATTAAAAGCCATCAAAGAAAGCCTTTCCGAATATGGTTTTGCCGTGATTGACTTTATGAATGTTGCTCAAGTACTCGAAACGCTGGTTCCAGAAGAAACGAAAACCGTCGAGGGAATCGATTTTCAAATCAAACGTTATTTAAAAGACGGTCATATTTACAAAGAAATTGACTTTGAAGACAAAGGGCAAAAATTTCATTTCACCGAAAAAGTAAAAGCCCTTACCCTAAAAGATTTTGAGGAATTAATGGAAGAAGCTGGGATTTATCTCTTGGATATTTTTGGCGATTACAAATTGAAAAAATTCCATAAAACCGATAGTGAACGCCTAATCATGATTTTTAAATAAGTAGTGGTCGGCCGGTTAATCGTTTATTTGATTAATCGAAAAAACGAAGAAACGAATAAACGGTTAAATAGAAAACATGAATTACCTCTTACCCTTACTTTCCGTACTCATAGGATACATCATCGCATTGGTATTAAAACCAAAAAACAAAACAAATCTAAAGTTACTCTTAGCTTTTAGTGGTTCTTTTCTACTCTCTTTAACCGTAATACATTTATTACCTGAGGTGTATGAAGCTCACGAACATGCTATTGGCGAAAGCAACAATCACAATGCGGGAATCTTTATCATGATAGGAATTTTGTTCCAGATTATCTTAGAGTTTTTCTCTAAAGGTGCTGAGCACGGACACGTACACGGACATTCAAATATGTCACATATTCCGTGGTTGCTCTTCATCAGTCTTTGTATTCATGCCTTTTTAGAAGGATTCCCAGTGGGACATAATCACGGGAAATTAGCGCTAGGAATTGCCATTCATCACTTACCTATCGCTATTATTTTAACCACTTTTTTTATTAATTCTCATTTAAATAACAAAGCGATTTTTATTTTCATGCTCACATTTGCATTGATGACGCCACTAGGAACATTTGCTTCAGCTTATTTTTCAGGATTAAACGAGTATCATAGCGAAATTACCGCTGTAGTTATCGGGATTTTATTTCATATATCTTCGACTATCATTTTTGAAAGCAGCGAAGGACACAAATTCAATATTGCCAAAGTTTCCATGATTGTCATAGGAATTGCATTGGCGTATTTTATATAATTTTATAACTTGGGCGTGACCGCTGAAAAAGCGGTCGGGCTATTTGCTACAATCTTTTTTCATTTCGCTACCGCTACATGATAAAAAGGATTTTTGCTGCTATCCCTCACGCAAAAAAATAAATGTTATGGACTTCTCGCGAGTTGTCCTTTCAAAAAAATAACTATGGAATTTACAAAAACCACCGAACAATCCTCAAAGTACGAACATTTAGAAAAAATGTCAGTTCAAGAATTGCTTTCTAATATCAATCTGGAAGATCAAACCGTACCACTTGCGGTAGAAAAAGCATTACCCCAAATAGAAAATTTAGTGACAGAAATTGTTGCCAAAATGAAACTCGGCGGACGCTTATTTTACATAGGTGCTGGAACATCAGGACGTATAGGAATCCTTGACGCATCAGAATGTCCGCCTACATTTGGTGTGCCTTTTGATTTAGTAATTGGGATCATTGCTGGTGGAGATACTGCCATTCGTAAAGCCGTAGAAAATGCCGAAGACAATGCCACACAAGCCTGGATTGACTTGAAAGCATTTGATATAAATGAACATGATGTTGTTATAGGGATAGCTGCATCAGGGACAACACCTTATGTTATTGGAGGTTTACAAACGTGTAACGAAAATAATATCACCACAGGAAGTATTTCTTGCAATGCAGGAAGCCCGATTTCGCAAACTGCAAAATTCCCTATTGAAATAATTGTAGGACCAGAATTTGTAACTGGTAGTTCTCGAATGAAAGCCGGAACAGCTCAAAAACTTGTCCTAAACATGATTAGCACAGCCACGATGATTCAACTGGGAAAAGTAAAAGGCAATAAAATGGTCGATATGCAATTGAGCAATAGCAAACTAGTGGATCGCGGTGTAAAAATGATTATGGGAGAAATTCCCGTTTCTTATAAAGAAGCCAGTGAATTATTGAATAAATATGGAAGCGTTAGGAAAGCTGTTGATTTTTACCAATCTAAATAATGGTATTTGTTTTTTATTTTGTGCTATCATTTATTCCTCTTTTATGGATATTTACAATCTATTTTTTAAGAAAATGGAAGTACATCAAGATTTTTTGCTTGGCAAATATTCTTTTAGTAGCAGTATATTTTTTTTTGATTTTTTATTCTACTTTTCACTTTTTTAAAACAGATCCGTATGGGTTAAAAAACATTTTTTTATTCCTATATTTAATAATTTTTCAAACACTATCAGATTTTATATTTTCTTTATATTATAGGTTTAAAATACTTAAAAATGGCAACTAACAAAGAACTATTATCTAAAGGAATCAAATATTTAGCAGGCGCTTTACCTTTGCTTTTCGTAGGACCAGCTGTAATTTATAATGCTTTTATGAATCAAGATAATGTGTGGCATTATTTAGTATTAGCAATCGGAATTATTGCTTGTGGTGCTGCTATGTATTTCATGTATGCAGGTTTAAAAATAATTATGAAGAGCTTATTTAACGACTAATGGAAAACCTAATTCACGTTCAAAAAACATTTGAAAAAATCGTTTACGTCGATAAAAAAGTAAACAATAGAGAATTTGAAGATTGCGTTTTTAAAAATTGTGATTTATCAAATAGTGATTTTTCCTACAGCAGCTTCATGGATTGTGAATTCATTGATTGCAATTTGGCCATGACCAAATTATCAGGAGCTAGCTTAAAAGGAGTGAATTTCAAAAACTGTAAATTACTAGGCATTCAATTTGAGGAATGCGATGATTTCTTGTTTAATGTGAATTTTCAAGACTGCGTTTTAGATTATTCCTCGTTTTCCAATAAAAAAATGCCGAAGACCAAATTCAATACTTGCTCGATGAAAGAGGTCAGTTTTGTTGGGGCCAATCTTACGAGTGCTGTTTTTGACAACAGTAATTTGAATGGTGCTATTTTTAACAATACCCAATTAGCTGGAGCCGATTTTTCAAAAGCAACCGATTTTAAAATTGATCCCGAATTTAATCCTATGAAAAAAGCAAAGTTTTCTACTCAAGGAATCATTGGACTTTTAAACAAATATGATATTAAAATACAATAGTTAAAAAATAAATACACTGAGAAATGAAAAAAATATTGCTAATCCTACCACTATTACTACTACTATCTTGCTACGACGTAGAGCGCAACTGCAAGGACTTTAAAACTGGAAAATTCAAGTTTGAATATGAAGTGAACGGAATCAAGAAAACAGCGATTTTTGAACGTAATGACAGCATAGAAGTAGAAACTTTTGAAGGAAAGACAGACACCGCTTCGATACGATGGGTAAACGATTGTGAATATGTTCTACTAAAATTGCATCCAAAAAACATGGCTGAAGAAAAGGCTATTGGTATGAAAATTTTGACAACCACAAAAAATTCCTATACCTTTGAATTTGGGATGGTTGGTGCTAATGAAAAACAAAGAGGAACCGTTACTAAGATTTCCGATTAAGTATAACAATTAAATATAAACAATAACAAACTAAACATGGAAGTATTTTTAAATCCAGATGCTTGGATAGCCTTATTAACATTGACTTTTTTGGAAATTGTACTAGGAATCGACAACATTATTTTCATATCAATTGCTACCGGAAAATTGCCCGTAGAACAACGTAAGAAAGCTACAAAAATAGGAATGTTCCTTGCCATGTTCATGAGAATTGCGCTTTTGTTTGGTATCAATTTATTGATTCAAATGAAAGAACCTTGGTTTCATATAGATTTTAGTTGGTTTTCAGCCGGAATTACTGGACAAAGTCTTATTTTATTGGGTGGAGGATTATTCTTAATTTACAAGAGTACGAATGAAATTAGAGAGAAAGTAGACGAAAAAGGGCATGAGGAAAAAGAATTAGGCAAAGCTGCCACAAAATCTTTTCAAAATGTATTGCTCCAAATCATCATGATTGATTTAGTTTTCTCTTTCGATAGCATTCTTACCGCAGTAGGGATGACAAACGGAGTGGAAGGCGCATTATATATTATGATAACTGCAGTCGTTATTTCAGTATTAATTATGATGCAATTTGCTGTTCCTGTTGGTAATTTTGTCAACAAACATCCATCTATTCAAATTCTTGGTTTATCCTTTTTGATATTAATTGGAATGATGTTGCTTACCGAAAGTGCTCACTTATCAAATGCTTTAATTTTTGGAAGTCATGTTTCACCCGTACCAAAAGGGTATTTATATTTTGCTATATCCTTCTCATTATTAGTTGAAGTGCTCAATATGAAAATGACAAAGAATAAAAAAGTCAAATAATCACTACTAGAGTTTATAAAAAAAGCTTCCGCATTCGGAAGCTTTTTTTTTAGTCTAAACTTAAAGTAATCTGTCCATCATCTTCCAATTGAATATCAGAATCATCAGCAGTTGTTTCGCCTTTTACTTCCATATTTTCAGGAATAACTTCTTCCGGCACTTCATACGGCAAAGGTTCTAATAGGTTTACTTGTTTCAATTTATCGGTTGTCAGTTGATTCCCTAAAGCTTTAAATCCTTTAACGGCAATAAACGATTCTATGTCTACTGTTATTGTCTCTTTTTGAACTCCTTTAATTTTTGTAAAAATTAATTCAGCCACAGGACGATAATCCGTTGATACAATTTCTAATTGTGAATTAGGATGTTCCGTGATAAAACTCTCTTCTTTGTTTTCGGTTTCAACCAGAAAACGCTTGATATAATAGCGCTCTTTTTCACCATCATAATATATCGCTGAAATAGGTTTCTTTGGAATCCATTTTTCTAAAACCACCATATCTTCATCAAAATGAGTTGATAACTCTGGTGTAATTACTTTTATTTTTCCCGATTGAGAGATGACCAAAATTTTATCATTAGGCCTGAACTCCCCTAATAATTCTCCTCTTGCATCAACATTTAATCGTTGTACCGTATCATCAAACCAAACCTTTCTTGGTAGTAAAGTAGAAATTCCTTTCTCCTTCAGTTCTATTTTTTTGATTGGATACTTGGTGACCAAATTTCCTTTCGAACTTCGCCCTTTGATAGCCAAATTAGCAAAATCAATATCAAATTTTAATTTTTTCACACTTCCTACCTGACGCAATAATATCGTAATTACTTCAGCTTCACCATTTGGATTACAAGAAAAATATACTACTTGAGAACCTGCAGTTTCATTTGTTAAATCATACGCTTTGTCTCTTGTAACTCCTGAAACATTGAATCGTTTAATATACGAAGGCCCAGATTTTCCATCACGATAAATCATGTTATAAATGGTACGCTTGTCGCTTTTATCAAAAATAGCAACGTGAATAATGTCTTTACCCACAAAAGTTTTCGCATCTACTTTGGTAATCATCATTTTTCCATCACGCAGAAAAACAATTACATCGTCAATATCAGAACAATCCGTAATGTATTCATCTTTCTTCAGGCTTGTTCCCACGAAACCTTCTTCTTTATTGACGTATAATTTAGTGTTTCTTAAAACTACTTTTGTTGCTTCAATATCATCAAAAATACGAAGCTCCGTTTGGCGTTCGCGTCCTTTTCCGTATTTCTCTTTCAACTTTGTGAAATAAGCAATCGCAAAATCAATCAGGTGTTCTAAATTGTGTTTTACTTGTTCAATATCACCTTCTAGCGATTCTATTTTGTCTTGTGCTTTATTGCTATCGAATTTAGAAATTCGCATAATTCGAATATCCAATAAACGGAGAATATCCTCTTCGGTAACAGCACGTTTTAAGTGTTTGATGTGTGGTTTCAAACCATCATCAACGGCTTTAATTACCGTTTCTCTAGTCGTCATTTCTTCAATGTCACGATAGATTTTATTTTCGATAAAAATACGTTCCAAAGAAAGAAAATGCCATTGTTCTTCCAGTTCACTCAATTGAATTTCCAGTTCACTTTTCAGTAATTGTACCGTTCTATTGGTTGAAATTTTCAACATATCCGAAACCCCGATAAACAACGGTTTGTTATCTTCAATCACACAACCCAATGGTGCCACTGAAGTTTCACAAGCCGTGAAAGCAAACAACGCATCAATGGTTTTATCTGGAGAAACACCTGGGAAAAGATGAATTAATATTTCGACCTCAGCAGCAGTATTGTCCTCAATTTTTTTGATTTTGATTTTCCCTTTTTCATTCGCCTTCAAAATACTGTCAATCAGCGTTGTTGTATTTGTAGAAAACGGAATTTGGGTAATTACCAAAGTATTTTTATCGAGTTGACCAATTTTGGCACGAACACGAATACGTCCACCACGCAATCCGTCATTATAATTAGACACATCAGCAATACCTTGTGTCATAAAATCAGGATAGAGCGTAAATGGTTTCCCTTTCAAAATTTTTATCGAAGCATCGATTAATTCATTGAAATTATGAGGCAACACTTTTGTCGAAAGACCTACTGCAATTCCTTCGGCTCCTTGCGCTAAAAGCAATGGAAACTTCACTGGAAGATTATTTGGTTCTGCTCGTCTTCCGTCATAAGAAACACCCCAATCAGTGATTTTTGGGCTATAAATAACCTCCAAAGCAAATTTAGACAAACGTGCTTCGATGTAACGAGAAGCCGCAGCGCCATCTCCAGTTAAGATATTCCCCCAGTTTCCCTGACAGTCAATCAACAATTCTTTCTGACCAATTTGCACCATCGCATCACCAATACTCTGATCTCCGTGAGGGTGATACTGCATGGTGTGTCCAACAACGTTAGCTACTTTATTGTACCTACCATCATCTAGCTCTTTTAGCGAGTGCATGATTCTGCGTTGTACAGGTTTAAAACCATCCTCAATTGCAGGAACGGCACGCTCCAGAATCACATACGAAGCATAATCCAGGAACCAGTCCTTATACATTCCAGTAACTTTGGTAATGGTATCGTTTCCGTCTTCTTGATTTTCGTAAAAATGGTTTCCTCCTGAAGTGATTATATCGTCAAAACCTTCTTCATTTGATTCGTTTGAATCATTTGTTTCATCTTGCGATTGGTCTTCGTTTGGGATGCTGTTCTCGTCTTCTTCGTCTTTCATTACCTATATTCTATTGAATCGTAATCCATTCTAATTTTGTTCTAAAAACTCTAAAAAGAATATTTTTCTTTACAAACATGTTCTTTCTTTGTAACCTCAATTCCATTTTTATCCAACTCTTTTTTTAGAAGCGTCTCACATTCTTTATGATCATTACTTCTAATAATAAAAAAGGTACTTGAAAAACTAACCACAAATAATAAAGCGATAAAAATTAATGTGTTTTTTGTAGGCATCTAATAACTCTTTAAACTTTCTCAATTACATCTAGTTCCACTTTCAAATTCTTGATGATAAACTCTTGTCTATCTGGCGTATTTTTCCCCATATAAAAAGACAATAATTGCTCAATCGAAGTATTCTTATCCATCATAATTGGATCCAAACGAATGGTTTCTCCAATAAAATTCTTGAACTCATCTGGAGAGATTTCCCCTAATCCTTTAAATCGGGTGATTTCCGGTTTTGGTTTTAGTTTTTCGATAGCCTCTTTTCGCTCTTCATCAGAATAACAGTAAATGGTTTCTTTTTTATTTCGAACCCTAAAAAGTGGTGTTTGCAAGATATACAGATGTCCTTCTTTGATCAATTCGGGAAAAAATTGGAGAAAAAATGTAATCAATAACAACCGAATATGCATTCCATCGACATCGGCATCGGTTGCGATTACAATGTTGTTGTATCGCAATTTTTCTAATCCATCTTCAATATCTAATGCCGCTTGTAATAAATTGAATTCTTCGTTTTCATACACAATTTTCTTGCTCATCCCATACGAATTCAATGGCTTACCACGCAAACTAAAAACAGCCTGTGTATTCACGTCACGCGATTTTGTAATAGACCCAGAAGCTGAATCTCCCTCGGTTATAAAAAGCGTACTTTCCAGATTCCTAGGATTTTTAGTATCAGGAAGATGCGCTCGGCAATCTCTTAATTTCTTATTGTGTAGATTCGCTTTTTTGGCACGATCTGTCGCTAATTTTCGAATACCTGAAAGTTCTTTGCGCTCTCTCTCGGCTTGCAAAATTTTGCGCAATAAAGCATCAGCAGTTGTAGGATTCTTGTGTAAATAATTATCTAATTTTGTTTTCACAAAATCATTTACAAAAGTTCGTACCGATGGTGTTCCCGGTTCAGAACCCATATCAGTCGAACCTAATTTGGTTTTAGTTTGCGATTCAAAAACGGGCTCCATTACTTTGATACTAATGGCCGTTACAATAGATTTTCGAACATCAGATGCTTCGAAACTTTTATTATAAAACTCTCTAATAGTTTTTACAATTGCTTCCCTGTAGGCCGCTAAGTGTGTTCCTCCTTGCGTGGTGTTTTGACCATTTACAAAGGAATGATACTCTTCACTGTATTGCGTTTTACTATGTGTTAATGCAATTTCGATATCGCCTTCTTTCAAATGTATAATTGGATATTCTAAATCCTCAACATTGATAGTTGCTTCTAATAAATCTTTTAGTCCGTTTTCAGAGTAGTATTTCTCTCCATTAAAAATAATCGTCAAACCATTGTTTAGGTAACAATAATTTTTGACCATTTTGATAATATATTCAAAACGGAATTTGTAATTTTTGAAAATGGTTTCATCGGGCGTAAAAGTAACTTTTGTTCCTTTTCGTTTGGTGGTATCGATTATCTCTTCTTCTAAAATCAAATTTCCTGCTGAAAACTCTGCGGCTTTTTGTTTCTCATCACGCACGGATTCAACACGGAAATAATCTGACAAAGCGTTTACAGCTTTAGTTCCGACGCCATTTAAACCAACCGATTTTTGGAACGCTTTAGAATCATACTTCCCTCCTGTATTCATTTTCGACACTACATCAACAACTTTTCCAAGGGGAATTCCACGGCCATAATCACGCACCGAAACTGTTTTATCTCTAATGGTTACTTCGATGGTTTTTCCAGCTCCCATAGCAAATTCATCGATACAGTTATCGAGTACTTCTTTGACCAAAATATAAATACCATCATCTGGCGACGAACCGTCTCCCAATTTCCCGATGTACATTCCGGGACGCATGCGAATATGTTCTTTCCAGTCGAGTGACCGAATATTATCTTCGGTATATTGATTTTGTTCGGACATTGTAAAATTTGTGGATTTGGTGCTAATATAAGATATCTCAATATATATTGAAAGTGGTTGTCGTCAAAGTTATCAAGAATGATATTGACAAGTGATTTAGAAATAAAAATGAAGTGCTAAATAATTTTAAAAATCGCAATTATTTTTCCATTAACAAAAATTGATACGAAAGATTTTTTTTTATCTAACAAGGAGATGTTAAAGTCTACATCATTTTTCTGATCCAAATAAGTTATCTTATTATCAAAGCTAGAAGCAAATTCAACGGTATCATATTCATCCAAACCTTTTATTGCAAAAACTAAATTTTCTGATTTAGAAGTTGGAATCAAGCCATAATCAGCATTTGTTAATTTGTAGTTATTTTGAAAATAAGTACCAAAAAACAAAGGCAATTGTGCAAAATCATTTTTATCCCTTTTTACCAAAAGCCAATTTTCATCTAACGGATAATGATTTAAAAAGAAACGTTCTGGGGGTGTAAAAAAGTAACTATCATTAAAAAAGAACTTAAAGGAATTTGTTTTAGGAGAAATAGACCCAGCAGCCAATGTTGCATCTACGAATTTCCAATCATCTCCAATCTTAACTACATTCCAAGCATGATTAGCGTCATTAGGTAAGATTCCTATTTGGGAAGGATCTGATTTTAAGTTTCCTATTATAATTTTGGCTTCTAATCCTGATTTCAAGCATAAATTTTCAATCAAAGCTGCATAAGAATGACAAATAGCTTTTCTAGAAATCATTGTATTAGTCACTAAATCTAACTTAAACTTTTTTTCTTTAATCTCCTTTTCTTTTTCCGTTTTATAAGAAAAAGCATTATTTGATTTTGACTGCATCGTTTTAGCTAAATCAACATCATAAGATATATTAGTAGCAACCCATTTGAAAATAGCTCTAGCCTTATCTTCTTCTTTGGAAAAATCTCTGTTAATTAATTCTGCTAATTGATCTGAATTTAAGGCCTCTTTTGGATAGCTATCTACAATAGAATCGACTAAAATATATTTTTGCGAATATGCACAGTCAAAAAAAGTCATACTAAAAAAAACAAACAACAAGTATTTTAATTGCATTATAGTCTTTTTTACATTAAAAATTCTTAATAATTTCTTTCAACTGATTATCCAATTCCGGATTTGAAATTTTACCGTTTGTAACATCAAAATTAGCATCGAAACTTGGCAATGAAAAAGTAGCTTTTACATTACCTCCATAAAATGGGAAGGCTTTTTTAGCGATTTCCAAAACACTTGCACCACCTCTGCCTCCTGGCGAAGTCGCCATCAACAACATGGGTTTTTCATGAAAAACTTTAGCTGTAATTCGGGAACACCAATCAAAAATATTTTTGAATGCGGCTGAATAATTTCCATTATTTTCAGCAAGAGAAACCACTAAAACATCAGCGGTAGCAATTTTAGCTAAAAATGCTTTTGCTAGCTCATGCTGACCGATTTCTTTTTCGATATCTACACTAAACAATGGCATTTGGAAATTATTCAAGTCCAAAACCTCTACCTCGGCATTTTCAAAAAGACTGGCTGCGTAAGTGGCTAATTTTTTATTGATGGAGTTTTTACTGGGGCTTGCGCCAAAAGCGATTATTTTCATGGTAGTTCGTTTTTGTTAAAAGTAGTGAAAATAAAATAATTCGCTACTGATTCACAGATTACAAAACAAATAAGAAAAAATAAATCTTCATTTTTCACTACATCACTTTTACCCCAGAATACAACGGAAAGCATTTTTAAGATCAATCTTAAAGCGTAAAGCTGGATTAGATGCATAAAAAAGTCGAAAGCTATTACTAACTTTCGACTTTATGATTTTTGATTTTATAATTTTTTTTAGACGTTGAATCTAAAATGCATCACATCACCATCTTTAACAATGTATTCTTTTCCTTCTACTTTGAATTTTCCGGCTTCTTTACATTTAGCTTCTGAACCGTACTGAACGAAATCCTCATACGCAATAACTTCGGCACGGATAAATCCTTTTTCGAAATCAGTGTGAATTACTCCTGCAGCTTGTGGCGCAGTTGCTCCAATATTGATGGTCCAGGCACGAACTTCTTTGACACCTGCGGTAAAATAAGTTTGTTGTTTCAATAATTTGTAAGCTGCACGAATCAATACAGACGCACCCGGCTCTTGTAATCCCATATCTTCTAAGAAAACCTGACGTTCTTCGTAGCTTTCCAATTCGGTGATATCAGCTTCAGCACCTACAGAAAGTACGATAACCTCAGCATCTTCATCTTTTACCAATTCACGAACTTGGTCTACATATTTGTTTCCGTTTACCGCTGAATTTTCATCTACGTTACAAACGTACAATACTGGTTTTGCAGTAATCAATTGGAACCCTTCCATCAAAACTCCTTCGTCATTGTTTTGTGGAGTAATAGTTCTCGCTGATTTTGCTTGAAGTAAAGTCTCTCTAATTCTGTTCAACAATGCTTCTTCGACAATTGCTTCTTTATTTCCAGTTTTGGCCGCACGTTTAACTTTTTCCAAACGTTTTTCAACATTTTCCAAATCTTTCAACTGCAACTCAATGTCAATAGTTTCTTTGTCACGGATTGGATTTACATTCCCGTCAACGTGAACAATATTGTCGTTATCAAAACAACGTAAAACGTGAATAATAGCATTACATTCTCTAATGTTTCCTAGAAACTGATTTCCTAAACCTTCGCCTTTACTGGCTCCTTTTACCAATCCTGCAATATCAACGATATCAACAGTAGCCATTTGCACGCGCTCTGGCTTTACTAATTCTTCTAGTTTTTCTATTCTGGAATCCGGAACATTTACAACACCTATATTAGGTTCGATAGTACAAA
Source organism: Flavobacterium sp. KS-LB2 (assembly GCF_036895565.1). Classification (NCBI taxonomy): domain Bacteria; kingdom Pseudomonadati; phylum Bacteroidota; class Flavobacteriia; order Flavobacteriales; family Flavobacteriaceae; genus Flavobacterium; species Flavobacterium sp. KS-LB2. Next base: position 1,158,771 of record NZ_CP145904.1, on the reverse strand, counting down.
AAGGGAAATTCGCACTTTGCGCTTTGGCATTAGATAAACAATTGAATAATGTTGATTTTCCAACATTTGGTAATCCTACAATTCCTGCTTTCATATGTAGATAATATTTATTTTAATAGAATATTGTATCGCAATCTTATTGTTTTAAAACAAAACGATTGAGATTTTACGACCGTTTCTTTTTCAATAACCGTTGCAAGTTAAAACTTTACCGTTTACTGTAAAAGTTTGCAAATATACCATTTTAAAAATGTTTAAATAAGTAAAAAATGCAGTTTAAAATAGGCCTAATATGTTTTTTATAAAAAATTAAACGATGTACTAATATTTTGTTAAAAAAAATATATATTGCAAAGGATTTAAAACAAAACACAAACCAAACACAACTTATTATGAAAAAATTTGCATTATTATTATTTCTGCTTAACGTCTCGTTTCTCTTCGCACAAAAAGAGGTGTCAGGAGTCGTTAAAGACAACACCGGCAATCCATTGCCTGGTGTAAACATTATTGAAAAAGGAACTCAAAATGGAGTTTCCACTGACATGGATGGAGTATACAAGATAAAAGTGAAAGAAGGTGCTACTTTAGTTTTTAGTTATGTAGGGTTTTCTAAATTAGAAAAAGCAGCTACAGCTGCTGTTATTAATGTAGTCCTATCAGAAGAAGGAGGACAAAACTTAGACGAAGTTGTAGTTACAGGAACCAGAACGGCACCAAGAAGCAATACAACATCAGCTTTGCCTATTGATGTATTGTCTTCAAAAGATTTGACGTCAACTGGACAAGCATCATTTGACAAAGCATTACAGTACAAAATTCCATCTTTCAACACGGTTCAAACTCCTGTGAATGATGCGACTTCATTATTGGATCCTTATGAAATCAGAAACATGGGGCCAAGTAGAACTTTAATATTAATCAACGGAAAGCGTAAAAACTTAAGTTCATTGTTATATGTACAAACGTCTCCGGGACGTGGAGAAACAGGTTCTGATATCTCTGCAATTCCTACAGATGCTATCGAAAGAGTAGAGATTCTTCGTGATGGCGCATCTGCTCAATACGGTTCTGATGCGATTGCAGGAGTTATGAACATCATTTTGAAAAAGAATACAAACGGTGGATCTGTAACTGTAAGAAGTGGAATAACTTCTGAAGGTGATGGCGAAATGTTAGGAGTAAGCATGAATAACGGTTCTACTGTAGGAGAAAAAGGTTTTGTAAATTACACAGTTGATTTTTCTAAGGTAAACCTATCCAATAGACCTGGAACTGTAGACGCTGCTGGTGAAGCAGGAGATTTTGGAGCTTCACTTTCTGATGTTCAAGCTTTCCTAGCTAAAAAACCAGACGCAGGAAACATCAATGGATCTCCAGAAACTGCAGCTGCTAAATTCTTGGTAAACGGTGGATTTAGCTTATCTGATGAAACATTATTATACTACAATGCTGCTTATGTTTACAAAAAAGTAAACTCATATGCTAACTACAGAACTCCATATTGGAGAACTTTAGCAGATTATCCTTTCTTAAAAGACTTCTTTGGTGATGGAACTCCTGCTTCATATTTAGGCTATGTACCAACATTTACGGGAGACTTGAATGATTACAATGCTACTTTAGGATATAAATCTACTAAAAATGAATGGAATACTGACGCCGGCATAACTGTAGGCGGGAATACACAAACTTATTCAGTTGACAACTCTTTTAACAGATCTGACATTCAAGATGCTGATGGGAATAACGTTTATTTAGAAAATAGTCAAATCTCTTTTAAACCAGGAGGAACTTCTTTCAACCATGTTGTAGGGAATTTAGACATATCTAAAGTATTATCAGATAAAATCAGTATTGGTTTTGGATCTGAAATCAGAACAGAAACTTTTGAAGTAACAGAAGGAGACAAAGGTTCTTGGGATGGAATTGGAGCTGATTCATTTGCAGGCAACAGACCTGAGAATTCAGGAAAATGGAATCGTTATAACATTGGTGCATATTTTGATCTTGCATATGATATCACCGAAGATTTCTTAGTAAATGGTACTGTTCGTTATGAAGATTATAGCGATTTTGGCGGAGCTACAATTTGGAAATTAAGTTCTAGATATAAATTTTTAGATGACAAAATTACACTAAGAGGATCTATTTCTACTGGATTTAGAGCACCTACATTACACCAAATTTATACTCAAAAATCACAATACTCATTCGTTCCAGGAGAAGGAATTCAAGTTAGTGGAATTATCAATAATGTATCTCCACAAGCACGCCAGTTAGGAATTGATCCTTTAGATGCAGAGAAATCAACTAATATCACTATTGGAATTGGAGCAAAACCCTCTAAAAACTTTAATTTCACAATAGATTATTATAACATCAAAGTGGAAGACAGAATCGTTTTAGGAGATATTACACCAACTGTTTTTGGAGATGTAGCTTGGTTTGAAAACTCATTTGACACTAGAACTGCTGGACTAGATGTAGTAGCTAACTACAACAACATACTTATTGGAGAAGGAAAACTAGGTTTCAATTTATCTGGAAATATTACTTTTCAAAATGAAAGAATCTCTCCTGTTAAAAAAAATAACTTTAGCCCAACACTTGAAGCTTTAATGTTTACTTCTAGACCCGAAACAAAATGGATCTTAGGAGCTAATTACGAAATAGGAAAATTAGGTTTCTCTTTAAACAACACTTATTTTGGAAAATCTACATTTAAACAAGCTGGTTTAGATGCTAACTTAAGAACTGAATTCACTCCTAAAATTGTTACCGATTTAGGAATTACTTTCTCTGCTACTGAAAAATTAACTTTGGCATTGAATGTAAACAACTTATTAAATGTACTTCCTGAATGGAATTTCAAAGCAGAAAATGCAGCAGGAACAGCTATTTTAAATGACCCTGCTCAAGTAAAAAATCAATCTAACTTGATTACTTTCAACCAACGTTATTCTCAAATGACGTATGATGGATATCACTTTAGCCAATTAGGAACTATGTTTAATTTATCTTTAAACTATAAATTCTAATTCATTTATTGAATACTCAAAAAGGGCTATCTTTCGAAAGATAGCCCTTTTTTTATTTTGTTTATTCTCCCAGAATTTAGTCATTATCTCACTCCAACAACTTGAAAATAACTTCATCATAGAATTTTATGCTGCAATTGACCGCCCAATATCATACCTTGAAAAATGATAAAAAAAATAATTGCAGATGATTTTTCTACAGCTACGTCTTTACTTTAAACAAAATACTATTGTTTTTATATTTAGATAACTTTGAAATCATCCAAACAATCGATAGAAAAACCTATGCGTATGATACCTATGTAATTGTTGCAAAAAGAAAATAAAACACTCTCATACGCTTTGTGTAAATTATGTAATTTTTTATGATAATTACATAACAACTACTCTTTCAAACGATTGTAAATTTACTTATTATTAATTTTAAATCAAATCGTATGAAAACTATAATCCTTGGAATGATTGTTTTTCTATTTTCGATAAATAGTCAAGCTCAGAATAAAAATGTTAAATCGGAAGTAAAAACAACAGTTACTACTGTGAAAAATTCTGATGGTCAAAAAAAATCAATTAAAACTCAAGAAGTAAAAGAAATTCAAAAAATTGAATTGAAAGACGCTGAATCTAATGCTTTGAACAAAGAAACCAAAGAAACACCCGTTGAAGTTACTGCAATTACTACCATTACTGCTGATGGAGTTACTAATATTGTTGACGTAGATCGATCCGCATATTATTATTTAAACGGACAAAAATATCAAGTTAAATTGGCAGAAAGTGGCTATACTATCTACCAACCTAACGAACAAAAAGCAGCAGTTTTGAGAAAAACATCAAACAACAACTACATCTATAGTTCAAAAAACAAAACTTCCTACGGTTACTTTGATGCGAATGGCAATTTAGTTCTTGAATCCTATGATGAAAAAACAGACAAGATTACGGTAGAGACTTTTGTAATTATCAAAAAATAATCTATTACGAAATACAACAAAAAAATCCTGAGTTATAGCTCAGGATTTTTTTTAGATTAAATTTTATTTTTATTCGTTGTGCAAAAATGCTTGCCTATTTAACAATGTTTCTTCACTTTCAACGTGGTTATCATCTGGAATACAACAGTCTACAGGACAAACTGCAGCACATTGTGGTTCATCGTGAAAACCTTTACATTCCGTACATTTTCCTGGGACGATGTAATACACCTCATCAGAAATTGGAGTTTGAGCTTCATCAGAATCAACTTCGGTACCATCAGGCAAAACTACTTTCCCTGTAAGTTTTGTTCCATCTTTATATCTCCAATCATCTGCACCTTCATATATTGCTGTATTTGGGCACTCTGGTTCACAAGCACCACAGTTGATACATTCGTCTGTTATAATAATTGCCATTTTTCTATAGTTTTAAAGTCTTAATATCGAATGTCAAATGCCAAAATTCTTTTGACATTAGGACTTTTGACTTTCGACATATTTATGCTTATTTTTGTACAAAATTACAATCAAAACTATTCATAAGCAAACATTATGACATTAGAAACAAAAAAAAGTGTTTTTGTTGAATTAGGAAAATTCTTAAGTCAATTTTCCGAAGACCATACCATTAAAAATTCAGGTGTTTTGCACAACGATGTGTTTTTTGACGATTTTATCGAATTAATAAAATTATCTCAATCACATAATGGATGGTATACTCCAGAACAAGTATATTTTGCGGTACAATCTTGGGCCGAAGCATTGACTGTAGAAAACTTAAATCAATGGCTTTCGGCTTATGATTTTCAAATAAAAGAACCTAAAAACATCGCTTTAATTCTTGCTGGAAATATTCCGTTAGTGGGTTTTCATGACTTTCTTTCGGTTTTAATTACAGGTAATAATGTATTGGTAAAAACATCCTCAAATGACCAACATTTACTGCCTTTTTTAGCAAAATACATCATTGCAATTGATTCTGAATTAGCCAAAAACATCACTTTTGTAGAAGGAAAATTAGAAAACTTTGATGCCGTAATAGCAACCGGAAGTAATAATACGGCGCGTTATTTTGAATACTATTTTAAAGACAAACCCTCTATTATTCGAAAAAGCAGAAACTCAATTGCTGTTTTAACTGGCAAAGAAACCAAAGAGCAGCTAACCGCTTTAGGGGAAGATATCTTCCGATATTTTGGATTGGGCTGTCGCAATGTTTCTAAACTTTTCGTCCCAAAAGGATACGTGTTTGATGCTTTTTTTGAAGCAATATTTGAATACCAAGATGTGATACATTATGAAAAATATGCTAATAATTATGATTATAACAAGGCCGTTTTCCTGATGAGTAATTTTAAACTATTAGACAATGGTTTCTTAACAATAAAAGAAGATAAAAGTCATGCCTCACCTATCTCTAGTGTGTTTTATGAATTTTATGATGATATCAATGATTTAAAAACTAGATTGATATCAGAAAATGAGCAAATTCAGTGCATCGTAAGTAACAATCTTATAGAGGGCAGTATTGATTTTGGGCAAACTCAAAAACCTAAATTGTGGAATTACGCAGATAACATAGATACTATTTCGTTTTTGTTAACAACATAGTAGAAATATGTTTAATTATTTCGAATTATTTAGCGCCTTTTAAATTCCTATTCCCGAAATTTGCACTTTAATTTTTTGGACTTAAACTACACCATGAAAAAACACAACTACAGCGCAGGACCTTGTATTTTACCACAAGAAGTTTTTGAAAAATCAGCACAAGCAATATTAAATTTTAACGACTCTGGATTATCACTTTTAGAAATTTCGCATAGAAGCAAAGACTTCGTTGCCGTAATGGATGAAGCTAGAGCAATTGTTATTGAACTTTTAGGCCTTGAAGGCAAAGGATACCAAGCATTATTTCTTGCTGGCGGAGCTAGTTTAGAATTTTTGATGGTCCCATATAACTTAATGAAAGAAAGCGGAAAAGCAGCTTATCTTGATACAGGAACATGGGCTTCCGGCGCAATAAAAGAAGCGAAACTTTTTGGAGACACAGTTGTTGTCGCTTCATCAAAAGAACAAAATTACAATCATATTCCAAAAGGATATACCGTACCTGCAGATGCAGATTATTTTCATTGTACGAGTAACAACACCATTTTTGGTACACAAATGAAGGAATTCCCATCAGTTGATATGCCACTTGTATGTGATATGAGTTCTGATATCTTTTCAAGAGCATTGGATTTTTCTAAATTTGATTTGATTTATGCTGGAGCTCAAAAAAATATGGGACCGGCAGGAACTACTTTGGTTGTTGTAAAAGAAGAAATTCTTGCAAAAAACAATCGAATTATCCCAAGCATGCTTGATTACACTAAACATATCAAAGCAGAAAGTATGTATAATACTCCTCCTGTTTTTCCAGTTTATGCTTCGTTATTGACATTACAATGGTTGAAAAACCTTGGTGGAATTGCTGCTATTGAAAAAATAAACAATGCTAAAGCGGCATTACTTTATGCAGAAATAGACAGAAACCCATTATTCAAAGGGGCTGCAGTTGTTGAAGACCGTTCCAACATGAATGCTACTTTCTTATTAAATGATGAAGCACATGCGGCAACATTTGATACAATGTGGAAAGCAGCTGGAATATCAGGTTTACCTGGACATCGTTCAGTAGGCGGTTACAGAGCTTCAATGTACAACGCACTTCCATTGGAAAGTGTTCAAGTATTAGTTGATGTAATGAAAGCATTAGAGTCAAAAGTTTAATCGTTAGTTTGGTTATTTGTTTAATCGAAATAACCAAAAAACAAGAAAACAATATCGTGTTGATTTAATTATTTAAACCAACAATCAAATTAATTAATAATTCAGTTATTTTTTATCCAAAATACGATTAAACAAATAACAGAATAAACAAATAAATACAAATGAAAGTATTAGCCAACGATGGAATTTCAAAAAGTGGAATTCTAGCTTTAGAAAAAGGTGGATTTGAAGTTATAACTACAAAAGTAGCTCAAGAACAAGTAGCTAATTTTGTAAACGAAAATAATGTAAGTGTAGTTTTGGTGCGTAGTGCGACTAAAGTTCGTAAAGACATCATCGACGCTTGCCCAGGATTAAAAATTATAGGTCGTGGTGGTGTAGGAATGGATAACATTGATGTGGATTATGCTAAAAGCAAAGGAATTCACGTAATAAACACTCCAGCTTCTTCATCAGAATCAGTGGCTGAATTAGTTTTTGCACATTTATTTTCTGGTGTTCGTTTCTTGCATGATTCGAACAGAAATATGCCTCTTGAAGGCGACACCAACTTTGAAGGTTTGAAAAAAGCCTATGCAAACGGAGTTGAATTAAGAGGAAAAACGCTTGGTGTTGTAGGAATTGGCCGTATTGGTCAGGCTACCGCTAAAATGGCATTAGGTTTAGGAATGAAAGTAATTGCTGCTGATAGTTTTATCCCACAAGTTGATATTACAGTGGCATTTTTTGATGGACAATCAATTACTACAACTATCATTTCTCAATCTTTGGAATCTGTATTCAAAGAAGCTGATTTCATCACATTACACGTTCCTGCTCAAGATGGTTACATCATTGGAGAGAAAGAATTGGCAATCATGAAAAACGGTGTAGGTATTGTAAACTGTGCTCGTGGTGGTGTTATTGACGAAGTGGCATTAGTAAAAGCATTAGACAGCGGAAAAGTATTATTTGCAGGATTAGATGTTTTTGAAAACGAACCAACTCCTGAAATGGCTATTTTGATGAATCATAAAATCTCGTTGACTCCACATATTGGAGCAGCAACAGGAGAAGCTCAAGATAGAATTGGTACTGAATTAGCTTCACAAATTATTAGCATATTAGGCTAGTATTTTTGACTAAATAAATAAAAAGGGATTTATTAACTTTGTTTAATAAGTCCCTTTTTTCGTTAAATTTGATTTCTAATTTAAAAAATACTTTCCATGTTTGAACAATTAACACAATTAGCACAACAGTTTGGAGTAGAATCAGTTGTTAAAAACCAAGCGATTCCAAACGAGCAAAATGAAGCAGTTATGACCGAGGCAAGTAGTTCAATTTTTTCTGGGTTACAAAAAATAGTTTCAGAAGGCGGAGCAGATCAACTTGCAGGTTTATTTCAAGGAAACAATGCTCAAGACAGTTCAAATCCTGTAGTACAAAAACTCACCGAACAACTTACAGGAAGCTTAGGTGAAAAATTTGGTATAAACAGTGAAACTGCCTCTGGTGTTGCAGGAAGTTTAATTCCTCAAATTTTAGGTTCTTTAGTCAATAAAGCAAAAGACCCTAATGATAGTAGTTTTCAAATTTCGGATGTGATAGCGGCGATTTCTGGTAATAGTGCCCAGAATTCAGGCATAATGGATGCTATATCTAAATATGGAGGTCAATTTGGTTTAGACCAAAATGCAGATGGTAAAGTAGATATCAGTGATGCCATGTCAGCCGTAACAAAAAAAGGTGGTGGAATAGGAAGCATACTCGGCAAACTTTTTGGAAAATAATAAAAATAAAAATATTTTTAAAAAATCATCTACTCGTCGTGGGTGATTTTTTTATGTTAAAACCATACTAACAAATCATTTAATTTTGTAAATTTAATATTCAATTTTCTGATTATGAAAAATAGTGTTTATCTATTAGCAATTATTCTAGTTTCTATTTTTAGTTGTAACACTTCAAAGTCTAATTTTCCAAGTACTGAAAAGCCCCTTGCAACTCAAGGTGATACTGTGCGAATTGCCAATGACGAGCTCGAATATGAAGTAATTATTATTGATCCCGGTTTTAGCACGTGGCTTATTTCTAGAGCTTACCCAAGAGGCTATTATTCTCAAAGCTATTTAGAGAATAAAAATCAATTCTACATTACCGAGTGGAATAGCCGAGTGTTACAACCCATGCGCTACAGTCCAAATTTATATGAAATGACAATCAATTATGATCCAAATATTGATTATGGTTATGAAGTAAATTATTTGATTTATAATTATATGATTTATTTTCAAAATACCTACAAACAAAAACTTTTTGGTTTAGTCCCTATAAGATAATGTTGCTATATTTGTAATCATTATAAATAAAAATGAATAAACTAAAACAGCGTTGGGGAATTGAGACCAATTTCCAACTTACAATCATATTTATTGTTTTTGCAATTACCGGCTCGACTTCGGCATGGCTCTCTAAACCATTTTGTTTCTGGTTAGGAATTACAAAAGCAGACTTAGGTTATTGGTTTACTCCTATCCGGCTAATTTTAATTTTTCCAATCTACCAGGTGCTTTTAGTCCTAATAGGATTTCTTTTTGGACAGTTCAAATTCTTTTGGACATTCGAAAAAAAGATGCTGAAACGCATGGGGTTGGGATTTCTTTTTAAAGCATAAAAAACGCTTCAAATACTAGGCGTTTTGTTTTTTAATCCAATAATTATAAATCCAAGTCAGCGTAAATGTTGGTATAAAATCTGAAAAAGGTAAAATTTCTTCTAGAAAAGTAACTACTCCTCCCACCTTTCCTACTGTTCCTTTATACATCCAAGTCATTAGAAATCCCGCAAGTGGTGCCCAAATCACATCAGAGAACTCACCAACAAGCGGAATCGTAAATGATAGCAATCCTATTGCATCAAAGAGAATACCCAAAAAGAGATTTCTAGTTTTATTGCTTTCTACACTAATGGGAACTTGATCTGTCATAATTATTTTTAATTTCCCTAAAACTGAACAAATCTAATGCCAATTATTTTTTGAGTTTGTCTTGATACATTTTTTTTAGCTTCTCAATTTTTGGAGTAATTACATAGCTACAATATCCTTGGGTTTTATTTTGATTGTAATAATTTTGATGATAATCTTCAGCTTCATAAAACTTAGACGCTTGTGAAATTTTAGTAACAATTGGTCTACCAAAAGTATTTTCACTAGTCATCAAAGCGATATAATCTTGAGAAAGTTGTTTTTGTACTGGATTATGATAAAAAATTTCACTTCGATATTGGGTTCCAACATCATTTCCCTGACGATTTAAAGTAGTAGGATCATGTGTGGCAAAGAAAATTTCTAATAGCTCTCCAAAACTTATTTTATTAGGATCAAATGTAATTTCAATAGCTTCGGCATGACCAGTGTCACCATTACAAATATCTTTGTATGTTGGGTTTAGAGTCGCGCCACCAATGTATCCCGAAACAACTTTTTTTACTCCGTCCAGTTCTAAAAAAACTGCTTCTGTACACCAAAAACAACCTCCAGCAAATGTGGCCACTTCCAATCCGTTTTGTATTTCCATATTTTTTATTTCTTTACTTTTTGGCACAACAACACTCTTCTCTTTTGCACAAAATGAAAAAGGCAAAAGTGCCAAAAAAATACCAATTATTTTTTTCATCATTTTAGATTTAGAACCAAATTTATTCATTTAAACGAACTGATTATTGGATATTAACTAAAGTTTATAGTTTGTCAAAGCAAAATATATTGGGATGCATTTAATAATCATTAAAATCTTTGTTTCTTTGTAAAAATAGTTTCAAAATGATACAAGCCAAAAATCTACACAAATATTACGATCAACTACACGTGTTGAAAGGAGTTGATTTACATATTCAAAAAGGAGAAATTGTCTCTATCGTTGGTGCTTCGGGAGCTGGAAAAACAACTCTTTTGCAAATCCTTGGAACTTTAGACAAACCAACTGTTGAAAATGGAATTGAATTACGCATCAACAATGAAGATATTCTGACTATGAATGACAAAATTTTGTCTAAGTTCAGGAATTTAAATTTAGGTTTTATCTTCCAATTTCACCAATTATTACCCGAATTTACAGCACTAGAAAATGTGTGCATTCCTGCTTTTATTGCAAATAAATCAAAATCAGAAACTGAGATTGAAGCAAAAAAATTGCTAACCTATCTTGGACTTTTCCATAGAATGAATCACAAACCCAATGAACTTTCAGGAGGAGAACAGCAACGTGTGGCCGTAGCAAGAGCCTTGATCAACAAACCAGCCATCATTTTTGCAGATGAACCTTCGGGAAATCTTGATACTGCATCGGCTGAGAACTTGCACCAACTCTTTTTCAAATTACGCGATGAGTTTGGGCAAACCTTTGTCATTGTGACACACAACGAGGAATTAGCTAATATGGCTGACAGAAAGTTAATAATGGTAGATGGCTTGATTAGTAATTAAAAAAGTTTGAAGTTTCAGGTTTAAAGTTCATTTGAAACGACGAACCACTTTAAACTTTAAACTTAAAAAAAATGAATTCTTCAGAACTTAAAGATTTTCTAGACGAAAAAGTACTCCAATACAACACACTCGATTTCATTGAAAGTGATCCCGTACAAATTCCACATTTATTTTCACAAAAAGAAGACATAGAAATTGCTGGTTTTCTGAGCGCTACAATAGCTTGGGGTAATCGTAAAATGATTATTAAAAATTCCCATAAAATGATGGATTTAATGGGAAATGCGCCATATGATTTTGTTATGTCACATTCCGAAAATGATTTGGAACAATTAGAAACTTTTGTGCATCGCACTTTTAATGGACAGGATTTTACGGGTTTTATTAGAGGCTTAAAAAACATTTATGAAAACCATAATGGACTAGAAGCCGTATATACAAAAAACCAAGAGTTAGAAAACATGCAAAAAAGCATTCACGAATTTAAAAAGACATTCTTCGAAATTCCTCATCACTATAGGACCCAAAAACACATTTCTGACCCGCTGAACAATTCTGCAGCCAAGCGAATAAACATGTATTTACGTTGGATGGTGCGTCAAGATACTAAAGGTGTCGATTTAGGAATATGGAAGAGTATCTCTCCGGCTTCTTTATCTTGCCCTTTGGATGTACATTCTGGTAATGTAGCCCGGAAATTAGGATTACTTACCCGAAAACAAAATGATGGAAAAGCATTAGCCGAATTAGATTTAAAACTTCGTGAATTCGATGTAAATGATCCAGTGAAGTATGACTTCGCATTATTTGGACTAGGTGTTTTTGAAAAATTTTAAATTTAGCATATAATATCTATTTTTATACATATATTTATCGAGCTATGAAATAGATTAATTTAGCATTCAAATAACATTTAATTCACGAGACTCAAATCGCTTAACTTGAGACCTAATCGCATAAAAGTATGACCAGTTATTTATATAATTTATTCAAAAACATTACAAACAGTATCGTATTTTTATTAAAAAAAGTAGAGACTCAGATAAGCTTCGAAAATATTAAAAATGAATTATTTGCTTTTAATTATTCTTTTTCAAAAGCTGAATTTCCTTCAGATTTACTTAAATATATTGCTATTCCTTTCTTATTGATTATCATTATTTCTTTAGTAATATTATTGATTCTGAATCGATATGGTTTTGAAAAAAAATTAATTATAAAAAACGAAGTAGACATCAAAATAAATGATTTCCTAACTGAAATTATATTTTCTAATTATGACTCTAACTACATAAAAGGCCAGATAAAATTATTTAAACAACAAGTTCCTTTTAAAAAAAGATGGTGTAAGGGTATTATTCTAAATAAAATCATTACCATTAAAAGAAATATTAACGGAGTCAATCCGCATCAAATGCTGCTAATTTATAAATATTTTGGATTTCATGATTATAGCAATAAACTGATTAAAAGTAGGAGCTGGGAAAATAAATTATTAGGAATTTACCATTATCAAATATTAGAATACAAAATCAAAACAGGACACATAAGACCTAATATATATGTTAAAAATAAATTCTTAAAATCGAATGCATTGATTGCAGTAATCTCCCTTTCTGATCAAAAATTTGACTTTTTAAGTAATTATGAAAAACAAATATCTTATGCAGATGAGCTTAAAATCCTTGATATAATTCATCAAAAAAAATCTACTTTACCAAAAAAAATTAATGAATGGCTTACTAATAAAAATAGCTCTGTAGTGATACTTGCTATTAAATTAATGATTCGATATAGAGAAACTTTAACCATTGATCAAATAAGTCATCTTTTAAATAATACTAATAGTAAAGTACGAAAAGAAACATTCTTAGTTATTCGGAATTTATATATTATCGAAGCAAATGAGCTTTTAATAAACAGTTATCCAAAAGAAACCGATAAACGAAATAAAATTTCTGCTTTAAAAACAATGGGCGTGATTGGTGATAATGAAACAAAAGATTTTGCTTTGAGCATTCTTTTAGGAGAATCAGATTTAGAAATAAAATTTGAAATTGTAAAATGTATTGCTAAAATTGATCCTACTTTTTTTAACACCTACACAACTGAGGATGCCGCAGAAGATGAAATCATCAAAAGAATTATTTTACATGTTAATACCCCCCAGCTAAATTGAATACCTTAGAAACCATTATTAAAACCTACGAAACCTATATCGCTTATTATTCGATTAGTTATATTTTATTCTATTTAATACTAGCTATATTATCTTGGGTAGCAATAAAAAAGTATTATAAATCTAAGTACTTTTTACTTAAAGAAATATTAGTTAAATCTAATCATACTGTAGGTGTCTCTATAGTTGCTCCTGCATTTAACGAAGCTACTACAATTGTATACAACGTTAAATCATTACTCTTTCAAGAATATCCAAAATTTGAAGTAGTTATTGTTAATGACGGAAGTACTGATAAGACTCTTGAAATATTAATTAGTGAGTTTAATTTGGTGAAAGTTGATTTTTTCTATCAGGAAAAAATACCAACACAACCTGTAAGAGGGCATTATAAATCAACGAATCCTATATACTCTAAACTTTTAGTTGTAGACAAGGAAAACGGGAAAAGTAAAGCTGATGGATCAAATGCCGGTATCAATTCAGCCAAATACTCTTTATTCATTTGTACAGATGTAGATTGTATTTTAAGAAAAGATACCATTTCTATGCTTGCCAAACCTTTTATCGAAAATACAGAAAAAGTAATCGCTACTGGAGCTGCAATCCGAATTTCAAATTCATGTGAATTTAAAGATGGAATGCTTTTTAAATCTCATTTCCCAGATAATTTTTTTGCCCGTTTTCAGGAACTAGAATACATACGCTCTTTTTTATTTGGAAGAATGGCTTGGAGCAAAATTAATGGTTTACTATTAGTTTCAGGCGGTTTGGGAATGTTTGATAAGGAAACTGTTATTGAAGCTGGTGGATATTGGCATAAATCACTTGGTGAAGATATGGAACTTATCACTCGTATGAGAAAATTGATGCACCAGAAAAAAGAAAAATTCTTAATCATTTACATCCCTGAATCCTTATGCTGGACTGAGGTTCCTGCCAGTATGACTATATTTTTAAGGCAACGTGTACGTTGGGCCAGAGGATTGGTTCAAACATTATTTTTACATAAAGATGTTTTTTTTAATCCAAAGTACGGTAAAACGGGACTCTTAATTTTTCCTTATTATTTACTTTATGAATTTGCAGTTCCAATTTTGGAAATTTTAGGTTTAATAACCTTAACAGTAGACCTACTATTTTTTAATATTAACTTTGATTTTTTATTGATTGGCGGTGCTTTTGTATATTTATTTTACATAAGTATAACACTAATTTCGGTGTTTTTAGATCAATTAATTTATAAGCATTACACAGGTATCAAAGAGGTATTAATACTAATAATAATGATTTTTATTGAGCCTTTAGTCTTTCATCCGCTCAATGTGTATGCCTCTATAAAAGGGTATTGGCACTTTTTGAGACAAAAAGAACAAAAATGGGGCGTAATGGTGCGTCAAGGATTTACAATGGAGAAAAAAAAAATATAATGAAAAACAACAAAATTTTAAATTCAATCGTAGTATTTGTTTTAATATTGATTTTTTCTAATCAAAAAATCAACGCACAAAAAATTGACACCGATAGTCTTTTAACAGTTATCGTAAAAGACATGCAGAATGAAAAAAATTATGCGAAGAATATTCAAAGAGCATTAATGGCTAAAAAAATAGCCCCAAATTATCTTGATTATTATTTGATATTAGGGCGTAACCATGATCTATTGAAAAATAAAGATAGTGCAGCCTACTACTATAACTATTTCATCAAAAAAACTAATGCCAACGAAGATGCTTTCAATTACTTAATTAACATAGAATTAGAAAAAGAAAACTACACAGAAGCAGAGAAAACTATTGAGCAAGCCATTCAAATGCATCCTGATAATAGAGATTTTCAGAAAAAGAAAATAGTGTTGTATCAAGTACAAAAAGAAACTAAAAAAGAATATAATTATATACAATCTTTACAAGTTAAATACCCTAACGATCCTGAAATTAAGCAAAGCCTTTTTCTCATTGAGTCAAAAATTAATGCTGACAGATTGGGTATAAATTACAGTTACACCACCTTCAATAGAGAAGGTTATGGACCTTGGCACCTAGGAAGTATTCAATACATTAGAGAACGTGGTTGGGGTTCATTAATAGGTCGTGTTAATTATGCCAATAGATTATCTTCCGGTGAAAGTATTGCTGAAGGCAAACAATTTGAAGCAGAATCCTATTTTTTTACAGGGAAAAATAATTATTCTTATGTGAGTATAGCATATAGTCCAGATTTGGTTTTTCCAAGATTAAGAGTTGGATATTCTTTTTATCAAAATTTCAAAAAAGGATGGGAAGCTGATTTAGGCTTGCGATACATTGAATCTGAAACTATAGAAACTAAAATAATTGTTTTAGGAGTTGGTAAATATATTGGATCCTATTGGATCAATTTTAGGTCGTACTTACAGAATAACGACAATGAATACAATCCATCATTTGCACTTACCACCAGATATTATTTGGATACCAAATATGACTATTTTTCAGTAGTTGCTGGATACGGAACGTCACCAGATGAGAGAACAACCTTGGGTCAATTTGAGCAAAGAGTAAGCCTTAACTCCTTTAGAATTGGTGCTGGATATAATAGACTAATCAACAATCATTATTTAGCAGGAATTCAAACAACATTTAACAATCAAGAGTATGCGCCTAACTTGAAACAAAATGAATTAGAAATATCATTAATGTTCCAATATAAATTCTAAAATGTTTTATAAAAAACTGAATTTAAATAGAATACTATTTATCCTTTTCCTTTTAAGTTTTAAAATGATGGCTCAATCTGATATTAGTTTTACAAATCAAACAACTAAAGAGAACTTGATCCTCATTGATTCAGAGAAAGAAAGACCAGCGGCTATAATTTTAAAATCGTATTTGGATAAATCTTTTACTAATTCATTTTTAATTCAGAATGGTTCGAGTAAAAAAAACTCAAAAATTCATCTTAGCATATCAAATTTAAAAAAATTAAATACCAATAATAGTTTTATCATTAGAAGTAATGCAACCGATATTTTTTTAATCGCACCAAATGAAAAATTGTTACACTATGCGGTTTATACATTATTAGAAACTTGGGGATTTAGAAAATTCACGTCTAAAGAAACCTATATTCCAAAATTAGATGCAGTTGTATTCCCAAAAAATACAGAACAGTATCATAAACCTTCTTTTGGGTATCGAGTGTTATTATATCCAGATGCTTACGATGAAAACTTTAGAGATTGGCATAAATTAGATTGGCATTTAGAAGACTTTAGCATTTGGGGACATTCCTTTAGTAAACTTCTACCGCCTCAAGAATATTTCAAAAAGAATCCAACCTTTTATGCTTTGTATGATGGAAACCGCAATTCTGAATCACTTTGCATGACTAATGATACTGTGGTCGATTTAGTATTACAAAAAATGCAAAAAGTCATAACGAAAAATCCGAACGCTTCTTTTTATTCTGTAAGTCAGAATGATGATGTAGTCTACTGTGAATGCCCAGAATGCAAAACTCTAAACACTAAATATGGAGGTCCGCAAGGTTCTCTGTATCATTTTTTAAACAAAATTGCGCGACAATTTCCTAAAACTAAAATAACAACTCTAGCTTATCTTCATAGCTTAAAACCCCCGACAAGTTTAATCTTGCAACCAAATATATATACCTTATTTTGCCCAATAGAATTAAACCGTGGGAAATCTATTGTAGACGACAATTACAGTAAATCTTTTAAAAATACATTGCAAGATTGGAACAAAACCACGTCTCATCTATACCTATGGGATTATACAGTACAATTTTCTAATTATTTATCTCCTTTTCCTAATATCCATACCTTTTCAGACAACTACAAGTTCTTTAAAAAAAACAATATAAAAGGGTTATTTGTACAAGGATATGCTGACGTTCCGGGAGATTTCACAGAATTAAGACAATATCTATTAGCTAAATTATTATGGAATACTGATATCGATATAGAAGCCACTACAGATGACTTCCTTCGTGGTTTTTATGGTAAAGCAGCTCCGAATATTAGACGATATTTAAATCTTTTAGCGCAAAATCAACAAAAATTTAATTCTTATCTGGACATTTATTCAGGCCCAGTTCAATGCAGAAATACATTTTTATCAACTGAAGCAATGAATCAATATGATTATTTGATTAATGAAGCTTTAAATGCGGTTGAACAAGATACTGTTTTAGCATCAAGAGTCGAAAAATTGCGACTAGCATTAGAATATGTATTTTTTGAACAATCAAAGTTTTATGGAAAGGATCTACATGGTATGTTTATTGTCAATGAAAAAGGACAAAAAGAAGTAGTAAAAGGAATACAAGAAAGAGTACTAAAATTTACAAAAAAATGCTCTGAACTAGGAATTTATGAATTAAGTGAGGGTGGTTTATCACCAGAACAGTATTACCAAGAATGGCTCGAAATAGCCAAAGACACGACAAATCATTTAGGAGAAAAACTAAAGGTTAATTTTTTGACATTACCAGCAGAAGAATTTACAGGAAAAGGAAGTTATGGCTTAGTAGATGGAATTCGAGGTCATAAAGATTACAATATCAATTGGATTGGATGGTATGGGATTAATCCCGAAATAGAAATAATCACCAACAAATTGGATTTCAATCAAATAAAAATAAATTTCCTTGACGATCAAAGACATTGGATTTTTAAACCGTCGAAAATTTCTATTTACGGTTTTAACAATAAAGAATGGCAACTGATTACAGAGAAATTTATTGGAAATTTATCAGAAAGTTTTGTTATTAAAACGGAGCAGATAGAGATCAACAGTAAAAACTTTAGTAAGTTTGATAAAATAAAGTTACAGATTGATAATTTAGATGATTTACCAATCTGGCGAAAACGAAAACAAAAGAAACCAATGATAATGATTGATGAGATTGAACTCTACAATAAATAAAAAACAATTAAAATGAGCATGAAAAAAATATTAATAATAGAAGATGACAACTTAATCATTAAAATTTTAGATTTTATTTTAAAGAAAGAAGGTTATGAAACATTCATTTCAAGAGATGGAAATGATGGAATAGATCAAATAGGCATACTGCAACCTGATTTAATTATCACTGATATAATGATGCCCTATAAATCAGGGTTGGAAATTACTGCCTATTCTAAAAAAAATTATCCAAGCATTCCAGTGATTATAGTTTCGGCTTTAGGTAAAGAGGATTTAACGGTTATTGAAGGCTTTAAATTAGGTGTGGATGATTTCATAGCCAAGCCATTTAATCCAATCGAATTAGTTTTAAGAGTTAAACGTTTTGTCTAAAAGGAGTTCTTAGATAAATCAAAAAAATAACAATATTTTTACCTAATGTGAGTATCCTCATAAAAAACGTATCTTTGCACAAAATTTAAGCAAATGGCTACTTTCGAACAATTCAATCTCCCTAAATCTGTACAAAAAGCAATAGATGATTTAGGATTTACTGCTCCAACTCCCATCCAGGAAAAAACTTTTTCTGTGATTATGTCTGGAAGAGATATGATGGGAATTGCACAAACTGGTACTGGTAAAACATTTGCATACCTATTGCCTTTATTAAAATTATACAAATTTACTCCTGGACATACTCCTAAAATAGTAATTCTGGTTCCAACACGTGAGCTTGTAGTACAAGTAGTAGAAGAGGTAGAAAAATTGACAAAATATATGTCAGTTCGTACTGTTGGAATTTTTGGAGGGGTAAATATCAATACTCAAAAAACAACTGTTTATCAAGGTTGTGACGTTTTGGTAGGAACTCCAGGACGAATCATGGATTTAACGCTAGATAATGTAATTCGTTTTGAAGAAATGCAAAAGCTAGTAATTGATGAGTTTGACGAAATGCTAAATTTAGGGTTTCGTACCCAATTGACAGCTATTTTGGCTATGATGCCAAAAAAACGCCAAAACATCCTTTTTTCAGCAACAATGACTGATGAAGTCGATGCTATTTTGAATGACTATTTTGATTATCCTGAAGAAGTTACGCTATCAGCATCTGGGACACCATTGGAAAATATCAAACAAATTACCTACAACGTCCCTAATTTCAATACCAAAGTAAATCTATTAAAATACTTATTAGAGTCAAACGAAGACATGAGTCGTATTTTGGTTTTCGTCAATAATAAGAAGATTTCAGATATGCTTCACGAGCGCATCGAAGAAGATTTTGATGGCCAGTTTGGTGTCATTCACTCTAATAAATCACAAAATTATCGCTTAAGTACAATGGCTTCCTTCCAAGAAGGAAATCTTCGTGGTTTGATAACGACTGATATCATGGCAAGAGGTTTGGATATATCCAACATTACCCATGTTGTCAATTTTGAAATGCCAGAATTACCAGAATTGTACATGCACCGTATTGGTAGAACTGGTCGTGCAGATGCAACAGGAACTGCAATTAGTCTTATCGCTCCTCGTGAAGAAGAGTATAAAGTAGAAGTGGAAGTACTGATGAATATGGAATTAGCAATTGAGCCTTTCCCAGAAACAGTAGAAGTTTCATCAAAATTAATCGAACCTGAAAAAGACAGACAACCGATTAAGTTTATGATGAAAAAACAAAAATTGACAGGAGATGGCGCTTTTCAAGAAAAAAGTAAAAAGAACAAAAAAGTCAATTTAGGTGGCCCTGGAGTAACCAAGAAAAAAACGCACGGTTCTGTAAATAGAAATATGCTGAAAACCAGAGACAAAAAGAGAAAAGACAAGAACAAATAGTGTTCAGTTTTTAGTGTACAGCTTCTAAATCCTGTTTTTTTTCTGAACTTAACATCGGAACAAAAGAAAAAAACAAAAACTAATAGTAAAAAAGGGTTGAAAAATGGAAATCATTTTTCAACCCTTTTTAGTGAATTTTATTTAATTTTTAAGTTTAATTCTTGGTAAAAACCAAACAAACAGGAGAACATAAAGCTATTTTTTTTCCAGTATCTGTAAGTGCTCCCGTAGTTTTATTTATTTTAAAAATCACCACATCATTAGTATATTGATGTGCTACCAGAAGAAAATTCCCACTTGGGTCAATGGCAAAATTTCTAGGTCCTTTTCCTAAAGTACTGGTTTGTCCTTGCAATTGCAATTTTCCGTTCTTTAGAATTTTAAAAATTGTAATGTTATTGGCTTCCCCGCGATTAGAAGCATATAAAAACTTCCCGTCAGGTGAAATATGAATATCTGCAGAACTGAACGTTCCTTTGAAATCTTTCGCTAAAATGGTAGTTTCATCAATCTTCTTTAATATTCCCTTTGCGTAACTAAATACCGTTAATGCTCCGTCAAGTTCGTGTAATAAATAAACAAATTTGCCGTCTTTGCTGAAGGTTAAATGTCTTGGTCCACTTCCAGATTTTACAGCAATACTATCTTTTAATTCTAAAACAGTACTCCCAGCATTAGGATTATAGGCATAGGAGTATACTTTATCAGTCCCCAAATCATTGGACAAAACAAACTTTTTGTCAGGAGAAAAATGAACCATGTGAACGTGCGGACCTTCTTGTCTTTGTGCATTAATCCCTTTTCCGTAGTGTTGAATGACTTGTTTTGCTTCAGAGATACTTCCATCACTTTTCTTAGCAAAAACAGAAATATTCCCACCAGAATAATTGGCAATTATCACATTTTTATCGTCATTGATGATGTAACAGGGATCAGCACCTTTTGAACTTTGCTTGTTGATTAAGTCTAATTTTCCGCTTGACGGATTGTAACTAAAAGAACTTACCGTACTTTCAGCACCAAACTCGTTTACGGCATAAATAAAGTTATTCTCCTTTGAAACCGACAAATAACTAGGATTTATAACCTTTTCAGTAGCATTTTTAAAACTGAAATCACCTGTTTTTGAATCAAAATCATAAACATAAATTCCTTTGCTATCACAGCTTTGAGTGTAGGTACCAATCAGTAAATTGAATTTATTTTTTTGTGCTTGCACACTTGTAAAAATGAAAATGAATAGTAGAACAGCAAACGGTTTTTTCATGTTTTTAAATTTTATTGAAAAGCTAAAATACACATTATATTCATAATGAATGTCAATTGTTTATTCCTTTGAAAAATTATAACAACTTCATCTAAAACTGTCAACAAATTTGTATTTTTGACTCACGAAATTCAATGAACTCCATTGAAAATAAAATCCAGTGAAGTAAACTCAACCTCAGAATGCATTTTAAACATCCCGAAATTTTATACTTTCTGTTCTTATTGATTGTTCCAATTTTGGTTCATTTATTTCAATTACGCCGTTTCAAAAAAGAATATTTCACCAATGTTCGTTTCTTAAAAGCACTTTCTATACAAACCCGAAAAAGCTCTAAAATCAAGAAATGGTTGCTTCTAGCCTCCCGTTTATTGCTACTAACTTTTATTATTATAGCATTTGCACAACCTTTTTTTGAGTCGAAAGACAGTAAAAATGCCAGCAATGAATTGTATGTTATTCTAGACAATTCTTTTAGTATGCAAGCCAAAGGCAAAAAAGGAGAATTGCTAAAAAGAGCTGTTCAGGAACTGCTTGAAGAAACTCCTGAAAATGTAAATTTTTCTTTGCTTACCAATTCTGAAAACTATTGGAACACCGATATAAAATCAGTTCGTGGAGCTTTGCAAAACTTAAAATACAGCGCTACTCCGTTCCAATTAGATAATATAATGGCAAAAATAAAAGCACATAAATCGGCTTTTAAAAAGGATATCGTTATCATTACCGACGCTGTTGGTCTTGATGAAAAACAACTGAAAAATACTGATGCAACTGATTCGCCTTTATTTATAATCCCAAAAGCAGAACAAAAAAACAATGTTTCTATTGACAGCGTCTTTATCAATAAAACATTAGAAAATTTTTATGAAATTAGCGTGAAAATATCTGGTTATGGAGATGATTTCAAACCGATTCCTATTTCGTTATACAATGAAAACAAGCTCATTGCAAAGACGATAGTAACATTAGACACAAAGAAAAAAAACCTCAATTTTACGATTCCAAAACAAGCTTTTCATGGCTATTTCTCTATAGTTGATAATGGATTGACTTACGACAACACATTATATTTTAGTATTTCAAAAGCTAAGAAAACGAACATAATCAGCATTGGAGAACCATCGAAAAGTAATTTCCTTTCCCGAATTTACACCAGTGAAGAATTCAATTTTAGCAATTATACTTTAAGTGCATTGGATTACAATAAATTGGAGGAACAAGATGCGATTGTTTTAAATGAATTGGATGAAATCCCGCAAGCTTTGGCAACCACTTTAAAATCTTTTGTAGAAAAAGACGGTAATTTAATTGTGATTCCTTCGGCAATAAGTTCAATTCCAAATATGAATTCTTTTGTATCAAATTTTGGAAAACTTACATTCAATTCTTTAGAAAACAGAGAAAAACTGATTACTAAAATTAACTTCAATCATCCTATATTCAATAGTGTTTTTGAAAACAAAGTGACTAATTTTCAGTATCCAAAAACAAAAAGTTCGTTTGTATTATCAAGTTCAAGCCCTGCTGCTTTATCTTATGAAGATCAAAGTGATTTCTTGACTTCGATAGCAAATTCGATCTCAACGGTTTCAGTTTTTGCAGCTCCTATCAACATCGAAAATTCAAATTTCCAACAATCTCCATTAATTGTACCTACCTTTTACAAGATGGCGATGGTCAATCAAAATAACGGTGTAAATGCTTTAATAATTGGAAACAACAACCCTCATTTAGCAGCAGTATCTTTAAACAAAGACGCTATTTTAACGGTAAAAGGCTTGGACGAACAATTTATTCCTATCCAACAAATTCTGAATAATAAAGTCAAAATGACTTTCAATGATTATCCCGAACAAGCAGGAAATTTTAGTATTTACAATAAAAAGGAATGGATAGAAAACATCAGTTTTAATTACAACAGAACCGAAAGTGATTTGGCTTCAGCCAATGAAAATATCCTTTCTGACTATAAAACAATCGAATCAATCTCATCACTATTTGATACTTTACAAACTGACAGAACGGATAATCAAATTTGGAAATGGTTTGTTATCTTTGCATTGTTATTTATGATAACCGAAATGGCAATTATACGATTCGTAAAGTAAATAACTCCCATCCAATACTTAAAAAATCAATATGAACTTAATCATCAGAAGCGCCAAAATTATCGATTCGAAAAGTCCTTTTCACAATAAGATTGCAGATATTTTAATTGTTGATGGTTTTATAAAAAAAATTGGAACATCACTTCCAAATCCAGATAAAGCAGACGAGATAAAACTTGATAATTTACATGTTTCGCAAGGCTGGTTTGACAGCAGCGTTTCTATGGGAGAACCGGGATTTGAAGATAGAGAAACGATAGCAAACGGACTTACTACAGCTGCAAAAAGTGGTTTTACGGCAATCGCATTACAACCCAACTCCTTCCCTATTATTGACAATCAATCCCAAGTAAATTTTGTCTTAAACAAAGCATTAGGATTTGCAACTCAATTATATCCTATTGGTGCATTGAGCAAAGAAAGTGCAGGAAAAGATATGGCTGAATTGTATGACATGAAAAAAGCGGGAGCAGTAGCTTTTGGCGATTATAATAAAAGTTTGGATAATGCTAATTTGCTAAAAATCGCTTTGCAATACGTTCAGGATTTTGACGGATTAATTCTGGCTTTTTCCCAAGACGAAAATATAAAAGGAAATGGAGTTGCTAATGAAGGCATTGTTTCTACGCGATTAGGATTAAAAGGAATTCCTAATCTTTCCGAAGAATTGCAAATCGCAAGAAATTTATTTTTGTTAGAATATACTGGAGGAAAACTACACATCCCAACTATTTCAACTAAAAAATCCGTTCAGTTAATCAAAGAAGCTAAAGCAAATGGCCTACAGGTTACATGCAGTGTTGCTGTCCATCATTTGGTTTTAACAGATGAAAAACTAGAAAGTTTTGACACTCGTTATAAAGTTTCGCCACCACTTAGAACTGAAATTGACAGAAAAGCATTGTTGAAAGGCATAAAAGACGGAACCATTGACATGATTACATCAGACCATAATCCGATAGATATTGAACATAAAAAAATGGAATTTGACGGTGCCAAAAATGGAACCATTGGGCTAGAAAGTGCTTTTAGTGCTTTGATGACCGTATTACCATTAGAAACCGTAATAGATAAATTGACCTCTGGAAAAACAACTTTTGGTATCGAAATAGAATCAATTAATGAGGGTTCTAAAGCAAATATCACTTTATTTAATCCTGAACCTAAAAGCATTTTTACAAAATCATCTATTTTATCCAAATCAAAAAACTCCGCTTTTCTGGGAACAGAAATCAAAGGAAAAGTTATCGGAATTGTAAATCAAGGAAAATTAATTTTAGCATAAATAAAAGATCTCACCAACCTAGGGGTGAGCACCAATTAAAATGAATAATACAACCGAAACAGGAAAAACTGCTGCCATTACTAGCTATATTTTAGGAATTGGCGTGTTTATAGCGATGTCTATGAATTCCGAAGATAAAAATCCATTTGCTTCTTTTCACATTCGCCAAGGACTGGGCCTCACCTTAACTTTTATATCATTGGGATTAATCATTAGCAATTTTGACAGCTTAATGATTTCGGCTCCCATGTGGATTTTCGTTTTTGTTTTATGGTCCTACGGCATTACAAGCGCCATAAAAGGCGAAACAAAACCAGTTCCTTTATTGGGAATTTATTTTCAAAAATGGCTTTCAAACATATCATAATCCGATGAATTTATCTTTAGAATATAAAATACGTGAACCCAAAATAAAGTTAGACAAGAACCCTCTTTTACTTTTATTACATGGATACGGCAGCAATGAAGACGATTTATTTTCATTTGCAACAGAGCTTCCTGAGGAATATTATATCATCTCAGCACGTGCTCCTTACGACTTACAATACGGAAGTTACGCTTGGTATGCGATAAACTTTGATGCAGATCAAAATAAATTCTCAGACCACGAACAAGCTAAAGTTTCAAGAGATTTAATTGCTGGATTTATCGATCAATTAATTGATAACTATCCGATAGATGCTCAAAAAGTTACTCTGATTGGCTTTAGCCAAGGTGCCATTTTGAGTTACGCAGTTGCACTTTCATATCCAAAAAAAGTGCAAAAAATAGTTGCGATGAGTGGTTATTTGAATTTAGAAATTGTAGCTGACGATTATCTAAAAAATAGTTTTAATAACCTAAAAATATTTGCTTCACACGGAACTGCAGATCAAGTTATCCCAGTAGAATGGGCAAGAAAAACTCCTGTAATTGTCGAGAAGTTAGGAATAAATACGACCTACAAAGAATATCCAATTGGCCATGGAGTTACTCCACAGAACTTTTATGATTTTAAAAATTGGCTTCAGGAAAAATAGTTATCAGCTAATATTCGCAGTTTTTAGACCACAATTTCTAAAAACTGTGACTTATTTATTTCTGATACAACAAGGATTGGTTTACCTCAAACGAAATACTGTCATCAGTATTTACAAAATACTTCAATAAAACTTCGCCCCAAATTTCACCATCGCTAAAGTCGGCAATAATCCATCTGTGATTCAGTATTCTAACTTTATTGATAATAAATTTGTTTGTTCCTATTTGATCTTGACCGGTGAAAGGATTGCCTTTTGGGTTAGCATTATAATCCAATAATTTTTCCGTAACAACAGGAATTAATTTTTCATATTGAATTATTTTTTCAGAACTACCTGAATCAAAATAATTTTGAGCATTTTCGTTTTTTGCCAAAGAAAAATAATTAGCATCAGCCAACTGATTTGACACTAAATTTAGACTATCTCTTAATTTTTTTGTAGTTTTCTCATACCTTGTTTGTTCAAATTCAACTTGTTTACTCAAAAACATATAAGTAAAAATTGAAGAAAGAACTGCTAAAATAGTAAGATAAAGGAAAAGTGATTGTTTCATTGTAAATTGAATTATAGTGTGATTTCTAAATTATCATACGCTAGGAATACATTCTCAGGAAGGCTTTTTTGAACCTCTTCATGATATCCCA
The DNA here is from genome assembly GCF_036895565.1 of Flavobacterium sp. KS-LB2. Taxonomy (NCBI): domain Bacteria; kingdom Pseudomonadati; phylum Bacteroidota; class Flavobacteriia; order Flavobacteriales; family Flavobacteriaceae; genus Flavobacterium; species Flavobacterium sp. KS-LB2. Next base: position 1,132,253 of record NZ_CP145904.1, on the reverse strand, counting down.
TAATATGACTAATATGTGTTAGATATGTTTTTTTTGGTTGCACCAAAGTTATAAAATCTAACGCTTCTTTCAAATTGAAATGCGTATCGTGAGGCTCTTCTCGTAACGCATTTATTACCAAGACCTTCAAATTTTTTAATTTTTCAATTTCACTTTTTTGAATAGTTTTTACATCCGTCAAATAGGCAAAATCATCGATTCTATACCCAAAAACCTGAAGATTTCCATGTAGTACATCAATAGGAATTACCGTTTTATTTCCGAGTAAAAAAGGTTGGTTATTAACAACTTCAATAGTTGTAACAGATGGAGCACCTGGGTATTTATTAACCGTTTCAAAAACGTATTCAAATCGCCTTCTTAAATTATCGATAACCCTTTGATGTGCATAAATAGGAATTTCGCCCTGTTTAAAATTAAATGGCCGAATATCGTCTATTCCAGCAGTATGATCAGCGTGTTCGTGAGTAAACAAGATCCCATCTACTTTTTGACAATTTGAGGAAAGCATTTGCTGCCTAAAATCGGGTCCGCAGTCAATAATAAAAGAATGATTTCCCCAAGAAATCCAAACGGATACTCGTAGCCTTTTGTCTTTAAAATCAGTGCTTTTACATACTGGGTGATTACTCCCTATGACAGGAATCCCTTGTGATGTACCAGTTCCTAAAAAATATACCTTCAATTTTATTGTTTTTATTTACAAAAATAGGGTTAATTATCTTTCATTAGAAACCTATTTCATTAACTTTGCAACATATTAGCCATATTAAAAGAAAATGGATACAGAAATAAAATTAAAAGGTGACAAAGTCATCGAACAAATCCCTTCGATTAAAGATAAAGCGCTTCGTATCAACTTGAACGAAAACATTTATGGAACTTTTGCTGAAATTGGGGCTGGACAGGAAACTGTAAGACATTTTTTTAGATCTGGTGGTTCCTCTGGTACCATTGCAAAAGCGATGTCAGCCTATGACAAAGATTTTAGTGATGCAGTATACGGCATTGAAGAAGATGGCCGTTATGTAACGGAAAGCCGACTCAAAAAAATGCTTTCTCATGAAGTAAATCTGATAGAAAAAAGATTGAGTAGAGAGAAACATCCCAACAAAATGTTTTTCAGTTATGCCAATACGGTTGCCACTATTGATTTTGCAAAACAATTCAAAGGGCATGGATGGGTTGGAATTAGTTACCAAATTGAACCAGATGAGGATTATAATGAGATTATTATCCACATTCGATTTAAAGAAACTGATGTACGACTACAACAAGAAACACTTGGTATTCTTGGTGTAAACTTAATTTATGGTGCTTATTATAAATACAATGATCCGAAACGATTGTTGCGCTATTTATACGATCACTTAGACAAAGATCAATTAGAAATAGACACTATAAATTTCTCAGGACCTCGTTTTGCTGATGTTGACAATCGTTTGATGAGTTTGCAATTAGTAAAAAACGGAATGACTGATGCGGTAATGTTTAATCCAGATGGAAAAAACATTCTTCCTGCTGCCATATTATACAAGAAAAACATCCTTGCTTTTAGAGGAAGTTTTCGTCCAGTTACAAAAGTAAACATGGATATGTATGAGAAATCTTTGAAAATGTTCTTGAACGAAAACAAAGTAGAAAAGGAAAATACCTTGGTTGTATTCGAAATCACCTTGTCTAATCTTCGATCCGATGGAGAGATAGATGAAAGAGATTTTATGGATCGAGCTGAATTACTTTGTTCACTTGGACAAACAGTAATGATTTCAAACTTCCAAGAATACTATAAAGTGGTAGAATATTTTTCTAATTACACGAAAGCCAGAATGGGATTAGCGATGGGTGTAAATAATTTAGTAGATATATTTGATGAGAAATATTACCGCCATTTAAGTGGTGGGATTTTGGAAGCTTTTGGAAAATTATTCTATCGCGACATGAAAGTTTTCTTGTATCCAATGATTGGAGAAGATGGAGAAATAATCAATTCTGATAACTTAAAAGTACATCCTAGAATGAAAGAATTATATAAATTCTTTAAATTCAACGGAAAAGTAGTAGACATTGATGATTATGATCCATCTATTTTAGAAGTTTTCTCACGTGAAGTTTTAAACATGATTAACAATGGAAAACCAGGTTGGGAAACTATGCTTCCTACTGGTATTGCCGAAATAATCAAAGAACACCGCCTTTTTGGGTATGATCCAAATAAACTATTGAAGGAAATTAATTAATTTTCATTTGTTATTTAAAAACTTGATACCTATCAAAAATAGCACTGAAATTTCGTTTTAAAATATAAAAAAAGTCCAGAATTTAAGCTTTATATAGCTCAATTCTGGATTTTTTACAGTTATTATATTTTTTTTCAAAATTGCATCCATTTTTTCAGAATTACAAAAGCGAAAGAAATGCTATTTACTCCAATATTTGAGCAGCATGCGCTTTGGTTTTTACATCAGAAATCACGTCCTCGATGATTCCGTTTTCGTCTATAACAAAAGTAGTTCTATGAATACCGTCGTATTCCTTTCCCATAAATTTTTTTGGCCCCCAAACGCCAAAAGCCTGAATTACAGATTTATCTTCATCCGCAAGTAATGGGAAAGGAAAATCGTATTTTTCTTTGAATTTGGCTTGTGCTTTTTGAGCATCTGCACTTACTCCTAATAGTTCATAATTATTAGCTTGGAATCGCTCAAAATTGTCTCTCAAGTCACATGCTTCTGCGGTACATCCGGGTGTATTCGCTTTTGGATAAAAGAAAACCACTAATTTTTTACCCGAATAATCTGCTAATTGATGTGAATTTCCGTCTTGATCTAGACCCGAAAAATTAGGCGCTTTGTCTCCTTTTTTTAATGTTGTCATAGGTATTTATTATTTTTTTTAGGATATTTTACTGTTTTATTGCAATTCTATGCCCCAGATGGAAATGAAAAGCCCGGACTGCAGAAAACTATTTTTTCTTGGTTAGAAAGAGCGACCGGAAGGAAGCTCCTTTGTAAACGTAGAAAAAAAGTTTTTTAAAGGAGGACTTGTAATGTACAGCTGGATTAGGCCCCTGGTAAAATTTGTACTATTTTTACAATTATAAAAGTACAAAAATGAATAAACAAGAACGTGTAACGTTTGTTATAAATACGTTAAAAGAGTTATACCCAACGATTCCAATTCCTTTGGATCATAAAGACCCCTATACGCTATTGATTGCTGTTTTACTTTCGGCACAATGCACGGATGTTCGCGTGAATCAAATTACGCCTTTACTTTTCGCAAAAGCTGATAATCCGTACGATATGATAAAAATGTCTGTTGAAGAGATTAAAGAGATCATTCGTCCCTGCGGCTTATCGCCAATGAAGTCAAAAGGAATTCATGGTTTATCACATATTTTAATTGACAAACACGGTGGAAAAGTGCCTCAAAGTTTTGAATTTTTAGAGGAATTACCTGCTGTAGGTCATAAAACTGCGAGTGTTGTGATGTCGCAAGCTTTTGGGGTGCCTGCTTTCCCAGTTGACACGCACATTCATAGATTGATGTACCGATGGAATTTGACAAATGGTAAAAACGTAGTCCAAACAGAGAAAGATGCAAAACGTATTTTTCCTGAAGAAATTTGGAACGACTTACACCTTCAAATTATATGGTACGGAAGAGAATATTCTCCGGCTCGTGGCTGGGATTTAGACAAGGATATAATTACTAAAACGATAGGAAGAAAAGCGATTCTTGATTCATATTACAAAAACAAATCCTAGTTAATAAGAAATTAAACCTACTACATAAAACCAAATAATTGGATTGAAGTCGTTTTAATTTGATATGATTTCGAAACTATTATTGTCTATTTTTATTATGCTCAACGCTTTGGAATAGCTTAATAAGAAAGAAATTGTTTCTTTACTTGGTTTCCTGTTTTTTGAAACTGATGCTTTTTTAGAGTAAGTTTTTGCCATAGAGTAATATCTTTTTATCTTTATATTACAACGCAGCATGTTCAAACATATTGTTAATTGGTCAAAACAATTTGATGTTTATCTATCACTTTTCTCAAATTCATTAGAGCATAACGCATTCTACCCAAAGCAGTATTAATGCTTACTCCAGTAGTTTCTGAAATTTCTTTAAAACTCATATCTTGATACATTCGCATCACGAGTACCTCTTTTTGATCAGCAGGAAGTCCTTCAATTAGTTTTTTTAAGTCCATTTCGACTTGTTCAGAAATTATTTTATTCTCTATTGTCTGGCAATCATCTGACATTATAGAAAAAATAGAGAACTCTTCGGTTTCTCTAAACATGGGCATTTTTTTTGTTTTCCTGTAATGATCCACAACCAAATTATGAGATATACGCATAACCCAAGGTAAAAATTTACCTTCTTCATTGTAGGAGTTTGATTTCAAAGTCTTAATAACTTTGATAAAAGTATCTTGAAAAATATCGTTGGTAATATCTTTATCCGGAATTTTCGAATAAATAAAACCATAAATTTTTGATTCGTGCCTTTTTATTAATTTAGCTAAGGCATCCTCGTTACCTGCGACATAATCCTTTACTAATGACGCGTCAGGGAGTTGTATATTAACCATAATAATACTTTTTAGTTTTAAAAATAAAATAAGAGATGTCTCTAAAAAGTAGTTTTCTATTATAGGCTAATGTTTATTTAGGTTTGTTAAGATTTCAAATTTAACTAATTATTGTTTTAACATGCAAGTAAAATTAATAAAAATTAACAGAACAAGACTTAAATTTGTTAAAATTTTTCTTCTTTTTTCACATTATTATAGAAATAGCCTGCAAATGAATTGCAATTGTAAGCGTTTTGAAAAAAAAGAATTATATTATCGAAAAAACAAACTAAATCCTGACTGTCAAATAATTACAAAATATTGTTTTAAGTTAAATCATTATAGTTACTATCTTAAATTATTGATAGACTCTAATATAATCTACTATAAAATCCTGAGGAAGAATAGAATCATCCACTTCAGGCCCTCCAAAATTCCCACCTATTGCCATATTAACAATAAAGTAAAAAGGCTGGTTAAACGGCCAAATAGATTCTGTTTTATTTTCAGGTTGAAACGTATACACTAAAGTATTATCAACAAAAAAATCAATTTTGTCTTTGGTCCATTCCACAGCGTAAATATGGAAACCTACTTCAATATCATTAAATCTTGTTTTCTTGGTATTTATGGTGTTACCGTGGCTATCCTGCGTGTGTAAAGACGTAAAAACCATGTTAGGTTCTTTTCCTACATACTCCAAAATATCTATTTCACCAGATTTTGGCCAACCAACTTCGCTAATGTTTGAACCTAACATCCACCAAGCTGGCCAAACTCCCTGGCCAACTGGCAGCTTTGCTCTTGCTTCAAAACGACCGTATAAAAATTCTTTTTTACTTTTGGTGGTAATACGTGTAGAGGTGTATCTATCCCCTTCTTTTTTGGCCGTGATGACTAATTGACTTTCAACAAGCTTATGGTTTTCCTTGGTATACAATTGTCTTTCATTATTTCCCCATCCACAATTAGGACAACCATCACCTAGCTCGAAATTCCAACTCTTTTCGTTTAATGTCTTACCGTCAAAATTTTCTTCCCAAACTAATTTTCGTTTGTTTTGTTGCGCAAAAGAAAAGTTGACTACGAGCACTAGTATTAGTATTTTTTTCATTTTAATTTTTAATTAGAATATTGAAAATCTCCTTCCAACTTTGTTACTGAGCTTCCTCCGATGAATACTTTAAAGTCTCCAGCTTCTGCTTCCCATTTCCTGTTGGCCGTGAAATACTCAATTGTTTTTTCATCGATTGTAAATACTACTTTTTTAGTTTCGTTGGGTTGCAATTCAATCATTTCGAATCCTTTCAACTCTTTTACCGGACGCGTAATACTCCCTATCAAGTCTCTAATATACAATTGAACCACTTCTTTGCCAACAACTTTCCCCGTGTTTTTTACGCTTACAGAAACTTCAATTTTACCATTTTTAGCAAATTTATTGGATGATAATTGCAAATCGGAATACTCAAATTTAGAATAACTTAGTCCATGTCCAAAAGGGTATAAAGGTGTATTTTTTTCATCAATATAATGTGACCAAAATACACTTTCTGGCTCATTCATTACTGGTCTTCCAGTGTTTTTATAATTATAATAAATAGGAACCTGACCTACATTTCTAGGAAAAGTCATTGGTAATTTTCCACTTGGATTATAATCACCATATAAAACCTGAGCAATGGCGTTCCCACTTTGTGTTCCTAAATGCCAGCCTTCAACAATGGCTGGAATGTTTTCATCAGCCCAAGGAATAGCTAATGGACGGCCATTATTTAAAACCAAAACAACGTTCGGATTAACTTTGAAAATTGCTTCTAATAATTCTTGTTGTACGCCTGGCAAACCTATATCAGCTCTGCTTCTTCCCTCACCTGATTGTAAACCGTGTTCTCCCAAGACCATAACTACAACATCAGCTTCTTTTGCAACAGCAATGGCTTCTGAAAATCCACTTTTATCAGTTGTATTAATTTTGGTCTCCCAAATAAATTGGGTTCTTCCTTCTGCCACATCAGCTCCTTTGGCATAGGTAAGCTTATTTCCAGTAAACTTTTGCAAACCTTCTAATACAGAAACTGCCGTATTATCATCAGCAGCTATTCTCCAACTTCCCAAAGGACTTGTTTTATCATTTGCCAAAGCACCGATTAATGCAATTTTTTGCCCTGATTTTTTTAAAGGCAATATTTCATTATCATTTTTCAAAAGCACGATTGATTTTTTGGCTACATCCAAAACTCCTTCTTGAAATTCTAATTTTCCAACAGTGGCTAGTTCTCGATTCTCATCACAATATTTATAAGGATTATCAAACAAACCAAGTTCAAACTTTACTTTTAAAATACGTCTTGCTGCATCATCGATTACACTTTCTTTTACTTTGCCTTCTTTAACTAATACCACCAAATGCTCCACATAAGCACTAGATTCCATATCCATATCTGAACCAGCATTGATAGCTATTTCTGCGGCCTGTTTACTGTCTTTAGCATAACCATGCGGAATCATTTCATTGATAGAGCCCCAGTCAGAAACTACAAAACCATCAAATTTCCAATCTCGTTTTAAAACTTCTCTTTGTAAATAGGTATTTCCTGTTGCAGGAATACCATTCAGTTCATTGAACGAATTCATAAATGTTCGAACACCTGCATCAACTGCTGCTTTAAATGGTGGAAAAATAGTGTTTTGCAATACGGTTTCGCTAATATCAACGGTATTGTAATCCCTTCCTGATTCTGCAAAAGCATATCCTGCAAAATGTTTGGCACAAGCCAAAATAGTATTCGTAGCAGATAAATCTTGTCCTTGAAAACCTTGTACACGTGCTACAGCAATTTTACTTCCTAAGAAAGGATCCTCTCCAGCACCTTCCATAACACGACCCCAACGGGCATCTCTAGCAACATCAACCATAGGTGCAAAAGTCCAATTCAGCCCTACTGCAGCTGCTTCTTCTGCAGCTATTGCAGCCGACTTTTTAATGGCTTCCAAATCCCAACTTGCTGCTTCGGCCAGTGGAATTGGGCTAATAGTTTTATACCCATGAATAACATCAAAACCAAACAGCAAAGGAATTCCTAGTCGAGTTTGTTCCACTGCTATTTTTTGTAATGCTTTTACATCTTTAACACCTCTTACATTTAGCATCGAACCTACTAACCCTTTTTTCAGATCTTCGTATTTTTTGGCTGCCTGACCTTCTTTTGGAGTTGGACCTGTTATGTCCCAAAAACCATTATACTGATTGAGTTGCCCTACTTTTTCTTCCAAAGTCATCAATTGCAATACAGAATCAACCTTTTTATCGAACAAATTGTTTTTAGAGACAGAAGTTGAAGGTTGCGTGATTTTTTTACTACAAGCAACTAAAATAAATAAGCTGCCCAATATTACTAAAAATGATTGCTTCATTTGTGTGTGTTTTTGTTAAAGCAAAAGGCAGGTATAAAACCTACCTTTTACTATTAATACTATTTCAAATATGTTTATTGATAGACTCTTACATAATCAATTTCCATAGATGATTGACTAAAAGCAGGATCAATAGCTCCGCCAAAAGTGCCTCCCATCGCAACATTTAAAATTAAGAAAAAATCTTTATTAAATGGCAATGAGCTTGTATTTGCAACCGTATGATACAGCACATCGTCAACATAAATTTTTACTGAGGCTGGACTCCAGATGGTTTTATAAACATGAAATTCAGACGCAGCATTAGCAATTGTTGTAGAACTTCCATTAGCATTTCCACCTGAATTTCCAGGATAATGCAAAGTACCATATATTGTTGTAGGCTGACTTCCTTTGTATTCCATAATATCAATCTCACCACATGCAGGCCAAGTATTAGTAGCATAATTTTCTCCTAACATCCATATTGCTGGCCAAGTTCCTGCGCCCGTAGTCAACTTAGCTCTAACCTCAACTTTACCGTAAGTGAATTCAAATTTATTTTCGGATTTTAATCGTGCTGAAGTATAGCTAGAACCTACTTTTTTTGCAGTGATTTTCAAATTTCCACCAGCAACAATCACGTTATCAGCAGCGCTTGTATAGGACTGAGATTCAGCATTCCCCCAACCGCCAGCGCCAAGGTCATATCCCCATTTTGTAGGATCTGGAGCACCATCAGTATTGAACTCATCAGAGAATTTTAAAACAGTATAATCAGCTACAGGAGTTGGCGTTACGATTGATCCAGGTGCAGTTGTTGTAAAAATATGATACCAAGCCAAAAATGGATTTCCTGATTGAATCACTCTTACGACCATACGATTGTCTGTTATTGATAAAATCTCATATGAACTAGTTCCTACAAAATACCCCATAAAACCACCATCTGCAATATTAATTGTTGTTCCTCTAGTTTGCGTAGCAGCATCAGGATTCTTAGTTACAAAGGATTCCGATTTACTTAGCGTTACCGTTTTGGCACCGGTAGTGTTTAAATCATAACAAGCATCATCGCCTCCGCCTTTAAAAGCACCATTATAAAAAGTTTGGCCTTTATTATCCAGAACAAATTTCATTTGGCTACCATCTAAAGAGAAAGTCATTACGCTATTGTACAAACAAGTAGCTGATTTTTCATTTGCTACAGCACCATAGAATGAAGGATAGTAATTCTGTGTACCAAAAGTTGGATCTGACCAAGCCACATTAGGACCTACCCCTAAATGCCCTGGCTCACTTTGTGCCCAATACCATTTTCTTGAAGATCCACCTGTTAAGAATTGTACCGCTTGCTCATCTTTAAAATCACTAAAAACAGTTACTTCTAAAGTAACATTAGTAGCAACTCCTCCTGATCCAGTAGCAATTACTGTCACCGTGTATGTATTTACTCCTGGTGTTGCAAAAGTATTTTCGAATATACCACTTGGTGAGTTCTTTGAGGTTCCATCACTAAAAATGTATTTATACGAAATAGCATTATCTGCCGTACTCGTGAATTTTACTTTTCCGGACCCATCTCCATTAGGAAAAGCAGTAGACTTTCCTATTATTTCTGCTGTAACCTGAAGATTTGTTGGTGTATCTAATACTCCAAAGGCTAAATTATCTTCCTGACAATTGACCATCAAAAGAAGGACAAAAACAGATACTATATTTATAATTATTTTTTTCATTTTTTACTATTTTTTTTAAAATTCCTATCAAACAATCGTTTTATACTAACTCATTTTAAATTTAATATGAATTGAATGTATGAAACTTCTTAATTATGAAAATAAACATTGTCGATATAAACAGTGTTGTTTCCAGATGGCGCTCCAACATAGATTAACTGAGCGATATGCGCACGCGTAGTTAATCCTGTGAAATCACTTAAAGGAATATCTAAACTAACCCAAGTCCCTTTTGCAGGTGCCGTAACTGTAATTTCATGCTCTTTGTCATCACCACCACCAAAAGTTCCATTAGCTCCAAAATCGACTAATTTAACTTTGAAAACTGTAAAATCTGCAGACCAAACATCAGTATGAAAATGTGTCATAGCGGTTGCATTTATAGGAGTTGTAGTCGCTTCTATACCAACAAAATCAAGTGCACTGTATTTTTTAGTAGCATTTCCATTGATTGTTAAATCCGTTAATGTTGCACTTGACCAAGAAGTTCTCCAAGTATTAACTGGTACATTAGTGTACCCATCACTAAACATAGAAATCACTTTAGATGCTGCTACAGTTGGCGTAGGAGCAGCTGTAATTGAAGCAGCTTGATTATAGAAAAAAACATTATCAACATATACAGTTGTACTTCCAAATGGTGCGCCTACAAAAATTAATTGCGCAATATGTGAACGAGTAGTCAATCCAGTGAAGTCACTCAAAGGAATATCTAAACTCACCCATTTTTCCTTAGCTGGATTAGAGATTGTAATTTCATGTTCTTTATCATCACCTCCACCAAAAACACCATTAGCTCCAAAATCAACTAATTTAACTTTAAACTCTGTAAAATCAGATGACCAAATATCAGCATGGAAGAATGTCATTGCAGCAGCATTGATCGGCGTTGTAGTAGCTTCAATACCTACAAAACCTAATGAACTGTATTTTTTCGTTTTATTACCGCTAATTTCAATATCTTCTAAATTTGCCTGTGACCAAGAAGTTCTCCAAGTATCAACAGCAACATTTGTATAACTGTCGCTAAACATTGAAATTACATTTGCAGCAGGAATAGTTGGAATAGGTGCCGCAAATAAATTAGTTACCGTTACACTTTGTATTTTTTCAGTAGTGGCAACACCTCCACTTAAAGCAACAACTTTTACTTGATACGTTCCAGGATTTAAATACGTGTGGGTAATCACCTCGTCTTGCATGAAATCTACTGGAACTTCATTTGCCACATCTCCAAAATACACTTGAAAGAAAGTCTCTAATTCTGCTTTGGCAGTTACATTAATCGAAAGATTGCTCCCAATAGTAATTGTAGGTTCAAAATTTGTTGGTGCTAAAAAAGAAACTGTTACTTCTTGAATTGCTTCTGTTTTTTTTCCGTTAATAGTTACACCAACAATTTTAGCCTGAAATTTACCCTCAGTATATTTGTGCGTAATTGTTCCACCTGGATTAACATAGACAGGTGTTGTAGTTGCATCACCAAAATAAATTTCGAATTGAGTAACTCCTTCACCTCTTGGCAAAAAAGTAACATTCCCTGAATTATCTTGTGTAATAGTCGTCAGAGCAGAGATATTTGAAGGAGCATTTACTCCATCTAAATCTACTACACTATTTTCTTCTGTACATCCTAAAAAGAGAATAACAGAAAAAACACTTAGTATTAATTTTAACTTTTTCATATATAAGTAATATTAGTTTTTAATATCCAGGATTTTGTGCCCAATTTCCATTTGCGAATTGAATCTCCTCTATAGGAATTGGAAACAATTCATTTTTGTTAGCTGTAAATCCAGTAATTTCCTGAGCTGCTTTACCAGTTCGTACTAAATCGAAGAAACGGTGTCCTTCACCAACTAATTCCACTCTTCTTTCTGCTAAAATAAAGTCAGTCAAAGCCGCTCCAGAAGCTGAGATGTCATGATTCAAATCGCCAAAAGCACGTCTTCTAACTTGGTTCAAATATCCTCTTGCTTTAACATCATCTATTCCTCCACGATTGAAAGCCTCTGCAGCCATCAAAAGAACGTCTGCATAGCGTATCGCTCTGTAATTATTAGGATTCGTAAGATTCAAATCTCCTTGCGCTGTCGCACTCCTTTTCCTTGGAATGTATTTTCTATTGAAAAAACCAGTATGCTCATATCCTTTTCCAAAAGTGGCACCTGTTGCAGTAGCCCAAGCTTCGATATCTAATATTGCCACTGCTTCCCTTCTATCGCCAGCTTCAAAAGCATTAACCACTTTAAGAGTAGGAACATTAAAACTGAAGCCTGACGTGAATAAATCACCAGAATAATTTCTTGGTCCACTAAAACCCACAGCTACATTTCCTTCGCTACATTGGAGACATCCAAATCCTGCTCCTTCCACATCTGTGTATTGTACTTCAAAAACTGATTCTGAACCATTTTCTCCAGCATTTTCAAAAATAGTATTGTAGTCTGCTACCAATGAATATGGTGAAGTTGAAATTAAACTTTCAAAGGTTGTTGCTGCTTGCGCGTATTTATTTTGAAATAAATAGGCTTTTCCTAATAATGCCAAAGCAGCTCCTTTAGTTGCTCTTCCTTTTTGTGCTGCTGTTGCAGATAAATTTTCAGAAGCAAAAATTAAATCGGCTTCAATAGAAGCATACACTTCTGAAACAGATGAACGCGGGATTATTTTCTCGTCTCCAGAACTAAATCTTGCATCTCCTTTTAATGGGATTCCACCAAACCATTTTACTAATTCAAAATGATAATAGGCTCTAAGAAAACGAGCTTCACCTATAATTTGGTTTTTTCCTTCAAAATCTGTTTTGTCTTTGAATTCCAAAATATAATTTGCTCTTTGAACTCCCGCGAACATCCAGTCCCATAAGTTTTTTAAATTGCTATTCACAGGCGTATGAATCATATCATCTATTTGCTGAAAACCTGGAGTATCCGATTGGCTTTCTCCTCCAGCTAAAGTATTATCTGATGCTATTTCGCCTAATAATGCATTTAGATATGTAGTTTGCAATAAATCATATGCTGCAATTAAAGCATTATCGTAATCTGACTTTGAATTAAAATAATTTTCAGAGTCAATAGAATATTCTATCGGTCGATCAACAAAATCATCACTACAAGAAATAGTTAGAGTTGAAAAAATTGTTATCGTTATGAGGGTAATAAATAGATACTTTTTCATTTTAATATGAATTAAAAATTAATGTTTAAACCTAACAAATAGGTTCTTGGAATTGGATAAAAACCATAGTCAATTCCTCCGCCAATTGGAGCTCCATTAGAAGCACCTGGATCAAAACCTTTGTATTTTGTAAACGTGTACAAGTTATTTACACCCGCGTACAATCTTAATTTTGTGATTCCAGCTTTTTCAGAAAATTTAGAATCTATAGAATATCCCAATTGCATGTTCTGAATTCTTAAATAGGAAGCATCTTCAACAAAATAACTAGAGAAAGTAGAATTTCCTGTAGCACTTGTAGTCACTCTTGGTGTTGTATTAGTACTTCCTTCACCAGTCCACCTGTCTAAAACGTAATTTAGACGATTGACATCAGTAAGATTTCTTTCGTAATTTCTTACCATATCATTTCCTACAGAAGCAAAAGTATAGACAGCAAAATCAAAGTTTTTATAATTCATTTGTAAGTTGAATCCCATTGTAGCTTCAGGAATTGGATCACCAATATTAGTCCTGTCACTAGCGTTAAGAATTCCATCTCCATTCACATCTACAAATCGAAGGTCACCAGGACTAGCATCAGCACCTAAAGACAATTGTGAAGGATGTGCTTCAACTTCTGCTTGATTTTGAAAAATCCCATCCGTTTTATAGCCATAGAAATAACCTATTGGCTGCCCAACTTCCATTCTTGATGGTGCTTGTTGGCCTACGCCAAAAGAACCTCCTTCTATATATCCTATTCCGTTATTTACCTCTAGTACTTCATTTTTAAGGAAAGTAACATTGTATCCTACGCTCATCGAAAAATTATCCGAGAATTTATTTTTGTAATCTATCGCAAACTCTAAACCAGAATTCCTAACTGTTCCCGCATTTATTGTAGGTGAACCTGCTCCTGGAGCTGCAGTACCATTAATTCCTGAAACTGGAATAAATGGAATTAGCAAGTCAGCACGTGTGTCAATAAAATAATCTGCTACAATAGAAATTTTATTTTGGGCTAATTTAACGTCTAAACCAACATCAAATTTCCTAGCTTCTTCCCATTTCAAATTTGGATTTGGAATTTGTCCTGTAGCTAAACCATTCACTAAAACATCATCAAAAACATACGTTGCCTCTCCACTCAATTGGGAAACATAACCATTATTTGGAATTTGGTCATTTCCTAAAGTACCATAACTTCCTCTCAATTTCATGAAATTAATCCATTTATCTTCTCCAAAAAATCCTTCATCTGAAATTACCCAACCGGCTGTAAACGATGGAAAATAACCCACTTTATTTCCAGGTCCAAATTTTGTCGAAGCATCGCGTCGTATCATTGCAGAAAAAAGATATTTCCCTTTGTAATCATATTGCGCTCTTGCAAAATAAGAAAGCCTACGTTCGTCATAGTTATAAGAACCATTAGGAACGGTTTCAGAAATCCCTTTAGTCAATGATATGTCAGCAAATTCCCAAGAGTTATAAGGCACATCAAAACCAGTTGCAAATAATCCGTTTCCAAATTGTTTGTAAATAGTATTTCCCACTGTAGCAACTACGTTATGGTTTTCTCCAATTTTCTTAGTATAAGTTCCAAATAAATCGAATGAATAATCATTATCATTAATAGCGCTCTGAGAAACGGAACTTCTCAAAACATCAAACACTTTATCCGAAGGATTTATCCAATACAGAATTTGTTTGGCAAACGATTTAGATTCACTGTTAGAAGTATTAAAACCAATTGAACTCGAAATCGTAAAATCCTTGAAAACCTTATAATCCAATCCAAAATTACCATTTACCTTTTTGAAGTTATAGTCATTGTAGGTGTTTGCAATCTGAGCTAATGGATTTATAATTTCAATTCCTAACCCAGTATTAGTAGGTACTTTTGTAAAGTCTCCATTTACATCATAAGGCGTTAATGTTGATGGGGTATTCAAAGCATTGAACAAAACAGAGCCTAAACCACTTTCGTTTAATGACTTTCTATTAAAATATGTATAGATTACATTTGTTTTCAGTTTTAATTTATCGGTAACATCTGCGCCTACAGATACTCTTGCTGTATTTCTTAAAAACCCAGATTTATTTTCACCAATAATTCCTTGCTGATCTAGATGAGAACCACTTACAGCATAGGTAATTTTGTCAGATCCACCAGAAAAAGAGAGATCGTGATTGATGATTGGAACACTAGTACTGAAAACTTCATTTTGCCAGTTTGTACCCTTACCTAAACCAGAAACATTAGGAAAAGGAACTGCATTACCACCGTTAGCATAACTTTCGTTCAATAATAATGCATATTCAGTGGCGTTCAACATAGGCAATGTACGTGACGTTTCCTGAAAACCAGTATAAGTATTGTAACTAAGCTTGCCTTTAGAATTCTTTTTACCCGATTTCGTAGTAATAAGAATAATTCCATTAGCACCAATAGTTCCATATATAGCAGCCTGAGCATCTTTCAAAACCGTAATAGATTCTACGTCATTCGGATTCAATAAACCAAGTTCCCCTATATATCCATCGATGATAGTCGTAGGTCTATTCTCCCCATTGGTAGCAATACCTCTGATACGGATATCCAAAGCAGCTCCGGGAGCACCTGAAGTAGTGGTAACATTCACACCAGAAACTGTTCCTTGTAGTGCTTGTTCAATTTTGACTGGCTTTAAAGCCTCTAGAGTTTTGCTGTCAACCACAGAAACTGCTCCTGTAACTTCTCTTTTTTTCTGACTTCCATATCCAATCACTACAACCTCATCCAATACTTTAGAATCTTCTTGCAATGAAATAGAAAGAGCACTATTATTAGATACTACTTTATATTCTAAATTTTTAAATCCTAAATATGAAAAAACAAGTGTTGCACCCGATGAAACCCCTTTTAGAGAAAAACGACCATCCATATCTGTCGATGTCCCAACTGATGAATTTTTAACTTGAATATTTACTCCTGGTATTGGTAGACCAGAACCGGTTTCTTTAACAACTCCTCCTACATCATACCCTTGGGCAAAACCAAAAGAGGATAGAAATAGAAAAAGGATTAGTAGATAGTTTGACTTCATAATTTATATTTTTTGTGAATTATAAAATTAATCGGAACTACTAATAATAAATCAAAAAGAACCTCTACAAAAAACATACAATGCAAAAAATCACTTATTTAATTCGTAATATCTGAAAAACTACTGGAAATTAAGAAGAAATTAAGAACCCTTTGTTTTCTTTAAAAACAAAAAACCACAACAATAACGGTATTGTTGTGGTAATGTATAGTTTTATTTGAAAATTTTAGAAGTAACTATACAGCTAAAATGTATTCTACTAGTCCTTGCTCATGCGATAATTCCATTTTCTTACGCAAACGATATCTTTTTATTTCAACACTGCGTACAGAAATATTTAGTAATGGCGCCACTTCTTTTGAGGAAAGATTTAATCTCAAGTAGGCACACAATCTCAAATCATTTGGAGTTAAGGAAGGATGGGCCAATTTCATTTTTTTCAAAAAATCTTTATCAGCATTATCAAAAGCTTCTTTGAAGACGCTCCAACTATCGCCCTCAGTAATATTTTTATTAATCGTCGAGATGACTGATTTTATACTTCTATTGCCATCATCTGGAGTTTTCTTTAAATCGTCTTTGATAAAAGCCAATAATTCATTTTTACTATTTAAACTCATTGTAGAAACTGCTAATTCTCTGCTTTTGATATCTACATCTTGAGAAAGCTGTTCGTTTCTAATGCGCATTAATTCCTGCTCATTTTCAAGCTCTTTAATTTCTAATAAAAGATTATTTTCTTCTATTAATTTTTCTTTTTGTTTTTGATAGTAACTCTTATATGCCCTGTGAATAAATCGAGCCATTACAATTACAAAAATCATATAGAAAAAGAGAGCAAAATTAGTTAAATACCAGGGCTTCTCAACAATAAAAGAATATACAGCAGTATCTTCCAGCGTAGAATTTGCAAATTTAGCCCTCACCTTAAAAGTATAATTACCAGGTGGTAAATTTTTAAAACTGATTGTTGATTTTGCACTCCATTCGCTCCAATCCTCCTGAAATCCCTCTAATAAATATTGAAATTCAGCATTAATATATTTGTTAAATTCAGGAACCGTATAATTGATGGTTATATTATTTTCATCATATTTAAAACTACCTTCTTGTTTAATAGAGCGATTTTCAACAATATCATTCAGCTTATTTGTTGTAATTGAGGATATAGAAACATTATGATTCTTAAAACTCAACTCATTAAGATTCAAAATATAATACCCATCAGTAGTTCCTATTAAATAATTCGAATTAGAAATTTGAGTAATATTTTCATACCCTAGCATTGAGTTTGTTAATGACGATGGAATCGGAATCACATTTTGTTTCAGTTGATTACTCAATTTACTTAATGAAAAATAATGAATATAATTTTTTGAAAACAACCATATTTTATTGGAATTATCTACAATCAATTTTCCCGAAGTATATTCATCCTTTTCAAAAACAGAACTCAATAAATTATCTTTGCTAAATTGTTTTGTTTTCTCATTCAATTTAAAAATCCCCTCTTTGTTTGCGTAATAAATAGTATTATTGAACTTAGTCAAACTAGCATTTTTCCCTTTAATAGGCAATTTATAAGTTATAAAAGGTTTTGTTTTCAGCAGTTTACTATCTATTTCAAGTCTATAAACACCTTTATATTCATGACTCACATAGATATTCAGATTATTGGTGATTGCAAAATATTTTGAGGAATAATCAAATCCAGCGATTTTATTTCTAAAACCCCATTGATTATTTGTTTTTTCCAAAACTGATATTCCATAATAATTACCTTGAAGCAAAAGCCCTTTTTGATTAGGAACTGTTTCAAATTTCCAAGTTCCCGATGCTGAAAAGATGTTTTTTGCAAAAGTATTTTCAATTACAAATGTTCCCGAATCATGGCCACAAAAAAGCGTTCCATCATATTCAAACAAAGACCAAACCTGCCCTTTAGTTCCACTTACAAATTTGAATTCATCATTACTAAGGTAATTTTTATAAAACAAACCTTGATTGGTACCCACATATAAATTGTCTTTATAAAGCTTTGAAGTATAAACAGTTCCTAAGATTCCGGTATCATCAACAAAATTTTGTATAGGTGACTGAAGGTTTATGCAATTGATTCCATTGTCTAGACCCACCCAAAGATTTTTATCTGCATCTTCATACAAGGATAGCGCAGTATTATTGCTTAATCCCTTGTTTTGAGTGATATGGTATTTAATTTTCCCGTTATTATTTAAGATAAAAATACCATTAGAAACGGTACCCAAAGCAAAACTCCCGTCCGAAAGCAATTGACTACTATAAACGCTGCTGTTGGCTAATTCCGAATCAACTTCAGTAGTAAACTTAGTCAAAGTGCTCCCTATAAGCTTATAAAACCCATTCAGCTGTGTTTGAATTAAAAGTCCTTCTTCAACAGCGAAAATATTAACAATTCTATTGTTTTGTAAAATTGGATTATTAGAAACTAAACGCCCTTTTCCACTTTCAATTTCAAAAAGTCCTTCTTTTATACTCTGAAAATAGATAGCATTTTTAGTGCGAAACGATTTGGTTATGTCGTTTTTGGGAGCAATTATCTTAAAACTTCCCGTTTTGGTGTCATAAATATAAATTCGGCTCAACGATTGAAAAATGACCCATTGTTCGTAATTTAATATATTCCAAAATTGCTCGTCATCAAGAATTTTATTTTTTATCGTTTTACTAAGCGATGTGTATTTTAATTTACCATTCGCCTGCCGCGTCCAGAAACCAAACTCCATATAACAACCCGTAAAAATTTTATTGCCAATCACTTTTACAGAACGAACAATAGTTTCATTTGGGGATGGATATAACTCCCAATTTGAACCATTAAATTCTAATAATCCTTCATTATTAGCAAAGAAAACATAATGGTTTTGGTCTTGAGAGATCATCCAGTTTTGGTTTCCTGCACCATAAGTGGTCGAAGCGTATTTTACAATTGGGGGTAACTCTTGAGAAAAAGCACAAAAGGATATAAAAGAAAGAAAAATATATAGTTTTGTTTTCAATGGTATGATGGTATTAGTTTTTATTCAAAAATAAATCTAAAATTAGTATTTATTTATTGGATAGAAAGCATAAAAACTATACAAGAACAAAATTCCCTTTTAAACGGCACTTTTAATGATTATTTGTGACTTGTTCAATACTTTTAGTCAGTTGAAAATTGATTACTTTTGTAAAAATTATCATTTTTATGCAAGTTGACCTTTCTAAATTAGATCCAAAGAAAAATATCATTATAAAAGGCGCACAAGTACACAACCTAAAAAATGTAGATGTCGCCATTCCCCGAAATAAATTAGTGGTTATTACGGGACTTTCGGGTTCTGGAAAATCCAGTTTAGCTTTTGATACTTTATATGCTGAAGGGCAGCGCCGATATGTAGAAAGTTTATCATCCTATGCCAGACAATTTCTTGGACGATTAGACAAACCTAAAGTAGAATACATAAAAGGAATTGCTCCTGCAATTGCAATTGAACAAAAAGTAAATACAACAAATGCGCGTTCCACCGTAGGAACATCAACGGAAATCTACGATTATATAAAATTACTATTTGCCAGAATTGGACGCACTTATTCTCCAATTTCGGATCGTGAGGTCAAAAAAAATACGGTAACAGATGTAGTTAATGATGTGAAAAAGTTTGATCTAGGCAGCAAATGGCTTCTTCTTGCCCCTATTCATTTAGAGGAAGGTCGAAAATTAGAAGACAAACTTAAAGTACTTTTACAGCAAGGTTTTGCCCGAATATTAGTGAATAATGAAATGGTTCGTCTCGATGATTTACCAGATTCATTAGCTAAAAAAAACATCTTTTTAATCATAGACCGAATTGTTATCAATCCAGAAACTTCTGGCGAGGAAGAATTCTACAATCGATTGGCTGACGCGGTACAAACGGCTTTCTTTGAAGGAAAAGGAATCTGTCATTTACAAGAATTAAACTCCGACAAAAAATATTCGTATTCCAATAATTTCGAATTGGACGGGATTACATTTTTGGAACCTAATGTGCATTTATTCAGTTTTAATAATCCGTACGGAGCCTGTCCCGTTTGTGAAGGATATGGAAATATTATCGGGATTGATGCTGAATTAGTTGTACCCAATACCACTTTATCTATTTTTGAAAATGCTATTTTCCCGTGGCGTGGTGAAAGTATGAGTTGGTTTAGAGATGAATTAGTAAACAACGCCTACAAATTTGATTTCCCCATTCACAAACCGTATTACCAATTATCAGAAGATCAAAAAGAATTAATTTGGACTGGAAACAGTTATTTTCAAGGTTTGAATGATTTCTTCAAAGAACTAGAAGAAAAGAATTATAAAATCCAGAACAGAGTGATGCTTTCTCGTTACAGAGGTAAAACTAAATGTCATTCCTGCAAAGGAAAACGCTTAAGAATTGAGGCCTCTTATGTCAAAATTAATTCAAAAACAGTTTCTGATTTAGTTGATTTACCTATAAAACATTTAGTTACTTTTTTCAAAAACATTGACTTAGATGTTTATGAAAAACAAATTGCTAAACGATTATTAGTAGAAATCAACAACCGTTTGTCCTTTTTAACCGAAGTAGGACTGGATTACCTTACATTAAACAGAAATTCAGCGACACTTTCTGGAGGAGAATCACAACGCATTAATTTAGCTACCTCATTAGGAAGTAGCTTGGTTGGCTCTATGTATATTCTAGATGAACCCAGCATTGGTTTACACCCAAAAGATACAGAACGCTTGATAAAAGTATTGCTTTCCTTACGAGATTTAGGGAATACTGTTATTGTAGTAGAACACGATGAAGATATCATGAAAGCCGCTGATATGATTATTGATATTGGTCCCGAAGCAGGTACGTTTGGAGGTAATTTAGTCGCGCAAGGAACGTATGACGAAATCTTGAAATCAACTTCACTTACTGCTCAATATTTGAACGGAGATTTAGAAATTACCGTACCTAAAAAGCGTAGATTATTTAAGAATTTCATCGAAATAAAAGGAGCTCGAGAAAACAATCTTCAAAATATAGATGTGACTTTTCCTCTGGACGTGTTAACGGTGATTACAGGAGTTTCAGGAAGTGGAAAAAGTACTCTTGTTAAAAAAATACTTTTTCCAGCTATGCAAAAAAAGCTAGAAAACGTGGGTGAAAAAGCAGGCCAATTCAGTGAAATATCTGGTTCTTTTTCCCAAATAAAACATATTGAATATGTTGACCAAAACCCAATAGGAAGAAGTTCTCGTTCTAATCCTGTCACGTATATCAAAGCGTATGATGACATTCGGGAATTGTTTGCTAAGGAAAAACTATCAAAAATAAGAGGCTATCAAGCCAAACATTTCTCTTTTAATGTTGACGGCGGAAGATGTGAAACTTGCAAAGGAGAAGGTTCCATTAACGTAGAAATGGTTTTCATGGCTGATGTTCAATTGCCTTGTGAGACCTGCAATGGAAAACGATTTAAGAAAGAA
This sequence comes from Flavobacterium sp. KS-LB2, assembly GCF_036895565.1. NCBI lineage: Bacteria > Pseudomonadati > Bacteroidota > Flavobacteriia > Flavobacteriales > Flavobacteriaceae > Flavobacterium > Flavobacterium sp. KS-LB2. The sequence goes on along the minus strand of NZ_CP145904.1, from coordinate 1,110,764 downwards.
GTACTGGAAGTCGCTTTTGAAGAAAAGAATATTCACGATATTCTAACGATGACTATAGATGATGCAATTGCTTTCTTTATCACTCATAAACAAGCTAAAATCACCCAAAAACTACAACCTTTACAAGATGTTGGATTGGGTTATGTTCAATTAGGACAATCCTCATCTACACTATCTGGAGGAGAAGCACAACGTATAAAACTAGCTTCATTCTTAGTAAAAGGAGCAACAAAAGACAAAGCACTGTTTGTTTTTGATGAACCTACAACCGGTTTGCATTTTCATGATATCAAGAAATTATTAGCTTCATTTGATGCCTTGATAGACAAAGGCCATTCTATATTAGTGATTGAGCACAATCTTGACCTTATCAAATGTGCGGATTGGATTATTGACTTGGGTCCAGAAGGAGGGGAAAATGGCGGTAAATTATTAGCAGTTGGAACGCCAGAAGAAATTGTGAAAATTAAAGATTCCGTTACTGGAAAATATTTAAAAGATAAACTATAAAAATGCTATTCAGAATAGCATTTTTCTTCAAATGTATTTCCGTCTTCATCGATGGCAATCACAATGTTTTTTTCTTTGGAGGAAACATAGGTTAAATAAATCCAACCGACTGACCAAACCCCTAATGTCAAACAACAAAGCACAAAATTAAACCCATGATCTACTTGTTTCCTACTTTTAGATAAAACAGCAAAAGGTAAAGTGTCATTTTTTTCTATTACAGTAAATCCATGGTGGATTTTATTAGCCAAGATATTAGTGAATTTCTGTAGGCTTTCTTCGTTAATGTATGGATTGCTTGTCATAATTGTTAGGTAAATTACTTTAGCTATTTATTTTATAAATTTTCTAAAATAGTTTGTTAAAATAACATTACGCAAAAATAAGTGTAATCTACTATTTCCACAATACCCACTTTTAGTGATTTTTTAATCAATCTAAAATAATCAGATAGCTTGTTATTTTTACTATTAAAATTCCTAACAAATGTATTTCTTTAGATATTTTAATACTTACACAATAATTTTAAAAAGTTATAACATTTACATATATGTACTAATGAAAGTGAGATTCATCACAGCGTAGAACTAATTATTCTCGTCATAAAAAACTCAAATTTGAGATAAAAGGTAGAAAGAATGAGTATTATAAAATGTAAGACTAATAATCTTTTTTAGCTAAAAAAAATTACAATTTGATGTTCAGTTTTTTCAAAACTACATCCAAGGCTTGATTAATTTCGATTGAGATTACAAATTTGTAATTGATATAAATATATAAAAATGTAACCAAAACTGATTTGAGACCAATGTTAATAACAGGACTAAAAGGGAATTCCCAAAAATAAAAGGCAACAAATAGCGCAAAAGTTATTGCAAGAGAATATAAGGTCTGCTTTGTAAAAGGATATAAATGCATCCGCTTGACCACAAAAAGTAATTTAGCCAAACTATATAATGTAATAGATAACAAAGTAGCTACTGCAGTCCCAGTAATAGCGTATCTTGGAATAAAAAACATGTTTAATCCAACCGTTAAAAAAACAAGTAACAGTCCTAAAAACAATACCATACGATAGTATTTTGAATTAAAAATTATAGCATTGTTATTACCTAAAATCAAATCAAAATATTTAGAAATTCCAATCAAAAATACCACAAGAATCCCTCCACTATATTCTTTTGGAACCATTACATACAACTGATTGATGTTTACAAAAATACACAACATCACAAAACCACCTACAACTTGAAGATTTATAGACGTCTTTTTGTACAAATCATTCAATTCATTGAGTTTATTTTCATGCATCAATTTAGCCGTAATAGGATACGTAATCTGATGCATAGCACGACTGGGAACAGCAATAACAGACGCAATGTATGTCGCTACTGAATAATAAGCGATATTCTCAATCTTAATATATTGATTCAACATAATCTTATCAATATCCAATAACATAACAGCAACGCTACCTGATAAAATAATGAAAAAGGTGTATACTAAGACATCTTTCACATTTTGCGGAATGGAGAATTGAAAAACAGGTTTTTTTATACGAAAAGCATAAAACATAGTAATTATAAAAGCTAAGAAATAAACAATAGCGGTAACATAAATAAAATCAACAACAGTAATCCATTTATAATACACACCAATTAAAGCAACCAAAGAAAATAATCTAAGTCCAACCTCCTTTACAAAATTCCCAAAAACGGAATGCATATGAACCCTTGCCCACGCATAAAAAATTTCGAAATAAGCCATGCTTAGCCCTATAAAAGGAATAAGCCATAAATAATCCTTAACTACAGGATTTTCCTTGCTTAAGTATAATGAAATAGGTTCAAAAAAGAACAAACCAATCAATACTAATGGAATACACAACAAGAAAGGGATGACTACTGTAAAGGATAAAAATTTAGAGCGTTCCTCTTCTGTTTTATATTGCGTATAAAACTTCACTAAAGTATTTTGCATTCCAAAAGCCAATAATGGCATAATAATATTCGCCCAAGAAAGAATATAATTAGTTAAAGCATAAAATACCGTTCCTAAAAAAAACGGGTACAAATAAAGGGTGTTAATAGCGCCAATACCAAAACCAAAATAGGTAATTATCGTATTCTTTAAAGATTGATTTAATACTATTCCCATTTTAGGAGTTTAAATTTTTAGATTAAAAGTGGATAGGGCTTCTTGTTTATTGGATTAATTGTGACAATTCTTTCGTGAGATTTTTTCTGGAATAACGTTGTAATCCAACTCCATTTGCTTGTAATTTCCCCTCCAAAAACTGATTATAAAAATCCAAAATTACACTTTTAAGTTTCATTTTCTCTGAATAATCAAAAAATACACCTGTATTGGTTTCCGTAATAATTTCAGCAAAGTCAGAATCTTTTGGTCCAATCGCAATAATAGGTCGGTTTGAAACCATATATTCAAATAATTTCCCCGGAATAATGCTTTTAGTATCTTCAGAATTAATTTCAATCAACAGCAAAACTTGAGATTTCCTCTGGTGTGCAATCGCTTCAGTATGCGAAACATAACCCAAATTATTCAAATACGGTTTTAACCCGAATTGAGTAATGGTTTCCAAAACTTCCTGACTAACAGCACCTATTAATTTTACTTCTAAATGGGATTTAAAATCCGGGATTTCAGTACTTAATTCCACTAAACTTTCCCATAAAATCAGGGGATTTCTCTCGGAAAGAAAAGAACCAATATGCGCTAAGCTGAACTTTGAATCCAAGGTTTGCTTTTCTACATTTTCCGTGTCATAACCATTCGTTAGTACTGCAATAGGTTTAGTTGTAATCGCTTGAAATTCCGTTTTAGTGGTTTTACTGGTTACGATAATCGTATCAGCGGTATTCAAAACCTGATGTTCTAATGCTTTGTGTTTTTTGGCAGCAAAACGAGACAATCGCAAGGATTTGTGATAGCCAATAGTGGTCCACGGATCTCTGAAATCAGCAAACCATTTTAGATCTAATTTTTGTTTTAATTCTAATCCAATAAGATGCAGACTATGAGGTGGTCCCGAGGTAACAATCGTATCAATATTATTTTCTACAATATATTTCTCTAGAAAAGCAACCGATGGTTTTACCCAAAAAACGCGTGCATCGGGAATAAAAAGATTCCCGCGAATCCATAGCAAGGTTTTATCCAGAAAATTTTGTTTTTTCTGATTGGGAATAATCCCTGAATTCATTTTTTTGGTTTTATTTTTCGAAAGAAAAGAGGCCAATTGATAGGGTTCAAAAATATTCTGTTTCAGAATAATCGCTTTATCCGAAACTTCTTGAACCAAATTCTCATCAACAATAGGATACGTAGGATTCTCTGGAATATAAACAATTGGCTGAACGCCAAAATCAGGCAAGTACTTTACAAACTTAAGCCAACGCTGAACGCCTGGTCCGCCTGCTGGTGGCCAATAATAGGTAATTATTAGGATTTTTTTTGGTTCCAAGTTTAAGGTTTAAGGTTTAAGGTTACAAAACCTCAGAATTCAACATAATTATTCAATATTCAAAAAACTTTAAACTTTAAGATTTAAACCTTTCTTCCTTTCAAAATAAATCCCACCTGCTAAAAGCAACAGCATTCCTATAGAACTTAGTAACGTTATTGTGCTTCCTGTTTTTATCACTTGAGGTTCAAATTTAAACTCGATGGTGTGTTTTCCCACTGGAATATTCAATCCTCGTAACGCATAATTCACTCTAATATGATCTACACTTTCCCCATCAATATAGGCATTCCAACCTTTTCCATAATACATTTCGGAGAAAACGGCTAAACCTTCATTTGAATTATTAGACGTATATTTCAAGTAATTAGGTTTATAATTTTCTAAAGTTATAGTCGCTGAACTGTCTTTGGCTAAAGTCGTATTTTTAATTTTAAACTCTTTTTCGTTGACTACCGCAACGTTTTTAGAATCTAAACTATCCAACGCTTTCATCTCTTCATCAGCAGAATTTACTACCTCTACTTGGGTTACAAACCACGCATTCCCATTCGCATCAGGGTTGATTACTGGAAATTCTTTTCCTTCTTTATCTTTTTGAATTACGTACTTTACATTAAGCATGCTAAGAACCTCAATATTATTTTTAGAAATTTGATAGTCAATTAGCTGTTGCATTCTTCTAGGTCTTACGGCGCTATAACCTCCAATAGATTTATGGAAATAAGAAGCTCTAGCTCCCATGATATCTCCTACTTCAAAAACACGGTAATTAGAGGTGTCTTTTAGAATTTCAGCATCCGAAGGTGATTCTTGAAAAGGCACTTCAACTTGACTTCCGCTTACAAAATCCTTTCCTGAAACATATTTTTTATCCACAAAAAACAAATCAAAAACCATCAATAAACCTACAATTACAATGGCTGTATTTTGAGCAAATCGCTCTTTTATGAACAACCATAAAACTCCCGCTGTCAGTACAATAAAGAAACCCGAGCGCAATAAATCAGCGCTATATAAACTCATTCGATCCAGTTTAAGCGCATTTACAAACTCAGGACCATAACTTTCTTGAAAATAAGCATCATTTCCACCTGAAAAGCTGAACATACTTTTGCTGAAAAATAAAATCAAGATAATTCCTAAGCCTAAAATTGTAGTTTCATACAACGCTTTCCATTGTAGTTTTTTATCTAATTGGAAAAAAGACTGCAATCCCATAATAGCCAAAACTGGAAAACACAATTCCAAAACCACTTGAATGGAAGATACCGCTCTGAATTTATCGTACATAGGAACATAATCAATAAAAAAGTCCGTCAAAATTGGAAAATTTTTCCCCCATGATAACATTAATGCGACTATTGAACCCGATAGAAAAACATATTTAATCTTTCTTTTATCAATAAATAAAGCCAAAATCGCCAAAAAGAAAACTACAATTCCAATATATGCAGGAGCTGCAACAATAGGCTGATCTCCCCAATAGGTTGGCATTCCTGAAACAAAATCAGTTGCCTGATCCTCTGGAACTCCCTGCCCGATCATGAATTCATACATATTACTGTCTTTCCCAACAGCTTCATTATTCGAGCCACCAAAAAGTCGGGGTGCAATAAGATTAAAGCTTTCCATCACTCCATAACTATACTCTGTGATATAGTCCTTAGACATTGCAGAAGTAGTCTCATTTTTTGACCCGTTTGGATTGAATGTCAGTTCGCTTTTTCCACGAATACTAAAATTTGCATATTCAGTAGTAGCTAATAAATTAGTAGCATTGGCACCAATAGCTAAAATTCCTGCCGCCCCTAATATTCCGAAAGAATACAATAGGGATTTGGTTTGTTTTTCTTTTACTAATTGATAGCCAAAATATGCAGAAAGAATCAATAAGAAAATCAGCAAGTAATACGTCATTTGGAAGTGATTCGCATTGATTTCTAATGCTGTTGCAAAAAGTGTAATCAAACCTCCCACAACATATTTTCTTTGAAAAACCAAAATAAATCCGGCAATAACCATTGGCATATAAGCAATAGCATGTGCTTTGGCATTATGACCAACACCAAGAATAATAATCAAATAGGTCGATAATCCAAAGGCTAGGGCTCCAAAAAAAGCTTTCAAAGGATCAGCTTTCAATACCAGCATCAATCCATAAAACCCAAGAAAATATAAAAAGAGATAATCCGCGGGACGCGGTAAAAATCGCAATACATCATCTATAGCACCGACATAATCGTGTGGATATTTTGCTCCTAATTGATAGGTTGGCATACCGCCAAAAGCTGAATTAGTCCAATATGGTTCTACATTATCCGTGGCTCTAAAGTCATTTTGCTCTTTGGCCATTCCTGTGTATTGTACAATATCGGATTGGAAGATTTGTTTTCCCTGCAATACAGGATAAAAATACAGGAGAGAAACTACAACAAAACCAAATATGGCTAAGGCGTGTGGATAGAACTTATTTAATATTTTCAAGATAAATTGGTTTGGATTAAAGTAAAAACGGTGCTAATTACGGCAAATTTAATCTATTTCTTCGTAATCAACATAATCTCCCACTTTTTTGGTTTCGCGTGGGTTTTTAGCATTTGCCGTATTGTAAAGTACTTCATCCTTAGTTGGTGTCTTTTTCCAAGTATTATCTTGCGAATACTTCTGTTGCTTCTGCATATTTTCGCCTGCTTTTTCAACTACTTTTTTTACTAATAGTGGCAAAAATAGTTTAGCTAAGAATTTAAAAATATAATAGAAAGCGATCATATAAAAAAGCGCTTTTATAAAACCAATGAAAGAAGCTGTTTGCATAAATGTGTAATTTTTTTCAAAATTAATAAATCAACTGTTCAAAATTAAAATATCTCTCTTAAATAAATAATAAAATATAGTACATTTGAAAAGCGTTATTACTTTTTAACCCAAAAAAAATAATATGTTCAAAATAAAAAACTTACTGATCGTCGCTATTTCAATGCTTCCGAGTATACATTATGCCCAACATACTGATCAAATAAATTCTAACAGACCAGGCGAGACCATGTCGGCTTATGCTGTTGGAAAATCAGTAATCCAAATAGAAACAGGCATTTACGGCATAAAACAAAATCACAGCTTATTGAATTATGATGCTAATGGTTTTGGGCTTGATGCTACGTTACGATGGGGATTATTTATGGAAAAGCTAGAATTGATAGCTGATATACAATACCAAAATGAAACCTACACCTCCTTGTTAAGCAAAACTGCCATTGCTGATTTCAAACAAACAGTTTTAGGAGCCAAATATTTGATCTACGATCCTTTCAAAAATTACGAAAAAAAAGTAAACATATACAGTTGGAAAGCCAATCGAGCATTCAATTGGCACCAGTTAATTCCAGCTATTTCTGGATTTGTAGGCGTTAATTATTCTGCAGAAAACAATCCCTATGCGTTTTCAAATAGAAACCCAACCGAGAGTAGATATCCTGCACAATTCTCACCAAAAGCGATGTTAATTACGCAAAACCATTTTGGTGATGGAAGATGGGTTTTAGTCTCTAATATTACCGCAGATTACATTGGTACAGATTTTCCTAGCTATGGGTATGCCCTAACACTTACACGTGGCTTTAATAACAAATGGTCTGGTTTTGTAGAAAATCAAGGTATAAAAAGTGACTTGTATGCTGATGCAATAGTTCGTGGTGGCGCCGCTTATTTATTGAATAAAGACATACAAATTGATGCATCAATAAGTACAAGTCTTAAAGACACTCCTTCGGCACTTTATGGCGGAATTGGTTTTTCATGGCGCTATGATGCCAATTACCAAGAAGTTCGAATAAATATTGACAATAAGGATTCTGATAAAAAAGCATTAAAAAGAGCAAAAAAGACAAAAAAAGGATAATGATTACAATAAAAGAAGCTAAAACAAAAAGTGAATTAACGGATTACATTAAATTCCCTTTTTCCCTATACAAAAACAATAAATATTGGGTTCCGCCAATCATTGCTGATGAATTGGAAACCTTTGACAAAACAAAAAACCCAGCTTTTGAAAATGCCGAAGCCTATTTTTATATTGCTTACAAAAACAATGAAATAGTAGGTAGAATTGCGGCAATCATCAATTGGAGTGAAGTAAACGACCAACAAAAAAAGAAAGTTCGTTTTGGTTGGTTTGATGTGATTGATGATATCGAAGTAAGTAAAGCACTTTTGGAAAAAGTGTATGAATTAGGTCGAAAAAACAATTTAGAACACGTTGAAGGTCCGATGGGATTTTCAAATTTAGATAAAGTTGGTGTATTAACGGAAGGTTTTGATGAAATTGGAACTATGATTACGTGGTACAATCATCCGTATTATGCTCATCATTTTGAGCAATTAGGGTATAGCGTAGAAAAAGAATACTTAGAAAGTAAATTTCCTTTCGAAAATGTAAAACCTGAATTTTTTGAAAAGGCAAATAATTTGGTAAAAAGAAGATACCAACTAAGTCCGCTCAATTTCAAAACTACCAAAGAAGTGATGCCTCATGTGGATAAAATGTTTGATTTATTCAATGAATCTTATGCTTCCCTATCTTCTTTTGTAGCAATTTCAGATGTTCAAAAAGAATATTTTAAGAAAAAATACATCAGTTTTATCAATCCTGAATTTATTAAATTTGTAGAAGATAAAGACCATAATATTGTTGCTTTTAGTATTGTGATGCCTTCCTTTTCGGAAGCGTTGCAAAAATCAAAAGGAAAATTATTCCCATTTGGATTCCTTCATTTACTAAAAGCAAAAAAGCAAAGCAAGGATATGATTTTCTATTTGATAGGCGTTCATCCTGATTATCAAAACAAAGCAGTAACTGCGATAATTTTCAATGAATATTACCTTACTTTCAAAGAAAAAGGAGTCATCAATTGTTTCAGAACTCCTGAACTAGCGGACAATCTTGCCATTCATAACTTATGGAAACATTTTAATCCTGTTGTTCACAAAAGAAGATGTACTTTTCTAAAGAATTTATAACAATTTAGATTTTAGCATTTAAAACACAAAATCCATTCGCCGCGGCGAATGGATTTTGTGTTTTGAATAATGTTGTTTTATAAAGAAAATTACATTTTACAATCTACTTTTGACAAAACGATATTTCCTTCAAATTTTAATTGTTTGGTATCTTTAAAAGTGACTTTTCCTTTGTTATCATCAACAACATCTCCATAACCTTCAACATACGTATTTCCTTTTTTTAAGAAAGCAACTTGACGAATTGACGAAACTCCTTCGGACATAAAAGTATAGTCTGCAAAAAGTGTGTCTCCTTTAATCTCTCCCACTAAAGTCCCTTGGTTTTTATCTTTTTCAAAGAAGTTATAAACCAGTTTACCTGAAGCTATTTCTTTTCCTTTTATATTCAAAGACATTGAAATAGTATCTTTTTTGATAATCGCACTATAGCATTCTTCCGAAACAGGTTCTTCTACAACTATTTCTTCTGATGGAACTGCTACTTCTTCTATTTCTTTTCCTTTTTTACAAGAGACAAAAACACTGATAAAAACGACACTCAGTAAAATTACTTTTTTCATAAAATTCAAATTTTAGATTATAAATAAACTAATTATTGACTAGATACATTTCAAAAAAATCCATCAACAAAAGCTGATGGATTTATATAAACTGAAAATTGCAATAATTTCAAAAACTAAGCGTCTAAATCAACTGTAGTTCTGCTAGCAATTTCTTTATACGTACCATTTTCTAGTTTTTCACGAATCGCTTCAAAAGCCGTAAGTGTTTCGTCTATGTCAGCTAATGTGTGTGACGCAGTAGGAATAACACGTAATAAAATCATTCCTTTTGGAATAACAGGATAAATTACAATAGACAAGAAAATACCGTAGTTTTCTCTTAAGTCATTTACCATAACCATCGCTTCTGGCACACTTCCTTCAAGATAGACTGGGGTAACACATGTATTTGTGTCTCCAATATTAAATCCTTTATTTCTCAAACCGCTTTGTAATACATTTACATTTTCCCACAATTTGCCTTTCAATCCTGGGTTATCACGTAACAATTGCAAACGTTTCAAAGAACCAATAGTTTGAATCATTGGTAATGCTTTTGCAAACATCTGTGAACGCAAATTGTATTTTAGGTAATCTATGATATCTTTATCTGCAGCTACAAAAGCTCCAATATTAGCCATCGATTTAGCAAACGTAGAAAAGTAAACATCAATTCCATCCTGACAATCTTGCTCCTCACCTGCTCCAGCACCTGTTTGACCTAACGTACCAAAACCATGTGCATCATCAACTAATAAACGGAAATTGTATTTCTTTTTCATTTCTACAATTTCTTTCAACTTTCCTTGTTGACCACGCATTCCAAAAACACCTTCGGTAATAAAAAGAATTCCTCCTCCAGTTTCCGTAGCTAATTTCGTAGCACGCTGTAGGTTTTTTTCCATACTTTCAATGTCATTGTGTTTGTACGTAAAACGTTTTCCGCTATGCAAGCGAACGCCGTCAATAATACAAGCATGTCCATCAACATCATAGACAATTACATCATTTCTAGTTACTAAAGCATCTATAATAGATACCATACCTTGGTAGCCAAAATTCAATAAATAAGCCGACTCTTTCATCACAAAAGCTGCCAATTCATTTTCTAATTGTTCGTGATATTTAGTGTGGCCACTCATCATACGAGCTCCCATTGGGGCAGCCGCTCCATATTCTAATGCCGCATCAGCATCTGCTTTACGAACTTCTGGATGGTTTGCCAAACCTAAATAGTCATTCAAACTCCAGTTCAAAACTTCTTTTCCTTGAAATCTCATTCTTGGCCCTAAATCACCCTCCAATTTTGGAAACACAAAATAACCTTCTGCTTGTGAAGCCCATTTTCCTAATGGCCCTTTATTGTTTTGAATTCTTTCGAATAAATCTTTTACCATAATATCTCAAGTAATAATTTTAATTTTAAGAAGTTGCAAAAATAATTATTTAAATTTTATAATGGTATTGAAAGTAAATTTATTTTTAAGGCTTTATTCTAATGAGTATCAGGTGCTATTTGGTGACACTAAATCTTCGATGTCCTGATTTACATTATATCTTTTGTACCATCAAGAAAGATTGCTTCATTCCTGCCAATGACGGTACAAAAGGATGCCTCCCGAAACTTTGTAACGACTAGGGCTAATCCTCAAACTTCGAGACGTAATCCTCAATAAACTTTGTATATTTGAATAAATATTTCAACATTAGAAATTTATGTCACAAGATACAAAAGAATTAAAACTGGCCGTTCTCATTGATGCTGACAATGTTCCTTATAGCAATGTAAAAGGCATGATGGAGGAAATTGCTAAATTTGGAACTCCAACCACCAAACGTATTTATGCCGATTGGACTAAACCCAATGCTGGCGGCTGGAAAAGTGTATTATTAGAACATGCTATCACACCAATTCAGCAATACAGCTACACCGTGGGGAAAAACTCATCGGATTCTGCTATGATCATAGACGCCATGGATTTATTATATTCAGACAAAGTAGATGGTTTTTGTATTGTTTCCAGTGATTCTGACTTTACACGTTTAGCAATTCGGCTTCGTGAATCTGGCATGAAAGTCATTGGAATTGGAGAACAAAAAACACCTAATTCATTTATTGTTGCTTGCGATAGATTTATTTACATTGAAGTTCTTGACGGAGCAATCAAAAAGAAATTACCAAAACGAACCAACACATCCGATGCTAAAAAAGCAACTCCAAAAAGCCTAAACAAAGTTGATTTACAAACTATCGAGTTAATAGAATCTACCATTGAAGACATTGGTGATGATAGCGGCTGGGCATTTCTTGGAGATGTAGGGAACCTAATTGTAAAGAAAAAACCAGAATTTGACCCAAGAAATTATGGGTTTCCTAAACTTACTCCTATGCTAAAATCACTCACTGATATTCTAGAAATCGACGAGAGAGATTCAGACAAAAAAGGAATTAAGCACGTTTATGTACGATTGCGTTTTAATTAAACTAAATTTTTTACAGCACGATATAAAGTATCATTCTTGATTGGTTTAGATAAATAATGATTCATCCCAATTTCTGCAACACGTAATTTAGTACTTTCCATTACATCAGCGGTTACTGCAATAATGGGGACAGAAGCATTAGCGACTCCTGCTTCCCCATTTCTAATCGCTATAGTTGCTTCGTAGCCATCCATCACTGGCATTTGAAGATCCATTAACACAATATCAAAATGGTTTTCCTTGAAAGCATCTAAGCATTCCTGACCATTGTTAGCATAAACTACAGTAGTGTTCATCCATTTTTTTGTAATCATTTTAACAACCATTTGGTTAATCGGATTGTCTTCAACTACTAAAATAGATTTGCCTCCTAAATCATATACTGTTGGCTTAACCAAAAAATCTGTATTTTCTTCTTGCGGCAGTACCTCAAAATCTAAAGTAATGATACAAGTTGTACCTTCATTGACTTTGCTATCCATCTCAATAGTTCCATCCTGCATATCTACGAGTGTCTTTACAATGTAAAGACCTAATCCCAGTCCTCCAAATTTCCTCTTATTATCAATGCTATTTTGAGAAAACGAATCAAAAATACTATTCATTTTATCTTTAGGAATTCCCACACCTGAATCTGAAATAGTAAATTTCAAACTAGCGCGATTATTATCGTTAATAGTACAGCCTACATCAAATTTCACAAAACCTTTGGAAGTAAACTTAATAGCATTGTTTAATACATTATTTATAACTTGAACCAATCGGGTTACATCGCCAATTAAAAAATTAGGAATTGTATCTGATTTTGAAAATTGAAACTCTAATCCTTGATCATTCGCTCTATTAACAGCATTGTTTTTTAAATTTTCTATAACTCTTGCTGGATCAAACTTTACGGATTCTAATTTTAATTCTTTTTTCTCAATTTTAGAAAAATCTAAAATATCATTAACAGAACTCAATAAACTATGAGAGGAATACTTTATGATTTGGCAATTCCTTCTGATTTTATCATCTTGAACCTCGCCAGAAATTGAATCAATCATATTCAAAATTGCGTTCAAAGGCGTTCTTAATTCATGACTGATATTTGATAAAAAATAAGTTTTCAAGTCATTCATTTCTTCAGACCGAACTAAAGCTAGTCGATTAAGTTCATTTTTTTCATTTTTAAGATTTCTAATTAAATTCGCCATTGAAAGCGAAAGAAATATTACTTCTAGACCAGTACCTAATTTGGAACTATTGTCTGTCCAAAAAACAGATGGCAAAACACTAAAATTCTTTAATATAAAAATTACAAATCCGCTAATCAAGAAAAAAACACCAATGGAAAAAAACTTGTCAATTTTTTTTGTTCTAAAGTAAACTACTGTAATAGAAACAATAATAAGCAATAATAAAAACAGTCCTAGTATATTAGCAATTGGATACAAGAATTTAAGAGATGGTGGATATGCCAACAACGCAATAATACAAAGCAAGTTTAATACGTATTGAGTATAATACATTCGATAAATAAGAAAACTATATTTTTTGATATTTAAAAATACTTGAGAATATTTCCCTAAAAAAAAGTTTGCCACTGTAGCAAATAGTATCACTGAATGAGAAGACAACCAACCGTTATTTGGAGCAAAATATTGATAAAAATAGCCATCAACAGAGAATTGTAGTAAACCAATAAAAGTAACGTATAAACTATAAAACAAAAAACTTCTTTCTTTCATTGCAAAATAAAAGAACATATATATAATTGCCGCGATAAACAAAATACCATAAAAAACGCCAAAAATAAATTGTTCAAACGAAGTGATTTCCAATTCTTTTTCTGCCGGCTTAAAATAAATCGGAGCATTAATTACCTCCCCATCACTTTTCAAATGAAGATAAAACCGAGTAACTTCATTAGGCTCTAAAACTGGCCTAAATAGGGTCTTTCTAGAGTTTAATGATCGTTCTTTAAAAGGTATTAAATCGCCACTTTTTAACAACTCAATTTCCCCATTTGGATCAATAACATACAATTCAGCAACATCTACTATTGGTCTAGACGTCTCTATAAATGGTACAAGATCACTCTTTGTGTTATTTACAACCTCAAAAACCAACCAGTAATTATCATCCGTAAATCCTAGATCTTTATTTTCAAGGAGTAATGGTTCAAATTTTAGAGAGGTATCCTTAATAATTTCGTGTATCGTATAATTGCGTTGCCCTACATTTACAATTTTAGCATACTTATGCAACGAAACTCCATCTTTAAATTGAGAATCATTTGTTATAACATACTGGGCTTGGATAACAAAACTTAAAAAAAAGAAAATTAGCAAGAAGAAGGGTCTGCTTATTTGTATTTTACAATTCTTAAAATTCATCTATAGTACTATTTTTTCTTAATTTACGTCTAATTAAAACAATTGGTTTTGCATTAATCAAAAAAATTACAATAATTAAATAATTAACAACTACTCTCAACTTCTCTCAGATTGTTTTAAAATCTAAAAATTATTAAAATCAATTCGACAAGTGATACAAAACTATTAAAAAATTAGAAAATTCTAACTAATTTAGACGTTATTAAACTATAAATAATATGAGAAAGCAATTTTTTATTTTTGGGATTATACTCTTATTTTTAAGTTCAACTATTGCTTATTTTTACAAGTATAGCATTTTTTTTCCTTTAACAATTGTAACTATAATTCTAGTTGGCATCGCAAACAGCATTCAAACCAAGCATGCCATTTTAAGAAACTTTCCAGTTTTGGGTTACTTCAGGTATTTATTTGAAATGATAGCTCCTGAAATTCAACAATATTTTATAGAACGCTCCACAGATGGAAAACCCTTCTCCAGAAATCAGCGTTCACTTGTGTATCAAAGAGCCAAAAATATCGATTCAACAATCCCTTTTGGAACACAATTAAACTTAAATCAATCCAGTTACGAAGGAATTAAACATTCCATTTTCCCTACAGCAGTCAATGAAGAATTACCACGAGTACTTATTGGAGGCTCAAACTGTAAACAACCTTATCTTGCGTCATTATTAAACATATCTGCCATGAGTTTTGGTTCATTGAGCGAAAATGCCATCATCGCATTAAACAAAGGAGCTCAAAAAGGTACCTTTTATCATAATACTGGCGAAGGTGGATTAACTGAATTTCATCTACAAGGCGGTGATGTTTGTTGGCAAATAGGAACTGGATATTTTGGTTGCCGCGATGAAAGAGGTAGTTTTGATGAAGCTAAATTTGCCAAAAAAGCGAATCTTCCAGAGGTAAAAATGATAGAAATTAAATTATCGCAAGGTGCAAAACCAGGGCATGGAGGCGTATTACCCGCTGCAAAAAACACCGAACAAATAGCTACAATAAGAGGCGTAAAACCCCATACTACAATACTTTCTCCTCCCAGCCATACTGCATTTTCAGACACTAAAAGTTTGGTGAAATTTATAGCAAAATTACGATTACTATCCAATGGGAAACCTATTGGTTTTAAATTATGTATTGGCGAAACACGAGAATTTGAAATGATTTGCGAAGAAATGATTTCTCAAAATTGTTTTCCCGATTTCATCACCGTTGATGGTGCCGAAGGTGGAACTGGTACCGCACCGCTTGAATTTTCTGATGGCGTGGGAATGCCATTTGAACCAGCACTTATTTTTGTAAACAAAACATTAGTACGATTAGAAATCAGAGATAAAATACGTGTCATTTGTAGTGGTAAAATCATTTCAGGATATTCAATCCTTAGAGCTGTAGCGCTTGGTGCTGACATGTGTAATAGCGCACGTGGATTTATGTTTTCATTAGGTTGCATTCAAGCATTACGCTGTAATACTAACCAATGTCCAACCGGAGTTGCTACACAAGATAAAATGCTAATGAAAGGATTGGTTGTAGCGGACAAATCAGAGCGTGTCTATTATTTTCATAAAAACACCTTACACGCAGCAAACGAACTTCTTGCAGCTGCAGGCAAAAAAAGTTTTGCCGATGTGGATATTAATATATTCATGCGCGGTGATGAATTTAGCCATCTATCTGATTTGTATTTTCCTGATAATTTAAAAAGTGTCCGAAAACATTAAAACAAAAAAAAGGAGGACCTTTAAAGTCCTCCAGTTGTTGATTCTGATTTACCATTATCAAACTGATACTTTTACTCGTATAGCTGACTATTGAATTATCATATCTTATTGCAAGATTGACATACTCAAGTAATTAATCAAAACCACACTCAAAGATACAATTAAAATAAAATCAAATCATTGAAAAACAGATGTTTAACTCATGATTAACGCGCTCGTTTGCAACATAAAAATTACAATTAAATAATAGTTTCATCTATTGAAAATATCTTTTGATTCTTACTTAAAAAATTAAGACCATAAAATAAACCACAAAAAAGGAGGCCTTTTTAAAGGGCCTCCGATTGTAAATTTTGATTTACCATTCATCAAACATACCGTTCAGTATGAAATGACAATTTGAATACTCTTCTCCTTGCAGATAGTTTTTATTCAAGTGATTAATCAAAACCACACCCAAAGATACAATTTACATTAGTTAAATCATTAGAAAACAGCATTTTAACTATTAATTAACGCATTGACTTTCGATTAATTACAATTACACACATTCTTTAACCTATACACGACGGGATCTACTTATCAATAGGCTTTTCAGGCTGCAATTGACATCCTGTAAAAAAAATGTATCTTTGAAGTGCAACATTAAAATCAACAAAATGCAACTTGTTTTCGCTTCCAACAATAAAAACAAAATACTCGAAATACAAAGTATGCTTCCTGAAACTATTGAAATTCTTAGTTTAGAAAGTATCGGATGTCATGAAGAGATTCCAGAAACTGCTGCTACAATTGAAGGCAATGCAGTTCTAAAAGCCAATTATGTTACTCAAAAATATGGTTACAATTGTTTTGCTGATGACACTGGACTAGAAGTAGATGCGCTGAACGGTGAACCTGGCGTTTATTCTGCTAGATATGCAGGAGAACAACGCAATTCTGATGATAATATGAATAAATTATTAGAATCCTTATCCAAGAAAAGCAATAGAAAAGCACATTTTAAAACCGTGATTGCACTAAATTTAAGCGGAGAACAATACCTTTTTACAGGAATTGCAAAGGGTGAGATTACTATAGAAAAAATTGGCAATCAAGGCTTTGGTTACGATCCAATTTTCAAACCAGAAGAATATCAAGAAACTTTTGCCCAATTGTCATTGGATATAAAAAATAAAATAAGCCACAGAGGAAAAGCAACACAGCAATTAATTGATTTTTTAATGCAGAACAAATAAAAGCTTCTAATACAACATTTTTATAACAAAAAAACAAATTCCATAGCGTAATTTCACACTAAAATCCCAAATCAAAAAGTATAATTCACAAATATAAAATATAACTTTCTGATAATCAAATTATAATAAAATATTAAATCTTAAAATAGCATTAGTTTATATCGATTATTAACAGTAATTTTGCACCCTATTTTAAAAATACATATGAATAAATTTGAACAATTAGGATTGAGTGAATCGTTACTGAAGGCGATTTTAGATCTAGGATTTGAAAATCCGACCGAAGTACAGGAGAAAGCGATTCCCCTATTATTGGAAAAAGACACAGATATGGTTGCGTTGGCTCAGACAGGGACAGGGAAAACGGCAGCATTTGGTTTTCCAGTTATTCAGAAAATTGATGCCAACAACAGAAACACACAAGCATTAATTTTATCTCCAACACGTGAACTTTGTTTGCAGATTACCAACGAAATTAAAAACTACTCTAAATACGAAAAAGGTATTAATGTGGTAGCAGTTTACGGTGGAGCTAGCATTACTGAGCAAGCGAGAGACATAAAAAGAGGCGCACAAATTATTGTAGCAACTCCAGGAAGAATGCAAGACATGATTAATAGAGGATTGGTAAACATCTCTCAAATTAGTTTTTGTATTCTAGATGAAGCTGACGAAATGTTGAACATGGGTTTCTACGAAGATATCGTAAATATCCTTTCTACTACGCCAGATGAAAAAAATACATGGTTATTCTCTGCAACAATGCCTGCTGAAGTAGCACGTATTGGAAAACAATTCATGAAAGATCCAATTGAAATTACAGTTGGAGCTAAAAATTCAGGTTCAGCTACCGTTTCTCACGAATTTTACCTTGTAAATGCGCGTGACCGTTACGAAGCTTTGAAACGTTTAGCTGATGCTAATCCAGACATTTTCTCAGTAGTTTTCTGTAGAACAAAACGCGACACACAAGCTGTTGCTGAAAAATTAATTGAAGACGGATACAGCGCTGCTGCATTGCACGGAGATTTATCTCAAGCGCAACGTGATGGTGTAATGAAATCTTTTAGAGGAAGACAAATCCAAATGCTTGTTGCTACAGATGTTGCAGCTCGTGGAATTGACGTAGACAACATTACTCACGTAGTAAACTATCAATTACCTGACGAAATTGAAACCTACAACCACCGTTCTGGACGTACTGGTCGTGCTGGAAAATTAGGTACTTCTATCGTAATCGTAACTAAAAGCGAATTGCGTAAGATTTCTTCAATTGAAAGGATCATCAAACAAAAGTTTGAGGAAAAAACAATCCCATCTGGAATTGAAATTTGCGAAATCCAATTATTACACTTAGCTACTAAAATTAAAGACACTGAAGTTGATCATGAAATTGACAACTATCTTCCTGCAATTAATAGCGTTCTTGAAGGTTTATCTAAAGAGGAATTAATCAAGAAAATGGTATCGGTTGAATTTAATCGTTTTATCAATTATTACAAGAAAACGAGAGACATTTCATCTCAATCAGGGGAAAGACGCGAAAGAAGCGACGACAGAGAACCTAGAGAAAATAACAATGGCGGTGCAACAAGATATTTTGTGAACATAGGTTCAAGAGATAACTTTGATTGGATGTCATTGAAAGATTACTTGAAAGAGACATTAGACTTAGGTCGTGATGACGTTTTCAAAGTAGATGTAAAAGAAGGTTTCTCTTTCTTTAACACTGATCCAGAACACACTGATAAAGTAATGGAAATATTGAACAACGTACAATTAGAAGGACGTAGAATCAATGTTGAAATTTCTAAAAATGACGGTGGTGGAAGACGTGATCACAACGGAAGAAGCTCTGGTGGAAGTTTTGGCGGAGGAAGAAATTCAGCTCCAAGAAGAGAAGGAAGTTTTGCCCCAAGAAGAGAAGGCTCAGGTGGTGGATTTAGAAGCGATAGAAACTCAGCTCCAAGAGAAGGTGGTTTTAGAAGCGACAGAGGATCTGCTCCAAGAAGAGAAGGTGGTTTTTCATCTGACAGACCTAGAACTGAAGGTTCATCTGACAGAGCACCTAGACGTTCTGAAAGCTTTGGTGACGCACCAAGACCAAGAAGACCAAGAAGAGACTAACTTTAGTTAATTTTCTTATAATTATACTGGAACTACAAAATATTTAATCTTGATTTATTACTTTTAAAGTCTTAAATCAATTTATGAAATATTTTGTAGTTTTTTTATTTTTAATACTGTCCATAACAGTACATGCTCAAGTTCAAGAACCTTCTCATAAAGTTGACGGTTTAATTCTCAGCAATACAACAAAAGAGCCCCTATCAAGTGTAAACATCATAAATATTAATAAAGTCCGTGGTGCTACAACTAACGCCGGAGGATACTTTGAGATAGATGTTCAAGTAAATGATACGCTGCACATTACAAGTCTTGGTTTTCAATCCTTACGGGTTCGTGTAACAAATGACTGGATAAAAAATAAAAGCACTAAAATTCAACTTACTGAAAAAGCAATTGCACTTGAAGAAGTGGTAATTAGACCTTTCAATCTGACAGGATATCTTGAAGTAGATACTAAAATTATACCCGTAAAAGAAAATTACAGGTACAGTATTTCAGGTTTAACACAAGGATACGAAGCTGGTGAATATTCTCCAAATGCATTTGGAAGAGTACTGGGTTCCATATTCAATCCAGCAGATATGCTCTACAATTTCTTTGGAAAAAATCCAAAAGAGCTCAAAAAACTGAAAGAAATGAAAAAAGATGATACGGTACGAAATCTTTTGGAATCTAAATTTGACAGAGAAACAATATCTGTTCTTTTAGGTGTTGATAAAAATGAAATAGCTGAAATTCTGCAACGTTGTAACTACTCTGAATCGTTTATAAAAACAGCTAATGACTTACAAATAATGGACGCAATAAGCGGATGTTATGAAGAATATAAAGTTCTAAAGAAAAAATAAATCCAGTATTCAATCTTACTCAAACAACTAATTATTTTGGAATAAAAAAATAATTTAATCCCCGATTCTGAAAGAAGTTGGGGATTTCTATTTTAAAGCGTATAAGATTCGATTTTTATAGCAATTAATTAATCCAAACAATAAATTCTATGGCTGCCATACCCTTCCAAACTATCAATTGGGATTTAATCGAAAAAACCGAACATATCGGGACAACTGGAATAGCACATTGGCAAACCATACAACTAGCCGGCCTTCGAATTCGTAAAGTAACCTACTCTAAAGACTACTTAGCCGATCATTGGTGTCAAAAAGGACACATTGTCCATTGCCTTGAAGGTGATTTTATTAGTGAATTAGAATCTGGAGAGCAATTTCAACTTTCTAAAGGAATGACATATGTAGTCTCAGATGATATAAGTTCACATCGTTCTATAACCGCTAATGGAGTTGAATTATTAATCATCGATGGGGATTTTTTAAAATAATATTCAAAACAAATCAAAAATATTATATACATTTACTTTTATCAAGTAATAAAAACAAAACCTAAATACCCCTAACATGGCAAAAAGTCAAGACGCTAAAAAGACCGTAAAAAAAGAACCTTTAAAAACGGCTAAAGAAAAGAAAGAAGAAAAAAGAGATAAGAAGAATGCTCCTAAAAGAGACTAAAAATTAGTGTTCAGTATTCAGATTATAGTGTTCAGTTTCGTTTGTTACTGAACACTATTTTTTTTTAATACTGAACACTGAATACTATTTCACCGGAATATTGGCTAGTATTTCAAGTAAAAATTTCCAGAATTTCTGAGAAGAAGAAATACTTGCTCTTTCATCTGGGGAATGTGCTCCATGAATTGTTGGTCCAAAAGAAATCATGTCCATATCAGGATAATTAGTTCCCAGAATCCCACATTCTAAACCAGCGTGACAAGCAACTACTTTTGGTTTTTCGCCGTTTTGTTTTTCATAAATTGGAACTAAAACATCTAAAATCTCTGATTTAGAATTTGGCGTCCAACCCGGATAAGAACCTGAAAATTCTACTTCACAACCCATTAATTCAAAAGCAGAACGCAACGCGTTAGCTAAATCAAATTTAGAGGTTTCAACTGAAGAACGTGTCAAACATTGTACAGAAAGTTGTCCTTCACCTACTATTACTTTTGCAATATTGTTGGATGTTTCTACTAAATCGTCAAAATCGGCACTCATTCTATAAACACCATTATGAGCAGTATACATTGCTCTTACAAAGTAAAACTGAGCAATTGAAGGCATTACTTTAACAGGAGTTACCTCCATTTTTTCAAAAACAACTTCTAAATTTGGTTCTGTTGTTTTTAGCTCCGTTTTAATTTCGTTTACAATTTGCTGCATGTCAAAAACAAAAGCTTCATCATACACTTCGGCAATAATTACTTTTGCTTGACTTTCACGGGGAATCGCATTACGTAAACTTCCACCTTTTATTTCGGATATTTGCAAACCAAAATTATCAAAACCATCAAATAACAATCGGTTCATGATTTTATTGGCATTACCCAGCCCTTTGTGAATATCCATTCCAGAATGTCCACCTTTCAAGCCTTTTACAGTAATCGTATATCCTACAGAACCTTCCGGAGTTTCCTCTTCATCATATTCAGCAGTAGCGGTCACATCAATTCCTCCTGCACAACCAATATCTATTTCATCATCCTCTTCAGTATCTAAGTTCAAAAGGATTTGACCTTGTAAAACACCTCCTTTTAAATTCAACGCTCCTGTCATTCCCGTTTCCTCGTCAATAGTAAACAAAGCTTCAATGGCAGGATGTGGAATATCAGTACTTTCCAAGATTGCCATGATAGCAGCAACTCCAAGACCATTATCTGCACCAAGAGTTGTTCCGCGAGCACGAACCCAATCTCCATCCACATACATATCGATTCCTTGTGTATCGAAATCAAAAACGGTATCCGAATTTTTTTGGTGTACCATATCCAAATGCCCTTGAAGTACGATTGCTTTTCGGTTTTCCATTCCTGCGGTTGAAGGTTTACGTATGATTACATTGCGAATTTCATCTTCAAAAGTCTCTAATCCAAGGCTCTCGCCAAAGTTTTTCATGAATGCAATTACCCGGTCTTCTTTTTTAGAAGGACGTGGTACAGCATTCAAATCGGCAAACTTATTCCAAAGCGCTTTTGGTTCCAGATTTCTTATTTCTTGACTCATTTATTTTTGTTTGAGGTTTAACATTTACAAAGCCCAAAGTTACAAAGTTTAAATTCTTTATCGATACTAATTGATATTGTAATTATATTTACACTACTAAAATTCATGCTGTGCGAACAAAATATTTCCTTTCTTTCTTTCTTTTTGTCCAAATATTAATTTTGCAGGTACTACCCTATTTTCCGCTACAAGTGGAACAGTTTTACAGTACTGGTTTTTATCCAATACTTTCAAAATTTTCAAGATCAGCATTGGGCAGCATTCCGTTTTCTTTGGGGGATTTAATTTATATTGTTGCCATTAGTTTTATTCTGAAATGGTTTTGGAACCAACGAAAATCTTGGAAATTAAAATGGAAAAACAATATAATATCTATACTAAGTTTTGTTTCAGTGTTCTATTTCTTATTTCATTCACTGTGGGCGTTGAATTATTACCGCCAACCACTTTTTGAAAAAATGGAGATTAAAAAAGAGTATTCAGATGCTGATTTATTGGTTTTCACCAAAAAGTTAATCGCTAAAACAAACGCCATCCAAAAACAGATTACAAAAAACGACAGCTTAAAAGTAGTATTCCCGTATTCTCAAAATCAAGTTTTCAAGATGAATTTGAATGGATACAAAAAACTAGCCGAAGAACATCCGTATTTCACGTATACCCATTTAAGCACCAAAAAATCAATCATCAGTTTGCCATTGACCTATATGGGTTTTGGTGGCTATTTGAATCCGTTTACGAATGAAGCACAAGTTAATTATCTGGGGCCAATGTACAGTTTCCCCATGACTACTAATCATGAAATGGCACATCAAATGGGTTTTGCCAGTGAAAGTGAATGCAACTTTATTGGATTCTTAGCATCCATAAAAAATGATAATGTATACATTCAATATTCGGGTTACAGTATGGCCTTGCGGTATTGCTTAGGCAATTGGCAAGCACGTGACGAGAAGATTTTCAAACAATTAATGAAGACTATACATCCCGGAATTTTAAAAAACTACAAAGAAAGTGAGCATTTTTGGAAGCAGTACGATACTATTATTGACAAGGGTTTTCATGCTTTTTACGATAGATTTCTAAAAATAAATCAGCAAAAAGATGGCTTAGAAGGCTATAGTAAATTTGTAAATTTAATGGTAAACTACTACCAAGAAAGAAAGCTATGAGTTACACGTAAAAACTAATCAAAACAAATTAGGTTTAATATTTATCTTTAAAATTATAGTTTTTCCAATAACAAACCAGTAGCAGTAAGTCCTGGACCAAATGCCATTGCTACAATTTTCTTTCCTGATTCAATGTTTGAGTCGTTTATAATTTCATTAAAAATATGTGGAATCGTGGCAGAAGACATGTTCCCCTGACGGCGCAAAATTTCATAAGACCAATTGGCTTGTTCTTTTGCCAAACCAATGGCATCTATAACATAATCAATGATTTTTGGTCCGCCTGGATGTATTGCAAAATGCATATTCCCTTTTTGGTCTTCAAGATTGACATTCCCTTTATTACAAAGTGTAGTCAAAAAAGGTTTTATATTTTTACGAATAAAAACGGGCACTCGCTTAGACAACGTCATTAAAAAATTATATTCTCCTAAATCCCAAGACATATCCTCTAACGAATCTGGTATGATGACTTCATGAGCCGCTAAAATTCGTAGTCCTTTTTTCTCTGGAAATGCATCATCATTCAAAAAAGATTCTTCATCGAACAAGGAATACCCAATAAATCCATCTGCGAAAAGGGAACAAATCATAATATTTGAATTCGAAAATTCAGTCAGGTTTAAATGTGCTGATAATAATTCTGTGTGAACCACATCTACCCTACCTTTAGTTGAACTGGCACACAGCAAACTTCTTCCTGTACGAATTGCCGGAAAAGCTCCATAACAGCCCATGTGATAGGAATGCGTAACTTGTACCGTTTCCCAATCCCTATCTATTACTGCCTCTTGAGCGACACTTGGCGAAGAATAACCCGAGCAAGTAACATGTATGAGATTTTCTGGACTTGTATTGGTTTTTAAATAAAATTGATCAAAAACATATCCCATTTTTCTTTTGAACCATTCCATACGAACCTCAATTTTAGGTCCATAAAGATTTCCAGATTTCACTTCGAAACCAGCAGGAAAATGATATCCTGAAGGAGAAGTAACTTCCATTATATGCTCAATAAAATCCTCTACTTCCTCAAAAATAATACTTTGTCTACTATTAATACTCTCAGAAGAAACAGCATACTTATCCACCTGATCGGATATAAGCTCAAAAGTAATAGGTTCATTATCAAAAGCCCCATTTCCTGTTAGACCGAATTTTGGAAGGTTCTGAAAGTGATAATATAAAAATTTTGTGTATTGATTTAGCTTTTTCTGGTCTATCAATTTACCTACTAGAATAGGGTGAAAATTGGAAAGTATAACGTTTTTCATTATCTCCTGAATTTTAATTGAACTATAAAATTAAATCAAAAATCATTCAAAAAAATCCAATTAAAATGCCAAATCATTCTTCAAAGACTAACTTATTGATTTTCAATTAATTACAATTATTATAATTTTGTTAAAAAACTGATTATCAAATAGTTATAAGAATTACTCTACACGCTTTTAAGTACTAATTTTTAACTATGTAAGAATAAAAACACAGCATGAAAAATTATTATTTTTATACACAAATTGTCTTTATCTTAAAAAATTTATTTAAACTTCATCACTTGTAAATGTCGTGAAACTTTTCTTTTTATACGGTCGTATAATTAAACGTCCTTCACGATCAAAACGAATGTAATTGTACACCCAATTTAAGAAAACTACTGCTTTATTTTTAAACCCAATAAGCGAAAACAAGTGGACAAACATCCATACAAACCAGGCGAAAATACCACTGAAATGATATTTTGGTAAATCTACAACCGCTTTATTTCTTCCTATCGTTGCCATAGAACCTTTATCATTGTATTGAAAAGCTTCCATTGGTTTGTTTTCTATTAATTTCACCAGGTTTTCACCCAATAATTCTCCTTGCTGCATCGCTGGTTGCGCCATCATGGGATGTCCTTGCGGATAGGTTTCGGACTCCATTGAGGCAATATCACCTATGGCAAAAATATTATTATAACCAATCACCTGACTGTACTCATTAACTCTGATGCGTTCTACTTTTTCAACTAAAGATTTACCATCCAATCCAGCCACAAGTGCACCTTGAACGCCGGCAGTCCAGATTACAGTGGCAGTTTCAAAAGTCAAATCAGAATTTGTGATAATGGTGCGTCCGTCGTAATTAGTAACACGTACGTTTTTCCAGATTTTAACTCCTAAACTCGTTAGAAATTTTTCGGCAGCTTGAGAGGATTCTTCACTCATAGTATTTAAGATCCTATCTCCACTTTGAATCAAATTTATTTGCATTTTGGCGATATCAAGATCAGGATAATCTTTTTGGAGAATTGCTTTTTTCATTTCGGCCAAAGCGCCTGCTAACTCTACTCCTGTTGGTCCGCCACCTACTAGTACAAAATTAATGAGACTATTTTGTTCCCCTACATCGGTGGTTAAAACGGCTTGCTCGAAATTTTCTAAAATTAGACTTCTAATATTGAGCGATTGTGGTATGGTTTTCATTGCCATACTGTTGCGCTCGATTTCTTTATTGCCAAAATAATTAGTTTTGGAGCCCGTGGCAATCACCAGATAATCGTACTTTAATTCTCCAATTTCGGTAATTATTTTTTGGTTTTTCGTATCGATTTCTTGGACGTTGGTGAGCCTAAAGTAAACGTCATCGTATTCCTGAATTACTTTTCGGATTGGGTATGCAATGGAGCCTGCTTCGAGACCGCCAGTTGCTACTTGATATAATAAAGGTTGAAAGGTATGGTAATTGTGTTTGTCTAAAAGGACAACCTGAACTTTTTTATTTTTTAGTTTTTTGGCTAATGCAATTCCTGCGAAACCTCCGCCAATGATAACTATTCTGGGTAGAGCTGAATTTGGGATGTTCATGTTTAAAAAAATTCTGAATTGTTGATACTCAAAGATACGATGTTTTCTATTGTTGAATTTCATCAAATAGTATCGAAATTTTTGTTTTATGGAAAAGGTTTTCAGGAAACTAAACGTGTAAACTAGCCCCGATGGCAATGGAAATCCTTTATTTTTCTGATTTTTCAGAAAATAAAGATTGTAATATACAGAGGGACGAATCATAATTATGAAATGAATACTGTTGTGCTACTAAAAAAAATGTGCTACTTTGTAACAAAAACCAGTATTGGTTTACTAACGTATATATGAGTGATAATCTAGAACATTCTTTTGTAAAGCAGTTGCAGGAAAATCAGAATATAATCCACAAGATTTGTAGGTTGTATACTAATGGCGATGATGCTCATAAGGATTTGTTTCAGGAAATTACGATTCAGTTATGGAAGGCTTTTCCAAAATTTAGGGGCGAAAGTAAATTTTCTACATGGGCCTATCGAGTCGCGCTGAATACGGCAATTACTTTGTACCGAAAAACAAAACGATCCATAAATACTATCGAATTTGAAGGACGACAACATTTCCTGAATGATGTTGAATATGATTATGAGGAGGAAGAACAATTAAAACTAATGTATAAAGCGGTTTATCAGCTGAATGACATTGAGAAGGCATTGATATTTATGTATCTGGAAGATAAGGATTACCAGGAAATATCAGAAACATTAGGAATTAGCGAAGTAAATGCAAGGGTGAAAATGAATAGAATTAAAGGGAAATTAAAAAAAATATTAAATCCATTAGGCGTATGAAAGAGCTGGATTTATTAAAAAAAGACTGGCAGAAGAATGATAATTCTTTTGAACAAGTAACAGAAATTGAGATTTATAAAATGATTCATAAAAAATCATCTTCGATTGTGAAGTGGATTTTGATCATTAGTATTTTGGAAGTTTTATTGTGGACGTGTCTAAGTCTCTGTTTTAACAGTGATGATTATTTAATAAAAATGAAGCATGGTGAGTTAATTCAATACTTTGAAGTATTTGCTTATTTTAATTATGGCGTGATATTGTTTTTTATCTATTTATTTTATAAAAATTACAAAACTATTTCGACCACTGCATCAACAAAACAATTAATGCAAGACATTTTAAAAACTCGAAAAACGGTTCAATATTACGTTTGGTACAATCTGGGGATGTTAGTAGTAAGTTTAATCATAGGGTTTATAATTGCTTTTGTTTATAATCCCGAGATGAGCATCCTGAAAGATAAAATTGCCTCTAATGGAAAAGTGATGGCAATAACTGTAGGGTTTCTGGCTCTGACTACTTTAGTATTCTTTGGAGCCTTTTGGTTGTTTTACAGAGTTGTATATGGTATACTACTACGAAGGTTGTATGCTAATTATAAAGAATTGAAAAAGATAGATTTATAAAAAAAAGAGTTCACCGTGGTGAACTCTTTTTTTTATTTTAATATTCCCATTTTCGTAATCGATTCAACTCTTCCTGTTCTTTAATTTCTTCAGCAGGAATCACTTTTAGGAATGAAGGATGTTGCTCAATTGCATATTCTACTTTTTCTACAATTTCCTCGATTGTATCATTATCATAATCAATATCCAGAGGTTCTTTGATAATAAACGATTGTAGAATTCCTTTTTTCTTCATACGGATTCCTTTCTTGTCGAAAGAACGACGAAAACCATCAATAACAATAGGAACCACTATAGGCCTATGTTGTTTAATAATATGTGCAGTTCCTTTACGAACTGGTTTAAACGATTTTGTAGTTCCTTGCGGAAAAGTAATTACCCAACCGTCAGCTAAAGCAATTTTGATATTCTCCGTATCGTTAGGATTAATGTCTTTTTTCTCCTGAACATCAACTCCTTTGGCACGCCAAGTGCGCTCTACAGAGATAGCTCCAGCATATGCCATTATTCTTGGCAATAATCCAGCCCTCATCGTTTCCTTCGCAGCGACGTAATAGATATTCATTTTAGGTTGCCATAAATAACAAACGTTCTTGATGGAATCTTCACGACCGCTCAAACTCGCATTAAAAACATGAAACATAGCAACTACATCTGCAAAATAGGTTTGATGATTAGATATAAAAAGCACGTTCGAATCTGGTAAATTTCTGATTATTTCTGAACCCTCAATTTGCAATTCATTAAATCCTCTATACCGTCTATGCGTCATGGCTCCGAAGATTCGGATTAGCCATTTTTTTATAAATAATAGGTGTCCGAAAGGATTTCGCTTCAACAATCCCATAAAATTGTGTATTTTTTTTGTGAATTTGGATTACAAACTTACGAAATTTATATTTGAAGTTGGTTGCTGAATTCAATAGAACTCTTAAAAAAAAACACTGTATTTACTAGACCTTACCTGCCCTCCAAATTTTCTTTTTCATCTTAAAACCTCTTTTAAAACCTCCTTTAACTCACTCAACATCATAGCTGTAGCTCCCCATACAATATGCTCTTCAATTTTAAAAGCTGGAATACTAATATCATCTGCGTAGGAAGTAGATAAATTTGTATCGACAACAAGTGCATCATCTAGGAAAACCGACAGCGGCAATTCGATAATATTTGCCACTTCAGAAGGTTGTGGTACAAACACTAGTTCTTCTTTACTTATACCCAAAAAAGGATGAACCATGAAGTTACTTGGCGGGATATATAATTCTGTAAATGGTTTCAAAATCTCAATTTTATCTGGATGAATTCCAACCTCTTCGTGCGTTTCCCGAAGTGCAGTATCTGCAAAATCTTTATCTTCTAGCTCATATTTTCCACCTGGAAATGCGATTTGTGCCGAATGAACCCCTTTATAGGAATTTCGGACAATCAATACCAAATGTGTTCTTTCATTTTTAGGATAAAAAAGCATCATTACAGCTGCTATTCTTGGATTTTTATCTTCAATATTACTATTTTTTAAGCTTTCTAATCGCTCTAAAGGCGCCATTTTTATATGTGCATCAAAAGCTGGAAGTCTTGCTTCAATTAATTTAGGAACATACCGTAAAAATTCTTGAAAATTCATAATCAAAGTCTATTTTTGCATACAAAACCGCTCATAAATATAGTTTAGAAAATACAATTGCACAAGTTTTTCTATAACCAAAAAGTAATTATCAATGTATAGCAAAGAAGAAACACAACGATTAAAGCGAGAATTCTGGATTGCATTCGCAGAAAAATATCCCCGAAAATGGGTTTTATATGACACTAAAATCAAGGATTTCTCTTTTAAATTTTATGTAGACAATAAAAAAGCTCAAGTTTTAATCGATATTGAACACCGTAACGACGAAAAAAGAATTGCCTATTTCGAAAAACTAGAAGCACTAAAAACTATTCTTGAAGAGGAATTCATAAAAGACTTAGTTTTCGAAAAAGAACATACACTTGAAAGTGGCAAAACTATTAGCAGAATTTGGGTTGAAAAACTAGGAGTCGGTGTGAGCAATCGCAACTATTGGGATGAAATATTTGACTTTTATAATGAGAAAATGAATGCTCTGGAACTATTTTATTTAGAATACGATGAATTTATAAAAGACATTGAAAAGCTTTAAATTCTAACCTTGATGTAGTAATTAATATTAGAAAACGCTTCAGTTTGAATGATTAAATCTTTCAAAAGGAAGCGTTTTTTTATGCAAATCATCACATATTAAAAATATTATACACAATAATCCGGTCTTCATAGTTGATATACAATTGCTTCCTATTATCTTGTTTTTTTCGGGTAATTATAGAAACCGTACAATCTAAACCTTCATTATTCTTGCAGGTAAACGAATAAACAATATCAGTATCATTCTCCTCAATGGTTTGATAATCAATGATTTCAAACAACTGAATGATTTGAGAATAAACTACTATTCTATTTTTATCGGTATCCAATGTGACTAAAATATTGACCAAATCTAAATCAGACCACTTGCCCCATTTTCCCTTTTCTGTTTTTTCTAAAACACTAAAACCCGAAGTTTTAAATTTATAATTTTGACCAAAGGAATATTGCAATCCCATTACTAAAAAAAGCAATACTATATATATTTTTGTCTTTATCATTCCTTAATCAATTAAAAATCAAAATGAATCATTTCTTTTCTAGCGGTTTCAAAATCAATTATCATTTCATCAATAATTGTTGCTGCTGGTTTGATATCATGAATTAACCCTGCTATTTGTCCTATCTCTAATTCTCCTTCTATTAAATCACCTTCAAACATCCCGCGTTTTGCTCTTGCTCTTCCAAGCAAATCTATTAATTCTTCTTTAGTTGGACATTTTTCATACAATCGCTGAACATCCTGATAAAATTTATTTTTAATCAATCGAACAGGAGCAAGTTCTTTTAAAGTGAGCTGAGTATCCCCTTCTTTAACATTAACGATGGTTTCCTTAAAATTTTCATGCGCAGATGACTCTACTGAGGCTGCAAATCTACTTCCTACCTGAACCCCATCAGCGCCCAATATCATAGTTGCCAGCATACTACGACCAGTAGCAATACCTCCCGCAGCAATCAACGGAATAGTAATTGCTTGTTTCACCATGGGAATCAGTGTTAATGTAGTTGTTTCCTCTCTACCATTATGCCCGCCGGCTTCAAAACCCTCGGCAACAATTGCATCAACTCCTGCATCCTGCGCTTTTAATGCAAAAACAGAACTGCTCACTACATGAACAACAGTTATACCATTCTCTTTCAAATAAGCCGTCCATGTTTTTGGGTTCCCAGCCGAAGTAAAAACGATTTTCACTCCTTCATCAACGATGATTTTCATGATTTCTTCGATATTGGGATACAACATCGGAACATTTACTCCAAAAGGTTTTGAAGTGGCCTTTTTACATTTTTGAATGTGTTCGCGCAGCACTTCAGGATACATGGAACCAGCTCCAATCAATCCTAAACCTCCTGCATTACTTACTGCACTTGCTAATTTATAACCACTATTCCAAATCATTCCTCCTTGAATAATTGGATATTTAATTTTAAAAAGTTCCGTGATTCTATTCATGTGCTTATGATGCTATAATTTTTTAATGATTTTTCCTGTTTTAGAAAAACCATCTGATTCCATTTTATACAGATATACACCTTCATTCAATGATTTCAATGAAATGATAGGCCTATCAGCCGTTATTTTTTGCTCTACTATTTTTTGTCCTAAAATGGAGTAAATAAATAAAGTTCCATCGCCAAAATTCGCTGGTAAAGAAACGGAAATAGTATCACTTGCTGGATTAGGATACACTATAAAATCATCTTTAGAAACAGATTCTAATGACAATAAGTTACTTGCAGCTAAAGCAAAATCAGGAATTCCAAATCCATATTGATTGTTGGGAGCTGAAAATCTATCTGATGATTTGAGTATCAAATCTCTAATTTCCCGATTTGTTTTTTGAGGAAATGCCTGCCACAAACAAGCAATCATTCCAGCCATTATTGGACTTGAAAAAGAAGTACCATTAGCAGTTACTATATTACCTGCAGGATCTGAGACTATTGCTTCTTGTCCTTGTGCCATTACCTCAGGTTTTATTCTTCCGTCAAAAGAAGGACCAATTGAACTAAATGAGGTCACTACTTCTGAAGAATTTACAGCACCTACTGCAATTACTGAAGCAGCATCGGCGGGAACAGCAATATTTGGATTTGAAGTACCACCAGAATTACCTGCAGAAGTTACTAAAATCATTCCTCTGCTAAAAGCAATTTCCGCAGCACGAGACATGAATGTCGTTGTACCATTCATTTGACTGTAAGTGTGACTGTAGGCATCGTTATCATAATCAAAGTACCCCAAAGAAGTATTGATAATATCCACTCCTAAACTGTCTGCTCTTTCTGCTGCCTCAACCCAAAGCGATTCTTCAACAGGGTTTTCAGAGGTATCATCTTCAGTAATAAACAAATAATAAGAGGCGTCTGGCGCTGTTCCTACTAACGAATTTTCTTTGTAACCACCCATTGAAGAAAGTACCGAAGTTCCGTGTGAAACTCCCGTATAAAAATCAGAATCTCTTAAAACAAAATTATAACCACCTAAAATCCTATTATTAGATCTTAATCTTTCAAAAGGTTGAGCTGTATTTACTCCGGGAAATCCAGCATCTAAAACAGCTATTATTTTACCGGAACCCGTATAATCTTGCTGGTGTAATAAGTGTCCGTTAAGCATCTGGATTTGATTCAATGAAGAACCGTAGGAATAGTTAATTTTTGTCTTACTCGTCTTATTGACTTTTGCTCTTTTTGAAGGCTTCGCAATTTTTGCCGATTGATTCAACGAGTTATCCGCAAAATCAACCTTACTAACAAAAGAAAGCATTGCTAAGGCATTTATGTTCGCTTGTGAACCACGAACATGAACTGCGTTCATCCATTTAGATTTTGCCATAACAGTGATTCCCGAAGCTAATTTTACTTGATCGATATAAGATTCCTCAACTGGAATATCTTTAAAATCGATAGCAATATTTTGATTTGCTCTTCTGTCTAATGCTCTTTGAGTTAGCATTTCCAAAGGAGAATCAAAATAAAATTGAGAATTTGGTTTTGCATTAAAATAGATCCAAGCATCTTGTTGAGAAAAAACAGCCGA
This sequence comes from Flavobacterium sp. KS-LB2, assembly GCF_036895565.1. NCBI lineage: Bacteria > Pseudomonadati > Bacteroidota > Flavobacteriia > Flavobacteriales > Flavobacteriaceae > Flavobacterium > Flavobacterium sp. KS-LB2. Next base: position 1,077,524 of record NZ_CP145904.1, on the reverse strand, counting down.
TGCAATCAATAAAAAAAGAAATGTATAGATTTTTTTCATAGTTAACTTTATTTTTTTGGTTCTAAAAATGCTAACTATTGTCAGGATTGAATCATCATCATTATTTGGTAGAATCTACTAAATCCCAGAAAAGCATTTGTTTTTTTATTCCTTATCAATTAATAAAACACTAAACTATGAAATTACTCCCGAACCAACTAATTCTTCCCCTAAATACCAAGCTACGAATTGCCCTTCTGTTATTGCAGATTGTGGTTCATCAAAGGCAACATACATTCCGTTTTCAAATTGATGTAATGTAGCACTTTGTAATGGTTGTCGGTATCGAATTCTAGCCATTACTTGCATAGTTTCCCCATTAGCCAAAGTCATGTCTTCCCGAATCCAATGCACTTCCGTTTTTTCTATAAACAAGGCTTTCTTGAATAATCCCGGGTGTTGACTGGTCAATCCAGTATAAATCGTATTGGTTTCCACATTAGTGGCAATGATAAACAAAGGATCAGTCGTTCCTCCAACATTTAATCCTTTTCGTTGTCCAATGGTAAAATAATGAGCACCTTGATGTTTTCCTACTATTTTTCCCATTTCTAGAGTATATGGAATTTTTCGAGCCTCAGATAATAAACTATTTTCAATCGTTAATTCTGCTTCTTTTTCTAAACTATATATAGGGTCGTTTTTATCAATTTGAATTATAACTCCGTCTTTTGGCTGTAATTTTTGCTGTAAAAATTCAGGCAAACGTACTTTTCCAATAAAACATAATCCTTGAGAATCTTTCTTTTCAGCAGTAATCAAATCCATTTGAGCTGCTATTTCACGAACTTCAGGCTTGGTTAATTCTCCAATAGGAAATAATGATTTTGCCAATTGCTCTTGCGATAATTGACACAGAAAATACGATTGATCTTTATTGGTATCAGCACCGGCTTTCAATTGATAAACCGTTTCGCCGTTAACTTCGATTTCGCTTTTTTGACAGTAATGTCCTGTTGCCACATAATCAGCACCAAGACTTAAAGCAATTTTCATGAAAACATCAAATTTTATTTCGCGATTACAAAGTACGTCAGGATTTGGAGTACGTCCTTTTTCATATTCGTTGAACATATAGTCCACGATTTTCTCTTTATATTCTTCACTTAAATCAACTGTTTGGAAAGGGATTCCTAACTTTTCAGCCACTAACAAAGCGTCGTTACTGTCTTCTAACCACGGGCATTCATTAGAAATGGTAACCGAATCATCATGCCAATTTTTCATAAAAAGGCCTATAACTTCATACCCTTGTTGTTGCAATAAATATGCAGCAACACTTGAATCTACACCTCCAGAAAGTCCAACAACAACACGCTTCATCTTCAAAAAATTAAAATTTTACAAGAGTGCAAAGTTACAAAAGATTTACAACAGTATTTGTTAACGATACCGTTAATTATTTTTGACCTTCGAAGCGTTTTCAGGTAAACTCATATTCGTTTCTTTGACTAATTTTCCTTTTTCGAAAAACTGCCAAATTCCTGACTTTTTTCCATTTACAAACTGTCCTTTAGAGACTACATTGCCATTTGTATCGCTAAAGATAGCTAAACCACTATACCTATTATTCTTGAAAATGGACTCCTCAAGTACAACTCCTTTTTCAGTATATTTTTTATAAAAACCATTTTTCAAATTGTTTCTATAACTTATTTCTTCAGCAATTTTACCACTAGGATAAAAAACGGTACGCAAGCCTTCCAACTTTCCATTTACGTAATTTTCTATAGTCATAATAGCCGGAGAAGCTTGATGGTAGTACTTCCATTCTCCTTCAAATAATTTATTGACCACTTTTCCTTCACTTACTTTATTTTTATTCTGATCATAAAAAATAGTATAAGCTGAATTGTCTTTTGCATTAAATTCTCTAGTGGCTATTATAGATTTAGCTTTGGTATCATCAAAAAAACTAAAAATTCCAATTTCTTTTCCGTGCTCAAAAGTTCCTTCATATCGCGGTCGTTTTGATTCTTCATAAAATCCTTTCCATACTCCATGCTTTTTCCCTTTCTCGTCTAACTTGTTGGAATCCGTTTGTGATAATATATTTTGGCTGAAAAGCACAAAACTCAAAAAGGCAAAAAAACTAATCTGATATTTATTCATTATTACTATGCATTTAGGTATTACTATAAAACTGATAAACTACTATTTTATTTCAGCAAATTTACAAATTTATTATAGTAGGACATTAGTCGAAATTTCATAAAAATAGTACGATTCTCATTTCAGACATAGCAAAATAGGGAACAACTTCAAATTTTAAATAGTAGTGATTACGGGAAAACTACTCTTGGATTTAGTTCAATAACTACTTTAAACCAATCATTATAAATTGTTTAATCATAATCTTATTTTTTTTAGAAAAAGAATAAATCGAAAACAAACAAAAATACTTATACAGCTACATAACAAATACTTACGCACCTTAGAAATCACAAAAAACAAAAATTAAACAAACCTAAAAAAAATATTAAACTTTTATTTTGTTTATTCTTTTTATTGAAAAATTAAACAAAATACAAAATCAATTTATTATTTTCGTGGAAACAAATAAACAACAAACACTATGAAAAATGTATCTAAAATTAGGAATTTGGTTCTGATTGTATTATTCGCAATCTTTTCAGTGTCGTGTGATGACGACAACACTGAAGTAACTGACAACACTATTACCGGAAAAGCAGTTGCTACTGCAAATTTAAGCATCTTAGTTCAAGCACTAACGAAAGCCGAATTAGCAACTACTTTACAAGGCGCTGGTCCATTCACAGTTTTTGCTCCTACTAATGAAGCATTTACCGCTTTTTTAGCCACAACTCCCTATGCAACAATAAATGATGTCCCAAAAGAGGCTTTGACGCAAATACTATTAAATCATGTTGTTTCGGGTTCAGTAAAATCTACTGATTTAAGCACAGGTTATATTAAAACTTTAGCCAAAGGAACTGCATCAACAACAAATAACCTTAGTATGTATGTTGATCTATCTGCTGGAGTAAAACTAAATGGAGTAGCAACAGTTACTGCTGCTGACATCATGGCTTCAAATGGAGTGATTCACATTGTAGATAAAGTCATTGATCTACCTACCATTGTAACTCACGCTGCAGCAAACGCTAATTTTAGCACTTTAGTAAGTGTCCTAAATCGTTCTGGTCAACCTAATTTTATCACCGCATTGTCTGCAACAGGTCCATTCACCGTTTTTGCCCCTACAAATAATGCTTTTACAGCTTTGAATACGGAACTTGCTCCTGGAGGAATTGCGGGTGTTTCAGCTGCAAACTTAACTAAAGTATTACAATACCATGTGGTAAGTCCTGCTAATGTGTTAGCTGCTAGTTTAACCGAAGGACAAGTTGTGACTCCAATTCTTACTCCAGCTCAAACATTTAGCATACAACTTACTGGAGGTGCAAAAATTAAAGATGCTAATAACAGGATTTCAAATATTATTATCACTGATGTCCAATGTTCCAATGGAGTGATTCATGCCATTGATAAAGTATTACTACCCATTCTTTAATTTTTTTAGAACAAAAAAAAGCTCTCATTTCTGAGAGCTTTTTTTATATCCATTATTTTTTCTTTTTGTCTAATGCTTTTTGTGCTTCGGCTTGTTCCATTACTTCTTGTAGTTTTTTCTGGAATTTACCTTGTTTCTTTGGCTCTTTCAATTTATTTTCTTGAATTTGAGCATGAATCTTATCACTGTCGATAAAGTATCTTTTGATGACAATCATAATTCCAATGGTTATTAGATTCGAGATAAAGTTATACAAACTCAATCCTGCACCATAACTATTAAAGAAGAACAACATCATGATTGGCGAAACATAAATCATTATTTTCATCATCTTCGCCATATCCGGCATTCCTTCTTGTTGCGGAGCGGCCATTTGCTGATCACCAGATGTCATTTTCATATAGAAGAAAATAGCAATTGAGGCAAGTACTGGAAACAAACTGATGTGATTCCCGTAAAAAGGAATATAGAAAGGCAAACGTATTATTTCATCAAAAGAAGATAAATCATCCGCCCAAAGGAAACTTTTTTGTCTTAACTCAAAAGCCGATGGGAAAAACTGAAAGGAAGCGTACATAAAAGGAAGCTGAATCAAGGCTGGAATACATCCCGCCATAGGATTCACACCCGCTTTGTTGTACAATTTCATCGTTTCTTGCTGTTTCTTCATTGGGTCTTTTTTAAATTTTTCTCCCAATTCTGTAATTTCAGGTCGCAATACTTTCATCTTGGCTTGTGACAAGAATGATTTGAACGTAATAGGCGACATTGCTAATTTTATTAGTATTGTAAAAACAATAATAGCAATCCCGTAAGCAATGTAAGTACTTAAAAATCCAAATAATGGAATAAAAATAAATTTATTAATCCATCCAAAAATTCCCCAACCCAATGAGATAATTTTTTCTAAATTTTTATCATAATGACTTAAAGTCTTGTAATCTGTTGGACCAAAATACCAACTCATTTTATGATCTAACTCTCCATTTTCAAAAGCTAATGGTATGTTTGCTTTAAATTGTTTCGTAAAAGTGGTATCGATTTTATCATCTTTAACCAGATTATCCGACTTCACTTTAGCCGTTTCGAAAGGAGTTTTTGTCAAAAGTATTGTAGAGAAAAAATGCTGTTTAAAAGCTACAAAAGTTGCTTTTTCAAGATCCGATTCTTCTGATTGGCCTAAACCTGCATAATCAACTTTTCCTTCTTTATGCTCAAAATATATTTCAGTATAACGGTTTTCGTAAGATACACTTTTCTCATTTCTAAACGTTTTCAAATCCCATTCTAAATCTAACGGTTTAGAAGTATTTAAAACTTTGTTCAATCCTTGAGAACGAATATCAAAACCAATCATATAATCGTTTGGCTTCAATATGTATTTATATTCCAAAAACTCGTTAGCTCCCGCTTTCAATTTCATAGACAAGACTTGGTCTGCTCCTATTTTTGTTACAGTAGGTTCAAAAAACAAGTCTTTAGAATTTAAAGTACGGTTATCACTGGTTAGCAATTGTACATTTAAATTGGCATTGTTGTCTTTTATCAATTCAACCAATTGTCCAGAACCTTTCTTGAATTTTTCGAATTTTTTTAACGTAGCTTCAACAATGTACCCACCTTTATTGGCAATTGTCAACTTTACCAATTCATTTTCGATAGTGGTAACACCCGCTTTCGCAGAAGGAAGTGTCGCAGAATACGCAAAATTCCCTAAGGTTTTTTGCAATTGTGCCAATTGTGTTGAATCTCCAGTTGTTGCAACTGCAATAGTAGCTTTTGCAACTATTTTCTCCTCTAATTCTTTGGCTTTAGCCTGCTTAATAGCTAGCTCTTTTTGAGCTTTTTCAGCAGCAACTACTTTAGGATCTGGTTGATTTTGGTACATAATCCAAACCAAAATACCAAAAATTAATGCAAAACCGATAATCGAATTGAGGTCAAATTTTTTTTGTTCCATTATAATATTTAAAAAAGTTTAATCTATTAGTATCTCGTTTGTTGAATTGTTTCAAAAAACAAAAAACTATTTTTTCTTAGCTTGAACCGCTGCTGCTACAAAATTTACAAAAATAGGATGCGGATTCGCTACCGTACTTTTATATTCTGGATGGTATTGCACTCCAATAAAAAACGGATGGTCTTCTATTTCTATAATCTCAACCAATCCTGTATCTGGATTTACTCCTGATGCGATCAATCCTGCATTTTGCAATTGCGCTACATAATTGCTATTGTATTCATAACGGTGGCGGTGACGTTCCGAAATAGTCTCTTTACCGTAAATTTTATAGGCTAATGAATCTTGTTTTATATCGCATTTCCATGCTCCAAGACGCATTGTTCCGCCCTTATCAGTAATATTTTTTTGCTCTTCCATAAGGTTTACAACCGGATGAGAAGTCTGCTCATTCATTTCAGTAGAATTAGCATCAGCATACCCAACAATATTTCTTGAATATTCGATAACTGCCATTTGCATACCCAAACAAATTCCGAAAAATGGCACTTTATTTTCACGAGCATAACGAACTGCTTCGATTTTTCCTTCAATTCCTCTTTCTCCAAAACCAGGAGCAACAAGAATTCCGTCTAAACCGGCTAATTTCTCGTTTATGTTTGTTGCGTCAATATGTTCTGAATGAATAGAAATCACATTAACTTTGGTTTCATTTGCTGCACCTGAATGAATAAATGCTTCCAAAATAGATTTGTAACAATCTTGCATTTCTACATATTTACCAATCAAACCGATGTTTACAGTATGCTTTGGATGTTTCAATCTGCGTAAAAAAGTATTCCAGTTTTTCAAATCCGGAGCCGCTTTTTTAGGTAAATCTAATTTCTTCAATGCAACTACATCCAATCCTTCTTCCAACATTAAATTTGGCACTTCATAAATCGTCGAAGCATCAATAGATTGAATAACAGCTTCTCTTTTTACATTACAGAATAATGCTAATTTATTTCTTAGTTCTTCAGAAATTTCATGCTCTGTTCTACAAACTAAAATGTCCGCTTTAATACCGCTTTCCATCAACGTTTTAACAGAATGTTGCGTTGGTTTTGTTTTCAATTCTCCTGCAGCAGCCAAATAAGGCACCAAAGTAAGATGAATCACAATTCCGTTGTGTTCCCCTAATTCCCAAACCAATTGACGAACGGATTCTATGTAAGGCAAAGATTCAATATCTCCTACTGTTCCACCAATCTCCGTAATTACAATATCATAATCACCTGATTTACCAAGCAATTGCATTCTATCTTTAATTTCATTGGTAATATGAGGTACTACTTGTACCGTTTTACCAAGAAATTCTCCTCTTCTTTCTTTTTCAATAACCGAAAGATAAATTCTTCCCGTAGTAACATTATTTGCTTGAGAGGTAGGAACATTCAAGAAACGCTCGTAATGTCCTAAATCTAAATCTGTTTCAGCTCCATCATCAGTAACATAACATTCCCCATGTTCATAAGGATTTAATGTTCCTGGATCTACATTAATATAAGGGTCAAACTTTTGGATAGTTGTACGATACCCTCTAGCTTGTAACAATTTTGCCAATGATGCTGCTATGATTCCTTTCCCCAGAGAAGAAGTCACACCGCCAGTGACAAAAATATATTTCGTTTGATTCATTCTGTTGTTATTTGTGTTGTAGTTGTGTAAAAAACTTGGCAAAAATACAATTATAAATTGAGAAAAAGCTAATTTGAAAATGAGATAATTTGGAAAATTACGAATTACTAAACGTTCCATTTTAAAATTCAAAAGATTGTCAAATTCACAAATTAAAGTGGTTTCGGGTATCTTTTTTTAATATTTCGTATCAATTCCTCTAATCCATTCAATTTTAGCTCATAAATCAGCTGAAGCTGTTGCCCTAACTCTCCTTTCGGAAATCCTTTATTGCTATACCACACCACATAATATTCCGGCAAGTCAATAAGATACTTTCCTTCATATTTACCAAACGGCATTTTAGTATGAGCCAGTTTGATGAGTTGTTTTTGGTTTTGTTCCATTTTTATAAAAAAAGAAGCAAGAGACAAAACACACGACCTTTACATAGTTCTTGTGTCTTGTCTCTTGCTTCGCAAATCTTTATTTCCAGTTAAAAATAATACGTTTTTCGATTTCAGCATTTAAACTTAGAAAAACAGGACACGTCATAGCGACTCTTTCTAGAATAGTCTTATTCTTTTCATCGGCAACTCCATGTATTTCAAAAGTAATTTCGATTGCCCCAATGCGTCTTGGATCTGCATTCATAATTTTAGTAACTTCAGCTGTCGAACCTTTTAAATCAACTTCCAAATCACGTGCTTTGATTCCCATAACCGTCATCATACAACTTGCCAAAGCATTCGCTACAGTATCCGTTGGAGAGAAAGCTTCACCTTTTCCATTGTTATCTATAGGAGCATCCGAAATAATTTCATTTCCTGATTGCAAATGAATTGAAGAGGTTCTTAAATCTCCTAAATACGTTACTTTTGATGTCATTAGTTTGCTTGTTTTATAGTTAAATCAGTGTCATAATATAAGATGTACACTCCTTTATTAATGTAGCCACCATCTTCCTTTTTGTAAAATTCGAACTTATTATCTACCTGTTCCGTAGCAGTACTCTCAATCGTTTCTTGATATTTTTTATCTTGTGACAAACGCATCATCGTATCAAAAGTAATATCAAAACCTCTTGTAGCAAATGCGTTAGGATAAATTTTATTTTTCTTTTTAAACTCTTTTTCGAAGACTAAAGCTTCAGGAGATTCGTTTTCGCGAGAAACAGATGGATACATTAATTTCAATTTTGTTAGATTCACAAAATTAATCTCATCTGTATCTAATGTTTCGTTTGGTTCTAAAATAACCAATTGCACTTTATAAGTGGCCATAGCACCTAACATAGTTGCTATTGTAGTTTTAATCATTCCTGTGTTTCCTGTTTCCATAACCACATAGTTTGTTCTATCTTTCACAAATAAACTTTTCAAATTTTCAGCAGACACACCTCCATTTGCAGTAAGCGTTGAAAATTTCACATCTGTATGATTCTCTTTTATAAACTGTATAACAGATTCTTTTTTCCTATCAACTACCGCTATAATATTCCCATTTTTAGCTCTCATGAAATCGAACATAGCATTTTTTGTAACAACAGCAGTAGGTATTGTTTGAAACATATTGCTAAACGAATCGCCCGTATCTTTTGACAAAGGTGAAATTACAGGTACTTGATTTGCACTTAATAATTCAGCTGCTTTCTCCACATTATTTTGATAGAAAGGCCCAATGATCGCATCTGCATTTTCTAGATTATTTTCTTTAATTAGCGCAGCAACTGCCGAGGTGTTTTTAGTTTCTTGAGAATCAAAAACACTAACATCTATTGACAATCCTAGTTGTTTAGCCGAATCAATCGCCACTAAAGCTCCTGCATAAAAATCTAAAGTCATGTTTAAGAATTTATCTTTCTTCAAGCGCATTGCAGTCGAATTGACTGTATCACTCTCAATTTTTGAAACATTGAAAGGCAAAAGCAACACTAGTTTCTTTCTACTAGAGCTTTCCTTTGAGATTACAGCATACTCTTTTTTAGACTCTGCTTGCTGTGGAATAGAAGCTGATTCAGGCACTTTTAAAATCATTCCTATTTCAACACCATTGGATAAAGCCGGATTCAATTTAATTAATTCCTCTTGCGCTAAACCTGAGATTTTTGATAAACTATACAGTGTTTCTTTTGGTTTTACCACATAATCTATATAATTAATTTTTGGAAAAACTTTTGGAGTAGTGGATTTTACAATTTCTTTTTTAACTTCAACGGCAGTGGTCGTTTTATCCACTTTAGGTAGCGAATTTTCAGGATTTCCTTTGATAATTAATTTATAACCAATAGGTAAATTTGAAACTATTTCAGGGTTTTTCTTCTCTAATTCTTCAATAGTAATACCGTATTTCTTAGCAATAGAATATTTGGTTTCTTTAGGAAGAACATCATGATAGACTGCTTTTATTTGTTCTGGAATACTATTCTTCTTGCCAATTCCAGAAGGAATCGTAAGGATTTGCCCTATTTGCAATCCATCTTTTTCTAAAAAAGGATTGGCTTGTTTTAATGCTTCGTCAGAAACACCATATTTTTTTTCGATACCATACAAAGTTTCCTTTGGTGCTACTTCATGGGTAATCGCTTTCGCATTTGCCTTAGCATGAACTGCTACTTTTTGTTTGCCGTTGCTCTTTGGAATCAACAAAACACTATTGGGTTTTAAACCACTTAGCGCGTCTGGATTTAATTGGTAAATATCATACGGAGTAACGTTGTATTTTATTGCAATCTGCCTGATTGTCTCTCCTTTCTCTACTTTATGTGTAGTCGATTTTTCTTGTGAAAAAACGTTGTAACTAAAAAACAAAGCCGTCATACATATCGCAAAAAAATATTTCATCCTTCTTATTTATAAAATTATATAATTATTAATAACGAACGGTATCAAATTTTATTCCAAAAATCTGATACCGTTTTATAGCGAACATTAAAAAATTGATGTTCAAAAGATTATATTAAAATCTAATTATTATTCCCACTCAATAGTTGCAGGTGGTTTAGAACTAATGTCATACACCACTCTATTTACCCCTTTTACTTTATTGATGATATCATTAGATATTTTCATCAAGAACTCATACGGCAAGTGTACCCAGTCCGCTGTCATACCATCAGTAGATTCAACTGCACGAAGGGCAATCACTTTCTCATAGGTACGCTCGTCACCCATTACACCCACACTATTCACAGGAAGTAAAATCGCTCCCGCTTGCCATACTTTATCATACAATCCCCAAGATTTCAATCCGTCAATAAAAACAGCATCTACATCTTGTAAAATTTGCACTTTCTCTGGCGTGATATCTCCTAAAATTCGAATTGACAATCCTGGCCCTGGAAAAGGATGTCTTCCCAATAATTCTGGATCAATACCTAATGAAGCTCCTACTCGACGTACTTCATCTTTAAAAAGCATACGCAAAGGTTCTACGATTTTCAACTTCATGTAATCAGGTAAACCCCCTACATTATGGTGTGATTTAATCGTTGCCGAAGGTCCTTTTACCGAAACTGATTCAATAACATCTGGATAAATTGTTCCTTGAGCCAACCATTTTACATCTTCTATAAGGTGTGATTCATCATCGAAAACTTCGATAAATACACGTCCAATAATTTTACGTTTGGTTTCTGGATCGCTTACACCTGCTAATTCAGATAAAAAACGATCTCCAGCATCTACTCCTTTTACATTTAAACCCATTCCTTTGTATTGATTCAATACGTTTTGGAATTCGTTTTTACGAAGTAAACCATTATTTACAAAAATACAATATAAGTTTTTCCCAATAGCTTGGTGCAATAAAACTGCAGCTACTGTAGAATCTACTCCTCCAGAAAGACCAAGAACCACTTTATCGTCTTGCAGTTTTTCTTTTAATTCTGCTACCATTTCTTCAACGAAAGCATTTGGAGTAAAATTTTGAGGAACTTCAGCAATTTTTACTAAAAAGTTTTCTAGCATTTTTGATCCATCTGTAGAATGGAAAACTTCTGGGTGGTATTGAATCGCGTAAGTAGTTTCGCCTTCAATTCTATACGCTGCATATTCCACGTCGTGTGTACTTGCAATTTTCACTCCATCAGTTGGCAGTGCCTTGATACTATCACTATGACTCATCCAAACTTGGCTATTCTCTGAAACACCTTCAAAGAAAACCTCATTCTCTTTTATAAATGACAAATTAGCTCTACCATATTCTCTGGTGTTCGAAGCTGCTACTTCACCTCCACTAAAGTGAGATAAATATTGTGCTCCGTAACATACGGCTAGCAAAGGTAGTTTTCCTCTAATTTGAGATAAATCAGGATGTGGCGCATCTTCTGAACGAACAGAAAAAGGGCTTCCTCCAAGAATTACTGCTTTATAAGATGATAAATCACTCGGGAAATGATTGTAAGGGAATATTTCGCAGAATATATTTAATTCGCGAACTCTACGCGCAATAAGCTGTGTATATTGCGATCCGAAATCTAAAATAAGTACGTTGTGTTGCATGCGCAAAAATACTTTTTATATTTTGAATTGAAAAATTGATTTTTGAAAAATATTCTTTTTATTTGCCCCACTTCCATTATTGGACCAAAATCAAATCAAATTGCCTTAAAAAAACCTATACACTACAATTTTCGTAAGTGACAAAATACATTCTAAAATAATCTAAAAAAACACCATTACAATGAGAACAAGAATTTATTTATCAATAGTAACAATACTGCTTTTAATTACTTCCTGTAATGTGATTGATGATTTATTGACTTTTTCAATAGACAATCAAACCACTTTTACCATTGAAAGCGGATTTCCACTAGGTACCGCTTTTGACATAGTTACTCCCGATGTTACTACAAACTCTAGTGCTACTTTTGAAAACAATAACACTAAAGCTGACTTAGTAAAAGATGTAAAATTAAGCTCGCTGAAGTTAACCATAACGAATCCAAGCACTAAGACTTTTAGTTTTTTAAAATCGATTCATTTATACATTTCAACAGATGGAAATGATGAAATAGAGCTGGCTTATTTAGATGACATCAATTCGACTTCAAACGTTCTAAATCTAACGTGTACTTCTCAGAAACTAGACAAATACGTAAAAGCGTCTTCCTATAAAATAAGAACCAAAGCGGTTCTTAAAGAAAGCTTGACGCAAGATATAACCGTTAAATCTGATATGAAATTCAGGGTTACAGCAGATCCATTTTAAGAAATTTGCGGTGCTAAATTATTCTTTTGTAACAATAATAGTTGCTTTAAAACCCGTTCCAAGATTCCATTGACTGGCCGAAATCAAACCGCCATTATCATCATAAATTTGAAACTCAGCAGTATTTGGACCTGAACTTCCTTGGTTCAAAGCTTCGAAGTCTATCTTGTTGAAACCTTTTTCTAGAACAATTTCAAAACCCTGGAAATTACCATCCAAATTTACTTGGTATTCTATTACTTTATCATTCAAGTACACGCGTATCTTATCTCCATCAACATAAGCCGCGTCTCTGTATCTTACTTTGGCGGTAAGCGAACTTGTTGTAAAATTCCCTAAATTTTGATTTTTTCGGTATACAATTCCCTCTGAATTGTCTTCTTTTTTGTTTAATTTATCTCTGTAAACATCTCCCGGATTAATAAATTCATTCTTCGGAGTCATCGAAAAATTACTGGCAGGAGTAATTGAAAGGGAAGGACTCGGGTTTGGATTTAAAAGTTCTGGATTTTTAAATACATTGGGAGTCTTAATTGGAGGAACCTCTGCTTTTGGAGGAGTTACTTTTTTAATTTTAGGGGCGTTATTTTTGAGGGGAATGGGCGTAAATTTTGAACTAAATTCATTCTGAGCATATCCACTTAAAGACATACTTATGGCAATCATTAAAAATAAAATCCTTTTCATATGTTAGTATTTTCTGTTTTTATATTAGTCATATGTAATTCGCATATCATCATTGGTGTTTGCAACCCAACTTCAATTTTGCTCATTTCATAACTTTTTCTAATTGGTTTATCAGTGCTTGTAAAATTTTAAAAATAAAAAACTAATCCTATATAATGACAACGTATTATATAATTTAACTTTCATTTATAACATTCAATTTTTAAATTTATTGCGTTTAAGAACCTATATTATTCTAACAATTCTCCAAAAAAATGGACGTTTTTAATTAAAAATTACTGTTTTTCATTTCAGTATTTTTTATAAATTGCAAATATTATGCCACACCAAAAATTGCATTTAAACAATGCAAGTAATACCTAAACACAATTAAAATGAAAAGAGAAAACATATTAACAGGTTCCCCATGGGAAGACAAAATGGGATATTGCCGTGCAGTACGCATTGGAAACATCATCGAAGTGTCAGGAACTGTCGCTATTATTGATGGTGAAAAAGTTAAAGCTGACGATGCGCACGCCCAAACACTAAACATTTTAGAACGTGTAGAAAAGGTTTTGGAAGACCTAAATGTAAGCATGAAAGATGTCATTCGTACCCGTATATTTACTACTGACGTTTCTACATTTGAAGCCGTGGCCACTGCTCATGCAAAATTTTTTAAAGACATAAAACCGACCACTGGTTTCTACGGAATCAATCAACTTGTAGCGCCTGAATATTTAGTTGAAATCGAATTTACTGCTATTGCTTCTGAAAAACCATTAATTCAAGAAGGATTATAATACTTTTGCAAAAACAGTTCTTCAATTAAGGTAATGAATTTAGAAAACACTAAAAAAATACTGCTTATTTCACTCAAATGGATTCTCATTTGTGTTTTGATAGGCATTTTTTGTGGATCGGCATCTGCTTTTTTTTTAGTAGCACTAGATTGGGTTACACAGTATAGAGAGAGCAATAAATGGCTTATTTGGCTTTTGCCAATAGGCGGTTTAACAATAGGATTAGGATACCATTATTGGGGACAATCAGTAGTTAAAGGCAATAACTTGTTATTGGAAGAATATGAAAATCCTCAAAAAACAATTCCGTTAAAAATGGCTCCATTAGTGCTTTTTGGCACCTTACTTACACATCTTTTTGGAGGTTCAGCTGGTCGCGAAGGAACTGCTGTACAAATGGGCGGTGCCATTGCCGATCAATTTACAAGAATCTTCAAACTTGATACTGTCAATAGAAAAACCATAATTATCCTAGGAATTAGCGCTGGTTTTGCCTCTGTTTTTGGAACGCCTTTGGCGGGAGCTTTGTTCGCTTTAGAAGTATTATTTTTCAGTAAAATCAATTCCAAAAGCATTCCATTATCCTTCTTGACAGCCTACATTGCTTATTTCACTGTTGAATTTTGGAACGTAAAACACAACCATTATAACATTCCCATCATCCCCGAAATGAGTTTTACTACTTTATTTTGGATACTACCAGTCAGTGTTCTTTTTGGTTTAGCCGCGATGTTATTTTCTCGAAGCACCCATTTTTGGGGTCATTTATTTTCAAAAACCATATCTTTTCCTCCGCTTCGTCCTTTCGTTGGAGGAATACTACTTGCTATAGCGATTTACTTTATCGGAACTACAAAATACATAGGTTTAGGTGTTCCAGTAATTGTTGATGCCTTTTCTAATGCAAATGCTTCCTATGATTTTATTCTAAAAATACTATTCACAGGATTTACCCTAGGAGCAGGATTCAAAGGTGGTGAAGTAACGCCACTATTTTTTGTAGGTGCAACACTTGGAAGTGCATTATCGCTTATTATTCCTTTACCAATAGCGCTTCTGGCAGGAATGGGATTTGTCGCCGTTTTTTCGGGAGCAACGCACACTCCTATTGCTTGTACAGTTATGGGAATGGAACTTTTTGGGATTGAAAGTGGGGTTTTTATTGGCATCGCCTGTTTAATTGCTTACTTTAGTTCTGGCTCTGTGGGCATATATAAAACGCAGATTGTAAAAGGACCTAAATACCATTTGTATCAAAAATTAGGAAGAGAAAATAATGGTTTTTTGTAATCCGTGAAATTCCTGTTAATGATTTCAACTTTACATTAAAAAAATGTAATTTCGCAATCTATGAAAATACAAGATATTCAAGCGATTCAGTTGTTATTAGCAACTCCAAAAAAAATTGCCATAATTCCGCACCGAGGTCCTGATGGAGATGCCATGGGCTCTACCTTAGGATTATATCATTTTTTGTTGAAAAACAAACACCATCCTGTGGTGGTTTCCCCAAATGAATTCCCTGATTTTCTAGCTTGGATGCCGGGATCAGAAACCGTAAAAATTTACGAAAAAGACAAAGAAAACTGCACTAAAATTCTGGAGGAAGCGGAACTTATATTCACGTTAGATTTTAATGCTTTTCACCGCACAGGCGAGATGGAACAAGTGTTAGTCAAGCTAAAAGCACCATTTATAATGATTGATCATCATCAAAAACCAGATGATTATGCCGCTTTTACTTATTCTGATACTTCCTTTGGTTCTACTTGCGAAATGATTTATAACTTCATTTTATTTCTTGGAAAAAAAGAAGATATTGATAAAACTATAGGAACGTGTATTTACACCGGAATACTTACTGATTCAGGCTCTTTTCGTTTTCCAAAAACAACAGGTACAACCCATCGAATTGTTGCTGAATTAATTGATTTAGGTGTCGAAAACACGGAAATTCCAACCTTGTTATTTGACAATAGTTCCTTCGGAAGATTACAATTATTAGGAAGAGCACTTCAAAACATGAAAGTCTTTACGGAACATCAAACGGCCTACACGACACTTACTCAAGATGAGTTAAACAGTTTTGACTATATAAAAGGTGATACGGAAGGAATTGTAAACTACGGATTAAGTATAAAAGGAATCGTTTTTACTGCTATATTTATCGAAAATACAGCAGAAAAAATCATCAAGATTTCATTTCGTTCCCAAGGTGATTTTGATGTCAATCAATTTGCAAGAGATCATTTCAATGGGGGCGGACATCGCAATGCTGCTGGTGGAAAATCAGAAGTATCAATGGAAGAAACCATACGAAAATTTGAGGATTTAGTAACAAAGCTAAAAATATAACAGATGTCAAAATTTAGTTCGCTAATCGTATTAGGATTCTTTTTGTCCATAATCGCTTCAAGTTGCAAACAGCATCAGGATGCTAGAAAGCCTATTTCTCAGGCTTCGGGAAGCTTTATGAAAAAATCAATCGCACGCAATAAAAAACTAGTTGCTAGCGAAGAAACTGAAATTGAAGCTTTAATCAAAAGCAATCCAAATGTAAAATACATCGCTTCAAAAAAAGGGTATTGGTACACGTATGAGACCAAAAACCAAATTGATTCTCTAACTCCTAGAAAAGGAGATATTGCTTTTTTTGATTACGAAATAAAGGATTTAAAAGGTACGGTTATCTACTCTGAATTAGAATTAAGACCACAAACCTATTATGTAGATAAACAAAATATCATGATGGGATTGCGTGACGGTATCAAATTAATGCGCAAAAACGAAAAAGTGAGTTTTCTATTCCCATCTAATATGGCATATGGATATCATGGTGACGACAAAAAAATAGGTACGAATCAACCTTTGATTTGCACAGTCACTTTACGCGATTTCAAGCCCGAAGCCGTCTATAAAAAAGAAAGTGAATTAAACTTAAAAACACCTACTACAACGCCAGCAATTAAGAAAATTATTCCTGCCGCCCTAGTCCTTAAAGACACCATAACTAAATAAAAATTAAAGTAAGAAATGAAAAAAAAGATCCTATTCGCATTCCTAGTTATTGCTTCTTTTTATTCTTGTAAAGAAGAACACAACAATCTTCCTGATGGTTTATATGCAAAAATAGAAACCAATAAAGGAGACATAATTGTACAATTAGATTTTGAAAAAGCACCAATCACCGTTGCTAACTATGTGGCATTAGCCGAAGGAAAAAATGAATTTGTTACCAACGAAAACCTTAAAGGCAAACCCTTTTTTGACGGACTAAAATTTCATAGAGTAATTCCAGAATTCATGATTCAAACGGGAGATCCTTTAGGAACGGGTTCTGGAGATACTGGTTATAAATTTAAAGACGAATTCTCTGATTTAAGATTTGACAAAGGTGGTGTTTTGGCTATGGCTAATAACGGACCGACAACCAACAGCAGCCAATTTTTCATTACACACGTTGCAACGCCTTGGTTAGAAGGAAAACACACTATTTTTGGTCATGTAGTAGAAAAAGGAATGGATGTTGTGAACACCATTGTACAAAACGACTACATCAATAAAGTGACAATTATCCGAAATGGTGAAGCTGCCAAAAAGTTTAATGCGGTAAAAACATTCAATGATTATTTTTCGGTTGAATCTGAAAATCAAAAGAAAAAAGCAGCCATTGATGCTGAAAACAAAAAAATTTACGACGCTAAATACAAAGAAGTACGCGAAAATAAAATCGCTTATTTTGCGACTTTAAAAGCCAAAGCGACTAAAACACCTACTGGATTGCAATACGCAATCACCAAAAAAGGCGGTGGTAAAAAACCTGCCAATGGCGCTAATGTTTTCATACATTACGCTGGCTTTCTAGAAGACGGAGAATTATTTGATGCTAGTGTAGAAAGTGTTGCCAAAACATTTGGAAAATACGATGAAAACAGAGCCGCTCAAAACGGATACCAACCTATCCCATTTCAAGCGGGAAGAAAAGATGGCATGATTCCTGGTTTCATTGAAGGATTAGAACAATTATCTTTTGGTGACAAAGCAGTAATCTTCATTCCATCTCGTTTAGGATATGGACCAGCTGGTGCTGGTGGAGTTATTCCGCCAAACGCAAATATCATTTTCGAAATTGAATTATTAGAAACAATACCGCAACAATAGTAGCTTAAAAAAGTTAGACCTTAAAGACAAAAAAAATGAAATTTAAAATTCTGTTTTTAGTATTTCTGGGGATGTTAACCGTACATTCTCAAACTACAAAGAAAACTGTTCCAGTAAAAAAACCGGTAACAACAGTAAAAAGTCCGGTGAAAAGTACCGCAAAAACACCCGTAAAATCAGTCGTGAAAGCACCCACAGTAATTGAAGGGATTTTTGCCACAATTTCTACCAATAAAGGAGATATTGTACTAGAACTAGAATACAAAAAAACTCCGGTTACCGTAGCAAACTTCATCGCACTTGCTGAAGGTAAAAATACTTTTGTTACCAATGAAAAACTAAAAGGTGTACCATTCTTTGATGGTTTAAAATTTCACCGTGTCATTAAAGACTTCATGATTCAAGGAGGAGATCCTTCTGGAAATGGCTCCGGTGGTCCGGGTTATGCATTCAAAGACGAAATTACAGACTTAAAACATAACAAACCTGGAATACTCTCTATGGCTAATTCTGGACCAACAACGAATGGAAGCCAGTTTTTTATTACCCATAAAGAAACGCCTTGGTTAGACGGCAAACATACTGTTTTTGGTCACGTTACCGAAGGGATGAATGTGGTAAACACTATTGCTGCTAATGATGTAATTACTAAGGTTACAATTGTTAGAAAAGGTGCTTTAGCCAAAAAATTTGATGCCCCAAAAGTGTTCTCGGATTATTTCAACAATAAATCTGAAGATCAAAAGAAACAAGATGCAATCAATGCGGAGAACAAAGCTAAACAAGCAGCAATTGAAGCCGAAGCAAAAAAGGCCTACATCGAAAAATACGGTCCGGTAGTAGCTGCAAAAAAAGCCTATTTGGCCGCTACAAAAGCAACAGCAATCACTACTCCATCAGGATTAGCATACAAAATAACACAAAAAGGAACAGATGTAAAACCCGCTGATGGAACGACTTTTTATTTTCATTATGCTGGTTATTTTGAGGACGGAACGCTATTTGACAGCAGTTATGAAGACGTAAGCAAAGCCTACGGAAAATTTGATGCAAACCGTGCCGCACAAAACGGCTACCAAGCATTCCCTTTTGAAGCAGGAAAAAAAGACGGTATGATTCCAGGATTTATTGAAGCATTAGAAAACATGTCCTTTGGAGACAAAGCAGTGGTTTTTATCCCGTCAAATCTGGCGTATGGAGAACGAGGTGCTGGTAATGTTATCCCTCCCAATACAACCCTTGTTTTCGAATTGGAAATGCTGGAAAAACAAGTAGCTCCAAAACAATAAATTAAAAAGATCACAAATAAAAAACCCGACAGACTTCAAAATCTGTCGGGTTTATTTTTATAATTCATTCTCTATGATTAAAGGAATAGAAATCGGAGTTTATCCGTTTAGTCCGCATCATCAGTGTTTCATTGCAATTATTTCTTTCCAAATTTCCAGTCAAATTCATCTTTTTGATTGATAATGGCACCAATCTCAAATTTCACCACCTCATCAAATTCGGTTTGAAAAATGATCCAGTTTTCCTCATTAAAATAGTTTTCGAACGTATCGAATTCTTCTTGAGTAAATTTAGTAATTCCCTTAGCAGCCAAATCTTTTTTGACATCACTTATTTTCCTATTGATAATTTTATTCCCAAACAACTCCATTTCAGGACTCGAAGCTACGATATAACCCAATTTGAATTCTTCCTCTACATAGAAAGTCAAACGCATTTTTAGTTTATTGTAAGCAAAAATCACATTGTCATCCTCGTCCTTATAATTACGGTCTGGTTTACCGTAAATAGCGGTTACATCATTTTGTTTCATTCCGAAAATGAGCTTGTCAATTCCGTTTTTTGGATTTATTTTCATATTCATTTATTTGACCGCAAAGTTCGTAAAGTTTTTAGCAAAGTCCACTACCTTTTTATTTAAAAATTAGTACCAAACAAATACTGCTACTGATTCTAAAATTCACAATTTGGGCGTGACCCGCTAAAAAAAAGCGGGTCGGGCTATCCGCTTTAATCTCCCGAAGAAAAATCGGGAGGATTTCCGCTTTTATCCCTCACGCAAAAGCCTCGGGACTATAAGAACTTTTGGTTTAACAAAAGAATATTTGTAAAAAAATTAGTATCTTTCAATCACAAAATCAACACAATATGACTTGGGCAGCAAAACTGATAACACACAATAACGAAAACAGAATCGCTGTTTATTTTGAAAGAGATGTTGATTTAATTGCACGAATCAAACAAGTGGAAGGCGCTCGATGGAGCCAAAAAAAAATCGTTTGGCACATTCCGGATACAATCGAAAATAGAGAACGTTTCAAGATAGAACCCCTGAAAAATGCTCTCCCTTCACTCGAGGGAATGGAACACATTACAAAATTCATACAATGGCTATCGTCAAAAAGATATAGTCCCAGCACCATAAAAACCTATAGCGAAGCGCTCAAATCATTTTTAATATTTTACCGTGAAAAGCAAATTGCGGAAATTACAAATGAGGATGTGATTATTTACAATAACGAATTTATTCTAAAAAACAATTTATCAGCATCGTATCAAAACCAAATCGTTAATGCCCTAAAACTATTTTTCAAAACAATACAAGATAAGCAAATAATTATTGATACCATACACCGCCCTAAACGTGGGAAAGTATTACCTAATATACTGAGCAAAGAAGAAATAAAATTGATTCTAACCGTTTTAACAAATACAAAACATAAAACAATGTTGAGTTTGATTTATGCTTGCGGATTAAGGCGAAGCGAACTTTTACAACTCACTTTTAAGGATATTCAAGCAGACAGAAAACTTCTTGTCATCAAACAATCAAAAGGAAAAAAAGACAGAATAGTGCCTATAAGCGATAAAATAATTGAAATGCTTAGAGACTATTACAAGGAATATCGTCCAAAGAAATGGCTGTTTGAAGGACAACGAGAAAACACAAAATATTCTGACAGAAGTTTAGAAGAAGTATTAAAAAAAAGCATTAGATTAGCTCAAATAAATAAGCCCGTAAGTTTGCATTGGTTGCGTCATAGTTATGCCACACATTTATTGGAAAGCGGAACCGATTTGAGATACATTCAGGAACTTTTGGGACATAGCAGTAGTAAAACTACAGAAATATATACCCATGTAAGTACCAAAAACATACAAAATATCAAATCTCCATTTGATGATTTATAAAAAATAATACGCAACCCAAGTTGAGTATATACAATCAAAAAAGAGAGATATACTCATCTTTTCGCACAAAACCTGAGTATATAAATAAGTTGTACCTCATTGTAGGAAAGGCGTTGTAAAAAACAGAAGACATAATGACAGAAAAAGGAAAACAAGTCTTTGAAGAGTTATCAAAAACACTATGGCTTCAAATAGCTACTCATCCTGAAATGCTAGAAGTTGTTACCGAAGTTGAAAGAGTTCAATTTTTTGAAATGGCTTTGATTCAAGAAAAACTTATGGCTGAATATCGTGGAAAGTCTCCTCAAAATATGCCATATAAAATTCCTCAAATTCGTTATGAATGGTTGGAATTACAGATACAAGATTAAAAAATATATAAGTATCAACTGTATATTGAACAAAAACACCGTTAAAATATTCGTCAGTTTTTGGATACCTATTATTTATAAAATCAGTAACTAAGTTTTTTGAGTGAAGGTATTCTCTATAGGAGGTGTCTTTTTTATACTTTTCAGGTAAATTTTTTAAAGTTTCTTTTAAAGAAGCTAAAGTCTCTGTTTTAAAAGTATTTAAATCTTGGATAGCTTCTTCTAGTAATTTTTCAAACTCTTCTTTGGTATATTCTCTCATAGTTTAGTTATTTAAAACCAAACGTACAAAAAAATAAACTAAATTTGACAAACATATCCGACAAAAAACAACGAAGGTACAACACACGCTACAAGCAATCTGGGCAATTGGCTTAATTTGAAAATAGTTTGTGTTTGATACATTTGTTTTTAACCGAAAGATTACGCCTCTTTAACCCCAACCTGCGTGTAGCGCGGGAACGTTAGCAGCAAGCTAAATGATAAAAGAAAAAATAATATTGAAATGAAACTAAAAATTATCCTGATGCTATTACCAATATTTTTATTTGGTCAAAAAAAAATTGATAATCTAATTGAAATCAATTTTATTAAATCTCATGTAAAATATGTTGATAGTATTTCTAGTTTTACTCCTGAAGAAATTCAAAGTATTTATGAAATTCCTGGACACGCAAAAATTAATGGTGAACCTACAACATCAAGTAAAATTAATACTAGAATTTTAAAATACTCGAACGAAATTGTGAGAATTAATTATAACCAAACTGACTCAAAAGAATTTTGGATATATTATTACTATAATACAAAACCCATATACGTTGAGCTGTTTATATTGCGTGGGAAAAAAAACTTATTTAATAAAAAGAGATTTTATTTTCAAAATCAAAATATAACTCCTCTAACAAATTTAAAAAGTTATGACGATATAAGAGAAGAGGTGAAAGTCTTTATAAAAGCCAACGAATTACTAAAGTCCATAAATGGATAAGCCAGCTGCTAACACACGCTACAAGCAAGCTGGGCATTTGGCTTAATTTGAAAATGGTTTTGTATTTGAAAAATTAGTTTTTAACCTAAAGTTTAGGCTTTCTTAATCCCAGCCTGTGTGTAGCGCGGGAACGTTAGCAGTTATTCAAAAGAATATTGTGGAGTAATTCGACAAACCGAAAAACCTTTTAATTTATTTTGTTTTATAAATTTTTCTGCTAATTCTGAATTAATGAATATTTTAGAATCCATAATTAATGGTGCTGTAAAAATATGCGTTTTAGTTATTGAACTAAAAAAATCTCTATTTTCGATATTGAATAATGCAAAGAAAATTTGTCTATGCGTAGGTGAACAACTGCTAACAGCTGCTTGTACGCATTGCGGCATTGGGTTTGTACTTTCAATCATAAGGTTTAATTTAAAAATTAGTTTGTGTTTTTGAGCATGGTTTTTAATTCATCCGCAACGACGATACAAGCATCGGACCGTTGGCAGAAAGCTTAAAAAAAGAAGAAGAATTCAATAACCTAACGAAACGAATGAAAAACAAAATTTTAATATTAACAATGGGAATTTTCAGTATATTTTGGAATTGCAAGGATGTAAAAAAAGAAGAATTTAAAGTTTCTTATCCCGTAGAAAAATTAGGAGTAATTAAAGCTCAATATTCTGATGGCAGTATTGCTATAGGAGCTTTTAATAGAGGATATAAGAATTATAATGAAAAGTTTAATTATCCGTGGAGTTTGAAAATAGATATTGAATTGAATCCAAAGAATTGTAGTGCAAACGGGTTGCCTTTAGAAGATGAAAGCAAACTAACTAATCAATTTGAAGATGAATTAGTAAAAAATATGTCTAAAATATCACCTGTTCACAATGTTGGACATTTGTTTAATAGTAATCATTTAAACATTTATCTATATGTTCGAGATAAGGCTAAAATAAATGAATGGTTACAAACGGAAATTAAAAAAGAAAATTTAATCCGTTCTTTTACCTATGAAATAGTTGAAGACAAAAAATGGGAAACAACTGAAAGTTTTATGAATGGAAAATAAAAGCCATCTGCCAACACTTGCTACAAGAGATTTGGGCAATTGGCTTAATTTAAAAATAGTCTTATATCAGGGATGTTTAGGCAAATCCGAAAATAAGGCTTAATTTAACCCCAAACCTCTTGTAGCAAGGGAACGTTATAGGCAATAGTACCGAAGAACAACGCATAAATTTAATAACCAATTATCCAAAATAAATTATGAGTAAAATTTACAATTATTGTGCATTTTATGTAAGTGAACCATTTAATGAATCATCTCTTGGCGCTCACGCAACTAAAGATTTTTGTTATTACAATATGCTCAAAGCGTGGAAAGGATTAGATAATTCTTTTCCATTTAACAATGCACACGATACTACTTATAACGTCCGAGATAATAGTGATTGGGAGACGACACTTAAACCCCGACTTAGAGAGAGACTTAGAAACTCTAAAAACATTGTCTTATTTCTAAGTAGCAACACTCTGAATTCAAGAGCAGTAAGAGAAGAAATTGAGTATGGAGTAAATAGTCTTGGTCTACCTCTTATTGTCATATATCCTGAATTAAAAACAAAGGATGATTTACTTACTTCTGATAAAAATAATTTAAATAATGTCGTAAAAAATTTATGGAATAAATTACCAGTATTCAGAGATTCTAAATCCAAAGTACCTGTATTACATGTTCCTATTAATAAAGACACTATAAAAATGGCTTTAAATAATTCAGATTTTAGAATAGATTCTGGAAAAAATCCGAATGATTATTTTTATAAATAACTAATTATGAAAGTTAACTTTTTTGACAAAGGTGTTAGAAACAAATTCTGGATATATTTTTCTGCAATATCTGGTATTTTATCATTCATACTACTTTTTAATATTGTACCCGAAGAGAATAAAGAATGTTTAAAATATTTTGGTTATTTATCTTTTTTTATTTTAATAATTATATATTTAATTATTTGGTATAGAGCTAATAAGCTTACTAATATAAATATTGATATTGATGGTAGTAATGTAAATATAAAATGTGGTGATTTATTTTCTGAAGACGGTCTTAAAACTATAGCATTTAACGAGTATTTTGACACTATAGTTGATGATAAAATAATATCTAATAAATCACTTAATGGTATTTTTATTAATAAATATTTTAGCGGAAAAATAAAGGAACTTGATGATTTTATAGTAGAAAAATCAGATGAATTAGACGTGATTAATAATCAAGTTAATAGAAGATTGGGCGGTAAAACTGTACAATTTAAATTAAGTACAATTTTTGTTTATGACGAATTTATACTAACTGCATTTTCTAAATTTGATGAGCATAATAAAGCAACTCTGACAATGTCCGAATACATAGAATTTTTGATTAATTTTTGGGATAGAGTCAACCGTGTTTACGCTCAAAAAACTGTTTCCGTTCCTGTTTTCGGTTCTGGAATCACACGAATAAAAGAACACAAAAACATAAGCGATGAAGATTTATTAAAGATAATGTTATGGACATTTAAATTAAGTGAAATGAAATTTAAACATCCTGCTAAATTAACAATTGTTATACATAAAGATAAAATAAGTCAAATTAACTTGTTCAATATTAAATCAATAGAATTAGGAATATAAAACTACTGCCTATAACAGGCGTTTGGCAAGATTGCGAATTTTTTAGTAAATTCACGTTCACGTTTCGCAAGAAATTTTATCTTTAACAGAAAATAATAAGTTCCGAAGTTCGCAACCTCGCCAAGCGCCGGAACGTTATGCCTCAGTTTAACAGAACCTTAAACAAACATAAAAATGAAAGAATATAAAATACTAGCCGAAAAAGAAATTGAATCTGTAAAAAGAAATTTTACAGACAATACTAATTCATTAAAAGGATTAGCCGAGCAATTAGAATCGTTCAAAGAAATACTTGTAGATTTAGATGTTAAGTTAAAGGACTTAGGAAATGATTTTGTCTCTAAAAATTCTTTATCTGAAACACAAATAGAAGAAGTAAAAGAAATAAATTACAAACTTGTTACTGAATTTATTAATGGAACAGGATTACCATTTATCGGAACTAAATAGATTTTTAAATCGTGTTCAAGTAATTTTTTTTCTAATTCAATAGACTCTTGTAAAAGTTTAAACAAAGAATCAATTTTTGCATAAAATTCCGAAGGAATAACTAAGTTGATTTTTTCTGACATAATAATTTAATTTTATATTGTTTCCGACTTAAAAACGGTGCAGAAGCGTAACCGAATATTGAAATAAATAAAAAACCGTAGGCATAACAGCTGTCTGTGGCTATTGTGGGGTTTAGTGGAATTAGCATTTCGCAATCATATTTTCGTTAAGCCGAAAATACTCTGCTTACGAAATCCCACAACAGACCACAGGCAGCGGGACGTTAACGGTAATTGTAAACACGATTTTGCTTATGAAGAACATTTTTAAATTCTTAGTTTTAATTATTTTTACTCAGACAAGCTTTGCTCAAAATTTCGATAAAAATCTAATTTCAAAAAAAACAGAATTGAATCTTTCTTTCGAGCCAAAAATGCGCGGAATAAAAAGTAATAATACTGTCTATTACATTGAAAAAGATATTCAAACTTTGTCAGCTTACGAAAAAGGAAAATTAAAATGGCAAACAAATATAATTTCAGTTTGCGGTAAACCGAGTGTTGGAAAATCAGAAATAAGAGTTATCAAACCAGAAACAGATAAATTATTAATTGTTTTTGGAAAACATAGTTTTGCTGAAGTTGATATTAAAAACGGTAAAACTAAATATTTAGGTTCCGATTAAACATTAAAATCAAAACTAAAATAGAATTTAAAAAAACTAAAATGCTAAAAAAGTTTATCATCATTAATGCTCTAATTTCTTTATTGGCATTTGTTTTCATTTTTTATAAATATATTGGTGTTTCCGGCGGAGATATGGCTATTGTAATATTTAATGTTATGTTCGGAATGTTACAGCTTGTATTAAATTTAATTTTGTTACTAATCAAAAAATATTCCTTCATTCTTCAAGTTGAATTGTCAATATTAACAATGCAAATAATAGAAATGCTAATTTTTTCTCAGTTCGGTTATTATGTAAACGAATGGGTTAAACACAACTACCGCTAACAGCTACTACAACGGATTTGGGCAATTGGCTTAATGGGAAAATGGTTTTGTACTTGGATGTTTAGTGATAACCGAAAAATAAATCTTAATTTAGTCCCAAACCCGCTGTAGTACCAGAACGTTAGCAGTTATCTTAACAAAAAATACGAAATGACAGGAATATTAGCTCAAACAATTGCAACTGTGTCTTATGGAAATGAATATTTAAAAAACGATGACACAAATGAGTTTTATCCGAAAAACTCAACTTTTCAACATTGCAATGTTGTTGACTTTAGAGAAATGAAGAAAAACTTATTTACTAAAGACAAAGAAATTATAGTTGCAAATAACCCAATTGAATGGTTTGGCTTTTTAAAAAAAAATGGTTGTCAAAAACTATCACTTTATTATCAATCAGAAAACGACGATGATTACAGAACTTCAGCTTTTGTTGGTGGTGGTGGAAATTGGTACATTGAATGTATTTATAAAAATCATTCTGATTTTTGGATTAGTAATTGGAACCATAATAAAGAAATTAAAGATAAACCTTGGAATGTAATTTATGGCAAATCGATTTCAAAAAGAGCAATAATAAATCGTCAATATAATACTTTAGAAATTAGGGATAATTTAAAAAATGTCCTCGAAAAAATCACAGAATTTGCATACCAAGAAACTACAGAAAATTGGGGTAAAACATTTGAGAATAGTAAAATCACTCTAGATAGTGAAAATCCAGAAATAGATTTTTACCATACAGATTTAGTCTGTTGGAAAAATTATGAAATCAATAACAAGCAATTATTAATGTCAGCAAGCAAAGCGCTAGTTTTTGGTGGGATGGGTTCTTGGAACGATATGTGGTTCGAAAAAGAAGAAAAAGAAAAACTATATACTGAATTATCGAAAGAATTATATGAAATGATAATGAAAGGAATTGAAAGCTCAATAAATAGTGAAATAATATAAAAAGACAACTGCTAACACACGCTACAAGCAAGCTGGGCAATTGGTTTAATTTGAAAATAGTTTGTATTTGATACATTTGTTTTTAACCGAAAGATTACGCATCTTTAATCCCAGCCTGCGTGTAGCGCGGGAACGTTAGCGGTAATGGCACCGCAGAGTGGGAGAATTCATCAATCACCATTAGATAATAAAAATAAAAAAAATGATTTTAAGAAAAGTTATCATAAGTAATTACAGAGGAATTAATGGTACTACTACCGTTAATTTTGACTTATTTAATTGTATTATCGGACAGAATGATGCTGGAAAATCAACTGTTCTCAAAGCTATTGATGCTTCTCTAAATGAAAATAATCCTGCAAGATCTGATTACAACGTTCAATCGGAAGAAAATATAATTTCCGTTGAGCTTTTCTTTGATTGTGAAAATATACAATATTTACTTGGTGAAGAAATACTAACTACTATTGAAGCCGAAGAATTAGTAAACGAAGATGGATTATTAGTATGGAAAAAAATTTGGAATATAACAGAAACAAATGTTGCAAAACCAAAAACTTACACTGTTAGAAAAAAATATGATGGAACAAACGATTTTATATTCAAAACAGAGCAACAACTAATTGCTCAATGTAATGTAAATGGCATTCCCACAGCAAAAGGGAATGGAGATGCTTATAATAATGTTGAAAAGAGAGAAAAGCTGAGGAATTTTAATCTACAAAATAATATTGCTTTTACATACGAATACGAAGAAATACCAAGTTCGGGAACGACTAAGCTAAAAGCAATTGGAGATGCAATCAAAAAAGCCTTGCCTTCATTCCAATATTTTAAAGCTGATACTTCTCTTTCTGATACAGATACAGCTATTCAAAAGTATTTTAAAGATATGGCATTTAAATTAATCCAAAATGAAGTTGATACTGACGAAATAGAAGAAACCATTAAAGTTAAGCTGGGTGCTGTTCTACAGAAAGTAACTGACAAAATTAATGATGTCTTAAAATCAACCGACAAGGTTGAACCAAAAGTTGAATTTGACTGGAGCAAATTGATTTCTACATCATTTATAAGTACCGCAAACGGCAACAACATTCCACTAAGTTCAAGAGGCGATGGATTTAGAAGAATTACAATGATGTCATACTTTGAGTATTTAGCCGAAACTCAAAGAACATACGAAACCCAACAAATTATTTTCGGATTTGAAGAGCCTGAAACATTCTTGCATCCATCAGCACAAAATAGTTTATTTGATAAATTGAATTTGTTAACAGAAAATGGTTATCAAGTAATAACTTCTACACATTCGCCAACTATTGTAGGTAATACAAAAAAAGACAACATCATTCATATTTCTAAACCTGAAAATGTTTATACAGTAAATCAAACAAATATTGATTATAAGGAGCTTGCAAAAGATTTGGGAATTAAACCCGATAATACTTTTACACCATTATTTTCAACATCAAGACTTTTGTTTCTTGTTGAGGGAATTGACGATGCAAATGCAATGCACCACAAAGCCAATCTATATAAGCAAAATGGTTTAATTCCGCAGACGTTTGAAGAATTGAACATAAACATTATTCCGATTGGCGGTTGTGGTGGTGTAAAACACTGGATAAATCTTGACCTTTTTACAAAACTGGAAAAACCGTTTTTCATTTTTCTTGACAGCGACAAAGAAAATGTAGCAGATGTTTCTCCAAATGAAACAAATCTTATTGATTATGGCTTAACCAATGGAACTGACTTTGCTATTTCTCAAAAACGGCTTTTGGAAAACTATATCCATCCAACAGCATTACAAAGACTTGTTCCTGGTTGTGCAATTACATATACAGATTTTGACCACGCAAAAAATCTTTGTAAAAATTACCCTGATAGCGGAATTAGAGGTCATTTAGGTGGAAGTAAAGTTGCCGAACATCACTATAATAATCTGACATTTGAAGAATTACGATTGACTTGGTATGACGGTACAAACGATGAATTTATAAATATATACAATACCATAATTGCTAAATTGAATTAACGATGAAAATATAGCCACTACCGCTAACACACGCTACAACGGATTTGGGCAATAGGCTTAATGGAAAGTTATTTTTGTATTTGGGAATATTTGGCAAATCCGAAAATAGGGCTTAATTTAGTCCCAAACCCGCTGTAGCGCGAGAACGTTGGCGGTAATTTGCGACCGAACGAAGAACTAAGTACAATAAAGTAAAAAATGAAAAAAAGTTTAGTTTTTATAATTATGTTTTCTTACTTTTTGATTTCTTGTAAAGACAATCAATTAGAAAAAAAAGAACAAGTCTTAAAGACTACAAACGAGGAAATAATTTTTATTGAACCTAAAAAAATACAATCGTATAAAAAACTAGAAGAATTTCTCAAAACTTCGATTTATAAAGTCGAGGAAATTGACTTTACTGGAGACAAAATTCCTGACTTCATTTGTAAAGGAAAGCCTAATTCCAATAGACAAGGCATAGAATATTGGATAAATTCAGACTTTAAAATAATTAGACAAGATTCATATTATTTAGATGGATTTACTCATAGAAGATTTGCAAATTTGGATAAAGACATAGAACCCGAAATTTTCGAAACTGAAGGTGATGAAGATTGGATTGGATACACATTTTATGATTTGAATTTAGAAACTGGTAAAAAGAAAGTACTACTTTATTTCAATCCGATTATTAACGATAACAATAATAATTATTGGGTAAACCCTGAAAATAAAGTAAATATTCGTACTCGAAATAATAATAGCGAAATAGAATTGTTTTGTTCTTTAAAAACGCCAATATTAAATGAAGAAGACGAAGATTTACCAAAAAATCAACAGTACATTCCTGTGATTTATTTTCAAGGTCAACATAACTCAAATATCATTAAACAAAACATAGATAATAATGAATGGTTATCATTAAATAAGATTATCAATTTAACCAAAAAATAAAAACTACCGCCAACACACGCTACAAGCAATTTGGGTATTAGGTTTAATTTGAAGTTGGTTTTGTATTTGGAATAAAAGTGATTAACCGAAAGAAAAATCTGAATTTAATCTCCAAACCCAGCAAAGCCGCAGGGACGTTAGTGGCTATTTTAGAGCGACAAAAAAACTAAGAAAATCTTTCAATATGAAAACAAAATTATTAAAAACTTGCATTGCATTGTTAATTTTAAATTATACATATTCACAAAAAAAAGCTGATTGCTTTTCCTTGGAATGCAAAATGTTGAATGATTATTCTGGTTGGATTTACTTAGAATATGAAAATAAAAGAGATAGTTGTTTTATTGAAAACAATCATTTTTCATTTAAAGGCAAATTGGAAAATGAAGTTTCAGGTGCAGTATTAACTTTAAAAAACAAACGGTCAACTGTTCCAGATTTATATTTAGAAAATTCTAAAATTGAAATTGAATTAGAAGTTAAAGAAGAAAAAAGAAAAGATTATATTTTATCAATTTTAACCATAAAATCAGCAAAAGGAACCAAAACATCAAGAATACAAGAAGACTTTACGAAATTTCAAAAAGAAAATAATTCAGACAAAGAATATATGCAAAAATGGTGTAATAAAGTTGACGAAATTGTAACTAAATATCCTAAAAACCCTTTTGGCGCGAGCTTACTATGCGGTTTAAGTTGGAATAAAACTTTAGACCAAAATAAACTTAAAAATATTTATTCAAAAGTTGATAAAAATTCAATCAATAAAATAACAAAAAAAGTTATTGAAAAAAATTTATTTCTTGAAAAACATATTACCGTAAATGATTCAATATTTGATTTCAACTTATTAGATAGGAATAATAATGAATTTGATACAAAATCAATAAAAGGTAAATGGATTTTAATAGATTTTTGGGCAAGTTGGTGTGGACCTTGTAGAAAACAATTACCAGAATTAAAAAAAATATATGAAGAAAATCCAAAAAATAATTTTGAAATTGTTGGAGTCTCAATCGATGAAGAAAAAACTAAATGGACAAAAGCACTTGATAAAGAACAACTTAATTGGATAAACGTAAATGAAAACAAAGGTTTTTACGGAAAAATTGCCCTCAAGTATAATGTAGATTCAGTACCAAGAAATTATTTAATAAATCCTGAAGGAAAAATTATAGCAGAAAATATTGAATTGAATGAATTAGAAAAAATTATAAAAGGATTATAAAAACAGCCACTAACAGCTGTTTCGCAAGATTTGGGTTTTAGGCTTAATTTAAAGTTGGTTTTGTATTTGGAAGATTTGGCAAATCCGAAAATAGGGCTTAATTTAGTCCCAACCCCGTTGTAGCGCGAGAACGTTGTGTGTAATGCTAAAACAACCTTAAGAAATTGAAGACTATAAATTTTAACAAAACAGAATGTGGTGTTGACTTTTTACTGAATGTGTTGAATGGATCAGAAATAGCAGAAAAATATATGCTATCTGAAATTCATAACACAGATTCATTTGAAATTTTGTTTTTTAAAAAAGGGAATGGACAACTATTTTTAGGAAATAAAAAAGTTGAGATCCGAGACAATACCATAGTGTTTATATCTCCTTTTCAACTCAAAAAATGGAGTGTTTATCTATCTGAATTAAACTTTACCGTTTTAATTTTTAAGGAAGAATTTTTAAACGAGTTTTTTGCAGACAAATTATTCACCTATAAACTTTTGTATTTCTATCAGTACGAACATCCCATTGTACTCACTTCAAATAATGAAAAAATTCAAGGTTTATGCAATATTTTGCAAGAAATGAAATCAGAGCTAATATCACCCAACTTAGATAGCGCTCATATTATTCGTTCTTTAATATATTATTCTTTGCAAAGAATCAATAGAGACTATGCAATACAGAATAATTTACCTTTTCAAATTGACATCTCTAACCACGCATACACATATAAAAAACTTTTAGAACAACACATTAAAGAAAAACAGCGAATTGAAGATTACAGCGATTTATTAGGAATTAGCCGCATTGCCTTAAATAGTGCCGTAAAAAAACAATTTAACCAAACTGCTACTCAAATATTAAAGAATAGACTACTCACCGAAATCAAAAATGAGTTGATATACGCTAATAAATCTATTAGTGAAATAGCAATAGAACTCGGATACTCGGAACCAAACCATTTAATGCGATTTTTTAAAAAGCAAACAGGTTTAACTATTTCAGAATTTCAAGCAACTTATCAAAATGGTAGTTTATCATAACCTTTAGGTAGCAACCAAGAATTGCAGATGGCATAATTTTGTAACTTAATTAAAAGTTATAATTATGAAAATACAATTGATAAGAAATGCTACAATAGTAGTTGAATATGCTGGAAAAAAAATATTGGTTGACCCTATGTTTTCAAAAAAAGGAGAATTAGCTACTGCTCCAATGCCAGCAAAAGACTGGAATATGAAAAAAAATCCACTTCATGAACTTCCCATTTCTATAGATGAAATCATAAAAGATATTGATTTTGTTTTTTTATCTCATTTACATTTTGACCATTGGGACAAGGCTGCTGAAAACGCATTACCCAAAAACATCAAAATTTTTGTTCAGGATAAAAATGACAAAAAAAGATAGAAAAATCAGGATTTACTGATGTTGAAATACTTAGCGAAAACTCAACATTTGAAGATATTAAATTAAGTAGAACAAAAGCACAACACGGAAAAGGCTTCATTTTGCGTCTTGCAGGTCAGGTTTGTGGAATAGTTTTATGTCATCCATCCGAAAAAACACTTTACATTGCTGCCGATACCGTTTGGTACGAAGAAGTTGAAAAAACTTTAAATAAATTCAAACCAGAAGTTATTGTGGTAAATGGTGGTGATAACCGATTTTTTATTGGAAATCAACTTGTTATGAATAAGCAAGATATTTTTAGTGTACATAAAGCTACACCAAACGCAAAAATAATTGTTGTACATATGGAAGGTGTAAACCATAATACATTATCAAGAAGAGAATTGAGTGAATTTATTCATGAAAAAACAATTAGCGACAAAGTAATAATTCCTATAGACGGAGAAAAAATTAATATGTAATGAAAAATACTATAGAAGAAAACAAGCAACTGGTACGCAATTTTTACGAATCCATAGAAAAAGAAGATTATAATACCACTGCAAAATATTGTCATGAGGATTTTACTTTCTATCTTCAGGTTGACGAACCCATAAAAGGAGCAGAAGGTTTTGTGAAATCTGAAAAGAAAAATTTTGATGCTTTCAAAGGATTCACCTTTAAAATTCATGAGTTAATATGTGAAGGAGATAAAGTTGCCGCCTATTTAATTTTTGATGGCAAACACACAAGTGCCACCATTTTTAATATTGAGCCAACTGGGAATCAGGTTCGTTTTTCACTTTTTATGTTACTAACCATTAAAGATGGTAAAATAATTGAAAAACGTGCTCATTTTGACCACTGTGATGTGCAAGCCCAAGTTAAACGAAAAGCCAATTAATAAAGAACAAACATATCCATAAAGCACTACACACAACAGGCGTTTGGCAAGATTGCGAATTTTGTGGCAAATTCAGCTTTGCATTCCGCAAGAAATTATAAACGGTTACGAAGTTCGCAACCTCGCCAAGCGCCAGAACGAACGTTAGCTAAAACGC
This sequence comes from Flavobacterium sp. KS-LB2, assembly GCF_036895565.1. Classification (NCBI taxonomy): domain Bacteria; kingdom Pseudomonadati; phylum Bacteroidota; class Flavobacteriia; order Flavobacteriales; family Flavobacteriaceae; genus Flavobacterium; species Flavobacterium sp. KS-LB2. The sequence continues at coordinate 1,043,139 of NZ_CP145904.1, read as the reverse complement.
TACCAAACATACCGCAAAACCATTAATCAAAACCTACTTCACCAGATTTCTATATTCACTTGGACTTACACCCAAGACTTTTTTCACATACCTTGTAAAAAACGAATGACTGGAAAAGCCCATTTCATCTGATATTTCTGAAATATTTAGGTTTTTGTTTTCCAGCAGCAAAACAATTCGATCTTTAGCGTATCGTTGTATCCATTGCGATGCAGTGATTCCTGTATTGGCTTTGCAAATTTGATTGAGATATTTTGCTGTGATGTGTAGTTGATCGCTGTAAAATTGCACTTCTCGATTTTTCATACAATGGAGTTCCAACAGATGAACAAAGCGTTCGTACAAGGAACCACTTTGCAAAGTTCGATTGCGTCTTTCCAATTGATCCATAAAAATATCCCACATTTCTAAAATAAAAAGTTGCATTTGCAATTTCAAAATTTCATTATAAAAACGATTATTTGTTTCCAATGATTTTGAGTAAAGCGATTGAAAATTCTTTAAAATACGTTCCTTATTAATTTTATCAGGATGCAAAATCGGATTTACTCTGTGATGAAGAATGGCATCTGTAGCCGTATTCAGGTTAGGATAATTATCCGAAAGCAATTGTTTATCGACAAATAAAATGGTTGCCTTAAAATTTTTGGAAAATGATAATTTAGAAATCGTATTGTCAGCTAGCCAAAAAATAAATTCGCCTTGTTTGCAATCAAATGGGCGGTTGTTGAAAATAAATCGGATGCTTCCTCGCTGACAAAAAATATGTGTATGGTATTTTTTCTGAAAATCTTTTGGAAATTCTTCACTTCCCGAAGCTTTTAATAATATGATTTTTGGCTTTTCCATCGCTTCCATTTTAGTCCAAATTAATTCATCGGCTAAAATAGGTACTATTTGACATTATTGCTGTACTATTTGTAACAAAAGTAAGGTAGCTTATTTTTAATTTTGTATCGTAAAAAATGCAAAAAATGGAAACACAAGATATTTTTGAAAGATTACGAAACGGAGAAACCATAATTTCAGACGATGCTCAAGCATACAAAATGCGTGAAGCTTCTTTTGCTACAAAAGCATTGTTGCTAAAGATGAACAATACAGCAAACCCAAGCGAAATCAGAGCATTATTGAGCGAAATTACCGCAACTGAAATTCACGAAAGTGTAACGGTGTTTACTCCTTTGCACATCAATTATGGAAAGAATACCAAAATAGGTAAAAATGTATTTATCAATTTTGATTGTGTGTTTTTGGATTTAGGCGGAATTACCCTCGAAGACAACGTGCTGCTTGCTCCAAAAGTAAGTTTGCTCACCGAAAGTCATCCTATTAATCCTAGAGAAAGACAATCGTTAATTCCGAAACCTATTCACATCAAAAAAAATGCGTGGATTGGTGCCAATGCAACTATTCTACAAGGTGTTACCATTGGCGAAAACGCTGTTGTAGCGGCTGGCTCAGTGGTTTCTAAAGATGTTCCAGACAATGTCGTTGTTGGTGGAATTCCTGCAAAAATTATTAAAGAAATTAAAATATAAAATGAAAATAGTTCAAATCACACTTGCAATCATCCTATCAACAATGATACTGTCTTGCAATCAAAACAAAGAAAAAATGGAAAATACAAAACAAGAATTGACCACCATTTTTCCAAAAGGCGAAAAGGGTTCAAACGATTTATTCACTGGAAACGCTTATCCAACGGCTTTGGTAGATGCAGATAGTATTTATAACACTTTAGTTGGCAACGTTTATTTCGAACCTGGAGCAAGAAGCAATTGGCACAGTCATCCTGCTGGTCAAATTTTAATTATTACCGATGGAATTGGCTATCACCAAATTGAAGGAAAAGCAATTGAAATTATTAAAAAAGGCGATGTCGTAAAATGTCCGCCAAATGTAAAACATTGGCACGGAGCAAGTGCTGATGTGGGTTTACAACAATTGTATGTAATTCCAAATACCGATAAAGGCATTGTGGAATGGAACGAAGCGGTAACGGACGAACAATATTCAATCAATAATTCAAATCAATACTAAGATGAAAAATATAGCAATCATTGCAATAGCATTTCTGATGACTTTCGGACAAGCATTTGCACAAAACAAAAAAGAAAATTCAAAAAAAATGGAAACAACAGAGCAGTATACATTTCAGTTGAGCGAAAAGGTTACAAGACAAAAAGTATCTTTCAAAAACCGTTATGGCATCACGCTTTCAGGCGATTTATATCTTCCAAAAAATGCAGGAAACGAAAAATTATCGGCTTTGGCAATCAGCGGACCTTTTGGTGCTGTAAAAGAACAATCGTCTGGTTTGTATGCCAATCAAATGGCAGAAAGAGGTTTTGCTGTTGTGGCATTTGACCCTTCATACACCGGAGAAAGTGGTGGCAAACCGAGAAATTTGGCTTCACCAGAAATTAATACAGAAGATTTTAGTGCGGCAGTAGATTTTTTAGGAATTCAAAAAAATGTGGATAGAGAAAAAATTGGGATTATCGGGATCTGTGGTTTTGGAGGTTTTGCCCTAAACGCTACCGCTATCGACAAACGTATAAAAGCTGTTGCTACTTCAACAATGTACGATATGACAAGAGTGATGTCAAAAGGATATAATGATGCCGTAACTTTAGAACAACGCACAAAAATGCTGGAACAATTAGGACAACAACGTTGGAAAGATGCAGAAAATGGCACATTTGCTTATGGACCAGAAGGCAATAAAGCGCTAAAAGGAGATGAACCACAATTTTTAAAAGAATATTACGATTATTACCGAACTAAAAGAGGATTTCATAAGCGCTCGATAAATTCGGGAAATTCTTGGACTGCAACTACGCCTTTATCGTTTATGAATATGCCCATCTTAACGTACATCAAAGAAATATCGCCAAGACCCGTTTTAATTATTGCAGGCGAAAAAGCACATTCAAGATATTTCAGTGAAGACGCTTTTAAAGCAGCTGCCGAACCGAAGGAATTAGTAATCATTCCAAACGCGGTTCACGTGGATTTGTATGACAAAGTGGATATTATTCCGTTTGATAAATTGGAAACCTTTTTTATAAGGAATTTAAAACAATAGAAAGAAAAAAAGGCTATACGCAAATGTCGTTTTGATAATAAAAGAGCTGAAGTGCAAACTTCAGCTTTTGTGCTTCTATTAAACTTTTATACATTAGCTGAACGGTAGCGCTTCGATTACCCTGCCTTCGCCAATACCCGAAACGTCAAACTGTATAATAACCTCGTTTGTTCCCGTTAAATAATTTGTACTAAAACCCGACCACACCGATATCAAACAATCGCTAGCGCAGTTTTGCAAATTGTGCACACAACAGTGAGCAAATTATACAAATACTAAAAAATGTCGCAACGTAAAAAGCCATACTAACCGTGGATTAGTATTGTATTAACTTTAGCAATGATACTACACTACGTAACCGTTATTATTTAGCATTCTCTTTCATAAAAGCAATAATTTCATCAAATCTGTCACTCCAAGGATAAAAATATTGCAATACCATAGGAACATGTTTTTTGTTCAAATGAATAGGCGTTACGTCTGGCTGAAAGGGTTTTAAAGCCGCTACAAAACGTTGGTTAGCAATTTTGATAGAGCTATAAGTTTTATCACCCAAATAAATCAAAAATGGTGGCGTATTTTTATCTATAAAATAAATAGGTGAAGCTGTCTTCCATTCGTTTGGGCTTGAAGTCCAAGTTGAGAGATAATCATCTTGGGTCGTGGGAGGATTTGCTTCTAAATAATGTTTCATATCCAATCCCGCAGCATCATTCAAGATAATTCCAGAAACACTTTTAGGATTGATACCATATTTGGGATTCATGACTGCCAAAGCACCTAGATGTCCGCCAGCTGAATGTCCTGCAACAAAAATTTGATTTAGATTTCCGTTGTATTGGCTAATGTTATTTTTAGTCCAGTTTATTACTTCCGCAATTTGTTTTGCCATCGCGTCATAATTTACTTCTGGACTCAAAGTATAATCCGGAATTACGGTAATTACTCCTTTTCTGGCAAAATTACGACCCAGTAAATCATACGTTCCTTTTCGGCCACTGTTCCAGTTTCCTCCATGTACAAAAATTAAAACTAGAGAGGGTGTCGTTGTCACTTTTCGAGGAACAAAAACATTTAATTTGGGCATGACACTGCTGCTTTCAACTGCAGTGGGCTGGTAGGAAATATTCGTATTCTTTTTTGAGGCGCAATTCACTAAAAGAAACGCATTCAATAAAACGATCGTGACAAAGGACAAACGCATATCTTTTTTTACGAATATACTAAAAAACAACCTAATCTGCTCCTGCACAACTTTCAGTGCGCTGTTAGAAACTCTACTCACAACTGATGTAAATACTATAGAAAGTGCAAAACCACAAGCCGTAGTAGATTATTCTAGTCCTTGTGTCAATTATATTGCATTACAAAATAAATTCTGAGTAGCTTCATTCGATTTATTTTAGTTCCCAATTGGATTCGGCACCAGATACAAATTTGCACTACTAGTTGTCATAAATACGGAAAATGTATCGGGTTTTGTTTCACTTTTTGTATTTTTCCGGTGTATTACAGCAACAGCTTTCAAAATGACATTATCCTTTTTTGCCACACCAGAAGAATTTAGAACCTGGTTAGAAAAACACCACAAAACAGCGACCGAATTACTAGTAGGTTTCTATAAAGTGAGTAGTAACCAATCTTCGATGACTTGGTCCCAATCAGTAGACCAAGCGCTGTGTTTTGGCTGGATAGATGGTGTTCGAAAATCGATTGATGCTGAAAGTTACAGCATTCGTTTTACGCCACGAAGAAGTAGCAGTATCTGGAGCGCAATCAACATCAAAAAAATTGAAGAACTCACTCAATCTGGGCTACTGACACCGGAAGGGCAAAAAGCATTTGATTTACGAACAGAAAACAAATCCCGAATTTATTCTCACGAAAAAGAACCTGTAATTCTTGCTTCAGACTATGAAAGCCAATTTAAAAGAAATCCATCAGCATGGGTCTTTTTTGACGCCCAAGCACCTTCTTACAAAAAAGTAATGATTCATTGGATAATGTCGGCAAAACAAGAAAAAACGCAACTAATAAGACTTGAGAAAACCATTGCAATAAGTGAGCTACAAAAACGAATGCAATAAAGTAAAACACCAAATAACAAATATGTTTCAATTCAACCGTAATTATTTTATTCTAACGATCCTATTTTTCCTCACAGAAGTCGCTATTGCTTTGTTTGTTCATGACAATTTTATACGTCCTTATTTTGGAGATTTTTTAGTGGTTATACTACTCTATTGTTTTTTAAAAGCCTTTGTAAAAATATCGGTTTTGGTAGCCGCAAGTCTTGTGTTGCTTTTTTCATTTGCAATCGAAACGGCACAATATTTTAATACGGTTGAAAAAATAGGAATGCAAGACTCTAAAATTGCCACAGTCGTTCTTGGAAATTCATTTGCGGGGATGGATTTACTAGCTTACACTTTAGGAATTGTAAGTATCATTGTGGTTGAAAAAATGTACTTTAAAACGAAAGAATAAATACCTGAAGCGCTTTGAGTTATCATTAAAACAAGCTATTTCATACGACAAATTCTTATAAAAATAGCGTATGTTTGTAGGAACACAACAGTAAAAATTAAAAACTATGGTTAAAAAATTATTTTCCTCAGCCACTTGGTCTGCTACTGCAACGAGTTGGGCTTCGCTTATTTTACGTGTAACATTTGGATTATTGATGTTGAGTCATGGTGTTCCAAAACTAATGAAGTTACTAAATGGTACAATGGAATTTGGTGACCCAATAGGTATTGGCGTTCCTGCATCATTGACCTTAACCGTTTTTGCCGAGGTGGTGTGTTCGTTATTGCTTGTCATCGGGTTATGGACTAGATTAGCGTTGATTCCGCTAATTATTACGATGTTTGTTGCTGTATTTATTGTTCATATTCAGGACGACCTAGCCACAATGGAATCTGCATTATTGTATTTACTATCCTATTGCGCTCTTTTTTTATTGGGAAGCGGCACCTATTCCATGGATGCGGTTTTAGGAAAAAAGTAGTTTAAAAACATAAAACGTCCTAAAATAAGTTAGTACAAAATAGACCTTATTCTAGGACGTTACTTGTTTAAATACGCTTGTAATTAGTCTAATAATTTTTCACTAAAATAAGCAGTTTCAGAAATTATTTTGCCTTTATCATCAAAATTATCAATGAAAAGTATTGGTAAAACTATCTTCTTATTATCTGATTTTCTTGTTAATCTAAAATTCCACCACGATTGTACCACTCTTGCATCTCCCATTTCATAGTGCAAATAGTCAGGATACCCAACCATGTCAATGCCTGTTAAATCATATTTTTCAAATAACTTCTGATCATTTGCTTTTTGCTCCGCTAGCGTTATACTTTTGCCAATAGGCATATTTATATCTGAGAATGTAGCCTTTTCATCATAAAAACTGTACGCTTTGTCAAAATCTTTATTTTCAAAAGCATAAATCATCTTTCTGACACTATTAATATTTTCGTGATGATTATAAATTTCACCATTTTCCCTATCAGTGAAACTATCGCCTATTTCATCAAAAACACTGCTATTTCTGTATCTAATAATGGTTTTGATTTTATTGTTTTTATCTACCACAAATAAACGGTGCAAAGGCGTATCAATTTTAACTCCTGTTTTTTTATGCACTCCTTTTAAATCGTCCCAAGATTGAACCCATACTACAGCTGCATTATCGGCTTCTTTGTATTCTAAAGCATCTGGATAAGCGCCCTCTGATTTTTTAATGCTTAAATAATCAATATTCTCTTTCCAAAACTTGACCTCGTTTAAAAAAGCGGCTTTGTCTATTCCTTTATCATCTCTATTCGTACTCACTCCATTATATGATTTAAAATCGTCCGTTAAAAAACTAGCCACTTTATCAGCATCTCCCTTTACATAAGCTTGCGTCATGGCATCAACAACATTAATTGCAGGATGCTCTACATAAATAGTCCCGTTGGTTTTCTTTTGAGCGTAAGTGATGCAAACTGCAATCAACAATACAATTGAGAAAAATTTTTTCATATTTATTTGTTTTTTGTGTTAATAACACCTTAAATTTAATCATAAATACTGAATATCAGGTATTTACGATTAATAAATTTAATTCAATTTGAGAAAAATTATGAAGTATTAATAGATTTAAATACAGGCAATACTTATTTTTTACAAACAAATAAAAACATAAAAATAAAGACTAAACCTACTTGAATAGCTCCCTTCAAAACAGAAAAAGAAAAATACAATTACAGAAAAAGAACTTCAAAATGCATTCTTGCTCATTACTGTTATTTTTTATAAAAATAATTTTATATCAGTTTAATCGTATATATTTACTTGAAAATTGGCAAATGATCTTCTTTCAATGTTCTAACAAGATTTTACAAAAAACTTAAAACAATACAAATCAAATAATTATGGTAAAGAAAATTTTAATTTCAATGCTTTTGAGTTTATCCTTTGTAATTGGATACTCCCAAAAAATGAATGTTGCTAAATTGGACAGTTTATTCCACATACTTGAAGCAAAAGATAAGTTTATGGGAAGTATAGCCGTTGCACAAAATGGCGCGCTAATTTACTCTAAATCAATAGGAAAAGACGATGTTGAAACAAATAAAAAGGCGACTAATTTATCTAAATACCGCATTGGTTCTATTTCAAAAACATTTACTTCCACATTAGTATTCAAAGCCGCTGAAGAGAAAAAACTATCATTAAACCAAACGATTGAAATCTATTTTCCAACCATAGAAAATGCATCAAAAATAACGATTGGTAATCTATTAAATCACAGAAGCGGAATTCATAATTTCACCAATGATCCAGAATATTTAAAATATAATACCGAACCAAAATCCGAACAGCAAATGATTGAAATCATAGCAAAAGGAAAAAGTGATTTTGAACCAAATAGCAAAGCCGATTATAGCAATTCGAATTATGTTTTGTTAAGTTATATTCTTCAAAAAGCATATAAAAAACCATTTGCAACTATTTTACAAGATAAAATTACAAAGCCATTGGGTTTAAAAAACACGTATGTGGGAAGCAAAATAAGCCTTCAAAATAATGAAGCAAATTCTTATCGTTTTTCAGACAAATGGATTAAAGAGACGGAAACAGATATGTCAATTCCAATGGGTGCAGGCGCTATTGTTTCTAACCCAACTGATTTAACACTTTTCATTGATCATTTATTTGCCTATAAAATTATCAACGAAAGTAGTTTAGCACAAATGACCACTTTACAAGACAACTATGGAATGGGGATTTTCCAAATTCCGTTTTATGATAAAAAGGGATTGGGTCATACTGGAGGAATTGATGAATTTAGATCCGTATTGTATTATTTTGAAGCTGACAAAATAGCTGTTGCCTTAACATCCAACGGGAAAACGTATGACAACAATGAAATTATTAAAGCCGCATTAAGCAGTTACTTTGATAAGCCATTCACAATTCCTACATTTAAAAATATCGAACTCAAAACTGAAGAATTAGATCCTTATTTAGGTGAATATTCAGATGCGGGGTTTCCTATGACAATTACAGTTACTAAAGATAATTTAAAACTTTTTGCACAAGCAACTGGACAGTCGGCATTTCCGCTTGAAGCAACTGAAAAAGATAATTTTGAATTTGTAGCAGCGGGAATAAAACTAGAGTTTAGACCAAATGAAAAACTTATGGTTCTAAAACAAGGCGGTAGAGAATTCAAATTGACAAAAAAATAACCTCTCAAAAAATGGAAAATTTAAGACCCAACGGACAAAGAGCAAAAATTGCCATAATGCTAATATGGATGGTACTAACCATAGAAATAATTTCAATACTTTCTGATTATTTGCAATATGACTTATTACAAACCGTTGCAAATGGAGGGCAAATTACAACTGAAACGGCGACAGATAATGACCTCAGACAAAAAATAATAGGCTTCATTTATTTAGGAGTCTATGTAATTTCAGGAATTACTTTTATACAATGGTTTAGGAGAGCTTATTACAATCTTCATATAAAAGCAGCAACTCTATCATTCACCGAAGGATGGGCGGCTGGTAGCTGGTTTGTACCCATTATATCCCTGTATAGACCCAACCAAATTATGAAAGAGTTGTATCAAGAAACCCAACGATTATTATCTACAAAAAATGAAAATTATGCTCAAAATCTAACGACTCATTTCATTGGATGGTGGTGGGCATTATGGTTAATTTCTTCATTTTTAGGGCAATTTGTTTTTAGATATTCCTTGAAAGCTGAGACAATTGAGGAATTGATAACTAGTACTGTTGCCAGTCTTATTGCTTCAATCATTGGAATTCCTCTTGCCTTAATTACTGTAAAAGTCATTAAAGATTATTCTGAAATTGAACCGTTACTTTATGAATTGAACAATGGTGAAGAAGACCAAAAAATCATATCAGATACCGACTTACAACCCATAGAAAATTAGTATTTCATATAAAAAGCATCAACAATAATATTCATAATGATTCCTGAAAACCTAGTCGAGACTAAAAAGCTTGTATTTGATACGTGTGGTTTTGATCTCCTAAATCTTGAAATAGAAAAAGAAAGCACCGAATATTGTGCTTGTAAATTTGACCTTGATAAAGTCAAAATACTCTTTCGTGTGGCGAAAATTACTCCTACTAAGATTGGGCAATTTGTAACTTTTTGGAAGAGAAGCAAAAAAGGACTAATAGCGCCCTACGCTGATTCAGATGATATTGATTTTTTTATTATAAATACAAAAAATGAACACCAATCTGGTCAATTTATATTTCCAAAAAAAGTACTTTGTCAACAAGGGATTATTAGCACCAGTTTAAAAGAAGGAAAACGAGGAATACGTGTGTATCCGCCTTGGGATTTAACTACAAGCAAACAAGCCCAGAAAACCCAAAAATGGCAATTGAACTATTTTTTAGAAATTCCATTGAATAAATCCATAAATTTAGAAAGAGCAAAACAGCTTTATAGCCAAATAGAGTATTAATTTTTAAAAGAACAAAGAATGGAAGTAGCAAAAATAATTAAAGAAAAACTAGGAACAATAGTCGATGTTCGCTCTTATGAGGAATTCATGGGCGGACATGTTGTAGGTTCTTTTAATATCCCATTAAATGAGATACCCCATAGAATGCAAGAAATACAGGAACTTAAGGCTCCGTTGATTCTTTGTTGCGCATCAGGAAATAGAAGTGGACAAGCACAACACTTTTTGACACAACACGGAATTGAATGTTACAACGGTGGTTCTTGGCTAGATGTAAATTATCATCAATCTCAAACCTATTAGAACAGAAAATTCAAAAAAAAAGTAGTTTAAATTTCATATAAAATCATACATTTCGTATTTATAATTAGTTAATTAACAATTAGTTAAATTATAATATGTTTAATTTTATGATACTTAAAAAATTAAGTAATGTGTTTGTCTGAGAGAATATCAATTTAATATTCCCGATAAAAAATTAATCTTAAAAAACTAGTATTATGAGAACTGAAATGGGTAAAAACGAAAATAGCAAAGGAGCTGTACAAGCAAATGCAGCACATGGACTCAGAGATTTATTTGAAGTTGGATTGAAAGATATTTATTGGGCCGAGAAAGTGTTAACTAAAACATTACCAAAAATGATGAAAAATGCATCATCGCCAGAATTAGTTAACTCTTTAAAAAACCAATTGAATGAGACGCAAGAACATGTTTCTCGTTTGGAAAAAATATTTGAAGCTACTGGTGTCGAAGCTACTGCCAAAAAATGCGAAGCAATGGGCGGCATATTGAAAGAAACAAATAGCCTAATTAGACAAACTGATGCTGGTGTAGTTCGAGATGCAGGAATAATTGCAGCGGATCAAAAGGTAAAACATTATGAAATTGCGACTTACGGAACCCTTCACGCTTTTGCTAAGACTTTAGGAGAGGACAAAGCAGCAAACCTATTGGCCATGAGCCTTGACGAGGAGAAAAGAACAGATGCCGCATTAACTGGAATTGCCTTAAAAGCAATCAACAATCAAGCACATAGAGCTGATGCAATTACAAACACTTAAATAGACTTACAATTAGAGCATTTATTGGCATTATTTATTTGTCTAGCCACAAAAAAGTCCGTTAAATGCGGGCTTTTTTGTGGCTAATATTTTCTTATGCTTGTGATTTTATTCTATTGAAATTCAAACGGAATCATCAATTAAATATTCCTAAAAACTTTTGCGGTAACCCTAAATAAAAATTACATTTGCAACAGTTTAACTTTTACACACAAAATGAAGCCTAACACACAACAATTAAACGATTTAACAATCCAAGTCAGAAGAGATATTCTTCGAATGGTACACGCAGTCAACTCAGGTCACCCAGGTGGTTCTTTAGGTTGTGCTGAATTTCTTGTCGTATTATATCAAAATATAATGGACCGCAAAGAAGGTTTTGAAATGGACGGCATTGGAGAAGACCTTTTCTTCCTTTCGAACGGACATATTTCTCCTGTTTTCTATAGTGTTTTAGCGAGAAGCGGTTATTTCCCAGTATCGGAATTAGCAACTTTCCGTTTGATCAATTCCAGATTACAAGGACACCCAACTACGCACGATGGTTTACCTGGAGTAAGAATTGCATCCGGTTCTCTTGGACAAGGATTATCAGTAGGAATTGGTGCTGCTCAAGCAAAAAAATTAAATGGTGACAACCATATTATTTACACACTTCACGGTGATGGTGAATTACAAGAAGGTCAAAACTGGGAAGCTATCATGTATGCTTCTGCAAAAAAAGTGGACAATCTTATCGCTACAATCGATTTAAACGGAAAACAAATTGACGGTACTACTGACGAAGTGTTATGTATGGGAAGTGTTCGTGCTAAATTTGAAGCTTTTGATTGGGATGTTTTAGAAATTGAAAAAGGAAACGACATTGAAGCTATTATTGCCGGAATGAATGATGCTAAATCAAGAACTGGAAAAGGAAAACCAGTTTGTGTATTGTTGCATACTGAAATGGGTAACGGAGTAGACTATATGATGTACAGTCATGCTTGGCATGGTAAAGCACCAAATGATGCACAACTTGAAAATGCTTTAGGACAAAATTATAATACTGGAGGTAATTCAGACTACTAGGAAGTATTCGATAATTAGTGTTCTGTTGAATACTGCCAAAAATCTAAATTAGAAAATGAAAAAATATACAAATACAGGAAGTAAAGATACACGCTCGGGTTTTGGAGCGGGAATGACTGAATTAGGTCAAAAGAATGAAAATGTGGTTGCACTTTGTGCAGATTTAATTGGTTCTTTAAAATTTGACGACTTCAAGAAAAATCACCCGGAACGTTTTTTTCAAATTGGAATTGCAGAAGCCAATATGATTGGAATTGCAGCAGGTTTAACAGTAGGAGGAAAAATTCCTTTTACAGGAACTTTTGCTAACTTCTCTACAGGAAGAGTTTATGATCAAATTCGTCAATCAGTGGCGTATTCTGAGAAAAACGTGAAAATTTGTGCTTCACATGCTGGATTAACATTAGGTGAAGACGGAGCAACACACCAAATTCTGGAAGACATCGGGTTAATGAAAATGCTACCTGGAATGACTGTAATCAATACTTGCGATTACAATCAAACCAAAGCGGCAACTCTAGCATTAGCAGATCACCATGGTCCTGCTTACTTGCGTTTTGGTCGTCCAGTTGTTCCTAATTTCATGCCTGCTGACGAGCCTTTCGTAATAGGAAAAGCGATTCTTTTGAATGAAGGAAATGATGTAACAATTGTTGCTACAGGACACTTAGTTTGGGAAGCACTTATTGCTGCTGAAGCATTAGAAGCTAAAGGAATTTCTGCTGAAGTAATCAATATCCACACGATTAAACCATTGGACGAAGAAGCTATTTTGAAATCATTAGCAAAAACAAAATGTATTGTTACTGCTGAAGAACACAATATTCTTGGTGGCCTTGGCGAAAGTGTTTCCAGAGTATTAGCATTAAACAGTCCAGCTCCACAAGAGTTTGTTGCTGTGAATGATAGTTTTGGAGAATCTGGAACACCAGAACAATTAATGGAAAAATACAAATTGAACAATCAAGCGATTATTGAAGCTGTAGAAAGAGTAATGAAAAGAAAATAATTTTTTCATTTTGCACCAAAAAAAATCCAGTTCAATTGAACTGGATTTTTTTTTGAATTGTATTTTTTAATTACATTTCACTAAATGCCTTTTTATTCTGGCTGGATTAGTTGTATTTCCATCACAGCTTGGTATGTCCGCAAACGGAATTAAAACACCATTAGCACCAGTAATTTCTGTTTTTGTACTAACACCGTCTGCATCATCATCCGTATCTAAAAAGTTAGGTATACCATCTTTGTCAGTATCATCTGCATAACGTATAGCATCTGCAGGAGGCGTTGGGTAATTTATCGTGTTACTGTAATTGTATAAATAGCCATCTCCATTTAAATCTTCTTGAAAATTCATAATTCCATCTCCATCTGAATCAATTCTACTAATTGCAAATAGTTTAAAACTAAAAACTAAAGGAGCATAGGCTGGAATACTAGCATTCCCAGAATCATAGTATCCTAGTCCTGATGGAAGAAACATAATTCCTGCTCCAAAATCATTATAGGAAACCGTACCGTCAGCATTAGAAGAATACGTTCCTGTTTTAAACTCTGGAAAAGTTTCACCCCATCCAGTTATTGTACTAGTTAGATTAAAAAATTGTTGTGGATTCTTTGATTCTTCGAAAAAAGTAGCGGTTAATGTTTCAACTTCGGCTACTTTTTGACGAGACAAATAATCTCCTCTATAAGCAGACAGTACACCATCTACATTAGAAGGTTTCTCTCCTACTCCCTCTCTTAATACTAGATAATACATGGTGTAAGTTATATCATGAAGCTTCACTTCTTTACTCAACAATTTAGGAAAAGTAGTGCTATTCAAATACGAATAAATAGACGGCTGTGTTCCTCCTGTTGGAATTTTTGTAAAAGTAACATCTTGATCATCTGCAAAACCAGGATGACTGGTAACAGTTATGGAATAATTTTTTAAATATTCTTCAATATCAGTTAAATCAGTAGCTAATTGTTCCGCATAATCTCTAGGCGGCTGAATTTCAGCGGCATCATCCTTTGAACATGAAAATAAAGAGACCGTTGTAATTAATAGAATAAAATAATACTTAAATTTGTTCATTATAGCTAAATTTTTAAGTGCGCAAGATACAATATTGATTGATTTTTGTAAACTATTTAACTCCGATTTTAGAAAATTTATGAGAATAGATAAATATTTATGGTGCATGCGGTATTACAAAACCAGAAATATGGTTACTGAAGCTTGTAAAAAGAATCATGTTACTGTAAATGGCCTTGTTGCCAAACCATCAAAAGAGGTTTTTCCTACAGACAAAATTACGTTCCGAAAAGACCAAATCACCCAAATCATCACCGTTCTGGATGTACCAGAAAACCGTGTTGGAGCTAAATTAGTCGATATTTACAGGCGAAATGATACTCCAGCAGAAGCCTATCAACATTTAGAATTACTGAAATTATCAAAAGAACATTACCGGAAAAATGGTACTGGAAGACCTACCAAAAAAGACCGAAGAGACATTGATGAATTTGGGAATGAAATAATCACCGATGAAGATGATGAGTAAAACTTTCGCTTTACTTTTTTAAGTTACCTTAAAAATTCTTCCAATTTTAAAATGTAAACCGCTAATACCAAACTAAAACAATGAGCAAAAATATCATCTTAACGAATCAAGAAATCGAGCATAAAATAAAAAGAATTGCTTATCAAATCTATGAAACATTTGTAGATGAAGAAGAAATTGTAATTGCAGGAATTGCTACTAACGGTTTTACATTTGCAAAAAAAATAGCTTCAATTTTAGAAACCATTTCTCCTCTTAAAGTTTCACTTTGCGAAGTACAAATTAATAAGCAAAATCCCGAATTACCCATTCACACCTCCTTAGCCAAGGAACAGTATGCCAATAAAGGCTTAGTTCTTGTTGATGATGTATTAAACTCTGGAACTACATTGATCTATGCGGTAAGGCATTTTATAGACGTCCCATTGAAAAAATTTAAAACAGCAGTCCTTGTTGATCGAAACCATAAAAAATACCCAGTAAAAGCAGATTTTAAAGGAATATCGCTTTCAACCTCATTATTAGAACACGTACAAGTTGTTTTTGACGAAAACGGAGATAACTATGCTTATTTAAGCTAAAATTGCCACAATATCAAGTACCGTCTGGTCGATTGACTTATCATCAACATTCACCTTATATTGTGCCTGATTGTAATAAAAACTCCGATCGAAGAGATGTTTTGCAATAAACTCTTTCATCTCTTCGTCGCTTTTATCAGCAATAAGAGGTCGTTTACTTTTATTATGACTCAATCTATTAAATAAAGTATCTATTGAAGCTTTAAGATAAACAGATACAACAGTATCACCTTTCAACAACTCATGATTATTGGCATAACATGGAGTTCCTCCACCTAAACCTATAATTAATTGCTCCGGCGACTGCAATAATTCGATAAAAACTTCGTGTTCTAACTTTCTGAAATAAATTTCTCCATGCTTTTCAAAAATGGCATTTATGGACAAATTAACTTTCTCTTCAATCTTTTTGTCTAAATCCACAAAAGGAATTCCGATAGTTTTTGACAATTTATTTGCAATTGTGGACTTACCACAACCCATATAACCTAATAATACAATTTTTTTCATCTGAATAAAACCTTACAAATTAAGGTGTTGAGTGATTTTGTTAAAAAAAGACAAATTTATAATAAAATTGCTTGGAAAACTCCAAAATAAGTCCTTATATTTGCACCCGCATTCAAGGAAAGAATATGACTCGATAGCTCAGTTGGTAGAGCACATCACTTTTAATGATGGGGTCCTGGGTTCGAGCCCCAGTCGGGTCACAATTTTAGTGATCAACACATAATTTTCTTGAAAGCATTGACTCGATAGCTCAGTTGGTAGAGCACATCACTTTTAATGATGGGGTCCTGGGTTCGAGCCCCAGTCGGGTCACAAAAGGTCGAGTAATTTATTACTTGACCTTTTCTTTTTTTAGGCCACGTGGAGAAACGGTAGACTTGCCAGCTTGAGGGGCTGGTGCTCGCAAGGGCGTGCGGGTTCAAATCCCGCCGTGGTCACGGATAAATAAAAATGCTTCAAAATAATCAAGTTTACTTGAAATTATTTTGAAGCATTTTTGTTTTTAAAGCGGAGCTTTGTTGGGAAAGACAAAGTAAATTCCAATGCGATATTTTAAAGTTTTAATTTTGGTATGATTTTAAAATTCCATTCTCAAAATAACAATAAAAACCATCTTCATAAACCCATTGTTCATGAGTACCCCATGAGCCAACACTACTATTTACATCATTAGGCTTGCCTAAGGAAATCAATGCCATTTTTTCGGTCATTCCAATCCAATAATAACCTTTTTTTAATTTTTCATAAATTGACTTACCGTATTTTTTTAAATCTCTATTTTCTTGTTCTTGATTATATTTCTTTACTTGACTTATTCTTTTTTGTTCCTTAAAATTTAATAATTTCTCTTTTTCAATAATTTTAAAGTCTTTTAATCTATTTACTTCATAGTTTTCTTTAATCCACATTTCATTAATATATCCACAAACAGAATTAATACAAACCTTAAAATAAGCGTTAACATAGTCAGTTACTAAAACCTCAGAGTCTTTATCTAAAATCAAAATTATATCACTACCCACTAAAGGCTCTTTTTTTAAACTCCCATCTTTAAAAGCAATTGAAACAATTGATGAATCTTTAATAGTTTTTAGAACTTCTTTGGATTTTAATTTCTCAATATCAAATTCAATATTTTTAATCGAATCCTTTAAAGAAAGAATATTTATATTGAATTTATTTATTTTATTTACAAGTAGATTTATCTGCTCATTTGTATTTTGAGCATTTGTAAAGCTCGAAATAAATAGAATTAACAATAATATTCTTTTCATTTTTTTTTAAATATAGATTACTAAAACTCAAATATAAACTATTAAAACTCATTTCATTTGAGGTTTTCCGTAATGAAAAACATTATTTTCCAAACTTTACTCAATTAATAAGCCAACTCCATCTTTAAAAAGTATTACATTTAACTCGGCAGCTTTTCAATCAGTCGCAGTATTAGTAACTAAAAATTAAATTTATTTTAATAAAAAAAGCGCCTTGACATATTATCAAGGCGCTTCTTATTGTTTTAAAATACGTTTATTTCATTAACTGCTGCAAAGGCTTCAATTGCTCTAAATCGATATTAGATTGCTGTAGAACGCTCATCATAGTCATAACACTAGTAGGATTCATATCCTTGCCTAAAATTCTCACTACGGCAAAACCTGTTTCTTTTTTATTCGCAAAAAAAACAAACTCTTCAATATGCTCATCAGTTCCTACAAAGCTAACGGAAGCACCTTCTTTACCTGAACCAAACTTCATGAGTTGCTGGTATTTTTTGTCTTTTAGGATTAAATTAACCTTAGCACGCTCAATTTCAAATTGCGCTTTATTTTTATCATTTAATTTGAAAGCCAAAACATTCATCTTGTCAAAGGACTCCAAAGCATCACTCTGTGCAATTGACAATTTTGTTTTATCAACGTTCAGAATATTAGGCGACACATCAAGCGCGATAAAGTTTTTATTTTCAGTATTTTCAACAAAATACTTTTGCAAAGTCGGTTCTGAGTTACAGCTCACGAGAAACAAACTCAATAGCAATGCTAATCCATAAACTGTTTTCATCTTATTTTTTTCCTTTAGTTGCTTTCTTCAAATCTTCTCCGCCAGGAATTTTCATCTTATTAGTAAGCACTGCAATTTCATTCAAATCGAAGTTTCCTTTCAAAGACATTAAAACGGTATCGTCATTTTTAGCCCCTTCAATAAACATGAACAACTCTCTTATTTGAGAATCAGTTACTCCTGATTTTACTAAAATTTTAATGCTACGGCCATCTTCATTCACGCGCATCAGCTCTTCTAATCCTGCTGTCTTTATGTACTTATCAGCTACAACCTTCATTTCGCTTTCTAGTTTAGCGCTTTTAGTAGTAAAAACTTTCAAATCATCTAATTTCTTTATCAAGCTCAAGTATTGTTGCGTTTCTTTATCAGAAGCATCCATTTTTACTTTACTCATCAAGTCAAACATTTTTTTATTGACAATGATAGAGGTTACACCTTCTTGCCCATCGAATTTATCAAAAATGGCTTGTGCAAAAAAGGTAGTGGAAACGAAGCTGAATACTAGCGTTAGTATCAACTTTTTTGTAGTGTTAAAATTACTGTTCATTTTGTTATTATTGATTGTTGATTTCATTTTTTTAATTGTTATGGTTTAAAATTATTTTTTGTTTTTTACGGTTTACTCAAGGCAATTAAGAACCACCAGACTGTTTCTTTGTATCAATAAATATTTTATCCTTTGTGGTTTGATATTCTTGAATATACTTTACACTTTCTATGCCAACATTTACATTATCTGATAATAATGACAATGCTTTTTGAGTTGCTCTGAAAGCCTCTTCAGGATCATCATACGTTCCTAAATCTTGGCTTTTATTTACAACATCAGCACTGTAATAAGCATAGGTTCCTATTCCCAGCAAAACAACAACCGAAGCCGCAAGTGATAGCCACGTAGCATTACGCTTTATATTTCCCGCTTTTGGGAGTTGTGGTACTTGAGAGGTAAACTGCTGCTCTTTTGCAAAAGCATAAAATCCAAAGAGAGGTTTATATTGTTCTAAATGCTGCGCAACATTCGATGAAGAAAAATAAGTACGTAATTCATTTTCTTCTGCAATACTCGTTTCTCCTTGAAAGTATTTTTCTATTAAATCTTCTATTTTAACTAATTCCATAATTGTGTGTTTCTGTCATATAATCCCGTATCGTTTTCCTTGCTCTGGATAGCGCCACCCGAATCGCACTCTCATTCATTTCGAGTATTTTTGCGATTTCTTCAAATTCGTATTGTTCAATATCCCGCATTTGAATAATCAATCGTTGTTGAACGGGTAATTGATCCATTATTTTTTCAACCCAGTTCAAACTGTCCTGATCTTCTATTCTTTTATCCAAACTGGGTTCTCTATCTACATAATTAGTATGAACTATTTTTAGATTCCCTGTTCGTTTTGATTTTAGCTGATCCAAACAATAATTTTTTGTCATTGTCATTGCAAATGCTTCAATGCTACTGTATGCTTCTAAATTTTCATTTTTATTCCATAATTTGACCAAAACTTCCTGAGTTGCATCTTCGGCTTCTTCAGTACTCACCAGCAATCGCTTAGCAAGCCTAAACACTTTGTCTTTAAAAGGAGTGACGAGTAGTACAAACTCATTTTGATTCATAAAAAATTAGGTTTTTTAAACTGGTTATATAATCTAGACGACTCATTTATATTTTTGCAACAAAAAAACATGAAATAAAACTAAAGTTAGTATTTTTACGTTACTTATATTAAAACCTACTTATGAGAACACCTTTCAAATTTACGCTTTTATTATTTATAGCAGTTTTCGCTTTCCAAAGCTGCCAAGACAATGATGATGTTGCACCACCGGCAAGTTTAGATATTCAAGATTTTATTTGGAAAGGAATGAATCAATATTACTTATGGCAGGCAGATGTCCCAAATTTAGGAGATGATCGATTTGCAGACCAAGCTGAATTAAATACGTTCCTAAAAGGATACCCAGTTCCTGAAGAGTTATTTGACGCACTTAGAGTAGATAAAACCATCGATCGATTCAGTTGGATTGTAGACGATTATTTAGAACTAGAAGGAACACTTCAAGGCACTACGAAAAATAATGGTGTCGATTTTGGTTTAAGCAGAAAACCTGGAAGTACTACTGAAGTATTTGGTTACGTACGTTATATCATTGCCAATTCTGATGCATCTACGAAAGACATAAAGCGTGGTGATTTTTTTACTGCCGTAAATGGAACCCAACTTACTTTGAGTAATTACGAGGCTCTTTTATTTGGTTCCAACGAAAATTACACCTTAAACCTAGCTGATTTTAATGGTACAACTATTGTTGCCAATGGAAAATCAGTAGCATTAACGAAAACCGTTTTGTCTGAAAATCCAATTTTAATCAACAAAGTAATTACTTCTGGCTCTCATAAAATAGGCTATTTAATGTACAATGGTTTTTATGCTAATTATGATACTCAATTAAATGAAGCATTTGCTTCGTTAAAATCTCAAGGAGTTACGGATTTAGTTTTAGATTTACGTTATAACGGAGGTGGTTCTGTACAAACTGCTACCCGATTAGCGAGTATGATTACAGGGCAATTCACAGGACAGGTATTTGCTAAGCAACAATGGAACGCCAAAATCAATGCTTATTTCGAAGCTGAAAATCCAGCAGCACTAATCAACAGTTTTACAGACAAAATTGGAACCACTTCAATAAATAGTTTGAACTTAACTAAAGTTTATATATTGACTACTCAAAGTACTGCATCAGCAAGTGAATTAGTTATTAATGGATTAAAACCACACATTACTGTAGTACAAATTGGTGACGTAACGGTAGGAAAAAATGTAGGATCAGTTACATTATATGATTCCCCTACTTTTGGATCAGAAAACAGAAATCCAACTCACAGATATGCTATGCAGCCTATTGTTTTAAAAATTGTGAACTCAACTGGTTTTGGAGATTATTTTAATGGATTGCAACCTGATTATTTATTAAAAGAAACAATTAGCACCTATAGCGTTCTTGGCGATCCTTCTGAACCTTTATTGAGTACCGCAATTGGAAAAATAACAGGAACAACCAGAATGTTGAAACAAAATACCAGTAAGGAATTTGAGTTTGTTAACGATACAAAATCAATCAAAGGAATACAAAACCAAATGTATCTGGAGAAAGCACCAGAAGGCCTTTTAAAAGCATTGGAATAAAAAAAAAAATTTCTAATCTTGTAAGTAATCCAACTGCCAGAAAATTAAAAAAATCTATTACAATTTTGCCACAAATTTAAAGAGTAAACTCTATGAATTTGTGGCATTTTTTTTTAAATATTGGATCCATTTTGGGAACTACTTATTTACTGTTCCTTGTTCAAAATTAATTTCAACCCAGACAATAAATTATTTTTTTGTAAGTTTATATTGCATAACCCCTTAAATCAAAACCAGATGAGAAAATCAATTCCATTATTTCTAGCTTGTGCTACCTTAGTTTCTTTCGCATTTGTAAAACCAATTCCTAAAAAGACCCCGCAAATCAATATTGTTATTGATGCAGGACATGGCGGTACTGACTTTGGGGCAACTTCAAGTTCTGGTACTGAAAAACTAATTGTTGAACAAATTACCAACAAAATAAAATTCTTGAATAAAAATGAAAATGTAGTGATTCATCTAACGAGAAATGAAGATAAATACCTCTCCTTATCAGATCGTGCTGCTATTATTAATACCAT
The DNA here is from genome assembly GCF_036895565.1 of Flavobacterium sp. KS-LB2. Classification (NCBI taxonomy): domain Bacteria; kingdom Pseudomonadati; phylum Bacteroidota; class Flavobacteriia; order Flavobacteriales; family Flavobacteriaceae; genus Flavobacterium; species Flavobacterium sp. KS-LB2. Next base: position 1,021,479 of record NZ_CP145904.1, on the reverse strand, counting down.
CAAACCAGACTTGGTTTTGTCTTTGCACGTGAACCAAAGTGCGAATGTAGCTAAATCTGGAATGGAGTTTTACGTTGCCAATGAATCTGTGGTTAGCGAAAAATCCGTTTTAATTGCTAATGCCCTTCGTACTAAATTTATGCAGAACAACACCGTACCATCATCTGAAGTAAAGAAAGCTCCTTTTTTTATTTTAAAAAAATCAACTGCACCGGCTATCGTTGTTGAATTAGGCTATCTTTCTAATTTATCTGACAGAGCCTACTTAATGAATGATAAAGAACAAGATAAAATTGCAGCTACGATTATCTCGTTTGTTTCAGAATTAAAATAAAACTATTGCATATAAAAAAGAGAGACTTTCACCGCTGATTGTCTCTCTTTTCGTTTCCAAATTACAAATAACCTTCTTATTTAAAATTTTAGAGTATGAAATTTAAACCTAATTTGAAATTTCTGCCCAAAGTATTATAACCCACATTCTCTACAAAATCAGCGTTCAAAATATTACTCACTGCTCCAAAAATAGACAATCTATTTTTCACCAATTCATAACGAACCGAAGTGTTAACTAACTGATAGGAGCCTAAAACAATCTTTTTTGTAGCAAAAGTATTTCCATCATAAAAAGCATCATTTCTGTTAGCCACATACTGGTAATCAACTCCCCAGAACAAGCGGCTATTTATTTGAAAACCCAAAGCAGAATTAACTTTATGTTTCGGAATCAAGCGGTCTAAGGCACTGTCTACTTGCGTGAAAGTATAATTAGAATTCCAATTGATATTAGCGCTCAGGGCAAAAGAGATTTCTGTCTCAACACCTTTAGCTTTACTTAATCCATCGATATTAATGTAGTTGGAATCAAATGTTACTGGATCAAAATAGAAACCAATAAAATTAGTTTGTTCGCGATGGAAAGCAACTGTATTTAGCTTGAGTTTTTTGTCTAAAAATTGTGTTTCAAAACCCACTTCTATAGTTCTGTTTTTCTCTGGTGTCAAATCTGCATTTCCATATTCAGAGTACAATTGGTACAAACTTGGCGTCACAAAGGCAGTGCTGTAAGAAGCTAAGATCTTCAAAGGAATAGTCTGAAAGTCGAATGATGGATTTAGATTGTAAACCAACTGATTTCCATATTGACTATGAATATTCAATCGTGCGCCAGCATTCAAATTCAATCCTAAATCCGATGTAAAAACGCCTGTAATATAAGGGTCAATCATATTAAATTTAGTAGCTTCTTTCAAAATCCCACCATACGGTGTCACACTATTCATATCATGAAACTGATAGTGTGTTCCTGCCACAAAAAAGAAACGCTCCGTAACTTCATACTTGTTAAACCCGTCAAGATTGACGCTTCGTGATTCATACTGTGAAAATCCTGGTTTGTTTGAGTAAAAATCAAAATCATTATACGTTCGTACAATTTTATTAAAACTAGAATTCAAGTTGAATTCTCCTTTTGCATATTTGTATTTTGGAAGAAAACCAAAACGAAATTGTTCTGACATTGTGGTATTCAAATCCGTATCATTAAAACCCGTATTATCAAAAGAAGCATCATAATCAGTACTAACTTTATCATAATTACCAAAAAAATCCAATTTTAATTTATCTGAAACAAGGTATCCTACTTTCGCTAAATAATTGATTCGAGAGAAGTCATCTTCTTCATATTTATCTGTTGGAGTTAGCGGAGCAATTTGTGACATTCCCATAATTTCAGTACTACTCAAAGAGGCAAAATAATTGACTTTATTCCCCTTTCCATTTACTGAAAAACCTTGATTATAACTTTGTGCACTTGTTTTATCTGAAGTTGCTGTATTATTTGTTCCTACATTTACATACGCATTTCCTTGAATGGCTTTTTTGCCTGATTTTTTTAATGTGATGCTGATCACACCTGTTGCAGCACCAGATCCATAAAGGGTACTTGCTGCTCCTTTCATGATTTCGATACTCTCTACCTGATCAATAGGAAGCAAACGCAAATCATACTCAAAACTTATTCCTGAGGCATCATTTACAGGAATCCCATCAATAAGAATCAATACTTGGTTGTTTTTTCCACCGCGAATGTAGTATCCTAAATTTTTACCTGCGGCACTTTGGTTACCGTTAATTTCTAAACCAGCTACAGCACTTAAGATGTTCGCAAGGTTTTGTCCCGCTTTATTTTTTAAATCCTGAGCGGTAATTTTAGTGATTACTTTTCCTGATTTTTCCTTTGCCAGAGCAAATTTAGAGTCAGAGACTACTACTTCTTTCAATTCATCTTGTGAAGAAATAGCTTCACTTTGTTGCGCAAATGCACAGCTTGTTATTAGCACGCACAACGCACTAATACGAACGATTTTTTTGTTCATTTAATTAAACATTTTGCAGCAGTTCTTTTTTTTGATACTGCTCCATTACTAAAATTGGGAGAAAAGCACAGAATGACCCATACCCAAACCTTTTTTCCCGAAAGTTTGATACTCGATGTAATAGGCAGGTCTCCTGGCTTGCGTCTTGTTGTTTACCTTCCCATTCAAACTTTAGATTTAGGATTTAAGACTTTAGATATATAATCTAAAACCTACATTCTAAAATCTACAATTACAAACAGTGGTTTTGTAGATAACAACAAGCTGGATAGCTTACAGTTGCGGGTACAGCCCAGGACTCTTAATTTAAGATTTAGGATTCTTGATTTAGGATTTAAACCTAAAATCTGAAACCTAAAATCTGAAATCTTTCACCTGATTCCCTTTTAATGCGATCTAAAAAAAATTAAACCACAACCTCAATACGGCAGCAAAGATAAAATTTTAATAAGTTTATAACCTAAACAATTCTTAATTTTATCATTAAGGAATTTGAGAACCTTAAAAATCTGCAGTTTTCTGAACCGTATTTTAGAATTAAAAAAAATTAAACAATAAACAAAGCTTCACTATGTTCCTTATCACAACATAATAAAATTGAAATTATACAAACGGCTAGTAAATAAAAAGAAGTTCAACATTCGCAGTATTAGTACCCAATAGCAAACTTGTTCAATTTTTTACTGCCAAAAATAAACAAGAAATTGTATAATTTTGATATACCTTTGTTGCTATAATAAAATTAAATCATGAAATTCTTCTTTAAATTAATCCTTTTTGTTTTCTCGCTTGCCACTATCGTTGGATGTAAAAAAAGTGAAAACCTAGACCTAAAAGGAAGTACTAATTCAGAAAACACAATCAAATATGCTTCGGGACTTTCTATCAATACTTTCGAAGGCTATTCCGTTGTAAAGGTTTCAAATCCTTGGCCTGAAGCCAATAAAAACTTCACTTACATCTTAAAAGAAAAAAACGGCAGCATTCCTGACAGCTTACAAAAATATCCCACAATTCAAGTTCCTTTGCAATCGATTGTGGTTACCTCGACAACTAATATTCCTTTTTTGGAAATGCTGAGAGTTGAAAAATCACTTGTGGGCTTTCCGCACACCGATTATGTTTCTTCCGAAAAAACCAGAAAACGAATTGATGCCGGTCGTGTTAAAAACATCGGACAAAATGAGAAATTAAACATGGAACAACTCATTGAATTGGCCCCTGATTTAATTGTAACTTTTGGAATTGACAACAACAATCCGATGATTGATAATTTACAAAAAAGCGGCCTTAAAGTGCTTATTCAAGCAGACTGGATGGAACAAACACCACTAGGAAAAGCCGAATGGATTAAGCTTTACGGTGCTTTATTTGGAAAACAAAAGGAAGCCAAAACACTTTTTGATGAAATCGTAAAAAATTACAATGATGGTATACAATTAGTGGCAGCTCAAAAACCAACTGCAACTGTTTTATACGGATCCATGTATGGAGATCAGTGGTATGTGGCAAGAGGAAATAGCTGGGTAGCCCAATTTATGAAGGATGCCAAAGCAAATTATTTATGGGCAAACGTCGAAGGTACAGGAAGCCTTAGCTTACCATTTGAAAAAATATTAGAGAAAGCAAAAACAGCGAAATATTGGATTGCAACGGGATCTTTTAAAAGTATAACCGAGTTAAAAAACAGCAATCCGCATTACAATCAATTTGATGCTTTAAAATCTAATAATGTGTATACTTTTGAAAGTAAATTAGGTGCTACTGGAGGAACCATCTATTATGAATTAGCACCAAGCAGACCGGATTTAGTCTTGAAAGATTGCATTAAAATCTTCCATCCGGAACTGCTTCCAAATTATACTTTTACTTTTGCACAAAAACTAAATTAAATATAATAGTACAAATAGACGACAATTGAACAATCAAAAACGAAATACGATTCTATTTATATTGCTTACTTTAGGGCTTATTCTTTTGTTTTTTGTAAACATTAGTTTTGGCTCTATTTCCATTCCTTTTAAAGAAATCTATACTAGTTTAACTGGTGGTCAAGCGAGTAAATCTACTTGGGAATACATCATCATCAATTATCGTTTACCCAAAGCCATTACTGCAATTCTTGTTGGAATGGGATTATCTATAAGTGGCTTGCTGATGCAAACTTTGTTTCGTAATCCATTGGCAGGACCTTATGTTTTAGGATTGAGTTCTGGTGCTAGTTTAGGTGTCGCTTTTGTAATTTTAGGAGCAAGTTTACTTCCTCCTTTTTTGAGTACTATTTTGTTGTCATCGTATGGAGTTGTTTTAGCATCAACTATTGGGAGTTCAGTCGTATTACTTGCAGTTTTGGTTGTTTCACAACGGTTGCGCGATACCATGGCCATCTTAATTGTGGGATTAATGTTTGGTAGTTTCACGAGTGCAATAGTTGGCGTTCTTACGTACTTTAGTTCGGCGGAACAATTGCAAAAATTCACATTTTGGTCCATGGGAAACTTAGGCAATTTGTCGTGGTCTTCTGTATCAATTCTAACGATTTGTGTAGGCATCGGTTTATTATTAAGTTTATTTAGCATCAAGCCCCTAAATGCATTACTGTTGGGTGAGAATTACGCTCGCAGTTTAGGTTTAAATTTCAAAAAAACACGGTTAATTATCATTTTTGCAACGAGTATTTTAGCGGGAAGTATAACGGCTTATGCTGGTCCTATCGCCTTTATAGGATTGGCCGTGCCACATATTGCTAAATTGATCTTTCAAACCAGCAACCATTCTATTTTGTATTGGAGTACGTTACTTTTAGGAGCCTCGATACTGCTTTTTTGTGATGTGATTTCAGAATTACCCGCGTTAGAAATTATGTTACCAATCAATGCCGTAACTTCAATAATTGGCGCTCCAGTTGTCATTTGGTTATTGGTTAGAAAACAAAAAATGATTGCCTAATGGAAAACAAAATCATCTTACAAGCGTCTCAAATCAGCATCGGTTATTCTCATAAAAAAGAGAAAATCGTAGTGGCTTCGGATATTTCTATTGCTTTAAAAAAAGGAAAACTGATTGCTTTAATTGGAGCCAATGGCATTGGAAAATCAACACTTTTAAAGACGATAACTGGAATCCAGAAACCGCTTTTGGGTGCAGTTTTCTTGAATGAAAAGAAAATCACTGATTATGAACCTTTGGACTTGGCCCAAAACCTAAGTATCGTTTTAACCGAAAAATTACCCCCGAGTAATTTAACCGTTTTTGAACTCATTGCTTTAGGAAGACAGCCCTACACCAATTGGATGGGAACTTTATCTGATATTGACATTGTAAAAATCAGTGAAGCTATGGAACTGACACAAATCAGTCATTTAGCCACCAAAAAACATTATGAGATTAGTGACGGGCAATTGCAAAAAGTATTGATTGCACGAGCTTTGGCACAGGATACTCCATTAATAATTTTGGACGAACCCACTACCCATTTGGATTTATTACATAAGGTAGCTTTATTCAAACTTTTGAAAAAACTCGCTCATGAAACCGGTAAATGCATTTTATTTTCTACCCATGATATCGATATGGCGATACAATTGACTGACGAAATGATTATCATGACGCCTGAAACCGTCTTGCAAGATGAGCCTTGTAATTTCATTGCAAAAGGTAGTTTCAACACCTTGTTCAAAGACGAACATATTGTTTTTGATGCTGAAAAAGGAAAGTTTGTAATAACTTAACCACAAAGACTCTAAGAAGGCAAGAAGTTCACTGAGTTTAAAAACTTATATCTTGTTCCCGCAAAATCTGAAATCAAGAATCGTTAATCAAAAAATCTTCAATCCAATCTGCCTTCTCGCCTCGCCCACAACAAAAGCAACAGAATTAGCAATATTAAAACTGCGAATTAAGGCTGACATGGGGATTTTAAGTTGATTTTCATTGGCGAATAAATTTAGTACCTCTTGGCTCAAGCCTTTGCTTTCTTTGCCAAAAACTAACCAATCACCATCTTGGAAATCAGTTTCTAAATAGGATTTTGAAGCATGAGAACTCATCAGGAAAACTCGAGATAAATCTGGAATCTGCGCTTTCCATTCGGCTACATTTTGATATTCGGTCACGTCAAGATGCACCCAATAATCCAAACCAGAACGTTTTAGATTTTTATCATTGATCACAAAACCAAAAGGATGAATTAAATGCAAACGGCTTTCAGTGCCTACGCACAATCGGCCAATATTTCCGGTGTTATTTGGTATTTCGGGTTCTACTAAAACGATGTTTAACATTGTAATTATTGTTATTTTTTATTGTTATTTTTCATTCGAATCGACTGCAAAATCAGATACTTCCAAAACTTCTCCAGCCTGCAAATCATTAAGATGTACGTTTCCTATTCGAACGCGAACCAATCGTAACGTAGGAAAACCAACAGCGGCAGTCATTTTTCGGACTTGGCGAAACTTCCCTTCATTTACCGTTATCGAAGCCCAAGACGTAGGACCATGACGTTCATCCCGTATTTTTTTTCCTCTTGCGCCAAAAGCGGGAATTTCATTTATCAAAAACGCTCTACACGGTTTAGTGATGTATTTCGTGCCATTGAAACCTATTTCAACTCCTTTTTGCAATTGCTCAATGGCTTCTTGATCAATGATTCCGTCAACTTGTACATAATATTCCTTATCTACTTTTTTACTACGGATGATTTCGCTCATCATTCCATCCGTAGTTAATAGCAATAACCCTTCTGAATCTTCGTCAAGACGACCAATTGCCATAGTTCCTTTTGGGAAACCGTGCAATTCACCCAGCAGTTTCTTTTTTCTTTTTAATTCGTAAATAAACTGACTCAGATACCCGTAAGGCTTATGAATGATGAAATGAGAATGAGACATTTTAGTGTATTAATTGTGTGTGCAAAGATAGTTTTGTTTTCGCTGGATTTAAAATAGTGTCGCCATACATTTATTGGTGTAAACCAAAAGCTATGTTAAATGATTGAATTCCTTTGTTTAAAAGACGTAATCTTATAGAAGCTAACAGTATTAGCGTTAAAATTAAAGAGCATGGAAAGCAACGATTTAGGTTCAAAAAAAACAAATAATAAGCAAAATATAAACGAAGGATTAAGCGGTCAGAATCTAGCCCAAAATACGAATCCTGAAGTATCCCATTTAAAATCAGAAGTAGAAACTGATAGTCATGGAAATCAAAAAATTGTCCAAAGAGCAAGGAATATAGACGGAACTCTTGAACAGAATGAGGATAGTACTCCTATAAATTTAAGCTCTGATATTGCAAATGTTTCTGAAGAACAAGCTAAAAAAATGGTCGAAAATAAAGATCATAACTCGGACATTACTGCTAACCGTTATCCAAATTCCCATCCAGATAATAAGGAAGACCGAGGGAATATAAAACTGGATGAATAATAATTGATTTAGTGCAAAAAGGCCAATACGAATCTAATTCCTATTGGTCTTTTTAATTTTCTATTCTAAAGTATTACTTCTTAATTTCCCAATTCCAATGAATAACGTTCCAAAAAAAAGAAAAGCCAATAGCATAAAAAAACTGTTAATCAATACTTTTTCATAACCCAAAAGTATCACATCTATAAATGGATAGGGATAAAAACTAAAAAAAGCGCCCCGAACTAACGTGTAAACCAAATACACTGCAGGGAAGATCAACCACGGAAAGATGTTTTTGAATTCCAATGTTTTCTTAGGGACAAATAGAATCCAATATAGTAAAACCAATATTGGAATGACCGAATGCAATAACTCATCTGCTACTTTTTGCAGACCCGTTGGAGCCCATAAAAAACGAAGAATTGCATTGTAAACAATTCCAACAATGGTGATGTATAACGTAATTGCTGTTGTGTTTTTAGGTTTCGAAAAAAACAATCCCCATTTGGATTTTGGCTTCAGCCAAAGAAAAGTAAAACAAACTGCCACTAAAATATTAGATTGAATCGTGAAAAAACTAAAAAACCGAACAATCGTTTCCGAAAGTGACACCACCCGATTGATAATGATAAGGTACAATTGTAATACAACCGCAAACCAACCGACAATAGCAATAATTGCAAAAAAACGAGAATTCAATTTTAAAGATTTATCCTGCATATTTTTTAAAGTATAAAAATTAATTGCCAACTACATTTACAAATCCATGAATGCTAAAACTTGAGATACTATTTTGATTTCCGAAAGGAAGGAAGGAAACTTTTGTTTATTTTTACAAACTTACAAAAAGAAATTTTATGTCAAATATGCTTCCGTTTTTATTGATTTTCATCGTTGCTCTCGCTATTGGTATTTTTATTGGCAAACTCATTTTCTCCGCCCGATTCCAATCGGAAAAAATCAGTTTAGAAGAAAAACTAATTGCTTTTACTTCCCAATTCAACCAACTAAAAGAGCAAATTACTAGTGACAAAGTAGCTTTTGAAAAACAATTAGAAACCACCAATACTGAAAAAGAAAGCATTAGGAACGAAAAAGACAGTTTAGCCATTCAGCTTTCAAAAAAAGAAGTAGATTTTGAGAATCTTTGGGAACGCAACAAAGAACAAAAAGAAGAAGTCGAGAAACTGCAAGAAAAATTCACCAAAGAATTTGAGAATCTCGCCAACAAAATATTAGACGAAAAGTCCAATAAATTCACAGAACAGAACAAAGAAAATATGAAAAACATCTTGTCGCCTTTACAGGATAAAATTCAATTGTTCGAAAAGAAAGTCGAGGACACTCATAAAGAAAGTATTGATTATCATGCGGCTTTGCGCCAACAAATTCTAGGCTTACGAGAAATGAATATTCAAATGAGCAAGGAAACCATCAACCTAACCAAAGCTTTAAAAGGCGACAGCAAGATGCAGGGAAATTGGGGCGAATTAGTTTTAGAACGTGTTCTTGAAAAATCAGGTTTGGAAAAAGGGCGTGAATATGAAGTGCAACAAGCCTTTACTACCGAAGACGGAAATCGCGTTTTCCCTGACGTTGTCATCAATTTACCGGATGGTAAAAAGATGATTGTCGATTCTAAAGTTTCTTTGACCGCTTATGAAAAGTACATCAATGAAGAAGATGACGATGTAAAAGTTGGATTTTTAAAAGAACACGTCAATTCCATAAAGCGCCACGTAGAGCAGTTAGGCAATAAAAATTACCAAGATTTATATCAAATAGAAAGCCCTGATTTTGTGCTGCTATTCATCCCTATCGAACCGGCTTTTGCCATGGCGCTTAATGAGGATACCACATTATACAATAAGGCCTTCGAAAAAAACATTGTCATTGTTACGCCTGCCACTTTATTAGCTACGTTGCGAACTATTGACAGTATGTGGACCAACCAAAAACAACAGGAAAATGCACTCGAAATTGCAAGACAAGCGGGAGCTTTATACGATAAATTTGAGGGTTTTGTAGCTGATCTAATCAAAATCGGAAAGAAGATAGACGAAAGCAAAACAGAATACAGTGGCGCCATGAACAAACTAGTAGAAGGAAAAGGAAATCTGATCGTGAGTGTGGAGAAATTGAAAAAGATGGGAGCTAAAGCCAAAAAAGCGCTTCCAGAAAGCATCATAAACAGAGCAGAAAAAGATGAAAATCAACTTTTAAACTAAATTCAAAATGAGAAAATTTTTAATGATAATGGCGTTAGTACTAGTAGTATCAGTTGCTGGTTATTTTACTTTTTTATACACAGCGACGTATAGCGAAGGGGTACGCTCAGGCGAATTGATAAAAGTAAGTCGCAAAGGAGTTGCATTCAAAACTTGGGAAGGCGAAATAAGCCAAGGAATTTCAGGAGCACAAATTTTTACTTTTTCTGTGATGGATAGTGAGGAAAAAGTAATTGCCGACTTACAAGAGCTAGAAGGGCAATATGTTCAGGTAAATTATGTAGAACGGTACAGAACATTTCCATGGTGGGGTGATACTCGCTATTTTATTACAGAAGTCAAAAAAGTGAATTCTCCTTTTAAAATAAAATAAATGAATCGTACTTTTAAAACCGTAGCTTCCTCTGACATCAAAATATCGGAATTGATGTTGCCGTCACACACTAATTTTAGCGGTAAGATACATGGTGGATATATTTTGTCCTTATTAGATCAGATTGCTTTTGCCTGTGCCTCTAAATTTTCAGGAAATTATTGTGTAACTGCATCTGTCGATACGGTAAATTTCCTCAAACCAATTGAAGTAGGCGAACTAGTAACTATGAAAGCCTGTGTGAATTATGTGGGCAATAGCTCCATGATTATTGGGATTCGAGTAGAAGCCGAAAATATTCAAACTGGAAAAATAAAACATTGTAATTCTTCCTATTTTACGATGGTTGCCAAGGACAAAGATGGCAATAGTATGCTGGTTCCAGGATTAATTTTGTCTGATATGAATGAAGTTCGTCGCTTTTGCAACTGCATCAAACAAATAGCTTTAAAAAAGGAAAAAGATCTACATGAAGAAAAATTTGATTACACTTCAAAAGAATCCTTAGAAAACTTAAAAAAATACAACATTAAGTTAGAGCTGTAACTACAACTAAGCAATAAGCATAAAACAATGTCGTATTTTTTTTAGCTTATAAATCACATAAGTTTAAGTTTCATTTGTCTTAGGCTTATATAACTTAAGTAAGAATAAGGTCATTTAAGATTTAATGCTTATATGACGCCTATGTTAAATATTATTTTACTCATTTTATTGTACGACATTTAATAGTTCCAAATACTTATATCCTTAGTAAAGCTGTTTTTTACTAATACTGTACTTTAATTTCTGATTAAAAAACCTAGAAAAATTAACGAATTTGGAGATTTTTCAACGGCTCAATACTTTTATGTTATCAGTTAATTTCGTAACTTTAAGTAATTTAATTCATAAACCACTATGAAAAAAATTACGCTACTACTATTCTTCATTATTACAATGCAGGCTATTGCTCAAGATAAAATGGTGACTTATGAAGGAATCACACATTTTGAAGCATCAGTTCCGTTATTTGAAGAAGTAAAAGCAACTAATGAAAAGACTACTTGTATTTTACTAACTAAGACTGGCCAAATTACTTGCTGGATGAATATTAAAGATTTCAAATTTGAAAGAAGCTTGATGAAAGAACACTTCAATGACAACTATATGGAAAGCAAACGGTTTCCAAGAGCTGTTTTCAAAGGTGAAATTGAAAAATTTGATTTAAAAAATATCAATTCAGCCGATAAAGAATATCAAATAACTGGAAAAATCACGATTCATGGTAGAACTAAAAAAATCCGCATTAGTAGTTCCCTAAAAAAAGTAGGGAAGCGAATTGAACTTATCGCTAGTTTCCCTTTAAATACGGACGATTTTAATATTGAAATCCCATTTATTGTTCGTAGCAAAATAGCTAAAAAAGTAAACACTCAAATTATTTATGTCTTACAATAAATTTATTTCATTAAACAATTTCGTAGCGCTTCTTCCAGATTTTTAAATTGAAATTGAAAACCCGTCTGTTCAATTTTATCTGAGGACACTCTTCTTCCGGTCAAGACAATTACGGCCATTTCGCCCATGACCAATTTTAGTACAAAAGCCGGAACATTAGGCAACCAAATAGAATAACCAAAAATACGTGCTAGGGTTTTAGAAAAAATAGAATTAGTGGTATTATCAAGAACGGCTGCATTATAAGCACCTTCAATATTTGGATTCATAACTGCCTGCAAATAGATGGCACACAAGTCATCCACATGAATCCAAGGCATGTATTGCTCTCCAGATCCCAATGCAGATCCCAATCTAAATTGAAACAAAGGAATCAGTTTTTTTAGAAAACCATCATTTTTACCTAATACTAATCCAGTACGGATTTTTACCGTGCGAATGTTTAGGTTTTCAATAAAATCTATAGCGCCTTCCCATTTCTGACAGGTGTACCCCAGAAAATCATTTGCATAAGTTGAATCCTCTGAACAAATTTCCTCCCCATTTATAGCACCATAAATACCTACTGCCGAAGCAGAAATAAAAGCATCCAACTTTTTATTATTCTTTTTTAAAACAGCATACAACAACTGAGTTGACTTTTCTCTACTATCAATAATTTCAGCTTTTCGTTTGGCAGTCCATCTTTTCTCTGCAATATTTTCACCTGCTAAGTGGATAATAAAATCTGCATTCAAAACTGCTTTTTCATCTATTGTCTGATTGGCAACATCCCATTTGTAATAGAATATGTCTCCTTTATTTTGTTTTTCATTTCTACTTAGGATAGAAACTGAATACCCATTCGCAATCAATAAACCTGTTAAATGACTACCAATAAATCCAGAACCTCCGCTTATTAAAACATTTTTTTTCATAATAATGTAAAGCTAATGATTTATAATGATATAAAATTATATTAAATTTTGTTTAACTTTATTAATATATCGTTAAACATTTACTACCTTTATACTTTAATTTGAAATTTACTAAAAATGGCTACTAAAAAGACAATACTAACAAAGGACAAAATAGTTTCAATGTATATGAACTACGTTCTCGATCATAGTGAAAAACCAAAATCAGTGCATCATTTTGCAAAGATGAATGATTTTACAGAAACTGAATTCTACTCCTTTTTTGGAACTATAGAAAGTATCGAGAAAGAGATTTTTAAAATGTTTCTCGAAAAGACGGTAGAATTGTTGAACAAAAACAAAGAATATGAAACGTATGATATGAAAAGTAAAATGCTAAGTTTCTATTTTACTTTTTTTGAGATTCTAACGGCAAACAGAAGTTATGTAGTACTCGTTTTAAAAGAACACAACAATCAATTAAAAAAACTGATGCAGCTCGCTGAACTAAGAACTAGTTTCAAGGAATACCTATCAGGAATTATGTCTGACGATTTTAGAATTCAACAAGAAAAAATTCAAAAATTCCAAGAGAAAGCATTTCAAGAAACGTCATGGATTCAACTTTTATTGACATTAAAATTTTGGCTAGATGACTCTTCTGCCTCTTTTGAAAAAACAGACATCTATATTGAGAAGTCAGTAAAAGCTTCTTTTGAATTGATGAATATTGCTCCTCTGGAGAGCTTAATCGACTTTGGAAAATTTATTTTCAAAGAAAAAATATACAACAAGTAATGAAAACGATAGATTATATTCCTACTTCAAAAATTGAAAGGGCGACAAAACTAGTACAAACCGGAGCAAAAGTTGGTGTAAACTACTTGAAATATTACGGCGAAAAAATAGTCAATTCTGACTTGACTCGTGATAAACTCAACGAAGACAATGCCGAAGATATTTATGACGGATTAAAAAGTCTGAAAGGAAGTGCGCTGAAAGTTGCGCAAATGCTTAGTATGGATAAAAGTTTTTTGCCACAGGCCTACGTAGAAAAATTTTCGCTTTCTCAATTTTCGGTACCACCACTTTCTGCGCCATTAGTACTAAAAACATTCAAAACAAATTTTGGTAAAACACCATACGAAATTTTTGATGAATTCAATGCAAACTCCGTTAACGCAGCAAGTATTGGGCAAGTGCATGTTGCCATGAAAGATGGTAAAAAACTAGCCGTAAAAATTCAGTATCCTGGCGTAGCCAATAGTATTTCCTCTGATTTAGCTTTGGTAAAACCAATTGCGATTAGAATGTTCAACCTTCAAGGAAAAGATTCTGATAAATATTTCAAGGAAGTTGAAGACAAATTGGTTGAGGAAACTAACTATTTATTGGAACTAAAACAAAGCCAAGAAGTAGTTGAAGCCTGTAAAAAGATTGAAAATCTGGTTTTCCCAAATTACTATTCTCAATTTTCATCAGAGAAAATTATCACGATGGATTGGATGACGGGAATACATCTTTCGGAATTCACAAATAAAAATGACAATCAGGAAGTCGCAGATAAAATTGGGCAAGCCTTATGGGATTTTTATATGTACCAAATTCATATTCTGAAAAAAGTACATGCTGATCCACATCCGGGAAATTTCTTGGTCAACGATAAAAACGAGTTGGTTGCGTTAGATTTTGGATGTATGAAACAAATTCCAAATGACTTTTACATTCCTTATTTTGAATTGATAAACAAGGAAGTTATTGACAACAAAAAACTTTTTAGCCAAAAATTATACGAATTAGAAATTCTTAGAGCGGATGATTCCAAAGAAGAAGTGGCCTATTTCACGCAAATGTTTTACGATTTATTATCGCTATTCACCAAGCCATTTCAAACTAAAATTTTTGATTTTTCTGATGCAGCCTTCTTTGAAAGCATTGCACAATTAGGAGAACGATTTTCAAAAGACACGAATTTGCGTAAAATGAACGGCAATAGAGGATCTAAACATTTCATTTACATGAATAGAACGTTTTTTGGATTGTACAATTTGATGTTTGATTTGAAAGCGACAATTGTCGTTAATGAATTTGAAAAATACAACTAGTGAAGAAAGAAAATCTGCCTTCTAAAATGTGTTTGGTTTGCAACCGACCATTTAATTGGCGGAAAAAATGGGAAAAAGTTTGGGACGAAGTCAAATACTGTAGTGAAAAATGCAAAAGAAACAAAAAGGGTTAGTTTGGTTTAGAAATGATTTGAGAGTTCATGATAACGAATCGTTGACAAATGCTATTAATGAAAATGAAACCGTAATTGCGGTGTACTTTTTTGACCCAAGACATTATGAGCAAACACGATTTGGTTTTAAGAAAACAGAGAAATATCGGGCTCAATTCTTAATTGAATCGGTAACTGCATTGCGACAAAATCTGGAAAAATTAAATATTTCGCTTTTGGTTTATCACCAAAAACCCGAAGATTCGATTCCAGAAATTATTGCTCTAAATGAAATCACTTCTGTTTACTTCCAAGAAGAATGGACCAGTGAGGAAATGGAAGTTTTAGAAAATATAAAATTAAAAGTTTCGGAATCAGTAGTTTTCACAGCTACTTACAATCAGTTCTTATTTCATCCTGAAGATATTCCGTTTGAAATCCAATCGATTCCAAATGTTTTTACACAATTCAGAAATAAGTGTGAAAAATCAACGAAAATCCGACCTCAATTTTCAGTTCAACCCATGCCTAAAGAAAATTGGAGCACAAATGAAACTGTGATTCCAAGCATGGCAACACTAGAGTTTACTGCTTTTGAAATAGACTCCAGAACGGCGTTCCCTTTTCTTGGTGGCGAAGATGAAGCACTGAAAAGGCTGCACAGTTATTTTTGGGAAACCAAAAAATTAAGTGTTTACAAGCTCACTCGTAACGGATTAATTGGAACTGATTTTAGTTCGAAATTTTCTCCTTGGTTGGCAAACGGTTCTATTTCGGCGAAGAGTATTTATTGGGAAATTGTTAAATACGAGCAACAAATCGAGAAAAATGATTCGACTTATTGGTTAATTTTCGAACTGATTTGGAGGGATTATTTTAAATATATATCATTGAAAAACGGGAATTCCATTTTTAAAATTGGAGGAATTTTAGATAAAAAATACGATTGGAAAAGCAATCAATCAGCTATAAACAACTGGATCAAAGGCAACACACAGGAACCTTTTGTAAATGCCAACATGATCGAATTGCAGCAAACAGGATGGATGAGCAATCGCGGCAGGCAAAATGTGGCGTCTTATTTTGCAAAGAATCTTCTGTTAGACTGGCGCATAGGAGCTACGTATTTTGAAGCTATGTTACTAGATTATGACGTACATAGCAATTACGGCAATTGGATGTATGTTTCCGGTGTAGGCAACGATCCCAGAGATAGAAAATTCAATATTAAGTTACAAGCCGAGAATTATGACGGACAATCAAAATTCCAAAAATTATGGCTGCAACAACAATTATTTTAAAAATTAAATGAATACTAACAAGGAACATATCAATGTGGTTTGGTTTAAAAGAGACCTTCGTTTACAGGATAACGAGGCGATTTTTAATGCAACGCAATCAGGCATACCCACTTTGTTGCTTTATGTATTTGAAAAATCTTTAGAAAATGACTCGCATTACAGCTCAAGACATTGGAATTTTATCAAGCAATCCCTATTAGACCTCAATAAACAGTTGGAACAATCGAACACGAGAGTACTCGCTGTAACTTCTGAGGTGCTGCAGGTATTTAACATCCTAGAGGAAACGTACAAGATTGATACCGTATACTCCCACCAGGAAACCGGTTTAAAAATCACTTATGAAAGAGATAAAACCTTCAAACGATTTTGCAAAAACAATCTAATTAATTGGATTGAAAACACTAATAACGGAATTTTCAGAGCGTTGAAAAACAGAAATAATTGGGTTTCAAAGTGGGAAAAATACATGAATGAACCTCTATTTATTTTTGATTCGAAAGCAGAAAATTTTCTTCATATCGAAGCTATTATCGAACTGGAAAAAACATTGGAAAAGGTCAATTTAGAAACAATCCCGAATACTGTTTTTCAAAAAGGAGGAAGCACAATGGCTGGGAAATATTTACAAAATTTCTTTGAAGAGCGCTATCATAATTATAGTTCGCACATCTCTAAACCATTATTAGCGCGAAAAAGTTGCAGCAGATTATCTCCCTACATTGCGTGGGGAAATCTTTCGTCCAGACAAGTATTGCAGAAAGCGGCCACGTTCCGATTGACATGTAGCCATAAAAAACAAATTGACTCTTTTATATCTAGGCTGACTTGGCAGGCACATTTCATACAAAAATTTGAGATGGAAGAAATCATGGAGTTTGAAAGTGTGAATAAAGGATTTCATTCTTTAAAAAAGAAAGTCAATGAAAATTATATTGAAGCCTGGAAAACGGGACAAACAGGATTCCCTTTAATCGATGCTTCCATGCGTTGCTTGAATCAAACTGGTTATTTGAACTTTAGAATGCGTGCGATGTTAGTGTCTTTTTTCACTCATAATTTATGGCAACCTTGGCAAGAAGCCACACAACATTTATCACAAATGTTCTTGGATTTTGAACCTGGAATTCATTTTCCGCAGTTGCAAATGCAGGCTGGTGAAACGGGAATCAATATGTTACGTATATATAATCCAATAAAGAATAGTTACGAACACGATCCAGATGGTGAATTTATTAAGAAATGGGTTCCTGAATTGCGCAACTTGCCACGGGCTTTTGTGCATGAACCCTATAAAATGACTTATTTAGACCAAAAATTTAATGATTTTGAAGTAGGAATTAGTTATCCAAAACCCATTGTAAATATGGAACGAACGAGAAAATTTGCTAGTGATTTTTTATGGAAAATGAAGAAAAATCCATTGGTAAAAGAAGAAAGTTCAAGGATATTAAAGTTACACACCATGGCCGATATTGGAGACAGCGAATAATATTTTAATGGAAATAAAAATATAATTTATGAATACAAAAAAAGAACTAACTGATTTAGAAAAAGATAGAATCATTGAGATGGCTTGGGAAGACCGAACCACTTTTGATGCCATTTTAATGCAATTTGGATTAAAAGAACAAGAAGTAATTGACTTGATGCGTACCGAAATGAAACCTTCGAGTTTTAGAATGTGGCGTGAAAGAGTACAAGGCCGCAAAACCAAACACGAAAAATTAAGAGATTTTCGTGAAGGTCGTTTCAAGTGTACGATGCAGAGACAAATTAACAATAATAAAATTTCTAAAAGATAATAATAGAAAAAATTGATAAATCTAAAATATATTTTAAATAACTGATTGAATAATATATGAAAAACATAGTAATTATAGGTGGTAGTAAAGGAATTGGTAGTGCTATTCTGTTGCAACAACTAGAAAAAAATATGGTGTACAACATTAGCCGAAATGCGCCAGACATCACACATCCCAACCTTAAACATTTTTCAGTAGATGTACTGCAGGATTCACTTCCTGACATTGAAACAGTAGATACCCTAATATATTGTCCGGGTTCTATCAATTTGAAACCAATAGGGAGTTTAAGCATCGATGATTTCAGAAATGATTTTGAAATTAATGTCATTGGCGCAGTAAAGGCCATACAAAAATATTTACCTGTTTTAAAAAAAGGAACTAATCCATCGATTGTTTTGTTTAGCACGGTAGCCGCAAAATTAGGAATGCCGTTTCATGCTAGTATCGCTACTGCAAAAGCTGGAATCGAAGGATTAGTAAAATCGCTGGGAGCAGAACTGGCTTCGGTAGTACGCATCAATGCCATTGCTCCCACGATTACCGAAACGTCACTTTCAGCAGGTATTTTGAGAAATGACCGCATGAAAGAAAACATGGTAGAGCGTCACCCGATGAAAGGGTATTTAAAACCCGAAGAAGTGGCGAATATGGCCAACTTCTTGATTTCGGAAAATGCAAAATCTATTTCAGGTCAAATATTTGAAATGGATTACGGAATCGTGACTTTTAAAATTTAAAAATAAAATTAGCAAACTTAAAATAGTAATACAGCATACCATGATAAAAGAAATGAAAAGTTACGAAAAAATTGAACAATACGATACCGAAATTACAGAAGCATTAGCGGATAATTATAGAGTAATAATTGATAATTTAGGCGAAGATGTAACTCGTGAAGGTTTAGAAAAAACACCAGAGCGTGTGGCCAAAGCGATGCAATACTTAACACATGGTTACGGATTAGATCCTCTGGAAATCCTAAAATCAGCCATGTTTACCGAAGACCATCAGCAAATGATTGTGGTAAAAGACATCGAAGTGTACTCGATGTGCGAACACCACATGTTACCGTTTTTTGGAAAAGCACACGTGGCTTATATTCCAAATGGTAAAATTGTAGGTTTAAGTAAAATCCCAAGAGTTGTGGATGCTTTTGCACGAAGAATGCAAGTACAAGAACGATTGACAGACCAGATTAAAAATTGTATTCAGGATGCGTTGAATCCACTTGGAGTTGCTGTTGTGATTGAAGCCCAACACATGTGCATGCAAATGCGAGGCATTCAAAAACAGAATTCAGTTACCACGACTTCTTCTTTTACAGGAGCTTTCGAGAAAGACAAAACAAGAAAAGAATTTATCAGCTTAGTTTCCAATAAATTAAGTTAATTCTATCTTCAGATAAAAATTACAAATCAACCCTAAATTCACAGAAGGAAATTACAAAATTTAACTATTGCGTAATTTCCTTTCTTTGTTAACCTAATTCACACAGCCATGAAAATTCTCTTAACAGGTGCAACGGGTTATATTGGAAAGCGATTATTACCCTTATTGGTAGCCCAAGGTCACGATGTAATTTGCTGTGTGAGGGATAAGAATAGGTTCTATTGCCCCGTTGAGTTTCAACAAAAAGTAACTGTAATCGAAGTTGATTTTTTAGACGAAGAATCCTTATCTGCAATTCCCGAAACCATTGATGCAGCCTATTACTTAATTCATTCTATGTCGGGCTCAGCGAATAATTATGATGAATTAGAAAGCATCTCAGCACTAAATTTTGTGCAACTAATGAATGAAACTAAAGTTAAACAAGTCATTTACTTGAGTGGGATTGTCAATGACACATCACTCTCCAAACATTTATCCTCACGAAAAAAAGTAGAAGATATATTAAATATTGGAACCTTCGCTACAACTACATTAAGAGCTGGCATTATAGTAGGTTCTGGTAGCGCCTCGTTCGAAATTATTCGAGATTTAGTCAATAAACTTCCTATAATGATTACCCCAAAATGGCTCAATACCAAGTGCCAACCGATTGCCATTCCTGATGTACTTGAGTTTTTATCAAAATCATTACTAAATCCAGTAACCTTCAATCAGAGTTTTGATATTGGAGGACCTGATATTTTAACGTATAAAGAAATGCTTTTGGGTTTTGCCAAGGCCAAAAATCTAAAACGATGGATTTTTACCATACCAGTAATGACACCTAAACTATCTTCCTATTGGCTGTATTTTGTAACCTCAACATCCTATAGACTCGCGTCAGCACTTGTGAGCAGTATGAAAGTAGAAGTGGTTTGTAGTGACAACCGCATCAATGCATTATTAAATGTTACGCCTATGACCTACAAACAAGCGCTTTCCCGTGCTTTGATAAAAGTAGACGAAGACAAAGTAGCTTCGAGTTGGAAAGATTCCTTAATCAGCGGGCGTTTTAGCAGCAATTTGTCGGAGTATTTAAAAGTTCCAAAAAAGGATTGCTTTATTGACAGAAGAAAAATGGAAATTATTGACCGTGACTATACTATAAATAAGATCTGGTCGATTGGCGGTGATTCGGGTTGGTATTATGGTGATTGGCTGTGGAGTTTACGTGGGTTTATAGACAAATTATACGGTGGTGTAGGTTCTAGAAGAGGACGAACCAATAGACACGACATTCATTCTGGAGATGCACTCGACTTTTGGCGCGTTTTGTATGCCAATAAAGAGGAAGGAAAATTAATCTTGTTTGCCGAAATGAAATTGCCGGGTGAAGCCTGGCTCGAATTCAAAATAATCAACAATACCTTGTATCAATCAGCTACGTTTAGACCCAGAGGAATTTGGGGGAAATTATATTGGTATTCTGTTTTGCCGTTTCACGGCTTTATTTTTAATGGAATGCTGAACAAATTGATTAAATAATATTTTTAAACATATAAGTCATATAAGTTCAAAAAAATCAAAGTAGATACTTCTTTTTAAAACATATAAGTAATATCAATTCCAAAAAATTACAAGTATCTTATTATAAAAACTCACATGACTTATATGTTAAACAAATTACTTCAGGATTCCAGCTTTGTACGTAGCAATCGCTCTATCTCTAGCCATTGCATGCTCTACCATAGGTTTTCCATATCCTAAATCGAATTCCTTAATCCATTTGCGGATGTAGACTCCTTTTTCGTCAAACTTTTTCTGTTGAATCTCCGGATTGAATACACGAAAATACGGTGCCGCATCACAACCGGTTCCTGCGGCCCATTGCCAATTCCCAACATTAGCTGACATTTCATAATCCAACAATTTCTCAGCAAAATAGGCTTCGCCCCACTGCCACTCGATTAATAAATGCTTGCATAAAAAACTAGCGACCACCATGCGCACTCTGTTGTGCATGTAGCCTGTTTCATTAAGTTGGCGCATTCCAGCATCAACCATAGGATAACCAGTGGTTCCGGTACACCAACGCTTGAAATCCTCCTCATTATTGCGCCACTGAATCCCATCATAAGCCGATTTGAAGTTTCGGTTAACAACTTTTGGAAAACTGAAAAGGATTTGCATGAAGAATTCTCTCCAAATCAATTCGCTCAAAAAGACATCATTTTTATGAAACGCCCAATTTACTAATTTCCGCACGCTTACAGTTCCAAAACGCAAATGTGGTGACAAATAGGAGGTTTTGTCCATTGCTGGAAAATCGCGTATATCGTGATAATTTGAAATAAATTTTAAGTTGTGTGGCTTTACTTTTATAGGACTTTCTTCGAATCCTATTTGCTCTAATGTAGGAAAATCAAAATTGCTCTTATAAAAGTTAGCAAAAAGATCCGTGGCATCATATTCAAGAACAGGAGCCATTGACTTGTATTTTTCCAACCACTTATTTTTAAAAGATGTATACACCGTGTACGGTAAACCATCGGCTTTTGTAATTTCCTTTTCTTCGAAAATGACTTGGTCTTTAAAAGAATAAGCAATGGTTTTATTGGTTTCTAAAAGTTCACAAATAGTTGTATCACGCGCAATTGCATACGGTTCATAATCTTTATTGAAGAACACTTCTTTGACCTCAAACTCTTGAATAAGTTCTTGCCAAACACCAAGAGTCTTTCCTTTTTTTACTAAAAGTGAACTCCCAATTTCTTGTAATTGTGTAGTTATTTTAGCAAGCGATTCATGAATAAAACCTACCCTAGCATCGTTTTTTGGCAACTTATCCAAAATGGAATCGTCAAAAATAAACAACGGAATGACTGGATATTTAGATTGTAAGGCATGGAATAATCCAATATTATCTTCTAAACGTAAATCGCGTCTAAACCAGAAAAGTGTTATTTCTTGCTTGCTCATTATTTTCTATTAAACATTTCGTCCACTTTAGTCACGCGGTACTCAAAAATGGATTTCAACTTATTCTTTACTACTAATGCATTCATGATTCGTCCTAAAAAACCAAGCGGTAAACCGTAGTGTACCACATCTGTCATTTTAGTTCCAGCAGGTGTTGCTTCAAAGAAATGCTTGTGGTGCCAAAAACTATAAGGACCAAATTTTTGTTCATCTATGAAATAACTATTTTCCTTCACACAAGTAATCAGGGTCATCCACGATAAGCTAATCCCAAAGAGTGGCGTTACTTTGTATTGAATAATTTGGCCCGGATACATTAATTTTTGGTCAAAATCAGTGATTTGAAAACCCATTCCTTCCGGTGTGATTTTTTGAAGATTTCTTGGATTGGAGAAAAAAGCCCAACATTCTTCGACAGTTGCATTTACATGTTGAACGGTTTCTTGTTTGTATATTTTCATGATTGGTATTTTAAGATAATAGTGTCGTTTGAACGGGCTCGCGTGAGGGACAGCAGTGGAGCTCTTTTTTTGACTATCCTGACACGGTGGTCAAAAAAAAGCGGGAACGGATTGCCCGACCCCGCTGTAACGCTAGTGAAAGCGGGGACACGCCCCAATTAAACTTATATTTTATAGTATTTGAAGGGCACAAATAACATTCCGAAACACTCACCGTGCTCTTTACCCAAATGTTTGTGATGTACTTTGTGTGCTTTACGCAAGCCTACTAAATACTTGTTGTTTGTGTTTTTGAACCACTTGAAACGCTGATGAATTAAAACGTCATGAATTAAAAAATAACACAAGCCATAGAACATAATACCCAAGCCAATGAAAAACTTGTAATTCAAACCACCTTCGACTCCGTAATAAAACAGCGCAATACTAGGCGCAGCAAAAATCACAAAAAAGATGTCGTTGCGTTCGAAAATATTGGCATATTTAGGCTGGTGATGATCCGCATGAAAGTACCACATGGAACCGTGCATCACATATTTATGGGTACACCAAGTGACACATTCCATCATTAAAAAAGTACCTAGAAAAATCAAAAAAAATATCATTTTATTCTGTATTTAAGTATAACAATTTTTAAAAAAGTAAGCGATAATTTAAACCAACTTCAATTTATACGTCACAAAAGACTGTGCTAAAAGACCTGCTTTAGTATAATTAGAAACTCGAATTCTTGCATTTCCAATTTCATCACAAGGAGTATTTTCTAATTTTTTAAGCAGTTTTTTGTAGTACACAAAGGCAGTGTAGACACCAAATTTAGCTTCGATAGGCAGTTTCACAATTCCTTCATAAGCTACTCTAAAGTCTTCTTCGATTTCATTAATGATGGCAGTTTTAGCTTTTTCATCGAAGGAATTCAAGTCGACACCTGGGAAATAATTACGGTTCAGGACTAGATTATCATCCTTTAAATCTCTTAAAAAATTGACTTTCTGAAAAGCGGAACCCAATCGCATAGCTTCGTCTTTGAGTTGATTGTATTTTTCAATATCACCCGCCACAAAAACCTTAAGACACATCAATCCTACTACATCAGCAGAGCCATAGATGTAATCATCATATTCAGCCTTGCTGTGGTAATCTGATTTGATAAGATCCAATTTCATACTTCGTAAGAAAGCTTGAATTAAATCATCGGAAATGTTGTATTGCTTTACCGTTTGTTGAAAAGAATTCAAAATGGGGTTTAGACTGATTCCGCGGTCTATTGCTTTGTAATACTCGTCTTCAAACTCCGTGATTAAACTTTCCTTGTCAAAACCATGAAATGAATCTACAATTTCATCGGCAAAACGAACAAATCCATATATACTATAAATACCATCTCTAATACTTGGCGACAACATGTAAACCGCCAATGAGAAAGAAGTGCTATAGTTTTTTGTAACTAACCTGCTACATTTAAAAGATACATCATCAAATAATTGCTTCATACTATTGCTCTGAAAATTGCTTATTAATTAATTCTGACACTAATTTCCCAGAAATTAATGCCGGTGGAACGCCTGGTCCCGGAACGGTCAATTGACCTGTGAAATATAAATTCTTTACTTTTTTACTTTTCAATTTAGGTCTCAAAAACGCGGTTTGCAATAGTGTATTTGCCATTCCGTATGCATTTCCTTTGTAGGAGTTGTACTCTGACACAAAATCATTCTTGCAAAAAGATTTTTTAAATATAATATTATTTTTGACACTTTGCTGTGTTAAAGCTTCAAAGCGATCGATAATTTTATCAAAATATTCTTCTCGTAAAGCCTCTGTATCATTGATTCCTGGTGCCAAAGGCACTAAGAAAAATCCAGATTCCATTCCTTCTGGAGCAGCAGTTTTGTCTGTAACAGAAGGAAAATTAGCATAAAACAATGGTTCTTGTGGCCATTGTGGTTCGTCATAAATATCCTTGGCATGCTGATAAAAATCAACATCAAAAAACAAGGCATGATGCGAGATATTCTCTATTTTTTTGTTGAAACCAACATAAAACAATAAGGACGACGGTGCAAAAACACGGCTATCCCAATATTTCTCTGAGTACGCACGATACTCTTGATCCAACAGCGTTTCGGTATGGTGGTAATCTGCGCCGCTCAAAATCAAATCAGAAGCAATCGTCTCACCATTGACTAATAACCCTTTGGCTGTTTTATTGTTAACAATTATTTTCTCAATAGTGGCATTCGTTTCAAATTTCACACCCAATTCTCTGGCTAGACTTTCCATTGCACGAACCACGTCGAACATTCCTGTTTTAGGATGCCAAGTTCCAAGACCAAAATCGGCGTAATTCATAAAACTATAAAACGAGGGAGTGTCTGAAGGTTTCGCTCCTAAGAACAAAACTGGAAATTCGAGAATTTGGATTAATCGTTCGTTTTTGAATTTCTTGCGTACATCTTTACTAATGTTACTAAAAAACTGGCCTACTTTTTTGGCTGTTTCAACGGTTATCAACTCTAAAGGAGAAACTCCTGGACGGTACACTAAATCTTTGATGGCGATGTCATAATTGCTTTTGGCTTCAGCCATGAAATCATTTAGTATTTTGCCACTTCCTTTTTCGATTTCCTCAAAAGCAAAGATAATATCCGTCAGATTGTCTGCGATAGTAATAAAATCATCGATGCCATAATACACACGGTATGCTGGTGATAGCTTTATTAGCTCATAGTAATCGGTTGTTTTTTTTCCAAAATCAGCAAAAAAACGATCAAACACATCGGGCATCCAATACCAACTTGGTCCCATATCAAACGTAAAACCTTCTATCTTTAATTGTCGTGCTCTTCCGCCAATTGTTGCGTTTTTTTCATAAACAGTAACATCATGACCACTTTGCGCTAAATAACAAGAAGCCGCAAGCGAAGAGAACCCAGAACCTATAATTGTAATTTTTTTTATTTCTTTCATTTGTTTAGCAAATATACAAAAAGTTTAAACAAAAAATCAAATTCTATCTACTAATTCCGATATGGAATTAAAAATTGATATTTTGTCCGAGAGCCCTTCTCTGTTAATAAACTCAACCAAACGTCCCGTATACCATAACTCTGTAGTATCATCTAATAATTCTTCGGCCATTTTCTGAACGTAGTCATTTAGTATATCTTTTTCAGGCTGTACCGTTAAATACGAAACAAAAACAATCGAGTCAAAATGCTTTTTTAAATCCTTCAAATTACTAATAGGCATACTTTCACCTAAATAGATGGTTTTATAGCCCATTAATAAGATTTCGTAATTTAAATACATCAAACCTAATTCATGAATTTCATTCATTGGCAATGAAAGCACAAAAATTTTATCTTTTTTAGTTTGCTTTAAAACTTGAAGTTTCTCCGTATTGATGAGCAGTTTTTGTTTGATTAAATAGGTGATAAAATGTTCGTGAGCAGGCGTAATGGTATCGGATTGCCACAACAAACCAAGCTCATTCATCAAAGGAATGAATACTTGATGAAATATTTCCTTGAATGATTTTTCAGCTATCAACCAATTGTAGGTATTGAAAAATAACTCTTGGTCAAAATTCATCATAGCCATCTTAAATTCACTGATTGCATGACTTTTAGCCGTTTTGTTCGAAATTATTTCTCGTACAAGAGACGGAATTTTATCTTGAGGATACGTCGCTATTTTCGAAATTTTATAGCCGTAGTCATGTAGCAAAGTAATGTTTAATAGTTTTTGCAAACTAGCTAAATCGTACAATCGGATATTAGTATCTGTACGCATCGGTTGAAGGATATCGTATCGTTTTTCCCAGATTCGTATTGTATGCGCTTTGATGCCTGAAAGATTTTCAAGATCCTTTATACTAAACACACTTTTTACATTGTTCATCGTTTCTCTAAATTTAATAAACAAATGTAAAATAAATTTTATTATAAATTTGAAATAATTTGAAAACTATTGTATTATTCTAAAGTAACACGATTAAAAGCATTTAATTTATCTAAATCAAGGATTGTTTTCGAATTATCAGCGTTTCTAGTGTACATAGGTTCAAATTTTGCACCGTAAACAACCTCATCAAAAGTATAGGAGCTCCGAATGGCTACGGTATTACTAAACATATCATCAAAGGTTTTGATATAAACTATAATTTCTCCATGAATAGTATCAAAGTCCTCTTTGGTTAAATTATACAGCGGACTATTTTCAGTTATGGGATGTACCAAAGTCCAACTTAGGGTTAATGCATTTATTCGTTCCAATTCTAAATCTAAAACATAAAATTTATTGGTTTTCCTTCCATCTTCTTCTACACTCATACCCAGCGTCATATTGGCTTCAGCATCGGTAAAATTTGTATTTTTAAAAGGGCTAATTCTAATCATTAAACCCTTTATATCTCCATAAGGAGCAATCAGTGCATTGTGTGAAAATTTCAAAAAAGCGGTTGGCTTACTAAAGCGACCAAAGAACAAACCTGTAGCAATTGCAAAGCTCAACAATCCTATCAAAGCCTCAGCTGCAGCTAATAAACTAGTTAAAAAACCAGATGGACTTATGTGGCCATATCCTACCGTTGTAAATGTTTGTGCACTAAAAAAATAGGCTTGACCAAATTGAACCCAATTTGAACCAGAAGAATCAATTCCATTGAGATTTTCGATTCCAATGGCATAGTACAGTAGCGCAAACAAAAAATTCATACCCACATAAAACAATAGCAGAATCGACATGAATTTCCATCTTGGCAAATCAATCATGGTATGGTACCAACTAATGCGATGTAGCAAGTGCATGCCTCGTTTCTCTACATTCGCTTTTCCGTTTTTATTCACAAAACGTCCACCGTAGTTATTGGCATTTACCCCAAAACCAGTATTTGAATCTGACTTTGCTTTTGAATTTATTTTCTTCATTATTGTTATTCAGTTGTTCCGAAGTAAAAATAGCAAAAAAATCCTTTATCCCTCAGATGTGATGTTGCACATCCTATGAATTCTTGCTAAAGTACCGCTTGATTTCCCAGCGCTCTGTGCACTTTAATAATACCCCGCTTTTATTTTGCTATCAGCGTTCCTTCACCAGCACTTTATGATTGTCTAATTGATAATTTTGACACTAAAACAACAAAAAAACAATATTAATAGACTGAAAATCAGTACATTTATATGTAATTTCATTTTTTTTAATCAAACCTTTAAAAGATGTATAACGAGCTATTAAAAGATAGAATTGAGGCGGGATTATTGCTTTCGGAAAAACTTAAAAAATACCAGGATAGCAATTCTATAGTACTTGCGGTTCCTCGAGGTGGAGTACCAGTAGGATATGTAATTGCTAAAAGTTTACATCTTCCTTTAGACATTGTTCTTTCCAAAAAAATAGGACATCCTAACAATTCAGAATTTGCAATTGGTGCCGTCTCATCTGATGCTGTGATTCTTGATGCGCATCCAAATATCCCTAAAAAGTACATCGACGATGAAATTATGCGGTTGCAAAAATTAATGCAACACCAATATCAACGGTACATGGGCGAAAGAAAACCGCTAGATGTAAAAGGAAAAAATATAATTTTAGTAGACGATGGCATTGCTACAGGAAACACGTTGCTTGCCAGTATCCAAATGCTCCGAAAAAAAAATCCTGCAAAAATAATTGTGGCCACACCAGTAATCCCTTTTGATAACATGGCTGTATTTGAAAGAAACACCGATGAATTTATCTATCTCATAGCGCCTAAATACTTTAGAGGTGTCGGCGCGTTTTATGAAGAATTCAATCAAGTGGAAGATGAGGAAGTACAACAATTGTTGCGCCTTCCCGTGCGTAATGAATAATGCAATTTAAGATACCGTTTCCTATTTAAAATTTGAAATAATGGAAAAATTAGATCTAACTATCCCACTATCAACTGTCACCTTACAAGGTGAATTGATACTCCCTAAAAATCCTCGAGGAATCGTTATTTTCTCTCACGGAAGTGGCAGTAGCAGATTCAGTCCCCGAAACAGAATGGTGGCCGAGTTGATTCAAAAACAAAACATTGGCACATTACTTTTTGACTTACTCACTAGCGAAGAAGATGATCTGTATGAAAACCGATTTAATATTGATTTATTAAGTGATCGACTGATTGAAACTACCCAATGGGTGCTTGATCATAAAAGCACTACTGGTTTAGCAATAGGGTATTTTGGAGCCAGTACAGGAGCCGCATCGGCGTTGCGGGCTGCCGCTTATTTCAAAACAAAAATTAAAGCCGTAGTTTCCCGCGGAGGTCGCCCAGACTTAGCCATTAGCGTATTACCACAAGTAACTGCTCCAACGCTGTTACTAGTTGGAGGACTTGATGTTCCCGTAATTGGAATGAATAAAATGGCCTTTGATGCATTAGCATCAGTAAAGGAGATTAAAATAATTCCAGGAGCCACCCATCTTTTTGAAGAACCCGGAACATTACTTGAAGTAGCTGAAGCAGCAATAGCCTGGTACAAAAGGTATTTAACAACAAAAGACGCGGAATAATTGACTCACCACTTATAAAAAAAGCAAACCATCCTAACACACGACTATCATGTTAACCGTAAATTCATATATCACTTTTAATGGAAATTGCGAATAAGCATTTCTATTTTATAAATCCGTTTTTGGTGGTTCATTTTCTTATTTTGGAAGATTCAAGGAAATGCCAATGCCTGATGGTAAATCCCGTCCTCCAGCAGATGTAGAAAAAATAATGCATGTTTCCCTGCCCATCAGTAATGAAACAGCTCTAATGGGAAGTGATAGTTTTGAATCCTTTGGGGCAAAAACCATTTACGGAAATAATTTTTCACTTTCCATCAATGCCGAAAGTAGAGCCGAAGCTGATGCAATATACCTTGCTCTTTCAGCTGGCGGAAAAGTTATAATGCCTATGGAAGATGCTTTTTGGGGTGGCTATTTTGGAACATTTATTGATAAATTTGGTATAAACTGGATGGTTAATTTTGAAAAAAATGAGGAAGAATAACTAATTAAAACCCTAAAACGACATTGTTTTTAAGTGACTGACAGAACATTTACTTGGGCAGTAAATCTAACATTTAGATGCCTAATTTTATATATTTGGCCTAGGAAACACAATATTCAAAACACCCTATAAAAAATGATTTCAGTCCAGTTAATCCATACAACAAATCCATATTACCAACTAGAAAGGCAATTAAGAAACCAAATTTTACTGAGACCCATTGGTATTGCTGACCATGCTTGGGAAATGCACGATGAAAAAGCATGGCATTTTGTAGCTATCGAAAATGATACCGTTATTGGATGCGTAGTTTTGGTTCCATTAGACGAGGAACAAACCAAAACGCAATTAATGCAAATGGCCGTAGAAACCAATCAGCAGGGAAAAGGAATCGGTAAACTATTAGTGATTCAATTGCTGTCGTTTTGTAAATCCCATAAGATAAATGAAGTAGTTTGCCACGCCAGAGCTACTGCCGTACCTTTTTATTTGAACTTAGGCTTTAAAATTTATGACACGCCTTTTATGGAAGTAGGCATGCAACACTACCACATGAGAATCATATTAAAAAATTAGATTGTTTTTAAATCCAACCAATAAAAATGCGTCCTTCATGAACTTTTTTCACGGATACTAATTCAAGTTTATATACTATACAATACATCTTAGGTCTGGCGTAGCATTAGTTCTTTTCAAATAAGCAAGATACTTTCAGCTGTTGATTTCATTTATGTTCCTAGTTTTATTTCCAATATGCACTTTGCTAAAAGAGAAAAGCGTTGCTTTTTTTCTTAAATTAGTAGCATCAAAAAAAATATTATGAAAAAAATAACCAAAGAAGACATCAGCCAAGAAGTATTTGACTTATACGATGATTACGCCCACAATAAAATTGACCGCCGCGCCTTTGTAGAAAAACTATCTTTATTTGCTGTAGGAACGCTTACTTTGCCTTCCCTGTTGAGTTTTATGACGCCTAATTATATCGATTCTATTTTGATTCAGCCCGATGATCCAAGGTTAAAATCAGAATTCATCACTTATGATTCTCCCAAAGGTGGCGGAACAATCAAAGGACTCTTATCCCAACCCATTGGAAGCAAAAAGAAATTACCTGGAATCATAGTGGTACATGAAAACCGCGGACTGAATCCGTATATCGAAGATGTAGGCCGAAGAGCTGCTGTGGAAGGATTCATCACTTTGGCACCCGATGCATTATCGCCACTGGGCGGTTATCCCGGAAATGATGATGCAGGGCGCGAATTGCAAAAAAAACGAACCCGAGAGGAAATGCTCGAAGACTTTATTGCAGCCTACAACTACCTTAAAGCACACAAAGATTGCAACGGACACATAGGCGTAGTAGGATTTTGCTTTGGAGGTTGGATTGCGAATATGATGGCGGTAAAAATCCCAACTTTGGGCGCTGCCGTTCCGTATTATGGAGGCCAACCCACAGCTGCCGAAGCCGAACTTATAAAAACCCCTATCCTAGCCCAATATGCCAGCCTAGATACTCGTGTAAACGAAGGTTGGCCTGCTTATGAAGCCATCCTTAAAAAGAACAAGGTACAACATATCGCTTATTTTTATGAAGGAGTAAATCATGGTTTTCATAACAACACCACGCCGCGTTATGATGAAAAAGCAGCTACTTTATCCTGGACAAGAACCATAGATTTTTTTAAAAAGGAACTCAAAAAGAAGTAAAATCATACGGTTTGATGAAAAAGTGGAAATGTAGCGTTTCCACTTTTTTTATATTAAATTTCCTAATTTATGGTTTTTCGTATTTTAATGAGGGTTGGATTTTGTAATATTGGAACTTAATAAAAAGTGAAATATGCTAGACGAAGAACCTATTAAAGTAACCTGCGCCATCATTTTTTTTGACCAAAAAATTCTAGTTACACAAAGAAGTGAAAAAATGAAACTACCATTGAAATGGGAATTTCCCGGAGGTAAATTAGAAAAAAAAGAAAGTGAAATTGATTCTATAAAAAGAGAAATAGTTGAAGAAATAAATATTGAAATTGAAATTATTAAAAAACTTTCAGATAGTATTTATGACTACGGAATTTTTCAAATCAAGTTGATTCCTTTTTTAGCAAATTTTGTTTCAGGTGAGATAAAACTTGCTGAACATAAAAAATTTAAGTTATTAAATGTATGGGAACTTAAAGATTTAGATTGGGCCGAAGCAGATAAACCAATTGTTGAAGAATTATTAAAATTAGAATTATGAATCAAGGTTTGTATGAAGAATTAGTAACTAAACTTATAAGTATTAAGTTAAGTGAATTAGATAAAAACACTTTTCAAGTAAAAACTACTTCAATTGATAAAGCAGAAGCTGCACAATTATTATCCGCACATATTGGAAAAACAATTCAACATGCTTTTACCTTGATTAAAGGCGAAAATATTTTGGAAAACCAAATTGAAATTGCCAATAAAATCATTTTATTTTTAAAAGATGAATTAAGAAAGGAAGAGTTTAAAGATGACTTAATTGAAACTGAGGGTAAAATATTAAAAGCAGTTTTTACCAAAGTTGATGCTCATTTCACAAATTTAGATTTACATCTTAAAGAAATAACGCCTTACACTAGATTGATTCATAGTGAACTTTTTACAGGAGGAAATTCAGGAACAACTCTCGAAAGTGAGCTGAGAAAGGAAATTTTGTCATCTGATAAAATCGATTTATTAGTTTCGTTCATAAAATGGAAGGGAATTAGAATATTAGAAAAAGAACTTAGAGAGTTTACTAACAGAGGCGGAAAGCTCAGAGTTATAACAACAACTTATATTGGTGCGACAGATGCAAAAGCTGTTGAACTTTTATCTTCATTAGAAAACACAGAAGTTAAAATTTCGTATAATACCGGAAATGAAAGATTGCATGCAAAAGCTTATTTATTTGAGAGAAACACAGGTTTTCATACTGGTTATATTGGTTCGTCTAATTTTTCTCGTTCCGCTTTAACAGATGGTTTAGAATGGAATTTAAAAATCACTACAAAGGAAGTTAGTCACATAATTGATAAATTCAGAAAAACATTTGAAGCATATTGGCAAAATTCAGAATTTGAATTATTTGACAAAAATAAAGATGCGGAAAAATTAGTTAAAGCATTAAAAGATGGTAGATTCTCCAAAGAATACGCTCCAAATATTAATTTCTTTGATATAAAACCATTTCATTATCAACAAGAAATACTTGAAAAATTAGAAGTTGAAAGAACAATTCATAATAGATTTAAGAATTTGTTAGTTGCTGCAACTGGAACTGGAAAAACAGTCATTTCTGCATTTGATTATAAAAGTTTCAAGACAAATAACAAATCGAAAAGACTACTATTTGTAGCACATCGAAAAGAAATATTACAACAAGCTAAAGCTACTTTTCAGGGCGTACTAAAAGATAATAATTTTGGCGAATTATGGGTAGATGGATTGGAACCAACAAGCAATGAATATGTTTTTGCATCAGTTCAAACCTTAAATAATAGACTAAAAAACATAAATCTTTCAGCAGAATATTATGATTTTATAATCGTTGATGAAGTTCATCATATCTCTGCATCTACTTATAGACCAATATTAAATTATTTTAAACCAAAGGTATTGTTGGGATTAACAGCTACTCCTGAGAGAATGGATGGAGAAAATATATTAGATGATTTTTGTGGTCGAATAGCAGCCGAAATAAGACTTCCGGAAGCTTTAAATAAAAAATTATTATCACCGTTTCAATATTTTGGAATTACTGATAGTATTGATTTAACGAATGTAAAATGGGAAAAAGGAAAGTATGTCGCTAGCGAATTGACAAGTTTGTATACCAAAAATAATATTCGAGTTGGAGAAATTATTAAAGGACTTGAGAAATATTTGAATGACATAAACGATGTTCGTACAATAGGATTTTGCGCTACAGTAGAACATGCAATTTTCATGACTGAAAAATTTAATCTAGCAGGCCTAAAAGCTGAAGTATTAACCAGTAAAAATTCAAGTGAAAGAGAAAAAATAAGAGAACAATTTAAAAAGAAAGAATTCAATTATTTATTTGTCGTAGATATTTTTAATGAAGGTGTTG
Organism: Flavobacterium sp. KS-LB2; assembly: GCF_036895565.1. Lineage (NCBI taxonomy): Bacteria > Pseudomonadati > Bacteroidota > Flavobacteriia > Flavobacteriales > Flavobacteriaceae > Flavobacterium > Flavobacterium sp. KS-LB2. The sequence goes on along the minus strand of NZ_CP145904.1, from coordinate 987,477 downwards.
ACATTCCTGAAATAGATACCGTTTTGTTTCTTCGTCCAACTGAAAGTTTAACTGTTTTTCTACAACAATTAGGTCGTGGATTGCGTCTAGCAGAAGGTAAAGATTGTTTGACTGTTTTAGATTTTGTTGGTAATTCAAGACCTGAATATGATTTTGAAAATAAATTTAGAGCATTAATAGGAAAAACAACAACTTCAGTATTAAAAGAAATTGAAGATGATTTTCCGCACTTACCTTTAGGTTGTTCAATAGTATTAGAGAAAAAAACTAAAGAAACAGTTTTAGAAAATATAAAAAGAGCAACAACTCTGAATATAAATCAGTTGATTACTAAAATTACTAATTATCAACATCAAACCAATCTACCATTAACAATTCAGAATTTTATTGAATTATACAATATTAAATTAGAGGCTATTTATAAAAAAGATAGTTGGTCAAGGCTTTGTGAAAGAGCAGGAGTTATTGATAATTTCGATAATTTGAATGAAAAGCAAATTCTTTCTGCGATAAGTAAAAAATGGCTGTCATCAAGTTCAACTACTTATTTTAATTTTATTCTTAAACTCGCAAAAAAAGAATTTAAAATTGAAGTAAATGATTATGGCGAAAGTGAAAAAATTATGCTGTTGATGTTGCATTATGATGTATGGCAAAATGCGGGAGGTTATACATCTTTAGAGGAAAGTATAAATCAAATTGGAAAAAATAAAGTTTTAGTAAAAGAAATTATAGAAGTTTTAGAGATTTTAATTGACAGAATTGACTTCAAAGAAATAGATATTGATTTACCATATAAACAACCATTAAAAGTTCATGCTCGATATACCAGAGATCAAATAGCAGTAGCATTTGGCAAAACTACTTTTGATAAAAAATATATGAGTCTTGAAGGTATTTTAGATGTTAAAGAATTAAATACGGAACTTCTTTTCATTAATTTAATTAAATCGGAAGAAAATTTTTCTCCTACCACAATGTATGATGATTATGCAATAAGTGAAACTTTATTTCATTGGCAGAGTCAGAATTCATCAAGACCAGATTCAGGTAAAGGCTTATCATATGTCAAACATTTAGAAAATGAGAAAAAGATTTTACTTTTTATAAGAGAAAAAGCAAATGATGAAAATGGTAACACAATGGGTTATGTATTTATCGGCGAAGGAAATTTCAAAGAAACTGAGGGTTCAAAACCAATGAATATTAAATGGGAATTAAATGAACCAATGCCCAATTATCTATGGAAAGAATCAGCTAAAATGTCTGTGGGTTAAAAGCATCTCTACAACAAAACACTACAAAACTAAAAAAGCCCCAAACGGGGCTTTTTCATTATCACTACTTCAAGTAATTACTTACTCAAATACATTTTTCTTCTGGAGTACAATTCGTAGAACTGATCGTCTTTTAGGTCATCAATAAACAAGATGCTTTCTCCAGTTGATTTCATTTCTGGTCCTAATGCTTTGTTCACATTGTGAAACTTACTAAAAGAGAATACCGGTTGCTTGATGGCAAATCCTTTTAGCTGTGGGTTAAAGGTAAAATCAGTTACTTTATTGTGTCCTAACATCACTTTTGTAGCATAGTTCACATACGGTTCTCCGTAGGCTTTTGCAATAAACGGTACGGTACGAGACGCTCTAGGATTGGCCTCGATGATGTACACGATATCATCTTTTATCGCAAACTGTATGTTGATTAAACCAACCGTTTTAAGTGCCAAAGCAATTTTATGAGTGTGGTCTTTTATTTGTTGCATGACAAACTCGCCTAAGTTAAACGGTGGCAAAGTGGCATTACTATCACCAGAATGCACGCCACAAGGCTCTATGTGCTCCATAATTCCTATGATGTACACATTTTCACCATCGCAAATCGCATCGGCTTCGGCTTCAATGGCACCATCTAAATAATGATCTAAAAGCAATTTGTTCCCTGGAATGGTTTTCAATAAATTGATCACGTGCTCCTCTAGTTCTTGCTTGTTGATTACAATTTTCATTCCCTGACCACCCAACACATACGAAGGACGAATCAATAACGGGAAGTCTAACGTATCAGCTAGTGCTGAAGCTTCGTCAGCCGTTTCAGCAATTCCAAATTGTGGAAAAGGAATATTCAATTCCGTTAATAAATCAGAGAAACGCCCTCTGTCTTCGGCTAAATCCAAAGCATCAAAGCTAGTTCCTATAATCTTCACACCGTATTTAGAAAGCTTCTCTGCCAATTTCAAGGCCGTTTGTCCTCCTAATTGTACGATTACGCCTTCTGGTTTTTCGTGTTGGATAATATCGTAAATATGCTCCCAGAAAACTGGTTCAAAATACAATTTATCGGCTGTATCAAAATCAGTTGAAACCGTTTCTGGATTACAGTTAATCATGATGGTTTCGTAGCCACACTCTTTGGCGGCAAGCACACCATGCACGCAGGAATAATCAAATTCGATTCCTTGTCCAATTCTATTTGGGCCTGACCCAAGAACAATTATTTTCTTTTTATCGGTAACTACGCTTTCGTTATCTACATAACGCGTCCCGTCTGCTTTCTCGATTTCAGCTTCAAAAGTCGAATAGTAATACGGCGTTTTGGCTTTGAATTCGGCTGCACACGTATCTACTAATTTGAATACACGATTGATATTCATTTCTGTGCGCAATGAATGTACTTGACTTTCCAAGCAACCCATCATGTGCGCGATTTGTCTGTCGGCAAAACCTTTTTGTTTGGCTTCCAGCAACAATTCTCTTGGTAAAGATTCTACTTTATAGGTAGCAATTTGTTTTTCTAAGGTATACAGTTCCTCGTATTGTTTTAAGAACCACATGTCAATTTTAGTAATTTCATGAATGCGGCTCAACGGAATTCCCATCGCAATAGCATCATAAATCACAAAAACACGATCCCAACTCGCAAAAGTCAGTTTCTCTATAATTTGCTCGTAGTTTGTATATCCTTTTCCGTCAGCTCCTAGCCCATTCCTTTTAATTTCTAGAGATTGAGTGGCTTTGTGTAAGGCTTCTTGAAACGAACGACCAATTCCCATTACTTCCCCTACGGATTTCATTTGAAGTCCTAATGTTCTGTCAGCACCTTCGAATTTATCAAAGTTCCAACGCGGAATTTTTACAATCACATAATCCAAAGTCGGTTCAAAAAGTGCCGAAGTCGATTTGGTGATTTGATTTTGCAATTCATCTAAATTGTATCCCAAAGCTAGTTTAGAAGCAATTTTTGCAATAGGATAACCCGTTGCTTTTGATGCTAATGCCGAAGAGCGCGACACACGAGGATTGATTTCAATAGCAACAATATCTTCTTTATCATCTGGCGATACGGCAAACTGCACGTTACAACCTCCCGCAAAATTACCAATACTGCGCATCATCAAAATAGCGTAATCACGCATTTTTTGGAATGTAGTATCTGATAAGGTCATGGCTGGTGCCACGGTAATCGAATCTCCAGTATGAATTCCCATAGGATCCATATTTTCGATTGAACAGATAATAACAACATTGTCGTTCTTATCTCGCAACAATTCCAATTCGTATTCTTTCCAACCCATCAAGGCTTTGTCAATCAACACCTCATGAATCGGTGATGCTTCTAAACCTCTGGTTAAAAGTTCATCAAAATCTTCTTTTTTATAGACAATTGCCGCTCCAGTTCCACCTAAAGTAAACGAAGGACGAATCACTAATGGAAACCCAAATTCTTGTGCAATTTCTTTCCCGCGAAGGTAAGATGTACATATTTCAGCAGGTGCCGAGGGTACATTTATTTTTTTAAGCAATTGTTTGAACTGCTCTCTGTCTTCGGTAATGTTAATGGCATTTACATCAACACCAATCATTTTCACTCCAAAATCAGCCCAAATTCCTTTTTCATCGGCTTCCAGACACAAGTTCAAAGCTGTTTGTCCTCCCATTGTAGGCAAAACAGCATCGATTTGAGGATGTGCTTTAAGAATTTCAATAATTGATTTGGTTGTTAACGGTTTCAAATAGATATGATCGGCCATGGATGGGTCGGTCATAATTGTTGCCGGATTGGAATTGATCAAAATAACTTCAATTCCTTCTTCACGAATAGAGCGAGCTGATTGCGATCCCGCATAATCAAATTCGCACGCTTGACCAATAACAATAGGACCTGAGCCTATTATTAAAACTGATTTTATAGATGTATCTTTTGGCATTGTATGATGTATTGTGTTGTGTAGTTGTTGTTTTGAAACGATTAAAGGTATTGAACTCAAACCTTTTACATGTAAATCTTAACCTTTTTTTACCGACTAGGTATAAAAAAAGGCGATACTAAAAAAAGTAACGCCTTATTTATGTTTATACAAACATTATTTTTTGTGTCTTGGTTCGCTAGAAACAGTCAATTTATGTCTTCCTTTAGCTCTTCTACGCGCAAGAACTTTTCTTCCATTTGCAGAAGCCATTCTGTCCATAAATCCGTGCTTATTTCTTCTTTTTCTTTTCGATGGTTGAAACGTTCTTTTGCTCATTGCTTTGTATCTTTAAAATCTTAATTTATATGTCTTCCTATTTTTGAATAACTGTTATTCTAAAACCGAGTGCAAATATACAAAGACTTTTTTTTCTCACAAGCAGTTTTGTAAAAATATTTTCAATTCATTTTACTATATTTGTGATCTTAAAATAATCACACTATGTTTCACAGAAATATTAAACTTATTATCGCCGGACTAATTATCATTACTGGCATTTGGCAATTCACAGAAAGCAATATTGGCAATGGAATTTTCCTTATAATATTGAGTGCAATTCCTATTTTCCTTTACTTTAAAAATGAATTCATCTTATTAGCTTTCTTAAAACTAAGAAAACAAGATTTTGAAGGAGCCAAAAAATGGTTGGCTCATATCAAAAACCCAGAAACGGCTTTGGTACAGAAACAACAAGGATACTTTAATTACCTACACGGAATCATGCTTTCGCAAACGAATATCAATCAAGCAGAGAAATATTTCAAAAAAGCAATTGAACTTGGATTGTCTATGGACATGGATTTGGCTGTAGCCAAATTAAACCTAGCGGGGGTTGCCATGACACGCCGTCGTAAACTAGAAGCGACTACCCTATTGAACGAGGCTAAAAAATTAGACAAACAAAATATGCTGAAAGATCAAATTGTTATGATGAAAGAGCAAATGAAAAAAATATAATTTTTTTAATTATCAAAAGAGTCAAGTGTGTAACGCATTTGACTCTTTTTTTTGCTCATGACTTTTCTTAAATGCATTATATGATTCAAAAAAAATATTAATATCCTTTCAAGGGAATTTCAATTTGGTACTTTTTACCGGTATCATTCAACAATTGTGTTTCTCTAAGCCAAGGGTTATGAATCTTTAAAATCTTATAATTGATTCCTTGATCTTTTGCAAAACTGGCTAAATCCGTAATGGAGCTGTCAATTTCAATTTTTCGTGTTGGTAAAGCTCTGTATAAATCCTCAGGTGCAATGTTAAAACCATATTTCACGGGATTCTTCATGATTTCTTTCAACGCCAAAATTCTAAAAACATACCGAGAGGTTTCTTCGGTAAGCAATAAATCATAATAGTTAGTCACTTTTTGAATATCAATTTGTCTGTTAACACCCGTCATTCCTCCGTTGTACGAGGCTGCAGCTAAGGTCCAACTTCCAAATTTTCCTTTGGCACTCAAAAAATAACTACAAGCTGCCCGAGTTGATTTTTCTAAATCATAACGCTGATCCACATTTTCATTGACTTCCATGCCACGTTCTTTAGCTGTTTCCGGCATAAATTGCCAAATTCCTCTTGCTCCTGCTGGTGACACAACATTCACCAAACCACTTTCTATAACGGCCAAATATTTAAAATCATCTGGGATTCCGTTTTGTTTTAAAATAGGCTCAATTATAGGAAAAGCTCGATTGGCTCTCTTGATAGCCAAAATTGTAGATGCATGCAGATTTACATTTACCAGTAATTCTCTGTCCAAACGTTCTTTGACATCTGCTATTTTCAAAGGCGTTTCTTCCCCTGCAAAATCTAATTGTACTGGAAATTGGCTTGCGCTATCCTTGCTTGCTTCTTTTTCAGTTTGTGGATTTTTTACAGCGAAAATAAACACACTACTCGCAAAAATCACGGTAATAATTATGGCTACTTTATTTATCAATTTCATCTTTTCTTTTTTATGCCTTTCATATTGTTATAAAAGTGCGTTTACTTCTTTTCTGTTCCCAAAATAATGGACGGCAAATTTTCATTCAACCACTTGTATTTATTCAAAATCATAATGTGTGTCCCTCCTTTTACAACGACACAGTTCTTGATATATTTTATAGGAAATACATCGTCCATGTCGCCATGAATGTGAATTACACTTTCGTCAATAACTGTTCTTTCCCATAAAATTACTTGTTCCACAGCCCAATTTAAATACCGAATATCACGAACGGAAAGAAACTTTTCATACAATTTCAGTCTTTGATTTACTTTTTCTCCAAAGGAGAATTTAGCCAAACTTTCAATATTGGCAAATAATCGCATTGGAATCAGTTTATACGCCTTCGTAGTTTCAGCAATCTTCAATCTTCGAGGAAATTCTGCATTAGAACGCACACTGGAGATAATAATTACTTTTCGAACCGCTATGTGTTTTGCCATTTCCTGAACCAAAATACCTCCAAATGAAACCCCTATCAAAACGGGGTTTTCGTGTGTAATTTTTTCAGTAATTCGCTTGGCGTAATTCGATAAAGACTCGTTATCCTGCGGAATTTCCCATTCTAATGGATGCATTTCAAAAATTGCTTTTGGAAGTGCAATTCGCTCAAAAATCAAAGCACTAGCTGCCAATCCCGGCATTAAATAAACTGGTATTTTACTCATAATTGTTTTAACGATTTTATAACAACATTCCGCTTTTTTATGGCGAATTTTGTATAAAATTAATTTTTTTATTTAAACCCTATCCACTTTTCACTTTATATTATCAATAATTTATGACGACACAATTATTTCAATCAAACACAAGAGGCAAGGCCGATTTTGGTTGGCTTAAAGCCAATTTTTCTTTTTCATTTGGGAATTATTTCAATCCAGAACGAGTACAGTTTGGTATGCTACGAGTTTTAAATGACGACACTATTGCCGGCGGAACAGGTTTTGGTACGCACGGTCATGCCAATATGGAAATCATCACGATTCCACTCGAAGGTGGATTGATGCATAAAGACAGCATGGGAAATGAAGGCGTTATTGGTTTTGGAGAAGTACAAGTGATGAGCGCTGGCTCTGGTGTAGAACATTCTGAAATGAATGCCAGCCAAAAAGACGAGGCAAAAACACTACAGTTATGGGTTTTTCCCGATACGGAAGAAGTAACTCCAAGATACGACCAGAAATCATTTGATATTGAAAATCAAATCAATACCTTTGTAAATATCGTTTCACCAAAAGATCAAAATGATGGAAATGCACTTTGGGTTTACCAGAAAACCTTTTTTCATTTAGGCATTTTCGACAGCAATACTAGCACTCAATATGCCGTAAAAATTCCTAAAAATGGTGTTTATTTATTTTTGATAGAAGGCGAAATAGAAGTGAACAATCAAACTTTGAAGGCAAGAGATGCCATGGGAATAACTGATTTTGATCAATTCGAAATTAAAATCAACACCCAATCAAAAATATTATTGGTAGAAGTGCCAATGCATTAGAGACAATTAGTATGAATATGGAAATCAAAGACAATACTTTTTCAAGACAATTTGAAACCGAAACGAAACAAGGTTTGGTTACCGTTGAATATTCGTTTCAGGAGAAAAAAATATTTTTAACAAAAATCAATACCCCAGAATCGTTCGCAGACGAAGACTTTATTGCTGATTTTCTAAAAAACATCATGGAAATTGCGATTGAACGAAAATTAAAAGTAGTTCCTATTCTTCCTAAAATTGTAGTTTTTTTCAAAAAAAATCCTATTTATAAAGAATTACTTCCCCCAGGAATCCGATTGTAAATAAAGGCAGTGTACATTTATGACACTGCCTTTTATTAAACAAAATCCAAAACCTGAATTAATTTCTATCCCTACCACGAGAAGGGTTATTGGTCCTTGCAGGCGCCGTTTTTTCTATAGGATTTCTTGATGGTACAGAACGAGCGTTTTCGTTTTGTTGCCTGTTCGTAGGCGTATTAGATCTAGCCGGACGGGCTTCTTGTTGATTTCTTTGTATTGGCTGGCGCTTTATTGGTGCTTTAGGTGCAACAGGTCGTGCTGACGAGGGAGCTCGTTGTCTAATTTCTTCTGCATTTTGACGTCTTGTTGGCCTCATAGGCTGAACTGAACGAGAAGTTTGAGAATTTCCTGAACGGCTTTCCCTTATTTGTTCTCGGCTTCTAGGAAGAACCGTTCCTTGAGGTTTAGCAAAACTTCTTCCTTGATAGGTATTGCTATACACATTATCGGCTCTGTTTCTTCTTACTAACGGAGAACTGCTCCTTCTCGAATAATAATAGGAATGCGTACGCGGATATCTTATATATCCCACTCTTCTATAAAAATCATTTCTATAATAATGACGATGATTATCCCAATAATTATAATAATAAATAGGAGTCCAAGCACGCCAATAAGACGGATAATACCCCCAACGCCAAGGAGATATATAAACTACAAATGACGGAGAAAACAAATTGATTATTATTGGCCAATTATTTACATATAAAACACCGTTCCAATACTCATTGTTGTACACTTTATCATAACCAAAATAGCCAGGATTTGGAGTATCTCCATCACTTGACGACGGCTCTAGAATATAATCTTCACCGTACAACTCTTCATCCCCTATAATTTGAATAACAACCTTTCCAAATCTATTTTTATTAACTTCTATAACAGCTACATCCTGATCTTCAATTCTGTTTATTGCCACTTTAAGCACAATTGAATATGAATCTCCTTCCCTATAACTTGCTATCCTAATGTAATCAATGTAGCCATCATTATTCAAATCAAGATTATTAACATTGGTATCTTTATCATTAATTGCTCTTTCAAATTCTTCTAAAGTTTTTGATTTTTGAAAAATATCCAATATTGCATAAAGATTAAGGTTATCACCAGGCATACCCAAAGCTACAAGTCTATTTTCTGTTTGAGAATAAAGAGACTCAATAAACAGTGTTGCAGCAAAAAACATAAAGAATAAAATTAGTTTTTTCATGACTAAAAATTTTATACATTAAAATTTAATTACCATACAAGTTACAAAAAAACTAAACTAAACAACTAATAATGAGTATTTTAAATTTTAAAAAAACACAAGGTCACTTAAAAAAAACTATCCAATATCACTTCAAAATACGCATCAAGAATCAACATAAATAAAAAAGGTATGCGTTATCCGCATACCTTTTAAGTAACTATAAGTAATTTAAAAAAAAGACTATTTTTCTATCTCACGCATGCTGTCCATTTTCTTATTCGCTAAGAAACCAGTAATATCTTCAAAATGCTCGACTACTCTTTTGTTTCCAAATTCAAAAACTTTAGTTGCTAATCCGTCTAAGAAATCCCTATCGTGCGAAACTAATATTAATGTTCCGTCAAAGTCACGCAAGGCATCTTTGATAATGTCTTTGGTTTTCATGTCTAAGTGATTTGAAGGCTCATCCAGAATCAATAAATTAACTGGTTCCAACAATAATTTAATCATAGCCAAACGCGTTTTTTCACCACCGGAAAGCACTTTTACTTTCTTAGTCACATCATCCCCTTGGAACATAAAAGCACCCAAGATATCTTTGATTTTAGTTCGAACATCACCCACGGCAATATCGTCAATGGTTTCAAATATAGTAGCATTTTCGTCTAATAATGCCGCTTGATTTTGGGCAAAATAACCAATTTGAGCATTATGCCCAATTTCTAAACTTCCACCATCAATACCAATTTCTTTCATAATGGCCTTGATCATCGTCGATTTTCCTTCTCCATTTTTTCCTACGAAAGCTACTTTTTGGCCTCTTTCAATAACGATATTAGCGTCTTTAAAAACAACATGATCTCCGTATGATTTCGATAAATCCTTTACAATCACAGGATATTGTCCAGAGCGCGCAGCTGGCGGAAACTTTAATTTCAAAGCCGAAGTATCTACCTCATCTACTTGAACAATAACAAGCTTCTCAAGCATCTTAACACGGGATTGCACGGCATCGGTTTTAGAAAATGTTCCTTTAAAACGATCGATAAAAGTTCTATTATCAGCAATCATGCGCTGTTGCTCGTCATACGCTTTTTGCTGATGCACGCGTCTGTCTTTTCTAAGTTCCAAATAATGAGAATATTTGGCTTTGTAATCATAAATACGTCCCATTGTAACTTCAATAGTACGATTCGTAATATTATCTACAAAAGCTCTATCGTGTGATATAACCACAACAGCTTTTGCTTGATTGATTAAGAAATCCTCTAACCACTGAATACTTTCTATATCCATATGATTGGTTGGCTCATCCAGTAAAATTAAGTCTGGTTTTTGCAAAAGGATTTTAGCTAATTCAATTCGCATTCTCCATCCTCCTGAAAACTCAGATGTTTGACGATTAAAATCTTCTCGTTCAAAACCCAAACCAACTAATATTTTTTCTACTTCAGCTTCATAGTTGATTTCTTCAATCGCATAAAATTTCTCACTCAAGTCCGAAACCCGTTCGATTAATTTCATGTATGCATCACTTTCATAATCCGTACGAATTGTCAATTGCTCATTGATTGCATCGATTTCCGCTTTCATAGCAAACACTTCTCCAAATGCTTTAGAAGTTTCTTCCATCACTGTTGCACCATCTGTGGTTAATAAATGCTGAGGCAAATAAGCCACGACAGCATCTTTTGGTGCCGAAATATTACCAGTTGAAGGTTTACTTTGACCTGCAATAATTTTAAGCAGCGTCGATTTTCCTGCTCCATTTTTACCCATTAGGGCAATTTTATCATTTTCATTTATTGCAAAAGAAACATCACTAAAAAGTGTTGTGCCACCAAACTGCACAGAAATATCGTTAACTGTAATCATTTAGATTATAAGATTTTTAGACAATTAAATTATCAGATTTTAAAAGTGCAAAGATAGATTAATTCAGGAATTGGACAATTGAAATATAAAAAACAAATCGCACACAATAATACTATTTTTTTATAGTTTTGCATTTGATAACTAGACGTTTAACAATTTATATAAATACGAATCAGAAACATTAAAAAACTTAAAAACAACAACTACCTAAATCATTATCAAAATAGTAATCCTTGTTTAAATAATGTAAAAAAGGGAAATGATATAGAAAATAAAATCAATGCAGCAACCGAAAACCTAGTCTTAATAGGTTAAATGAAAATTTAAAAACTAGATCATGAAAAAAATTATAACGCTTTTACTCTTATGTTCTTTCCATTTTATCACAGCCCAAAGCAATGATGAAATTGTACAAAAAGCTTGTGAAGTACAAACAAAATGGGGCTTTAAAGCCAAAAATAAAAATATTATTACGCTAATCGATTTTTCAAAACCAATCAATGAAGCAAGACTTTATGTTATTGATTTAAAAAACAATACAATACTTTTAACTAGTAATGTTGATCATGGTTCAGGCTCAGGAACTGGATTAACTCCCAGCTCATTTAGCAATATTGAAGGAAGCAAAGCTACTTCATTAGGATGCTATCTAACCTTACAGACGTATCAAGGCATGTGGGGATATTCTTTACGATTAGATGGGTTAGAAAACGACAAAAACTCGAATGCTTTAAAAAGAAACATTGTGGTGCATTCATCAAAGAAAATGTTTAGCAAATTCAGTTGGGGCTGTTTTTCTGTTCCAGATAACAATGCCAATACCTTGATTAACTTGATAAAAAATGGTTCGCTTATTTATGCCTATCAATAAAGGTTAACTTAAAACAAAAAAGCCTCTTGATAGAGGCTTTTTTGTTTTATCTGAAATAAGAAACTACTCTTTTCTCCACTTTTTTGATTCTTCAAAAACATGTTCTAGAATTGCGGCTTCTCTTTCATCAAATTCCACATTTCTGCGACTCATTACTAATCGAGCCGTTTCAAAAGCTTTTTTTGTTATATACGTGGTAAAACCCGAAGCACCACCCCAAGAAAAACTAGGTACAAAATTGCGAGGAAATCCACTGCCAAAAATATTAGCACTCACTCCCACGACCGTCCCTGTATTGAACATCGTGTTAATCCCGCACTTGCTGTGGTCTCCCATCATCAATCCACAAAACTGAAGTCCAGTTTTAGCAAAACCTTCCGTTTCATAACTCCATAATTTTACTTCTTCGTAATTATTCTTTAGATTAGAATTATTACTGTCGGCTCCTATATTACACCATTCGCCAAGAACAGAATCTCCTAAAAATCCATCATGTCCTTTATTTGAATATGCAAAAAGCACTACGTTTTTTACTTCACCACCAATTCTGGAATAAGGACCAACTGTTGTAGCACCATATACTTTTGAAGCCATTTTTACTTGTGCATTTTCGCACAAGACAAAAGGCCCTCTAATTACGGATCCTTCCATGATTTCTGAATCTTTACCAATATATATAGGACCTGCAGAAGCATTTAAAGTAACAAATTCTAACTTTGCCCCTTCTTCTATAAATATGTTTTCAGGTGCAATGACATTGACACTTTTGGGGATTGGCTGTGATTTTCTATCCTCGGTTAGGTATTCAAAATCCTCTCGTATCGCAGCATCATTTTTAGAAAAAATATCCCAAGTATTTTTTACCGTAATACACTCTTCTTCGTATTCTATAATTTCATAGGAATCAAAATCTACTTCTTCCTGTTCTTCATTGGTATAAAAAGCAATCACTTCCTCTCCTTTAAAAATAGCTTGATTGGGTTCCAGATTACTAACCATTTCGGCTAATACATCATTCGGAAGAAAGGAAGCATTTATCATTACATTTTCTTCTAATTCAACCATTGGAAATTTTTCTGATAGATATTCCTCTGTCAATGTGGTTGTCGTAGAACCCAAACGCATTTCCCATTTTTGACGAATCGTCATGATTCCAATAAGGATATCCGCAACTGGACGAGTGAATGTAAAAGGTAATAAGGCGTTTCTGGATGGCCCGTCAAAAAGTATATAATTCATAAAATTGTTTATTTGTTAATTTGGTTATTTGTTGATTAAAAATTAATTCTAACAAGCATCCTTTTTAAATATTGATTTCAAAGTTACAAAGTTTTCAAATAAAAAAAGCCTTCCAAAAAGAAAGGCTTTGATATAAATATAAGCAAGTTAAAATTATTTAACGTGTTTAGCGTATTTAGTTTTGAATTTATCGATACGTCCTGCAGTGTCAATAAGTTTAGATTTACCTGTGTAAAAAGGGTGAGAAGTTCTAGAGATCTCCATTTTTACAACTGGGTATTCAACACCGTCAACTGTTAATGTTTCTCTTGTATCTGCAGTAGATTTAGTGATAAAAACTTCGTCATTTGACATGTCTTTAAATGCAACTAATCTGTAATTTTCTGGGTGAATTCCTTTTTTCATCTTGTTAATCTTTTTTTATTTGTTGATTATAATTAGTCTTGAAGCTTTTCTTCTAACAGAAAAGGTATAAACTCCTTATAACTTTTTGTTTTACACTATTATTTTGAGTCTGCAAATTTACACTAATTTTTCAATAAACAAATCTTTGCAACACTTTTTTTATATAATCGTAAAAACCAATTTTTAGCTCCGAATATATTGGGAATTGTTATATTTGTGGATTAATTCTAAAACAACCACAAATGATCAACGAAATTATTAAAAAGAATGGAATAACCTTTGGAGTAACAATAGGAATTGTTTCTGCATTAATTACATCAACAATATACGCTATTGATTTAAATTTGTTTACTTCCTGGTGGATTGGAGTTTTAAGCATTTTGACATACCTTATATTAGGGATTGTTTTGCTTTCAAAAACGAAAAAAGAGCTGAACGGTGTTTTTTCTTTCAAAGATGCTTTTACAACGTACTTCATAGCAACACTAATAGGCATTTTAATTTCTACTCTTTTTAATGTTCTTTTGTTCAATTTTATTGATCCTTCTGCCAAAGATACTTTAAATGAATTAATGATTAAGTACACTGTAAATATGATGCAAAAATTTGGCACACCTGCATCAGCTATTAACGAGGCTATAGACAAATTAAAAGAAAACAACCCTTACTCAACGTTAGAACTATTAAAAGGATCTATTTTTAGTATTGTTTTCAGCTCTATTTTCGGATTAATTTTGGCAGCATTCTTTAAAAGCAAATCTACACAAGAATAAAAATTAATGAATTTATCTATACTAATACCGCTTCTTAATGAAGAGGAATCGCTTAATGAACTCTACAATTGGATCATCAAAGTGATGCAATCTCATAATTATACCTACGAAATCATTTTTCTAGATGATGGAAGTACAGATAATTCATGGACAATTATCGAAGGATTTGCAAATTCAAACCTACATGTAAAAGGGATTCGCTTTATGAAAAATTTTGGAAAATCACAGGCACTGCATGCTGGTTTTGCAAAAGCGCAAGGTGATGTCATTATTACTATGGATGCTGACTTGCAAGATAGTCCCGAGGAAATCCCTGGGTTATACGATATGATTATCAATGGTAAATACGATTTAGTTTCTGGATGGAAAAAGAAACGCTACGACTCCGTAGTGGCAAAAAACCTGCCTTCGAAATTATTCAATTGGGCAGCAAGAAAAACATCAGGCGTAGAATTGAATGATTTCAACTGTGGATTAAAAGCCTACAAAAATGTTGTGGTGAAAAACATTGAGGTTTCAGGTGAAATGCACCGCTACATTCCCGTTTTGGCAAAAAATGCCGGTTTTGGAAAAATTGGTGAAAAAGTAGTACAACATCAAGCCAGAAAATATGGCGAAACTAAATTTGGGATGGAACGTTTTATTAATGGATTCTTGGATTTAATTACCATTTGGTTTCTTTCTCGTTTTGGAAAAAGACCAATGCACCTTTTTGGTGCCATGGGATCGTTCATGTTTATCATTGGTTTTATGCTTGCCGGATATATTGGCGTTTCAAAACTGTACCACATGTATAATGACATGCGTTACAGTCTGGTTACAAATAATCCTTGGTTTTATATTGCATTAACCACAATGGTTTTAGGAACACAATTATTTTTGGCCGGATTTCTAGGTGAGATTATTTTACGAACAAAAAATAATGAAGAGCGTTATAAAGTGTCTAGAGAAGTTAATTTTTTATAATTTAGAGTAAAATTAATTTTCCGGGATACGCAACTAGCCCTGATAGTAGTGAAAATCCTTTTATCTCGTTTTTTTAACGAGATAAAAGATTGCAACGCATAGCAGGATTAAGCTCCTAAAAAAACAATTGAATTTAAATCTCGAATTTAGAAACTAAAAAACATATAGCATGGATATCAAACAAAATATTTTAGACGCAGTAAATGAGTGGTTGACACCAACATTTGATACCGCTACCCAGGAAGCGATTACCGAAATGATGACCACATCTCCAAAAGAACTAGAAGAGAGTTTTTATAAAAATCTTGAATTTGGAACAGGCGGAATGCGTGGTATTATGGGCGTGGGAAACAATCGCATTAATAAATATACGCTGGGAAAAAGTACGCAAGGTCTTTCGGATTATATGCATACTGCATTTCCTAATCAACCATTGAAAGCCGTTATTGCATACGATTGCCGTCATAATAGTGATACTTTAGCTAAATTAGTTGCAGATGTTTTCTCGGCAAACGGAATTGAGGTATACTTATTTTCGGATATGAGACCTACTCCAGAATTGTCATTTGCGGTGAAACATTTAGGTTGTCAATGCGGAATTGTGCTTACAGCTTCACACAACCCGCCAGAATATAACGGATACAAAGTGTACTGGCAAGATGGTGGACAAATTGTACCGCCGGAAGATGAAGGTATCATCAATGTTATTGAAAATTTAAATTACAATCAAATCAAGTTTACAGCCAATGAAGACTTGATCCATTATATTGATTCAGAAGTTGATGAAGCTTTTATCAAATCAACTATTGAGAATGCGAGTTTTGGCACTTCGGCTGAAGCCAAAAAAGAGCTGAATATTGTTTTCACCTCTTTGCACGGAACTTCTATAAAATTAGTTCCTGATACTTTATCGCAAGCAGGCTACCCTAATGTAAATATTGTGGAAGAACAAAGAGTTCCAAATGGTGATTTCCCAACTGTTAAATCTCCAAATCCTGAAGAACCCGAAGCATTGACTATGGCATTGGCATTAGCAGATAAAACCAATTCGGATATTGTAATTGGGACAGACCCAGATTGTGACCGTTTAGGAATTGCCGTGAGAAATAATGAAGGCAAAATGACTTTGCTTAACGGAAATCAAACGATGATTTTAATGACTGCCTTTTTATTGGAACAATGGAAAAAAGCAGGGAAAATTAATGGAAAACAATTTGTGGGATCTACGATTGTTTCGACTCCTATGATGATGGAATTAGCCACAAACTACGGTGTAGAATGCAAAGTGGGCTTGACAGGTTTTAAATGGATTGCCAAGATGATTAAGGATTTTCCAGAGCTGGAATTCATAGGTGGTGGCGAAGAAAGTTTTGGATATATGGTGGGCGATGCCGTACGAGATAAAGACGCTGTAGCAGCTACTTTATTGATTTGCGAAGTTGCAACTCAAGCCAAAGCCAAAGGAAGTACTGTGTACAAAGAATTACTACAACTGTATGTTGACAATGGTTTTTACAAAGAATATTTAGTTTCATTGACCAAAAAAGGAATGGATGGTTTACAGGAAATTAATCAGATGATGATTGATTTACGTGAAAATCCATTGAAAGAAATCAACGGACAAAGAGTTGTTATGGTCGAAGATTATCAATCATCGATAGCTAAAAACCTATTGGATGGAACCGAATCTACAATGGAAATTCCAAAATCGAATGTATTAATTTATTACACTGAAGATGGATCGAAAATTTGTGCTAGACCAAGTGGAACAGAGCCCAAAATAAAATTTTATATCAGTGTAAATACGGAACTAGATGCTGTAGAAGATTTCAACGACGTAGAAAGCATCTTAGACAAGAAAATAAAAAATATTATTACTTCAATGCAATTGAATTAATTAAATACAAAATTGATTTTTCAAACAGACCCGATAAGTCCAGCACTAATCGGGTCTTGATGATAAAAAAACAACTTAAATGGACGCAAATTTCAAAAAAATTATTCCTTTCACAAATCCATATCGCTCTCATGTGATTTGGAATGTACTCTTTAATATTCTTTACGCATTGTTTAGCACTTTGTCTTTTATTGCATTAATCCCAATGATGGATGTCCTTTTTAGTACTAGTGAAAAAATAATGGAGAAACCGGTTTTAGAATCTATTTTTGACATCATCAAATTTTCAAAAGAATATCTCTATTATCACATCACATTACTCACTGAAGAGCATGGTCCTGAATTTGCGTTATTGTTAGTAATAGCGATAGTAAGCGTGACGTTCTTATTAAAAAACTTATTCAATTACTTAGCTTCCAATCACTTGATGCATTTAAAAAATGGCGTGTTAAAGGATTTAAGAAATTCAATGTACCATAAAATCATCAACTTGCCTGTTTCTTACTATTCAGAAAAAAGAAAAGGGGATATTATGGCTCGAATGTTAGGTGATATAAACGAGGTTCAAAATTCTTTTTTTTCTATCTTAGAATTAATTGTTAAGGAGCCTATGACCATCGTATTTACTCTTGTTGGTATGATTGCAATAAGTTTTAAGTTAACCTTATTTGTCTTTATTTTCATCCCGCTTTCAGGTTTACTAATATCAAAAATTGGTAAAACACTTCGCAGTAAATCCCAAAAAGTTCAATATGAAAATGGCTATTTAATATCGATTGTAGAAGAATCTTTATCGGGACTAAAAGTTGTTAAAAGTTACAATGCCGAATCAAATTTTAAACAAAAATTTAATGATTCCGTTACTCGAATTTTAAAATTATCAAACAGCATCGGTAAAAAAAATAACCTAGCTACACCATTAAGTGAGTTCTTAGGAATCATTACCATTTGTGTATTGTTATGGTTTGGCGGAAAAATGGTACTCGTTGATACTTTACCAAATGGGAAAGCATTACTAGATGGCGCTAAATTCCTAGCGTACATGGGGCTTGCATACAATATTTTGACTCCTGCAAAAGCAATCTCAAAAGCCTCGTATTCTGTAAAAAATGGACTAGCGGCAGCTCAACGTGTTTTTGAAGTTTTAGAAGTAAAAAATGAGATTACCGATAGTGAAAATGCAATTAAAAAATTAACTTTTGAAGACAGTATCCTTATTCAGAATGTTAATTTTAGATACGAAGACGAGAACGTTTTAAAAGACTTTTCGCTTCAAGTTAAAAAAGGGCAAACAGTTGCACTTGTTGGACAATCCGGAAGCGGGAAAAGTACAATTGCCAATTTACTGACTCGTTTTTATGATGTCAATGAAGGGACAATAGCCATTGACGGAATTGATATCAAAGACATGAACCTACACTCGCTTCGTGATTTAATGGGATTAGTAACGCAAGACAGTATTTTATTCAATGACACTATTAAAGCTAATATTTCTCTTGGAAAAATAGACGCAACGGATGATGAAATTATTGAAGCATTGAAGATTGCGAATGCCTATGAATTTGTAAAGGATTTACCATTAGGAATCCATACCAATATTGGGGATAGCGGTAACAAACTTTCCGGCGGACAAAAACAACGACTATCAATTGCCAGAGCCGTCCTAAAAAATCCTCCAATTATGATTCTGGACGAAGCTACATCAGCATTGGATACCGAAAGCGAAAAATTCGTTCAAGTAGCGCTGGAAAACATGATGCAAAACAGAACTTCTATTGTAATTGCGCATCGTCTTTCGACCATTCAAAAAGCAGATTTGATTGTGGTGATGCAAAAAGGGAAAATAGTCGAGCAAGGAAAACACGAAGAGCTTATTGCGTTGAATGGAACTTATAATAAATTAGTTAATCTACAATCTTTTGAATAAAGATTGTAGATTAAGAATTTTGATTTTTTTTTAGTGAAAATCTTTGAATACTTTTATTTTTAATTTTTTAAACCTAAAAAATGTACATCAATAATCCTACTATAAAACTACCTGAAGACCCAAACACTATTGTTTGGAAATATCTGGATTTATCTAAATTCTTAGATTTATTGATGTCCGAAAAATTATTCATGTCACGATCCGATAAATTCGAAGATCAATACGAAGGGACTTTTAGCGAACCTACATTTGAGGAAATAAAAAAACTTTCTATTGACAATCCTGACTTTTTAAAGTATTACAAAACACATCGAGAAAAAGTAGCGATTAGCAGTTGGCACATCAATGAATACGAATCGTTTGCCATGTGGCAGATTTTCACGCAAAACAGCGAAGGCCTAGCGATTCAATCCACAATTGGTCGATTACAACAATCGCTTGTTACAGAAACTAATTTTGAGCAGTATATCGGGGAAGTCAATTACATCGATTATAAAAAAGAACACATTCCTTTTGATGATTTGTTTTTTCCTTTTTTATTCAAACGAAAAAGCTTTCAATATGAAGGCGAAGTGCGCATTATCACTGACATTGGCGAAAGCGATATAAAAATCAATGAGGGACTGAAAATTAATGTGAATATCAATCAGTTAATTGAAAAAATATACATTCATCCCAAGTCAGAAAACTGGTATAAGAACCTTGTGATTCAATTAGTAAAACAATTGGGATTTAATTTCACTATTGAAAAATCAGACTTAGAAAGTGATATCTTGATTTAGAATTAGCACTACTAAACTGGCTCGTAACCAATTATTTTCCATTCCTTTTTTGACAAATCGATATAGTAATAATTCACTACATCCTTCTTATCAAACTCACCGTTTTTATTAGTATCCTCAACCGTTCTATAGTACAAACGATTATTAGACCCAATCAATTTCCAATCAATTAATTCCTGAAAATCAGAAGATATCTTGGTAAATTTTTCGCCACTAATTTCGCTTAAATAAAGCGCTTTGATATCGCTTGTATCTAGTTTTCCATCTTTATTGGTATCCATATCCACCATCGTGTACACCATGATCTGGTTGTTAGTTTTATCTGCAACCGACTTTAAATAGGTAGCTGTTTGAATCAAAACTGGTTTGTCAGTTAATTTTCTAATCGAATCCGAATCTACCTTTTGAAATTTCAAATTCTGCAAAAAACCGGTAATTTCAAATTCGCCATAGTTTGATATTGTAAAACTCAAATCATTCACGCTGGAAGAACCATATCGCGATTTTATTCCTTTCTCACGAATGCTTAAATCGGCAACAGGATGAATTAAATAATCCGTACCTTCCATTTGAAGTGGCAAATCAGCAATTTGTATTTGAGTAGAATCTGCTTTGCTTAGTTCTTTTGCTTTACTCGTTCCATCATAAGTAACTTTTGGTTTTTCAACCTCCTCTTTACAACTGGTTAAAAGCAAAATTGCTATTCCTATTAGTGTGATATGTATTTTTTTCATGTTGATGTACTATTAAAACTCAAATGTAATCATTTTTAAAAATGGTAACGCCATTCGATACTTGATTTAACGAATTAAAATTGAATTAAACTTTACTGATTCTTAACAGTTATAACTTCGCGGTCAATTTCACATTAAAAACTCTGGTGGTCATATAATTAGGAATTGCATATTGATTTTTAGAATATACATCCCGAACCCAAGTATTTGTAATGGCATTTTGATTGTCAAAAAGATTGAAAATTTCTAATCCTATCGCTAACTCTTTCAGATTTTTAAACCAACCCGTATTGTTTTCTTTATTTGCAGTATTGTCTATAAAAACCTTAGAAAAACCTACATCCACACGGCGGTAATCATTCAATCGGTTTTGGTATAAATAAGGATCTGCATACGATGGCGAACCTCCTGGTAATCCCGTATTGTAAACTAGATTTAGGTACAATTTTATACTTGGAATATTAGGCATATAATCTTGGAACAAAATCCCAAATTTCAATCTTTGATCCGTAGGTCTAGCAATATATCCTTTATCATTTGTATTTTCTTCTGTTTTCAAATAACCAAAACTAAACCAAGATTCTGTTCCTGGTACAAATTCCCCATTTAAGCGAACATCCAATCCTTGCGCGTAAGCAGTTGCATTATTATTGGCTGCATATCGAATGCGAACATTATCAATCGTGTACGTATTTACATCAGTCAGTGATTTATAATACAACTCCGAGACTAATTTGAAAGGACGATCCCACATCTTAAAACTATAATCATTCCCAAAAACAATATGCACCGATTGTTGCGCCTTAGTATTGGGTTGCACCATTCCATCTGCACCTCTCAATTCCCTGTAAAATGGCGGCTGATGGTACAATCCTCCTGAAAGTCTAAAAACCATATCTTTCTCCCAATCTGGTTTTATGGCAAACTGTGCTCTGGGACTAACCGAAATTTGGGATTTACCAGCCACAGTAGCACTCATAACTTCCCAACTATGCATGCGAACACCTGCATTATACCACACTTTACTCCTGCCAATAGTACTTTTCAAACTCCATTGACCATAACCCGAAAACCTATTGATGGAGTTAAAATTAGTCGCTCGGATATTTTGATACGGAACAAGCGGTCCGGTGTAAGGTGAATACGGTTGGTCGTTTTTAGACAAGTCAATAATAGGTGGATTTAAAGAAAAACCCGCCGAATCAATAACCTCCCACTCTATTATACGGTCGCGAATCGATTCTCGCGTATATTTTATTCCCCACTCAAATTGATTTTCTTTCCAATCATGAAATCCTTTGATCTCAGTGTTTACAATCAGCGCATCCAAATCGTTTCTGGCATGACTCAGCTGAGACCCAATTCCTCTTGTGAATGCTACATCTCCAAAAGTTTCAGATCCAATATTAGAATCGACTTCGCCTAATCGGTATTGGGCGAAAATATCAAAATATTCTTGCTCTAAAGTATGAAAAATAGAACCGATAAATTTCAGCGTAAAATTATCCGAAACATTAAACGTTGTTTTTATAGCGCCAAAATACGTATCGTACTCATCCTTTTCCTGACCTTCATAAAAAACAGTCAGTGCCATAGGATTGTCTATGGTTCCAAAATTTGTTTGCCTTGTTAAGGGTTGGTACTGGTATTTATTTTGAGAAATATTACCTAAAAAACTCCATTGCCATTTCGCCGAAGCCTGATAGTTTACATTCGTTTGAATATCCGCAAATGAGGGTGTAAAATTCGTTTGAGTTTCTTGACTATTTACCAAAAGACTATTGTTACGATACCGAACTCCCGTAACTGCAGACCATTTTTTATCTTTAGAAACAGCATCCACAGAAAGACTACCTCCAAGGAAACTCGCTTCAAGGCTTGCGCCAAATTTAACCGGTTTCCGGTACGTAATATCTAAAACAGACGATAGTTTATCTCCAAATTTCGCTTGGAAACCTCCTGCTGAAAAATCAACATTTTGTACCAAATCAGTATTAGTGAAACTCAACCCTTCTTGTTGTCCTGAACGAATCAGAAACGGACGATAGACTTCAATTTCATTGACATAAACCAAATTCTCATCATAATTCCCACCACGCACGGCGTATTGCGTACTCAATTCGTTATTAGAATTTACACCCGGCAAGGATTTCAAAATATTTTCAATTCCGGCATTTGCTCCAGGAATTTTTCGGATGATTTCAGGTTCAATTGTCGATATACCTTGAATCACTTTTCTGTTATTTGCGGTAACAATCACCTCACCCATTTGTTCTTCCTGATCATTCATTACAGGATTAAACTCTTTTTGTTCATTAGAATCCAAAGAAAAAGTAATCGTTATTTTTTTCAAAGAGACATGTGTAAAAACGACAGTTACCTTTTGGTTTGCAGGCACTTTTAGTTCGTAAAAACCATTTTTATTAGATTGCGTACCAATACTGGAATAAGAAACATTCACGTTTCCTACAGGCTGATTATTTTTGTCTAAAATAACTCCTTTAATCCTTGCTGTTTGGGCCAATAGTGATAAGCTTGCGAAGAAAAAAAAGAAAACAACAATTAATTTACTAGTACTCAAATGATTTGGTTTTTATTTTTTTTGACTTCTAAAAAAACGAGTTTCAAAGGTAGTTGAATTCCCTACATTATCTATTACAACAACTTTTAAATCATTGGCACCATCAACAGCAATTCCATCACTAAAATAATGAGTCAATTTTCTAGTCTTATTATCGTATTCAAATAAAACCCATTTTCCGTTTAAATAGCCGTTGTATGATTTTATGCCAGACACGTCATCGTAAATCGAAAGCTGAATTGTTTTTTGCTCGCTGATCCATTTTCCCTCTACAGGTATAGGCATACTTATTTTGGGCGCAACAGTATCTGAAACCAAAGTATATTTACCTAAAATTTTAACCTTTGTATTGAATATGCTGTCTTTTCTATAGGTTGGATTGTAATTTATTTTTTTTCCTTCGATTCTGCCAATGAACATTTTCTCTCTCTGCGCTTCAGTCGATTTTGTATCTTCAATTGAAACCGTAAAATTAGTATGGGCAGGAACAGTATCGTCGTGTAAAAACAAAGTATCATTTTTTACATCAAAATTCAAATCAAAATCTTCGTAAAAAGTTCCCGCAGGAAAGAAAACCGACATATTTGCTAAAGCAAAATTGCTGTCTTTATTCGCTTTGACAAAATAGTTCGATTGCACTGGCTCAGGACTGATAGTTGTAGACAATAAATCATATTGAATAGGAATGGCTATTGTTTTTTTATTGCCAAAAAAATCCGAAACTTCAATACGATATAAGGATGCTAAATTTGGAGTTACCTGTAAAACTCCTTTATTTTCATCGGCTTGGATAATGCTCAGATTATACGGGTTTTTCATGAATAATTTCTGAACCCGTTGCTGCATTTTCTTATATCTAGAATAATCAATCAACGCATTGATATAGCGCATTTCGTCAAATGAATAGGTATTGAATTCATATCCGAAATTTGGTTTCCCATTATAAAAGGACTGCACTTTATATACTCCGTTATTATTAAACGAAACATCGTCAGTGTCATAAGCCGATATACCAAAACCTATTGTCCCGTTTGCAACTACTTTATCAGAAAGGTACGTTCCATCTTTTTGTAACGAAACATTAAGCAACAAAGGACGTTTAGAATGATTAACCGTAGTTTTTGAATCCAAAGGATATACATAAACTCCAGAAACGACAGGTTTCTTTGTATCTTTTAAAAATTTATCGTACCCAAAAAGCATCGGATTGATTATAAACTCTGTTTTGGTATCCCGAAATTCAAAATGCAAATGTGGTCCTTCTGAAGCTCCTGTATTACCGGAAAAAGCAATGATATCACCTTTTTTTACCACCATTTCATCAGGTTTAAAGAACATTTCAATTTCAAATGATGCCTCTTTATAATGCGTTTTCTTGATGTAATTTTCTATTTCACCGTTGGCCATTTTTAAATGTCCATAAACTGATGTATACCCATTAGGATGGTTGATGTAAATTGTTTTTCCGTTTCCAAAAGTAGATATCTTTATTCTTGACACATACCCATCGCCCACTGCGTATACTTTCAATCCTTCTTTTTGTTGCGTTCTTAAATCAAAACCGGCATGGAAATGGTTGGGTCTCAATTCTCCAAAATTTCCTGATAATTGCATCGGAATATCTAAAGGAGATCTAAAATAATCTTTTGGATAGTCAACTTGTGCAAAAACAGAAGTGTAAAAAAATAAAAAAAATATAGAAAATCTCATCGGTTACATTTTTGCTAAGATAAAAAAAGTATTCAAAACAGCGATAAAAAAAATGGTTCGTAACCATTTGTACAACTGATATTTAATTAATTTAATGCAAAAAAAATAATAAAATATTGCAAAATTAAAAAGGAATACTAACTTTGTATGATTATGTAATGAATAAGATATATAATGAGTGCAATTGCAGAAATTATTGATACTCTTGAAAGTAAGATTGAAAAACTTTTTACAAAAATGAAAGGTTTGGAAAAAAATAATCAAGATTTGAAAAACGAATTAACAAAAACTGCATCCATAATACAAACTCAGTCACAAGAGATTGAAGCGCTAAAAACGCAGTATGAAACACTCAAAGTAGCAAATACATTACTAGGCAGTGACGATAATAAAAGAGATACGAAGCTTAAAATAAATTCATTAATTCGCGAAATTGATTACTGTATAGCACAGCTATCAGATTAATAAAAGATATGGACGAAAAGCTTAAAATTAAAATATCAATTGCAGACAGAGTATACCCGTTAACGGTTGATTTCTCTCAGGAAGAAGGCCTTAGAAGCGCTTCTAAAAAAATTGATACGATGATCAAGCAATTTGAAGAAAATTATGCTGTTCGTGACAAGCAAGATGTATTAGCCATGTGTGCTTTACAATTTGCCTCACAAACGGAACAAAAACAAATTGATAATGCGATAGATGGAGAAGCAACCATCGAAAGAATTAAAAAAATCAATGCGATTTTAGATCAATATCTCGACAAATAAACGTTCTTTACAAAAACTAAGATACTGCCTACATTAGTTCATATTTGGTAAACTCAACACTAACAATTTAGAATGAGCAAATCATCGTTACTATAGCAAGCCAATTCAGTTTGGAAGCTTGAACAACGAGTTAGCTCAAAACTTGTCTTTTCGAGTTTATACAAGCAATCTAATGTAGGCTTTTTTATATATAAATTTTAACAAACATGGACAACATATTAACGATTATTATTTCAGGAATTATAGGTATTGCGGGAGGTTTTGGGATCGCCAAATTGATTGAAAAAAGCAATATTTCAAACTTAATTAAAAACGCAAAAAAAGAAGCAGCATCCATATTAAAAGATGCAAATCTGGAAGCTGAAAACATAAAAAAAGATAAAATTCTTCAAGCAAAAGAGAAATTTATTGAATTAAAATCAGAGCACGAACAAGTTATTTTATCCCGTGATAAAAAAGTTGCAGAAATAGAAAAAAGAGTTCGTGACAAAGAATCTCAAGTTTCTAATGAATTATCAAAAGCTAAAAAAGTAAATGATGATTTCGAATCTAAAACTTTAGAATACACCACTAAAATTGAAAACCTAGATAAGAAACAATCCGAAGTTGACAAATTGCATAAAAGTCAATTGCAACAATTGGAAGTTATCTCTGGTTTATCTGCTGAAGAAGCTAAAGATCAATTAGTAGAAGGATTGAAAGCGGAAGCAAAAAGCAAAGCAATGTCTCATATTCAAGATACTATTGAAGAGGCAAAATTGACTGCACAACAAGAAGCTAAAAAAATCATCATCAATACCATTCAAAGAGTTGGTACAGAAGAAGCAGTAGAAAACTGTGTTTCGGTATTTAACATTGAATCTGACGACGTAAAAGGTAGAATCATTGGACGTGAAGGTAGAAATATCCGTGCACTGGAAGCCGCAACTGGAGTAGAAATCATTGTAGATGACACACCAGAAGCGATTATCCTTTCTTGTTTTGATCCTGTACGTAGAGAAATTGCACGTTTGGCTTTACATAAATTAGTAACTGACGGAAGAATTCACCCAGCTCGTATTGAAGAAGTAGTTGCAAAAACTGCTAAACAAATTGACGATGAAATTATAGAAGTTGGTAAACGTACCGTTATCGATTTAGGAATTCATGGTTTACATCCTGAATTGATTAAAGTGGTAGGACGTATGAAATACCGTTCTTCTTACGGACAGAATTTATTACAACACTCCCGTGAAGTTTCTAAACTTTGTGGAATCATGGCAGCTGAACTTGGTCTAAACGTAAAACTGGCTAAAAGAGCTGGTTTATTACACGATATTGGTAAAGTTCCAGATGCTGAAAGTGATTTACCTCACGCATTATTAGGAATGCAATGGGCGGAGAAATATGGTGAAAAAGAAGAGGTTTGCAACGCTATTGGTGCTCACCACGATGAGATTGAAATGAAATCATTATTATCGCCAATTATTCAGGTTTGTGATGCAATCTCAGGTGCAAGACCAGGAGCGAGAAGACAAGTATTGGATTCTTACATTCAACGTCTAAAAGATCTTGAAGAAGTAGCGTACGGATTCAGTGGTGTGAAAAATGCTTACGCAATTCAAGCCGGTAGAGAACTTCGTGTAATTGTAGAAAGCGAAAAAGTATCTGATGAAAATGCAGCTAACCTATCTTTTGATATCTCACAAAAAATCCAAACAGAAATGACTTATCCTGGACAAGTTAAAGTAACTGTAATTCGTGAAACAAGAGCCGTGAATATCGCTAAATAATTTATTTCAATTACACATATAAAAAAACTTCTCATCGCTGAGAAGTTTTTTTTTTGCACTATATAAGTGAATCACTATAAAAGAAACTTTGCTTGTGTATCGAAGTTAATTAATCACTCAAACAATCATTAAAAACAATTTTAAAAGTAGTACCAACTCCAACTTCACTTTCTACTGAAACAGTTCCTTTCATCGATTCTATTTGATTCTTTGTCAAGTGTAATCCTAATCCCCTGGCCTCTTCATGCTTGTGAAATGTTTTGTACATTCCAAAAAGAGAATCTCCATATTTTTTCAAATCGATTCCTAATCCATTATCTGAAATCGACAACATTTTTTTTCCATTTTCTAATGCGAAAGAATATTTTATTTCTATAGGTTTATCAGGATTCGAATATTTGATAGCATTCGTTGTAAAATTCAACAAAACACTTTCTAAGAATGCCGGATTAAAATCAACTGAAGCTCCTTCAGGAATCTTGTTTAAAATGATAACTTGATGCTGATTTTTTAAATTCTTAATTAAATCTAAAGTCTTATTTAGATAAGAATTCAAATCTAATGA
Source organism: Flavobacterium sp. KS-LB2 (assembly GCF_036895565.1). Classification (NCBI taxonomy): domain Bacteria; kingdom Pseudomonadati; phylum Bacteroidota; class Flavobacteriia; order Flavobacteriales; family Flavobacteriaceae; genus Flavobacterium; species Flavobacterium sp. KS-LB2. The sequence continues at coordinate 959,382 of NZ_CP145904.1, read as the reverse complement.
TTGAATCGGAATGTTCGAATTACTTTGTATAAGTACTAATTGGGTCAAATTAGCTATTGTTTCATTTAAGTCATTCGAAACAGTACGCAAATGAGACAACATTTCTTTATTACTCTCTAAATCGTCATCGGTATCTATAATGTCTAAAAGTGATTTAATATTACCCGCCTGTGTGTTTAGATTATGGGATACAATGTGTGAAAAATTCAATAGTCGGCTATTTTGCTGACTAAACAATTCCATTGTTTTTATTAACTCTAATTCTTTTTCTTTTTGCGAAGAGATATCCGTATGCGTTCCTATAACTCGCAAAGGTCTCCCTTCTTGATCACGCTCAATTACTTTTCCTCTATCTAAAATCCATTTGTATTTTCCGCTTGAAGTTAAAACACGGTGGTAATTTTCATAAAAAGGTGTTTTATTATCAAAATGATTATGAATCTCAATGTAATATTTTTCTAAATCATCAGGGTGCACAATTTCATCCCAACGTTCTGGATTATCAAAAATATCCAATGCCCCTTGCTCAAGAATTTTCATTGATTGCGAAGAGTAAAAGACTTTATTATTCGTTAAATCCCAATCCCAAACTCCTGCTGTGGAAGCTTCAAGAGCAAATTTAAAGCGTTCTTCAGAAATTTTAAGTTTGATTTCCTGTTCTTTTAAGTCTGTTACATCTGAAATTCTTCCATAAAAAGCAATATTCCCGTCAGGATATAATTCTGGTTTTGAGGCCACTTTTAGCCAACGCAATCCCTTTTCTGGTAATAAAACCCGAAACTCAAAATCCCATCTTGCAATATTTCTTTTAGCATAGACCAATGACTGAAAAAAGGGCAATCGATCAGCTTCAAATATTCTTTCATAGATAAGAAACTTGTCGCTATCTATAAAACGAGGTGAAGACAACTCAAAAAAATCGTTTACCGATTTACTCACTAATGGAAATAAATAGGTGTTGTCAGGAGCAATTACAAATTCAAAAATTAAATCTGGAATCTCATTAAATAATTTATTGTAAAAATTATTTACCTCATGGCAATTTTCGTTTTGGGAAAAATCAAAAACCATAGCGCTTTTTATATCAATTGAATAAACTACAATTTAGAGTTAATTTTTTATATCACAATAAAATTAACAATAAAATTGTAGCGCTTTAAGACGATATTAAGTTCTATCGTTTAAAATGGTATTCTAAGGCAAAACCTGCAGCTTTTTTCTTTCTTGAAAATAGTAAGATGTACGAAGGGCAAGATAAAAATTTATTTTCTGGGGTGAAATGAATGCAACACTTGCGTAAGAAACGTTCTGTCAAGATGCACATAAATTTCAGTTGTTGTTATCGATTCGTGTCCAAGCATCAATTGTATAGAACGTAAATCAGCTCCATTTTCTAAAAGATGAGTGGCAAAAGAATGTCGCAAAGTATGTGGGCTTATTGTTTTATTCAAATTTATCTTGACTGCTAAATCTTTGATAATTGTAAAAATCATGGCCCGAGTTAACTGTTTTCCCCTTCGGTTTAAAAAGAGTGTGTCTTCAAAACCTTTTTGAATAGTGAGATGATTTCTTACTGTTTCACGATAAATTTGAATGTATTTTTGGGTCAAATTGCTTATTGGGACAAAACGTTGCTTATTTCCTTTACCTGTTATTTTAATAAAACCTTCCTGGAAAAATAAATCCGAAATTTTCAAAGTAACTAATTCTGAAACCCGCAATCCACATCCATAAAGTGTTTCAAGAATAGCTTTATTACGCTCTCCTTCATTAGTAGTTAAATCAATAGCCGCAATGAGATTGTCTATTTCCTCAACAGATAATGTATCAGGCAGTTTTCTACCCGTTTTAGGGGCTTCAATCAATTCTAATGGGTTGTCCGTTCGATAATCTTCAAAAATTAAATAATTAAAAAAACTTTTAAGACCCGAAATAATTCTGGCTTGTGATCGTGGATTGACTTCCTTTGATACGCTATAAATAAATTGTTGCAGTGATTCTTCGGTAATTTTTATTGGCGAAACCAGCATATCATTTTGATCTAAAAAAACACACAAACGCTCAATATCAAAAGAATAGTTTACTATTGTATTCTTAGACAAACCGCGTTCTATTTTTAAATAGGATTGATAATTTTTTATGTAGCTTTCCCAGTTCATGAACACAAAGAAACACTTTTTTAGGCATAAAAAAACCTCCTAATTACTGGGAGGTTTAGAAAACTATATTTTTTTTAAAATATTAAAACTTATAACCTAATGAAATCGACAACACACTATTATTAATTTTTGAATCATCTCCAGATTCTGTTTTTGCGATATTAGACAAACCTAAATTGTATCTTAAGCCAGCTGAAATATTATTTGTAAAGTCGTATCCTGCTCCGAAATTAAGTCCAAAATCTACAGATTCAAAACTATCTTTAACATCTTCCTCTGCTTCATTGCCATTTACTTTTGCTACTGTTTTTGCAGCTACTAAAAATCCAACCTGTGGTCCAATTTCTAGATTAAATTTTTCAGCAGCGTAATATTTTAACATCAGAGGCACATTAATATAGGACAAATTAATATTTGCTTCAGCTAAATAAACAGCATTGTCAAATTCAAATTCAAATTCATCAATTTTAGTTCCTTGCATCGAATATAAAGCTTCTGGTTGAAATGTAAGTTTATCTGACAATTTAACAGCCACAAAAGCTCCCAAATTAAATCCAGGTTTTGATTTTAAATCTAAACCATCGGTATCACCAGTAAATGTAGAAAGATTCAATCCTCCTTTAAGTCCAAATTTTGCTTCTTGCGCATTTGCGAATCCAAATGCAAATACTGCTACTGCAGTTAAAATAATTTTTTTCATTTGTTTGTTTTTTTTTAAACAAACATAAGAAAAATCTCAATGTATTTTTTTATTCTTTAATAAAAAAATTAAAAAACATTACCTATTTTTTAATGTTTTAATCTAAATCGATTAAACATTTACATATCAACAACTTATACCCAACTCTTCTAACAGAATTTAGTGAGGCGTTTTTTATATCATATAAATATTTAACAAATATATTTTACAAAAAAAGGAATTTAAAAAAAAGATATAGATTCAATATATAAATTTAAACCTCCCGAATTGGGAGGTTTTGAAAATCATATGCTTTTAAAATATTAAAATTTATAACCTATAGAAATTTGAAAAACAGAATTTTTAGATTCATCTTCCCCAGGTAACAATTCGTCCTGCAAACGTGTAAGACCTAAATTATAACGTGCCCCAATCATAAAATTTTCTGTAATATCATAACCCAAACCAAAATTCAAACTTACATCTGTTGATTTAAGTTCGTCCTTAACATCCTCCGATTCTCCACCAGATTTTGCTTTGGCTGATACTAGAAAACCTATTTGAGGACCTAATTCTAGACTAAAAGAATCGGCCACATAATATTTAGCCATAACTGGAATAGCAATATAATCCAATTTCAAATCTCCTTTTATTCCTTCAAACTCAATTTTAGTTCCTTGTGTAGAGTACAAAACCTCTGGTTGTATAGAGAATTTATCACTTAGCACAAATTCTCCAAAAAAACCAACATGAAATCCTACCAAAGATTTAGAATTCACGCCATCTACATCAGCATTAGTAATTGTGGAGATATTCAAACCTCCTTTTATTCCAAATGCCATATCTTCTTTTCCTTGAGCATTCACAAAACCAACAGTGAATACCATAACTACCATTAAAATAATTTTTTTCATGATGTATCATTTTAAAATTAATACTACCAAAGTTAAAAAAATCAAATAGGAGTTGACTTATTTATCAAAAAAACTCGTTGACTATCAAATAAATCAGATTAAGAACAATAAAAAAACAAATTACAACTATTTGATTGTCATTGATTTACAATACTAATAAATTTAAAAAACTAAAAAAACATAAAAAGAAGTCGCTTGCTATTGCTTTTATAATTTATTGGACTAATTTTTGCATAAAGTGTTTTTAAGAAAATTAGACAATAATATTTTAACAAAATAGTTTTTAAGTAAAAGTCCCCAATTCAATTATTAATATAAAAAAAAAATTATGAAGAGAATAATTCTAGTAGCAGTAGTACTTCTAGCCGCATCTGTAGACGTGCAAGCACAATTAGTAAAATTTGGTATTAAAGGTGGTTTAAATTATGCCAATCAAACCGGTAGTAATATAACTATCACTAATGATAATTACGATACTGATGCCATTACAAGTTACCACGTAGGATTAATAGCCGAACTTAAGCTAACTGACGGTTTTTCTATTCAGCCTGAATTGCTGTATTCTACTCAGGGAGCAACCTATAAAAATGCTTTTGAAGAGTTCAAAAATGAATTAGGTTACCTGTCTATTCCCGTTTTAGCCAAAATACATTTGAATAAAACAGTCAGTTTAGATCTTGGACCACAAGCTTCCTTTTTGTTAAGCGAAAGAAATGATTTTGATGTAGAGAATGCTGAAACATTTGAATTTGGTGCTGCAGCAGGATTAGGAATTAATATCACTAAAAACTTTTTTCTGCAAGGTCGTTACGTGTTAGGATTAACTGAAGCTTCAAAAGAGGCTGAAGTTAAGAACTCAGTAGTTCAAGTATCAGCTGGATTTACGTTTTAATTCTTATAAAAAATTAAATTTATCAAAACCGTTCTTTAAATTAGAACGGTTTTTTTATTTTTACAAAAACTGGAATTATGAAAATTAGTATCATCAACGGACCAAATCTGAATCTTTTAGGAAAACGTGAACCAGAAGTATATGGTAGCTTAACCTTTGAAGAATATTTTACCGCTTTACAAATAAAATTTCCAACAATAGAATTTACCTATTTTCAAAGTAATATTGAAGGTGAATTAATTGATAAAATTCAGGAATTTGGTTTCACTTACGATGGTATTATTCTAAACGCTGGTGCTTACACCCACACTTCCATTGGCATTGGAGATGCTATTAAATCCATTACTACTCCAGTTGTTGAAGTCCATATTTCGAATACATTTTCACGTGAAAGTTTCAGACATCAATCCTATATATCTGGAAATGCTAAAGGTGTCATTTTAGGTTTTGGTTTAAAGAGTTATGAATTAGCAGTACAATCATTTTTATAAATCCCAAATAAAAATATTCATAGAAATGTTTAACAAATAATTAATAGCCTCTTTTTAAAGTTCTTATATTTTTGTGAAAGAAAAAACTTTCATGAGAAAATACTACCTACTTCTAATTTCTTTGGTTTCATATACCAACTATGCACAAATAAAAGGAACCGTTTCTGACGAAAAAGGAAATCCCTTGCCTTTTGTAACCATTTTTCAAGAAGACACCTATAATGGAACGACCTCAAATGAAGTAGGAAAATATGAACTCAACTTGAAGAAAGCCGAAAAGCAAACAGTTGTGTTTCAATTTTTAGGTTTTAAAACGCAAAAAATAACCATTCAGAAGGATAAGTTACTGTATTCATTTGATGTTAAAATGATTGAAGAAAGTTATTCTTTGAACGAAGTTGTAATCAACACTAAAATCAATCCTGCAATTGTTATCATAAAAAATGCGATTGCCAGTAAAAAAGAAAATACTGAAAAAACAGCTCGGTTCCATGCCGACTTTTATTCCAGAGGAATTTTCAAACTTAAAAATGCTCCTAAAAAAATATTAGGTCAAAAAATTGGCGACATGAATGGTTCTTTGGATTCTACAGGAACAGGTATTATTTCATTATCTGAAACTTTTTCTAAAATTACATTTGAAAAACCCAATAATTTAAAAGAAGTCGTAACTGCCTCTAAAGTAAGCGGAAGAGATAACGGCTACAGTTACAATACGGCCAGATCTTCTTTTTATGATTTCTATGATAATACGATTGACTTTGGGGTTAATATGATTTCTCCAATCTCAAATAATGCATTCAATTATTATAAATACAAACTAGAAAATACTTTTTATGATGCCAATAATCAAATGATTAATAAAATAAAAGTTACTGCAAAACGTGACAGTGAGCCTGTTTTTGAAGGTTATATCTATATTGTTGAAGATTCTTGGGCCATTTATGCTGTTGATTTAGACATCAAAGGCTACCGAATGAAAGAAGAATTTGTGGATGTAATGACCTTAAAACAGAACTTCAGTTACAATAAAAGCAACCAAATTTGGGCAAAAAACACTCAAAGTCTTGATATTACAGCTGGAGCCTTTGGAATAAAATTCAATGGAAGATATACATACGTCTACAGTAATTATGAATTTGTGAACGCCTTTGCAAAAAAAACGTTTACAAATGAAATTACAAGTATCGAAATAAATTCAAATAAAAAAGATTCAGTTTTCTGGAACAGTAACAGACCCATTCCTTTAACAATCGAAGAAACTAACGATTACATACGGAAAGATAGTATTTACAAGACTCGAAATTCTAAAAAATACTTGGATTCAATTGATTCAAAAGGAAATAAATTCAAACTAATGAAAATACTAACGGGCTATACTTATAGAAATAGTTCAGAGAAAAATTCCTTTAGTTATGAAGGATTACTCAATCTAGGTTCATTGAGTTTTAATACCGTGCAAGGATATAATTTTGATTCGGGATTTAGGTATACCAGCTGGAAAAACCAAGAAAACAAAGGAATTTACACTTCGATAAGTACAAAACTCAATTACGGTTTTGCTGAAGAACGTTTGCGTGTAACAGGACAATTCATACATAGGTTTAACAATCAGAATTATGCAACTCTGTATTTGACTGGAGGTAGTTCTGTCCAGCAATTCAACTCAACTGAACCCATCAGTAAAGTTATAAACACAATTAGTTCCTTGGCATTCAAAAACAATTTTATGAAGTTGTACAATTTAGAATCAGTAGCGATTGGCTATGGCCAAGATATTGCAAATGGCATAAACTTGAATGGAAAGATAGAATACCAACAACGCAAACCATTATTCAACAACACTGATTTTTCTTTGCTTAATAAGGACGATTTATACTCTTCGAATAATCCGCTGGCACCGGATGATTTCACAACTCCAGCTTTTGAAAAGCATAATTTGATGAAAGCGACTCTAAATGCAAGAATAAATTTTGGGAATAAATATTCTTCCCGTCCGGACGGAAAATACAACATTAGAAATGAAAAATATCCTACGCTACTTTTAGGATATGAAAAAGGATTTGCAGCGAATGATAAAAAATATGAATTTGATCACATAAATACTCGCTTAACGTATGATTTAAAATTAGAAAACAAAGGAATTATAGGAATGAATATAAAAGCCGGGAAATTTTTAAATGCAGCAAACATCTCTTTTATAGATTACAAACATTTCAATGGAAACCAAACTCACATAGGGCAAACGGAACGCTATTTGAATGTTTTTAATTTGCTTCCTTATTATTCTAACAGTACGAATAATAGCTATTTTGAAGCGCATGCAGAGTATAATGACGAAGGTTATATTATGAATAAAATTCCGCTATTGAATCAATTAAAATCAACTTTAATCTTGGGTGCACATACGCTTTCTACATCAAATAGTAAGCCCTATAGAGAATTTACGGTTGGTTTAGATAATTTAGGCTTTGGAAAATTTAAGATGCTACGTCTAGATTATATACGTTCTTATCAAAATGGATTTCAAGGCGACGGAGTAGTTTTTGGACTTAAATTTTTAAATATTTTAGAGTAAAACTTCAACAAGAAACAGTTTAACAACAAGAAAAAAGGCATAAGAAATAATCTTCTTGTGCCTTTTTTAGTTTTCATAAATTTCAAAATGATTTAAATTGTGAAATTAATTTGGTTCCACATGAATCAAGACGTGACCTAATTCCGGGATTTCCTCTCTCAAGGTATCTTTCAGTTTGTGTGCTAAGTCATGCCCATCTTTTACTGTAATATTCGAATCCACAATGGCATGTAAATCTACATGATATTGCATTCCTGCTTTTCGAATAAAACACTTTTCGGTATCTATGATTCCGTCTACTTGAAGAGAAACTATTCTAATTTGTTCTATCAAATCATCATATAAATGTTCATCCATTATTTCGCCCAAAGCAGGTCTAAAAATAAGATAACTGTTATAAAGTATAAATCCCGAAGCAAAGAGTGCTGCCCAATCATCAGCAGACTCATAACCATTTCCTAAAATTAAAGCAATTGAAATCCCAATAAATGCTGCTACAGAAGTTATGGCATCACTGCGATGGTGCCACGCATCTGCTCTTAGCGACGAACTATTAGTTTCAATACTTCTTTTCATCACTAATCGAAAGGAATATTCTTTCCAAATAATTATTGCCCCAAGAACGATTAATGTCCATGGTTTTGGCAGGTGATGTGGTGTTTGAATGTTGATGATACTTTCATAAGCAATAATAGTAGCAGAAGTAATTAAGAAACCTACAACCAAAAAGGTAATTAGAGGTTCTGCCCTTCCATGTCCATACGGATGATTTTTATCTGCCGGCTTATTAGAATATTTGATTCCAAATAACACTAAAAATGAAGCAAAAATATCAGTGGTAGATTCTATTGCATCAGCTATTAAAGCATATGAATTTCCAAAAAAACCTGCCAGCCCTTTAATAATGGCCAAAGATGAATTTCCGATAATACTAAAATAAGTGGCCTTTATCGCTGTTTGTTCCGTTGACATGATCTTTTTCTAAAAATGAATTAAAATTAAAAAACGTTTAAGTAAACCGTATTGAATGGTACATTCAAATCCTAATTGGTTTACTTAAACGATATTTTATGCTTATTTATTTGATTTATGCGCGTACAATATTGGCTCCAATAGCTCTCAATCGTTCGTCTATGCGCTCGTATCCTCTATCAATTTGTTCAATATTCTGAATAGTACTAGTCCCTTTTGCCGAAAGCGCAGCAATCAATAATGAGATTCCCGCACGAATATCTGGTGAAGACATTGTTGTTGCTTTCAATTGTGATTTAAAATCGTGCCCCATCACAACGGCACGGTGTGGATCACACAACATAATTTTTGCTCCCATGTCAATTAATTTATCCACAAAGAACAATCTGCTTTCAAACATTTTTTGATGAATCAATACATCGCCTCTTGCTTGAGTGGCAACTACAAGAACAATACTCAATAAATCCGGAGTAAATCCTGGCCAAGGAGCATCAGCAATTGTCAAAATAGAACCGTCAATATCCGTTTTTACTTCATATCCATCTACGTGAGCAGGAATGTAGATATCGTCACCTTTGCGTTCCAGTGTAATACCAAGTTTTCTGAATGTATTAGGTATAACGCCAAGGTTATCCCAACTTACATCCTTAATTGTAATTTCAGATTTTGTCATTGCAGCAAGACCAATCCAACTCCCAATTTCAATCATATCAGGAAGAATTCTATGCTCACAACCTCCAAGACTTTCAACACCTTCAATAGTCAATAAATTCGACCCAACACCTGTAATATTAGCCCCCATGGAGTTTAACATCTTACACAATTGTTGCAAGTAAGGTTCGCAAGCAGCATTATAAACTGTTGTTCTTCCTTTGGCCAAAACTGCGGCCATAACTATATTAGCAGTTCCAGTTACTGATGCTTCGTCAAGTAACATATCAGCTCCTTTCAATCCTTTTGGCGCTTCTACACCATAAAAATGATCTTCTCTATTGTAACGGAATTTTGCACCTAAATTAATGAAACCTTCAAAATGCGTATCCAATCTTCTACGTCCTATTTTATCACCACCTGGTTTTGGAATATATCCTTTTCCAAATCGTGCCAAAAGTGGTCCAACAATCATAATAGATCCACGAAGAGAACCACCTTCTTTCTTGAATGCTTCGGTTTCTAGATACTGAACATTTACTTCATCAGCTTGAAAAGTATACGATCCAGGTGCCGTTTTTTGGATTTTAACACCTAAGTTTCCTAAAAGCGTAATTAGTTTATTGATGTCAATAATATCAGGAATATTATTAATGATAACTTTTTCTGGAGTTAAAAGAACAGCACATAAAATCTGCAGTGCTTCATTTTTGGCCCCTTGTGGCGTGATTTCTCCTTTAAGACTGATGCCGCCTTCTATTTTAAAAATTCCCATTTTTTTATAGTTATGAGTTATAAATTATTGATTACGAGTTAAAAGCTACGAGTTAAAAGTTATATTCAAAAAGTCATAACTTAAAACTCCTAATTTATAACTAACCTAAAGTGGTTTTCTATTTTGATTTTTGTGAATCGGATTTGGTTTCCCAGTCTTTGTGTTCTTATTACTTTGAATTTTTGGTGAACCTGTAGGGGCAATTTTATTAGAAACACGTTTATTTGTTCGCAATAAATCTGTGGTATTAAGAAGTTCTTCGGTACTTTGAAGTAAATTCAATTTACCACCTGACAACTCATACAAATGTTCGAAAATAACATCATCTTTCACGGTGTCTTTGTTCCAACTCAAATAGGATTTCTTCATGTGATTAGCAATCACTTTCACTAAAGCACTTTTCATTTCACCCTCTTCCCATTTATTGGCTACATCAATCATGTATTTTATGTTGTTGCCATAATACCTGTATTTTGGAAAATTCTGAGGATAACTTAACACATCCGGTTTCAATTGTAATACCTCACGGGATGGAATTGGATAGGGAGAATCAGCTACTAATTTAAAATCAGACATGATAAAAATCTGATCCCACAACTTGTGCTGAAAATCAGGAACATCACGCAAATGTGGATTCAAACTTCCCATAACCTGAATAATATATTTTGCCGCTTTGTTGCGTTCTATATCATCTTCAATTTTAGTTGCTTGATCAATTAATTTTTGCAAATGACGTCCATATTCTGGAATAATCAAATGGGATCGCTCCGCATTATATTCCAAATGATGTACCACATCGTTTGAGTTTTCTTTAATATATTTTGAATTCATATTCGAATGTATATTTTTTGATCTTACTGTGCCTCTTTTTCGAAGATTTGTAATCATTCGATTGTGTATGCATCAAAAATTTAATATTTATAGCTATAGAGAAATAATTCCCTTAATTGTAGAAACTTCTAGGTATTTATCTACTATTTCTTGTGAATCTTTCATGGTCACATCAACAGATATACTGGTAAACTTACCCGTCTTAGATTTTGTTGTTTTTATAACCGCTCCCATACAATCAAAAGCCAATTGAACGCGTTCGATATTATCATCCTCTGTAGGCACAATAAATTTAAATAAGTATTCTGCTGGCCAAGAATTACTCAGGTCCAACTCTACTTTTAATCTATCATAAAATTCTTGAGTGTTCTTATCCATTTTTTATTTAAAAATAAAGGCAAATATACAGTTTCAAACGTAAATTATGAATTTTGAATTATGATTTTTTATCTAATCTTATTTTAACCGCAATGATTTTTTCAAATCCCAATAAGTTTAAGTAAATTTGCCCCTTATTTTTTAAAAGTGCAGAAAGAAATTATAGTTATCATTGGCGGTCCAGGAACAGGTAAAACAACTATCATTGATGGATTGATAGCCAAAGGACATTGTTGTTATCCCGAAATTTCACGGGAAGTAACTTTAGAAGCAAAAAAACAAGGAATCGAACAACTATTCCTAGAAAAACCATTGTTATTCAGTGAATTACTCCTTGAAGGAAGAAAAAAACAGTTTCATAATGCTTCCAATGAGCCACATGAAGTCGTTTTTATTGACCGCGGAATTCCAGATGTTTTGGCTTACATGCATTACATTGGCGATAGCTATCCAGCCTCTTTTGACCTTGCTTGTCGCGAACATACCTACTCAAAAATCTTCATTCTTCCGCCTTGGGAAGAAATTTATATTAGCGATCACGAACGTTATGAAAACTTTGAACAAGCCAAACTGATCTACAATCACCTTACAGAAACGTATCAAAGTTACGGTTATGAACTCATAGAAGTCCCTAAAGACACTCTTGATAACAGAATTCTTTTTATCTTAGAGGAAATTTCTAAATAATTTTCAAGTTTAGAAGTTTCAATTTGCGGTGTTTTCTATGAATTGAAATCTGAAATCTATGCCAGAAGCGTTAGCTATTCTTCAAAAATATTGGAAACACGACAAATTTAGGTCGCTACAAAAAGAAATTATCGATTCCGTTTTAAGCGGTCAAGATACTTTTGCTTTGATGCCTACTGGCGGAGGAAAATCAATATGTTTCCAAATTCCGGCCATGATGAACGAGGGAATTTGTCTGGTAATTTCGCCATTGGTAGCATTAATGAAAGATCAAGTGGCTAATTTGCAAAAGCGAAACATCAAAGCCATTGCATTAACTGGCGGTATCCGATCCGAGGAAATGATTGATTTGCTGGACAATTGCCAATTCGGTAATTATAAATTCCTCTATTTATCCCCGGAACGCTTACAATCTGATTGGATTTTGGACCGAATAAAAAGCCTTCCCATAAACTTAATTACCATTGATGAAGCGCATTGCGTATCACAATGGGGACACGATTTCCGACCTGCTTATTTGAAGATTTCGGCATTAAAAAAACATTTTCCAAAAATACCTTTCCTTGCATTAACGGCTACTGCAACTCCAAAAGTCAAAGAAGATATCATCACTGAACTGGGATTGCAAAATGTACACGTTTTTGAGAAATCATTTGCAAGAGAAAATATAGCCTACATGGTTTTTGAAGTAGAAGACAAACTTTTCAGAATAGAACAAATCCTGAAGAAAAATCCAGAATCATCTATCATTTATGTTCGCAACAGAAAATCCTGTCTGGACATTTCGGCACAACTGAATGCATTAGGATTTAAAGCAACCTACTATCATGGCGGACTTTCGTCCAAAGAAAAAGATAAAAACATGCAGTTGTGGATGACTGACGAGGCACAAGTTATTGTGGCCACCAACGCTTTCGGGATGGGTATTGACAAGGCGAATGTAAAAACTGTTATTCACATTCAACTACCAGAAAATTTAGAAAATTATTACCAAGAAGCAGGACGTGCCGGACGAAATGGTGAAAAAGCATTTGCTGTTTTATTATCAAGCCCTTCAGATAGTATCCAGGCTGAAAGTCAATTTATAAATATTCTTCCTGACAAAAAATTTCTGAATCTCATGTATGTTAAGCTCTGTAACTATTTCCAAATTGCTTACGGAGAGGGAATCAACGAGCAGTTTACCTTCAATTTGCATCATTTTTGTTTGAAATATGGCTTCCCAACATTAAAGACCTACAACGCCATGCAATTCCTGGATCGACAAGGCATTCTCAATTTGTCCCAAGAGTTTTCAGAAAAAATCTCGCTGCAATTTCTTATTTCGTCCAAAGAAGTGATTCGATACATGAGTTTGAATCCAAATGATGAGGAAATTATTTTAGCAATATTGCGCACGTATCCGGGAATTTATGAAATGCAAACTGCGTTCAATTTGCAATTAATTGCCAAAAAATCAAATCATAAGGAAACTGAAATTCAAGCAGTCTTGCACAAATTAAAAGAAAAAGAGATCATAGAATACCATTCGAAAAATAATGATTCTACGCTGATTTTCAATGAAGTTCGGGAAGATGAAAGAACCATCAGTCGCGTTTCAAAATACTTAGAAAATCAAAATCAATTAAAAAAAGAACAACTCCAGTCCGTTCTGAATTATATTGCCGAAAAAAAGGTTTGCAAGAACAAGCTAATCTTGAATTATTTTGGAGAAAAAACGGATGTTGATTGTGGAATTTGTTCCTTTTGCATTACCAAGAAAAACAAGAAAAAAGACAGTACGTCACTTTCTGAAGCAATCATTAGTTTATTACAATCCGAAGATTTAAATTCGAGAGACATACAAACCAAAACTAAAAAAAATCCAGACGAAGTCATCTTCGCACTTCAGAATTTATTAGAAAATAACACAATTTTGGTTAAACCAAATAATAAATATACTTTAAAATCATAATGGAAAAATTACGAATAGTTTTTATGGGAACGCCCGAATTTGCAGTGGGAATATTAGATACCATACTCAAAAATAACTACAAAGTTGTGGGTGTCATTACTGCCGCAGACAAACCTGCCGGTCGTGGACAAAAATTAAAATATTCAGCAGTAAAAGAATATGCGCTGGCTAATAATCTTACTTTATTACAGCCAGTAAATCTTAAAGATGAAACTTTTTTATCGGAATTGAAATCGTTGAATGCTAATTTACAAATCGTAGTTGCCTTTAGAATGTTACCAAAAGTAGTTTGGGAAATGCCTGCGTTAGGCACATTCAATCTTCACGCCTCTCTCCTGCCGAATTATCGCGGAGCAGCGCCTATCAATTGGGCAATCATAAATGGAGAGACAAAAACGGGTGTGACTACTTTTTTTATTGATGACAAAATTGATACTGGTGCAATGATTTTAAGTGCTGAAACACCTATCGATGAAACTGAAAATGCAGGTCAACTTCATGATCGATTGATGGATCTGGGAAGCAAGACCGTTGTTGATACTTTACAAATAATTGAAAAAGGGAATCTATCCACAATTATTCAAAAAGACACTGCCGATATTAAAACAGCATACAAACTTAATAAAGAGAATTGTAAAATAGATTGGACAAAATCAGCTTTAGAAATCAACAATCTAATTCGAGGTTTGAGTCCATATCCAGCAGCTTGGTGCTTCATTCAAGACAAAAATGAAGAATGGAATGTAAAAATATACGAAGCTAAAATTGTTTTAGAAGCGCATGATTATAGCATTGGAAGTCTAATTTGTACCAAAAAAGAAATAAAGATTGCAGTAGAAAATGGATTTATTCAAATACTAAGTTTGCAGTTTCCAGGCAAAAAGAAGATGAATACACACGAATTACTTAATGGAATTACATTTTCGGCTGAAGCGAAAGCTCACTAACATCAATAAAAACGGGGATTTTATCTTATTTAACAAGAAATAACCTTACTATTATTAACAAAAAAAATAAGTTATTAACAAAACAAACTAAAATCAAGCAAAACACTTGCAAGGAACGTATTTCCTACTAAATTTGTGTATTAACAATTTTTTTAACCAACAATTAATAACTAATTATTATGAACAAATCAGAATTAATCGATGCTATCGCTGCTGATGCAGGAATTACTAAAGCTGCTGCAAAATTGGCTTTAGAGTCGTTTTTAGGTAATGTAGGCGGAACTTTGAAAAAAGGTGGAAGAGTATCTTTAGTAGGTTTCGGATCATGGTCAGTTTCTGCTAGAGCTGCTAGAGACGGTAGAAATCCTCAAACAGGAAAAACCATTCAAATCGCTGCTAAAAATGTAGTAAAATTTAAAGCAGGTGCAGAATTAGAAGGTGCGGTAAACTAATTTTAGTTCCCCCTATATAATCAAAACCTTCCATCTGGAAGGTTTTTTTATGCGTTTCAACGATTTTATTTTGTACTATTATAATAAAAAACTTAAATTTAATAAAAAATATATTCCGATGATTACAGATAAACTAAAGAAAGGATATTTGCTTATAGCAGAGCCTACGATAATTGGGGATCTATCATTCAACAGATCGGTAATTTTATTAGCTGATTACAATGCCGAAGGATCAGTTGGTTTTATCATTAACAAACCCTTGAAGTACACTATTCATGACCTAATCCCGGATATAGATGCGCGATTTAAGATTTACAATGGCGGTCCGGTAGAGCAAGACAACCTCTATTTTATTCATAACATTCCAGAATTGATTCCCAATAGTATCGAAATTTCCAATGGAATCTACTGGGGAGGTGATTTTGAGTCGACAAAAGAACTCATCAACAAAGGAGCAATCAATAACGACAACATCCGATTCTTTCTAGGCTATACCGGTTGGGATGAAAACCAATTAGAAAATGAAATGGAAAGCCACTCTTGGATAATTACCGCTAATAGCTACGAAAATAAAATAATCGGAAAATCAGCAACTCACTTCTGGAAAGAACAAATTATGGAATTAGGTGGAGAATATATGATTTGGTCCAACGCCCCAGAAAACCCATATTTAAATTAAGTAATACTGATCATATCATTTAGCTTTGCTAACAGATCAACAGATAAATTCGTGCTGAATGCTTTTTTTCGGTATTGTGTTATGGGTTGAATTCCTTTTATGACATTTGTAATAAATAATTCATCTGCTTTTTGAAGATCAAATGGCGAAATTACTTCTTCTATAACTTCCAAATTTTCTATTTTTTTTGCCAAACTTAAAATTTGTTTTCGCATTACACCATTCAAACATCCTTCAGAAACAGGCGGTGTAATTAATTTATTTCCTGACAGCATGAAGATATTCCCTTGCAATGCTTCAACAACATTTTTACTATCATTCAACAACAAACAATTGTCCAAACCATTTTCATGGGCAAAAATACTTCCTGTAATGTTTATGATTTTATTAGTTGTTTTAATAGACGAAAGGAGTTGTTTAGTAATATAAAAGTCTTTGTACAAATCAACTTCATAATGCTTTTTTTCTATTGAGTACAGCGCATTCTCAAGCGCAACAGCATGAATTAGAAAAGACACAGTATTGGTTTGTGGCAAATAATAGCCTCCATCATTTCTATAAACAGTAATTCGGGCACGGGAAGAAGTAGCCATTTGATTTTTAGCTACTAATAAAAGTATTTGTTCTTCTAAATATTCCATGGTAAAATTCATAGGAATTTCCATTCGCACCACTCGCATTGAAGACATTAATCTAAAATAATGATCCTCAAGAAAAAGGATTTTATTGTTTATTATTTTAACCGTTTCAAAAACAGCATCACCATATAGAAAAGCTCGGTTTTGCGTCAAAATGTTAGCATCCTCAGATACAATAGTCCCATTAAAATTAATCATAAAAAAAGCCCTAAATTTTATTCAGGGCAAATATAAGTTATAAAATATGATTTTACTATACAGAACCAATTAGATGTTTAAGGTCTGAGATTTGATTTTCCCACAATAATGTAGCCTCATCAACTTCGTCTTTCTCAGCAAAATCAACTACCATTAAAGATACATCCTTAGTAAGCTCATCTACTAAAATGTGTAATTCAAAAAAGTACTCTGTGTCTTTACTATTCTCATCGACCCATTTAAATTTTACTTTCTCTCCAGTTTTTTTTGAAGCAAGTCTAGCTTTTTCTTGTGAATCATTCCAAATGAAAGTAAAAAACTCACCACGAGAATTTACATTATCCGCAAACCATTCAGACAAACCTGAAGGAGTCGATATGTATTGATACAATAATTGAGGCGAAGAATTTATAGGAAACTCGATTTCGTAACGTACTTTTTGATTCATGAGCTACATTTAATTTTTTCGAAATATATAGAATATAACTCCGAAAAAAAAGCGTTTTCAAAAATATTTTTTTTTATTAAAAATATGCTTGCAGACATTAATTTTATTTTTATATTTGCACCCGCATTCAGGGCTTGTTAATCACCCGAAATTGGCGAGATAGCTCAGTTGGTTAGAGCGCAGGATTCATAACCCTGAGGTCCCGAGTTCAAATCTCGGTCTCGCTACCAAAGCAAAAACCCTAACATCAACATGTTAGGGTTTTTTTTATGCTTAACATCTAACCAATTCGGCATAGCTCAACTTTAGGAGTGAGGAAAAGGAGTGAGGAATTTTATAAATTGAGATTCAAACGTTAATAAGTAGTAAACAAAAAAAGCATAAATGAAAAACTACATTTCATTTATACCTTTTCTGTTTACATCATTTTTTTTAATTTCCAAAGCCCCTTTTTCAATAGCCTTAGACTGTCGGATCTAAATAATATTCTGTTAGAACGCCATATATTGAATAAGACGATAGGATTTTTGTATCCTTATACTTAACTAGACTTACCAACGCTGGATAAGCCTTTCTCAGATTCTTCAAACTAATCTCTTTCTTGATCCCTGATCTTTTACGATAATGCGTAAATGCTTTTAAAAGTTAATCCATTATTGTAATCGATTTCACAACACTAAAATCAACAAAATTATTTTTACTAGAAATAACTTATTTAAGGAATACCGTAAGGTAATAGAAAAGCATTACGTTATATTTGGCAAAACTACTTTCTTCAGACGTAAAAACATAGTATACGTTGGTTGAATTAATGCACAATTATGAAACAATTTTACAAGATTATATTTTTATTCGTTTTATTAATTTTTAATGCTAGTCCTGCTTATTCTTCAAATAAAACAGAGGAAATCATAAAACTAAAAACAGTTGCAGATCCAACTGGGCAAATAATAGGAAATGCAACAGTATGTTTGAATGCAGCACAGCCTGTAATAACATTTGAGGTTGACGATAATGCAAAAGCCCCTTATACTTTTACTTATACCATAAATGGAGGAACTCAAATAAATGTTTCAACAACAGGAAATGACAAAAGTGTAACCGTTTCTCAACCAACGAATGCACCTGGAACTTTCTCCTATATTTTAACTACTGTTAAGGACAGTGAAGGTAAAGATGTTGCTCTTTCTAGTAATAAAACAGTAACAATTATAGTAAATCCATTACCAGTTGTAAATTTTACTTTTTCAGATAATCAGTGCTCAGGAACTGCAATACAATTTACATCAACAGTTTCTGGAAACCCTAATTTTAGTTATTTATGGGATTTTGGAGGAAATGGCAGTGCAAATACTTCTACAAATCCAAATCCCACTCATGTTTTTAGTAATACGAACGGAAATTCGACACAATCGTTTAATGTATCTTTGACTGTTACTGATAATAATGGATGTGCAAAAAAAATAACCAAAGTTGTCACAATTCAAAATCCAGATACAACTTTAAATTCAGATGCAGTTTCTGATATTTATAATGGCTTTAAGACTTTTAGGGTATGTACAAATACGAACTCAGATATTCAATTTATCAATGCCTCTACTACATCAGCAACAAACAATAATTATTCGATAAATTGGGGTGATTCAACTCCTGATTTTACTTCAACTACATTTTCAACAACTACACATACCTATGCTGTTGGACTATGGACATTGACATACACTGTAAAAAGTCAAAATGGATGTTCGATTTCGAGAATATACAAAGTTTTTGTAGGTAATAATCCAGCAGTAGGAATAGGAAATCCCGGTAATACGAATATTTGTATATCAACACCACTAACGTTTCCTATCACAGGAACAGAAAACAATCCTCCGGGAACTATTTATACTGTTACTTTTAATGATGGTTCGGCACCTTTGACTTTTAGTCATCCTCCCCCAGCTTCTGTTACTCATACCTTTTTAAAATCTTCGTGCGGGATTACTAGTAATAACGGTTCAACAATTTATCAAAATTCCTTTTCAGCAAATATTGAAGCTTCAAACCCTTGTGATACATCAGGGGGGAGCGTTGTCCCAATACGTGTTTCCATTGCTCCAATTGTTAATTTTACAATTCCACAACCAATAATTTGTACTAATAATGCAATATGCTTAACCAACACAACAATTGGAGGGGAAATCCCGACAAATACTTCCTGTGGAGCTCCAAAATTAGTTTGGATAATTTCTCCTTCAACAGGCTTCACACTAAATAGTGGGTCATTAGGTAGCGATAACAATGGATCTACAAACATAAACACATGGATATCTGGCACAAATGCAATTTGTCCAATTTTCAATACACCAGGAACTTATACAATTACATTAAAAGCAGGTGGTAACTCATGCTCCTTTGATCAAATAACAAAAACTATATGTGTTGAGGCTCCACTTGTTCCTAACTTTACACTAACAGAAAGTTCAGGTTGTTCACCGCAAACAATCACTGCTACAAACACAACGGTTGAAACTAATTCTTGCAGTCCCCCAACTTATGTGTGGAGTACAACTTTTGTTCCATCAAGTTGTGGAACAACTATTGCACCAATTTCAAATCAAACTGGTGCTAACGCTTCCTTTAATTTCACTGAGCCTGGAACTTATAGCATTAAGCTAACCGCAACTAATTCTTGCACGCCTTCCCAATCTGTAATTAAAACGTTCACCGTTAAACAACCTCCAAAGGTTACAATTGCGCCAATTGCACCTCTTTGCCAAACGGGAGTTTCAACAGTAATTAATCCAACAGCGACTGTAATTAACTGTGGGACCCAATCTCCCCTGACGTACGAGTGGAGTTTCCCAAATGGAATACCAGCAACTGCGACAACTGCGAACCCCGGTCCTATTAGTTATACTAATTCAGGAATCTTTTCCTATTCTTTGAAAGTAACCAATGAATGTGGAACAACAACCGTAAACAGCTCCGTCACTATCAAACCCACACCAGCTGTCGATGATATTACAAGCCAACAAAAGTGCAAAGGACAGCAATCCGACGCTATCTTGTTTAGCGGGGGACTTGCTGGTGCAGTTTACAGTTGGACAAACAACAATACAGCAATAGGCTTATTGGCTGCAGGTACTGGAAATATAAATCCTTTTACTCTTACTAATGCCGGAACAACAGTCTTGACTGCTACAATAACAGTAACACCTTCACTAAATGGATGTTCAGGACCTGCAAAAACATTTACTATCACCGTCAATCCAGAGGCTACAGTAAACTCTGTCAGTAACTCGGTGCTTTGCAATACTGCTCTTCAAAATACAATTACTTTTGGCAGTAATGCAGTTGGAACTACCTTCTCATGGACCAATAATACCCCTTCCATTGGGTTAGCGGCAAGCGGAGCTGGTAATATTCCAGCTTTTACTGTTACAAATGTAGGAATATCCCCTGTTGTGGCAACTATTACCGTTACTTCATCAAATGCATTGGGTTGCAATGGAATTCCAAAAACATTTACTATCACTGTTAATCCCACTCCCACTCCATTGGTCTTGACCAATCAAGAGTATTGTAATGGAGTTGCAACTAGTCCAATAATTTTTAGCAATAACGTTTCAGGAACTACTTATACATGGACTAATTCTAATGCTGCTATCGGTTTAGCTGCAAACGGAACGGGAAATATAACTTCATTTATACCAAAAAATACGAGTGGAAACCCTATTACAGCAACAATAAGTGTTACCCTAACAGCTAATGGATGTACAGGAACATCGCAAAACTTTATCATTACTGTAAACCCGTCTCCAGTAGTTACCTTTTCAATACCAAACCAGACCATTTGCTCAGGTGATACTTCGGCTTTGGTAACATTAAGCAGTGTTGCTGGAGCAACTTTAAATTGGACGGCAATCCAACCATCAGGAATATCAGGAATCGCAATAAGCGGAACCAATACAATTTCTGCGCAAACTTTAGTCAATAATACAAATGCCAATATTGTTGTAACGTATAATGCCACGTCAACATTATCAAGTGGAGCAACTTGTGCTGGAGCTACATTTCTTTATACCATAACTGTAAAACCAAAACCAATTATTACTGCGAATATGACTGCGATTAGTTGTAGTGGTTTGTCTTTCACTGTTAGCCCAACTAACGGTGCTGGAAATAATATTCCCTCAGGAACAACTTATTCTTGGAGTAATCCAATTTTAACGGGTGGAATTACTGGTGGGATTTCAGGAACAAATCAAACTAATATAACTGGAACATTAAACAATACAACTACTGTTGTTCAAACAGCAACTTATACCATAATACCATCATTCAATGGTTGTATAGGTTTACCGTTTGATGTTGTGGTTTCTGTAAATCCAAAACCAGATGTAAATGCGACCACAGATATTATTCTTTGTGCTGGAGAAACAAGTACACTGATTAATTTTTCAGGAAATGTTTCAGGCGCAACCTATAATTGGTCATCCAATCTTACAAGCATTGGAATAGCAGCTTCTGGTAGCAATTCCATTCCATCATTTACAGCAATTAATACAGGTTTAACTTCAGTAATTGCAACAGTTACCGTAACACCTTCAGCTAACAGTTGTAAGGGTTTATCCAAAACATTTAAAATAACTGTTAATCCGCGACCGAACGTTAATTCGATAACCAATCTGGTAAAATGTAATGGCATCGCCAGTGGCTCTATCCTTTTTACTGGAAGTGTAATTGGAACTACTTTTGATTGGACGAATGATACACCTTCAATAGGTTTAGCCGCTACAGGAAGTGGCAGTATTCCAAGTTTTACAACAATAAATACTGGAATAACACCAGTAATTGCAACTATAATTGTAACGCCGAAAGCAAATGGCTGTTTTGGAACTCAAACCACTTTTATCATCACTGTTAACCCAACACCTACAGTTGATTTACCTTCGAATCAAACGGTTTGTAACGGCCAATCAACCACCGCTACTTTATTTTCGGGAACAATTCCAAATACGAGTTACAATTGGACCAATAGCAATTCAAATATAGGATTAGGAGCAAACGGCGTGGGAGAAATAACTGCTTTTACTGCAATAAATAACGGAACTACACCTATTATTGCTACTATTACCGTTACTCCAAATGTAAATGGTTGTTCTGGAGCATCCAAAACATTTACCATCACTATAAATCCATCTCCGACAGTTTCATTTACACCTTCAAATCAAGTGGTGTGCTCTGGATCTTCAAGCACCGTTGTCAATTTAACCAGTTCATCTGGTACAAGTTTTACTTGGACCGCCTTGCAACCCTCTGGAATACTTGGGGTTTTGACTAATGGGACCAATACAATTCCGGTTCAGACATTAATTAATACCACTAATCTTCCTATTGTGGTTACTTATTTAGCGAAAGCTGAATCAAACAGTGGTGTAAGCTGTCAAGGTGTTACCTTTCCTTATACTATTACTGTGAATCCAGTCCCTTCTATCACGAACGCACAAGCGCAAACCATCTGTTCTAATACTTCTTTTTCAATAGTTCCTGCAGACGGTGCGGGAAATACTGTCCCGGTTGGAACCACGTATTCGTGGTCGGCACCTGTAGTTACGGGAGGAATGACGGGAGGTGTAGCATTGGCAAATCAAACAACGATTAAAGGTACATTAACTAATCCTACAAATGATGTTCAAACGGCTACATACACCGTAACTCCAAAATCTGGAACCTGCGCAGGCCCTTCATTTATGGCAGTAGTAACAGTTAACCCTTCTCCAAAAGTTCAATTTTCGGGACCAAATCAAATACTTTGCTCTGGAAGTGCTAGTTCTTTGATAAGTATATCAAGTCTTACTACTGGAAATGTAACTTTTAATTGGACAGCAACTATTCCTACTGGAATTACTGGAGCAACAGGTTCGGGAACAGAAACTATCCAAACTCAGACTTTGGTAAATGTAACAGCAACGGCACTAACTGTAATTTACACTGCAACAGCAACTTTCGAAAACAACGGGGTTTCTTGTTCGGGACCACCTTTGGAGTATAAAATAACGGTAAATCCTGCTATAAATACATCCAGTATATTGTCTAACTTTAATGGTTTTAATGTGAGCACTGTTGATGCCGATGATGGAGCGATCAATGTTACTGTTACAGGAGGTTCAGGTACTTATACATACCTTTGGTCAGGACCGAGCGGTTTTC
Organism: Flavobacterium sp. KS-LB2; assembly: GCF_036895565.1. NCBI lineage: Bacteria > Pseudomonadati > Bacteroidota > Flavobacteriia > Flavobacteriales > Flavobacteriaceae > Flavobacterium > Flavobacterium sp. KS-LB2. The sequence goes on along the minus strand of NZ_CP145904.1, from coordinate 935,861 downwards.
CACTTACGACAAGCCAGGACATTTCAAATGTTCCAGCGGGTGCATATTCATTAACTATAAACGATGGACTTTGTAACCCTGTGGTATTAAATTTTAACTTAACGTCACCGTTACCTTTACTTATTCAAGAAGATACTGCAGCACAAATCGATGTATTGTGTTTTAGCTATTTGACTGGAGCCATTAAAGTTGATATTACACAACAATCTGTTGGACCTTATGATTATTTATTGACTTTGCAAGGTGGAGGAACAATCAGTAGTATTGTTAATTCAGCGGCTACGAATTATACTTTTAGTAATTTGGCCGCAGGCATTTATGACATTAAAGTTACCGATGCAAATGGAAGTAGTAAAACAATTGCGGGAATAGAAATCACACAACCCAGCGGTATTTCAGCTTCCATATCATATCCTTCAAATATCAGTTGTGCTGGAAGTGCAGCAGGTTCAGCAACGGTAAATGCTACTGGAGGAATAGGGACTCTCACCTATTCTTGGAATACAAATCCAATTCAAACCACAGCAACAGCAATAGGTTTGATAGCAGGAAATTATACGGTTACTATTACAGATGCTAATAATTGTTCGATCCAAAAACTGGCTACAATAACGGAACCAAATGGGATTACAGCATCCATATCATCACAAACCAATGTGCTCTGTTTTGGCAATAATACCGGTTCTGCAACGGTATCTGCAACTGGAGGAACAGGAGCTTTAACTTATTCATGGGATACTATTCCAATGCAAACAACTGAAACAGCAACGGGATTAATAGCAGGTACTTATAATGTAACTGTAACAGATGCTAATAGTTGTTCCAAAATTTTAACTGTGCTCATTACTCAGCCTTCAGCGGATTTGACTACCACAATTTCTAATTCAACTAACGTGAGTTGTTTTGGAGGAAGTAATGGAAATACAACAGTTTCGGTTAATGGAGGAACCTCACCTTACACGTATTATTGGAATACTAACCCAATTCAAACCTCGGCAACGGCTACCGGATTAACAGCAGGAACTTATAATGTAACGGTTACAGATGCAAATGGATGTGTAGATTCAAGCCCTGTAACAATAACAGAACCAGTAGGAATGTACGCAACTATATCCGCTCAAACAGATGTTTTCTGTTCAGGAAACAGCAGCGGTACAGCAACTGTATCTATTAACGGAGGTACAGCACCTTATGGCTATTCTTGGAATACAATACCAGTTCAAACAGCAGCTACAGCAACAAATCTTGCAATGGGTACTTATACGGCCACCATTACAGATGCTAATGGTTGTACTACAACCACTCAAGCCACTATCACTGAGCCAAACGGTATTGTAATTTCAATAGCCTCACAAACCAATGTAGATTGTTATGGAAATAATACAGGCGCAGTTTCTGTTTTAGCTAGCGGAGGAACGGGAATCTTATCATATTCTTGGGATACAACTCCGGTACAAACTTCTTTAAATGCAACAGGATTAATTGCAGGAACTTATCATTTGACCGTTACCGATGCTAATAATTGTACGAAGGTTCAAACAGTAAATATTACGCAACCTGACGATATTAATATAACTACTGATCTAGAAAAAGACATTACTTGCTTTAATGATGCCAATGGTGAAATTAAAATCACAATCACTGGAGGTACATTAAATTATAATTATACTTGGACGAAAGATGGAATTCCCTATGCAACTACCGAAGATTTGACCCATTTAAGTCCAGGAATTTACATGATTACCGTTTCTGACGCTAATAATTGCGGTCCAAAAACAGTAACATTTACCATTACCGAACCACCAATATTAGCGGTAAGCCTAATAAGCCAAACCAATATATTGTGCTTTGGAGAAGCTACAGGAGCAATAGAGATTGCTGCCGTTGGAGGAACACCTGCACTTTCGGGCTATAACTTTGCTTGGACTGGACCTAACGGATTTACAAGTTCCAATAAAAATCTCACTGCCATTACTGCTGGAACTTATAATGTACTGGTTAGCGATAATTCGGGTTGTTCTAAAGCATTAAGTGTTACACTTACTCAACCAACTGCCATTGTTTTGGCAGCCACTACGACACCAATAATCTGCTATAGTTCTGATGATGCTACTATAACTCTTGCTATAAATGGTGGTGTTACGCCTTATACTATTGCATGGAGTAATCTGGGAGGTGGAACGTTTCAGGATAATCTATCGGCTGGGGATTATCTGATCACCGTTACAGATTCCAATAATTGTGTAAAAACACTGAATGTAAATATCCCTGAAGCACCCATTTTCACAATCAATCCGGTGGTTAAAAATATTTCTTGTTTTGGTTCCCATGATGGTAGTATCAATCTAAATATTATTGGAGGGATTGCTCCTGTGAGATTGGTTTGGGATGATAATGCAGTAGCTGGAAATGTCAGGAACAATCTGGGACCAGGCTCTTACACGGTAACGATTGTTGACAGCAAGCCCTGTACAATTAAAAAGACTTTTATTATATTAGAACCTCAACCTTTAATTCTATCTGCCAATGTAGACAATGCCTTTGATTGTGACAATGCCAATAGTGGTGCAATAAATCTTCTGGTTGCTGGAGGTACACCACCTTTCACTTATGCTTGGTCAAACGGATCTACAACAGAAGATTTAGTGAATATTCCTGCAGGAAATTATTTGGTTACTGTTATAGATAGCAGAGGCTGTTCAAAACAGGCGCAATACAGTATCAACAGACCACCGCCTATCGAAATTGGCGTAGCTACAAAAACAGAATTTGACTGTGAAACGAAGTTCGTAAAACAAACATTTGTAGCCCAAGTTTCGGGTGGCGCTCCACCCTACCAATTGACATGGTCCAGCGGAACGGTCAGCGGTTCAAATAATGAAATGATGAATACCAGTCAAAACGGAACAGCAATATTATATGTTACGGATGCTTTGGGTTGTAAAGCAAATTATTCCTTCAATGTTAAATTGCAGTCCCTTGGAACACCTTCATTTATTTCAACCTCCTATTCTTTAGTAACGTATGGGACTTATTCAATAATCGATCCCATACAGTTTACCAATACCACTACTGGTGATTTTATAAGTATGGTTTGGGATTTTGGTGACGGTAGCTTTTCAACAGATCTTAACCCAGTACATACCTTTAAAAATCCAAAAGAGTATACGGTTACACAAACTGTTACGTATCCATTTGGATGCATCTATGTACAAAAAATTATTTTTAATGTTGAAAAAGGATATTTATTTGTTGTTCCTAATGCCTTCACACCCAACAATGATACTATGAATGATACATTCAGACCCGTAACTAAGGCCTTAAAAAATGTTCGATTAGATATTTATGATACTTGGGGTTCACTAATCTATTCAGAAACCGGAGACACTTTAAAGGGATGGGATGGTAAAATAAAAGGACAGAATGCGGAAAACGGTAATTATTATTGTAAAATTAGCGCCGAAACTTTTTATGGAACTATTATTACTGAAAATCAACCTTTTGTATTAATAAAATAATCACTCACAGAGAATGAAATTTAATTTTTTTTTATATGTCCTGTTAACTTCCATATTTGTAATAGAAGTTCATGCACAAGATCCTGTTTTTTCACATTATTATTTTGTCCCTGAAACGCAGAACGGTGCGTTTACAGGAACCGTAAACACGTTAAACACTGGAATTTTGCACCGTACTCAGTGGCCCGATGGAGCTAGAAGAGTGGATACCGATTACGCCTTTATCAACGGTTCCGTTGGGAATTTAGCAGAGGATTCACGTCCAAGTGATTCAAATCTTCAAAATATTGGAGTAGGCATCACTATATTAAATCAACGTGAGGTTTTTACAAATTATAATTACACTCAAATTAACGGGGTCTTTTCGCTAAATCTTGACTTAGATAATTTTTATTCCGGATTAAGAATGATTTTAGGTTTAGAAGGTGGCTATGGAACTAAAAACTTTAACTTTAAAAGTCTTTTGTTTGAGGATCAAATTAATACAAACAATGGCAGTATTGGTGGTGGTAGTTCAGATCCAAGTCTTCTAGGCCTGCAAAATAAAATAGATTTCATGGACATTTCATCAGGTCTATTACTTTACTCCGATGACTTTTGGTTTGGAGCTTCAGTAAAGCATCTTAACACTCCCAATATTGCCTTCGACTCTCAGGGTAAGCTCCCTTTAGATATGAACTTTAGTTTTCAGAGCGGATATGCCTTCAATCTGGATAGTAGTCCCGCTTTAACATTCTTACCAAATGATTCCAAATTAGTCCTCACGTCAAATTTTATGAAACAAGGACAATATAATCGATTGGATTTTGGTAGTATTGTTCATTTTAATCCATTTATTATCGGAGTAATTGCTGCAACAAATCCTATGATGAAAAGTGATGAGAGTCATATCCTTACGTCAGTGAATCTGATTGGTTCTATTAAAATATCTAACTTCACTTTTGGTTATTCCTACGATGTAAGTACTTCAAAAATTTCGAATACACAAGGAGTTCATGAATTCTCGCTTACATGGCAAATAGGCAGAGAATGTCATAGTTGTAATAATTATTTAGCAAGAAGGCCCTGGGGCAGGAACTATGATGATTAAAATTTTAAAAAAATTAAGTCTTCAATATCAAAAAAAATAAAACGAATTAATTACTAACTACAAATTTTTCTAAACAATCTGTTACAACAGCTTGGGTTTGGGAAAAACTTTACTTAGTAAATATTTCAGAATTTCTAAAACCGCTCTTAGCGGTTTTTTTTATGCAAAAAATATTGAATCACAATTAAAGCTCATAATTAATCCAACTCATCGCTGCATCTGATATAAAACAAGGAAGTTTTTGATAACATTTCGAGACGATTTGGTTGGTAATCTAGTTTTCGGGTGGATTCGGGTGGATTTGCCACTTTTACATTCTTTTCTCTTACAAATCTTACTGAAAGTTACTTTAAACTACTTTAACCAACAAATCCTCCCGAATCCAACTGTACCGACAGGATCCTTCTAGACATAAAAATTAAGGCTAAATATTTGCTATATGTATTTCAGATCTAATCGACATAGGCTAGTGCGTTTGCTAAATAATAATATTAATCGTGAACAACAAAAATGCAATCAAATACAAACGAATCAATACTAATGCAAAAAAATGTGAACAAATCTATACAAATGTGAACAAATATGAACAAATGAAGACCAATACATACAAATACAAACAGGCAAATAATTCAAAATCACACATTTGCAATTAAAACAAACTCAATGTTTGTTGCTTCCCAAAAACTAATTAATAACTGCTAATATGGTATATGACATTTTTCTTGCTTTTCCAGAAATGGAAAGGCAACGTCATATAGCTTTAGTAAATGAGTATAAAAGGAAAGAAGACACCAAATACTCTATCATAACCAAAAAAAAGAAAAAAGAGTTCTCCTATACCCAACAAGATGCAATAGATTATCTGCTGAAAAATGTATTTTCTTCAAAAAAAAAGTTTAAAACTTACCCCACTACTCCCCTCTTTTCAGTTTTTAATGTTTAACCAGATTTATTTTAAAGATCCAATCAATAGAAATTCTAAAGTATTATTTGATTTAAAATAGCATTTAGCAATCTTATTTATTGGGCAAAAAAATCAAATTTATAACGGAATTTAACTTCAAAAATAAATAAAAAACCGTTGCTGTTTTTTTGAAAAAAGAAGTAATTTAGACTTGAAAATAATTTCAAAAACAGTACACCAAACCGTACACTTTTTTAAAAAATATACCTTTTAAAGGTAAAAAAGGGATTAAATTTCGCAAGAAAATTAATTCATAACCCTGAGGTCCCGAGTTCAAATCTCGGTCTCGATACCAATGCAAACCCTTAAACAACATTTTTTTAAGGTTTTTTTTATGCTTTCAATCAAGAAAAAAAGTATTTTAAAATATTAGGAGTGAGGAATTAGAGTGAAGAATTTTCTCCAAATATCTTTATTTCGACGGCCGCCCTTTCAACTACCGATAAAATTTGAGGATCTATATAATATGATTCCAATACTTTTGTAGTCGAATGTGAAGTTAGTAATGCTGTTTCTTTTTGCATTACTTGATGCACCCATGTAATATATGTCTTCCTTAAACTTTTCAAACTAATATCTTTTTCAATGCCCGCTCCATTTTTGTAATGTGTAAAAGATTTTGAAAGTGAATCCATAATTGTTTTTGATTGAACTTTTCTTTCAGGCAACAAAATATAATCGTCAGTTTGTTTTTTTTCATAATATCCCATCTCCACCAATAAGTCAAACAAATCAGAATTTATTGGAATATACTTGTATATTTCATCTCTACTGAGATTTCTCTGAACTTTTAAATTTTGGATTCTAAAAAATTTCACTCCACTAACAGATACATAAATATGACTCCACCGTAAATCAACAATTTCTTCTCGCCTTCCACCAGTTAACAAAAACAATCTAAAACCATCTTTCAAATACGGCTTAAACATGTTTTTCCGTTCTCCTCTACCCCCAAGAACAAGAAAAGGACTATATGTGTCAACTGTTTTAAGAATTTTAGTAAACTCTTCTTTAGTGACAGAATCAATATTTGTTCTTCGTATCTGTTTTCGAGAATATTTGCCAAAAGGATTCTTCATTTCAATTTCTTCAATATCTATGAGAAAATCAAAAAAACCTCTGACTCCATTCAAACATTTATTAAAAGTTTTCGGGCTATAATGGTTATCTGCCCAAGAATAAAAATTCGATACATCTTGCCTACTAACATCTTTAATTCTAGTCAACTCAATGTTTTTATTTTTCTTTAATGTCTTGGCAAAATATTTACAAAATCGTATTAATTCTTTACGGTGTTCATTAGTAACACTCTTTTTAAATTGAGCATATTCACTTTCACCATTTAGATAATGATTATACTTTATTATGGAATCAATAACAGAATAATCATTTCCTTCTGCCGAGTCAACTACTATTGTTTGATAATTATTGGATTTTAAATATTTTTCGAAATTTATAGCTTCGGTTATAGCATCCCGATAAACCGTAGCATTTAATATTTTAGATTTTACACTTTTTTTTGTTCCTGGAACATGAACTCTTACTCTATATGTAAAGCTTTCAAAATGATCACATTTTGGAATATCAGCTTTACATTTTTTGCAATAAATCTTCATTCCTTTGTAAGGATTTTTAGGCAACGTTAGCTTTCTCATTCCATTAAATCATTATATAATTTCTCATCGCTTTTGTTCCTCTTAATTTTTGTTGTTGGTACGTAATCAAACTCTCCTTCAAGTTGAAACATTATTAGCTCGTATACTGCGTAATCTTTAACCAGGCGTCTGTATATGTTTTTCCATAATAATGGATACTTCATTTTTAACGCTTTTACAAAAGGTTTCTCAATTTCACATATAACTTCAATTTCATAAACCAAATTTTGTTTCGAAAATTTATGAATTCTAATCCCTCTTTTTTCTATCCATTTTTTAGCTGCTTCGCTATTAATTAACTTTAATTTGATAGCAACCTCTGGAATTGTTAAAATTGACAAATTGGTTGACCTGCTTTGATTATTTTTAATATTTGTTTCTTCATCGTAAAACGTGTTTTTACTTAGTTCAAGAGTTAAATCCAGTCCTTCTGTGTTTAACATTTCCAAAGTTTTCTCCGGAGTAATTTTTGTTTTTTCAATTTCCTCTTCATTTCTCATTTTTAAGATCCTTTCCATTAAAAAATAGACCATTACTGGTCTTTTGTGTTCAACAATCATCTATCGCCATAAAGATAAGATCTTGATTTGTAATGATCATAAGTAAAATATATCGATGATGGCTATGGATTATTATTCTTTGATAATATTTTCATCTTCATTTCTAGAATCTGCAGGAAACAATATTCTTATTTCATTTAGCAGCTCAAATTCATCACTTGGCAATAATTGCAAAGCAATCCCCAGTATTAAACCTACATCAATTGACTGATTTTTTAACGTAATGGGAACTTCAGCTCCATCTTGATCCAGAGCCACGATGCATAATTTCAGTAGATTTCTAATAATCGAAGCGAGTTCAAAATAATCGTACACTCTTATTTTTAAGTTATAAATCCCGCTTTTATCTTCAACTGGCTTCAAAGTGTTGAGACAATTGGAAGTTAATCTTTTAATAGCCTTTAGCTTTTCAATTTCATCTTTTTCCATGATCTTAATTTTTTAAATCGGTTAATTTTATTGAATAACAATGTATCAGTCTTGCTCAAAGGGCAATAGTAATCTGCCTTCAATAACCAAATTGTGAAGTTCAGACATCAATTTCTCAACAATAACGTTCATCTGATCAACCTCATCTTTGCTAAGCTTTAACAACTTATGATGAAGCATCATATGCCTATCCAGATAAGGAAAGAAATCAGTCCAGAACTGTTCTATTAAATAATTGTATTTTCTGATATCGGGATCTGCATAGATGCATAATTGCCATAATGTTTGATTTGACAAATAATTAGGCAGGTAGTAAGTCTTAATAAAAATATAGGTCCTACAAAAGGACATAAAAAACAATGTGAAAAGGGAATCTAAACCTTGGTAGTTTTCTTTTGTATCATTAACTATTGTGAAAAATTGCAAGGCAATGTCCTTCGTCGGCTTATAATAAAAATTTAAATCAGCATGATAAGGATTGTGAGGTACCTCCCAATGAAATTCCGGAAGGTATTCGTTGGAAGAATATGTCAAGTATTTGCCTTGTATAATTTTGGAAAAGAAACTTTGATGCTGATACAAATTAGTTTGTATCCAGTAACGGCTGTGGCTTAACAAAACGAAATCATATTTTTTTCCTATTTTGCTTTTTAGAGATTGAGTGATTAATTTTAATTTTTCATTGCTAGCACCCATAGCTATAAGCATCAGATAATAAGTCGTTTTTTCATGGTCAGTAATTTGATGATATAAGTAGATCTGTTCGACTTCAACCGAGTTCAATATGGTTTCTATTGCAACGCTGAGAATTACATCTTCAGGTTTGTCATCAATTTGACATATAATATCGTGTCTTTCAAATAATCCTTTTTTTATCAATTTCTTTAATTCCTCAAACCGTTTTTCGATAAGATGATAGAGACTTTGTTCAGTAATTCCAACTGCTTCGAACATTTCATTTTTATATATTACCTCATCATCATTGATGGAAGCTTCTTTTGCTTTAACAAACAGATCAATAAGATAATATTTGCTGTGGGTGTTTCTTACGAAGTATTTTTGAATATCAGGAATGTACTCTATAAGGTTAGTGATCCTTTCATCTAGATTTAACGAAGCAGACCTATTTCCTGAATACAGTTCTTCCAAATATTCAAGATCATATTCAATCAATCTTGCATAAGATGTAAAAACACTGTTTGAAGAACCTTCTGAAATCAGATTTTGGACTTGAGACAAATGAAGATCGTGATCGTGATGAAAATGGTCTTCAAACATATTAAATCGCTTCTTGTACTTCTTCCAATCACTTTTAATGATAAGCGGATTTTCCAACTCTTTATTTTGGTAGATAATAGCTGAAGGCTGGCAGTAAAATTCAATAAACGGATGTCCTAAAGAAAATCTATGATGAAGTCTTTCAGAGTAAATGAAATAGACATCGATCTGATAGCGTTTTCTAACTTTTTTTACCCATTTGTTCTTTTGGAGCTCTTGTGCATCTATATTTTTTTCGATGTGAATAATAAGATACGAAAACACGAAAGAGACCTGTCTAGTAAAAAACATTTGAATGATAGTATGTTGATTAACTAATTGTCTTAGGATATTTTCTAAATACTCGTTTTCGAGTTTTGGAAATGAAAGTTTTTTTGAAGTTTTCATAATTTTACTTTTTTAATTAATACTTATTCGAAAAATTGTATTTTTGTTTAAAACACATTGCAAGTAAACAATAGATTGTACCGTACCGAACTAGTCGAAATTGTATCGTACTAATTCAAGCTTGTATTTTACCGATCTGAAAAAAATAGAGAATTTTAATTATCTTTGTACTATGAACACAGCAACAAAACCGAAACATATAGGCAGAAATATAAGCCGAATCAGAGAGCTTCGAGGAATGAAACAAGAAGCATTGGCTATTGCAATTGGTGTAAGCCAGCAGTCAGTTTCTAATATAGAAGCAAGCGAAACAATAGACGACGAAAAACTTGTAGAAGTTGCAAAGGCTCTTGGTGTTAGTGTAGAAGCAATTAAAACTTTTTCAGAAGAAAATGTGATTAATTATTTCAATAATTTTTACGATAATAGCGCGAGTAATGGTCAAGGTGCCTTCGCTCCTGTTTTCAATTTTAATCCACTAGAAAAGTTGATTGAATCTTATGATGAAAATCGAAAGCTGTATGAGCGTTTAGTCCAAGCAGAAAAAGATAAGGTTGAGCATTTGGAAAAATTATTGAAGGCTAAATAAACCTTTTATAAAAGATATAATTAATTCCAAAAAGAGACCGTCATAAGTCTCTTTTTTGTTTGTATAATAGATAGTAAATCAAAAAAATCACGCAACATATTAGTATTGCGTATCAATAAAAAATCATCGGATGGATAAAACTATTAAGCTAAGAGTTAAAAAAGAAATTGATAATAGCAGTGAGCTTAAAGTTTTGAAATTAAAAGGTACTCTAATTTCGAAAGGCTACACTGAAATTATTCATATTGCTGATGAAAATACAGAGTATTACCTCAACTCATTTTCCACTTCACCTAAGAATAAAAAAGAGGTTGAACATTTTGTTTTAGACTATATCACAAATCATGATCTTTCTGACACCATTACGTTACTTCAAGAAAACAATTAAATAATTTTTGACTGCGAGAATTTTTTTAAATCATGTGCAAAAACCTTCCTGAAAACAGTCAGAATTTTGAACATTAATAAAAATATATTCTTTTGAAAAAGTACGCCCCCTTATTCAAGATCTCATAATTATTTAGGAACATTTTCTTCTGTATTGGAATAAGGGAGCGTACACTTTCAAAAACCTCTGAAATAAATATTCTTACAGCTTTACAATCTCCTAAAGACCTTAAAAATATCCCGTTAAAAAATCACAAAAAGTACAACTAAGGTATTGAACATTCATCAACTGCGTGCCCATAATGTCACCGCTCATTCTTCGCAGTGCCACCCTTCGGGACTTATAGCACTCCGTTTGATGCATATCCAATTATGTATTGCTTTCTTTTTTTTCTTTTTCTTTTGAAAAAAATTTTGGCAGTCCGACTGAATAAAAAACGAATATTTCCTCCTATTTATCGTAGACTTTTCATAGGCAATATTTACCCATGATTGTTTATGTCAAACACTAGCTTTAAATTAGCCTTTATCCTTTAAAAAGCTGAAAGATTGCAACGTTCCTGCAATCTGCAAGATGAACGGTTGTTAAACAACCGAATCTTGCTACCCCACACTCGGAACTCGTGGGTAGTGACATTGAAAGGACAAAAAAAGTTTGAAACCAATGAAAATGATAGATGATGAAAGCAGAAAATTCAAACAGGACACGCATAATTGGGCTGCGCCTGACATCCGAAGAATATGCGCAAATTGAGCGCAAATGGAAAACCAGTACGTGCCGAAAATTAAGCGACTATGTTCGTAAACATCTTTTCGATAAGTCAATTGTGACTACCTATCGAAACCAATCACTGGACGATTTTATGGAAGAAACTATAGTACTTCGTAATCAGTTGAACGCTATCGGAAACAATGTTAATCAAGCTGTAAAAAAACTACACACTTTGCAACATATTCCTGAATTCAGGAACTGGATAATTAGCTATGACCTGGATAAAAAAATCCTATTCAATAAAGTAGAAGAAATCAAAAAACACATTCAAAAAATTACGGACAAATGGTTACAATCATAAAAACAAGCCATTCGATCCGTAGTATTTTTAATTACAATGAAAACAAAGTTAAAGCTGGAGTAGCGGAGTGTATCTCAGTAGGAAACTATCCTGTCGATGTCGATAAAGTGAGTGATACCATAAAGCTAAACCGTTTTGTAAAACGGATGGAATTAAACGAAAACGCAAAGCGGAATAGCGTACATATTTCCCTGAATTTTGATCCCTCGGAAAATCATTCTAAAGAAAAACTAATAGCTATTGCCGATACTTATATGGAGAAAATCGGTTTCGGAAAACAACCTTATTTAGTATACCAACATCACGATGCAGGACACCCTCATTTACATGTGGTAACTATCAATATTGAAAGGGACGGTAAACGGATTGACCTGCATCATTTAGGGATAAGGAAATCTGAGCCAGCTCGTAAAGAAATTGAAGAACTGTTTGGACTCGTTAAAGCGGAAGGAAGAAAAAAGAAAGAGGAATTTACATTGCAGCCTATTTCTATTGGCAAGGTGCAATACGGTCGAATTGAATCAAAGAAAGCCATATCCAACGTTTTGAATGCAGTCCTGAATCAATACAAGTATGCGAGCCTTCCCGAACTTAATGCAGTACTAAAGCAGTATAATGTAATGGCTGACCGTGGTAGCGAAAATTCAAAAATATTTTTGGCTAAAGGATTAGTGTATCGAATTCTGGACGAACAAGGAAAGCCAATTGGTGTTCCAATTAAAGCAAGTGATTTTTATAGTAAACCGACTTTAAAATTTCTAGAGGAAAAATTTAAACGCAATGAAGTAAGAAGAATACCCGACAAAGCACGGGTAAAAAATGTCATTGATATTGTACTACTAAAAGAGCGAGCACTGTCCATAAACGAACTGGCAAGGCTATTGGAAAAAGAAGGCATTAATACTGTTTTTAGAAAAAGTGCAGAAGGTCTGCTTTATGGTATTACCTATGTTGACCACAAGACCAAAAGTGTTTTTAATGGTAGTAATTTAGGAAAAGAATACAGTGCAAAAGCGATTCAAGAACGTTGCGGATTAAAGGTTGCTGGTCAAGAAAAAGGAAATCAGATTCATGAAAAACTTCCTTCTAAAAAATCATTAATTGATGATCTTCAACAGCAAAAAAATTCACTTACTATTGCAGATTTGGTCAAATTATTAGACATGTTGATACAGGTAGAAAATTCTTCGGATTATATGCCTAATCAGTTGAAAAAGAAAAGAAAGAAGAAAAAAAGAAAAGGATGGTCTGATAATTGAAAAACCATTTTGTTCAATAAAGACATTGCTCTGAAATCCAAAATTGATACATTAAAAACGGTGAAAATCAAATTCAGCTAAGTTCATGGCGTTTTGATGCTTTAAGAACAAAAAACAGCACTAAACATTGTGATAACTATTGCACTAGGCAAAATCCTATGAAGTCACTATGATACATTTATTTAAAACATATCCAGCACATATATCACTAGTAATCTTATACCTTCAGAAATCGAAGCACTTTATGGAAATCTAGTGTTCCCTAGGAAACGTGCCATTTTTAACGGAATAGCTATTGATAAAATACTCCACACAAACGATGATGGTTTTCTCTATAAAGCGGAATACACCCTATAAAACAATAATTAAGTTTTGGCAAAAAATAAATTTACTGCCAAAACTTAATTTATTAAAAAAAGTAATCCCTTCACTTTTTTTAAAATTGACCCTGTGACAAAAGCGCTTGAAAATACAATTCACAATTACTTTGAAACTGAAAATCAACTTTCTAGAAAAAACTGATACAAGAAATAATAAATGATTTTCCGGATCTAATGGAAAGTACCATTACTGTTTATCTTTCTAAACTTACAAAGGCGGGCATAATCAATAATCCATCAAGAAGAATGTACACAATTTCAAGTAAATCAAATTTCAAACCCGAAATAAATCAAGCCCTGAAAAAGGTATGTAATAAAATTCATAAAGAATTTCCGTTCATAAAAATTTGTGTTTGGAATACAAAATGGATAAATGACCTAATGCGACACCAAACATTTAAAAACTTCACTGTAGTGAAAACTGGAAAAGAAACTGGAAAAGAAACTGTAGAATAAGTCTTCGATAGTATTAGCGAAAGTACCAAAAATGTATACATCAATCCCGATGAAGAGATATTTAAAAGGTACATAAGCACAAACACCGAAGAAATAACCATAATTAAAAAACCTGGTAACAGAATCACCAACAATACAAATCGATAAAATCGAAATCTCTTCTTTGGAAAAATTGTTAGTAGATATGATTATCGATAAAGACCTATTTGCAACCCAACAAGGTGAACTCGATTTTATTTTTAACACAACATTCAAAAAATACCCTGTAAATATCGCAAAAATGAAACGATACGCAATGCGCAGAAACAGAGAGCAGGAAACCGAAAATTAATTTAGTTTTGGCAAATTAATGTATTTTTTGCCAAAAGTTAACAACTATGATTGACAACAAAACACATCAGATAGAATGGATCTCCAGCTTGAAAAATAAGTTAGGAAGGCAAATTGATCCTAAATTAATTGAAAAAGTAATATGGGCATTGATGCTCTTAGGGCAGCTGCGTTTGAAAGGATTAATTTTTACTTTCAAAGGTGGAACAGCCTTGTTGCTGGCAACCGAAATCTCTAAACGTTTTTTCATTAACATTGATAGTATCACAGAACATACGGAAAAAGAAATAAGTGCCGTTTTACAAAAAATAGTTACTAAAAAAACCTTTATCAGTTGGGAAGACGACAACAGCCGCAAACATACCCTCGATGCACCTGTAGGGCATTTCAAAATGTATTATAAAAGCGCAGTGGATGGTCACATAGAGCCAGTTCTTTTGGACTTACTCTATACACCAAATCCATACCCGGACGTTCGAGAACTTCGAATAAAGCACTCATGGCTGGCTACTTCAGGAGAAGATGTTATAATTACAATGTCAACATTTGACTCTATCTTAAACGACAAATTAATAGCATTTGCATCAAAACAACTGGAATATTATATAATAAAAACCGTCAGGTAGAAATTATAAAACAGTTGTACGACATTGCTTTTTTATTTGATAATATAACTAATTTGGAAATAGTCAAAAAAAGCTATGACAAAGTTGTCCAAGAAGAAATAGGTTTCCGAAAATTAGATTGTACAGCCAAGGAAGTATTAGAAGATACTCGGACAGCATGTTTCATATTAGCGGAACGTGATACAAAATCAGAGGATTTCAAACACTTACAGTTAAGTATTCGCAATTTCACCAATTTTACAATTGATAGATTTAACATTGACGAAGCTATAACTGCAGCAGCAAAAGTGGCTTATCTAGCCAAACTAATACAATCCCGTGAAACAATAAAAAATCGAAAAATTCAAAAATCCTCTCGAAATAAAAGAATGGTTAATTGAAGACCCACAGTATAACAAATTAAAAAAAATAATTCGGAAGCTTTTTACTATTTGTATAAAAGCTTTAGCATAAAACAAACAGCATAAAATAAGCATAAAAATATTAAAATACGAAAGCGATATTTGAAAACAGCCAATTCGCTAATAGGTTAAGGAATTAAACAAAGTGAATTTCCTATATTTATGATGCCTTTTTTCGCTCTCATAATGGTAGAAAATAGAGTGGCTAGAGAAGCTAGAAGATTAAAAGAACAGATTGGCGAAATAGATATGGATGATTTCGTAGAAATGCTCCAAGTAGAAGGTTTAGGATATAATGATTTTGTAATCAGAAAATAAAACTTAAGTAAAAGGACAACTAATTTAGCTAAAAAAACAATAAGGCAGTATTTGGTCGATTCTAAAAAAGGAATCTATCTAAAAGATATTGCAATTGGTGTAAGAGGATAATGTCCAATTTTTGCCAACTATTTTCCAGTATTAAACCTAATAAATTAAAAGATTTCAAATCCATTCCGCACTTTCTATATATTTTTCAGGAAAATAAGTTAAATATTGAACAAATCTTGGAGACTTGCATAATTAGGAGTAGCACAATGCGGTAAGGCTTGATGCCAAATAATAAAATCACCTGCTTTAATAATTAAACACCTTGTAATCAATTCCTTAAGAATTGATTCTCGTGGATTTTCATTTAAAGAAAGGACAGCCATCCAATTGGTAATTTGATGATTAAAACTAGGTACACAATTAAAAGCTCCTTCATTTTCATTACAGTCTGAAAGATATAATAAACCTTACAAACGAAAAGGAGTAAGTGGTTTTAGACTCACATCCCAACGTAAATTACCTCCTAAAAAATTATATTGTTCAGTAACTGGAGGATTAAAACTTACTTTATCTATCGTTTTATAAATCTTATTAGTTTGATATAACTGTTCATAAGCTTTTTGAATTTTTATTGACGCGCTATTCTTTTATAATGTAGGGTGATTATAGAAGTTAACCATTAATCCTCTTTATTGTTCATGAAGTGTATCCTAAGAATTACTAATCATTCATATCTTTTTCTAAAAATTCTAAAATTGCTTTTTGATAGCATATAAGCTATTAAAGCTATGCATTAAATCTGGAACTATTATTCTCAAATTAAAATCACGATTAAGATTTACCATTGAATTAAATATAGCTATTAAATTTCTTTTCAGAATTACTTTTTATTCTATAATAAGTGGATTTTGTAATAATCGGATTTTATGTATCAGATATATCTAAAAGGAAACCACAAACATTACAAAAGTAATCCCATTTATAACTTACATCTTAACAATTGCTAATTATATCCCGATAAAATATTGCCTGGTTTGTAAGTTTATTTATTATAACCACAAAACAATGCTACAAAACAATGCCACAATCAATTCATAATCAAATAGAAGAAAATATTAAAACCTTAAAAAAAGGAACTATTATTTTTTCTACTGACTTTAGAGAATATGGCACGGCCGAAAATGTCAAAAGAGTACTTATTAGACTGGAAAAAAAAGAAATCTTAATTAGATTAGCACGTGGAATTTATTTATATCCTAAAAAAGACAAGATATT
The DNA here is from genome assembly GCF_036895565.1 of Flavobacterium sp. KS-LB2. NCBI lineage: Bacteria > Pseudomonadati > Bacteroidota > Flavobacteriia > Flavobacteriales > Flavobacteriaceae > Flavobacterium > Flavobacterium sp. KS-LB2. Next base: position 918,895 of record NZ_CP145904.1, on the reverse strand, counting down.
GAGAACTATATTTCCTTCCACCGAAGAAATTGCATTGGGTATAGCAAAAAGAGATAAAGCAAGAATAAATTCAACAGGTGCACTTGCATTGAAACAATTAGGATTATCTGCTGAAATTCCTATGAATTTAGTCTATATAACTGATGGACCGGTCAGAAAAATTAAAGTTCGAAAAAGTATAATAACATTCAAGAAGACAACACCAAAAAACTTGACTATAAAAAATAAAAAACTGAATGCAGTAATCCAAGGATTTAAAGAATTAGGAAAGGAAAACATCAATGAAAATGCCACACTAAAAATTAAAAAAGTATTGTGTCAATTGCCAGTAAAAAATTTAAAAGAAGATATTAATGTAGCCCCAACTTGGATTAAAAATTTAATTTCTGAATTAATAAAAAACAAATAGAAAACATTCAAGTAAATCTTATCATTACAATGATCCCTTTTTAAAGAGATTTATCTTTAAAATTGGTACTTACACGTTTCATAAGCTAATAATTCAGTATAATTAAAAATATTTTTTTTTTAAAATAACAAAGGATTTTTTCAATATTCCCGATCTAAAAAACTAACATCTTTTAATTCAAATAATAACAAACCAGATACCAAACGTATCGATTAAATATGCTATATACACCTTACAAAAAAAAATTCTTACCGAAACAGCTTATAGCAATCAACCAAATCATAATTGTAAAATCTATTATTATAACAAATTTTAATAAGCTGCTTAGTAAGAAAAATGATAACAAGCAACTAAACTAATTTTTTTACATCAATGATTATAAATTATAACTGATGTGTTAATAAAAAATACAAATAATCTAAATTTACAGAGAATTTCGTTAATTCTAAAGTTCAATGCTACTTACTTAATCAAAATTTCTAGTTTAAGAATTAAAGGATAAATCAAATATATTCATATCTATATTTTTAAGTTGTTATTCTTCTAATAAAATAAAACTTGCAACAATCCACCTTTTCATTATTTACATGCATAACTATAATCTAAATTAACTCAGCATTAATAATTCTTAAAATGCAACTTCTTAAAGTTATTATATCCTAACTAATTAGTTTTTTTTTTATAGATACACTTTTAAGAAAACAAATACACTTATTTAAAATTATAGGTATTTCTTTTAAAAATAATAGTATTTAAATAATCTCGTAATCTAATTAAAGTAATTTTGAAAAGTAGTTAATCCCTGAACTATTAATCAAAAAACACCTCATTAAAATTAAAAAATTCAACATTAAAAGTCTGTTAACTAATGATAAAAAGTAAAATACTCCTTATTGAGGACGAATTAAAAATGAGAAATGTTACAACAGATCTTCTTGTCTTCAAAAATTATGACGTAAAAGCTGCAGGTAATGGACAAGAAGCCCTAGACTTACTAGACAACTGGACACCAGATTTAATTATATGTGATATTATGATGCCAGTAATGAATGGTTATGAATTACATGAAATAATAAAAGAGACTAAGACATTATCTGCGATTCCATTCATCTTTCTAACCGGTAAAAAAGAGAACAATTTAATGCGAAAATGCTTATTAGATGGTGCAGATGATTTCATTTCAAAACCTTTTAAAGCTAGACAGTTTTTTAAAATTATAGAAACAAAAATTGATAGATTCCAAAAAATAAAAAATATTCAAAATAATTTATACATTGGTGAAAAAAAACATTTTTTATCAGAAGTAAAAAATCCCTTAAGCGATATATTAAGCACGATCAATTTATTAATAGATAGATCGACTACAAAAAAAAGAAAAGATATAAATATATTCTATAATACTATAAAAACGTCGGGTGAACGTCTTAACAGAACGATGCAAAACCTCATTGTTTATGAAAATTTGATCAACAACTCACTTGATTTCAATAATAGCGAGCAAAGTGAAATACTTAGTGTTTTTTCTGAAGTAAAAAATAAAATTTTTAAAATGAATGAATATGAAGCCCAACGTATAACTTTTGACATCGACGAATCAAATTTAAACATTAATAAAGAATACTTAAATCTAATTTTATTCGAGCTAATCGATAACGCATTGAAATTTTCTGCTCGCACAACAAATGTTATGGTTTACGGAGAAATATTTAATGATAGATATTATGAATTGACTATAGCTGATTTTGGAATTGGTTTCAGTGAGAACCAATTAAAAAAAATTAACGCTGCTCAACAGTTTAATCTGGATAAAAGAGAACCAAATGGACTAGGACTAGGCCTCTATTTAAGTAAAAAAATTATAAAAAAAGCAAATGGTGTTTTCAGTATTATTTCAGAAGAAAACAAAGGAACTAAAATTTCTTTATTTTTTCCACTGAAATTACCTCTACACTAATTGATTTTCATTTGGTACATTTTTAACATATTGTAATATCTTTTTACGTTAAACTTTGGATTTTAACTATAAATAGCTACAAGCCGATTGTTTAAAATGTATAATTCCAACAGATAATACTATTCATTACACATTTTGTCAATACTTACATCTAATCTTACATTTGATTACACTACATATAAGCTAACCCCTTTTTAAAATAAATTTAAAAATAAAGATTGTAATTCATCTAAAATTATGGTAAAAAGCCTCGTTGCTCATATCTCATATCCTAGCAAATAACCTAAAAGTACAATAGCTAAATTGTTTTTAAAGGTATTCTTCATAAAAAAAGCCTCCTCATAAAAATTTAATCATTTACACTAAGTTTGTTAAACAATATTTTCAAAAATAAACACATAATAATGTGCATCTCGATGTATACTATAATGTTACTTGTTTATCCTCTTGCTTTCACCCATAAAAAAATTATATATGTGCACTATTAAGTTATAAAAAACATACCCTACAAATAAAGAATAACGTTAAAATACTATTATCCAATTTCATTTGTTTGTCTACTCAGAAAAAAAAGTCTCTCACAAACTGAGAGAGACTTTTCTTAATTTATGGTAATACCACAAACCTATTTCTGAATATTAAGGGTACATCAACTTAAGTCTGTTTGGGTTGTATTTTATTCTTAATTATACGACTAAAAATTGAATGTTTTAACATTAATATACTTTAAAAGCGACCCTTCTAACTAATTGCCTGGCTAATTCAGACTCTTTTGGAACTGAATTATCAGCACCTTTTATAACAACTTTCAGCCTACTTTGATCAATTCCTGACCTTACGATCATTTCCTCAACATTTTTAGCTCTTTTTTCAGATAATTTAAGGTTATAGTCTCGATTACCAAGTTCATCAGCATACCCTATAATATCTACAGTTGCAGCTGGATTTTCTTTCATATAATTGATTAAGAAAAATATTGCTGATATAGTACCCGCAGAGACTGTACTTTGGTCAAAATCAAAAAACACATTTACGTATTGAGAATTAATCATTTTCATAGCCTCTACATTACTATAACTTTGATTATTTACCACAAAATCATTAGTTGGTGACTTATCAATTTTTGAAGTTACATAAGCAGCCCATCCATCAGGTAAACCATCATTATTAGCATCTTTCAATTGCGCTTCTAGAAAATTTAATCTCGTCTGCAATTGATTAGATTTTTCTATTTTGTTCTCCCAATACCAATCAGCATGTTTATCTTTTTTACCTAAGTATAATGTAGCACCTGCTGTCACAGTGTGAACAATACCAGTTCTATTGGCAGAAAGATTTACAGTTGTTTTGCCATCAAGATTTAAATGATGTGAAAAGTTCTTGTTCATCGTATAATCAATATTGAAAGCAAAACGATCCGATACTTTTATAAGTGCTGTAGCACCACTCACTATACTATAATTATTATCGAAATAGAGACCAGTAGCATTGTTATTATTAGTTGTAAGCCGTAATTCTTGACCTTTTAAAAAAGTTAATCCAGGACCAAAATGCAGCTGTAATCCAAAAGTATTAGTAAATTCTTCCCAGTTTAATATACGATGAATATTTAATACACCCTGCAAATTAGTACTAAACATATTATTGGTAAAAGGAATACTATTACCACTACTTGAAAATTTATCATAAGCCACAACCCACATTAAACCGAATTTTGTATTGAACATCTTTCTGACATTAAAGTCCAAATGATTAAAATCTGGATCTGTAATATAATTAGAGGCAGCTGAATGATAGCCCACAGTAAATGGACCAACTGGAGCATTAAAACCTCCATTTACGTTAACAGACCACCGATTATAATTTTTTGCCTTTAATTTTGCACTATCCTGATCGTTGTTTTTTATCTCTTGCTTTTCAAAACTAAGGTTGTTATTGATTTGATCCTGCGCTTCAATAGTATATACTGAAACCAAAAACAAAAAAAAAGTAATTACTTTCTTCATATTTAATATATTATTTAAAAATTATTTTTTGTTATTTAGTTTGCGAAAAAACTACTTAGCAACAAATGTGTTTTATGATAGAAGCTGGATTATATATATCGCAAATAATATTGGAAACAACGAATTAATGAACTGTTTATGCTATAGATTTTCGCATCCTTCTTGTTACCACTACAGCAAGAACAATCCCAGTGACTAATAGTGGTATTTCTATTCCATCAATGGGCACTGATGGAGCATTAGTTGCGGCATCATTATTTGAATCACCAAACCCCGGGGAATCAGCAGGAGGAGCCCAAGTATCTTGTGCCGAGGCAAAAAAGAAAATAAAAAAACAAATGCTCAATGTAATTTTTTTAGTGTACATATTATTTATCTAATAATTATTTTTTTTGTAAACTGTGCGTTATTTTCCCTATCGCGAATTTGTAAAATATAAACTCCAGCGCTCAACTTTCCATCCAATATTATTGATGCAATACCGCTTGACACTATTAAATCGCCATTAACTATTTCCTGACCCAGTAAACTAACTATTTGGTAAGTATATTTAGTAGCGACTTGTTTAGAATTGAATTGTAGCGTAATAGTTTCACTACTTGTCAAGGGATTTGGATAGATATTAAATTGAGAAGAATCTAAACTTTCCATAGACAAGGTGTTATTTTGTTTAAAAATCACTTTAAAACGATTTCCGATACTAGCTGAATCAGCTGTTACTTGGTACTTATACTCAAAGGCAGAACCATCTAATGAAATTTGTGTTGTAGTACCCAAAAATAAATCTTGCAAGTAAGCCGTGCCGGTAAAAGAGAAATTCTCTGTATAAAGCTTTAATTTATAATTTGCTCCAACAATTGACTGACTAATACGCAAGGTCAAGAAATCAGAATCTTGAACCGGTGCTCTGTGTTCGATAGAAAAACTTGAAATGTTGAATAGACTAACATTTTCACCGGGATTACTTAGTTTGTATGCATCATTTTCCTCGACAGCATTAGAACCACCTTCGTAAAAAACAGCAACACAACCATCCATATTGGTATAACTAGTTCCATTGTCTTTTTCTAAAAGTATCCTAAACAACGCTGAATTATTTGCAGATTTACTTTTTGTGCTTCTATTTAAGGTAGAATTAGTTGTGGCATTACTTTTATGGGATTCTTTTATGGTTAAAGTAGTTGTTTTTAAAGAACCAGTTCCTGCTGCTAATACAAAAAAAGCTTGACCAGACTGTACAACGGTACTTCCACTGAAACTTGAACTACCATTGCTATACACTCCAGCAACAGCATCATAAGTAATGTAGCTTCCAAATTGTCCAACTGTAGGGTCAATTAGCCATATTTTTTTTACACCATGATTGGAAGGATCAGACAAAATGGTACTAAAATCTATAGGACTCGCATAAGGGTTTCCAATAATGTAATATTTAGTATTCAAAATATTATCATAGACCACATCTCCTGTAATGAGAGAACCAGATGATTTTAAGTTTAAAGCCAATGTACCAGCATTATAACCTCCACTTCCGTCTGTTCCACTTAAAAAGGGATGTGTAAAAAAAGATAAAAAACCGTAATTTTTAGTACTATCAAACAAAGGTTCTGTTAAAGTGTTGGTCACATTTATAAAGGAACCTGAATCATTATTCCATTTTCTCAAGTTGTGAAGTGAATTTGTCACAAGTACTAAACCATTTCCGGAATCTGATCCGTCAGTTTGTAAAGTTCCATCGGGACCCCACAGTTCGACACCATCACCAGTTTGTATACCATTATTTTGCCAATTAAAATAGACTGAATTATCAATGTCTCCTTTTATTGGAACCGTTAACAAACGCCATTGTCTTTTGTCATTTTTTAAATAGCGCTCAATATTTATTTTTCCGCCAATTGTTTCATTATTCAATAAAGGGGCTACACGTGCCGTATAAGTATCACTTGAAGCAAGAGTTAGCAAGTTATCTTGTATTGTCACGTTAGATCCATTACTTGCACTAAATATACCTTTGACTTTGAGAATAACATCTGCAGATCCACTAATTGCGCAATTAGCCGTAATTACAAAATTTTCAGTTTCTACACTGTTAGCAACAATTACTCCATTTGTTGTACTAACAGTAATAGTCGATATATTATTCGTAAGAACAGTTGAAGTAGATCCACTTACCGTTACTGGTGTTAATTCTCTTCCACTAGTTATAGGTGAGGAATTTTGTGCATAACTAATGCTATATTTATTAGATGCATTAATTAAACGAGGTCTGGCATTATTTATATTATTTATTACACCATTAGTTCTTATAATTTCTATATTGTTGTTAAAACCTATTGAATTGGCAGCACTACCCGCTGTTAAAGTTCCATTTGTTAAATACAACTTTCCATTATCAATAATTGAAGTTAATTGACTATTACTTGAAAATGTTCTACCTACCGAATTCAATATTAATTCCTTAAAAGCCAGTGTAGGTAAAGTATATGTACCACTTGGCATATTAAATTCTACTGATCCACCCGTAAAATTGCTTGCAGAATCTCCAGCTGCAGTAATAGCCGGGTTAGTGTTTTTAAAAATAATTTTACTATCGCCTTGATTTGTACCATTATCAGTTCTATATCCTAAATCTGAAGATCCAGTTGCAACTGTTAAACCTGTAGCAACGTTTATGTTTGATGAAGTAAGAGTCCCACCTAATTCAATTGTACCCGATCTGTGTCTTAATCTACTTGAGTTAACTTTTGTTGGTGCAACAATATCAATACGAGTTAAAATAGCCATGTTGCCGGTAATTTTAAAAAGCGAGACATTGTCGACAAACAACGTGGTACTTCTAGTTGTAGTAGGAGTGAAAACTTGTCCTATATTCAACGTTGCTACTTGAATTTGACCAGTTCCTGATACATAAGTATTATTAGTAGCATCTGAAGCTTGAACTCTAAATAAACCAGTTACAGTAATCTTAGAATCACTATTTATTAATAAAATAGCTTGTCCAGTATCTCCTGGATTCGTTGTTAGACTGGCACAAGTTGCATCAGCAGTAACGGTTACAGAGTGATTACCAATGATCACATCGTCTCCACTTAAAGGCACAATGCCTCCCGCCCAAGTCGTAGTGCTGTTCCAATTCCCACTAGCTGCACTTGTTATTGTTGCTCCGATTGTTTTACTTATGGTACAAATCAAAATTAAAAAAAACAATATGTATTTATTTTTCATTCTATTTTTCATTAAAAATTATAATATAAAATTTATTTTCAAGAATTTATTTAAAATAAACCTTGACTAAAAACTAAAAATTTATCTTGTGTGATAGAAAATCTCTTAATTGGATTTAAGTAAAATTTATAAATAAAGATAACATTGCTACCCAGGATCAGTATTGCATTGTAACAAATGGCGATCTATATGTAATAATTGCAATGTTTTAATTTTATTATCACTAGAAAACTATCTAAAGGAGACTAGTAATTTCTGTTAAACGCTTTTTGGCTATTGGGAGTTCAATAATTTGGGTTCTACCAATCAATATATCTCTTGATTATTGTTGTTTTTACAAAACAAATTACAAAAGCTATCACTAAAACTATCCTATCGTTCACTACGAAATATTTCCCTTATTAAAGTATGATTTTATAAAACGAACTGGATTTTTAATGAATATTGGCCTACTGTCCTGTTCATTACTTTCCCCATACCCATACCCATACCCATAGTTATACGAATATTTGTAACCATACCCATATCCTGATTTTTCTTTAATACCATTAAAGATAAAAGCCATATTTTTTAATTTACCCGCTTCTTTTAAAGTGGTCACATAGTCAATGAGCTGCTTTTCGGTGTAGTCTTCTCGCGTTAAGTACAAAGTTAAGTCGACATTATCGGCAATCAAAAACGTATCATTAACATAAATAGTGGGTGCCGTATCGATTATAATATAATCATATACCTGTTTAGCTTCGTTTATTAAAGCATCAAATCGACCGTTGGATATAATACTAGAGGGATTAGGTGGGATTATTCCTGAAAAAATCACATCTAAATTGTCATTATACGGATTGTTCTTCACCACCACATCTTGCCAACTGGTCTGTATATCATGCAAATAAAGGGACAAACCTCTATCCACTTTAACTATATCTAAAGCAACATCAAGCTTAGGCTTACGCATATCAGCACCTATTAATAATACTTTTTTATCGTAACTTGCGTAAGCAAGACTTAGGTTTGTAGCAATAAAGGTCTTTCCTTCACCCATAATAGAGGAAGTTACCAAAATGACCTGTCCCACATTCTTCTCTTTTAAGGGTAGTGAAAAACTCGCATTAGACGACAAAATCCTAAAACTCTCCGCGTGAACTGATCGGTCATTTCCATCTTTGAATAGTTTGAAATCTTTAAACAAAGGCATCTCAGCAATAACAGGAATTTGTGACTTTCTAAAAACGACATCGTTACTATCTTTAATTTTGGTATCTAGTAAATTATAGATATATATAATACTAAATGGAATCGCTAAACCTAGAAAAAGTGCCACTAGAAAAATAATATTACGTTTTGGTGCTACAGGTGAAGATCCTGCAGTAGCATACTCAATAATCTTGATAGAAGGTGCAGTTACGGCGAAAGCTATAGCTGATTCTTCTCTTTTTTGAAGTAATAACAAATATAAATTCTCTTTAATTTTTTGTTCTCTATCAATACTACGTAGCATTTTTTCATTTCCTGGTATTTCAAGCACCATATCAGATGCTTTCGAATAATCTACTTGCTGTTGCGATAAACTAACTTTTAATTGCTTATTGTAGGTGTAGATAGAGGCATTAATATTATCTTTAATTCCACTTATTTGGGATTCCAGTACTTTTAAGGTCGGATTTTCACTGCCGGAGGTTTTATTCAGTTTTTCTCTTTGAAAAACTAGCATATTGTATTCATTAATTAAATTATTAATGATCGCATTATCAAGACCTATATTAGCTGGCAAAATTGCAATTTTAGAGGCCGTTAAAGCATCTTGTAGTAATTTAGACAACTGAATTTGGGTTTCAATCCTAAATAAGGATTCATCAGCTCCTGCCCTTTTATTCACATCTACTGCGGCATCGGCTTCTATAAAACTAATCCCTTTCGATTTTTTAAAATCCCGCTTTGAAATTTCTATACTATCCAATTCAGAGGTCAAATTTTTAAAACGCTCATCAATAAAATCTACTGTTTTTTTATTAACCATTCGTCTATCGTAGATTCCATCTTCATTAAAAACACTTACTAATTTATCTAGGATGGCAATGCCGCGCTCTGTATTCACATCTTGCATACCAACTGACAAAATATCACTTTCATCTCCGACTTTAGCAATAGAAATTCTGTTTTTCAGTGATTCTACCGCCGCTTTAAATGGGACAACCCTCACAAAAAACTCTTTTGTCTCTGGTTTCGCATTAGCATTAGGTTCAATAAGTAATTCTAAACTCTTGATCTTGATATTTCCATGGTTTCCCGATATGAAAACTGTAGTACTGTCTTCTTTATGAACAAGATACCCGTCCTTTTGTTTGGTAAAAGAGATCGTAATCGGATTAAAAGAATCGTCCTGAGTAATTATAGGAGTTACAGTTAGTGGCGCATTCCACAACTCTGTATTTTTAAATTTTCCTTTGGTAAAATAGGAAGTAGTTAGATTTAATTGAGACACTACCGGACCTATTAAACGTCTCGACTTCATGGTTTCTAATTCATTTTCCAGATTGATTCCTGATTTACTCGCCATCATACCCAACAATTCCGAAGGGAGTTTTAGACCTTTATTACTCTCTTCTAAAATCTTAATTTTTGCTTCTATAGCATAAACGGGACTGATGTACCGCAGATAAAAATAAGCGGAAAATAGCCCAAGTGCCAAACAAATTACAAAATATTTCCAGTAGGATAAATAATTAAATAACTCTTTCTTAAGGTCTAACTGTTCTTCAAATGTATTATCCAATGGTCTATTGTTTTATAAGTAAAAATCCGGTTAGTAATAGCGAGATTACCGAAATTAAAGTTCCTGCATTTCCAATAATTCCAGCTGATTTAACTCTGGCGTTATTTGGATTTACAATTATAACATCATTTTGTTTTATGTAAAACAATTCAGTATTCATCCATTCTTTAGACGTTAAGTCAATATGGTGGATAGTTTTAGCATTACCCTCCTGCCGTATCAATAGCACATCTTTTCGTTCCCCATTTATTGTAAGGTCACCTGCTAAGCCAAGTGCCTGAAGTAACGTAAGGTTCTTCTCAGCAAAGGTGTATGTTCCTGGAGTTCTAACTTCGCCTAAAACAGTAATTTTTGAATTCAAAATACGAACCGTAACTGTAGGATCTTTTAAATGACCTTCGTTAATCAATTTTGCTCTAAGATATTCTTCTAACTCTAACGTAGTTTTAGTGTTTACAATAATACTCCCAAGCACTGGCATGGTGATTTCACCTCCATCACTAACTAGGTAACTTCTAAGTCTAACCATTTCCAATTGTAAACCACCAGCAGTACTTTCCAGTAAGTCGATATTGTAAATTTTTGCTGCTTCTGGGTCCAGAGAATAAATCTTTACCGATAAAATATCATTAGTTTCAATTTTTTGATTCAAAATTTTGGTATCGTCAATTGCAGCTTTATCATAATCTTGAAAATATAAAACATCTTTTTTTGAAGCACAAGACTGAAGAGAACCAATAGTTAATAATAGTAATAACAGTAGAATACTATCTTTCAAAAAGTTAAAACTAATTGATTTCATTTTATCTATGATAATAGGTAGCGAAAACAAGATAATACCCATAAAAATGATACTAAAAAGTTGAACATAAATAGTTTGTTTGACCATCAATATACTAGAAGAAGCTAAAAGTAACGTCACTACTCCTACCAAGATAGAAATTTGGTAGTGTTTAAAACCTAACGATAGAAGTTTATGATGAATGTGATTTTTATCGGCATTAAAAGGACTTTTTTTAAAAATCACAAGCCTAACAAAAAAAATTCGTGCAGTATCCAACAAGGGATAAAATAATAATGCAATAAATAAAACGGGATTGGTTGGATAAGAAAATAATCCAAAATTTAGTTGTTTCAAGTTGAGAAGATTGATTAGTACAAACGAAAGTAAAAATCCAACTATCATCGAACCAGTATCACCCATAAAGATTTTCATTTTCTTGGAAAAGTTATATTGTAAAAAAGCGATGAGTGATCCCATTAAGGTTAAGGAAACGATGATCAAAGGGATTGCATCTGCATTGTAAAACAAAATACTGCTGACACAAAAAAAACAAATAGCAATGATACCAGCTAGGCCATCTATGCCATCTATCAAATTGTAGGAATTAATAATTAAAACGTAAACAAAAGTAGTTAAGGCTATTGCAGGCACTGAATCTATTTCATAAATGCCAAAAATCCCGTAAAAATTGTGAATCGTAATGTTGGAATTTAATGTAAGAAGCAAGCTCACTACACACTGAACGACTAATTTTGTTTTGGCTGACAAAATTAAAATATCATCTTTTAAACCCAAAAAAAATAAAATAAGAAGTAAACCGCCAATGTTGTACTTGTTGTCTGTATTAAACAATGATCCAAAAAAGGTGTAGGCTGAGACAAAACCTATAAAAATACCGACACCGCCGAGATTTGGAGTTTCCGTTGTATGAGAACTTCTATCAGATGGCGTGGCACATAATCCTTTGACTTTAGAAACATTGATGATAACTGGAAAACTAAGATAACTGATTCCCCAGGCTACGATAAAGAAAAGAAAGTATATACTCTCAGGGTAAAATAATGAGATTGTTGATGAATGGTTCGTCATGTTTTCAATTAGGAATTATTTTCACTGCAAAAGTATTGTGGCAGTACACCGCTTACTTTTGATTAGTAATAAGTGAAGATTATTTATTAATAAATGGAACTAAAAGTTTTTTATTAGTATTAATTACCAACATTCTATTATCTAGAAGATATGAATTTATTTTGTTTAACAATTATTTCATCCAACAACATAAAAACCATACAATTTTAGACAAGCGTTTTTCCCAAGTTTAAAATAGCGTTCAAATTTTCAAGTTTTCTCTTAGAAACTGGAATATTTTTATTGTTGCTCATTTCACAATAGTACCCGTCCGATTTTAATATATTCAGAAGGTTATTCATATTAATAATAAATTTATGATGAATTCTGCAAAAAATATCTGGATTTAATAATTTTTGAAATTCTCCAATATTCTTACTAGCCATTTTACTGACACCATTAGTTAGATATACAATAGTATATCTCCCATCCGCTTCAAAATGACTAATGTCATCCGTTTTAATCAATTCAATCTTTTTTACAGAATTAATAGAGACGAATTTTTGAAATTTATCTTTGGCTAATTTAAGTTGATGTGTATCATTCTCTACAGCTATCTTATTTAAACATCTATTAATAATCGTAATCACCTGTACCGCATCCAAAGGATAAGCAAGAAAACCAAAAACATTAAAGTTGATAAAGTCAAAAGCATCAGTTTTGTTGGGTGAAAAAATAATTAGTTTAGAAATCGATACGGCTGTCTTTTGGAATAAATTAATAATTTCGTCTTTGTTGTGACTCGGATTCATAATTATGATATCAAAACAATTCTTAGTATAGAAATTCGTAAATTCGTCAACATCATCTGTTGCCTGAAAATTAAATTTTTGAATAGAAGAACTTGCTGAAAAATTTTCAATTTGCTCTCTAAGATGCGGTTCAATTTTAAAATAAAGTAGGTTTATCATAATTCTATTTTGTAATTTCATCAAGGCTTAAACCCAGCGATTATTAATAAAAACGGTTGCGTAGCGAATAAGTGCGAATTAATAAGTAATAGGTGTTTCTTCTTCTTTTTGTATTATTTAAATAATAAAAAAAAAATTATATTTCTAAATCAAGATCAAATGTATTTTTTAAAATTTTTAAGCAGCCATTTAATACTTATTGGTTAAAATAATTGCGTAATAATTTAAAAAAGTAAGATTTACTAATCCGAATATGTAGTAAAAAAATAGCATAACTATTTATTATGTGTTCATAATTTAGAATTCCCTCCAAAACTTTAGCTTAAAGTGTACTTTATTGTAGAATAGTTAAAAATATCAGGAAATTTAGAAATCAATTAACGTCTACCATTCTGAGTAATTTTTAACAATAGGGCAAAGTGGACATTTTAATTACCCTCAATAACAACTATGCATTATACAAGTAGTACTAATCATTTGTTATTGTATAAAACTGCAATACAATTTGTTATTACTGTGACTTTGAATTAAAAGCACATGGTTATCAAATTAATACAATTAATTGATTTTCAATCACTTAAAACTAAATGAGTTATTGATATCACATTCTTATTGTTTTTTTTTAATAAAGCTCCATCACTATGAAGACTAAATGCAATTGAATAAATTAAGATGGAAAAATACTTTTGCACTGTCTACATCAATCTTGAATGTGCTTTAATTCTCTATCATTAAACATCCTTTTCTTCTAGTGTTCTAAAAAACAAAAATCAATCTATTAAAGTTCATTCAATAGAATCTCTAATTTTTGTAAAATAAAGTAATACTAACAATTAATGCTTTCGATTATTCTTTTTTTACGTCCAGTTATTACATTCAATGTTGCTCTGTTGTAAACTTTACTCACATTTGCCAACCGAGAACATAAATAATGATATAAATGGAGAATGGAAATATATTATCTAAAGAGCACTTCGCTGCACATCAACAAGTAGTTTCAGATTACAAACTGTTGCTAATCTGTGAGAACGAATTAGCCACTTATTCAAGTAAAGGTAAAAACGAAACTTGTGCTAGGCTAAGGAAAGAAATGATAATACTGCTCCAACGAATAATAGAGAACAAAAATATTTTAATAGAGAATACCAAAGCAGATCACGATTATTTAGATAGTTTACAGAGTAGCGTATCGAAGTAATAATATATTCAGCAATTGTTTAAACAAAATTAACATCATTAAATGCAAATTGACAATAAATTTTGGTTTGTGTTGTACACAAAACCACAACAAGAATTAAAAGTTGCTGAAAGATTAGAAAAAATTGGACTAGAATCGTATTGCCCGTACAAAGAAGAACTTCGTCAATGGTCAGATCGTAAAAAGAAAGTGATAGTTCCCCTATTAAAGTCTTATGTATTTGTCAGGTTAGACGATCGAGATCGATCAAAAGTCTTTGAAATAACTGGTGTAGTTCGTTACTTATTTTGGTTAGGTAAGCCAGCAATTGCCTCAGATAAAGAAATTGCGACATTAAAAGAATCGTTATCTCTACCGTATTTAGCCATTAGTGTTGAGAACTTAATTACAGGACAACGATTGGTAATTCCTTCTGGACCATTTAAAGATAAAGAAGGAATAGTAACAAAAATTAACAAAAAATACGTAACTGTTGTTATAAAGCAGCTCGGTTTTTTTGTGACTTTAGAATATTAAAAAATTAGTTACTTGGAGAATTAGCCAGATGACTATTTACATGCCTCATAGGGCAAAATCGTTAAAAGTTAGGAAAAATAACGATCCTTGAAGTGTAATTATTTCTTATATAGCAATCAAATAGAGAACAAAGAATAGTAAAACTACTTATTAATCATTTAATTAAAAATAAAATTTAAAACCTTTTCTCTTAAGTCACTAGGTTTTTTATGATTTTAGAATAGTAAAAAGTATTCTACAGAAAAATGCCACATGATTCATTACGTGACTCATGCGGCGAAGCCGTAGAAAATTTATGAAAATAGGAATTACATTTAGTGCATTTGATTTGTTACATGCGGGACACATCAAAATGCTGGAAGAGGGAAAGCGAAAGTGCAATTATTTAATTTGTGCCCTACAAACGGATCCTACAATTGATAAATCTGAAAAAAATAAGCCAACACAAATTGTTGTAGAACGATATATTCATCTCAAAGGATGCAAGTTTGTGGATGAAATTGTGCCTTACGCTACCGAAAAAGACCTTGAAGATATACTTAAGTCATTCCACTTAGATGTTCGCATTGTTTACAATGAATACCAAGCTAAAAATTTTACTGGTCGTAAGTATTGTTAAGATTAATGAATAGAATTGTTTTCTAATGTAAGGTATCATCGATTTTCTACAACTACATTACGAAAAGTGTTTTTAACTTAGAAAAAGATAAAAGTAAATAAGAAAGCAATAAATAATGAAGCAGTCAATTTTAATAACAGGTGGAGGTGGATTCATTGGATCTAATCTATGCGAATATTTTTTAGACAAAGGACATAGGGTAACTTGCTTAGACAATTTTGCTACAGGCCATTTGTATAATATTACTCCATTTTTAGACAACCCAAATTTTACGCTCCTTCACGGCGACATTCGCAATGAAGAAGACTGCCATAAAGCAGCACAAGGAATGGATTATGTATTACACCAAGCAGCTTTAGGCTCGGTTCCCAGATCCATTAACGATCCCATTACTACTAATGCCGTTAATATTTCTGGTTTTTTAAACATGCTAGTTGCTTCCAGAGATGCGGGTGTAAAACGTTTTGTTTATGCTGCCAGTTCCTCTACCTATGGAGATTCAGAAAACTTACCGAAAGTAGAAGACGTAATTGGAAAACCACTTTCCCCCTACGCTATTACTAAATACGTAAACGAGTTGTACGCCGAAATATTCAGCAAAACCTATGGCTTAGAGACCATTGGGTTGCGGTATTTTAACGTTTTTGGAAGACGACAAGATCCCAATGGGGCGTATGCCGCTGTAATTCCGTTGTTTGTCAAAAAATTAATGAACCATGAAAGTCCAGTGATCAACGGCGATGGTACTAATTCTAGAGATTTTACGTATATCGACAATGTGATTCAAATGAATGAACTAGCGCTCTTTACAGAAAATCCGTTGGCGATTAATACTGTCTACAATACCGCTTTTGGTAATCGCACTTCATTAAATGATTTAATGGAAGCACTTAAGAAGTACTTGTCCTTATTTGATCATGAAATTGCTGCTGTTAAAACAACATACGGACCAACTAGAGCAGGTGATATTCCACATTCGTTAGCAAGTATAGAAAAAGCCAAAAATTTATTAGGATATACTCCACAATATTCAATGCAACAAGGCTTGAAAAAAGCTGTTGATTGGTACTGGGAAAATTTAAAAAATAAAAAATGAGCATAAAAATTGCAGTAATTGGTTTGGGTTACGTAGGATTACCATTGGCACGTCTTTTTGCCGCACAGTATCAAGTAGTAGGTTTCGATATCAACCAAACCCGTATCGACGAATTAAACAGAGGAAGTGATAAAACAAGAGAAATCAGTGATGAGGTATTGCAAGCGGTATTAGTTTCTGACTTTTTCAGTTCGAGCGCAGTCGAGAACCCTACTGGCTTGTTATGTTCTTCTAATCTAGAGGATATCGCCGACTGCAACTACTACATCATTACCGTTCCCACACCTGTAGATAAAAACAACCGTCCTGATTTAACGCCACTTTACAAAGCCAGCGAAACAGTAGGCAAAGTATTAAAAAAAGGGGACATTGTTATTTATGAATCTACGGTTTATCCTGGTGCAACTGAGGAGGAATGCATTCCAGTTCTGGAAAAAGTTTCAGGACTGAAATTTAATAAGGATTTCTTCGCAGGTTATTCTCCAGAACGCATTAATCCCGGAGATAAGGAACATACCGTTGAGAAAATTCTAAAAGTCACCTCAGGCTCAACACCACAAATTGGTAGAAAGGTGAATGATTTGTATAAATCAGTTATTACAGCTGGAACTCACCTCGCTCCTACTATAAAAGTTGCAGAAGCGGCCAAAGTAATAGAAAATTCGCAACGAGATATCAACATTGCTTTTGTCAATGAATTGGCTAAAATATTCAATTTACTAAATATTGATACCCATGCAGTTTTAGAAGCCGCGGGTACAAAATGGAACTTTCTTCCTTTCAAACCTGGATTAGTAGGTGGCCATTGCATCGGGGTAGATCCATACTACTTGGCTCAAAAAGCACAAGAAGCTGGCTACCACCCCGAAATTATTTTAGCAGGAAGACGGTTAAACGACAGTATGGGAGAATATGTAGCTTCGCAAGTAGTGAAGCTCATGATTAAAAAAAATATAGCTATCAATGGTGCTTCTTTACTAATTTTAGGTATCACTTTCAAAGAAAACTGTCCTGATGTGCGGAATACCAAAATCATCGACGTCATAAAAGCTTTAGAAGATTATAATGTCAAGATCACAATTTACGACCCTTGGGCAAATCCGGCAGAAATTCTTCATGAATATGGATTAAAATCCACCAATACAATACCAAATCAAAAATTTGATGCAGTTGTTTTAGGGGTTGCCCATAACGAATTTTTAAATCTTGATTTAGAGGAGCTCAAAAAAGAGAATGCTGTTATTTACGATGTAAAAGGAATTTTGAATCATGCGGATGGGAAGTTATAAAAAAAGGACTTTAAGCATAAAACATTGTCTTTTAATAAAAAAGATAGTCCAATTAATAAATAATGAATAAATAAATCATCTATGTTATGCTACAGCAATAAAAAAAGCAACAAATATGCATAATTTTAAAAAAATATTATGAAAAAAAAGCAAACGATTTTAGCAGGTTATTCAGGGCATGGATTTGTGGTGGCCGAAGCTGCTATGTTAGCTAATATCAAAATAGATGGTTATCTAGAGCCAGACGTAGTCGCACATAATTATTTTGATTTAAAATATATGGGTTTTGAATTAAATCCAGATTTTGATTGGACAGAAAACTACGAATTTATACTCGGTATTGGCGATAACGAGTTAAGAAATCGTTTAGGAAAACTTATTCTCTCTAAAGGAAAGAACGTTTTAAATATTACGCATCCTGCGGCTTCTGTATCCCGTATGATAACTTTTGGGAATGGAAATTTAATAGCACGACATGCGTCTATTAATCCGCTAGTTACAATAGGAAATTTTTGTATCGTTAACACAGCGGCCATTTTAGAACATGAATGTAAAATTGGTAATGCCGTGCATATAGGACCAGGAGCAGTATTGTGCGGTAATGTTCAAATAGGCGAAAACACTTTTATTGGTGCAAATTCAGTAATCAAACAGGGAATAAAAATTGGGAAAAATGTTATTATCGGTGCCGGTTCTGTAATTATTACTGATGTAAATGATAATTTAAAAGTTGTGGGGAATCCCGGAAAAATTATATGAGTAGAAAAGTAGTTATCATTGCTGAAGCCGGCGTTAATCACAATGGTGATATTAATAAGGCATTCAAATTAATAGATGCAGCAGTCAATGCAGGTGTTGATTATATTAAATTTCAGACTTTTAAGGCTGAACATTTAGTTTCAAAAACCGCTAAAAAAGCAGAGTATCAAATTAAGAATACTCAAAATGGGGGCGATACACAACTTGAGATGTTAAAAAAGTTGGAATTGTCTCACGATCAACATGAGGAATTAATAAAATATTGCAAAGAAAAAAATATTCCTTTTTTCTCAACTGCATTTGATTTAGATTCTCTGGAATATTTAGCTTCTATAGGATTAAAAGTAGTAAAAATACCAAGTGGTGAAATTACAAACTTGCCCTATTTAAAGAAAGCCGCTTTCTTGTTCGAAGAAGTAATCATTTCTACTGGTATGTCAATGATGTATGAAATAAAGGATGCATTAGAAGTTTTCTTAAATGCTGGAATTTCGAAGGAGAAAATAACAATCTTACATTGTAATACTGAGTATCCAACCCCTATGAAAGATGTGAATCTTAAAGCGATGCTCAGTATCGAAAAAGAGTTTGATGTAAAGATTGGATATTCAGATCACACCTTGGGTATTGAAGTACCAATCGCTGCGGTTGCTTTGGGAGCTACAGTTATTGAAAAACATTTTACTTTAAATAGACATCTTCCAGGTCCAGACCATGCCTCTTCATTAGAACCTGCTGAATTAATTGCAATGTGCAAAGCTATCCGTAACATTGAGCAAACACTTTCTGGTAATGGTATAAAGGAGCCTAGTGAAAGTGAAATAAAAAATATTATTATAGCCAGAAAAAGTATTGTCGCTAAAAAAAACATAGAGAAAGACAGTCTATTTACTGAAGATAATATTACTACCAAAAGACCTGGAAACGGGATATCTGCTATGCAATGGGATGCTATTTTGGGAAAAAAAGCAATTAAAAATTTTAATAAAGACGATTTAATTATAGTATGAGAATTGCAGTATTAACAAGTTCACGTGCTGATTTCGGTATTTATTTACCACTCTTGAATCATCTTAAATCGGATGAATTTTTCAATTTAGAGGTTGTTGCCTTCGGCACTCATTTGTCGAAAGAACATGGTTTTACAATAACTGAAATTGAAAAATCAAATTTTAAGAAAATTCATAAAATTAAAACCCCTATCAACAATCGTAATCCGTTAGATATAACAAAAAATATTGGAGTAAGTATAAATATTTTTTCAGATTTTTGGTCCAAAAATAAATACGATTATATTATTGCCTTGGGCGACAGATATGAAATGTTTGCTGCCGTAACTGCGACAACTCCATTTGTTTACAAGGTAGCTCATTTACATGCCGGAGAAACAACTCTAGGTGCTATAGATAATGTATACAGGCATGCTATTTCATTAATGTCGAAGTTGTTATTTGTTTCAACTACAATTTATAAAGAGAAAGCTAATCAAATTAATCCCGAAGCACAAACCTTTAATGTTGGTGCTCTAAGTATTGATAATTTAAAAAATATAAATTACTTGAGTATTGACCGTTTCAAATCTAAATTTAATATTGACCTATCATTACCTACACTTCTTTGCACTTTCCATCCAGAAACTGTAAATCTGAAAATGAATTTAAATTATATTGACGAACTGCTATTGTCTTTTTCAGATTTAATGAAAAATTACCAAGTAGTAATTACTTTACCTAATGCAGATACCACAGGCGATCAGATCAAGGAGATTATTTTAGAGTTTGGAAAGGATAATCCAAATTTAAAAATCGTGGAATCTTTTGGAATGATTGGATATCTATCTTGTATGAAATATTGCAAGATGATGATCGGAAATACTTCCAGTGGTTTTATAGAAGCAGCCTTTTTTCCAAAGTGGGTTATTAATCTAGGAAACAGACAAGATGGTCGAATTATGACAAAGAACATCATAAATACCCCCTTTAAAAAACAAAAAATAATAGAAGCAGTACAATCGATTGAAAATCAAAAAGCAATCACAGTTTCTAGTATTTATGGGGATGGAGAAACAGCTTCAAAAATTATTGAAATCCTAAAAAAAGAATATGAGAAATTTTAGAGATCATTTGATTTCTTCAGGAAGTAGTATTAAAGAAGCTTTAATAAAACTTGATTTCCTTGCACAAGATGCCATTTTATTTGTAGTAAATAAAGAGAATAAACTATTGGGTTCACTTACCGATGGAGATGTGAGAAGAGCATTGATAAAAGGTGTTACTATCAACAAAATCGTAGATGGTATTATTCAATTACATCCAAAGTTTATCAAAAAGGGAGATCAGGATATTAAGAAAATAATTGAGTATCGAAAAGGTAATTTCCGAATTCTTCCCGTTGTAGATAGTGAACTTAAGGTAGTAAATGTTATTAATTTTAGGGTAATGAGATCTTACCTCCCAATTGATGCCATAATCATGGCAGGCGGACGAGGACAGCGTTTACAACCACTTACTGATACGGTACCAAAACCACTTTTAAAGGTAGGAAGTAAAGCAATTATGGAGTATAATGTTGATCGCTTAGCTCTGTACGGAATTGACGACTTTTGGTTCTCCGTAAAATATTTAGGTGAACAAGTAGAAAACTATTTTGGTGATGGCAAAGATAAAAATATTGATATTAATTATGTTTGGGAAGATGAACCTTTAGGCACAATTGGTGCTGTTTCAAAAATTGATAATTTACAACATGAATATGTTTTAGTTATGAATTCTGATATTCTAACTAATGTAGATTACGAACAATTGTTTCTTGATTTTATTGAGAAAGAGGCAGATTTTTCAGTATTAACTATACCGTACGAGGTAAATATTCCTTATGCTGTGTTAGAAACTAAGGATGGCGCAATAGAGAGTTTCAAAGAAAAACCAATGTATACCTACTATTCAAATGGCGGAATCTACATTATGAAAAAATCTATTTTAAAGCATATACCTAAAGAAGTATTTTTTAACGCGACTGATTTAATAGATAAATTAATTACTGAAAAATTAAAAGTTGTGTCTTATCCATTGGTGGGTTATTGGTTAGATATCGGCAAACATGAAGATTTTAAAAAAGCACAAGACGATATTAAACAAATAAGATTTTGAAAACATTAGTTGTCATTCCAGCTCGCGGTGGATCTAAAGGTGTGCCGAGAAAAAACATTAAATTATTAAATAAAAAACCTTTAATCCAATACACCATAGATGCCGCCCAAAAAGTTTTCCAAAACGAACAGATTTGTGTATCAACAGATGATTTAGAAATTAAAAATATCGTAGAATCATTAGGCTTAAAAGTCCCTTTTATCCGACCTGCTCAACTTGCAACCGATAGAACTGGCACATCTGAAGTTCTATTACATGCTATAGAATATTATGAAAAACGAGGTTATTTTTCAGAGGTATTGGTGCTATTGCAAGCAACTTCACCTTTTAGAACTGACAAGCATATTAGAGAGGCTTTAAATGAATTTGACGAAAATTGTGAGATGGTAGCTTCCGTTTTAGAAACTAAATCAAACCCATATTACGTACTAAAAGAAGAAAATTTAAATGGATGGCTGGTAAATTCCAAAGATGAGATTTTTACCAGAAGACAGGACTGCCCTAAGGTTTATGAACTTAATGGTGCTATCTACATCATAAATGTTAAAGCTCTAAAAGAGAAAAAATACTTAACAGATTTCGTTAGGATTAAAAAATATGTTATGGATGAAAAAAGTTCCCATGATATCGATAGCAATTTTGATTGGAAAATTGCTGAAATTTTAGTTTGTGAAAATTCAACGAAATAGAAATCAATGACTATAGAAACTAAGAAAAATACTGTCAAATCAGGAATGCTCTGGTCATTTATGATACAAGGGGGAACACAAATAATAAATTTCGTTGTTACCATTATCTTAGCACGTTTATTGCTTCCTGAGCAATTTGGACTATTAGGAATGATTGCCGTTTTTATAGCCATTAGTCGTGGCCTGTTAGATGGTGGTTTGGCTTCTAGTTTAATAAGAACAAAGGATCCTAATAATGAAGATTATTCTACTGTTTTTTTTGTAAATCTTGGTAGCTCAATTGTCTTATATGTCATATTATTTTTTGTGGCACCTTATATTTCAATGTTTTATAAGCACGAAATTCTAATTAGTTTAGTACGTGTATTAGGTTTACTTCTAATAGTTAATGCATTTACATTAGTACAATCCACTAAACTGAATAAATCTTTACAGTTTAAAACACAGTTTAAATTACAAATACCGTCTTTAATCATCAGTGCATCGCTTTCCATTTGGATGGCTTATAACGGTTACGGAGTTTGGAGTTTAGTAGCCAAGGATTTAGCTTATGCAGCCATAGCCACAGTACAACTTTGGTGGTATGCGAAGTGGACTCCGAGTTTTTTGTTCAATAAAGAAAAATTCATATACCATTTAAATTTTGGCTACAAATTATCGATTACGGCCATTATTAATACAATATTTGAGAACTTATATTACATAGTCATTGGAAAGTATTTTTCCGCAGTACAATTAGGCTATTTTACTAGAGCACGTTCTTTAGAACAGTTACCCAGCGGTTTCTTTTACAATGCTTTTAATAGGGTATTCTACCCCTTGTTAGCTAACCTAGGTGGAAATGATGCACAACTTAAAAATACTTATTCCAAACTAATGCAAATAGTGGTATTTGTAGTTACACCCATTCTTGTCTATTTAGGAATCATTGCCACTCCTTTTTTCAGGTGGTTACTCACCGACAAATGGCTTCCAGCAGTACCCTATTTTCAATTATTACTTATTTCAGGTATATTTTACCCCGTTCATCAGTATAACCTCAATATTTGTAATTTAAAAGGCAGAAGCGATATGGTACTCAAACTCTCGTTGCTGCACAATGTATTGCTTTTTCTAGGAGCATTTACTGCAATATGGTTTGGCATTTTTGGATTGTTGTACAGTTTGATTATCATAAATATTTTTATAACTGGTGTAAATTCATATTATTCTGGTAAATTGATTGGGTTTGGCCTGAGCAAACAATTAATTGATTTGATGCCAATTTTTGTTTTAAATGCAATAGTAGGCGTAACTGTATATACAATGCAAATAATTTGGTTTATCAAAATGAGTGATAAATGGAATTTACTAATCAATTTGTTACTATTTTTTCTCCTCTATGGCTCGCTAGCATTCCTATTTCAAATGCGTGCGCTAAATAACATACTCAAACAGATTTTAAAATAATATGAAAGTAATCAAAAATGTATATGTTGTTTTAACAGAATATCAGTTTTTACAAGCTGTAAATATAGCAACTGGTGTGTATAATACCGAATCATATATAAATACCATCTATATTATTAGGAATGGGACTCGTTTGCAAGGATTAGATACAACCAAAATAACGGTTTTGAATAACATAACTACCCATGTTATTGACAATAGAACAACAAAAGACATTGCAACTATTATTTTGAGAGAAAAACCAAATCATTTCTTGTTTTTTCAGGCAATAAACGCTGTTAACATTTATATTGCTTATAAATTATCAAAGAAGGGAGTAGAGATTTCTTTAGGTCCAGATGGTTACAGTGCTTACGCTAAATTTAATAAAAAATATCACTTCCTGAGCGTCATTAGAGATTCTATAAAAGAAAATAAAATACTTGTCGAAAATAAGTTGTTCGTGCCGTTTCTTCGATTTGACTATTATACTTACGGTTGTCATAAATTCATTAATACCCTTTGGATAACTCACCCTGAGCAATACGTGCATAGTGCTAAAAATAAACCGAATGTTATTAAGTTGCCCGAATTCAATACAGATTGTATCTCTTTTATTGCACATTGTTTTAATTATTATGATGATTTTCCCATAGAAAACGTAATCTACTATTTTAATCAACCCCTATGGGAAAATTTGTACAATACTGATTTTGAATTTTTAGAAGCCGTTTTAAATCAGTTTCCACAAAAAAAAATAGCCGTAAAACTGCATCCTCTAACAACTAAAACAAATAAACAAAAATACCAAAACAATGACCGCATTATTTTGATTGAATCTATGGTGCCCGCAGAAGTACTATTAATAAAATTAAAGAACTGTATTGTTTTTTCAGGATGGTCCACAGTTTTAATAACTGAAAATAGACATTGCAATTATTATTTTAATTATCCTATTTTTAAAAAAACCAATGATTTCATAATCAATCAACTTGAAATACCCGCTTTGAATCATATCAAAATGATCACCAATCCTAGCGAAATGAAATTTCCAAATGAATAAAGAAAGTAAAGGATATGCCATTATTTTATATTTAATTTGGCCGCTTTCTGCATTATTTATCGCACTCAAAAATTTTGATTCAAAGTTTGGTAGAAACTTATTGATTGCTCTTTATACTTTTTTAGGCTTAACAGCTATTAGCGTAGGAGATTTAGAGCGTTATGAGAGTCAGTTTTATAAACAAGCATCCAATACCTTAGGTGCCGCTTTCGAGTCATTACTCGCTTTGCAGAATGGTAAGTTTTATAATACGCTCATGTCTATTATTTTTGGTGCATTTTTTCAATCTCATCATATCTATTTTTCAGCGCTGTTTTTGGTTTATGGCTATTTCCTAGTAAAAACAATCCAGATGCTAAAGACAATAAATTTAAGGGAGCTTACTAATTTTGGCTTACTTTTCTTTTTTGGTTTGCTTTTGTTTTTTTTGTTAAGGCCTATTCCTAATTTGGCCTTTTACACAGGTGGTGTTTTTATAGTTTACAATGCAGTGAGTTATTACAACTTACAATCTAAAAAGTATTTAATTTACATACTTTTTACTCCATTGTTCCACATAGGGCTTGCAATATATGTGGCGTTACCAGTATTACTGCTTTTATTTAAAAACAAAATTTGGTATTATGTGTCTTTTGTCATTTTTACATTCGTTATCGGGCAAAGTTCAGTAGTAGGAGCTATAGAAGATCTGACCGTATCGAAATCAGAAACGATTATTACAGAAAAATACAATGCATACGCATCCAAAAAAGGTCAAAATACTTTAAACAAACGCTATGCAAAAAATGAACAGTCCTATAATGTTAAACTACAAGGTTTAAATATTGTACTAGATGCAATTTGGTACTGCGTTCCACTAGGCATGGTTATATTGTATATAAATAGGAAGAGGCTACTCATTAATCAGGGTTTACTGCAGTTATTCAATTTAGTGTTACTTTTTTGGGGTATATCCAATATTATGCTTAATATTTCGCAAGGGGTACGTTTTAAAATGATATTTAGTCTTATCGCAATCGGATTATTCTTTCAAGTTTATATAAAAAGTTTTACTGAGATAAAAAACAATATTTTTGGAACTTTTCTAAAACTATTTGTACCTATTTTATTTTTATATGGAATTATGGCATTAATAGCAAGTCATTTTATAATTCCATTCAATTTTTTTATTTCTAATTTTTTTGTGGAATTATATTCACTATAATACTCTAACAATACAATTATACTGGAAAGAAAATCATACAAGTAAATGTGCAACCGCTAAGGGTGCTTAAAAATATCAAGATGACCACTAGAAAAACAATAAGCACAAATGAAACTTCCGTAACCAGATTTCGATATCAAAGGAAATTACTATCTGGAAGAATCATGTGACCAATAAAAAATCAATAATAGCTACACATGAAACAAACCCTTAAAAAACTCACCGCCACTTTAGGCTACCAAACTACTATAAAACAAATCATTTTCATGTCCGATGATTGGGGCTCGGTGCGTTTAAAATCAATGGAAGTTCGAGAAGCCTTAAGAGAAAAAGGCATTGATGTGGATGCCAATCGGTTTGATCAATTTGACACATTAGAAACCAATAGCGATATGGAAGCCCTTTTTGAAGTGCTTACCAAATACAAAGACCATTTAGGAAACCACCCGTGCATTACAGCCGTTACCAATGTAGGCAATCCGGATTTTGAAAAAATAAGAGCGGATCACTTCCAAAATTATCATTTTGAAACAATAGAAAAAACGTACAAACGTTATCCCCACTCCGACACGGTGCTGTCTATAGTAAAACAAGGTATAGAGCAAAACATTTTTGTACCGCAATCCCATGGTCGCGAACACGTGCAAGTGAATTGGTGGATGGAAGAATTACAGAACAAACAAGCGGTGGCAAGAAAAGTGTTTGAACAAGAATTTTTCTTTCTAGGTCATGATTATTTACAATATCCCAAACGCACCAGAGGTATTGAGGCTTCGTTTGATGTGTGGGATCAACAGGATGTTGCATCCACTCAGGAAATCACAAAAAGTAGTTTATCTATTTTTAAGGATTTGTATGGATATTCATCCAAAGTTTTTACACCACCCGCAATGTTTTACAACCCAAGTCTCGAGTCTATTCTTAAACAAGAAGGCGTACAATGGTTAGATGTTGGGCGAATTCTTAAAATACCACAAATAAATGGCAAAGATGTCTGGTCATTTAATTATCTAGGACGAAAAAAAAAATCGGGATTAAGTGTGTTGGTTCGTAATGCGGTGTTTGAAACCAATTTTTCCATTGGTAACAACGGGGTGGCAGACTGCCTGCGAAACATACAACAAGCATTTAATTGCAAACAACCCGCCATCATCTCCAATCACAGGGCTTCGTTTGTAGGTGGAATTGTAGAATCAAACAGAATCAAAGGACTAAGATCACTCGACCTGTTACTGAGCGAAATACTAAAAAAATGGCCTGATGTTGAATTTATTTCAGTGAACGAGATAGGAAATTCTTAACATGAGTGCAATTGGAAAATTAAGATTTTTACAAAGCTTGGCGCAAGGCTATAAAACAAGTAGAAAAATTGTGGTCATAGAATCAGACGATTGGGGAAGTGAAAGAATACCTAATAAGGCCACTCAATTACAGCTAAATAATTTAGGCGTGGATATGAATAAAAATCCACACTCAAAATTGGATACTTTAGAGCGAGTAGAAGATTTAGAAGATTTAGAATTACTGTTAAATGAGATTGAAAGTGAACTTGGCAAAAAAATAAAAATAACAACTAATTTCATTACTGCCAATCCCGATTATGCTAAAATAGAGAACAGTAATTTTCAAGAATACAGTTATCAATCCTTTATGGAAACCTACATGCAGCGCGATGGAAATGACCAAGTTTGGCAAAAATTAAAAAGCTTAATCAATCAGGGACATTTTCGCCCACAATTTCATGGTAGGGAACATATCAATGCATTGCTTTGGTTAAAGGAATTGCAAAATAATAATCAGTTTTTTATCAATGCTTTTCATCTCGGCTGTTATGGTATCGATGCACCTAGTGCACAAGCACATAGAAAGAATTTAATGGCAGCGTTTGAATATGAGAATGAAAAGGAGAACGAATTTGTAGCAACGAGTATTAAAGAGGGAATGCATTTATTTGAAGAGGCTTTTGGATATACATCTAGTTCTATCATCGCCCCGCGTTATGTGTGGAATAGTGCATTAGAAAAGGTATTCAAAGCTGCTGGTATTAAGAATATTCAGACGTCTTTTTACCAACAAGAACCTACTAAAATAGGGTACAAAAATACCTATCATTACACAGGTCAAGTCAATAAAACTTCAGGTTTGAACTATATCGTTAGAAACGCTTACTTTGAACCTGCTTATCATGGAACTACGGACTGGGTAAAAGCAACGCTAGATATGGTAAAATTAGCTTTTACATTTCACACCCCTGCAATCATCAGTATGCATCGCATTAATTTCGTAGGTGGACTAGATGCCAGTGCCAAAGAACAAAGTTTGAGACAATTTAAAATCTTATTGACCGCAATAATAAAAAAGTATCCAGACGTAGAATTTTTAAGTTCTGACGAGCTAGGCCATTTAATAAAAACAAACTATGTGCGGAATTAGCGGTTTTTTTGACACCTCTTTTCAATTAGGTCAAGATCAATTAGAAAAATACAATGCGGCATTAGCACACCGTGGGCCAGATGGTAAAGGAGTTTTTTTTGAAAAAACAGACCGAGGCAGCATTGGTTTAGGACACACAAGACTGTCCATCCTAGATATATCTGCTTTAGGTCAGCAACCTATGCAGTACGAGCATCTAACTATCGTGTTAAATGGTGAAATTTATAACTTTAAAACAATTCAAGAGGAATTAAAAGCGTTAGGATATGCTTTCACTTCCTCCTCAGATACGGAGGTTGTGTTAAAAAGTTTTCACGCTTTTGGTACCGCATGTGTTGAAAAATTTAGGGGCATGTTTGCATTTGCTATTTATAATTCATTAGAAGATAAGTTGTATTTGTGCAGAGACCGTGTGGGTGTAAAACCATTATATTGGTATTTAGACAGCCAAAAATTAATATTTGGCTCTGAATTAAAAGTTTTTTTTAATACAACAACCTTCACAGCTAAAGTGGATGTATCCAGTCTGTGTACGTTCATAAACTATGGATACAGTACAAATGACAATACTATTCTTCACAAAGTAAAAAAAGCGTGTACGGGCTCTTGGACTATTTATGATTGTAAGACAAATGAAGTAGAGGTTCTACCATATTGGAATTATGGAGCTTTATTAGAAAAAGAAAAATATAAAGGTACTTTCAAAGAAGCAGTACAAGAAACTGAGAAACTTGCGCAAGAAGCTTCTGAATTAAGAATGATCTCAGACGTACCGATTGGAGTTTTTTTGAGTGGAGGTTTTGATAGCACGATGGTAACCGCTTTGTTGCAGAAAGACAGAACCGAAAAATTAAAAACGTTTACCATTGGATTTTCTGATGGTGTAGATGAATCCCATGATGCCATGAAAATAGCAACTCACTTGGGTACAGAACATACGAGTTATGACTGCAGACAACAAGATGCTATAGATTTAATACCACTATTACCATTTCTATATGATGATCCATTGGCAGATATTTCTTGTATTCCCACTATATTAGTGAGTAAGTTAGCTAGAAAAGATGTAGCCGTGGCGTTATCTGCAGATGGTGGCGATGAGCTTTTTGGTGGATACGGTGGTTTTCAATCAACTCCCAAAATTTTCAGTAAAGTAAACCAAATACCATTTAAAAATCTTGTGGGTACAATTGCTAAATCAAGTAGTACACTATTTACAGGCAAGTACAATTACTTGCAAAAAAAAATCGAAGGGATAGGAAATATGTTGTCTGCAGCACAAGAGGATAGAATCTCTCAGTTGCATTTGCAACAAAACGGTTTTCCACGGGAAATGATGGATAGCTTGTTTGCGTTTCCTTTTAAACAACAACTACATCAGAAACATAAATATAATTTAATAGATCCGCTAGATGATCTTTATATCTTAGGAATAGAAGATACGCTTACTAATTTACTACTGCCAAAAGTAGATCGAGGAGCCATGGGGGTTTCATTAGAAGGAAGAGAGCCACTTTTAGATCACCGTTTGATGGAATTTGCCGCTTCTTTACCCTATAATTATAAACATAATGGTGTAGAGAGCAAAAGACCTATTAGGGAAATTGTGTACAAATATGTTCCAAAAGCCTTGATGGATCGTCCAAAAGTAGGTTTTGACTTGCCAATTTACAAATGGTTGAAGTCGGATTTGTCTTTTTTATTAGATCAACATTTAAATACAACTTCCATTGCAAGAGGCGGTTTTTTTAACCCTGCTTATGTAGATAAATTGGTAAGTCAGTTTAAAAAAGGGGAATTAAGATATGTGAGTATAATTTGGCGACTCTTGATATTTCAAATGTGGTTTGAAAGCTGGATAGAAAAAAACAACTCAAATTAATAATCACTGGTATGACTTCGATTTTGTTTTGACTCAAAAAAAAACCTATTGATTCTAAAAATCAACTACTGTTTTGCCCACCAACCCTATTAGAACTGCCGCGTCTACTAGCACTACCACTAAACTGGCATGAAGAAAATTTTAATCAAGTAAAATGAATCTTAGAAGCATATCTTAATAAATAGAAATCAATAAAAATTAATTGAAATTATAAAAATATTTTTAACAGCGATTAGTGCTTTTTATATTGTTCTGTATATCATATTTTTTAATCTAAACCCTAACCGAGCGCTCATTAGAAAAGATCTAAAAAGATGGACTGAAATCCATAAAATTGACTATAGCATCCAAATTTTATTTGTATCCTATATTACCCAGACTTTAGAAATCTTTTTTATAAAAGAGCAGGTGTAATTTCAAAACTTTTCAGTTGGATTTGTCCGAAAATGAATACTTTATATATAGTTACCGATAATATTTGGCTAGGGTTATATTTAGAACATTACTTTGCAACAATTATTACGGCTAAAAGTATTGGTCAAAACTGTTTGATTAATCATAAGTTACTATTGGCTTCAAAAACTCGAAATTTCCTGTAATAGGAAATAATGGCGAATTAGTTGTGGAGCAAAAATTTTAGGCGGTATGAGTATAGGCAATAACGTAATCGTTCGAGCTAATGCTGTCGTAGTGAAAAATGCTCCAGATAATTTTATTGTGGCTAATGTTCCCGCAATAATAGGTAAAGTTAACATTAATCAAAACATATAAATAAAAATGAATATCCAGTATGGTAGTTTTTTTAAATACCCTCGCAAAGCATTTAAATATTTTTTGAGTGCAATTTATCCTATTGTAATAAAAATATATCCTTTACCGCACGTTAAGTCAATTCCGGAAACAATTGATGCAATTTTAGCAGAACAATGTTCGATTTGTAGATTTGGAGATAGTGAATTTCTTTATTTAACGGAGAAAAGAGATTTGCCATATCAAAAACAAAATGAAAGATTAAGAACTTATTTTAAAGATATTCTAACATCAGACAACCCAAAAATCTTAATAGGATTACCAGTGGGCTATCACTCTTTAACTAATTTAAAAAAAGATTCCAAAACACTTTGGCGCGCAGTAATTTCTTGGACGTATCCCTTTTTAATAAAATATTTAAAAAAGGACAAAACATATTACAACGCTTCTATGACACGGTTATATATGGACTATGAAGACACCTCTCTCAGCGGTGATTGGTTCAAAAAAGTACAATCTATTTGGAATGATAAAGACATCATGCTCATTGAAGGCGAAAAAAGTAGATTGGGCGTGGGGAACAATCTTTTTAAAAATGCCAAAAGCGTCAAACGTATTTTAGGTCCTGCGCACAATGCCTTTGATCAATTTGATAAACTTCTTAATTTCGCAAATCAACAAACTAAAAATCATTTGGTGCTGGTAGCTATGGGGCCAACAGCCAAACCCTTGGCGTATGAATTAGCGCTAATAGGTTTTCAAGCTTTAGACATCGGAAATTTGGATATAGAATACGAATGGTTTTTAAAAGGCGCAAAAACAAAAGTAATTATTGAAGGTAAATATACTAGTGAAGCTGCTGGCGGCAGAATAGTGGCAGATATTGTCAACACAGATTACGAAAATCAGGTAATTGCAAGGTTTTTAGCATGAAGAAAAAAGTGTTCATTGTGGGTCCTTGCTTGAGTATGGGAGGTATGGAACGCGCTTCGGTAAATACTGCAAATGCGTTAAAAGAAGAGGGTTTTGAAGTTGTTTTTGTATCAATATTTAAAAAAGCACATTTTTTCAAATTAAATAACGGTATTGTATTTGAAGATCCAGAAGGTTTTAATACAAAAAGCTTATCCCTTTTAAAAACAGTTTTATGGATTAAAATTTTAATTAAAGCACACAAACCACAGAAAGTATTGGCGTTTAATAAATTTTATGGCGCGATTACCGCCTTGGCCATGATGGGCAATAAAACACCTTTCTACATTTCAGAACGATCGAGCCCTTTATTTATTTGGGAACAACCTATAAAAACCATTAATAGAATAGCCTATTGGTTAAAACCACCCACAGGAGTCATCGCGCAAACCAGCATCGCCGCAAGCTATCAAAAAAAATACTTTCCAAAGTCTAAAATTGAAGTCATCCCAAACATTTTACGTAGCGTTACCACCTATCCAGAAATAAAAAGGCGGCAGGTTATTTTGGCCGTTGGTCGTTTAGGTGATCACCTGAAAGGCTTTGATTTATTGTTAAAAAGTTTTGCTATGCTAAAAAACACAGATTGGGAGTTGCATATTGCCGGTGGCAATGAAAACGGACAAGCGTTAAAAGATTTAGCCCTCAAACTTGGTATTAATAACAGACTTTCATTTTTAGGGAAAGTAAAAGACATCGATACAATTTATGCTTATGCAGGAATTTATGTCATCCCTTCCAGAAGCGAAGGCTTTCCAAACGCTTTAGCAGAGGCTATGGCAGCAGTTTGTTGCTGTGTAGCATTCGATTTTGTAGCTGGACCACAAGATATGATAGCCCATACCACAAACGGTATATTGGTGGAAAACGGGAATATAAATAAAATGGCAGAAGCCCTGGATGCTTTAATACTAAATCCCACTTTAAGACAGCAATTAGGCGAAGAAGCTAAAAAGCTAGCCGATGAATTAGATGCAAAAGTAATTAGTCATAAAATAATGAATTTTTTAGAACTTGAACAATGAAGGAAAGTTTTTTGATTTCGGTTATAATACCAGCTTATAATGTAGAGGAATATATTTCAGAGTGCATAAATTCACTATGTTCTAAAAAAACTGAAGCCATAGAAATTATTATAGTTGACGATGGCTCGAAAGATAATACTTTAAATATTATTAAAACACTAGAAAAAAACAACAGCAATATTACGATACTAACACAATCTAATTCCGGGGTTAGTGCCGCAAGAAATCACGGCCTATCTATTGCCAAGGGTCAATATGTGTATTTTATGGATAGTGATGATTGGGTAGAGCAAGACTTTTTTAATGAAATAGTAACTGTTTGTATTAAAATAAAACCTGACTGTATCATTTTCGGTTACAAAAAAAGAAACGCTTCGGGAAATTTTATTAGCACTAAAAACCCTATGTTTTCTGGCGAAATAAATTCCCAAAAGGATAAAATTACTTTAGCAAAACTTTTTTCAAATGAATGTGGCTTAGCTGTCTGGGATAAAATTATAAAAAAGTCGATACTCATTGAAAATAACATCAAATTTCAAGAAATGCGTAATGCCGAAGACTTTGTGTTTTCCTTAGATGCTCTTAATCATTCCGAAAAAATTTATGTTTTAAATAAGGTTCTATATAATTACAGAATTCAAATTAGTGGAAAACGTAGTGATAATTATGAATTAGTAAAAAATCAGATAATTGCTTTTAAAAAGTTTAATGATTACTTCGATTTTTTTAAAAATCAGTCGCTTGAAGTAGAATCATTTGGAAAAAAAATTTTCATCAAATGGTTCGGTTTTGTAGCACCACTAAATATTGTAAACTTCAACAGGCTTAATTTTACAGAAAGAAAAGTACTTTTAAAGGAACAGCAAAACGATTTCCTAGTTTCACAGTTATTAAAAAAATTCTCATTTCATAATTTGAATAGGGTAAATAAAATTTTACTGTTGATTTTAAAATTAAGATCAACAACGCTTCTCTATCTCACAGGTTTTATTCTGAGTAAGTCAAGAAAAATATATTTTAAATAAAAAATAATGTGCGGAATATTCGGATTTAGTGCTAGAGGCATCACAGAACAACAACTTATATCGGCTACCGATAAACTAGTTAAGAGAGGTCCAGATGATAGTGGCTACTTTTTTAACTCTCCTATAGGTTTAGGACATCGCCGCCTATCAATTATCGATTTAAGCACTGGTGATCAACCTATGTTTAATAAAGATAAATCAATAATTATAGTATTTAATGGCGAAATATACAATTTCAAAAACATTAGAGAAGAATTAGAATTGCAAGGAATTCAATTCACGACAAAAAGTGATACAGAAGTAATTATCGAAGCCTATGGAGCGTGGGGAATTGAAAAATGCCTTGAGAAACTCGAAGGTATGTTTGCTTTTGCTATATGGGACGAAAAGTTGCAAAAATTACTAGTTGCTCGCGATCGTTTTGGCGAAAAACCGCTGTATTACACTAGAAATGAAAGAGGATTCTTTTTTGCATCCGAACTAAAAGCATTACTTTCTTTTCACGACAGCAAAAACTTATCAAAAACAGCTTTAAATTTATATTTGAGCTTAACATATATTCCAGCACCATACACAATTTATAAAGATCTATTCAAAGTTGAAGCTGGTTGCTACCTTACCGTTGATTTGGATGGAAATTTCAAATCAAAACAATACTATGATTTTAAAAGTATCTCTTATAATAATCAGCAAAATCAGTTGCAAAATTATAAAGATGCCAAAAAGGAATTGCGAATAAAACTGTTTGATTCTGTTCAAGAGCGAATGATATCGGATGTTCCCTTAGGAAGTTTTTTGAGTGGAGGTATTGACTCTAGTGTAGTTACTGCTATCATGGCAAAATTGTCTTCTCAACCGATAAAAACTTTCTCTATAGGATTTAAAGAAAAGGAGTACGATGAAAGTGAAAGAGCTACGCTAGTAGCAAAACATATAGGCTCTGATCATACATTATTTGTAGTAGGGCACGAAGATTTGTTAGAAATTGTAGATGAAACTTTGGCTTATTTTGATGAACCCTTTGGCGATTCTTCTGTAATACCATCTATGATGGTGGCAAAAAAAGCCAAAGAAAAAGTGACAGTGGTATTAACTGGAGACTGTGCAGATGAACTTTTTGGTGGTTATGATAAATATTTAGGGAAGCACTATGCTGACCAATACAATAGATATCCAAAAATGATGCGAGCGGCTTTTGAAAAATTAATTGGAATTATTCCGCACACGAGTAAAACAAATCAGATTTTAAGAAAAGTAAAAAAAGTTATCCATTCTGCAGGGTTGAATCCCGAACAAAGATATGCATCTTTATCTTCTTTGGGCTATAACGAATTGCAAAAAAATGAATTGTTAAAACCAGAATTTCAAGAAAATTCTATTAAGGTTATTTTAAAACACTTTATTGGTATAAATGGAGACGAGTTGAGCAAAACTTTTTACAGCGATGTGAAATTAGTTTTAGAAGGCGATATGTTAACTAAAGTAGATCGTGCTTGTATGTTAAACTCATTGGAGGCGCGGGTACCTTTTTTGGATTCTAAAATAGCAGAATTTTCAACAAAATTGCCTCATCATTTCAAAATTGAGGGTACTAATAAGAAAAAGATTCTTAAAGATACTTTTAGCGATTTGGTTCCAGAGGAAACAATGAGCTTCAGTAAAAAAGGTTTTGGTATTCCAATTCGTTTGTGGTTTCAAAATGAACTAAAAGAGAAACTTGAAGCACAATTTAAAAAAACTTTTATAGAAGAACAAGGTCTTTTTAAATACGAGGCAATACAACAATTACTCACAGAACATTTCAACAATAAAGAAAACCATAGTGCTAAATTATGGCTACTGTTTGTGTTTCAGAAATGGTATATAAATCATAATTAATGGATAAAAAGAAAATTATACGCATAACCACAGTTCCCATTTCAATGAATAAAATTTTGGTTGGTCAACTAACATTTTTAAACACTTATTACAATATAATAGGAGTTTCTAGTTATGTAGAAAAGGACTTTAATGAAATAGAACAACGCGAAGGCATAAAAATGCTTGATATTCCATTAATGAGAACTATAAGTATAAAACAGGACTTTATAGCCCTGTTAAAGCTCATTCAATTATTCAGAAAAGAAAGACCAGATATTGTGCATACGCACACACCAAAAGCTGGTTTATTAGGAATGCTTGCCTCAAAAATAACGCGCATTCCTGTTAGGCTACATACTTTAGGAGGTATGCCATTGATGGAACTTACAGGAAAAAAAAAAAAAATATTAGAGTTTACAGAGAAACTAACCTATAAGTGTGCGCATAAAATTTATCCAAACTCTAAAGGTTTAATGGACTTCATCCTTGAGTACAAGTTTACAACCCTTGATAAAGTAAAAGTATTAGGACATGGTAGTTCCAATGGTGTAGATACAGCATTTTTCACAAGAGATTATTCAGGTGCAGAAATAGAGACAGAAGCACTGAAAGATGAATTAGGTATCAAAAAAACTGATTTTGTATTCTTTTTTTTGGGAAGGTTGGCCAAAGATAAAGGCATCGTAGAACTAGTTGCTGCTTTTAAAAAATTAAACAATCCCAATTTAAAATTATTACTTGTTGGCATTTTAGAAACAGAAAATAGCTCCTTATCATCAGATACAATTGAAACCATACAAGACGATGCTTCTATAATCTTCCCTGGTCGTACAGATAACGTGAGAGCCTATTTAAGATTGGCAGATGTTTTTGTTTTTCCTTCGTATCGAGAAGGATTTCCAAATGTATTGCTCCAAGCCGGTTCCATGGGACTTCCTGTAATTGCAACAAACATTAACGGTTGTAATGAAATTATTACCAACGGCGAGACTGGGATACTTATTCCTGTGAAGGATGAAAACGTCCTTGCCGAAAAAATGACCTTATTACTTGAAAACGAAGCCCTGCGACAACAATTTTCACATAAAATCAGAAAAAGAGTAGAAGAAAAGTTTACGCATAGCATAATTTGGGAGGCGGTTTTACAAGAATATGATACTTATTTAAAATAAAGCAGTATAATAATAATCGAACTGTTTTGTATTTAAAAACGCAAAGAAGCAGAAATTAAAAAAAATGATACAACATACCTTATATCTTGGTTATTACCTAAAACAAATGAAATGGAAACTACTTAAAAAGTTTTTAACATTTGCTGCCAAAGAAACAGGAAAAAGCAAAACTTATTTATTACTGTCTAGTATTACGTCTGTGTATGTTTATAATATTTCGATACTTGAATATTTTCAGTTTCGTTTTTACAGCAAAAATACCTACGAAAAAAAGCAATGGGCAGGTACTGGATATATGTATGAATACCAGCTACTTATGAATCCTAAAGAAGCACGACACATTTTAGACGATAAGCGACAATTTTATAAGGCATATCAGAAATACTTTGTGCATACAGTTGCTGCTTTAGAAGATTTAAAAAATGATTTAAATTTAGCGAAGCAGTTATTACTAAATCCTTCTGGAAAAATGGTTTTCAAAGCAGCTGATGGCAAATGTGGGGTTTCTGTTGAGGTGGTAAATACCATAGATTTTGATACTACGTCGATGATAGCTTACATGGAAACCAAAGGATTAGACCTCGTTGAAGAATTTATCACTCAACATGCAGCAATGAATGCCTTGTCGCCTTCTGGTGTGAATACGGTGCGCATATTCACGCAGTTAGACAAAAATAATGAGGTGATAATCTTAGGATGCCGTCAAAGAATTTCTGTTGATTCCCAAGTCGATAATATGGCTGCAGGAAATATAGCGGCAATGGTCGATGAGGAGACAGGAAAGATATCTGGGCCAGGTATTTATAGCGATATTACTAAGAAGGAAGAGATTATACATCCGATTACTGGAGTTCTAATAATTGGATTTCAAGTTCCTTTCTGGAATGAATGTATTGCTATGGTAAAGGCGGCGGCAAAGCTGCATCCACAAAACCGTTCAATTGGATGGGATATTGTAGTAACTGATAATGGTCCTGGTTTTATCGAAGGAAATCATGATTGGTGCAAACTTCTATGGCAATTACCCGTAAATCAAGGTCTTAAACATACCCTAGAGGTACATAAAAAGTGAATCAAAAAAAATCTATTTGCAAGTAATACAATAAGTTCAAGTGATAATTGCTTCCATCTCATTAATATAACTCAAGCACAAAGTATTTTTAAGGTTAAAATTAGTGAAAATATGCTCCCCTACTTGTAATAATTAGTTAGAACCTATTAAAATTTTAAGGAACTGTGCAAGTAGTCAATTTCCTGAATATTCTAAAAAGTTATAACATGTCGCATCGGTCAGAAGTCGCTCTTTATAAACACCTGCAAGCTGATCAAAAAAACAATTAGCTTAAGATTAATATCAATCCAACATTGACTAAAGAAGGTCAACTAATTGCGGAGTTCACGAAATATTTAGGACAAGAAGCAGACTTTAAGGTGGAATTCGTAAACGAAATACTGCTTTTGAACTCTGGAAAAAGAAAAAAAAATTAATGAATTTAATGTCAAAATAATTTGGTAGAATTATCGCTCAATTTTTAAAAACAAACTTTATTAAAAATAATGAAAAAAAAAAACTTAAACATATTAATTACTGGAATTGGTGGGCCCACTGCTCGTAGTTTCGCCAGAGCAATTAAAGAAATTGGGAATTATTATAACTATAATTTAATAGGTACAGATGTTCACCCATTAGCCGTTGGACATTATCAAAAAACTCTTTTTAATAAATCCTACGTAACGAAGCCATCCTCTCATCCAGGCTATTGGATTGAAATGGAAGAATTAATAAAAAAAGAGTCTATTGATATAGCAATAATTCTACCAGAACAAGAAGTTTTAGAATGGAGTGAAAGACAAGAAAAAGAATCTCTTCCTTGTAAATCACTTATCCCACCATTAAAGGCAGTAAATAAAATGCTTGATAAAGGTATTCTAACTGCATACTTAGCCGAATCTGCTCTTGTTCCAAATTCAATACAAATTAATGCCAATGACCCGTTATTAAAAAATAATACTGAAAATGTTTTATCATATCCCTATTGGATTAGATCAGCTACAGGATCTTCTGGACTTGGATCTTTTAAAATAGAAACATTTAATGATTTAGAACGATGGATTTCTATTAACAAAGGAATTAATAATTTTATAGCTAGTGATTTTTTATCAGGTCGAAATTTAGCTTGCAAAATGTTATATTTTAAAGGGAAACTTATTAGATCTTCTTGCGCTGAGCGTGTTAATTATATAATGTCAAAAGTTTCACCTTCTGGAATTACAGGAAATACATCTTTCGGCAGATTAGTTAATGACAAAAAGGTATTTGATGTGGCCAATAAAGCAATGGATATTATTTTTGAACGAACTGGAGTTGAAAAACACGGTTTTTACACAGTGGATTTAAAAGAGGACGAAAATGGAATTCCTTTAATTACCGAAATTAATGTTCGCCACGTTGCCTTTACGCAATGTTTTGCATTGGGTGGTGCAAATTTATGTGAGGATACAATTAGATTACTAGATGAGGATTCAAATTTTGATACCAATTTTAAATTATATCAATTTGAAGATGGATTAATTTTTCTGAGAGATGTCGATGAAAGACCAATTGTTATGAAAGAGTCGGATTTAATTAAAAATTAATGTAGTTTCAACTAAATGTACAAATTCATCAAAAGAACAGCGGACATTATTTTTTCTTTACTAGGATTGATTCTGATAATCCCTTTTATTTTAATTGTAATTACACTACTAAAATTCACAGATGAAGGTGAAATATTTTACTTACAAGAGCGAATGGGACTGAATAACAAACCGTTTAATATCTACAAATTTGCTACGATGCTAAAAGATAGTCCAAATCTGGGTAACAAAACATTAACGGTACGAAATGATCCCAGAATTACTAAAGTAGGCCAGTTTTTAAGAATTACTAAAATAAATGAATTACCACAAATTTTAAATGTAATCAAAGGAGATATGTCTTTAGTAGGCCCTAGACCATTGTTGCCCAAAAGTTTTGAAAAATATACGGTAGCAGTGCAAAATGTAATTTACAAAAACAGACCAGGAATTACAGGACTCGGTTCACTTGTGTTTAGAGATGAAGAGTTATTAGTTACTACATATAAAGAGTTAGGGAAAG
Source organism: Flavobacterium sp. KS-LB2 (assembly GCF_036895565.1). Classification (NCBI taxonomy): domain Bacteria; kingdom Pseudomonadati; phylum Bacteroidota; class Flavobacteriia; order Flavobacteriales; family Flavobacteriaceae; genus Flavobacterium; species Flavobacterium sp. KS-LB2. Next base: position 878,437 of record NZ_CP145904.1, on the reverse strand, counting down.
ATCCTATAGAATACTACAAAAAATATATTTATCCCCATAAAGGTGCTCTTGAAGAATGGTATTTTTATAACTGCTCAATACTAGTTGACATAAAAATACTTTTTCTAACTTTCTGGTCATTAATAAATTCTGATTCTCAGATAGTTTACAAAGTCTTAAAAAACCTGCCGCTAAAACCAGATTCGTTAACTGTATCAGGGATAGCCAAATTATAATAAAAGCATTGGATAAAATTACTATAAATTCCAATGAAAAGAGATTCATACCACTTTTGAATTGATCCCTTTGTTTCACATAAGTATAGCAAGCCCGAAATTAAAAAAATACTGCATTTTAAAAGGGAATAAAAGTCAAAAATATTTGATAACAAGATTAAAAAAATAATTATCGCATAAAAATAGTGAAGACAGATGCCCCATATTTCTTGGTACTTTATGCTATTAGCACTCATCATGTACGGGATTAAAAGCAATAACTCTAAAATGTTTAAATTTTCTGGAATCGCAGGAATTCTACTTTTTTTAGTTTGTTCAACAAGCTATGTACCAAAAAAATTGATCTATGCTATCGAAAAAACGTACTCCCCTATTGAACCACAAAAACTTGACACCACAAAATTCTATTATATACATGTCTTAGGAGCTGGAACGTCACTAGACACTAAATTACCAGCAACGATGAATTTAAGTACTACTACCCTAACCCGCCTCATTGAAGGAATTAGAGTTTTCAATCATTTACAACATGCGATTCTAGTAACTTCTGCTGCATCCAAAGATGAGAATCATAGTCAGGCAGAAGTAGCGAAAGAAGCGGCAATTTTATTGGGCATTAACGAACAAAAAATTCAAATGTTAGCAACACCAACCTCAACATTGGAGGAAGCTATTGCATTTAAAGAAAAATTTGGTACAAATAAAAATGTAATAATAGTAACTAGCGCATTGCACATGCCAAGAGCGGTTGAAATATTTAAGGATCAAGACATTAGAGTACTAGCAGCACCTACAGATTATCTTTATAAAGAAGACGACTTTAGATATAGCGGAATTACTTTACCAACACTAAATTCCCTCGATCTAGTGAATAGTTATCTAACAACAGTAGCGAAACATTTTTACTATAAATACTTTAAAAAAAAACAAAAACAGTAGTAAAAGACACATCAATAGTATTGTGGCAATGACAGCATTTTTCACATTTTCAATTCAAATTTTATATTTATGATACCATTATCAGTCCCCTTTCTAAACGGAAAAGAATGGGAATACGTCAAAGATTGCTTAGATACAGGCTGGATTTCATCGGCTGGCTCCTATGTCAATCAGTTTGAACAACAAGTAGCAGTTTATGCCGGAGCTAAATATGGGATCGCTTGTATGAATGGCACTGTAGGATTACACATAGCACAAATACTTTCAGGAGTTACCAGTGATGACCATGTTATCGCACCCAATATCACTTTCATCGCTACTTTAAACGCCATCAAATATACAGGCGCATCTCCTATCTTGATTGATGTTGATCCTCAAAATTGGCAAATGGATTTGAATCTTTTAGACAAATATCTAAAAGAAAATGTAGTTAGAAAAAATATAAATGGTGAAATAAACGCATTTCATAAAGTAACTAATAAACGTATTAAAGCAATCATGCCAGTTCATGTTTTAGGGAATATAGGTGACATGAATTACTTACAAGAAATTGCTGATTTATATCACCTTGATATAATAGAAGACAGCACCGAAGCCCTTGGGTCTTTGTTTCAAGGAAAACACGCTGGGAGTTTTGGAAAATTTGGAGTTTTTAGTTTTAACGGAAACAAAATAATCTCTACTGGCGGAGGTGGAGTCATTGTCACAAACGATGAAGAACTTGCAAAAAAAGCCAAACATTTGACTACCCAAGCCAAGGTAAGCACAATGGAATACATCCACGATGAAATTGGTTATAACTACAGATTAGTCAACGTTTTGGCCGCTATTGGTGTTGCACAAATGGAGGAATTCCCATTATTACTAGATAATAAAAAGAGAATGGATCAGTACTACCGTTCCAACTTGGAAGGCGTTGGCGATATTGAATTTCAATTTGTTTCATCTGATGTAGATGCCAATTGCTGGCTATTTACCTTCAAAACAAGGCACATGAAGGGACTTTTAGAATATCTTAATGGCAACGGAGTGCAATCGCGTCCTTTTTGGGTTCCTATGAACCAATTGGAAATGTTTAAAAATGATATTTACATAACCAAATTAAATAATTCAAATAATATCTATAAAACTTGTATTAGCATTCCAAGTTCTGCGGGAATTACTCAAGCAGAAATGGAAACGGTAGTTAAAACAATTAAAGCATTTTATGCCCTTCTTTAAATCGATACAAAAATGAATATTATAGACATACCAAAATTTATAAAGGATTACGTTACTAAAAGACCATCAAGCTTATTTGCACCAGATATAAAAAAGTACAAAGAACAATTATCTGAAAAAATCTATGAAAAGAATGTTCTTGTAATAGGCGGAGCAGGAACAATTGGATCTTCATACATTAAGGCAATCTTACACTTTAAACCTGCAAAATTAGTTGTTGTAGATACTAATGAAAATGGCTTAACCGAGCTAACAAGAGATTTGAGAAGTGCTCCAAACCAGTTTGTTCCTGAAGAATACATAACCTATCCAATGAGTTTTGGGGATCCTGTTTTTGAAAAAATGTTTTTGACGCATGGTCCTTTTCATATTGTTGCCAATTTTGCAGCACACAAACACGTGCGAAGCGAAAAAGATGAATTTTCTATTGAGGCAATGATAGAAAACAATGTATTTAAAGCCAAAGCATTTCTAGATTTGTTATTAATACATAAACCAGAGCATTTCTTTTGTGTTTCAACTGATAAAGCCGCTAATCCGGTAAATGTTATGGGAGCTTCCAAAAAATTAATGGAAGAAGTAATAATGGCTTATAGTTCTGAAATTCAAATTACCACAGCAAGATTTGCCAACGTTGCTTTTTCTAATGGCTCATTATTGGCTGGTTATATTGAACGTCTTTTCAAAAACCAACCCATATCTTGTCCTTCTGATGTAAAACGCTTTTTTGTGTCACCAGAAGAAAGTGGCCAAATTTGTATGTTAGCTTGCATGCTTGGTGAGAGTGGTGAAATATTCTTTCCAAAATTAGAGGAAGAAGAACAAGCCTTTTTTAAAACCATTACTTTAGATTTTTTTAAAGCTTCTAATCGAGAGATTCAACTTTGTAATTCTGATGAAGAAGCTAAAGATTTGACTCATCAATTAGATGAAAGCAAACCTTATCCTGTTTATTTTTTTGATTCAGATACCTCTGGCGAAAAATTGTATGAAGAGTTTTACACAGAAATAGACGAAATAGAACTGGAACAATTTGAAAGTTTAGGCGTGATTAAAAATGCACGAAAACTTCCTATTTCACAAATTGAAAACTGTATTGAGGACTTAAAAAATACAATGAATTCAGGGAAATACGATAAGCAATTGATAGTTGATAGCTTAAAAAAATATTTGCCAGATTTTCAACACATTGAAACCGGAAAAAGTTTAGATCAAAAAATGTAAATAATAAAAGATGTATTTAATATTCAAACGTACTTGCGACATTTTATTGTCGGCTTTAATGCTGTTAATTCTATCTCCTTTACTAATTCCAATAGTTTTTGGATTAAAATTAACAGGTGAAGGGTATATTTTTTACAAACAAGAAAGAGTGGGCTTTCATAACCGAAACTTTTTTATTCTAAAATTCGCAACTATGCTAAAGGATAGTCCAAACATGGTAGGCGGCATAATGACAACAAAAAAAGATCCTAGAATAACTCCAATGGGTGGATTTTTGCGAAAAAGCAAAATAAATGAATTACCTCAGTTACTTAATATACTTTTTGGAGAAATGAGTTTTGTTGGACCTAGACCTGTTATGCCAATAAGCTTCGATGCTTATCCTGAAAATGTAAAAAAAGTGATCTATAATGTAAAGCCAGGATTGACAGGTATTGGATCAATTATTTTTAGAGACGAAGAACAATTGATTTCTAATGTAAAGGAAAAGGGATTAGATACTTGGGATTTTTATTCAAATAAATTATATCCTTTTAAAGGGAAATTAGAAATTTGGTATCAAAGAAATCAAAGCTTTACTGCTGATTTAAAAATAATTATTATTACTGCATGGGTTATCATTAATTCTAAAAGTAATCTAGTTTATAAAATATTTAAATCTCTTCCCCAAAGAGAATTTTAATTACCAAAAAGTAATATATGTGTGGAATTGTAGGTTATATTGGATATCGTGAAGCATATCCTATTGTTATAAAAGGATTAAAGCGTTTAGAATACCGTGGCTATGATAGTGCTGGTATTATGCTTTATGACGGAAAAGAGTTAATAGTTTGTAAAACCAAAGGAAAAGTTTCTGATTTAGAAGAAAAATCATCTCAGGAGTTTACAACCAATGGAACTATTGGGATGGGACATACACGTTGGGCAACACATGGTGTTCCTAATGATGTAAACTCACATCCACATTTGTCAAACTCGGGCAATTTGGGAATCATTCATAATGGTATTATTGAAAACTATGAGCCATTAAAAAAAGAATTAATTAAAAGAGGATATGTTTTTACATCGGATACTGATACTGAGGTATTGGTTAATTTGATTGAAGATGTACAGAAAAAACATAATCTAAAACTTGGAAAAGCAGTTCAGATTGCCCTAAAACAAGTAGTTGGAGCCTATGCAATTTGTGTTTTTGATATAAAAAAACCAAACGAAATAATTGTTGCACGTTTAGGAAGCCCTTTAGCAATTGGTGTTGGAGAAGCTGAGTTTTTTATAGCTTCAGACGCATCTCCCTTTATCGAATATACTTCTAATGCGATTTATTTAGAAGATGAAGAAATGGCTATCGTGCGTTTACACAAACCATTAAAAATAAGAAAAATCAAAGACGACTCTGTAGTCGATCCTTATGTTCAAGAATTGCAAATGAATTTAGAGCAGATAGAAAAAGGTGGTTACGATCACTTTATGCTTAAAGAAATTTATGAGCAATCAAATGTTATTAAAGACACTTACAGAGGAAGACTTCACGCAAATAGCGGCTTGATTCAAATGGCAGGAGTTGAGGATAATATTGAAAAATTTCTCCATGCGGATAGAATCCTCATTATTGCGTGTGGAACTTCGTGGCACGCGGGATTAGTTGCCGAATATGTTATTGAAGAATTTGCAAGAATTCCTGTTGAAGTAGAATATGCATCAGAATTTAGATATAGAAATCCAATTATTACAAATAAAGATGTAATTATAGCAATTTCGCAGTCTGGAGAAACGGCCGATACATTGGCAGCAATCAAATTAGCTAAAGAAAAAGGAGCTTTTGTTTTTGGTGTTTGTAACGTTGTTGGTTCGTCTATATCTAGAGAAACTCATGCCGGAGCTTACACTCATGCCGGACCAGAAATTGGTGTGGCATCTACAAAAGCTTTTACTACTCAAATTACAGTTTTGACAATGATTGCTTTACGTCTTGCAAAAGCTAAAGGAACGATGTCAAATTCTGACTTCCATGGATATTTACAAGAATTAGAACTGATTCCAGAAAAAGTAGCTGAAGCATTGTCTGCTACAAATGACATAGCAAAAGAAATTGCTACTATTTATAAAGACGCACCCAATTGCTTATACTTGGGTAGAGGATATAATTTTCCAGTTGCATTAGAAGGGGCTTTAAAATTAAAAGAGATATCTTACATTCATGCAGAAGGATATCCAGCTGCAGAGATGAAACATGGTCCGATTGCTTTAATTGATGAAAAAATGCCAGTAGTTGTGATTGCTCCTAAGCAAGGACATTATGACAAAGTGGTTAGTAATATTCAAGAAATAAAATCAAGAAGCGGAAAAATTATTGCTATTGTCTCGAAAGGTGATATACAAGTAAAAGATCTTGCAGACCATGTAATAGAAATTCCTGAATCTTCCGATGCACTTTCACCTCTTTTAACTACAATTCCGTTGCAACTCCTGTCCTACCACATTGCTGTATTGAGAGGATGTAATGTAGATCAGCCAAGAAATTTAGCAAAATCAGTTACAGTTGAATAAACAGTGAATAGGGGGCTTTCAGAGTAGACTTTTTTAGAACAATAGAAAATTTTGGTGCTATAATTAATAGAGAATTTATAATTTAAATCGAATCAATAATTACTTCATAATTAGCTTAAAATGAAAAATTTGTTTTATAAAAAGCCACACAATAATGGGCCTAGGGTAGATCGAAAAGATCTAATTGCATTTTATCACATGTTATTAAAGATGCAAAAAAAAAGAAAATATCTTAAAGTGGATATATTGATGAAGTCGCTCTACGGAAACAATTTTAGAGATTTTTTACATGACAACAAAACTATTTAAAAAAGTAAGAAATGCAACTTTAGCTTCAAGTAGCTTTCATTTTTTTCCTAAAACAAAAATTTCTAAAAGAAAACCAATACAATTATAATAAATTGCGCTAAAAAATAAATTAATTAACAACTAGATTTGCAAATAAAAACTACATCTTAACCAAATCAATTGAGATGTAACTAATTTAGTCCTTTACCTTATTAGTTGATAATAATTCCCATTATTACTTTGAGATATTTAAATATTTTTTCCATCGGGAGTAGTTGTTCATTGTTTTAAATATTATTTTGAATCATCGAACAATCTTGGAGAAAATGCCAATTATATTTTTTAATAAATTTCGTATAACTTGGCATCATTAGATTTCCTATACATTTTATGGATTTTTTTCTCGGAAGTTCTTAAATTCACCTTTCCAGCAAAACCTTCTTTTCCAAACTCTTCAAAATTTTTTCACCATTTACACAACAGTAGGGCTATTAGTACAAACTCTCTAGCGGGTTGGGACATATTTGCTGTCCTAACTCAATCGAACGGTTTTTCTTTAAAAGCTTTGTCATAATTACGGATTTGCCTCATAGGTTAAAATTATATTCTAATTTCCCCTGCCTATTAAGTTAGCATAGCCATATAATCTTTTTTTAATTTGCCTCATATTAGAATAAAGAGGTTTTGATAAACAGTAATTTTAAACAAAGTACTATTAAAATTCCACTCTATTTTTTATGCAGTAGTTTCATGTAATTTAAGAGTTCGGATCACAGTTTCTGATGTACTATTATAATTTAAAATACTACTTATTGCTCATTACCTATTACAATCCTGGTTTTCCCCGCCTCTAATCCAGAGGAAAGTAATAGACTAAACTCAATCCTATTGAAAGCTATTTAAAATCAATGCGATTTTATTTTAACTCATAAATATTTTATCATTGAAACTAACAAATTTACATGACATTTACCTAGATTTTACTGCTATTTGATAAGTGGCACAAGTCTTATGCTACTAATTTAGTATTTGATTTTAAATTCGAGGTAGGTTCAATGAAAAAGATATTAAATTAAAATTTAAATATTGCTAAATTATTAATAAGAGTTTTTTTGTCTCGATTAGTTTTTGATGATAATTTTTAGTCAGATAGTAATAATCAATAAATTATTAAATAACAAACCAAATAATTATTTCCAAACCAAGTTTTTTCTCGCACAATTACCAAAAGTCGCACAACAAATAACCAGTACAGTGCGACTTTGCGAGAAGATATTTTTAAATCTGAAATTCTAAAATTTTAACAAGGCAGTTTATTAAATGATGTACTAAGTTTTAGTATCGATTACTTAAATTGTAATTGTATTAATAAACATCAAAGATGATAGAAAAAAGAATCTTTAATAAAACTATTAGATTTTATAAATGTTCAATCGCCAACCTCATGCCACACAGATATATTTTTCTTTAAAATAATTAAACAACTATAAAAACTTTACTATGACCTATGTGCTTAAAAAAACTAAAATTTTATACACAAAACGGGTAAGAAATATAGATTCAGATATATTATAAATAAGTGATTTTAAGCGATATTCTATACCAATAAATACTATTAAAAGTTGCGAATTTTTGATAAAACTAAAATTTCACTCCACAACTTATGCCTAAAATTAATTACATATCTTCATCTTGCAAAGGAAAAAACAATACAATTTTTGTTCCAACATTTTCTTCAGAAACAATACTAAAAACACCGTTCACTTTCTTTGTTATAGTTTTACTAAGAAAAAGTCCCAACCCCAGACCTTGTTGCTCTCTTTTTTCACGATTAAACTGTTTACCAGCATCTATTCTTTTTAGTTCTTCTTCACTGAAACCTATTCCTCTATCGCTTATTACTACTTCATAGTATTTATTGTTAAACGAATTACCCGAAATAAATACCTTATTATCACCTGAAAATTTCAAAGCATTGTCAATTAATTCAAAAAGAATAAAAGATAGATAGGTACTACTAATTTTTAAATCTAAGGATTCAATTTCAAAAGAAATTCTCGCAGGTGCAGTTTCATAAATATAAAAAATGTTATCAGTAACTTTAGAAAAAACACTTAATATATTGCACGATTCAATTTCCTCAAAATAAAATTTATTTTCAATAATTCTTTGGTAAAGAAATAAATTTTGCATGGTACGATTCAAACGCTCGCCAGATATCTTAATACAATTATAAAAATCAACTATTTCATTTTTGTCTAAACGATCATGATTTTTTAGCAATAGATTTACAACCCCCAATATTCCATTAAGCGGAGTATTGACCTCATGCGAAAAATATTTTTTTTCTCCTGTGTATAAATTGGTATTCGCATTCTTTATTTGGACAAATCGTTGAATTTTGTTCTTCAAAACCTTTTTTAAATCCTCAATTTTAAAAGGTTTAGACAAAAAAGCATCAACACCATTAAGCATGCATTCTTGCATAGTTTCATGATCTCTTTTTGCGGTCAAAAAAACGAAGGGAATCGCACACAAAGACTTATTTTCATTTACTATTTCATAAAACAAAAAACCATCCATTACAGGCATCATTATATCACATAAAATGACATCAGGAACCCAATAATCTAATATTTCAAGTGCCTCTTGTCCATTTGCTGCTGCAATTACATCGTAATCTTCAATACTAAGAATCTCATTTAACATTTCTCTAATGCTAGACTCGTCATCAATTATTAATACTTTATTTTTACTCATAGGGGAAGGTTAATTTTATTGTAGTTCCTACATGCTCTCTGCTCTCTAATACTAATGAACCTTTTAATATTTCTATGAATTTCTTTGAAATAAACAACCCCAAACCACTTCCTTGTATTCCGTTAACATTGGAACATCTATAAAAAGGTGTGAATAAAGTTTGCTTCTCTGTTTCAGGTATTCCAATTCCAAAATCAACCACCTCTATTGTAATTTCTTTTTCCAAATAACTTATGATTAACATCGGATCTTTATGACCCTCAGAATATTTAAAAGCATTGCTCATTAAATCAATTATAATCTGTGTCAATAGTAGTTTATCTGTGAAAACATTCTTTTGTATACCATTAACTTTAAAATTAATTTTTCGCTTTGTAGAATCCTCATTAAAATAAATAAGTATAATATGCTCTAAAAATGTTGATAAATCTACAGCTTGAATGTTTTTATTAGTTTCAAATACCTCCTGTTTTCCTAAGTCCAAAATATAACTCATCAATCCCATTATTTGATCAACTTCTGCTTTAATTCTTTTTGTATTGCTACAAATACTTGCACTGATAGCTGGGTCAAAATTCACAGTCTTCATCTCTATAAGTTCAGCATTAGAATACAAAATTGTCATATTATTTCTCAATTGATGGAAACATAGAGATAATAAATTAGATTGTAGGTCTTGATTTTTGTTTTCTTCTATTTTCATTATTCAGAGTGTAATTAAATTTGTGGTACTTTCATTTTTTTTTTTACGAAAAATCATATTATGAATATTTATATTAATCCATCACTATACCTTTTTTTTAGTATCATTTTGCAATAAAATCAATATTATTCATAAATGTATTGTCTTCTATTATTTTAGTAGTAGTAATTCTCAAATTTATTTTCTCATCATTCATGTAAAAATCGAAAAATCAATAGTACATTAAGTTAAGATTGCTTACTAATTTATAATATCATTTGAATTATGAAAATACATTAAGTAGCAAAATTTGAATCTATACTATTCTTTGAAAATAACCATTTTAAGTATCATTTAATAATAATTATTTTTATCGATTAATTTTTGATATTGCTGCATCAAGATTTTTCATTATAAAAGAGTCCCTCATTAAAAATGATTTAACAACCCAACTTTAATCGGAATTAAAAGTATTTATTTAAAATCTAATACATTTAATTAGAGTAATGAGTTAAAAAATAAAAGCTATAATTTAAAGTATTAACAATTAAATTTGCCCTATGAGATTTAAAAAAAAAATATTGTTAATTGAAGACGATTTGGTTTTAGGAAGTTCAATAGTTGAGATTTTATCCTTTAATAATTTTCAAGTAGAATGGTTTAAAAATGGTGCAGAAGCTTTGATGTATTTAAGCAAATATACTTGTGATCTTATAATTAGTGATTTAATGATGCCTACTATGAATGGAGAAGAATTGTTTTTAAAAATTCGAAAAGAAATAAAATCAAATTCTATTCCCTTCATTGTAATTACTGCCAAAATGGATGATGAAAGTAAATACAGTTTATTAGAAAAAGGGGCCAACGATTATATAACAAAACCTTTCAAGGTCAAAGAATTAATTTATAAAATTAGAAATTTATTAGATTTTAAATTAAATATCATTAAAAAATTAAGTCCAGATCCTTTTTCAAAAGTGACTATAAATCTGTCTGAAAAAGATTTTATCACAGCCGTCAACGAAATTCTAGTAAAAACATTAAAATCGAAAATTGATCATGCAGAATTGGCCAAAAGGCTTTTTATTTCAAAATCTACTTTAGATAAAAAAATTAGAAAACATACAAACAAAAACATTAGCCAATACATTAGGGAGTTTAAATTAAACTATAGTATTAAACTAATTAATCTAGGGGAAAAAAACATTCAATTCTTAGTTAATGAAGCTGGATTTAACTCGTTTTCCTATTTTTGTACAAGTTTTAAATCTTATGTAGGTATGTCAGCTCGAGATTATATAAAAACAATTCAAAATCCGAAAAATGATTTTGAAATACATAAAGCAAATATAACCATTAAGGATGTTAGTTAATCCCTATTAAATTTTAACCATTCAATTTTTAAATTGATTAATTCTGATTTTTAATATCTAAAAATACAAATAAATTATTTTTCAACTCCTTACTTGTTGAGTTTTGTTGAGAAAACTAACTAATTCCAAGTTGCATTTTTTAAAAAACATTAGTTTCTTCTATTTTGAATGTCAAAAGTAAAACCAAAAAATACGAATAAATGGAAAATTGATAGTATACTAAACCATATCTAAATTGTTCATCCGTGTTTAAAAAACCTAAAATGAGATCAAATATTTATTAATTGATGGTAATTCTTATCTCTCAGCAGCTTCAAAAACTTTATATGTTTGCAAAAAAAGTAGTATATTAATAAAATTTGTCCTTAAAACTATTTATATCTATAAAGAATACTATTTATTCTTATTTGCATTTAGGGAACAGTAATCTTACTTTTGTACCTTTTCCCAATTCACTTTCTAGTTCAATAGAACCTGAATTTTTTTCTGTAAAGGTCTTAACAATATAAAGCCCTAACCCTGTACCTTGAATACCATTTGTATTGCTGGCCCTAAAAAAAGTATTAAATAGATTGACCTGATCATTTTCTGGAATGCCAATACCAAAGTCTATAATTTCTAAAGTAATGACCTTTTCAGTAGTAATAAGACGAAGAAGGACATCGCCAAAACCCTGAGAATATTTAAAAGCATTGTTAAATAAATTATAAAGTGTATATTCCATCAAGTTCTTATCTGCTAAAACAAGAAAGCTATCTCCATCAAAAAATGTTTTTACTTTTCTTCCTTCTATGAAATCAAAATTACTAAGTTCTATAATATCAAGACAGGTTTGCTTTAAGTCAAAAATAATAGGCGAAAAATTTGTCTTTCCAAGATCATTTTTGGAAACAATTAAAACGGTATTCATCAATTCAACTATACGATCAATTTCTCTCAAAATGATATTAATTTTTTTTTGCAAAATAGGAAAGTTCTCTATTTTTTGGTTCTCCAAATACATCATGATTAGCTCAGTACTTGCACGTATGGTTGTCATTGGCGTTCTAAATTCATGAGAAATAGTAGAAACTAAGTTGGCTCTTAATTGATTTAAGTCACGCTCTTGTTGTAAGTTTTTTTCAATCGCAAATGCAGCTTCTTTTCCTTCTGTAATATTTCTTGTAGAGGATTGGAAACTTACTGGAATACCATTTTCTTTAACTAAACGGGCTTTGGTTTCAAACCAAATATATTTACCCTCTTTATTTCTAAACCGTGCCTTGGTTGAACTATCCACTTTCTCAGTTACAATATCTTGAATAGTATTTTGCAATTTTTCATAGTCGTCAGGATGCACAAATATTAAAGGTGATAATCCAATTAAATCTTCAGGTAAATAACCTAATATATGATGTATTGATGGGGATACATACTGAAATTTAGCATCTAAACTGTGTGCACAGACTAAATCAACCATATTGTCGGCTAAGAGACGATACAAGTTTTGAGCCTCTTTTAACTGTAGGGTATTATTTCTAATATTTTCATCTAATAACAACTTGTTATTTTCCTCTATTTCTTTTTTTAAGGTGATATCAACAATCTGAGAAATAAAATGAATTGGTTTTCCCAAACTATTCCTTACCACTGAAACAGTCACATCTGCCCAAATTATAGATCCATTCTTATGAAAATATCTTTTTTCCTTGTTAAAGTTAGAAATCAATCCATTTTTCAACAGCTCCAAATTAGCTAAATCATCCTTAATATCTTCAGGGTGCGTAAGATTAACAAAAGTTAGTTCAAATAATTCTTCTCTGGTATACCCATAATGCATTTCGGCTGCGATATTAACATCCATAAATTGTAATGTTTTATTATCAAAAACCCACATTGGAATAGGACTCAAATGAAATAGATCATTATATCGCTTTTCAGATGTTTCTAATTGTATCTGAGATTTCTTTCTTTCTAAATTATACAGAATACTAGTGTAAAGGGAAGCCGCATCTAATTCATCTTTTATCAAATAATCGGAAACACCTAAAGAAAGTGATGTAATACTAAATTCCATATCCGAATAGCCCGTTAAAACAACTATAGGTATCGCGTTACAAAGTGGTAATAGTTGATTTATCAGATCTTTTCCACTTTTGTCGGGTAATGTTAAGTCTAATAAAACTAAATCAATTTTAAATTCTGCATCAACTAAAACGAATTGAGCCTTTTTGAAATTCTTCACCCAAGTAATTTTAGGAAATAAAAACCTTTCTTGAATATAGTCTTGGATGAGTATAAAATCGCCTTCGTTATCTTCTACAATAAGAATTTCAATTGGCTTGATGTCTTTAATCTTATCCATAGTAACTATTTAGGCAAGTGAACAATACTAATCCAAAAATTTTCAATTTTTGCTATCGCGTCTATAAAATCAATGACTTCTACAGGTTTGGTAATATAACAATTGGCATAATTTTTATAGGCCGACATGATATCTTTTTCAGAAGACGAAGTGGTGAGCATAATGATTGGAATATGCTTAAAATCAGGACTTGATTTGATATATTGTAGCACCTCATGACCATTTTTTTTAGGCAGATTAACGTCAAGTAATATAAGATTTGGAAGTTCTAAATCCAAAGAATTATGATGCTTGATTAAAAAATCAATGGCTTGTTTCCCATCCTTTGCAACGCTTACAGTATTACAGATTTTTCCTTCTTGTAATGCATCAGTTGTAAGCATAATATCGGCCTCATTATCTTCAACTAGTAAAATATGAATTTTTTTCATGACTTATTTTTTATTTTTAGGAATTGTAAAGTAGAAAATTGAGCCAATACCTTCTTCGGATTCTACCCAAATTTTCCCATCTAAATTTTCTATAATTTTCTTTGTAATGGCTAATCCCATACCAGTTCCGGAAAATTCATCTTTATTATGCAAACGTTGAAATATAACAAATATTTTTTCAAAATACTCAGAATCAATACCTATACCGTTATCTTGTACTATAAATTCCCAAGCAATTGAAGTCTCTTTACTCCTAATATTTATAATAGGAGCAGAACTTGATTTTGAATATTTTAATGCATTGCTTATTAAATTTTGAAATATTATTTTTAAAGGTGCTGCATAGGAGTACAGTTTGGGTAGGTTTTCGTAATTAATTTTTGCTCTTTTTTCTTTAATTTGGTTTCCATAAAGCAAAATAATTTCGTCTACAATCTCATTCAAATTAATTTCTTCCAAATTGCTCTTACTTTTTCCAATTCTAGAAAACTCTAACAAATCCAATATAATTTGGCGCATTCTTTTAGCCCCATCTACAGCAAAAAAGATGTATTTTTTTCCTTTTTCATCCAATACTTTTTCGTATTTATTTTCAATTTGAGTTAAAAAACTAGTGACCATTCTTAGTGGTTCCTGTAAATCATGTGAGGCTACATAAGCAAACTGTTCTAGCTCTTCATTAGAAATAGCCAATTCTTTTATCTTTGCCTCTAAGGCTTTGTTCATCTTTTTAAGTTTGGATTCTATTTCCTTCCTTTCAGTAATATCCTTAAAATAAATAGTCAAGCCCATAGTGGAGGGAAAAGCATTTAACTCAAACCAGCGCTTATTCCTTTTTGAAAACACTTCTAAACGTGTGCGTTTATTTTGTTCTTTGGCTTTATGAAATTTAGAATATATTCTTTTTGAAATTTCCCCTTCATATACTTCCCAAAAGTTCTTCCCAATCATCTCTTCCTGATTTATCCCCGAAATTTGTTCAGCTACACTATTCCAATAACTCACATTCCATTTATTGTCAAGCGTGTAAAAACCATCTTGGATACTTTCAAGCGTATTCAATAATTTTTGGCTTATTTCCGCTAATTTTTGTTCCTGATTTTTTCTCTCTGTAACATCTCTTTCTATAGAAATCCAATGTGTATGTTCTCCTAAGTGATTGAATACTGGGTTTAATGATAAATCAACCCAAAATTCTTCTCCATTTTTTTTGTAATTTATTATAGTGATTTTAACGGGCTTCACTTCATCAAGCGCTTTATAAAATCGTTCCAGCTCATCAGTATCCGAATTTGGACCTTGCAAAAAGTGATGGGTTTTACCTATAATGTCACTTCGTGAGTAGCCTGTCATTCGGGTAAATGCCTCATTGACATAAGTAATTTTTCTTCCTAATACACTCGATGGATTTGCTTCCTTTATGACCACAGCATCATTCGTGTTAGTAATAACCGATTCTAAAAGTTTTAATCGAGCTTCTTCTTCCTTTTGCTTGCTTATGTCTTGCAATGCGCCAATCATACGTGTTGCTGTGCCATTTGAGTCCCTAATAATAATGGCCTTATGGATTACAAAAGCATAGGATTCATTTAATTTTTTATATCGGTATTCATCCATCCAGTTCACTACCATTCCAACAATCGCAGCATTAATATTTTCTAAAACCCTATTATGATCATCTGGATGAATATAATCTAACCATGATGAACTATTTATGGCAAGAGAATTAATTTTATATCCAAATAATCGTTCATATCCTTCACCCCAATATACTATATCAGTTCTTAAATCCCAATCCCAAATAGCGTCAAATGTTGCTTTGGTCACATACTCATAGCGTTCGTTGCTTTCTGCAATAGCTTCTAATGCTGTCTTTCTTTCGGTTACATCTACCACGGTCGAAACCATAAGATTTTGATTATTTAAAGGAATATTTCTGGCATTGATGTATTTTTGTTCGCCCTCCTGAGTAGTGATGCTAATTTCTTCCCAATTCATACGATTTGTATCTCCGCTGTTAATATCATCCATTATTCGTACCGTAATTTCTTGACGATAACCCGCATCGGGATATATTTTTTCAAAAGCAGTTTGAACAACATTTAGTATTTCTTCAGGCCAGCCATAGATTTCAATAAATTTTTTATTCATCCAAATGACTTTGTCTTCATCTATTTTATAAATCGATACGCCAATAGGTAAATTTTCTAAAGCAGTTTCGATAAAATATTGTCTTTCTTTAGCTAGCTTTTCGACAATTCTTACCTGGGTAATGTCTTTACCTACACTGTACATTGTTTGATCAGCTTCTTGCCAACGGGCAGACCAAAACATGGTTACTAAACTACCGTCCTTGTGTATAAAATTATTCTCAAAATTGGTGATTTCAATTCCACTATAAATATTTTTCGCTACTTCTTTTGATTTATGAAAATCATCATGACTAACAAATTCCGTATAATTTTTCCCTATCATCTCTTCTGCGGTATACCCAAAAATTCTGGTACAGGCAGCATTCATGCTAACAAACCTTCCCTCACTATCCGTTGTGCAAATAATATCCAAAGATAAATTCAGGATTTTTTGAAGCTCTTCTTTTGTATTTTTAGTTTGATATTGGGCTAATTTGATATCGGTTATGTCTTGTATGACTCCAATAAGTTTTTGTATGTCTCCATCATCGTTATGTAAAAAAATTCCTCTTGAAACAACATAAATAATTGATTTATTTTTAGATAGGAATCTAAGTTCTATAACATAATCCTCTTCTTTTTTTAAAGTTTCTTCTAAATGAGCAATAGCTCTTTCTCTATCATCAGGATGAAGCAATCCAGCTATTGTTTCAAAATTCAATTCAAGGTCAGATCTTTCATAACCCATAATTTGATAGAAACTATCTGACATAAAGACGGCATTCGTTTCTAAATTAAATTCCCACCGACATAGTTTTGAGATGCTTTCAGTTTGCCACAAAACCTCATTTCGTTTTTCAATAATTGCTCTGGATTCTTCAATTTTATTCTGTGCCAAAATGCTTTCAGTGACATCAATTACTGTATGAATAATCATTTGTAATTCACCGTCGTCATTCAATAATGGGATATTTTCAGGGTTCCAATATTTAAGTTCAAATTCTGATGTTCCTCTTATAGGAATATCATATTTTTGAGTAGCCATTTTATGACTCTTTTTACTAGTAAGAACTATAGTTAAAGACGTCCTTAAATTTTTAACCCCATCAACCATTGGGTCCAATTCGTTATCAGGAAAAGCTTCAAAAATTCCTTTACCAACTAATACCTCGCGCGTGGAACAAGTGGCTTCAAGATAAGCATTGTTAGCTTCTATAATGGTAAATTTTGGTGCATCTGTTTGCAATACCAAACTGGGGATTGGTGAGATTTTAAAAAATTCGAATAAATCTTTTTTGCTTATCATGTTTTAAAAAGAATAAAGTCAGTGGTTTTCTTTTTTATTTAATCAACTAGAAAAATTTATTTTCATAAATAAACAAATCTAAATTATTTTTTTAATAAATATCAAAATAGCATTATTAATTACGGTAGCTATCGACAAATCATTACTATTAAAATTAAACAGCAAATCTTCAAAAAAAATAAAAAAGATCTACTACCACTAAAAATTCCTACTGTTTTTTGAATGAATTATTCTTCCTTCTAATCCTAAAATTAAATCTTACTGACAATTAAAATTCAGATTTTGTTATAAAAAAACAAACTCAAAGTTACTTTTTTAAGGACAGTGAATTGGTGGTTAACCACTTATTCACAATTACTTAATATTAAAGAGCCTCATTAAAAATCTTCGAAATTAAAATAAAAGTTAGCACGATGAAAAAGTGTTATGTCGCACAGCAGCTGCATGTAATAAAAACAAATTTTTAAATAACTGCTTATTACTTTGACATATCACGTAATTTATTATTTAGATACAATTTACAAACTATAAATTCTTGTTGTGTTCAAAGTTTTTTATTTGTAAGGTATAGGTTTTATTTGTTCTGATTTTTTTGTAATATCTCCAATAATAATATCCAATTCTTCTGCAGAGATTAATAAATATTCATATAATTTCTCATTATCAGTACTGTCAAATCCTTGGTTTTTAATTGCATCTATAATGCCCATAATTCTTGACAATGGGGCTCTTACAAGATGAGATTGTATCCAGGCTATTTCATTTAATATTGCATTTTGCTTTTCAATAGCTTCTATATAAGTAAATCGTTCCGTAATATCGTTGGCTAAAATAATTCTACATGTGGTATTTTGAAAACGAATAGTATTACATTTAATATCTACATAAATGAGTTCTCCATTTTTCCTTTTATGTCTAAATATCCCTTTCGAAACCTCGGGGTCAGTTTCACTTAAAGTTTTAACACTTTCCATCAGATGGGGTAGGTCTTCTATAGGTCTTATATCCCTAATAGTCATACTCAAAAACTCTTGAAGACTGTATCCATAATGCATTTCAGCAGCAACATTAACATCCAGAAATTGTAATGTTTGAAGATCAAAAACATACATGGGAATTGGACTCAAATGAAATAAGTCATTATAGCGCTTTTCAGAATTTTCTAATTGTATTTGAGTTTTTTTTCTTTCTATATTGTATAATACGCTTTTATGGAGTGAAGCAGCATTTAATTCATCTTTTATTAAGTAATCAGAAACTCCTAAGGAAAGTAATGTAATACCAAAATCAATATCAGAATAACCCGTTAAAATAACCAAAGGTACTGCATGACAAAGCGGAATTACATGATTAATCAGATCCCTCCCACTTTTATCAGGTAAGGTCAAGTCTAGTAAAACTAAATCAGCTTTGAATTCTATATCCACTAAGATCGATTGAGCAATTTTAAAATTCTTTGCCCAAATAATTTTAGGTGATAAAAACCTTTCTTCAAGATAATCTTGAATAAGCGTAAAATCACCTTGATTGTCCTCTACTACAAGAATTTCAATTTGCTTTTTATCTTTAATTTTATTCATTGTAACTATTTTGGTGGGTAAACAATACTAATCCAAAAAAAAAATATTACCTAGTAAAATCTAAAATATATTTACCGTAGATGGATGATCGAAGAATTTACATTATTTTAAACAGAAATAATTTCTTCTTTTAGAATAAAATGTCGTGAACCTACTTATTAGCATACGCTCAAAACTCAACAAAAAGAAATTCAGATAAAAAATCACGCATAATAAATGCAAGATATGGATAAAAAATTAAAGTCATACTAGTAAAAATAACTTAATGTACTGTTGATTATTTTTCAACGAATAAATACTATACCATAAACTTCCTTAACCTCAAAATAAATAAAATTTTATAACTTGATTTAGCTCTTGAAAATTAAATGGTTTTTTGATATATTCTTTCGCACCTAAAGCAATTCCAATCAAGTGGTCCGTCTCCTCTATTTTGGCAGACAAAAGTAATACTGGAATATGGGAATAAATCGAAAGCTGATGTTGCTCGAGAAAACCGTATCCATCAAGTTTTGGCATCATTATATCACATAAAATAAGATCTGGGACTTCCTCCTGCACTTTTTCTAGTCCATCCAATCCATCTTTTGCTACAGCAATTTCATAGCCCGCTATCAGTAGTAATTCAGCAACGGTTTCTCTCAATGCTTCCTCATCTTCAATAATCAAAATTTTCGACATATCTCTTTTGTTCAAATTCATTAATTGTAATTAGGTACAACTTAAAAAGATAATTTCATACTCTAAATTTCTAAATGCTGTTTTTTCTCTTTCTTTGAGAAACCCTATTTTAATTTTGGCCTGGGAAACTGCAATGTTACTTTTGTCCCTTTCCCCAACTCACTTTCTATTTGTATTGAACCTGAATTTCTCTCTGTGAAGGTTTTAACAATATAGAGACCTAAACCAGTGCCTTGAATACCATTGGTATTGCTTGCTCTGAAAAAGGTATTAAATAATTTTACTTGATCTTCCTTAGGAATCCCAATACCAAAGTCAATAATTTCAATTATGATTGCCTTTGTAGTAGTAAAAAGATTAAGAATTATATCCCCTCCAAATCCTTGAGAATATTTAAATGCATTATTCAATACATTAAAAAGAATGTATTCCATGAGGCTTTTATCGGCAAATATGGGAATTGTAACTCCACTAAATGATGTTTTTACTTTTCTTCCTTCTTTTTGATCAAAATCACTTACTTCAATAACATCCAGACAGGTTTGCTTTAAGTCAAAAGTAATGGGAGAAAAATTTGTTTTTCCAAGATCATTTTTAGAAATCACTAATACTGTATTCATCAATTCAACTATTCGATCAATTTCACCAACAATGATATTAACCCTTTTATTCAAAAGCGAATAATTTTCTAACTTTTGATTATCTAAATACATCATTATCAACTCAGCACTTGCCCGTATCGTTGTCATTGGGGTTCGGAATTCATGTGAAATAGTTGAAACCAAATTAGTCCTTAATTCATTCAATTCCCGCTCTTGATCCAATGTTTTTTTTATGGCTATTTCAGCTTCTTTTCCTTGTGTAATATCTCTAGTAGAAGAATGAAAACTAACTGGAATATCATTTTCTTTAACTAATCGTCCTTTAGTTTCGCACCAAATATACTCGCCTTCTTTATTTCTAAATCGTGTCTTGGCTGTAATATTTTCTTTTTCCGCTATAAAGTTTATTACACTTCTTTGGAGATTAGCAACATCTTCAGGATGCACGAATTCAAAAAGAGATAACCCTATTAAATCTTCAGGACTATAGCCTAATATATGAGAAATCGATGGGGAAACATATTGAAAACAACCATCTAAACTATGAACACAAACTAAATCAACCATATTATCAGCTAAAAGTCGATACAAATTTTCGGCTTCGTTCAACTGTATTGCTTTATTTTTGTTGTTTTCATCTATTAGCAATTTGTTCGCCTCCTCTATTTCTTTTTTTATGGTGATATCCACAATTTGAAAAATAAAATGGATAGGGTTACCCATACTGTCTTTCACTAGAGATACTGATAAATGCCCCCATACTATAGACTTATTTTTATGTAAATATCTTTTTTCTCTGCTATAGCTAGAAATTAATCCAGAAGTCATTAACTTTAAATTGACTAAATATTCCTCTAGATCATCGGGATGGGTAAGGTCGGCAAAGGTCAGTGCATTTAGTTCATCTTTAGTATACCCTAAGATTTGAACTATTTGACTGTTTACTACTTTCCAGTGGCCTTTAGAATCAACAATAGCCATTCCAATACTAGAATATTTAAAAGCTCCTTTGAATTGTTCTTCGCTTTGCTGTAATTCGTCTTTTAGTTTTTTTTCTAAAGAGATATCTTGCATAGCACCTATGACACGAACTGCTTTGCCATTTAGATCTTTAATAATTATTGCTTTGTCCTTAACATAAAGATAAGTCCCATCCGATTTTAAATAACGGTACTCATCCGACCATTTTGAATCATCTCCTTCGATTGCCGTTTCAATACTTTTCCTGTAAGAATCTTTATCTTCAGGATGCACAAAATTTTCACATGCTGCAGCCGTTATAATATTATTCTCAAATTCGTGTCCAAATAGGGTTGTATAACTTCCTCCAACAAATATTTTACCAGTTACAATATCCCAATCCCATATTGCATCTGATGTAGCCATACTAGAATAGTTAAATCTTTCGTTACTTGTTTTTAGAGCATCCTCTACCATCTTTTGAGCAGTTATATCATTAAAAGAACAAACGACATAAAGTAGTTCTTCATTGCTTCCAAAAATAGGTACGGCATCCACTAATAACCAAACCAAATCATTTGTTAAGGGGCGATGAATTCCCATAACAATATTGTTCATTGGTTTCAACTGTTCAATTACTTTTTGTACCGGATCATCTTCAGGTTTAAAATTAGTACCGTCCAAATGAATTACTCCCCAATCTTCATTAAAAGTAGTTCTACCAAGCAATTGATCTTGGGTAAGACCTAGCATTTCACAAGCTGCCTTATTGCTTTCTATTATTTCAGATTGTGGACCTTGCACTAAAATTCCAACCGCTATATTCTGAATAATACTGCTAATCAATTGTTTACTTTTTAGTATTTCCTCTTGAATTTCCTTACTTTTTGTAACATCTACTCCAAAACCAATCAACATTTCAAGTGTTCCATTTTCATCAAACACAGGAGTTATTTTTCGACTGTGATATACTATCTGTCCACTTTTAGCATTGATACTATCCTCCCATGATACTGTTTGCTTAGTTTCTATTGCTTCCTCAAATTTAATTCTTCTATTGATTGCAAAGGTATCATCTCGCTCAGTATATCTAGCGTATTCAAAGTCATCTTTCCCAATAATAAACTTTCGAAGTTCATCATTTTTAATAGCTGCTGGGTTCAGATACTTGTACTTAAAATCATTTCCAAACACAGCTAAATCTGTAGGTAATCTATCCAAAATTTTTTCATAAAATTCTTTTTGTTGAATAAGATTATTTTGAGCTTCTACATATTTCGTTATTTCCCTTGCTACACCATTGTAAAAAGTTTCGTTATTGTTTTCTTCAAATCCAACCTTACAAGAATACCAAACATAATGCCTGTGCTTGTGTAATACTCTATAAACAAATTCTTTATTATCCTTTTTTTTTCCTGATATACCATTTAAAAATACAAACCAAGCATCAACATCATCTGGATGAATAAAGAGACTAAAATTTTCTCCCAAAATTTCCTCAGTAGAATGTCCTAATAAAGAGGTCCAATTTTGTGATACAAAAGTGAAATTTCCGTTTAAATCTAGTTGAAAGAATACATCTTTTGAATTTTCTAATAACAACTGAAATTGATTGTCCTTCTGAATTATGACCTCCTGAAGTACTTGGTTTCTAAAATTAAGTTGCAACAAAGACTCTATTTGTACAACAGCATCTCTTAAAACTTGTAATTCAATACTAGTAAGCTCTTTAGCATCTTTATTTAAAAGACATATAGCTCCAAAAACGGATAACTTTGAAGGAGTATTTATAGTAAATCCAGCAAAAAATTTATAAAATTCCATACTGTCAATTGACTGAAATCGCGAATCACATTGAACATTAGAAACAATTAAATCACGATTATCAGTAATGAGATGATTAAAACAATATATTTCATTTGGATTTGCAACACCTTCCAAACCAATTTTAAATTGAATGATATGCATATCAGAATTTAAAAACGTGATAAACACATCAGCAACATTGCATATTTTAGATACAAACAATAATATCCTTTT
This sequence comes from Flavobacterium sp. KS-LB2, assembly GCF_036895565.1. Classification (NCBI taxonomy): domain Bacteria; kingdom Pseudomonadati; phylum Bacteroidota; class Flavobacteriia; order Flavobacteriales; family Flavobacteriaceae; genus Flavobacterium; species Flavobacterium sp. KS-LB2. The sequence continues at coordinate 855,109 of NZ_CP145904.1, read as the reverse complement.
GAAATCATTATCAAGTTCCAAAAATTTTAGGCTAAAGTCATTCATGAGGTAATAATATTTTTCAAGTAAGAATATTTATTTAGATTATTTTTTTGTTAAACACGTAGCAGATGACATTATAGAATTTTAAGTAAATTAAGACAAATTAACATAATATTAATACATTAAAACAACATTCATCACATTACTTTATTAAAAAATAATAGAATTATTGATAAATTCACTTTATCGATTTTTTTGGTATTTCATGGAGTAATAATAGTACCGCTAAACAGACATAATAAAATAAATTAAAGATTTTCTATCCTCTTCCCTTGTTTTTACATTTGGAAAATAAACAAAGAGCTCGAATTTAGAAAAATAAAAATTATAGACATTTAATTTTAAATCAATCGTAACAATAGTACAAATTTAGCTCTCAAATTATAAATTTGATTAAATGTTGGAACTTTCTTGCTATGCAGCTTATTAAAATTTATAGTAGGTAATAAATTTGAATTCTTTTTCGTTAAGGGTGTTTAAGAAAATAAGTTGTGTAGTCAAGATATTAAATTAAGTAATTGTCTTTCAAGATGAATGGAATTTATTCTTACAGCGAGGAGCTGATTGATATAACAAAAAAAAATCAAAATTTTTCATTAACAGAAAATACGCTAACTGTGACTGAAAAAAATAATATTACTACAATTGCTCTAAATAAAATTTCTTCTGTAAGAATTACCAAGCATAGGGTATTATACATAAATTATTTTTGTGTTATTTTGATTATAATAACCTTTCATACTTTTGAGAAATTTATAGATGTCACTTATGCATCCCTTTTTATCTTAAATGTTATAAAATTAATTGCCATTTTTATTTCTTTTACTATAAAAAAATACATGCATGCAGTATTGATAAATACAACTGATTTAAATTTCAAAAGATTTAAAATTAATGGTATTAAAAAGGTAGACTTTAGTCGATCTTTAAAAACAAAAACAAGAAACCAATTATCACATAAAGTTTTGAGCAAAGTGTAAAAGTCACATTGTATATAATTCATTTACAACTGATTCATAGTTTTTAAAACTTTAAAAACAACATAACAAACTGAATTTAAATACTTTAAAGACTAGTATTTTCAAAAACACTAAGCGAATCAGATTTTTGTATTTAAATGTAAATCTAATAAATTAGATTTCAAAAATCCGCAACAGATTATAATTGTTTATTTCAAAATTATGCTAATACAAAAATAAAGACTTAAATTTTCAATAAAGTTTGATCCTTTTTTATACAGTAAAAAATAATCTAAAATAATCCAAAATATTGAAATAGACTTTGTTTATTTTGTTACTTCCCTCATTGCTAATAATCTGTCACCAAAAAAAACTTCTCTGTAAGCGAAAATTACTAAATACTATCTCTCCATACTTACATTAACTGTTTTATCATTATTCCAGATTTTAAATTAAAATTCATTTAATTCCATTTACATTTAATAGGTTCTGTTAGTATTTTTAAGTAGATTTACTTTTATACAGAAAGCGAGAAATATTAAAAACTATAGCTATAAAAATGACTACTTAATTTAGTGCGATGAAATCAAAAAAAAAAATAGTACTAATTGAAGATGATTTAGCTTTAGGTAGTTCTATTTTGGAGTTATTAACTTTGAGTAATTTTGATGTACAATGGTTCGAAGATGGAGCTCAAGCACTTGGTTATTTCAAAAAAAACACCTGTGATATTATAATTAGCGATTTAATGATGCCTACCATGAACGGAGAAGAGTTTTTTTTAAAAATTCGTAAAGAAATTAAACATAATTCTATCCCTTTCATTGTAATAACAGCTAATATGGACGATGAAATCAAATATCGACAACTAGAAAATGGTGTAAATGATTATATAATGAAGCCTTTTAAGATAAAAGAATTAATTTTTAAGATTACAAATATATTAGATTTTAAAATAAATATTATTAAAAAATTAAGTCCTGATCCCTTTTCAAAAGTTACTATTAAGTTGTCTGAAAAAGATTTTATCGTATCAGTAAATGAAATTTTATTAAAATTAATGAAATCAAAAATTGATCATTATGAATTATCAGAAAGGCTTTTTATTAGCAAATCTACATTAGATAAAAAAATTAGAAAACTTACGAATAAAAACACAAGTCAATATATAAGAGAGTTTAAATTAGATTATGCCATTAGACTAATTAATTTGGGTGAAAAAAACATTCAGTTTCTCGCAGATGAAACTGGTTTTAATTCATTTTCTTACTTTTCTACAAGTTTCAAATCATATATTGGTATGTCTGCTCGAGATTATATCAAATCCGTAAAAGATGAAAATAATGGCTTTGATTGAATAAATCATCGTTTTCTTAATTCTTATCTATCTTTTCTATCTTTATTAAAAAATAAAATTCTTTCCTAATTAGAATTTACTACAACGATCCCCCTTTAATTTCAAATTCACATAACAAATTCTATCTAGATTTTTAACTCATTAGGAATATTTTTTAAATTTTTAATCAGAAAATTATTTGTTTTTTTTAGAGTATGTACATTTAAATGTTTGTAATATATTTTTTACTTCAAAAAAAGTAGGTTAAAAAAATTAATATGATAATCTACATATAGCCATCATTACAAAAGTTTGAAACCAATATGAAAATCAATTTTATAGGATATATACAACAAAAATTAGAACCTTTCTCATTTTACAATGATTACGAACCTAACAAAACAAATTACCAATTTATTGAAGTCTCACTTATTATAATCATACTATTTTTAGTTGTCATTTTAGCAATTCTTTTAAACATTACTTGTTCCTTAGGTGTTTTTTTTGCTTAAAAAAACTTAATTATAAATATTTTTACCTTAAAACAGTTTACTCGGAAAATAACCAACACCTTATGATCCGATTAAGTTCTAGAAAATTAAAAGGTTTTCTTACATATCCTTTGGCTCCTAGTTTTAAACTTAATATTTCGTCATCCAATTCTATTTTCGCAGTCAACAGCACTACTGGAATATGTGAATAAATTGAAAGCTGATGTTGCTCTAGAAAACCGTATCCATCAAGTTTTGGCATCATTACATCACATAAAATAAGATCTGGGACTTCCTCCTGCACTTTTTTCAGTCCATCCAATCCATCTTTTGCTACAGCAATTTCATAGCCCGCTATCAGTAGTAATTCAGCAACGGTTTCTCTCAATGCTTCCTCATCTTCAATAATCAAAATTTTCGACATATCTCTTTTGTTCAAATTCATTAATTGTAATTAGGTACAACTTAAAAAGATAATTTCATACTCTAAATTTCTAAATGCTGTTTTTTCTCTTTCTTTGAGAAACCCTATTTTAATTTTGGCCTGGGAAACTGCAATGTTACTTTTGTCCCTTTCCCCAACTCACTTTCTATTTGTATTGAACCTGAATTTCTCTCTGTGAAGGTTTTAACAATATAGAGACCTAAACCAGTGCCTTGAATACCATTGGTATTGCTTGCTCTGAAAAAGGTATTAAATAATTTTACTTGATCTTCCTTAGGAATCCCAATACCAAAGTCAATAATTTCAATTATGATTGCCTTTGTAGTAGTAAAAAGATTAAGAATTATATCCCCTCCAAATCCTTGAGAATATTTAAATGCATTATTCAATACATTAAAAAGAATGTATTCCATGAGGCTTTTATCGGCAAATATGGGAATTGTAACTCCACTAAATGATGTTTTTACTTTTCTTCCTTCTTTTTGATCAAAATCACTTACTTCAATAACATCCAGACAGGTTTGCTTTAAGTCAAAAGTAATGGGAGAAAAATTTGTTTTTCCAAGATCATTTTTAGAAATCACTAATACTGTATTCATCAATTCAACTATTCGATCAATTTCACCAACAATGATATTAACCCTTTTATTCAAAAGCGAATAATTTTCTAACTTTTGATTATCTAAATACATCATTATCAACTCAGCACTTGCCCGTATCGTTGTCATTGGGGTTCGGAATTCATGTGAAATAGTTGAAACCAAATTAGTCCTTAATTCATTCAATTCCCGCTCTTGATTTAATGCTTTTCTAATAGCTAATTCTGCTTCCTTCCCTTGTGTAATATCTCTAGTAGAAGAATGAAAACTAACAGGAATACCATTTTCTTTCACTAAACTTGCTTTGGTTTCACACCAAATATACTCGCCCTCTTTATTTCTAAATCGCGTTTTAGCTGAAATATCTTCCTGTTCAGTTATGAAACCTGTAATACTCTTTTGAAGGTTAACTACATCTTCAGGATGCACGAATTCAAAAGGAGATAATCCAATTAAATCTTCAGGACTGTAGCCTAATATATGAGAAATCGATGGGGAAACATATTGAAAATTAGCATCTAAACTATGAACACAAACTAAATCAACCATATTGTCAGCTAAAAGACGATACATGTTTTTAGCTTCATTCAACTGGATCGCTTTGTTTTTATTATTTTCATCTATTAGTAATTTGTTTGCCTCTTCTATCCTTTTTTTAATGGTGATATCCACAATTTGAAAAATAAAATGGATTGGGTTACCCACACTGTCTTTTACCAGAGATACTGATAAATGCCCCCAAACTATTGATTTATTTTTATGCAAATATTTTTTTTCCCTTGTATAACTAGAAATTAATCCAGAAGTCATTAACTTTAAATTGACTAAATCTTCCTCTAGATCGTCAGGATGGGTAAGGTCTGAAAAAGTTAATGCATTTAGTTCTTCTAGAGTATACCCCAAGATTTGAACTATTTGACTGTTTACTACTTTCCAATGGCCTGTAGAATCAACAATAGCCATTCCAATACTAGAATATTTAAAAGCTCCTTTGAACTGTTCTTCGCTTTGCTGTAATTCGTCTTTTAGTTTTTTTTCTAAAGAGATATCTTGCATGGCGCCAATCATACGAGTAGCATTACCCTGATTATCTCGAATAATTATTGCTTTATCTCTAACATCCGCATAGGTTGAATCAGATTTTAAATAACGGTATTCACCAGACCATTTTGTAACTTTTCCGGCTATTGCATCGTCAATACTTTTAAAATAATCATCTCTGTCATCTGGATGTACAAAGTCTTCACATTCGTTATCCGTTATAATATTATTCTCAAATTGGTGTCCAAAAAGGGTTGCATAGCTTCCTCCAACAAATATTTTCCCAGTTACAATATCCCAATCCCATATCGCATCGGATGTAGCCATACTGGAATAAATAAATCTTTCGTTACTTTGTTTTAGAGCATATTCGGCCTTCTTTTGGGTAGTTATATCATTGAAGGAACAAACCACGTAAAGTAGCTCTTTGTTGTTTCCGAATACAGGTATAGCATCCACTAATAACCAAACTAAATCATTTGTTAAAGGCCGATGAACTCCCATAACAATATTATTCATTGGTTTCAAATGTTTAATTGCTCTTGGAACTGGATGATCTTCAGGTTTAAAATTAGTACCGTCCAAATGAATTACTCTCCAGTAATCATCAAAAGAAGTTTTACCAAGCAATTGATCTTGAGTAAGCCCCAACATTTCGCAAGCCGCTTTATTGTTTTCTACTATTTCTGATTGTGGTCCTTGAACTAAAATTCCGACTGCAACATTCTGCAATATACTACTAATCAGTTGTTTACTTTTTAGTATTTCCTCTTGAATCTCTTTACTCTTTGTGACATCTATTCCAAAACCAATTAACATTTCAAGTGTTCCATTTGCATTAAACACAGGAGTTATTTTTCGACTATGATGCGAAATTTGTCCGCTTTTAGCATGAATAGTATCCTCCCACGTAATCGTCTGCTTTTTTAAAATCGCTTCTTCAAACTTAAGTTGCCTATTTTCAGCAAATGATCGATCTCTTCCAGCATGTTGTTCGTATTGCAAATTAGTTTTACCTATCGCAAATTGCCTCAATTCTGGATTTTTAATAGCTGCTGGATTTAGATATTGATATCTGAACTCACTATCGTAAACTGCGACACCCGTAGGTAATCCATCTAGTATTTTTTCATAAAATTCTTTTTGTTCTTTTAGCTTATTTTGTCCTTCTACATATTTCGTTATTTCCCTTGCCGCACCAGCATAAAAAGTACCATCTTTATTTTCCAATAATCCAACTTTACAAGAGTGCCAAACATAATGTCCATCCTTATGCAATACTCTGTAAATATGTTCCTTTTTATCATCTTTTTTCCCTAAAATATCATTTAAAAAAACAAAACAAGAATCAACATCATCCGGATGAATGTAGGGGCTGAAATTTTGCCCTAAAATTTCTTCAATGGAATGACCTACTAAAGGAGTCCAGTTTTGCGATACATAAGTAAAATTGCCATCCAAGTCGAGTTGAAAGAAAATTTCTTTTGAATTTTCTATTAATAATTGAAATTGATTTTTGCTTTCGCCAAATACACTTAATAACTTTAGGTTTTCAACATGAACCTGCAACAAAGATTCAATTTCTAACCGGACATGATTTAAAATTATCAATTCTATTGAAGACAGTTCCTTAGGCTCTTTATTTAAAATACAAATCGTTCCAACTAAACAATGAGAAGAAGTATTTACAGGAAATCCAGCAAAAAAGTTAAAAGTATTTTTAGAATCAATCCTTTTGAACCGCAAATCATTTTTCAAATCAGAAACAATTATATCCCTATTCTCCTCAATAAGAGATTTAAAACAGCTAAATTCATTAGCAAATGAAAATCCTTTTAAACCAATTTTAAATGGTATTACAGAACCTGTACCAGGCTCCAAAGTAATAAATACATCAGATACTTTACAAACATCTGATACTAACAGTAAAATTCTCTCAAAATCACTTTTTAATTTTAATAAATCAATATCTAAAACATTCATCGATGGATTTATATTTGACAACAAGCTATTCATCTAAATTTTATTTTATGAGTAATACTTATAATAGTGGGACAGAACGCAAATTAATACAAATTTCATGTAACAAAATAAAAATGGAAACTATAATTTACTAAAAATTTTAAACTCAAAACTACTGAAGGTAATGTAAATTATAAAAAAATTCAAAAAAGAATATTTTTAATACATTTAAGAAGATACTTATTTAAGTCAAAATATTATAGTAAAAAATTCTTTATTTTAATTTTTGATCTGCTTTAATTAGAACTATGATTCATTAACATTCGAATAATAAATTAATTTGTTAACTAATTTATAAACGTGCTATCATAATAATTATTCATGATTAGAAGTAAACCTACTTATTGTCAACAATCACAGGAATTTAAAATAAAGAGATGATGTCTACCTATAATCTTGATTTAATTTAATAGCAAAAATGAATCCAAATCATTAGTATGAAAAAGTGAAAAATTAATTATGATCATCATTAATACTAAACAACTTAAAATAGTTTAATTACAAGAAGTAAATTATAAGTTATTCTCTTTTTACTTTAAATCAATCGTAAAAAACAAGGAGCTGAAAGTGCTACAATATACATTTGTTTTAAATTTTGATTATTTAATGCTGAATAATTAAAGAACAATCATTTTTGGGAAATTTGATTCTTTAGATTTGATTAAACAATCCACTTCTTAAATATAAAAACTAAATTAAAATTAAAATGCTGATGAAAAAAAACTTTACTTTTATTTTATTAGGACTGCTTTGTATTTTCTCAACAAATGTTAGTGCATCTTTATCTCCAGGGGATTTGGCCGTTATAGGAATGAATGCCGGACCAGATGGCTATAGTACTCCGACTATATTTACGGATCCAACGCGTCAATTTGCAATTGTTGCATTGGCTGCTATACCAGCTAATGAAGAAATCTTTATTACTGATTGCGGTTGGTTAAACGGATCCCCAGGCAGTTTCATAAGTCAGAATTTTGATGGAACTATTAAGTTTGTTCCGTCAGCGGTGATTCCAGCGGGTACTGTGATGATATTCAAACTGGATACCAGCACTGCAAGTAAGACAATTAGTGTGTCTGAACCAGATGGTACAGTGGTACCCACCACTGAACTTACAACGAGTGGTTGGGTATCAACCGGGGTTTCGTCACCTTGGAATAAGGATACTGGCGATCAGTTATTGATCTATCAAGGCAGTGCCACTACACCCACATTTATTTTTGCCTTTAACAACATAACCACCACTGCAATCAATAGTTCTAACGGTTGGTCTTATGATCCTGGCACCACTAGTTGTAGTTGTTTTCTTAAAACTAGTTCAGGATATTGTGAATTGCCGAGTACTTTGCCAGTTGGAAATTCTATAGGTTTCTTTACGTCTAGAACAGCAAGATTTCCTAATATAAGCTATAGTCCACTAGCTGGTATGACCAGTGGCTCGAAAGCAGATTGGCTCGCAGATATTATTACTCCAAGTAGGTGGACTTCATCTTCAAGTGCAGATACACCACAAAATTTTTATGCTGGATTTGGTGCCGGTAAACAGAAAAGTTTTACCATAGGTTCGCCTACAGCCACTGATTGTACAATTTCTGCCACATTAACAGATGTATCTACTCAAAGTGAAAATTTTTACGATCTTTTAGGACAAAGTTTTACAGCTTGCCAGAGTGGTAAGCTCTCTAAAATTAGAGTATTGTATAATGAGGATTCAAATCCTTTTGATCGTACATTAACAATTAGACAGGGGAGTGGTTTGTCTGGAAATTTATTAGGAACAATCACAATACCTAAAACTTCTCTAGTGGTTGCTACAACTGGTACAGATTTTACAACTATTGACGTTTCTTCTCTGAATATTTCAGTAACTAGCGGGCAGGCTTATACATTTAGCTTTGAGGGATCGGATGCTAACAAAATTACTTTGTATTATGGTAATCGATCATCGCCTAATGTATATGAGAGTTTTTATGCAGGAGGTGTCTTGTATCAAGATGGTGTCGCCAAGAATAATTTTGACCTTATTTTTGAAGTTGAAATTGTGCCGGGTTCAGCTCCAACCAACACTGCTCCAACCAACATTACGCTTTCTTCTAGTTCTATCAACGAAAATATAGCAGCAAATTCAACTGTAGGAACATTATCTTCTACCGATGCAGATTCCGGAAACACATTTACTTATACCCTAATTTCAGGAACAGGAGACACTGATAATGGAGCTTTTAATATTATTGGCAACGAATTAAAAATCATTGCAAGTCCTGATTTCCAAACTAAATCTTCTTATTCTATTCGTATAAGAACGACAGGTCAAGGTGGTTTAAGTTTTGAAAAAAATTATACAATTACAATCAACGATCTAGCAGAAGGAGTTTTACTAAGTAGTTCACCTACATTGACATTTACGAGTAATTCAACAGCTATTACTGTTGATAATATTGCCAGTGATGGAGAAGGTGGATCGCAAGCTATAGCTGATATTGATATTAAAATTTATAATATTTCTGATAGTAATGGAACATTTGTAAGTCCTTTATCTTGGGAAAACAGCACTTTTATGAGCACTATTTCTGGATCTTATTCAGGATTAACCAATAAAAATAATGCAGGTTCTAAAGGAATGGCAATTAAATCTGCTGATGGAAGTGAGTTTAAACTTAATCAATTTGAATATCATAATTGGGGCGAATCAGCTTCCTTTACTAATACTGTAAAAGGATTTAGAAATGGTAACGAAGTTGCTTCAACTACCTTTGAAGGATATAATAGTGCTGCTTTTGATCCTATAACAATTTTTCTAAATTCATCATTTAGTAATGTTGACGAAGTACGTTTCTATATTACTTCGGGAGGATATTTAGAAAACCAATCTTCGACAAATCATAGCGTTAATTCTATAAAGGTTGGTCCACCAGTGCCTACGGGAAATAATGCACCAACAGCTACCTCGGTTTCTATTTCCGGTACACATACTATAGGACAAACTCTAACAGGAACCTATACTTATACAGATGCAGAAAATAATACCGAGAGTGGCACTACGTTTAAATGGTACCGTTCGGATAATAGCTCCGGATTAAATAAAACAGCTATAGCATCTGCAACATCTGTCACTTATACCCTAGTTTCAGCTGATGCCGATAAATACATCAGCTTTGAAGTAACACCAGGGGACGGAACTGCTTTTGGTACAGCAGTAGAGAGTAGTAAATTAGGCGCAGTAGTTTCCGGCTCAACAGGGTATCAGGCGATTTATGATTTTGAGAACTTAGGAAATAACAATACAAGTTTTACTTCTTCTACTGTAAACTTCACATTAACCGGCAATTTTATTGGTCAAAATATTCGAGATTATGGCTCTGATAGTCCGCCGTCTGCGGGATACACGGATACAGGGTTCGGAGCGGATCTTTCCGGAAATGTAGGCGGGTTAAAAACCAACAATCATGAGATCTTTAAATTGGTTTCTATTGATGTTTGGCCATCTGCCAATGCGGGTTCTCAACCTGTTTTACCTTATGGAACCCAAATAAAAATTATTGGTAAACGCAATGGTTTACAAGTTGCCGAAGGAACTTATACTTCTGTAACATTTAATCAAACTCCGGATGCTTTGGGAGGGAATTGGCATCGTGTTTTTGTAACTGGAACGTTGTCTTCTACAGATATTGACGAGTTTGCTGTAGAATTATTGGGTACTCAGAACTATATGGCTGTTGACCAGTTTTCTTATAAAGAGTTAAGGTCAGCACCAACTAGCACCCCTCCAACAGTAGCCAACCCTTCCAATGGCAGTTTAATCAGTACGACCGCCCCAACTTATATAGGAACTGCAACGGCAGATGCAACCGTTACGGTTTATGTAGATGGAGCATCTTTAGGTACTACGACAGCAACAGGCGGGAACTGGTCACTTACGCAGCCGGCAGCACTGGCAAAAGGTTCGCATACGGTTTATGCGACTGCACAGGTAATTGGTAATGCAGTGAGCGCAAACAGTACAACCAATACTTTTACGGTTGACTCGCAGGGTCCATCCGTTGTGATTACGAGTACTGCAGGTGCTACTGGCGGATCAACCAGTACTTCACCAATTCCATTTACAGTTACTTTTTCGGAGACGGTAACCGGATTTGTAGCAGGAGATATTACACCAGCAAATGCCACCATCAGTGGATTTTCAGGAAGCGGAACAACTTATACTTTTTATGCCACGCCAGCGACGAATGGCGTAGTAACGATCAACATTGCGACTAACGTAGCGCAGGATGACGCCACAAATAGCAACACCGCTACAAGTCAGTTCTCAATTACCTATACTCAAACAGTCATCAGCACGGCAACAGCTTCACAAACTAATGTATCTTGTAATGGCGGAACAAATGGTTCTGCTTCAGTAACTCCAACTGGTGGAGCATCAGGTTATACTTATTCTTGGTCCCCTTCGGGCGGAACGGCTGCTACAGCGACCGGTCTGGCTGCGGGAAGTTATACGGTAACAGTAACCGATGCTAACGGATCTACGGCAACACGTAATTTCACAATCACCCAGCCACCAGCATTTAGTACTGCAACAGCTTCACAAACCAATGTATCTTGTAATGGTGGTTCGAATGGTTCGGCTTCAGTTTCTCCTTCTGGCGGTGCACCAGGTTATACTTATTCTTGGTCACCTTCTGGTGGAACGGCTCCTACAGCTTCAGGACTATCAGCAGGAAGTTATACGGTAACTGTGACTGACGCTAACGGATGTTCGGCAACACGTAATTTCACAATCACCCAGCCACCAGCATTTAGTACTGCAACAGCTTCACAAACCAATGTATCTTGTAATGGTGGTTCTAATGGTTCGGCTTCAGTTTCTCCTTCTGGCGGAACACCAGGTTATACGTATTTTTGGTCACCTTCTGGTGGGACGGCTGCTACAGCTAGCGGTTTGGCTGCAGGAAGTTATACAGTAACTGTGACTGACGCTAACGGATGTTCGGCAACACGTAATTTCACAATCACCCAGCCACCAGCATTTAGTACTGCAACAGCTTCACAAACCAATGTATCTTGTAATGGTGGTTCGAATGGTTCTGCTTCAGTTTCTCCTTCTGGCGGAACACCAGGTTATACTTATTCTTGGTCACCTTCTGGTGGAACGGCTGCTACAGCTTCAGGACTATCTGCAGGAAGTTATACAGTAACTGTGACTGACGCTAACGGATGTTCAGCAACACGTAATTTTACAATCACCCAGCCACCAGCATTTAGTATTTCAACAGCTTCACAAACCAATGTATCTTGTAATGGTGGTTCGAATGGTTCGGCTTCAGTTTCTCCTTCTGGCGGTGCACCAGGTTATACTTATTCTTGGTCACCTTCTGGTGGAACGGCTGCTACAGCTTCAGGACTATCTGCAGGAAGTTATACAGTAACTGTGACTGACGCTAACGGATGTTCAGCAACACGTAATTTTACAATCACCCAGCCACCAGCATTTAGTATTTCAACAGCTTCACAAACCAATGTATCTTATAATGGTGGTTCGAATGGTTCGGCTTCAGTAGCTGTTTCTGGTGGAACAGCTGGATATACTTATTCTTGGGCACCAAGCGGTGGAACGGCTGCTACTGCAACTGGACTATCAGCAGGAACTTATACTGTGATGGTTACTGATGCAAACGCTTGTACAGCTACACAAAGTTTTACAATTACAGAACCTTCTGCTCTTATGGCAAATCCAGTAGCACAAACCAATTTATCTTGTAATGGTGGAACTAATGGTTCAGCTACAGTAGCTGTTTCTGGTGGAACAGCTGGATATACCTATTCTTGGACACCAAGTGGGGGAACAGCTGCTACTGCAACTGGACTATCAGCAGGTACTTATACTGTGACGGTTACTGATGCAAACGCTTGTACTGCTACTCAAAGTTTTACAATTACAGAACCTTCTGCTCTAGTAGCAACTCCTAGTGCTCAAACCAATGTATCTTGTAACGCTGGTTCTAATGGTTCAGTTACAGTAGCTGTTTCTGGTGGAAGTGGTCCATATACTTATTCTTGGGCGCCTAGTGGTGGTACAGCTCCTACGGCTACTGGACTATCAGTTGGTACTTACACTGTGACGGTTACTGATGCAAACGCTTGTACGGCTTCGCAAAGTTTTACAATTACACAGCCTTCAGAATTAAGTTTCACAACTACAACTCTACCTGGATACGATTATGGTACATTATACACTCAAACGCTTAATGCGTCAGGAGGTATTGGAACAAAAACGTATACAGTAACAGTTGGTAGTTTACCTTCAGGTTTTGTACTAGCATCAAATGGTACTATTACAGGAACTTCAACTCAGGTCGCTGATAGTAATTTTACTGTTACGGCTACTGATGAAAATAGTTGTACTACTTCCAAAAGTTATATTTTAAAATTAAACCAAATACCGATTACTGTTATACCTACTCCATCTCAAACGAAGGTATATGGACAAAACGATCCTATTTTAAAATTTAATGTAATTCCAAACTTATTGCCGGGAGATACTTTTACAGGAAATTTAACTAGAACTGCTGGTGAAAATATTGGTAGTTATGCTATCAATCAAGGTACACTTTCAGCTGGTGATAAATATTTAATTACTTATTTGGGAGCTAACTTTAGTATTACTGCGAAACCAATAACAGTAACTGCGAATGCTAAAACTAAAGTATATGGCACTGTAGATCCTACTCTTACTTATAGCTTTTCTCCAAGTTTAGTTAGTGGAGATACTTTTACAGGAGCTTTAACAAGAGTTGTTGGGGAGAATGTAGGAACTTATACAATTAATCAAAATACGTTAGCTTTAAATGCTAATTACAGCATTACGTTTGTAGACGCTACCTTTAGCATTACTAAAGCTGATCAACTGATCACTTGGAATCAAATTTTCGATTTAGGTTGCGAAGGTGAAACTACTGTTGTTTTAACAGCTACATCTAATACTGGTTTACCAGTAAGTTATACTTCCTCGAATAGTAACAGTGTTTCTGTTTCTGGAAATGCATTGAATTTGTTGAATTATGGTTCGGTAACTATTACCGCTTCTCAGTTAGGAAATAATAATTACAAGCCAGCTCCAATAGTTGTCTTACCACTTGTGAACAGACAGCCAAACTTAATTAGAAAACAATTTGAAGATATTATTTTCTTTGATAATAGTTCTAGGAGTTTTAAATCTTATAGCTGGTATAAAAATGGTGCTTTAGTTCCTAGTCAAACGAACCAGTATTTTAAAGAAAATGGTGCTTTGAATGGAACCTATTATGCAGTAGCTACTAAATTAGACGGAACATTAATCACTACCTGTCCATTAACTTTGTCTCCAACAGTAGAAGAAGAGTATATAAGGATTGCTCCAAACCCTGTTAGAGGTAATGCGGATTTTCAATTGATCACTAATGTTAGCTCTAGTAGATTACAAAATGCTCGTATTGAAATGTTTAATGCTATAGGAAGTTTGTTACTTACTGTAAATACTAATCAAAATACAGTTGATTTGAAGGCTCCAAATGTTCAGGGAATTTATATTGTAAAAATGACCTTAGCAAATGGTAAATATTTTACAAAAAACCTGCTAGTTAAAAATTAAAATAATTTAAGAGTATGACATCCTCATTTAATAAAAATGAGGATGGATTATTTCAATGCTAAAAATAGAAATATGAAATTTAATATTAAACACATACTAGGAATTACAGTTTTTTTAATTTCTCAGGGGATAGCTGCTCAATTTTATCTAGGTATGCAAACAGGAATTGGTAATATTCAAAGTGATGTTGTGGGAATACAAACAGGGAATCGACTTGGAGGTGCTATAAAAGCTGGCTATATTTACTCTTTAAACAGTCATTTTGGTATTGGTTCAGGAATAGAGTTTTCACAATACAAACAAGAAGTATCGTCGCTTGAGTCTTTTGCAACATTGAACAATTTTGAAGTTGATCCTTCGACTTCTGCATTTGTGTATAGTGTTACAACAGCTAATTACATGGAAAAACAAACCTTACATGCTATCCAAATTCCATTTTTTGTGCAGTATAAAACAAACATTAATAAAGGAATTGATTTTAATTTTAGAGCTGGTGCTAAATATTTTTTACCGCTCAATTATAAAATTAAAGTAACTGCCGATTATGTGAACGGTACAGCTTATTATCCAGATGTCAACTTAACTATAGGTAACTTACCAGAGTACGGTTTTGGTGGTCAAGGTAATTATTCAGCATCAGGAGAATATAATACCAAAGGCATTTTAATGAGTTCTTTTGAGTTAGGATTTACATTTGATATGGGGGACAACAACGCACTGTATGCAGCACTATTTCTTGAAAATGGATATGGTTCGATACTTAAACAAAATAAGGATGAATCCTATATAGGGTACAATCCAACATCTGTTTTAAACAGAAAAGCAAATGGATTGTATAGTACTGACAAAAACGCTCAAATACAACCTGTTGCATTTGGTATAACATTTGGATGGAACTTTAAATAAATTCCAGTACTATACAGAATAAAAGGTCATGACTTAAAATCATGACCTTTTTTTTATCAGTTCGTTGTATAATATCAAAAAAAAAAATGTGTTCATATTTTTTTGACTAACTAAATGATATAAGATCTATAAACAGATTAAATATTAGTTAAGTCCCAATAATGCAAATACCAATCATTTGACTAACATGAATAAATTTAGTATCATGCATTTTGAATAGCGTTTCATAACAGTTTTGTTAGTATCGATTTTGGGAAGAACAAAACTAGAACCATTTGTAAAATTTATTTCGATTATAAACTTGTATTTAATATGTAAATATTTTTTTATTTGAATCAAAAAGTAGGTCAAATATAAACTATCCACCTTTTAATTTAAATTAAACTTCATTTACAAAAATCTGCTACTACAATTTTTAAATTTGTATTGTTTGTTGTTATTTAGAATTGTTAAATATCTTACTGTTCAGCTTACTAGATTATCTCTTGTATCAATCTCAATTATTTATTAACTAAAAATATTATGTAAGCTGGATGGTAAAGATAATTTTATCATACTATCTAAATAAAATTGGTACCTGCTAATAAAAACTTACATCAATTACATAAAATAATCTAAATATTTATTTAACTGAAAACATACTGAATTTTACCAAAAATAATAACGTAATAAACATTTAAATTAAATATCAAACGTAAGAGTTTTATAAATAAAGTATTAGTAATCATCATGGTATTAAATTAGAATCTTCTACATTCATATTTAATTATTTTACATTTAAAAATTATCCCCTACCAATTTTAATAAGCCAGAACGGATTTATTTGCAAAAAATCAAAAAAAAAAAACGTTATGAAAGTAGAATCTAGCGACTATTTCAAATTGACTTAAAAAACTGAAGTCTTATATAAAAACTTTAAATACAATACAAACAACTTTTTTAAATAAATTCCATGGTTATTTAATAAAAAAAAGTACAGTTAAGTATATAGTCCTGTACACAAACTATGTTATCCCTCCAATTAAATTACAAAACATTAAAAATAAAAATAAAAAAAAATTCGATACTTAAAAGAAATAAAAAAACTAAACTAAGACAATTTTGAATTTTTTTATTTCTTTTGGAAGTACTATTTCTAGAATTAATAATTTCATAATTTCTATAATAAAAGCTATTAAAAAAACTATTCTTACTCGATTTAGAGGCACTATATTTTATCCATTTTAAAAATAGAATAATTATTAAGAGTAAATTTAATGAAGTTAACAAATACCATTTAAGTGATTCCATAGTGTTATATTATCGTTTTTTGTAAAATAAAAATCTAATTTACACCTTTAAAAAGTAATAATAACGACACAAAAAAGACCTAAATTCTTATTAATCTTTTTTGGTAATTATTTTTAAGTATTTGACAACTCCTTTTAATAATTTGACAAACTTATTGAAGTATTTTTATTGTGATAAAACATATTTTTGTTCTCTAAACGTACTTTAAACAAATGGTTAGATTTAAGGAGTTTCTGAAAAATAAAATTCATAAAAGATTATACAAAAAAAATAAAAGTGAGTGCATTTATTAATTTATTTCATATTCTAACTGGTCTTTTTGGACTTATTACTGTTACAATTATAACACTTCGATACAAATTAAATAGGATAATAAATTTGTATCTAATAATTATCTTTTTAATTGTGGCCACTAAATTTCTAATTACAGGATTGATAGGCTTAAACATATTTTTAATCTCCAGTAATTTCGATAGTTCATATTTGCCTTTTTTTAGTATCTGTACACCTGCTTTATATCTATATTTCAAAAATATTGTTGCTGATAGTAAATCATTCGATAAAGCAGAGTTAAAGCATTTTATCTTACCGCTCATATTAGGTTTTTGTAGTATTTTATTAAATAAATTTTATCTTCTAACTATTTCTTCAGCATTAATTTTTTCTTCCATTTTCATCTTATTTCACTCATTTTACATTTTAAGAACATTTCAATTTTTAAATAAAAATATTTGGTATCGGAAAACAGGATTTTTTAATATCAACCAACAAAATAGCTTACTAGTTCAATGGACTTCGTTTCTGTTCCTATTCAGCTGTTTGTTAAGCATACGCTTGTTGACCTCACTCATTTTGGGTATGATTAAAAATAATTATACATATGGGCAAGATTATCAATGGATTTCTGGCATACTACTAAATTTGACCTATATAAAAGTACTTTATAATCCCAAAATTTTATATGGCTATAATGCGCTTTATAAAAAAATAAAGAAACATCGAAATTCAAATTTGATTTTACATGACCTGTGGATTATTAATCCAAAAGAACCAATAACGAATAGTCAAGATATAATTCTGAAGGAAAAAATCTCAGGACACGTAACCAATTATTTACAAAACATAGAGTTATTAGTCCTCCAATATGAATTTTTAAGAAATCCTTTAGTTAACCTAACAGATATATCCAATAAATTAGAAATTCCAAAAAGCCATATAACTTTTACTTTTAAATATCATTCGAAAGTGAGTTTTACAGAATTTAAAAAAATTATACGTATTTATGATGCTATTCATCTAATTGAAAAAGATTATCTTAAATCAAATACATTAGAATCATTAGCAACAAAGGTGGGTTTTTCTTCCTATAACCCTTTTTTCATTACGTTCAAAGATGTTACAGGAAATACACCACAGCTCTATAATAAAGAGCATCTGAATTCGTAAAAAAACGACTTGGATATTATGCCACTACTATTCCAAAGACTTACATTAAAAAAGCATTCTATTTAAGGAATAGTACTTATAATCTAATATGACTTCAAATATCAAAGCCATTTCAATGTCATTATTTAATAATCTAATCTATAATACTATTGTTTTCTTTTGTATAATAAATTCCTCTTAAGAACTCATTAAACTATTTTTTGTTACAATTACTCTTAAGTTTTTTTTGCCATCCAAAATATTTTTTTTTATTAGTACTCATAAACCTACAGTCCCTTTTTGGTGGGAATAAGTGATTTCCGCTCTCTACTAATATAATCTGTTGAGAAAAGTATTTCTATAATAGCTGCGCGTGTTGCGGGTGTACCAATTCCTAAGTTCTGAAGTGCCTTAAGCTCTTCGGTATCATTAATTTCCCTCCCTGCCTATTCGATAGCGGCCAGCATCCCTTTTATTCTTTCGAACTTTCAATATCAATTGATTAGATATTTAGTAGTAAAGATTCTCTTTGAAATCCAAAAACTCCACAATCTTTTGGCATACCTAAGCTTACCAAATGTCCGAACGCCCATGTTACTGTATAACCATTTCATATAATACAGTCGTCTTCTTTGTGAGTAGCACCTAGTAATAATGCTATCTCACGCGCAGCACTCGGTTTTTCTACAATAACTGCTTTCAGACCCTGTCGGGACAATTTTTGAACCATTTTTTTAGGTGATTTGAGAAAATTGAGCCAGCTATCATCAATTTTATAAAGTTAACGAAAATATTTAATTTTATTCTTAACTCTATATCCACACTACCTTTGTATATCCAATCTGAATATGCTGACAAAAAGAGAACAGCCAGTTAAGAAAAATTGAAACCTGAGTTAAGAACTTTTATTCTATACCCCCGATCAGATAAGAATCATGACCTTCTAAAGATTCAACATAAGAATTGATGATTCTCCACAGAATTCGAACCGTTAAAATCATCAAAAACAAGAGGTTATCAATCAATTAAAACTACTGACGATTTTATCGAACCAAAAAAAGCCTGCAAAATGAATACTTTGCAGGCTTTTTACTTTTCTTGTGACCCTGTCGGGACAATTTTCGAACCATTTTTTAGATGATTTGAGAAAATTGAGCCAGCTATCATCAATTTTATAAAGTTAAGAAAATATTTAATTTTATTCTTAACTCTATATCCACACTAACTTTGTATATCCAATCAATATCACTTGAATTTGCAGCCCTATTCTAAGATTTTAAAATGTTCTTTTTAAAAGATTTTTTGATTAAAATAAATGTGCCATAAATTATAAAAAAAAACTATTTCATTTGTAATACAAGTATTTAGTTAATACTAAAACAAATGTTTTTTGCAATTATATTTAAAGAAATAAATATTTTATTCTAAATTTATTATAAAAATAATTACTTTCGCTTCACTTTCGATTCACTTTTGATTCACTTTTGATTCAGCTTATTAAATCACCTAATTAAAAATAATTTCTGAATATTATTGACTACTTTTTGTTGATTAAATTATTTTCAAATAATTTCTAAGAAAAGTAAGTCTTACTTAGTGAAATTGAATTCTTAGCGTACTCAATATAAATTTTATGAATACCTCAAATTTTATGTCAAGAAGAATATATATATTATTGGTACTAATTACAATGTTTTCCTGTAATTCAAATGATAATAGTAAAAAAACTATTTCAATTGGATTTTCACAAAGTATAGATCATGATATTTGGAGGAAATCGATGGATCATGCTATGGAGGTTGAAGTCTCGCTTCATCCTGAAGTTAATTTGACAATCTACAATGCGAATCGTCAAGCAAAAAAGCAGATTCGTGATATTGAAAAATTTATTGAAGATAAAGTTGATGTCATAATAGTTTCCCCTTATGAATCAGATTCTATTATTCCGATAATAGAAAAAGCAAGTACAAAAGGGATTCCAGTAATTATAGTTGATAGAAAAGTAAATACTTCAAACTACACGGCTTATTTAGGAGCAGACAATGTTGAGGTAGGACGAATAGCCGGGAAACAAATTGTTTCATTATCGAAGGGGAATGCAAATGTCGTTGAAATTAAAGGGGCCTATTATACATCACCAGGTTTAGAAAGAAGTTCGGGATTTAGACAAATAGTTAATGAATATCGGGGTATTAAAGTAATTACTTTAAATGCGCAAAATGATGAATTACCTAAAAAAGAGTTTGTGAAAATTCTGGACACTTATTCTGATGTTAATTATGTCTATGCATATAATGATATAATTGCATACCAAGCATGGTTAGTAGCTAAGGAGAAAAAGCTTGAGAAAAAAATAAAATTTATAGGAGTCGATGGAATTAATGGTCCAAACGGAGGTATTCAATTAGTAAAAGATAAGATTTTAGATGCAACGGTTTTATATCCCACAGGAGGTAGCGAAGCTATTAAGTTGGCTTTAAAAATAGCTAATAAAGAGATTGTTCCTAAAAATAACAAGTTGAATACAATATTAATTGACTCTCTTAATGCAGATATTATGAGCAATCAATTTGATAAAATAACAATTCAGCAATCTGATATTGAACAGCAACAGAGCGTTATAAAAAGTCAGGAAGAGAAATACTCTAGTCAGAGCAATCTTTTAAAACTTTTGTTTTTTCTATTTATATTAGCACTAGGTTTAGCTTTCTTCAGTATTTATTCTCGTATAGCAGTAAGCCGTAAAAAGAAAGAATTAGAAGAGACAAATAAAAAAATTGTTAGCCAAAGAAATGAAATTGAAAAATTTTCTGAGGAATTAAAACTAAGTAATGAAGCAAGACTTAATTTTTTTACAGGTTTGTCTCATGAATTCAAAACCCCGTTAACGTTGATATTAAGTTCTATAGAATCTTTGGGGAATGAATTTAGAAATAAAGGGGTTTCCGTGAATAAGGAAATTAATTTGATGTATAACAACTCCAGAAGGTTACTCCGATTAATTAATCAATTATTGGACTATAGAAAAACAGAGGATCAAAAATTTACTTTGAGAGCATCAAAAACTAATATTTTAGATTTTTCAAAAAGTATTGTTAGTGATTTTGATCGGGAAGCGAAGAAAAGAAATATTGATTTTTCACTGACAACTAACAATCCGGAACTAGAAGTCTATATGGATCGAAATCTAATGGATAAAGTCTATTTTAATTTGTTGTCAAATGCCTTTAAATTCACGCCTGAAAAAGGAAAAATTTCGATTGTAATAAAAGAAGATAAACCCAATAATACAGTTAAAATTCATTTTAAAGATTCTGGTATAGGGATTCCTGAAAATGAATTGAAGGAGGTTTTTACTGCTTTTTATCAGGGTTCAAATAATTATAGAAACAGTTCTGGAATAGGACTTCATTTATCAAAAAGTTTTATCGAGCTGCATAAAGGGAAAATAGAGATTAATTCAAAAAATGGAGCAGAATTTATAATTACATTACCATTAGGAAAAGAACATCTTGATGAAAGATATATAATTAAAGAGCCAATTCTGGACTTTGTTCATCAACCGGATTATCTGGATTCAGAGTTTATTCAGACTGTTGAACCAAAAAACACCGAAGATAAATATTCGATTCTATATATAGAGGACAATACCGAGCTTTTAGATTTCGTGTCTCATAAATTTTCTGCTGAATATACTTTTTTTGCTTCTGATGGTACCAATGCTATTGAAAGGGCATTGGAATTGATTCCGGATATTATTATATGTGATTTGAATTTGCCTGAAAAGAATGGGTTCCAAATTTGTGAAATACTCAAGAAAGATTTAAGAACATCACATATTCCTATTATAATGCTTACCGCTTCGGATAATCAAGATTCCTATTTGAAGGCTCTAGAAAGTGGTGCCGATATCTTTTTGACAAAACCTTTCAATTTAAAAGTATTGGCGCAATCTATTAAAGGATTGCTCTTTAACAGAGAAAAACTACGATTTTATTATACCAATAATATTTTAAATATTGAGGATGGTGATTTTGGTGTTTCTGAACAAGATTTTCTAAGAAAGTTGAATGATCTGATTGAAAAAAACTTGGATAATTCTGCTTATACCGTTGAAGATCTTGCACGAAGTTTAACTATTTCTCGGGTACAGTTGTATCGAAAAGTGAAAGCCATATTAGGAATTAGTGTTAGTGACCATATTAATAATATCCGATTAGATAAATCAAAAGAGTTGCTTAAAAAGGCGGACTTGAACATTTCAGAAATTGCATATGCAGTTGGTTTCTCCTCACCAAATTATTTTTCAACTTCTTTTAAAAATAAATTTGGTGTTACACCTAAAGAATATAAAAGTAAAAAATAGATGGGTTTCTATTGAACGGGTTTCTTCCTAAGAAAAATAGCGTAACATAATTGTATTTTAGGTAACATAAGAGCAACTACAACGAAGTAGTTGCTCTTATTGTTTATGTCTAATGTGTTGATAATTATAGTTTTGAGTGATTTTTAATGGTTTTGTAAAGCATTGTATGAAATCATACCATTCTTGATATAAAAGCCGATTTTTTAAAAATATCTTAGTAATTGAATTTAAGGTCTAAACATAATTATTTTTTTTGATTTTAAATTACAGCTGCGAAAGATCTTGGAAGTTTTTAAATTCTTTTTGATCGTTTCCTTTTTCTCATAGAAATATTTTATCTGAGAGTATCAAATCTTTTAACGCACATATAATTCTCGTAAACCATTCAATATGAAAATAAATCGCACGTTTTTATGCCTTCCACTTTGTTTAGCATTATTTACTAATTGCACTAAAGAGGATAAACCAACTGAAACCACTATTGTAGAAACAAACGCTCCTGCGTGTCAAACTCCTAATGAATCGGATAATACGTATCGGACATTTTTTAAGCCTTCTGTGGGTTGGGTTGGTGATCCCATCCCATTTTATGAAAATGGTATCTTCCATCTTTTCTATTTGTACGATGCAAGAAATGCAATGCCCACCTTTCACCCGTGGTATAAAGTAACTACGTCTGATTTTGCAACGTTCACCGACACTAGTGAAATGATTGCCACTGGAACTGCGAATCAGCAGGATGGTGCATTAGGAACCGGATCCGTTTTTAAAAGGGATGGAATTTATTACGCTTTCTATACAGGACATAACGGAATTCTTGATCCTAAAGAAAAAATTATGCTGGCAACGTCTACGGATTTAAAAAATTGGACCAAAGATCCTTCCTTTTTGTTGCAGGCTTCTTGGGGATATGATCGCAATGAATTTAGAGATCCAATCGTCATAGAAGATAAAAGTACAGGAACGTATAAAATGTTGATTGCAACACGTTCTGAGGTTGGTTTAGTTTCTAATAGTACTGTGCCATGGCGGGCAGTTATTGCTCAATACAGTTCTGCCAATTTAAGAGATTGGACTTTGGAAAAACCATTTTATGAGGATACAACTACCTTTATAACAGAATGCCCAGATGTATTTAGTATGGGTGATTATCAGTATTTGATTTATTCTAATATTGATGATCGAATGGTACACTATAAATACCGTTTGCTGACTGCCAATACTTGGATTACTCCTGCAAATAATGCCTTAGATGGAATTGCTTTCTATGCTGGGAAAACTGTTACCGATGGTGTAAACCGATATATAACTGGATGGTGTCCTACTAAAAATAAAAATAGTGATGCCGCTGTTTTTGATTGGGCTGGATCGCTTGTAACGCATCGACTTGTTCAGCATCCAAATGGAACATTTGGCATTGCGATACCCAATGGTGTAGACAACAAGTTTATTATTAACAGAGCTTTAAATTCGGAAATAGGCTTTGGAACTACAAGGCAAGGAGATGCCTATACATTGAAGGGTAATGCGGCTGAAAAAGCATTTTCAGTGTTTGACAGAGAAACTGGAGCATTTAAAATTAAAACGCATATAAAAGCGACATCATCCACTCAATTTGGTTTTGAATTTGGAGCCTGTGGAACACGAAATGAAGTATTTGCCATTGTATTCGATTTAGCCAAAAAACAATTAAGATTAGATAAGGTTATAAAAAATGCGTCCTCCTTAAATGTAACACAGATTCCGCTAAATGTTCCGGCTAATGCAGCGTTTGATATTACAATCATTTCTGAAAATTCGGTATGTGTGATATACATTAATAACGAAATCGCTTTTACAAACCGTATCTATAAAATGAATCAGAATCCGTGGGCTATTTTTGCGGATAATGGTGAAGTCACTTTTTCGGACTTAAAAATTTTTAAATAAAAAGGAGTATAGAAAAGGATGACTTTAGTCTTTTTAATCTTTATTATAACGCTTGTTTTATAAAGGTTCAGGTTTAGTAATTAACATTAATTCTGTTCATTTTTTACTTTTTCACCTTCTTAATGTTAAAATCAAAACCATCAAAATCTAATTTTGATGGTTTTTTTATGGCTTTATTTCAATGCAATAACTCTGCTGTTTTCCACGCTGTAAGTAACTATTGGGAATCTGGGTTTGAGTGCCTATTGCGTAATAAAACGGGGCAGAAGATATATTTGGATTGTTTTAGTATAAGTTGTCTTATTCTTGCTGCAATTCCTGTACTCAGGTATAAAGGCGTCCCTGAATCTTGACTCACATTGCATTTCATCAGTGTAATTTTTCTTATAAGCTTAAGAATACTTTATAATATAGAATTTCTTAATAAATTCATTTTTTTTATCGATTTTTTTTAAACTTTCTATAAAAATAAATTTAAAATTTTATTAATCGAATAAAATTCATCAAGTGACTTTTTTTTATTTCTGAATATCTATTTTTTTTAAAAAATACGTGTAACATGATTGTAACACGTGTAACATAATCGAACTACAACGAAGTAGTTATTTGTTTATTTTAAATTATAACTATCTGATAATAAGTATTTTATTATTTATTCGATATTGTGAAACAGTATTAAATGAAATTGTAACATCCTCAAAATAAAAGCGAAATTTATGCGGATATCTTAGCAATCTAATTTAATATTTTTTGATAATGAAAAAAATTGTTGTTTGGGCTTTGATTGCTTCATTAGCAGGCTTCCTATTTGGTTTTGATACAGTTGTTATTTCTGGAGCAGATAAAAAACTTCAAGTTCTTTGGAATTCTTCGGATGCATTTCATGGCACAGTTGTTATGGGAATGGCATTATGGGGAACTGTACTTGGGGCAATATTTGGCGGGATTCCGACTAATAAGATAGGAAGAAAAAATACTTTATTATGGATAGGTATTTTATTCTTGTTTTCTGCAATTGGATCTGCTTTTGCAAATAATCCATTTGTATTTGCCGCATTTAGATTTATTGGAGGTTTAGGTGTTGGGGCATCAACAATTGCAGCGCCAGCATATATATCAGAAATTGCTCCTGCAAAAGATAGAGGGAAGCTGGTTGCTTTTTATCAATTCAATATTGTTTTTGGGATTCTGATGGCTTTTTTGTCTAATTATCTTTTAAACGATGTGGGCGAAAATTCATGGAGATGGATGATGGGAGTACAAGCAATTCCATCTGTAATTTATATTTTATTAATTATTTCGATTCCTGAAAGCCCAAGATGGTTATTGTCTAAACTCAAGAATGACGAAGCTAGAAAAGTGTTGGAATTAATGGGGCAAGAGGCGGATTATGAAAAAATAAAAGAAGAGATAGATAAAGATAACAAAGATGCTTCTAAGGTTAATGATACTATATTTTTAAAGAAATACAGAACACCTTTGGTATTGGCCTTTTTAATGGCTTTTTTCAATCAATTATCAGGAATTAATGCTTTTTTATATTATTCCAGCAGAATATTTCAAGAGGCGGGTCTTGGTGAAAGTACCGCTTTACTAAGTAGTATTGGAATAGGGGTAGTGAATTTACTTTTTACACTATTGGGCGTTTTCTTAATCGACAAATTAGGGCGTAAAATATTAATGTACATTGGTTCTGTGGGGTATATTATATCACTTTCACTTGTTGCAATGGCTTTCTTTTTTCACTGGGAAGGAATAGCTGTTCCCGTTTTCTTATTTCTATTTATTGCTGCACATGCGATAGGTCAAGGTGCTGTAATTTGGGTTTTCATATCAGAAATTTGCCCAAATCATCTAAGAGCATCAGGTCAATCCTTTGGGAGTACTACGCATTGGGTTCTGGCAGCTATTATTCCATCATTAATTCCGTATCTATTTTCTACAGTAGGGCCTGGAGTAGTTTTTATGTTTTTTGCAGTGATGATGGTTTTTCAGCTCTTGTTTGTTGCGTTTATGATGCCGGAAACCAAAGGAATTTCTTTGGAAGAATTAAGTAAAAAATTAATTAAATAATAGTTATGAAGACAATAATTAAAAAAGAATCTCTCAGATTTTTGTGCTGTATTATGGGAATGTTTCTCTTATTTGGGTGTAAGCAATCTTTGTTTAATGAAAAGAAGAATTATACAGAATCAGAATTGTATAGACCGAATTTTCATTTTACTCCCAAAAAAGGTTGGATGAATGATCCTAATGGGATGTTTTATTACAATGGATATTACCACCTTTTTTATCAATATTATCCAGATTCAAATGTATGGGGACCTATGCATTGGGGGCACGCTATCAGTACTGATCTTATAACCTGGACTGAAAAACCCATTGCGCTTTATCCGGATGAAAAAGGGTACATTTTTTCGGGAAGTGCGGTTGTCGATGTGAAAAATACTTCAGGATTCGGAAGTCTAAAAAATCCACCTATGGTTGCGATGTTTACGTATCATGACATGAAAATGGAAAAATCAGGAGAGATCAATTATCAGTCACAAGGGATTGCCTATTCCTTAAATGAAGGGTTGACTTGGACAAAATATGAGGCTAATCCAATTATTAAAAATCCAAGTATTAAAGATTTTAGAGACCCTAAAATGACTTGGGACGCGATTCATCAACAATGGTTAATGATACTGGCAGCTGGAGATAAAACGATGTTTTATGGTTCTAAAAATTTGAAAGATTGGTCACTGCTTTCAGATTTTGGGAAAGAGACAGGAGCTCATGGAGGCGTTTGGGAATGCCCGGATTTTTTTCCTATGCTAGTTGATGGGACAGATGATTACAAATGGGTTATGTTATCAAGTATTAATCCAGGAGGACCTAATGGTGGTTCAGCTACACAATACTTTGTAGGTGATTTTGACGGAAAAAAATTCACTATCGATGAAACTTTTTTAAAAGATGTAAAACAACAAAAAGGACTTTGGATCGACTATGGAAGAGATAATTATGCAGGGGTTACTTGGGCTAATATATCTGAGGTAGATGGCCGAAAATTGTTTATTGGGTGGATGTCAAATTGGGATTATGCGCAAAAGGTACCAACTAAAACATGGAGAAGCAGTATGACTATACCTAGAGAATTAGTACTTGTGAAAGATGGTGGTCACTATATTGTTTCTTCTAAACCCGTAAAAGAATTACAAAATTATATTGCAAAAACGATTAAAAAAGATAAGATTAAAATTGATAAGGAAACAGTTTTGGTAGATAAGACAGTAGTCGATTTATCTAAATTGGATATACACTTTTCTTTAAAGAATCTTAAAAAGGATATTTACACCTTTTCGTTGTCAAATGATGCTAAGAATACAATTCAATTTGGAATCAATAAAAAGGAGAATTACTTTTTTATCGATAGATCAAAATCTGGAAAATTAAGTTTTTCAGACCTTTTTGCAAAAAATATTTCAAAGGCTCCTTTTAAGGGTGACTTTGATAAAATGGATATAAGAATAATCGTTGATAAAACCTCAATTGAAATTTTTTATAACAATGGAAAAACTGTTATGACTGAAATATTTTTTCCGGATCAACCAATGGAATATTTTTCAGTTTCTAAAGCTAATACGGAGTATACCATTGAAAACTTAATTATTAACCAACTTAATTTTAACTAAACCAACTAAATTATGAAACACAAAATTATTCTTTACTTAATCCTTATGGGTTCGTTTTTTTCTGTATCGGCCCAAAATATAGAAATCAAAGGAGTGGTAACTTCTTCCGAAGATGGAATGTCTCTTCCTGGTGCATCAGTACTGGTTTCTGGAACTAAAGTCGGAACAACTACGGATCTCGACGGTCAGTTTTCGATAAACAATGTAGACAAAAATGCAACTTTAATATTTAGTTTTACTGGATATGAATCTCAGTCTGTTAAACTTAATGGACAAACCACTTTAAAAATTGCATTAAAAGCAGAGTCTTTGAAACTGCAAGAGGTTGTTGTAACTGGTTATTCTAAAGAGAAAAAAGCCGATTTAACCGGTGCGGTTACGGTAGTAGAACTGAAACCTATTACTGGGCAAACCATGAGTTCTGGAAATGCTATGCAAGCTTTGCAAGGAAGGGTTGCTGGTTTGAATATAGAGAAATCAGGAGATCCAAGTGGGGCAAATAGTAGAATATTAATCAGAGGGGTAAGTACACTTGGTAATACAGATCCATTGTATGTTATCGATGGGGTTCCCACAACAAGACCAGAGGTATTTGCTAGTTTGAGTCCAAGTGCTATTGCATCTATTCAAGTCTTAAAAGATGCATCGGCTTCCTCTATTTATGGTTCTAGAGCTGCGAATGGGGTAATCATTGTTACCACTAAAAATGCTGCAAAAGGAGGTGTGACTAAAGTATCATATAGTACAAACGTTTCTGTACTTTCGGAGAAAAAACAGCGATATACAATGCTGAATGCTTTGGATAGAGGAAAAGTGTTATGGCAAGCATCTGTTAACGATGGAGCAAGTCCGTCTGGGGGATATGGTGAAATCTATAATTTTGATTGGAATAATGACTTCAGTAATCCAGTATTAAACAGCGTGAGTGTAAAGCCGTATGTAGGCGGAGATACTAATGTTCCCGCAGGAGATACAGATTGGCAAGATACTGTATACCAAACAGGGCTTCTTATCAATAATGATTTATCTGTATCTGGTGGATCTGAAAAAGCAAATGCGGTGTTGAACATGGGGTATTTAGATAATTCTGGTATGCTAAAATATACTAATTATGAGAGATATTCAGCAAGACTTAATGCCAATTTCAAGTTGTTCAATGACAAAGTTAGATTTGGTGTCAATTCTCAATTTACACAGTCAAATGAAAGAGCTGCTGCCAATGATGTTGGAAATGCACCAACACCTGGTTTAGCAATAACCCTTGCACCAACGATTCCAGTTTACACTGCATCTGGTGATTATGCTGGTCCATTGGGATCCGGTTATTCAGATAGAAACAACCCTTTACTAATGCAATATTTGAACAGATGGGATAATAGCAAAAAAATGGCTTTGTACGGTAATGTTTTTACTGAAATTGACATTTTAAAAGGGCTAACCTTTAGAAATAGTATTGGGATGGATTTTAATGATTTCAGCAGGAAAGACATTGAACCAATTGTGAAAAATGGATTTGTTAATAGAAGTAATAATAGTTTAACTTTTGATACTAATAAATATTCTAGTTTAACCATTTCAAATACTTTAAATTATAATCTTACTATTTCTGAACATAAAATTGGAATCCTTATTGGTACTGAATCTACTAAAACGGATTTGAATACGTTGTTTGCACGTGCAGAGGGATTCGCGGTTGAATCAGAATCTTACTTTACACTATCTGCGGCTACTGGGGCTAGAACAAACAATGGAATTTCAACGGGTAGTAGACTACTTTCTCAGTTTGGTAAATTTAATTATTCCTTTTCTGACCGATATTTAGCGTCATTTACTATTCGTCGAGATGGATCATCAAGATTTGGTGAAGATAATAGATATGGTATTTTTCCAGCCGTTACTGCAGGATGGAGAATCAATAATGAAGAGTTCTTTAATAATGTAACTGTAGTTTCTAACTTGAAGTTACGTGCTGGTTATGGCGAAGTAGGAAATCAATCTATTGGAGATAATGCTCGTTTTGGACTATATGAAGCTCGATATGGACCAAATCAAAATGTCTACTATCCAGATTTTTTCAATATTTATTATAATGTTGGAACTGCTTATGATTTGAATGGAACTAACACAGGCAATTTACCTTCTGGTTTTGTATCCATACAAGCTGCGAATTCAGGGTTAAAATGGGAAACTACTAAAGAGGTTAATGTAGGTTTGGATTTTGGTTTTTTCGGAGATAAATTATCAGGATCCTTTGATTATTTCTCAAGAAAGACAGAGGGAATTTTGATTAGACCACCAGTTGCATCTGCTGTTGGAGAAGGACAGCAACGTTTTGTAAATGGTGCTTCAACTGCAAATAAAGGTTGGGAACTTACAGTAGGATATGCAGATAAATTAGATAATGGATTGTCTTTTAATATTACTACAAATTTTGGTGCAACTAAGAATGAAATTACTGATTTGCCAGCAGAGGTAAGAGCAGCTTATCCAGGAACTGCAGCTAATTCAATAATAGGGCATTCACAATTCGAAGTTTTTGGATATAAAACAGAGGGTTTATTCCAAAATCAAGCTGAAATAGATGCACATGCTACTCAAGTAGGTTCTCGATTGGGAGGTATTAAATTTGTTGATATCAATGGGGATAATGTGATTAATTCAGATGATAGAACTTTTATTGGTACAACTCTTCCAAAATTAGAATACGGTATTAATATTAGTTTGGCTTATAAAAATATTGATTTCTCCATTTTTGGTTCTGGTGTAGCCGGCAGAGTTGGGGTAGATCCGTATATTTTTTGGAATAATTTTGTTCAAGGAAGAGATAATGCTGGCCCTGGAACTTTGAATGCTTGGACACCAACAAATACAAATACTGAGGTGCCATCTCTTTCATTAGCAAACAATGACACACAGATGTCAGATTATATCTTAAGAAATAATTCTTATTTCAAAGTTAGAAACATGCAAATTGGGTATTCATTCTCAGATGAGTTAGTTCAAAAATCGGGATTCATCACAAGTTGTAGAATCTATGCTCAAGGAGAAAATTTATTTTGGTTTACTCCAAAAGGATATATTGGTTCCGATCCAGAACGAACAGATGTTAATAGAATACCAGTACCAACTACATTCTCATTAGGTGTAAACTTTAATTTTTAATTAATTATCATGAAGAAATATAATAATATAGTTACCATTTGCTTGTCAATTTTATTTTTGACATCATGTAGCTCCGATTTTTTAGATTATGAACCAACAGGAGTATTGTCTTCTGGAAATGTGGCAACAGCTGCAAATGCAGAAGCACTTGTAAACGCGGCCTATGCTGCAATTGGAAATGACGAAATGGTTGGCCCAATAACAAACCAATGGGTTTACGGAAGTGTACGATCTGATGATGCCTATAAAGGAGGTGGAGGTCGTGGCGATGTTGATGCAATTGACCGTTATGAACAATACAATACAACTATTGCGGATTATGGAGACTGGATGTTACCTAGAACTTGGACAAATCATTATAAAGCGATTTCTAGAGCTAACTTTGCCTTGTCTGTTATTAATGCAATTCCAGATGCGGATTATCCATTAAAAAAAGTGAGACAAGCAGAATTGCGTTTTTTAAGAGCGCATTCTCATTTTATGTTAAAGTTATTGTTTAATAAAGTTCCTTATATCACAGAAGAGCTTACTCAAGAAGACATATTAAAAACGTCAAATGATTTGTCAAGTGATGCTTTATGGGACAAAATTGCAGCTGATTTACAATTTGCATTTGATAATTTACAACAAAGTCAGGATCAGGTTGGTAGAGCTGATAAAAATGCTGCAGCTGCTTATCTTGCAAAATTAAGTTTATATCAGGCATATAAGCAAAATGATGCGCATCAAGTAACTAGTATAGATGCAACAAAATTACAAAAAGTAATAGATTATGCTGATAAAGTGACAGGAAGTTTAGAGCCTGACTTTGGAAATAATTTTTTAGATGGTCATGATAATGGTTCAGAATCTATTTGGGCTGTACAATTCTCTATAAATGACGGAACCAATACAGGAAGAGTAAGTTTTGTTACGGGATTAAACTCTCCTCATGGAACGCCTCTATATGGATGTTGTGGCTTTCATATGGCAAGCCAAAATATGGTGAATGCATTTAGAACTGATGCTAATGGCTTACCATTATTAGACACTTTCAATAATTCAGATATTTTTAATACAATAACTAATGGTGATGCTCCACTTGCAGCTGGAGTTACTTTAGACCCAAGAATTGACCATACTGTTGGTGTGCCAGGAAGACCATTTAAATATAAAAACACGCTAAAAAATTCAGGCGATATGGTCTATAAATTGAGTTGGGCTAGAGATCCAGGTGTTTATGGATACTTTGGAAATATGAAAGAGCAACAATCTCCAGACTGTTCTTGCTATGTAAAAAACGGACCATTCATAGGTACTTCTAAAAACGTTGATTTTATTAGATATTCGGATGTTTTATTATTCAAAGCAGAAGCATTAATTCAATTGAATAGATATGCAGAAGCGTTACCTTTGATTAATCAAATTAGAGCAAGAGCAGCAGCCAGTACTGCAATGACTTTAGCTGCAGGAGCTTCAAATGTTTATAAAGTTCAACCATATGCTTCTTTCCCATCAAAAGACTACGCAATGAAGGCGTTAATGTTTGAAAGGAGATTGGAGTTTGGTATGGAAGGACCAAGATTCTTTGATTTAGTAAGATGGGGTATTGCTGAGCCCGTTTTGAATGCCTACCTTAATGTTGAGAAAACTAAAAGAGATTTTCTTTCTAATGCAAAGTTTACGGCAGGTAGAGATGAGTATTATCCGATACCTCAAAGAGAAATTGATTTTACAGGAGGGTTATACAAACAAAATCCTGGATATTAAGGATTAAATTTGTTTTGGTGTTTGTTTAAATTGTGTTAAAGGCAAGATATGTTCTTGCCTTTAACTTTTAAATGTTTTATTGAATAGGTCGGTTTTGTACTTATTCTTAATTTTTTAATAAGTTTTATTATGAATGCAAAATACACGTTAAGTGCTGTATGTTTTGGGGAAGTTTTATGGGATATTTTTCCAACACATAAAAAAATTGGAGGAGCTCCATTAAATGTGGCTTTACGCATGAACTCCCTTGGGGTAGAAACGACAATGATAAGTCGTATTGGTGCGGATGAAAATGGAGAGGATATTTTATCTTTTTTAAGGAGTCAAGAAATCACTACTGATTTAATTCAAGTAACTAAAGAATACAAAACGGGCGCGGTACATGTAATGATAAACGAAAAGGGAAATGCTTCCTATGATATATTATATCCTTCTGCTTGGGATAAAATTGTAGAAACTGAAATAATGGATAAAGTGATTTCTGAAGCAGATGTTTTTGTTTTCGGGAGTTTAATATGTCGTGATGAAGTTTCCAGATCTACTTTGTATGACCTTTTGGACAAAGCTAAATATAAAGTTTTGGATGCAAATCTTAGAGTTCCTTATTACACCAATGACGTACTTAATGAGTTGATGTTAAAAGCCGATTTTATTAAGCTTAATGATGAAGAATTATATGAGATAAGTCAGCAATTGGAGTCACCTTATAATTCCTTTGAACAGAATATTAAATTTATCGCTGAAAAGACAAATACAAAACATGTTTGCGTAACAAAAGGTGCATTTGGAGCGGTCTTGTATTACAATGATAAATTTTACTATAATAGTGGTTATTTTATAAAAGTAGTAGATACCGTTGGTGCTGGGGATTCCTTTTTAGCTTCATTAATAATACGATTATTAAGAGGAAAATCACCTCAAAAAGCGTTGAATTATGCTTGTGCAATAGGCGCTTTAGTAGCTGGACAAGAAGGAGCTAATCCCAAGATTTCTGAAAAGGCAATTAGTGATTATATGAAAATTCAGAAAAAAAGTATAAAAAAATAGCTAGTGATTTTGTTCAGGGTGTAATTGATTTTGAATACCTAACGGGTTAATTATTGATTTCTTTTATTTACTGAACTTTAGTGTATTGACGAAAGTGGAAATTACAGTTAGTTGTACACCACTTTCAGCATAAGTCACTTACTGAATATGCTGACAAAAAGAGAACAGCCAGTTAAGAAAAATTGAAACCTGAGTTAAGAACTTTTATTCTATATCCCCGATCAGATAAGAATCATGACCTTCTAAAGATTTAACATAAGAATTGATGATTCTTTACAGGATTCGAACCGTTAAAATCAGCAAACACAAGAGGTTATCAATCAATTAAAACTACTAACGATTTTGTCGAACCAAAAAAAGCCTGCAAAATGAATACTTTGCAGGCTTTTTACTTTTCTTGTGACCAAAATAGGATTCGAACCAATGTTAAATTAAAATTAATAATTTTATATTTAAATGAATTTCTCTAAATAAATTTTCGACGAAGCCATTATTAATAATAGTAATATCTAAAAATAAGATATTCAAATCACAATCTAAAATCGAGTACTTTACATTTAAAAATTAACTTATTATAAAAATCATTATTAATATAAGTAATTTTACACTTATCATCCAGAAATTCATTATTATCCTCAAAGATTAACCGCTCCTCAATAAAACTACTACGAATAATATTCTATAAATTTTGAGACAAAAAAGAGTGAGGAAAAAAGTGAGGAAAACTTTAAAAAAAGACAAATATCGAAGCTTTAAAGATTCGATAAAGTTCCATAAAACAACAAATAAGGGTGACAATAAAAAATAAAGCAGGATTCATAACCCTGAGGTCCCGAGTTCAAATCTCGGTCTCGCTACCAAAGCAAAAACCCTAACATCAACATGTTAGGGTTTTTTTTATGCTTAACATCTAACCAATTCGGCATAGCTCAACTTTAGGAGTGAGGAAAAGGAGTGACTTTTCATACTCCAAACGGTTTAATCTACCAACACACAACCTATTTCAAGCAAATTTTCTGTTAACTCCCTTGATGCAATTTACTTACTTGAATATACTCTAGCTTCAAAGTTATTTTTGCTGTAAAAAAGGTAAATATTTTATTGCAAACCATTATTCTCCAAAAAAACGGAACCAAGATTTGTTATATCGAGTACACATTAGTACAAATATTTCTAATATCTAAAATCAAAGCATAAATTGAAAATCAAAACCAATACAAAGGATATAAATCATTATTTTTTTATCAAACAATAATGATTTTAACGAAAGGTTGATAACTATTTATTATAAAACACTAGCAACCAATTTCTTTCTGAAGTAATTTTACAGACCAAAGTCACGAAGCTACAGTTCGGATGAAATCCTCGATATTGCGACACATTTTAATCACTTAGGATTCCAACTTTTAGAATTATTATCACTTGACAAATTTTATCATTTACATAAACTAAAATCTTATGGATTCAGATACATTTATTTTCTGCCTCGAAGCCGTCCCTGATATAGAAACCGCCCCGATTAGCGAAGTGGTCAAAAACCTAGAACAATTAGCATTTGAACAAGGCATTACAAGTATTTATAAAACATGCGATACTATTGAAGGGTTAGAGGAAAGTTTAAATACACTGCTATATGACGATCATAATTTCACCAATTATGAAATAATTTATTTAGTAATGCAAGGTGAAGGAAACTCGATTTGCATCAATGAATATTATTACAGTTTAGAAGAAATAGCCGAGCTTTTTGAGGGAAAAATGAAAGGCAAAATAGTACATTTTGCCAATGCAAAGGTACTAGACTTGAGCAATGAGGAAGCACAATACTTTCTAGATATTACAGGAGCACGCGCTATTTCTGGTTATGGAACGAAATTCAATGCGTTAACAAGCAGTTATCTTGATAAAGTTTTCTTTAGTCTATTTGAAGAACTAAATGATGTTGTCGAAATTGTCGAAGCACTACATGAGAAACAATACGCTATTTGCAAACTACTCGATTTTAGACTCTATTATTAAACATCCCTGATTATTCCCAAATATTTTCCATAACACCTTCATACTCCCATTTGTCAAACTGTATTTTTACATAAAAAGAAACACCTTAACAAGAATAAAAATTATCATTTTTAATACTACTCGTTTTATTTTCTAGTTAGGTAAAAAAACTACTATCTTATAGTGGTATAAATATTAATTAATCGCAGCCTATTTATTGTAGTTAAAAAGAAATTCAACACAATAGCTTATATTGCAGTACTTATAAACTTCGCTACATGAAAGATTTAAAAAAATACAGTAACAAAACAAAAGCCGCTTTCATTATATTGATAGTCATGTTTATCATTTTAATGAGTAATTTCAATACACTGCAAAACTCAAAAAAGACAAACGAAGATATCAATACTATCTATAAGGATCGATTAGTGGTAGCCCGCTATATTTTTCAGTACACCAATGCACTCTATTCCATAAAAACTGATGCGGTAACAACTACACTAAATGACATTCAAAAAAAGAATCAGATTACACTAGCTTTAAAAAACATTGAAAACATAGATAAATTGTATCTAAAAACAGTTTTAACTTCCAAAGAAAAAACATCCTTAAATATATTTCTAGCTTCGTGCTCTGAGATATTCAAAGAAGCGCAAAATAAAAACTGGTCTCAAGTAAACAACTTGAGCACCCAAGCTTTAGAAACATTAGAATTACTTTCACAAATTCAAAGTGAAGAAGGGAAATCAAAATTGACCAATTCAAATACATTATATACAGACAATACCCTTTTAGGACAACTTCAGATAGCTTTGTTAGTTATTTTAGGCGGTATCGCCTTATACTTATTGATAGGAAAGAAAAACAAAATAACCATCAAAATACCGGAACCACAAAGTATGAATTGATTAGAAGTAGCAATCTAAAATCATTACTGTTTATAGTTATATCTAAAAAAAATCCGACTAAACTTAAATTAATAATTCACAAACCAAAAGTTTGCGTTCCACTATAAGTCCTTTTAACATGACAAATCCCTAAATAGCAGAAACTATTTAGGGATTTGTATTTTATACTCATCAAAAAAGCGCAAAAAGATTATATTTTCATTCTGATAAAATAGCAACATAGTTCAAAGATTTTATCTCTAACAACGTATCAAAACAAATTAAAACAGAAAAACATCAGAACCAATTAAACGTTATTTAGTCTTTATTACAATCACTCCATTACTACCTTGAGCCCCATAAATAGAAGCTGCTGCATCCTTTAGTACACTTATATTTTTTACATTATTAGGAGAAATATAATCAATACTTGACACAATAACACCATCCACAACAAACAACGGCTCACCGATATTACGAAGCGAACTGACTCCCCTAATCGTTATTTTATTGTCTCTTGAAACCGACACTCCAGAAACACGACCACGCATTAAATCATAAACAGTAGTAAACAACCCCTGGTTTTTATCGTTTTGAGCATTTAAACTTTTTACAGTATTCACTTTATACTGTTGATCTACTTCAGAATATCCAAGACTAATATTTTCGCCATTTTTGATTCTATTGTTTATTGATTTTTGCGATTCTAAAAACACAAAATTCATTATATTTTCATTATTAAATTTAGAGGACAATAAACCAAATTTATAGGAGTAAACATTAATAACAGCCACCTTTTCAGGGAGTAAAACTTCAAAATCACCATTACTATTTGTAGTACTATTTGAATAAATAGAATCTAAATATATTCTAGCATTTACCACTGGCTTGTTTTTATAATCAACAACCTTCCCGGTCAACTTATTTTGTGCATAACCCAAACCAACAAATGCAAAGAATACAACTAAAAAAATTCTACAAATTTTCATACTACTATATTTTATAATTTTAATAAATGTACGGAAAAATTACTCTTAACGTTTTTTTTTATTGAAAATAGCTATTTGAATGAGCCGGTAAGTAATCATTAAATAGCAGATTAAAACTATAAAGAATAAAAACTCAACTCATATACTTTCTTTAAAATAATGAAACACACCAACAAAAAACAACTAATTTATTTTCAATAATCAGAGAATTTATATTTCTAAATAATACATTATAATTCTAGTCAAAGTCATTTTAACTTCTCACAAATCTATCAACAATAAATAAAATTCAAATTAAAGAATGACATCGTAGCTATTTGTTAAGATTCTTCTGAATAAACAATTAAAAAAATGAATAACAATTTATTTTAATTTTTTTTTATTTATCACTATAAACACTGCTTATATCGATTTTCACGATATGTATTTTATCGGTAAATGAAATAGAAAATCCGATAAACTACAGAAAATTATAACATTTTACCAACAAAATGTTGTTTCGTAAAAAACAAACAAGTAGTTTTATTGCCTAAATATCTTACTAGAAAGTTTATGGCCCAAAATTACTTTTCAAAAAATACCGATTCTCTTAAATTTACAAAAAACTCCCATCCTCTTTCCTTCTTTGCTACCGC
This sequence comes from Flavobacterium sp. KS-LB2, assembly GCF_036895565.1. Taxonomy (NCBI): domain Bacteria; kingdom Pseudomonadati; phylum Bacteroidota; class Flavobacteriia; order Flavobacteriales; family Flavobacteriaceae; genus Flavobacterium; species Flavobacterium sp. KS-LB2. Next base: position 816,490 of record NZ_CP145904.1, on the reverse strand, counting down.
AAAAGTAAACCACCATAAAACCCAATCTTTAGTAGCTTTAATAAGTTTATTTATGATGCTATTCTTGGGAGGAAATGTTTCTGCTCAAACTACTCTTTTTAGCTCAGGTTTTGAGACAAGTGACGCTACTTTTTCAGGCTCAGCCGGTACAAATACTACCATTTCACAGCCCACAGCCAGCAATCCAAGAACAGGAACAAAATCTGGTGAAATGGTTGCTACAGGTAAAAATACCAGTTTCTCTGGCTCCATTATTACTTCTAGTCAAATTTCTTTTATTTCAGGAAGGTATTATACCATTTCTGTTTGGGCTAAAGTATATGGAACTGTCTCCACATTGAAAATTAAAAAATCAGCAACTGCAACTAATGCCGCTATGATTACTGCAACAGGAAATGATGCCATTTTAAATCCAGGTTCTGATAATGTTACAACTTCAAGTTATGTTCAATTTTCCGTAACCTTTCAAGCATCGTCAACTGAAAATAAATACGTAGGTATTCAGGTTATCTCTAATGCAAACCCAGGAGACACATCTGTTATTTACATTGATGACATTAGTATCATTGAGAACACTACCCTCCCTATAACTTATTGCGCCCCCTCTGTAAGTAGCGGTCTCGAAACAACCAAATATATTTCAAAAATAAGCTTTATTGGCACGCTGAATGATGTAACAAATCAATCAACCTTCTCCTCCATTACCCCAGGTTATCAAGATTTTACTAATCTATCCAACAAAGCTATACAAGCCCAAGGTGAGGGAATCAATGTGTTTTTTCAAAGTCCTAACTCTCAAAATATTGTTGCCTGGGTAGACTGGAACAAAGACGGAGACTTCTATGATACAGGAGAAAAAGTATATTCTTGTGATGCTTCCGGCTCAACTATTTATACTGCCTCTACAACTTTTGGGTTCGTTATCCCACAAACAACTGCTTCTGGTGATTATAGAATTAGAATAAGATGCGTTGCATACAATTCAACACTAACTGTCACTCCTTGTGACAACATCAATACTAACGGGGAAACAGAAGATTATTTATTTACTGTAATTCCAAGTTGTTCCGCAACAATTACAAGTATAACAAATGGATTTAATTGCGGGACAGGTTCAGTTACATTAGGCGCAACAGCAACTACTGGTAGTACACAATACCGTTGGTATGATGCCCAAACAGGAGGAACATTAGTAGAAACTACAGCGTCAACCACATGGCCAACGCCTACTATTGCTACCACAACAACTTATTATGTAACGGCATTTAATGGGAGTTGCGAATCTTTATTCAGAACCCCAGTGGTCGCAACTATAAAACCGGTACCAGCTTTAACTTTTGCAAATGCCAACCCTGAAGTTTGCGGCGAAAATAGCATTATATCACTACAAGCAACCGGAAGTAGTGAACAAGTTTACCTAATTGACGAAAATTTTGAAAGCGGTTCTTTAGGATCATTTTCAAACAACAATATTATATCAAACAACGCATCTATTAACAATAGCTCAGCTTGGCAAATTAAATCCAGTACATTTGTTCCTGGGTATCCACCTTTTTATGTTTGGTTTCCTGCAATATCCTCTGGCTTTGGAACAAATAAGTTTGCAATGGCTGCTTCGGATGTTGGAGGTTCTCCAATACACAATGAACTACGTTCTACAACTATCAATGCTAGCAACTTTTTAAATTTAACACTTTCTCTACGAATTTATTTCTCAAGGTACACCCCAGATAACACAAGCACAGCTTCTGAATATGTTGGCTTAGAAATTTCAGATGATAATGGTGCTTCTTGGGCCGCCATTAATCCTAATTACACTACCGACTTAGGAATCGGAACACGTTTTGACACCAAAACATATGTCTTGAACAGTTATGCTGGAAAATCAAATTTAAGAGTTAGGATTATATATTATGCTAATGGATGGTTTGATGGGGTAGCGATTGATGATATCAAATTATTTGGTGACAAACCATTATCGCCCTCATTCCAATGGACAAGTGCTCTTCCTATTGATGCTTACACTAATGCCGCTTGTACTATACCTTATACTGCGGGTACACCAGCGTCTATTGTTTATGTAAAACCAACATTAGCACAACTGGAACAAAGTACCTATTCATTTACTGCAAAAGCAAATTTAGCAAATGGCTGTTCTACAAGTGCAATCATAAACGTAACTAACAAATCTAAAGTTTGGCAAAACTTAACCACTGACTGGAATAATTCGAGCAACTGGAAACCATCCGGAGTTCCTACAGGAGCTAATTGTGTTATTATTCCAAACACATCTGTTATTCCAGCAAGTAACTATAATGCTTACGCCAAAAATCTAACAATTAAATCAACCGGTAACCTAGAGCTCTCAACTGGCAGTAATTTAACCGTTACTGATTTTGTCAAAGTAGATGCAAGCGGGATTTTTAATATCAGAGATAAAGCCAGCTTGATCCAAAAAAATAATACTAATACCAATGCCGGAATTATTAACGTAGAAAAAACAACTTCACCTTTTGAAAAATATGATTATACCTATTGGTCAACACCAGTAACTTCTACAACTATCAGCACAACATTTCCTACATGGAGAACCGATTATGCTTTTGAATTTAAACCATCAAATTTTCTCGATTTATATGATTCTGAAACGGGTGCTGCAACACCTGACGGTTTTGATGATGATGAAAATGATTGGATATATACAACCACAATGACTTCCGGTAAAGGATATATAATTATGGGACCAACTATAGGAACTTTTCCAAAAAGCGAATCTGTAGTTTTCAATGGAGTTGTGAATAATGGCATTGTGAACACAAAAATTTTTAAGACCCCTGGTACTCCTACAGATGACGACTGGAATTTGGTAGGAAATCCGTATCCTTCAGCTATTTCTGCCACTGCTTTTATAAATGCCAATTTAAGTAGTATTGATGCAACCCTATATTTTTGGACGCACAAGCAAGATATTTCCATAAGTAATCCAGGACCTGATTTATTAAATTTTTCATCAGATGATTATGCAATGTATAATTTGTCAGGAGGAATAGGAACATCGGGAAGTTTCATAGGTACAACAGAACAGTCGAATAAGCCATTAGGCAACATTGCCTCTTGCCAAAGTTTTTTTGTAGAATCTAATGTCGACAATGTTGATTTAATTTTTAACAATGAAATGAGATTAGGAACAACCAATACACAATTTTACAAAACATTACCAATCAATATAAAAGACAAGGAAAGAGACCGTTTATGGTTGAATATGGAAAACAGCGACGGGATATTTAGTCAACAATTGATTGGATATTTTGCAAATACGACAAATGACTATGATAATGGTTATGATGGATTGTTAAATGACGGAGGGAATTATGTTAATTTTTATTCGTTTATTAATGAAGATCCTTATAAAATTCAAGGACGAGAGACTTTCAGTGATAATGATCAAGTCCGTTTGGGATATTTTAGTGCTGTTGCTGGCAGTTTTAATATCAACATCGACTCCAAAGAGGGAGTTTTTAAGGATTCAAAAACAAATATCTATTTAGAAGATAAAGAACTGAACATAATTCATGATTTAAAAAAAGCCCCTTATGTATTCAATACAGAAATAGGTGATTACAAAGATCGTTTCTCCTTACGCTATACCGATAAAACGCTTGGGATAAAAGATGACATTCGTGAGAATAACATTCAAGTAGTTTTTACACGTTCTAATAATTTTTTGAATATAAATAATGGTACGATTGACAATACCGTTCTTACAGTCTCACTTTTCAATATACAAGGGAAGTTGATGTCTAAATGGGACGTCTCAGACAAGGAACAAACCAGCATTAAAATCCCAATTCAAAACAAAACGTCAGGAGTTTATATTGTAAAATTGAAAACTTTAAAAGGAAATGTCAATAAAAAAATTATCATTAAATAATTTAAACTAAAGCAACTAAAAAAAGACTTCTCGTAACTGGGAAGTCTTTTTTTTTTTTACAGGTATACCACTTAAAAAAGTATTAAATAATAACTACATTATCTTAAAAAGACTTCTAAAATTTGAGAAGCTTTTATTCTATTTACGATTCTAAAATTTATTAAAATTTCAAAAGACCAATATCGATTCATGAAGTAAAATAATAAAGATATTTAAGTAATATAAAAAAAAGCTTCTCAATTTTTTTAATATTAAGTATTTTTTTATAATATTTATATTACAATAAATAAATAAAAATGTATTTAATCGATTATTTTTGCGTTTTATCTATTAGTTGTGAAAATTTATTTAAATTTAGGGTCGCAAAACAATTATTACTTTGAATGAATTTTATCTGAAATAAAAATTTAAATCATAATTAATTAAACTGAAGAAAATTATGAAGAATACTTTACGTAATAAAAAAATTATTAGAATCATACTTTTAATTTTAATTCTAATTATTCCCATAATCGAAGCTAATGCACAAACGTTAACAACTCCACAAGTTAATTTTACGCAAAGAACCTCGGCTGCCACACCAGCCCAAAGTATCTACAACATTAAAGGTGATTTTACTTTACTAGGAAACACTAACTTAACTCTTGTTAATTACGGAACAGCTACTGATAATCAAAATAATTCTATGAAGTACGTAGATATTGATGGTGATGTCAATACATGGAATTCCTCTAAAGCAACGCTTGAACTTTCTAACTCAGGAGAGAATAGCGCTACTCAAAATTGTTCAACAGTACTTTTTGCTGGACTTTACTGGACCGGAAAATCCGAAGATGCTGATACCTTTACAGCTTCTAAGCAAGTTCAAAATGGTACCCAAACAGTTAACAGCAATTCAACAGTAATTCATAACCAACAAATTACAAATTCAAACTACACACTACTTGTTACTAGAGGCAGTTCTGGTAGTAGTCGTTGGCCTATTTATACTTTTAGCGGAAACGGGAATACCTATTCCTTTGAGTTTAATAATACTCCCGCTATAACATTATCAGTAAATAGTGGAGCTTCCACTGCTATTCCTTCAAGTATTGTAATTTCAGGTGGTGTTGCTACTGCAACTCTAACAACACCTTATATCATAATAGATGGTGGGGCAAATCTAACCATTAATCAATTAATCAGAAGTTCAACAACAAATTTAAGTCTTGCAGATATTCAAACTACATCATCAGCTGCGGTTAATTTATCAGGGACTGTTCCTGCTTATACGACTATTACTAAAAATTACGACAAAAAAGTAATTTCACTAAAAGGTCCAGGAGCTACTTCTTACACTTCAATCACCGCAAAGACTACTGGAGCCACTCCTAATATTTATTTTCCTGGAGCTGCAAATAGTGGGATTTTTGTTGGTTACCAAGAAATCACAGATTACGTAAAAATACATGGTCCTGGAGCATACACTGTTGCCGATATTGGTTTAAAAGAAGGAACGAACACTAATCCAGGCTTTTCTGGTGGTTGGGTTATGGTTGTTATTTACCAAAATCCATTAATGAAAAGTAGAGCAGTAACACTATTTGATGGAAATGCTTTTGTAAACGGACAAAGAGCAGCAGTTAATGGCGTACAGGGTGAATATGGAAACATTAACATTTCAGGATTTACTACCGTAGGATCAGGTAATGTAAACATGAAACTAGGAGTAATGGCCGCTGAAGGAGATATTGGATTATCTGGTGATTATCTAGCCGTACAAAAACTTACTGCTGATCCCAATAAAACGTATGATACTACTAATTACCTAACACTAAATCACGGAGCAAATACAACCAATAACTTCTTTAATTCCTCTATATTTCCGATACCAACCAACACCGATAGTAATCCCAACTTACTAAACAATACTGGAGTTGATTTTAGTATGTTTACAATTCCAAATACTGGGAATACGGTTATAGCTAATAATCAAACCGCAACTACTTTTAGATTTGGATCTACTTCTGACGTATTTACCATATTTGGTTTTGCAATGTCGGTAGATGCTTACATACCTGAACCTAATGGTTTAATAAGTGTAAACTCCATCAATAATGTCACTAACCCTCCAGTCTTAATAGCATTACCAGGACAAACAATAAATTATTCGCTTAGTATTACTAATGAAGGTACAGAAAGCACTACAAATACACTAATTTCAATCCCAATTCCGGCGACAGCAATCTTCAATGTAGGCAGTACTATTTCATATAGTACCTTCAATGGTTTTTCTACTACTAACCTACCCTATTATGATTCAGCTACCAATAAAATTTTATGGAATTTAGGTACGCTACCTATAACAGCAGGTCATCCTGAATATATCTATGCTACTTTAAGTTTTAATCTGAATGTAACAAATGATTGCAGCATCATATTAAATGTAGGTTGCAATCCGGAGGTAACCCTAGCAACAGGTACAATAACAGGTACAGGAACTACATCAGGCTCTTCTTTTACTAGGTATTTTTTTCAGGGTTATGACAATACCTCTTGTCATTTACCAATTGATGGATCTATTAAAGTAGCTATTGACGGAAACTCATGTTCATCAGTAATGGCTGGTATTGATTTGTCCCCTATTTGTGGACTTGAATCTGTACAATTAGCTGCAACTGCTGGCACAACCGGCACATGGTCAATTGTAAGTGGGCCATCAGGTGGAGGAGAAATTTTTTCAAGTGCGACTAGTCCATCTTCCGAATTTTACAGCCCAAATACCGGCATTTATACCCTTAGATGGACAATCACTGCTAGTGGAAGTTGTGCCCCAATTACTGATGATGTACAGATTTCGATTGGTCTTTGTTTGGTTTTGAATTTTGATGGAATTGATGATAACGTTAATTTAAAAAATAATTTTAATTTAGACAGCGGATCTTTTAGTATCGAAACTTGGGTTAAACCAGGGGTAACAAATGGAAATATTCAAACTATTTTTTCAAAAAGAAACCCAAGTTCACTTACAGATGGATATGATTTAAGAATAGTAAACAATATTATTTCATTTAATTGGAACAATGGAAACTCAATAACATCGAATTATTCCGTTACCACTGGTAGATGGTATCATGTTGCTGTTACATTTGACGGAACATCTTATAATCTTTATATTGATGGGATTAGCGTTAAAAATGCTGTAGCAGGTTCAAATCCAATAGCTAATATAACAGCCAAATGCATCATGGGGGCTATGGCTCCTAGTATTTCTTATCCATACCAACCAACTAATTACTTTACTGGTTGGATGCAAGAGCTTCGCGTTTGGAATGTAGCTTTAAACATTGCTCAAACTCGCCAAATGATGAATCAACGAATCACTAACAATAGTGCAGCCGTTACAGGTACTACCGTACCACTTGTAATCCCTGGTTTAAATTGGAATAATTTAGAAGGATATTATCAAATGGCACAATCCACTGATATTTTGAATGGCTTTTTAATAGACAAAACTAGTAATCTTCGAAACGGGAAATTAATCGGAATTGTTACCGCTCAACCTGAAACAGCTCCATTACCTTACACTTCGATAACAAACAACGCATGGGAAACAAGTAGTACCTGGACCCATGGAAATGTATGGAACATTCCAAACACATTAGGAGTTGATAACAGTACTTATATTGATTGGAATATTGTCAAAACCAATCATAACATAACTACTGCTGGAAATAAAACTGTTTTAGGATTATTGGTTGAAAGCAACATACTTGGAGCTAATAATGACAATAAAATTGAAATATCACACTATCTAAAATTAGATGGTAAAATCGATTTAGTAGGAAAATCACAATTAGTGCAAACTGAGGGAAGCGAATTGGATGTAAATAGTTCTGGATCTATTGAAAGAGACCAGCAAGGACAATCTAATTTATACAATTATAACTATTGGAGCTCTCCAGTAAGCCCAATAAATACAACCTCTAATAATACCAATTATACAGTATCAGGTATAATGAAAGATGGTACTACATCGACACCTCAAAACATTAACTGGATTGGCGGTTATGATGGAGCGGCAACATCTCCAATTAGCTTAGCGCGCTACTGGCTTTATAAATTTGATGATTATGCAAATGCTTACGCAAATTGGTTTCAAATAACTGAAAATGATCCTATACGCGTAGGTCAAGGATTTACTTTAAAAGGAAGTGGCGCCATTTCAGGAACTCAAAACTACACTTTTGTTGGAAAACCAAATAACGGCACAATATCATCAAACACCGTAGGAGATGATCAATTGTTATTAACTGGAAATCCATACCCATCTGCACTCGATGCTGATGCTTTTATAACAGACAATATTAGTTCTTTAGAAACTTTTTCTAGTCCTTCAATTGATGGAACGCTATATTTCTGGGAACATTATGCATCAAATAACACTCATGTTTTACGGGATTATCAAGGCGGTTATGCAGTTAGAAATTTAACGGGAGGAATTGCGCCTTCGGCTTCAGGAGTGGATTTTATAAGTCAGTCCGGAACACCATCCAGAGGAATACCTAACCAGTTTATTCCCGTAGGACAAGGATTTTTTGTGAATGGAAAAATTGGGTCAGGAGGCACTGTCATTTTTAAAAATAGTCAACGAGGTTTCCATAAAGAAAATGAAGTTGGAGTTTCTAATGTAATATATAAGACCAATTCTGGTAAAAGTCTCCCTTGGTACAACAATAATAATGACCCAATAGTGCATAAATCCTATAAAAAAATTCGATTGGGATTCAACTCCCATAATGATCATCACAGACAGGTATTGTTAGGGTTTATGGATGAAAAAGCGACTAGCGAAATGGACTACGGCTATGATGGTTTAAACATCGATGACTTTCCTAATGATATGTATTTTTTAAATGGAGAAAATCAACTAGTAATTCAGGGAGAAGGATTTTTTGATAGTAATGCGTCCTACTCTATTGGAGTAAAAACGGATGCAGCAGGAAAAGTAAAATTCATGATTGATGATTTAGAAAATTTTGACGCAAACCAGCCCATTTTTCTATACGATGACGAAACTAAAATGTATCATAATATCCGAAATGAAGCTTTTGAAATCAATCTTACCCAAGGCGAGCATCATTCTCGTTTTTCATTACGATTCAAAGACCAAACATTAGGTCTAAATGATGAAATTAGTATTGATGAAACCATAAAAATAAGCCATTTACAACATAAAAACACAATAGTAATAAACAATACAGCACTAGAAACTATTGCACAGGAAGTAACCTTATTTAATCTTCTTGGACAATCAATCAGCACCTGGAAAATTGAAAATCAAGGACAACATGACATACAACTTCCCATAAAAAAAATAAGTTCTGGAGTGTATATTGTAAAAGTCAAAACCTCAAAAGGAGATCTCAGTAAAAAAATAATTATCAAATAATCATACTATTATTACCCTTAAAAATAGAAAACTGTCTGCAAAGACAGTTTTTTTTTTACATCTAAATTAAACTTGAAAAAGAAAAAAGAAAACCTTCAATTTATTTTTTTTTAAAACGGGTAGTTTGTCGGCAGATAAAATCCTTTCATCGAAAAAAAGACTTGTTTCACCAAAACACCATTATAAATGCTTAATTTTAAGTTAATTAAGATTGTAACGTAAAGACAATATATACAATCCGACAAAAATCATAGTTGTATCTTTTTTTAATATCAATGTTAAAAAAAAGGAATAAAAAATAACGACAACTTGATTCATTTTTTCATTGCAAATAATACCACTACAATAAACTTTATTTTACTTCTGTAAAAGTCACGGGTTATTCCATGTCCAATTTACAAAACCATTAATTGTTTGATTAAAAAGTGTGCCTATTATGAAAAAAAAATACTTCCAATTCCATATAAAATTATTTCTAGCATTCATAAATTCGAAAATGCCTATTCTGATTTTTTTAATTGTTTTTCTAATCAGCATGGATAGTTTTGCTCAATCAATTTCAAATTTCAATCCAATTAATGCGTGTACCAATTCAAGTGCTTCAGTTATTATAACTGGAAATAATTTTACAGGAGCGACTGCAGTTACCTTTAATGGCATTGCGGCAAGTTCTTTTACTATTGATAATGATACTCAAATAACTGCAATAGTAAGCGTAAGTGCAACTACTGGATTTATTTCAGTAATTACTCCATTAGGAACAGCTACCAGTACAGGTATTTTTACAGTAGATTCCTTACCAATTGCAACTGCCGGTGGATCACAAACTATTTGTTCAAATGCTACTGCAACCGTAAGTGGTGCTTCTGCTTCAAACGGAACCATTTCTTGGACCGAAAATGGCGCAGGAACCATTACTACAGGAGCCACAACGCTGACTCCAACTTACACTCCAACTGCAGCCGATGCTGGAAATTCGGTTACTTTAACAATGACCGTAACCAGTAACAATACGTGTGCACCACAAACTCAAACAGCAACTTATACCGTAATTGTTAATCCATTGCCAATTGCGACTGCCGGTGGATCACAAACTATTTGTTCAAATGCTACTGCAACAGTAAGTGGTGCTTCTGCTTCAAACGGAACCATTTCTTGGACCGAAAATGGCGCGGGAACCATCACTGCAGGAGCCACAACGCTGACCCCAACTTATACTCCAACTATAGCCGATGCTGGAAATTCGGTTACTTTAACAATGACCGTAACCAGTAACAATGCGTGTGCACCACAAACTCAAACAGCAACTTATACCGTAATTGTTAATCCATTACCAATTGCAACTGCCGGTGGATCACAAACTATTTGTTCAAATGCTACTGCAACCGTAAGTGGTGCTTCTGCTTTAAACGGAACCATTTCTTGGACCGAAAATGGCGCGGGAACCATCACTGCAGGAGCCACAACACTGACCCCAACTTACACTCCAATTGCAGCCGATGCTGGAAATTCGGTTACTTTAACAATGACCGTAACCAGTAACAATGCGTGTGCACCACAAACTCAAACAGCAACTTATACCGTAATTGTTAATCCATTACCAATTGCGACTGCCGGTGGATCACAAACTATTTGTTCAAATGCTACTGCAACCGTAAGTGGTGCTTCTGCATCAAACGGAACCATTTCTTGGACCGAAAATGGCGCGGGAACCATCACTGCAGGAGCCACAACGCTGACTCCAACTTACACTCCAACTGCAGCCGATGCTGGAAATTCGGTTACTTTAACAATGACCGTAACCAGTAACAATGCGTGTGCACCACAAACTCAAACAGCAACTTATACCGTAATTGTTAATCCATTGCCTACTGTATCCATTGCAGTCAGTCCAGGAAACAATATCTGTACAGGTACCTCAGTTACTTTTACAGCTACTCCAGTTAATGGTGGAGCTACTCCTTCTTATCAATGGAAAGTAAATGGTATAAACGTTGGAACCAATATTCCAACATTTACTTCCACATCTCTTATGAATACAGATAAAGTAACCGTTGTGCTAACTTCAAGTACTGCTTGCACTTCTCCAGTTACCAGTAATTTAATTACAATGACTGTAAATGATGTTGTTGTACCATCTGTTAGCATATCGGCTTCCGCTACAACAATTTGCCCAGGCAACTCAATAACTTTTTCTGCTTTGGCAACAAATGGAGGTACAACTCCTTCTTATCAATGGATGATTAATGGTATTAATACTGGCACAAATAGTCCTAGCTTTTCTACTTCATTATTTGCTGATGGTGATATAGTAACTGTTAGACTAACATCAAATGCTATTTGCGTATCGCCAATAACTGATATAAGCAACAGTATTCCAATTACAGTTAATCCGGCAACACCAGCAACTCCTGGAGTAATCTCAGGAACATCAACGGTGTGTCCTGGCATTACCGGATTAACGTATAGCGTTGTTGCAGTAACCAACGCAACAAGTTATACTTGGTCAATTCCAACTGGATGGTCAATAACTGCAGGTGCAGGAACAAATTCTATTACCGTGACATCTGGGAGCGCAGGGCAGAATGGAAACATAAGTGTTACCGCTGGAAATAGTTGCGGTACAAGTGCTTCTGCCTCTTTAGCAGTTACTGTAAGTCCAGCAACGCCAGCAACGCCAGGAACAATAACGGGAACTGTTACACAATGTCCCGCATTAACAGGACAAATATATAGTATAACAGCAGTTCCAAATACTACAACTTATACTTGGACAGTTCCAACAGGATGGTCAATTACAGCAGGTGCAGGGACAAATTCAATAACAGTCACATCTGGTAATACAGGTCAAAACGGAAACATTAGCGTCACTGCAACAAATAGCTGTGGAACAAGTTCAGCAAGAACTTTGGCTGTAACTGTAAGTCCAGCAACACCAGCAACACCAGGAGTAATAATCGGAACTGGAACACAATGTCCGGCATTAACAGGGCAAACTTATAGTATTGCTGCTGTTGCAAATGCTACAACGTATAACTGGACAGTACCAACTGGATGGTCTATAACTGCAGGTACAGGAACAAATTCTATTACTGTAACATCAGGTAGTACAGGCCAAAATGGAACTATTAGTGTTACTGCAACAAACAGTTGTGGAACGAGTTCAGCTAGTTCTCTTGGAGTAACCGTAAGTCCGGCAATACCAGTAACACCAGGATTAATTGCTGGAACACCGACTGTATGTCCGGCAATTATTGAATTAACATATAGCATAACAGCAGTTACTAATGCTACAAGTTATACTTGGACAGTTCCAACTGGATGGTCAATTACTGCAGGCACAGGAACAAATTCAATCACTGTAACATCCGGTAATACGGGCCAGAATGGAATTATCAGCGTTACTGCAACAAATAGCTGTGGAACAAGTTCAGCAAGAACTTTGGCTGTAACCGTAAGTCCAGCAACACCGGCAACACCAGGAGCAATATCAGGAACTGTTACACAATGTCCTGCATTAACAGGACAAACATATAGTATAGCTGCTGTTGCAAATGCTTCATCGTATACTTGGACAGTACCAACTGGATGGTCAATAACGGCAGGCGCAGGAACTAATTCAATAACAGTAACATCAGGGAATGCTGGCCAAAATGGAACTATTAGTGTTACTGCAGCAAATACCTGCGGTACAAGTTCTGCCAGTGCTCTAGCGGTAACTGTAAGCCCCGCAACACCCGCAACACCAGGAGTGATTTCTGGCACAACTCCAGTGTGTCCTGCAATTACTGGATTAGTATATAGTATAACCGCAGTTCCAAATGCTTCAACTTATACTTGGATCGTTCCAACTGGATGGTCAATAACAGCTGGTGCAGGAACTAATTCAATAACGGTAACATCAGGTAGTGCTGGTCAAAACGGAACTATTTCTGTTACAGCAACAAATAGTTGCGGAACTAGCGCTGCTAGAACTTTGGCAGTAACAGTTAGCCCTGGAACACCCGGAACACCCGGAACAATAAGTGGCTCTGCTGAACAATGCATAAGCAGAGCAGGACTTATTTATAGTATATCCGCTGTTGCAAATGCTACATCATATACTTGGACTCTACCGTCAGGTTGGAATATTACGTCAGGTGTAAATACAAATGCCATTACAGTTTCAACTTCAGGAACAGCAGTAGCTGGAAATATTACGGTAACTGCCAATAATTCGTGCGGAACAAGTGGTGCGCAAACTTTTGCAGTGACAGTAAACACTGGAATTCCTACAACTCCTGGTATTATTAATGGAGTGACCGTAATATGTCCAACTAAAACACTAACTTACTCCATAGCCACTGTTTCAAATACTAGCAGTTATGTTTGGACTGTACCAACAAACTGGTCCATAATTAATGGCCAAGGAACGACTTCGATAATAGTACAGATACCAAATAATGCATCAAGTGGTTTTGTATCAGTAATTGCTAGTAATATTTGTGGAAATAGCCCTCCAAGTACCCTTCAAGTAGATGTCAATAGTAATGGAGGAGTATTTGCGGGACCTGACCAAACAATTTGTTCAGGAACAACGTCAATAACTCTAGCTGGTTCAGTTAGTGGTGTAATTAACAACCAAACGGAATGGGATTGGGTAGTAACTTCTGGAAGTATTAATTCGCCTAATTCATTGACGAGCATTTATACTCTTCCTCCAGGTTTCACTTCTGGAAATATTACAATCAAAATTATTAGCAATCAAACAACAGTTGATTGCCCGGTAGTATCAGATGAAATGATAATAACCGTTCTTCCTCTACCTACAGCTAACATTAGTGTAACTGGATCAAATTCAATTTGTAATGGTTCTACATCTACTATAACATTCACAGCAACCCCAAATACAACTTTAACCTATACCGTAACTGGGGTTGGAGGCTCATCGACAATAAATATTGGAGCAAGTGGAACAGCTACATTGACAACTCCAGCATTAACTTCGAATACAACCTATACGCTAACAAATGTTTCCTACTCATCAGCTCCTGCATGTAATCAAACTGTTGCAGGAACAGCAACTATTACAGTAAATTCACCTCCAACAGTAAATGCAGGAAGTCCTAATGTAGTTTGCCAATCTCCATCACCTTCACCCATTACATTATCCGGAGCAACCCTTGGCGGAGGAGCCACAACTGGTGCATGGTCTATAACTTCAGGTGGCGGATTATTAAGTAGTACAGCACAAACCGCAACTCCCTCAACCGTTACCTATACTCCTGCTGCAAATTTCAGCGGAACAGTTATCTTAACTCTTACCACAAATGCACCAACTGCATGTTCTCCAGTAAGTACAACTAGAACCATCACTATAAATGCAACTCCAACGGTAAATGCTGGAGGAGCTTATATTGTTTGTCAATTAGCTACACCATCAGCCATTACATTAACTGGAGCAACTATTGGTGGCGGAGCTACAACCGGGGCATGGTCTATTACTTCAGGAGGTGGATCATTAAGTAGTACCCTCCAAACCGCAACTCCTGCAACAGTTACCTATACACCTGCCGCTAATTTCAGTGGGATTGTAACATTGACCCTTACCACAAATGCACCAACTGCATGTTCTCCAGTAAGTACAACTAGAACCATCACTATAAATGCTGCTCCAACGGTAAATGCAGGAAGTCCTGATATTGTTTGTCAATCTCCAACACCATCTGCAATTACATTAACTGGTGCAACTGTTGGCGGAGGTGCCACAACTGGAGCATGGTCTATCACGTCTGGTGGAGGAACTTTAAGCAGTACCCTTCAAACTGCTACTCCTGCAACAGTTACCTATACTCCTGCTGCAAATTTTAGCGGAACCGTTACCTTGACTCTTACCACAAATGCACTTACTGCATGTTCTGTTATAAGTACAACTAGAACTATAACTGTCAATGCTACGCCAACTGTGAACGCTGGAGGTCCTAATACTGTTTGCCAATCGGGAACACCATCGGTAATTACACTAATTGGTGCAACCGTTGGTGGTGGAGCTACAACCGGAGCATGGTCTATCACTTCGGGAGGTGGATTATTAAGTAGTACAGCCCAAACTGCGACTCCTGCGACTGTTACTTACACTCCTGCTGCAAATTTCAGCGGTACAGTCACGTTGACTCTTACTACAAATGCTCCAACTGGGTGTTCTGTAATAAGTGCAACTAGAACCATTACTATAAATACCGCTCCAACGGTAAATGCTGGAAGTCCTGATATTGTTTGTCAATCTCCAACACCGTCTGCGATTACATTATCGGGTGCAAGTATTGGTGGCGGAGCTACAACTGGAGCATGGTCTATTACTTCGGGAGGTGGGTCATTGAGCGATACAGCCCAAACGACTACTCCTGCGACTGTTACTTATACTCCCGCGGCAAATTTCAGTGGAACTGTCACTCTTACTCTTACTACAAATGCTCTAAGTGGCTGTTCAGTCATAAGTGCTATAAAAACCATTACTGTAAATGCTGCTCCAACTGTAAATGCCGGAGGAACTGTAACTGTTTGTCAATCAACAATACCGTCTGCGATTACACTTTCTGGTGCAAGTATCGGTGGTGGAGCTACAACCGGAGCATGGTCAATCACTTCCGGAGGAGGGACTTTAAGCAGTACAGCTCAAACGGCAACTCCTGCGGCCATTACTTATACTCCTGCTGCTAATTTCAGTGGAACTGTTACGTTGACACTTACCACAAATGCATTAACCTCCTGTGCAACCGTAAGTGCTACTAGAACCATTACTGTGAATGAAGCTTCAACTGTAAGTGCTGGAATAAATCAAACTATTTGTTCAAACACTACAGCTACAATGTCGGGTTCATTTGGAGGAGGTGCTACATCAGCTACCTGGAGTACAAGTGGAAGCGGTACATTTAATAACAATACGCCAACTGCAATTTACAGTCCAAGTGCAAATGATATTAATTCAGGCACAGTTACTTTAACATACACTACCAACGATCCAATTGGGCCTTGTGGAGCTGTAAATGCCAGTATCATCCTCACCATAAGAAAAGCGGTTGTAATTACTAATCAGCCTTCAAATACAAGTATATGTGCCAGCTTTCCTACGATTCTAAGCGTAGTTGCCACTGGTGACAACTTAACTTATCAATGGTACAAGGGTATTGCTCCTAGTGGTATCGCAATAGTTAATTCAGCTAATATTTCCGGTGCACAATCTGCAAATCTTAATTTTAACCAAGCAAGTTTAAGTGATGATGGTAGTTATTATGTAGTTATTAACGGAGCATCTCCTTGTGCTGCAGTTACTTCTGCACAAAGAACATTGAATGTAGATCAAGCGATTATAGTATCTTCTCAACCTGTTTCACAATCACTATGCAATGGTTCTAATGTTACATTTACTGTAGTTGCTGATGCAAACGGAGATCCTTTATCGTATCAATGGAGAAAAAATGGTTCAAATATTATTGGACAAACAGCTTCAACTTTAACAATCAATTCTATTGCGTCAGCAGATGCTGCAAACTACGATGTGGTAATTTCAGGGCCAGCCGGTTATACATGCTCCTCTGTACAATCAGCAATAGCAACATTAATGGTAACACAAATTCCGACAGTATCAATTAGTTATACAGGAAATCCATTTTGTAAAAATAATACCGTTGCTCAACCTGTAACAAGAATAGGAACAAATGCCTTCACTGGAGGTACTTACTCCTACTCAGTTGTTTCTGGCGGACCAACATTAAGTTTAGATACCTCAACTGGAGCAATAACTCCTAGTACAACTAGCGCAGGTACTTATACTATAACATATACAACCCCTGTTACTGGAATTTGTGCGCCTGTAACGGCGACTACAACAGTTACCATAACTCCAATTCCAACGGCAACTATCAGTTATACCGGAACTCCTTTTTGTAATTCATTAAGTAGTGCTCAAGCGGTAAATTTAAGTGGCACAAATGCCTATACGGGAGGAACATTTTCTGCTCCAAGTGGATTATCAATTAACGCAACTACTGGAGCAATTACACCAAGCACTAGCACCTCAGGAACGTATACCATAACATATACTGGTCCTACCACTGGAGGTTGTGCGCCTGCTTCAGCAACTACAAGCGTTACAATTACTCCAATTCCTACGGCAACAATCAGCTACGCAGGAACTCCTTTTTGCAATTCATTAGGTAGCGCCCAAGCAGTAAATTTAATGGGAACAAATGCCTATACAGGAGGAACATTTTCTGCACCGAGTGGATTAACAATTAATACAACTACTGGAGCAATAACACCTAGTACGAGTACTCCAGGAACGTATACCGTAACGTATACAGGCCCAATTACTGGAGGATGTGCAGCTGTTTCTACAACTACAAGTGTTACGATTAGTCCAATTCCTACTGCATCTATTAGCTACTCAGGAAATCCTTTTTGTAATTCAATAAGTAGCCCCCAAGCAGTAAATTTAACTGGAACAAATGCCTACACTGGAGGAACTTATTCTGCTCCAAGTGGACTAACAATTAATGCGACTACAGGAGCAATAACACCTAATACTAGTACTCCAGGCACTTATACTGTAACCTATCGAATTCCAGCTTCTGGAGGTTGCGCTATCATAGCTATAACTACATCGGTTACTATTAATCCGCTTCCTATTGCTACGTTCAATTATGGTTCCGCAACTTTTTGTAAGAGTGCTACGAATCCATTGTTAACTTTTACGGGAGGTGGAGTTGCAGGAGTATTTAGCTCAACACCTGCAGGATTGTCTATTAATTCATCAACAGGGGCTATTAATTTGGCATCAAGTACCGCAGGAACCTATACTATCACTAACACCATTGCAGCTGCTGGTGGTTGTATAGCAGTTACGCACTCTCAATCATTAACTATAAACCCTATAACTATTGGCGGTTCTATAACTGGTTTTTTCAGCACTACTCCAACTATAATAAGCAATTTAATAACTGCTTGTCATTTAGGCAGCGGTACGCTTAATTTAAGTGGATTTGTTGGAAATATTTTACGATGGGAATACACTACTAATGGTGGTGTAACGTGGTTTCCTATTACCAATACAAGTACTACGAATAATTTTACGAATATCAGTCAAACAACATTATACAGAGCTGTAATTGAAAGTGGTGCTTGCGGTCTTGCATATTCAGCCTTAGCCTATGTAAATGTAATCCCACCAAATATTAAACCAGATCCAGTATCAGCATCGCCTTCAACTTTATGCTTAGGAAGTTCTTCTTTATTTACATCTCAAAGTAGTTATGGAACAGGACAATTCTTGCAAGGTGGTGATTTTCAAACAGGACAATTGAATACACAAGATCCTAGAGGTTGGTTAGTGGATGGTTCACCTGGAGGGTATACCGCATCAGCCAATAATACGAATTCTAACCATTGGGCAGGTACAAATCCGCAACCTTTTCCTGGTGGAACAATTTATGATTCCGGTGATCCAAAATTTGCAATTGCTAATGGTCCGTTAACCTCAACCTTACAAACTCCAATATTTAATTCATTAGGGTTAGCCACTTTTTCATTTGGATTTGATCAAGCCTATAAGATATTTGCAGGAGATCGTATTCGCATTGAACTTTCGCTGGACGGCGGAGCGAGCTATACCGTTACTTTACAAAATATTACCGGACCAGCTCAAACTACTTTGTTTAATCCTTTTGCGAACAATAATACTTCCTTCGATTTACAAAATTATATTGGACAAACACAGTTAAGAGTAAAATTCACGTTTATAGGAGCAAATACAAATAGTGCTTGGGCATTGGATAATTTTAAATTCCCTGATGCTCCACCAAATCAAACAATCGAATGGACTGATGAAGATGGAAATATTATTTCAACAATTAATACAGTGAATATAACTCCTGTTTCACCTGGAGTCCAAGTGTATGGTGTAACTAGTTTAATTAATGGATGTAGAAGCTCCGGAATACAAGGAACTGAATTTGTAACCGTTAATGTAAATTTTGCATATGCAGGTAAAGATATTGCAGTAACAGCAGCTGATTGCGGCACTAATTCTGTCGTTCTCAATGCATACGACAATAGGCTTTCTGCTGCTCAAAATATTGCAAAAGGAGCTTGGGATAACAATTATGTAACCGATACTGCCATAGGTACTGGTGCAACTGGAAAATGGACTATTAAATCCAGCACCGCAATAAGTCCTTGCAATACTGCTGCCTTTTTACCAAATGATACCGATCCTAATGCTACGTTTACTGGTGGTGCTGGTACTTATGTTTTAACTTGGACATCGGCTGGTTGTTCTGATGATGTTAGTGTCGTTTTTACTGATTGTTCTACCATTAATTTTGACGGGGCAAATGATCATATAACCTTTAAAGATAACTATAATTTTACTGCTCCATTTAGTATTGAAGTTTGGTTAAAACCTAATTCAGTAACTGGAACACAAACCATCTTTTCTAAACGCGATTCTAATAATCTGGCTACAGGTTATGATTTGAAATTGATAGGAGACAAAATTTCTTTCAATTGGAATGGAGCTGGAACAGTTGTTTCTAATTATGCAGTTAGTACAAATAGATGGTATCATATTGCGGTTACTTTAAACGGTACAACCTATAGACTGTATATTGATGGTATCGAGGTAAAAAATGCTGCAGGCACAATACCAACTACCAATAATTTTGATTGTATCTTAGGAGCGATGAATAAATCTGGAAGCCAACCTATAAGCTATTTTAATGGATGGATGGATGAGCTCCGAATTTGGAATAAAGCATTGACTCCCGAACAGTTGCACCAAATTATGAACCAAGAAATTAAAAGTAACGGAGCTGCAGTTACCGGAGTAGTTGTACCTATAGATGTGAATGGATTGTCCTGGACAACAGATTTGTTAGGCTATTACCAAATGAGTTCCATTAGTTGTGGTTATCTCAATCCAACAAAAGGAACTGCAATAGGTAAATTGAGAAATATTACTAGCACTCAACAACAAACCGCTCCAATACCATATACTTCGAGAGTTAATGGTCAAGATTGGACTACTGATACTACTTGGACCCATTTTAATGTTTGGGATACACCAAATAGCTTAGGAGTCGACAATAATACTCCGATTGATTGGAATATTGTACAAATTGCACACAACATTAATTCCGGAAATAAAGATATTACAGTATTAGGATTATTATCAACTGCTGGAAAATTAACAATGGCTGATCCTACTGTAACTACTCCAATAGAAAATAATGACGGGCAAGGCTTATGGGTTACCCTTTATTTATTATTGAATGGTAATATTGATCTTGTAGGAGAATCGCAACTCGTTCAAAAAAGATATACAGCAACTCAATACAATGAAAGTATTTTAGATGAAAGTAGTACTGGATATATTGAGCGAGACCAACAAGGCCAAAAAAATAGTTTCAATTACAACTATTGGTCATCGCCAGTAAGCATTCAAGGAAACTCAAATAATTCCCCTTTTGCCATTTCAAACGTTTTAAAAGACGGGACAAATTCATTAAGTCCTAGTACTATTGATTTTAACGATGGTCCCTATTATGCAGATACAGCAATTTCAAATCCCATAAAAATAAGTAACCGATGGATATGGTCCTACAATTCACAAACACTAAATTCTAATACAGACTTAGATGATTATTACCAATGGAAATATGTTGGCAGTACCAGTTTGATCAAAACAGGAGAAGGATATACAATGAAAGGAACTGGTGGTAGTGCAGCAATCACAGCCCTCCAAAACTATGTCTTCATAGGGAAACCTAATTCTGGGACTATTACATTAACAATACCTTATGACCAAACGTATTTGGTAGGAAATCCATATCCATCAGCAATGGACGCCAACTCATTCATAAGAGACAACTTAAAAGATTGTTCAGGATGTACAAATACTGTAAATGTATTTAATGGAGCACTTTATTTTTGGGATCATTTTGGATTGTCAAATAATCACTACTTAGCTGAATATGAGGGCGGTTACGCAACCTATACCTTGATGGGAGGAGTTGCAGGAATTGCTGATAGCCCTTTGACTGCTACTGGAGCTGGTACCAAAGTGCCACAACGATATATTCCCGTAGGACAAGGATTTTTTGTTGATGCTTATCTTGATTCTGAATTAACAGGGCCTGAAATTCCAGCTTCGGTTACTGGTGGTACATTATTTTTTAAAAATAGCCAACGAGTATTTGTCAAAGAAGGTCCAGCAAACTCTGTCTTCATGAAAACAACTGGAACAACTAAATCAAGTTCAAAAAATTCAGATGCAATAACAGAAACGAGACCAAAAATCAGACTCGGTTTTAACTCTTCAGTTGGCGCACATAGACAACTATTGTTGGGAGCTGACAGCAACACTACTGCAAAGTTTGATATTGGTTATGATGCTCCAATGTTTGATTTAAGTGTAGACGATATGTTTTGGGAAATTAATGCTGTTGAATATGTGATACAAGCCATTACCAATTTTAATGAAAATCAAGTAATTCCTGTTGGGATTACTGTTGGGAATGAAGGTAAAATCACCATCAAAATTGATGCACTAGAAAATGTACCTGAAACTACCGGAATTTATATTTATGATAATGTAACAGGCATTTATCATGACATTCGTACTAGTGATTTCACAATTTCATTAGCCGTAGGCGAATATAGAAACCGTTTCACACTTCAATTCACAAATAAAACGCTTGATGTTGATGAGGCTAATTTAAATGATGGACTTATAGTTTTATATTCCAATAATTATAAAGTCTTAATTATTCAAAATAAAAAGCTTGATTCAACAGTAAATGAGGTACGCTTGTTTAATTTATTAGGACAAGATGTGGCAAATTGGGATGTAAAAAATGAAAATCAAACGAGAATTCAAATTCCAATCAGAAATGTTAGTTCAGGCATTTACATTGTAAAACTAAAAACCTCAAAAGGAGCGTATAGCAAAAAAATAATTATCAAATAAAAGTATGCTATCAATACTAGCATTCGATTCAATTAAGTAAAAATTAATCTGAATTTTATTTAATTGATTTAAATTAATATTTATATTTGGGTTATAAACTTGAATGTACATCCAAAGCAAAAAGACAAACCATTTAAAATCATAAAAATGAAAAAGATAATAGCCTGTATTGCAATTGCATTACTAACTGTAAATCTTAGTGCGCAAGAAAGTAAAACTGCCACCAAAGAAAAAGCTAAAAAAGAATCTTGTTGTTCAAAAAAAGGTTCAAAATCAAAAGCTATGAGTGCAGATGAAGTGGCTCAGTGCAAAGTAAAATGCAAAGCAGAAGGAAAAAAATGTGATGCTGGATCAGGTAAAAAGTGCTAGACTAACCGATTCCCATTATAAATTAACATACAAAATGCCTCTTAATTCAGAGGCATTTTTCTATTTTTATATATAAATACTTTTTATTTAACTCTTACGCTCCATTCAAAATCCATTTCGGATACTTGAACCCCTTTTTCATCTTTTCCAATAGACTTCATCCAGAACGTTTGCCCTTCTCCAGTAGCCACTGTCTGCTGAATCGCTTGTTCAATTAAATGTCCATCATTACAAGTAAAAGTGATTCTTCCTGTAGCCTTTTTGGTGAAATTTCCTTTGTTATTAGCTACAAGCATTGAAATTTTCCTACCACTTTTTTGAATCTGAAACATTACTAAAGCTCCAGTAGAAAGCTCAGCAGCCATCGCTTGTACTGCAAAATACATTGAATTAAACGGATTTTGATTAATCCAACGGTGTTTTACGGATACCACACATTTGTTTTCATCAATTGCTGCAACACGCACACCACATATAAATGCTGATGGTAATTTAAACAAGAGAAATTTATTAAGTTTTGATGCTGTAAGTTTCATAGGTAACAAATATTGGTTGTAATAAAAATTGAGTCGTATCATAATTCGCTCCTTTTTGAGAGTTTGAATACTGACATGCTCATTATCATTGGGTTTTTTGCTAATGTACAAAAAAATACTATGCGTGCCTATTAAATCAATATGTTAATTTTTTGTTAATATATGGTACTATGCGAAACAAGATACTGTCTTTTAGCTATATATTTGCATAAGAAATTACTAGGTACAAATAAAGAAGCCTTTTGAAATCTCAATCAATCACTAATTAAAAAAAGAATCAAAATGGAAACCACAACTGAAAAAAATATCGCAACATTTACACATTTGAGTGCATTAACTCAATATTTTATTCCTTTTGGAAATTATATTTTTCCAATAATACTTTGGACTTCAAAAAAAGAAAGTTCTGAATTTGTTGATCACCACGGAAAGCAGATACTTAATTTTCAGTTAAGTTTATTAATGTATTCTTTAGTGCTTGTCCTCATTGCAGTTCCAACGTTTTTAATTACACTTTTTAAAAACATTCCTTTTGAAGCTGTAATAAATGACCACGATTTTGTTTTTAGAAATTTTAACTTTGAAGGAAACATTGGAATGTTAACAGTAGGTTTAGTGGCTCTTTTGCTTATTGGTATTTTAAAAATAGCTGAATTCTTTTTAATCATTTATGCTTCCATCAAAACATCAAATGGAGAAAATTACCAATATCCAATAACGATTCCTTTTATAAAATAATCGCTCTCATCAAGCAAACTCGCGAGCCCTGATTGCAACGGCATCCTTTACTTGCTTGCTGCCAAGCAAGTAAAGATAAAGTGGAAAGCAGGAATAAGCTCCAAAAAAAAGTGCCAAGCAATACGAGATTGCTCGGTTTCTTACAATGACAAATCAATCATCAATCAAAAAATGAACCATTTAATCAACACAAAATCAAAATCAAAAAATTATGAACATTGAAAACACAAAAGCCCAGATGCGTAAAGGTGTTCTCGAGTTTTGTATCTTATCTGTATTAAAAGAAAAAGATGCCTACACATCGGAAATATTAGACACTTTGAAAAACGCAAAATTGTTAGTCGTGGAGGGAACTATTTACCCGCTGCTAACCCGATTAAAAAATGATGGATTACTCAACTACCGTTGGGAAGAGTCAACATCAGGACCACCAAGAAAATATTACGGTCTAACCGAAATAGGACAAACATTTTTAAAAGAACTTAGTGGCACTTGGACTGAATTATCCGATGCCGTAAACCTTATAACCAACCAAAAACAATAGTCATGAACAAAACTGTAAATATAAATCTAGGCGGAATGTTCTTTCATATAGATGAAGATGCATACCAAAAATTAACTCGATATTTTGATGCCATAAAACGTTCTTTATCCAATTCATCTGGACATGATGAAATCATAAAAGATATTGAAATGCGCGTTTCTGAATTATTGAATGAGAAACAAATAAGTGACAAACATGTTGTAGGCTTGAAAGATGTAGATGAGGTTATTGCCGTAATGGGACAACCGGAAGATTACATCATTGAAGATGAATTGAAAGGTTCTCAAACATTTAGTGATAGTAGTTCAAACAGAAGAACAAAAAAATTATACCGTGATAAAGAAAAAGGTATGATAGGTGGTGTTGCTGCTGGATTAGGTCATTATTTTGGAATAGATGCAGTATGGATCCGTATCGTTTTAATACTATTAGTTTTTGCTGGATTTGGAACTGGAATTTTAGCGTATATCATTCTTTGGATTGTAACTCCTGAAGCTGTTACCACATCCGAAAAACTAGAAATGACTGGAGAACCCGTAACCATTTCGAATATCGAAAAAAAAGTAAGAGAAGAATTTGAAAATGTTTCTGATAAATTCAAAAACGTAGATTATGATAAATATGGCAATCAAATAAAAACGGGTGCTGGAAAAATAGGAAGCTCTTTTGGTGATTTTATCATGACTGTTTTCAAAATTTTCGCAAAGTTTTTAGGTGTGATTTTAATCATCACAGGTATTGCAACATTAGTTTCTTTACTAATTGCCGTTTTCACTTTAGGTTCTTCAGATTTTATTGATGTGCCATGGCAAAGTTTCATTGAAGCAGGAAATTTTACAGACTACCCAATTTGGTCTTTTGGTCTATTAATGTTCTTTGCAGTTGGAATTCCGTTCTTTTTCTTGACACTTTTAGGATTCAAATTATTGTCTCCAAGCATGAAATCAATTGGAAACATTGCTAAATATACTTTATTGGCACTTTGGATTATTGCTATTGCGATATTAATTTCCATAGGAATAAAACAAGCATCAGAAGTGGCTTATGAAGGAAAAACAGTTCAGAAAGAAACGATTAATGTATTACCAAATGACACTTTGTTTGTAAAATTTAAATACAATGAGTATTATACAAAAGACATTGATGATAGAGAAAGTTTCAAATTTGTTCAGGATTCAGCTAATACGCAATTGATCTATTCCAATAATGTAAGTATAGAAATTTTACGTACAGATGAAAAATTACCTTTCATTCAAATTGAAAAAATAGCTAGA
Organism: Flavobacterium sp. KS-LB2; assembly: GCF_036895565.1. Lineage (NCBI taxonomy): Bacteria > Pseudomonadati > Bacteroidota > Flavobacteriia > Flavobacteriales > Flavobacteriaceae > Flavobacterium > Flavobacterium sp. KS-LB2. Next base: position 790,664 of record NZ_CP145904.1, on the reverse strand, counting down.
GGTAAATCATTTCAAGACGCAAAACGAAGAGCAGAGAAAATAAAATATGCTATCAAAATTGAAGGAAATCAGTTGATTTTAGACAATTATTTATTGACTGAAGTTGCCAATAAATTTCGTGATCAAGAAGTAGAAATATTTTTATACGTACCAGAAGGAATACTATTAAAACCAGATTCTTCAGTACAAAATTACGATAGATCTGACGATTCATTTTTCAATTTACACTACAGTTCAGACAATTACATTTACAAAGTAGAAAAATCTCAAATAAAATGTTTAAATTGTCCTGCAGATGAAGACGAATATAATGATGTTAATGAAAATGAGAACAGTGACAGCGTTGAAGTAAATATTACTGGAAAAGCAACAGAAAATGACAGTATAACAACCACAACTGTAAAAGTAAATGGTGAAACGGTAACAGTGAATGAAGCTGGAACAAAAAAAGGCTTATCCGTAAGCAAAAACGGCATAATCATTAAAAATTAAAGCTATGTTAAAAATCATCACATTAATTACAAAGTTTATTTTGGTTGCTTTAACTGCCTTACTATTCGCATCCTGCAACCATTCCATCAACTTTCAATCCATTGAAGGAAGCGGCAATGTCACCACCGAAAGAAGAAATGTGGAAGGTGATTTCAAAAGTATAGAAGTTAGTAATGCCATCGATCTCGTGATAGAGCAATCAGACGTAACTGAAGTAGTAGTTGAGGCTGATGATAATTTGCAAAAACACATCATTACCAAAGTTGAAAACGGCACACTCGTTATTTCTTGCGATAAAAATTCTTTCATCAATATGAAATCAAAGAAAGTAATCGTAAAAATGCCCGTTATTGAACAATTAGAAGCCAATAGCAGTGCATCAATAACAAGTGTAAATACTATAAAAGGAGAGAATATTAGCCTAAACACTTCTAGTGATGGTGCTATTAACCTAAATATAGAATCCGATGATATTACATGTGATTCTAGTAGTGGAAGCAGTATTACAATTGATGGAATAGCACTGAAAATTAAAACAAGTGCATCAAGTGGAAGTGAAATTGACGCCAAAAACGTATTAGCAAATGAAGTAAATGCTGAAGCCTCCAGTGGAGCATCTATAAGCATTCACCCCATTGTAAGTTTAAATGCTGAAGCTTCCAGCGGAGGTAGCATTAGTTATAATAAGGTTCCAAAATCAATTCGAAAAGAAACCAATTCAGGAGGAAGCATTCATCAAGAATAACAAATCACTCGTAGTCTCAAAAAAACATCCATAGTTCGTGGATGTTTTTTTTTAGGACTGAAACCATTTATATATAAATTCATTTAACTAAAATCGAGAAATCATCCCTCACAAGTGGATGATTTTTTTATATTTGTGTAGACTCTAATCCAAATGACTATGAAAAAACATACTGCTATACTCCTATTCCTCTTATCGACTACATTGTTATTTGCACAGAAAAAAGAAAAAATAAAAGGCTCGAAAACAGTAACTGTGGAACAAAGGAAAGTTGGGGATTTTGAGTCGCTTACTGTTGAAGACAATCTCGAAGTATACTTGGAAAGAGGCGAGCGAACAGAACTGAAAATTGAAGCCGACGAAAATTTACACGATATTATTTCTTTGGATTTAAGTGATAATCTATTGCGCATTTATACCACAAAACAAGCCACCAATTATAAGAAACTGATTGTTAGAGTAACCTATACCAATGATTTAAATATGGTTACGTCAAAAAATGAAACGACTGTAAATGCAATTCAGGAAGTTTTAGTGAATGACCTCACACTTAAAGCACACGATGCATCCAAACTATTTTTGAATGTGAATGCCAAAAACTTCGTATTACAATCTGATGATAAATCAAAAACAGAACTCAATTTAAAATCAGAAAATACTACTATTGAATTAAGTAAAAACGCCTCTCTAAAAGCCTTAGTCACCACTACAGATTTAAAAGTGGATATGTATCAAAAATCAGATGCTACTATCGAAGGGGACGCAGCGAGTGCCATCATTCGGTTGGATAATAACTCGAACTTAACAGGAAATAAATTAACTGTAAAAAATGTTGACGTAACCACAGAAAGTTATTCCAATTGCAGTGTTAATGCGCTAACAACCGTTATTATAGACGCTGCTAATAAATCAGAAATCCAACTTGTAGGTACTCCAAAAATCGAAATCAGAAAATTTGCTGATGAGGCTAAATTGATAAAAAAGTTGAAATAGAAATCCTCTAACCAACAAAAGTCTCACTTGCTAAGGCAAATGGGACTTTTTTTATATTGAAATTTTATAACTAGTATTATTCTTTAGAAGCCAAATATCTTTCGGCATCAAGTGCGGCCATACAACCTGTTCCTGCTGCGGTTATTGCTTGACGATAAACATGATCTGCAGCATCACCCGCTACAAAAACGCCTTCAACATTTGTTTTTGAAGTTCCAGGAGTATTGATAATATATCCCGTTTCGTCTAATGTGATATAATCTTTGAAAATATCAGTATTTGGTTTGTGACCAATAGCCACGAAGAAACCAGTTGCAGGAATATCAAAAACTTCATTTGTAGTTTTATTTAAAGCTTTTACCCCAGTAACTACTTGCTCATCACCTAATACTTCAACAGTATCGTGGTTCATCAAAATGGTAATGTTCTCTGTTTTGCGAACGCGTTCCTCCATAATTTTTGAAGCTCTGAATTTTTCGCTTCGTACCAACATGGTTACTTTTTTACAAAGTTTTGATAAATAGTGCGCTTCCTCACAAGCTGAATCTCCTGCTCCAACTATTACTACTTCTTGGTTTCTGTAGAAAAAACCGTCACAAACAGCACATGCAGAAACTCCACCACCCATTTTTAAATAGTGTTGCTCTGATGGCATACCTAAATATTTAGCTGATGCTCCAGTAGAAATAATTACTGTTTCGCAATGTAACTCTTTGGTTCCGTTGATCCATACTTTATGAATATCTCCTGAGAAGTCAACTTTAGTAGCCCAACCATCACGTACATCAGTACCAAAACGTTGTGCTTGTGCTTGCAATCCCACCATCATTTCAGGTCCGGTAATTCCCTCAGGATTCCCAGGCCAGTTCTCGACTTCATTGGTTGTTGTTAGTTGGCCTCCCGGCTGCATTCCTTGATAAACTACTGGATTCATATTAGCTCTTGCGGCATATATTGCGGCAGTATAACCTGCTGGACCAGAACCTATAATAAGACATTTAATTTTTTCGATTGTATCTGACATGGTAGGATATATTATAATTTTAACAGTGCAAAAATAAGTTATAATTACTGTATTACAGAACCTGAGCAATCAGTTTTTGTTATTCTACAATAAAAAAATCCCTTCTGTAGTACAGAAAGGATTTTTAGTCGGGGTGGCAGGATTCGAACCTGCGGCCTCCTGCTCCCAAAGCAGGCGCGATAACCGAGCTACGCTACACCCCGAAAGCGGGTGCAAATATAGCATTATTTTTGGCTTATACAAAACTATTTTAGAAATTAAGGCGTAAATTTATTTGATGCGAAAATCAATGTAAAAATCTAATTAAATTTTATTTTCCCTAAGTACTATTCAGCTACAACTCCCCTATCCTAGGTGGCAGTGAAAAGAGTGACAAGCTGCTGCTTATTTTTCTTGACAAATAGTACCCTCCTTTTATGAATTTAGAAAAAAACGGAGTAGCCTATAACTTGTAGCGCACAGCTGGAATAGCTCCTACAAAATGAAATCCGTTTTAAAAATGGGAATTGTCAAATAGCAACTAATCAAGCATTAACAAATGTTAACAAAATAGATTTTTAGAAACCATAAATAATTGTATTTTTACGGTTCAAAATTTAGAAAAATAAATGGGCAAAATCATCGCGATTGCTAATCAAAAGGGAGGAGTTGGAAAGACTACAACGTCAGTTAATCTTGCTGCTTCATTGGGCGTTTTAGAAAAAAAAGTATTACTAATAGATGCTGATCCACAGGCAAATGCGTCTTCAGGACTGGGCATTGATGTAGAATCTGTAGAAATAGGTACCTATCAAATTCTAGAACATAGTCACACGCCAAAAGAGGCCATTATAAAATGTTCTGCTCCAAATGTGGATGTAATTCCATCACATATAGATCTAGTTGCAATTGAAATTGAATTAGTCGATAAAGAAAATAGGGAATATATGCTAAAAAAAGCATTGGAAAGTGTGAAAGACGAGTACGATTATATCATTATCGATTGCGCACCATCTCTTGGATTACTTACTTTGAATGCTTTGACTGCTGCTGACTCTGTTATTATTCCTATTCAATGCGAGTACTTTGCCTTGGAAGGTTTGGGAAAATTACTCAACACCATAAAAAGCATCCAAAAAATTCACAATCCTGAATTAGATATCGAAGGATTGTTATTAACCATGTTTGACTCTAGATTGCGTTTGTCAAATCAAGTTGTTGAAGAAGTTCAAAAACATTTCAACGACATGGTTTTTGACACCATTATTCAAAGAAATGTAAAACTGAGCGAAGCACCAAGCTTTGGAGAAAGTATAATAAACTACGATGCTACAAGCAAAGGAGCTACTAATTACTTACATCTTGCTCAAGAAGTGATAAAGAAAAACAGTAAATAGTTTTATGGCAAAAGCAATTAAAAAACAAGCCTTAGGAAGAGGATTATCTGCATTATTAAAAGATCCAGAAAACGATATAAAATCCGTTGATGATAAAAATGCTGATAAAGTTGTAGGGAATATTATTGAGCTTGAAATTGAAGCGATTGAAATAAATCCGTTTCAGCCCAGAAGTAATTTCAATGAGGAATCATTGAGAGAATTGGCAACTTCTATCAAAGAACTAGGTGTGATTCAACCTATTACCGTACGCAAATTAGACTTCAATAAATACCAATTGATTTCCGGTGAGCGTCGTCTTCGCGCATCGACTCTTGTGGGACTAAAAACAGTTCCAGCATACATTCGTATTGCTAATGACAATGAATCGTTAGTTATGGCCTTGGTGGAAAACATTCAGCGTCATGATTTAGATCCAATTGAAATTGCACTTTCATACCAACGTTTAATTGATGAAATTCAATTGACTCAGGAACAAATGAGCGAGCGAGTAGGAAAAAAACGTTCTACTATTGCTAATTATTTGAGACTTTTAAAACTGGATCCAATCATCCAAACTGGAATTCGTGATGGTTTCATCAGTATGGGGCATGGTCGTGCGATAATCAATATTGAAGACCAAGATATTCAAACTGATATTTATCAAAAAATCGTCAGTCAAAACCTTTCCGTTCGCGATACCGAAGCTTTGGTAAAAAACTATCAAGAAAGTTTAAAACCGAAACCTGCCGGGAAACCAAAAGCAGCTTCATTTGAAATAGCAGAGGCACACAAAAGCACTTTTACAAATTATTTTGGAACTAAAGTCGATGTGAAAGTAGCCGGAAACGGTAAAGGAAAAATCACTATTCCCTTTCATTCTGAAGAAGATTTCAACAGGATTATCAAACTAATAAACGAGTAGTGTATAAAATCATTTTCATAGGTCTATTCCTTTTTATCGTAGGAAACACTACTGTTTTTGCCCAAACGGAAACTACAGCAGTACTTGTCGCTAAAGATACTTTGAAATCGAATGACATTGACCCATTGACTCCTGCAAAGGCAGCTTTTTATTCGGCAGTTTTACCTGGTTTAGGTCAAGCTTACAATAAAAAATACTGGAAAATACCTCTTGTTTACGGAGCCATTGGAACCAGTCTCTATTTTTATATTGACAGTAATAAAAAGTACCACCAGTACAGAGATGCTTATAAAAGCAGGCTTGAGGGATACACTACCGATGATTTGGCTTTCTTAGATAACAATCGATTGATTGCCGGACAAAAATTTTACCAACGAAATCGAGATTTATCCGCTTTGATAACTATAGCATTTTATGCCTTAAATATCATAGATGCTAATGTCGATGCTGCTTTAATACAATTTAATGTGGATGAAAACTTATCAGTAAGACCCGTTCTTTATCCAAATGATGTAACATTAAAGACTAATGTAGGACTAACATTTAATTATAATTTTTAGATCGAAAACAGCACACTCGATTCCTCTTTAAATTTTAATTTACAAACACAGAAAAAAAATGAAAATTGCGCTTTTAGGATACGGAAAAATGGGTCAGGTAATTGAAAGAATTGCACTGGAAAGAGGGCATGAAATCGTTTTAAAAAAAGACGAAAACAATACTTTTGATGGTCTTTCAAATGCTGATGTCGCTATTGATTTCAGTGTTCCAACTGCTGCCGTTGCTAACATTTCTAGTTGTTTCAACGCTAATGTACCTGTGATTTCAGGAACAACAGGTTGGTTAGAACATTACGATGAAATGGCAGCACTTTGCGTAGCCAAAAAAGGGGCTTTTATTTCTAGTTCAAATTTTAGTTTAGGTGTGAATATTTTCTTTGAACTCAATGAATATTTAGCAAAAATGATGTCAAAATTTGATAGCTACTCCGTTGAGATGGAAGAAATTCATCATACTCAAAAACTGGACGCACCAAGCGGAACAGCAATTTCATTAGCCAAAGGAGTTATTGAAAATAGCTCATACACCAACTGGACGTTAGAAAAGTCTGAAGCCAACCACGCGAGCAATAGCGAACTGGAGAAGCAAATTCATATCGAAGCAAAAAGAATAGGAACTGTTCCTGGAACGCACACCGTAATATACAATTCTACAGTTGATGCTATCGAAATAAAGCATACCGCACACAATCGTGAAGGTTTTGCTCTAGGTGCTGTAATTGCAGCAGAATGGATTGTGGGAAAACAAGGGATTTTCTCAATGAAAGATGTTTTAGAATTAAAATAAAATTATTCGTTTGTTTAAGTAAATTTCTAACGAAACAACCTTAAGCTTTAATCTTTAAACAAAAAAATATGTCAGCATATCAATGGTTTGTATTTTTTCTACTGGTACAATTAGTTCACTTTTTAGGAACCTGGAAGTTATATGAAAGCGCCGGAAGAAAAAAATGGGAAGCAGCTATTCCTGTATATAATGCAATTGTTTTAATGAAAATTATAGGCCGACCTACATGGTGGACTATTTTACTTTTTATTCCAATTATCAATTTGATTATGTTTCCTGTAATCTGGGTTGAAACCATACGAAGTTTTGGAAAACGCTCTGGATTGGATACTTTTTTAGTATTGATTACACTTGGATTTTACATCTATTATATTAATTATGCCCAAAAATTAGAATATAGAGCTGACAGAAGTTTAAATCCTGAAAACAAAGCAGCCGATACCATTAGTTCTCTACTTTTTGCTATTGTTGTAGCTACAATCGTGCACACCTATTTTATTCAACCTTACACGATTCCAACTTCTTCATTGGAGAAATCATTGTTAGTTGGTGACTTTTTATTTGTAAGCAAAATGAATTATGGCGCTAGAGTTCCTATGACCACAGTAGCTTTACCTATGGTTCACGATTCTATTCCCTTGACAAAAAGTAAATCATACCTAACGTGGCCGCAACTGCCTTACATGAGATTACCGGGAATTCAAAATATTGACCGTACAGATATTGTAGTTTTTAACTGGCCTGTTGATACTGTTCATTACTTTTTCGAACCAAAAGGAATACCTGGTGTAATAAAACCCATTGACAAAGAATCAAACTATGTTAAACGCTGTCTTGGTCTACCTGGTGATAATTTATCTATTAAAGACGGTATTGTTTATATTGACGGAAAAGAATTAAAATTGCCTGAAAGAGCCAAACCCCAATTTTCCTATACAGCTAAGATTCGTCCATCAGAAGGAATTGATTATCAATATTTATTTTCTGAATTGAATGATTATAAAAATGATGCCGGTGGCTTTACTGATAAAGAAAATCTTTATTTTCCAGCACTTACAGATGACATGGCTGTAAAATTAAAAAATATTTCAGGAGTTTATGATATAAAGAAAAACATCGATATTAAAAACACCCGTTTTACTTATGAATTTACTTACGATCGTAACATTAAGGATGAAGGGTTTTTAAATATGATAACTACCCTAAAAGAATCGGGTCAGTTTTATATTAGGGAGATGACGGGAAATACAATCCTTATTACTAACCTTCCACCAAATATTGTTGAGATATTAAGCAAACAAAAATCTGTCATTAAAGTTAAAGAAATCTCTGATATTTTTCCTCATAATGGATTTATTCAAAAAAATTGGACTAGAGACAATTTTGGCCCAATATATATACCTAAAGCAGGAAAGACAATTGCTTTAGACTTAAAAACACTTCCTTTCTACGAGAGAATCATAAAAGCATACGAAAAAGATGACAAGGGCAATCCTAATATTCTTACAGTAACTGGAAACGAAATAAGAATAAACGGAAAAGTAGTTAAAGAATACACTTTCAAACAAGATTACTATTGGATGATGGGAGATAATCGTCACAATTCTGAAGATAGTCGTTACTGGGGATTTGTTCCAGCAGATCATATAGTTGGTAAGCCTATATTTATCTGGTTGAGTATTGAAGGTATCAATGATGGAATTAAAAACTGGAGTGTTCGTTGGGATAGAGTTTTCACAACAGTTAGCGGTGAAGGTCAACCTCAATCTTACTTTAAATATTTCTTAATTGCATTAGCCGCATTTTTTATTGGAGAATATTTTTGGAAAAAAAGAAAAGAGGCAAAAAATTAGTCAAAAGTTTTAACGTCCAAAGTCATAAAGTTTCTAATTAATCTAGCTTTATGACTTTGGACTTTATAACTTTAAAAACTTTAGACAAATATGAATATTCTCATCCACCCCACCTATTTTCCATCGATCAGCCATTTTGCAGGCATGGTACAATCGGATAATATTACCTTTGAAATAGAAGATAATTTTCAGAAACAAACCAACCGCAACCGTACCTATATTTATAGTCCAAACGGAATTCAGCTTTTGAATATCCCCGTAAAACATTCGAAAGAAAGCCACCAAAAAACAAAAGATATTAAAATTGAAACCGATTTTGATTGGCAAAAACAACATTTTAAATCATTAGAAGCCGGCTATAGAAGTTCTCCTTTTTTTGAGTTTTTCGAAGATGATATCAGGCCTATTTTTGAAAAAAAACACACTTTTTTACTGGATTTAAATTTTGAAATTTTAACAATTCTATTAAAGTGTTTCCGACTGAAATTGGATTACACGACAACAACAGAATATTTTCATGAAGTTGATACAACGATAATTACTGATTTTAGACCTTTGGTAAATGGAAAAAAAGATCTTTCTTTATTCGAAAAATACACACAGGTTTTTGATGATAAACATGGATTTGCGAACAATCTTAGCGTTCTCGATTTGTTATTTAATGAAGGAAAATATGCAATAGATTATTTAAAAAAACAGGAACTGATTATAAAATAAAATTCCTCAATAAATTTTATTCAAAAGGATAATCTTGCCATAATAGGAAAATGATCTGAATTAATAAATTTAGGAAAATTGTCAAATTTCTTAACCTTCATTTTTTCATCAACAAAAATGTAATCAATTCTGGCTGGATAGTACCTGAACTTATACGTCTCGCCAAAACCTTTCCCTGCTTCTTCAAAGCCATCTTTCAAATTTCCTTTAATACTTCGGTACACATACGAGAAAGCACTGTTATTCATGTCTCCACAAATAATAACTGGGTAGATACATTTCATTTTATGTTCCTTAAAAATCTCCGCTTGCTGTTGTTGCTGTTTGAATGCCTTACTGATTCTAATAAATAACATTTGTGATTTCTTCTGATTAATCGCATCAATATTCTCATCAATTTCATTGACATCAGGAGAAATTTTAATAGACTGTATGTGCATATTGTAAACCCTAATGATGTCTTTTCCTTTTTTTACATCTGCAAAAACAACATTGTTACTGGAATTTGGAAAAACAATATTTCCCTGGTCAATAATTGGAAATTTAGAAAAAATAGCCTGTCCAGTTTTGATTTGGTTACCATCGGTAAAAATATAACGGTGTGGATACACTTTCAAATCAATATTAGCAGAGGAAGAGTACTCCTGAATACACAATATATCTGGATTGTTATCATTAATAAAAGTGAGAATATCCGATGGAACATCGTCTCTGTCTATCCATTTAAAAACATTAAACAGACGAACATTATAACTCATTACGGTAAAGTCTTTTTCTTCTTTTGGAAATTCAGGAGATGAAAATTTATAAAATTTATTTATAAAGGTAATTCCAATTAGCAAAACCAAACCCGAAACGATCAATTGCTTTTTCAGCTGCAAGGCCCAGTACACAAAAAACAAGCCATTTAATATAAAAAAAAGCGGCATAAAAAGTGTCAAAACAGACAAAAGAGGAAAAGATTTTGGCGCCAAAAAAGGCAAAACATAGGCAATAAAAGTCACAATAGTCAGGACTATATTCAAAAAAAACATTCCTTTATTAAACCATGAAAGATTTTTCATTTTGTATATTTTTTAGTACTACACTATCTAAAATCTCATTGCAACTTATTTCCCAACTTTGAACAAGAATTCTTTTTCTTCCTTTGTCAAACTATCATATCCAGACTGACTGATTTTATCTAAAATTTCATCTATCTGTTGCTGAGATTTATCTTTTGCAACTATTTTTGAAACGCTTTTCACCAAAGGCTTACTGTAATTTTTATGGACTTTTTTGAACGGTGTTGCTGTATTTTTTTGGAACAAATTGGCAAAAAAATCTAAAAAACGAGAAACTAGAGTACTTAAATCGGTTCCATTTTGAAGCAATTTAATAAAAATAAAACCAAATAAAGCGCCTGAAAGATGAGAAATATGTCCGCCCATATTTTCTGAACGCAGTTGCATTAAATCGACAATAATAATCACGGCTGTTATATGCCACAACTTCACATTTCCAATAATCAATAAACGAAGTTCCATCAAAGGATGATAGGTTGTAGTGGCTACTAAAATAGCCATAATTGCCGCAGAAGCTCCTACAATAGGCGCACTAATATTTAAAATGTAAAAAACTAAAATATAACATAATCCAGCAAAAATGGCACTCAACACATACAAACCCAGCAACTGTTTAGATGTAAAATAAGTCATGAATAATCTACCCGAAAAATTCAAAACAATCATATTAAAAATAATATGCATGATTCCGCTGTGAAAAAAAGCATACGAAAGCAACGACCAAGGTTTCCAAAGCAAATGTGCCGGATTAGAAGACAAACTCACATAATGAATGTAATCAATATTGACACCCAACAAGGATAAAAGCGCAAAAAATAACCACGGAATAACAAACAAAGCTACATTCCAAAAGATTAGCTGAGTCACTATTCCTCCCATTTTATATTGTAATTTCAGGTCGTCAATAATATTCATAATGCAATTGGGATTTATAAACGAAAAGTGAATTTGTACATTTTAGCCGAAATTAAAATTTTAATTCCAACGGTTATTATTGAACTGATTTTTTTTCCAATACCACATGATAATAAAACCAAACAAAGCACCTCCAACGTGCGCAAAATGAGCAATTCCGCCACCACCAAAAATTGATTTTCCGGAAATTCCTAAATACAAATCGACCAATACTAGACCTGGCACAAAATATTTTGCTTTTATTGGCACGGGAATAAACATCAAAGCCAATTCAGCATTTGGAAACATAAAAGCAAAGGCTACTATTGTACCATAAATAGCTCCAGAAGCTCCTACTGCGGTTCCAGCATAAGCACTTGTGAAATTTTGAAAATCAGATACGGATATAAATTGTTGCCATCTTGTATCGATTTTACCCTCATTCAAAAGCTGTAGAATATCTTGTTTAGGAAATCCGTTAGCAATCAAAGTATTCATTCCATCTTGAAAATAGTAATAATTCACTCCAGTATGCAACAATGCAGCGCCTAGTCCACAAGAAATATAGAAAAATAAGAATTTCTTGCTTCCCCACATTTGCTCTAAAGCCGATCCAAAAGAGTACAAGGCAAACATATTAAAAAAAATATGCATAAAGCCACCATGCATAAACATATGCGTTAAGGGTTGCCACAACTGAAAACTAGGGTTCTCTGGAAAATACAAGGCTAATATTTTATAGGCAGCATCTCCAATTACTAGGGTTCCTATAAAAAACAATACATTGATTATAATTAATTGTTTTACGGTTTCGGTGACATTTCTCATATTGCAAATTTTTTATCTAAATCTTCCACACGCATCGTGATGAAAGTGGGTTTATGAAATGGTGAAACATTGGGGTCTTTACAGGCAAAAAGTCCGTTGACCAAATTTTCCTGCTCTTTTTCTGTAAGGTGCGTTCCTGTTTTTACCGCTAAACTTTTGGCCATTGATTTGGCAATCGTATCATTCTGACTGAAACTGCTTTCAGGAATTCCGTCCTGCAAATCACTTAATAATTGTTCTAAAACTAATGAAACTTCGCTCTCCGTAACATTTACCGGTATTCCAGAAATAACAATATGATCATTATTGTTTTCTTCAAAAACAAATCCAGTATTCATCAACGAAAGTTGTAACTCCCCAATAAGTTCCATTTCGCTTGACGAAAAAAACAAGTTCAAAGGAAACAACAACTGCTGGCTTGATGCCTGATTAACGGTCATATTTACTAAAAACTGCTCATACAAAACACGCTGATGTGCCCGCTGCTGATCGACAATTACCATTCCTGATTTGATGGAAGAAACAATGTATTTTTTATGAATTTGATACGTTTTATGAACCGAATGCTCTACTTCTTCATCGTTAAATAAAGAGGAAGTCACTTCTTCATTTTCGAAAGTCATCTGCCCTATTTCATCCGTATCTTGTTTTAAACCTACGTATAAACTTTCCCAATTAGCTGTTGGTTCCGGTTTCCTATAAGTGGAAAATTGCTTGCTGGGCTTTTCTTCAGAGAAAGGATTAAAGTTGCCATCCACCTGAATCGTCGGTGTTGCACCTTCTAAATCTTTGTAATGATATGGTGTGTCTAAATTAGAATCACGGTCAAAATCCAAAACTGGAGCCACATTAAATTGCCCCAAACTATGTTTTATGGAAGCTCTTAAAATAGCATATAAAGCATGTTCGTCATCAAACTTAATCTCCGTTTTAGTGGGATGAATATTGATATCAATAGTATTAGGTGGCACCGATAAATCTAAAAAATAACTAGGCTGTGCCCCATCTTTCAAAATTCCGTCATAGGCGGCCATAACCGCATGATGCAAATAACCGCTTTTTATAAAACGATCATTGACAAAGAAAAACTGCTCTCCGCGATTTTTTTTGGCAAACTCAGGTTTGCTTACAAATCCCTGAATCGTCACTATTTCTGTTTCTTCTTGAACCGGAACTAATTTTTCATTGGTTTTACCCGAGAAAACATTCACAATTCTTTGTCGCAAAGTTGAGGGTGGCAAATTAAACATTTCACTGCCATTGTGATAAAACGTAAAATGTATTTTTGGGTGAGCCAAAGCCACACGTTGAAATTCATCAATAATATGGCGGTATTCCACCGTATCCGATTTCAGGAAATTGCGTCGTGCAGGAATATTAAAAAATAAATTTTTGACAGCAAATGAAGTTCCTTTTGGCAAAACAGCTACATCTTGCGTTACAAACTTACTGCCTTCAACGATAATATGTGTCCCAAGTTCTTCTTGTTCTTGCTTGGTTTTCATTTCTACATGAGCAATAGCAGCAATAGAGGCTAATGCTTCTCCACGAAAACCTTTGGTATGTAAAGAAAATAAATCTTCTGCTTGGCGAATTTTGGAAGTAGCGTGACGCTCAAAACACAAACGAGCATCAGTTACGCTCATTCCTAAACCATTATCTATAACTTGGACTAATGCCTTTCCAGCATCTTTAATAATTAACTTTATATCTGTAGCCCTTGCATCTACTGCATTTTCCAGCAACTCTTTGACAACTGAAGCTGGTCTTTGAACAACCTCTCCAGCGGCAATTTGATTGGCAACATGATCAGGAAGTAATTGAATTATACTCGACATTAAAAAAATGTTGTTTAAAGTTTAAGGTTTAAATTTTTTAAAACCAAGATGTACAAATTTAATGAATTTCTATTGGGATTGGTAGCTTATTTAATCATAAAAAAAACAAAAAACCTATACTATTTATGAGACAGTATAGGTTTAATAATTAGTTTTTTTATTATTTATTCCTTCAACTCTAAAGGTGCACCTTCTTCTAGTTGAATAGCTCCAGCAGACAATAAATGCTGATTATCTATTTGATGAGATAAAGAAGCCTGCTGACGAATATACGCCATTTTTATAGCCGCAATAGCAGCTTCAGTACCTTTATTTCCGTGAATTCCTCCACTTCTATCAATGGATTGTTGCATGGTATTATCCGTCAAAACACAAAAAATAACTGGAATATCAGTTTGAACATTCAAGTCTTTGATTCCTTGCACTACTCCTTCGCATACAAAATCAAAATGTTTCGTTTGCCCTTGAATGACGCATCCAATAGCAATTACAGCATCTACGTTTTGTGTTTGCAACATTTTCTTAGAGCCATATATAAGTTCGAAACTACCAGGAACATTCCAGCGAATAATATGCTGGACTGGCACTTGGTTTTCAAAAAGGGCTTCAATAGCGCCTCTATATAGCCCTTCAGTTATGGAATCATTCCATTCTGAAACAACAATCCCAAAGCGAAAATCTTTCGCGTTTGGGATTGAATTTTTATCGTACTCGGATAAGTTTTTATTTACGGTAGCCATTTGATTTTAGAATTTTGATTTTAAAATTTTGATTTCAGATATTAAAGATACCACTTTGAACTCAAAATGCCACAATCTTACATCACCAATCTTATATCCTTTTTTACTATTGTGCTAATCCTATCAAAACGTCAACTGAAGCAGCCTCTGGAGTTCCTTCAAAATTGTCTTTAATATCTGTAAAATATTTCAAAGCATCTGCTTTGTTCCCTAAAGCCAAAGCTGTTTTCCCAGCTTTCAATAGAAAACGCGGCGTAGTAAAATCATTTTTATTTGATTCTGCAGCTTTCACGTAATTTTCTAAAGCTTCTTTCGGTTGATTTTTTTGAGAATAAGCATCTCCAATTGCTCCTTTTGCCAAAGCACCTAAAACAATATCATCTGATTTAAATTTGCTCAAATAATCAATCGCTTCAGTGTATTTTCCTGTGTTTAAATATGCAATTCCAGCATAATAATTAGCTAAATTTCCTGCATCAGTTCCAGAATATTCATCTGCAATTTTTAAGAATCCAAATTTACCTTCAGAACCATTCAGAGACAGCTTGTATAAGGAATCGCTTGCTACTCCATCAGTTGCTTTTTGGAAATTTTGTTGCGCTACAAACATTTCATTTGCCGCTTCCTCTTGTTGTGGTGCAGCAACGAATCTTTGGTATCCTAAATAACCAATTGTAAAAATAGCAGCAACGGCAACTAAACCAATAATAACTTTTTGATTTTTAGCTACCCAATCCTCAGTGATTGAAGCTGTCTCATCTAATTTAGAAAAAACCTCAGCAGTTGTGCTGTCTTTTTCGTCAATGATAACCGCATCAACTGCCTCTTTTACTTCTTTTTCTTTTGGTGCTTTATATCCTCTTTTATTGTAAGTAGCCATTTATTTTTAATTTAGTGAGTCGCAAAAATAAAATTTTTATTCAAATCTAAAAGGCATTTTTATCGATATTTTTCAATAATTTGCACCCACTTTGAAAAACCCATCTCAAAACATCAAAGTTCTCAATACCAGCAAGCCTTACAGATGTATTTAAAAAAGATTTCATTATTCAATTACAAGAATTTTTCGGAAGCAAATTTCGATTTTGACAGCAAAATAAATTGTTTTGTGGGTAAGAATGGTATTGGAAAGACAAATGTGCTTGATGCAATCTACCATTTATCGTACGGAAAAAGCTATTTCAATCCATTAGCCGTTCAAAATATTAAACACGGAGAAGAATTCTTTGTGATTGATGCTGAATTTGAAAAAAACGAAAGAAATGAACAAATTCTTTGTAGTCTGAAAAAAGGACAAAAAAAGATATTGAAACGCAACGGAAAAGCCTATGATAAATTCTCAGATCACATTGGTTTTATTCCTTTAGTCATTATTTCCCCTGCGGATAGGGATTTAATTGTGGAAGGTAGCGAAACCAGAAGAAAATTCATGGATAGCGTGATTTCGCAACTAGACGCTCATTATTTACAACAACTCATTCAATATCAAAAAGTAATAAGTCAGCGCAATGCTTTATTAAAATATTTTGCTTTGAATCATGTTTTCGATAGCGATACATTGTCTATATACAATGAGCAACTTACCGGTTTTGGAGCTTATATCTTCGACAAAAGAAAAGAATTTATCCAGCAGTTTATCCCTATTTTCAATACGCATCATCAAGCCATAACGGGTTCACAAGAAACCGTTCAACTAGTGTATGAAAGTCATTTATTCGAAAAAGATTTATTGACTTTATTACAAGAAAACATTAATAAAGACAGAGCACTACATTATACTAGTGTGGGAATTCACAAAGACGATTTATCATTTGAAATTGATGAACATCCTATTAAGAAATTTGGCTCACAAGGCCAACAAAAATCATTTCTAATTGCGTTAAAACTAGCGCAATTTGAATTTTTAAAAAAACAAAGCGGTGTAAAACCCATTCTATTATTTGATGATATTTTTGACAAATTAGACGAAAGTCGCGTGGCCAAAATAATAGAAATGGTCAACAGTGATACTTTTGGCCAACTTTTCATTTCCGATACGCATCCGGAACGTACTGAAACTATTGTAAAATCGACACATCAGACCTATAAAATTTTCAATTTATAACTTTTATTTAGTACTTTTTAAAGTCTAAAAATTGAAAATTTACTTAATTTAGCGTATTCAAATTTAAATCAAAACACAATGAAATTTCACTCAACATTTCTCATAATCATATCTTTTATTGTTTTTTCTTGTAACGGTCAAAATACAAAAAACAGCAAAACTATTGATGCGAAATCTTTTAGCGAAAAAATAGTAACAACACCTAACCCACAAATTCTAGACGTGCGAACTCCGGAAGAATTCTCCTCAGATCATATTGACAAAGCAGTAAATGTAAATTGGCTTGGAGACAATTTTGTTGCCGAAGCAGAAAAACTAGACAAAACAAAACCCGTTTTCGTGTATTGTAAAAGTGGAGGAAGAAGCCAAAGTGCCGTTCAGAAACTAGAAGAACTTGGCTTTACAAATATCTACCAATTGCAAGGCGGAATTTTGAAATGGGATGCCGCAGGACTTTCACAACCAAGCAACAAAATTACAGGAATGACTGTACAAGAATATAATAATCTAGTAAATGCTGATAAAAAAGTATTGATTGATTTTTATGCAGAATGGTGCGCACCTTGCAAAAAGATGAAACCTTACCTTTTAAAAATGGAAAAAGAATTGGCAGGTAAAGTAACTATTATTCGCTTGGATGCCGATAAAAACAAAACACTAATGACTGAAATGAAAATAAGTGAACTTCCCACTTTATTATTATATGACAATGCAACAGTAAAATGGAAACATTCAGGTTTTATAAGTGAAGAGGAATTGAGAAAACAAATACAATAAATCAAAATGCTTTCAAAAAACACACTACAATTCCTAGATGATTTAAAAGCCAACAACAATAGAGATTGGTTTTTGGAAAATAAAAAACGCTACGAAGCGGTCAAAAAAGAATATCAGCAATTAGTTGGAGATTTTCTTGATACTATGAAACCACTTGATCCGTCGCTGGAAATGCTGGAAGTCAAGAATTGTACATTCAGAATCAATCGTGACATTCGGTTTTCTAAGGACAAAACACCATACAAATCGCATTTAGGCGTTTGGCTTTCTTCGGGAGCAAAAGGCATGAATCGTTCCGGTTACTACCTTCATCTAGAAAGAGGTGCCAGCTTTATTGCTGGTGGTTTGTATTGCCCTGAAGCAGCAGATTTAAAAAAAATGCGAAAAGAAATTGCCTTTTTCCATGATGATTTAGAAGCTATACTTAACGAAAAAAATTTCAAAAGAGAATTTAAAGATTTTGATCGAAATGAAAAAGATACGCTGAAAAATCCACCACGAGGATACGAAAAAGAACATCCAGCTATTGAATTTTTAAAATTGAAAAGTTTCGAATGTTCTCAAAAAATTGACATTTCAGAAGTAACAAAAAAAGATTTTGTTGCTACAATGAGTAAAAAACTGATTACACTTAAACCATTGAACGATTTTATAAATCGAGCTTTAACTTCTGAGTAATTTAATTTATACTGATGAAAAAAAAGAGAATACTTTTTCTAGGAGAATCCTACCGCGCCGACGCCATTACCTGGATGAATGGCTTAAAGGAATTTGGTGATTTTGAAATCATTACTTGGGAATTAAAAAACCCAAGCAATTGTATTCATAACCGAATTCTAAGGATTTTCGAATTTGAATTAGCTATTTTTAAAATCAGAAAAATAATAAAAATGCAACGACCAGACATGGTAATTGCAGAAAGAACGACTAGTTATGGTTTTCTTGCAGCACTATCGGGCGTAAAACCTGTCGCCATTGCACAACAAGGTAGAACCGATTTATGGCCGGAAAAATCAATTTTATTACCTTTAAAAAAACTCATTCAGAATTATGCTTTCAAAAAAGCAGATTTAATTCATGCTTGGGGACCGGTGATGACTATTTCTATGATGGAAGCCAATGTAGATATGAATAAAGTTTTGGTTTTACCAAAAGGTATTGACTTAACTAAATTTAAAAATCAAAACAAGTCCAACCCAGAAAAAATTTGTGCTATAGTCACTCGCTCTTTATTGCCGGAATATCGTCATGATATTATTTTAAAATCATTTGCCTTTCTGAACCAGAAAGGGATAGATTTCGTACTTACCATTATAGGAGATGGAGCGCAACTTTCTAAATTAAAAAATTTGGCAAAAGATTTAGGTATTGAAAACAAAGTCAACTTTACCGGAAGAATCCCAAATACTGAATTACCAAAATTATTGCAACAATCTAATATTTACATTAGTATGCCAATAACAGAAGGTGTTTCGGCGTCATTATTTGAAGCTATGGCTACGAATTGTTATCCAATTGTAAGTGATATTGCAGGAAATCAGAGTTGGATTAAACATCGGAAAAACGGACAATTGGTTACAGTTGATGATTATGAAATGCTAGCAGATGAACTAATCTGGGCATTTAAAAACAATAAATACCGAAGCGAAGTCGTTTTAAAAAACAGACTATTTTTAGAAAAAAATGCAGATTACAACATAAATATGAAAATCATTGCCAACAAATACCACGAATTAATTAACACAAATAGTACCAATTAACTATGTGTGGAATTAATGGAATCTTGCATTTACAATCACAAAAAAAAGTTGACGAACGCATTCTTACCAAAATGCGCGATTCGTTAGAACATCGAGGTCCTGATGACAAAGGATTGTTTATAGAAAATAATATTGGTTTTGGACACAGAAGACTTTCAATTCTAGATCTATCCTCAGCCGGACATCAACCTTTCTTCTCAGAAGACCGAAGATATGTGCTGGTTTATAATGGTGAAATCTACAACTTTAAAGAGTTTTATCCCGAATTAAAAAGCAATGGATTTGACATCCGAACTGCTTCGGATACCGAGGTTTTGATGAAATTATTTCAATTGCATGGTTTAAAAATGCTCAATCGCCTCAACGGTATGTTTGCCTTTGCAATTTGGGATACATTAGAAAAAAAACTAACTGTTGTTCGGGATAGAATGGGCGTTAAGCCTTTATATTATTCTTTTTACAATGAGACTTTTTATTTTGCATCAGAACAAAAAGCACTTTTTACGGCTGGTGTCCCTCTTAAAATGGCGCAAAATGGAATAGAAGAATATATCTTTAACCGATTTGTAGCTGGTGAAAATACTTTGTATGAGAATGTAAAAAAAGTTTTGCCCGGGCACATCATGACCATCCACGAAGGTGGAAAAACTACAACCGAAAAGTGGTGGAATTTAAAAAAGGAAATTCAAAATCAGCCTGAAATAAAAAATCCGGTCGAATGGTTTCGAGAAACTTTTGATGATTCCGTAAAAATGCGAATGGTGAGTGACGTTCCCGTGGGCGTTATGCTAAGTGGCGGATTGGATTCTTCGTCAATTTTGGCTTCATTGCACCATCAAAAATACAAAGACATACAAACCTTCAATATAGGCTTTAAAGAGAAAGAACACAATGAAGCACATCTCGCTAAAATGATGGCAGAGAAATTTCATTATGGTTTTCACACGATGCAATTGGAAGACAAAAATCTTTTTGACCAATTAATTAATGCTACTTATTTTCAGGATGAACCTATCATGCATTTAAGTGAGCCGCACCTTTTAGCGATTTCACAAATGGCAAAACCTTCGGTCAAAGTGTTGCTTTCTGGCGAAGGTGCTGATGAATTAATGGGCGGTTATGTGCGTTACAAAGCTTTACAATACCCCTCTTTATTGAATTCTATTGCCACCATTGGAAATCTAGATGTGTTTACAAAACAACCGCGGTATGAAAAATTAACGCGTTATGCCCAAATTACAAAAAAGTCGGATTTGATTATCTACAACGGATCTAATATTTATCCCAAAGATATAGCGGAGAATTTTGGAGTTAAAACCTCGCCAAATAACGAATATAGAAAACAAATTTACAAAGAGGCTAAATCCCTATACCCAAAAAATCTACGCAGACAAGCCCTCTATTTTGATCAACATACCTATTTATGCTCACTACTAGATAGGAATGACCGTTGTACAATGGGCGCATCAATTGAATGTAGAGAACCGTTTTTGGACCCTAGATTAATTGTTGGATTAGGGTCATTAGAAGACAAATGGCTTTTTACAGGAAAAAAATGGAAATTTATTCTAAAAAGCGCCATGGAAAAACGTTTACCAGATGAAATTCTAAAATTTAGAAAGGTAGGCCTAAGTGTTCCTTGGGGCGATTATATCATAAATAGTCCCGCTTTTAAAGATGAGTTAGAAACTTTTTCGAAAAGTGATTTATTTCAAATGCCTTATTTTGAACATATAAACATTCAAAAAATGGTTCAAAATTTACAAAAAGGCAATAGAACTATGACTCCTTATATTATGCCATTGTTTATGATGCATATCTGGATGAAAACGTATGCAACTAAATTTTAATCCTTACTTTTGATGCAGCTTAAAACAATTCAAATACGCCCTTTCTTTTATGGAAATAGTACCTAATTTCTCTTTAAAAAAATACAATACTTTTGGCATTGAAGCCAAAGCAAAACAGTTTGTTGCCGTACATTCTGTGCAAGACTTGAAAACTATTTTACAAGAAAACAAATCACAGCAAACATTTATTTTAGGAGGTGGAAGCAATATGCTTTTGACACAAGATATTGATGCTTTAGTGATTCATATCGATTTAAAAGGCAAGAAAATTATTGAAGAAAACAATGATTTTGTTTGGGTCGAAAGTCAAGCTGGCGAAAGCTGGCATGAATTTGTACTTTGGACCATCGATCAAAATTTTGGCGGATTAGAAAACATGTCACTCATTCCTGGAAACGTAGGAACCACCCCGGTACAAAACATAGGTGCTTATGGCACGGAAATCAAGGACACCTTTGTTTCCTGCGAAGCAATGACCATAGAAAATCAGAAAATGAAAACCTTCTCAAAGGACGAATGTCATTTTGGATATCGTGAAAGCATTTTCAAAAATGAAGTAAAAAACCAATACATAATTACATCAGTTGTTTTTAAATTGACAAAAACAAATCATAAAATTAACACTTCTTATGGAGATATTTCGTCAGAATTAGCCAAAAACAACATTACAAATCCCACTTTAAAAGAGGTCAGTAATGCTGTAATTGCCATTCGACAAAGCAAATTACCTGACCCAAAAGTATTAGGAAATAGCGGTAGTTTCTTTAAAAATCCAATTGTATTAAAATCGGATTTCGAAAAAATTCATAAACGATTTCCTGAAATGAAATATTTTGATATTTCTGAAACCGAAGTAAAAGTTCCTGCAGGATGGCTAATCGAGCAAGCGGGTTTCAAAGGAAAACGTTTTGGTGATGCCGGAATACATAAAAATCAGGCTTTAGTATTAGTGAATTATGGCAATGCAACAGGGCAAGAAATTTTGAATGTTTCAAAGGACATTCAAGAGACTGTTTTTAAAACATTTGGTATTCATATCGAGGCCGAGGTAAATGTGATTTAGAGTACGATCACAGAAGTGGAAATTACAGTACAACAAATCTAAATTCTAAATTCGTTAATTTAAAATCACCATGTATATTCCTGACATCTACAAAAACGAGAATTCAGAGGAAATCAAAAAATTTCTTCAAGAAAACAGTTTTGGCATTTTAATCAATCAATCCAATGGAAAATTGTGCGCTACACACATTCCTTTGGAACTCGAAACGAATCAAGACGGCAAAGATATTTTGTACGGACACGTTTCTATCGAAAATCCACAATGGAAAGGTTTTACTGATAATGATCAAGTCCTAGCTGTATTTTCTGGACCTCACAGCTATATTTCTTCCTCTTGGTACGATCATGAAAATGTACCAACCTGGAATTATATCGCAGTTCATGTGTATGGAAAAATCAAAATTATTGAAGGAGATGGTGTCATTGAATCCTTAAAAAAACTAGTTGATAAGTACGAACAAAACTCGGAGAATCCTATTCGAATAGAAGATTTATCAAAGAAAACCATGATGCAGAGTCGCGGAATCGTAGCCTTTGAAATTGAGATAAAGGAAATTCAAGCAACGAGAAAAATGTCACAAAATAGAGATGCTAAGAACTATCAAAATATCATAACCGAATTAGAAAAAGTAAATACAGACCAGTCCATCGCTACTGCAAAAGAGATGAAAAAATGCCCCATGTAAATTGTTTCGAAATTCATAAATTTATAATTTACAATTCATAATTGTATTTCATACCTTTGCGCTTTCTTAAAAATAGGGAATTAAAATTATACTAAACTCCGATGCTTATTATCATTCTTTACTTTTTTATCTTTATTGTTGTTGTTCAAATTTCGTTTTATCTAGGTGTTTTTGGAAAATTTGCTTTTGCCAAAGCACAGAAAATAACACCAAAAAGAATCCCTATTTCAGTGATTGTATGTGCTAAGAACGAAGAAGATAATGTCCTTAATTTTATTCCGTTACTCGCGGAACAAAACTATCCTGATTTCGAAATTGTACTTATAGATGATGCATCAAGTGACAAAACTTTAGATGTTTTTGAAGGTTTTGAAAAGCAATATTCTAATGTACGTTTGGTAAAAGTAGAAAACAACGAAGCTTTTTGGGGAAACAAAAAATATGCGTTGACATTAGGAATAAAAGCCGCCAAAAAAGACTATTTATTATTCACAGATGCAGATTGTTACCCAACTTCAAAAGACTGGATAACCGCTATGAGTTCTCAATTTACCATGCAAAAAACAATTGTTTTGGGTTATGGTAAACATGAAAAAATCCCTAATTCGTTCCTGAATAAAATAATTCGTTATGAAACGTTATTAACCGCTATTCAATATTTTTCATGGGCAAAAATCGGACATCCTTATATGGGTGTCGGACGAAATTTAGCCTACAAAAAAGAAGAGTTTTTCAATGTAAACGGCTTCATTGAGCATATGCAAATTCGTTCTGGGGATGACGATCTATTTGTAAATCAAGCTGCAAAAGCTAAAAACACAACTATCGCCTACACACCAGAAAGTTTTACACTTTCTAAACCAAAAACTACATATAAAGATTGGCTGATCCAAAAAAGAAGACATATTGCCACGGCAAATTATTACAAACTTCTCGATAAATTACAATTAGGGACATTCTATTGTTCACAATTACTTTTTATATTATTACCCATATTGTTATTAGTCTTTCAATTTCAATGGATATTAGTTTTAAGTTTAATCGCATTACGTTATCTTGTGGCATGGATTGTGGTAGGATTCTCAGCAGGTAAACTGAAAGAAAATGATATTAAATTCTGGTTCCCTATCGTTGAAATAGTACTTATCTTAATACAAATCAATATCTTTATTACAAATATATTCTCAAAACCGGTACATTGGAAATAAACAAACAAATAGAAAAAGCAAAACAAGGCGATCAGGTTGCCTTTACTTTTCTATTGGACTATTATTGGAATGAAGTGTATGGTTTTATGCTAAAACGTACCGAAAATGAGACTACTGCTGAAGATATCACCATAGAAACGTTCTCGAAAGCATTTGATAAAATTGCCACTTATAACTCTGAATTCCAATTTAACACTTGGCTGATTGCAATTGCAAAAAACGTCCACATCGATTTATTACGAAAAAAGAAATCAAGTCTTTTTGTTGAAATCACTGATGAACAAGACCAGCAAGCCTACAATATTGCCGACACCACTCCATCTGCAGAGGATGAGCTGATTACCGAGCAAAATCTTTCCCGATTACTGCAATTCATCAAAGAATTGAAACCACATTACCAAGAAGTCATTCAGTTGCGTTATTTTCAAGAAATGAGTTACCAAGAAATTGCCAATAAAATTGATGAACCATTGAGCAATGTGAAGATTAAATTGCTTCGCGCCAAAAAACTTCTGGCAGAAATAATTCAAAATAAAAGGTAGCTTTATTTCAAACAAAACTACAAATCCCATCATTTAAATCCTTGTATATATTAGAAAAACTAGTTTTTTCGACTACATCAATTTATCTGCAATAGCAAAAACTCTACACCGCAATTTAATTACAGAGTCAACAATACTAGTCTTCCTTCGCTTTTAGGAAATCTATTTCAAACTCAACTTGGTTTCAAATATCTTTTTAAATGCAATTCCCTATTTATTATTCAAACACAAATATATTCATCAATTCGAATATACTTTTTTACGAATATCGAAACCAGAAAATAGTAATACAAACAATTAAGCAACACAAGAGTTAAATAAATAGACATAAATTAAATTTAATCAAAATTAATTATTAAATTTATATACTATAATTCCTATTTTATACGTTATAAAAGAAAAACACTTTTGCTTATGACTTAATTACTACTTAACCACTAAATCCATTACATTATGTCAAAACTAAGCATTTACGAGACCGGTTGGATTAACCTAGTTTTCCAAGATCGAAACAAAGAATATGGAGCGTATCAATTGCGTAAGGAAAGTACAAAAACAGGAATAACAGCACTTTTTATGGGTGTGTTATTTTTATCGGGAGCGTTAAGTATTCCTGTGATTTTAACCCATCTGAATCCCAATAAAAACATCACGATAGATATTCCTGAATTTACAAATACTGTCGTCCAAATTACTGACATAATTCCAAATCAGCTTAAAGAGAAAAAGACACTTCCTGAGGTAAAAGCTAAAGAAATTGATGTTCCAGTAAAAAGTGCACAGTTAGTAAATCCAGTAATTGTACAAGCTTCTCAAGCAAATCAGGATATTGCAAAAAACACAGACAATACTAGACTCATAAATACTACTACAGAAGGAACTGGAACTGTAGGCTTAAACCCAACTTCAGCTTCTCCAGGAACAGGAACTGATGCTATAACGCCTATAGATTTAGGAAATACGATTGTAAACAGCGGCACTTTAGACAAACTTCCTGAGTTTCCGGGCGGAATTAAAAAATTCTATAATTATGTGGGAAACAATTTTGAAAAACAAGAAATAGAAGCCAGCGGAGCTATTCGGGTATATGTTTCTTTTGTAATTGAAAGAGATGGAAGCATGACTGATATTCAAGTAAAAAGAGATCCAGGTTATGGCTTGGGGAAAGAAGCCATTCGAGTATTGAAATCCTTGAAAACGAAATGGTCTCCAGGAATGATTGATGGAAAAGCAGTCCGAACTGCTTATAATCTTCCCATCACTGTACAGATGAATTAAACAAAAAACTAGAAAAGCTTCAATTAATTTTGGAGCTTTTTTAATTTTACCATTATATCTTCCAACTACAAAAAGCACTAAATAGCCCAATAGTCTCGATACTTTGTGAGATATCCTCGTAGTCCCGACCCCGAAATATTGGGACGAGAGGAAGAGATAAGGACGAAAGCAGGACAACTATTCCTTATAACAATCCAATATTCTCTCCTAAAAATGACGATTTCTCTTTCATTAAATAAACAAATAAAGGAATCCACAAATAAAGTACATTCGTTATCTTTGCACTTTGAAAATTGATATATGGAAACTGTTTTAGAAAATACATTACCTACAGGAAAGCCAAAATGGTTAAAGGTAAAACTCCCAATAGGTCAAAAATATACAGAGCTTCGCGGCTTAGTCGATAAATATAGCTTGAACACGATTTGTACTTCGGGGAGCTGCCCCAATATGGGTGAATGCTGGGGAGAAGGAACGGCAACGTTTATGATTTTAGGAAATGTTTGTACACGTTCTTGTGGTTTTTGTGGTGTAAAAACTGGAAGACCGGAAACGGTGGATTGGGATGAACCAGAAAAAGTGGCGCGCTCTATCAAAATAATGAACATCAAACATGCCGTAATCACTAGTGTTGACAGAGATGACTTGAAAGATGGTGGTTCAATTATTTGGATTGAAACCGTGAAAGCTATTCGAAGAATGAACCCAAATACAACCCTAGAAACTTTGATTCCAGATTTTCAAGGCATCGAAAGAAACATTGATAGAATCGTTGAAGCAAATCCAGAAGTAGTATCTCATAATGTGGAAACAGTACGCAGATTGACTCGTGAAGTACGTATTCAAGCAAAATACGACCGAACTTTGGAAGTATTGCGCTACTTGAAAGAAAAAGGAATCAACAGAACAAAGTCAGGAATCATGCTTGGACTTGGTGAACAAGAAGAAGAAGTATACCAAACGATGCGCGATTTGCGTGAAGCAAATGTTGATATTGTTACGATAGGACAATACTTGCAACCGAGTAAAAAACACTTGCCCGTAAAGGAATTTATAACCCCGGAACAATTTGCAAAATACGAGCAATTTGGTTTAGAATTAGGGTTCCGTCATGTAGAAAGCGGACCATTAGTACGTTCCTCTTACAAAGCACAAAAACATATTCTTTAAAAAACTGATTCAGGTTTAAAGTTTAAAGTTGAGAAACTTTAAACCTGAAACTTTAAACAAAAAAAATCTTGAAAACAAGAATTGCCATAAACGGTTTTGGGAGAATTGGCAGGAATTTATTCCGATTACTTTTAAACCATCCTTCAATAGAAGTTGTTGCTATAAATGACATTGCTGATAAAAAAACAATGGCACATTTACTAAAATACGACAGTATTCACGGAGTTTTGCCATTTAAGGTTAGCGAGGACAAAAAAGGAATTCTCGTAGATGGAAATCATTTTTTATTTTTTCATGAAAAAAGTATTTCAAATCTAGATTGGAAAACCTTAGGCATTGATTATGTCGTGGAATCAACAGGAAAGCACAAGACTTTTGAAGAACTAAACGCTCATATTATTGCTGGAGCCAAAAAAGTAATTCTTTCGGCACCATCAGAAGTGGATACTATAAAAACAGTAGTGCTTGGGGTAAATGATAGTATTCTTGATGGTACCGAAACCATAATTTCGAATGCTAGTTGTACCACAAACAATGCAGCACCAATGATTAAAGTAATCAATGAACTTTGCGGTATAGAACAGGCGTACATCACTACCATTCACTCCTACACGACAGACCAAAGCTTACACGATCAACCACATAAAGATTTACGTCGTGCTCGCGGCGCGAGTCAATCTATTGTCCCTACAACCACTGGAGCGGCAAAGGCATTAACAAAAATATTTCCTGAATTTGATGGTAAAATTGGAGGTTGTGGCATACGAGTACCTGTTCCTGATGGGTCTTTGACTGATATTACATTTAATGTAAAACGTGCCGTAACCATAAATGAAATAAACGCAGCTTTTAAAATTGCCGCAGAAACAAATTTAAAAGGAATTTTAGATTATACCGAAGACCCAATTGTTTCTGTTGATGTAATTGGCAATAAAAATTCATGTATATTTGATGCTCAACTTACTTCTGTCATCGATAAAATGGTAAAAGTAGTAGGTTGGTACGATAATGAAATAGGTTATTCGTCTCGAATTATTGATTTAATTCTTTTAACAAAAAAATAAAACAACCCCAAGAAAAAACTCAGTTGTCAATGAAGTATTTTTTTGCTTTTATTGTTTTTTTTTACAGCTCACTCTATTCTCAGCCCAATGAGGAAGTAGATAGCACAGCATATTATAGCAGCATAAGCAATTCTAGTATTCAATCTAATAATTACAAAGAGGCTTTATTGTCTAGCCAAAAAGCCATACGTTATGCTACAAAAAAGAAAAATATTAAAGACCAAGCACAACAAACCTTCAATCTTGGGAAAATTTATTTTGATTTAGAAAAATACGATGATGCCATAGAAACGCTACTAAAAAGTGCTGCATTATTTTCTAATTTTGAGCCTAGTCAAGAGCACTCTACAACCTATTATTATATCGGCTTATGCTATATGCAAAAGGAAAATTATAATAAAGCTTCAATATACTTTGCGAGAGCAAAATCTATTAATGATAAGTTAAAAATTCCTGATGTTGCAGAGTTATTTAATCTTCAAAAAGGATTAATTTACAAATCTAAAAACAAGTTAGATTTAGCCTTGTATTCTTTTAAAATAATAATTGCAAAACCAGACAATCCCAATTTAATTAATACTAAAGCAGAAGCCTCTTACCAAATAGGAAAAATTGAAGCAAGCAGAAACAGAAACAACTTAGCTTTAAACTATCTAAACAAAGCGTTAGAATTAAACAATAAAACAAAAAATCTAGTACAAAAATCAAATATTTTGCTTGCCTTAAGTGATGTTTACGAAAAGACATTAGATAAAAATAATGCCTATTTGTATCTAAAACAGCATCTCAATTTAAAAGAAAGCATTACCATTTTAAATAACGAAAGACTTGGCATAGACGATTATCAAAAGTTCAAAGAATCTGAAAAATTAAAAGAAATTGCACAAGCAAATTATGAAAATAAGGAGCAAGAAAAAGCTAATAAATTTTCTAAATTAATCAGCATATTTGCAATTGCTTTAATTTCAATTTTATCATTATTAAGTTTATCCTTATACAAAAACAACATCATTAGAAATCAGTCTAATTTGCTATTGCAAGAGAAAAATAAAGAATTAGAGATTGCCAAAGACAAAGCAGAAAAAGCATCAAAAGCGAGATCCGAATTTTTATCAACAGTAAGCCATGAGCTTCGAACTCCGTTGAATGCTATCAACGGTATCGCCCATTTATTGCTAGAAGAAAATCCTCAGGAAAATCAAATGGACTATTTATCTTCTTTAAAATTTTCAGGAGACTACTTGACTAAATTTATTAATGAAATTTTAGAAATCAATAAAATTGACTCTCACAAATCAGAAATAGAATACATCAGTTTTAATTTAAAAAAATTATTAGAGGACATCAAGCATTCATTGAAAGAATTGGCTTTAGTAAACAACAACAATTTTACACTTGAAGTAGACCAGACTATTCCCAATTATTTGATTGGCGATCCCACAAAATTATCACAGATCATGCTAAACTTGATCAACAATGCCCTAAAATTTACAAAAAATGGGAACGTAACCGTTATAGCCAAACTTAAGACAGTAGATGATAAAAAAGCTACTTTATATTTCGAAATAACAGATACTGGAATAGGAATACCCGAAGACAAATTAGCAAGTGTTTTTGATAGTTTTTCACAGGGATCCATAGAGGTGAATCGCAAATATGGCGGAACAGGTTTAGGATTAACTATCGTAAAAAAATTAATAAAAATCCTTGGTGGGCATATCAAACTTAAAAGCACGCTAGGTGAAGGGTCATCATTTTCATTTGACTTAGAATTCGAAATAAGTCCACAACAGGAATCTCAAATGGAGAAAAAATCAATCATAAAATACGATTCTACTAAATTAATAAATAAAAAAATACTATTGGTTGAGGATAATAAGATCAACCAAATGATTACCAAGAAAATGCTGGATAAGAAAGGAATAATCTGCGAAATAATTGATAATGGTGAGGATGCAATCGATGTGTTAAAACATAACACGTTCGACTTAGTGCTCATGGATGTTCACTTACCTGGCATAAACGGAACTATTGCAACAGAAACAATACGAACATTTGACTGTACTACTCCTATTATTGCACTTACTGCCATCTCATTACACGAAAACAGAGACATGCTTTTATCGTTTGGAATGAATGAAGTAATTACTAAGCCCTTTGTGCCAGAGGAATTTTACAGTGTTATTGCTGGATATATTTAGAACTTAATAGTTTAAAATCAATTCCTTAATCAAGCTTCTTACCTTTGGTTCTGCTTCTTTAGCAGCTTCAAGAACTTCATCATGAGAGATTGTACCAATGCTTTCTTCGTTACCCATGTCTGTAATTACTGAAATACCAAAGGTTTCCAAATCCATGTGACGCGCCACAATTACTTCAGGAACAGTGGACATTCCCACACAATCAGCACCCAGAATTTTCACCATTTTGTATTCTGCCAAAGTTTCAAAAGTAGGTCCTTGTAAACCCAGATAAATTCCTTCATGAACTTCGATATTCAATTCTTGAGCAAGTTCAGTAGCTTTAGCAATCATTTTTCTTGAATACGGTTCACTCATATTTACAAAACGAGGACCAAAACGTTCGTCATTTTTTCCACGCAAAGGATGTTCTGGCGTCATATTGATATGATCTGTAATCATAACAATAGAACCTACTTTGTAACTTGGATTTACACCACCTGAAGCATTTGAAACTACTAATTTTTCCACGCCTAAAAACTTCATTACTCGCACTGGAAAAGTAACTTCGGTCATTGAATATCCTTCGTAGAAATGAAAACGGCCTTGCATAGCAACCACTTTCTTATCTCCTATCGTTCCAAAAACTAGCGCGCCTTTATGACCTTGAACAGTTGATACCGGAAAATTTGGAATTTCATGATACGGTAACGTATGTGCTACTTTCATTTCATCTGTAAAACTCCCTAATCCTGAACCTAAAATCACACCATATTCAGGTGTGAAATTGATTTTCTCTTGAATATAACTAACTGTATCTTGTACTTCTTCCCACATAATCTATAATTGTTTTATCAAAATTTTTACTTCCCGAAAGGAAAGAACTTTGTATTGGTAAATAAAAAAGTTGGTTTTTTGGCAAACTTCCTTTTAAACGTCCATAATCTTTCTCGGTTGTTATAATAATAGTGTTTTGAGCTAAATTTTTAATTTCTAGTAGGTCTTTTTCAGTAAAATAATGATGATCTGGAAAAGACAAACAGACGTCATTAGTGTTTTGTAAATAAGTAAAAAACGGTTCCGGTTTTGCAATTCCTGCCACTAATAATTTACTTGTTGATTGAATTTCGCTCACAGGTATCTTTTGGTTCTCTCCATAAACAAAACCTTCGTAGGCAATATAAGTAAAGTACACTTCTTGATTTTCAGATGCTTTTAATCGTTTTTTTATATCTTTTTGTTCGTCAAGCGAAAGGGTAACAGGACATTTAGTTACAACAATTACGTTGGCTCTTGCTGCTCCGCATCGGCTCTCACGCAAATTTCCAGTTGGTAACATAAAATCATCCGAATACAAATCACCATAAGAAGTTAGTAAAATATAAAAACCGGCTTTTACTTTACGATGTTGAAAAGCATCGTCAAGCAATATCACTTCTGGTTTCTCAGGTAGCGAAAGCAATTGTTGAATTCCATTTTTTCTATCGGCATCAACAGCAACTTGTATATTTGCAAATTTTTCAAAAAACTGAAAAGGCTCGTCCCCCAATAGAGCGGCGTTTGAGCTGGCTTCCGCCAAAACAAAACCTTTCGATTGTCTTTTATAACCTCTACTTAATGTGGCAACTTTATATGGATTCGAAAGTAACCGAATTAAATACTCTATTTGCGGTGTTTTTCCAGTTCCACCAACACTAAGATTTCCAACAGCAATAATAGGTAAGTCAAAAGAGTACGATTTTAAAATCCCTTTATCGAAAAGAAAGTTCCGAATACTCGTTATAAGGCCATATAAAATGGCAAACGGAAACAGTAATTTTCGCAGTAAATTCATTCTACGAAAGTAGAATAAATTATCTTTGATTTAAAATTTTGTTTGTTTTGTTTACTGTTTAAAGTTAATCAACATTAAACTTTAAGCCTAAAACTTTAAACTAAAAAATCATGAAAATTATAGAAATCATTTCCGTACTAGAAGAAATGGCACCACTAGCCTACGCCGAAGACTTTGACAATGTGGGTTTATTGGTTGGAGATCAAGAATCAGCAGCGACCGGTATTTTAGTTTGTCACGATGCATTAGAAAATATAATTGATGAGGCGATTGCAAAAAAATGCAATTTAGTTGTTTGCTTTCATCCAATATTATTTTCAGGTTTAAAAAAAATAACAGGAAGAAACTATGTGGAATGCGCCGTTATTAAAGCCATAAAAAATGATATTGCCATTTATGCCGTTCACACTGCTTTAGACAATCATCAAGATGGTGTTAATAAGATATTCAGCGATGCACTTGGATTAGTAGATACTAAAATCCTGATTCCAAAGCAACATTTCATTCGGAAATTAGTCACCTACACGATTCCTGAAAATGCCGAAGAAGTGCGAAATGCATTATTTGATGCAGGAGCGGGAAACATTGGGAATTATGAAAATTGTAGTTTTAATTCAAAAGGAATTGGAACATACATGGGAAATGAACATAGCAATCCACAAGTTGGCGAACGATTTGAGTTTGTGCAAGGAGATGAAATTAAAATCGAAGTTACTTTCGAAAAACATTTGGAAAACAAAATCCTGAAAGCTTTATTCAAAAGCCACGCATATGAGGAAGTAGCGTATGAGATTTATGAGTTGCAAAATCAGCATCAGAATATTGGTTTAGGAATGATTGGCGAATTGAAAAATCCCATGAATGAAAAAGAATTTTTGCTTTTTGCAAAAGAAAAAATGGAATGCGGAGGCATCCGGCATTCAAACTTTACAGGAAAAGACATCAAAAAAGTAGCCGTTCTTGGTGGAGCAGGAAGTTTTGCGATAAAGAGCGCCATTCAAGCCGGAGCCGACGCTTATTTGACTGCCGATTTGAAATATCATCAGTTTTATGAGGCCGAAAATAAGCTACTATTAGCCGATATTGGACATTTTGAAAGCGAACGGTATACAAAAAATTATATTGTTGAGTATCTTCGGAAAAAAATCCCTAATTTTGCAGTTATTTTATCAGAAGAAAATTCAAATCCAGTTAAGTACTTATAGAATATGGCGAATACGAAAGAATTAAGTGTTGAGGACAAGTTAAGAGCAATTTACGATTTACAACTTATTGACTCTAGAATTGACGAAATCAGAAACGTAAGAGGAGAACTTCCTTTAGAAGTAGAAGATTTAGAAGATGAAGTGGCTGGTTTAAGCACACGTTCAGAAAAATTGAAAAGTGAACTTGAAGTTATCGAGGATCTTATCAAGGTAAAAAAGAATGCAATTGATGAGCACAAAGAGGCTATCAAAAAATATACGAAACAACAAGAAACGGTTCGTAACAACCGAGAATTTAATTCGTTAACAAAAGAGGTTGAATTTCAAGAATTAGAAATTCAATTGTCTGAAAAACAAATTAAAGAAATGAAAGCTTCTATCGAACACAAGAAAGAAGTGATTGCAAATTCAAAAGAGAGATTAGAAGCTAAATCTAATCACTTGAAGCATAAAAAATCAGAGTTAGACGCTATCATGGCGGAAACTGCTAAAGAAGAAGCATTCTTAACTGAAAAATCAGCAGAATACCAAAGCTTGATTGAAGAAAGATTATTAGCAGCTTACACTAGAATAAGAACTAGCGTTCGTAATGGTTTAGCTGTAGTTTCTATTGAAAGAGGTGCATCAGCAGGGTCTTTCTTTACAATTCCACCACAGACACAAGTTGAAATTGCTTCTAGAAAGAAAATCATTACTGATGAACACTCCGGAAGAATATTAGTAGACAGCGTATTGGCTGACGAAGAAAAAGAGAAAATGGAACAATTGTTTTCTAAATTCTAATTACATTTAAGTCCCGATACACATCGGGACTTTTTTTTATGAAAAAAATATTATTTTTTATTTTCACTAAATCTATTGGAGCTTACATTAATACTCTGAGTTTTGTATTTCCAAGAAAGGCCTCGCAACTCGCGTATGCCTTTTTTAGTGAACCAAGAGAAGGTAAATTATCCAAAACAAATCTTCCAGAAATCCTACAAGAAGCTCAATCTGAAACTTTCAAAAACGGAGAACATTCCTTTCACACTTATACTTGGAAAGGAAATGATACTGTAATACTTCTAGTTCACGGCTGGGAAAGCAACGCTTCTCGCTGGGAAAATTTACTGCCGTATCTAAAAGAATCAGGAAGCACCATCATTGCCATTGACGGTCCGGCTCATGGATTATCAAGCGGAAAAGAATTCAACATTCCCCAATACGCTGAATTTATTCATGTTGCTGTGCAAAAATTCAAACCACAATATCTTATTGGTCATTCCATTGGTGGAAAAACTTGTTTGTATTACCAATCCGTTTATCAAAATGACATGCTAAAAAAAATGGTAATTCTTGGAGCTCCTAGTGATTTCAAGATTATCTTAAATAATTACATCACCTTATTGAGTTTGAATTCTAAAATTTCAAAATCATTGGAAGCTCATTATTTGAATAATTTCAAACTTAGCCTCGAACAATTTTCTAGCAAAACATTCGCCTCTAAAATAAATACAAAAGGACTAATCGCTCATGATATTGATGACACAGTTGTTTTGTTTGAAGAAGGAAAGAAAATTGCCGAAGCATGGGAAAATGTAATTTTCATTGAAACCAAAGGCTTAGGGCACAGTATGCATGATGATGAGTTGTATAAAAAAGTATCTGATTTTTTATTTAAAGCCGACAATTAAAATCAAATTGAAATAAAATCCTTTACCAATTTCTTAATTTTTCAAATAAACAAATAACCACATAAATGATTAAACAATTTAGTGCTATTTTTGCAGTATGGAAGAAAATCTAAAACGCCTTAATAAATTCATAGGAGAAACAGGATATTGCTCTCGCCGTGAAGCCGATAAAATCATTGAAGAAGGTCGAGTAACCATCAATGGAGTCGTTCCGGAATTAGGTACAAAAGTTTCCCCTGATGACGAAGTACGTATTGATGGTAAACTAATCCGTGAGAAAAGAGAGAAATCTATTTATTTAGCTTTTAATAAACCTGTTGGAATTGAATGCACAACCAACTTAGAAGTTCGTGGCAATATTGTAGATTATATTAATTATCCAACACGCATTTTCCCTATTGGCCGTTTAGACAAAGCATCAGAAGGGTTAATTTTCATGACCAATGACGGCGACATTGTCAACAAAATTCTTCGTGCAAGAAACAACCACGAAAAAGAATATACGGTAACGGTTAACAAATTGATTACAGATCGTTTTATCGAAAAAATGAGTAATGGTGTTCCAATTTTAGACACGGTTACCAGAAAATGTAAGGTAGAAAAAATAAGTTCTACCACATTCAAAATCATCTTAACACAAGGTTTAAACCGTCAAATTCGTAGAATGTGTGAGTATTTGGGTTATGATGTTATTGCCTTGAAACGCATCCGAATTATCAATATATCACTTGATATTCCTGTTGGAAGATTCCGAGATTTGACTGATGCTGAAATCAAAGAATTGAACGAACTGATTGAGCCTTCGAGTAAAACCGAAGAAGCGAGTTTTCCTAAACCAGAAAGAACAGAAGCTCCCAAAAGAAGAACTGAATTCATAAAAAGAGATGATCCAAGGTTTAAAGGACGAGGAGATTATTAAAAAATTACAAATCCCATTCAGAAACGAATGGGATTTTGCTTTTATTTACTAGTTAAAAACTCATAATACAAAGCTTTTGATAAAAAGGACCTTGATTGCATTCGACTAATTTCCTTCTCTCTTGAAATTTCACTGTATTGACCCTCTAACTTATTATTTAAAAAATAGTCTCGGCGCAATTCATCATTAAAGTTTAGTCCCGATAAAAATATAGGCTCTACTCCTTTGTTTACCGAAATATTATAATTGGTAATCAGATTTCCCCAATTCACAAAACTGCATAAAAGAATCGTTCCATAAAAATACCAAATCATTTGATTGAAAAGAAAAGCATTTGTTTTTTGCATGGTGATTTTTATAAAAGAAATAACCAATCCAATTATGGCTAGAATCAAGAAAGCATAAACACCTAACCTTTTATAAGTCAATCCGAAAAACGAAACATATTCTGAGTTTTTGATGATGGCACAAAGTATTAAAATTCCGTTTAAAAGAATCCAGATCTTAGCTAACTTTTTAAGATTTTTAGCTTTTTCATCAAAATTAAAGCCTCCTTTAAAATAGAACAAAAGAACACCAACCGCCATTATAATTGAAAAAATAACGGCAGTTACTCTTTCGTGTATATCAGAACTTAAGTTAGATTTTTTGACCACTTCAAAAAACTGTTCGTAATTATAAGTCGCAATGAAAACCAAAAGCAGAATATTTAAAAGAAACAATGTAATCTCGCCACTTCTTCTTTCAAAATCAATATCCAAAAACGAAAATGAATTTTGATTTTGCGTTTTGGATTCTTCCTTAAAATCACTGTCTAGTAAATCATTCTTTTCATAACAAACCTCAGGAATCCAATAATTCCAGAAAGTGAACGAAATGAAAAATCCTAAAGCGGTAAGTACAAATGCTTGCCACGCATCAATATCTAAATAATAATCCGTAAACAAAGACGAAAAATGATCGCTTCCAAAAGAATATACGATTAAAAATAACCCCAGAAATAGGACTGGAATAACAAAATAAGCAATCAGTTTTTTTGCAAAACCGTTATTAACTTTTCGCTTAGGAAGATATTGACTGAACATCAATATGCGACCTAACGAAGCAATTCCGTTAATCAACACCAAAGGAAGAGCCTGTAACACTTTAAGTTTTGGTTCCTGGGTTTTGAATTGTAAAAAGATAATTGACAAAGCCATGGCAAAAAAAGATGGAAAATCTCCGTACCAAGCAAATGCAAAGCATGACAGAACCGATGTAACCACTAAAATCAAATGCAACCTACTGGTAATTTTCTCTTGAAAGAAATAACATATTAAGGCGGTTTGCATCATCCCGAAAATAGCCCAATTGAGACCCAAATCTTCCTTGTAAAAAAGCAGAGTAAAAACCAAACTGCTGGCTAAAATAAAATGTAGTTTTTTCATAATTAAAATTTTAAAAGTACTTTGCATTTAAAAGTATAAAGTTAAAAAAAAAGGAGTTATTTAGATTTGATTAATTTTTCAAGACTATTTAAGTGGGAAACAAAAGCAGATCTGCCCATATTGGTAACGCGATACGACGTTTTTGGTTTTTTACCAACAAATTCTTTTTTAACTTCAATGTATCCAGATTTTTCTAACGCCGAAGAATGACTTGCTAAATTTCCATCAGTGATATTCAATAAAGATTTCATTTCAGTAAAATCAATCCAATCGTTTACCATCAGAACAGACATAATGCCTAATCTGACCCGACTTTCGAAATCTTTATTTAATTTGTCAATGATTCCCATTTCTATTTGTATTTTTTGAACACAATTATTCCGTAAAGAATATGCAAAATTCCAAATCCAATTGCCCAAAAAACAAGACCAAAACCAAGATAAAAAAGGGAAATACATCCTAGAACAATCTCACAAGCGCCTAAATATCTAATATCAGAAAAAGTATATTTCCCAGCATTAATAAGTGCTAAACCATAAAACAATAAAGTGACAGGAGCAATAAGAGCAAATAACTGGTGGTATAAAAGTGCCATGCAAAACACGCCTCCAACCAATAAAGGAATCGCTAGATTCAGTAACATTTTTTTAGTAGTATTCGTCCAAACCGGTAAATCAAACTTTTTACTTTTTCTCAAAGTAAAAAATATACCCGATCCTAGGGCTAATATCAAGATTACGCAAGCAATAAACACTAATTCGATTATTAAATCATAGCTATACACCTTTTGCTTTCCATCAAAATATTCAATACCATTATTTTTAAATAATTGATATGCATAAATGGAACCCGCTAATGCGAATAAGCCCGCAAATACTCCTGAAAGGCCACTTAATGAAATAAATCTGGAAGAGCGTTCCATCATGGAACGAATATGTGATAAATCTTCTTGAAGTTTTTGACTCATAAATAAAGTACTTTGAAATACAAAGTTATATATTATTTTTAGATTGCAAAATAAAAATGGATTTAATTTTAATAAATTTATTTTAAAATTAAATCCATCTCAATGTAAAGAAAAGATTGGTGTAAAGGATTCGTTTTTAGAATCTATTTAGAGACTGATTCCCAACCTATTTAAATCTCGTCAATAGCATAAATCCCAATCGTAAATTGTTTGTATGATAAAAAATTAGCAAATCCTAAGAAAAGCATTAGTACGTCTTTGTTTGAAATTTTTATTTTATACTATTTAATTACTTGTTTAAATGTTTAATTGAATCGAGAACGGAAAAAAGTAAGATTATTATTAACTAAAAATCAAAACCATCTTTTTCTTTTGAATAAAAACACCCCAAAAGCAGATAACAAAACAGATACGGAAATGACAATCCATATTCCATAGTGATTATCCTGTAAATCATTGGGTACATTCATTCCATACAAACTGGCAATCAATGTTGGAATCATCAGAATTATCGAGATAGAAGTCATTTGCTTCATAATCGTATTCATATTATTAGAAATAACAGAAGCATACGCATCCATGGTTCCCGTTAAAATGTCGCTATAAATATTAGTAGTTTCCTGTGCCTGACGCAATTCAATTTCCACATCCTCCAATAAATCCGAATCAAAATGCTCTTTTTGAGATTTTATATTCTTGATCCGGTGCAACAAAATATCATTTCCTTTCAAAGAAGTCATAAAGAATACCAAACATTTTTCTATTTGAAGCAATGCCTGCAATTCCTCATTTTTAATTGATTTTTCTAAATTGTCCTCGGCTAGTTTTATTTTTTGGTTGACTTGCTTTAAGTATTTCAAAAACCAAACACTAGAGGAAAGCAATAATTTCAGCACTAAATCGAAGTTATCCTTAATATTAATATTCTTGCGTTTGGTGTAGGTCACGAAATCAGTAAGCATCTCCGTTTGATGAAAACTGATTGTGATGCAAACTTCATCCTTAAAAATAACACCAACAGGAATGGTGTGAAAAGGCAGTTTTATATCATTGCTTTTCACAGGAATTCGCATGATAATCAAAGTCCAACCATTTTCAATTTCTATCCTTGGTCTTTCATCAATATCTTCGATGTCATTATAAAATGCTTCTGGAATTTGTAATTCTTCGAGTACATATTTTTTTTCTGCTTCGGTAGGGCATTCAATATTTATCCAGCAGTTCGGAGTCCATTCAGGATTGGCAATTAATCCGTTATTGTTTTTGTAAAAAGCTCTCATTTCAAAATTCTATAGGTTTATTTACAGCCTCTTGAAAACAATTCAAGTGCTCTATCAGTTTAACATTTCCGAATAATAATCGTCCATTTTAAAGTTTTTTTTAGTGCTGCAAAAGTATTCTTTAAATTCCGTTTAAGTATCAATTATCGGAATTTTATATGTCTAATAAATAAAAAAAGCCTTAAACGTACATTTAAGGCTTTCAATCAAAACTATTTTTCTCTTTATTTATTTCTTTTCATTTCTCTTGCCAAAAGCGTATTTTTCAACAACATCGCGATGGTCATAGGCCCTACTCCACCTGGAACCGGAGTAATAAAAGAGGATTTTTTACTTACATTTTCAAAATCAACATCGCCAGTGATTACATATCCTTTTTCGTTTGTTTCATCTGGAACACGAGTAATACCTACATCAATAACCACTACTCCATCTTTTACCATATTTGCTTTCAGGTAATTAGGAACGCCCAAAGCTGTGATAATAATGTCTGCCTGAATGGTAATTTCTTCAATATTTTTAGTGTAACTGTGTGTCAAAGTGACTGTTGAATTCCCAGGAAAACCTTTTCTTCCCATCAAAATACTCATTGGTCTTCCCACAATATGACTACGCCCAATAACTACGGTATGTTTACCTTTGGTCTCTACTCCGTATCTTTCTAACAATTCTAAAATTCCGAAAGGTGTTGCTGGAATAAAAGTAGTCATGTCCAACGCCATTTTTCCAAAATTCTCAGGATGAAATCCATCCACATCTTTACTTGGATCAACCGCCATTAATACTTTTTGCTCGTCTATTTGTTCTGGAAGAGGCAATTGAACGATAAATCCATCAATGGCATCATTCTCATTCAATTCCTTGATCTTTTTCAATAATTCAACTTCAGTAGTTGTACTTGGCATTTTTACTAAGGTAGATTCAAAACCTACTCTTTCACATGCTTTTACCTTACTTCCTACATAAGTCAAACTAGCACCATCATTCCCTACAATTAGGGCTGCTAAATGAGGTACTTTCTCCCCATTGTCTTTCATTTTTTGTACTTCTACAGCGATTTCACTCTTAATATCTTCCGCTGTTTTTTTTCCGTCTAGTAGTTGCATTGTTGTCTGGTTTAATATATTAAAGCCGAAAGTCTTAAAATCATTACGACTTTAAGACTTTCTACTTTTGATTCATTTTTATCTCATTCCTGGCATTCCGCCTTTCATGCCACCCATCATTTTCATTAGGTTTTTTCCTCCTGGTCCTTGCATCATTTTCATCATTTTGCTCATTTGGTCAAACTGCTTCATCAATTGATTTACTTGTTCGATTTTGGTTCCGGAACCTTTTGCAATTCTCGCTTTTCTTTTGACATCAATTAGAGCAGGCTTGCTCCTTTCAATTGGAGTCATCGAGTGAATGATTGCTTCAATATGCTTGAATGCATCATCTTCTATCTCTACATCTTTCATGGCTTTTGAAGCACCTGGTATCATTCCAACCAAATCTTTCATGTTACCCATTTTCTTCACTTGCTGAATTTGAGAAAGGAAATCATCAAAACCGAATTCGTTTTTGGCAATTTTCTTTTGGATTTTTCTAGCTTCTTCTTCGTCAAATTGTTCTTGAGCTCTTTCCACCAAAGAGACAACGTCTCCCATTCCCAGAATTCTTTCGGCCATACGAATTGGATAGAATACATCAATAGCATCCATCTTTTCCCCTGTTCCGACAAACTTGATTGGCTTATTAACTACTGTTTTAATCGAAATCGCAGCTCCTCCACGTGTATCACCATCTAATTTAGTTAAAATAACCCCATCAAAATTTAATCTTTCATTGAAGGCTTTTGCAGTATTTACGGCATCTTGACCCGTCATTGCATCCACTACAAACAACGTTTCATTTGGTTGAATTGCTTTATGAACGCGTTCAATTTCATTCATCATTTCCTCATCAACTGCCAAACGTCCTGCAGTATCGACAATCACTACATTGAAGCCATTTGCTTTCGCATGTTTGATTGCATTTTGAGCAATTTCTACTGGATTTTTGTTCTCTGGCTCTGAATATACCTCAACACCTATCGAATCTCCAACAACATATAATTGTTGAATCGCCGCAGGACGGTATATATCACAGGCTACTAATAATGGTTTTTTATTTTTCTTTGTTAAAAGATAATTTGCAAGCTTTCCTGAGAAAGTTGTTTTTCCTGATCCTTGCAAACCTGACATTAAAATAATCGATGGATTACCCGAAAGATTGATTCCAGCAACATCACCACCCATTAATTCAGTCAATTCATCTTTTACTAACTTCACCAATAATTGTCCTGGTTGAAGTGTAGTCAATACATCCTGACCTATTGCTTTCTCTTTTACTTTAGTAGTAAAATCTTTAGCAATTTTAAAATTTACATCGGCATCAAGTAAAGCACGACGAACTTCTTTTAGCGTTTCGGCTACATTTACTTCGGTGATTTTTCCGTGACCTTTAAGTATATGAAAGGCTTTATCTAGTTTATCGCTTAAATTATCGAACATAGTATTGATTTATTTTGAAATGCAAAGATAAACTAATTAGGAAATTAGGCAATTAGATAATTAGAATATTGACAAGGCATTTTGTTGATTGTTGTTAAAAAAAACGACCTCAAAAGGAAGTCGTTTTCATATTGTATATTACATTCTCTCGGGAACATTAATTCCTAGCAACTTAAATGAAGCTGCAATGGTATCTGCCACTTTTTTAGACAATTGCACTCTGAAAATTTTCTTTTCTAAATCCTCTTCTCCAAGAATAGGAACTGCCTGATAGAAGGAATTGTATTCGCGAACTAAATCGTAGGTGAAATTTGCCAGTAGAGCCGGACTGTGATGTTGCGCCGCATTTTGAATCACTTCAGGAAACAACTCTAATTGTTTTACCAGTTCTTTCTCTTTTTCATGTAGCGTTGTCATTTTTGATGTATTCAAAAAGTCAAAATTTGCTTTACGAATAATCGATTGTATTCTGGCATACGTATATTGAATGAATGGCCCCGTATTTCCTGCAAAATCTACTGATTCTTCTGGATTAAAAAGGATTCGTTTTTTTGGATCTACTTTTAAAATATAATATTTCAAAGCCCCTAAACCAATTGTGCTATATAATTTTGCTTTTTCTTCGGGAGAATAGGAGTCTAATTTCCCTAAATCTTCAGCAATTTTT
This sequence comes from Flavobacterium sp. KS-LB2, assembly GCF_036895565.1. Lineage (NCBI taxonomy): Bacteria > Pseudomonadati > Bacteroidota > Flavobacteriia > Flavobacteriales > Flavobacteriaceae > Flavobacterium > Flavobacterium sp. KS-LB2. The sequence continues at coordinate 747,662 of NZ_CP145904.1, read as the reverse complement.
TGTGCTGTATCGGTCATTTCTTGCATCAAATCATCAGCATCAACAACTGTTCCTTCACGACTTTTCATTTTACCTGAAGGCAAATCTACCATTCCGTAAGACAAATGAAACAAGTTCTTGGACCAATCAAAACCTAATTTTTTCAAGATAAGAAACAACACTTTAAAATGGTAATCTTGTTCATTTCCAACCGTATAAACCATTCCGCCTACATCTGGATAATCCTTCACACGCTGAATTGCAGTTCCAATATCCTGTGTCATATAAACTGCAGTACCATCGGAGCGCAATACAATTTTACGGTCTAAACCTTCTTCGGTTAAATCAATCCAAACCGAACCATCAGGATCTTTTTCGAAAACGCCTCTATCTAAACCAATTTGAACAACATCTTTTCCTAACAAATAAGTATTACTTTCATAATAATACGCATCAAAATCAACACCTAAATTTTTGTATGTGGTAGCAAAACCATCATAAACCCATTGATTCATTGTTTTCCAAAGCGTGATTACCGCTTCATCACCAGCTTCCCATTTTAGTAACATTTCTTGCGCTTCCAAAATGATTGGAGCTTGTTTTTTTGCTTCCTCTTCGGTTTTACCTGCGCTTATTAATTGCGCAATTTCTTCTTTATACGCTTTATCAAAAGCTACATAATAATTTCCAACTAATTTATCTCCTTTTAAACCGGTTGATTGTGGCGTTTCTCCATTTCCGAATTTTTGCCAAGCCAACATCGATTTACAAATATGGATACCTCTATCATTAATGATTTGAGTTTTATACACTTTCTTACCCGAGGCTTTGATGATTTCAGCCACTGAATATCCCAAAAGATTATTACGTACATGACCTAAATGCAAGGGTTTGTTGGTATTTGGCGACGAATATTCAACCATCACTGCCTTGTCATCTTGATTAGGAGTAACAAAACCAAACGCAACGTCATCTTTTATTTTTCCAAAGAAATCTAAATAATATGCATCCGAAATAACGATATTCAAAAATCCTGAAACCACATTAAAACGACTCACCTCAGCTAAATTTTCAACTAAATAGTTTCCTATTTTATTCCCCAATTCTACTGGATTACTTTTAACTACTTTCAACAATGGGAAAATAACCATTGTAATATCACCTTCAAATTCTTTCCGTGTAGATTGAAATTCAACTTTGTCAATCGTAACGTCAAACAAAGCGAGTATCGCTTTTTCAATTGAGGGCGTAAGAATCTGTGGTAATGTCATTTCGTGTATTGGTTTTAAGGTTGCAAATATAGTCATATTGCAGGAATTTGAAAATTGGAAAACAAGATAATTTACACCTAAAAATGAAGCTTTTACTATCATTTAAGGTATGCATCCATTTATTTTTCAAAAATTGATGTAACAAAATCCTTGTTTGAAAGTCTATTAAGAAACTTTTAATATTCCGTTTATGTTAAAAAATGTTAAATATTATTAAAAAAGGTATTATGTTTAACATAGTATTATATAAAAGAATACATTTGCATCATCAATCAATTAAATCAAATCAATCATGAAACTAAAATTAATTTTAATCTGCTTTATCGGAACGTTGTTTTCGATGCAGGCGCAAACGTCAGCCAAATCCCCCATACTAGAAAGTTCTGGAATGATTTCTGGAAAGATCATTGACAAAAAGACTAACGATCCCTTACCATATGTAAATATTGTAGTAAAGGAAAACAATAAGGTAGTAACTGGTGGTATCACCTCAGACAAAGGGACTTTTCAAATAAAAAATTTAGCTGTAAAGGATTACACTGTCGAAATTCAATTCATTGGATACAAAACAATTTCTCAAAGCGCTAAATTAACTGAAAACAACAACATCAACTTGAATACAATAGCACTTGAAGAAGATGCTATTCAACTAAAGGGAGTTGAAATTGTAAGCGAGAAGTCCTCCATCGAACAAAAAATTGATCGTAAAGTGATTAACGTTGGGAAAGATCTTATTTCTGCTGGTGCAACTGCCTCAGAAATCATGAACAACATCCCATCAGTAAACGTAGATCAGGACGGAAAATTATCGTTGCGTGGTAACGAAAACGTGCGTGTTTTAATAGATGGTCGTCCAAGCAACATTGAAGCTTCGCAATTGTTAAAGCAAATTCCTTCGGCTTCTATCAAAAAAATCGAATTAATTACCAATCCAAGTGCAAAATACAATCCAGAAGGAATGTCAGGAATAATTAATATTGTCTTGCATAAAAACGCTTCCGATGGGTTTAATGCGAGTATTAATACTGGACTAACTTTTGCAAAAACACCAAAGATTAGTAACTCCACGAATATGAACTACCGTACAGGGAAAGTCAACTTTTTTGCTACGTATGGCAATAATTTTGGAAAAAAATTCAACGAAGGTATCATTTCGAGACTAGATGACAACTCCCAACAAGTGTTTGATATTAAAAACAACGACAAATCACACTTATTGAAATTTGGGATGGACTATTTTATCAATGATAAAAATACACTTTCAGTCTACACTAATCAAAACAAAGTATTGGGAGATGGTAATGTAGATGTTAGCATTATGAACGTAAATACGATAGATAATTTAGTACAAAAATCAAATTATTTATCGGATAACATTGATGGAACTTACAATTTAGCATTCAAACATTTGACTAAAAAGGAAGGCGAAACAGTAGATTTAGAACTAAATCACAGTATTTATTCTGAAAAACAAAACGGAAACTTCCAGACCCTTTTCAACAATCCCAACATGACAAATAGTGGTTATATGGATCGTCTTATTGACAAAAGGCAAAATTCAACCATTAATTTAGATTATGTAAATCCACTGAGTGAGAAATCGAAATTAGAACTTGGCGCTGAGACGAGAATGATTCGAACAGACAACAACTACGACACCAACAATAGTTCTTTATCGAACTCTGATTACACGTATGATTTAGACATCCTTTCAGCTTACGCTACTTTTGGACAAAAGTTCGAAAAAATAGGATATCAGCTAGGCGGTCGTTTTGAAAGCTACAATGTCCGTGCAAAACTTAATGGCGCTTCTGCATTTAAAGATGATTATATTACTTTCTATCCATCAGCCTCTATGACTTTTTCTCCAAATGAAAAAAACCAATTTCAAATGAGCTATAGTCGTCGTGTAGACCGTCCAGGACTGGAACAAACAAAACCCATCCGTGAATTTAGTACTCCAAGAGTAACCTCAATAGGAAACCCAGAATTAGAGCCACAATTTACAAATTCATTAGAACTGAACTATACCAAAACGATCCCAAAAGGAACGATTACTACAGGCGTTTTTGTAAGAGCAATAAACAATGAAATCAATAGAATTATCTATCCTGATCCTCAAAATCAAGAGAACCAAATTCTGAGTTTTGATAATTTTGATACCAATACCTCTTTTGGTTTTGAACTATCATCTAACTATAAAATAACAAAATGGTGGGACATTCAACCTGCGATAGATTTTTCTAGCATCAAACAGAAAGGATTAATTTCCGTACAAAACACATCCAATAACACTTTTGATTTGGTAACCAAAGAAGTGAATGCTGAAGCCTTTAATGCTCGTTTCAATAGTAATTTTAAAACCACCAAAAACCTTCGTTTCCTTCTATTTGGATTCTACAGATCTGGTGTTGACGGCATACAATTTAACGGAAAAGAAATGTATAAAATAGATGCAGGTGGACGTTATTCATTTCTAAAAGATAAGGCAACACTAAGTGTTCGTTTCAACGATATTTTTAATACGATGAAAGCTGGTTTTGATGGTGAAAATCCGTACCCACTTCGAGGACAATTTACATGGGAAAGCCAATCCGTTTATGTGGGTTTCAACTATATGTTTGGAGCGGGGAAAAGCAAAAGTCTACAGCGCAAACAAAGAGATAATGACACTAATAAAGGTGGTGGTGGAATATTTTAAAACAGAATTATATTGAAAATTAGTTAAGTATTTTTGTAGTAAGGAAAACCCGGAGTATGCCAACTCCGGGTTTTTTGATTTTAAAAGTTATGATTGTTCTAAATTGGCTTTTAATGCTCTAATTTCACTATCATTTGCAGTTTCACCTTGATCAACAATTGCCGACGAATGGAAAAAAATAGCCTTCGTTTTTTCTTTTACTAATCCAATATTTGTGGAACGCAAACCACCGCCAGGCATAATGGTAATTCGGTTGTTTGCCTTTTCTACTACTGTTGCCAACACCTCAATACCTTCGACTACATTTGTTTTTTCACCAGAAGTCAAAATAGTTTTAAAACCACATTCGATTAGAGACTCAAGTGCATCAAACTTATTTTTTATGCTATCAAAAGCACGATGAAACGTGCACGGAAAAGGCTTTGCTAGCCCAACTAACAACTTGTTTTGTCCTTCATTAAGACTACCGTCTTCCTTTAAAATTCCAAAAACAAAGCCATCTACTTTTAGTTTTTTGAATGCTATAATTTCTGATTTCATTTGCTCGAACTCTACATCAGAGTAAACAAAATTACCGCCTCGAGGCCGAATCATTACATTCAAATCGACGGTGACTTTATCACGAACAGTTTTCGTAAGTTCAAAATCCGGCGTTGTTCCGCCTTCGTTTATATTGGCACAAAATTCAATTCTATCGGCACCATTTTCTTGTGCAAGAATAGCCGATTCCAAATTAAAGCAGGCAATTTCTAGTCTCCCTTTTTTCATCTAACGTAAAAAATATTCCGCATCAATTAATCGGTTTCCCGTTGCATCATGAACTGCGTAATTAAAACCTCCTTGAATGCAATACGAGCCGTATTCCCCTTTTTTATTTAAGGCAATAAAACCAACTTGGATATCTTTTAGATTTTTATTTCTTTTTCGGGTCAAATTTATGATTCTTGCCACTGCTTCCTCACAAGCTTTCTGTGGTGATTTACCTTGGCGCATCAATTCGACAACCAAGTGACAACCGGAAATCCGAATCACTTCTTCCCCGTGACCGGTAGCTGTGGCGGCCCCAATTTCATTATCAACATACAAACCGGCGCCAATTATAGGCGAATCGCCCAAACGCCCGTGCATTTTGAAAGCCATACCACTAGTAGTGCATGCTCCAGATAAATCGCCGTTTGCATCAAGCGCAATCATTCCAATAGTGTCGTGATTCTCGATATTAGCAATAGGCTTGTATTGACTGGTTTTCAACCATTCTTTCCATTCTTTTTCAGATTCTTCCAATAACAAATTTTCTTTTACAAAACCTTGAGATAAGGCAAACTGTAAAGCACCATCACCAACCAACATGACATGTGGCGTTTTTTCCATCACAGCACGAGCCACAGTAATTGGATGTTTTATAAATTCTAAACAGGCCACTGATCCAATATTTGCATTTTCATCCATAATACAAGCATCAAGTGTAACTCGCCCATCTCGATCTGGTCTTCCGCCATAGCCTACACTTCGTTCTTTTGGATCACCTTCAGGAACTTTAACTCCTGCTTCTACTGCGTCTAGGGCTCTTCCATTATTTTTTAAAATTTCCCAAGCGGCTGCATTGGCTTGTATTCCAAAATTCCATGTAGAAAGTACAATGGGTTTACTCCCTTTTTTTGATGAAAAATCATTTTCTTCTTCTGGTTTCCCTTTAAATGAATTTAATGCCACAGCTGCAGAGGCAATAGCTGCTGTTCTTAAAAAATTTCTACGGTTTGTCATTTTGATTGCATTACAATTTGAATGCTAAATATAATGTTTCATCTGCAAATAAAAAAGCCTGCACAATAATTTGCACAGGCTTCCTAAATCTATTTGAGAACAATTGTTTTTAACAACTAAATATTTTTTAGTCTACCATTTAATAATAGCACTTCCCCAAGTAAAACCACTTCCAAATGCGGCCAAAACAACCGTATCACCTGATTTTATTTTTCCTTTTTCCCAAGCTTCAGTTAAAGCAATTGGAATAGAAGCTGCAGTAGTATTTCCGTATTTCTGAATATTATTATACACTTGATCGTCTGTCAAGTTGAATTTCTTTTGGATAAACTGAGAAATTCTCAAATTTGCCTGATGCGGAATTAACATATCAATATCCGAAACCTGTAAATTATTAGCTTGTAATCCTTCATTAATTACTTCGCTGAAACGAACTACTGCATTTTTAAATACAAATTGCCCGTTCATGTATGGAAAATAACTTTCATCATCCGGATCATTATCTGCCAAAATATCCGTTACCCAACGGCCTCCCATTCCTGGAGCTTTTACAATTAATTCTTCGGCATGTTGCCCTTCAGAATGTAAATGTGTGGATAAAATACCTTTGCTCAAATCTTCTTCTCTACTCAAAACAGCGGCTCCAGCTCCATCTCCAAAAATGACCGAAACACCACGTCCACGAGTTGTCATATCCAATCCAGTGGAATGAACCTCAGATCCAATCACTAATATGTTCTTGTACATTCCAGTCTTAATATACTGGTCCGCAACAGATAAAGCATAAATAAATCCAGAACATTGATTCCTTACATCTAATGCTCCTACGGTTCTTAAACCTAAATCACGTTGTACTAAAACTCCTGGGCCAGGGAAATAAAAATCTGGACTTAATGTGGCAAAAACCACAAAATCAATATCGGCTGCAGCAACTCCGGAACGTTCAATCGCAATTTTAGCTGCTTTCACGCCCATAGAAGTCGTTGTATCTTCTCCTTTTATAATGTGTCTTCGTTCCTGAATTCCTGTTCGTTCCTGAATCCATTCGTCATTGGTGTCAATAATTTTTGATAAATCGTCATTAGTTACCACGTTTTCGGGAACATAATACCCTAATCCTGCTATTTTTGAATGATACATACTATTGTTATTTTATTAAAATAAAGTTGCAAATTTAAAACATACTTAAAAATATGAGCCCACAAATTACTGCTTTTTTAGCAACTTATCATTTTTATCTATTTTTTAGGAGCTATTTTTCCATGCTACAATAGGGTTTAATTGCAATCCAGTTGTGACCTCATCAACTATATCCTTAAAAACCAATTCAATCCCATTTTAGTTAATTTCATTCCATGGTATATGTTTTCCATCTTAAATAAGTGCCATCTTTTAATTTATGAACAATATAGGTTGGAGAGGTTGTTTTATAATTATTTTTCCTGAATTCTTTGATTGTTATATATTTAATTCCATCAAGGGATTTTATCCTTTCTGGTTTTTGGTTAAAAGCGTAAAAAGCAAAAGAAAATGAAGGAAGTCCAACACTGTCAGGATCTCCTATGCGATTTTTATATTTTTGAATTGCTTTATCTCTTTCTTTTTTAGATTCATATTTTTCAATATAAATACTGAAATGAACATTACAACTATCTTTATTTATGTTATAACTTTCTAATGACTCATCCTTTAAATCTATATAAATTGTCATGAAAGTTCTTTCTTTTTTTTCTTGTGCAAACGACAAATAGAAAGAACTAATAAATAAAGTTAAAATTATTTTTTTTATTATTGTTGACATGGTGGATTTGTGTTATAAAAATTATAAAAAGTTGCTAAAATTTGTAATCGCATTGCAGGAGCAACATTTCCCCAAGCGACTGTTGGTTGTGGTGGCAAGCCGGTTGTATTATTAATATTACCTGTACCCATAAGCCCAATCCAAGCTAGTGCATTGTAAACTTCTTCAGTTTGTGTATTGTCATATTGCTTTAAAACTTTAATAATTATGTCTCTGGAATGTTGTGCCATCAACTCGTGTTGTGCATTCGAAGGAGATTGTCCAGCAGGAACATTATATAAATATCGTGTGTAGTAATCTGTAATCCCAGGATAATCATCTTTTATACTTTCGATAAAACTCGCAGACCAAGTAATATTTCCTCCAGGAGAAAGAGACAACAGCTTTCTATACATTTCAGCATGAAGTATTTCATGAAAAAAAGTTCTTGCAATATTTAAGGGTGGAGAATTTAAAAAATTAGGATTAAATTTAATTTCTATTACAGAGTTTATAGGTTCATAAGTTACAGCACTTGCATTAGGATAATTTGGATCTACACCTACGCTTAAATTCAAATTAGCCACGGAGAAATTTCGATCAAACTTTTTCAAATAACTTTGAAAAATGGGAGCTTTTCCAAGTTTAGTGTATACGCCATTTAAACACGGATTATCTTTAAGAGATTTGTCAACAATTACTCTATAGGCAAAATCTATTTCTCCTAAAGAGTTAGAATTATCAGCCAAATATTGAATAAAACTCTGTGCTTGATCGTTAGGATTTTGCAATAAAAAATGAAATGCATTATAATGAAGCAGGTCAATATCTGTAACAGTCCAATAAGTAGGATAAAGATTAAAAATTGAAATTATATTATTTAAAGCAAAAGTAGTAGCGTCTTTATTCGCTTGAGTTAAACCACCATTAACTTTCATAAACTGAACAATATTTGGGTAAATCCAAGCATTTTCTTCGACTATCTGTTTTACGCTATAATTATTGTCCGTTATTGTGCTTATAAAATACCATACTTGTGTTGCAAACACAAAATCTGGATTATTAAGATCTGCATCTCCTTCATAAGGATTAGGAATAAATATTCCTGAATAATCAGTGTTACCACCACCAGATGAAGGATCGCCACCAGATGGAGGATTACCGGCACCAGTATCCCCACCTCCACCTCCAGTAGTACCGCATCCACTCGCAAGTAAAACAAAAACTTCTTTTGTAGCTTTAGTTCCATCAGAGTTAAAACAATCAGGTCTATCGCCCGGAGTTACTAATTCACCTTCACATTTATCTACAGTAGTATAATAACCGACTTCAATACAGGAATAAGAATCAAATGTTCTATTTGTATTACTATATTTTGATACTTCAGAGCTTGTTAGTGATTGTTTAAAAGATTTTTCTAATTTTACTTTTTCTAAACTTTTGTTTAGATTAAATTTTACCATTACTATTTCTTGGCTCCCATCAGGATAGTTACTAACAATAATGTTTTTAAAATAATTCAATCCTTTCTCTTGTCCAATTTTAAATGTGTACGATTTAAAACCATCTTCTTTTTCCAGATAAATTATATTAGTAGTATCTACAATAAAACCATACAAATCTTTAACTCTAGCTTGAGTGTTTGAATTTAGACTAGGTTGAATCTCTGCAATTGCTTTTACAGTTTTAGGATGCTGTTTTTTTTAATTCATCGAAACGAATAGTTTTAAATTTAAAGTCTTTCTTATTTTGACTTAATGCATCTTCGTAAAGGTCTTTTTCACAGCTAGTGAAAATAAAAAATAATGTTATCATGAGGAACCTAGCTAAATTTTCTAATTTTGTATTTATAAATTAATTTGTTTAGTACCTTTTCACTTTGCAACTCTGCTGGGCAGAAAAAGATTTTTCGCTCCCATTTTCAGTTTTTTTTAAAACTATTTTTTGTATTTTGTTCTTACATAATCTTGGTCAAAGGTTTAGTATAACCCATAAATACACTAAACTTCTTAGAATCTAAAATACTTAATTGATTGGTCGTTATTATTTTAATTTTAACATCTCAAAAACACAATACTCTCTTGAATAGCAAGCTAGGCTTTTTTAAACTATTCAAATATAGGATTTATTTTATAAAATCAAGTGAGAAATATTAGTTAAAATTCAATCTAGAAATGAGTATCCAAATTATTATTTTAGAAACAAAAACAGCCTGACACCAATTACCACTTTTAAAAATCCTTTTGAAAGCATCAAAAATATGAGTAAAGAAGTAATCAAATACCAACGAAAAAAGAGAATATTCTGCATTTGCTTTGGGAACAAGATCAATTCTTAGAAAAATATTTAAAGAATTAATTCCAACTTGACATAAAAGCAAAACCCCGAAATCATATTGATTTCGGGGTTTTCTATTTTTAAGATAGCATCAAGTATACTTCCTGATTGAATTCTAATTCAGAATCATGTTCGAAGAAAATGGCTCTTCTTTCAAAAGCCGCTTTAACCAAATAATGGCTTCCTTTGAAATAACATTGTTTCACAACTGCTTTCATAATTGCGTTGTCCACCACTTTTAATTGATGCGGATACAATAAAAGTGCTGCGTCTTCGTCATCCTCAAGAGCTATTAATTGAGACAATTTCAGTTCATTGACTTCCCCAAAAAGAGAAGCAATGTATTTATTCGCCGGATTTTCATACAGAGCTTTGGAGTCGCCTTTTGCCATTACTTTCCCATTTTGAACCACAATCGTTTCATCAGAGAAAGACAACGCATCGGTACTGTCATGCGTGGCAATAATACAGGTCACGCCTTTGTCTTTTAAGTAACGGAATAAATTGCGACGCAAGGAATTCTTTCTGAAAGAATCAATTTGGCTGAACGGTTCATCCAGCAAAATAATTTCTGGTTCTAAAGCCAAAACTCTTGCCAAGGCCACTCGTTGTTGCTGTCCGCCACTTAGAAATTTCGCCTTTACTTTTGCGAAAGCGGTCATTTCGACCATATCTAATAACTCTTGAACGCGGGCTTTCTTTTCCTCAGGATACATATTCGACAAGAACTTGCCTACATTTTCTTCGACAGTTATGTAGGGCATCAAATCAAAATCCTGCGCTAAATATTTAATGTAATCTTCTCCCGGGACAAGATTGTATTTGGGACCCAAAATAGGTTTGTCATTATAGGTTATTGCTCCGTTATCCAAATCATATAATCCGTAAATGAGTTTTAGCAACGTACTTTTACCGCAACCGCTTTCGCCAATAATAGCGGTGTTTTGACCTTTAGCAATAGTGAAACTTACATTTTCAATAACGGGCTTGTCAATGTAAGTGAAGGAAATATCTTTTATCTCAAGCATCATCTGTATTTAAGAGTGCAAATTTACAATGTTTAATTCAAATTTAGACACAAAAAAAGGCTGCTTCTTGACGAAACAGCCTTTGTTTATAGAGTATTTTTTGCTTAGTTTTTCACTTCAGCTTCGGCATCTTTAATCATTTTCTCGTTTGCAGTAATAGCAAATTCAACACGACGGTTTTGACTTCTACCCTCAACAGTTTCATTTGAAGCAATTGGATCAGCAATTCCTAAACCAGTAACTTGAAATCTGCTTGAAGAAACACCTTTACTAGTTAAATAATTTCTAACAGATGCTGCTCTTTCTCCTGAAAGTTTTAGGTTATAATCAGCTGGACCAGTACTGTCTGTATATCCGTAAATAGTAATATTAGTATCTGGATATTCGGCAAAAACAGGAACTAATTTATCCAAATTTGCTTTTGCAGCAGCAGTCAAAGAAGATTTATTAGTATCAAAACGCACTGCATTTTCATTCAAAACTAATTTGATTCCTTCTCCTACACGAACTACTTCAGCTCCAGGGAGAACCGCATCTATTTCTCTTGCTTGCTTGTCCATTTTGTTACCAATAACTCCACCGGCAACTCCACCGATAACACCGCCTAACACAGCACCCATTGCACCTTTACCACCTTTACCAAGATTGTTCCCTAGAACACCTCCTAGTACAGCTCCGGCAACAGCACCTATTCCAGCACCTCTTTGTGTTTTATTTGTGTTTTTTACTGCCTCACAACTAGTAAACATTGAACCTATAACCATTATTGCTGCCATTGCAACTATTGAAATCTTTTTCATATCTATATTTTTTATTAGTTAACTTTTTGAAATTGGTATACTACATCTGTCATTTTTCCTCCAACATCGATTTTATCAATCAATTGAAAAGAGGATTCTGTTTGATTGGCTACATATAAAATATATCCATCTCTCACTTTTCGAGCTTTTTCACCGGCATCAAGAATTTTTAGGATAAACTGACCATCATTATTTACAAACCAAGTAATAGGTGAGCTAAATGCGACACAGTTTGCTTTTGTCAAAGCCATAGTTCCTTTATTGTTATTAGAAACAAACTTCCATGTACTTCCTACAAAACATTCTGAATCTGCAAGCTGAAAACTATTTACTTTGATATATTGTGAACCTGGATATGTAACCGAGCTGATTGTCCAATTTCCTTTCATTGCAACTTGAGCCTTTCTATCTGTATTCGTACTTGTCACTGATGTTGACTTACATGCGAACATCAAAACAGCTAACGTGCATACTAAAATTATTTTTCTCATTTTCTTAAATTTTAATGAATTAATACTTACACAAAGATACAATGCAACTTCAGAAAAATGTTTCAAAATTAAATTATTTTGTATCATAATTAACGCCTACGACAATTTGTCACTTCAATTGTAATTGGTATTCTATTTGAAAGAAACATACCATAATAATAAATTTAAAACTCAAAATATGACAACAGGTAAAATTAATGTTTCGGTAGAGAACATCTTTCCCTTAATCAAGAAATTCTTATACAGCGATCACGAAATTTTCTTACGTGAATTGATTTCCAATGGAACAGATGCGACACTTAAATTAAAACATTTAACCAGCATTGGCGAAGCCAAAGTAGAATACGGAAACCCAATTATCGAAATTAAAATTGATAAGGAAGGAAAGAAATTGCACATCATTGACCAAGGTCTTGGAATGACGGCTGACGAAGTAGAAAAATACATCAACCAAGTAGCCTTTTCTGGAGCGGAAGAATTTCTAGACAAATACAAAGATTCTGCTAAAGATTCTGGAATTATTGGACATTTTGGTCTTGGTTTTTATTCTGCTTTTATGGTTGCCGAAAAAGTAGAAATCATCACTAAATCGTTCAAAGACGAACCAGCAGCGCACTGGACTTGTGATGGAAGCCCAGAATTCACATTAGAACCAGCTGACAAAAATACACGTGGAACTGAAATTATCTTGCATATTGCCGAAGATTCGTTGGAGTTTTTAGAAGATTCTAAAATCAACGGATTATTAAACAAGTACAATAAGTTCATGCCGATTCCAATTAAATTTGGAACCAAAACAGAGAAAATTGAACAAAAAAAGGGTGAAGAAGTTGCTGAAGAAGACAAAGACAAAACGTTTACAGAAGTTGAAGTAGACAATATCATCAACAACCCAAATCCAGCTTGGACCAAACAACCAACAGAATTATCAGCTGAGGATTACAAGAATTTCTACCATGAATTGTACCCAATGCAGTTTGAAGAACCGTTGTTCCACATTCATTTAAATGTAGATTATCCGTTCAACCTAACCGGTATTTTGTATTTTCCAAAATTAGGTTCTGATTTACAAATTCAGAAAGATAAAATCCAATTGTACCAAAATCAAGTGTACGTAACGGATAACGTAGAAGGAATTGTGCCTGAATTCTTGATGATGTTAAAAGGTGTGGTGGATTCACCAGATATTCCATTGAACGTTTCTCGTTCTGGATTGCAAGCAGATGCTGCAGTAAAGAAAATTTCGAATTACATCACCCGTAAAGTAGCTGATAAATTAAAGTCATTGTTCACTGAAAACCGTGAAGATTTCGAGCAAAAATGGAACGATATCAAAATCGTTTTGGAGTACGGAATGCTTTCTGAAGATAAATTCTACGAAAAAGCAGGTGCGTTTGTTTTATATCCAACAGTTGATGGAAAATTCCACACACTGGAAGAATTAAAAGAAAAACTGGCTGCGAACCAAACCGACAAAGACGGAAAATTAGTGGTTTTATATGCCGGAAATAAAGAAGCACAACACTCTTATATCGAAATTGCAAAAGACAAAGGATATGAAGTTTTATTACTAGACTCTCCTATTATCTCGCACTTGATTCAAAAAATTGAAGGCGACAACAGCAACATGACTTTTGTACGTGTGGATTCTGATCACATTGATAATTTAATTAAGAAAGAGGAAACGACAATTTCTAAATTATCCGAAGAAGAACAAACCAACTTGAAAACCGTTCTTGAAGCGATTGTTCCTAAACAAACGTATTCAGTTCAACTGGAAGCTTTAGACAGTAATGCGTCTCCATTTATCATCACGCAACCAGAATTCATGCGTAGAATGAAAGAAATGAGTCAGTCTGGTGGCGGCGGAATGTTCGGGATGGGCAATATGCCAGAAATGTACAATTTAGTGGTAAATACGAACTCTGAATTGGCAACCAGCATCTTGAAAAATAAAGACAAAAACGCTCAGGAAAGTTTAGTAAAACAAGCGCTTGACTTAGCTAAATTATCGCAAAACCTATTAAAAGGCGAAGCATTAACCGCTTTCGTAAAAAGAAGTTTCGAGCTGATTAAATAGTTTATTTGGTTAATTGGTTATTCGTATAACCGTTCCCAAAGTAACACCCAAAGCCTGCTAGTGAAAACTAGTGGGCTTTTTTTATGGAGCAAAACGATTGGTTTTCATGAGATGTTTTGTCCCGCTATGCGCTACCTGCGAATTCACCCGATTTCTTAGCTATGTAACGATCAACAAACACATGAAACTAAAGTAAGTGACAATTTAGAACGATGCAGCAATTCGTAAGATTCACAAAGAACCAATAAACTCAATTCTTCTAACCAACCAAACCTTCCTTAAACCAAAAAAAGCTAAATCAATTAAGATTTAGCTTTTAATACATTGAAAAAAAATTATTTTGTTTTCATTGGTGGCAAGTCAAATGCAGCAGGTTCATGCTCAAAACCATTGCGGTGTGAACCATCACAAAAAGGTTTGTTTACCGATAAACCACAACGGCAAAGACCTAAAGCCGTTCTCCCTTCTAGGCCGTATGTTTTTCCATCACAATCTGTTATTTCAAAATCTCCTTCAATTTTTATAGATCCATTGCGATTGATTGTTAGTTTTGTTGTGCTCATAATGCTATTTATTTTTTTAGAGTTCAAAGATTATAAAATATTTCAGGACCTTTTTATTTTGTGATGCTTTTTTATGATTCCAAATCGTAATTTACATTAATTCTATTTTGTGGTACGGTTTCAATCCATAAAAATAATCAAACTATTTGCACTTAATACTTATTTTGAATCCATTAGAATACAATTGCAATTCAACCCAACAAAAAAGCAACTAATTTTAAACTGATATGAAAATCTTCAAAGAAAAGCATCATGCCTTTCTGATTTCACACTACCCGAAAAGACTTCAAGATTAAGCTAGGCTTAAGATTAAAGTATATCTTGATACCTCGTAAATATTATTAGTTTCTATATTGTATATTTGCTTGTTAGCAATACGTTTACCGCAGAGCTAATTATTTTATTTTCTGTAAAAAATAAAAAAAACGATTTCAATTTAATATTAAAAAAACCTTTCAACACTAAATACCATTTTAAAAGCATGAGTATCTTAAAAAAAGTAAATGTATTCCGAAGAATTTTAACCCGAAACCTAACTAAAAACATAGGCAGTTCACAAAAAAATCAAGAGATAGATTTGACTCAAAAAATTGAAATCAAAAGAGTTTTAATTTCTAGACCCAATCATAGATTAGGAAATTTACTGCTGATCACGCCGTTAGTACAAGAGGTTATAAACACTTTTCCTGAATGTAAAATTGATTTATTTGTAAAAGGCGGATTAGCTCCAATAGTTTTTCAAAACTATGAAAACATTAATCATATCATTGAACTTCCAAAGAAACCATTTAAAAATCTAATTAATTACTTTCAAGTTTGGGTAAAAATAAAAAGTGCCAAATATGATATTGTAATCAACGTAGATAAAAATTCCTCATCTGGACGTTTATCAGCTCAATTTGCAAATGCAAAATATAAGTTTTTTGGTGAAATAGACGACACAATTCAGTTGCAATACAACGATTACGAACACATTGCGAAGTATCCCATATATGAATTTAGAAGCTTTCTAACTACGTTAGGATTTCAGCAAAAAGAGCATCCAATTCCATCGCTAGATCTTAAATTAAGTCCAGCTGAATTAGCTGAAGGCAAAAAAATAGTGGATGCGTTGGTTCCTAACGACAAAAAAACTATTGCTATTTTCACCTATGCAACAGCTGATAAATGCTATTCAGAAACTTGGTGGGAAGAGTTTTATTCAAAATTAAAGACTACCCATGAAGATTACAATATTATTGAAGTTTTACCGGTAGAAAATATTTCCCAAATTGGCTTTAAAGCACCTACCTTTTATAGTAAAGACATTCGAGAAATTGGTGCCGTTATTGCAAATACAACGATTTTCATTGGTGCCGACAGTGGAATTATGCATTTGGCTAGTGCTTCATTGACACCTACAGTGGGATTATTTTCACGTTCAAATCAGAAAAAATATGCCCCTTACAATACTAATAGTGTAGCCATAAATACTAATACTAGTACTACAGAAGAATCAATCAAAGTGATAGACAGCATACTTACTAAAAGTTAATTTTACATATAAAACAACAAACACTATTTTAATACTATACAAACTAAATTACTGATGAAAAAATTAACCACATTTCTACTTGTATTTTTATGTACTGGAATATTTTACGCCCAGAATACCAACTCCTTTGCTTTGAAGTTGGATCATATGGCACTTTCAGTAAAAGACTTGGATCGTTCTGTCGCTTTTTATACTACTGTTTTGAAACTTACTGAAATTACTAATCTTACGAGAAAGGAAGGTATTCGTTGGGTTTCATTGGGCGATGGAAAAGAATTACATTTAGTTTCTACTATAAAAGAACCTGTTATAGTAAACAAAGCGGTGCATCTTGCATTCAAATCGGCAAATTTTGACGCGCTGGTTAAAGCCCTTAAAGCAGCACACATAACCTATTCTGACTGGCCAGGAAAACTTGACACAATTACTGTTAGAGCTGACGGAATTAAACAAATTTACATACAAGATCCAGACGGATATTGGATTGAAATAAATAGTGCAGAACAACACTAAACTAAAAAACGAAACTCCTCAGTAACCTGAGGAGTTTCGTTTTTTTATTCCTTATAATTAGAATTCAACTAATTACCATTATTGCAAAACTCTATTTATTTGAGAGAAATTTTTCTCATAGTACTTTTCTTTAGTCGAGGAAATAATAACACCATTACTCACCGAAGAGTGGATGAATTTTATCTCCCCTTCACAAACTTCTACCACCATACCTACATGGTTTATTTGGCTTCTACCGTTTGTTTTAAAGAAAATCAAATCCCCTTTTTGGGCTTCTTCAGTATTTATTCTAGTACCGATGCCTGATTGTTCTCTTGATGTTCTAGGTAACTTTATATCAAATGCTCCAAAAGTAGTACACATCAGTCCAGAGCAGTCAAAACCTGCTTTTGATGTTCCACCAGTGCGGTACCTAGTTCCTATATTTTCTGAAGCACGTTCTATCAATTGATCTAGAAAATCATGGCTAAAAGTAGGCTTTAATGTGTTATTAAAATCAATTTTAGTGCTCTCAATCGTAATTGGATTGCTATTATCAGTACTTGCAACACTATTATTTTCTACTGGCACAGTATTCGTACGGATATTCAATTTATCGCCTACACGAAGTGCATTTTTAACTTCTGGGTTTTGTTTTTCTAATTCTTGAACTGTAATTCCGTATTGTTTTGCAATACCGTATTTAGTTTCTTTGGGCAAAACTTCACGAACAATATTATTCTCAACTGAGCTTGTCGTTTCATTTGCTTGAGAAATAGTTTGAGCTTCAGATTTTGGCTGAGAAGCGACTGCTGCTTCCATTTTAGGTACAACATTTAATGGTTCAGCACTAACAACAGCTTCTTTAGTAAACAATTGTTTATTTTCTTGTGGCACAACTACTGCTGCTGTAACTGGTATTCCATTTCCTGGAATAGTTATTTTTTGACCTACTCTAAGTGCTTTGGCTCCTAACGTTGGATTTGCTTTGTCTAAATCTTTAACTGTGATTCCGTATTTTCTAGCGATAGAATATTTTGATTCTTTTGGTAGTACTTCTATCGTGATTTGTTCCGTTAGTGATTTCTCAGTTTCAATTACTGGAGTAGTAACTACTAATTCTGGTTTTTGAGAAACCTTTTTGGTTTGAGAGATAACAACTGCTTCAGTTGAAGTTGCATTTGCTGGAATTATAATTTTTTGACCAATTCTTAATCCTGTCGCTTCTATTGTTGGGTTGAGTTCGTTTAATTCTTTTAGAGAGATTCCGTATTGTTTTGCAATTCCATAAGGCGTTTCTTTGGCCAAAACTTCATGCTCTTTTGAGGGTAAATCTGCTGCAACCTTGGATTTATTATTTGTCTTTTTAGTGGCTGCTACAGGAATTAATAAAATGGAATTGAGTTTTAATAGATTTTTTGCCTTTGGATTTAATTTAAAAATTGCGCTTTGTTTAACATCATATTTTTCCGCAATACTAGAGATGGTTTCCCCTTTTGCAATAGTGTGTTTTGTGATATTTTCTTGTGAAAAAAGAACGATACTATTTAATAAAAACAATGTTACAATTACTCTAAAACTCATATTCATTTATTTCAAATTACTTACCCCATTTTATACCACACAGCGATTTCGGGATATAATTATTAAATCTCGCTATGGTTTGCTTTTTTACTTTTTACTTAAAAAATTGTAAAAATCATCCTTATCTCTTTCCAGAAAAGAGGTTCAGAATGTGTTCGTTTAAATTCTAGTTGATTTTTTATTTCAATTGCAAAAAGCAGTTGAAATAGTACACCGTACACTACCTATTGTATTGTTGCGTTGAAAAAAAATTATAAAGAAAAGCCATCCAAAAAGCTTCATTTAAAATTTAATTTTTCAAAAAAGCTAATATAAGCCATTTAATCAAAAAACACCTCCTTTTTTTAAATTTTAACGTTCAAAAAACAAAAAATCGACTTGTTTTTTGAATTTTGCTGCGATTTTCAGTTCAAAGCTCTTTTCTTTTTCGAAAAAAATGTGCTGTAAAACCATGAATTGGCATTGAAAATATGGTTTCTAATGTGTAGCCATGATGAAAGTGGAAAGCCTTTTGAAGCGGAATTGCTTATTTTTCCTGAGAAAAAAGAGCGACAAAGAAGCTCCTTTTTTATCTTGGAAAAAAGCAATTTTGCGAAAAAGCTTGAAACGGCCAGCAGGAAATAGCTCCTAAAAAAAGTGTTCAGTAATCAGTCGCAATCTTGAATAACTGCCAACTAAATCACTAAACACTTTATATTTTGAACTGACCATTATAAACTGGTCTCTGAATACTTCTTGATTATGCGTTACTGGCAGCTGCTATTAAGTTTAATGCTGAACCGGCAACGAACCAACCAATTTGCCCTTCGTTGTAGGTATGATTTGCTAGGATTACATCTTTGGTACCATCTGCATGAACAAATTCTACTGTTAATGGTTTTCCTGGAGCAAAATCGACTAAATCAGTAAAGTTGATAGTATCATCTTCTTGGATTTTATCGTAGTCAGCTTCGTTAACAAAAGTTAATCCTAACATCCCTTGTTTTTTCAAGTTGGTTTCGTGAATACGAGCAAAAGATTTTACCAAAACTGCTTTCACACCTAAAAAACGTGGTTCCATAGCTGCATGTTCACGTGACGAACCTTCTCCATAATTGTGATCACCTACAACAATTGAAGCAATTCCAGCGGCTTTGTAAGCACGCGCTACAGCCGGAACTGCATCGTATTCTCCAGTCAATTGGTTTTTGACTGAATTTGTTTTTTGGTTAAAAGCATTTACTGCTCCAATCAACATATTATTAGAAATATTATCTAAGTGCCCACGGAAACGCAACCAAGGTCCGGCCATAGAAATATGATCTGTAGTACATTTCCCAAATGCTTTTATTAATAATTTAGCACCTGTAATATTTTTCCCATCCCAAGCTTCGAATGGCGCCAACAATTGCAAACGATCTGAAGTTTCAGAGACCGCTACCATTACGCCACTTCCATCTGCTGCTGGTGCTTGAAAACCGGCATCTTCTACTGCGAAACCTTTTTTAGGCAATTCATCACCATAAGGAGCAGTCAGTTTCACTTCGTCACCGTTATCAGTGATCAGAGTATCAGTGATTGGATTAAAATCCAAGCGTCCTGAAATAGCTAATGCGGCAACCATTTCTGGAGACGTTACAAAAGCGTGTGTGTTTGGGTTACCATCAGCACGTTTAGAAAAGTTACGGTTGAAAGAATGAACGATGGTATTTTTTTCTTGTTTATCGGCTCCTGCTCTATCCCATTGTCCTATACATGGTCCGCACGCATTTGTAAATACTTTGGTTCCCATTTTTTCAAAAGTAGCGATGATTCCGTCTCTTTCGATAGTATATCTAATTTGCTCCGAACCTGGATTGATTCCAAACTCTGCTTTTGGGCTAATTCCCATTTCAACTGCTTGGTTTACGATAGAGGCAGCACGCGCCATATCTTCATAAGAAGAGTTAGTACAAGAACCAATTAATCCCCATTCAACTTTTATAGGCCAGCCATTAGCAGCGGCTTCTTCTTTCATTTTAGAAACTGGTGTACCACGATCTGGAGTAAAAGGTCCGTTAATATGTGGCTCTAATTCAGAAAGATTGATTTCGATAACTTGATCGAAATACGTTTCCGGATTTGCATATACCTCTGGATCGGCAGTTAAGTAAGAAGCAACATTATCAGCCGCATCTACTACGTCCTGACGACCTGTTGCAGAAAGATACCTTCTCATTGACTCGTCATAACCAAATGTAGATGTAGTTGCTCCAATTTCGGCACCCATATTACAAATAGTTCCTTTTCCAGTACATGACATAGAAGTAGCACCTTCTCCGAAATATTCTAAGATAGCTCCAGTACCTCCTTTTACGGTAAGAATATCTGCCACTTTAAGAATTACGTCTTTTGGTGCCGTCCAACCCGATAATTTTCCAGTTAATTTTACTCCTATTAATTTTGGAAATTTCAATTCCCAAGACATTCCCGACATTACATCTACCGCATCAGCACCACCAACGCCAATAGCTAACATTCCTAATCCACCAGCATTTACAGTATGTGAATCAGTACCAATCATCAAACCTCCAGGGAATGCATAGTTCTCTAAAACGATTTGGTGAATAATACCTGAACCTGGTTTCCAGAAACCAATTCCATATTTATCCGATACTGAAGAAAGGAAATCAAAAACTTCTTTTGATTGCGTGTTTGCTAGAGCTAAATCAGATTTCGCTCCATTTTTTGCTAGAATTAAGTGATCACAGTGCACTGTTGTAGGAACAGCAACTTTTTTCTTTCCCGCATGCATAAATTGCAATAAAGCCATTTGAGCTGTTGCATCTTGACACGCTACTCTATCTGGAGCAAAATCTACATAATCTACACCTTTCGTAAACGCCTTAGTAGGATTACCATCCCAAAGATGGGTGTACAAAATTTTCTCTGTTAAAGTAAGTGGACGACCAACTATCTCACGTGCTTTGTCTACACGAGAGGTCATATTTGCATACACTTCTTTGATCATTTCAATATCAAATGCCATAAGATTTATATTTAATTAGTAGTATTCTATTTTGAACATACAAGATACAAAAAAACGGCGTATAAAAAAAGCCCGAGTCTAATGACTCAGGCTTTTATAATATAATTAACTAATTTATTATTATTTAACTAATAGCTTGTGAGAAGGTGCAAATTGTGTCAAATTAATTCCCTTCACTGCTGCTTTGTACTCTTCAATAGTAGGTGTTCTACCTAAGATTGTAGACAATACAACAACAGGTGTTGATGAAAGTAATGATTCTCCTTTTTTCCCTTCTGTATCTTCCACCACTCTTCCTTGGAAAAGTCGAGTAGAAGTCGCCATAACTGTATCTCCTTTGGCTGCTTTTTCTTGATTACCCATACAAAGGTTACAACCAGGACGTTCTAAATACAGAATATTTTCATATCCAGTACGAGCTACACCTTTAGGCGCATTATCGTCAAATTCAAAACCAGAATATTTTTGTAACACTTCCCAATCACCCTCTGCTTTCAATTCATCAACGATGTTATATGTTGGAGGCGCTACTACAAGTGGTGCTTTAAACTCAACTTTACCATGTTGTTCATCTATATTTTTCAGCATTTGAGATAAAATTTTCAAATCTCCTTTGTGAACCATACAAGAACCAACAAATCCAAGATCTACTTTTTTTGTTCCCCCGTAAAAAGAAAGAGGACGAATTGTATCGTGAGTATAACGCTTAGAAACATCCGCATTATTTACGTCTGGATCTGCGATCATTGGTTCTGCAACAATATCTAAATCAATAACTACTTCCGCATAATATTTTGCGTTTGCATCTGGTGTTAAAGCTGGTTTTTCACCTGATCGAATTTCAGCAATTCTATTATTTGCAATATCGA
Organism: Flavobacterium sp. KS-LB2; assembly: GCF_036895565.1. NCBI lineage: Bacteria > Pseudomonadati > Bacteroidota > Flavobacteriia > Flavobacteriales > Flavobacteriaceae > Flavobacterium > Flavobacterium sp. KS-LB2. The sequence goes on along the minus strand of NZ_CP145904.1, from coordinate 725,382 downwards.
TCAATCCTTTCAGCACTTGCTTTTGATTGTCCATACCTTTATCAATCATAATTTGGATTCTTCCCTTAGCAATCTCTAATGATTCTATTAAAGTATCATCCTCAGAAATACAGATTGAAGCTTTTGCTTTCATCTCTGCTGTCCAATCTGTAAACGTAAACGCTTGGTCAGCCGTAAGTGTACCAATGTGAACCTCAATAATTCTTCCTTGGAATACATTCTCTCCACCAAATTGCTGCAACATTTGCGATTGCGTAGCATGCACCACATCACGGAAATCCATGTAATGTTTCATGTCTCCTTTGAACGTAACTTTCACTGATTCTGGAATTGGCATAGAAGCTTCGCCTGTAGCCAATGCAAGCGCAACAGTTCCTGAATCAGCACCAAAAGCCACACCTTTGGACATTCTTGTATGCGAATCACCACCAATAATAATAGCCCATTCGTCTACAGTTATATCATTCAAAACCTTATGAATTACATCCGTCATGGCGTGATATTCTCCTTTTGGGTCACGAGCAGTAATCAAACCAAAATCATTCATGAATTTCATCAATCTTGGAATATTTGCTTTCGATTTATTATCCCAAACTGAAGCAGTGTGACAACCAGATTGGTAAGCACCGTCAACAATTGGCGAAATCACAGTTGCAGCCATAGACTCTAATTCTTGAGAAGTCATCAAACCTGTTGTATCTTGCGAACCTACAATATTTACGGTAACACGAACATCAGAACCCGCATGTAACACTTTACCCGGTGTATTTCCAACCGCATTTTTATTAAATATTTTTTCTACCGCAGTAAGTCCCTGTCCTTCAACAGAAACTTCTTTTGACGGAGCGAATACTGGTACGATATCAATTCCTAACGTTTTTGAAGCAAATGTTTGTAATTTTTTTCCAAATACAATTGCGTAAGACCCACCAGCTTTAATGAATTCCATTTTCTGAGGAGTGAATGCCTTAGAAATATCAATTAATTCTTGGTCGCCATTATATAATTTTTTTGTCTTTGTGTTGATGGTTAAGACAGTTCCAGTTGCAACAGAATATGCTTCTTCTAAAATTGGATCCCCATTTTCATTACGAAGTGCTTCTCCGTTTTCATCTAATTTTTTGACCCAGTTTTTAAGATCAAGACCAATACCACCCGTTACATCTACAGTAGTCAGGAAAATTGGAGAAATACCATTTGTTCCAGCTACAATAGGAGCTATATTAATAAATGGAACATAAGGACTTGCTTGTTTACCAGACCAAAGTGCCACATTATTTACACCTGACATTCTAGATGAACCAACACCCATTGTACCTTTTTCTGCAATTAACATTACAGATTTATCTGGATGTTGCGTTTTAAGAACTTCAATTTTATCTTGAGCTTCTGGAGAAATAAAACATTTACCATGCAATTCACGATCTGAACGGGAGTGTGCTTGGTTTCCCGGAGAAAGTAAATCTGTTGAAATATCCCCTTCACCAGCGATGAATGTAACCACCTTAATTTCTTCTACTACCTCTGGTAATTTCGTAAAAAACTCTGCTTTTGCATAGCTTACTAAGATTTCTTTTGCTATTTCATTACCACTTTTGAAAGCTGCTTCTAAACGATCTGTATCTGCTTCATATAGATACACTTGTGTTTTCAGAACTTCCGCAGCTTCTTTTGCAATTACAGCATCATTTCCTAAAGCTAAATCAAGTAACACTTTTATCGATGGACCACCTTTCATGTGTGATAACAACTCTAATGCAAATGCAGGTGTAATTTCATTTACAAGGGATTCGCCAAGAATAATCTCTTTTAAAAAATCAGCTTTAACATTAGCAGCAGGTGTAGTTCCTGGTACAACATTATAAATAAAGAAGTTAAGAGAATCCGCTCTATACTCGTTATTTAAATCTTTAATTTGCGCAATGATTTCGCTTAGTAAATCAGCGCCATCAATTGGTTTTGGGTGAAGCCCTTGACCTTTTCGTTCTTCAATCTCTTGAATATAATCCTTATAAGTGTTCATAATAGAAGTCTTTTCTTGGTATTTTTATTTTTTGTACGCAAATTTAGGAATTAAAGCCGAGAATTAAAAAAAATATAATAGAAGTAGCTTTTTCAAAAATTATTATTACAAAATAAAGAGTTTCACCACCTTTTATTATCAAAAACTCAATTATAACTTAAAATAATAAATTATTAATAGTTTAAAATCTTTTCTTTGAGAAAGTTGAAATTTAACAATACTTAGTAAATTAGATTTTATAGCACTTTCAGCTAAGAACCTTTCTAAATTACCATTTACAACGTTATAGTTGCGTGTTTTGATGTTCGTTTTGGTCAAACTAACATACGTGTATTCCAAATAAAAAAAAGCCAAACAAATTTCTAAAATCTGTTTGGCTTTTTCTAAAAACTAAAAATAATTACATCAGCTTAGAAATAATCATTTCTTCAGTAATTCCCTCGGCATCGGCTTTATAATTTTTAATAATTCTATGACGTAAAATTCCAGTAGCCACTGCTTTTACATCTTCAATATCAGGAGAAAATTTCCCATTAAAAGCAGCATTCGCTTTCGCTGCCAAAATTAAATTTTGCGAGGCTCTCGGACCCGCTCCCCAATCTAAATAATTTTTGACAAACTCATTAGACAATGGATTATCAGGTCTTGTTTTACTCACTAATGTTACTGCATACTCAATGACATTATCAGCAACAGGTATTCTACGAATTAATTGTTGGAAATCGATTATTTCTTGAGCTGTAAACAATGGATTTATAGTGTTTTTTATATCTGAAGTAGTTTGTTTCACCACTTGAACTTCTTCTAAAAAAGAAGGATATTCTAGTTTTATAGCAAACATAAAACGATCCAACTGTGCTTCTGGCAACGGATAAGTTCCTTCTTGCTCAATAGGATTTTGAGTTGCCAAAACAAAATAAGGCAAATCTAGTTTATAGTTTTCACCCGCAATAGTAACCGAACGCTCCTGCATCGCTTCTAGTAAAGCTGCCTGAGTTTTTGGTGGCGTTCTGTTGATTTCGTCAGCCAAAATAATATTGGAAAAAATAGGTCCTTTTATGAACTTGAAATGACGGTTTTCATCTAGTATTTCACTTCCAAGTATATCCGATGGCATCAAATCCGGAGTAAACTGAATTCTTTTAAAATCAAGCCCCAATGCTTGTGCAAGGGTATTTACCATCAATGTTTTGGCTAATCCTGGAACTCCTACCAATAATGCATGCCCACCAGAAAATATACAAAGCAAAATTTGATCTACTACATCATTTTGACCTACAATGATTTTTGCTATCTCCGTTTTTAGCTTATTCCTTTTTTGAACCAAGTTATGTATTGCTGCTACGTCTGACATGTATAAAGTATTTAAAATTCAAAAGAGTTAGCATTATGAAATCATAAAACTAACTCTTTTTATTTATTTATTGAAAAATTTTCACTCCTAATTCGAATCTAATGTATGAATAAGAGGACTATTTTTTAAGCCAATTGTTTGTAAAATCGCAATCTCTATATTCACCTATGATTTTGATGTACGTTTCTTTAATCTTTTCATCAAACCATTTTCCGATAGTAGTAATTTGTTTGCTTTTTAAAGCTAAATCTTTTATTTTGATGTAATCTTTAGCATAATCTGCTGCATGTTCATCTATTCTATTGGTTACGGTAATTAATTTGAATGTTTTCTTTCCTTCTTCTCCTTGTTCTAATAAAGGAGCCGAAACTTCACCTTCTTTCAAATTAGAAACTTGGCTGTAAAAAGTAGGATCCATCTTAGTCAATTCAAAACGAGTATCCTGTGTTTTTGGATTAATTAAAGCCCCACCGTTGGCTCTAGTTTCTTTCTCATCCGATAATGTTCTTGCCGCTTCCGCAAAAGTGATTTCTTTATCTTCAATTCTTTTTTTGATTAAAGTAATTTTCTCTTTGGCCTCATTCAATGCTTCTTCCGTCACTGATGGTGTTAATAATATATGGCGCAATTCTATTTCTTGTCCTTTTATTTTTTCTACATAAATGATATGATATCCAAAATCTGTTTGAAAAGGAGCAGAAATTTCTCCTTCAGCAAGGCTAAAAGCAACATCTTTAAACTCTTTTACAAAAGGCGTTCTACGATTCATTTTATAAAAACCACCATTCGATCTTGAACCTGGATCTTGAGAATACAAAACTGCCTTGGTAGAAAAACTAGAACCTTCTTCAATTTCCTTTTTGAAACCATTCAGTTTATCGATTACTTTTTGCTTATCGGCATCCGAAACTTTGGGAGTTACAACGATTTGAGCCACTTCTAACTCTACACCAAAAAAAGGAAGATCTGTAGCAGGTATCGTTTTAAAATAATTACGAACTTCTTCAGGAGTAATTTCTACACCGTCAACAATTTTCTTTTGCATTTCTGAACTTAACTTCCCTTCTTTTAAAATGTCAGAGAAATAAGTTCTAAATTCCTCCTCTGTATCTTTTTTATAATATTTAACTACTTTATCTAAAGAACCGATTTGCTCTACCATATAGTTCAATCGATCTTCCATCATGCCTTTAATCTCAGCATCAGTAACTACAATACTATCTTGAATAGCTTGGTGCGCATATAATTTATCTTCTAATAATTTTCCTAACATTTGGCATCTTGTAATATCTTTTACAGAACCGCCTCCAGCAGAAATTTCAAGATAAGACTTGTCAATATCTGAATCAAGTATGATATAATCACCAACAGTAGCAATTACCCCATCAATTTTTTGTTTTTGATTGGATTGAATTTTTTTAACCGGAGCAATGACACTATCCTTAATAATTTCTTGAGCACTTGCTACAACACTGGAAATAAGCAGAACAAAAAAAGTAAGTGCGATTCTATTATTGATGGATCTCATTTGTATTTTATTTATTGGCATTATTATAATTTTGTATTTATTGTAAAACATCCTTTATTCAACTGTCTTTTATTCAACTGTCTTTAAACCTATTTATAAAGGCCAAAATAATTTTGGCAAATATACACTTTAAGAATCAAGAAGCGAATTGGATTTATAATACAATTTCTTACCATTCTTTAAATTTAAAACGAACAAAAATAACAATTCAATTACATAATACAAGTTTCCTACCTACTATTAACAAAAAATTATAAACGCATTTATTTATTGTAATAATCAGCTCTTAAATCATATAGAAACTCAACGTTAGAAGCCCTGAAATTAAAATCACCATTGTACTTTATCAAATGGGGTCAGTATCATTTTGTTTCCCTTTATCAAACACCACACTTTTCTGCAAAATCTGTTTTTCTTTTCTCATATTTTATTTTTTTCTAAATCGAGTTTTGATTAAAAAATCATTCTCAAAAACAAAAAAAACATTAAAACCAGGACTTAAATTTCTCATTTTTAGCAAACTATTCAAAAAGTTGTAAACACTACAACGTTTTCGTTGTGAATTAAAAAAATTCACATACTACTCGTGTAAGAATTTGTATAAATTAGCTAAAAAAGTGCTTTTTTATCAAAATATAAGACATAAAAATAAATTTACACCAATTATTTAATTTATTTTTTTTGATTTTAATAAAATGAGTTTTATTCCCTAACCTTAAAAACCACTAAATAAAAATTAAATTTCTAGAAATCATATTGTTTTCTATTTTTCAATTATTACCCCAAAACCTATTAATTAAACTAATTTATTCCTTTTATGAAAAAACTAAATTTCAAAACGTATCTATTATCAGCTTTATTAGTTGGTATGTATTCGTGTAATTCGAATGACGATCTGACAACTGATTCTGCTGCTGCAGCTTCACAATTCAAAGTAATCAATGTTACTCATCACGACGGACAACCTTTCAGTACCGGAAAATCAACTAACTCCACAACTGGAAGGTATGTAGCAAATCCTGGCGGGGGTGTTATGATGCAAGCTTTCTATTGGGATGTTCCTGCTGGTGGAACGTGGTGGAATACTGTAAATGCAAAAATAACTGCATGGTCAAATGCTGGTATTGGTTCTATCTGGCTTCCTCCTGTATCCAAGGCGCAAAATGGTCCTTTTTCTATGGGATATGACCCTACAGATTATTTTGATTTTGGAAATTACAATCAAAATGGTACTGTAGAAACACGATTTGGTTCCCGCACAGAACTAGAAAGTCTAATAACAAAAGTCCACGCCGAAAACATGCAAGTATATGCTGATATGGTATTAAATCATAATAGTGGTGGACAATTAGAAAATAATCCTTTTACAGGAACACAAACTTATACTAATTTTACTGGTGTTGCATCTGGTAAATTCCCAAGAACTAGTGCTGATTTTTATAAAAATGCGTACGGAAATAACGATGAAGGTTCTTTTGGTGGTTTTCCTGACTTAGCTCATGTGGTACCAAATGTACAAGACTGGCTTTGGAAAAGAGCAGATGGAGTCGGTAAATATTATAAAAATACGATGAAATTTGACGGATGGAGATTTGATTACGTTAAAGGTTTTGCTCCGTGGGTTATAAAAGACTGGAATGCAAACGTTGGTGGATTCTCAGTTGGCGAGTTATGGGATTCTAATGTAAACATCCTAAATGATTGGGCAAATAATGCCAATAGTTCTGTTTTTGATTTTGCCTGTTATTATAAAATGAACGATGCATTTGACGGAAACAATTTAAATCTTTTGAATGATGACATGATGTGGAAAAGAAATCCTTATAAAGCGGTTACTTTCGTTTCTAATCATGACACCGATGAAATTTGGAAAAAAGAGCTAGCCTATGCTTATATTTTAACTCACGAAGGATATCCAACTATTTTTTACAGGGATTATGAGGAATGGTTGAATAAAGCAAAAATGGATAATCTTATTTGGATTCACAACAATAAAGGAACCGGAACAACTTCTATTTTATTCACCGATACCGATGAATATATTGCTCGAAGAAATGGCTATAATGGAAATCCCGGTTTAGTGGTTTACATCAATAACTCATCAACTTGGCAAGAAAGATGGATTCAAACGAATTGGGCTAATGCACAAATCAAAGATTTTACCGGAAATTCAACTTGGTTCCCTACAACCCAAGGCGATAAATGGGTTAAAATTCAGTGTCCGCCAAATGGATATTCTATTTGGTCAATCAATATGTAACACCTAAATATTATAAAGGCTGTCTTAAAAGGCAGCCTTCTTTTTTCTCAGTTATTAAATTTTTACGACCCTAATAGTGATTTAAAATAACATCAATTGCAACTTAAAAACTCGGCTACTCATTTAGACAATACAATTTTTTTAATTGGCATTTATAAATAGTACTTTTGCAAACTATTTATACAAATATGGGCTTTTTAGAAGAAATACAACGCAGAAGAACTTTCGGGATTATCTCACATCCTGATGCCGGAAAAACAACACTTACTGAGAAACTCCTCCTTTTTGGTGGTGCGATTCAAGAAGCAGGTGCCGTAAAGAATAATAAAATTAAAAAAGGTGCTACCAGTGACTTTATGGAAATTGAACGCCAGAGAGGAATTTCGGTTTCAACCTCAGTTTTAGCATTCAATTATAAAGAGAAAAAAATAAACATTCTTGATACCCCTGGACACAAGGATTTTGCCGAGGATACTTTTAGAACTTTAACCGCTGTTGACAGTGTTATAGTTGTAATTGATGTTGCCAAAGGTGTAGAGGAACAAACAGAGAAATTAGTTGCAGTTTGTAGAATGCGAAAAATTCCAATTATCGTATTCATTAACAAATTAGACCGAGAAGGAAAAGACGCTTTTGACTTGATGGATGAAGTAGAACAAAAACTAGGTTTAACAGTTACACCATTGAGCTTTCCTATTGGAATGGGATATGATTTTCAAGGAATCTATAATTTATGGGAACAAAACATCAACTTGTTTAGTGGTGACAGCCGCAAAAACATTGAAGAAACAATTGCGTTTTCTGATGTTCAAAATCCAGAATTAGAAAAAATCATCGGTCAAAAACCTGCTGATAAATTACGTGAAGAACTAGAGCTGATAGACGAGGTTTATCCTAAATTTGATCGTCAAGATTATTTAGACGGCAAGCTTCAACCTGTATTTTTTGGTTCTGCTTTGAATAATTTTGGAGTAAGAGAATTATTGGACTGCTTTGTTCAAATTGCTCCATCGCCAAGACCTAAAGATTCAGAAACCCGATTAGTCGATCCTAAAGAAGAAAAAATGTCTGGATTTGTTTTTAAAATCCACGCCAATATGGATCCAAAACATAGAGACCGTTTGGCTTTTATAAAAATTGTTTCTGGAACTTTTGAAAGAAACAAACCTTATTACCACGTACGTCAAAAAAAGAACTTAAAATTCTCGAGTCCAAACGCATTTTTTGCAGAAAAGAAAGAAATTGTAGATATATCGTATCCTGGTGATATTGTTGGTTTACATGATACTGGAAATTTTAAAATTGGGGATACGTTGACCGAAGGGGAAATCATGAGTTTCAAAGGAATTCCGAGTTTCTCTCCAGAGCATTTCCGATACATCAATAATGCTGATCCAATGAAAGCGAAACAATTGGACAAAGGAATTGATCAGCTGATGGACGAAGGTGTTGCACAACTTTTTACGCTTGAAATGAACAACCGAAAAATTATTGGAACTGTTGGTGCGCTTCAATATGAGGTTATCCAATATCGTTTAGAGCATGAATATGGCGCCAAATGTACCTATGAAAATTTCCCGGTACACAAAGCATGTTGGGTAAAGCCAAACGATCCAAAAAGTGAAGAGTTCAAAGAATTTAGAAGAATCAAACAAAAATTCTTAGCCCATGATAAGTATGGACAGTTAGTGTTCTTAGCCGATTCTGATTTTACAATCCAAATGACTCAGAATAAATATCCGAATGTCAAATTATTTTTTACTTCAGAATTTGAGTAAAAATATTCTTTTGAATAATTTACAAAAAAAACGCTAATTTTTAATTAGCGTTTTTTCTATATACCTTTTAAAATAAACCTCCACTTAAGCCATCATACTATCAGCATCTACTGCTTTCTTTAAAAAAGCTTTTATTAACAAACGGTTTGGAGCAGAACCAGATGTTATAACCTGTATTTTTGTATTTGTATTTTCTTTAGACATTTTTCCATTTACACCTTGCTTTGTTCCCATAAACCATAATACGAAATTCATACTATTTGAATAGGAAACTGCTGAAACACTTTCTTTATTTGTATTGCTACTAACTTCAATAGTATTAATATCCACTAACTTTTGAGCAGATTGACCAAATACAGATACGTTTGACATTAAAATAAAAACAACCAAAATCAAGAGATTAGAAATCCCTTTTTTATTGTCCATTTTTATAGAAAAATACTTCATAACAATTCGTTTTTTTTTGATAATAAATAGGATTTACTTCCTTTATCGAGAACGAAAGTATAGCATTTATTTACTGTCAAAAAATATTTTCGATGAAGCACATTAATAATCGTTTAAAACACAAACTTGTTACCAAGACTTTGATTTTAATGATATTTTTCTATCCATTTATTAAATGAAAAATAGTATTTGATTTATTTCTTTTAAAATTCAAAAATAAAGAAACGATAAATAACGGAATATCAATAAAACCTTTAAAGAACTTGTAATTAGTCTAAAAGGTAGCATTAACGGATTTCACATTGAAAAAAAAGAATTGTAATCTATAAACAAAAAAAGGCTCCATTTCTGGAGCCTTTTAAAATATTATGCTTGTCCTGCTGGACCAAAATTAAGCGGTATGGGTGCTTGTTCAGTGTCTTTTATTTCGCCATTAGCGACTTCAAAACGGTGAATATTTTCTCCAATTGCTTTCAACAATCTTTTAGCATGTTGTGGCGTCAAGACGATTCTTGATTTCACCTTAGCTTTAGGAATACCAGGCATGATGCTTACAAAATCTAAAACAAACTCTGATGAAGAGTGATTTATTATTGCCAAGTTGGAATAAATTCCTTCAGCAATTTTTTCATCTAGCTCAATATTAATTTGCTCTTGTTGTTGATTAGAATTACTCATATCTTAATAAATATATTCTTCTTTGTTAGCCATCATATCGTTGTAATCTTCTTTTGACCCCACAATTGTATTGTCATATTCTCTCATACCTGTTCCGGCAGGGATTCTATGTCCTACAATTACATTTTCTTTCAATCCTTCTAAGTAATCGATTTTACCTGCAACAGCAGCTTCGTTCAATACTTTAGTAGTTTCTTGGAAAGATGCAGCAGAAATAAACGATTTCGTTTGAAGCGATGCTCTAGTAATACCTTGTAAAACTGGTGTTGCTGTTGCAGTAACAACATCACGAGCTACAACAAGATTTTTATCTGTACGTTTCAATAAAGAGTTTTCATCACGCAACTCACGAGGCGTAATAATTTGTCCTTCTTTTAATGCACTAGAATCTCCAGCATCTTCAACTACTTTCATACCATATAATTTATCGTTTTGAACGATGAAATCTTTAGTGTGAATTAATTGATCTTCTAAGAATAAAGTATCACCTGGATCCTGAACTCTTACTTTACGCATCATTTGACGTATCACTACTTCAAAGTGTTTGTCGTTGATTTTTACCCCTTGTAAACGGTATACTTCTTGAATTTCGTTAACCAAATACTGTTGAACAGCAGCTGGTCCTTGGATTCTTAAAATATCATCCGGAGTAATTGCCCCATCAGATAAAGGCACCCCTGCTCTTACGAAGTCATTTTCTTGAACTAGAATTTGGCTTGATAATTTAACCAAGTATTTTCTAACGTCACCAAATTTAGATTCGATAACAATCTCACGATTTCCTCTTTTGATTTTTCCAAAAGAAACAACACCATCGATTTCAGAAACAACAGCTGGGTTTGAAGGATTACGAGCCTCTAACAACTCTGTAATTCTTGGTAAACCTCCTGTAATATCTCCAGATTTAGAAGAACGACGTGGGATTTTTACCAATACTTTACCTGCTTTAATTTTCTCACCGTTTTCAACCATCAAGTGGGCTCCAACTGGTAAGTTATAAGAACGAATTAGTTCCCCTTCTTTACCGTAAACCAATAAAGTTGGGATTAATTTTTTAGCTCTAGATTCAGAAATAACTTTTTCTTGGAAACCAGTTTGCTCATCAATTTCAACCATGAACGATTGACCTTGCTCTAAATCTTCGTAAGCAATTTTACCAGTAAACTCAGAAACGATAACTCCATTATATGGATCCCATTTACAGATTACATCTCCTTTACCAACAGATTGACCGTCTTTAACGAAGATACTAGAACCATAAGGAATATTGTTTGTACTTAATAAGATACCTGTTCTTTCATCAATTAATTTCAATTCAGTAGAACGAGATACAACAATATCAACTGCATTACCTTCACTATCTTCACCTTTTACAGTTTTCAAATCTTCAATTTCAAGCTTACCTGCAAATTTAGTAATGATACTCGATTCTTCAGAAATACCACCCGCAACCCCACCTACGTGGAAAGTACGTAATGTTAACTGAGTACCAGGCTCTCCAATAGATTGTGCTGCAATTACACCAACTGCCTCACCTCTTTGTGTCATTTTACCAGTAGCTAAGTTTCTACCGTAACATTTCGCACAAATACCTTTCAATGCTTCACAAGTTAATGGAGAACGCACTTCTACTTTCTCAATTGGAGAAGCGTCAATTGCTTTCATTATAACTTCAGTGATTTGTTGTCCAGATTGAACTAAAACTTCATTGTTTAAAGGATTAATTACGTCTTGTAAAACAACACGTCCTAAAATTCTTTCTCCTAATGATTCAACAATTTCCTCATTTTTCTTCAATGCTGATACTTCAACACCTCTTAATGTACCACAATCTTCGATGTTAACAATAACATCTTGAGATACATCATGTAATCTTCTTGTTAAATATCCTGCATCGGCAGTTTTCAATGCCGTATCCGCAAGACCCTTACGCGCACCGTGAGTAGAGATAAAGTACTCAAGGATAGAAAGACCTTCTTTAAAGTTAGAAAGAATCGGGTTTTCAATAATCTCACCACCACCAGCAGTCGATTTTTTAGGCTTAGCCATCAAACCACGCATACCAGTTAACTGACGAATTTGTTCTTTGGAACCCCTTGCTCCAGAATCAAGCATCATATACACTGAGTTGAAACCTTGTTGGTCTTCTCTAATGTTTTTCATTGCTAACTCTGTCAATTGAGCATTTGCTGAAGTCCAAACATCAATAACTTGGTTGTAACGTTCGTTATTTGTAATAAGACCCATGTTATAATTTGCAGAAATACCTCCTACTTGCTCTCTTGCGTCGGCAATTAATTTAGGTTTCTGATCTGGAATTCTAATATCCCCAAGAGAGAATGACAAACCACCTTTGAAGGCAAATTTGTACCCCATGTCTTTCATGTTATCCAAGAAAGCCGCAGTTGTAGGTACATCAGTAGAACTCAAAACGTGACCGATAATATCTCTAAGGTTTTTCTTAGTCAATACATCATTGATATATCCAGCTGCTTCCGGTACTACTTCATTAAATAATACACGACCCGCAGTTGTTTGTATAATTTGGTATACTAATTCACCAGCTTCATTAAAATCTTTTGCTCTAATTTTTACTCTAGCATTCAATTCTAATCTTCCTTCATTCAAAGCAATATTTACTTCTTCAGCAGAATAAAAAGTAATTCCTTCGCCTAAAATTTTAAGCTCTGGAGTAGATAAACGTTCTTTGGTCATATAGTATAGACCCAAAACCATATCCTGAGAAGGTACCGTGATAGGAGCTCCATTTGCAGGATTCAAGATATTGTGAGAACCCAACATTAATAGTTGTGCTTCCAAAATCGCTTCTGGTCCTAACGGTAAGTGAACTGCCATTTGATCCCCATCAAAATCCGCATTAAATGCAGTACAAACTAAAGGGTGCAATTGGATTGCTTTTCCTTCAATTAATTTTGGTTGGAATGCTTGAATACCTAATCTGTGCAAAGTAGGAGCACGATTCAGTAATATTGGGTGACCTTTGATTACATTTTCAAGGATATCCCAAACTACAGGCTCTTTTTTATCTATTATTTTCTTAGCTGATTTTACAGTTTTTACAATTCCTCTTTCTATCAATTTACGGATAACGAAAGGTTTGTATAATTCTGCTGCCATATCTTTAGGGATACCACATTCAGATAATTTCAATTCAGGTCCAACAACAATTACCGAACGAGCAGAATAATCCACACGTTTTCCAAGTAAGTTTTGACGGAAACGTCCTTGCTTACCTTTCAATGAATCAGAAAGTGATTTCAATGGTCTGTTAGATTCTGTTTTTACAGCAGATGCTTTACGTGTATTATCGAAAAGTGAATCTACTGATTCTTGCAACATACGTTTTTCGTTTCTCAAGATAACTTCTGGAGCTTTAATCTCCATTAATCTTTTCAAACGGTTGTTACGTATAATTACACGACGGTATAAATCATTTAAATCTGAAGTCGCAAAACGACCTCCATCAAGTGGAACTAATGGACGTAATTCTGGTGGAATAACTGGTACCACTTTCATAATCATCCATTCTGGACGATTCTCACGGTTCAAGTTAGACTCACGGAAAGATTCAACAACTTGTAATCTTTTTAACGCTTCTGTTTTACGCTGTTTAGACGTTTCATTGTTAGCATTGTGTCTCAATTGGTAAGACAATGCATCAAGATCTATTCTTGCTAATAAATCCATAATACACTCTGCTCCCATTTTGGCAACAAATTTATTAGGATCAAAATCATCTAGATACTGGTTGTCAGCAGGAAGAGTATCTAAAATATTTAAATATTCTTCTTCTGTCAAAAAGTCTAATCTTTGCAATGATTCACCTTCTGCATTTTTAGCGATACCCGCTTGGATTACTACGTATCTTTCGTAGTAAATAATCATGTCTAATTTCTTAGATGGAAGACCAAGGATATAACCAATTTTGTTTGGAAGAGAACGGAAATACCAGATATGAGCAATTGGCACAACAAGGTTGATGTGACCTACTCTGTCTCTACGTACTTTTTTCTCCGTAACTTCTACACCACAACGGTCACAGATGATTCCTTTGTAACGTATTCTTTTATACTTACCACAAGCACATTCAAAATCTTTTACTGGTCCGAAAATACGTTCACAGAAAAGACCATCACGCTCAGGCTTGTGCGTTCTGTAGTTGATTGTTTCCGGCTTTAATACTTCACCTCTTGATTCTTTCAAGATAGATTCAGGAGAAGCAAGTCCTATTGAGATTTTATTAAACCTTTTTACAGGGTTTTTATCTTTGCTATTATTATTTCTATTATTCATCATAGTTTTTACTATTGATTTATTTGCAATTAAAAAATTGATTCTTGTTTAAGTCGAAAGTTTGAAAGTCGAAAGTCGAAAGTCACACTAGACTTTAAAAACTTTAAGACATTTGACTTTATGACTGTAACATTACCTCGGATTACTTCTCTAAACTTCAACAAATTTTTGAAGTGCTAGTTATAAAATCTTTTGAAATTTTATAAAAAATCGGAACGGTTTACGGGTCTAAATCCTAAAAACTCTTATAAATGAGTAATCAGTTTTTAGGTATTGCTACCTAAAAACTGAATACTGAAAACTTTTTTTATTCTTCTAAACGAATATCTAATCCAAGACCTTTCAATTCATGCATCAATACATTGAATGATTCTGGTAATCCTGGTTCTGGCATAGATTCACCTTTTACGATTGCTTCGTAAGTTTTAGCTCTACCAATAACATCATCAGACTTCACAGTCAAGATTTCTCTAAGAGTACTTGATGCTCCATAAGCTTCAAGCGCCCAAACCTCCATCTCTCCAAAACGTTGACCTCCAAATTGAGCTTTACCTCCAAGTGGTTGTTGAGTAATCAACGAGTATGGACCTATAGAACGTGCGTGCATTTTATCATCAACCATATGTCCAAGTTTCAACATGTAGATAACTCCTACTGTTGCCGCTTGATGGAAACGTTCTCCTGTACCACCATCATATAAATGTGTATGTCCAAAACGTGGTATTCCAGCTTCATCAGTCAATTCATTGATTTGATCCAAAGTTGCTCCGTCAAAAATTGGTGTAGCAAATTTTCTACCCAAGTTCATTCCAGCCCAACCAAGTACCGTTTCATAAATCTGACCAATGTTCATACGTGAAGGTACACCAAGTGGGTTCAACACGATATCAACTGGCGTTCCGTCTTCAAGGAAAGGCATGTCTTCATGACGAACGATACGCGCAACAATACCTTTGTTACCGTGACGTCCTGCCATTTTATCCCCAACTTTCAACTTACGTTTTTTGGCAATATATACTTTTGCTAATTTCAAGATTCCTGCTGGCAATTCATCTCCAACAGTAATAGTGAATTTCTCTCTACGTAATGCACCTTGTAAATCGTTCAATTTAATTTTATAGTTATGAATTAAATCATTAACCATTTTATTAGTTGCATCATCAGCAACCCATTGACCTTTACTTAAGTGAGCAAAATCTTCAACTGCATAAAGCATTTTTTGTGTGTATTTTTTACCTTTTGGTAAAACTTCTTCACCCAAATCATTCATTACACCTTGAGATGTTTTTCCGTTTACGATCAAGAAAAGTTTTTCTACTAATTTGTCTTTTAATTCAACAAATTTAACTTCAAACTCCATTTCAAGTGCTCCTAAAGCATCTTTATCTTGAGTACGTTTACGTTTATCTTTTACTGCTCTTGCGAACAATTTTTTGTCTAAAACAACACCATGTAAAGAAGGAGACGCTTTTAATGAAGCATCTTTTACATCACCTGCTTTATCCCCGAAGATTGCGCGAAGCAATTTCTCTTCCGGAGTAGGATCTGATTCCCCTTTTGGAGTAATTTTTCCGATCAAAATGTCACCAGGTTTAACCTCGGCTCCAATTCTAATCATACCATTTTCATCTAAATCTTTAGTAGCTTCTTCAGAAACGTTAGGTATATCGTTCGTTAATTCTTCGTTACCTAATTTAGTATCCCTAACTTCTAATGAATAATCATCAACGTGAATAGAGGTAAAAATATCGTCACGAACAACTTTTTCAGAAATTACAATCGCATCCTCGAAGTTGTATCCTTTCCATGGCATAAATGCAACTTTTAGGTTACGACCTAAAGCTAATTCACCATTTTGAGTCGCATATCCTTCAGATAATACTTGTCCAGGAACCACTCTATCCCCTTTTCTTACGATAGGTTTAAGGTTGATACTTGTACCTTGATTGGTTTTTCTAAATTTAATTAGATTGTATGTTTTTTCATCAGGCTCAAAACTTACCATTCTTTCTTCTTCAGAACGGTCGTATTTGATAGTGATGATATTTGCATCTACATATTCTATAACTCCGTCTCCCTCAGCATTAATCAATACTCTAGAATCAGAAGCTACTTGACGCTCTAAACCAGTTCCAACGATTGGAGCTTCAGGACGAATTAATGGTACGGCCTGACGCATCATGTTAGATCCCATCAAGGCTCTATTCGCATCATCATGTTCCAAGAATGGAATCAAAGAAGCTGAGATAGAAGCAATTTGATTTGGAGCAACATCCGTGTAATCTACTTTTGTTGGTTCAATTACTGGGAAATCACCTTCTTGACGTGCAATTACGTCTTCGGCAGTAATTTTTCCAGTTGCATCCATTTGAATGTTAGCTTGCGCAATTAACATTCCTTCTTCTTCTTCAGCACTTAAGTAAACTGGTGTAGCATTTAAATCTACAACTCCATTAGTTACTTTACGGTACGGTGTTTCAATGAAACCCATTCCGTTTACTTTCGCATAAACACCAAGAGATGAAATCAATCCAATGTTTGGTCCCTCAGGAGTTTCAATTGGACAAAGTCTTCCGTAGTGTGTATAGTGAACGTCACGTACCTCAAAACCTGCTCTTTCTCTCGAAAGTCCACCTGGTCCTAGTGCAGATAATCTTCTCTTGTGCGTAATCTCGGCAAGTGGATTCGTTTGATCCATAAACTGAGACAACTGGTTTGTACCAAAGAAAGAGTTGATAACCGATGATAATGTTTTAGCATTGATCAAATCGATTGGTGTAAACACCTCGTTATCTCTAACGTTCATTCTCTCACGAATGGTTCTAGCCATACGCGCTAAACCAACACCGAATTGTTGAGACAATTGTTCTCCAACTGTTCTTACACGACGGTTTGATAAGTGATCAATATCATCAATCTCTGCTTTAGAGTTAATCAATTCAATCAAATATTTCACAATAGTTATAATATCTTCTTTGGTCAAGACTTGCTTTTCCATTGGAGTATCTAACCCTAATTTTTTATTTATTCTATATCGACCTACTTCACCTAAGTTGTAACGTTGATCAGAGAAGAATAATTTATCAATAATACCACGAGCCGTTTCTTCATCAGGCGGTTCAGCGTTACGTAATTGTCTGTAGATATGTTCAACAGCCTCTTTTTCAGAGTTTGTTGGATCTTTTTGAAGCGTATTATGAATGATGGCATAATCTCCTTGATTAGCATCTTCTTTATGCAACAAAATAGATTTAACGTTAGAATCAATGATTTCTTCCACATTATCTTTGTCGATAATAGTATCTCTATCAAGGATTATTTCGTTACGTTCGATAGAAACAACTTCACCAGTGTCTTCATCTACGAAATCTTCATGCCAGGTATTCAATACACGAGCAGCTAATTTTCTACCGATATATTTTTTAAGTCCTGTTTTAGACACTTTAATTTCCTCTGCAAGATCAAAAATTTCAAGGATATCCTTATCTCTTTCAAAACCAATTGCACGGAATAAAGTAGTTACAGGTAATTTCTTCTTCCTGTCGATATAAGCATACATTACGCTGTTTATATCTGTAGAGAATTCTATCCAAGAACCTTTAAAAGGAATTACTCTGGCAGAATACAATTTTGTACCATTTGCATGGAATGATTGACCAAAGAAAACACCAGGAGATCTATGTAATTGAGAAACAACTACACGCTCAGCACCATTAATAACAAAGGTACCACTTGGTGTCATATAAGGAATTGTACCAAGATAAACATCTTGAACAATAGTTTCAAAATCTTCATGTTCTGGATCTGTACAATATAGTTTTAACCTTGCTTTTAAAGGCACACTATAGGTAAGACCTCTTTCTATACATTCTTGAATTGTATAACGTGGAGGATCTACAAAATAATCAAGGAACTCTAATACAAAGTTATTTCTTGTATCAGTAATTGGGAAGTTTTCCATGAAGGTATTGTAAAGTCCTTCATCACCTCTTTCGTCAGATTTAGTTTCTAATTGAAAAAAATCTTTAAACGATTTAACCTGAACATCTAGAAAATCTGGATAGTCAGGAATATTTTTTGTGGAGGCAAAATTCAATCTTTCAGTCTGATTTGTTAGCATCAATGAACAAAATTTTGATTAAAAAAGTAATTTTTTTGTGTAAATAATAATTTATTTACATTTAAATTTTACAACCATTACATCTTTAAAAACCAATTTAAGATAACTACTTTCTTATTATCTGTTAATTTTTTTTCCTCGTAATGGGTAAAACGAATGTATTAAAAAGGCTAAAATGCAAGTATACAAGGTAGACTTTTGTTATACGAAAAATGGTTTAGGTCATTGGGTGACTAAACCCAAGACCTAAACCTTATTTTTTAAACTGAGTTTAACTATTTAAGCTCAACAACAGCTCCAGCTTCTTCTAAAGATTTTTTAAGCCCTTCAGCTTCTTCTTTAGAAACACCTTCTTTAACATTACTTGGTGCGCTGTCAACTACATCTTTAGCTTCTTTCAAACCTAAACCTGTAAGTTCTTTAACTAATTTTACAACTGCTAATTTAGAAGCACCAGCTTCTTTCAATACAACTGTAAATTCTGTTTGAACTTCTTCAGCAGCAGCTTCACCACCACCTGAAACTACTACAGCTGCAGCAGCTGGTTCGATTCCGTACTCATCTTTTAATATTGTTGCTAATTCGTTAACTTCTTTTACTGTAAGGTTAACTAATTGTTCTGCGAATTGTTTCAAATCTGCCATTTTTTCTATCGTTTTAAAATGATTTGTAAAAATATAATTTATTTATTGTGCGCGTTTTTTAAATGAAATTAGAGTAAAACTCTATTTTCATTATGCTTCCACTTCTTCTGTAACCTCTTCGTCTTTTGCGAATTGGTTTTGAAGAGCAGAAATAACTCTTTGTGCTGGAGCTTGTAACAATCCAATAAGTTCGCCAATAAGCTCTTCTTTAGATTTAATAGTTGCTAATGCATCTAATTGATCGTCTCCAATATAAACTTCAGCATTAATATAAGCTCCCTTTAATACAGGTTTAGCTGATTTTTTTCTGAAATCTTTTATTATTTTCCCAGGTGCATTTGCAACATCTGAAATAAATATAGCGCTATTACCTGTCAATACAGATGGTAAATCACCATAATCGTTATCAGAAGCTTCCATTGCTTTAGCAAGCAATGTGTTCTTTACAACCTCTAATTTAATACCTGCTTTAAAACAAGCTCTTCTCAAGCTTGAAGTAGTCTCTGCATTAAGTCCTGAAATATCAGATATGTAAATGATATTTGTACCAGCTAACTGTGCAGTTAATTCTTCAATCGCGATTGATTTTTCTTCTCTAGTCATACTAAAAATTATTAACTACCAATTATACTGCTTTTGGATCCAATGCAATTGCAGGACTCATAGTGCTTGTAAGGTGAATACCTTTAATATAGGTACCTTTAGCAGCAGTTGGTTTAAGTTTGATTAATGTTTGAATAATTTCGTGTGCATTGTCATAAATTTGTTCAGCTCCAAAAGAAACTTTACCAATTCCTGCATGTACGATACCAGTTTTATCAACTTTGAAATCGATTTTACCAGCTTTAACTTCTTGAACAGCTTTTGCAACATCCATAGTTACAGTACCTGTTTTAGGATTTGGCATTAAACCTCTAGGTCCTAAAATACGACCTAATGGACCTAATTTACCCATAACAGCAGGCATAGTGATGATCACATCAACATCCGTCCAACCGTCTTTGATTTTTTGAAGGTAATCGTCAAGACCTACATAGTCTGCACCAGCTGCTAAAGCTTCCGCTTCTTTATCTGGAGTAACTAATGCCAATACTTTAACATCTTTACCAGTTCCATGAGGTAATGTTACCACACCTCTTACCATTTGATTCGCTTTTCTTGGATCTACACCCAATCGAACTGCGATATCAACAGACTCATCAAATTTTGCAGAAGCAATTACTTTTATCAATGCAGCTGCATCTTTTAAAGAGTATAATTTGTTCTTTTCAATTTTTGAAGCAGCCTCTTTTTGCTTTTTTGTCAATTTTGCCATGTCTTTCTCTTAATTAAAAAGGAGAATCTCCTGATACAGTTATACCCATAGATCTAGCTGTTCCAGCAATCATGCTCATAGCAGATTCGATTGTGAATGCATTTAAATCTACCATTTTATCTTCAGCAATTGCCTTGATAACATCCCAAGTAACGCTAGCTACTTTTTTACGATTTGGTTCACCAGATCCTGACTTTAGCTTTGCAGCTTCCAATAACTGGACTGCCGCTGGAGGAGTTTTTACAACAAAATCGAATGATTTGTCTTTATACACAGTAATTTGTACTGGGCATATTTTGCCGGGTTTATCTTGAGTTCTAGCATTAAATTGCTTACAGAATTCCATGATGTTTACCCCAGCAGCTCCTAAAGCAGGTCCAACCGGTGGCGACGGGTTCGCAGCACCTCCCTTAACTTGTAGTTTAACTACCTTACTAATTTCTTTAGCCATTTTTAAAAAATTTAACACTGTTACCAATGGAAGCGGCAACAATGATTATTATAGATGTAACAAAAATTATACTTTTTCAACTTGCATAAAACTCAACTCTAAAGGTGTTTTTCTTCCGAAAATTTTCACCATTACTTCAAGTTTACGCTTTTCTTCATTAATTTTTTCAACTGTTCCGTTGAATCCATTAAACGGACCATCAACAACCTTAATAGTTTCTCCAATGTTAAATGGAATAGAACGGGTATCTGTATTAACAGCCAACTCATCCACTTTACCTAACATTCTGTTTACTTCAGAAATTCTCAATGGAACAGGCTCTCCACCTTTGATTTCACCTAAAAAACCAATAACACTCGTTATAGACTTAATAATATGAGGTATCTCTCCAATAAGATTAGCTTCAATCATAACATAACCAGGAAAATAAACTTTGTCTTTGATTATTTTTTTTCCCTCTTTTACAGTAACCACTTTTTCAGTAGGCACTAAAACTTGCGAAACATAATCTCCCATTCCTAGTCGCGCGATTTCAGTTTCAATATAAGCTTTCACTTTATTTTCTTGACCGCTTACCGCTCTAACGACATACCACTTCTTAATATTATTATCTGCCATAACAAAAAAATTATGCTTTTATCCAGTTAAAAAATCCAGCCAAAGCTTTTGCGAAAATTTCATCCACTCCCCAAGTTGCCAAAGCGAATAATACTGAAAAAACAGCAACAACAATCGTTAGACGTTGCACCTCAGCCCAAGCTGGCCAAGTCACATTTGACTTTAATTCCTCAAATGCTTCTGATATGTAATTAACAACTTTTGTCATTATGATTTATTTTTTGCACGGGCGGAGGGATTCGAACCCCCATCAACGGTTTTGGAGACCGCTATTCTACCCTTGAACTACGCCCGTAGAATAAAAAGTAGTGTCATCGTTAAACGACACTACTTTTTGAATTTATTTTAGTAGATTATCCTACAATTTCAGTTACTTGTCCAGCACCTACAGTTCTACCACCTTCACGGATAGCGAAACGTAAACCAACGCTCATTGCGATTGGGCTTAACAAAGACACATTGATAGTTAAGTTATCTCCTGGCATTACCATCTCTACCCCTTCTGGTAAAGTAATAACTCCTGTTACGTCAGTTGTACGTACGTAAAACTGTGGACGGTAGTTATTATGGAATGGAGTATGACGACCACCTTCTTCTTTTTTCAAGATATAAACCTCAGCTTTAAAAGTAGCGTGTGGCTTAACTGAACCTGGTTTAATGATAACCATTCCTCTTTTGATAGATTCTTTATCAACACCACGCAACAACAAACCTACGTTATCTCCTGCTTCACCTCTATCAAGGATCTTACGGAACATCTCAACTCCAGTAATAGTAGAAGTTAATTTTTCAGCTCCCATACCAATGATTTCAACAGCATCTCCTGTATTAGCAATACCAGTTTCGATACGACCTGTAGCAACAGTTCCACGACCAGTAATTGTAAATACATCCTCAACTGGCATCAAGAAAGGCTTTTCAGTATCTCTAATTGGCTCCTCGATCCAAGCATCAACAGCTTCCATCAATTCAATAATTTTTGGTACCCAAGCTGGATCATTATTTAATCCTCCAAGAGCAGACCCTTGAACAACTGGACAATTATCTCCATCATATTCGTAGAAAGACAATAAGTCTCTAATTTCCATTTCAACAAGTTCTAACAACTCAGCATCATCAACCATATCCACTTTGTTCATGAATACTACCATTCTAGGAATACCAACTTGGCGACCTAAAAGGATGTGCTCACGTGTTTGTGGCATTGGCCCATCAGTTGCAGCTACAACAAGGATAGCACCGTCCATTTGAGCAGCACCTGTAACCATGTTTTTTACGTAATCCGCGTGACCAGGACAGTCAACGTGTGCGTAGTGACGGTTAGCAGTTTCATACTCAACGTGTGATGTATTAATTGTAATACCTCTTTCTTTTTCTTCAGGAGCATTATCAATTTGATCAAATGATTTTGCTTGACAGTAACCAGCATCAGATAACACTTTTGTGATTGCTGCTGTTAAAGTAGTTTTACCGTGATCTACGTGTCCGATCGTACCAATATTTAAGTGTGGTTTCGAACGGTTAAAGGTTTCTTTTGCCATTTTACTTAATTTTTAATCTAGTTTATATATTTATTTCAATTTCCTTCTTACTTGAGCCAACTACGGGAATTGAACCCGTGACCTCTTCCTTACCAAGGAAGCACTCTACCTCTGAGCTAAGTCGGCAGATCCCTTGATCAAAGAGCTTAGATTCCTAACTTTAAACTTTTCAATCTAAAAATTCGCAATCCAAAAACTAATTCTTGTGGGGAGAGCAGGATTCGAACCTGCGAAGTTCACACAGCAGATTTACAGTCTGCCCTCGTTGGCCGCTTGAGTATCTCCCCAACTTTCTCTATCGTCAAACCTTTACAGTCTTGAGCCGGCGGAGGGACTCGAACCCACGACCTGCTGATTACAAATCAGCTGCTCTAGCCAACTGAGCTACGCTGGCGAATCAATAAAAAAAGTCCGCTATTTCTAACGGACTGCAAATGTAGAGATTTTATCTCTCAATCAAAACATTTTTTAAAAAAAATTCATATTAAATGTGCGAACTTATTTTTTCTTTCCTTTTAACCAACATTCTTTCTAAGGATTCTGCTGAAAGCTCAACTGCTTCTTCAAAAGTTTTACATTGCTTTTTTACCAAAAAATCATCACCCGGGACATTGATTTTTACCTCGGCAATTTTATTCTCCTTGTCACTTGTCTTTTCAACCTTTAAAAAAACATCTGCGGATACCACCTTATCGTAATACTTCTCCAACTTGTCCATTCTAACTTGAACAAAATCTACTAGCTTTTTGTCAACAGTAAAGTTAACTGCATGAACACTTACCTTCATAATCATTTTTTTTAATAGTTAAACATTTCTCAGAATCACTTTCGTCCCCGTGGATGCGCTTCTTTATATACACTTTTTAGCTCCGATAAACTACTATGTGTGTATATTTGAGTCGATGCCAAACTAGAATGACCCAAAAGCTCCTTGACTGAATTTAAATCCGCTCCATTATTTAACAAATGCGTCGCAAAAGTATGTCTCAATATATGGGGGCTTTTTTTTACTTTTTCAGAGACAGCACTAAAGTAAGAATTTATTAATCGATACACAAAGGAATCATTTAATTTTAACCCTTTTTTTGTGAGAAATAAATAATCCCAATCCTCAATAAATAATAAGCTCGCGCGCTCTTTCAAGTAGAACAGAAACTGTTGTTTTATTACAGGCAGAATAGGAAGAATTCGCTCCTTATTGCGCTTACCCAACACCTTTACTGTACTATTAGACAAATCGACATTCGCTATTTTCAAACCTATCAACTCCGCCCTCCGTATTCCTGTAGTATAAAACAAATCAATAATGAGCTTGTTTCTAATTCCCTCAAAATCTCCAGCACTTTGCACCATACCCAAAACATCTACAACCTCCTTTTCAGAGAAAGGAATCTGCAACAACTTTTGAGTCTTTAAGGCTTTGTGTTTTAGTAACGGACTTATTTGTATTTGCTTGGTTTTTAATAGAAATTTATAAAAGGCTTTTAAAGACGCCATTTTTCTATTAACCGAAGTATTTGACACACCCGCATCTACGAGAGACACAATCCAACTTCTAATTTGATTGTAATTGACTTGCTCTGCGTTTGATTGGTCGAAGTGCGCAGCATTGAATAATTCAAAAGATGTAATGTCATTACAATACGCCGTAACAGTGTGTACGGAATACTTTTTCTCCAACTGTAGATAATCCCGAAATGCATCTTTATTTGTAGCCATAAAAAAACCGTTAGCATCAAAGTTATAAAACTTTTAATGACTAACGGTATTTTATTCTAATAGATATTGACTAACTCTCTAAGTTATCTCTCATATTTTGGATATAAGCCGCTTTTTGAATTTTGATTCTATTTGTCACTGAAGGCTTAATAAAAGCAGTACGTGCTCTTAATTGACGAACAGTTCCTGTTTTATCAAATTTTCTTTTGTAACGTTTTAACGCTCTATCGATATTTTCTCCGTCTTTAATTGGTATAATTAACATAATATAGACACCCCCTTTCTTTAAGTGTGCAAAAGTAGTCATTATTTTGACTTACAAGCTATAAATTGTCATTTTATTTTGGTGTGCCGTCAAATGCAGTATTCCTTGAACAGTGACCCTTTCTTTTGCCGTCAGGCTATTCGTTGCAATCTTTTATTCCGCAAGGCTTCATAAAAGGATTTCCACTGCTATCCTTCACACAAAAAAGAGCCAACATTCAGTTGACCCTTCTATTGCTCTTTATAAAAATAAGCGTTGATTTAAATTTAAATAACTACATAGACTTTCCGAGCTTTATAATCTAAAGGAAGAAAAAAATCAGTATGATCTATTAAATTTAGTCATAACATTATTTCACTGCTGGCTCATAATTTTGTTGATCAATAATCATTTTTCCTAAGATCTCTTTCAGTATTTCTGATGTACCTCCGCCTATTGGTCCTAAACGACTGTCTCTTGACAAACGCGCTAATGGATATTCTTCCATGTAACCATATCCACCTAACATTTGCAGACAACTGTATATCGTTTCATCAGCAACTTTGGTAGATTTTAATTTAGCCATAGTTGCTTCCTTAACTACATATTCCCCTTTGTCTAGTCGCGCAACAGCAGCATAATTAAACACTTTACAATGCTCCACATCAGTGGCATGCTCGACAATAGTATGTCTCAATGCCTGAAACTTGCTAATTTTTTTTCCAAAAGCCTCACGTTGCGACATGTACTCAATAGTGTAATCAATTGCATACTCGGCCCTTGCATGAGCATTAATAGCCATAATTAAACGCTCCAAAGCAAAATGTTGCATAATGTAAGGAAATCCTTTTCCGGCTTCGCCCATCAAATTTTCTACAGGGATTTCTACATTATCAAATGCTATTTCTGCGGTGTCAGAAGCTCGCCAACCTAATTTATCTAATTTGTTCGCAGTAATACCTTTCAAGTTGCTATCCATCAAAAAGATACTAATCCCTTTATTTCCTAGTTCAGGATTTGTTTTTGCCGCTACAATATAATAGTCCGCATAGACACCGTTTGTAATAAAGGTTTTCGAACCATTAATGACATACTTATCCCCTTTTAGTACTGCATTAGTTCGCATACCCGCTACATCACTACCTCCAAAAGGTTCTGAAATACACAATGCACCTATTTTCTCACCTGCAATACTTGGAGCTAAATAATCTTGTTTAATACGCTCGTTCCCTTCGGCATTCAAATGAGTCATCGCTAAATACGAATGTGCCCACATAGCAGCAGCAAAACCTGACGATTTAATTTTTTGAAGTTCTTCTAGAAAAATAACGGTATAAAACAAATCTAAATTCAATCCGCCATACACCTCAGGATACGCTATACCAAAATAGCCCATTTCCCCAAATTTTTTCCAAATAAAACGTTCTATTGTACCTGTTTTTTCCCATTTTTCAATATGCGGCACAACTTCTTTATGTAAAAAATCTTTTAAACTTTCTCTAAATGATTGGTGTTCTTCTGTAAAATAAATTGAATTCATATAACTAGTATTTTTTTAACAAATTGAATAAGTTGAAACAAAAGCGACAGCCTTATATTTCAGAATTTGATTTTTAAGAGTTTGATAATAAAGTCTGATGCATCAAAAAAAACAAACAATACAAAAAAGTCATTTTTTATATAAAAATCAAACAATTTCAAAGTCGCAAATTAGTGACTTCTAATTAAAGTCCAAATATAAGCCAATTATTTTTGCTTTATCAACAGGAAACCCCTTAATTTTTGTTAAATCCTCAACATTATTAATTTTTCCCTTCATACTTCTATAGGTCACGATTTCTTTTGCTAAAGCATATCTGAAATAATAAAACTGAGTAAGTTCTTTTAAAGAAGCGTTATTAACGTCCAGTTTCTTAAAACTCGGAAGTACAGAGATTTTAAAATGAGTATTTAAATTCTCAATTACTTCAGGTGATAATCCCCAAACATCTTTCATTTGTTCCATCGAAACAAATCCCCCCAAATTTTCTTTTTGTTTTAATATCCGCAAAGAAATTGCCTCGCCTATTCCGTAAATTTTTATCAAATCCTCCTTGGATGCTTGATTAATATCAATTAAAATGATTTTTTCTTTTTTGGCGAAAGCCTGATTTGTGTATTTTTTAAACTCTTTAGATTCTTTCTTATTATTTACCCATTCTGGAAATTTAAAATTTGGAGCTATTGCATTTAATAATGAATCCGAAATTTTCGTTACGTTTTGAAACTCTTTAGGCGAATTCACATATTTATTTTCTTTTCGAAAAGCCAAAAGCCGATCAATTTCTACAACTGACATACCCAATTTGTACCCTTTATAATCCGTTATAAAATTAGGATTAAAACGATAAGATTTGGACAACATTTTACCTTCGTTTACTTTCATAGAATCAACCTGAGACTGCAGAGAAAGCCATTTTTGCTTATCAGGATACTTTTTTGCATCAAAGCCAAAGTCCGCAAAAAAATAAATCATTTGTAAAAGAATTATAATTCCGAATAAAACGAAAATACCCGCACGTTGCCCGCGAGTAAAATAAAAATAAGTTCGTACTAATTTGAAATTCATTTATGATATGGAATTATTTAGAGCAATAATTAAAGATTTCTAAATTTAGAAATTAAATCAAGACTTATTACTTTCTATGAAAAAAATTGCAAGAAATAAACGCATTTTAAAAACAAAGCAACAATGAGCATAGCTGTATACAAAAAAGTTTTTTTAAGTCTAAACTCCAAATAAAGACAATTAAATTACTTTTTTATAACTTAAAATTCAATTAATGTTTTTATTTTTTATAAAAAACTATACATTTGGAGCTTAATAACAAACAAAACCATATAACCCATGTCAATTTGGAAAACTAAACCACTGTCGGTATTGCTAAATGAAGCATCAGAATCCGAAAAAGGATTAAAAAGGACTTTGTCTTCACGTTCATTAGTAGCACTTGGAGTTGGAGCAATTATTGGAGCAGGATTATTCTCATTAACTGGTATTGCAGCTGCAGAACATGCTGGACCAGCAGTTACACTATCCTTTATTTTAGCCGCCGTAGGATGTGCTTTCGCAGGACTTTGCTACGCTGAGTTCGCATCAATGATTCCCGTAGCTGGTAGTGCTTATACGTACTCCTACGCCACTATGGGAGAATTTATGGCTTGGATTATCGGTTGGGATTTAGTACTTGAATACGCATTAGGAGCTGCTACAGTAGGGGTGAGTTGGTCGCGCTATTTACTCGAATTATTAAATAAATACGGGATACACCTTCCGCATGATTTAATCTGTTCACCCTGGGAAACTTTAAAATTAAGTGACGGAACAATCATTGAGGGTGGAATTATAAACCTTCCTGCTATATTCATTGTATCGCTACTTTCTTTATTATTAATAAGAGGAACTAAGGAATCTGCATCTATAAATAACTTCTTAGTTATAGTAAAAGTAATCGTAGTTATTATGTTTATTGTTTTAGGATGGAGTTTTATTGATACTGCAAATTACACTCCTTACATTCCTCAAAACACAGGAGTTTTTGGTGAGTTTGGATGGTCAGGAATTGCCGCTGGAGCTGGAACTGTATTTTTTGCTTTCATTGGTTTTGATGCTGTTTCTACAGCAGCCCAAGAAGCAAAAAATCCTCAAAAGGGAATGCCAATTGGTATTTTAGGATCTCTTATAATTTGTACTATTTTATATGTTTTATTTGCACATGTAATGACTGGTCTTGTTCCTTATAATGAATTTGCAGGAGATGCGAAACCAGCAGCAACCGCATTTGCAAGAACCGGATATACATTTTTACAAACAGGTTTAATTGTAGCAATTCTAGCAGGTTATACTTCAGTAATGCTTGTGATGTTGATGGGACAAAGTCGTGTTTTCTATACCATGAGTAAAGATGGTTTATTACCTTCTTTCTTTAGTGATATTCACGCAAAATTCAGAACACCTTGGAAAACAAATCTTTTCTTTATGGTATTCGTAAGTCTTTTTGCAGGTTTTGTACCCGTAAGTGATTTAGGACACATGGTGAGCATTGGAACATTATTAGCTTTCGTTTTAGTATGTATCGGAGTTTTAGTAATGCGTAAAAAAATGCCAGATGCTCCAAGATCTTTCCGTACGCCTTTAGTACCATTTGTGCCAATTGCAGGAATTCTAATTTGTTTAGCGTTGATGTATTCATTACCAAATGAAAGCTGGGCGAGACTTGTTATTTGGATGGCATTAGGAGTAGCTATTTACTTTGTATACGGAAAGAAAAATAGCAAACTAAACAATCCAGACAAATAAAATTTTATATAAATTATAAAAGGGATTATAAAGTATTTGAAATACTTTATAATCCCTTTTTCTATTTAATGAATCTTACAAATCAAAAACCGAGGTCCGCTTAGCACGAATTAAATCCTTCAAACGAATCCAAAAAGCCAACGTGAGGTAAACCGCAAACCATAATCCTACTGTGACAAAAGATAAATAGATAAAAAACAATCGCACACTACTGGCACGCATTCCTAAAGTATCAGCTAAACGAGAGGAAACATGAAAACCATGTTTCTCAAAAAAAAATTTAAGTCTAATTACTACTGACATTTTATGAGTTATGAATTATCAACAAAATTACAAAAATATATAATTGATTCATTTTGTATTTCCTGAATTATTTTTTCATTAATTCCGCACCAATAACGCACTCTAAACACTTACTTTTATTACAATACTCATTCTTGAGTTGCAACAAAGATTGTGTTTCGAAAGCAGTTTTTGATTGTATTCCAAAAGAAGTGAATTTATCTATAATGGCATTTTTTTCTGCAGTAACTTCATTTAAGAAGCTAATTAAATCCTCCGAAATTTCTTTTCCCTGACTTTTTGCAAAAGCAAATTGAATTGGAATTATAGTATTTATAACAATTAAATCAATAAAGGATTTAGAAAGCATTTTCTTTTTTTTCGGACTTTCTTTATCAAATAGATAATGATTTAACCAATATTCCGAAGCACTAATTTGAAATAATTCGTACGTGCTTTTTAATGAATCTAGACTACATAATTTAGAAAATAAATTATGCTGACTATGATATAAATTAGCTAATTGTGAGAGTCGTATCGTTGGAAAATTATCAGGTCGGTGCTTGAAAAACTGTACTGGTTTGAAACAATTTTTCTCTATTTGATATTTATGCAATAAGTAAAAATATCTAAATTTTAAATCCTTGAAATAGGCATCTTCCTTATCAGAATCCAATAACCCCGCAGTACCAAAAATCAAAGCTTCCAAGTTTTCGACTTCAAAACTTTCCTTTCTAATTATTGAAAAAGGAAAAGACTGCACCATTTCATAAAAAATTTCTCCATTTGTATTTAAACCAAAATTCTTAGCTAACAAACAGAATAAAACTGCTTCCCAATCTTGATTAGTTTGCTCTAATAAATTAAATATAGGCTGCGATTTTCTTTCTAAACGTTCAAAAAACAAACGCTCTTGCCAGTTTTGCAATGCAAACACATCAACTTCTTTTAGTTGTTTTTCACAAAAAATCCATGATTTTGGCGTCATTAAAGACTGATAGTTTTCTAGAGTTTCTTTTTCTACGTATTTTTTTAATTCTAAAACAGGAATTTCGGAATTATCAATTCTAAAAACGGCAACATCATGCTCCCAAACCACATGTAAAATGACGTTTTCATAACCTACATCTTTTTCATGATGATGTATGTACCAATCCGAAGATTTAATATGAATTTCAACATTACCAGCCCATTTCTGAGCACCAATAATTACCTGAGCATTAAAAAAGTCAGGCCCTGCTAGTTCCAAATATTGACCTATATTGACAATTGTGACTTCCTCGTTGTTGACTGTTCTTAAATTTAGAACATCAAATTTCTTAAACTTCCAGAGGTAATGCAGAAAATCTTCTTTCATTTTTTTCAGATAAAAAGTATATACTTGGAGACAAGAGACTTCTAAAATAAGAAAAAAAACAAAATGAAAGAAATTTATTTCAACATATATAATTTGGCGCAAGCCCGGGCATCAGATAAAGCTTCATGATGATTTAGTGCAATATTCATTTCTCGGCAACAATCACTCAATTTGGTTGGTTTAAGCCCTTTGGCTTTATATATTTTCACAGTGCATTCCCAACGGGAAGCAATATTCAAATCAGCATAATCCAATCCGTAAAGTGCCATTGACTTGGCAAGTACATTTCGGTCAAAACTTTCATTATGAGCCACAACTATTCTATTTTTAAGACGTTTTTGTATTTCAGGATATACCTGTGCAAATGATTTTGCATTTACCGTATCACGTGGGTATATCCCATGAACTTGAATTGTAAAAGGCGAATATAGATTGTTTGGTGGCTTTATTAAACTAACAAACTCATCGACAATTATCCCGTTTTCTACGGTAACAATACCAACGGAACACGGATGGAAAGCGGTTGCAGTTTCAAAATCTATGGCAGTAAAGGTCATATTATAGTTTGTTATAAATATAAAAAACCACAAATTTAACGAAATAAACTCGTCAAATTCATGGCTTTAAAAACTTTACTATTTTGAATTATAAAATTTTATTTTATCGATCCAATAATATCATATTTGGTAATAATATGATGACTTCCATTCTCTAATTCGATTAAAACTGCTTCATTTTCTTTGGTAAATAAACGAGAAACTTCTTCTATTGGTGTACCAAATTTTACTATTGGAAATGGTTTGCCCATAACTTCTTTTATAGGCTTGTCAGCTACATCCTTATCGGCTACGTAACTTTGAAATAAATCACTTTCATCTACAGAACCTACAAAACCTGTAACATCAATCACTGGAATCTGAGAGATTTTGTATTTACGCATTCTTTCTATAGCGTGAGAAACTAATTCTTCTGTACGCACCACAATCAATGGTTTATCAATATGATCTTTGATTACATCTTCGGCTTTAGTGATTTCTTCGTCTAGAAATCCACGTTCACGCATCCAGTCATCATTGAACATTTTACCAACATAACGACTTCCTGAATCATGAAAAAGAACTACAACGACATCTTCTGGTTTAAAATGATCTTTAAGTTGCAATAATCCTTTAATTGCTGCACCTGCTGAATTCCCTACAAATATTCCTTCTTCCAACGCAATTTTA
The DNA here is from genome assembly GCF_036895565.1 of Flavobacterium sp. KS-LB2. Classification (NCBI taxonomy): domain Bacteria; kingdom Pseudomonadati; phylum Bacteroidota; class Flavobacteriia; order Flavobacteriales; family Flavobacteriaceae; genus Flavobacterium; species Flavobacterium sp. KS-LB2. The sequence continues at coordinate 693,144 of NZ_CP145904.1, read as the reverse complement.
CGAGTGTAAACTGCTGCATCTTTATCCGTTACTTTTGTAAATCCATCAATCAATGAAAAATCAACATTTTTTGGAAGAATATCTTCTCCAATACCTTCTGTTATATAGGAATAAATTTCATTTTCATCAAAAATTCCAGTTTCGTGGTATTTTTTAAACACAGAACCATAAGTATCTATTCCCCAAATTTTGATGTTTGGATTCTTCTCTTTCAAATATTTAGCTACACCGGAAATTGTCCCTCCTGTTCCTACTCCTACTACAAAATGAGTGATTTTACCTTCTGTCTGTTTCCAAATTTCAGGTCCCGTTTGTTCGTAATGAGCAATCGCATTTGAAGGATTATCGTATTGATTTACATACCAAGAATTAGGTGTTTCATCTGCTAATCTCTTGGAAACAGAATAATACGAACGTGGATCAGTTGGCTCCACATCAGTCGGACAAACCACAACTTTTGCACCTACTGCACGAAGAATATCCATCTTTTCTTTGGACTGTTTATCTGATATCACACAAATTAACTTGTAACCTTTTATGATGGCTACTAATGCTAATCCCATTCCTGTATTGCCGGAAGTACCTTCAATAATAGTTCCTCCTGGTTTTAACCTTCCATCTGCCTCAGCATCTTCAATCATTTTTACTGCCATTCTATCCTTTACAGAATTTCCGGGATTGAAGGTTTCTACCTTAGCAAGTACCAAAGCATCTACATCTGCAGTTACTTTATTCAATTTTACTAATGGCGTATTTCCTATTGTGCCTAATATGTTTTCTGCGTAGCGCATTTTATTATGATTTTAAGATTGTGATTTGTTATAAATATTAATGCAAAGATAGTATTTTGTTATAAAATATTCTTCGTTACGGGATTTTGCGTTCGTGATAAAAGCGGCATCCTTTCCTTGCTTTCTTTAAGCAAGGAAAGATAAAGCGAATAGCGCGATAAAACGCCCAAAAAAAAGATTTGAAAATTTGAAATTTTAAAGAGCTATTAATTGAAGAAGTTCCAAATCAAACCAAATCGAATCGTAAAGTCACGCGATGGATTATTGGGTGAAGAATAAAAATTATTACCCGTTAGAGAGGAATTAAAATGCTCCGCCTTGAAATAAATCCGTGTTCTTTGAATTTTTGCATTTATAAAAAAATCAAAATTTGGATGGTTTCCAATTTGTTTCTCGTTTTGTACAAAAAACTCGCCAATAACTGGATTATAATCATTTGCATAGTACTTGGAAAAATAATTCAGCACTATTCCAGTTTGTAAAAACAAAGCACGTTTAAACAAATAATTGGAGTAATAGAACGTATTTCTTGTAACAATTTCTGGAACATTTAAAACTGCATCTTGCTGATCTACTTTTTGATATAAAATGGTGTTATCTAAAGCAAAATTACCAAAGGTTAATTCTCTACTAACTTTTACAGATAGGTAATTTATTGTACCATCATATTGCGAGGGAGCTACAATTTGTGTTTTGGCGCTTGTTTGTGCAAGGGTTGATACATTATTGAAATATAAATGGTCATTTAAAACTGAAAACTGCACTTCTGCATCAAACCACGGAGTTATAGCATTTGCACTAATTGAATTTATTTTTTCGTTCTTAAAATCATTAGACCAGTTGTACTGAACGTAACTACTTTGATATAGATTGTAATTACTGTTTGGCAATTTATTTATATTCTGATATTTAAAAGAGAATTGTGTGTTATCATTTAGAGCATAATCTAATTTAGCATCTAGATTTGATAATGATTGGGCCGTAACCGATCTTGAATATAAAAATGTACCATTCCATTTGTTTTTTCTGTACTCATATTGACCACCTACACTATTAATTTCTTGACTGAATGCACTCGGTATTACCTTTTGATTATCAAAAATCAATATTTGGTCATAGTAATAATTTGATCTAAAATCATCTGCAAAAAACTGAAATTTACCTAAAGTAGTATTTTCATAAACCAGTCCAACTCTATTATACATTTTGTTATAACGAGTCTGATCATTAATTCCACTACTTTTAAATGATTCTCCAAATCGATCTACAACAGTGCCTCCCACTGTTGATGGAACAGTAGCTTGTTTGTATTCGAAGAATTTATTTTCATAATTGAACTGATGGGTTAGATACAAGTTATTAGCACCTTTATCTGAATTAATCCTGAAATTATGATCCAGAAAAATTCTTTTCCCTTTTAAAAACGATTTAGCGTCATTAAAATAGACTTCAAATCGTTGTCGGTTATTATAGTTTGGGTCTTCGCTTTCAAAATTTTCAATGGTTGTAATACCGCCATTTTCTTCATTTAGAATATCTTGAAAGGTATAATGCGCCTTCGCAAAATAACGCTTGTTTTTAGTGTTATAATTGGTAGTAAATCTAAAATTACCGGTACTAGACAATTGGTTGAGATATTCCCCTTCGGAACGTAAACCTTTGTATGCAATAGAAAAATTAAGATTTTCAGAAGTATTCAAGGTTATAAATGCATCTACAGATTGTCCTTTTCTCACAGTGGTTTTAAAATACAATTCGGTTACTGGTGTAGCAACTGAACTATATCTTATTTGGTTAGCTTCTAAAAAATTGAAATGTTTTGCTTTAAAACCAAATTCTGGATACGGTGAAAAATCAGTCAAACTATACTGCAAGGTGTTGTAGGTTTGTCCATCATTTGCAAAAGGCAAAAGCCCAAAAATATCTTTTCGCAAATAATTGTGGCTGTATTCTTTTTGGATTGTTAAAGAAGTATCGATGTAAGTAGTGTCATTATCGATTGTTATAAAACGGTACATATCTATGGTAGCGGTTTTAACACTGCCCTTTTTTATGGAATCAGAACTATTGTATTTGCTACTAAAATCGAAATTTTTACTGTTTTTAACTTGAGAAAAAAAAGTTGTTGGAATTACTAAAAAAAGAAAAAAAAAGAGAATTCTCATTTGCAGGAATATATAATTAAGCAATTATTTTAAATCTTATACACGAACAAAGGTAAATCATTAACAGTTATGAATAAAAAAGAAATACATTATGAAATCAAATAATTAAATTTATTTATATATCCACCTGCTATAAAACAAATACAAGATTAAATTAAGACTATTTTCAAGATGCTGTACACAAGTATTTTGATTTATTTATTGCGAAAAAGCTTGTAACTATAATTTACTTGAATTAAGTTTTTTCATAATGCACAGAAAATATTATAATGGGACAGCCATTCACTATAAATTGTTTATTGTTGTTTTGTTTTTTTTTTGAACATAAAAAATATTACTATTTAATTTACTATCGGCTATCATAAAGACTTATTTTAATAATCTTTTTTTACATACAATCTTCACTAGAGTTAGTAAAAATCTATTTTAGCTGTCCATATATACATTATCATCTACCAAAAAGGTTATATTAAATATATGAATTGATATAAAAAAGGAACCTTCAATTTCTAAAAAAGTAAAATTGAATTAATTAAGAATTAGAGTTGATACATCTTCTATTTAAAAAACACCTTCTTTCACGAAAAAAAGCCTTTTTTATTTTGTTTAATTCTCAATTTTATAACAATAGAATCAATGATACAAAAAAAAAAATTGCAAAAAAAAGAGTGTTTTGTTAGTTACAAAACACTCTCTTAATTATTCTTTGATAACTTTTTTACGGATTAATTTCAAAATTAGTTACTTCTGTACATCCATAAGCTCCAGTACCTGACGCATGCTTAATAATAGAACAGTCTAATTTATAACTTCCTTCGTAAGCTCCATCATTTTGTCCATCACAATAAACATCTTCCATTATAAGAGAATATTTACCGTTTGGTAAATTAATATTATGAGTATACACTTTTCCTCTACTAGCTGTAGATGCTGCAGGTCCATATGTTCCTGGAGGTATAGACGCCACAACTGTTCCTGCTGCGTTTACTATTTTCCAAGAGGTTTCTTCTGCGTAAGCATCTGTTGTTACAGTTAGTACAACATTATTACAAACAACTTTTTTATTATAATTTATAGTTGCCACATTGTTAAAAGCAGAACCTCCAACAGGTGCTACTAACTTTACAAGCAATGAATATGCAACACCATCTAATAACGAGTTAGTATTTAAACTAACATCTAAAGTTCCTTCATAAGATCCAGCCGGAATATTTGCAGTACCGATTGAATAAGAAACAGCTGCACCAGTTGACTTATCATCCGCAACTGCTTGAAAAGTTCTATCTGAATTAGAAATAGTGGTAACGCTTACTGGGATAGTAACTTTTGTCCCTGCAGGGGGAACAGTAATATTATAACTTCTTGTAGAAAATTGGATGCCTTCTTGGCCATTTACATTATCAAATACTACACTTTCGCTTTCACAACCTGCAATTACCCCCATAAAAAGGGCAATTGCGGTTATTTTTAATAAATATTTTTTCATAATAAAACAATTAAATTAGTTAGTATAACCTGGATTTTGTTGATCTTTTATACCTGTATTAGCACTAAGTTCACCAACAGGAATAGGCATAGTAAATCTATAGTCTGTATTAGGAATACTACAAGCATTGAAAATACTACAATCTTCTGGAGCTCTATCAATAGTTACTCCTGCTCTAACTCCCAAACGTTTAAGATCTAAGTAGCGATGCCCTTCAAAACACAATTCTATTCTTCTTTGCTTCAAGATTTCAGCAAAAGCAGCTTGAGCACTAGTAGGAACTGGAATAACTGGAGCAGTACCAGCTACAAATCTTGCGTTAGTAACCGCTTGCAATTGCGCAGCAACACCAGCAAAATTTCCTGCATCAGCAAGCGCTTCAGCTTTTAAGAAATACATTTCTGGAGTTCTAAAGATCTTAACATCATTCAACTGAACAATACCACCAGAACCTGGGTACTTACCAATAACTAATCTATTAGTAGCTGGATCAGAACTAGGACTTAAAAAAGCACGTCTTCTAATATCATTTGTATTATTCAATAAATTGTATAAACTAGTGCTCATTTCATAAAAAGGAGATCCATTCACAGTACTGTTTACAGATGCCCAAATAGCATTTATCAATCTATTCCCTGGAACACGCTCAAGCTTAAATATAACCTCATTTTGAGTAGCAGTAGGTATTGCAACATCAGTCCAAATATTTAAATACAAAGAGGTATTTTGATCGGCAACAGTAGCTGATCTTGGTGTCAAAGGGTAAGAAGCTATTAATTGATCTGCTAAAGCAGTAACTTCAGCATATTTACCTCTGTAAGCAGCCATTCTAGCTCTAAAAGCTTTTACAAAATCCGTTGAAACGAACGTACGTGACGTATTAGCATTTGAAGTAGCAGATAAAGAAGAAGCAAAATTTAAATCCTCGTTGATTAATGCAAAAACTTCACCATTTGTATTTCTTGGTAACTGATCTGTAACAAGTGGAACAAAATCCAATTTAATTACACCAAGAGCATTATCATCAGCCATATTTGTTGTGAAATGACTCAACAATACAAAGTGTCCCCATGCTCGCAATATGTGTGCCTGAGCTAATATATCATCATATGCAGCTTTTGTAGCTGCTGTTGGTGTAATAAGAGCAGCTCCTGCAATAACTCTATTTGCTCTATTTATTAAAGCATAATTAGAAGACCATATTACTGCTGCATCACCAGAGGCTGCATTTAGATTAAAAACATACTCTCCTCCGTTTAAACCTTGTCCACCATTAGCAAAACCAATAGCAACTTCATCTGTAAAAACTGTACTAAAAGATATTGCATTCTCACCTGCAACAGCAGCATAAACACCATTTAAACCAAATTGTAAATCCTCTACGGTTTGAAAAGTAACATCTGGACCTAATTCACCAGGCTGAATAATATCAATCGCATCTTCACAAGAAGAGAAAAATGAAATTATCAATGCGAATAAAATAAAATTAATTTTTTTCATATCTTTTTTATATTAAAATTCTAATTGTAATCCTACAGAAACTATTTTTGGAGTAGGGTATTGGTATTGATCGGCAGTTCGTGGGCTTTCCGCATCCCAACCTCTCCATTTAGAGAATGTAACTAAATTTTCACCTTGAATAAATGCCTTAACTGTTTTGAAAGGTGTTTTTTCTAATAATTTTTTAGGAACATCATATCCAAAAGATGCGAATCTTAATCTTACATAAGAAGCATCTATTAAATATCGGTCTGAATTATTTTGGGCAGCATAATTAGCTGCTCTCAAAGACGGAATGTCTGTTACTCTATTATCAGGAGTCCAAGCATTTAATAAATCAGCCGAAACATTAAATACACCTACGTTATTAGTTGGATTCTGTAATCCTTGTAAATCAAAATCAATTCTATACACTTCAGCAGCATACGAAAAATTAGTAGTTAAGAAAAAACCTTTGTAAGTTGAGTCAAAACCAAATCCTCCCTGATACAACGGAACACGTGACTTGCCAGTAAGTACTCTATCAACAGTAGGATTAGGGTTTTCTGTAATTTCACCAGCTGCATTTAAGAAAAGTAAATTACCATTAGCAGGATTAACTCCTTGATATTTTGTAAGAAAAAACTCATCTATAATTTGTCCTTCTTGAATTACTGTTGTACCATTATCAATTAATCCTGTAGTACCTGCTATGTCAAGGATTGTATTTTTATTGTAAGAACCATTAAAATTTAATGTCAAATTAAAACCAGTATTACTTTTAATCAAATCATAATTCAATGTAGCTTCAACTCCTTCATTCTTTAGTGAACCAAAATTAGAGTTCACGGAACCTGTCGCATTAATAGCTGATAAAGGTACCGGAATAAATAAATCAGTTGTTCTTTTTTGATATACATCAAATGAACCACTCAATCTACTGTTAAAAACTTCAAAGTCAACACCAATATTTGCTTGAGCAGTTTTTTCCCAACGTAAATCTGGAACAGCTAACTGTGATAGTACAAAAGATTGAGTACCATTGTACCCAACAGCAGTAGTATATAACTCCCTAGTGTTGTTTAATGCCAAATAAGTTCCATTCAAAACGTCTTGATTTCCAGACGTTCCGTAAGACCCTCTTAGTTTAAGTGCATTAATTACCGAACCCTGCATGAAAGCTTCTTTATCAATATTCCAACGACCGCTAAATGAGTAGAAAGTACCCCATCTGTTATCTCCTGCGAATCTTGAAGAAGCATCTCTACGAACAGTAGCTCCAAAACCATATTTACTATCATAATCATAATCAGCAGTACCAAAATAAGAGAACAAACCTGTTTCTTGTTTAAAAGCACCTACTGTAGGTACAAATCTATCGTTAGTAGGACCATCTAAAATATAACCAGTACCAGCTCCTGGAGAAGTAGTTTTAGGATTTAAACCTCTTTGTCTAAAATTAAAACCATTTCTGTGAGATTTTATGTACTCTAGATACGCCCCAGCATTTATAGTGTGCTTTTCATTAAAAGTACGATTATAATTCAAACGTGTGTTTGAGGTGATAGCCACGTCTCTTTCAAATAACTGGTCTTCAAATTCAGGTGCAGTTGCAGCACCAGCAAAAAGTAGTGAATTAAAAGCCGTAGGACTTTGCCATGTATACAAATTTTGTTGAGTATAATCTAAAGCTATGGATGTACCAAGACTTAAATCTTTGGTAATTTTATATCCACCTTCAAGGTTAATCAAACCTTTTAACTCATCAATTCTATTTTCAAAAGTTTTTAGCTTATCAACAAGAAATAATGGAGTTAATAATAAAGTTCCACCTTGTGTTTGGTAATCTAATAAAAGCTGTTGGCTAGTACTATAATCATCTGGTGATATATAAGGAGCACTATTATTAGCACCAAGAACATAATTCTGATTTACACCTCCTGTACCAATAGCGTTAGCTTCGTTTCTTCTAGAAAAGTTGATAGATGTAGTAGTTGAATATGTTAATTTATCATTATTTGATTTACCACTTACATTACTTCTAAAACTAAATCTTTTCAAATCAGATCCTTTCAAGATACCTTGTTGATCAAAATATCCAAGAGAAGTAAACGAGCTCATATTTTTTCCACCAGCAGACAAGCTCAAAACTTGATTTTGAGTAACACCAGTTCTAAAAAAGTAGTCATTCCAGTCTGTATTTACTGCTGCTGCAATTTGAGCATCTGTCATTGGACCACCATTAGGACCATTCGTAAAACCTCTACCTCTACCAAATGCTCTTTCAGTTGTAAGCAATTCTTGAGAGTTCATCAAGTTATATTTTGTTTTCTGCAAAGTTGAAAAACCTGTAGTAGAGGAATACTTAACGTTCAATGCCGAATCAAAACTACCTTTTTTAGTTTTAACAATAATTACACCATTAGCACCTCTATTACCGTAGATAGAAGTTGCACCAGCATCTTTAAGAACCGAAACTGATTCGATATCGTCTGGATTGATACTTCTAAAGTTATCAGAGTTCAAAGGAATTCCATCAATAACGAATAATGGCTCAACTTTACCATTGATAGAACCTGTACCTCTGATAATAATTTGGCTATTCCCCCCTGGCTGCCCTGTTCCTGATGTAATATTCAAACCAGAAACTTGCGCCTGTAAGGTTTGAATAAAAGAAGCGTTAGGTCGCCCCTCAATAGTTTTAGAACTAACAGTTACTGAGGCAACGTTAGACTTTGCTTTTGTTTTTGTTACATTGTAACCTTCAACAATAACATTTTCTAATACAGTAGTATCATCTTCAAGCTGAACGTTAATTCTATTTTGAGCACCTACCACAACAGTAACAGGTTTTGACCCAACAATAGAAATTACTAATCTTTCTCCAACGGAAGCTTTAATAGAAAATGCACCATTAAAATCGGTTTGTACTCCACGACTTGTACCTTGTACAACAACATTTACCCCTGGCATAGTCATTTGATCGGATTTGGAAGTAACAACACCCGAAACAGTTTTCTCTTGCGCAAAGGAAAACTGAATAAAAAACGCTAAACATAACGTAAGAATCCAAGTAAACTTTGATTTCATAAATATTTTTTTTGAGTTAGTTAAAAAACAAAACTATTAATTAATTATTAATTAACAAACATTTAATAGTTAATATTGAAAAATTTTAAAATTATGATACATTTTCATCAAAAACATAAGTTTTAACTTGTTTATTGCTTATTCTGATTTTTTTAAATAAAAAAAATATTAAAAGAAAAATTTTAACAATATTTAGTTTAATTTTTTAATATTTTCCAAATAGATTGCTTTTTTCCTTGCATAATTTTAAAAATATAAAGCCCTTTTTTAAGAGAATTCACTTGTATTGAATTAACAAAACCGGCATTTGAATAATCTATTCTTTTAGAAAGTTGTCTAATTCCTAAAATATCATAAACCTCTAAATACATTTCATCAGAAAGATCTGATAGAACCGATATATTAACAAAATCATTCATTGGATTAGGCCATACATTTAATGCTTTAAAATCAGATTCATTAGTTGCTAAGTTACTCTCATCTATACCCGAAACTATTAACGAAAAATCCTGGCTATTACCTACTAGATTTCCCTTATGACTAACTGTTATGGTATAGAAATCATTAACAGGATTATTAATTTCAATTTTCTCAATATTATCAACAGTATTATCCGCTCTAATAGCTGGCTGACTTTTGATATCATTTAGACGCCATGGAAAAAAAACTTCTGTATTTTTTGTAATTCTTATATCCAAATCATTAATCAAGACCGGAGTTGTTAAATCAACAGTACTTGTATTAGTCAACCCGGCACGATCAGTCCAAGAAATAGTAGCTACCAATGGCTCTGTACCCTTTGCCTTTATTGTTTTAGTAAAAGAAGTCCCTTGCATCAAAGGTGTTGTTCTTGAATCAAATTCCTGAATCAAAACTTTATTGTTTGCTTGATATGCATTAGAAATCAATAACGCTGCTTTTTCAGCGTTTATCAAACCCCAACCAAATCTTGGATCTGGCCCATCAGCATCTCCTGCTTCATCTGCACTATGAATCATCAAACCTCTCAATGTAGCAGATCGCATGAACCCACTAGTAATATTTCTAAAATGCTCTTGAAGCAACAATAAGGTACCAGTCACACCGGGGGCAGCCATTGAAGTCCCTGAAATCGTTCCATAGCCTTTATTACTTGCTGCATTAGTTGTTGAAAATACATTGACTCCTTTTGTAGAAATATCTGGTTTTATACGATTATCATCTGTTGGACCCCAACTACTAAAATTAGACATAACAACACTACTTGAATTAACATACCCATTAACCCCCAAACCTTCTACAGCAGCAACAACAATAGCATTTTTTGCAGTACTAAAATCCGTCAATAAATCATATCCATCTTTTGCAGCATTAATATTAGGAACTTTATTCCTATCATTCCCAGCTGCAATAACAGGCTGATAATACGGCGCATCAAAAGCTATTTGATCTAAATCCCTTGAATCATTCCTGTAAGCACCAAAAATGTATTCTGGAAAACTTGCACTAGTTGCTAGAAGTCCATAAGAATGATTAGACAGCAACAAACCATTATTTGTAGCTAATTCCGTCATCTCTTCCAAATCCCGAGTCCAATTACTAACATAAGCAAACGCCTCATACGCAATACCTCGGCCTAGCCCATCGGTTGAGTTTGCACCAGAACTAATCATCGTTCCGGTAACATGACTTGAATGAAAAGAAGTTGGACTCGTATTATTATCAAAAACAAAAGCTCTACCTCCAAAATCCTCATGTGTGATAGTTGCATTGTCTTGATCCCATACCCCAACAAACAATCCATTACCAGTTAAACTCAAGCCTAATCCACCATTAGTGCGTAATTTATTTACCCTAGAGGTAAATGCTGACCCTTCATTTCTAGTTACACGATACAATGGAAATCCCTCATCAGTAACCTCTTTTATTTCTGCAAAATTTCCATCAGCACTAGTAAATTTAATTGGCCAACCATTTTGTTTTGCAACTGTTACCGCTTTTTCATATTTTTTTATTCGACTCTTACCTAATTCTATTTTCAATTTCTTAAGGTTTGAAACATTAGTTTGATTTAAAATAACATTTTTTTCCTTGTCATTTTGTGAATAGGAAAAAATAGAAAAAAACAGCACAAACAACATTAATATTCTAAAAGTATTTTTTTTCATGATTTGAATTTAAATGGATTTTCTTGTGTGCTAATTTAAAATAAAAAATAACTTCTTTATGTTAAAAAAAAATACTAGATACTGTCATTAATTTAATAAACTTCTTATTTAGAAACCATTTAATTAAGGAAACGAAAGAAAACAACTTCTATAGGTTTCAAATTACAATATTAAAATATCAATTATTTTTTATTTTTTTATTCTATAATAAAAAACAGCTACAAGAATAAATTCTTATAGCTGTTTATAATAATAATAATAACTCAGGATACTTTTTAATAAGGCTAACAAATGATATAAATGCTTACCCTATTAATATTAATAATGAATTATTAACATATTTAGTAACCTGGATTTTGCTGATCTCTCAATGTTGGATTAGAATCCAATTCCAATTGCGGTATAGGCCACAAAAACTTAAAGTTGTCATAAGGAATTGCATTAACACCTAAAGCGCCTGTGTAAGGAGTGCCTAATGCGTATGCAGTTAAAGCCGTTGAAGCACTAGCAAAACCTCCATTTGCAGCTTTTGCAGGAACACCAGCTATTGGAAAATTAGCATCATTTTGCAATCTATGAATATCAGCCCAACGACGACCTTCCATAAGAAACTCTATTCTTCTTTCTTTCAAAATAGCACCTAATAATTGAATATTTGACGAAAAAGTAGTTGCTGTAAATGCCTGAGTTGCTGGATCAGCTAAAGATCTATTTCTAACAGAGTTTAATCTTGCCAAACCATTAACAACATCATTATTTCTAGCATAAGCCTCAGCCATATTCAATGCTACTTCAGCATATCTGATAATAGGTGCAGCATCTGTTTTATTCACACCATCTTTATATTTTTTAGTGAATTTAGAATTTGGATAATAACTTCCAATACCAGTTATAACCATAGTCCCCTCAGTTCTTCTTTTATCATCAATCAACCAACTCGGATCTCTCCAAATAATTGGGCTAATAGCAACTAATCCACGACCATTAGAGGCTGCTGGAATTGGTGGGTGATACATATTCGCTAGAGCACCGTTAGCACCTGGATTATTAGTAGCTCCATTTGCAATAGAGAAAATAGATTCTGTATTAGAACTATTACTCGCAAAAGGAGTGTCTGGATTTGCAGTCATAGAATACAAACCGTTTAACTTTAATCCTTCAGTAATTACATTATTCCAATCACGCATGTGCAAATAAACTCTCGTTTTGTATGCTATTGCTGCTTCTTTAGTAATTCTTTCAATTTTAGCAGCACCAACTCGTGCATTTTTTGAAAAAAGTAGTGTTTCTGCATCACTTAAATCTTTAAGAATTTTAGTGTAACACTCAGCCACAGTGTTTCTACCTTGAGCTAAACCAAGTGCAATATTTGCAGGAGTATTATAAGGAATCTCTCTGTAAGGAACCCCTAAACTAGCGCCGTTATTATCTTGAAAAGGTCTTGCATAAAAAATCAACAATTCATTATGCGCAATCGCTCTGAAAAATTTTGCTTGACCTATATAATCATTTGCAATTTCTCGAGTAATAATTCCACTTGCAGCTGCTTTTTCAACACCTTCAATTACAATATTGGTTCTATTAATTAACCGATAAGCATCTGCCCAATAGTACACATTATTTGCTGTTGTAGGATCATAAGTACCTGTATAAGTTAATTGGTAAAATGCAGCTAAATTAACAACATCCTCGCCTCTATTGTCACCTTGTTGAATGTAAGCCGCTCCAAATACATATCCTCTCGCTCCAGCACCATTAAAGTTACCCAATTGAGCACCATTATACATCCCTGTAACCGAAAGATCAATTAAAGCTGGAGTTTCAAAAGCAACATTTTCTGAGATACTATTGAAAGGATCTAATTCGATCGTATTTTCTTCACTACAAGAGACTAACAAGAGTGAAACCACCATTAATGGAACTGCTATTTTAGCACTCCATAAGGATAAAAATTTATTTTTATTTTTCATTTTTTTCATTTTTAAATTAGAAACCTACATTCAGACCAATAGTGAATACTCGAGATCTTGGAGTACCATTTAAATCAATACCTGTAATTTCCATCTCTGGATCTAAACCTTTATAGTCTGTAATAATTAATAAGTTTTGACCTTGTACAAAAAGTCTAAATTTATCAACTCCAATTTTTTCTAAAACTGGTTTTGGCAAATTATAACCTAAAGTTACATTATCTAATTTGATATAATCACCATCTTCAACAAAACGAGTAGATGCTTGATTTAAATTGATAAAAGTTTCTCTATCATCTCTCAATCTTGGAGTCCATCCATCACCAGGATTAGCAGCACTTTGCCATCTTCCTAATATTTCAGTTCCATTGTTATTGAAGTTCATTGTTAATGCATCACGTCTAGTTGAATTGTGAATTTTATTACCACCACTAAAACGGAACATGAAACCTAAATCAAAATCTTTATATCTCATGTTAGAATTGAACGCTCCAAAATAAGTAGGAAGTACACTTCCTAAAATACTTTTATCAGATGTACTCAAAGAAGAAGCTACCGAAATATCTGAAGGATTGTTTGGATCAAAAACTCTATATGCTTGAGTATCGATATTTCCCTGAACTAATGAACCATCAGCTTTATAATAAACTGGATTACCATTAGCAGGATTTACTCCCCAATATTTAAAACCATACAAAGCATAAGGTGACTCACCTTCTCTTAATATATTGTTTCCAGTATTAAAATTATCTGCATCAACATAATTAATATCTTGACCATTCACTAAAGTATTTACTTTACTTTTTACTAAAGATAAATTAGCTGACAATGTCCATTCAAAATTTTCACTTCTAAAAGGAGAAGCTTCAACTGATATTTCATGTCCAGAGTTTTTCAAAGAACCAATATTTTGTGATATTGAGTTTCCAGGAACTCCTAAAGACAAAGGCTGAGGCACAGCTAAAATCAAACCGTCTTGGTTATTGATAAAATAATCATAAGTAAATTTCAAACGATTATTTAAAAAAGCTAAATCTACACCATAGTCCAACTTCTCCGAAGTCTCCCATTTTAATTGATTATTACCCGCCTGAGAATAGGCAATACCATTATATTCAGCATATTTTGAATTATTATACAAGCCTAAATAAGGATAATTACCAATATCAGTATTACCAACTTCTGCATAAGAAGCTCTTAACTTAAATTCAGAAACAACATTTTCTAAAGGTGTCATAAAAGATTCTTTGCTTACGCTCCATCCTGCAGAAACTCCTGGGAAAGTTCCCCACTTATTAGCAGAGGGCAATGACGAAAGACCATCCTTACGTAAAGATCCTTGAAGGAAATATTTTTCTTTATAATTATATGTCAATCTACCTGCATATGAAATAATTCCGTTTTCAGATATTGATCCTCCAGATACTTGTGTTGCGTATGATCCTGATATCAAACCTTGATTAAAGAAAGTATCAGATAAACCATTACCTCCACCAAAGAAAGAATTTACTTTTTGTTTTTGTGCTTCGTAAATTGCAGTAGCTCCGATATTATGAACATCTCCAAAAGTCTTATTGTATGACAAAATATTTTGAACATTCCAACGTGTTAAATTTGTAAAATTATTTCTAACTAATCCAGCTACTCCAGCACCATCTCCATTAATTGGATTTAAATACTGAAACCCTTCTGTGCCAATAGCATCAACACTTCCTTGAGTTTTAAAATTCAAACTAGGTAAAATTTTAAAATCTGCAAACAGACTAACTAAAGATCTATCAATTTTTGATCTGTAAATATTATTATCCAATACATAAACAATATTTGGTAAATTGTTACCTATTACAGATAAGTTTTCTCCTTGACCTACACTTGCTCCTGCTATATTGTAACCCGTTGGGTTCGTAGCGTCATATACAGGTGTATTTGGCAATTGACGCATTGCATTAAACATTAAACCTGATAATGAGTTAGCTCCTGTATTCAAACCATTATTCTGCGTTCTTGACAAAGCAGCATTCACACCAATATTTAACCAACTTTTAACTTTTTGATCGACATTAGCTCTTACATTATATCTAGTTTGGTTATTTGCTTTTGCAATACCTTCTTGTTCATTGTATCCAACAGAAAAATAGTAATTTGTCTTGTCAGTAGAACCAGAAAGAGATAAATTATGATCTGTTTGAAAAGCATTAGAACGAAGTACCGCTTTTTGCCAATCTGTATTAAATGCTGTTCCTGCAGCCCATGGTGAAGCAGCTCTATTTGATCTTTTTTCATTCTGGATTGTAATAAAATCCTTAGTACCTAACAAATCTAAAAAATCAATTGGCGTAGCAACTCCAGTGTACGTATTATAGTTCACTCTAAACTTACCACCTTTCCCTTTTTTGGTTGTAATTAAAATAACACCATTAGAAGCTCTTGATCCATAAATAGCCGTTGCCGAACCATCTTTTAAAATCTCTGTAGACTCAATATCTGCTGGGTTAATATCTCCTAAAGCATTAGTATTTGCATATCCCCCAACATCTCCAGTGAAAATTGGCACACCATCTACCACTACCAAAGGATAACTTCCAGAAGAAATTGAACCAATTCCTCTAATTCTAATTCTAGGCGCTTGCCCCAAAACACCTGAATTAGATGTAACCTGAACTCCAGCAGCTCTACCTGCCAATTGAGATTCAAAACTAGGAGTAGCTAAACTAGCTATTGCCTCTCCTTTAATTTGCGAAATAGAACCTGTAAGATTCTTTTTCTTTTGAGTCCCATAACCTACAACCACAACTTCTTCTAGTGTATTGTCAGCTTGCTCCATTTTAATGTTAACTGTAGAAGAAGTACCAACATTTACTGTCACATCTTTCATACCAACAAATGAGAACACTAATACCTCTCCTGAATTAGCTTTAATGGAATACTTTCCATCGAAATCAGTTTGCGCACTTCTATTTGTACCTTTAACAACAACATTTGCTCCTGGAATAGGTCCAGTAGCATCTGCAACCACACCAGTAACAGTTTTTTCTTGTGCAAAAGCAAATTGCATTGACAATGCCAATAGCAACGAAAAAATCCATTTGAATTTTGATCTCATATTAAATTTATTTTGAATTAGTTATTTCACAAAAATCATAATAAATTCTTAAAATACCAACTATTTACAAAAATTAACATATTTTATTTTTATTATAATTTTAAAACTAAAAGAGCACATAATATCGATATTTTATGCTTATATACTGTTTTTTTGCGAATAATTAAGCATAAAACTATATTTTTGCTAAAATCATTTTTTATGCTATATTCATTTTTCTTAACACCAAATTTAGAAACTGGAACTGACGAAGCAGGCCGGGGTTGCCTTGCAGGACCTGTTACTGCTGCAGCGGTAATATTACCCGCTGATTTTCAAAACCATACATTAAATGACAGCAAACAATTGTCGGAAAAAGCCAGAGAAAAAATGAGACCTATTATAGAGGAGCAATGTGTTTCATTTGCAGTAACACATCTTGAACCTTTGATAATTGACGAAATAAACATTTTGAATGCCTCCATAAAAGCAATGCAGGAAAGTATTTTAAAACTGGACCCAAGACCTGAATCCATCATTGTAGACGGAAATAGTCCATTGATTCCAAAAGGAGGAATTAAAAATCGCGGAGGAAAGATTTTTACCGATGCTGAAATTGAGTTCCTAAATTCAATCCCAAATACCAGTATTATTAGAGGAGATTCAAAATACTTGAGTATTGCGGCCGCTTCCATATTAGCAAAAACATATCGGGATGAATATATGAATCGTATTCATGAGGAATTCCCAATGTACAATTGGAAACAAAATAAAGGATATCCTACCAAAGAACATCGAGAAGCAATACGAATCTACGGAGTAACAAAATACCACCGAATGACATTTCGTTTATTACCGGAACAGTATACTTTTGATTTTTGATTGCAGATTAATGATTTTTGATTGCAGATTTCTCAAAAGTCGCTTCAAAAAGAATGGAGAAATGTTTCAGGATTTTTTCTTTGACTTCTTCTTCATTGACTTTTTCTACGCCAAGTTCTACGTTTAATGAAGTTACCGCTTTACCGCGAATACCACACGGAATGATATTATCAAAATAACCCAAATCAGCATTTACATTTAGTGCAAATCCATGCATGGTTACCCAACGGGAAGCGCGAACACCCATAGCACAAATTTTTCTTGCAAATGGAGTTCCTGCACCTAACCAAACTCCCGTTTCACCTTCGCTTCTACCACAAACAATTCCATATTCTTGCAGCGTAAGAATAATAGCTTCTTCCAGAAAACGCAAGTATTTATGGATATCAGTAAAGAAATTTTCTAAGTCTATAATTGGATATCCTACTATTTGCCCAGGCCCGTGATAGGTAATATCGCCACCACGATTGATTTTATAAAAAGTTGCTCCTTTGGCTTCCAATTGTTTTTCAGATAAAAGCAAATTACTTAAATCACCACTTTTCCCCAAAGTATAAACGTGTGGATGTTCCACAAAAAGAAAATAATTAGGCGTCTCTAATTCGAGTTCTTCTCTGCGATTTCGAATTTTCAGATCAACGATTCCTTTGAACAATTCTTCCTGGTATTCCCAAGTTGCTTTATAATCTTTAGTTCCTAAATCTTGAAGTTGGATGGTTTTATTCATTTTTCATTGCGAGGAACGAAGCAATCCTATTTCGTCCACTTATTTTTGAATTGCAAAGGTACAAAGTTTTTAAGAGAAGTTACAGCCAAGAAAAATTTCCAATTAAGTTACTCTAAAACAACTTCCAGATTCGTACTCTCAGGATTTACCAAACAATCTGCTATTAGAAATTGTAATTCCAATGATTTTCTATCTTCACTGATTTTTGCATTCGAATTGGACACCGATTTTATTTTTCTGGGAAAATGATATTTTAGAACATAAGGTTGCGTGATTTTAAATTTAGAAACTTGCGTTTTGTACCCTTCAATCTTATCCTGCTGTTTCTTTAATTCAATCGGATCAGTAATTTTCACTATCCTTTTAAAAACACTTCCGTCAAAAGCATAGTTCACACTATAATAATGTTCTTCGGCAACCAATGCATAATTATTTTCGATGTCATCAGCATATTCTTCCGTTTTATATAGATCAGCTACTTGCTCTATTTTAGTGAAATTTTGCGTGATTGT
The DNA here is from genome assembly GCF_036895565.1 of Flavobacterium sp. KS-LB2. NCBI lineage: Bacteria > Pseudomonadati > Bacteroidota > Flavobacteriia > Flavobacteriales > Flavobacteriaceae > Flavobacterium > Flavobacterium sp. KS-LB2. The sequence goes on along the minus strand of NZ_CP145904.1, from coordinate 674,813 downwards.
TGTTCGAAATTCTTTTTCAAACGAGCTTTTCTTGATATGTACTTTTACCGTACCAAATTTTTGAAAAATAGCTTTTTCAAATGCTGGTAATCTAGAAAAGGTTTCGGAATGTTTCGTTATAAAATCCTGAAAAACATAAGTAGTATCTCTAAAAACATCTTCTTTGGAGTAGTTTTCACCCATCAATTGCATATAACTATGTTCATCCCGCAATTCATTTATTTCAATTTTTCCAGTTCCATCTTCGTTTAAATATATGGTTTCTGTAACTTGGCAACTATTTAAAAATACTAATAAAAATAACGCAATATATTTTTTCATTGGGATGTTTGCAAAATGATTTGATTTCAAATATACATGATTTGTACTATTTTTCATGTTTTTCGAAAATAAAAGTGGTAGCATAGCCCCGATAGCAGCGGCATCCTTTTTTTCTTGTTTTTTTTCAAACAAGAAAAAAAGATAGAGTGAATAGCGGGACAAATCGTATTGAAAAAACAAAATATTCTGCTTCAAAAAACCTTGAATTTTAAACTTTACATTTTAAAACTTATATAGTATCTTTGCGCTCTTAAAATCAGCATAAAATGGCATTATCCGAACAAGAAATATTACGCAGAGAAGCACTTACAGAATTACGCAATTTAGGTATTGAGCCTTATCCAGCAGCCGAATTTATCACAACCGCTTATTCCAGCGAAATCCTAGCTGATTTCGAGAAGTACGAAGGAAAAGAAGTTGTTTTAGCAGGACGTTTGATGGGTAAACGTATCATGGGAAAGGCGTCATTTGCAGAATTGAAAGATGCTGAAGGACGTATCCAGGTGTATGTTTCGAGAGATGATATTTCGACGGATGAGGAGAAAACAATGTACAATGTGGTTTTCAAAAAACTATTGGATATTGGCGATTTTATTGGGGTTCGCGGAACGGTTTTTAAAACTCAAGTGGGTGAAATTTCGGTACATGTTTATGGTTTGACGGTTTTAGCGAAAGCTTTGAAGCCGCTACCTGTAGTAAAAACGGATGCTGACGGAAAAACACACGATGCTTTTGCTGATCCGGAACAAAGATACCGTCGTCGTTACGTAGATTTAACGGTAAACGACCATGTAAAAGAAACGTTTATCAAAAGAACTAAATTGTTTAATGCGATGCGTTCTTTTTTTAATGACAAAGGGTATCTTGAGGTAGAAACGCCTGTTTTGCAACCGATTCCCGGTGGTGCTGCAGCGCGTCCTTTTATCACGCACCACAACTCGCTTGACATGCCATTGTACATGCGTATTGCAAATGAGTTGTACTTAAAAAGATTGATTGTTGGTGGTTTTGATGGGGTGTATGAGTTTTCGAAAAACTTCCGTAATGAAGGAATGGACCGAACGCATAACCCGGAATTTACTGCCATGGAAATATATGTAGCCTACAAAGACTACAACTGGATGATGAATTTCACCGAAAACTTATTGGAACATTGCGCCATTGGTGTAAACGGGACCAGCGAAGCGACTTTTGGAGAACACACTGTGAACTTCAAAGCTCCGTATGCAAGAGTTACAATGACGGATTCTATCAAACATTTTACTGGATTTGATATTTCAGGAAAAAATGAAGCAGAATTATTTGATGCCGCAAGAGGAATGGGAATTGACGTGGATAAAACCATGGGTAAAGGAAAATTAATTGATGAGATTTTTGGCGCTAAATGCGAAGGGAATTATATTCAGCCTACTTTCATCACGGATTATCCAAAGGAAATGTCCCCGCTTTGCAAGCAACACCGAGACAATCCGGAATTGACAGAACGTTTTGAGTTGATGGTTTGTGGAAAAGAAGTGGCAAATGCCTATTCTGAATTGAATGACCCAATTGATCAAAGAGAGCGTTTTGAAGAGCAAATGCGCTTATCTGAAAAAGGAGATGATGAAGCAACCGGAATTATCGATGAGGATTTCTTGAGAGCTTTAGAATACGGAATGCCACCTACATCTGGATTGGGAATTGGAATGGACCGTTTGATGATGTTCCTGACCAATAATTCTTCTATCCAAGAAGTATTATTGTTTCCACAAATGAGACCAGAGAAAAAACAAGTGAAAATTGAATTAGAAGACGACGAGAAATTGATTGTTGTGTTATTGCAAACTAACAATAACCAAATGGAATTTGGTCTACTTAAAATTAATTCTGGATTGAGTGGTAAAAAATGGGACAAAGCCATGAAAAACTTATCTTCTTTGGGATTGACTGAAGTAGTTGTTGATGGAGATACAAAAGCGTGTAGATTGAAAGAGTAATTTATTCGGGAAATATATTTATAAAAAAGGAGCTTCAATTGAAGCTCCTTTTTTTATCTCTACAATAATATTGATGTTGTTTCGGCTCAATAAAAAAGTCGGCTCTAATCAAAGAGCCGACTTTTTTTAAAGAATATTTTAGTTTTAGAATCCTAAACCAACAGCCATTGCTGTAGCTTGAATATTTATATCGGAAACTTTAGTAGCTGCGCCAGTTGCCAAGTTAATACTGTACACTGATGTAACATTATTTACTTTCAATAAAGCAAATGCAGCAGCACTGTTTCCACCGATATCAAATCCGCTATCAGCATCAACATTTACCCCTAAACCTCCAATAGCAACTAATGTCCCGTTGTTTGGTGGGTCTTGACGATACATCATATCAGTTTGTGAGTCAATTACAAATAAAGTAGTTGTTGTAGCTCCAGCAATATTATTGGTGTAAGCAGCTCCATTCACAAATGGTGTTCCAGGATTTAAATTACCATCTACTGACACTACTGTTCCTAAATCTGGGTGTAAACGTAAGTTTTGACCTGTATTACTCACCAACCTGATTCTATCTACTGTTGGATTAAAATCAAAACCAAAAGAAGTACCTGACAATGCCGTTAATAAAGGAGAACCAATTACTGTTAATGCTCCACTAGCTGTATTCACAGAAAACAATCTGCTTTGATTTGAAATAGCATATAAACCTCCGTTTGCAGGTCTAAAATCTAAACCGACAATACTTTCGTTTGAAGCTAAACCAGTTAATGCAACAGAATTATTATTTCCGCTTGTAGGATTAAAGCGAACTAACATATTTCCGGAAGTTGTTGCATATGCAATTGGGTTAGTCTTGAACGCAATGCTTATTACTGGAGCTGTGAATTTACCAACATTAACTGCTTTTCCAGTAGTTAAATCAATTGTATATAAAGTGGATACACTAGCATTATTTGTTACAGCAAGAGCAGTTGAATTATCTGCTAAAATATCCATGTCCCCTACACCTTGAAAGTTCACGCCTAAGTCACCAACAAGTTGAAGTCCACCATCATTTGGCGGTGTTTGAACATATAGTTTGTCTTGTTCGAAATCTATATCAAACAACATCGTTGTTGCTGCACCTGCCATACTATTTGTGTAGGCTACCGCACCAATTTTAGGATTTGTACCACCATTAATAACTCCGTCAGTTGACACAACAGTTCCAAGTTCCGGGTGTAATCTTAAATTCTGACCAGATTCTGTTACCAAACGAATTCTATCTACTGTTGGATTAAAATCCAATGAAGCGTTAGCTCCCGCAACAATAGGAGAAAAAGATCCAGCACCTAATGCTGTTGCAACTCCACTTTTCTCATTTATAAAATACAAACGACTAGAAGAACCTAAGGCATATAACTGCCCTGTTGCAGGTCTGTAATCAATACTTACGATACTCTCTGATGTAGGTAAACCAACAATTGGAGTGGTTGAAGTTGGAGTAGCTAAATTTCTTGCATTGAATGTAAGAATGGTGTTGTTACTAGCTAATGCCGTAAAGTTAACGTCAGGTGCCGCAACAGGCATCATCATTCCATTATTATCGTCATCATTACATGAAATTGCAGTAAAAGATAACAGTGCTAGTCCAATTATGGACGCAAATCCTAAATTTTGTTGTTTGTTTTTCATCATTTATTTATTTAGTTATGTTAGTACATACGAAACGTACTTCATTATGGTTTTAAAATTTTAAAAAAACTTACATAACTACTAAATTGTAACATATAAAAAGAGTAAAAAATACCTTCAACTTTTACGGTACAAGAGGACTCAAGTCATCATGAGAACATAACACCAATAACTAAAAAACTTCAATAAACTTTTTTGGTTTTACAAACTATAATTCAAATTGACACTCCAGCGATAATTCGCTTCTACATTGCCGCCAGTAAGATTTTGATTGATGGGTAACATGACATTAGCTCCAAAAGAAAGTCTATCCTTCCCAACCTCAAATCCTACTTTTCCGAAAAGAATATCACCACTTGTATTTCTTAATTTTTGATTGTATTGATAATTACTTTCATAGACTTCACCGGCAAAACCAAGTTGTGGAACAATAGAAAAACTATTTTTTTCGTACAAATAGAAAAAGGTGCCTGCATAATTCAATTGATTTCCAAAACGGTAACTCTTTTGATTTTCTGTTTTTATTACATAATTCAGCATCGAGTTTAAACCAAATTGTTTTCTTTTAACCACATATTCAGTTGCCAAAAGATAATCCCAACTTCCTGTTCCTACCTGAAAACTGGGATTTATACTTCCGGAATTTGCCTCATTAAATTTTCCGGTCGGCGCTTTTATTCCACCTCCCAATTGTAATGTATGTACGAAAAACGTACTGTCTTTATGGGTTTGATACATACGATACATTGCCAAAACAGTGATATCGCCTATACCATTGATGCTTTTATTGCCAGTTGCGGTTTCTCTTTCATGAAAATGATACGGTAATAATGCCGAAACCTGAACCTTTTCGCTAACCGGGATTCGGCCCCAAACCTGAACAGTGTTGAAATTTTCTTTGTACCAAGGCGAATTGCTGTACAAACCATCCATGGATTTGTATTGTTGATTGAAATACCGAATCCCAACGAAATTAGAGTTCAACATCGAGGCGAATCCCATGCTTCCGCCACTGGCGGAGCAACCACAGGCATCGCAAAAATCCTCTTCTTCAAGGAAGGAATGGTATTTTGTGAATGGATTTACGGTATTTAAACTGTCTTTTTCGGCGGCGTTTGCCAATTGAAAAAGAAGTACTAAAAGTAATGTGTATTTTTTCATGTTTGTTGTTTTTAGCCCTGATGGAAACGGAAAGCCCGGAGCGATAAAAGCTTGTTTTTCTTGTCCTGAAAAAGCGACTGGAGGAAGCTCTTTTCAGGACATAGAAAAACGGCTTTTGCAGCGAGGACTTGCAGTGTACAGCAGGAAATAGCTTCTGAAATTAATATTCAGAAAAGCGTTTGTCCGTTAGGTATTGCGTGTCTGTCAATGTTTTTAGAAAAGCAATAATTTTTAATTTTTCTGTTGCTGTCAAAGGAATTCCGAGTGATCCGTTGTTATTCAAAATGGGATCTAAAGTAGCTGAATTAACTACACCTGAATTGTAATGATCCATAACGGCTTCTAATGTAAATAAGCGTCCATCGTGCATGTAAGGAGCTGTTTTTTCTATGTTTCTAAGACTTGGCACTTTGAATTTGTACTTATCCTGATGCAACTCCGTCACGCGAAAACGCCCGATATCATTGTACGCGGGATCAATTGACAAACCGTTGTTTCTAAAGGAATTGTCCGTAAACAAATCTGTGGCGTGACAACTAGAACATTTTTGGTTAAAAATGCCATAACCTTCCTTCTCGTCTTGCGTGAGCGTTCCGCCAGATTCATTGCGACGGTACTTGTCAAAACGGGAATTCGAGGACGTCACCATAACCATAAACTGTCCCAAGGCTTTGAGCATGTTTTCGGAATTGATTTGTCCATCCATAAAAGCAACTTTGAATAATTTCTGATACACTAGATCGCCTTTCATCATAGCAATCGCTTTCGCAAAATCGCCATTCATTTCTATAGGACTTGTGAACGGAATAATAGGCTGCAAATCCAAATGTGATGTTGCTCCATCATACATAAAAGTAGTTTGATAGGCCAAATTCTGGATTGGTGGCGTGTTTCGGGTTCCAATAGCGTCATCAACACCATGACTCAAGGTATGTCCGTGATGTGTAAATGCATCTTCCTGAATGTGACAAAATCCGCAGGAAACAATCCCATCCGAAGCCAATCGGCCGTCGTAGAAAAGCTTTTTCCCAAGTTCAAATCCTTTTTCGGTGAGTGGATTGTTCGCCAGATCGTATGCCAAAGGCGGGAAATTTGCCGGAACCTGAAAGTCCAAAGGAACGTCCTGATAATTTTCGCTTTCATCAGCAGAACAAGACCACAGCAACGGAAAAATGAGCAATATGATATATTTTGCTTTCATTTTATATTTTTTTTTAAAAAGCGGTCGGAGATTTAATTTCCAACCGCTTTTTGATTAAAAAATTAATCGTTGTGAACGTGATCTATTTTGAACATTGAAGAAACGTTGGCAGTAACCAAAGCTAGTTTAGCTCCACCCATAACGGTTGCCGCTTCCGTAAGATTGATTTTATTAGCTCCGTCAATTACTTGAGATAAATCAGTCATAATGTGTACCTGAGGCGTAATTGTGGTTCTTACCAACGCATTTTCAGGAAAACTCAAAGTAACTTCCGTGTAATTATAATCGGTTCCGGTTTGTCCGGTATGCACCATAAATTCTTTTGCCGTTGTTACCGTAGGAGCTGTAAAAGTACCTTCGAAAGCCACAAACTTATAACCTGCACTCCAAGACCACATCATTCCGGCAGTTTGGGCTGTTGCCAAGAAATCTCCTTGACCCGTTGCTCCTGCTTCCCACTGGGTTTTATCGACTCCAATTCCGTATTTTACTTTAGTGTAATTTCCAGCAGGAATGTTTGAAAGATTCAATACTAATGTTGCAGGCGTAGCTTCGTCTACAATAAAATAGCTTTGACTTTTTGGGTACGTAAAGGTAGTTCCATCCTCTTTTGTCAAGACAATATTACTCACGATGTACTTCACTTTTGAAACCGCTACAACCTCAGCATTCGAATTGGTGTAGTTCGTATTAAAAGCAAAATTAGCCGATTTATACACGTTGTCAAATTCTAATTTTAGATTTCCGTTTCCGGTAATCATTTCATTATCATCGTCATTAGAGCAAGAAAACAAGGTAACTGAGATAGCCATTACAGCTAGTATATTTTTTAATTGAAATTTCATTTCTTAAAGTTTTTATTTTGAATATAAGTACTATTTCGCATGCCATTTTTGGATTATTATTTCCAAAAAAAGCAAACAAATGTTCATCTGTTGTTTAGAACAGAAGAAATCAAGCATACTACATGCTTAAAAATTTATGAAATGAAAGTGGGTGGGTGAAAAACAGAAGCACTATTCAAATGAAAGTATAAATTAGAATAATGCGGGTTCATTTTTTCTTTGGTATCAAAAAAAACTGCTGCAATTTCGAAAGATTTAATTTCCTCAAAAATGATCACATCAAGTATAGGAGCATTTCCTTTTTTATCGGAAGAAAGTGGCTTTTCAGCCTCAGAAGCTTTGGCTAATTCTTTCATCAAATGACATTTTCCGTTACATTGCATTTTAGGTTTGTCCTTATTGATACAAAGTACTTTTGAAATGTATTCATAATTCACGACATACTCTAAAACCGGAAGAACTGGCTTTATAAGCATGATCAATACAATTATAAATATGATTTTTTTCACCGTGCAAAATTACTAAATGATTGTTTGATAAAAAATAGTTTTGAATAGAATAATCATAAATAAAATCACTCTATTCAAAACCAAATACTTGAATGCTTTACGCCAATTTTAATTCGGGGATTTCAATCTCGTTTAATTCCAGTTTATACGAATTAAACTGACTGAAAATCTCATTTTTGGTGCTTTCGAAAAAAGGAGTTGCTGCGAATAAATCCTCATAATATCCGATTCCTATAAGCAAATTATTTTTGAACGAATTCCATTTTTTGATTTGTCCCAACGTTATTTCTTCAGTAACCGCTGAAATTTCATTTTTCAGATAATCCAAATACATTTTTAACTCTTTGACAAATAGATTTGGTCGATTTGTGACCGACAATACCGACGCGTTTCCATAAATATGCTGCACCATTTTAGAGAGTGAAACTTCTTGATCAAAATATGCCATATTAGGTCCTGGACAAATGATTACGCCTTGCGCCTGTCCTTTTATCTTAATGTCATTTTCAAGATACGAAGCATTCGCTAAACCGACACAAAGGCAGGCTTTCTCCGTAATACTGTTTTTCTTTTTTTCGAAAACTTCAGCAGTTAAAATATCTTTTTGAAGCAGTAATTCTTCCAGTTTTAAATCTTGAAATTTTTTGGAAGAGGTACAAATTCCTTTCGCATCGTATTCTTTGCTTAGCGCCAAAAATCGTTTTGGACATGAACTTCCCGCTTTGCTTTCCTCAATTCGTTTCAATTTCAATTTTTCATTCGTCGTTCCTCGTAACGTATTGAAAGGAATTCCCAACGGAGAAATATGACTCAGGTATAAATCATCTTCTTTGGCTCCAGCCAATAAATCTCTGGTGTGTTTATCTACCGATGTTGCTTCAGGAACCAATAAAAACGGCGAACCCCAACCCACACAATCGACCTCATAATGGTCCAACAGAAAATCGTGTTCTTCAGCAGTTCCTACGCCGCCTTGAACCGTGATTTTTAAATCCAAAGGCTGTTCTGGAACATGCATTTCTTTTTGCCCCAATGCTTTCACCATCAACTCATGAGCGGATTGAATTAATTGCTCTTTTTTCTGTTTGAATTCTTCAAGAATTGGTCCCAACAAATAGCCTTCGGTTGCAAAAGCATGTCCCCCACAATTCAATCCGGATTCGATTCGATATTCAGAAACCCAAAGTCCTTTTTTCGCTAAAAAATTCCCTTGAATCATCGCCGAACGGAAATCGCTCACTTTCAGCGTAATTTTTTTTTTCAGTCTGTTATTCGAATCTGGAAAGAAGGCCGAAAAACTTTCGAAATAGCTGTATAACCTTGGATTCATCCCAGCCGATAAAACTACCGAAGATTCTAATGTACTATTGACAAACCCTCGCAGCGCAGCATGTGCATCATTGAAAGCACTAGGTAATTGTTCGTCTTTAATAAAATTATCCTTATCCAATTTGGTCATAATATTAACATCTATATCGCCTGGATAAAGGTTTTTCTCCAGATAATTTTTGATGTTTTCTTTGAAAGCGAAACCATCTTCCATCAAGTTTTGCAGGCCTACTTTAATGGCTGATTTGTTGGGTAGCATCCCGATGTAGTTTTCCAAAGCTGATTTGCTTTCGGATAATTCAATTTTGAAATTTTCAAATTTTTCTTTTACGATTTTGTTTACCAAATTCAAATAAGAAGTAATGCGTTCTGCACGGTAATCATGTATTTTTTGGGTAATTTCCTGATACGGCAAATCGAATTTCTTACTGTAAAAAGCATTCATTTTTTCGATAAGTTCATCATCCATAATTGAAATCACAGATGAAATTCCATACTTCGCCACTCGTATCGGACTATCAATCGTATAAGCAAGTCCCATAACCGGGATATGAAAAGTATGAAGCGGATTATTTTTTGTCATGCTAAAAATGATTTAATAAATAAACCACAAAATTCGAAAAAGTAAATCGCAAAAAAACTGATAAATATCATACTTGAAATTACCAAAATCCACTTTTTTTTGAATGCCATTTATGCCGAAAACTACAATTGAAATATTTATTACACTTGTAATCCAAACGATAAACTTTTGTTAACGATTAAACTTTTCAAACCTATCCTTGTCCTATATGCATAAAACTTAAAACAATACATATGAAAAAATTATTTATCGCTGCATTATTAGTTGTCGGAATGACAAGCTTTGCACAAGAAAGAAAAGCAAGACCAGAGAGAGCCCAAATGGAGCAAATGACTCCTGAGCAAAGAAACCAATTGCACTTGAAAAAATTGACTTTGGAATTAGATTTGAATGCTTCACAACAAAAAGAAATGAGTAAAATCATTGCGGAACAAAGCGCCAAAAGAGAAGCTAAAATGGCTGAGAGAAAAGCTAGTAAAGATTCGGCTAAAAAACAACTTACCACTGACGAACGTTTTGCTAAAAAAAGCCAAATGTTAGACGAGCAAATTGTTATGAAAGACAGAATGAAAAAAATTCTTTCAGCAGACCAATATAAAAAATGGGATGACATGAAAGGAAAAAGACACAATGGAATGAAAAAAAGAATGGCATACCATCAGAATAGAAAACCAGCAAAAATGGGTGATAAAAAATAATCTATTTACTTAAACTATTTCATCTTAGTTCATAAAAAAGCCCCAAATTTGGGGCTTTTTTTATTTAAAATGTTTTTGATACTTTGTCTATCGCTCGGATGGTAAAATCTAAATCTTCATACGTTAATGCATCGGTAATAAACCAAGTTTCATAGGCTGATGGCGCGATATAAATTCCTTCCTTTAATAATCCGTGGAAGAATTTCTTGAACGTTTCATTATCGCCGTTTGCTGCGGTTTGAAAATCAACTACTGGAGCAGCATCAAAATGAACTGAAATCATTGAGCCAATAGTATTGATTGTAAAGACAACATTATTTGCTTTCAATACTTTATCAATTCCTGCAGCCAAATACGCTGTTTTCTCCTCTAATCTTTGAAAAATAGCACGATCACTATCTAAAGCTTGTAACATAGCTAATCCTGCGGCCATTGCCAATGGATTTCCTGACAATGTTCCTGCCTGATAAACGGGACCTAACGGAGCCAGATAATTCATAATTTCTTCGCGAGCGGCAAAAGCACCAACAGGCAATCCTCCACCGATTACTTTACCAAAACAAACAATATCAGCCGTTATGTTAAGCAATTCCTGAACACCACCAGCAGCAAGCCTGAAACCGGTCATTACCTCATCAAAAATCAACAGAATTCCATTATCGGTACACAATTGGCGTAAGCCTTCCAAAAAGCCTTTATTAGGTGGAATACAACCCATATTCCCCGCAACAGGTTCTACGATTATAGCTGCAATTTCATTTTTATTCGCCTCGATTAAAGTGGCTACATTTTCTAAGTCATTGTATTTTGCTAGTAAAGTATCTTTAGCTGTTCCTGCAGTAACTCCAGGACTATTAGGTGAACCAAAAGTAATAGCTCCACTTCCCGCTTGGATTAAAAACGAATCCGAATGACCGTGGTAACAACCGGCAAATTTTATTATTTTATCTCTTTTGGTAAATCCACGAGCCAGCCGTACAGCGCTCATGCAGGCTTCAGTACCTGAGTTCACAAATCTAATTTTATCGATATTTGGAACCATGGAAACAGCCAAAGCTGCAATTTGCGTTTCTAATTCTGTTGGCATTCCAAATGAAGTTCCTAACTTTGCTTTTTCAATCACGGCTTGTACAACCGGTTCGTATGCATGTCCTAAAATCATTGGCCCCCAAGAATTGATATAATCAATCAAACGGTTTCCATCTTCATCATACAAATAAGCACCTTTGGCACTTTTGACAAAAATTGGAGTTCCACCCACTGCTTTAAAAGCTCTTACTGGCGAATTTACACCTCCTGGAATTACTTTTTCTGCTTCAGCAAAAAGCTGACTGCTTCTTTTATACAACATTTATGAATTATGAATTATAGTTATTTTTTTAATTATTTTACCATCAATCTCTGTCCAATAGAAAGTGTATTATCAGAAAGATTATTTTTTTGTTTTAAATCATCAACCTTTAAATCGAATTTTTTTGAAATAGAATACAGCGTATCTCCTTTTTGAACAACGTATGAAAATAAGTCTTGATTGATTGTATTTCTGGTCTCTATTGTTAATTCCTCAACCATTTGTTTTTCATTAGACACATAATTAACATCTAAAACTTGATTGTCATATTGATGTAAATTATAGCGCTCAATATACGAAATCAACTTATCCGGATATTTTGGATCTGTAGCATAACCTGCAGCTCTTAGCCCTTTTGCCCAAGCTTTATAATCGCCCTTTGAGAATTCAAATAGTTTAGAATACCTGCTTCTTCCTGTCAAAAACAAAGCATGATCCTTGAAGGATTCTGAAGGATTGTCATATTTTCTAAAGCATTCCTGATCAGAATCATCGTCATGTTTAACGCTATCTCCTGTCCATCCTACATGACATTTTATTCCAAAATGATTATTGGCACTTATCGCTAAATCTCCTCTTCCTGCACCCGATTCTAAAATTCCCTGAGCCAAAATAATACTTGCTGGAATCCCATAATTCTTCATGTTCCCCATCGCAATTTCCTTAAATTTAGAAATATAAGACACAATAACATCGTTAGTGACTACTGTTTTTGAAGTAGACACAATTACTTCTGTTTCTCTATTATTTGATTCCTTTTTTATAGGTTTTGATGCAGTTGGTTTTGCTGTATTAGAACTTGAAACGGTTGTCTTTTTTATTGTGCGTACCAACTCCGGTTTGGATTTCAAAGGAGGTTTCTTTGTTACAATAACAGGTTTTGTGGTATTACAACCTATCAAAGTAATTAGGGTAAAAAGTAGTATAATTTTTTTAAACATTAATATCGATTGTTGGTAATTGTTTGTTTCTTAATTTTAAATTCATTCCTTGAATTCCTTGAATTCCACCGGTATGAATTAGTAAAATTTTTGATTCAGCAGGAAAATAGTTTTTTTGAATTAAATCTATAACGCCAAAAACCATCTTTCCAGTATAAATAGGATCTAGAGGAATCTGGTTTTCAGCATAAAACGCATTAATAAACTGTACTAAGGCTTCATTTACTTTTCCGTATCCGCCAAAATGATAGTCTGTTATTAATTCCCAATTGTCCTTGTGTACAAAACTACGAATTTCCTCTTTTAAAAAGTCTCCTTTTAAAGCAGGAAATCCTAAAACTTTTTGGTGCGGTAAAACACTATTTATAATTCCTGAAATAGTTCCGCCAGTTCCTATCGCACAACAAATATAATCAAATTCAGCATCTTCCGGAGTTAGAATTTCCTGACATCCCTTGATTGCTAAGGCATTTGTTCCACCTTCAGGTATTAGATAAAAATCCCCAAATTGCTGTTTTAAGTTTTCTAAAAATGAAACCTCACTTTTTAATCGGTACTCTTCTCTTGAAATAAATTCCAGTTGCATTCCGCAGTTTTGAGCAAATGACAACGTAGGATTTCCCGAAATTTTATCCCTTAGTTCGTCTCCACGAATAATCCCGATAGTTTTAAATCCTTTTTCCTTTCCTGCAAAAGCAACTGCTGCAATATGATTTGAAAAAGCACCACCAAAAGTCAACAGCGTTTCGTTATTTTCTGTTTTAGCCTGAAGCAAATTGTATTTCAGCTTTCGGAATTTATTTCCTGAAACAAAAGGATGTATCAAATCTTCTCTTTTAATGGCTACACCAATAGAGTTTAGAAAAGGAGATGTTAGGTGTTGATTCAAGCTGAATGATTTTGGTACAAAGGTAAAATTATATATACTAAAAATGCAACCTCTAGAGATTGCATTTCGTTTAATTACTATTAGTTGTTATCTTCGGATGATTATTTTCTGGCCAACTTCTATCTTATCTTTAGTTGCAACTTTAACAATATAAACTCCGTCACTTAGTCCCGAAGTAGAGAAAGTATAAGACGAATTTACTCCCAAATCTTTTTTATTGAAAATTAATTTACCAGCTACATCATACAAATTACAAGAAATAAGATCTAGCATTAATGGATTACTAATCGTTAAGTTCTTAGCAACATTATCCTGATACACTACAAAATTTTTACGCAATGCTTCTTCAACTCCCAATGTCGTATTGGTTTTAAAAGTAATTTCAAACTGCGTATTGTTTACTCCTCCCGGCAATGTTAACTCATAGAAATCATTTTTGATGTCATGGTACAAGTCCGTTGTTTTATCGTGTAAATAAACAGCATTTGCGCTTGTAAAATTCTCGACTCCTTTCACAGTAATCTTAAAATTAGCTTGATTTGTATTTTTAAAACCAATTGGAATTTTTTTATCAATATCAAAATTTACTGCATTGATAAGGTACTCTTCATTGTCTATCACAAAATAAATATCAGCTGGACTATCATCACTAGAAGATATTGCATCCATCGCACGATCAACGCCATCAGTCGCTCCGGGAATAAATGCTAAAACAAGTTGACGGACTCCTTGATTATTCAATAAAGTATTAAATCGTATTTGTGGTGTTGGTGCGAGACTAACTTTTGTATAATCAAAACCTGAAACAGATGGAATTCTAGACAAATACTCGGTATTGGATTTTGGTTTAGTTGCGCCAGCTGTTTTATTAAATTGAGAATGACTTACAGCTGCTTCTTTAACAAAAACTCTATAACTATTTTTCATTTCTACTGTTCCATTTGCGCTTCCATCAATCATGAAACCTTGCCCAATAGGAGAAAAACGTCTTTCATAATCTCCTCCAGAAACCGAACCAGCCCCTTCATTTCCAGATCCATCGTATGAGTAAAAAGTAGCTGGAACGTAAACCCCTGTACTCCCAATAGTACCAGGAGAATAAGCGCCATAACCACCTTTATAATCGGCGATAAAATGAGAATTAACTGTTTTATCTTGCTCCCAGAAATAGGCAATTCCGGTACAATTTGTTTGTTCAATTAAAAAAGCAGACAAATCAATTGCAGATGGATACGGATTTCCTGTCAATGTAAATTGATCAAAGGCTACAGGAATAGAAATAGTCCCATCATTTGGCTTGCCCCTAAAATCATATCTTTGTTGTGCTAAGGGATTATTTTGAACTCCGTTTACAGTAGTCAAGTTAGTACCTGATGTTCCCTTCATTGTAAAACCTTCACCAGCGTTTATATTAGAATTTCCTCCTACCTGAATCCAATCTGAATAACTCGACGAAGCAGTTAACTTAAAAACCCAATAAGGCGCTATTGCTAATGGACTGGCGGTACCATTGAAATTATTCATTGCCAAAACAGTCGGATTATTACTAGTTGTCAAATCAACAACATCTTTAAGTTGTGTAATTCCAAAAGCAGAGTTTCCCTCACTAGCATTACTGCCTCCAACTGGTGAACACCAATAATTAAATTGAAAATTATTTGTAGTACCTTCTTGAAAAACAGACAAATTACCAAGACCTTTATTTGTACTTCCCGATGTTGAACCTTGAACCAATTGAGCATCCTTTCTTAGATAGAAATTACTACTAGCTGCATTTAATTCCAGTTGTTGTTTTACAAAAACCACTTCATTATTTGCAAAAACGTAGCTATTAGGACTTACATACATCTGGGCATTCACACTATTCTGCAATAATAATCCAGTAACAATAAGTAATGTTTGTTTAAGTAATTTTGAGTCCATAAGCCCGTATTTTTTTATTAATTTGTAAGAAATAAATTGTATTTTATCAGAGGTATTATGTCTAAAATAATAACTGTTTAATTGTAAAAAATAAATTTTATTTAGCATCAAAAAAGGACGAAAATCCGATTTATATCCCCTAATTTTAGCAAATAAAACCTGTTTTGATTTATTTTAATTTAAAGTTACAAAAAAAAGGAGATAGGAATTAGCATAAATGCCGATAAAAAGTATAAATAATCGATTAAATACATCTTTTTTAATTTTATATATATAATTTCTTACAATTAAAAACAAATAATAAAGACAAAATTTAAAATTGTAAAACAGCCTAAAAACCTGTAGGTTAATACTGTATGTTTATTTTAAAAATGAATTCAAGGAATAACAAAATGTCTTCAAAATTAGAAGACCAATGCAATTAGATCTAAAAAGGATTTGGATAGTAGCAATTACTTTTATAATTCCAAAAAATTAATGAAATTAAAAAAAGGTCTTTTGGTTAAGTATTCTAAATTGGATTCTTTTGAATACGCTTCTCTTTCAAAACTTATATTTCTGTAAGCGAGATTTGCGTTTTTATATTGAATAAGTCGAAAAAGATATTCTACTAAATACCAAATAAAAAAAGGGATAATTAAAAGTTCTATTTGTTGGCGAATATGAATCATTTCATGATTAACAAAAATTCTATTTTTCAGATCGCCTCGATATTTAACCAAAACAAATGGAAATACAGTTAAACCACGATATCCTTTTGGAATTAAATATTTAGCAACAATCAGAAACATTCGCTATAAAATTTATAAATTTGTAATGATAAAATGGTTCTATTTAATGAAAATCTCAATCGTTTGAGTTGACATTGCTGAATTATAAAAACTAAATGAATTTTACAATAGAACATTCCCAAATATGATTGACCAAAGTAATGAAAATAAATTGATAGAAGGGGAAGATTTCTATTACACTCCGGAAGGATACAAATGTTTTACTGAAAAACACCATTTAAAACGAGGGTATTGCTGTAAAAGTGGTTGTCGCCATTGTCCGTATGGTTTTGACAAAAAAACAGGAACCAATAAAAAGTAAGCAGTCCTAATAAACAAATCAACAAAAATGGATCTTTGTTCCCAGAAATACCGAATCAAAATTCACAAATCCTACCATAGGTCGGATATTCGTTATCCTTAGTTGTCACATTTTTTAAGCAGTAAAAGCTTCTTTCAAGAATCAACACAAAAAAATTAACGAAACAATATCAAGAATGACTTTCCAAGAACAAATCCAACAAGGAATTCCTTCGGTTTTACCAAAACCAAAACCCTACGAAACAGATATCAATCACGCACCAAAGCGCAAAGAAATCCTTTCGACAGCAGAAAAAAAACTGGCTTTACGCAATGCCTTACGTTATTTTGAACCGCAACATCACGCCGAATTAATTAAAGAATTCTCGGAAGAACTAGAAACCTACGGTCGTATTTATATGTACCGTTTGCGTCCGGATTATAAAATGTATGCGCGACCGATTACTGAATATCCTGGAAAATGCGAACAGGCGAAAGCGATTATGCTAATGATTCAGAACAATTTGGATTATGCGGTAGCACAACATCCGCATGAGCTGATTACGTACGGTGGCAATGGCGCCGTTTTCCAAAACTGGGCACAGTATTTATTGACGATGCAATATTTATCGGAAATGACCGACGAGCAAACCTTAACCATGTATTCCGGGCACCCTATGGGATTATTTCCTTCACATAAGGAAGCACCACGAGTTGTAGTAACAAACGGAATGGTAATTCCTAATTATTCTAAACCGGACGATTGGGAAAAAATGAATGCATTGGGCGTTTCTCAATACGGACAAATGACCGCAGGAAGTTACATGTACATTGGTCCACAAGGAATTGTGCATGGAACAACAATTACGGTTTTAAATGGTTTTCGTAAAATAAAACGCAGTCCAAAAGGCGGTTTATTTGTTACTTCCGGATTAGGTGGAATGTCTGGAGCACAACCAAAGGCCGGAAATATTGCTGGTTGTATCACCGTTTGTGCCGAAGTAAACCCAAAAATAACGCACATTCGTTACAGTCAGGGATGGATCAATGAAGTCATTGAAAATGTTGATGAATTAGTAAAAAGAGTAACTTTGGCGCAGGCCAATAATGAAATTGTTTCCATCGCCTATCTTGGAAACGTGGTTGATGTTTGGGAAAAATTTGACGAAGAAAACATCCACATCGATTTAGGATCCGATCAGACTTCTCTACATAATCCTTGGGCGGGCGGTTATTATCCTGCCGATATTTCTTTTGAAGAAGCTAATGAAATGATGGCTGATAATCCTGATTTATTTAAAACAAAAGTTCAGGAAACCCTACGCAGACACACAACTGCTATCAATAAACATACTACCAAAGGAACTTATTTCTTTGATTACGGAAATGCTTTTTTATTAGAGGCTTCCCGCGCTGGTGCTGATGTTATGGCAGAAAACCATATCGATTTCAGGTATCCAAGCTATGTACAGGATATTATGGGACCTATGTGTTTTGATTATGGGTTTGGCCCATTCCGTTGGGTTTGTGCTTCGGGAAAGCCAGAGGATTTAGCAAAAACTGATTTAATTGCTTGCCAAGTTCTAGAAGAAATGGCAAAAACTGCTCCCGAAGAAATTCAACAACAAATGCAGGATAACATTCACTGGATCAAAGGAGCTCAGGAAAACAAATTAGTTGTAGGTTCACAAGCCCGCATCCTTTATGCTGATGCTGAAGGTCGCGTGAAAATTGCCGAAGCGTTTAATAAGGCTATTGCCAATGGCGAAATAGGAACGGTCGTTTTAGGTCGCGATCATCATGATGTTTCCGGTACCGATTCCCCTTACAGAGAAACATCAAATATCAATGACGGCTCCCGTTTTACAGCAGATATGGCCATTCAAAACGTCATTGGAGACAGCTTTCGAGGCGCTACTTGGGTGTCTATTCACAATGGTGGTGGCGTGGGTTGGGGCGAGGTAATTAACGGTGGTTTTGGTATGGTTCTTGATGGATCTAAAGAAGCTTCAAAGCGTTTAGCATCAATGCTTTTCTGGGATGTCAACAATGGGATTTCCCGAAGAAGTTGGGCTAGAAATGACGGAGCCGTATTTGCTATAAAAAGAGCGATGGAGACGCAACCTTTATTAAAAGTAACCATCCCTAATATAGTTGCCGACAATTTGTTGAATTTTTAAAATTTCGAACGTATCTTTAGTAAACTCATAGTAATCAAATAATTAAGTCATGAAAGCAATTAAACTCCTTCCCGTACTCCTACTGCTCGTAGTTGCCTCTTGCAGTTCCGTAAGAGTCTATTCTGATTTTGATAATAAAGTAGATTTTAGCCAATATAAAACCTATGCTTTTCACAAAAAAGGAATTGATAAAGTTGAAATTTCAGAATTAGATAAGAAAAGAATACTCAATGCCATAGATCGTGAATTAAGTAATAAAGGAATGACCAAAAGTGAAAATCCAGACTTGCTAATCAACATACTAACCAAAGAAAGAGAACGAATTGACGTAAACCAATACAACGCAGGTTGGGGTTACGGATGGGGATGGGGATGGAATCCTTATTTATGGGGAGGACGCAGCAGTTATGTTTCCTCATCCACAGAGGGAACATTGTATATCGATTTAATTGATGCCAAGAAAAAAGAATTGGTTTGGCAAGGCGAGGGTGTTGGGTATTTGACAGAAAATCGCAAAGAAAAAGAAAAACAAATTAATGAATTTGTGGCTAAAATTTTAGAGCAATTTCCGCCGAAAGCAAAATAGTACATCCTTACATTTAAACAGAAAAGCCTACCTTTGTGTAGGCTTTTTTTATACCCAATCATGACACCACAAATAGACATTACTACATTCGAAGATATCAAATTACTAGTTGATACTTTTTATTCTAAAGTTCAAAAAGACGAATTCATTGGCCCCATATTCAACGAAAAAATAGGCAACCGCTGGCCGGAACATCTAGAAAAAATGTATCGCTTTTGGCAAACTATCTTACTCGAAGTACATTCGTATTCCGGAAGTCCCTTTCCGCCTCACAAACAATTACCAGTTGCCAAAGAACATTTTGACCGATGGATGGAAATTTTCACACAAACTACCGATAGTTTATTTGCAGGGCCATTAGCCGATGAAGCGAAATACCGCGCTAAAAACATGGCAGAAATGTTCAATTACAAAATTGATTATTTCCGCAATCTTGAAAAAAACCAAACGAACAATTCGTAGGTTTTAAAGTGGTTTTTTAATCCAAAATCAGTTCCTTTTTACAAACAGCAACACATTCTTTTATGCGTAAATTATTTTTTCTTGTCGTTTTACCAGCTTTTCTTCTTTCTTGTTCCAATTTAAAACAAACCGTTGAAAACAAACCAACTCCCAGTTTAAAACTAATCAGTTCGATTGAAATTCCATTTGATGAAACGTTTCAGAATACAAAAGTGGGCGGATTGTCTGGAATAGATTATGATGTAAAAAACGATTTGTATTACCTGATTTGTGATGATCGATCGGTGTTTAACGATTCCAGATTTTATACTGCAAAAATTCGTTTGTTCGAAAATAAATTAGAAAGTATCGATTTCCAAAGTGTTAGCACTTTGAAAAATGGAACTGGAACAACGTATGGAAATTGGAACACCACACCAACCACTTCATCAGATCCAGAAGATATTCGATTCAATGCAAAAACGAATACTTTGGTTTGGAGTAGCGAAGGTGCGCGAGTGATAACTGCCGAAAAAGAAGTTTTACAAGATCCTTCCTTGAATTTCATGGATTTAAAAGGTGATTTTCTAAGCAATGTCACATTACCAGAAAATTTAAAAATGCAGCAACAAGAAAAAGGGCCAAGAAATAATGGAACTCTAGAAGGAATCACTTTTGACAAAAAGTATAAAAACATTTACACCAACATTGAAGAACCTTTATTTGAAGATGGTGACCAAGCCAATACAAGAAAAGGAGGTTTAATCCGAATCTATCAATTTGATGCGAAAACTAAAAAGAATACCGCTCAATTCGGCTATAAATTAGAACCCATTGCTCTTGAACCCAATCCAAAAGGAAGTTTTGCAGTGAATGGTATTTCAGCAATTCAGTATTATGGTAAAAATCAGTTATTAGTAGTGGAACGCTCCTACTCAACCGGTACGCAAGCCTGCACAGTAAAAGTATTTTTATGTGATTTAAAAAAAGCAACTAATGTTAAAAATCACCCTTCCTTACTAAACCAAAAATACGAATTAGCTTCTAAAAAACTGATTCTAAACATGGATGATTTGGGTATTTTTATTGATAATATTGAAGGACTCACTTTTGGACCAAAATTAGCCAATGGTAATTCCTCCTTGATTTTTGTATCTGATAATAATTTCTCGGATAAACAAAAAACGCAGGTATTGGTGTTTGAGTTGGTGAAGTAGTCGATTGCTCAGATATTCATAACAGTTCGCGCAGAGTTGCATTATGTGCCCACAACTATATATAATACAAGACTTTTAAAGTAAAAAATACAATGAAAAATAGTTGGAGAATATTTGAACTTATTCTATCAGGAATTCAGATTTGTTCTGGATTTGTTATATTATTTTTTGTTTACATAACATATAATGAATATTATACTTTTTATGGAAAAACCCATTAGTGGACAATCAGAGCATTGTTCTAATGGCTCTCAGAAAAAATTTAACTTTAGTGATTGTATCACTTATTGCCATTTCATCAGCAATACTTTTAATCAAAAACCTATTGACAGGCTGGGTTATGAGTGTTATAACTTGGATTATGTTTACAATAACATTGATAATTAATTCTTATAGATTAAACCAACTCAATCCTACTGAATTAGATTTGATTTCAAAATTTATTTTAGGAGTAATTGTAATTGTTTTTATAGCTATCATAGTCACGTTAAATAATACAGAATTTATACAAAAATACAAACCATCTAAAAATTATTGGATTGTAATAGTAATTTCTACTGTTGCACTTACAGCTTTAAAATTTTTATAAACCTAAACGAGAGTCTGACGAACTGAGCGGAGTTTCTTTGTGGAATTTATTGGTGAGATTGCTTCGTTCCTCGCAATGACAAGATGCCACTGAAATTATCTTAAATCAAACCTAACCTCAAATTACACATCAACTCCCCTAGCCCCGATTGCAATGAAAAGCTTTTTGCAAAAGCCGTTTTGGTTTTTCTTGTTGCCGCAGAGCGATCGGAGGAAGCTCCTGCGGGAACATTAGAAAAATAAACGGGTTTGCAAAAACTTGCAATGAAAAGCGGGAAATCGCTCCTGAAATTCGTACTTTTGCAGTAGAACTACAACGTTTTCGATATGAACTCAACTATAGAAAGCAATCCGTTATTAGACCGATTGCCAAAGCACTTAAAACAATTCATTAAACCTCAGGATTATAACGATTATACGCCCATTAATCAAGCGGTTTGGCGTTATGTGATGCGCAAAAATGTAGCATATTTATCAAAAGTGGCGCATAGTTCGTACTTGGAAGGTTTGAAGAAAACAGGAATCGAGATTGACAAGATTCCCAGTATGTACGGTATGAATAGGATTTTAACCGAAATAGGTTGGGCAGCAGTTGCCGTGGATGGATTTATACCACCCAATGCGTTTATGGAATTTCAAGCCTATAATGTGCTTGTAATTGCATCAGACATTCGTCAGCTCGAACATATAGAATACACGCCTGCACCGGATATTATTCACGAAGGTGCTGGTCATGCGCCCATTATTGCCAATCCAGAATATGCGGAATACTTGCGTCGTTTTGGAGAGATCGGTTGCAAAGCGATTTCTTCACACAAAGACTACGAAATGTACGAAGCGATTCGACTTCTTTCGATTGTGAAAGAGGCCGAAGATACGCCACAAGCTACGATTGATGCTGCTGAAAAAGCTGTGGAAGACTTACAGAATAATATGGGTGAATTATCCGAAATGGCACAGATACGAAACCTACACTGGTGGACTGTAGAATATGGACTGATTGGAACCATAGAAAATCCAAAAATTTACGGTGCTGGCTTACTGTCTTCTATTGGTGAAAGTGCACATTGTATGACACCGGAAGTGAAGAAAATACCGTATGATATATCAGCAGCCAACCAAAGTTTTGACATTACTAAACTGCAACCACAATTGTATGTTACGCCAACATTTGCCTATCTGAATTTGGTTTTAGAAGAATTTGCCAATAAAATGGCACTTCGAACTGGCGGTTTATCTGGGATTGAAAAACTAATCGAATCGAATGCTTTAGGAACCATTGAATTGAGTACCGGTATACAAATTTCAGGTGTTTTCAGCTCTGTAATTGCACATGAGGGCAAACCTATTTACATACAAACTACAGGTAAAACAGCTTTGGCTTACAGAGAAAAAGAACTTGTAGGGCATGGAACTTTGACACACCCAGAAGGCTTTGGAAGTCCAATAGGAAAACTAGAAGGCATCAACTTAGCTATTGAGGACATGAGTCCAAAAGACTTGAATGCCTACGACATTTTAGAATCAAAAACCGTAAAACTAGAGTTTGAAGGTGGAATCACTGTTGAAGGTGAAATCATTACCGGCTCCCGAAACTTGCAAGGAGAAATTACCTTGATTCGTTTTAAAAACTGTACTGTGACGCACGGCGAAACCGTTTTGTTCCAGCCTGAATGGGGTGTTTACGATATGGCAGTGGGTAAGAAAGTGACTTCAGCTTTTTCAGGCCCTGCTGATGTGAATAGTTTTAACCTGATTTCGCACCTACCGTCCAGCAAAACGATTAAAGCAAAACATTCAGCGGAGCGCGATGATTTAGAAATTTTATACCAAACGGTTCGAAACATAAGAGAAACAAAGGATATGCAAACCTCTTTGGCTCCAATTTTTGAAAAACTACAAAACAACCACCCAAACGATTGGTTGCTAGCCGTTGAAATTGTTGAACTTTTGAACGATAGAATCGAACCACAATTGTTGCAAGAAATAATGGTTTATCTGGATCAATTAAAAAACAAAAGACCTGAAGTAGCACATTTGATTGCTGGTGGTTTAGACTTGATTTTTGACAGAGAGAAAGCTTAGATAAAAATCAACCGCAGATTCACCGACTTTTAGAATTATTAAAAATCGGTGAATCTGCGGTTAAATTTTTAAATTACAATTTGATTTGCTTCCCAAAATCCTTCTCGGTTTCAATCACTTTTCCATCGTATTTTAGAGTCCAACCCAACTGACTGGTAGTAATTAACAGTTTAGACAATTCACTTATTAGTCGATTTTGTGCATTGGTTTTCAAAGATGATTTCTCAATTTTCTTGGCCAAATTCGCTTTTACCGATTTGTTTATTTTATTATAATCATCTCCGGTAAACGGATTTAATTTACTTTGTTCGACATCATAAAACTGAATATCTGGACTAATTTTAATTTCCTCTTTTGGAATACTTACAATTGTGATTGTTTTGTTTATCGAATCAATATCGTATTTCATGAGGTGCAAATCATACGCTACAGTCACATCAGCATTGACAACAACCAACGCTTTTTTCTCGAAAGAAAGCATATCCAACAAGTATTTTTGCTGATTTTTATAGGTTATCACCTCTGAGAAATGCCCTTCGGTTACTACTAATTTCCCTACGTTGAGGATTTGTTGCTGAATAAGATTAGTATTGTAGGTGATATCTTGATCCTCGTTTTTCTTGAAATCGCAATATTTGAACAATAAAAATATTCCAACAATAACTCCTATTCCAATGAGTATTCTTTTAAGCATAATTAAAATTTCATGAATGAATATTGATTCTCCAATTTAATGATATTTTCTCTAACTTTAGTCTGAAACTTCAAATGACTTTCAGAATTGGGGTTAAAAGGTTTGTGCGAAAGGCTTTTTTGGATATTCTCAACTTCATCCATCGTCGCAAAAGCAGTTTCAGAAATAGTAGTTTCCTTAAAACGCTTCCAAATATAATCGATTGCTACTTGATTGGGATGCAACATATCCTCGGCATAAAAACGGTAATCCCGAAGTTCATCCATCATGATTTCGTAAGAAGGAAAGTAATTTATATTCGAAAGTTGAAAGTCAAAAGTCTTATGAAGTGCACTAATTATATTGGATTTACTTACCTGATTTTCGACAAAACCATCCTTGATGTGACGTACTGGAGAAACCGTGAAAATAATAGTGCAATTAGGATTTACAGCATGAATTAATTTCAGCGTATTTGCTATACTTTTTTCTATTTCTTCAACAGAAAGCAATTCTTTCTTGAACTGTTTTTGTGGCACTTTATGGCAATTGGCGACAATAGAATAGCTTTCTATATTTCTATAAATCCATGAAGTGCCATACGTTATGATGATATGCGTTGATTGGGCTAGTTGCTGGTTAGTTGATTTGATTAGTGCATTTAAAGATGCTAATAAATCTTCCTTATTTGGATTACTCAAATCAGAATGCACGTCAAAACAATGCCAGCGTTCATTGTGAAAAAAAATGTCTTTTTCGGTGAATAATGCTGCATTTATGGCTTTATGGATAATTTTCTCAATAGAAACTGGATTAAAAATTATCCCGAAAGGATTTATGGTGCTTTGAAATTTAAAATACTGGAATTTATCTCCCATATTTTCAGCAAAACAAGAACCTAAAGAGACAATCTTTGAATTGTAATCTAAAGGATGATTACTTTTAGAAATGGGAATTTGGGTTCTGAATTGCATTGCTATTTTATTTACTACAAATTTGAATAATTTTAGTGAATTAAATGGTGTTTCACTCTTTTTTCATTGGCATAAAAAAATCTAAAATCAAAAAACCCTTTCAGAGTTTAAAACTCTGAAAGGATTGTTATAAAATAAATATTTTTATTAATAGAAGTATTCTGTTTTCAAATAGCCTCCATTTCCATTAGTTGCACCATTATTTTCTGAAACCCGTTCTATTGGATAATTATCTATATCGTATTTAAAAGAATTAGTATAAAAATTAGCTGATGATGTTATTTGGTCGTCTTTAGAAACACTTGTAATGACAGTACTTATTAAACTATTATTTGCAGAGATTTCTTCATTATAATCTAACAGTTTTTTGTAGCCCAAAATATTATATAACGGATTATACTTTGTGTCATAATCAAAACTTACACTATATTTTATCAAAGTTCCTGATGCAGTATTATCTAAAATTCTTTCGTCTTTGATGAAGTTTTCATTTTGAAAATACAATGTTCCATTAGATTCTTTTATTTCTGGGTTCCCAGAAGCAATCGAAAATTTTTCATAAGAAACTGTTTTATCTGAATTATGAATATACTTAATTCTATAATTACCCAAAGATATAACCTCAACTAATTTTCCTTCAAGATAACTATAATTAATAGTCTCCAGAAGCTGATTTGTTTTATTTAACAGTGTCATTTTGGTTATTAAACCATCCGTATAGGTAAAATCCGAACGTTTCTTGACACCATCAATACTAATTAGTTTATTTCCATTATAAGCAAACAAAGTTGTTTCTGCTATACCACTTTCTGAAGTCTCAACAACCTTCTTTAGCAATTTCATACTGTCGTCATTATCATTTGAACACGAATAAAGTGTCAACACAAAAACCGATAATAACCAAAATATGTTTTTTGTTTTTTTCATTATAGTAAATAAAGCGATTCTTTTTTAACAACACACTAGCATTGAGTTCTCAAACCTAGATAAATAAACTAAAAGCTACAATATTCATCGTTACAATCCCAATAATTCGGTTAAACTACTATTTCCAAACCTTCTCTAACACTTGTAAAGAACCGATAAATAGTACGTTCCGCAAAAAATAAAACCCTTTTAGAACTTATGTCCTAAAAGGGTTTCTATGATAAAAAATAAACAAATCTTACTTCACATACTCAATTGCTTTTTCTAAAGCTTGAGGAATTCCAGCAACATTTTTCCCTCCTGCAGTAGCAAAAAAGGGCTGTCCACCACCGCCACCTTGGATAAATTTACCTAATTCACGCACTACTTGTCCGGCATTTAGATTTTTATCCGCAACTAATTCTTTAGAAACATAACAGGTTAGCATTGGTTTTTCTTCGTCGGCTGTAGCCAAAACTAAAAATAAGTTATTCCCTAAATTCCCTAATTCATACGCCAAATCTTTTGCTCCTTCCGGGTTCAAATCGACTTGTTTAGCTAAGAATTGAACACCGTTTATTCCCTGTATTTCAGCAATTAAACTCGCTTTCAAATTTTTGACTTTGTCTTTTACCAAAGCTTCTATTTGCTTAGCTAATTTGGTGTTTTCTTCTTGCATCGAATGAACGGCTTTCAGAATATCCTGAGGATTTTTCAAGGCTGTTTTAACTTCATTCAATGTATTTTCATACGAAGCAAAATGGGCTTTTACTGCATCACTTGTAATCGCTTCGATACGACGAATTCCTGCAGCAACCGCTCCTTCAGAAACGATTTTGAAATGCCAGATTTCAGCTGTGTTTTTCACGTGAATTCCACCGCATAATTCCATGCTTTCGCCAAATTTAATTGCGCGAACCTCATCGCCATATTTCTCTCCAAAAAGTGCTATGGCTCCTTCTTGAACTGCTTGCGCAAAAGGAATGTTTCTTCTTTCTATAAGCGGTAATTGTTCTTGAATTCTTGCGTTTACAAAATCCTCTACTTGTTGCAATTCAGCCTCCGTCATTTTAGCGAAATGTGAAAAGTCAAAACGCAAATAGTTTGGATTTACTAACGAACCTTTTTGTTCTACGTGAGTTCCAAGAATACTTCTCAAGGCTTGATGCATCAAGTGCGTAGCCGAGTGATTTCTGGAAGATAAACTTCTCAAATCCTGATTCACCTTAGCCACAAAACCAGCATTAACATTCTCTGGTAATTGTTTTGCAAAATGCAAAATCAGGTTATTTTCTTTTTTAGTGTCGATAATTTCAATCGTTTCATTTGCAGAAACCAACGTTCCTTTATCACCTACTTGTCCTCCACCTTCTGGATAAAAAGGCGTGTTATCTAAAACAATTTGGTATAAAACACCATCTTTTTTACTGTCCACTTTACGGATTCGAGTGATTTTTACGTCACTTTCTGATTGATCGTAGCCTACAAATGTTTCTACATTTCCGGGAATCAACACTGACCAGTCTTCGGTAGAAACTTCTGATGCAGCACGGGAACGCGCTTTTTGCTCTTGCATAGCTGCGTTAAAACCAGCTTCATCCAATTCGAATCCTTTTTCTCTCAGAATTAATGCTGTTAAGTCAATTGGAAATCCGAAAGTATCATACAATTCAAATGCTTTAGTTCCTGAAACCGTTGAACCTTTGGTTTCGGCAACTACATTTTCTAATAATTGCAATCCTTGGTCTAATGTTCTCAAAAAAGAAGCTTCTTCTTCACGAATCACGTTCGTAACCAATTGTTGTTGCGATTTGATTTCCGGGAAAAATTCTCCCATTTGATTGGCTAAAACTGCCACCAATTGATTGATGAAAGGTTCTTTGGTATTCAAGAATGTAAATCCGTAACGAATTGCACGACGCAAAATTCTACGAATCACATAACCAGCGCCCGTGTTTGATGGCAATTGTCCGTCAGCAATAGCAAAAGCTACGGCACGAACGTGATCAACTACAACACGAATAGCGATGTTGGTTTTATTTTGCTCTTCACTAATATTTAGAACTTCGTTTGAAGAATATTTTAGTCCTGTAATTTGCTTTACTTTTTCAATAAGCGGTGTAAAAACATCAGTGTCATAATTGGAAGTTTTTCCTTGCAATGCCATACACAAACGTTCAAATCCCATTCCGGTATCAACGTGTTTTGCAGGTAATTTTTCCAGAGAACCATCTGCTTTACGGTTGAATTCCATGAATACATTGTTCCAAATTTCCACTACTTGCGGATGGTCATTGTTCACCAAACTTTTTCCTGAAACTAAAGCTTTCTCTTCGGAAGAACGAATGTCAACATGAATTTCTGAACAAGGTCCACAAGGTCCTTGATCGCCCATTTCCCAAAAATTGTCTTTCTTGTTTCCAAGAATGATGCGGTCTTCGTCAATTAATTCCTTCCAAATATCCCATGCTTCTTGATCAAAAGGTACATTTTCAGCTGGATTTCCTTCAAACACGGAAACGTATAGGTTTTCTTTTGGAATTTTATAGACTTCAGTCAAAAGTTCCCAAGCCCAGTTGATGGCTTCTTTCTTGAAATAATCACCAAATGACCAGTTCCCCAACATTTCAAACATGGTGTGGTGGTAGGTATCAAAACCTACATCCTCTAAATCGTTATGTTTTCCTGAAACACGAAGACATTTTTGCGTATCGGCTATTCTGTTGTTTTTTGGCGTTCCGTTCCCTAGAAAATATTCTTTGAACTGGGCCATTCCTGAGTTGTTAAACATCAAGGTTGGATCATCCTTAAGAACAATGGGAGCTGAAGGAACGATTAAGTGTCCTTTTGATGCGAAAAATTCCAGAAATTGTTTACGTACGTCTTGTGATTTCATTATTAATTTTAGTTTAAAGTTTAAGGTTTAAAGTTAATTATCCCTGAAACTACATCTTTTACTATTCATTTTTTGCCCCAGATTATCTCACACGCTCTTATTTTCAGCGGAGTTCACTGAACACTTGGTGTTTGCAGTGAAAAGCTTCGCAGTTTTGAAATTTATTTTTTCTTGAGATGGCAGAGCGACCAAAGGAAGCTCCTGCTGGCTCATAGAAAAAAGATTTCAAGACGAGAACTTGTAACGAATAGCTGGAATAGGCACATTATTTTATTTATTCCTGAAAAAAGGATGTAACAAATGAAACATTTCTTAAATTTGTTCGTCTAACCTTTTACAGTGTGCAAAAATAGGGTATTTTAAAATATGTCGAAAGTAAAATATTATTACGATTCCGAAAATCTAGCCTATAGAAAAATAAAAACACGAAAAAGAAGAAAATTTGGTGTTATTATCTTGTTTTTATTGGCATCGGCGTTGTTTGGTTTTTTGAGTTTTATCGTTTTATTGAATACTCCTTATTTTGAAACACCAAAAGATCGTTTGCAAGCCCGTGAAATTGAAAATTTGAGATTGAATTATGCGCTGCTGAACAAGAAAATGGATCAGATAAATGGTGTTATTGAAGCGATTGAAAATCGAGACAACAATTTATATCGTGTGTATTTTAACAAATCAGCGATTCCTGATTCTATTCGGAAAGCGGGATTTCAGGGAAAAAATAGGTATCAATTATTAGCAGGTTATAACAATTCGCAGTTGGTGATTAATACTACTAAAAGAATTGATGTTTTGAGTAAGGAATTAGCCATTCAATCCAAATCATTGGACGTTATTTTGAAATTGGCAGAAGCCAAAAGCGATTTTTTGTCAGCCATTCCTGCCATTCAGCCAGTACAGAATGAAAAATTAAAACAAATGGCCTCTGGTTTTGGATACCGAACTGATCCTTTTACGAAAGCAAGGAAAATGCATGAAGGGATGGATTTTACTGCAAAAACTGGAACACCTATTTATGCTACTGGTGACGGAGTAGTTGCAAAAGCAGACAATACAGCCTCTGGGTATGGAAACCATATTGTTATTCGGCATGGATTTGGATATGAAACATTATACGCGCATTTGAGCAAATACAACACCAGAGCGGGACAACGGGTAAAACGAGGTGATATTATTGGTTATGTGGGAAGCACGGGAAGATCAGAAGCTCCGCATTTGCATTATGAAGTTCATAAGGATAAAAAAGTGGTAAATCCGCTTAATTTTTATTACGGAAATATATCGGCAGTGGAATATGTTGCCATTGCACAACTGGCAAATCAGGAGAATCAATCGCTGGATTAAAAAATAGTATTCAGGGTTGGGTTCAGA
Source organism: Flavobacterium sp. KS-LB2 (assembly GCF_036895565.1). Taxonomy (NCBI): domain Bacteria; kingdom Pseudomonadati; phylum Bacteroidota; class Flavobacteriia; order Flavobacteriales; family Flavobacteriaceae; genus Flavobacterium; species Flavobacterium sp. KS-LB2. The sequence continues at coordinate 644,431 of NZ_CP145904.1, read as the reverse complement.
TAAAGAATAAAAAATAGTATTCAGTGACAATTCAACTGGACAAAAAATAAAAAACAGATATGCATATTGAATTATCTAAAGATAAAAGATATTACAGCATTGGCGAAGTGGCCAAAGCATTTGACGTGAATGCATCGCTGATTCGTTTTTGGGACAATGAATTTGATATTCTGAAACCAAAAAAGAATGCGAAAGGCAATCGAATGTTTACTCCAGAGGACATCACTAATTTACAATTGATCTATCATTTAGTCAAAGAAAGAGGTTTTACGCTGGAAGGTGCCAAAACCCATTTAAAAGAAGGACAAAAGAAAACACTAGATAAGTTTGAAATTATTCGAAAATTAGAAACGATACGCACACAATTAACAAACATAAAAAACGAATTGTAGTTAGCACGACACGACTACTTCCTAATTAAAAATTTTAAACAATTAAATAATAAACATTAAATTAAGTAAACATGAGAAGATTTTTGCCTTGGATTATCGGAGCGGTTGTAATTTTTGTAATTTACAGCTGGGTTAAAGGAATTAACAATACAGCAGTAACGTTAAACCAAAATGTAGAACAATCTTGGGGTGATGTGCAAACCGCGTATCAAAGAAGAAATGACCTTATTGGGAATTTAGTAAACACCGTGAAAGGTGCCGCTGATTTTGAAAAAAGTACTTTGACAGCAGTTATTGAAGCACGTTCTAAAGCTACTTCTGTAAAAATTGATCCAGCAAATATTACTCCGGAACAATTAGCGGAATTCAACAAAGCACAAAGTGGGGTGAGCAGTTCATTGTCTCGATTATTAGTAACTGTTGAAGCGTATCCAGAATTGAAAGCCAACCAAAACTTCTTGAAATTACAAGACGAATTGGCCAGTACTGAGAATCAAATTCTAACAGCGAGAACACGTTTCAACGAAGCGGTAAAACCATATAACTCTCATATTAAAACGTTCCCAAATAGCTTATTTGCTGGAATGTTTGGATTCAAAGAGAAAGCGTACTTCAATGCAGTTGAAGGTGCAGACAAACCTGTTGAAGTAAAATTCTAATCTAAAAAATAATGTCAAAAGTAGAAGATTTTTTAACCAAAGAAGAAGAACAAGAAATTGTTGAAGCTATTCGTATGGCTGAAAAAAACACTTCTGGCGAGATTAGAGTTCATATAGAAAAAACAACTTCCATAGATGCTTATGATCGCGCCATGGAAGTTTTTCATGAACTAAAAATGGATGAAACTGACCTTCAAAATGGTGTTTTGATTTACTTAGCGGTAAAAGACAGACATTTTGTTATTTGCGGAGACAAAGGTATTAATGATGTTGTTCCAAATGATTTTTGGAATTGCACCCGAGATATTATGGTGACTGAGTTCAAAAAAGGAGATTTCAAAAAAGGTCTTATCGATGGAATTGCTAGAGCAGGCGAACAATTACAGCACTATTTCCCTTGGCAAGAAGGCGATACAAATGAATTATCTAACGAAATATCTAGAGGATAATGCGATTACAAAAAGAGAATACCTTATTTTTCCTAAAATTATTTGTTTGTTTGTTTGTCACACAGATTGGCTTTGCTCAATTTACCATTCCTGAAAAACCAACTTTACAAACTTCTGTATATGATTATGCTAATGTTTTAAGCGCAACAGAAAAAGCACAATTAGAAGAAAAACTGATTAAATACTCTGATTCTACCACTACTCAAATTGTAGTTATAACGATTGAAAGTCTTCAGAACGAAGATGTTAGTCAATTAGCAACTAAATGGGGTCAAACATGGGGAATTGGTGGGACTGAGAAAGACGACAATGGTGTTATCATTTTATTGGCTAAAGCCGAAAAAAAAATAGCAATCAATCCCGGTTATGGATTAGAAGATCGACTAACCGCTGGAATTGGTGGAGAAATAATCCGAAATATTATTATTCCAGAATTTAAAGCCGGAAGTTATTACAACGGTTTAGACAAAGGAACAGATGCTCTTATTGATGTTTTCAAAGGAAAATACAAAGGTGAACGTGTTAAAAAAACCAAAGATAAAGGGTTTCCTATTTTACCCTTAATCGTTATTGTCATCATAATACTTGTATTGATTTCAAGAAACAAAGGCGGTGGTGGAAATTCTGGTAATAGAGGCGGCGGTATAGGTCCAAGTCTACTAGATGTCATTATTCTAAGCAGTCTTGGAAGAAATAGTGGCGGAGGTGGTTTTGGCGGAGGTTCCTCTGGTGGTGGATTTGGTGGAGGCGGTTTCGGCGGTGGATTTGGCGGCGGAGGTTTCTCTGGTGGTGGATCTAGCGGAGGTTGGTAAAACAATATCGTACAAAATTTTTCAATAACATTATCACATACAACTATAACACTCTTACTTTGGGCGCTACTGAAATAAGAGTGTTCTTATAAAAACAATTTTCATGCTTTCACAAAAAGCCAAATACGCTTTAAAAGCCCTTTTGTATTTAGCACAACAAGAGGATACACACGTGTCTAGAACTCTTGAAATTGCAGATGCTGCATCAATTCCGAAAAAGTTTTTGGAACAAATTCTGTTGGATCTCAAACGAGGCCATTTTGTAGGCAGCAAGCAAGGAAAATTAGGAGGTTATTACCTTTTAAAATCTAAAAATGAAATCACACTAGCAGATATTCATCGCCTTTTTGACGGTGCAATTGCTTTACTTCCCTGCGCTTCCTTAAATTTTTATGAACGTTGCTCTGATTGTAAAGACGAGGCCACTTGTACTTTACGTCACGGTTTGATAGTAATTCGTGAGGAAACGCTCAAAGCAATGCAAGGCATCACTATTGCTTCGTTAATACATCGATAAAAAAAATATTTTTAAACTCTACTAATTTTATAGAATTTATATACATTTGCATCAAATTAGTAAAACTAACCTCTATTTAAAACATGATGAAAAAGATGCAATTAAAAAAATCCTTAGACGTTTTCAAAAAATCAAAACCTAATCCAATTTCTTGTTTGATGTGTATGTGTCAGAAATAAAAAAAATATTTTTAAACTCGACTAATTCCATATACATAATACAATGAAAAATATTTATCTAAAAACAAGCAGTACTTTATTATTATTTTTAGTTTTCTCCACTTCTTTTGCACAAGTACTACTTGAAGGAAAAGTAAAAGACCAACAAGATACCCCAATTGTAGGAGTTAATATTGTACTCAAAGGAACTACAAACACAACTACAACGCTAGCTGATGGAACTTTCAGTATCGAAGCAAAGTCCCTTCCCTTCACGCTTATTGTACAATATGCGGGCTATAATACCAAAGAAATTAAAATTACCGAATTGCCTACCAACGTAAAACCGCTGGAGATTATCATTTCATACGGGGAAGAAAAAGTACTCTCTGAAGTCGTGGTTACCTCTCGTAGAAGAATAGAAAAAGCGCAAGATATCCCAATTGCTGTATCTGTCGTGACTGGAAAACAAGCGGAACAAGCAGGTGCTTTCAACGTAAATCGAGTGAAAGAATTGATTCCTTCAGTACAATTGTATTCCTCCAATCCGAGAAATACGGGTATTAACATTAGAGGACTCGGTTCGCCTTACGGACTCACTAATGACGGGATTGATCCTGGTGTTGGTTTTTATGTTGACGGAGTATATTATTCGCGCCCAGCAGCCACCACTTTAGACTTTGTCGATATTGACCGCATTGAAGTATTGCGTGGACCGCAAGGATCGCTTTTTGGTAAAAATACAACCTCAGGTGCTTTTAACATTACCACCAGAAAACCAAGTTTTACATCTGGTGCTGATTTTGAAGTAAGCTACGGAAATTACGGTTTCCTTCAAGCTAAAACATCTATAACTGGTGCGTTAAGTAAAAAACTAGCTGGTCGAATCTCATTTTCAGGAACACAAAGAGACGGTTTAATTGATAACGTAGCTACTGGAAGACCTACAAATACCTTAAACAATCAAGGAATTAGAGGCCAATTATTGTACAATGCTTCTGAAAATACAAACATTTTATTCGCAGCTGATATCACTACACAACGTCCTGATGGATATGCGCAAGTAATTGCTGGTGTAGCGCCAACGCAAAGGGCTGCTTACCGCCAATTTGACGCCATCATTGCTGATTTGAATTACCAACTCCCGAGCAGAAATGCTTTTGACCGTAAAATTGATCACGATACACCATGGCGTTCGGGACAAGATTTAGGTGGAGCATCGCTTAACGTAGATACTAAAATTGGTAAAGGAACCTTAACCTCAACTACCGCATGGCGTTTTTGGAACTGGGATCCTTCAAACGATAGGGATTTTACAGGACTACAAGTTTTGGCTAAATCACAAAATCCAGCCAGACATACGCAGTTGACACAAGAAATTCGTTATGCAGGACAAGTATCTTCTAAATTAAGCGGAGTAGTTGGTGCCTTTTTTATCGATCAAATGGTTAAAATTAGGGGGACTGAAGAATCCGGAAATGCACAATGGCGTTTTTCTCAATCGTCAGTAAACTATAATAATAATGGAGTTTCAACACCTGTACCGCTTGCTAGATGGGCTGAACCAGGATTGCTTGAAGGCTACGGAATACGTACCATTGCTGATATTCATGCTGTAAGTGCGGCTTTATTTGGACAATTAGATTGGCAAGTTACCGATAGATTGCATATTCTACCGGGATTACGATACAATTATGACAAAAAAGAATCGAACTACGACCGTCAAACGTATGGTGGTTTACAAACCAATGATCCACAATTATTGGCAATAAAAAGAGCAGTATACACCAACCAAACCTTCTCTGCAAACAAAGATAAGTTTGACTTTTCAGGAAATATTACGGTGAATTATAAAGCAACTGATAAAATTAATGGCTACGCTACTTACGCTAAAAGTTACAAACCAGTGGGTGTAAACGTAGCCGGTTTGCCTACTCCTGCTGCAGGACAAACTTTAGCTGATCTTGCTGTCATTAGACCCGAAGATGTAAATCATTATGAAATTGGAATAAAAACCTCTCCGTTCAAAAGAGCTATTTTAAACTTGACTTTGTACAATACGGATATCAAAGATTTCCAAACCAATGTACAAGCAGCTGAATTAGGGGTAAATCGTGGTTACCTAGCCAATGCAGACAAAGTACGTGTAAGAGGTGTCGAAGTTGATGCCAGTTTTGTAATCAATGAACATTTTTCTTTCAACGGGGCATTGAGCTTCACCGATGGAAAATATGTTAAATTTACCAATGCTCCGCTACCGCTTGAAGAAACGGGCTCTCCTGTATCTTTCAAAGATGTGTCTGGAAGTACTTTGCCTGGTGTTTCAAAATGGGCCGGAAGTTTAGGTGGAGAATATACCAAATCCGCTAAATTTTTTAGCAACCTAGGTAAATTCTTTATAGCGATTGACTCTTATGCTCGTTCTGAATTTTCATCAAGTCCATCGGCTTCAAAATTCTTGGTGGTGCAAGGATATGCTATCTTTAACGGTCGTTTCGGATTTAGAGCAACCGAAGGATTATCTGTAAACTTTTGGGGTCGTAACTTATTGAACAAAGATTACTTTGAACAATTATTACCGGCTGGCGGAAATTCTGGGCATTATGCTGGTGTTTTAGGCGACCAAAGAACTTATGGAATCACCTTGAGGTATTCACTATAAACAATAATTTCATCCTTTTATAGTACAGCACCGCTATCACATGAGTTAGCAGTGCTGCATTTTTTTATGTGTAAAGAATTAAATCAACAAATAATTAACTGCTTTAGAATGGTTGACTTTGTTTACATTTGGAACGATTTTTAAAACTAATGACTCATAAATTCCTTTTCTTTTGTACACTACTCTGTTTGGGGCTACACGCACAAGCGGTAAAAAAAGTAGATCATCAAAGCATTCTTTGGACGCGTTATTACAATCAATTGTTAATAAGCGAGAAATGGTCTTTGCATTCTGAATTTGACAACCGACTTTTTCTAAAACCAACACAAGAAAACTTATATGTCATCCGAATTCAAGGCCGTTATAAAATAAATGAACATTTAGAGGCTGGCTCTGGTTTTGCCTATTTTTCAGTTGACACTCAAGTCCCTGAAATCAATCCTGATTACAACACACCTGAATATAGAGGGCAACAGGATCTTACGTGGAAATTAAATGCTAATAAAGTAAAGGTGACACAACGTTTCCAGGTAGAAGAGCGATTTATTCAGAATGCTAATAAAGATGAGTTGCTTTCTGGCACTACATTTTTTTGGAGATTCAGATACCGACTTCAAGCAGACTGCATTTTTTGGAAAAAAGAAAAACAGTTATTAAAAGCAGTAGCATCTGATGAAATAATGTTCAATTTTGGAAAAAATATAATTAAAAACACGTTTGATCAAAATCGGATTTATGCTGCCATACATTATGGACTCAATAGCAATTTAGCATTTGAACTCGGTTATCTTAACAGTTTTCAAAGCAGAAGCAATGGAATTGATTATTTCAATAGAGACATAATCCGAATCAGTATCTTTCATAAAATTAAAATCTCAAAAAAAGTATAAAGAGCATTTATAATTCTTACCCGACAAAGTATTATTTTTTTTTAAATATTGATTATCAACATTTTAACTAATTTTTTAGAGTTTATGGCGTAACTTTAATAAAAAGATATAGCCATGAAAAATTTTGCAATTAAACTCGTTTGGTTCACTACCATTTATGTTTTTGTTTTTGCCGGTTTATGTCAAACTAATATTGCTTTACCAGTAATAATGACATTATATTGCATTGGCATACCGCTAATCCTCTTTATGGTCTACACTGTGCTAACTGATGATTATAAAACCACAAAAACATTCAAAGATTGGTACGGTGATTATCCAATGGAGACTTTGGAAGAAGATGAGAATTAAGAATCTTATTTTTTTATTAAACAACAAAAAATCCCGATTGCTCGGGATTTGATTTTTATTTCTCTCTAATATAAATATCGATTGGTACTCCTGAAAAGTCCCAATTTTCTCTAATTTTATTCTCAAGGTAACGCTTGTATGGTTCCTTAACATACTGTGGCATGTTTGCAAAAAACACAAACTGCGGTGTAGCTGTTGGCAACTGCATACAATATTTAATCTTCACATACTTCCCTTTAGTTGCTGGTGGTGGATATGCTTCAATTACTTTCAACATAAATTCGTTGAATTTTGAAGTTGCAATACGCTGTTGTCTATTTTCATACACTTTTACGGTTGCTTCTAATGCTTTCAACAATCGTTGTTTTGTTAATGCTGAAACAAAAAGAATAGGCACATCGGTAAACGGCATTAATTCTTTTTTAATTTTCTCCTCATAATCTCTGGTAGACATGGTTTCCTTTTCAACCAAATCCCATTTATTTACAAGAATTACAACTCCTTTTCTATTCTTTTCCGCTAACCAAAATATACTTTGATCCTGACCTTCAAAACCACGAGTGGCATCAATAATCAAAATACAAATATCAGCATGTTCAATCGCACGAACGGAACGCATTACCGAGTAAAATTCTAAATCCTCTTTTACTTTAGCTTTACGACGGATTCCCGCAGTATCGACCAAGTTGAATTCAAATCCAAAACGATCAAATTTTGTATCAATAGCATCACGCGTAGTACCCGCAATGTCAGTTACCATAAAACGATCTTTACCAATTAAGGCATTGATAAAACTTGATTTTCCAGCATTTGGTCGTCCTACTACCGCAAAACGTGGCAATACTACTTCTTCTTGAACCGGTTCTGGCTTAACAGGAAAAGCATCTATTAATGCATCCAATAAATCACCTGTTCCACTTCCTGAAATACTGGCAAATGTAAAATAGTCACCCAAACCTAGGTTGTAAAATTCCAGAGCATCTTTTTCACGCATGGCATTATCTACCTTATTTACCGCCAAAAGCACTGGCTTAGTCACTTTACGCAACAAGCGCGCCACAACATCATCCATTGGAGTAATCCCCTCTTCTACATCCACCACAAAAATAATGACATCCGCCTCATCAATCGCTAGCTCAACTTGCTTGCGAATCTCTCCTTCAAAAACGTCATCAGATCCGCGAACATATCCACCGGTATCAATTACAGAAAACTCTTTTCCGTTCCACTCGCTTTTACCATAGTTTCTATCACGGGTCACCCCAGATACTGAATCTACAATAGCTTCTCTTCTTTGTATCAGCCTATTAAAAAGGGTCGATTTCCCTACATTAGGTCTTCCTACTATCGCAACAATGTTATTCATAATATAATTTGAAAATTCGTTTTTCCGAAACCTTATTTTTCCGTTTCGGGTGGCAAAGGTAGTGTTTAAAAGCATGATTATCAATTTTTTTCGAATATTAGCCCGATTAGCGCAACCTAACAACCTCATCTTCACAACAAAACTTACCACACAACCACTACCCTTTGTATTTATTCATTCTTAGAATATTCTAAAATATCGCCTGGCTGACAGTCAAGCGCTTTACAGATTGCTTCTAAAGTACTAAAACGAACCGCCTTGGCCTTACCCGTTTTCAAGATTGATAAATTTGACAAAGTCAAATCAACCTTCTCTGATAGCTCATTTAATGACATCTTTCGTTTGGCCATCATCACATCTAAGTTCACAATTATTGCCATACTTTTAAATTGTTAGTTCGTTTTCTTGCTGCATAGCAATACCTTTTTTAATGATTTGCGCAATTATCAATAAAATTACAGCCATAAACCACCACACATCGCCACCGCCAAAACTTAAATCGGCAGCATCAGGCATTTTTATATCTTGCTCCAACAGAAATTTTGTAAAGCCCTTTCCCCAATAAGCAAACAATCCTATTCCAAAAGCAAACGAAGCAATAGTGAGAATGAATTTTGCTAAAAATTGATTAAACGGACGCTCTAAATTAATTTTATTATGATGTAAAACTTGAACAATATTGAAAAAAAGGAGCGATTTTAGCACTGCTACAATGCACATTAAAACAGTCGGAGTCACATAATGCGACTGATTAAATTGATACAAAGCTGCCAAATCAACTTCCGTCCAAAACTTACTTGCGCCTGCAGGACTAAGCAACAGCGTAAAAACAGTATTAAAAATAAAGCCACCCGCCTGGATGCAAAGCCCCACAAAAATAATCCAAGATACCACTTGCAATACTTTAAAAACAAAATTGGTTTTTCTAGACATGATACAAAGTATTTAAAATTAAAACACAAATATATCAGTATTTATTGAAAAACAATAAAAATACATCATTTATCAAAATATATTTATTGCTTTTAAAATCATCAGGAGCTATTCCAGCGCTTCAACACAACTCCTCACGCCTCAAGGAGCTGTTACAAAGCCTGTGCAGGACCTTCCTTTAGTCGCTCTACACGTGTAGCAACAGCATCCTTTTTTCGCTGTGGGGTTTCCTTTTCGCTCTAGGCTATAAAAAAAATCAGTACAAGAGACTAACTCTAGTACTGATTTTAACTATTGTACGTGAAAGAAAATTAAACAACTCTCACTATTCACTTCTCCCTATTGATTATACCCAAAACGCTTCAACATATTTGCGTTACTTCTCCAGTTTTTGTTCACTTTTACGTAAAGCTCAATGTGAATTTGTTTTCCAAAGAATTTCTCTAAATCTTCACGCGCCTCAGTTCCTACCTTTTTTAAAGCGGCACCTTTATGACCAATCACAATTCCTTTTTGAGTTTCGCGTTCCACCATAATTAAAGAACGAATGCGAATGATATTGTCATCTTCAAAAAATTCTTCGGTAACAATTTCAACTGCGTACGGAATTTCTTTACTGTAATTCAGTAAGATTTTCTCACGAATAGTTTCATTCACAAAAAAACGTTCTGGTTTATCCGTCAATTGATCCTTTGGGTAATAGGCTGGCGACTCTGGCAAAAGTGTAATGATTCTTTGAAAAACCTCAGGAACATTAAAATTTTGCAAGGCTGATATTGGATAGATTTCAGCATTCGGCACTTTCTCTGTCCAAAACGCCACTTGTTGCTCTAATTGTTCTTGATTCGAATTGTCAATTTTGTTAAGCAGCAGCAAAACCGGAATTTTCGAGTGGATGATTTTATTAAAAAACGCTTCATCCTTAAGTTCCTGCTCTCCAATTTCGACCATGTAAATCAAAACATCAGCATCTTCAAAAGCCGACTTCACAAAGTTCATCATCGATTCCTGCATTTCGTAAGCTGGCTTGATGATTCCTGGCGTATCCGATAGGATTAATTGAAAATCTTCTCCGTTTACAATTCCTAGAATTCTATGACGCGTTGTTTGTGCTTTTGATGTGATGATAGACAATCGTTCTCCAACGAAGGCGTTCATTAAGGTTGATTTACCCACATTTGGATTCCCGATAATGTTTACAAAACCTGCTTTATGTGACATTTGTAGTATAATTTATGGCACAAAGGTAGTCATATCAAGTCAATAGATGAAATAAAACATTTTTAAAAAAAATTGTTGGAAATACGATAATTCGTTGTACATTTGCACCCGAAACAACGCGGGATAGAGCAGTAGGCAGCTCGTCGGGCTCATAACCCGAAGGTCACAGGTTCGAGTCCTGTTCCCGCTACTAAGTAGCTTTAATGAGATTACAAAACGCACATCGCGGGATAGAGCAGTAGGCAGCTCGTCGGGCTCATAACCCGAAGGTCACAGGTTCGAGTCCTGTTCCCGCTACTAAGAAGCTTCAGAGAAATCTGGAGCTTTTTTTGTACCAATCACTTTAATCATAATCATAAAAGTAGAATTTGGTGAAAATATTTTCCTCTTTTTTATTCTCAATACCAACCACTAATTTTTTAGTATTGATCAACGATACTACTTTTCAACTGTATAATCTAACAAAATTATTCGTTTTACTTTTTGACTGTCTTAAAACTCATCAAACTTTAACCGACCATCACTATTTAAAACATATTAACTAGCAACATCAACCACTTAAAATTAAAAAAACCTGCAAAGCAAGCTATACAGGTTTTGACAAACTAAGTTCATTAAAACAACTAAATATGTAATATTAAAGAGTAGTGCAAACTCTTTATTTCTAAATTAATCTTCAGAAGCTATAGCAGTATTTTTAACATTATTTACTTCTAATAAAACCGCAACTCCTTTATCATTTATCATAGTCATATTTAACGTATCTAAAACTGCTAAATTCTTAGATATTAAACCATTAAACATGTTGTAAGAAATATTCATTTCCTTCAATTTATCTAATTTCTCAAGCTCCAAAGGTACTTGACCATTCATTTTATTATCAAATAAACTAAGATTTTCAAGTGATGTCATGTTTACTACTTCATTACTCAATGTTCCTGAAAGTTTATTACTATTTAAAAGTAATGTTTTTAGCGTTTTCATATCATACAATGAAGTTGGAATTTGTCCTACTATTTCATTGTTGAATAACGAAAGTATTTCTAATTGATTCAAAGCTCCAATTTGCATTGGTAATTCTCCTGAAATTGCATTCATATACAATTCTAAATTCTTCAAATTAGTCATTTCACAAACAGAAGATGGAATTATCCCTGATAGTCTGTTAAAAGAAAGATTCAATACTTTCATTTCTTTTAATTTCCCGATTGAAGAGGGAATTGAACCTGTTAATTGGTTTTTGTGCAAATCTAATTCTTGTAAACTCACTAGATTCAAAATCTCTTCTGGAATTTCACCAACCAGATTGTTATTTTCTAAATTAATAGCAATCACTTTATCATCTTGCAACTTTACTCCATGCCATGAAGAAACTGGTGCCGTTAGATCCCATTTTACTTTCCACTGATTTCCATTAGTAAAGTGATACAACTTCAACAACGCATCTTTCTCTGTATGAGACACATCTGCAAACATTGAAAAAGAAAACAAAATGATTAAAAATAAAGTAGTTATATTTCTCATAGCGTTAGATTTATTTCTTAATTACACATAAAAATACACACCATGAAGCTAATCAACAAATAAAATCGACAAACGACACTGTTTTATGATTTTTATAGAGTTATATCTTACATTTTTATTCAAATTCTTTACTTAACTAATAAATTCTTAAATTTGATGTACTAACCTTAAAAACTAATTTCATGGAAATCAATTTTTTAGCACTTTTTGTAGCAGCGTTATCTACACTAGTAGTAGGATTTGTGTGGTATAATCCAAAAGTTTTTGGCACTATTTGGATGAAGGAGTCTGGAATGACCGAAGAAAAAATGCAAGGCGGAAATATGCTCTTGACATTTGGAGTTTCATTACTATATGCTTTTTTCATTAGCCTTATACTACAGATGTTAACAATACATCAATTTGGGGCTTTAGGAATGGTTGGTGGTGATCCAAGCATCGCAAAACCTTCATACGAAGCTTTCATGGCAGATTACGGAATGGCTTTTAGATCTTTCAAGCATGGTGCACTACATGGCTTTATGACCGGCCTATTTTTAGCCTTGCCAATCATAGGAACTAATGCATTATATGAAAGACGAAGTTTCAAATATACCCTTGTAACAGGCGGTTTTTGGATTGTATGCTTTATGATTATGGGAGGTATTATTTGCGCCTGGAAATAATTTCTAATAAAAAAATTTCGTCTTGATCAATACAAGACGAAATTTTTATTGGATTTCATCAATTGCTTTGGCTAAATCTAAATCCTTATCCGTAACACCGCCAGCATCATGTGTAGTTAACCTTATAGTCACTTTATTATAGACATTGAATAATTCTGGATGGTGGTTTCTTTTCTCAGCCATCACACCTACTTGCACTATAAAACCTAATGCTTGAGTAAAATCTGAGAAAACAAACTTTTTCAAAATCGTATTTGTATCAAACTGCCACTCCTTTAGCATTTTTAACTCAGTTTTAATTGTCTCTTCTGAATAGGTTTTCATAATCTAAAGTTTAATTGATATAAAGTTACTTAATTTCGAGACATTGAGAAATACTTTAACTTTATTAACTAATTTTGAAAAAAAATTACTCTTCGGTTTGAACACAGCTTATTCTTTTAAAATTTATAGCACTACAACGCAACTTCCCTCAAACTGGGATGATTTAGCTGTTTCAACTATTTTTTTATCCAAAAAATACCTAGAGATTTTAGAAAAATCAGCTCCTGAAAACATGGCGTGTCATTTTATTGGGCTATTCAAAAATGAAACTTTAATTGGTATTGCTCTTTCTCAATTTTTAGATTTAAACCAACTGGAATCTTTTGGAGATCGGGATAAATGTATTAAAACTACTATTCGAAATTTAGTTTTCAGGAATTTCGGTTCTCATGTTCTCGTGATTGGAAACAATATGTTGACTGGACAAAATTCTTTTGCATTATCTGAATCTATTGATAAAAAAAAAGCACTGCAAACCTTGAGATCAGCAACAACAGCATTGAAAAAAATGTTCCAATCTAAAGGAAAAAAGATTCATATTACCACCTATAAAGATTTTCACAAAGAAGACCTTACGAACTTTGGCATTCCGGAATTCAAGAATGATTATCAGTTTTCGACACAACCAAATATGATTTTCTACATTAACGAAAACTGGAGGTCAGAACAAGATTACATCGACTCGCTTTCAAAAAAATATAGAGATCAATATAAAAGAGCCCGAAAAAAAGCAGTCGTTATTGAGAAAAGAAAAATGCATTTAGAAGATATAATAGCCCATGAAGATACTATTTATGACTTGTATCTTCATGTGGCTAAAAACGCTCCTTTCAACACTTTTTTTCTACCTAAAACCCACTTCAGAATTTTTAAAGAAACCTTTAGAGATAAATTTCTTTTTTACGGCTATTTTATTGGCGAAAAATTAATTGGATTTAATACGTTAATAAAAAACGGTCCCGTAATGGAAACCTATTTTCTTGGATATGACGAAAGCATTCAACGCGAAAAAATGTTGTATTTAAACATGCTATATGACATGATAGCATATTCTATTAACAAAGGTTTTAAGGAAATTATATTTGCAAGAACGGCATTGGAAATAAAAAGTTCTGTTGGGGCAAAACCTATAAAAATGTATGGATTTATAGCTCATAGCAATCAAATTGTCAATTCGTATATGTCAAAAATATTTAGATACCTAGAGCCCGAAACGAATTGGCAGGAACGAAACCCATTTAAATAACACTATTATTTAAATTCGGAATAGCCACTTTTAATTGTTTGGGTAAAATTTCAATATTTAGTTTTGTTTCCGTTCCACAATATTCGCCATCAATTTGAAAACTAACAGGAACATTTGTAGTTACAACTGCTTTATCCGTAGAAATTATTTCAACATCCTCTAGTTCGACAGGCATATTTCCAGAAATAATTTTCCCGAGCACTATTAAATCTAAATTTTTCAAAATAACTAACTCAAACTTTCCATCATCCATAACTCCATTTGGATTAATAGAAACTCCAGTGCCGTATTTTTGAGAATTCGCAATGACAATCATCCTTGCTGTACATTCAATAGTATCAAAGTCTCCTGTTATTTTTGCAGTAAAAGGGGCGTCTAAGTCAATTAAAGTTGTAAATGTTTGGATTGCATATCCCCATTTTCCGCGAATACTACTATTTTCATAGTTCTTAATCATTTCTGCATTTACACCCAAGTCGCTTAAATGAATACTTTTTTTTCCATTGATTGCAATCATATCCATTTCTATGTAATCGTTATGAAATGCAATTTCTAAGTTTTCTTCGATTGTGGAAGGCAAATTTAAATCTACCGCCAGCCCATTAGCCGAACCAGCTGGCAAAATTCCAATAATAACATCATGAGCTTCCATTGCCTCAGCAACCATTTTTATGGTTCCATCGCCTCCAGCCACAATAATTCGTTCTGGTTTATAGGTTTTATAGAGCACTTTTATATTCTCAATATCTGACACTCCGGAAGTATTATAAATAATGAGATTTAAATTCTCTTTTGCTGCAAAAACTGTTGCTGCATCAATCAATTCTGCTTTATCAACATCTCCAGAGATTGGATTTACAACCAGTATACTATTATTTTTCAAACTTTTTCTTCTTTTATTAATTAAAAACAATTAATTTCAACAACACTCAAAAGTACTACAATAAATGAAACCAATTTTAAAATTATATCGTGGCTATGCCAATGAACAGGAATTGATTGTTATGGGTCATGTTTTTAAACCTACAACAATTCAAGAATATAATTTTCAAAAAAAGAATCTAAAAAATGCTACTTCGGTAATTAAAATGTTTCAAATAAAAACACAAGCAAACGCCGATGTATACTTGGAACACAACAATTCCAAAATCCATACCAAAACATTAATCGACGGTTATTTTAAATTTTGCGTTCCATTAGACCAAAACACTACATATGGCTGGATTGATTATGAAGTAAGTATTGTCTACAAAAAGGAGCTCATCACCACTCGAGACAGCTATATTAGACCTCACAAAGGGAATTTAGGAATCATATCTGATATTGATGATACTTTTTTAGTTTCGCACACATTGAATCCTCTGAAGAAATTATATGTTTTATTATTTAAAAACGTAAATAAAAGAAAAATATACGATGATGTTGTTACTCATTATCAAGCTTTAAGCACCGCAGGAAGAGAGAACAAGGGAGAATTCAATGCTTTTTTCTATGTCTCTAGCAGCGAATGGAACTTGTATCGTTTTATTACAAAATTCACCGAAATTCATAAACTTCCAAAAGCAGTTTTATTATTGAAGGATATAAAAACAAGCCTCACTGATTTTTTCTTTACCGGCAGAGGCAATCACAATCATAAATTTGACAAAATAAAACACATTTTAGAATTTTATCCCAATTTAGAATATGTACTTCTTGGAGATGATTCACAACATGATCCCTATTTATACGAGGCAATTTGCAAAATTTTTCCCGTTACCGTAAAAGCCGTTTATATAAGACAAACTGGAACAAGAAAAAAAGAAAAAGTCACAGCCGTTTTGAAAAATTTAGAAACCCTAAACGTTTCTGTTTGTTATTTCAAAAATAGTAGTGAAGCCATTGAGCACTCAAAAATGATTGGGATTATCGCATAAAAAAAGAGCTCCTACTTGGAACTCTCCCTTCTTTATAAATTATCTATCTCTTCTTGAACTATTTCCCAATCTAAAAGAAGTTTGTCTAATTCTGTTTTTTTCTTGTTGTATGCTGTAAAAAACTTTGCATCTTCAATATGTTTGTCATAATTAGAAGCTAGCATTTTATCGTCTTGCTGAATGTCTTTTTCCAATTGCTTGATTTGACTTTCTACTTTGCTCAATTTATTTTGCAAAGCTTTTCCTTTTTTCTGATCTTCGTAAGAAGCTTTATTACTCTCTTTAGGTGCTGCTGCTTTTTGAGCATCTTTTTTCTCTACTTCACGCATATTTTCCATATTGCGTTGTTCCAAGAAGTAGTTGATATCGCCTAAATATTCTTTTATTTTTTGGTCTTTGAACTCGTAAACCAGATTTGACATGCCTTGCAAGAAATCCCTATCGTGAGAAACCAATAATAAAGTACCTCCAAATTTTTGAAGTGCAGCTTTCAAAACATTTTTGGATTTGATGTCCAAGTGATTCGTAGGCTCATCCATCAATAAAACATTAATAGGTTGCAATAACAATTTACAAAGCGCTAAACGGTTTCTTTCGCCCCCAGAAAGGACTTTTACCTTTTTCTCTACATCGTCACCACGAAACAAGAAAGAACCCAGCATATCGCGTACTTTCATTCGATTCGTATCTGCTGCTGCATCTTCCATGGTTTGCAACAAAGTGATTTCTCCATCCAGATATTCTGCTTGATTCTGTGCAAAATACCCTAACTGTACATTATGACCTAATTTGATATTTCCTTTATATTCAAATTCATCAACAATTGCTTTAATGAAAGTCGATTTTCCTTGTCCGTTTTGTCCAACAAAAGCAATTTTGCTTCCACGCTCCACTAATAAATTAATATCTTTTAGAATCGTTTTGTCTCCGTAGCTTTTAGTCACATTTTCGGCTTCAATTACTACTCTTCCTGGTTCTTTAGAAACTGGAAAAGTAATGTTCATCACCGAGTTATCATCCTCATCTACTTCGATGAGTTCTACTTTATCTAATTTTTTAATTAAAGACTGCGCCATCGAAGCTTTGGAAGCTTTGGCTCGGAATTTTTCGATTAATTTCTCCGTTTCTTCAATTTTTTTGGCTTGGTTTTTTTGTGTAGCCAATTGTTTCTCCCGAATTTCATGACGTAATTCTAAATATTGAGAATAAGGTTTATTGAAATCGTAGGCTTTTCCTAGGGAAATTTCGATAGTTCTATTAGTCACATTATCCAAGAACATTTTATCGTGCGAAACAATTACCACAACTCCCGGATAATTACGAAGGAAACTTTCTAACCAAATGATACTTTCTATATCCAGGTGATTTGTAGGCTCATCCAGTAACAAAACATCATTTGCTTGTAATAATAATTTGGCTAATTCGATACGCATTCTCCATCCACCAGAAAAAGTTTCCGTTTGATTGTCGAAAACATCTCTTTTAAAACCTAATCCCAATAAAATTTTCTCCGTATCACCTACATAATTATAACCGCCTAATAATTCAAAACGATGGGTATAATCTGATAGGTCTTCAATAATTTGGCTGTATTCATCACTTTCATAATCCGTTCTTGTCACTAACAAGTGATTAATCTCTTCAAGCTTTTTCTCTACAATCTTGATTTCGGTAAACGCTTCATACGCTTCTTCCAGAACTGTTCTTCCTTGCTCAAAATCAATATCCTGACGCAAGAATCCCATACGAAGATCTTTTTCTTGAGAAATCACACCTGAATCGGGAGCAAAATCTTTTGCTAACATTTTAAGCATGGTAGATTTTCCCGCTCCATTCTTCCCAACAAGACCTACACGGTCTCCGGCACCCAATCGAAAGGTAACTTCTTCAAATAAATAAGTACCACCAAACGAAACAGATAAATTGTGTATATTAAGCATGTATTGTTATTTTATTCCTTTTCGAATTCGTAAATTTGTATCCCGAATTGTCGGGACTAAAAAAGGAAAAATTAAATTTTTTGCAAATGTTAAAAAAAGGATCCAAATTATATAGCATTTTAACAGGAACTTGTCCTAAATGTCAGAATGAGAGTATGTATTTAGATAAAAATCCGTTACATTTCAATAAAATCTTGAAAATGCATGAAAATTGCAGCCATTGTGGTTTGAAATATCAAATTGAGCCTTCCTTTTTTTATGGTGCAATGTATGTAAGTTATGGCTTAAATGTCGCAGTTGGAATAGCTGCCTTTATAGTTTCGTTTATCCTATTTGGCTCAAGCCTTAAAGTTGCCTTTATTGCTATAATTGTGTCACTTATTCTCTTATTTCCATTTGTGCTTCGCTGGTCTAGAAATATATACATCAATATGTTTGTTTCCTATGACCCAAAAACAAAATAATACTATTTGTTTCCTTTAGACAAAAATCTATTACTATCAATTTCTTTACTTAAAGGAATTTGATGTTCAATACTATCAAATAAAGCTTTTGCCATTGCTGGTCCAAGCATTACTCCTCTTGTTCCTAAACCATTCAAAATATGTATGGATTCATGATTTTGGTGCGTTCCCACTAACGGCCTTCTATCTTTAACAGTTGGGCGAACGCCAGCAAAATGAGCTACAATTTCAAAATCACAAGTAATGATTTCTTTTATTCTATCTACTAATTCGGTTTTTCCTTCTTCTGTAGGCAAATCTGTTTTGTCTTTCCAATTATATGTTGCGCCAACTTTGAACAAATCATTTCCAAGAGGTAGAATAAACACACTCGTATTCACAATTATATCTAGATTCAACTCAGGTGCTTTTATGATAAAAAGCTCACCTTTAGTCCCATCTAAAGGCAATTGATTAAAATAAGGATTAGCATGCATCCCAAAACCTTCCGCAAAAATAATATGTTTGGCATAAATATCTTTATAACGAATACCGTCTGAAGTAATATGTAAAGCATCATAATCAAAAGATTCTTCCTGAAACCAATTATTATACTTTAGATAATCTCTGTATTTATTTAAAAGTAGTGCTGTATCCACATAGCCCGTTTGTAAAACTTCACCATAGCCGTAAGGAGAATCAATCCCAGCGTACTTTTTAGAAATTAACGTTGTTGACAAAAAAGGAGCAAGTGCTATTTTATCTGAAGCAGCAAACCAATTATTCTGCTCTTCAACGGAAAAGAATTTCCTTAAAATTGGTCTTTTAAAATCAAATTTATATTTTAGTTTTTCCTCTAAGGAAGTATAAAACTCATTCATTAAAACCAATTGTTCTTGCGCCTGCCAGACTTCACTAAAACGCTTTAAAATAACAGGATTATACAAACCGCCTGCAATTTTGGAGGAGTTTTGAGAATTATTATCCAAAACAAAAACAGTCTTTTCATTGCGAAGCGCAATTTCGGTAAAAGATATACCTGCTAAACCAGAACCTACAATTAAATAATCAATCATTGAAAAATGTCATTTGAAACTACCTGCAAAGAAAGCACTTTAAAACAAAAAAACTCTTACCATTATAGTAAGAGTTTTTTAATAATTCTATAAAATGGATATTAATAATTCCACATATCTTGTTCGAAATTGCGTATTTTTTCTTTTACTCTTTCAGATTCTAACAATTGATTTTGAGCATTATCTTTCATGTATTCATCAATTTTTCTATCCCCGTATACATTTTCTTCTTTATAGATAACACTATTAAAACGCCTCGAATTTAATATTTGATCAAATGAAATTGGCATCGCTGAATTTTTATCATTAAACGCTTTTGCTTCATGTAAAACATCTCTTGCTGCTGGGAAAAACACCCAAAACAATTCGATATAATCTTTTTCATCACTATTCATCGTGTAAACATCAGGAGTCACAGGACAAATTCCTAACAAACGATACTTCAATTCACTTTGACGTTTGTCAAAATACCAATACCCTTTTATTTTGTATTGAGTTACGTCTTGAGCTGCTAAATCTTGTCTTAAAATATACTCATCAGATATTTGATTTCCTGCATTAATTTGCTCCCTACCTGCATCAGTAGTATCAATTCGAGTTAATGAAGTTTGAATATCTTGCATTGATTTTTTGGTATTAAAATAACTATCGGTATACACCTCAGTAATTTTACCATTTTTCAAAGCTTTCGTAAGCACATCATACAAAGATCTTCTATCCGATCCAATATTTGCGGTATCAATAGGAAAATACAAAGCAAAATTAATTTTTTCACTTAAGTCAATAATTTCCCATGTAGTCTTACCCATTAAGACATCCCTATCATGAACATAACCATACACTAATGGTTTATCGTTATCTGAAATGAGTTGTGCTGCAGTTTTTAGCCCTATTTGATCAGGAGTTTTTGCATTAAGCAAATTAGACTGTCCAAAAGATGCAAAACTTCCCGTAATAGAGACAATAGCGATTAAAAAATTTCTTATATTCATCATGGTATCGTAATAAGATATTGAAGTAGGTCAAATATAAACGTACTTATTTTTATTGTATTTCAAAAATTACTGGAGCAGTTCTTGGCAATAAATAGTTACCTGCACCAACTAGTTTTGTTTTTATTTCAGAAATAGTAACTTGATCACCTCTTCCTGCTTTAGAAAGTACGGCTTTACATTGTGCACTCAATTTATTTCCAGTAACAACTACAGTAGGTTGACCAGTTACTTTTAAGTTGAAACCAACAACATTCAAGCCAACTTCAAAATCAAAATCTTCTAATTTTGCTCCAATAGTAGCGATTTCAAGATTTGATTTAGGTCCTTTAACTACACCTGTTTCTCCTCTAATAGTTCCTGTAGGTCCTGGAATACCTTTAATTCTAAATACTTTTTTGTCAGAAGCAACTTTACCGTCTGCCATTTTTCCACTAACATTGATTACAACTTCATTTCCTCCTTGCGGACTCATATTGTATTTTCCGTTTCCAACTTTAGTCAAACCTGCAGCAGAAGCATTCACGTCCTTATCAGCAATCCCTGCAAATGAAATAGAAATAGGGTTTACAACACCTCTATAGACTACATTCATTTTATCAGCTGAAATTGTAGCCGAATTAGGTCTTGGCACGACAACATATTTGCCTGAAAATGTCAATGGAATCGTTTTTCCATCTTCAACAAATGTAAATTGACCACCAATAGTTTGTTCTCCTACACCTCCAGCAGTTAAAGCAATTTTTGCTTGCCCCGTTGCTGGATCAAGTCTTGCTCCTGTTACACTCTTAGGTTTTGTATTTTCATCATAACGTCCTAAAACAACTTTACCCGTAACAGCTTCCCCTTGAAAATAAGCATTTTTATCTAATACTACAATTGCTTGATAGTTACTATAAGAAGCAGCAGCAACAGCCGCTTTTCCTAAGGCTGCACTATACACATCTGATTCTGCTTTATTGATATCATTTTGCCAAGTAGACAATTTTGCGACAGATGCTATAGCAGGAAAACCTTTGAAATGGTAAGACAAAAACTTGTCTTTTAAACCTTCTTTATTTTTAACATCCGAAACATCAAATTTACTTTCAATCTCACTAATAATTGACTTATATTTTTTATCAGTCCCTAGAGCAGCTTTCATATCTGCTTTATATTGATTGATAGTCGCGATAATTTCATTTCCTTTTTTACCGTAACCTTCGCCTGTGAACCAATCATCAATATTGTCACCCTTATCCATTTCTTCATAAGGTAGCTTTCCCGTTTCTGGATCAACCTCATAACCTTTAGTCGCTTGTTCTTTCAAAGAAGCAATGTAGTTATAAAAATTATCCGTTATTGTTTTTACTTTATGAGCGGTTATAGCTGCTACAGCAAATTCACCTTTAGCTTCTGCAGCCTTGGTATCTAAAGCAACTAACATCTGATCATTGGTCTGTTTTGAATTTACATTTGTACTTTCAAATTTTTCGTTCATTAATCCGAAACCTGAGATCACTTCTTTTGAAACATTCATTGCCAACATAGCGATAAAAACCAAGTACATTAGGTTAATCATCTTCTGTCTAGGGGTTAGTTTTCCTCCTGCCATATTTTCTACTAATTAGTTTGTTGTTTTTTTTATAGTCTGAAACTAATTATCCTTTATTACCCATTGCAGAAAGCATACCGCCATAAACATTGTTTAATGAAGCAATATTTGCAGTCATAGATTGCATTTGTTCTTTCAATTTTCCAGCATTTTCAGCAATTTCTTTGTTTGCTTCAGCATTTCTAGAAGCACTTTCTAATTGCACTTTGTATAAACTATTTAAAGATTCCATCTGAGCCGCAGCCATAGATAATTCTTCGCTGTATTTCTTTGTTGCAGAAATAGAATCTACAGTTGGAGCAATTCCTTTTGCAGCAGATTCAAAATTTTTGATACTATTCCCTAAACTCGCCATTAATTCCCCATCAATTTTTGCATCTTTTAACATCGCATCTAATTTTTGAGATAATAATCCTTGCGTATCAGCAGGTGCTTCAACTTTTTTCTTTGGTTCTGCTTTAACTCCATTTGCTAATTCCGGGTAAACCAATGTCCAATCTAATTCATCATCAACTGGTTCAAATGCTGAAAGCGCAAAAATAAAAGCCTCAGTTAACAATCCAATAGAAAGCATCAAAGTACCTGTTAATGGCCCTAATTCAAAGTGAGTGATTTTAAAAAGGGCACCAACAATAACAACTGCTGCTCCCATACCGTATGCAAAATTCATTGCTTTTTTTCCTAATAATGCCATAATCTTAATTTTTTTTGTTAGTGTAGGTTTTTTTTATTTAAAGGGGTTTAGTAATTATTTCTTTTTACCGTTTCCAGTGGTTTGAAGTCCCATATAATCTTGAACAGTTCTAAAACCAATATAACTTCTTGCTGAATCTGCATATTCATGATCGCGAGTACTTACTTGTAAAAAATAAGCAACGTCTTTCCATGATCCGCCTCGAACAACTTTTCTTTGATTTTTATAATCCTGAACATTAGGATTCATTGAAGAAACATATTCATATGCATTTGGATCATACGATGAATCTGTCCATTCCGAAACGTTTCCAGCCATATTATAAAGATTATAACCGTTTGGCTCATATGACTTTGCTTCTACAGTATATAAAGCCTCATCTGCTGCATAATCCCCTCTATTAGGTTTAAAATTAGCAAGAAAACAACCTCTATCATTTTTGGTATACGGGCCACCCCAAGGATAAGTAGCTGATTCTAAACCACCTCTAGCTGAATATTCCCATTCAGCCTCCGTAGGCAATCTAAAAGAATTTATCAAATCGTGACCTTTCTTTTTAGATTTTATGTAAGTATTTTTATTTAAAGTTCTCCAAGCACAAAAAGCTTTTGCCTGTGTCCATTTAACCCCTACAACTGGATAATCTCCATAAGCTTTGTGCCAGAAATAATCGTTGTGCATAGGCTCGTTATAAGAATAAGCATAATCCTTGATCCAAACTGTAGTATCAGGATATACTTTTACTTCTTCTGTTCTAATAAAGTTTTTTCTATTTCCAACTTTAGCTTTTGCTGCAGCCTGAATATCCATCCAAGAGTAACGGAATTTTAATTTATTTACATCGATAGTTCTTAATCCATTGTAGGAAGCCTCAATTGGCAAGTACATGGAATCCATAACTTCCGCATAATACGCATCAGGATACAACTTAGTATCTTTTATTAATTTTACTTTTTTGTTTAATTTTCTTCCCGCATACGGATCATCAGCAGTACCTACACTATAATAGTTATCATACATGTATTTATCATAGGCCGTCATTTTTTCAGGATCTGAATCATTAAAAGCAAAATCCCCTATACTTCCGGCATTTTTACCTTTCCCATTAGCAGTTCCTGCTGTTTGTCCACTTTCATCAGCTAGAATAGCTAATCGAACTCTCATAGTAGAATCTTTTACCCATTCTACAAATTGACGGTATTCACTATTGGTAATTTCTGTTTCGTCCATATAAAAAGAGCGGACAGTAACTGTTTTAGTAGGAGCATCTTCTACATTAGCTAAATCCCCGTCTGATTTACCCATAATGAAAGCTCCACCAGGGATTAAAGTCATTCCATAAGGCTTTTCAGGATGCCACTTACCTCCATTTATACCAACTAATTCTCCTTTATCACTTGATTTACCACAGCCAATTAAAAGGGCCAAAATTGACGTATATGCAATGAACTTCTTCATATAAATTTGGTTATCTATTCATTATTTTATAAGTGTGTAAACCTATTTATTATTTATTAATAAAACAATATTTTTGTCGTGAAAATAATTTGAGCTCAAAAATAATGTTAAATAAAATACAAAAAAAATATTTTATCGATAAAACGCAAAAATAATCGATAAAATACATATAAATTGATTTTTTAATCTTTTTTACACTATTACGACTATAAAAGACTTTGATTTTTAAACAATTTTTAACAATCAAAGTCTAAATCACTACTAATTAATTACAAAATATTCTTACGCTGTGCCTTCCACCATCTTTCAGGCAATTCTTGATTACATGCCAATAAATATTCTTCATAAGAACAAGGTAATAACGTATTTCTTTTTAATTTATTATTAACATTTGAAATAAATGGGATTTCAATCCACCATCGATCCGTTTTATCACTTTTATAGAAAACAAGTTCCTCTTCCTCTAATGGAACAATATATTTTAAATAATTTTCCTTACTTCCAAAAGGATACTCATTAGAGCGATAATGAAAGCCTTCGATGAAATACCAAATCACTTGTGCAATCAATACTGATTCTTGTGCTGCATTATTATGGTTGAATATCCCAAACGAAGATACTTTATCACTTATTCCAGCATATCGAGACAACGAACAAATTTCTTTTCCATTAAAACCATTTGGTGCAAACGAAATGAAATTTCCAGAATCTGATGATTTAACTGAATTTAAATCAATACTTACTACATCGGCATCTCTAAAAACGGGCTCCGAAATAGAGATATTATTCGAAACTTCTCCTAATCGATACGCATCAAAAAACAATTTTTCTATCAAATCTATTTCTTCCTGCGAGTTAAAATACGTTTGATATCCAATATTGCAATAATTGAAAAGATTATTCGGTTCGTCTACAATTATTTTTGTCAAATAAGACGAAGCCGAAACTTCCTCTTCATCCTTACCAAAATCAAATTTATTATCAATGGAAACTAAATTGACCATTTGTTCTAAATCATCATAAGCTCTGTAAAGTGCATACGTCAAATCTTGTGAACCGCCAATCACTATAGGAGTAATTTTTTTCTTGACTAGACTTGCAACTACTTTTTTTAAGGCAAAATAAGTGTCTTCAGCAGTATTTCCAGCTAGAATATCCCCTAAATCAGCAATAGAGGCATCCCAATTTCCAGGAAACAAGCCATACAATTCTTTTCGAACAGGTATTAAATCAACATCCGAAACAGCTTTTTTATCTCCTCTATTCTCCAAAACGCCTATTACAGCAATTTGAATCTTATTTAAATCTGGAAACTGTTTTTCTGTATGTAATACTATTTTACTTCCTAATTGCTGGGAAGTGAGTCCGTTTATATACATCAGAACTTCATCATCTACGGGCTTCAGAAAATCAAATTCCATTTTATTTCTTTTTTACTGCTGGTTTCTTTGCTGGTGCTTTTTTGGCTGCTACTTTTTTAGCGGGTGTTTTTTTAGCAGGTGTTTTCTTGGCAATCATCTCCTGAACTTCTGCTAATGTCAATTTAGTAGCATCAACATCTTTACTTAGTTCAATTTTAATTTTGCCTTTCGTAATAACAGAACGTCCCCAACGGGCTTTTTCGACCAAAATCCCCTCTTCTTCCCAATTATGAAGAACCTTGTCAATATTTTTTTGCAGTTTATCTTCAATCAATGCTTCGATATCTCCTTGAGATAAATTATCAAAATTGTACTTCTTACTTACATTTATAAAAATACCATTCCATTTGATAAAAGGACCAAAACGACCAGTTCCCTTTTGAACACCTTCTCCTTTATAAACCGCAATTGGCGCATCAGCAAGTGCTTTTTCGTCTATTAATTCTTTTGCTCTCTCAAAATCTACATCCAATGGATTTTCTCCTTTTGGCAAGGATACAAAAGCAGCTCCATGGCGAATATAAGGTCCAAAACGACCATTACTAACTTCTACTTCTTCGTCTTTATAGTTTCCAAGATTTTTAGGTAATAAGAATAAATTTAAGGTTTCTTCTAAAGTGATGTTCCCAATATTTTGATCATTCATCAAACTAGCAAACTTTTTCTCTTCGTCATCTGCAGCTCCAATTTGAGCCATAGGTCCAAATTTACCTAAACGCACCGATACTGGTTTTCCAGTTTTTGGGTCTGTTCCTAAAATTCTTTCTCCACTTTCTCTATCAGCATTCGCTTCTACATCTTTCACATTTGGGTGAAATTGATCGTAGAATTCTTGCATCATTTTTGTCCAGACGATATTTCCTTCAGCAATTTCATCAAAATCCTGTTCTACTTTTGCTGTAAAATTATAGTCCAAAATATTTCCGAAATTTTTCACCAAGAAATCCGTAACAATAGTTCCAATATCTGTAGGTACTAATTTCCCTTTGTCAGAACCCGTATTCTCTTTCAGTAACTTCTCTCCTACTTTACCGGATTGTAAAGTCAGTTGTGTATAATTTCTTTCCTGACCATCAAGATTTCCTTTCTCCACATAATTTCTGTTGATGATCGTAGAAATCGTTGGCGCATAAGTAGAAGGACGACCAATTCCCAGTTCCTCTAATTTTTTTACCAAAGATGCCTCAGTAAATCTTGCAGGCGCCCTTGAATACCTTTCGGTTGCTGAGATATAATTGTTTTGTAATTTTTCGTTAACTTTCATTGCAGGCAGCATCCCTTCTTGCTCTTCTTCATCGTCATCATGACCTTCTAAATATACTTTCAAGAAACCTTCAAAAAGCAATACTTCTCCAGATGCCGTGAATATTTCACCGTGATTATTTGCTTCAATTTTCACGTTTGTACGCTCTAATTGTGCGTCACTCATTTGCGAAGCCAACGTTCTTTTCCAAATCAAATCATACAACCGCGCTTGATCTCTATCGATATCTACCGTATGACGAGACATATCCGTAGGACGAATCGCCTCGTGTGCTTCTTGTGCGCCTTTACTTTTATTGACAAATGTTCGCGGTTTTGAGAATTCTTTTCCGTAGGATTTGATAATTTCAGCCTGAGCAGCTTCCATCGCATCTTTTGATAAGTTCACACTATCCGTTCTCATATAAGTAATAAGTCCGGCTTCGTACAAACGTTGTGCGAGTTGCATGGTAATCCCAACAGGCAAATACAATTTACGAGCTGCTTCTTGTTGCAAAGTCGAAGTTGTAAATGGACCAGTTGGTGATTTTTTGGTAGGTTTAGTTTCTAAATCTGCTACCTTATATGTAGAACCAATATTTTTATTTAAAAAATCTTCGGCTTCTTTTTTAGTATTGAAATTTTTAGGTAGTTTGGCTTTGAATGTTTTTCCGGATTCATTCGTAAATTCAGCTACTACAGAATACGTTGCAATTGCATTAAAATTTTGAATTTCACGCTCCCGTTCCACAATCAAACGTACGGAAACCGATTGAACACGACCTGCAGAAAGTCCACCTTTTATTTTTCTCCAAAGTACAGGCGACAATTCATAACCAACTAATCTGTCCAAAACACGACGGGCTTGTTGTGCATTGACTAAATTATAATCGATTTCTCGTGGATTATCAATTGCTTTTAGAATCGCAGTTTTAGTGATTTCATGAAAAACAATACGCTTAGTCTTCTTCTTATCTAATTTTAATTCTTCGGCTAAATGCCAAGAAATAGCCTCACCCTCACGATCCTCATCACTTGCTAACCAAACCATTTCAGCTTTTTTAGCTAGTCCTTTTAATTTGGTGACCAATGCTTTTTTATCGGCAGAAACTTCATATTTAGGCTTGAAACCATTTTCGACATCTACTCCAATTTCTTTGGATGGTAAATCGGCAATATGTCCGTAACTGGACTCTACCTGAAAATCACTACCTAGAAATTTTTCGATTGTTTTTGCCTTTGCAGGTGATTCCACTATAACTAAATTCTTTGCCATATTCCGATTGTTTATGTCGGCAAAAGTATATGATTTTTTTAAATTTTAAGTTTTTTAAATTTTAAAAGTCAATTTAATCGTTGAATTGCGGGTTTTAACACATTTAAATTTAATAAATTTTGGACCAATTTATCCGTTCTTTTAAACACCTTAAAATAGTGTTAATTCTTAATCTGACATCTTGTCATATTTATTTGAATTACGTTATCTTTGCACTTTGAAAACATAGGATGGAAAAGATTATTGAAGAAAGTAAACAAGGGGAAAGTCTTGTTTTAGAACACAAATTAGGGAATACTAAAAAACTTTTTATAGAGAGTTACGGCTGTGCGATGAATTTTTCGGATAGTGAAATCGTAGCTTCTATTTTATCAGAAGGTGGATATAATACGACTCAAATACTAGAAGAAGCTGATTTGGTTTTGGTGAATACCTGTTCTATTCGAGACAAGGCAGAGCAAACTATTCGTAAACGTCTAGAAAAATACAATGCTGTAAAACGCATTAATCCAAAGATGAAAGTCGGGGTTTTGGGCTGTATGGCTGAACGACTGAAAGACAAATTCCTAGAAGAAGAAAAAATTGTTGATCTTGTTGTAGGTCCTGATGCGTATAAAGATTTACCTAATCTTTTAATGGAAGTAGAGGAAGGACGCGATGCTATAAATGTAATTTTGTCGAAAGATGAAACCTACGGTGACATTTCGCCTGTTCGATTGATGAGCAACGGAATTACGGCTTTGGTTTCTATCACGCGTGGTTGTGATAATATGTGCACTTTTTGTGTGGTGCCTTTTACCCGCGGACGTGAACGCAGCCGAGAACCGCAAAGTATTATGACTGAAATTCAGGATTTATGGGACAAAGGTTTTAAGGAGATTACGCTTTTGGGACAAAACGTGGATAGTTATTTATGGTATGGCGGCGGTTTGAAAAAAGATTTTGAGAATGCTACCGAAATGCAGAAAGCAACAGCAGTAGATTTTGACCAATTACTCGAAATGGTGGCTGTTGGTTTTCCTAAAATGCGCATTCGATTTTCGACATCCAATCCACAGGATATGCACGAAAGTGTCTTGCATGTGATTGCCAAACATCCTAATATTTGCAAGCACATTCACTTACCGGTACAATCAGGAAGTAACAGAATTCTAAAGGAAATGAATCGTTTGCACACGCGTGAAGAATACATGACTTTGATTGACAAAATCAGAACTATTATTCCAAACAGTTCGATTTCACAGGATATGATTGCTGGTTTCCCTACAGAAACTGAAGAAGATCATCAAGACACGATAAGCTTGATGGAATATGTGAAGTATAATTTTGGTTATATGTATTCGTACTCCGAACGTCCGGGAACATTAGCCGGAAGAAAAATGGAAGACGATGTGCCAGAGGAAACGAAAGCGCGAAGATTACAAGAAATTGTAGATTTACAACAAAAACACGCTTGGTTCCGCAGTGAAGAATTCATTGGACAAACGGTAGAAGTTTTGGTAGAAAAAGTTTCAAAAAAATCGACAGAAGAATTTTCTGGAAGAAATTCGCAAAGTATTACGGTAGTTTTTCCAAAGGAGAATTACAAGATTGGAGATTTTGTGAATGTGAGAATTACTTCTTGTACCAGCGGAACTTTGAAAGGAGAAGCAGTTGGTTTGAGTGAAATGAATTAAGAAAAGTTTAAAATTTAAGGTTTAAAGTTGTCTCAATAACTTGAAACTTTAAACAAAAATAACTTTAAACAAAAATAAAATATGGAATCAGTTCAAGCTATAAAACAACGATTTGAGATTATCGGGAATGACCCGAAGCTCAACCGTGCGATAGAAAAAGCCATTCAGGTAGCTCCAACTGATATTACCGTTTTAGTAGCGGGAGAAAGCGGTGTGGGAAAAGAGAATATTCCTAGAATTATTCATTCCCTTTCTCATAGAAAACACGGCAAATATATTGCAGTAAACTGCGGTGCTATTCCTGAAGGAACGATTGACAGTGAACTTTTCGGGCATGAGAAAGGTGCTTTTACTGGCGCAACTAATACGCGTGAAGGCTATTTCGAAGTGGCTGACGGAGGAACTATTTTTCTGGATGAAGTAGGTGAATTGCCTTTGACGACTCAAGTGCGTTTGTTACGTGTTCTTGAAAATGGCGAATTTATAAAAGTAGGTTCTTCCCAGGTTCAAAAAACTGATGTACGAATTGTAGCCGCTACAAATGTGAATTTATTTGATGCTATCGAAAAAGGGAAATTTCGTGAAGATTTATATTATCGTTTGAGTACAGTGGATATTACCTTGCCCCCTTTACGCGATCGAAAAGATGACATTCATTTGTTATTCAGGAAATTCGTTGCTGATTTTGCCCATAAATACAAAATGCCACCTTTAAAACTGGATGAAAATGCTGTCCAATTATTGCAGAAATTCCGTTGGAGCGGTAATATCCGACAATTGCGAAATGTAGCCGAACAAATTTCCGTTTTAGAAACGAATCGAGATATATCAGCAGTGACTTTGCAATCATATCTACCGGTTTTGGGAAACAATTTGCCATCTGTTATAAAGGATAAGAAAAGCGAAAGTGATTTTAGTACCGAAAGAGAAATTTTGTACAAAGTCCTTTTTGACATGAAAAGTGATTTGAATGATTTGAAAAAATTAACGTTGGAATTGATTCAAAATGGAAGTTCAAAAGTGCAAGAAACCAATCAGCATTTGATTAAAAAAATATACGGTTCCAAAGAAAACGATAGTGAAATTGATTTTGAAGAAGAACCGAGAGCATCTTTAATTGCTTCTCAAAACACTGATGATTTATACCAAGAGCATCATGACAATTATCTTTTTGCCGAAACAATCGAAGAAGAAGAAACGTTACGATTAGAACAAAAAGAAATTGAAATGATTAAGAAATCATTAGAAAAAAATAAAGGAAAACGAAAAGCCGCGGCAGATGAATTGGGTATTTCAGAACGGACTTTATATAGAAAAATTAAACAATTTGACTTGTAGTTTTTACCACAAAAACACTAAGACACAAATGATTTAATTCAAAAAGAATATCTTTGACCCAATCGTTAGCAATCAGACGAAGCAATTTTAAAATAGAAAATGAAATATATAAAACTTATTCTTCTTTCAATAATTATAGTAAGCATCAACAGTTGCTCGGTTTATAACTTTACCGGGACTGGTAAAATTGATGCCGAAACATTTCAAGTTGGCTTTTTTCAGAATAACGCTGAATTAATTGAACCTGGTATTGACAGAACATTTACATTAGAACTTCAAGATTTAATCCAGAATCAAACCAATTTAAACTTGGTCAAAAGTAGCGCTGATTTGACTTACGAAGGAGAAATTGTAGATTACAGGATAAGTCCAATGACTGCTACTGCAGATCAGCGAGCAGCTCAGAACCGATTAACCATTCGAGTGAATGTTCGTTTTACTAATAAGAAAAAAGAAACAGATGATTTTGAAAAACCATTCACTTTTTTCTACGATTATCCTGCGGAACAACAATTGACAGGAGCAACTTTAAACAGTGCTTTAAAGGAAATTTTTGAAAGAATTACACAAGACATCTTTAATGAGTCACTTGCAAAATGGTAATAAAAAAGTATTTAGTTGGCAGTTTTTAGTATTCAGTTAGCTACACCAAAAACTGAACACTGATTATAAAACACTGATTACTGAACATTGAACACTCAAAAAATGAACGTAACCGATTATACTTATTTGATTAATAAACCTGATGCTATCCACGAGAAGCAAACGGAAGCTTTGGAAAAAGTACTCATTGAGTTTCCTTATTTTCAAAGTGCCAGAGCGATTCAATTAAAAGGTCTTTACAATCAAAATAGCTTTAAATACAATACTGCTTTAAAAGTTACTGCAGCACATTCAACGGACCGATCTATTTTATTTGACTTCATTACTTCGGATACGTTCACTTCGATTCAAAAAGGTCTTTACGATAAAAAAGTACTAGAAATTCTTGATATAAATGTAGTTGACAGTGAAACCATTGTTACTGAAGAAAAAACGGAATCTAAAATAAATTCTTTAGAAAGATCCATACTTACTTCAATAAAAGAAGCTTCTGCTGTCGATGTTGATGATGCTTCAAAAACTACCGAAGAGAAACTGGCAATTGGAAAACCTTTAGATTTTTCTAAAAGTGAGCAACATTCCTTTCAAGAATGGCTTCAACTTTCCCGCACTGAACCTATCCAAAGAGAAAAAGAAAGTGCTATTAATTTACCACTTCCTGTAATAGATGAAGATAAAAGAAAGAAATTAGAATTAATCGATAAGTTTATTGAAGCCAGTCCAAAGATTTCTCCGGTAAAACATGGAGTTGCTTCTACTGTTACTTTTGACTTAAATGCAGCCGACAATTCTTTCTTGATGACAGAGACTTTGGCCAGAGTATATTTAGAACAAAAAAAATATCAAAAAGCGATTCAAGCTTATGAAATATTAATTTTGAAATATCCAGAAAAAAGTAGTTTCTTTGCAGACCGCATATCGGATATTAAGATTTTACAACATAATAATAATTAAACAATGAGCACATTTTCAATTTTTTTAGTTTTAATAACTATAGTTTGTTTTCTATTAATCGTAGTTATCATGGTTCAAAACCCTAAAGGTGGAGGATTATCATCTACAATAGGTGGTTCTCAAATGTTAGGTGGAGTACAAAAAACAACTGATTTTTTAGACAAAAGCACTTGGACATTAGCAACTATACTAATTGCACTTATACTACTTTCTAGCTTAAGCTTTACAGGAACATTAAGTGATACTGATTCTAAAATCATTGAAAACACAGGAAGTGCAGCACCAGCTACAAACACGCCAGCTGCTCCTGCTCAAAACACTCCTGCTGCAACAAATCCAGCAGAATAAATTATTACAACATATTCTAAATGCCAGCCTGTCAAAGCTGGCATTTTTTATAAGAAATTATGTCAGTTTCATTAGGATGGCACAATTTCTGAAATCTCCATAACCGTAATAAAAATAAATAATATAAAAATATACAATCATGGCTTTAAACATTAAACCTCTTTCAGACAGAGTTCTTATCGAACCCGTTGCAGCTGAAACAAAAACTGCTTCAGGAATTTTTATTCCAGATACAGCAAAAGAAAAACCACAAAAAGGAACTGTTGTTGCTGTTGGAAACGGAACAAAAGAACACACAATGACTGTAAAAATTGGTGATTCTGTGCTTTACGGAAAATACGCTGGTACGGAATTAAAACTGGAAGGAAAAGATTATTTGATCATGCGTGAAGACGATATTTTAGCAATTATCTAAATAGTATTAAGTCCTAAGAATTAAGTATCAAGACAACTTGAAACTTTAAACAAATTAAACTAATAATGAGGATGCGATTGCTTCGTACCTCGCAATGACAACAAAAATGGCAAAAGATATAAAATTTGATATTGAAGCACGTGACGGATTAAAACGCGGTGTTGATGCATTGGCAAATGCAGTAAAAGTAACTCTTGGACCAAAAGGTCGTAATGTAATTATTGGAAAAGCTTTTGGTGGACCAAACGTTACTAAAGATGGTGTTACCGTTGCAAAAGAAATTGAATTGAAAGATCCCTTGGAAAACATGGGTGCTCAAATGGTAAAAGAAGTAGCGTCAAAAACTAATGATTTAGCCGGAGACGGAACTACAACTGCAACTGTTTTGGCGCAAGCTATCGTAAAAGAAGGTTTGAAAAACGTTGCTGCAGGAGCAAATCCAATGGATTTGAAACGCGGAATTGACAAAGCGGTTGAGGCTATTGTAGCTGACTTAGCGAAACAAGCAAAAGTAGTAGGAAGTGATTCTGAAAAAATCAAACAAATTGCTTCAATTTCTGCTAACAATGACGAAGTAATTGGTGAGTTAATCGCTACTGCTTTCGCAAAAGTTGGAAAAGAAGGTGTTATCACTGTTGAAGAGGCTAAAGGAACTGATACGTATGTTGATGTTGTAGAAGGTATGCAATTTGACAGAGGATATCTTTCTCCATATTTTGTTACTAATTCAGAAAAAATGGAAGTAGAATTGGAAAATCCTTACATCCTTTTGTACGACAAAAAAGTTTCTTCATTAAAAGAATTATTGCCAGTTCTTGAGCCAGTTGCTCAATCTGGAAAACCATTATTGATTATTGCTGAAGATGTTGATGGTGAAGCATTATCTACATTGGTTGTAAATAAATTACGTGGAGCCTTGAAAATCGCTGCAGTAAAAGCTCCTGGTTTTGGAGACAGAAGAAAAGCTATGTTAGAAGATATTGCTATCTTAACTGGTGGAACTGTAATTTCCGAAGAAAGAGGATATACTTTAGAGAACACAACTATCGAAATGTTAGGAACTGCTAAAAAAGTGACTATCGATAAAGACAATACAACAATTGTTAGTGGTGCTGGCGACGCAGATATCATCAAAAATCGTGTCAACCAAATAAAAGGTCAAATGGAAGCTACAACTTCTGATTATGACAAAGAAAAATTACAAGAACGTTTGGCTAAATTAGCTGGTGGAGTTGCTGTACTTTATGTTGGTGCTGCTTCTGAAGTAGAAATGAAAGAGAAAAAAGACAGAGTTGATGATGCACTTCACGCAACTCGTGCTGCTGTTGAAGAAGGAATTGTTGCTGGTGGTGGTGTTGCTTTATTGAGAGCTAAAAATGCTTTAAGCACTCTAAAAGCTGACAACGCTGATGAAGCAACAGGAATTCAAATTGTATCTCGTGCCGTAGAGTCTCCATTGAGAACTATTGTTGAAAATGCAGGTCTTGAAGGTTCAGTTGTTGTTGCAAAAGTTGCTGAAGGAAAAGGTGATTTTGGATACAACGCAAAAACGGATGAATATGTTGACATGCTTAAAGCAGGTATTATTGATCCTAAAAAAGTAACTCGTGTAGCATTAGAAAACGCAGCTTCGGTTGCTGGAATGATCTTGACTACTGAATGTGCTTTGATTGATATCAAAGAAGATAACGGTGGCGGAAACCCAATGGGTGGTGGCATGCCAGGAATGATGTAATATCAATCTTATATAAATAAAAAACCGTCCCGATAATTTATCGAGACGGTTTTTTTATGAGTTGTAAATTGTTTATTCTTGAACTTTGGCTTTTTTACTAAACTTATATATTACAGGCAAAACGGTAATTCCAACTAATGCAATAACAATTATTTCGATGTGCTCTTTCAAATCAATTTGATAATTCTCAAGTAAAAAACCATATAAATAATGTCCAGCGAAAATCAAAGTGAATGACCAAATAAACGAACTTAGGATGTTGTAAAACATAAATTTCTTTTTATCCATCGAGACGATTCCAGCAACTATGGGCGCAAAAGTTCTAAATATTGGTAGGAATCGAGCGAAGATTATTGCCTTTCCACCATATTTTTCGAAGAAATCTTTTGACTGAACTAAGTATTTTCTTTTGAACCAAAAGCTATCTTGCTTGTTGTATAAATAATACCCACTTTTTGAACCAAACCAATAGCCAACTATATTACCCAAGATACCAGCTAAAGCAACAAGTGTTGACAAAAGAACAACATTTGCAAAATCATTTTCAATGAATAAAATGTTTTCTATTAAATCACGGCTGTAAATCCCTGCCAAAAACAACAAACTATCTCCTGGTAAAAAGAACCCCGCAAAAAGACCTGTTTCAGCAAAAACAATAAATAAAACTATATAAATTCCCAATTTAATTCCATTAATATCAAAATGAATATAAAAAAGCGGGTCAATCAAATTCTTCCAATCAAAATCGTTCATTCTAAGGTGTTTTATGCTACAATTATTTGTGCGTGAAAGTACGGATAATATATCTTAACCACAATTTATGCTACTATTTTAAAGTTTTATTAACTATTTAAATTAGCCGAATTAACTTTCCATTGCCAACAAGCAAATATTGTTTTTTTTATTCGGGATTCTAGCGCTTTAAAAACATGGCTTTTTATAGTTAACCCCCATAATTTCATTCAAAAAAACATTAAAAATTTGGCATTAAAAAAACCAAAGCTTTCACTTTGGTTTTCTTTAAAATTATTTTCGTTCATATCGGCAACAAGTATGAAGCTTTTCATAATCTTCCTTTAATGCCTTGACTTCATCTGTATCGTGACCAACTTTCGCAATCGCTTTTTGAATTGTAAGAACATCCGTTTTCTGTTCGTTTGTAATCAAATATAAAGTCCCACAATCCATATGCCAATCGGCAGATTTCACTCCCGAAACACTTAATGCCGCTTTTTCAATTCTCTTTTTACACATTTCACAATTCCCGCTCACATGAAATTCAACTTTAGCATTTTTATTTTTCACCTCTTGAGCCTGAGCTGTAAATCCAACAAATGTCAGTAACAATACTACTATTATATTTTTCATCATTTAATTTTTTAAGATTATTTAATTTTAAACCGTAAACCCGCATAATACATTTGCCCAAAAACTGGACCATAAACTATTGATGCATCAAAAGTAGGCCCAAATGGATTTTCATTACCTAAGATAACATTATCTTGTTTGTAATTTCCAATATTTTCTCCGCCAATATATATTTCAAAAGTAGAAGAAAAAGTTCTAGTAACTTGAATATTCATCACAGAAAATGAAGGTGAAAATTCAGGTAGCCTGTCTTCTACAGGATTTGTTGATGTATTAGGTAATTGCTGTTTTCCGAGCCAATTGAAAGTATAATCAAACTTCCATTGTTTTCCTTTATCCAAAATATGGGTTTCATATCCTAAATTTCCAAAGAAACGATGTTTTGCCTGCAATGGCCTTTGATACGTTCCTGACAAATAATCAGTTTGAATATCATAGAATTTGTAGGCTGTTCTCAAATTAAAATGCTTTTTCAGTTCATAATTAAACTCTACTTGCAAACTATTCGCATACGACTTCCCGTCTAAGTTATAAAACAAAACTTGTTGTGGACTTTGCATTACATCAACAACGGCCTGGTTTTGAAAATCGGTTCTGTAGAAATCAAACCCAACATCAGCACTTTTACCAAAAAGTAAAAAGCCCTGGATAAAACTCAGCCCGTAATTCCATGCAATTTCAGGATTTAAACCGTAAATTTTTCCATTAGTATTTAAAAAGTCAAAGGTTTTTGAACTTGCTAAAAGCTGTTGATTTTCGGCAAAAACATTAGCGCTTCGTTTCCCTCTTCCTGCTGAAAATCGCAAAACACCTTTCTCCCAAGGATTGTATCGCACATGCAATCTTGGCGTAGCAAAAGTTCCCAAACGATTATGATTGTCTATTCTACCGCCAAAAACTACGCTAAAATTATCCGTATTATCATACGTATATTCGAAAAAAGCGCCAACCGAATTATCAATCCTGCTGTAATCATTAGCATTGACAAACTCACCGTATTTGTCATAGGTGAAGTTCAGACCTGTTGAAAATTTATGTTTTGTGTTATTGATAATCGAATTAAAAATCAGGTTCGAATAATAACTTTTTTGTTTGATATTATATAGGTTTAAACCAAAATAAGAATTTTGATCATGGCTATTGAAAGCATTTTGAAAACCAATGCTCTGATAAGGCATATCGGGGAAAACATACCCTAATTTAGTAGAAACATCAAACCGCTCTGTATTGATTTCGGAACCCCAATAATTAGTTGTTCCCTTATCTCTATTAGGATCAAAATTTAATTCTCCCGTTTGTTTTTTATCATTCATATACCGGAAATTGATGAAACTCACCCATCCTTTTTCGGCATTGGTATATTGCCACCGATTTAAAACATTGATTTGTTTTGCTAATGGATTGTCCAGAAAACCATCGTCATTCATATCGTTTTTTGAAACTCTGGTGTTTCCATGAGCAAATAAACTACT
Organism: Flavobacterium sp. KS-LB2; assembly: GCF_036895565.1. Lineage (NCBI taxonomy): Bacteria > Pseudomonadati > Bacteroidota > Flavobacteriia > Flavobacteriales > Flavobacteriaceae > Flavobacterium > Flavobacterium sp. KS-LB2. The sequence continues at coordinate 606,301 of NZ_CP145904.1, read as the reverse complement.
ACTCCATTTATCCGAAATTTTCTTGTTGAAATGGGCATTTAATTCGAATCGGGAATCTGTTGAACCATACGCATTAAGAAAAAATGGAATATCGCTGATGGGCTTTATCAATTCGGTATTAATTTGTCCCGAAATACTTTCGAAACCATTGACTACACTTCCGGCTCCTTTGGTAATTTGAATGCTTTCTACCCAAGTTCCCGGAGTGAATGACAATCCGTAAGCTTGAGAAGCACCACGTACCGAAGGAATGTTTTCCTCTGTAATCATCAAATAAGGACTCGTTAATCCCAGCATTTTTATTTGTTTCGTTCCCGTCAAAGCATCCGAAAAATTAACGTCGATTGAAGGATTGGTTTCAAAACTTTCTGCCAAATTACAACAAGCAGCTTTGAGTAGTTCTTTGCTTGTCAGTACTGTAGTATTAGCCGTTACGCTATATGATTTTTTTAAACTTTTACTGTTGCCTCTTACTTTTATCTCCTGCAAAGTATCTTGAGCAAAAGAATTAAAAGCGCAAAAGAAGAACAATAAAAGTATTGAAATTTGTTTTTGCATGATTGATTTTTAATGTTTGAAAAATGTAAAATCACAAAGCTGTGATTCAAGTTTTTATAGAAACATTAAAATTACGCGTAGAAAATATATTGGTGGTATAATTTAAAAAAAGGAGGCGCATTTGCATCGCAGTAATACGAAAGAAATGGACTGTTTTTAAAATTTGAAACAAATGAAAATGCAGAAGGATTCCATTCATTCATTTGAAATATAAAATCGGGATGAAAAGAGACTGTTTTTTGAATTAAATCATCTGTTTTCTTTTGAAATTCAACCTCTTTGTCTTTGCAACAATGTGATTCTTTTTCAACAACCCCACAACAATCTTTTTCTAATTTTTGGTCCTGAACTGGCGTTTTAAGAGTTACCGAGGTAATCTCACTTCCACAATAACGAACATTAAATGCTAATCCCATATTGGAAACCAATACGAAAAAAGCCAGAAGTATACTTATATGTTTGTTAAATTTCACCTTGTAAAATTAGTGATTTTATCACATCAAAAAATTAAATTTATAAAGAATTCACAACTCAAATTCTTGTCCCATTAGAGGAATTTTACAGTCAAAACCATATTTTTCATGAATTTTTATACGAAGCTCATCCATAGGCTCATTTTCTCCATGCACAAGAAAAACTCGGGTAGGTTTATTTTCCAATTCTGACAGCCAGTTAAGCAAATCTTTTTGATCTCCATGTGCAGACAAACCTTGTATTTCCAGAATATTAGCTTTTATAGGATAATAGCGTCCATGAATTTTAATTTCTTTTGCTCCTTCCAGTAATTTTCTCCCACGTGTTCCTTCGGCTTGATATCCCACAATAATTACGGTAGTTTCCGGAAGATTAATATAATGTTCGAGATAACCCAGTACTCTTCCTCCAGTTACCATTCCGCTGGCAGCAATAACCACTTTAGGCTGTTCGTCAAAAATGACCTGCATGGTTTCTTGATAATCAGAAACCAATGAAAACATTTTACTCATTTCGGCACATTCCTCCAGCGATAGCTTGTGCCATTTTTTATTATTCGAAAAAATATTCAGTGCATTAATCCCCATTGGAGTATCGATAATATAAGGAATATTGGGAATTCTATCTTCTTCCCTTAGCTGCCACAGCAAATACATGATGGTTTGAGCACGCTCTACGGCAAAACTCGGAATAATAATCGTTCCTCCTTTTTGAATAGTATTGTTGATATACGTTTCCAGCTCTAACTTTGCATCCGTATGAGGATGCAATCGATTACCATAGGTACTTTCGAGAAAAATATAATCGGCTTTTTTGGGCTTGGTTGGCGGATACATCAACACATCATCATCACGTCCAATGTCTCCAGAAAAAACTAATGTTTTATTTTCAAGTGTCAATGCAATGCTACAAGCGCCTAAAATATGACCTGCATTTGTAAAAACGGCTTCAATTTGGGCATCTAAAGGAACTGACTCATTGGTTTTAATTACTCTAAAAAACGGAAAAACTTTTTCAACCTGTTCTACCGTATAAAGTGGTTCGGCGATTTCATGTTTGGAATATTTTCCTTCATTTGCATTTTTAGCTTCTTCTTCTTGAATTTTAGCACTATCCAAAAGTATGAGTTTAGTAATATCTTTTGTGGGACTCGTGCAATAAATTTTGCCTTCAAAACCTTGATTTACCAACCTTGGCAACCAACCGCAATGATCTAAATGACCATGCGTAAGCAAAACAAAGTCTATCGTGGACGGCAAAATAGGTAAAGGTTCCCAATTGAGTTCTCTCAAAGGCTTAATACCTTGAAACAACCCACAATCTATCAAAATCCGAATCCCATTACTTTCAATTAATGTTTTAGAACCAGTCACAGTACCTGCTCCACCAATAAATTTAACTTTCATATGATTTCAATTTAAAATTAAACAATCTTGCATTATTTTAAATATAACGGCATAATTCCGATGCTTCTTTTAATACATGTTTTATTCGGTTTGGACTCAATCCTATTTTTTCTAAACTATCCGAATTATTTATAATTTCTTTTACCAAGATAACATCCAATATCAACAATTTATCCTTTTCAGCTATCGATAAAGTAGTTAAACAAGTTACTGGATAAAGATAATAAGTGTCATTTTTCGTTTTTAGATTATTGCCCTCTGGATAATTCCAACTTAATAAACTCAATCCTGAACAATTCGAAAAATCAACAGCATCTGTTGTAAACCTATTATTGGTAACAATCCAACACTTTGAAATGCTATCTCTTTTATCAAAAATGGTATGGTGCCTTTCCTTTAAGTCATTGAAACGTGACAAAATATACATAGGAACTTTTACATCAGAAGCTGCGTCCCTACCCAAGTGATATTTGCACTCCACCATAGAAATACACTCATTTTTTTTTATTAAAACATCTATTTCATGCAATACGCATTTACCCTGCAAAGTCATGTTAGTTATCGTTTGATACTGTTCTGAAGCAAAAAGACGGGCTATATATTTTTCGAAAAAGAAACCTGCAGGTCCTAACAATCGTATCGCTTCTCTTAAATTATAACGTGCTGCATGGGAGTTAGCCGTTTTTTTTAATAATGAAAAAGCCATTTTGTAAATATGCTTAGTAGCAATTCCCTCATACATTTGTTTTTTTATCTCATGAAGGATATTATCGACCACAATAGCACTTGCTCCAGATTTCAAAAGTGAGTTTTTAAGTTTATCCGGATTAAATTCGACAATATCACCTGAATGTTTTGTTATTTTCATACCCTTATTTATTTGAAAAACAAAGACTTAAACCAACATTAAAGATACAGAAAAAAGACTACTTATTCTGTTTTTGATAATAAAATCCAGGAACAAATAACAAGACAAAAATAGGCTGAATCAAGAACCTGCGAACATAAAACAAAACCCAATTACTGTGCTCAGAAGCGAAATAGATTATGAAGAAAAAAGTAACAATTAAAATCATGAAGAAAAAGTAATACACGACAAAGGCAAATTTAACCATGGCAACATCTTTGAAAAGGACATAAATTATTCCCAATGAGATAGCGGTATTTAAAGTATAACGAAACAACAGACCAAAAAACAATTGGGTCGAATTGAAACTTGGCAATCTTAACTTAGTAAAATCTTTTTTGAAGAAATCTAAAAAAGGATCATAAAATAATTGATTTTCAAAAGCGCGAATAAGGACTAATAATACAACCAAAAAAAGGAATTGTATTAATCTCAGCTTATTATTTAGTATTTTTTGAAGCATATCTCGAAAATTTACGAACCCAAATTAACCACAAAATAAAAACTACACCATAAATATACAAAGGAAAAAGGACTCCATGTAAAAATGATTCTTGTTTTGGAAAATAAAAAATTAATGCACTTAGAGCCGCTATCCTCAAAACATTTAGTACGTAAATAAGTAGGCTTCCGCCAAAAATAAAAAGCAGGGTTGTTTTTAGTTTCCCCGAAAAAGCTACTACAAATGAAATGAACAAAATAATTACACTAATCGCATTGCAACCTTCAACAATTCTAGCTACATATTGCTGATTAAAAAACAACTTCATATAAGGATGCGCAGCACTTTCCTCAATTATAGATCCATTATTAAAAAGCTGCATCACATATTCTGTATGTTCACTCACCATTCTAGTAATAGAATCTACTCTATTTTCCTCAAATCCGTTAAGATAGCGCTGATACAAAAAAGTCAGTACTATGTAACTCAAAAAAAAGGTAGCTAGAAAAAGTAAAAATGGCTTGTAGAGGATAAAATATTTTTTCAAAATCTATTTTTTAACAAATTTATGCAATTTTTGAAACGGGCTTTAAATACTTTTGTATAAATAAAAAATTAAAAACATGACATTTCAAGAATTACAACCAAAAGTAACCGAAATCACATTAAATACAACGCTTTCAAGAGATGAAAAACTGTTGTCTGTTTGTCAATTGCTTAGCGACTCTATTTCCTACTACAATTGGGTAGGATTCTATTTTGCTAACCACGATACAAAAACCTTACACTTAGGTCCTTATGTTGGAGCTGAGACGGATCATACTGTAATCCCTTTTGGAAAAGGTATTTGCGGACAAGTGGCGGTTTCTAATGAGAATTTTGTAGTCCCAGATGTTTCGGCACAAGACAATTACATCGCTTGTAGTTTTACCGTAAAATCAGAAATTGTAGTACCACTTTTCGTAAACGGAGAAAATATAGGACAAATTGATATTGATAGCCATGTCTTAGATCCTTTCACTGAAGAGGATGAAAAGTTCTTAGAGTTTGTGAATGAGGAAATTGCGAAATTATATTAAGTTTTAAAATAATTCATAATTCATAATTCATAATTCATAATTATTTTTTACTTTTGCACCCGTCCTATAATAGATATACGACATACATAAAAATCATTAAACAAATATTGGAATGTATTTAACTAAAGAGATTAAAGAAGAAATCTTCGCACAACACGGAGAAAAAACAAACACTGGAAAAGCAGAAGCACAAATCGCTTTGTTCACTTTCAGAATTAGCCACTTAACTGAGCATTTGAAAAAAAATCGTCACGATTATAACACAGAGCGTTCATTAGTATTGCTAGTAGGTAAAAGAAGATCTTTGTTGGATTACTTGAAAAAGAAAGAAATCAACAGATACCGTGAAATTATCAAAGTATTGAATATCAGAAAATAATCAATATAAAAGAGGTGCGAAAGTGCCTCTTTTTTTATTTTACAATTTAAAGTCTAAAGATTCTATTTTGGTCCTGACACAAAAGGGATTAGAATCAAGACAAAACAATAAAGTTTGTACTAATTAGTATAGATGAATAAAAAAAGTTTGGTTTTTCATTGGGTTTTAGGCATTAACTACGCAAAACAACAACTACAACACAACTAGAACCCATGTTTAACTAATAAATTAAATTTATGATTCCACAATTATTTGTAGAAAGTATCGATTTAGGTGATGGCAGAAACATCACAATCGAGACAGGTCGTTTAGCCAAACAAGCAGACGGATCTGTAGTAGTAAGAATTGGAAAAACTGTTATTTTAGGAACAGTAGTATCCTCAAGAAAAGCAAGTCCAGGTATCGATTTTTTACCACTTACGGTAGATTATCGTGAAAAATTTGCTGCAGCAGGCCGTTTTCCTGGTGGTTTCTTCAAAAGAGAAGCGCGTCCAAGTGATAACGAAGTATTGACTATGCGTTTAGTAGACCGTGTATTGCGTCCACTTTTCCCAGATGATTACCACGCCGAAGTTCAAGTGATGATTCAATTAATGTCTTATGACGAAGATGTAATGCCAGATGCATTAGCAGGTTTAGCAGCATCGGCAGCATTAGCATTGTCTGACATTCCTTTCGAAACTTTGATTTCTGAAGCTAGAGTTGGAAGAATTGATGGTAAATTCATCATCAATCCAAGTCGTGCTCAATTAGCATTATCTGATATTGATATGATGATTGGAGCTTCTATGGATTCTATCGCAATGGTAGAAGGTGAAATGAAAGAGATTTCAGAAGCTGAAATGTTAGAGGCAATTAAATTTGCTCACGAACACATCAAAAACCAAATTTCAGCTCAATTGCGTTTGCAAGCTGCTTTTGGAAAAAAAGAAGTTCGTACTTACGAAACTGAAAAAACAGATGAGACTATTTACGCAAAAGTAAAAGCAGCATCTTACGATAAAATCTATGCTATTGCAAGCAAAGGTTCTTCTAAACAAGAACGTACAGCTGCATTTGCAGAAGTAAAAGAAGAAGTAAAAGCGTTATTTACAGAAGAAGAATTGGCAGAAAATGGCGATTTAGTTTCTAAATATTTTTACAAAACAAACAAAGAAGCGGTTCGTAACGTAACCTTAGATTTAGGAACACGTCTAGACGGAAGAAAAACTACCGAAATCAGACCAATCTGGTGCGAAGTAGATTATTTACCATCAGTTCACGGATCAGCATTGTTTACTCGTGGAGAAACGCAAGCATTGGCAACAGCCACTTTAGGAACTTCTAGAGAAGCAAACCAAATTGACTCTCCATCTGAACAAGGTGAAGAAAAATTCTACTTGCACTATAACTTCCCTCCTTTCTCAACTGGTGAAGCTCGTCCGTTAAGAGGAACTTCTAGAAGAGAAGTAGGTCACGGAAACTTGGCGCAAAGAGCATTAAAAAACATGATTCCTGCTGATTGTCCTTATACAATTCGTGTGGTATCTGAAGTATTAGAATCAAATGGTTCTTCTTCTATGGCTACCGTTTGTGCTGGAACATTATCATTAATGGATGCTGGTATCCAAATGATTCGTCCCGTTTCTGGAATCGCTATGGGATTGATTACTGATGGAGATCGTTTTGCTGTATTGTCAGATATTCTTGGTGACGAAGATCACTTAGGTGATATGGACTTTAAAGTAACTGGAACTTCTGTAGGAATTACAGCTTGTCAAATGGACATCAAAATTGACGGATTGAAATACGAGATTATGGAAGCAGCATTGGCGCAAGCTCGTGATGGTCGTTTGCATATCCTTGGAAAATTAATCGAAACTTTGGCAGCTCCTAAAGAAGATGTTAAAGCATACGCTCCAAAAATCATTACAAGAAGAATTCCAAATGCATTCATTGGTGCCTTAATTGGTCCTGGTGGAAAAGTGATTCAAGAATTACAAAAAGCTACTGGAACAACTATTGTAATCAATGAAGATCCAATTACTGAAGAAGGAGTTATCGAAATTTTAGGAACAGATCCTGCTGGAATCGAAGCGGTATTGGCTAAAATTAAGTCGATTACTTTCAAACCTCAAATGAACGAGACTTACGAAGTAAAAGTAATCAAAATGTTAGATTTTGGTGCCGTTGTAGAATATACAGCAGCTCCAGGAAACGAAGTTTTATTACACGTATCGGAACTAGCTTGGGAACGTACTGAAAATGTTTCTGATGTAGTAAAAATGGGTGATGTATTCGAAGTAAAATACTTAGGATTAGATCCAAAAACTAGAAAAGAAAAAGTGTCAAGAAAAGCACTTATGCCAAGACCTCCACGTGAGGAAAGAAAAGAGTAATCAGATCTTAAGTTTACTAAAGGTTTATTTATAGGAAATCCCGTTTCATGAATTTGAAACGGGATTTTTGTTTTAATTTAAATTATTTTCAAAACTATTGTAACTTTTTTGAAACTCCATACGTATAATCATTTGTACACTTAAAAATTGAGGAGACAAAAAAAAACATGAGACAACTAAAAATCACCAAGCAGGTAACCAATCGTGAAACTGCTTCATTAGACAAGTATTTACAAGAAATTGGTAAAGTTGACCTTATTACCGCTGACGAAGAGGTAGAATTAGCACAAAAGATTAAAGCCGGTGACCAGAAAGCATTAGAGAAATTGACAAAAGCCAATTTACGTTTCGTGGTTTCGGTAGCAAAACAATATCAAAATCAAGGATTAACACTTCCCGATTTGATTAACGAAGGGAATTTAGGATTGATAAAAGCAGCACAACGTTTTGATGAAACACGTGGTTTCAAATTCATTTCGTATGCTGTATGGTGGATTCGTCAATCTATATTGCAAGCATTGGCTGAACAATCCCGTATCGTTCGTTTGCCTTTGAACAAAATTGGTTCTATCAATAAAATCAACAAAATGTACGCTTTATTAGAGCAATCTAACGAACGTCCACCATCTGCTGAGGAAATTGCAAAAGAGCTTGACATGACCGTAAATGACGTAAAAGAGAGCATGAAAAACTCTGGTCGTCACTTATCAATGGATGCGCCGCTTGTAGAAGGTGAAGATTCTAACCTTTACGATGTATTGCGTTCTGGTGAATCACCAAATCCAGACAGAGAATTAATCCACGAATCATTGCGTACCGAAATCGAGCGTTCATTAGAAACATTGACTCCAAGAGAGGCTGATGTAGTTCGTTTATATTTTGGTCTTGGTGATCAACACCCAATGACATTAGAGGAAATAGGAGAAACTTTCGACTTAACTCGTGAGCGTGTACGTCAAATCAAGGAAAAAGCAATACGCAGATTAAAACACACTTCAAGAAGTAAAATATTAAAAACCTATTTAGGTTAAAAATAGTCTAAAGTCATAAAGTCTAAAGTTATAAAGTCATTGTACTTTGTGACTTTAGACTTTTAAACTTTAAGACTTGTAAAAGTAACGACGGTCTGATTAACTGTTCGTTTTTTGATTGATGATTGAAACTCCGGCTGATTACCGGAGTTTTATTTTTTACAATTGCGAGGTACAAAGCAAATCAATTAAATCATTATTATTTTTGGCGTAACCCTCCGTAAAAACTTCGGGTCAGGCTTTCGGCTTTATCTCTCCGTTACACTTCGAGGATACCGCCTCTATCCTTTACGCAAATCGCAGGAACAACTCACGAATTGAATCTATAAAAACTTTCTCCAATTGCTGCAAAAAAACTACTTTTGCACAATACAACAACTTAAGAATCTGAAATTAATTCAGATTAAACAACTACACAATGAAGAATACACTTATTGCACCATCTGTGCTTGCTGCCGATTTTGGAAACCTGCAACGCGACATCGAAATGATTAACAACAGTGAAGCTGATTGGTTTCATATTGATATCATGGATGGCGTTTTTGTACCAAACATTTCTTATGGAATGCCAGTTCTGGAAGCAATAAACCGCCACGCCAAAAAAACAATTGACGTTCACTTGATGATTGTAGATCCAGACCGTTACATTAAAACTTTTGCTGCTTTAGGAGCAAATGTTCTAAGTGTACATTATGAAGCTTGCACCCACCTCCATAGAACATTACAAGCCATCAAAGCCGAAGGAATGAAAGCTGGAGTTGCTATTAATCCACATACTAATATTGACCTACTAGAAGACGTCATAAATAACATCGATTTAGTTTGTATCATGAGTGTGAATCCAGGTTTTGGAGGACAATCGTTTATAGAAAATACGTACTCTAAAATTGAAAAACTAAAAGCTTTAATCACTAAAAAAGGAGCTTCTACCATCATTGAAGTTGATGGTGGTGTAACCAATAAAAACGCAAAACAATTAGTGGAAGCTGGTGCCGATGTTTTGGTAGCCGGAAGTTTTGTTTTTAAAGCTGAAAATCCAACAGCAACTATTGCTGACTTGAAGAAATTAACAACTCTATAAAAGTAAAAAAGTCCCTTAATTGGGACTTTTTCATCTAGTTTTCTATGAATTTGATTTTATCAAATCATCATGAATTTTTTAATTTCCTTTTCATTAATCTTAGGATTAGCCCCCTCTTCACCAGCAACTAGAGCACCTACTGCACAGGCATAATTTAATGCTTTTTGTGGCGATTTTCCTCTAAGCAATCGGATAATAAGCGAGGCTAAAAAAGAATCTCCAGCACCTACTGTATCAACTACTTTTACAAAATAACCACTATTGTAATAAAATTTATCATTATAATATAAAACAGCTCCAAATTCTCCCTTAGTTACACAAACCTGTTTTGTATTTGTTTTCTCAGCAATGAATTTAATATTTTGTTCAAATGAGTTATATGGGGATCCCAACTCTCTACTTATTTCACGTAATTCTTCATCATTCAACTTAATAAAATCAGCTTTTTGCATCAGCTTATTCAAAACCTCTATTCTATAGTATGGAGCTCTTAGATTGGCATCAAAAACTTTATATTTTGCTTTATCCAAAATAGAATTCAAAGTTTCTCTAGAAACCTCATCTCTAGACGCTAAACTTCCAAACACAAATACATCTGCTTCAGAAATCACCTTATCCATTGTTTCAGTTTCTACAATTTTATCCCAAGCAGAAGGATACAATATATCATAGGAAGCATTTCCTTTTTCGTTTATCATTACATGTACCGCGCCAGTTTTGTATTCTTTAGTTACTTGAATTAAATCAGTAGTGATTTCTTGACTGCTTAAAAAAGATAAAATATCTTCTCCATTTTCATCTACACCAACACGACTTATCATAGATGTTTCTACTCCAAAAGTATTCATTCGTAAAGCCACATTTAATGGAGCTCCTCCAATTTTTTTATGTGTTGGAAAAATATCCCATAAAACTTCCCCAAAACATACAGCACTTAAAGTGTATTTTGCATTCATAATAAAACTTATTAAAAAATTAAGAATAAGCAAAAAACCGACCTATTCAATAAAACATTTAAAAGTTAAAGGTAAGAACATATCTTACCTTTAACACAATTTAAACAAACATCAAAACAAATTTAATCCTTAATATCCAGGATTTTGCTTGTACAAACCTCCAGTAAAATCAATTTCTCTTTGAGGTATTGGATAATATTCATCTCTACCTGCTGTAAACTTAGCATTTGAAAGAAAATCTCTTTTAGTTTTCTCAACAGTAAGGTAAGCATTCAAAACAGGCTCAGCTATACCCCATCTTACAAGGTCAAAGAATCTTGGTCCTTCCATACCAAATTCTAAACGTCTTTCAAACATTAATGCTTTCATTGCATAATCTTTTGAAGCAAAAGAAGTATACGGTTGAACTTTATAAACACTTGAAGCTCCAGCCGCTAAAGTCATTGCAGTACTAGCCGCAGCTCTAGCTCTAATTTGATTAATTATTGGCAATGCTTCGGCATATCTATTTAATTGGATTAATGCTTCTGCTTTAAATAATAACACATCTGCATATCTGATAAAATCAACGTTTTTAGAAGTCCCAATGAATGGCCCGTTCTTCACATAACAAGAGCAGTCGGGAGATTGTTGCTCTTTCATATTTCCAAAGTATCCATAAACACCTGGATCTCTAGCCCAACTCAATTTATAGACCATATCACCTGAATTTTTTAGCGTGTTTTTATATTTAAATGGTCTTCCCGGAACACCAACAGTATGATCAATTCTTGGGTCTAAAGTAACTCCAGCTGATAGTGGAGCATCACCATTAGTTATTGTATTAAAAATATCTGAATTATTGAAAGTGTCTAATAATGGTAAGCCATTAGCATCAGTTCTAAATGCATTCACCATATTTTGGCTTGCCATATGAAAGCCACAACATCCATACAGAGGCGTTCCATGAGGAGAGTTTAATCCTGTAACAAAACTTACTCTTCCTGTATTGGTTCCGTCATTTATAGAGAATTGTACAGCCCAAATAGATTCTGAACCATTATCATGACCATCTAAAAAATTATTTGCAAAGTCAGGCTCTAAACTTCCTGTCACTTTATCAGCATAATCTATTACTTTTTGTAATTTTGTTGCATCTATACTAGTTACTTGATGTGCATCATTTTGCTTATATGACTGATATAAATTTAATTTAGCAAGATAAGCAGCAGCAGCATTTTTATCTGCTCTACCCACTTGATCTTGACTTTGTTGTAAATTATCAAATGCAAATTGAAAATCTTCTGCAATTTTGTCCCATAAAGCATCACTTGTTAAGTCATTTGACGTTTTTAATATATCTTCCTGAGACAGTTCTTCTGTAATATAAGGAACTTTATTAAACAATAACTTTAGCATAAAATGAGAATGTGCTCTTAAAAAACGTAATTCTGCTTGTCTTACTTTTTTTAATGGGTAATCCGCATCAGGAATGACATTGATAACAGACAAGGCAAAATTAGCTCTAGAAATTGCTTTATAATGATTTGTCCAAGTTCTAGGCAACATCCAGTCACCGTAATCTGCAATAGTTGTATTGTATTGTTCATAACGGTCAATCACATCTACATCGCCACGACCTCCTCCTCCTTTATAGGCATCATCAGATCGTACACTTCCATATACCCATTGATTTGTTATTGGGCCTACCATTTCGTCATTTCCAATTGCAGCATAAGCCGCATTTACAAGTGCTTCTGCATTTGCAGCTGTCGCCACATTTGAAGAAGACAATACGCCTGTTGGTTCATAATCTAAAAATTCTTCGCTACATGATGCCAGAAGTAAAACCGACAAGAAGCTGATAACTATTTTATTATATTTTTTCATGAGAATTAATTAAAAATTAAAGTTTACACCTAATGAGAAGGTAGTTGGTACTGGTATTCTATTCACATCTGTTCGCTCTGGATCGGAACCAATATATCCTTTTGGAGTAAACCAAAATAAATTTTCTCCTTGAGCATAGATTCTACAACTTGTGATGAATCCCGATTTTTGAACTAACTCATCTGAGAATGAATACCCAATTTGCATGTTTCTAACTTTGAAATAAGAATTATTTCTTAAGATATAATCTGACATCTGTGTGTCATTGTTTGCTAATGAAAGAGATGGTACCTCAGTATTAGTATTTGTTGGTGTCCAAGCATTCAATGTTCCTGGCCCTGCATTATCTCTTCCTTGAACAAAATTATTCCAAAAAACATACGGATCAACCCCAACTCTTCCAGCCACACCAGAACCAAAAATGGAGAAATCAATATTTTTATACGCTAAACTAATATTAATACCGTATTCTAATTTTGGAAGTGTTGTACCAATAAAAGTTCTATCATCTGAATTAATCACACTATCTCCATTGATATCAACAAATTTGATACCTCCCAATCGAGAACCTACTTGAGTAGCATGTGCATCTATTTCAGCTTGACTTTGGAATAATCCATCGGTTTTATATCCAAAAACTTCAAACTGTGAATGACCAATTATCGAATTAGCTGCAGTTCCAGGATATGCTGCTCTTACTACTTCAGGCAAATCTGTGATTTTATTTTGAGTTGCACCAAAATTTGTAGTAACATTAAAAGACAATCCATTATCTAATTTATCTGCATATCCTACTGTAAGTTCCCAACCTTTATTTGCAGTCGAAGCACCATTTACAAAACGTTGCTGTCCTTCTCCAACAGCTGATGCAACTGGTGGTTTAATCAAAATTCCCACTGTCTTTCTTGAGAAATAATCAAATGAACCTGATAATTTATCTCCGAAAAAACCAAAATCCAAACCTACGTTCACCTCTTTGGTAGTTTCCCATTTCAATCCTGAATTCGCTGCCTGTATAGACACAAATCCTGAAGGCAAGTTTCCTGTATTAGTTCCATTTAAATCATATGCAGTACCTACATTATAATAAATGTTGAAAAAATCCGGATTATAAACATTTTGATTTGGGCCATATCTCGCTTCATATAAACCAAAACGAGCATTATCTCCAATAGATTGATTTCCTACTTCTCCATAACCAGCACGTAGTTTCAAGTTTGAAACTGCTGTTACATTTTTAAAGAATTCTTCATTATTTATCCTCCATCCTGCAGTAACAGCTGGAAAAATACCATATCTATTGTCTTGACCAAATCTTGATGAACCATCTCTACGAATAGTAAATGAAGCTAAATATCGGTCAGAAAACGAATAATTAAATTTACCAAACTGAGAAAGTAGTCTACTACCCGTTGAAATTCCATTATTTGTTCTAGCTCCAGTAGCCGCAGAAAGTGTAAAATAAGATTCTGATTCAACCGCGAATCCTTCAGCACTAGCAAACAACGTATTCAAATCCGTTTTGGTTGATTCCGTTCCTACTAGGATTCCAAATTTATGATCTGAAACGTTGAAATTATAATTTAAAGTATTTGAAATTGTTAAACTAGAATATTTATTGGTATCAAAAGCTAAACTATTGTTATTTCGGTTGACAAATCCATTTCTCACGATCGGTTCAATGTCTTTTCTGCTGAAATCATTAAAATCCATACCAATACTATTTCTTAAAGTTAACCCTTTCAAAATATCAATTTCAGTAAAAACATTACCGTACAAAGCCATTTTTTTGCTATTATCCCATCTGTTCAAATATTGCATTAATAGTGGATTATTTCTATCTGAATAACCGGATCCCAATGGGCCAGCATATTCACCAGAAGCAGTGTAAACTGGAATCGTTGGGGCAAGAGTTATTGCTAAACCTGGTGTTGGAGCGCCTCCAACGTCGTTAGCAGCATTTCTTTCGCTTGATTGTGTAAATTGAGAATTCACACCAAATCTTACTTTATCGTTAAACAACTTGAAATTGGCATTAAGTCTTGCAGAATATCGGTCATAATTAGTATATCTTAGCATACCAGAATTATCTAAATATCCTAAGTTCAATACTGCATTCGCTTTATCAGATCCTCCAGAGACAGATAAATCATTATTAATAAGAAGCCCTGTTTTGTATACAGTATCTTGCCAATCAGTATCTCCTGACGGAACATTAGTATCTCCTCCTACATACGGTTTTACGCTTACACTATTCAATATTGGATTACTGAAATCATTATTCCAATCAAAATCATAGATTTCTCCATATCCACCAGACGGACTTGCTCCATCGTTAACAGAGGCTTGCCATAACACTTTTCCTCTATCCAAAGCGTTTAGCATTTTATATCGTTGCTTTTTCTCTGAAAGAATAGAAACGTTTGTACTGTAAGATACTTTAGTCAAGCCGCCTTTTGCTGCATTTTTAGTAGTAACAATGATTACTCCATTCGCTGCTCTAGACCCATAAATAGAGGAAGCCGAAGCATCTTTTAAAACTTGAATAGATGCAATAGCACTTGGACTCAAACTAGCAAAAACCTCTGGTCTTGTTGTAGGAACACCATCGATAACATATAATGGGTCTGTATTACCAAGTGTACTTACCCCTCTAATTAATATTCTACTATTTGCCCCACTTGGATCTCCTGATTTTTCTATATTCAAACCAGCAACTCTTCCTTGCAAAGCTTGCATAGCATTTCCAGAGCTCATGGTTTGACCTGTAATAGGTTTTAATTCTACTACGGTAACTGCACCAGTTAAATCGGCTTTTTTCTCTTTAGAATAACCAGTTACAACAACCTCTTGCAGTTTCAAAGACTCTGCTTTTAATACAATTTTTAAAGTGGTTTGTCCATTAAGTTTAACAGACTGAGATTCATATCCAGTAAAACTAAATATTAAAGTTGCATTTTTGTCTACATTGTTTATCGAAAACTGACCGTCGAGATCCGTAGTTGTTCCGACTTTAGTTCCAGAAACCAGTACTGATGCACCAGGAAGAGACATTCCGTCTTCGGAAGAAGTTACCACTCCTTTGATTTCTATATTTTGGGCCGATACCGAAAAAAACGAACCCATAAGGATTAAGTAAAGAATAATTTTGTGTTTCATAATTTAGTTGGTTTAGTTAAAATTTAGTTGGTTAATAATTAAGTTTTCAATGGTATACTCCGTATTAGCTTTAGAAACTGAAAAATATTCCATTGGTTTATCTGGAAAAAATATTTCAGTCATAACTGTTTTTCCATTGTTATAAAAAATTTCAATTGAGGTTTTATCAACGATTATTCTTACATCCATTTTATCAAAACTCCCCTTAAAAGGAGCCTTTGAAATGTTTTTTGCGAAAAGATTAGAAAAAGCTAATTTCCCAGATTTTGATCTATCAATAAAAAAGTAATTCTCCTTATTATTGATTCCAAATTGAATTGTATTCTTAGCATCATTTGATAAGGAAAAAGTGTAAACATCCTTTTTTAGGTTCTTTAAAGAAAAATGAATATCAAGTTTTGATAAATCGACTACTGACTTATCTACCAAGACAGTTTCCTTATCTATTTTAAGAGATTCTTTTTTAATCGTTTTTGCAATATAATTTTGTAATTCCTTTGCGGGTTTAGAAGAAACTATATAATGATCGTTATCTTTAACAAGTACTAACTCTCTAGGTATAGTCATACTGCTTCTCCATTTTTCGGTAGGTACTTTTTCAGCATATTGCCAATTTGACATCCATCCTATAAATAATTTTCTTCCATCGACTTCAGAAATATTTGCCCAAGTAACTCCTGCATAATTGTCTCTACCATAGTCAATCCAAAGCCCTTTTTGTTGCTTTACATCTTTTGAAAAAGTTTCATCAATAGTGAATTTTTTTCCATCAAAATCACCTACAAAATATTGTGTAGCTGAGCCACCATTAGGTCCTCCAGGATTAATACTTGATAACATGACCCATTTGTAATCATCTGTACCATCAACTAGCATAGGGAAAAAATCAGGGCATTCCCAAACACCCTCATGAGCTCCAATCTCTTTACCAAAATCTGAAAGCAGTGCCCATTCTTTTAAATTTTTAGAACCGTAAAGCATTGTTTTATCTCCTGCAGCAAGTATCATTAACCATTGTTGATGAATCGCATCCCAAGTCATTTTAGGGTCTCTAAAATCTTTAATGTTTGGATTTTTAATAATTGGATTCGCTTCATATTTCGTCCAAGTCAACCCTTCATTTAAGGAATACGCTATACCTTGCGACTGATAATTTGTCTCCCCAGCCTTTTCTTTCTTCATATCATGATAGGTAAACATGGCTACCATTGGAGGATTTTTTACGCTCCCAAATCCTGAAGTATTTTTTACATCAACCACTGCACTTCCTGAAAAAATATATCCTTTTTCATCTGGATAAAGTGCGATGGGTTTTTCAACCCATGTTATAAGATCAGTACTGATGGCGTGACCCCAGTGCATGGGCCCCCAAACATTTGAATCCGGATAATATTGATAAAAAAGATGGTAATACCCGTTGTAGTAAAACATCCCGTTAGGATCATTCATCCAGCCCTTTTTAGGAGTGAAATGAAAATTAGGCCGATACAATTCTTCTTCAGTATATTTCTTGTCTGTTAAAGAACCCTCTTTACAACTAAATATGGTTGTAAAAATCATTATGCAACTTAACATTCCAACATATTTAATAATTTTTAATTTGCTCATAATTTTATTCGTTTATTAAATTTTTACTTAACTCCTCTAAAGAAATTCCTTTGGTTTCTGGCATCATAAATCGAACAAACAAGAGTTGAAAAACCATCATCACTGCGAAAAATATAAATACTACTCCAGGCCCTACTGTAGAAAATAGATACGGAATTAATGATGGAATAATAGCTGCCAGAACCCAATGCGTAGTACTCCCAAAGGATTGCCCTGATGCTCTTAGATGATTTGGAAAAATTTCTGATATAAAAACCCAAATTACAGCACCTTGACCTATCGCATGTGCAGCAATAAACAAGAATAAGAAAACGGGAACAGCCATTCCTTCCCAGTGAAAAAAGAAAGCCATTGCAACAAGTGAAAGTGATATAATATACCCCACAGAACCAATGTACATTAATATTTTTCGCCCTAATCTGTCGATTAAAAAAACGCCCAATAGTGTGAAAAGTAAATTCACCACTCCTATTCCAATACTACTTAGTAAAGCGGTACTTTCACCAAGACCCGCCTCTTGAAATATTCTGCTGGAATAATATAAAAAAGCATTAATTCCAGATAATTGATTGAAAAAAGCCATTAAAAAAGCCAATACTAGAGGTGTTCTGTATTTCTTTAAAAATATAGTATCATCAGCCTTAGAAGCATCGTTATTATCTTTTTCTATTTCTTCTTTTATATTTTCATAATCCGCTTCTTGCCCCATTAATTGCAACACTCTTCTAGCCTCGTCATTCTTGAGTTTAGACAATAACCATCTTGGGCTTTCAGGAATTGAAATAATTAATAAAATATAGATTACTGATGGAATTGCTTGTACTCCCATCATCCATCTCCACGAATTTTCACCTACATCATTTAAAAGATAATTAGACAAAAAAGCCATCAGAATCCCTAAAACAATATTGAATTGATAAAAAGCAACCAGCTTACCTCTGTCTTTTGCAGGAGCTATTTCTGAAATATATGCAGGTGCTGCAATGGTCGATGCCCCAACACCAAGACCACCAACAAACCTAAATGCGGCAAACACAAATGGATTATTTGCAAAAGCAGATCCAATTGCAGAAAACAAAAATAAAATCCCTATCCACAATAAGGTGTTTTTTCTCCCAATCTTATTAGTAGGAATCCCTCCAAATATTGCCCCAAGTACAGTTCCCCATAATGCCATTCCCATAACAACTGTCCCGTGAAATGCATCCGAAGAATTCCAAAGAACTTGAAGCTTTTTATCTGCTCCAGAAATAACAACAGTATCAAAACCAAACAGGAAACCTGCTAATGAAGCAATTAAAGCCCAAACAACAATTTTTTTCATTATCAAAAAATATTAAATTAGATTGCTAAGATATCCGCATAAATTTCACTTTTATTTTGAGGATGTTACAATTTCATTTAATACTGTTTCCCAATAGCGATTAAACAACAAAATACTTATTATCAGATAGTTACAATTTAAAATAAACAAATAACTACTTCGTTGTAGTTCGATTATGTTACACGTGTTACAATCATGTTACACGTATTTTTTAAAAAAAATAGATATTCAGGAATAAAAAAAAGTCACTTGATGGATTTTATTCAATTAGTAAAATTTTAAATTTATTTTTAGAGGAAGTTTAAAAATAATCGATAAAAAAAATGAATTTATTAAGCAATTCTATATTATGAAGTATTCTCAAGCTTTTAAGAAAAATTACACAGATGCAAATGCAGTTTAATCTCAAGATTCAAGGATATTTTTATAATTGAGTATAGGAATTGCAACAAGAATAAGACAACTTATATTAAAACTATTACTAATGTATGTTCTACTCCGTTTTATTAAGGAAAAGGCACTCGAACCCAGATTCCCAATAGTTACATCCAGTGTGGAAAACACCAGAATCATTACATTGAAATAAAGCCATAAAAAAACCATCAAAATTAGATTTTGATGGTTTTTATTTTAACATTACGCAGGTTATAAAGTGATAAATGAACAGAATTAATTTTAATCAATAACCTGAATCTTTATAAAAACTAGCGTTATAATAAAGATTAAAGTCATCCTTTTCTATACTCCTTTTATTTAAATAATTTTAAGTCTGAAAAAGTGACTTCACCATTATCAGCAAAAATAGCCCAAGGATTCTGATTCATTTTATAGATACGGTTTGTAAAAGCGATTTCGTCATTAATATATATCACACATACCGAATTTTCAGAAATGATTGTAACATCAAACTCTTTATTAGCCGGAACGTTTAGCGGAAGCTGCGTTAGATTTAAGGAGGACGCATTTTTTATAACCTTATCTAATCGTAATTGATTTTTGGCTAAATCGAATACAATGGCAAATACTTCATTTCGTGTTCCACAGGCTCCAAATTCAAAACCAAATTGAGTGGATGATATCGCTTTTATATGTGCTTTAATTTTAAATGCTCCAGTTTCTCTGTCAAACACTGAAAATGCTTTTTCAGCCGAATTACCTTTCAATGTATAGGCATCTCCTTGCTTTGAAGTTCCAAAGTCTATTTTCGAATTTAAAGCTCTATTAATAATAAACTTGTTGTCTACACCATTAGGTATCGCAATACCTAATGTTCCATTTGGATGCTGAACAAGTCGATGCGTTACAAGCGATCCAGCCCAATCAAAAACAGCGGCATCACTATTTTTATTTTTAGTAGGACACCATCCAGTTATATATCGGTTTACACCATCGGTAACTGTTTTTCCAGCATAGAAAGCAATTCCATCTAAGGCAGTATTTACAGGAGTAATCCAAGTATTGGCTGTCAGTAAACGGTATTTATAGTGTACCATTCGATCATCAATATTGGAGTAAATCAAATACTGATAATCACCCATCGTGAACACATCAGGACATTCTGTTATAAAGGTAGTTGCATCCTCATAAAATGGCTTTTCCAAAATCCAATCTCTCAAATTCGCAGAACTGTATTGCGCGATAACCGCCCGCCATGGCACAGTGCTGTTAGAAACTAAACTAACCTCAGAACGTGTCGCAATCAACATTTTATACATTCCTGTACTTTTATTTTCTATGACGATTGGATCTCTAAATTCATTGCGATCATATCCCCAAGAAGCCTGCAATAAAAATGAAGAATCTTTGGTCCAATTTTTTAAATCCGTAGACGTTGCCAGCATAATTTTTTCTTTAGGATCAAGAATTCCGTTATGTCCTGTGTAGAAAGCGTAATAAATTCCATTCCTTTTAAAAACGGATCCGGTTCCCAATGCTCCGTCCTGCTGATTCGAAATCCCTGTGGCAATCATTTCACTAGTGTCAGTGAACGTTGCAAAATCAGACGTAGTTACTTTATACCATGGGTGAAAGGTGGGCATTGTATTTCTTGCATCGTACAAATAGAAAAGATGGAAGATACCATTTTCATAAAATGGGATGGGATCACCAACCCAACCAATAGAAGGCTTAAAAAATGTTCGATACGTATTATCCGATTCATTAGGAGTTTGACACTCAGGAGCGTTTGTTTCTACAATAGGGGTTTCAGTTGGTTTATCCTCTTTAGTGCAATTATTAAATAATGCTAAACAAAGTGGAAGGCATAAAAACGTGCGATTTATTTTCATATTGAATGGTTTACGAGAATTATAAGTGCGCAAAAAGATTTGATACTCTCAGATAAAATATTTATGTGAGAAAAAGGAAACGATCAAAAAGAATTTAGAAACTTTCAAGATCTTTCGCAGCTGCAATTTAAAATCAAAAAAAATAATTATGTTTAGACCTTAAATTCAATTACTAAGATATTTTTAAAAAATCGGCTTTTATATCAAGAATGGTATGATTTCATACAATGCTTTACAAAACCATTAAAAATCACTCAAAACTATAATTATCAACACATTAGATACAAACAAAAAGAGTAACTACTTCGTTGTAGTTACTCTTATGTTACCTAAAATACAATTATGTTACGCTATTTTTCTTAGGAAGAAACCCGTTCAATAGAAAACCATCTATTTTTTACTTTTATATTCTTTAGGTGTAACACCAAATTTATTTTTAAAAGAAGTTGAAAAATAATTTGGTGAGGAGAAACCCACTGCATAGGCAATTTCTGAAATGTTTAATTCTGACTTTTTCAACAGCTCCTTTGATTTATCTAATCGCATATTATTTATATAGTCACTGACACTAATTCCTAATATAGCTTTCACTTTTCGATACAATTGTACCCGAGAAATAGTTAAACTTCGTGCGAGATCTTCAACGGTGTAAGCAGAATTATCCAAATTTTTTTCAATAAGATCATTCAACTTTCTTAGAAAATCTTGTTCAGAAACACCAAAATCACCATCCTCGATTTTTAAAATATTATTGGTATAATAAAATCGAAGTTTCTCTCTATTAAAAAGCAACCCTTTTATAGATTGGGATAAGACTTTTAAATTAAAAGGTTTTGTCAAAAATAAATCAGCACCACTCTCTAATGCTTTTAAATAAGAATCCGGATCATCTGAGGCGGTCAGTATCAAAACTGGAATATGTGAAGTTCTAAGATCTTTCTTTAAAATTTGACATATTTCAAAACCGTTTTTTCCAGGTAAGTTCAAATCACAAATAATAACATCTGGTATTATTTCCAAAGATTGTTCAATAGCATCAAATCCATTAGAGGCATAAACATTATACTCTACAGACAATTTATTTGAAATAAAATCAGACAAATCCTTATTATCTTCGATATACAAAACAGAATATTTATCCTCATTAGTTTTGGACTCTGAACTTTGAATCACTTCTTCATCTAAATAATCTGTTTGATTAATTATTTCTAAAACCGGATTCATTAGAATATTTTTTTCGTCAAGATGTGCTTTTCCTAACTGCAATGTTATTATAAATTCGGTCCCATTTTTAGAAATAATTTCTATAGTTCCCTTATGCAAATCAATAAAACTTTTTGATAAATGCAACCCAACCCCTGAGCTATTTCTATAATTATTCGACCCTTGATAAAAGGCATTAAAAACTTGTTTTAATTCGTTTTCCGGGATTCCTATTCCCGAATCTTTAAAAGATATTTTAACTACATTGTTAGTCTTATCTTCTCTTATTTTTATTGCTATTTTACCATTTTCAGGAGTGAATTTAAATGCATTTGACAATAAATTAAAATAGACTTTATCCATTAAATTACGATCTATATATACCTCAAGTTCAGGATTATTTGACACCAAGGAGAAATCAATATTAAGTTTCTTTGCTTCTCTTTCAAAATCTATAATGATACTTTTTGAAAAATCTAATAAATTAGTACTTGAAGCCCTTAGTATAAATTTTTTGTCTTCTACTTTTCTGTAATCCAATAATTGATTGATTAGCCGGAGCAACCTTCTGGAATTATTATACATCAAATGAATTTCTTTATTTACTGAACTCCCTTTGGTTTTGAGTTCACTACCCAAAGATTCGACAGAACTTAAAATTAAAGTCAAAGGCGTTTTAAATTCATGAGATAATCCCATAAAAAAATTTAAACGAGCTTCGTTACTTTGTTTTAATTCTTCTGAATACTTTTTAATTTCATTTCTTTGGCTTTTAATTTTCTTATTTCTCTCTTCTAATTCAATCTTTTTACGACTTATTGTAATACGGGAATAAATACTAAAAAAAGCTAAACCTAGTGCCAATATAAATAATAAAAATAAAAGTTTTAAAAGATTGCTCTGACTGGAGTATTTCTCTTCTTGACTTTTGATAATGCTCTGTTGTTGCTCTATATCAGATTGATGAATTGTGATCTTATCAAATTGATTGCTCATAATATCCGCATTAACTGAGTCAATTAATATAGTATTGAGTTTATTATTTTTCGGTACAATCTCGTTATTAGCTATTTTCAATGCTAATTTAATAGCTTCACTGCCTCCTGTAGGATATAAGACAGTGGATTCTAAAACTCCGTCTTTGACAAGCTGAATACCTCCATTTGGTCCATTAACTCCATCAACTCCTATAAATTTAATTTTATTTTTTGCCTTTTCCCCTCTGGTCGCTTTCCAAGCCTGATAAGCAATTACATCATTATAAGCATAAACAAAATTTATTTCGGGAGAGTTCTTCAAACTTTTTATAAACAAATCCTTAGGCAGTTCATCATTTTGTGCATCTATAGAAATTACTTTAATATTAGGGTATTGATTTACAATTTGGCTAAAACCCATACTCCTTTCTAGACCAGGTGATGTATAAGAAGCTCCTTTAATTTCGATTACATTTGCAATCCCTCTAGATAACGAAACAATATGTCGCCCGACAATTCGCCCTACTTCAACATTATCTGCCCCTAAATATGATGTATAATTTGAAGTGTTAACTTTTCTATCTACTATAATAACAGGAATCCCTATAGCATTTGCTTTTTCAATTACAGGAATTATAGAATCTGATTCAAAAGGAGATACAATAATAACATCCACTTTATCTGCTATAAATTTTTCAATATCATTAATTTGCTTTTTAGCTTTACGATTCGCATTATAAATGGTCAGGTTGACCTCTGGATGAAGTGAGGCTTCTACTTGCATACTATGGTCCATTGATTTTCTCCAAATATCATGATCTATACTTTGTGAAAATCCTATAGAAATTTTCTTTCTATCCCCATCTGATGAATTACAGGAATTCAGAAAACATACAAAACTTGCCAGTACTATAAAACAGCCTCTTCTTGACATACGATTTATGGTTATAAAAATTTTAGAGTAATTTCAGTTATTCTTGTAATTGATTTTCTAAAATCATGTCTATATAATATCCCTGATTACAGACTTCTTACCCTTACAAAAAATAATTTTTGATTATGACAATTCAAATAGTATAGTAACTGTTCTTTTTTCTAGAACTAATATCATTTCTTTTTGAGTATAAAATGATTTTTACAAATATATAAAAATAGGGTATTACTATTTCATTTTATAAACCAATTTCTTTTAGGAACTTACCACCTATTTTCATCAAAAAGAACTTATTGTAAAATATAAAACCGAATTAAGCTGATAAAAATGATACTTGTATTATTCCTTATATTTTAACTATTCTTCTTGAAAATTAATCATTCTTGAAATATGAGCATATAATTCTGGATGCCTACTTTTAAAAACATGAGGAGTCTCATAGAAATGTTCTAAGAGAACCGATAAAAATTCGAATTTATTTTCATAAGCATACAATCTAAAATAGTCTTTTTTATTTAACTCGTTATTTAAAACTGGATCACTATAATATTTTACGACTTCATTAAACTCATCAAAAAAGATAATTGCACTTGGATCATTACTACGTAAACAATGAAAATGTAAAGCATGAGCAAACTCGTGCAAACCCAAATTAACATTATCACTTGATATTGAATGCCCCAATAAAAAATCTTCCCACGAAAAAACTACCGCTTTCATTCTTGGATTAAATTCCCCTTTATGTGTCGTTTGATTCACCGTGGAAAAGTAATTAGATGGATAAATTATTATTTTATTGAATAAACTCACCAAATAATTCCTCATCCCAAAAGTTAACATCACATAGGTTCCAGCAATCAGTATTCGCATTTGTTCAGTAACAATCATTTCCTTACCTATAAACTCATACTTAACAATAAACTCATTTATTCTATGTTCAAAATACGTTTTCCTTTTAGAAGAAAGTCTATTGTAAAAAGGAAAATCGTTTACTAATATTTGGCGTTGACTTGCTTTTAGTTTTTTAGCAAAAGGATACCAATGTATATAAAGAGGTTTATTAAACAGTAAGACATACGCTGGTTCAACCACCCTAAAAATTAGAAGCGCAAGGAATAACACTCCAAAAAGTACTGAGAAAAAAATTTGTAACAACATATTTCATTACCGGTTTAAAGCAAAAATACTCCAAAATAATCTCAAGAAAACTTGATATTTTGAAGCATTTGTATTGTATTTGTGGCCGCGACAGGGTTCGAACCTGCAACCCTCAGAGTCGAAATCTGATATTCTATCCAGTTGAACTACGCAGCCATTATTTTAAGTACGAATTTAAAATTACGAATTATACAAACGTAATTTAAAATTCATAATTTATTATACTAATAGTTTCTTAACTAGTGTAGAAATAGTTTTTCCTTCGGCAGTTCCGCCTAATTGTGCTGCTGCCAATCCCATTACTTTTCCCATCGATGCAATTCCTGATGCACCAGTTTCTGCAATAATTTTAGCTATTACAGCTTCAACTTCTGCTTCGCTTAATTGTGCTGGTAAGAATTTTTCAATTACTGCAATTTGAGCCAATTCTGGTTCAGCTAAATCCAAACGATTTTGCTCTGTAAAAATCCTAGCGCTTTCCTTACGGGTTTTTACTAATCTTTGAAGCAATTTCACTTCATCGTCTTCGGTAATTTCCTCCTTAGATCCTGATGCAGTTTGTGCTAATAGTATTTCAGATTTAATAGCTCTTAAGGCTTCTAATGCAACGGTATCTTTGGCTCTCATGGCGGTTTTCATTTCGTCCATGATTTGTACTGATAAACTCATATTAATTTTAGATATTAGATTCTTGATATTAGATTTAAGGTATTATCTGATTTTTATTAAAAACTTAATTTATAAATTAAAAACCAGAACCTCCTTATTTTATTTTGAAAAGTTATTGAGAATACAAATCTAAAATTTGCAATATTAAATCTACAATCTCAAATCACCTGCCCCAGATGGAAGTGAAAAGCCTTTTTGGGAGAAAATGTGTTTTTTCTTGAACTTAAAAAGCGACCAGCGGAAGCTATTTTAGGGGATTAGAAAAAAGCATTTTCGAGAAAAAGCTTGAAACGACAGCTGGATTAAGGCCCTACAAAACTAAAGAAATTTACTGGAATTAACAACAGATTGCTTTTAACTCATAATACAAAAAAATAACCCGAAAATTATATGAATTTTCGGGCTACCTCATTTTGGTTTGAGTTAGTTAATCTACGTTGTCATGTAAATACGAGTTATTTGAACGCAACTGTAAATCGTTGTTGCTATCTGTTCCCACAGAGATTCTCGAATTTGTATTATTAGCTTGATTGTTTGAAATGTCTATTCCCAATCTTTTGTAAGCCGGTTCTTTTTCATATTCATCAATTTTAGAAACATTATTATGAAACTTATAATTGAATTCTTTTAATTTTTTTCTTCTTTCATCAGCTCTCATTCTCAATGATTCTTCAATAGTCATTTCCATTGGAGAAATAGCATCAAAGTCCACAGGTGTATTTACTGATGTATCAACTTGCTTCATTGTAATGTTTAATTCTGCAGGAACTACAACTTCTGGAGTTTTAGCTACTGGTTTTGCCATGAAATCAGGCTCTGGATCCATGTATTCTTCTAGAGAATATTTGATAATTCCATTTTCAGCTAATTCTGTTACGGGAACAAATTGTACTGCTTCATTTACTTTTATATCACGAGTCTCATTCGTCAATTCAAACATTACTTTGCTTTCTTCTACTTGTGCTACTGGTTCTGTTTTGAAAAGTGGCAAATCAAAAGAGAACGTTGTTTGTTCTTGTCTTTCGATAACTTTTTGTTGTACTGGTTTTACTTCTGCTACTGGAGATGAAATTGTAAAATCAATGTCAGTAATAGGAGAAACAATTTCAAAAGTCACGTCTAAATTTTTAATAAATTCAGACATTACCATCAATTCTTCTTTATTGATAGCTGGCGCCGCTACAACTGGCTCAGGAGCAACAACAGTATCTTCCAATAAATCAAAAACTATTCTTTCGTTTGAAGTAGAAGCTGGAGATTCTGTATTTAAATCAAAAGCTGCAACCGTCTTATTACTTAGATTATGAACACTTCTTTGTTCATCTTCTAATGTGTGTATAATTTTTTTTGGCTCTGTATTTACAATTTCGTTTTGTTGTTCAATGTCAAAACCTGTAGCAATAATGGTAACTGCAATAGCATCTCCAAGTGATTCGTCTTCACCAACCCCCATGATAATATTTGCATTATGACCTGCCTCAGCTTGAATATGATCATTGATTTCTCCAATTTCGTCAATTGTAATTTCATTAGTTCCAGAAACGATAAGCAACAATACGTTTTTGGCACCTGTAATTTTATTATCATTTAACAACGGAGAATCTAAAGCAGCAACAATAGCTTCCTTAGCTCTATTCTCACCCGAAGAAACAGAAGATCCCATAATAGCCGTTCCGCTGTTATACAATACTGTTTTAGCATCTCTTAAATCGATATTTTGAGTATAGTGATGCGTAATTACTTCAGCAATACCTCTTGAGGCTGTTGCCAAAACTTCATCCGCTTTTGAAAATCCAGCTTTGAAACCAAGATTCCCATATACTTCTCTTAATTTATTGTTATTGATAACAATTAAAGAGTCAACTTGTTTACGTAATTTTTCAATACCTATTAATGCTTGTTCCTGACGCACTTTCCCTTCGAATAAGAAAGGTAACGTCACGATCCCAACCGTAAGAATATCTCTTTCTTTAGCCAATTGTGCAATAACCGGTGCAGCTCCAGTTCCAGTTCCACCACCCATTCCGGCAGTAATGAATACCATTTTAGTATTTCTATCCAGCATTTTTTCAATCTCGGAAATACTTTCAATAGCAGATTGTTGTCCTACATCTGGGTTAGCTCCAGCACCAAGTCCTTCAGTCAAATGTACTCCTAACTGAATTTTATTAGGCACAGCACTACTTTGCAAGGCTTGAGAATCCGTATTACATACGATAAAATCTACGCCTTTAATTCCTTGTTTAAACATGTGATTTATAGCGTTACTTCCGCCTCCACCGACCCCTATAACTTTTATTACATTTGATTGGTTTTTAGGTAAATCAAATGAAATACTTCCAAATTCTGTGTTGCTTGGCATAATTTTGGGTTTTTGATATTTATTATTAATTCTTATATTTTCAGGCTGTGCCTTTTATTCTGCATTATCTAAGAAATCCTTAATCTTATCCACATAACGGTCAAAGAAATTTCTTTGTATTCTATTTACCGTAGAATTATGTTTCTCATTTGAACTTTGATCTTCTTCTTCTTTGTCTGGTATTTCATCCACAACTGGAGTTTGAACAACAACTTGTCTATAAACCGGAGCTTTAGGTTGTTCAACTGCATCTATGCGTATTGCACTATGTGTTTTATTCTCGATACTTTTCATTACTAATCCAACTGCAGTTGCATACAATGGACTTGAGATCTCCTCATCTGAATTTCCAGCCAAATGTTCGTTTGGATATCCTATTCTGGTATCCATACCGGTAATGTATTCCACTAACTGTTTGATGTGTTTCAATTGCGCACCACCACCAGTAAGCACAATTCCTGCAATTAATTTTTTGCGAGGATCTTCGTGTCCGTATGCTTTCACTTCGGTGAATACCTGATCTACAATTTCCACAACACGAGCATGGATAATTTTAGAAAGATTTTTTAAAGAAATCTCTTTTGGCTCTCTCCCTCTTAATCCCGGAATAGAAACAATTTCGTTGTCTTTATTTTCACCTGGCCAAGCTGATCCAAATTTAACTTTTAATAACTCCGCTTGCTTTTCAATGATCGAGCATCCTTCTTTGATATCATCTGTGATTACATTTCCTCCAAATGGAATTACTGCTGTGTGACGAATAATACCATCTTTGAATATAGCCAAATCTGTTGTTCCACCGCCAATGTCTATTAATGCAACACCTGCTTCTTTTTCTTCCTGACTCAAAACAGCATCCGCTGAAGCTAATGGTTCTAATGTCAAACCTGACAATTCGATTCCAGAACTTTGAATGCATCTGCCTACATTGCGAATCGATGAAGCTTGTCCTACTACAACATGAAAACTAGACTCTAATCTTCCGCCATACATTCCTATAGGCTCTTTGATTTCAGATTGTCCATCGATTTTAAATTCTTGTGGCAAAACATGGATTATTTCTTCTCCAGGTAACATGGCCAATTTATTTACTTGGTCAATCAAAAGCTGAATGTCATTCCCTCCAATTACTTCTTCGGGATTGTGTCTGCTTATGTAATCTGTATGCTGAATGCTACGAATGTGTTGTCCCGCAATTCCTACTACTACATCTTTTATTTTATAGCCTGAATTATTTTCGGCCTCAAGAATCGCTTGTTGTATTGATTGTATAGTTTGAGTGATGTTATTTACAACGCCTCTAGCCACACCTAAACTTTTAGATTTACCTACACCTAAAATTTCTAATTTCCCATACTCATTCTTCTTGCCTATCATGGCAACTATTTTAGTTGTCCCAATATCTAGACCTACTGCAATATTCTCTTTTTCCATTATCTATTATTTAGTGCAAACTACTTGTTCCGTAAATCGGAGGTCAATTTTTTTATATTTATACAACGAACTATCTAAAACCGCCTTTTGAAAAAAAGCTTTATAATTCTTGAATTTACGCTCAACATTTATCATTCTACCAAAATCTATTTGATAATCGAAATTTCTATTGAGCATTTTTAAACTTCCGTTAGGCATAATTTGAATTCCGATAATGTTTTTTTTCAAAAACGCATCGTCATAGATTAAGCGTAACAAACCAGATAAATCTTCGTTATTTTTTTTATTTATTCCCCCTGAAACAAGCGGAACTCTAGCTGTAAAATTCGTTGACAATGGCATTCTATTTCCTTTGTAATCAATATAAAAAGAACCATTATTGTCAAAAACTCTAGCAATAGGAGTCTTTTGTTTCACCACTGCTTTTAACACGCCGTCAATACTCACAAACACATCTGATTTTTCAATCATTTCTTGTGCATCGAGACTTGTTTCCAGTTTATTCAAATCTAGATTAACTTTTTCAATGCTTGATGCATCTTTTTTATTTTCTATTAACAATTTATTAACCGTTTCCGGCCTTACGAATGGATCGGTATTTCCTACAAAAAAAACAACAGATTTACTCAATTTTCTATTAGCATTACGATTTGACGTAAATGAAAACAGAAAAATTACCAAAATAAACATCAGTATTAATCGAATATTTGTCCAATTAAAGAGTTTCATTTATCGCTTTTTTAATTGATGGTACTAATTCTCCAATATCACCAGCACCAATTGTAACAATAATTGATGCATCACTTGCTAAAATGGTTGTAATTAAATCGTCTTTTGCAACTATTTTTTTATGACTATTAGTCATTTTACCCATCAGCCACTGTGAGTTTATTCCTTCCATAGGCAATTCACGAGCTGGGTAAATATCCAGCAAAACAACCTCATCAAAAGCAGATAAACTTTTGGCAAAATCATCTGCAAAATCTCTCGTTCTACTAAATAAGTGAGGCTGAAAAATAGCCAACACTTTTTGGTTTGGATACAATTCTCGAACTGCCTGATGTACTGCATTTATCTCCGTTGGGTGATGCGCATAATCATCTATATAAACCTTCGCTTTAGTTTTAATCTGATAGGAAAATCTTCTTTTTATTCCTTTAAATGAAGCTATGGCTTTTGCAATGGCATCGGTTGGGGTGCCGAATAATTTTGCCATTGCGATAGCCATTAATGCATTCATTAAATTATGTCTTCCCGGTAAACCAAAATGTAAATCTTTGATTACTTCCGTAGGCGTTTGTACATCAAAAACATAACTGCCATTCCCTATCCTAACGTTAAAAGCATTATAAACGGCATCTTCATTAACAGCACAAGTTACTCCGTCTATTGGCAATTCATTTGTTATAAAAAGATTGCTCTTATCCTCAATTTTAGAAGCAAATTCAAGGAACGATTCTTCAATCGCTTCACTAGTTCCATAAATATCCAAATGATCTGCATCCATAGAAGTTATACAAGCAATATTTGGATGCAAATGCAAGAAGGAACGATCAAATTCATCTGCTTCTACAACAGTTACTGTTTTTCCGCTTCCTATTAAATTCGAATTATAATTCTCTACAATACCGCCAATAAAAGCAGTAACATCGGCTCCACTCTCCTGCAAAATATGACCTAAAATCCCTGATGTAGTTGTTTTTCCATGCGTTCCAGCAACAGCAAAACAAAAAGTATCTTTGGTGATTATTCCTAAAACCTCTGCTCTCTTTTTTACCTGAAAATCCCTTTCTAAGAAATAATTCCACTCGAAATGTGTCTTAGGAACTGCGGGTGTAATAATAACCAAAGTATTTTCTACATAATAATCTTTAGGAATCGCATCGATGCTATCTTCAAAATGAATTGAAATTCCACTTTCAATTAATTCATTAGTAAGTGCAGATGGCGTTTTATCATAACCTGAGACATTCTTGCCTAGATTCTTGAAATAACGAGCCAAATTACTCATCCCAATGCCTCCGATTCCGATAAAATAGACGTTATGTATTTGATTTAAGTTCATTTTATTTTGAGTCTTTGGTAAATTATCTTTTTTATTTCTGTTTGATTAGCTTTACAATTTCGTCAACAATTTGTTTTGTCGCTTCTGGCATTGCTAACGCTTTTATATTTTCACTTAGCTGATTTTGCTTTCCCTGATCTTTCAGTAAGACTTCAAAAACGAGGCCGAATTGTGAATCAAGTTCTGCTTCTTTCAACATTAA
The DNA here is from genome assembly GCF_036895565.1 of Flavobacterium sp. KS-LB2. Lineage (NCBI taxonomy): Bacteria > Pseudomonadati > Bacteroidota > Flavobacteriia > Flavobacteriales > Flavobacteriaceae > Flavobacterium > Flavobacterium sp. KS-LB2. The sequence goes on along the minus strand of NZ_CP145904.1, from coordinate 574,358 downwards.
AGCTCCTTTTTTATCGACTATGGCTTGCGCATTTTTAGTTTGATGGTCTTCGGCAACGTTAGGAGATGGAATAAAAATCACTGGTTTGCCCACTATGCACAATTCCGAAACAGAAGAAGCGCCTGCGCGTGAAATAACAATATCAGCAGCGGCGTACACTAAATCCATTCTTTCAATAAAAGCAACTACCTGAACATTTGCTGAGTTATATTTTTTATACTCTTCTAAATATAATTTTCCGCATTGCCAGATGACCTGAACGTTTTGAGAAAGCATACTAGCTAACTCTTTTTCCATTAATTGGTTTACTCTTCTCGCGCCAAGGCTTCCACCTAGAACCAATACTGTTTTTTTATTTGAATCTAAATTAAAATATTGAATTGCTTCTTCTCTTTTACTTTCGATATCAATTAAATCCTGACGAACAGGATTGCCAGTTAGTACCATTTTTTCTTTTGGAAAAAAGCGTTCGAGATTCTCGTAAGCCACACAAATCTTATTGGCTTTTTTACTCAACAGTTTATTGGTAATTCCTGGAAAGGAATTTTGTTCTTGAATCACTGTTGGAATTCCTGCTATTGCTGCTACTTGCAATAACGGACCACTTGCGAACCCTCCTGTTCCTATAACCACATCTGGCTTGAACTGATTGATTATCGATTTCGATTTTAACAAACTTGAAAGCAACTTAATTGGAAAAAGAGCATTATCAAATGTCAGTCTACGCTGTAAACCTGAAATCCAAAGTCCTTTAATATTATACCCAGCTTGAGGTACTTTTTGCATTTCCATTTTGTCTTTTGCTCCTACAAAAAGAAATTCTGAATCAGGAAAACGAGCTTTTAATTCATTTGCAATAGCAATTGCAGGATAGATATGTCCACCCGTTCCGCCACCACTTAGTATGAATTTATACTGTTTCATTTTTATTAATTTCTAATTTTATAAAACGACTTATTTATTTAAAACCGCATGCATTGGATTCTTAGCTTTATCTTCAATCGAATAATTCTCAGCCACAGCCTCTTCCTCTTCTAATTCTCTATCGATTAATTTTTGAAGTGCTTCTTCTCTTTTGGCTGCATCTTTCAATTCCTGTGCAATTTCCTCTTCTTTTTTCGTAACACTAATAATGATTCCAAGTGCAAAACAAGTCATCCAGATAGAGCTTCCTCCACTACTGATTAAGGGCAATGTTTGTCCTGTAACAGGTAATAATTCGACCGCGACGGCCATGTTTACCATTGCCTGAAATATCATGGGAAAACCCAATCCTACAACTACTAATTTACCAAACAGCGAATTGGCTTTGTGCGATGCGATTACAAATCGAAACAACAACAATAAATACAAAGTCAATACTCCTAAGCCTCCTATAAGCCCATATTCCTCAACGATTATGGCAAAAATAAAATCGGAGGAAGATTGAGGTAAAAAGTTTTTTTGAACGCTTTTTCCTGGACCTAATCCATATATTTTACCAGAAGCTATGGCAATTTTAGCTTTTTCTATTTGATAATCATCTTCATCAGGTTTGTCGCTAGTAAAGTTGTCAATACGACTAATCCAAGTATCTACACGGTTAGGAAAAGCATTTGGAAACGTTTTAGCAACAAGGATAAAAAATGCAAGAAATACGATTCCTGAACCAACCACGATTCCAATATAACGCAACGGATATTTTCCAATAAAAACCAACATCAACACCATAGAAAAAATCAAAGCTGTTGTAGAAAAATTCGCAGGAAGAATAAATATTAGTGTAACAAACACAGGCAACCAAAGCTCCCACATGGAAGATTTAAAAGTAATAGGTTCCACCCTAGTTTTAGACAAATAACGCGCGACAAAAATAAACAACACCATTGCTGCCAATGTCGAAGTTTGAAATGTAACTCCTATAAATGGTACTTGAATCCATCGACTTGCATTGGCACCGGCAATTACTGTTCCTTTTATTAAAGTGTAGGCCAATAATACCCAAACCAAATATAATGCTCCTTTAGAAACAGCCTTAAAATAGTGATAAGGCACTTTATGAACCATGAAAATAATGGTAAAACCAATACAAATATGCACCATATGTTTTACCAAATAGCCTAATGTATTTCCGTTTCCTTGACCAATATAGGCCAAATTACTACTAGCACTAAAAACAGGCATAAATGAAAACAAGCCCAATAAGGCCACGAATGACCAAATCCCTTTATCTCCTTTTAAATTGCTGACTAGTTGTTTCATTTTTTCTTTTGTATAAAGTTTTTTTGTTTGAAGTTTAAAGTTGTGCAACCTTAAACTTTAAACCTTAAACTTTTCTATAAATTCTTAACCGCTTGTTTGAATTGCTTTCCTCTGTCTTCGTAACTTTCGAATAAATCGAAACTAGCGCAAGCAGGTGACAATAAAACTGTATCTCCTTTTTCTGATAATCTTTGAGCCATTTTCACAGCATCGTTCATGTTATCTACTTCGATCATCATATCGACAACGTTACCAAAAACATCTATGATTTTTTTATTATCCACACCAAGGCAAATAATAGCTTTTACTTTCTCACGAACTAATGACATCAATTCATTGTAATCATTTCCTTTATCAACACCTCCAACAATCCAAACTGTTGGTGTATTCATGCTGTCTAACGCAAAAAAAGTAGCGTTTACATTGGTTGCTTTCGAATCATTGATGTATTGTACATTTTGAATTTTCAATACTTTCTCAAGACGATGTTCAACACCTTGAAAATTAGATAAACTCTCGCGTATTGTAGATTTTCTAATCTGCATCAATTTTGCCACAGAGGTTGCTGCCATTGCGTTTTTCATATTATGTTTTCCTTCTAAGGCAATATGTTCTGTGTCCATTGTAAACTCTTCTTGATTGATTGAAATTTCCATTTTGTTGTTTTTTATATAAGCTCCTTCGCTGAAAGTTTTTGTCAATGAAAAAGGAATTAATTTTGCTTTTGTTGTGTGAGTTTTAAACCATTCTGCAATGGCCTCATCATCGGCATCATAAATGAGGTAGTCATCCTCGGTTTGATTCATCGTAATTCTAAACTTTGCATCAATATAATTTTCATATTTGTAATCGTATCGATCTAAATGATCTGGACTAATATTCGTAATAATAGCAATATGTGGTTTAAAATTTAAGATTCCATCCAATTGAAAACTACTCAATTCCAGCACATAAGAATCATAATTATTATCTACTATTTGCCAAGCAAAACTCTTTCCTATATTCCCGCCTAATCCAACATTCAAACCTGCTGATTTCAGCAAATGATGGGTAAGCATCGTTGTGGTTGTTTTTCCGTTGCTTCCAGTGATTCCAATTATAGTAGCATCTGTAAATGGAGCTGCGAATTCAATTTCAGATAACACTGGAATTCCTTTTTCAATAAGCTTTTTTACTATTGGAGATTTATCGGGAATTCCTGGGCTCTTCATAACCACATCAGCATTCAAAATCAAATCTTCAGTATGCTTTTCCTCTTCCCAAGCAATTCCATTAATGATAAGAACCTCTTTATAATTTCCTTTTATCTTTCCGAAATCAGATACAAAAACTTCATATCCTTTTTTCTTACCCAGAATAGCGGTTCCAACGCCACTTTCTCCTCCTCCTAAGATTACTAATCTCATATTATCTTAGTTTTAAAGTAACAATTGACAAAATGGCCAGCATTATAGCAACAATCCAAAAACGGGTAACAATTTTACTTTCGTGGTAGCCTTTTTTCTGATAATGATGATGCAACGGCGACATTAAAAATATTCTACGGCCTTCGCCAAAGCGTTTCTTGGTATACTTGAAATAACTTACTTGTAAAACCACAGATAAATTTTCGACTAGAAAAATTCCACATAATAAAGGAATTAGCATTTCTTTTCGAACAGCAATTGCTAGAACAGCGATAATTCCACCAATGGTCAAACTTCCTGTATCACCCATAAAAACAGATGCCGGATAGGAGTTGTACCAAAGAAATCCGATCAATGATCCTACAAATGCGGCAATAAAAACCGTCATTTCTCCCGAATTAGGGATGTACATAATATTCAAATAATTAGAGAAAATAATATTTCCAGATACGAACGTAAATATTCCTAAAGCAAGCACTGAAACTGCTGATGTTCCTGCAGCAAGACCATCAATACCATCTGTTAAATTAGCACCATTAGAAACTGCCGTAATAATAAAAATAACCACTGGAATAAAAATCAACCAAGCCCATTTCTCATATCCTTCGCCAGTCCATGCCAATAATTCCGCATAATCAAATTCATTATTTTTAAAGAATGGAATTGTCGTAGCAGTAGATTTTTCCTCAACTGGAGCAGGCAAAATCACCGTTTCGGTAGTCGTTCTAAAAACGTCAGATGTTGATGTATCAGTACGTACTGTTACTGCAGGACTAAAATAAAGAACCGTCCCAACTATCAAACCTAAGCCTACTTGCCCTACAACTTTGAATATTCCTTTTAAACCTTCTTTATCTTTCTTAAAAATTTTAATATAATCATCTATGAAACCAATTGTTCCCATCCATAGTGTAGTAACAATCAATAAAACGATATAAATGTTATGAAGTTTTGCAAAAAGTACAACTGGAACCAGAGTGGCAAATATGATAATTAATCCTCCCATTGTTGGCGTACCCGCTTTTTCATTTTGACCTGCTAAACCAAGTTCACGAACGGTTTCACCCACTTGCTGTCTTTGCAAAAAACGGATAATTCTTTTTCCATAAATTGTAGATAGCAGCAAAGAAAGCATCAATGCTAATGCAGATCTAAAAGTGATGTATTGAAAAACACCTGTTCCTGGAACATCTAATATTTTGTCTAAATATTCAAATAAGTAATACAGCATATTTTTCTATTTATGGAGTTGTTCTAATATTTCTTTAACTATTTTCATATCGTCAAAATCATGACGGATACCATTTATTTCCTGATACGTTTCATGCCCTTTCCCTGCAATCAAAATAATATCATTGGGCTGAGCTAGTTGACAGGCCGTTTTTATAGCTTGTTTTCTATCAGTAATGGTTAATGTTTTTTTATAATTCTGAGGAGCAACACCTTGTTCCATTTCTGCAATAATTGTTTCCGGGTCTTCATTTCTTGGATTATCCGAAGTAAAGATTGCTTTATCACTCCAATCAGAGGCAATGCCAGCCATAATTGGTCGCTTGGTTTTATCTCTATTTCCGCCACAACCTACAACCGTGATTAGTTGTTCGTTTTTAGTACGAATGTCATTAATGGTTTTCAATACATTTTCTAAGGCATCCGGTGTATGCGCATAATCTACTATCGCTGTAATATTGGATGATGAAACAATAAATTGAAAACGTCCTGAAACACTTTCTAAATCAGATAACAATCTAAGTACTTCCAGACTATCCATTCCAAGCTCAACCGCAGTACCATAAATTGCCAATAAATTATAAGCATTAAATGTCCCTATCAGTTTTACCCAAACTTCATTTCCGTTTATTTTTAACAATAAACCAGACAATTGATTTTCCAGAATTTGCGCTTTATAATCGGCATACGATTTTAAAGCATAAGTCAATTTTTTTGCCGCAGTATTCTGCAACATTACCTGCCCATTTTTATCGTCAATGTTTGACAATACAAAGGCTGATTTAGGCAAATTATCGAAAAATGATTTTTTCACATCTCTATATTCTGCAAACGTTGGATGGTAATCCAAATGATCGTGAGACAAATTGGTAAAAATACCGCCAACAAAATGCAACGCTTCGGTTCTTTTTTGATGAATCCCATGCGAACTCACTTCCATAAAACAATATTCAACTCCATTCTCCACCATTTCTTTGAGGTAGTGATTTATCGTAATTGAATCTGGAGTCGTGTGAGTCGCTTTATATTCAACATCATCAACCAATATTTTAACTGTCGAAAGTAATCCTACTTTAAAACCTGCTTTTTTAAATAATTGATACAATAAAGAAGCAATAGTCGTTTTACCATTTGTCCCAGTTATCCCAACTAATTTTAAGTTTTGCGACGGATCTCCAAAATAATTTGCAGCCATAAATGCCAGGGCAGAATTCGTGTCTTTTACCTGAACATAGGTAATTCCTTTAGCAATATTCTCTGGAAATGTATCGCATATAACCGCTACAGCTCCTAGCTCAATGGCTTTTTCTATAAAATCATGTCCATCAGAAATGGAACCACGAATTGCTACGAAAATATCATTGGACTCGATTTTTCTAGAATCGAAATCCATTTTATTAATAGTAATATCCGTCGAGCCTTTTACGGCTTCGATAGCTACTTTGTATAATATGTCTTTTAATATACTCATGATAATTCCAATAGTATAGTTGTATTTTTTACAATATTCTGACCCGCAGCAAGTGATTGTTTTTTCACTTTACCAACTCCTGTGACCTTAACTTTTATGCCCAAATTGCCTAATAAAGCGACAGCATCCATCCCAGACATTCCTTTCACATTAGGAATTAATTGCAACTTCTTCTCTGATTTTACAAAATAAGAATCATAATTATTCTCTTGTTTAGCAATCTTTCTATTTAGGTTTTTAATCTCATTTGTTGAAGGCGCATCTGTGAAAATCTTTTGAGCAATCCTCTTGAAAACTGGTCCGGCAACGTCAGCTCCATAATAATTATTCATCGATGTATTTGGTGCATGAACTACAACAATGCAAGAATATTTAGGATGTTCAGCAGGAAAAAAACCTACGAAAGATGAAATATAATGTTTGTCATTTCCTCCATTTTTTCCATAATTTGCTTGCGCTGTTCCTGTTTTTCCTGCCATAGAAAAATCTTTCGAATATAGCTTTGCGCCTGTTCCTCTTTTTACCACATTTGACAACAACGCTTTTAATTTTTTGATAGTTCCATCAGAACAAATCTTCGGATTGATAATTTGTTTATCATATTTCTTGATGGTTTTATTCCATTCTTTAATTTCTGAAACGAATTGTGGTTTTACCATTTCTCCGTTATTTGCAACAGCATTATACAAAGTCAAAGTTTGCAGAGGTGTCATTGCTACACTATATCCAAAAGCCATCCATGGTAAAATATTAGGATTCCAATTTTTATCTGATGTTTGATGAACAATAGGTTTTCCTTCGCCTTGAAAGGGTAATCCAAGAGGCTTGTTCAAACCCATTTTATTTATTCTATCGATAAATTGCTGTGGATTATTTTTATAATTTTCTACAACAGCCTGAACTAAAATAGTATTGGAAGAAACTTCAAAACCTTTTCCAAGCGTAATTTTCCCATATCCACCTTCATGCGAATCACGAACTTTGTCACCTCTGTAAGTTATAACGCCACCATGACTATCGTAAACCTTAGATGTATCGACTTTATTATCATCTAAAAGCGCAATCATATCTACCAATTTGAAGGTAGAACCTGGTTCATGAGATTCTGCAACAGCATAATTTATAGTTTCATAATAATTACCTGATTTCTCGTCTCTTCCCAAATTAGAAATCGCTTTAACCTGACCGGTTTTGGTTTCCATAACCACCACACAACCGTGTTCAGCACCATATTCTTCCAATTGTTTCAACAAGGCATGATGCGCAATATCTTGAATGTAAACATCAATCGTAGAAATTACATCGTATCCATCTTGCGGATCAACTTCGTTTACATCACGAATGGGTTTCCATTGTCCTTTTGCAATTTTTTGTTTTAAAATTTTACCGTCTTTTCCGTTTAGATATTTTCCAAAAGCACCTTCTATTCCTACTCGTTTTAATTGACCACTTCCGTCAATTCTATCGTAACCAATGGTTCTTTCAGCAATTTTACCAATAGGGTGTTCTCTTACTGTTTCTTGTTCAATTATAATTCCGCCCTTGTAAGCTCCCAAATTGAACAACGGAAATCCTTTGATTTTAGAATACTGGGTATAACTTAATTTACGAGCAACTAAATAATATCTGTTCTTATTTGCTCTTGCTTTTCTTAATTCGTTTTCAAAAAAATTAGATGGTTTTCCTAAAACTGAAGCCAACGAATCAGATAATGACTTCACATTTTCCTCAAATGCTTCAGCTTTTGGAGCAACAGCATCAAAACGTATTTCATAATTAGGAATAGAAGTAGCTAAAAGACTTCCGTCTGCAGAATATATATTTCCTTTATTTGCTGGAATCACAAAATTCTTAACGGTTCTTTCCTTGGCTAATTTTCTATAATAATCGCCTTCGACCCATTGAATATTTGTCAATTTCACAGCAATAGCAATAGCCATCAATAAGATAGCGAATGCAACCAGATAAATTCTGTACGATATGTATTTATCTTCTACTGCCATATTTTTTTGAAAAAGCTTTTTTCTTCTTCTTTTTTAACTTTTATTTTTACAGGAGGAACTGTTGACGGAAAAATTTCTTTTTCTATCATTTTTTCTGAAACAGTCGATTCCATTTTCAATTTCATTAATTCTGATCGTCGGTCTACGAATTCTGAACGCAACTCTTTAACTTGATTTGTCAATTCAGCTATACGAAACACTTTCTGTTCAAATCGCTGTGTATTAGCAATCATAACTATAGCCAATAGAATTACAAAAACAATAAACCGCCAGTTTTTTACCGCATCATCATTTATAAGAAACCGCGCTTTCAATAGACTGTAAACTCCGTTTTTCATTTTTATGACTAATTAAATCTTCTCAGCAATTCTTAATTTGGCACTTCTTGCTCTATTGTTCTCTTTTATTTCAGCATTATCCGGAACAATTAATTTTCCAACAGTTTTAAATGGTACTGAAAAATTACCAAAAAAGTCACGTTCAGGCTCTCCTTCAAACATTCCGTTTTTCATAAATCTTTTCACCAATCGATCTTCTAATGAATGATATGAAATCACACTCAATCTTCCACCGGGATTCAATATTTCTAAAGATTGTTCCAAAAACTCTTTCAAAACATCCATTTCCTGATTCACTTCAATTCGAATCGCCTGATAAATTTGAGCCAATATTTTATTCCTAACTCTTTCCGGTAAATATCTCGCCAAGACCTCTTTTAATTCATCAGTCGTCTTGATTGGCTGTTCTTCTCTGGCTTCTATAATTGTTCTGGACAAAGCAGGTGCATTTTTCAATTCGCCATAATCCAAGAACACCCTTCTCAAATTCGCATCATCATACTCATTGACAACTCGATAAGCATTCAAATCATTTTTCTGGCTCATTCTCATATCCAACCCCGCATCAAAGCGAGTAGAAAAACCTCTTTCAGGAACATCAAATTGATGCGAGGAAACCCCTAAATCTGCTAAGATTCCATCAACACTTTTCACCCCATAAAAACGCAAAAACCGTTTTATAAAACGGAAATTCTCATTAATCAACGTAAATCTTTCATCAGGTAAGGCATTCGCCAAAGCATCTTCATCCTGATCGAAAGCAAACAGCTTTCCGTTTGGCCCGAGTCTTTTCAGAATTTCTTTCGAATGTCCTCCACCACCAAAAGTCACATCCACATAAATGCCGTCTGGCTTAATATTTAAACCATCTACTGATGCATGAAGCAAAACCGGATTATGATATTCCATTGTCGTCGTCATTTATATTTCCCATTACTTCTTCTGCTAAATCTGCAAAATCAACATCCTCACCATTTATTGATTTTTCGTATAAATCTTTATCCCAAATCTCAACAATATTAACTGCTGATGAGAACACAACGTCTTTAGTAATACTCGCAAACATCACTAAATCCTTTGGCACTAATAACCTGCCCAAAGCATCTATCTCAACCACTTTAACTCCAGCAGTAAACCTTCGGATAAAGTCATTGTTTTTCTTCACGAACCGATTCAGTTTATTGATTTTTTGCATCATCAAATCCCATTCGCTCATAGGATACAACTCCAAACAGGGCTGAAACACGGAACGCTTCAAAACAAAGCCGTTTTGAAGTGAAGTAGCCAATTGCTTTTTCAAAGGCGCTGGCAACAGCAACCTTCCTTTAGCATCGACTTTACATTCATATGTTCCAATAATTGTATCCAATCAAAAAGTTTTAAATGATGTTGAGCAAAAATATAAAAAATATTACCACAATTTACCACTAAATCCCACTTTGTTAATAAGTTTAACCACTTTGAAACAAAAACCCTTAATTTTTGGACAGTCAGAACGTTAGCTCTCTTTTGTTTTATTTGTAAGAAAGGTAATGTTATTAAAAAAAGGAGCTCAAATACAATGAAATTTCAATTTAAAATGGTAATAACAAGTTCAAAATAATTAAAATTTGAAGTTCGGATACGCAAAAAAGAGAAGCCTATTTTTTATAGCAACACACATAATTTTACAATTAAAAATTGTTGTAAAAATTCTTTTTTATTTATTAAATCCTATATTTGTCAAAATTGAAAATCCGCATTCAAAAAAAATGGAAAAACACTATAAAAAAGAAGGTAGATATAGCTATTATGAAGCTGGCGAAGGAACTCCAATTGTCATCTTACACGGGCTTATGGGTGGACTTAGCAACTTTGACGCTGTTGCAAGTTACTTTTCTACAAAAGGATATAAAATAATCATTCCAGATTTACCTATATACACTCAAAACATTTTAAAAACGAATGTAAAAAGTTTTGCAAAATACGTTAAAGATTTCATCACATTCAAAGGACTCGAAAGAGTCATACTTTTAGGAAATTCATTAGGCGGGCATATCGCTTTGTACCATACAAAAATGTACCCCGAAAAAGTTGCCGGACTTGTAATAACAGGTAGTTCTGGACTTTACGAAAGCGCAATGGGCGATAGTTATCCAAAAAGAGGTGATTACGAATACATCAAGAAAAAAGCTGAAGATGTATTTTATGACCCAAAAGTAGCTACTAAAGAATTGATCGATGAAGTGTATGAATCTGTAAATGACAGAATCAAATTGATTAAAACATTGACCATTGCCAAAAGCGCAATTCGTCATAATATGGCAAAAGATTTACCTAAAATGCATGTACAAACGTGTATAATTTGGGGTAAAAACGACAAAGTAACACCACCAGATGTAGCGGAAGAATTCAATAAATTATTACCCAATTCCACTTTGTACTGGATAGACAAATGTGGCCATGCCGCGATGATGGAGCACCCAGATGAATTTAATCGTCTTTTAGAAGACTGGTTAACGCATACGCATTTATCCGTACACTAATCCTAAAGAGGAGAATTTTACACCTAGAAAAAATGAAAATTAATACTGCCGAATTTGTTATCAGCAACTCTGATGTAACGAAATGTCCTAAGGACTTTATGCCAGAATATGCTTTTATAGGCCGATCAAATGTTGGAAAATCTTCCTTAATCAACATGTTAACGAATCATAAAAAGTTAGCTAAAACATCAGGAAGACCAGGAAAAACGCAACTAATTAATCATTTTTTGATTAACAACAATTGGTTTCTTGTAGATTTACCAGGTTATGGTTATGCTAAAGTATCCAAGAAAACAAAATCAATTTTTCAAGAATTTATTACTGATTATTTTGAAACCAGAGAACAATTAGTTTGTGCATTTGTTCTGATCGATATTCGTCATGAAGCTCAAACCATCGATATTGAATTCATGTCCTACATGGGCGAAAGTGAAATTCCTTTTTGTATCATTTTCACTAAAGCAGACAAAATTAGCAAAGTAAAAATCGATTCACATATTGCTGCGTATAAAAAACAAATGTTTGCAAACAATTGGGCCGAAATGCCTCATTATTTTGTGACTTCAGCAACAGAATCAACAGGAAAAGAAGAATTATTGAGTTATATTGATGAAGTAAATCAAGAGGTTTTTAAAAATAATAATCAGTTTTAAAGACTCTAGTTATAACATAAAAAAATCCCAAAACTTAAATTATTTAGTTTTGGGATTTTTTTGATTTAGAATCAGCTCTATTTTGTTAACTCCAATTTCTCGGCAAAATAATCACAGAAATCTTTCATAGTATCTGCCATTTTTTCGTCATCAGTAGCACGCTTAAATGTTTCAGACATCGCCACTAAAGTCTGGTGGAAGAAAATTTTCATTTCATCAACCGGCATGTCTTTTGTCCACAAATCAATTCGCATACTTTCTTTTGCCTTACTATCCCAGATAGACAACATAATCGCTTTAGCCTCTTCTTGCTCTACTCCACCGTCTTTGGCAGACCACATTAATTTTTCTGGAACACGATTTTCATCTAATTCAATTAGAAACTTAATTTCTGATGTATTTTTATTCGACATTACTTTTTGGGTTTGTATTTTGATTTAACAAATATTTCTTTCGCATTGGTTTTTAATAAATCTACCAAAGGCACATCATTATTTTTCATATAAGAGCGCACCATTTGCCATCCTATCCAGGCACCAACTTGCCCTGGTGATTCATTATCAATTTCCAAATAAAATTTAGAAAATGGCGCCGGATTTATAAACCGGGAAACTAACTTTTGATCATTACTGTAAAGCATTTCTTTTTCAATGAAATAACGCCACATATAGCTTTCATTTTCTTGGCACCATGCAATTTGCTCTGGAGAATACCCCATTTTTTCGGCATCAGTGTAGTCCGGCAAAAGCAAGTCTTTTAGATACAATTGTTTACCATAATAAATCATCTGGCTTAACAAATCTTTATCTAAAACAGGTGGGATTTTTTGGGCTGCAAAACTCGAAACTACATCTGGAGCAATTTGCCTTTCTTCAAAATTTTGTTTCAAATAATCTGGAAACTGATAAAATTTATGATTTTTACCTAAATACAATTCAAGTGAGATAACAACCAAACTATCTGCATAAATAGCTTTATTTTTATAATCCATTTCAGCGATTATAGTAATTACTTTTGGTGTTTTTGTTTTAGGAAAATAATATTTAATGTGTTTAAAAAGCGTTTCTAACTCTACCTTTACGGGTTCAAAATCTTTATATTTTTTTTGGACTTCTGTATACAACTCTCTCCATAAAGGATCTTGCATTTTATTTAGCCAAATACTATTGTCATTTCCTGGAGGAAAAAAAAACGGAAATTGTTTTTTTACTTTTTCTAAATCCTTTGGCGGAGTTTCAAAAAATATTTTATCAAAGCGCTCCACTTTTACTTCTAAAGGAATTACTGCTACAGCACTTTCGACTTTATTTTTCTTATCACAAGACAAAATAAAGAGACAAAAGACTACAAGAAACAGATATTTTTTCATATATATTAATTAAATTTGTTTCCAAAGAATCTTAAGGAAAAGAATGCGAAACAAATTGACTTTGCAAATATACATTCCTGTTTTTTAAAACGTAAACTATTATGACTAAAAAAAGCACATTCCAAGTTGAAAAAGTGAATGCCCATATTGTAAATTGGTTAAAAACATACGCAGAGAATGCAAAAGTAAATGGTTTTGTAATTGGAATTTCCGGAGGAGTTGATTCGGCTGTTACCTCTACATTATGTGCACAAACAGGATTAAAAACTTTATGTGTCGAAATGCCTATTCACCAAGCCCAAAGTCATGTAACTCGTGGAAGGGAGCATATTGAACAATTAAAAAATAGATTCCCAAATGTATCTAGTATTGAAGCAGATTTGACTTCTGTTTTTGAAACCTTCAAAACTGTTGTCCCAGATGTTTCAGACACGGCTACACTTCATTTATCACTTGCCAACACCAGAGCAAGATTGAGAATGACTACACTTTACTACTTTGCTGGAATTCATTGTTTACTAGTCGCTGGAACAGGAAACAAGGTGGAAGATTTTGGAGTAGGTTTTTATACAAAATATGGTGATGGGGGAGTAGATTTGAGTCCAATTGCTGATTTAATGAAATCCGAAGTATTTCTTTTAGGGCATTATTTAAAAGTTCCTGATTCCATTTTAAATGCATCTCCTACAGATGGACTATTTGGTGATGATAGAACCGATGAAGATCAACTGGGAGCAAGTTATGACGAATTAGAATGGGCGATGTACCAAGACGAAGCGGGACAATCTTCGGATGCTTTTTCTGGAAGAGAAAAAACCGTTTTCGACATTTACAAGCGATTAAACACTATTAATCAACATAAAATGACCGCAATTCCTGTTTGTTTTATCCCAAAAGAATAAAGAAATCACATTTTATATTGATTTACAATTAATTACAGAATTTATTTATTAATTTTACATTTCCAATTACAAATAATTCTAAAAATTTAAAAATCATGATTAAAGTATGTATAGCCGATAATTATCCTGTTGTGCATTTTGGAGTAAAATCTTACTTTAAAGATAATGCAGACATATCAATAGTTGCCAATGTTGGTAATTTTTTGATGGTACGGGATATACTTTTAACTAAAGAGATTGATGTGCTCGTTTTAGATTTGGAGCTGGAGGGTCTTTCCAGTATTTTTGAGGTCAAAGCAGTCTTGAAAAATTTTCCAAAAACTAAAATTATCATCTTCAGTGGTCTTTCAGAACAAATCTATGCACCCAACGCTATTAAAGCAGGAGTGTCAGGATTCATCCACAAAAAGGAAAAACTAGAAACTTTAGGAATTTCAATTATCAAAGTCCACCAAGGCAAGATAATTATTAATGAAACCGTAAAGAAAAATCTAGCATTAATTGCAAAACAAAGTAAGAGCGAGCGATTGTATCGTAAGCTTTCTAATCGTGAAGTAGAAGTTTTGCGCTATCTAAGTGATGGAAAGAAAAATCATGAAATAGCTGATATTCTAAAACTAAACGAAAAAACAATTAGTACATACAAGTTACGATTACTTACAAAACTAAATGTTACTAATTTAGTAGACTTGGTAAACAAAGCAAAAACTTTAGAGATCGTTTAGTACCGCGACATAACTCTCCCTAATTTTTTTGAAAAGGAATGGATCAATATATTATAATCCATAACCATAGATAAAGGCTCTGTATTATCTGAATCAACTTCGGATGATAGAGAGCTTTTTAATTCTTCAATTATTTTACCTACCAAATACCATCTTAGTGTTAAAATAGTTTCAGATACATTTTGACTAATTGTATCGTTTTTAGATTTTGGAAAAATATTTTGCCCCTCCCAATTGTGCAAAATAACTCGTTCATCTTCCATCAAAATATCTGTAACTTCTTGTGCAAATTCAACTTGTAAGTGCATGAGATATTGTTCTAAACTAAAACTCTCATTCTGATGATAATAGTTGATCAAGTTATTAAATATGTCTCGAAACAATGGATTTGCCAGTTCAACTTCATCCTCTTGCAAACTCAAATAAATTCTTTGATATACTTTATACTCTCTTTTTTCAACGACAGTTTCAATCTCACCTTCAGTATTTGTTCTCAAAAATGTATCTTCAAATTCTTCATTCTTGTTTCCATACAACAATAGAATCTCAATAATTTTTCTTTCCAAACGATATAAAATATCTACCTTCTCCGCATCAACAGGATTTTCATTTTTTACAACTTCAAAAGCTTTTTGCTCTTGTTTTTGCTTTTTGCCAACTTCTACAATGTCTTTTTGTACTAATTGTGCTAACGTACTCACCAAAACTTGCTCCGAGATATCCATAATTCTAGAACATTCTTGGATATAAATTTCGCGTTGAATTCTATCCGGAATTTTAGAAATACTGACTACCATATCCCGAATCAAATCTGCTTTTTTTATTGGATCATTTTTGGCTTCATTCATCAAAAGCGATGCTTTGAACTGAATAAAATCCTTGGCATTATTTTCTAGATATAAAACCAAATCATCGTAAGACGTTTTTTTGGCAAAACTGTCTGGGTCTTCTCCGTCAGGAAATGTGCATACTTTTACATTCATTCCTTCTTCAAGAATCAAATCAATTCCTCGAATGGAAGCACGCAAACCAGCCGCATCACCATCAAAAAGCACTGTAATATTCTTTGTTAACCTATTTATTAATCGGATTTGGTCTGGTGTTAATGCAGTTCCTGAAGAAGCCACTACATTCTCAATTCCAGATTGGTTGAACTGAATTACATCCGTATATCCTTCTACTAAGTAGCAATTATTTAATTTCGCTATTGACTGTTTGGCCTGAAAAATTCCATAAAGAACTTTGCTTTTATGGTACAATTCACTCTCTGGTGAATTCAGGTATTTTGCTGCTTTTTTATCATTAGTAAGAATACGACCTCCAAAACCAAGCACTCTTCCTGACATACTTTGTATTGGGAACATCACACGTCCTTTGAACCTATCGAAAGGTCTGTCATCGCGAGGAATTGTAAGTCCTGTACTTTCTAGGAATTCTAATTTATATCCTTTTCCTAATGCTTCTTTAGTAAAAGCATCCCAAGCTTCTGGGGAATAACCTAATCCAAATTTCTTAATGGTTTCATTTGTAAAGCCACGTTCTTTAAAATAAGAATAGCCAATTGCTTTCCCTTCTTCAGAATTCAAAAGTGTGTTATGGAAATACGTTTTTGCAAATTCTGAAACCAAATACATACTTTCTCGAACATCTGTATTGGCTTTCTCTTCATCCGTCTGCTCCGTTTCTTCAATTTCTATATTGTATTTTTTAGCCAAATAGCGAATGGCTTCCGGATACGTAAATTTTTCATGTTCCATTAAAAAAGCCACAGAGTTTCCTCCTTTACCAGAACTAAAATCTTTCCAAATCCCTTTGGCAGGAGAAACCATAAACGACGGAGAACGCTCTTCAGAAAAGGGACTCAGTCCCTTGAAGTTACTTCCCGCACGTTTCAAATGTACAAAATCGCCAATAACCTCCTCTACACGAGCAGTTTCGAAAACAGTATCTACAGTGGCTTTTGAAATCAAAATATATGGAAATTTAATTATTGAAAAGTGTGTAAAAATACGCAAATCAAAGTTTATAATTCAATATCTAAAATAAAAAAAGCACTTCTTTCAAAGTGCTTTTCAAAGCATAAAACTAACTAAAACAATTTCTAATTAAAATCAAAACGTAGTCCTAATGAAACATTATTTTGTTTTACTGCATTATCTTTAAATAAAGGATTCAAGTCATATTTCAAGTACAAACTGGTAGATTTATATCCTACATAAGTGCTTAATCCATATATAAAACTATCAACATTAAAATCACCTTTAGTTATTTCTCTTGATTTATACCCATCAATATTATAATTGATATATTGCTTCGATTTTAGATTTGTACCCACGTACCCTCCTAAACCAATACGGAAACTATCGTGTGTTTTAAAATAAGTCTTCCCATCTCTTTCTTTGGATTTTGTGAAGTCAAATTCTAAGTGCATTGGAAATACTAAATTTACATTCTTGAAACGAGAATCATCCTGATGAATAGGATTTACCTGAAGGTTTGTTTGGTTTCCATCTACTACAAAATACCTATTGTCTGTAGCTCGCAAATTATTGTACATTACAGAAAACCCATATTTTGCATGCAATAGATTGTTGTTTTTTAAAATTCTAGTATTATAACTCAATCCCCACTCGTAAAAATGAGAGCCCAAATACCTAAAATCTGATTTTTGTACAGAGCCATCAGTCACTACATTATTTAATCCTGTGGCGAATACAAATTGTGAAGTAGTTCTTTTGGATTGGCGCTCTTCTTTATCTTCCTGACCATTATAAACCTTCATGGAGGTGATATTAATTTCGGTTTGAGAACCAATTGAATTTGGGTTGTTACCTAGAATAATAGTTCGGCCTCCGCTTCTACGATCCTTTTCATCTGCTACTTTCCCATCGACTTTATCTTGTACCAATTGATTTAACTTTGCTTGTTCAACACCCACTTTTGCCTCAATGGCCGCAGCATGAATTTTTGCCTTATCCATTTTAAGGTTACTTGCTTGCTCCTTAGTGATAACACCTTTTTCTAAGTCCCTGTCAATTAATTCTACAGCCACTTTTAGGGCATTTTTTTCATTATCTGTAATGGCTTTAATTTCGTTACTAATAGCTTTGGCTTTGGTTTCAAAGGAAATTACTTTATGATCTCTTCCTTTATTTTGTCCAGTTTCTTCAAGGGAGTCATCAACTATTTCAATTGCTACATCCTTAAACAAAATTTGTCCAGTTTCATTTAATAAAACACCATACGAAATAGCTGTTGCCTCAGTTGGGACATATAAAATCACCTCATATTTAGTCCAATTCTTAGTTCCTTTGATAGGTCTTCGTTGCATATTATCAAAAGCTAAAACTGCTGCAGTATAATAATCTACTCGCATCCACAACCCTGCCCATGACTTTACATTTTCACTTTTTACATACGCAGTCATTTTAACTGTTTTTCCTAAAAATGCATTCGGTTGTATGGTTTTCATTATAGTCCCAAAACCATTCGTTTTACTTGGAATCGATTTAATTTTGTAAACCGTCTGGTTGTTTTTTTCAGCGCCTGCATCTGATCCCATTTCATAACTTTCTGCTTTTGAACCCCTATAATGCCAGTCTGAACTATTTTTTATAGCGTCTACTCCTTGAGCATTTACCTTACTTAGTAAGGAAAGCAACACAATTGTTGTGATTAAAATAATTTTTTGCATGATTTTCGTTTTTTGATTGATGATTGATTTTTATTTATTCCTCGTAATTTCTATTAACTAAAACTGTTTTTATAGCATTAAAATTTTTGTTCAATCTGTTTAATGCAGATTCTCTAAAAGATTGATTTAATTCTGTTTCAGCACTTGATAACAGACTATTTGGATTTACAGAAATAGCTTTTCTACTTTTTTCAATTACTTTATCGGTAGCGTTTGGTTCAAATTTAGTATTCGTAACTTCTGCTAATAATTTTTCTGCTGAAACGTATCTATTACTACCTGTTGATTGATAATTTTTATCTTGAAAATAATTATCACTAGCCCTATTTTCTTTTGAATGATTTCTGATTGAAACTTCTGCAACTTGACTTTGATTTAAATTAGTAGCAACTATATTCGATTTTTCTTTTAAAATTGGACTTTTAGCACTTCCCGAATTTGTTTTTGAAACGACAGTAGTACTTGTAATTTTTTCACCCTCTGTTTTTAGTTTTACTTTATTATCAGGAACTACAGTAATTTCTGGAGTCGCTGAATTTTGAATAACAACCTCCTGCATCTGATTTTCAATAGCATTTTTATTTTGACTGAAATAAACTGTTCCTATCAATAGAAATCCAATAAAACTCGCAGCTATATACATCCAAGGAAATTTAGTTTTGGATTTTCGCTTCGCCTGTTCGCTATTGCTCGGGTCAGCAGCAGTAAGCATTGAATCTAGTCTGCTCCACGCCATTTCTGACGGTTGGATCTCCCGAGAATTCAATTGCTCTTTGAACTGTTTTTCTAATTTATTCGGTTCCATTACTGTAATTTTTTAACTTGTTAATCTGTCCTTGAAGCATTTTTCTGGCATGTGACAATTGTGACTTTGATGTTCCTTCAGTAATCCCTAACATACTGGCAATTTCTTGATGTTTGAATCCTTCAATTGCATATAGATTAAAAACCATTTTATACCCATCCGGCAAACTGTCTATCAAAAATTGAATATCAGCTATTGAAAATTGGCTTTCAATGTTATTGAAGCTTTCTTCAAAATAGGTTTCATCTTCACTATATTTTAGCTTTTTCTCCACTCGGATAAAAGAAATACATTCATTAACCATGATCCTTCTAATCCAACCTTCAAAACTTCCTTTGTGCTGAAAATTCTTCAGATTCGTAAACACTTTCATAAAAGCAGTAATCATGATATCTTCGGCCTGATGAATGTCTTTTATGTATTGGCGGCAAACACTTAACATTTTTGGAGAAAACTGGGTATAAATTTTCTGTTGTGCCTGCCGATTATTCTCGACAGCTAACTCGATTAATTCATTTTCCTCCTGATATAAGTTGATTACTTTCAAAATCTTTATAAAGTGTTTCTATAAGTATAGACGATTGGCAATGCAAAAAGGTTGCATCATAAATAGATTTTTTTCTGGTTCTACAATTTAAAACCAAAAAAAGTCAATAAAAGCAGTAGTTAACGAGAGAAAAATAATTTAAAAAAAGTTATTTTTTTCTTTCAATCACATAATTCACCATCAAAATCAGCGCGTCTTTAAACTCAGAATCCGAATAATTATCTAAAAGCAAAAGGGCTTCTTGCTGGAATTCTACCATTTTTTGTTCTGCATAAAGCAATCCATTATTGTTTTTTACAAAAGCAATAACTTCTTTGACGCGTTTTTTATCTTTATTATGGTTTTTAATAGAATTGATCAGCCATGTTTTCTCTTTGGAAGTACACGTATTCAAAACATGAATAAGAGGCAGCGTCATTTTTTGTTCTTTGATGTCAATTCCGGTAGGTTTCCCAATGGCTTCATCGGTATAATCGAATAAATCATCTTTTATCTGAAAAGCCATCCCGATAAGTTCTCCAAATTTTCGCATATTTTCTACCTGAACTTCATCTTCAATAACGGATCTTGCACCAAGAGCGCAACAGGCAGCAATAAGTGTCGCTGTCTTTTTTCGGATGATTTCATAGTAAATATCTTCTGTGATGTCAAGTCTTCGGGCTTTTTCAATTTGAAGTAATTCGCCTTCACTCATTTCGCGTACAGCGACAGAAATAATTCGTAGCAAATCGAAATCTCCATTATCTATAGAAAGTAACAATCCTTTGGACAATAAATAATCACCCACAAGTACCGCAATTTTATTTTTCCAAAGTGCATTCAACGAAAAAAAACCTCTTCTGCGATTACTGTCATCCACTACATCATCATGAACTAATGTCGCAGTATGAATCAATTCAATAACACAAGCACCACGATAGGTTCGTTCATTAACAATTCCTGCCGAAACCATTTTGGCTGTCAGAAAAACAAACATAGGTCGCATTTGCTTTCCTTTCCTATTTACAATATAGTACGTGATTCTGTTCAACAAAGCCACTTGCGAACTCATCGATTCATAGAACTTTTTTTCAAAAAGTTCCATTTCATTGAAAATCGGCTGTTTTATTTGTGAAGTAATATTCATTAGAATCCAAAGATACAATTTTAGCCTGCAATCTTACTAATGCTAGCATTCTTTTGAATATTTTTCGAAAAGAAAATCATTACGCTTCTTTGTTTGCCAATTGCCCACAAGCAGCGTCAATATCTTTTCCTCGGCTTCTTCTCACTTTTACCACAATTCCGCTAGCTTCAAGTGCCTTTATGTACGCATTAATTGATTCTTCAGAAGCTTGTTGAAATTCACCGTCATCAATTGGATTATATTCGATAAGATTTACTTTGCAAGGAACGTATTTACAGAACTTCACCAAAGCATCTATGGAAGCTTTGTTATCATTTATATCTTTCCAAACGACATATTCGTAGGAAATTTTACTTTTGGTTTTTCGGTACCAATATTCTAATGATTCGCGTAAATCTGCCAAAGGAAAATTAGCACTAAACGGCATAATTCTAGAACGAATTTCATCTATTGCAGAGTGTAGCGAAACGGCTAATTTGAATTTCACATCATCATCAGCGAGTTTTTTTATCATTTTAGGAACTCCCGAAGTCGAAACCATAATACGTTTAGGTGACATACCTAAACCTTCAGGAGACGTAATCATTTCGATTGCTTTCAACACATTATTATAGTTCATAAGCGGTTCGCCCATTCCCATGAAAACAATATTCGATAACGGATGATTGTAATACAAACGGCTTTCTTTATCAATGGCAATTACCTGATCATAGATTTCAGCCGGTTCCAGATTACGCATTCTTTTTAATCGTGCTGTAGCGCAAAAATTACAATCCAAACTACAGCCTACTTGACTCGATACGCAAGCTGTTGTTCGTGTATTTGTAGGTATCAAAACCGATTCTACTACCAAACCATCATGCAAACGTACCGCATTTTTCACGGTTCCGTCTTCACTGCGCTGCATCGTATCTACTTTGATGTGATTGATAACAAAATGCGTTTCAAGCATTGTACGTGTTGCCTTAGAAACATTGGTCATATCCTCAAAACTATGTGCTCCTTTGCTCCACAGCCACTCATACACTTGATTCCCACGAAAGGCTTTGTCACTATTAGCGACGAAAAAATCACGTAATTGTTCTTTTGATAAGGATCGTATGTCTTTTTTCTCGATTTCCATGGTGCAAATTTAATGACAATTTGTTGATTTATTTCATCAATTCGAATAAATGCTCGTATGTTGATTTGATAATTTAATAACTTTGCCAATCATTGAAAAAAAATCAAATAATGCATTTCATTTCTCAAGATTTAGAAGATTATATCGAACAACATTCTCAAAAAGAACCTGCTTTACTCGCTGCGTTAAATAAAGAAACCTACCAAAAAATTCTGCTGCCTCGAATGTTGAGCGGACATTTTCAAGGGCGGGTTTTGAGTATGTTATCTAAATTGATTCGACCAGTAAACATCCTTGAAATTGGCACTTACACAGGCTATTCGGCATTGTGTTTGTGCGAAGGCATTCAGGAGAACGGACAATTGCACACGATTGACATCAAAGAAGAATTAGTTGATTTTCAACGAAAACATTTTGACAAATCTCCTTGGGGAAAGCAAATTGTACAACATTTAGGAGAAGCAGTTGCTATTATCCCCACGCTTGACATGAAATTTGATTTGGTTTTTATCGATGCCGACAAGGAAAATTACCTCAACTATTTTGAATTAATCCTGCCAAAAATGAATAAGGGTGGTATCATATTATCCGATAATGTGCTGTGGAGCGGTAAAGTATTAGAACCACTGAATCCTAAAGATTTGAGCACAAAAATATTGTTGGAATATAATCAATTGCTGGCAAATGATCCTAGGATAGAAACCGTTTTATTGCCTATACGCGATGGTTTAACGGTGAGTAGAGTCTTGTAAATTCAACTATTCCTTTTGAAGACAACTGCCTACCCCTGATGGAAGCGGCATCCCACGCCTTTTTGCGTGGATACAGCGTACAGCAGGAAATTGCTCCTAGTCCTTTAACTTTAACGGAAAATACTTTTGTTGGGCCATTTTGTATACTTTATACATCAAAAAACCCGAGGTAAATCCAACGAAATAACCTGTCAGTATGTCTAATGGGTAATGCAATCCAAGATAAATTCTACTGTAAGCAAAGATTAGTGGCCAAAGAAACAGGAAACCGAAAAATTTGATTTTATCCTTAAAATTAAAAAACAAAAATGTAGCTACTGCCATTGAATTTGCTGCGTGTCCAGAGAAAAAACTAAAGGAGTTTCTGACTTGAACGATACGTATAAAGGAATTTATTTCGGGATTATTACAAGGGCGTAACCTTTGAAATCCATTTTTGAATAAGTTTGTTGTTTGATCTGTAATTGTAACCAAGACCGCTACAAAAAGCAACAAATACAAGGTTTGCTTAGCGCCAAGTTTTTTATAAATAACATACAAAAGGAGCAAAAAAAGCGGAATCCAGTTGCTTTGTTTGGTAATAAACAACCATAGACCGTCATAGGTTTCCGATCCTAGTCCATTCAAAAATACAAACAATTTTACATCTAAAGACAGTAATTTATCCAGCATTACATCTGACGTTTTATAGGTCCTGTAACTTCTTCTATTACTTCTTTAGTAGTTTCTATTTGAGTGGTTGTGTCGCCAACTATACCGTCTTTAACTTTATTAATTTCTGAAGTAATGCTTCCAGTTATGTCGCTCATTTGAGAGGTATCTCCCAATAGGTTTTCCTTAGCTTTATTGATTTCTGATGTAATACTTCCTCTAAAATCGGTTAGTGTCTGTGCATCAAATCCATTTGCTTCTGCGCCTTTTTGAATTTCACTTTTTATGTCATTCGTGGCATTTTTTAATTGTGCCATTGCTTTACCCATGGTGCGGGCTATTTCTGGTACTTTATCCGATCCAAAAAGCATCAGTACGATAAACATGATGAAAATTAATTCGCCTCCTCCTATGCCAAACATATTTCTTATTTTTTAGTGCTACAAATATACCTAATTTTGAATCTTTGACTTTTAATTTTTTCATAAAAAAAAGACTCTTTTCAGAGTCTTTTTTAAATTTATGTCTTTAATTTAATCAAATTTAGATTTCACTTCTTCTTTAGGCCAAGTGTTATTAGTCACATCAATATCAGCTGTTTCTAATTTCGGGTCAATCTGAATCTTTTTGATTGCTTTTTCAGTTGCATACACTTTCTTAGCGGTATCGTTATTTTTTCTCCAAATTTGAGCTGGATATTTAAATGTTTCTTTCGTATCATCTTCGTAAGTCAATTCAACGATGATTGGCATTAACATTCCTCCAGGCTTATTAAACTCTACTTCATAGAAATATTTAGGAGATTTTAATTTTGTTTTTTCATCCGCAGAAAAATTTTGATTAACGTACTCTGATAGTAAATTTACATCTGCTATTGCTAATGCTTTCTTATCCTTAGCGGATAATTCCTCACTTGTACCAGGAACTAAATAAACAAAAGGTCCTTTTTCTTGACCAAAACGCCCTCTTCTAACTACTGCGTCTTTTAATTCTTTAGTTGCCGTCTCAGAAACATAATATTGTTTAACTTCTTTCACTCCGATATCTACAAAATCAGTAGAGTAAAACCATCCTCTGAAAAACCAATCTAAATCTACTGCCGATGCATCTTCCATAGTTCTAAAAAAATCTTCTGGTGTAGGATGCTTAAATTTCCATCTGTTTGCATATACTTTGAAAGCATGGTCAAACAATTCTCTTCCCATAATCGTTTCTCTAAGAATATTTAAACCTGTTGCTGGCTTACCATAAGCATTCGCACCAAATTGAACTATCGTTTCAGAGTTTGACATAATAGGCTCCAAGAATTTTTGATCGCCACTCATGTAAGGAACAATTTTACTCGCTGGTCCACGACTAGAAGGGAAATTTGTACCCATTTCTTGTTCAGCCATATATTGCATAAAAGTATTCAAACCTTCATCCATCCAAGACCACTGACGCTCGTCAGAATTTACAATCATAGGAAAGAAATTGTGTCCTACTTCATGTATAACCACTCCAATCATTCCGTTTTTTGTTCGTTCGCTAGTTACTCCTTTTTCATCAGGTCGACCATAATTCCAGCAAATCATTGGATATTCCATCCCTTGATCTTCTGCCGAAACTGAAACTGCTTTTGGATAAGGATAATCAAATGTATGAGCAGAATAACTTTTTAAAGTATGAGCAACAGTTCTAGTTGATGTTTCTCCCCAAAGTGGATTACTTTCTTTAGGATAAACTGAAATTGCCATAACAGTTTTGTTCGTCAATTGAACTGCCATTGCATCTAGAATAAACTTTCTAGAAGTAGCAATACCAAAATCTCTTACGTTTTTAGCGCTAAATTTCCATGTTTTTTTCTTTTCTGAAAACCCTTTTTCACTTGCTTCTGCTTCTGCTTGAGTAACAATTACAACTGGTTTGTCAAAAGATTTTTGAGCCAGCTCATATCTTTTTACCTGCTCAGCAGTAAACACTTCACTTCGATTCATTAATTCTCCCGTAGCTTCCATAACGTGATCTGCAGGCACAGTGATATTTACATCAAAATTCCCGAAAGGCAACGTAAATTCTCCCGTTCCCCAAAATTGCATATTCTGCCATCCTTCAACATCATTATACACTGCCATTCTAGGATAGAACTGAGCAATTACATATAATTTGTTTCCTTCTTTTTCGAACAACTCATAACCTGAACGACCGCCTTCTGCTCGGTAGTTATTTATGTTATACCACCAATTGATAGAAAAAGTAAATTTTTCACCTGGTTTCATTGGAGTCGTTAAATTAATACGCATCATAGTTTGATTTATCGAATAAGACAAAGGATTCCCTTTTACATCTTTTACGAATTCAATATTAAAACCACGCTCTTGTTCTTGTTTTAAAAACTTGTTTGCAAAATTTCCAGCAGGAAAAACCTGTTCCATTCTTTGGCTTTCCGCCAAAGGAGTTTGAGAGGTTTTAGCAGCTTGATTTTGGTCTAACTGTACCCATAAATACTCTAAAGTATCCGGAGAATTGTTATAATACGTAACGGTTTCTGAACCTATTAATGTAGACTTTTTATCATCTAACTCTACATTTATCTTGTAGTCAGCTTGTTGCTGATAATACGCTGGACCTGGCGCTCCTGAAGCTGTACGAAACATGTTAGGTGTTGCTAACAGGTCATACATTTGACTAAACTTATTGGTATCGTATTTTCCTGTTTGTTTTGGCGCAACAGGTGCCGTTTTCTCTTGGGCAAATAACATTGCCGGAAGCAGTAATAATAAGGTGATTTTTTTCATAGGTAGAAATCTGGTTATTCAGTGCGTGAAAATAATAATTAAAAATACATTTATCTTAATTTATTCATATTTTAACATTCCCTTTGATGTAGATTCTGTAAAAAGTAAGGTGTTTTTTATCCCACTCACGTTAAAATGCATAATATTCTGTTGCTCTGAATTTCCTTCTGTGATAACTGCGTTATAAATCTCTAATGAATTAACTTTAGGAATCTCCTTCATACTTAAATAACAGATAAGTACGTCTCCTTCCATTTCTTTACTTAAAAAATTAATAGCTTTAGATTGTCCATTAATTTTAATAGAGAATTTTTCGTTTAAATACTTTTTCAATAAAATTAAATCCTCATCGGTTTCTTTTTCAGAACCCAAATTGACTTTTTTAGCATATTTTTTTCCTACTGCGCTATTCAAATCATCAACAAAAATACGAGCGGTAATTTGAAGCATTTTCTTTTGGGGAGCATAATTAACTTGATATAATGCTACATAAAATTTATGTACACTAAAAGAGGTCAACGTTAAAAATAATAACCCAAAAAAAGTAATTAAGATTGTTTTTTTCATTCGAAGATTCTATTTATTTTTTTTTCGGAATATGGCATCGCCATTCTTCAATAGTATTTGTATTCTGAAATCATGGCGATTTCATTTTTCAAAAGTAGTAATTCTTTTAAACTCTTCGTTCTTGGTGATTAAAAAATCAATTAGTAAAAATTCGTCTTCTTGTTTCAAAAGGCTTTTTGATTTTGAATCATTCTCGCAATAATCCAGAAAAAGTCCAATTTCTTCATTTTTCAACTTCAAGGTATTGGTAAAAAAATACGTATCAATTCCTTTAGAAACAACATTAGAAAAATCTAAATTAGAATCCAAATCGATTTTTTTAGCTGAATCCTTCGTGAACAATTTAGAAACCATTTTATAAATTCTAACAAAATCCATTCCGTTTTCTATACTCCCATCCGATGGCATTGTTCTATTTACTGGTGAAGATTTTGCATCGTCAAAAAACTGTAAATCAACAATACCTTGCGTATTTCCTTTTATTGGTTTCAGCTCTGCTTTGCGCTTCACGAGAACTTCTTTTAACAAGGTCGTTTGCGTATCTAAATTAACCTCAAACAAAGGTTTCGAAAAATCCTTATCTTGAATCACAATTTTTTTAGACTTGAAAGCGGCGCTTGAAACCAACAAAGTGTCTTTGGCTTTCGCCAAAATATCAAAAAAACCTTGATCGCTTATAAAGGTTCTCGTTTTTGAATTTAAATTAAAAACATACCCGTTATCTACAGTTGCAGATTCATTTGTAAACTGACCGTGCAGCGACTTCCTATTTTCGTTTTGACCAAAAGAAAATTGGCAAAAGAAAATCAAACAAAGAATTCTTATTTTGGTTTTCATCTTGGATTGTTTTTAAAATGTTATTTTAAACTTAGTGCTTCACTTTCGCTAAAATAAAAAATTCCCCGTCTTTGATTGTGAGGGCTATTTTTTTCGTTTCCTAAATTTAAGACATTTATTTCACTTATATTAGTAGAATTCACACTAATTCTAACATTAAAGTAACTTTTCAGCAGGAGTTTGTCCAAAATAAATTTGGCACATTGAAAACAAAAGAATAGGCAGTAATTTATTTATTTTCACCCGCAATAATTTCATTATAATTTTCCGCCAACTTCACAATTAGAAACATCGTCAATGTCTTGTTTTTAGCTCGCAATGCATTTGCAAAACCAGCGTCATCAATACAATAATATTGAAATCCTCTAATGTAATCATTGGGAATTTTTAAGGTTTCAATGTAATATTTGTCTTCAAAAAGAACTTCGATTCTGGCTAATAATTGTTCTTTTTTCTCCACAATAATTTCCTTTTTTAGCATGGCTTTCCGTCCTGAAATAGCATTGAGTAATCCATCAATACCATTACCAGAAGTCGCTGTGTATAATTTCCTCTCTGCTGGCGTATATTTTTTTTGACCATACGGTATTATGCCCAAACTCTCTGCTGTAATAGACGATTCACTTATGATGACTTCCTTCAAAATAATACTTTTTGGCATCATGAGTACCGTAATACTTTCCTGCAATAAATCCTGCTTGTCAATTTTCTTTCGGAGACCTTCTAAATTAACAGCAGTAAACACTAAAACATCACCTTCTCTTACTGCTATAGTAAAGAAACCATTCGCATCCGAAAAAGCAGTTTTATCCGTTGTTACATTCTCAATAGTAATGCGATCAACCGCAACAGAATCGGCGATAATTTTTCCTCGAAGTTCTTTTATGCTTCCAGCTTGGGCAAAAAAAACTTGAACGAAGAAAAAGACAATAAGCTGTAGCGTAATTTTAATTTTCACTTGCAATTATTTCTTTATACTTAGTTGCTAATTCCCCAATTAAGAAAGTAGTCATGGCAACATTTTTAGATTTCAAAATCGTCACGAATCTTTCGTTCTCCACAATATAGTATTCAAAGCCTTTGACATATTCAGAAGGTATTTTTAATGTATTTACAAAATAATCAATAGTAAACATATTCTCTAATTGCCTCATATACGATTCTTTCTTTTCGACTTCAACTTCTTTTTTAAGCATTTTAGTCCTTCCTGAAAACCAATTCAATAATGGATCCGCTGAGATTGAACCACCCATCATCGAGCCTGCATTAGCAGTGGCATTAAGATTACTGGCAGTATATAACTTTCGTTCTGCGGGAGTGTATATTTTTTGTCCCTTTGGAATTATCCCCATTGATACTGCATTGATACCGCTTCTTACAATAACTTCGCGCAATTGATTTACTATCGGCATCATTTTCACAGAAAGCATTTCTTGTTCAAAATCCTTTTGGGTTAAGGCAATTCTAACTTCTTTAAACTGCCCTTCGGTGAATAATAATGTATCTCCAACTTTAGCCAAAATAGAAAAATCACCCTCTTTATCTGTTACTAATGCCTGCTCACTTTTTAAATTTATCACATAAATACCTTCTAAAACAGTAGCATCAGCGGTCACTTTTCCTTTTAATTTTATTCGAGGGGTTTCTTGTGCGACAACATTTGTTGCTACAAAAGCCAAATACAAGCACACAATTCTAATCATCCTTATTTAATACATTAGTGACAGCTCGTAAAAGTATCTTAATGCGTTCCAAATTAATTGCTAATAGGTTGGTAAAAAAATGTTAATTAAAAATGTGAAATCAAAAAGACTGATTTAATACCTTTAGCACAAATTATCGACTGAAAAATGAAAAATATACTAATCGCAAGCACTTCTACTCTTGCCAACCAGAATTATCTGGACTATTTATTACCTGAATTACAAGTGCATTTTCAAGACTGTACTACTATTCTTTTTATTCCTTACGCGCGACCAGGAGGCATTTCCCATGAGGAATATACTGCAACGGTAGGTTTGGCTTTTGCCAAAATAAATAAAAAAGTAATTGGAATACATGAATTTGAAGATGCTGGAAAAGCTTTAAAAAACGCGGAAGGAATTTTTACTGGAGGCGGAAGCACATTTGTTTTAGTGTCTCAATTATACAAAAACAATACTATGGAAATCCTAGCTGAAGTTGTAAAAAATGGAACGCCATATTTAGGGACTAGCGCAGGAAGTAACATTTGCGGACTTACGATGCAAACAACAAATGACATGCCAATTGTTTATCCTCCAAGTTTTAAAACATTAGGATTAATTCCTTTTAATTTAAATCCGCATTATTTAGACCCCGACACCAATTCTAAACACATGGGAGAAACTCGTGAAACCAGAATAAACGAGTTTCACGCTTATAATTCGGCACCAGTTTTAGGATTAAGAGAGGGAAGTTGGCTGGATGTAAAAGGAGACACAATTACTTTAAAAGGTGATTTGACAGCTCGACTGTTTAGACAAAACCATACACCCGAGGAATTAGAAAGTGGAAGCGATTTAAGTTCTTTAAAGTAATCCAAGAACGGCACAAAAAAAGCCGAAACAATTATGTTTCGGCTTTAAAGAGCGAAAGACGAGGCTCGAACTCGCGACAACCAGCTTGGAAGGCTGGAGCTCTACCAACTGAGCTACTTTCGCATTAAATAGTAAAAATAAAAAACCTCAAACTTTAATTTGAGGCTTAGAGCGAAAGACGAGGCTCGAACTCGCGACAACCAGCTTGGAAGGCTGGAGCTCTACCAACTGAGCTACTTTCGCATTAACAACAGTGCAAATATACTTAATAAGTTTGCTTCAATGCAAGTTTTTTTATTAAAAAATCACAAACTTAGTGACTGCTTCTTTTTTTCAAAAGCATATAAAAATCCTAAAGAATTTATTATGAAATTATTATACCTTTATTATGCTTAAAATAAAATTAAAAATAAAATTAAAAAAATCACTGCTTTAGAGAATTTTCAGTAAAACATAAAGTATTTCGGACTGAAAAATTAATTAAAAGTTGTCATTTTGATCGAGTTCCTATACCTATAGCATTTCATTTTAGCGTGTTTGACAAAATAGTCAACCCGCATTATTCCATCATTAGAAGTAAAACAAATTAATTTATTACAATAGAACCCCTTCTCAAGTCAAAAAGACACTTCACCATAACGAGGTGCAACACTCAAAAAGAAGGCATTTAATACCTTGAAACCAACTAATTCTCTCTTAAAATAAATTAGAGGACACTTTTTTATTTAAAAAATCGAATGATGAAAACGTTAGCTGTTGTACTATTAATTTACGCAACTATTAGTTGCCAAAAGGAAAAACTAAAAAGCGAGGCATTCTCCTATAATGAGATCAAAAATTCTCCTGACTTAATTGTCGAAAAATCAATTAGAATTGACACTGTTCTACTACATTCTTTTAATAATAAAACACTTTCTGACTTCTATAAATCTACTAATTACAGAGCAATTTGGCAATCTGAAAATAAGAGGAAAATAATTCTAAAAGCACTCCTTAAATCTGATGAAGAAGGCTTAAATCCAGACGATTATAAAATAAAAACATTAAGTGATTTCGAAAAAAAATCAACAACATTAAACAATTCTGATTTAGTGAAATACGACATTCTACTTACGTCCAGTTTTCAAAAATACATTGCACACTTGACTAACGGCACATTAAATCCAAGAAAATTATACAAAAACTGGGATTTAAAAGAAAACTACATTGACCTAAATGAAACTTTGACCAATTTATTGGCCAGCGACTCACTAGCAGATAAAATAGAACAATTAAAACCCAATCATATTGTTTACAAAAAATTAAAAAAAGCACTGCAATTAATTCATACTTTCCCTAAAGATAATTTTAAAGCATTAAAAATTGCTGGAATAATTACCCCAAACGATACAAATCCATCTATAATTGACATTAAAAAAAGATTGAATTACTGGAAAGAATTAGAAACCCAAGATAGCTTAACCCCAATCTACGAGAAAGAAACAATACGGGCACTAAAAAAATTTCAAGAGCGTCATGGCTTAGCAATTGATGGAATAATTGGTCCTAAAACAATTTCCTGTCTCAATATTTCTAAAAAACAACGAATTCAGCAAATCATAGTAAATCTGGAACGTTGGAAATGGTATCCTAAAGAAATGGGGAAAGAATATGCAATCATAAATATTCCCGACTATAGATTGTCATTAATAAAAGATAAAGACACACTAAGAACACACAAAGTAATAGTAGGAAGAGCGAAAAGAAAAAGTCCAATATTATCGTCGAAATTAACTCAGGTTGTTTTTAATCCAACTTGGACTGTCCCACCCACTATTTTGCGGGAAGATGTTATTCCTGCTATTTTAAAAAACAGAAGCTATCTCACTAAATCAAACATCAAGGTATATGATTACAACGGAAAAATTATAGGTCCATACGAATGGCAACTATCCCAGGCCAAAAGGTATCGTTATGTACAAAGCCCTGGCACTTTTAATTCACTGGGAATGATTAAGATTATTTTCCCAAACCGATTTTCTGTTTACTTACACGATACTAATCACAGGGATTATTTCGACAAAATAGATCGTTCGTTGAGTTCCGGTTGCGTTAGAGTTGACAACCCATTAGAATTAACTGAATATTTATTGAATGATCCCGTCAATTGGAATCTTGGGAAAATCACAGAAATTCTACAAAGCGAAAAAACAAAATTCGTAAAAATCAAAAAAGAAGTTTCCTTTCACTTATTATATTGGACTGCTTGGAGCAAAAACAACAAACTTATTTTCAGAGATGATATTTACAATCTAGATGCCGATTTATACACTAAATTAAGAAATTGATTGTGCTCCAAATTTAGAAACTCTTGAAGGATGATAAATAAAAAAACAAGATTTGTTTTTTATTGCACTAATAATTTCTTTAGACAATTCTACCGGCACAGCGGGACAACCTTGACTTCTTCCTAATCTATGATTGTTTTTTATAAATGAATTAGAGACATAATCAGCCGCGTGCATTACCACACCTCTAGCTCTTGCGTTGTCATTAACCCCTTTTTCTAAACCATCTAACCTAAGTGACATACCGTGTTTACCATTATATATTTCACCTGTAGCATAAAAACCTAAACTGCTTTTATACGATTCTGCTGCATTTGAAAAATTTGAGGCATACTCATCACCTGTATTTCTTCCATGAGCAACAAGAGAATGAAACAATATATCTCCAGTAACAAGATTAATTACCCAAAGTCTTTTGGTATTCGAAGACAAACTAAAATCAATTAATGTTAAAATATCTTTCTTAATTAATCCTTTTTCTTTCAACGAATAATATCCTTTTAAAGCCTCTGCAAAACTTTCTAATTTAGGCAAAGCAAATTTATCAGAATGTAAATTACTATACGCCATTTCAATTTTAGCCTCAACATTAGACGCTACCACTTTGGTATAAACCACTGGTTTAACATGACTTGATTCAGGAAAGCTTGTTTTACTAGAAGAAAAAGCAAATAGTAAAAACATAATAGTAGGAAATAAGTTATAAATCATTGACTATCTTTAAGTTATAAATAAATTCGGGATTGCAAACCTACAGCAAAAAATAAGAATTGAAACATTTTTAACAAAATATTAGTTCCTATACAACGTTTAACTTGACCAAATATTGAGTGAAAAACCACAAAAAACACAATTTCTATGTTAATTTTGTTATTTTTGTTTAGAATCAATCCCAATTTATGTCAAAATTACATTCTATTAGTATCTTTTTTTTAATATTCATTAGTTCTACCGCTTACAGCCAAAAAAAGACGCTTCAGGCAAAATCCATAACTGAAAACATAACAATTGATGGAAAGATAAATGAAAAAATTTGGGAAACTGCTTCAATTGCTACCGATTTTGTAATGTTTGAACCGGATAATGGAAAACCAATAAGCACCGATAAAAAAACAGAAGTAAAAGTGCTTTACGATAACAATGCCATTTACATATCGGCATTGCTTTATGACAATGAACCCAATAAAATTCAACGCGAAATAACAGAGAGAGATGTTTTTGGAGTATCAGATCACTTTTCAGTTTATATAAACGGATTCAATGATGGTCAACAGGATTTCCGTTTTTTTGTAAGTGCCGCAGGTGTTCAAATGGATTGTTTGGCAACAGAAGATTTTGAAGATTTTACTTGGGATGCTATTTGGGACAGCGAAGTAAGCGTAACTGAATTTGGTTGGGTTGTAGAAATGAAAATTCCTTATGCAGCTTTACGATTCTCGAAAGCAGATACACAAACTTGGGGTTTAAACTTCATGCGTGAAATAAAGCGTGACGTACAAAAATATACTTGGAATAGAATTGACACTAAAATTGGCGCTGTAATTCCACAAGCAGGAATCCTTCAAGGAATTGAAAAAATACAAACTCCTACCCGACTTTTTATAATTCCATATACATCCGCCTACTATCAGCAAAGCGATATTGGCTCTGACAGAACTTTCAAAGCCGGATTAGATATAAAATATGGAATTAACGACTCCTTTACATTAGATGCTATTTTAGTACCTGATTTTGGACAGACAAAATTTGACAATGCTATCTTAAACCTATTGCCTTTTGAACAAAGATTTGAAGAAAACAGACCTTTCTTTACAGAAGGAACAGATTTGTTTAACAAAGGAGGTTTGTTTTATTCGCGAAGAATTGGCGGTGCTCCAAGTACCGAACCAACAACCGCAGCAAATGAAGAAATCATTAATTACCCTAGTACAGTCAATTTACTAAATGCAATAAAAATATCTGGTCGAACTCAAAAGGGTTTAGGAATTGGATTCTTGAATGCCGTTACTGAAAAAACTAAAGCTACTATTTTAAACAATGACACTGGTGACACTAGAAAAGAAGTCATTGAACCTTTGACCAATTACAATATGTTTGTCCTAGACCAACGCTTTAATCAAAACTCTTCTGTGACTTTTGTCAATGCAAATACTACCAGAAACGGTAATTTTAGAGATGCAAATGTTGCGGCAGTATTGTTTGATTTAAACACAAAATCAAATACCTATAATCTATACGGTGACTTTAAATACAGCTCGATCAATACTATTAAAGACTATGATGGATTTAAAACAGAAATTGGTTTTGAAAAAACAAGTGGACAATATAGATACGGTTTTTCTGGAAAATATCTTTCTGAAAATTACGATGTGAATGATTTAGGCATCAATTTTTATTCTAATTATCACAATGCCTATGGACATGCAAGCTATAGAATAGTAAATCCAACCAAAATTTTTAACACTTTCAGATTAAATGAATATATAAATTTTGAAGTGGACAACACGTCTAAAAAATTACAAACTGGTGCTTTTGGGACAGAAATACGGGCGACAACATTAGGGAATGATTCTTTAGAGCTTTTATTCGAATTAACACCCGTCAAAACATTCGATTTTTACGAGCCACGTGAATATGGCAAATATGTATTTCTTCCAGAAAAAGTGATTACCATTCTAAATTTCACGTCAAACGACAACAATCCTTTTACACTAATTATCCAACCTGCATTTACAAAATACAATGAGAGTGGTAGAAATAATTATGGCTTTTATTTAGGTCCAAAATACCGATTCAGCGACAAATTTTCTTTAGCATTCGCAGCTGAATACACCAAAATGAATAATGATCGTGGATGGGTTGATTTTGATGATTCTGGAATTATATTTGCCGAACGAAACCGAGAAATTCTTCAAAACGATCTTACTGGAAAATATTCCTTAAACAACAAAATGACCATTAACTTAACGGCTCGCTATTATTGGTCGTATTCTAAAAATCATGAATTCTTTACCTTACAAAACAGCGGTTATTTAACTCCAAATACTAGCTATGCACAAAACAAGGATCGAAATTTTAATTCTTGGAACTTTGATTTATCGTACTCGTGGTGGTTTGCACCCGGAAGTGAAATATCCATTTTGTACCGTAACTATGGACTAGAAAGAGCTGCTATAGTGGAAAAAGATTTATCTAGAAATCTAAAAAGTATTTTTAATAGCGACCTAACCAATGTACTCTCAGTAAGCATTCGCTATTTTATTGATTACAATGCCGTGAAAAATAAATTTTAATTTAAACTGTAACATTCAATTGAAAAGAGAGTCTATTAACTCAAACTATTCAGTGGATTGGTAATTGCTCCGTTTGAAGCTATTTGGTTTTACTAAATTTCGCATCAATCAACCAATCAATCGTTTCATGAAAAATTATCTTTTATTTTGTTTTCTACTGTTGTCATTCTTTGGCTACAGCCAAAAAAAAGTCTTACAAACAAAATTCATTTCGGAGAAAGTTGAAATCGACGGAAAACTTAACGAAGACATTTGGCAATCAGCTTCAATAGCAAGTGATTTTATAACATTTGAACCAGATAATGGTAAACCCATTCCTGAAAATAAAAAAACGGAAGTGAAAGTTTTATACGATAATGACGCTATTTATATAGGCGCCATGATGTATGATGATAATCCTGATAAAATATTACGAGAGATTACACAGCGAGACGATTTTGGGACATCAGATATTTTTGGTGTTTTTATAAATGGTTTCAATGACGGTCAACAAGATTTTCAATTTTTTGTAAATGCCGCAGATGGTCAAGCAGACTGTATCACCACTGACACCAATGGAGAAGACTATTCATGGGATGCCGTTTGGAAAAGCAAAGCCGTAATTACCGACAAAGGCTGGATTGTAGAAATGAGAATTCCTTATGCAGCATTACGCTTTTCAGCAGAGAATAAACAAACTTGGGGACTTAATTTTTTTAGAGAAGTGAGACGAGATCGTTTCAAATACACTTGGAATTTCATCGATTCAAAACTTGGTACTTTTACCCAACAAACAGGAATACTAGAAGGAATTGAAAACATAAAACCACCTACTCGACTTTTTCTTCTACCCTATTCTTCCTTTTACGTAGATGCTAATTCGCGTCAAAAAACAAAGGGAACTCTAAAAGGGGGACTCGATTTAAAATATGGTATAAACGATGCTTTTACACTGGATATGATTTTGATTCCTGATTTTGGCCAAACCAAATACGACGATCAAATATTGAATTTAGGTCCATTTGAGCAACAGTTCAATGAAAATAGACCTTTTTTTACAGAAGGAACCGACTTGTTTAGCAAAGGAAACCTAGTGTACTCGAGACGCATTGGTGGAAACCCAAGCAATTACCCAACCACTCAACCCAATGAAGAAATAATTGATAATCCCGCAAGTGTCAATCTTATAAACGCGTTGAAAGT
This sequence comes from Flavobacterium sp. KS-LB2, assembly GCF_036895565.1. Lineage (NCBI taxonomy): Bacteria > Pseudomonadati > Bacteroidota > Flavobacteriia > Flavobacteriales > Flavobacteriaceae > Flavobacterium > Flavobacterium sp. KS-LB2. Next base: position 537,256 of record NZ_CP145904.1, on the reverse strand, counting down.
TTCAGGAAGAACTAAAAACGGATTAGGCGTTGGAATTTTAAATGCCGTTACTGAAAAAACAGCTGCATCAATTCGAAATAATGACACTCAAGAAATCAGAAAAGAAATAGTTGAACCACTTGCAAATTACAATGTTTTAGTACTAGATCAACGCTTTCGCAAAAACTCCTCAGTAGCATTTGTAAATACTAATGTAACTAGAAACGGGAGTTTTAGAGATGGAAATGTAACCGCATTGGTTTGGGATTTAAATACTAAGAAAAATACATATAACCTTTCAGGTGATTTTAAATACAGCTATATCAATGATCTAGAGGACAAAAAAGGAATTAATTCACAATTAAATTTCTCAGAAACTAGCGGAAAATTTCGTTATGGAATAGGCGCTGATATTATGACAAAGGATTTCGATAACAATGATTTAGGCATTAATTTTGAAACAAATTACTACAGTATTTATGCCAATTCCAGCTATCGAATTCTGAACCCTACTAAAATTTTTAACTCATTCAATGCTAGAATAAACGGCTATTCACAATTTCAAAAAGAGACTGGAAAAATACAAGCTAGCAACATTAACTTTCAGATTAATTCAAACACGAAAAAAAATCACTATTTCGGAATCGGCTTTGATGTCAATCCTATAGAAACATTTGATTACTATGAACCAAGAGCGGCAAATAGGTACGTAATCAGACCTACAAAAATAGGCGGATTTGTTTATATTTCAACTAATTATAATAATGCTTTTGCTATTGATTTGAATCCATCCTATGCCGTTTTTGATGAGGCAGGACGAAATTCTTATGGTTTTTCAATCGGTCCAAGATATCGGTTTAATGACAAATTATCGCTGAATTATAACTTCAATTTTTTCAGACAGAACAATAATAAAGGGTACATTGACAGTATTAATGACGACATGAATTCGGCTACGCCAAACACAATTGTTTTTGCCAATAGAAACGTAATTACCTATTCGAATACCCTTTCTGGAAAGTATTCGTTAAACAGCCAAATGACCTTTAATATTTCGCTGCGTCAATACTGGTCGTATGCCGAAAATAAAAATACTTTATCATTAGAACAAAACGGAAGACTGGCTGATTTTACAGGATATACAACTAATAAAAATTCGAGTTTCTATTCTTGGAATGCTGATTTGTCTTTTTCTTGGTGGTTTGCACCAGGAAGTCAAGTTTCAGTCTTGTACCGAAACAATGCTGGGGCATTTGAAAGAGAAATCAATAAAAAATTCAACGATAATGTTACCAATCTATTAAATAATGATGCGTTAAGTCATGTTTTCTCTATTAGTGTGCGTTATTTTATAGATTACAATCAAGTTAAGAATAAATTCTAAATGCATTAATTTTAAAAAAGACAAGGTTCCACAACAAAATAATCATTATTTGTTATTCTTAGCCTCCGAATGTATAATAGTGATTTTCATTCATTCGAACATTTTTAGAAATACTTTATCTTTGTTTAAAATATAGTACAATGAACAAAAAAGTAATTCTTATGATTTTGGATGGTTGGGGAAAATCTCCAGATCCAAAAGTATCTGCTATTGATAATGCTAATGTGCCATTTATTAACAGTTTATATAGAAATTATCCTAGCGCCCAACTTAGAACAGACGGTTTGAATGTTGGACTTCCTGAAGGACAAATGGGAAACAGCGAGGTAGGACACATGAATCTGGGCGCCGGTAGAATTGTCTATCAGGATTTAGCCAAAATTAACCTTGCCGTTGCACATGACACTTTAGCAAAAGAGCAAGTTTTAGTTGATGCTTTTACGTATGCGAAAACAAACAATAAAAAAGTACACTTTTTAGGTCTAGTTTCAGATGGTGGTGTACATTCTCATACATCACATTTACGCGGCTTAATCGACGCTACACAACAACATGGATTGCAAAAAGTTTTCGTTCATGCCTTTACTGACGGCCGTGACGTAGACCCAAAATCCGGCAAACACTACATTCAGGATTTACAAGATTATATTGCTACTACTACCGTAAAACTGGCTTCGGTTGTGGGACGTTATTATGCCATGGATCGAGACAGACGTTGGGAAAGAGTGAAACTCGCTTACGATTTATTAGTAAACGGAATTGGAACTCATTCAACAAATGCAGTTGCTTCTATCGAAGAAAGTTATGAAGTTAATGTAACCGATGAATTTATTCATCCAACAGTTATTGTTGATGAAGATGACAAGCCATTGGCCACAATTGAAGAAGATGATGTGGTTATTTTCTTTAACTTTAGAACGGACAGAGGAAGAGAATTAACGGAAGTTTTAACTCAAATGGATTGTCATGAACAAAACATGCACAAACTCAATTTGTATTATGTTACGCTTACTAATTATGACGAAACGTACCAAAATGTAAAAGTCGTTTATAACAAAGATAACATCACTGAAACTTTAGGTGAAGTTTTAGAAAAAGCGCATAAAACGCAAATTCGTATTGCCGAAACAGAGAAATATCCACACGTTACTTTTTTCTTTTCTGGAGGAAGAGAGCTACCATTTCTAGGCGAAAGCCGCATCTTGAAAAACTCTCCAAAAGTGGCTACTTATGATTTACAACCGGAAATGAGCGCCTTTGAATTGACAGATGCTTTAGTTCCTGAATTAGAGAAAGAAGAAGTAGATTTTGTTTGTTTGAACTTTGCCAACGGCGATATGGTAGGACATACTGGGATTATGAGTGCAGCCATAAAGGCCTGTGAAGCTGTTGATCAATGCGTAGAAAAAGTAATCACAACTGCACTAGCCCATAATTACACAACAATAGTAATTGCAGATCATGGAAATTGCGAAACAATGATTAATCCTGACGGCAGTCCCAATACAGCGCATACTACAAATCCAGTTCCAATTATTCTAGTAGACAAAGACTTAAGAGCGATTCATGATGGAGTTCTTGGCGATATTGCTCCTACTATCTTGGAATTAATGGGAGTTGAAAAACCAGAGGTAATGACTTGCCATTCTTTACTTTAAACAAATTAACTATAAATATTTGAATTAAAAGCTACTCCATACGAGTAGCTTTTTTGATAAATAAAAGTTAAAATCTCATTATTAATAGTAATACTATTATATTTGCATAAAATATTATCAATTATGAATACAATACTATCCAATTTAAAAATACAAGTCAACGAGAAAATCTATGTTAAGGATCCGGAAACGTCTCCTTTAGGTAAAAAAATTGTAGAACAAAGTATCCTTTTAATAGACCAAATTGGATTTGATAATTTTACATTCAAAAAATTAGGGGAGAAAATTGGATCCAATGAAAGTTCCATTTATCGTTATTTTGAAAACAAACATAAACTATTGGTATATTTATCCTCATGGTACTGGAGCTGGATGGAATACAAACTGGTTTTTTCAACAACAAATATTTTAGACCCAAAAGAAAAACTCAAAAAAGCAATAACTATCGTAACAGAAAAAGTTACTGATGATAACAACACGGAGCACATTAATGAATCTATTTTAAATAAAATCATTATAGCTGAATTTACTAAGACATTACAAACAAAAGAAGTAGATCAAGAAAACAAAGAAGGTTTTTTTCTGATTTATAAAAGAGTCATTAATCGAATTGTAGGCTTTGTAAACGAAGTCGACCCGGAATATCCTTATGCTAAATCACTAATTTCAACAATTGTTGAAGGAAGCTTGCATCAGCACTTTTTGACGGAGCATTTAAAAACGATTACAGATTGTAATGAATCTGTTACTACGACTCAATTTTATCTGAATCTTGTAGAAAATGTCCTTCTCTAAACCATTAAAAAAGCCATTATGACTCCATTAAAACGTTTTTATAACTTACTTGCACTAGACCGAAAAGATGTTTATCAAATTTTCTTCTATGCCATATTTGCAGGAATAATCAGCTTGTCATTACCACTCGGAATTCAAGCAATCACAAACTTTATACAATCAGGACGAGTTAGTGCTTCTTGGATTGTCTTAATTATTTTAGTGGTTTTTGGTGTTGCATTAGTTGGAATTCTATCTTTAATGCAACTGCGTATTACTGAAAATTTACAACAAAAAATATTTGTTCGTTCTTCATTTGAATTCGCAGCTCGCTTGCCAAAAATAAAGATGGACGAATTATACAACACCTATCCACCAGAATTAGCCAATCGCTTTTTTGACACGATGACAATCCAAAAAGGGACGTCAAAGCTTTTAATCGATTTTTCGGCAGCGCTCTTACAAATCGTTTTCGGAATAATTTTATTGTCATTGTATCATCCGTACTTTATTATATTTGGTGTTTTGCTATTTTTTCTTCTGTATTTCATCTTTAAATTCTCTTATAAATCAGGACTGGAAACCAGCTTAAAAGAATCAAAATTCAAATATAAAGTAGCCAGCTGGTTGCAAGAAATGGCTCGAAATAATTTTAGTTTTAAAAATGACCTCAACTATAATTATGGTTTGCAAAAAAACAACAGCCTAGTTGGTGATTATTTGAATTATCGAGAAAAACATTTTAAAGTAATGCAAAGACAATTCAGCCAATTAATTATTTTTAAAATCATAATAACTGCGAGTTTATTGTCAATTGGTGGGTTTTTAGTGTTGTCCCAACAAATGAATATTGGGCAATTTGTAGCCGCAGAAATTATCATTTTATTGGTTATAAATTCAGTAGAAAAAATAATACTCGGACTGGAAACATTCTATGACGTGCTAACCTCTATTGAAAAAATTGGACAAGTAACTGACTTACATTTAGAAGAAGAGACTACTTTTGAAAGTGACACCTGCTACACAAATATTTCCTTAGAGACAGAAAACCTCAACTTTAAATTCCCAGATTCAGATAAAGAAATATTAACTGCTATTTCACTAAAAATTGAACAAGGCGATAAAATAGCCATTGAAGGAGAAAATGGATCTGGAAAAACAACTCTTATTCGAATATTATCCGGTTTATTGCAACCCACATCTGGTTCTTTTTACATAAATGATGACACATTTAGAAAAATCAACCTAAAACAATACAGATCTCAAATAGGAAGCATTATCCACAGCGAAACACCTTTTGAAGGCACCTTATTAGAAAATATTACTTTCAATGACAATTCAATAAGCAGTGAAGATCTAAAATGGGCAATTGATGGCGTACAACTTTCTGGATTCATCAAATCATTACCAAAAGGTCTGGAGACTCGCATTTATCCTGAAGGAAAACAATTATCGTCATCCAATGCGCAAAAAATGCTATTAGCAAGAAGTATTATTCATAAGCCCAGAATACTTTTTTATGAGGATCCAACTGATATGATGGATGAAAAAGTGGCTAATGAAATTATTGATTTCATTACTTCCGAAAAAAACAAATGGACGATTATTGTTTCATCTAAAAATCCGCATTGGAAAACTAAATGTAATAGAAAAATCATCATGCAAAACGGAGCTATTCAACTCGATTTAAAAAATAATTAGTCATGCTAAACATATCCGATAACAAAACAAAATTGCCGTTACTCGACCGATTTACAACCATAAAAAATTTAACAAACAGACCACATTATAAAATTTTAAATAAAATTATAGCTGGAGTTTCTATTCTGGTTTTAGTGGCGCTTTTTCTACCCTGGACACAAAATATTTCTGGAACTGGAAGCGTGACTACATTAAAACCAGACCAACGCCCTCAATCGATTCAAAGTGTAATTTCTGGTAGACTTGAAAAATGGTACGTACAAGAAGGTGATTTTGTCAAAAAAGGCGATACAATCCTATTTATATCTGAAATAAAAGAGGATTATATGGACCCAAACTTAGTGCAAAACACAAAAAACCAAATGGATGCCAAAAAACAATCCTTACAATCCTATGGATCAAAAGTAAATACACTTTCAGGTCAAATTCAAGCAATTGAAAGAGAAAAAATCTTAAAACTAGAACAAGCACAAAATAAAATCAAACAATCATTTTTAAAAATAAAAAGTGACAGCATGGATTTAGTGGCTGTAAAGACACAACTAAAAATAGCCAACACACAATACAATCGTTCGGTTGAGTTGAATAAAGAAGGCTTAAAACCACTCACTGATATTGAAGAAAAAAGACTGAAATTACAAGAAGTCGAAGCAAAAATTATCACTCAGGAAAACAAATTGTTAACCAGCAAAAACGAGTTAATTAATGCTAAAGTTGAAATAAACAGAATTGGTGCTGAATATGCAGAGAAAGTTTCTAAAGCAAATAGTGATAAATTTACCGCGCTAAGCAGTCAGTACGATACGGATGCACAAGTGAATAAACTTGCTAATCAATATGCAAATTACAGCATTCGAAATGGCATGTATTACATCAAAGCTTCACAAAATGGATATGTCAATAGAGCGCTTCAATCTGGTATAGGAGAAACTATCAAAGAAGGAACGCCAATAGCTACTATAATGCCATCCGAATATGATATTGCCGTAGAGACTTTTGTAAACCCAATTGATTTGCCGTTATTAACCAAAGGAGAAAAGGTTCGAGTTTGGTTTGATGGATGGCCAACAATCGTCTTTTCAGGATGGCCAGATATGTCCTATGGAACATTTGGTGGTGAAATTGTTGCTATCGAAAATTTTATCAGTGAAAACGGGAAATACCGCGTGTTAATTGCACCTGATAAAAACGAAGACAAATGGCCCAAACAACTGAGTATAGGTGCAGGAGCGCAAACTATTGCCTTATTAGACAATGTTCCGGTGTGGTTCGAATTGTGGAGAACCCTAAATGGATTTCCTCCAAATTATTACAAACCATCAGCCAAAACTACAAAAGAAAAGAAATAATGAAACAAGTATTTTTAGCATTTTTATTCTTTGGATTTGCTGCCACAGCACAAGGTATATCCTCAAAAGAATTCACGTATACTGAATTTCTGGGTTATGTAAAGAAATACCATCCGTTAGTTAAAAATGCCAACTTAGAAATCAATAAAGCACAGGCTAATTTGATGATGGCCCGCGGTGGCTTTGATCCAAAAATAGAAGTTGATTTTAGCAAAAAACAATTCAAAGACACTGAATATTACTCGATTTTGAACAGTAGCTTCAAAATTCCAACTTGGTATGGAATTGAGATTAAAGCGGGCTTTGACAACAACGAAGGCGTTTATCTCAATCCAGAAAATACGGTGCCCAATCAAGGATTAACTTCTCTTGGAGTAACGATTCCGCTGGGACAAGGGTTGTTTATCAATCAAAGAATGGCCGATGTAAGAAAAGCAAAAATGCAAATGCAACTAAGCCAATCCGAAAGAAAACTGCAAGCTATCACAGTTTTATACGATGCTTCCTTGGCTTATTTTAATTGGAAAAAAAACTTCAATGAAGTGCAGTTGTACGAAGAGTATAATGAAAATGCACAAATTAGGCTTAAAGGAATTCAATCATTGATCAAGCAAGGAGACAAACCGGCAATCGATAGTGTTGAAGCCGGTATTATTGTAAAAAACCGAATATTGAATTTAGAAGATTCCAAACTTAAATTGGCTAAAGCCAAATTAGAACTCGCTAATTTTCTTTGGTTGGAAAACAACATTCCACTTGAATTGGCAGATGAATTAATTCCAGAAATACAATTAGAATTTACGATCCAAGAAAGTTTAAAAACCAATGATTTATTGAATACTGACTTCTCGATCACCAATCATCCAAAAATCAATGCGTTACAGAGCAAAATTGATATGTTAAACGTGGAAAAGAAATTAAAGGCCAATATGCTGTTGCCAAAAATTGATATTGGATACTCTTATTTATCAGAACCCAGTTATATTGACAATTATCAATTTGAGGATTATAAAATTGGATTGGATTTTTATTTTCCTTTATTTCTGCGCAAAGAACGTGGAAGCTTGAAATTGGCGAAGTACAAAGTACAGGAAACCGAATTTGTATTGGATCTAGAAAAAGTGCAATTAACCAATAAAATTAATGCCCAAAAAATGGAAATTGAATCGCTTTTAAAACAAAAAGCATTAATCAAAAGTTTGGTTCAAGACAATATCACAATGTTAAATTCTGAAGAGCGTTTGTTTTCTTTTGGCGAAAGCTCTTTATTTTTAATCAACACCCGAGAGAATAATTTAGTACTTGCACAGCTTTCAAAGATCGCTTTGGAGAACCGTTTTTACATCTCAAATTCAGAGCTTTTTAAAATTATGGCTAATCCGGATTAAATAATTTATAAAATCGTACTTTTGCAAACTGAAAATTCGAAATTATGATTATTGTAAAATCACGTGAAGAAATAGAATTGATGCGCGAAAGTGCGTTAATCGTATCAAAAACATTAGGGATGATTGCTTCTGAAATCAAAGAAGGAGTTACTACTTTATATCTGGACAAATTAGCTGAAGAATTCATTCGTGATCATGGGGCTGAACCAAGTTTTCTTGGATTATATGGTTTCCCAAATTCACTTTGCATGAGTCCAAACGCTCAAGTTGTTCATGGAATCCCAAACAATACGCCTTTAAAAAGTGGTGATGTAATCTCTGTAGATTGTGGCGCATATAAAAACGGATACCATGGTGATCATGCCTATTCTTTTGAAATAGGTGAAGTTGCTCCTGAAACTAAAAAATTATTGCAAGTAACTAAAGAGTCATTATACGTTGGAATCCGCGAATTCAAATTAGGAAACCGCGTGGAAGACGTAGGAAATGCAATTCAAAAATACACCGAAGCGCATGGTTATGGTGTAGTTCGTGAATTAGTAGGTCATGGCGTAGGACAAAAAATGCATGAAGATCCTGAAATGCCTAATTATGGTAAAAAAGGAAGAGGAAAACTTTTTGTAGAAGGAATGGTTGTCGCTATTGAACCTATGATTAACATGGGAACCCGTAACATAAAACAACTAAAAGACGGCTGGACAATCCTTACTGCCGATGGGAAACCAAGCGCTCATTTTGAACATGATGTTGCAATTATTGATGGGAAACCAGAGATTTTATCGACTTTTGGATACATCTACAAAGCGTTAGGAATTGTTAGTAATGAAGAAGATGAGTTTAGACAAAAACCTTTGGTTCTGTAATGAAAAAACTTTTTAAACTTATACTTAATACGATTCCTCGTCCTTTATTAATCAGGTTGAGCTATGTAGCCCGTCCTATTATCGCTTTTTCATTAAGAGGAACTAATTTTACGGATCCAATCGACGGGAAAAGCTTCAAATCGATGTTGCCTTACGGATATGAAACACAACGCAACAACGTGCTTTCACCAAGTACACTTTCATTAGAGAGACATCGTTTGCTTTGGCTATATTTGAATGAACAAACTGATTTTTTTACTTCGACAGCAAAAAAGAAAGTATTGCATTTTGCACCAGAGCAAGCTTTTTATAAATTGTTTCGAAACCAGAAAAATCTGGAATACACCACAACCGATTTATTTTCGCCTTTGGCGGATGTGAAAGCAGACATTTGTAATTTGCCTTTTGAAGACAATCAATATGATGTTATTCTTTGCAACCACGTTTTAGAACACATTCCGGATGACACCAAGGCCATGCAGGAATTATATCGTGTCTTGAAACCTGGTGGAATGGCAATTTTACAAATTCCACAGGATTTAAAAAGAGCGACGACATTTGCTGATGATACGATTACTGATCAAAAAGAACGCGCTAAGATTTTTGGGCAATACGATCATGTTCGTATTTATGGACGTGATTATTTTGATAAACTACGAAGCATTGGTTTTACAGTAGTTGAAGAGGATTATACCAATAAAATCGCTCCTGAATTAGTTGCAAAATATTGTTTAGCAAAAGGAGAAATTATTCCAGTTTGTTTTAAATAATATACATCATAAAAAAACCTGCTAAAATTACTTTTAGCAGGTTTTTAATTTATTAGGAGTCGGTTTATTTTTTCTCCGGCATCAACATTCCAATTACTTTATCTTTAGTAAGGTATTTTTTGGCAATGTCTTGAATATCCTTAGCCGTTACTGCATTTACAGTTTCTTCAAACTTCAATACCTCTTCAGCACTACTTCCATTGGTATACGATCTTGTGAAATTAGACAACCAGTATCTGTTTTCTTTACTGTCTTTTCTAAAATCAGCTAATTCCCCTTCTTTAAATTTAGCCACATCTTTTTCATCTGGTCCTTTATCAATAATGTTTTGAAGTTCTTTCAAAGCAGAAGCAGTCAATTTTTCAGCATTATCTGGTCCGCATGGGAAACCTATCGTAAAGTTGTACGATCCACTTGGAACTTTATTCATGCTTCCTCTTGCAGAAACACCATAAACACCGCTTTCGTTTTCACGTAATTGCTCGATCAGTTTTATAGTCAAAACTTCCCCTAATGCTTGCATGCTCATCGCATCTTTAGCGGAATACTTCGCATCTCCATAATACATGATAGTCACATTACTTTTAGGATCTGTTCCTTTATTAACCACTTTTTTCAAGTCTCCTTTTAGCATTCTGTATCCTAAATCTACAGCTTTTTCTTTTTTGTCCGTAGCTGGCAACGAGGCTAAATATTTAACCGCATAGGCTTCCATAGTTTTATCATCTATGTTACCTACAAAGTAAAACTCAAAATCAGCAGCATTAGCAAAACGCTCTTTGTATTTCTTGTATGCTAATGCATAATCCGTTTCTCCCCATGTTTTTTCATTAGGAATCAACCCGTTAAATCTTGGATTTTCTTTATTTAAATACGAATAAAACTCTTGCTGAAAATAAAAATTAGGAGTTGAAGCCATATTATTAAAGAAAGCAGATTGTTTTTGCTTGTAGCCTTCAAAAGCAGTAACATCCATATTTAAGTCAGTGAAATAAGCATGCGTCATTTGGAATAAATATTCTAAATCCTTAGGCGTAGCATTTCCTCTCAAACCTTCAGTAGCAGTCCCAATATAAGGACTTACTCGTGCTATTTTACCCGTCATGAATTTATTAATATCATTCAATTTTAATCCTGAAAATCCAGCTTCTGCCAAAGCGCCATTAGCAAATTGAACTTTTTTCAAATCCTCGTTAGAGTACAAATTAGTTCCTCCTAGACTGACTGCCTCAAAAAGAACCTCATCATTTTTGAAATCAGTATTCTTATACGTCACTTTCACACCATTAGATAAGACTAGCGTCTTTGTACCAATTTTAGCATTGTTCTCACGTGTAACAATAGTACCCGGTTTTACTTCGTTTCGTATTAAACTTGTTGCCACCGCGGCATCTTCATAAGGTTTAAGGTCGTCTACATTTACTTTTAAAGCATCAAGAACTTGCTGTTCTGTCGCTTTTTTTAAACCTTCTTTTTCTGGACCAGTAAGAATAATGACACGATTGTCTTCTTTTACATAATCTTTAATCAAACTATTTACATCGGCTAAAGTAATCAAAGGCATTACTTGTTTCATCGTTTGATACGTCCATTCAATTCCAGGAACTGGTTCTTTCTCTAAAAAATTAGCTTGGTATTCTCCCACAAAATTAACTGAATTCGTCTTTTCTCTGTCGTTGTATGCTTTTTCAATAGAAGCCAAGAAATCTAACTTTGAACGATCTAATTCCCCTTGCGTAAATCCAAATTTCTTAGCTCTTTCATTTTCAGTCACCAATACTTTCAAGGCACTCAATTGCTTATCTTCTTGAGACATTGCCACAGATTGATATGCTTTTTTATTTCTTGCAAAAGTACCACCATAATACGAATATCCATAGGTAAATGGCGGAGTTGCTGAATTGGTTAGTTCATCTAATCGCGTATTTAAAAGCGTAGAAAACAATCCCTCAACAATGTAATTTTTGAAATCTCCTAAATTTACAATTGGTTTTGGAGCTGCATAATCTTTATAAATCAATTGTACTTGAGCACTAGATGCTTCTTTATCACTTTCAACAGCTACAAAAGTTTCCTTGTGATTAGGAACATCGTAAAATTTTCTTGGCTTTTCTTTTGCTGGATTTTTATAACCTGAAAAATGAGAAATAATTTTCTTCTCCATTTCGGCAACATCAATATCTCCAACAACAATTACACTCATCAAATTAGGACGATACCAATCTTTGTAGAAATTAATTAACGATTGGTGTTTGAATTTTTCTAAAATCTCTTTTTGACCTATTGGCAAACGCTCCGCATAATGTGATTCATGCATCATCTTTGAAATATAACGTCCCAACATCCTTTTTTGAGCACCTAAACCCAATCTATATTCTTCTAGAACAACGCCTCTTTCTTTATCGATTTCTTCTGGTGTCAATACCGTATTAAAAGCCCAATCCTCGATAATTTGAAATCCTTTTTCTAATTTTTCAGGGCTATCAGAAGGAATAGGTAAAAAATAAACCGTTTCATCAAAACTTGTATAAGCATTTAAATGTTGTCCAAACTTTACACCAATACTTTGCAAATAATCAACTAATTGATTTTTAGGAAAACGCTTCGTTCCATTAAAACACATATGCTCCATAAAGTGAGCCAATCCTTGTTGGTCATCCTCCTCAAGGATAGAACCAGCATTAACTACCAACCTAAGATCTACTTTATTCTCTGGTTTGGCATTTTTCTTGATGTAATAGGTCAAGCCATTTTCAAGCTTCCCTGTTTTTACACTTGGATCAAAAGGAATTGCTTTTGAATAATCCATTTGCTGTGCAAAAACAGCTAATGGAAACAGCATGATTCCGAATACTAAATTGTTGATTTTTTTCATAGGTTTTGTTTATTTGAAGTAAAAATAATACGATTACTACTAATATTTGACAATATTATATTTTAATTAACAGAAATTACATACAAAATATATTTACGCTTTGAAAAGCATTATCCGATAAAAACGAAGAGTATTCCTTATATTTACAAAATCTTAAGCGCTGTAAAATGACAAAAACTTTTTTTAAAATAGTTGCCTTTTTTCTTTTGATTTTCACGGTCAATTCTACCTCTGCACAAGTAGAAAAAGAAATAACCGCGCCTTACAATATCAAAACAATTTCTTTTTTACAAAGTGATCGAAATGTCATTCCAATTTTCAAATTAGGAGAAGGATTTCAACTGCAGTTTGACGACCTCTTTGGCAACGAAGCAAATTATTATTACGAAATAATTCATTGTGACTACAACTGGGTACCAACTCAAATACCAAAAAACGAATACCTACAAGGTTTTGACAACCAAAGAATTCAGGATTACACTAACTCCTTTAATACATTACAAATCTATTCCCACTACAAATTATCAATTCCCAATCAGTTTACACAACAGTTGCGAATCAGCGGGAATTACATCATTAAAGTTTTAGATGAAAACAAAGAAGTTGTATTTTCAAGAAAATTTATTTTATTTGAAGATCAGGTTACAGTTCCCATGCAGGTAAAACGAGCACGAACCACAAGCAATATAGAACTGAAACACAATTTAGAATTCACTGTAAAATCAAGCCTAATAACGTTTCAAAATCCTATGAAAAACGTTAGAGTGGTGCTTCTTCAAAACGGACAATTTAACACCGCCATAAAAGGTATCCTCCCACAATACACCATTGGGAATGATTTAATCTATAAATACGACACCGAAACACAGTTTTGGGCTGGCAATGAATTTTTGTTTTTTGAAAACAAAGACATACGTTCTGCAGCAAACAACATAGCAAAAATAGATTCTAATACCGCTATTTACGGTTCTTATCTGTACACCAATGCCGCACGAACAAATTTCCCTTACTCCTTTACTCAAGATGTCAATGGTGATTTTGTTGTTAATAACATAAACTCCACTAATCCCGAAATTGAAGCGGATTATGTTTGGATTTATTTCAGCCTTTCTGCCCCTACTTTCAGACTTAAAAAAAATATTTATATAGGTGGAATGTTTAATAACTACAATTTCACACCAGAATACAAAATGGATTATAATTCTCAAAAGGACCTTTATGAAAAAGCCGTTTTAGTAAAACAAGGATTTACAAACTATCAATACATTGTGGCTGATGACAAAGGAATTATTGACTATGAAAATGCAATTGACGGGAATTTTTATCAAACGGAAAATGACTATACTATATTAGTTTATTACCGAGAAAATACAGAACGATACGATAGAGTTGTTGGAAAAGGAGTAGCTAATTCAATAAACATCACCAACTAAAAAAACTTTTCAAAAATTTAGTAAAACGAGTTCATTTTTTGTAAATTTGTCAATAATAAACACATATTCATCCATTTAATCATGGTTTCTCAAATAACAAGAGGCATAAAAATTTCCGTTTTGACTAGTTTTGAAGGAACGTACTTCAAAAACTACAAGATTCACTTTGCTTTTAGTTATGTAATTACAATTGAAAATCACAGTAAAGACTCTGTTCAATTGATTTCTCGCCATTGGGAAATCATCGATTCCCTAAATGATATCGAGATTGTTGACGGAGAAGGAGTAATTGGGAAAAAACCTGTTCTAAAACCAGGCGAATTTCACACCTATAGCTCTGGCTGTTTACTTTCATCCCCTTATGGCGCAATGAAAGGATATTTCAATATGATTAACTTCACCTCCACAAAGAATTTCAAAGTTATCGTGCCTACTTTTAGGTTATGTGCCCCTTTTGCTTTAAATTAAAATTACTTTTTCCTCAAGGAGCTTATCCAGCTATACATTTCAAGTTTTTGCCCTCTCCTTTATTTTTTTCTAAGCACAATAAGGAGCTTCTAAAGTCGCTCTTATTCTGCAAGAAAAAATATAACGAGATCACAAAAAGCTTTCCATTTCTATCTGGGCTATTACACAACTTCAATACACATCCCTCTTAGTTTACTTCAAAAATTGTCTTTTTTCAAACAATCCTTCGTACTTTTGTGTAATATTTCAAAACATACTAAACCATTTCTAATTTTATAATTTTACAAATATGTTAAAAGGATTTTTTCATGTACCAAAAGCGGTAAACGAACCAGTAAAAGGATACGCACCAAATTCACCAGAAAAAGCAGCTGTACAAGCAGCTTACACAAAAATGTGGAATTCAACAATCGATGTACCTTTATATATCGGAAGCGAAGAAATTAGAACTGGAAACACAAAAAACATGACTGCGCCTCACGACCATAAACATGTCGTAGGAACGTATCATTTAGCCGAAAAATCTCATGTTGAAAAAGCGATTGCAAACGCATTAGAAGCGAAAACTGCATGGGCAAATATGGCTTGGGAACAAAGAGCAGCTATCTTCCTAAAAGCAGCTGAATTAATCGCTGGTCCATACAGAGCAAGAATAAATGCCGCAACAATGATTGCGCAATCAAAAAACATACACCAAGCCGAAATTGATGCTTCCTGTGAATTTATCGATTTTTTACGTTTCAACGTAGAATTTATGACCCAAATTTACAACGATCAGCCTAAATCAAATTCGGATATGTGGAACCGTTTAGAGTACAGACCTCTTGAAGGTTTTGTGTACGCGATTACACCGTTCAACTTTACTGCTATTGCCGGAAATCTTCCTGCAAGTGCTGCTATGATGGGAAATGTTGTGATTTGGAAACCAAGCGACAGCCAAGTTTTCTCTGCACAAATCATCATTGAAGTTTTCAAAGAAGCAGGAGTTCCTGATGGCGTTATCAACGTTGTTTTTGGAGATGCTTTGATGATTACGGATACTGTTTTAGCAAGCCGTGATTTCGCTGGAATTCACTTTACAGGTTCAACTCACGTATTTAAAGATATCTGGGCAAAAATTGGAACAAACATTCACCATTACAAAACTTACCCAAGAATTGTTGGTGAAACTGGAGGAAAAGATTTTATCATCGCTCATCCAAGTTCGAATCCAAAACAAGTAGCAACAGGAATTGTTCGTGGTGCATTTGAATTTCAAGGTCAAAAATGTTCTGCAGCTTCAAGAGCTTATGTTCCACAAAGTTTGTGGCCAGCTATAAAAGAGCAATTAATCACCGATACAAAATCGATGAAAATGGGTTCTCCTGAAGATTTCGGAAACTTTATTACTGCGGTTATTCACGAAGGTTCTTTCGACAAATTGGCTGGTTTTATTGACCAAGCTAAAAAAGATGCCGATGCCGAAATTATCGTTGGAGGAAATTATGACAAATCTGTTGGTTATTTTATTGAACCAACGATTATCGTAACCACAAATCCTCATTACTCAACCATGGAAACGGAATTGTTCGGACCTGTAATGACGATTTTCGTTTACGAAGACGACCAATGGGAAGAAACATTAGAACTAGTTGATACCACTTCAGAATATGCATTAACAGGTGCAGTTTTCAGCCAAGATCGTTATGCAATTGAGCAAGCGACTACCAAATTGCAAAATGCGGCCGGTAATTTCTACATCAATGATAAACCAACGGGAGCTGTTGTAGGAATGCAACCTTTTGGTGGCGCAAGAGCATCAGGAACTAACGATAAAGCAGGTTCAGCATTGAACTTATTACGTTGGGCTTCGCCAAGAACCATCAAAGAAACTTTTATTACTCCGGTTGATTACAGATATCCGTTTTTAGGAGAATAAATCAGTCCTAAAGTTTGAAAGTCAAAAGTCTTAACGGACTTTGTAAATATAAAAGCCGAATCTAAAATTAGATTCGGCTTTTTGTATTTTTTTACCCGCTTTTATTTTTCGGCTATATGACTTTCAACCTTATGATTACGATTGAAACTTCAACGGCAAATGCACCACTTTCTTAGTTTCAAAGAATTCATCTTCGAAGAAATCAGCTAGATTATATTCCGTCGCCTTTGGGAAATCCTTTAATTCTTCGGTTAAATCGCCTCCTTTTAGATACAAAATTCCGTTTTTCAATTCGTGTTTGTTGTTCTTTTTGATTTTGGTTTTTACCCAAGAAACAAAATCTGGCATATTAGTTACGGCACGACTGACGATAAAATCGAAATCACCTTTTACATTTTCGGCACGTATTTGCTCTGCTTTTACATTTTTCAATTCCAATCCTTCGGCAACAGCCTGAACCACTTTTATTTTTTTTGCAATGACATCAATCAAATAAAAACGTGTTTCTGGAAAAAGAATCGCCAATGGAATTCCTGGAAAACCACCTCCAGTCCCAACATCTAAAACATAAGTTCCCGGTTCGAATTTTATAATTTTAGCTATTCCCAAGGAATGCAGAATATGTTTGGTGTACAATGCGTCAATATCTTTTCTCGAAATAACATTGATTTTTTCATTCCAATCATGGTATAAAAAATCTAATTTTTCGAACTGTTCTTTCTGAATGTCAGTTAAATTAGGAAAATACTTAAGAATCTCGTCCATCTATTATTTTTTTTAACAAAAGTAATACTTTACAGTTAAAATTTTTATCTCAATTTTGTATATCGAAAAATTTATAATAATTACCTTTGAACTTTATTGAAAATATATGAATAATAATGCGCCAACATTTGCTAAGCAAGATAGCCTAAAGTTTTTTAGAACACTTAACTCACGGGTTAACAATTACTTCAAAGAAAACAACATTCAAAAAACTGGAAACTGGAAACTCTATTTGAAAACTATAATTCTCTTCTCCGTTTTTCTTGCACCTTATTTTTTAATTCTAACACTTGGAATGCCATTTTGGGCACATCTTCTGTTAGCCATCGTTATGGGAATTGGAATGGCTGGTGTCGGAATGAATGTGATGCACGATGGAAATCACGGATCGTATTCTAATAAAACCTGGGTCAACAAATTCATGGGTGGAACTATTTATGTTTTGGCAGGAAATGTATACAACTGGCAAGTGCAACACAATGTTTTACATCATACCTATACGAACATTCCTGGTCACGATGAGGATTTAGATGCTGGACGTGTTATACGTTTTACTAAAGAAGCAAAATGGTATAATTTTCACCGTTTTCAACAATATTATTCTGTTTTTCTATACGGATTACTAACGTTCAACTGGGCCATCACAACTGATTTCAAACAGATGAGAAGCTACTTGAAAAGAAAATTATCGTACGGAGAAGCAAAAAGCCCAAAAACACTTTGGACTACCTTAATTATTACAAAAATAATTTATGTTTCTATCTGGATTGTTTTACCAATCGTTATTGGAATTACATGGTGGAAAGTGCTTATTGGTTTCTTCGTGATGCATTACACAGCTGGTTTAATATTAAGCGTTGTGTTCCAATTAGCACACGTTGTAGAAGAAACAATTAATCCATCTCCAAATGAATTAGGTGAAATGGACAATACTTGGGCGATACACCAATTATTTACCACTACTAATTTTGCTCCAAAAAACGCAATCGTAAACTGGTACACTGGCGGATTAAATCACCAAATTGAGCACCATATTTTTCCAAATATCAGTCACGTACATTATGGTAAAATTGCCAGTATCGTAAAAGAAACTGCGCAGGAATGCAACTTGCCGTATTATGAATACAAAACAATGCGAAGTGCTGTTATTGCTCATTTCAAGCATTTGAAAGAATTGGGAATGAAACCGGAACTTACATAGTCATATAACACCAAGAGATGCACTGCGGTGCATCTCTACTAATTAATAAACTAACTACAACCTATTACAATGAATCCATTATCCGATAGAATTAACAATCTAGCAACATCACAAACACTAGCAATGGCTGCTTTAGCCAGAGAATTAAAAGCACAAGGAAAAGACATTATCAGCTTAAGTTTAGGCGAACCTGACTTTAATACGCCTGATTTCATCAAAGAAGCAGCGAAAAAAGCGATTGACGAAAATTACAGTACTTATTCTCCGGTAGAAGGATATGCTGAATTAAAAGAAGCCATCTGCAGAAAATTCAAAAGAGACAATAATTTAGAGTACAAACCGTCTCAAATTGTAGTTTCAACTGGAGCAAAACAGTCCTTATACAACATTGCACAAGTAATGCTAAACGACGGTGACGAAGTAATTTTACCGGCACCTTACTGGGTTTCATATTTCGAAATCGTGAAATTATCCGGTGGAGTCCCTGTAGAAGTTCCTACATCTGTAGATACTGATTTCAAAATCACACCTGAACAATTAGAAGCAGCGATTACACCTAAAACAAAAATGATGTGGTTCAGTTCTCCTTGTAATCCAAGTGGATCGGTGTACAACAGAGAAGAATTGACGGCATTAGCCAAAGTTTTGGAGAAATATCCGCATGTATATATTGTAGCTGATGAAATCTATGAGCACATCAATTTCTCAGGGACTTTTTGCAGCATCGCATCTATCCCGGGAATGTTAGAAAGAACAATTACCGTAAATGGAGTTGCTAAAGCTTTCGCCATGACAGGATGGAGAATTGGATATATTGGCGCACCAGAATTCATTGCAAAAGCATGTACAAAAATTCAAGGCCAAGTAACCTCAGGGGCAAATTCTATCGCACAACGCGCTACTATTACAGCAGTAGATGCTGATCCAAGTGTATTGAAACACATGGTTGATGCCTTCCATAGCCGTAGAGATTTAGTGGTAGGATTATTAAAAGAAATTCCAGGCGTAAAAATCAACGTTCCTGAAGGAGCTTTTTACGTATTCCCGGACATTTCTTCTTTCTTCGGAAAAACTTTGAAAGGAACCGAAATCAAAAATGCAATGGATTTATCAATGTACCTTTTGGCCGAAGCTAACGTAGCAACGGTAACAGGTGACGCTTTTGGAAATCCTGACTGCATCCGTTTCTCATATGCAACCAGCGACGAGATCTTGAAAGAAGCATTAAAAAGAATCAAAGATGCTTTGGCACTATAGTCAAACCTCATAAAATCGAAAGTTAGAAACTCAAAAATCCAACTTACAATACCATCAAAGCCTCAAGACATTCTTGGGGTTTTCTTGTTTTTGGGCGTGACCACAAGGGTCGGGATTTCCGCTGCAATCTTTATATTTTTAAAGAAAAAACATAAAGGATTTCCACTTCACTCCCTCACGCAAACCCTGCTAGAATCATGTTTATTTTAATGTGTTACGGACTGCTCGTGAGCAGTCCTTACAATTCTCAACACAAACAAAAAAACAATGAAATTTCTGATGATTTGTATTTTTAATTTTATACTTTTAAGAGATTAACTTAAATTTCGTTTGGCTACCTAAAGCCGCAAAATTTAGGTAGATTTTAATAACGATATAAATCCTGTCAGCAAGTTAACTAGCGACAATGCACACACAAAAAAGGAAGAAGTCAATAAATTTAGAAATAACAATTTAAAAATTATATGAAGAAAGCAAATAAGAAATCTTTAATTTTTAGCGGAGTTTTTCTATATCTAAATGATGAAAGATTATATATTGATAATTTTCAACAGAATCTTCCGACGGGTTCATATACAAACAATGATGATAGTAAAGTTCAAATTTTCAATATAGAATATGAAGAAAATTACATGAAAATGAATTTTGGAGAAGGAATGGTAGGACCAAGAAATCCAAATGTTTATAATTTTAATACAAACGAAGAAGAGCCAAATCCTAGACAAAAAAATCAAGTTGAACCTAGACAAACTTTTGCAATCATTGATTTTAAAACTAGCTTTCTATGGATTAGTAATTCGAAAAAGAGGACTGCCTTAATAGAATTATTTAAAAGATATTTCCCTACTTCATCAATTGTTATAAAAGAAATTTATGATGAAACACAATTCATCGAGATGTTAAAAACACTTGATAATATAAAAATTTCTGCAGTGCCGAATTTATTCAGTGATTCAGGATTATTAAGCAAAATTTTATCTGAAGAGATCAATGGATATGAGGCTAGTGTTGCCACTTTAAGTTTAAGTTATAATAATAGATTGACAAATAATTATTTAATCGACAAAGTTAAATCAATATTTAAACAAAAAAATTCACTAAAAAGCATTGTTATCTCAGGTAAAGATGAAAATAATTTAGGAATGCTTTTTAATACCGAAGGCTTTTCACGAAAAATTGATATTGAGGCACTAGTTGATGAAGATGAAATGTTTTCATCTGATGATGTATACAATATATTAATAAGTAAAGTAAAAAATGAAAACACTTAAAATAATACTTAAAATTTTCATTTCAGTTTTTGCAATATCCTTTTTTGCAATAAGTTTTAACTTGAATAATAAAGCTTTTGAAGTTGTTGCCACTTTTTTATCAATAACAACAGGTTTTTCAATCACTGCATTATCAATTATTGCTACTTCTCCTTTCTCAAAAAATCTTTATAACCAAGAAAGTAGTAAAAACAATTCTAAAACTTTACTTCACGAACTTGTAGATAGGTTTAAAACATCTATGATACTTTTTATAGCAACTATTTGTCTTATTGTCTTACTAAATTTATATCCTGAAAAATATATTCCAACTATATTTAAAGTTTTTGAAACTGAAATTACCACAATGGCAATTTTAAAATCTTTTGTACTATATTTTTCAATTTTATCCCTAATTTCGTTCGTTATTTTATTTAACACCTTTTCAAAATTTGTAATTAAATCCGGAAAATTAATTAAATAAAGCAATACCATCAAAAGCTAGAGTTAAGAGCATAGCACTAGCTATGAATTGAAATCACTAAACCAACTTTGCAAATAAAATTCTTTTATTACCACAAACAACAGCAATAAAACAAGTGATCAAACTAGATTTATAGAACTAATCAAAACCTAAACCATCATGCTAACCGCCATCAACCCAAAGTTACCCATGCGCAACAAAACGATTACACGGAATTTCTATATCAACCAATTGGGTTTTCAGGAATGGGGCAATGCAGACTTTGAAGGGTATTTGATGGTACAAAAAGACAGCATTGAAATTCATTTTTTTGAGTTTGCAACCATTAATGCTGTCGAAAATTACTCAGGAGTTTACATTCGGGTGCAGGATATCGAAACCGTTTATAAAAACTTTTTGAACAACGGCGTTGCCATTCATCCCAATGGTCCTCTGGAAATCAAACCTTGGGGACAAAAAGAATTTTCGATATTGGATCCGGATAATAATCTATTGACTTTCGGGCAAAGTTTGTAGCGAATAGGCAGTCATAAAAAAGCAATTTAGTATTTTTACATTCTAATTAAGACTTCAAAAAAATGAAAATACTACTTCTAGGATCAGGCGAATTAGGAAAAGAATTTACAATCGCTGCACAACGCATCGGACAAATCGTAATCGCTGTGGACAGATACGAAAATGCTCCGGCAATGCAAGTTGCCCATGATTTTGAAGTCATCAATATGTTGGACGGAGATGCGTTAGACAAAATCGTCGCCAAACACAAACCAGATTTCATCGTTCCTGAAATCGAAGCCATTAGAACCGAGCGTTTTTATGATTACTAGAAACAAGGAATCACCGTAGTTCCTTCTGCGAAAGCGGCAAACTTCACGATGAATAGGAAAGCAATCCGGGATTTAGCGTCTAAAGAATTAGGTTTAAAAACTGCCAAGTATCGCTACGCCACCACTGCCGAGGAATTGCAAAAAGGAGTTGAAGCCGTTGGAATGCCCTGCGTGGTAAAACCCTTAATGTCTTCGTCCGGAAAAGGACAATCAACCATTAAAACCGAAGCTGATATCGAAAAAGCATGGAATTATGCTGTGCAAGGTTCCCGCGGCGATGTCGTAGAAGTAATTGTAGAAGCTTTCGTCAAATTTAATTCGGAAATTACATTATTAACCGTGGTTCAAAATAATAACCCAACACTTTTCTGTGCGCCAATAGGTCATCGTCAAGAACGTGGCGATTATCAGGAAAGCTGGCAACCCGCCAGAATATCCGACAAGGATTTATACGAAGCGCAAGACATGGCCGAAAAAGTTACCGAAGCTTTGGGTGGCGCAGGACTTTTTGGCGTAGAATTTTTCTTAGCTGATGATGGTGTTTATTTCTCGGAATTATCCCCTCGTCCGCATGATACCGGAATGGTAACTTTGGCGGGAACACAAAACTTCAATGAATTCGAATTGCATTTAAGAGCCATTTTGAGTTTGCCCATTTTCGAAATTACATTAGAAAAAGCGGGAGCGAGTGCTGTAATTTTAGCTTCGGAAAACTCAACCAATCCAACCTATTCCGGAATAGAAAATATTGCTTCCTTACCAAAAACGGATTTCAGAATCTTTGGCAAACCAACTTCAAGACCGTATAGAAGAATGGCTGTGGCTTTAGTCAATGATACTTTAGAAACTCCAATTGAAGAAGTGGTAGAAAAAGCGAAGAAAGCAGCCAGTTTGGTTACCGTGCACTCTTAATTTAATATCGATAGTATTGTCAAGTCGAGCGCAGTCGAGACTCAACGCTTAGTCTCGACTGCGCTCGACTTGACACACGTCTTAAGGAAACGACATTGATCCCCCATTACTTTTTAGAAATACGAAAATCTGTCGGAGTCATTCCTGTGTTTTTTTTAAACAATCGGGTGAAATACGAATAATCATCAAAGCCTAATTCCGTTGCAATTTCATTGACAGTAAACTTTTTATCCATCAGCATGCGTTTCGCTTCAAGGATAATTCTAGCTGTAATCACTTCGGTTGTGGTTTTTTGCAACATTTCATTACAAATCCTGTTCAAGTGTTTCAAAGTAATAGTAAGTTGTGAAGCGTAGAAAAAAGGCGCCTTTTCTGTTTTAAAATTATGCTCTAAAAGTACTTCGAAATTTTTAATTTTCACATTATACGAATGTGCTTCGTGCAAATGTGTTTCACTATATTTTCTAGCAATTTCAATGTGAATAATATCCAACAAATTCATTATTTTATCTTGCTTCAAAAGCTGATTCGATTGTATTTCTACAATCAGACTTTCAAAATAAGGCAGAATCGCTTTCAATTCGGATACATTGAAAACCATTTCAGGCTTATTGTCCACCGAAGAATAAAATGGATAGTCGGCGATTGTTTTTTGCCCAAAATAAAGATTATACATTTCCTGAGAGTAGAAAATTACAAATCCTTCCACGTCATCAGATAAATTCCAATGATGCATTTGTCCGGGTTGCAGAAAAAACATACTTCCCGGCTGAATCGTAAATATATCGAAATCAATTTCATGTGTTCCCGAGCCTTTAGTAAAAAAAACCAACACATACGAATTATGCCTATGTGGTTCCTCAACAAAACTATGATCAATTAAGTGATTTTTAAAGGTATTAATATACAAATCACTATTCACTGAAGTACAGTTAAACCGTTGAATGTTATAAATAGGATATTTTTTCATTTTGGCGAAAATGTCTTTATTGTGCTATAATTAGCGAATATAGAAAACATCCATGACATGAATAAGAAATACCTTTGATAAAAATAATTACGATGTCAAATTCTATTGTACATATCTTGAATAATGATTGCCCTCATTGTCTTAAAGGCAAAGTTTTCAATGAAAAAAGTATCTTTTTCAATTTTGGATTCCCTAAAATGAATGAATATTGCTCTCACTGTAACTATAAATTCGAAAAAGAACCTGGTTACTTTTTTGGAGCTATGTATGTAAATTATGGTTTAACAGTGGCTCAAGGAATTGCTACCTATGTTATTGCTCAATTCTTCTTTAAAGAAACTTTCGATTTAAGAATTATTCCGATTATTGCCGTCGTAATTCTTGCAATGGCTTCTATAAATATTCGTCTTTCCAGATTATTGTGGATTTACATGTTTAAAAATTATTCGATGTAAAAAAACCAGTATCTTAGCTGAAGTAAAAATTGAAATCTTTATGAAAAAGTTACTATACTTAGCTATTTTATTCTCTGCGACACTTGCAAGCGCTCAGGATAAAGAGAAAAAAGAAGAACCAAAGCCTCAAATTGTCGAAGCCTCGTGCGGACAATGCCAGTTTGGAATGGAAGGACACGGTTGCGAATTAGCAGTTCGCATTGATGGAAAATCCTATTTTGTTGACGGATCTTCCATCGATTCTCACGGAGATGCACATGCTAGTGATGGTTTTTGCGCAGCTATTCGAAAAGCAGAAGTAGTTGGAAAAGTTGTCGATAATCGCTTCAAAGCCACTTCTTTTAAACTATTACCTAAAAAATAAAAAAAGGGCTTAAAGAAAATACTTTAAGCCCTTTTTTATTACTTTGATTTCATACTTGCCTTTATATTAATATTCTCAAAACTGGAGACATCAATTACTTCCTCTAAGTCCACATCAAAAGAAATTTCAATACTGTCTCCTACAATTGTAACTGGCAATTGGTTCGATATTTGAGAGGAACCTACAAAAATATTTGGATAATCTTTCACTTTGAAATAATAAAAGCTATTCCCGTTTTTGACATCATTTTGGATTCGGGTCACTACGGATTTTAGCGATTTTTTAGTAGAAATACTATTCGGGTTTATTTTGTTATCCGACATATTATACACATTTTTAAACGAAGTCAACGTTTCTCGCATCGTATTGCCCACACCAACAATCGTATAATCTGAAATAGCAACCATTGCAAACATTTTCACCAGTCCACCATCATCTTTAAGTGTCATTACATACGTGGGAATGTTATTAATATTATAGGGAATTGGCAAAGAAGCCTTATATCCTTTTTCCTGAACTTTTCCTTGGGCAGAGCTTTGGGCAGCATATTCTGTTGCGCCACCTTGTTTATAAAAAGTTGTTTCTTTGGTTCTGGTATCCACCAAAACAAAACCAACGGCAGATTCTTCTTTCCCCACCGAAGTCAATCCAGTATACCAATACGATTTATTGTCTTTCCCGTAAACCAATGTCAATCCTTCTGTAATTTGGAGTTTATCCTGATTAGAGAAATTCCAGTATCCGTGAATGTATTCGCCCCAATCATTTAACTGATCTTCGATGAAATCCAAAGGCTGAATACGGTCTATCCATTTTGGTGTTTTAGCAATTGAATATTCGTTTATAACACCAGATTGGGCATCAACCACAATAACTCCAGTAGCTTCTTTTCCGGAGAATCCAATTTTTTTCCCATATTTAGTAACAATCCAAAACGGATTTCCAGCATCATCAATCTCAAAACTAAAATCAGCCAAACCAACCGTAGCATTTCCGTTAAAATAAACGTGTCTGTGAATGTCGCTTTGAAAATAAGCGCCTTGCTGGTATTTAATCTTGATATCCTTCCCTCCTATACTCTGAACTAATTTTACATCACGTTCATTGGTTGCAGAAACCATAACATATCCCGCAGTTCCTTCTTGGTTGTTAAACCATTTCAAAAAACCCGAATGCAATAATGGTGCAACCCAGTACAAGTCATTATTTACTTTTTGGATGCAAAAATCACCTAATTCTACCTGACTTCCCAAAGCAGGCTGTGAACCTAAAATTTTCTCGCCAAGAAGATGTGCAAGCTCCTCATCGACCACACGGATTTTATCAATAGAAATTGGAGCTATGTGATTGGTTATTTTTTGACCGTTTTTGACTTCGCCTATTAACTTTTGATAGGAATCACTCCTGAACATTTTAAGGCTGGTTACAAAAGGGAGTGCCGTGCAATACACTAAAAGTATTGCTGCAAGAATATACCAAACCTTGTTTGGCTTAGAAACAATCTTAACTTGTTTAGTTTGTTGTGAAACCGAGAGACCAAGAGAAAATAAAATCCCAAGAATCACCAATAACAATAAAATTACAGCAAAACCCGTGAAGCCATAATGAAGCACTGGCAGGTTACTGTAAAAAAGTAACAACCCAAAAAGGAGTAAGAAAGCAATGGAGAAAATCTTTTTCATAAAGCTAATTTTTATATTTTATTAGTAATCGAAAAATAAAAAATGTTACAGGAAAAGTTCGTAATAATTTAATACTGAAGCCTAAAAGATTCCTTCTATTTAAATCTAAAAATGAAAAATGAAACTTTCAACAAATTATAAGGTTTTGTTAATATTAGTTTAACACCTATGTTTTGGAAAAAAAATAAAAGTTTAAACATTAGATTTGTAAAAAGAGTAATCCTAATGAAGTTATTAATTGTTGAAGATGAACCAAATCTTTCGTCTATTATCCGTAAAGGATTTTCAGAAAAAAACCACGAAGTAAGTGTTGCACTTGATGGTACAACTGCATTAGATTTGCTTTCGAATCACAATTTTGATGTGGTGATATTAGATGTAATGTTACCTGACATTAATGGAATTGAAATTTGTAGACGTTTGAGAGCTGCTGAAAACTTTGTTCCAATTTTACTTTTAACTGCTTTAGGAAGTACTGAAAATATAATCAACGGATTGAATTCTGGTGCCGATGATTACTTATTAAAACCGTTTAAATTTTTAGAACTTGATGCAAGAGTTAATGCACTTTCTAGAAGAGCCGGACAAGTACAAAAACCGAATGAAATCATAAGCATTGCTGATCTTCAAATCAATTCAAAAACAAAATCTGTGACCAGAAATGGAGATTCCATTGTATTGACAGCTAAAGAATTTAAATTATTGTATTACCTAGCCATCAACTCTGAATCTATTTTATCCCGTGAACAACTTTTAGACAATGTGTGGGATATTAATTTCGATATGAATACTAATGTAATTGATGTTTATATTAATTATTTAAGAAAAAAAATTGACAAACCATACGAAACTAAACTGATTCACACCATGAAAGGTTTAGGTTATGTACTGAAACTATAAAAATGCAGATTAAGAAAAAAATTACTTTTACCTATATTGCGCTTTCCACCCTGAGCACACTTTTACTAAGTTTGGTGGTTTTTTTCTTGTTTAAACAAAACAACCAATATCATTTTTTGAAAAGATTACAAGATCGAGCTAAAATTGTGGCGTCTATTCATTATCAAAATGATCCTGTAAAAACTCGTTATTTCAAAGAATTTAAAGCTAATGGACTTGAAGAACTAATTAATGAGAATAATTATGTTTTAAAAGTCAGCGGAAAAAATACCTTTGAATACAACACCAATCTTGATTTACCAGCTGACTTTTATTCGAAAGTCATGGCGAATGGTTCGAATTGGATTGAGGATAATAACCGTTATTTTTATGCCCAGACTTTTACAGAATCCAATCAAAAATATATTGTAATCATTACTGCAATAGACCGCAGAGGAAATGTTAGCAGCATTTATATCATTCAAATTCTCTTTTTTGGCGGATTAGCTTTTATATTATTGGCCTACTTTCTAGGTAGATTTCTAGCACGAAGGGTTATCAATCCAGTAGCACGAATTACGGATGAAGTAAAAATTATAAGCGCATCAAATCTCCACAACCGACTTCCTGAAACCAATAGTTCAGATGAAATTGGCGATTTGACAAAGACTTTTAACAACATGTTGGACCGACTGGAAACTTCATTTGAAATACAAGCAAATTTTATCAATAATGCGTCACATGAACTAAAGACACCCGTAACAACCATAATTGCAGAAGCCGAAATCATGCTTTTGAAAGAAAGAAATGTTTCGGATTACATTGTATCTTTAGAGAATATTCACAGCCAGGCATCCCGACTCGGTGACCTTACCGAAAGCCTCTTGAAACTGACGCAAAGTGGTTATGATGGAAAAAAACAATTATTAGATGTTGTTCGAATTGATGAACTCCTTATGGATGTAAAATCTGATATTGATAAAATTTATCCCAATAACAGAGTCACAATAAAGTTCATGAAATTTCCAAGTGACCCGAGTTTATTGGAAATTCCCTGTAACAAATCCTTACTAGAACTTTCGTTGAACAATATCATTGCCAATGGTGTAAAATATTCGGATAACGAAACCGTCTTTGTGACTTTATCCGTCAACAATTCAATCATTAAAATTTCAATTACTGATATTGGCATTGGTATTCCTGCAGAAGATATTCCGCATCTTTACGAGCCCTTTTTTCGAGGAAAAAAAGCATCCAAATATAATGGTTACGGATTGGGACTTCCACTTGCCATGAAAATCATCCGAATGCATAATGGAGAACTTCAAATACAATCAGAGCCTGACAAAGGGACAATTGTAAACATTACTTTTAAAACTACCAACATTAAAAATTCTAATGTTAATTCTTAGAATATTCTAATTTTAATTTAAGGTTACCATAAGCTAGGTGCTTTTATTTTGTGTGTATAAAGAAATCAAATCTAATACATATGAAAAATATCCTTATCCCATCGACATTACAAAACGACACTATCAATGCGGTAAAAACGGCTATAAAATCATCTAATGGAACTCCAAGCCAGCTCATATTGATGTTACTTGCAGATATTCCTGATACCTTTTCTTCGTCTAGTTTATTACGAGGCATCAATAAAGGACTGACTACCACCCAAGAAAATGTTTTGGAGATATGCAGAGAAATAACGCAAGAATCTAACAATTGCAACTTAAAAATCCACCATCAATATGGTATTTCGGCTCCACTTTTCAAAAATATTCTGGAGCATTTTACTATTGGATTAACCATTGTTACACCTTCTTTTAAATCTTCTAAAAAGAAAATTAATTCAATGTGTGTACAAATTATTTCTAATAGCAAATGCCCCATTTTACACACAAACGAGACCTTAGATAAAGAAACATTCAGCCAAGCAATGTATCTTAAAAATTCAGATTCAATGCTAGAAACCGAAGATCTTCAAGCGTATATAAACACTCTTTTTTCTTTAAAAATCGTTAGCGAAACTAAGATAAATGAAGAGGGAAAACGTGACGAAATACATCCGCTTTTAGCTGACGCCATATCAAAAAACAACATTGATATTTTGATTGAAACTAGAAAACCTAAAAAATTAAAACGACTTAAAAAAGAAAAGAAAGCACTTAACGAAACATTAGGGTTACCCGTTCTTTCCCTATATGAAGAGGTTTCTTAACAAAGAAAATGATTGTTTCAATTTTACAACAAAATATATGCTATTAAAAAAGAAAATCCCAATGAAATATGTGTTGGGAAAAATAAAAACAGAACTAACATTAGTGATTCTGTTTTGTATCGCCTTTGAGGTTTTTCATTATTACTTCAAAACAGTTTCGGTGAACATTCCTATCGCAATACCTACTATTATTGGTACAATTATCTCATTATTGTTAGCATTCAAATCCAATCAAGCCTATGACCGCTGGTGGGAAGCAAGAATAATATGGGGTGCTATCGTGAATGATTCCAGAACACTATTGCGTCAAATTATTGTTTTCTATAACGACCCTGATTTTTCTGTTGAGGCAAACGATTTTAAAGAAAAATTTGCAAAAAGACAAGCGGCTTGGTGCTATAGCTTAGGGCAATCACTTCGAGAAAAAGACCCTATTAAACCCATAAAAGAGTTGCTTAATGAAGAAGAATTACGATTCGTAAAAAGACACAAACATGTGCCAAACGCCATTTTAATGTTACACGCCAAAGATTTAAAAAAAGCGTTAATCAGCCATAAAATTAATGCATACCAACAAGTTGAAATTGACAATACATTAACACGATTGTGTGATGCTATGGGTAAATGTGAACGGATAAAAAACACCATTTTCCCAACAACGTATAGTATGTATATTCGATTTGCGTTGTGTTTATTTATAATCCTATTGCCTTTTGGATTGATCAATATCATTGGCTGGCTACAAATTCCATTAGTGACAACAATTGCTGCAGCTTTTTTCTTAATCGAAAAAATGGCAATTCATTTGCAAGATCCATTTGAAAACAGACCTACAGATACTCCTGTAAGTGCAATTTCAAATACAATTGAGAAGAACCTAACCCAAATGGTAAACGAATATAGAGATGAGTTTGAGGAAGAATTTTACCCTTATCAATCATCGAATCAAGCGATTCAACCGTTAAAGAATGCATATTTCGTTCTTTAGTATTTTGATTTTTAGTGCTAATCCACTCGATTAATTCGAGTGGATTTTTTTTTGACCAAATGTCTATTTGTAAAACTGGAATCTATTTGTCAGTAACAAAAGGGAAACACCGATAGTTTTAAATACCGTAAAAAATAGTATTTTTGCATTTCGATTGAAAGCTAATTTTTCAATCTTTATTTTTTTCAATCTTTAAAACAGACACATGAAAGCATACGTATTTCCAGGTCAAGGCGCACAATTCACAGGAATGGGTAAAGACTTATATGAAAATTCTACTCTTGCAAAAGAATTATTCGAGAAAGCAAATGAGATTTTAGGATTTCGCATCACAGACATCATGTTTGAAGGAACTGCCGAAGAATTAAAAGAAACTAAAGTGACCCAACCAGCTGTATTCTTGCACTCGGTGATTTTAGCAAAAACCTTAGGTGAAGATTTCAAACCTGAAATGGTAGCAGGACATTCACTAGGGGAATTCTCAGCATTGGTAGCAAATGGTGCTTTGTCTTTTGAAGACGGATTAAAGTTAGTTTCTCAAAGAGCTTTGGCAATGCAAAAAGCCTGCGAAATAAAACCATCGACTATGGCTGCTGTTTTAGGATTAGCTGACACTATTGTAGAGGAAGTTTGCGCTTCGATTGACGGAATTGTAGTAGCTGCAAATTACAACTGTCCTGGACAATTAGTAATTTCAGGAGAAACATCAGCAGTCGAAAAAGCATGCGAAGCGATGAAAGCAGCTGGTGCAAAACGCGCATTATTATTACCTGTTGGAGGCGCTTTTCACTCTCCAATGATGGAACCGGCTCGTGAAGAACTCGCTGCAGCTATTGAAGCTACGACATTCGCTACTCCTATTTGCCCAGTATATCAAAATGTAACCGCAAGCGCAGTATCTGATGCTGACGAAATTAAGAAAAACTTAATCATTCAATTGACAGCTCCTGTAAAATGGACGCAATCTGTTCAACAAATGATAAAAGACGGCGCTACATTATTTACCGAAGTTGGTCCTGGAAAAGTATTAGCCGGATTAATTGGCAAAATAGATAAAGAAGCAGTTACTGCGAATGCATAAAACAGTAATCAATTGATACTGCTAAACAAAATCCTCATAAGCTTATGTTTATGAGGATTTTGTTTATCTTTATAGTAAGAGTTCACTCAATTATACACTTTTTAAAATAAAAAAAATGAAAAAAGTACTTTTAGGATTATCTTTTGCGGCAATTTTAATGACTTCTTGCAAAAAAGAAACAAAGGAAGAAGTTAAAGAGGCGACAGAAGCCGTTGGTAATGAAATGGAAGAAGCTATCGATACAGCCGCTGTAAAAGTTGATGCTGCAGCTGATTCTACTAAAGTTAAAGCAGGAGAAGCTCTTGAAAAAGGAGCTCAAAAAATGGATGAAGCTGCTCAAAAATTGAAAGAAGCAGCAAAAAAATAAATAAAAAAAAGGGTTGTCATTAGACAACCCTTTTTTTATTTTCTAATCTTCTGTTCCCATTTCCAGGCACTTGCCATCGCTTCTTCCAGAGTGGATTGCGCTTTCCATCCCAAAATATCATTGGCTTTATCCGTATTGGCGTAAGCCGATGTAATATCTCCCTCTCTACGACCAACAATTTTGTAAGGCAGTTTTTTACCGCTTACTTTTTCAAAAGTATGTATCACTTCTAAAACGGAACTTCCTGTTCCAGTTCCCAAATTAAAAGTTTCAACTTTAGCCGTATTTTTTTTATTCAATAGGCGTTGTAAAGCAATCACGTGGGCTTTTGCCAAATCGACTACGTGAATATAATCACGAACAGCCGTTCCATCTGGAGTTGGGTAATCATCCCCATAAACAGCTAATTCTTTTCGTAATCCAAAACCAGTTTGCGTAATAAATGGCACCAAATTCTGAGGAACTCCAATAGGTAATTCTCCAATCTCTGTGGATGGATGCGCCCCAATTGGATTAAAATAACGCAATAAAATTGCATTGATATTAGTTACTTTGGCAGTATCAGTGATAATTTCCTCTCCTATTTGTTTCGTATTTCCGTAAGGCGACATCGCGGTTTGAATAGAGGCGTTTTCAGTAATTGGCATCGTTTCGGCTTGACCGTACACCGTACAAGAAGAACTAAAAATAAAACTCGCTTCTGGTTTTTGCTGCAATTCCTGCAAAATATAAACTAACGCATTGATGTTATTTTCATAATACAACAACGGATTTTCTACGCTTTCACCCACTGCTTTTGAAGCTGCAAAATGAATGACACCTGAAATATCATGATGTCTTTTGAAAAAATCCTGTACTTTATCTTTTTCACGTAAATCTAATTTTTCGAACGCTGGGACTTTCCCCGTAATATTCTGAATTCCATCCAAGACATTCAAGGATGTATTAGATAAATTATCTACAACGATGACTTCATATCCTTCGTTTTGTAATTCTACCACTGTGTGAGACCCAATAAAACCTAAACCTCCTGTAACTAATATTTTCATGATTTTTATTTGTATTAACGCAATTTATAGCGTCTCTTAATATTTATCGCATATAAAAAAGACGCGATAAATCGCGTCTTTACATTATTTCAAAAATTCTAAAACGCTATCTGTAATAAATTTAATTTGCTCGTCATCCAATTCGGTATGCATCGGCAATGAAAGTACTTCCTGAACCAATTGATTAGTAACTGGAAAATCTTCTTCTTTATACCTAGAATCCAAATATGCTTTTTGCGAATGCAGCGGAATTGGATAATATATAGCACACGGAATCCCTTTTTCTAACAGGTGTTGCATTAAACCATTTCTATCAGCATCTATAATTCGTAAAGTATATTGATGAAAAACATGACAATCACAAATTTCACAAATACTAGGTGCTATTATATTTTTATGTCCTTCAAAAGCTGCTGAATATTTTCTGGCTGCATCTTGCCTAGCTTTACCATATTGATCTAACAAAGGTAATTTAGCATTTAAAACCGCGGCCTGAATACTGTCTAATCTTGAGTTCACACCTACAACATCATGATGATATCGCTCGTACATTCCGTGATTTACAATTCCACGAAGTTTATGAGCCAACGCATCATCATTGGTAAAAATTGCTCCACCGTCTCCGTAGCAACCTAGATTTTTGGAAGGAAAAAACGAAGTCGCGCCTACATGTCCAATAGTTCCAGCTTTCTTTTTAGTTCCATCAGAAAATTTACAATTGGCACCTATCGCTTGCGCATTATCTTCGATTACGAATAAATTATATTCTTTGGCAACAGCCATAATCGCTTCCATATTCGCAGCACGACCAAACAAATGCACGGGTACAATTGCTTTCGTTTTAGGTGTAATCGCTTTTTTAATCCCTTCAATAGAAATATTCATATTATACATATCTACATCGACTAAAACGGGGGTCAATTGCAATAAAGCAATTACTTC
This sequence comes from Flavobacterium sp. KS-LB2, assembly GCF_036895565.1. Taxonomy (NCBI): domain Bacteria; kingdom Pseudomonadati; phylum Bacteroidota; class Flavobacteriia; order Flavobacteriales; family Flavobacteriaceae; genus Flavobacterium; species Flavobacterium sp. KS-LB2. Next base: position 503,005 of record NZ_CP145904.1, on the reverse strand, counting down.
CACTGTCGCTGCAAAAGTAAAGTCGGCCGTAATAACCTCATCTCCTGGTTTTAAATCCAATCCCATCATTGCAATCTGTAAGGCATCAGTCCCATTAGCACAAGGAATTACGTGCTTTACGTCAAGATATTCTTCTAAAGATTTTTGGAATTGATGTACCTGAGGTCCGTTAATATAAGTATTAGTATCTAAAACCTCCTGAATAGAAAGGTTAACGGTATCTTTTATTTTTTCATATTGACTTTTTAAGTCAACCATTTGGATTTTTTTCATTGCAATTTTTGTTTAATGTTCGAAAGGTTATAGTTTTTAGAAACCACAAACACTTTCTTAAAACGAAGAACAAAAATAGTTATTTATGAGTTTAAACCAATGCAACCCACATTAAAAAAAGATTTTATTCCAATGAGATAAAAAGCGAGTTGCTGACACCTAAAATTTATTATATTGATGCGGAAGAAATAAAGATAAAGAAAACGTATTTTAGCCCCAAAATTTAAATGATGCTTTTTCTTTATACTTTAATGGTTCAGTTTGCTGGCTTTTTATTAAAAATAGCGGCTTTTTTCAGTCCAAAAATGAAACTTTTTGTCGAAGGTCGTAAACCGGTTTTCACAATTTTGGAACAAAAAATAAAACCTGCCGATAAAACAATTTGGTTCCACGCTGCCTCCTTAGGCGAATATGAGCAGGGCTTACCTGTAATTGAAAAAATAAAAGAGCAATTCCCATCACATAAAATCATTCTGACTTTTTTCTCGCCATCAGGTTATGAGGTTCGAAAAAACAACACCGTAGCTGATGTAACGGTCTACTTGCCTTTGGATACTAAAAAAAATGCATACCAATTTTTGAAACTCATTCATCCAGATTTAGTATTTTTTATCAAATATGAATACTGGCCAAATTATTTATCTGAACTCAAAAAACGAAATACCAAAACCTATTTAATTTCTGGAATTCTGAGAAAAAACCAACTGTTTTTCAAATGGTATGGTGGCTTTTACAGAAAAGCATTAAACACATTCACTTACTTTTTTGTACAAAATGAAACTTCAAAAAAACTACTACAACAAATAGATAAAACGAATGTTTCGGTTTCTGGCGATACTCGATTTGACAGAGTTGCCACAATTTTAGACAAAGACAATTCCTTAGATTTTATTGCTCAATTTAAAGAGAATACGCTAACAGTCGTTGTAGGAAGCTCATGGCCAAAAGATGAAAATTTACTAGTGAACTTTATTAATTCGAATACACTAAAGGTCAAATTTATAATTGCACCACACAATATCAAAGAAGAACAAATTCAGCAATTAAAAGACAGCATCACTAAAAAAACCATTTTATTCTCTGAAAAAGAAGGAAAAAATCCTGCTGATTTTGACGTTTTCATCATTGATACTATTGGTATTTTGACAAAAATTTACAGTTATGCTGATATTGCGTATGTAGGTGGTGGTTTCGGAAATTCTGGCATTCACAATGTGTTGGAACCAGCAACTTTTGGAGTTCCAGTACTCATCGGACCTAACTATTCGCATTTTGCAGAAGCAGTCGCATTAGTAAATATGGAAGCTTGTATTTCTATTAACACTATTGAAAAGCTGGACGAAGCATTAAAAAACCTTATCACAAATGATGATATCAGGCAAGAAAAGGGCCATATGTGTAGCACTTTTGTGCAAATGAACAAGGGTGCAACAAGTATCATTCTAAAACACATCTTAAATGATTCAATTTAAATCAGTAGCAATTTCTGATATTGAAACGGTTGTCAGCATGATGAAAGCATTTTATGCAATTGATAATTATCCTATTGATGTTGATGTCTCCAGAACTTTATTTAAAGAATTTATTTCGAATGAAAATCTGGGAAAATCATGGCTCATTTTATCTGATAATGAAATTGTAGGCTATGTTATTCTAACCTTTGTTTTTAGTTTTGAGTACCAAGGTAAAATTGCTTTTTTAGACGAATTATATTTGAACGAAAAAGCCCGAGGAATTGGAATTGGAAGTCAAGCCGTACAATTTGTTTTAGAGGAAAGCAAAAAATTATCATTAAAATTAATCTATCTAGAAATAGAAAATCACAATCAAAACGCACAAAAATTGTATATTGCAAACGGTTTTGAATTACACAATCGGAAATTAATGACCTACAAAATCAAGTAAAATTGCAAATTAAATAGATAAACATGAAATTTTTAAAACTATTCCTATTATTATTCGTTATTCAGACACAGGCACAACAAGGTGGTATGTGGATTCCTTCCTTATTAAAAGGAATGAATGAAAACGAGATGAAAAATTTAGGCATGAAAATGTCTATTAAAGAGATCTATGATGTCAATCAATCAAGTATGAAGGATGCCGTTCCACACTTTAATGGCGGTTGCACCTCTGAAGTTATTTCCCCAAAAGGATTGATTTTGACCAATCACCATTGTGGATATTCTCAAATCCAATCACATTCAACTGTAGAAAACGATTACCTGACAGACGGTTTTTGGGCTTATAAAATGGAAGATGAATTGCCAAATGAAGGTTTGACTGTAACTTTCATTGTCAAAATAGAAGATGTAACCGTATCTGTTCTGGAAGGAACTGCTGCGCTTACAAGTGAAGCTGAAAAACAGAAAAAAATTCAGGAAAACATTTCGGCATTAAGCATTTCTTTACCAAAAGAAAATTGGCAAGAAAATAAAATTCGTACATTTTATGAAGGAAATCAATACATGCTCTTTGTAACCGAAACTTTTACTGATGTTCGTCTAGTTGGTGCTCCACCTACATCAATAGGAAAATTTGGTTCTGATACTGACAACTGGGTTTGGCCACGTCATACTGGAGATTTTTCTCTATTTAGAATCTATGCTGATAAAAATAATCGACCAGCAAAATATTCAAAAGAGAATGTTCCTTACACTCCAAAACACTTTTTACCTATCTCACTTGATGGCGTAGCCGAAGATGATTTTACTTTGGTATTTGGTTATCCTGGAAAAACAAATGAATATTTGCCTGCTGTTGCAATTGAACAAATTGTAAACGAATTAAATCCGGCAAAAATTGAGATTAGAGACAAAGCTTTGAAAGTTGCCGATGGTTTTATGCGAAAAGACAACGCTATCAAAATTCAATACGCTTCAAAATATGCGAGTATCGCTAATTATTGGAAAAAATGGATTGGCGAAACACAAGGATTGAAAAAATCAAATGCGGTAGCTGCAAAAAAAGAAACTGAAAAAGCATTTCAGCAAAAAATAGCAAAAGCAGGAAAAGAAAAAGAATATGGAACACTATTAGCTGATTTCGAGAAAAACTACACAGCAATCGCTCCTTACGCTTTGGCAAGAGACTATTTTATGGAAATAGTTCAACGCAATACTGAATTACTGAGCACTGGATATAAATTGTACCAATTAGAGCAAGTTTACAATGCAAGAGGAGAGCAAGCGTTCAATGACAGAAAAAACAATTTGATTACCGGACTAGCTGATTTCTACAAAAACTTCAATGCAACTGTTGATGAAAGAGTTTTTGAACAATTGATTGAATTATACGCTACAAAATCTTCCAAACAGTTTTTGCCACAAAGTTTGATCAATATCAATGCTAAAAATTTAGCATTGGAAATATATTCTAAATCCAAACTTCAAAATTATGACAGTTTGAAAAAATTACTATCCGGAGATGCTCGTACGGTCATAACAAACTTAAATGCCGACCCAGGCTTTGTTCTAGTAAAAGAATTATCCGATAAATACGCAAAAGAAATTGCGCCAAAATACGACGAAATCAATTTAACTATTACAGCATTGCAACGCACCTATATGAAAGCGCAATTGGAGTTGAATACAGATGGTCGCATTTTTCCAGATGCAAACAGTACCCTAAGAGTAACTTATGGAAAAGTAAAAGGATACGAGCCTAAAGACGCTACACTATACACACCAATAACCTATTTAGATGGGGTAATGGAAAAATACATTCCAGGTGATTACGAATTTGATGTTCCTGGAAAATTAATTGATCTTTACAAAACAAAAGATTATGGTCCATATAGCGAAAATGGGAAAATGCCGGTTTGTTTTATTGGTACGAATCATACTACTGGAGGTAACTCAGGAAGTCCAGCCATGGATGCTTACGGAAACTTAATAGGACTTAATTTTGATAGGGTTTGGGAAGGAACCATGAGCGACATCTATTACGACCCAAGTATTTGTAGAAACATTATGGTAGACATACGCTACGTCCTATTTATCATGGATAAATATGCTGGTGCAAAAAATTTGATAAGTGAACTAAAACTAGTTCACCCAAAGAAAAGTAAACCTTTGAAAAAGAAAAACTTACAGTAAAATCAAGGAATCAACAACGATATAAAGCATTTATTGATTATGTGTCTTAATTGGCATAATAATTGTTATTTGTTTCGGCGTTGACAAAAAATATTATTTTTTAAAAAAAAAATAAAAAAATATTTTACATATTAAAAAATTTATATCTTTGCCACGAATTAATAATTAACCTTTTATATTAAATTAAGATGAAAAAAGTATTTTTAAGTTTAGCTGCTGTTGCTGTTTTGACTGTTGTATCATGTAAAAAAGCTGACGCTCCTGCTGAGGACGCTGCTGCTGTAGTTGATTCTGCTGCTGCTGTTGTTGATTCTGCTGCTGCTGTAGTTGATTCTGCTGCTGTTGTTGTTGATTCTGCTGCTGCTGTTGCTACTGACGCTGCTGCTACTGCTACTGAAGCTGCAAAAAAATAATTAGAACTTAAATTCTAAAAATTTTAAAGCCATCCGCTATGCGAGATGGCTTTTTTAATTTGTATAATTCCCAATTATCTCATTTATAAGAGATCAATAAAAAAGCGAGTCTTGAAAATATAATTTTCAAGACTCGCTTTTTGTATTTACATATTTACCCGAGTGCCTTAATCCGAAAAAATAAAATCATTTCCAGAAAAATCCAATACCTCTGAATTTGCACCATATCGCACGATTTCATCGATTCCTTTCTGCAAACGCAACGATGTCGTATATTTTCTACTTGTTGCAAAATGATTCCCTTCCAGCATTAACTTAAAATAGAATTTCCCACTAGAAGATTTAAACTTTAAAAAGTCAGCCAAACCAATTGTAGCTTTAAATTTTTCAATGTCCTCTTCGCACTCAAACTTAAGTTCATAACTTAAACTTGTAAAAACAACTTTTCCTTTCCTGGAAGTAAAAACAAACTTATACTCGTCGTTATATCTTTTACTAATAACAAAAGCTCCCATGAAATTTTAGATTTTAGATTGTCGTTTTTGAATTCTAGACACAATGATTCGAATTTACTTTTACAGAAACTCTTTCTTATGAGTTACAAATTCTTATAAAATAAAAAAAGCTCCAAACATAGTTTGAAGCTTTTTTAGTACTCAGAGCGGGACTTGAACCCGCACGAACATTGCTGTTCACTGGATTTTAAGTCCAGCGTGTCTACCAATTTCACCATCCGAGCATTATGTGGTGTTGGAGCGAAAAACGGGGCTCGAACCCGCGACCTCGACCTTGGCAAGGTCGCGCTCTACCAACTGAGCTATTTTCGCATTTTCAATTCTTTGAAAGAACCGCGATACTTGTTGTGTATTGCGGATGCAAATTTAGGACATTTATTGAATTATACAAGCCTTTTTTATAAAAAAATCACAGATAAAAGGTAATGTTCTGATACCGTAAACTTTAAACCAAAATAAATTATTTTCTAGTCAACATTCTTTTAATCTCATTGAGTTTCATCAGTGCCTCCATAGGCGTAATCGTATTTATATCCAGACTTATAATCTCATCTTTGATTTCCTCCAATAAAGGATCATCTAGATTAAAAAAGCTCATTTGCATGTCGTCTTGCGCCGCTTTAATTCCGTTCAGGGCATCGCTAGAATGATTCTTTTCCAATTTCTTCAAAAGCTTTTGTGCTTTCAAAATTACAATCTGAGGCATTCCCGCCATCTTTGCTACATGTATTCCAAAACTGTGTGCGCTTCCCCCTTTTACCAATTTTCGAATAAAAAGCACCGTATCTTTCAATTCTTTAACAGCCACATTAAAATTCTGAATTCTTGGCAATGATTCACTCATTTCATTCAACTCGTGATAATGCGTTGCAAATAATGTTTTGGGTTTTGAAGGATGCTCATGTAAAAACTCAGCTATCGCCCAAGCAATAGAAATTCCATCATAAGTACTCGTACCTCTCCCAATTTCATCCAAAAGCACTAAACTTCGATCCGAAATGTTATTTAAGATAGAAGCCGTTTCATTCATTTCGACCATAAACGTAGATTCACCCATCGAAATATTATCGCTGGCTCCTACTCTAGTGAATATTTTATCGACAACTCCCATTCTCACGCTTTCTGCAGGAACAAAACTTCCCATTTGAGCTAATAGCACGATCAAGGCAGTTTGACGCAAAATAGCGGACTTTCCAGACATATTTGGACCCGTAATCATAATCAATTGTTGTGTTTCTCTATCCAAAAAAACATCATTGGCAATGTAAGGCATACCAACAGGCAATTGTTTTTCGATAACGGGATGCCTACCATTTTTAATTTCTAGTTCGAATGTTTCGTCAAGTTCTGGACAAACATATTTATTTTCGATGGCCAATTGCGTGAAAGAACACAAACAGTCTAGTTGTGCCACCAAATTAGCATTCATTTGAACCGGTTTGATATACGTAGCAATCCAACCAACTAATTGTTCGAACAATTCTACTTCTATTTTATGAATTTTTTCTTCAGCACCAAGAATTTTAGTTTCGTATTCTTTTAATTCCTCGGTGATGTAGCGTTCAGCATTGACCAAAGTTTGTTTTCGAATCCATTCCACAGGAACTTTGTCCTTATGCATGTTTCTAACTTCAATGTAATAGCCAAAAACGTTATTAAAAGAAATTTTCAACGAAGAGATTCCCGTTAGTTGTGATTCTCGTTTTTCAATTCCTTCCAAGAATTCTTTTCCAGAAGTTGATATTGCACGCAACTCATCTAATTCAGCATTGATTCCTTTGGCTATCGCGTTTCCTTTGGCAATAGCCACAGGCGCATCTTGATTCAAAACAGTTTTGATTTTTTCGCGTAACAATTCACAACTGTGCAAACTATCTCCAATTACTTTTACTGCTTCTTGCGGACTTTCTAAAGCTAAGTTTTTTATCGGAATAATTGCATCTAAGGATTCTTTAAGATACACCACTTCGCGAGGTGATACTTTTCCCGCAGCAATTTTTGAGATTAGACGTTCCAGATCAGAAATTTGCTTAATTTGATTTTGAATGTTCTTTAAAACGGACTGATTCTCTTTTAAATAAGAAACCACTTCATGGCGGTTTTTTATTTTAGCACTATCCTTCAGAGGAAGCGCCAACCAACGTTTCAACAAACGACCACCCATTGGCGAAAGCGTTTTATCAATAACATCCAATAGTGTAACCGCATTAGGATTATAACTGTGATACAATTCCAGATTGCGAATCGTGAAACGATCCATCCAAACATAAGCATCTTCGGCAATACGCTGAATAGATGTAATGTGCTGCACTTTATTGTGTTGTGTTTCGGATAGATAATACAAAATAGCTCCCGAAGCAATAATTCCTTCTTTTAATTCTTCGATTCCAAATCCTTTCAAAGAGATGGTCTGAAAATGCTTCGTTAAAGTTTCGAATGCGTAGTCTTCTTTATAAATCCAGTCTTCCAGATAAAAACTATGATAGTCCTCTCCGAAAATTTCCCGGAAATCACTTTTATTATTTTTTGGAATTAAAACTTCGCTTGGATTAAAGTTTTGCAACAGTTTATCAATGTATTCTGCATTGCCTTGCGCCGTTAAAAACTCCCCTGTTGAAACATCCAGAAAAGAAATCCCTATTGATTTAGTAGTAAAAAAAACAGAGGCTAAAAAGTTATTGGTTTTAGATTGCAAAACCTCATCATTCATAGAAACACCAGGAGTCACTAATTCCGTAACCCCACGCTTTACAATGGTTTTTGTCATTTTAGGATCTTCGAGCTGGTCACAAATTGCCACACGAAGTCCAGCTTTGACTAATTTTGGTAGGTAGGTATTCAAGGAATGATGCGGAAAACCAGCTAGTGCAGTTTCCGTCTCTGAACCCGCTCCGCGCTTCGTTAAGACAATTCCTAATATTTTTGAAGCACGAACTGCGTCCTCTCCAAATGTCTCATAAAAATCTCCCACACGAAACAAAAGACAAGCATCAGGATACTTTCTTTTGATCTCATTGTACTGCTTCATTAACGGAGTTTCCTTAACTACTTTATCTTTAGATGCCAATTGTATTTATGTTTAAAAAATGAAAAAATATCAGCGAATTTATATATTTTAAAACAAATAAATAAGGAGTTCAAAAAATTAAACTATTTTAAGAAAGATTTAAGTCTTAATTTCTATTTTTTATTTAGATTTGTACTTACTTTAAATTGAAATAGATATGAAAAAAATAATTACCCTAGCTATGCTAGTTGTTTTAGGAGTGGCAACTTCTACTGCACAAGAAACTTCAAAAAAATTAAAAGCATCAACAACTAAGGCAGTTACTGCAAAAGTAAATGGTGCAGGAATGGTTTTTGTAAGCGAAACTATTGACTATGGTACTGTTGCCTATAACTCAGATGGTAGACGTGAATTTGTTTTCACAAATAACGGTAACAAACCTTTAATCATTACTAATGCTCAAGGATCTTGTGGTTGCACCGTTCCTACTTATCCAAAAGAACCAATTGCTCCAGGAGCAAAAGGAGTTATTGGAGTAAAATATGATACTTCAAGAGGCGGTCAAGCTTTTACTAAAACAGTAACATTGACAACTAACGCTGTTGTTCCAACCAAAACACTTACAATAAAAGGAAATGTTTTAGCTGCTCCTGCCGCAAAAAGCTAAATTTTAACTAAATACACAAAAAAGCTTCCATTAACTTCGGAAGCTTTTTTTTTGAATAATTTACAAAATATGAGAAAGCTAGAAAACAGCGAACTGGATCGAAAATCTATTGAAGCCTTTAAACAATCTGAAAAAACACCTCTGATTTTAGTATTAGATGATATCCGCAGTTTGCATAATATTGGCTCCGTATTTAGAACTGCCGACGCTTTTCTAATTGAAAAAATATATTTATGTGGTATTACTGCCACACCTCCAAACAAAGAAATTCACAAAACAGCATTAGGAGCGACAGATACGGTAACTTGGGAACATCACGAAAGTGTTCTTGCTGTTATCGAAAAATTAAAAGCCGAAGAGGTAATGACACTTGCTATAGAACAAGTAGAAAGCGCCATTTTTCTTCAAGATTTTAAAGTTAAAAAAGGAGAGAAATATGCTTTGGTTTTTGGAAACGAAGTATATGGTGTTTCACAGGAAGCAGTTGCACTATGCGATGGTTGTATTGAAATCCCACAATTAGGCACCAAACATTCCTTGAACATATCCGTTAGTGCAGGAATTGTAGTTTGGGACTTATTTCAAAAACTGAACTGGCCAAAATGATTTTTTAATAAAACACCAATTAGGTAATACTTTTATCGCATGAGAATTTATAACTTTTTGAAATTATCGTTAGTTTTTTTATCGCTTGTTCCAATGGCAGATTGTTCCGCCACTTCCTTTTATTCGAGAAAGAAAAATACTGCTGAAATCTCAAAAAGCCTTATAAATAAATCACATCGTAATTGTATCAAAAATCTAAATCCATTATTAATTGCAGATAATGCTCCACGAATTACAGCAACTGGAAATCAGAATTACTGTCCTGGAACCTCATTAAAAATAGTAACCGATGTTAGCATAACAAACTCAGATATCACTGACACAGGCTCAGATGCGATTTACATTCAGATTTCTTCGGGATACGTTAATGGGCAGGATTTAATTCAATTAGCCAATCCCTCATTACATCCAACAATTATTTCCAGTTGGGATATTGCCTCAGGAAAATTAAAATTATACAGCCCAACTGGAGCAGATGTTTTATATAGCGACTTTGTAAAAGCGATAAAAGACATTGAATATAGCAATTCATCCGCTTCTCCTTCAGGGACTCGGAATTTTTCAATAACAATAGGGCAAGCCAATTATTTACCTCGAAATGGACATTATTACCTGTACGTCCCAAACTTAGGAATTAGTTGGACCGCCGCCAAAGCTGCAGCTGAAGCAAGCACTTATTACGGATTACAAGGCTACCTAGCTACACTCACGGCAGCCGACGAAGCAAAAATATCTGGAGAGCAAGCAGTTGGTAATGGCTGGATTGGTGGTAGCGATGCTGGATCAGAAGGAGTCTGGAAATGGATGACTGGTCCTGAAAATGGAACTGTTTTTTGGAACGGAGGAATAAATGGCTCCTCTCCAACTTACGCAAATTGGAATTCTGGAGAGCCTAATAACAGCAATAATAATGAACATTATGCGCACGTTAAAGCCCCTGGTGTTCCAGGAACACCAGGATCATGGAACGACTTACAATTAAATGGTGATTCAAGTGGCGATTATCAGGCAAAAGGATATATTGTTGAATATGGAGGAATGCCTGGAGATCCAATACTTGAAATTGCAACTAGCACAACCTTAACAATTGCACAAATAACAGAAACAATGCCTGCTTCACGATGTGATTCCGGCACAGTTACGCTACAAGCAACCTCCTCTAATGGTACGGTGAATTGGTATGATGCCGCAACTGGCGGAACTTTATTAACAACAGTCAACACCTATACAACACCATTTTTATCAGCTACAACAACTTATTATGTTGATGCCGGATGCTCTAATAGAACAGCAGTTACAGCCACCATAAATACTATTCCCACCATTACAACTACCAACTCTCCTGTTTCCAGATGCGGATCAGGAATGGTAACACTTCAAGCAACCACTAATGTTGGTAATATAAACTGGCATTCTAGTTCAACCAGCAGCACAATCATAGGAACTGGAACAAGCCTCACTGTACCCAATGTTACTAATAATTCAACCTATTACGCAGAAGCAATTAACAACGAATGTACTAATGTAAACAGAATTCCCGTTGAAGTTATTATTTATTCCCCTCCAGCTGTTCTGGATCAAGAGGTAACACTATGTAAGTCAAGCACACTAACACTTGATGCACAAATTCCTAACATGAATTACTTATGGTCTACCGGCGAAACAACATCAACAATTACAGTTTCAACTCCTGGTATTTATACCTTAGACGTTACCAGTCTTACACCTGAAAATTGTACCAGCAGAAAAAAAATCACTGTTGTTGAGCATACAACTCCGGTGATAAACACTATTGATGTAAACGGTACAACGGTTGTAATTTATTTAATAAAATCAGAGGAATATTTTGAATATTCTGTTGACGGAATCAACTATCAAAGTTCGAATGTATTTTTCAATGTATCGAGCGGTTTACAAACAGCGTATGTAAGAGAAGTCAATTCTTGCGGGGCAGACAGCAAAACATTTGTAGTTTTAATTGCTCCAAAATTCTTTACCCCAAACAACGATGCCTATAATGACGTATGGGAAATAAAAGGATTGATTAATTATCCAGAAGCAGAAGTGACCATTTTTGATCGCTATGGAAAATTAATTACTAAACTAAGTGCAACCAATCTAACTTGGAACGGAACTTTCAATAAAAATTTATTACCGGCTGACGATTATTGGTACATCTTGAAAATCGACAATACAAAACCTGTATTAAAAGGACATTTTTCTCTAAAAAGGTAATTGAAAACTAATATAATAATTCAGAAAAGCAGTATCTATTATTGATTAATCTTCTTCTGTATTTCTTCTAAAATAAAAAGATAATCTTCTTGATTTTTTACAAAATCTCGGTCCGAAACATCAATGATGAGAACATTCAAATCGGTTTGGGATTTAATATAATCCAAATAACCGCTATTGATTTTATCTAAATATTCTGCTGGAATTTTTTGTTCGTAGCTTCTGCCACGTTTCTTAATATTTTGCAAGAGTCTTTCTGAATTTTGATACAAATAAATGTACAAATCTGGCTTTGGCATTTCTCTGTAAATGATATCAAAAAGATTTCGGTACAAGCGATATTCATCTTCAGCTAAAGTTATTTTAGCAAAAATCAACGATTTAAAAATATGATAATCAGCCACCAAAAAATCTTTAAACAAATCAAATTGCGCTAAATCATCGGACAATTGCTGGTATCTATCCGCAAGAAATGACATTTCAAGTGGAAACGCATATCGGTTTTGGTCTTTATAAAATTTAGGCAAAAAAGGATTATCCGCAAAACGTTCTAACACGGTTTTTGCATTAAAATCTTCGGAAATTTTTGTAGCCAAAGTTGTTTTACCAGCTCCAATATTCCCTTCAAAAGCAACATAATTAAACTGCTCCAGAGCGATATGTTGCAATGGATTTACCAAATCCTGAACAATTGTACAATTGCTTTCATCTGGTGACAAAGCCAATAATTCCGAAATATTTTTTTGAAGAATAGGATGTTTCCAATCTAAATTCAAATCCTGAAGGGGCAACAAAACAAAATTCCTGTTTTGCATTAAAGGATGTGGAATTTGTAGTTTTTCTGACTCAATAATTTCCTCATCAAAAGCAATTAAGTCAATATCGATGTTTCGGGATTGATATCCTAAACCAGCACTACGAACTCTTCCTAATTTTTTTTCAACTTTTAAAACTTGTGCTAAAATTTTCTGAGCAGAGCTAGTGGAATGAATAAGCAAAGCACAATTATAAAAAGCATCACTATCAAAACCCCAAGACGGGCTCTCATATAATCTGGAAACTTTAATTACTGTTCCTATTCCCTGATGTATTAATGCTATGCAAGTTTCGATATTTTCCAATCGATTGCCTTGATTACTGCCTAGGGATAAAATGACCTGATGTTGTGATTTCATATTAAGCGCAAATTAACTAAAAGAATTTCAGAATAGAAGTATCTTTGCAAAGAGTGTTAATAACTAATTTTAGAATTTCAACCCTTAAATTTGTAACAAATTGACCTCATTTGCGACATATTAAAAAAATATAATTATGAGATTTTTAGGAAATGTATTGGCGACCATTATAGGTATTTTTGTTTTTTTCATGTTGTTCTTTTTTGGGATCATCCTTATTGGAGCCATTTTTGGAGGAGAATCTGAAGGCGTAACAGTAAAAAGTAATTCCGTTATCGAATTGAACTTGGAAGACATCAGAAATGATTATGCTGGAAAATACAAAGATCCGTGGGTTACAATTTTTTCAGAAAACAAAAAAGTAGGCGTTACTGATATCATCAATGCCATTGAAGAAGCAAAAACAGACAATGATATTAAAGGTATTTCTATTCTAAACAATGCTTCATCATTGGGTATGGCGCAAAGTAAAGCCTTGAGAGATGCTCTGGAAAGCTTTAAAAAATCAGGAAAATTCGTCATGGCTTATGCCAATTCGTATTCACAAAAAGAATATTATTTAAATTCGGTGGCCAGTCCAATTTATATAAATCCGGTTGGAGAAATGGACTTCAAAGGTCTTTCTGCTGAACTTATGTTCTTTAAAGATTTTCAGGAAAAATCAGGGTTAAAAATGGAAGTAATCCGTCACGGAAAATATAAAAGTGCCGTAGAACCGTTTTTAGAAAATGAAATGAGCGATGCCAATAGAGAACAAACTACAGCCTTATTAAATTCTGTTTGGAGCTCCATCACTGCTGATATTTCTAAAAGCAGAAATATACCTGTAGTAAAATTAAATGAAATTGCTAACGGACTTCTTGCTCGAACTCCAGAAATGGCAAAATCCCAAAAATTAGTAGACATTATTGCGTATGAAGATGTGTACCATAATGCCATCCGAAAAGCGCTTAAAGTAGACAATAATGAAGACTACAACACTGTATCCGTTATAGATTACGCCCAAAAAATCGCTACTACATCACAAACTTTTGACAGCACAGATCAAATCGCTATTATCTATGCCCAAGGAGAAATCATGGGTGGTGAAGGCGATGTGAATGTTATTGGCGAAGGTTCTATGCGTCGCTCGTTACAAGAAGCTCGAAAAAATAAAAATGTAAAGGCGATTGTACTTCGTATCGATAGTCCAGGTGGAAGTGCTTTGACCTCAGATTTGATTTGGAGAGAAATCGAATTGACTAAAAAAGTAAAACCAGTAGTGGTTTCTATGGGAAATTATGCCGCTTCTGGCGGGTATTATATTGCTTGTAATGCCAATACTATTTTTGCTGAAGAAAACACAATTACTGGTTCGATAGGCGTTTTTGGAATATTACCTAATTTTACTCCATTAGCCACTAAAATTGGGATACATACAGAGCAAGTTAAAACGCATCAAAACTCAGCAAATTATAGCCCTTTTGTACCAATCGATGCTAATTTCAAAGCGGTTACATTAGAAGGTGTTGAACATATTTACAAAACCTTTGTTACGCATGTCGCACAAGGTCGAAAAATGACATTTGCACAAGTGGATGCTATCGCTCAAGGAAGAGTTTGGACTGGTTCAGAGGCCCTAAAAATAGGACTGGTAGACAAAATTGGAGGCTTAGATGACGCCATTGCAAAAGCAGCATCTTTGGCAAAAATAAAAAGCTATAGCACCCAAAATTATCCAGAATACGAGAAAAATTTTGATGATCTTTTAGCCAATCTCCCTTTTGCAAAATCTAAAGCAGATTTCATAAAAGAAGAAATAGGAGAAGAAAATTATCGTATAATGCAAGAAATAAAAAAATTGCAAGCGCAAAAAGGAGTTCAAGCCTTAATGCCTTTTGAAATTAATATTCATTAAGAACTTATAATCCATCAGAAAATCCGTTTAATCAATTGCTTAAACGGATTTTTTTATGCCTTAGTGTTAAATTACTGTTTATAAAAAACACCAAAAAAACCATGCTGTGCTAAAAATACTATTTTTGTAAAGAAATAGAAGGCATTATTTTTGTTACACTTGGTAGAATCTAAAGAAAGTAAATTATGGTAAAGAAAGTTTTAAAAATTATTGGAGTCCTCATCATCCTACTAGTAGGAACTTTATTTGCTGCTCCTTATCTATTTAAAGACCAAATAAAAGCTAAAATCTCTGAAGCAATCAATGCCAAAGTAGACGCTAAAGTATCCTTTGCAGAAGTAGATTTAAGCTTGTTCAAAAATTTCCCAAATGCGAATGTAACATTAGAAAAGTTAGTGATTATCAACAAAGCACCTTTTGAAGGGGATACATTGATTTCATTAGGAGAACTAAATTTAAAAATGTCTATCAAGGAACTTTTTAAAGGTAAAACTGAAGCGATAGCAATTGACGGAATCACTTCGAAAAATGGACTAATCAATATCATTTTCAACAAAGACGGAATTGGGAATTATGACATTGCTTTGAAAGAGGAAAAAACTGCAGACGATGGAAAAAGCAGTCCGCTATCCTTAAAAATTCAAGACTATAAAATTGAGAATTTCAAGTTTCGTTATTTCGACGAAAGTTCAAAAATAAAAATGGTAATCGACAGCTTGAACCATGAAGGAACTGGAGATTTTGCAGCACAAAAATTAGATTTGGTTACCAAATCAACTGCAAAAGTATCGCTGGATATGGACAAAGTCAATTATATGAATAATGTTGCGTTGACTCTGGACGCCGTTTTGGGAATTGATTTAAACAATAGTAAATACACCTTCAAAGAAAACAAAGCGTTAATCAATCAATTGCCGCTGGAATTTGATGGATTTATTCAAATGGTGGAATCCGGTCAGCAATATGATTTGAAATTTAAAACGCCAACTTCCTCTTTCAAAAATTTCTTAGGAATTATTCCTGCGGCATATGCTGCTAGTTTAGACAACGTGAAAACAACTGGAGATTTTACCGTAATCGGTTTTGCCAAAGGCTTATATTCTGACACAACGGTACCAAAATTTAATATTGAAATCGCTTCCAATAACGCATCTTTTCAATATCCCAATTTACCAAAATCAGTTCAAAACATTGTTATTGACACTAAAATAATCAACAAAACGGGGATTCTAAATGATACGTATGTCAATTTGGACAAACTTTCTTTCCAAATTGATCAAGATGTTTTTAATGCCAAAGCCAACATTAGAAACATAACAGAAAACGCAATAGTCGACGCAGCATTAAAAGGAACTATCAATCTAGCCAATCTTTCTAAGGCCTATCCTATAAAACTGGACAAGCCCTTATCTGGGATTTTAAAGGCTGATGTGACTACAAAATTCGACATGCAATCCGTTGAGAAAAGTCAATATGAAAATATCAATAATGCGGGAACGATGAGTTTATCCGGTTTCAAGTATGCGGATGAGAACGGTAAAACAATGAATATCAGCACTGCAATAGTTCAATTCAACCCTAGCCAAGTGAATTTGAAACAACTGAATGCAACTACCGGAAAAAGCGACATTAGTGTAACGGGAGTTTTAGAGAACTTCTATGGATTTATATTTAGAAACCAAGAATTGAAAGGAAACTTCAACATGAATTCGAAACAATTAGCTGTTGATGATTTCATGACAACTGGGGAACCTGCGAAAACAGAAACAGCAACGGCTAAAAAACCAGATGCTATGAAGATTCCTGCTTTCTTAAATTGTACGCTTACCGCAAAAGCGACTACGGTTTTATATGATAATTTAACCTTGAAAGACGTATCAGGAAAACTGATTGTGAAAGATGAAAAAGTAACTTTAGAAAATGTAAAAACTTCTATTTTTGGAGGAACAATTGGCGTGAATGGAGCGGTTTCAACAAAAGGAGAAACACCCGTTTTCAATATGGATTTAAAATTAAATCAAGTCGACATTGCGCAGTCGTTCACGCAACTGGATATGTTGAAAAAAATTGCGCCAATAGCTGGAATCATTAATGGAAAATTAAATTCAAGCATCAAATTAAACGGAAATCTTGATGCAACAGAATTTACTCCTGACTTGAAAACACTAACCGGAGATTTATTGGGACAACTCCTTTCGACCACTGTAAATTCTAGTAATTCGACTTTATTGACGGCTTTGGGTTCTAACTTGAAATTCATTGATGTGAGTAAACTCAATTTGAACGATTTGAAAGCGGCGGTAACATTCAAAGATGGAAAAGTAAATGTGAAGCCTTTTGACATCAAGTATAAAGACATTAAAGCAACAATTGGAGGAACACATGGTTTTGACCAAAGTATGAATTACAATTTAAAATTTGATGTTCCCGCAAAATATCTGGGTTCGGAGGCCAATGCTTTAATTGCAAAATTATCTGCTGCTGACGCTGCAAAATTAGAAAGCTTTCCGATAAATGCTGTATTATTGGGTAATTTTACCAATCCAAAAATCACAACTGACATTAATACTGCTGTTACTAAATTGACGACACAGCTGGTAAATCAGCAAAAAGACCGACTAGTAAAACAAGGAACATCCGCGTTGACAGACTACATTAATAAAAATAAGAAACCCGGAGACACTACAAAAACTGCGACTCCTGCAACTCCAGCAACCAAAGAAGCCGTAAAAGCAAAAGCAACCGATTTACTTAACGGATTGTTTAAAAAGAAAAAGAAAGTAGTCGATACGACGAAAGTCAATTAATCCGACTTTTAGATTTACTAGAAAGAGGAATCGCAACTGTTGTGATTCCTCTTTTTTGTTTATACATGAATTTCAATATGGTGCCAAGCGCGAAAAATAGGGTTCAAAAACACTACTTCTGTTACAAATTCTAATCATCTACAGTTACGAGTCTTGCGTAAGGGATGGAAGCGGCATCCTTTTATGGCTCTCGTTTTTTTGCGAGAGCCATAAAAGATACAGCGGACGACCCGACCCATTTGAAAAAATATTTTTCTTATTTTTTCAAATGGGATACGCCCCAATACATGTACTTATACATTAATTTGTACCACATATCCTTCAGAACCGCGAATATTAAAAACCGTTCCGTCTTCAAAAAGTAAATATTGCCCTTTTATTCCGGTCAATTTTCCTTGAAACTGCGGTGTTTTATCTAAACTCAAACTATTTACTTTAGTGGGATACTGTAAAACGGGATAATGCATCTCATACAAATCATTCTTTTGCGAATAAAAGTATTCCTGAACTTCCGTTGGAATCAAATTCTCAACCTTTAATCGTTCTGCGATTAAGTCAATTTGCTCCACATTATTCGTCAGCATTTTGCGCCAATTGGTTTTATCAGCATAATGGTTTTTCAACGCTACCTCGGTAATTCCGGCTAAGTATCGGTTAGGAACTTCCACAATCGAGATGGCTTGGGTGGCACCCTGATCTATCCATCGCGTTGGCATTTGGGTTTTTCTAGTCACTCCTACTTTGACTTCGCTTGATAAAGCCAAATACACGATATGAGGTTGTAATTGCACTTTTTCTTCATAAGCTAAATCTCGATCTTGAATCCCAAGATGGGCGGTACTCAACTCGGGT
The DNA here is from genome assembly GCF_036895565.1 of Flavobacterium sp. KS-LB2. Lineage (NCBI taxonomy): Bacteria > Pseudomonadati > Bacteroidota > Flavobacteriia > Flavobacteriales > Flavobacteriaceae > Flavobacterium > Flavobacterium sp. KS-LB2. Next base: position 484,461 of record NZ_CP145904.1, on the reverse strand, counting down.
TTCATAATCCAATCGCCAACAGCCGCACTTGAATAGAAGCAATCATAACAAAATCCCTGACGGAATATTTTCTTTTTCTTCCCACAATTCAAACATTGGAATCCTACAAAATTAATTTCTAGATTTTTGTTCAGCAACTGATTTACATTTAAAAAACTATTTTCAAAAACCAAATAATATTGAATTGGGTTTCCAAATTCAGTTTGCATTTTTGTAAGTACACCTTCGTATGTCATTGTGATTAAAGTTTCAGGTTTAACGCAACAGTTAAACAAATTTTGTTATTTTTGGTAAAGTTATAACTCACAATTCATAATTCATAATTTAAAAATGCCACTAACCATAATCAATTCGTTTGCCTCTTGGGTTCTCAAACAAAGAATTCATCAGATCGAACTTTTCTTGAAATATCCAAATGAGGTTCAAGAAGAATTGCTTATGAATTTATTACAGTCGTCAAAAAACACTGCTTTAGGCAAAGAATATGATTTTGCTTCGATACATTCTTATGCGACTTTTGCCGAAAGAATTCCTATTTCAACCTACGAAGAATTACAACCATTGATTGAAAGAACCCGCAAGGGCGAGCAAAATGTTTTTTGGGAAACACCTATAAAATGGTTTGCCAAATCCAGTGGAACAACTAATGCCAAAAGTAAATTTATTCCGGTAAGCAACGAAGCGCTAGAAGATTGTCATTATAAAGGAAGTAAGGATTTGTTGTGTTTGTATTTGAATAACAATGAAGATTCCGAACTATTTCTTGGAAAAAGCTTGCGTCTTGGCGGAAGTTCCCAAATTTATGAAGATAACAATACGTTCTTTGGAGATTTATCAGCGATACTAATCGAAAACATGCCTATTTGGGCGGAATTCAGCAGTACGCCAAGCAATAAAACCTCTTTGATGAGCGAATGGGAAACCAAAATTGCAGCGATTATAAACGAAACCAAAAACGAAAACGTAACCAGTTTCGCAGGGGTTCCTTCTTGGATGTTAGTTTTAATGAATAAAATGCTGGAAGAAACCGGACAAGGAAATCTATTCGAACTTTGGCCCAATTTGGAAGTATACTTTCACGGAGGCGTAAATTTCGAACCGTACCGAGAACAGTACAAAAAAGTACTCCCTAAAAAAGATTTTAAATACTACGAAATATACAATGCCTCTGAAGGTTTTTTTGCCATTCAGGATTTGAATTATTCGAGCGACTTATTGCTAATGCTGGATTACGGCATCTTCTATGAATTTATTCCAATGGATACTTTTGGAACACCAGATCAAAAAACAATCCGATTGGCAGATGTAGAATTGTTCAAAAATTACGCATTGGTCATCACGACAAACTCTGGCTTATGGCGTTATATGATTGGTGATACCGTTCGTTTCACCTCATTGAATCCGTATCGAATTCGGGTTACCGGCAGAACCAAGCATCATATCAATGTTTTTGGTGAAGAATTGATGGTCGAAAATACGGATCAGGCTATAGCCAAAGCGTGTAAACTTACCCAAACTGAAGTAGTCGATTATACCGTTGCTCCTATTTTCATGAAAGGCAAAGAGAAAGGCGCTCACGAATGGATGATTGAATTTAAAGACACTCCCACAGATGTATCTCAATTTCAAAAAGCATTAGACGAAGCCATTCAATCCTTAAATTCTGACTACGAGGCGAAACGCTACAACAACATGACTTTGAATCCGTTAGTAATTAATGTAGCACGGAAAAATTTGTTTTACGATTGGTTAAAAGATCGTGACAAACTGGGCGGTCAACACAAAATTCCAAGATTATCCAACCAAAGGGATTATTTGGAACAATTGAAAAGCATGCAGTTTCAAACAGCATAAAAAATGGAAAAGATGAAAAACACCTTCTACATCTTGATAACGCTACTTTTTCTGAGCTCCTGCGGACCACACAGAATGAGTTGTGGTGCGAGAGGAATTTGCAAATCTCCCGAAAAACAAACATTGGAAAAACCTGAAAAAAAATTTACCGTTAAAGTATAAAAAAAGCTATCCAAAAAGTAATTTAAGGGATAGCCTTTCATCTGATTATTACAGTATTTTACTCCTCCTCCATCATATCGATATGCCTGTCATGATAGCCCAACAAATACAAAACACCATCCAATCCTAAACTGGAAATCGAACTTTCTGCTTTCTCTTTTACGGTAGGTTTAGCATGAAAAGCAATTCCTAAACCTGCCAAATTCAACATCGGCAAATCATTAGCACCATCACCAACAGCGATAGTTTGATTGATGTGAATCCCTTCTTTTAGCGCAATCGCTTTTAGATATTCCGCTTTCTTTTTACCATCAACAATTTCACCAAGATAGTTACCCGTTAACTTACCATTCTTTATTTCTAATTCATTAGCGTGAACATAGTCAATACCTAATTCTTTTTGCAAATACTTCCCAAAAAAGGTAAAACCTCCGGACAGAATAGCCGTTTTGTACCCATAATATTTCAAGGCTTTCATCAAGCGATGCGCGCCTTTTGTAATAGGCAGATTTTCAGCAACGGATTGCAACACATCTTCACTCAACCCTTCTAGCAAAGCCATACGTTGCTTGAAACTTTCGCTAAAATCAATTTCACCATTCATCGCCGATTCTGTGATAGCACGAACTTGCTCACCCACACCCGCTAACTCTGCTAATTCATCAATTACTTCCGTTTGAATTAAGGTTGAATCCATATCAAAACACACTAAACGGCGGTTTCTTCGGTACATATTGTCTTCTTGAAACGAAATATCTACATCTAAAGTTCTAGAAATTTCCATAAAACTAGCTGTCATAAAGGATTTGTCAACGATAGTTCCTGTCACTGACAATTGAATACAAGAACGTGGAAATTCTTCCTTTTCAATAATAGAAACTCGCCCCGTTAGTCTTTTGATTGCATCAATATTCAAATTTTGGTTCGACAATATTTTAGTGACAGCTGCCAATTGAACTGCTGTTAAGGTTTCACCCAAAACATTAATGGTATAGCGTTGTTTGCGTTGTCCTTTGACCCATATTTCATAATCCGCAATAGAAATTGGTATAAACTTAACTTTCACACCCAATTCATAGGCTTTGAACAATAAATCTTTTAAAACAGGAGCGGAAGAAGAACCCGCTTTTATTTCAAATAAGATACCTAAAGAAAGCGTATCGTGAATATCTGCTTGTCCAATATCTAAAATAATAGCATCATAATTCGCCAAAATAGATGTCAAACCTGCAGTTACACCCGGTTTATCCTGACCTGAAACTTTTAGTAAAATAACCTCTATATCTTCTACTTGCATTTTATAATTATTTGATTTAGAATGGACAAAAATCGACAATCTGACGTTGATAAAAAAAAATAATCCCCCTTTTTATGAACAATAACAAATAGTGTAATTTACAAATAAAAAAACCTGTTCAAATGAATGAACAGGTTTGTTTTTTTGAGAAAATCGCAATTTTTATGATGCAATTTCCAAACGTTTCAATAAATTTTTATTCAATGTTTCTTTAGCATACTCCACATCAATTTCTAATGTTTTATCATCAGAACTTGGCAATTCATACATAGCATCCGTTAAAATTGCTTCGCATAATGAACGCAATCCACGAGCTCCTAATTTATATTCTAAGGCTTTATCCACAATAAAATCTAAGGCTTCATCTGTAATAGTAAACGTTACTTCATCCATCAAAAACAATTTCTCGTATTGTTTGATTAACGCATTTTTAGGCTGTGTCAAAATTGCACGCAAGGTTTCTCTGTCTAAAGGATCCATGTGTGTCAAAACTGGCAAACGACCAATAATCTCCGGAATCAATCCAAAATCTTTGATGTCTTTTGGAATAATGTATTGCAACAAATTGTCTTTGTCAATGTTATCCACATTTTTTGAAGTCGAATAACCAACAGCTTGACGGTTCAATCGTTTTGAAATAATTCTTTCGACACCATCAAAAGCACCACCGGCGATAAACAAAATGTTTTGCGTATTTACCTCAACAAATTTTTGGTCCGGGTGCTTGCGTCCTCCTTTTGGTGGCACATTTACAACTGTTCCTTCCAATAATTTCAATAATGCTTGTTGCACCCCTTCACCAGAAACATCACGCGTAATAGACGGATTGTCACTTTTGCGAGCAATTTTATCTATTTCGTCAATGAATACAATTCCACGTTCTGCTTTGGCAACATCATAATCAGCAGCTTGCAAAAGACGCGTCAAAATACTTTCGACATCTTCCCCAACATAACCTGCTTCCGTAAGAACTGTTGCATCAACAATAGCTAAAGGCACATCCAACATTTTTGCAATGGTTTTAGCTACCAATGTTTTTCCTGTTCCTGTTTGTCCCACCATGATGATGTTACTTTTTTCAATCTCAACCTCATCGTCTAATTGCTGTTGCATCAAACGTTTGTAGTGATTGTAAACCGCAACCGACATTACTTTTTTAGTTTGGTCTTGTCCAATTACATATTGATCTAAGAACGCTCTGATTTCTTTTGGTTTTTTCAAAATCAAATCACCAACCAGTTTTGAACTTCCGCTGGATTTTAATTCTTCTAAAACAATTCCGTGAGCTTGTTCGATACATTTATCACAAATATGTGCATTGATTCCAGCAATCAATAAATTGGTTTCTGGCTTCTTTCTTCCACAAAACGAACACTCTAATACTACTTTTGCCATTCCTTTTAGTCTAATGTCATAAAGTCAAAAGTCGTAAAGTCTGAGCAATGCTTTTGACTTTCTGACTTTTGACTTTCGACTAATAATTTATCCTCTTATTAAAACCTCATCAATCATTCCGTATGCTTTTGCTTCTTCAGCAATCATCCAATAATCACGTTCGCTATCAGTATGAACCTTATCGAAAGTTTGTCCGGAGTGGTGCGAGATAATTTTGTATAACTCATCTTTCAGTTTCAACATTTCGCGTAAGTTGATTTCCATATCAGTAGCAACTCCTTGTGCTCCTCCTGATGGTTGATGAATCATTACTCTTGAATGTGGCAAAGCCGAACGTTTTCCTGCAGCTCCTGCACATAACAGCACCGCTCCCATAGAAGCTGCCATTCCTGTACAAATAGTCGCTACATCTGGCTTGATGTATTGCATTGTGTCATAAATCCCTAATCCTGCGTAAACACTTCCGCCTGGAGAATTCAAATAAATTTGAATATCCTTAGAAGCATCGGCGCTTTCAAGGAACAATAACTGTGCTTGAACGATGTTTGCGATTTGGTCATCAATTCCTGTTCCAAGGAATATAATTCTGTCCATCATCAATCTGGAGAAAACGTCTAATTGTGAAATATTCAACTGACGTTCTTCGATGATATATGGAGTCATGTTTTTAGGAGTCATTGCGCCTACGATTTTATCGTAATACATGGAGTTTACACCGTGGTCCTTTGTAGCAAATTTTTTAAATTCTTTACCGTAGTTCATATTTTTTTGTTCTAAGTTTTACGTTATATCTTGTGATTCCATTTAATGCAAAGGTCATACCTCTTTATAAATGATGTCAATATGTCTTATTTTTTAGCCCAGATGGAAGTAAAAAGCTTTTTGAATTCCGTTTTTTAGTTTTTTTATTCTTGCAAAGCGACTGGAAGAAGCTCTTGCAGGAATTTAAAAAACAGAAACGGAAGAAAAAACTTGAAACGTACAGCTGGATTAGCTCCTGAAATTAATTCAAACAAAAGAGCGCCAAAAAATATTTTTTCTGACGCTCAAATATAACTATTTTTTATTGTTTTGTCTTTGTAATAAAATCTTAAAATTTGAAACAACTAACGAAATTTGATTCCCATTTTTCAACTTTTGACTTTATGACTTTTGACTTTACGACAATACTTTATTCTCCGTAAGAAGCAGCAATAAATTCTTCGTAAGTCACTTCTTTAGTTGTAGGATTTGCTTTTTCTTTGAACAATTCCAATAATTTCTCAGCAACAACTTGGTCAGAAAGTCTTTTCACTTCGTCTTGGTTAGACAAAACTCTAGCTACAATTCCTTGAACTTCTTCGTCAGTAGGATTTGTTTGCCCGAATTGCGCCATTTGTTGACGGATATTTTTTGTAGTGAATGTTTTCAAATCTTCAAAAGTGATTTTGATGTCAGACTGAGCCATTGCTCTACCTTCGATCAATTGAAAACGCAATCCTTTTTCAGAACGTGCATATTCTACTTCAGCTTCCTCAGGAGATAATTTTTTCTCACCAACAGTTTGCAACCATTTTTTAAGGAATTCAGCTGGTAAATCAAATTTTGTGCTTTCGATTAAGAACTCAGTAACATCACCTAATAATTTTTGGTCTGCTTGTTGTGCAAATTGATTTTCAGCATCCTCTTTGATTTTTGCTTTCAATTCTTCAAGTGAAGAAACTGCTCCAGCTCCAAACAATTTATCGAACAATTCTTGGTTTAATTCTGCTAATTCAGCAGTGTTGATTGCTTCGATTGTGAAGTTTACATCAACATCTAAACCGTGAACATCATCATGACTTACTTTCATCACGTCCATCAATTGGTGGTCGTCTTCAAATAAACCTTTCGTATTTACAGTCACTACATCACCTACTTTTTTACCTATGAACAAGTCAAAAGTCGCTTTGTCTTTGAAAAGATCAGCAGCAATAGTGGTAGCGTTATTAATTCCTTTTTCTTCGTTAGTGAATGTTCCTGTCACATCCGAATCTGCAGCAACAACCTCTTGAGGAATTGCAGTTCCAAATTGTTTTTGAATTCTTTCCACTTGACCGTCGATTAATTTATCGTCAGCAGTAACCACATATTTTACGATGTCGTTTTTAGCCTCTAAGTCTAAAGTGAAGTTTGGTACCAAACCAATTTCATATTCAAAAACCAATTCTTCAGCATCCCAAGAAAAATTTTCGTTTACTTTAGGAAGTGGCGTTCCAAGAAGGTTTAATCTTTCTGATTGTACAAAACGCTCCAATGCTAAATCAACCACTTTCTGAACTTCTTCTTCTTTGATTTTTTTACCGTATTGTTTTTCAACAAGATCTTTAGGCACCGCTCCTTTTCTAAATCCCTTAACAGTTGCCAAAGGCATTTTTTCGTTTATTCTTTTTGCAACTTGTCCTTTGTAATCCATGTGAACAACAGTCATTACAATTGTTTCATTCACAGCGTCTATTGCTACTCTTTTGATATCCATCTTCTTCTTTAATTTACATAATAAAATTGGGTTGCAAAATTATAAAATTTTTGCAACCCAAACAAGCTTTTTAGTACTGAACCTTCGGGATTGAATTTTAGGCAGTTATTTGACAAAATCAGAGGTTAGAAAAGGAAAATAATTTGGGCGTGTCCCTCCAGATGGCGCTGTCGTCCCTCCTAGCAACTTCGGGTCAGGCTGTTCGTTATAATCTTTTATTGCGCTGCGCTTCATAAAAGGATTTTCACTGCCATCCTTCACGCGGGTCGTGGTTTTCAAGAATATAAAATCGCTTTAATATTTTGTAATAATTTATTTATATATTTAAGCATCAAAAAACAAATACCCTTGCAAAATAATGATTGAGAAAACTATTTACACATTGAATGCTAGAGGAAATATGCTATTAGAAATCACTAAAGAATATTTCCAACTAAATGATGAAATAATGCATTCAGAGATCACTAAAATGTTCAACACTCTAAATAATATTCTAAAATCCAAGAATTTAGAATATTCAAAACTAAAAAAATGTCTGATACCTCAAAGTGACAGAAAAGAAATAGGACTAATATTTGACACTTCTAAAATAAAAAATAATTGGTATGGTAAAGAAATATTTAATAATATAATTCCTCTTTTTGATGAGAAAAGTTCTCATAGTATACTCTGTGGTGATTACATAGGTACCAATGAAAACCAAAAAATGTTATATTATCATTTCTTCAAAGAAATCCGTCAATTAAAAGACATTGAATATAAACATTCAACTCAATTCTATATTGTTTACATTAACAATTTATCAAATCAAAGATTTAATCATTTTATTGAAAATCTAAAAGAAGTCCAATCTTTCATTGGTTATTTCAACTTAACAAACCAATCTCCTATTAAATCATTATTATCCACAATGCTTGTAAATATTTTTATAAAACAAGATAAAAATATCATAATGAGTCACGAAGATGATAGAAATAACAATGAAGACATAAATATTTTGGGTTATAAATTTGAAGAATCAAATTTTATAATCAAAAGCATACAAGAGTCATATTATGGAGTCTTTCTTTCCTATAAAATCGAACGAGAAATCATTAAAGGTTTTGAATGTGATTTAAATTTCTCATTAAATTCAATGAGTCCACTCATTTCAAAAATAGAGATAATTGAGATTAATGAAGATAAACTCGAATACTTAAAAACCGAAAAAACTGGCAAACTAGAAATAGCAAACTTAATCACATATTCAAAAGAAGAATTAATTGATATTATCCAAAGTAAAATCAACAGCAATTACATATATAACATGACCGTTTCAAAAGAACATAATGTTTTAAAATTTGTCATAATAATTGAACTTTTAAATAAAGTTAGTAAAACAATTAAAATAACAATCGTATTTGAATACATTCCTAAAGAGAAAAAATTAAGAGTGATAACTTTATACTAGCCAGCCAGCTCCACAAAGTGTTCTTTCAAAGAATAAATTTATCGCATAAGCTGCGCAAATGTCTCTGACTTTGCGCCCACAATAATGAGCAAATAATACAACAACCAAAACCAATAAAAAAAGCCTTGAAAATTAGTTTTCGAGGCTTTTAAGAAAATTGTTTATGAGTTGTAGCCCGTAGCGGAATCGAACCGCTCTTACATGGATGAAAACCATGCGTCCTAACCGATAGACGAACGGGCCATTTTTCAATGTTTCGGGTGCAAAAATAACACTATTTTTGAGATGCACAAAGCCAAACCCAAAAACCTTCCAATAAAAATAGTTTTTGTAATACCTGTAAAAGACAATCACTTCATTATCATAAACCTACTAAAAACAAGAATCCCTTTTGCAACAAACTATTTTTTTTAAATCCTTTAATAATTCAAACTCAATCCAAAACCCATTCCCATATCACTGTCATAATGCGTGGTAATCCCAAAATTTCTTTTGACAATATACCGCAAACCCGCCATGTATTCTTTGTCCGTATTCCACATTAAATTCATACGCAATCTTTTGGAAACCGGAATATCCATGCGTTCCAATTGCAGTCTGAAATTCCCGTCGGTATACACTTCGGCTTGTGCTTTGATGAGCATTGGCAACGTATATTCGACTCCGGCACTGAAAACAGCGCGATTGTCTTTGGTATTGGTTTGACCAAAAAGATTCTCTTCCATTGCTCCCATTTCCATTTTTCGGTACCTCCAATCAAAACCGATGAACGGCATCAGCCATTGCATTTTCCCGATGTATCTTCCAATATGCGTTTCGGTTTCGTACCCGTGATGATTGGTGTAGCCCAAACGCCATTCGGTACCAATACTCCAACGCGTGTTTTGAATCATCAACATTCCATCATTCCCGTTGGTGGCAAAATCATTTTCGGCCATCACATGAAAGGCTCTGTCATCAGCGAATAATTTGCGTTGTGCTAATTTTGGATTTGGAATCAAAGGATTTGGCTCTTGATTTTCATAACTAAAAACCCTGCCCATTCCCGCCATCATGTGATAGAGAATGTGACAATGAAAAAACCAATCGCCTTTAACATTTGCATTAAACTCAATCGTATCGGTTTCCATCGGCATAATATCGATAATATTTTTCAGCGGTGCGTATGCTTCTTTTCCGTTTAGCACTCTAAAATCATGTCCGTGTAAATGCATCGGGTGGCGCATCATGGAGCCATTGAAGAGTACAATTCGGACATTCTCGCCTTTTTTAATTAGAATTTTATCCGCTTCCGAAACTACTTTATTGTCCAGACTCCACACATAGCGATTCATGTTACCTGATAATTCAAAACGCAATTCTTTCACCGGTGCATCTTTTGGCAATGTTGTCTTGGTTGGTGATTTCAGCATGGCATAATTCAAAGTTGTAATCTCCGAAAGTGCATTAGAGTCGTACTGATTGTGGTTACCATGTTCCGCTTCCTTTTGACTTTCGGCTTTTGACTTTTGACTGCTTCCTGTAATTTCAGGATACATCACCACATTCATGTCCATTTGGTTGAGCGACATTTGCATGCCCATATCATCTAAATCGCCATTCATTTTCATCATGCTGTTCATCATTTTCATCCCTTCAAAATACTTTAATTTAGGCAAAGGTGAAATTAATTGCTTGATGCCATCTCCTAAATACAACGAAGCCGATTTGGTCCTGTCCTCCGAAGTGACTAAAAACTCATACGCCGTTTTATCGGCAGGAATCGTTACAACAACATCATAGGTTTCAGAAACAGCAACTATTAATCGGTCGACTTCAACAGGTTCCACATCATTTCCGTCACTGGCAACAACGGTTATTTTTCCGCCGGCATAATTCAACCAAAAATAAGTCGAAGCACCACCATTGGAAATCCGCAACCGCACTTTATCTCCCGCCTTAAATTGCGAAAGCTGACTTTCACTTTTCCCGTTAATCAGGAACTTATTGTAATACACATCACTTACGTCCATGGCGTTCATTCGCTTCCATTCATTCGTAACCTTTGTTTTGAAATGTCCTGCTTTTATAGCTTCAGCATAGCTTTGCGTGGTACCTTTTTGAATCGCAAACCAGTCCGTGGCATTGTGCAATAACCGATGTACATTTTCTGGTTTCATATCAGTCCATTCGCTAAGAATGATTGGAACTGTTGGCAGATCGTCTATTCCTTTTCTAAAGGTTGGGTCTTCATTTCTTTTGTTCATGATAAACAAACCGTACATACCAATTTGTTCCTGTAACCCAGTATGACTGTGGTACCAATGCGTTCCGTGTTGAATAATTGGAAACGTATATTTATGCGTCGTTTTAGGCTTGATTGGCATTTGAGTCAAATTCGGCACACCATCTTCTTTATTGGGTAAAAATAATCCATGCCAATGCAGTGAAGTATCTTCATTTAATTCGTTATGCACATAAATTTCGGCAATATCGCCTTCGGTAAACGTTAGTGTTGGCATTGGAATTTGTCCGTTTACGGCAATTGCTCTTTTGGGTGTATCGCCAAAAGTGACAATCGTATCCCGAACATATAAATCATATCGAACTACTTTTTGTGCTTTAACATTCAAAGCAAAAAGCACGATTATAATTATAAAATATCTTTTCATCTTACAGTTTTAAATTACGCAATCGCAACGCATTTGCAATTACGGAGACCGAGCTAAAACTCATGGCCAAAGCCGCAATCATTGGCGAAAGCAACACTCCAAAAAACGGATATAAAACGCCTGCGGCGATTGGAATTCCCAACACATTATAGAAAAAGGCAAAGAATAAGTTTTGCTTGATATTTTTCATAACGGCATGACTTAAATTTTTGGCTTTTACAATTCCTTGCAAATCGCCTTTCACTAACGTTATTTTAGCACTTTCAATAGCCACATCTGTTCCAGTTCCCATCGCAATCCCGATATCGGCTTGAGCCAAAGCCGGAGCATCGTTAATTCCGTCGCCTGCCATGGCTACAATTTTCCCTTCGGATTGCAATCGTTGAATCTCTTTGAGCTTGTCTTCGGGCAAACAACCCGCTTTAAACGAACTTAAATTCAATTGTGTCGCCACTGCTTTTGCCGTATTTTCATTATCGCCCGTTAGCATAATCACCTCAACTCCTTGGCGCATCAGTTCTTTTATTGCTTCGGCGCTTGTTGCTTTTATGGCGTCAGTTATCGATACAAATCCCACTACGACTCCGTCCACTGAAATGTAAGAAACCGTTTTCCCTAATTTCTGTTCGGCTACAATTTGATTTTCTAATTCCGCCGAAACTTTGGCATTCACTTGCTCCATCAATTTTTTATTTCCGAGCGCCACTTTTTTATTGGTAACTGTGCCAATAACTCCTTTACCGGAAATCGCTTCAAAATCCTTGACTTCGATTAAGGGAATGTTTTTCGCTTTCGCAAAAGTGACTACGGCTTGCGCCAAAGGATGTTCGCTGTACTGATTTAAAGAAGCAATGCTTTGCAACAAAGAATCTTCGTCATTATTCAATGAAAATACTTTTTCAACAGAAGGTTTACCTTCCGTAATCGTTCCTGTTTTATCAGTAATTAGAACATTAACTTTGTTCATATTTTCCAGTGCTTCGGCATTTTTTATCAAAACTCCCGATTGCGCTCCTTTCCCAACACCAACCATCACCGACATGGGCGTGGCCAATCCCAAAGCACATGGGCAAGCAATTATTAATACAGCAATGGCATTGATAAATCCATAAACCATTGCGGGTTCAGGACCAAATTGTGCCCAAACAAAAAAGGTAATTATGGAAGTTATAACAACAATAGGTACAAAATACTTCGCAATTCTATCGGCTAATTTCTGAATTGGTGCTCGGGAACGACTGGCATCATTTACCATTTGTACAATTTGTGAAAGCAGGGTTTCTGAACCGATTTTTTCAGCAATCATCACAAATGATTTGTTTCCGTTGATGGTTCCTGCAATAACAGCATCATCCATTTTTTTATCAACTGGAATCGGTTCTCCTGAAATCATCGATTCATCAATAGTACTTTCGCCATCGGTTATTTTTCCATCAACCGGAATTTTATCTCCTGGTTTCACACGCAACAAATCCCCTTTTTTTATGTCGTGAATCGAGATAACCATATCTTTTCCATCGCTAACTAAAATAGCTTCGGTCGGCGCTAATTTCAATAATTCTTTTATGGCACCACTAGTTCTGCTGTGGGCTTTGGCTTCTAATAATTGGCCTAGTAAAACTAAGGTTAATATGACTGTTGTCGCTTCAAAATATAGGTGAACAGTTCCGTGATGCGTTTTAAATTCATCTGGAAAAATATTTGGAAAAAACAATCCTACTAAACTAAACAGAAAAGCAACACCCGAACCAATTCCAATCAACGTAAACATATTGAGATTCCATGTAACAATAGATTTCCAAGCGCGCTCAAAAAACATCCAACACGCATAAAAAACTACCGGAAGCGACAATACTAATTGTACCCAATTCCACTTTTCAGTATCCATGATTTTCATCATCGGATTATTCGGAATCATATCTGACATGGCAATAATAAAAATAGGAACTGTAAAAACTATCGCGATTTTCATTTTACGAACCAAGTCATCGTACACCTTGTTTTCTTCAGAATCGGTGGGTTCCATTGGTACTAAATCCATTCCGCAAATGGGACACGAACCCGGTCCGTCTTTGATAACTTCTGGATGCATGGGACAAGTATAGCTTGTTTTTGCACCAGTTAATTCGGGGGCTTTTACCAAATCCATTCCACAAACCGGACAACTTCCTGGTTTATCATAGACTTTTTCGCCCTCACAATGCATCGGACAATAGTATTTACCTTGCGCATTCTCTGGTAAAATTACAATTGGTTTCTCTTGTTGTTTGTTTGAACCGCAACACGATTTCGCTATGGGCTCCTCTTTTTTTACAGAACTACAACACGATTTCGCGATTGAATTCTCAGTTACTTCAAGAGAATTAGCCTCATTATTCATTGTGATTGTATAATTTCCGGCAGCAGTTAAAGCTTCTTGTAAGTTAGTAGTCGGAATGTATTTATCCATTGTTATCGTTGCTATTGGCGGATCCAAAGTAAGTGTCGCTTGAATCCCTTCAATAGCATTCAATGTTTTTTCGACTTTGGAACGGCAACCATCGCAAGACATTCCAGTGACTGTATAGGTATGTTTCATAATATTGAGTTATAAAAAAAATCGGTTCTATAAAAAGTATAGAACCGATTTTAAAAAACTTTAATGTTGATGATTCTGTTCTTTTTTGTCACTTGCTTTTGGAGTCATTTGCATTCCACATTTTGGACATTTTCCGGATTTATCACTCATTTCTTTAGCGTGCATCGGACAAGAATACATTGGATTTTTAACTTCTTGAGGAGCCATTTTCATTCCGCATTTAGAACATTTTCCTGGTTTATCAGCAGTTGTTCCGTCCATTTTACATACGTATTTTGCAACAACTTCTGTTTTTTTTCCTTTCCCTGAAGTATCGTGTTTTAATGTTTTTACTAATTTCATTCTACATTTACTGCACTCTCCTTCTTTAGAACTCATCTCTTTTGGGTGCATAGGACACGAATACATTTCTTTTTGAGTTTCCTTTTGGGACGATTTCACAGCTTCTTGAGCTGATGCCATTGAATTTACTGCTAAGAACACGCTTAGTACGATAATTAATGTTTTCATTTTTTCTATTATTAAAATATTAAACTAAAGATTCATTTCTACTGTTCAAAGGTACTCGACCTGATATTTTGACTTGTTGTAGAATTTTGGAAATGATTTGTAAATTTTACAACCCATCAATTTGCAATCTATTATTTTCTTTTAATTTTTTAAAATGAGTTGGCGTAACGCCAGTGATTTTTTTAAACTGATTACTCAAATGCGCTACATCGGTATAATTCAGTTTAATTGCAATTTCACTTAAAGTTAATTCTTTATACATTAATAACTCCTTTACTTTTTCGATTTTTTGAGCAATAAAATAATGCTCAATAGTCATGCCTTGAACTTCTGAGAATAAATTACTCAAAGTGCTATAATCTTGTACTAATTGTTGCGATAAATAGTGTGATAAATTAATTTTTAATTCATTCTCTTGATGGTGCACCAAATCAACAATGAGGCATTTAATTCTCTCTATAAGTATCGTTGTTTTGTCTTCTAACAATTCAAATCCTAGCGATTGCAGTTTTATCTCTAACTCCTGCTTTTGATTCTCTTTAAAATTTTCTACTAGTTCGACTTCTCCTAATTCAACTGAAACAGGAAATATTCCTATTTTCTCGAGCTCGGATTTCACAACCATTTTACAGCGATTGCACACCATATTCTTGATGTAAAGCTTCATCATTATTGAACAATAGCTATTCTTCTACCACAATTTAACATTTCAGAACCAAAATAAGGATTGATTACCTCCTTAGTCTCACTTATCCAATAGCCCGTTTTGCCTTCTCCATACATAGGACAATAATCCTGATATACCGTTTGTTGTGTTCCAAAAGCCTTTATTAAATCATAGACATCTTTGCTCAATAACGAAAAATATTCTCTTTGATGGTCTATTTTTCCAGCATTATCACCTATGTGTTTGACATGCGCTTTGGCATCAGCCAAAATAGCATTATATCTATTTTTTGAATCGCTATCCAAAGAGGTTGAACTAGTACTATTTAAAGTAGTAATCAATGTTTTTGCAGCAGTTGCCGTTCCTTTTGAATCGTCTTTGGTCAGTGTGTTTTTAATTTTGAGATAATTCAGAACTATTGCGTCGGTTGGAAAAGCTGTTTTGTTAGTATTTCTAATTTTAATTATTCCGCGAGTCTCCACAACAGTTTGGCCCGCAGGAACTACTGTTTCTTCTTTTTTAGTCGTGGTTGTTTGCGCCACCTTCTCGGTTAATTCCATTCCACATTCAGAGCATTCACTCCCTTTTTCGCCTGTAATTTCAGGATGCATTGGACATGAATACAATTCAGCACCTGCTTGGTTCGTTACTGCTGTATCGGTTTTTGTTTCTTTATTATTTTGGTTACAAGAAACACACATTACTGCTAATGTGACTATTGATAAGATTATTTTTTTCATTTAATATATATTTAATTATTGTAGCAAATTGCTTGACTATTTGATGGCTATTTTTTGAAAATTCGTTTGGTAAGGTTTTTTACTTATTTTATTTTGAAACATTAAAAAAGTTATATTCCAAGTTTAGATAAAATCCATTTGGCGCAGACCGCAACATAGAACTGTATAGTTCTTGTCTATAAGCAACATCAATTCGCGCTTGACTATTGATAATAAACTGAATAGAAGGCACAATATCTAGATATGATTTTCCATTTTCGTTTAATGTCTGTCCAACAAACTCAACCATTGTATTGATGTTTGTTTGCTTGAAGTTAGTGTATTTTTTTGGATACATCAATCTTCCAAACGATAGTGTATAATTGGTAGCGTTATCACTTTGCGCCACTGGAAAACTATAATCAGGCTTATTATCGAAAGCCTTTTCAAAACTTACCGAAGTACTAATCGCTACTTTCTTGATAAGTTGCGTGGCTACAATTCCTGTTTCAAAACCAGTATTATGTCCCATAATCTCTAACTGTTCCTGATGAATATCGGCATTATTGAAACTATATCGACCGAAAGCTGCCATCCTAAAATGACTCTGCAAATCATCGGTAGACAGGAAACGATATTTAGTATAAAAACTGGCGCCTTCAGTAACCAATTGATTGCTTCTATTGCTGACAAACATGGAGGTTCTCACCATCAAATTTTTATTGATACCCCAAGTGACTTCAGGCATGATATGATAACTATAACCTGACTTCATTTGTTCTTTGAAAATAGATTGTCCCAAACGAATTCCTAATGAGCCTGAAGGAACATTACTTGCCGGATCAGTAACTACAAAAAGCTCCTGAGCCGATATTCCTTGAATAAGAAATAGTGTAAATACGATTAAAAATCTTCTCATTAAATTGCTGATTTAATATGGTAATCGTCTTCGTTGTCTGCGGAATATGACGCTGTTTTTGATAACGTTTTGAGTAGTTTTTTATGTTCTTTTTGCGTTACATATCCTTTGTCATAAACTCTAACTTTTGTTTCTCCGTTACTATTTTTAAGTTTTTCATCCAATAAAACGAAAGTAGAACCGTTTAGTAAAATGGTTTTATCCTCAGCCATTTTTAAGCTTTCTGTTGGCACTGTAATTACTAATGAACCGATAAAAAAACCGGCTTTTTCAACACCTGCTTTCAATACTTTTGGCATTATTTTACTTTCTTTTTTAAAATAAACGGTAAATGTATTCGTATTCAAATCCGTACTCACACTATCTACACCAACGGTTGCTTTCAGTTGTTTGTTTATTGCATTGGAACACATAGAACACGTTAAACCTGTTGCCATTATCTCAGCTTTTGAGATTTGAGAATAGGATTTTGCACTTGTAATTAAAACCAAACAAGCGATTAGAATGAGTTTTAAATGTATATTTTTCATTTTGTTTTATTTTTTTATCTGCATTAAAATTTGCTCTTCTGTAGGATTGATAATAACCAGTTTTCCTGATGCATCAAAAAGATAAGCGCTTGGTAACTGCTCTACTCCAAAAAGTAGTGCTGATTTTGCATCAAATCCTTTCGAATCAATCAGCTGCTCGTACGCTAATTTATCTTTTTGAATGGCATTCATCCATTTTGTTTTATCTGTATCCAAAGAAATTCCAACAATTTCGAAGTTTTCCTTTTTATTTTGATTGTAAAACGGAACTAACTTTTTATTAGCAATTCTGCAAGGTGCGCACCAAGATGCCCAAAAGTCTATTAAGACTGTTTTCCCTTTTAGCGAAGCCAAATTTATTGATACCGCCTTGCTGTTTGTCAATTGAAAATCAGGCAAACTATCGCCAATTTTCATTTGAGCGCTGGCCACTGAAATGGTGAATATCAAACTACACAACAAGATTATTTTTTTCATACTAAGGTCTTAGTGTAATTATTGAATCGTTTCAACCGTTTTTCCGCACGTCATCATTTGAGAACCGTAATATGGATTCTTAACCGCACTCTCTTTGCTCAACCAGTTAGCTCCTTTTCCGTCATTTGCCATAGGGCAAAACTGAAGATAAACCGGAGTTTCGTATTTGGCCACTTTTATCAATTCATAGATTGATTTTGAAAAAGGGATGAAAATTTCTCTTTGGCGTTTGATGTCTTGTGTTTCAGCAATTTCTTTAGCACCAGCCATTAAAGATTTCATTTCTTTCATCCAAACCATGTGCACATCCATAGCAAGCTCGTCCATTTTTACTGCATTTAATGCTATTAGAACTTCTTTCGCCACAGTAGCAGCCGCTTTTCCATCTGTTTTCACCAAAGCATCTTTCAGAAGAAAATAGGTATCAAAAACAACTTTTAGTTTAGTATCCACTTGCTGTTTTACAACTGTCGCATCAGAATGAGTGGCGTGGTTTGAATGATTTTCTGTAGTGGTGCTTTCCATTTTCATTTCGGTAGAAACGGCTACTTTTGCCTCTCTTTCATATTGACAACATCCGTGTAAAGCGTCATAAGTAGCATCTGGAGCAAGAAATTTATCACTATCATAACCGGCTAAAGCAATGCGTTTCAAGATTTCGTCCTGACTCGTTTTAGTCGAATCATACGTAAGTGTTGCCATTTTGGAATCTTTATTCCACTCTATCTTAGACACTTTTTTAAGGTTTCCGGCGGTTTCTATCTTGCTCTTACACATGTCACAGTTTCCGTATATTTTAACGGTTTCTGTTTTGCTGTTTTTAATTTGCGCGCTTGCACTTGTAACTGAAAGCAATAGAATTATTGCCATCAATATTTTTCGTATTGAATTCATTGTATGTATAATTTTGATGTGAATTAGCCACAAAAAAGATTAAAAACTATAGTGTATTAACTATGTTTCAAATTGTAATGGACTAAAAAAATAATGATTGTAAAGCATATAATGCTTTGAAAAAGACAGTCTTTTGGCTGTCATAAAAGTAATTTAGCTTATTTTAGGAGGAAGCCAAATAGAGCGAAAATGGGAAGAAATGAATATTTCCGAGTAATAGTAATTTTGTTTTTCAGTAGAAAAACTAAAAACTTGGTTGTTTAATTCGGTATAAAAAACCGAAGTTAAACCCAATTGAAATGCTGAACTGCTGCATGTAACATTTTTACAAGCCCCTTTGCAGCCGTCATGAGAACTTTCATTAGATTTTTTTTCTTTCTTACAACAGTCTTTTTTATTTTTTTCTGAAGAAGATTCTTTTTTGCAACATGCCTTCTCTGTTTTTATTCCACATGCAAAAGCCACGCTTGGTATCATAAAGAAACCAAGCATAAGCAATAACACTATGTAAAACTTTTTAGACATTGTTTATCTTATATACAAGCACAAAGGTATAAAATTAACAAATACTGTAAATTAATTCATTCACAAATACGTGTTAAAAAGAACTCCTTATTTTCCTTCTCCTAATATTCCATTCATTATGGACTGTAATAATGACAAAATGATACTAAAGAATAAGGCGGTCCAAAAGGTATCTACACTAAATCCGCCCACAATTTTTGTACACAACAAAATCATTAATGCATTGATGACTAGTAAAAACAATCCTAAAGTAATAATGGTAACTGGCAAAGTGAGTACTACCAATATTGGTTTGATAAATATATTAAGTAACCCTAGAACAATGGCTACAATTAATGCTGTAGTAAATCCATTAACATGAACTCCGGGCATAAAGTTTGCAATTAGCAACACTAATCCCGAAGTGATAAGAATTTTGATCAGTAAATTCATAGAATTTTGTTTTAAATTTTTAATAAATGTAGTGAAAATTTAAATTATCTCGTTTCTTTCAAAAAAGAAGTCACTTTTTGATAAAACTCAGCTGGGTTTTCGGCATGAAGCCAATGCCCTACATTAGGAATCGTTTCGATGCTTGAATCTGGAAAATGTTTTTTTATGTTTTCAAAATCACTGTCCAAAATATATCTGGAATTTCCACCACGAATAAATAATGTTGGTTTCTCAAAAACGGAATTTTCGGGTAATGGCACACCTATTTCCTCTATTTTATTATTGAAAACTGCCAAATTGAATCGGAACGCCAATTGCCCCGGTTCTTGCCAATATAAATTTTTCATTAAGAATTGTCTAGTTCCAAAATCAGGAACAAACTGTTCCATAATTTCTTCGACATCGCCTCGGCTTGGTTTTTTTGAAAAATCAACGGCATTCAATCCCGCCAAAATATCCTGATGGTGTTGCGGATAAAATTTTGGACCAATATCAGCCACAATCAATTTATCTACTAATTCCGGATGTGTCGTTGCTAAAAGCATGGCTACTTTTCCGCCCATAGAATGTCCTATGATGTTGATGTTTGCTAAATTATGAGCTTGGCAATACTCGTAAACATCCTGCGCCATGATTTCATAACTGAACTCTTCTGAATGCAAGCTTCGACCGTGGTTGCGTAAATCGAGAATATGAACTTGAAAATCAGTCGCAAATTGCGTTCCGAGTGTTTTCCAATTATCAGACATTCCCAGAAATCCGTGAAGAATTAAAAGTGGCTTGCCTGAACCTTCTATTTTTGAAAAAAGCATATAATTTTAGATTTTAACGTTATAATTTAAATTACAAACCATTAAGAAACCAAGGTTGTTAAGTTTTACACTTTATCCATTTTAATTTCTTAATGTTTGAAAAACTATTTTAATTTTTGAAGATACATGTTCACCACATTATCTAATCCCAGATAAATGGCTTCAGAAATTAATGCGTGACCGATGGAAACCTCAAGCAATCCGGGAATGTTTTGTTTGAAAAACTGAATGTTGTCCAAACTCAAATCATGACCTGCATTGATTCCTAATCCAAGTTCATTCGCCAAAATGGCTGATTCTGTGTAAGGTAAAATTCCGTCTTGATTCCCTAAATTGTATTGATGTGCAAATGCTTCGGTGTACAATTCGATTCTTTCGGTTCCAATTTTTTTAGCCCCTTCGATCATTTCGAGAACAGGATCTACAAAAATGGAAGTTCTGATTCCGTTACGTTGAAACTCCTGAACGATTTCAGTTAAATAAGAAGTGTGTTTTATGGTATCCCAACCCGCATTAGACGTTATCGCATCAATTGCATCTGGAACTAGAGTTACTTGAGTCGGTTTTATTTCCAGGACGAGATCAATGAATGTTTGCTCTGGATTTCCTTCAATATTATATTCGGTGTAAACGACAGACTTTAAATCTCTGGCATCTTGATAGCGAATGTGGCGCTCATCTGGACGAGGATGTATCGTTATTCCTTCGGCACCAAACTTTTGAATATCGGCGGCTACTTTTAATAAATCAGGAACATTTCCTCCGCGAGCATTTCGCAAAGTAGCTATTTTATTGATGTTTACACTTAACTTTGTCATTAGAACACTTTTTGATTTTGATACTAGTATTTACTTGGAGCAAAAATACAAAGTAAAACTTAGGAGATTTTGCTTATTTTTGATTATTTTGCATGAAATATCGCCGATTGATTTATGACAGAAATTACAGAATATATTACCAATGACTTTAAAGCAATTGACAGCCTAGATTCTATTGCTGCTGTTCAGGACTTTTTTAGTGAATTACACTTTTCACATTTTCCAATTGTTGAAGAGGGCGTTTATATTGGCAGTATAGCATCCGAAGACATCGAGACTTTTGACAGTGATAAAAAAGTAGCGGATTATCGTTTTACTCTTGAAGGATTTTTCACCAGAACCAATACGATGTGGCTGGATGTTTTAGAAGTTTTTGCAAAAAACCACACCAATTTAGTTCCCGTTTTGGACGAAAATAATACTTATGTTGGCTATTATGAAATAGAGGACATTATGAAATTTTTTCATGAAACCCCTTTTTTAAAAGAACCTGGCGGAATCATTGTTGTTAAAAAAGGAGTTTTGGATTATTCTATGAGTCAAATTACTCAAATTATAGAAAGCAATAACGGAAAACTTTTAGGACTGTTCATCTCTGAAGCTGATGTGGATAGCGTAGAAGTTACATTGAAAATAACATTAGGAACTATGAATGAAATCATACAAACTTTTAGAAGATACAATTATGAAATCATATCAGAACATCAAGAAGACAATTACATCAATAATTTAAAGGAGCGTTCTGATTATTTAGACAAATACCTTAATATATAGTTGTCACTTTACCGATTATTTGTTTAATCGATTAAATGACAAAATAAGCCATCAACATTAAACGAGTAAACAAAATATGAAAGTAGCTATCTACGGTCAATATTATCAAAACAGTACAGAACCCATCATAAACGACATCTTTGTTTTTTTTAACAAAAATAATGTAGAGATGATTATTGAGTCTCATTTTTTATTGATGCTTAACGAAAGGAAGATTGTAGAAAAAAAATACAAAACTTTTACATCTCACACCGAACTTGACGATAGTTTTGACATGTTGATAAGCATCGGCGGAGACGGAACAATATTAAGAGCAGCTACACTAGTAAGAGATTCCGGCATCCCCATCTTAGGTATAAATGCAGGTCGATTGGGCTTCTTAGCATCTGTACAAAAGGAGAATATTGCCTCTTTCATGCAATTTATTATTGATAAAAAATATACGATTTCTAAACGTGCTCTACTGAGTTTGACCTGTTCACCACCAAATGAATCCGTTGACGCAATAAATTTTGCAATGAATGAAATTACGGTTAGCCGAAAAGACACCACCTCCATGATTACGATTGAAACGCACTTAAACGATGAATACTTGAATTCGTATTGGGCAGATGGTTTAATTATTTCAACACCTACAGGATCCACAGGATACTCCCTAAGTTGTGGCGGTCCAATTTTGACTCCTGATGTAAAAAGTTTGGTTATTACTCCCATTGCTCCGCACAATCTTACCGCAAGGCCCCTGGTAGTTCCAGATGAAACTGAAATTAGACTAAAAGTCTCAGGAAGGGAGGAATACTACTTAGTTTCCTTAGATTCCAGAGTAACCTCGATAAAAAACGAATCAATTCTGACATTAAAGAAAACTCCTTTTCAAATTAATATGGTCGAAATCCCAGGAGAAACATTTTTAAAAACACTTCGCAACAAACTACTTTGGGGAGAGGACAAAAGGAATTAAATCATTTTAATCAAACGCTATACGATTTTATCAATTTTTCTCGTTTTAGTAAAACAAATAGACATTTAGTGCGAGTTTAATAGTAAATTATTAAAAAAACGCACATTTAACTGAATGGGTATTGAATCGAATTGATAATTATTATATTTGCACGCAATTTTTGATTAAATGAACAAATTTTTCTATTTATTTTTATGCTTTTTCCCAGTGATGGCAACACATGCTCAGATACATGAAGTTGGTGTATTTATTGGTGGGAGCAACTATATAGGAGATGTTGGTCCTACTACTTATGTTTCGCCAAACGAGCCAGCTATTGGATTGCTGTATAAGTGGAACAAAAGCGCCAGACATGCGTATCGATTTTCTTATACACAATCAAAAATTGTTTCAAATGATTTAGATTCAAAAGAAGCTGGTAGAAACCAAAGAGGCTATCGTTTTGAAAACGGTATAAAAGAAGTATCTTTAGGTCTTGAATTCAACTTTTTTGATTTTAATCTTCATGAAGCTAGTACTAAAATCACTCCGTATGTACATTCTGGTATAAGTTATTTTAGACATGACGAATTATATGTATTGGATGGAGAAACTAGAAAAGATAAAAACACAGGTTCCTTTGCAATACCAATGACAATTGGAGTAAAATCAAACATTAGCCCTACTATAATATTGGCAGCAGAAGTGGGCGCAAGATATACTTTAACGGATAACATAGACGGGAGTAATCCAAAAAATAAAAATTTGGAATCGCTCCGATTTGGAAATATAAATAATAATGATTGGTATGTTTTTTCGGGAGTTACATTAACTTATACCTTTGGAAACAAACCCTGTTATTGTGTAGAATAAAAAAATGAATTTACTAGAAACTATCAACAAGAATAACTTGCCAAAACATCTAGCCATCATCATGGATGGTAATGGTCGTTGGGCAAAACAGCAAGGCCTTTTAAGAGCTTTAGGCCATGAAAGCGGAACAAAATCAGTTAAAGTAATAATCGAAGCCAGTGCAAAACTCGGTATTGAATTCCTTACTTTATATGCTTTTTCTACTGAAAACTGGAACAGACCAAAACTAGAAGTTGAAACTTTAATGAAAGTGCTTATCAACTCCTTGAAAAAAGAACTTGTAACACTCCAAAAAAACAACATCAAACTGAATGCTATCGGTAATTTAGAAAAATTACCAAAGTCAGCACAAAGAGAACTGCTTGATGTTATTGATAAAACAAAGGACAATACTCAAATGACTCTAACCTTGGCGTTAAGCTACGGATCAAGAGAAGAACTTGTCAATGCAGTAAGAAATATATGTAGTAAAGTTAAAAATAATATAATTTCAATAGACACTATTGACGATTCCATTATTAATGAGCATCTTTACACGCAAAATTTACCAGACGTAGATTTATTAATACGAACAAGCGGAGAACATAGGATAAGTAACTTTTTGTTGTGGCAGATTGCCTATTCAGAATTATATTTTACTGACATATTGTGGCCAGACTTTAAAGAAGAAGATTTATATGAGGCTATCATTAGTTATCAAAAAAGAGAACGTAGATTTGGAAAAACAAGTGAACAAATTAAATAATTTTTTAGTGTTACATAAAAACATAAAAATAGTCCTTACCGTATTAATTTTTGGAAGTTTTACTCAAATTAAAGCTCAAGAGAGAGTTCCTTTTGATCAAGGAAAAAAATACATCCTAGCCGATGTAGCTGTTGTTGGAGACATCAGTTTCAACTCACAAACCGTAGTTACTTTCTCAGGTTTACAAAAAGGACAAGAAATAACCGTTCCTGGTGAAGAAATAAGTGCTGCTATCAAAAAACTTGGTAAACTAGGACTCTTTGATGAAATTTCATTTTATATAAATAAAGTGCAAAATGATAGTATTTATCTTGATTTGAATATTGTAGAGTTACCAAAATTGAATCAAGTAAAATTTGTAGGTGTTAAGAAGACAAAAACTGAAGCTTTAATAAAAGACAATAGTTTAAACAAAGGCAAAGTAGTTAATGAAAACTTAATTACTACTACAAGAAATTACATCGAAAACAAATATAAAAAAGACGGTTTTTACAACACCAAAGTAAACATAAACACTGTTAAGGATACATCAACAGTGAATTCAGTGAATATGCTTGTCAGTATTGACAAAGGTGAAAAGGTGAAAATTCAAAAAATTGATTTTGTAGGAAACACGAAAATATCGGACAAAGCTTTGCGAAAAGCAATGAAAGATACCAAACAAAAGAATCCTATCAGAATTCTAAAAGCCTCAAAATTTATAAAAGACAAGTATAAAACCGATTTAGAAAAAGTAATTTCATCTTATAAAGAGAAAGGATATAGAGATGCTAGAATACTTTCGGATTCCGTTACTTTTGACAAAGAAAAAAATGCTTTATCCATAAAAATTAATGTAGAAGAAGGAAACAAGTATTACTTTGGAAACATTAAATTTTTAGGAAATACTGTATATACTGACCAAGGGTTAAGTAGAGTATTAGGGATAAAAAAAGGAGAGACCTACAATGGTGTCCTATTGCAAAAAAGAATTGCTGACGCCTCAAAACCTGATGGAGAAGACATTGATAATTTATATAAAAACAATGGTTATTTATTCTCTAATGTAAATGCTGTAGAAGTAAAAACAGCAAATGACACTATTGATTTTGAAATTAGAATCACTGAAGGTCCTATTGCGTATTTTAACAAAATTACAGTTGTAGGTAATGACAAAACCAATGACCGTGTAATTTATCGTGAATTAAGAACAAAACCTGGAGAAAAATACAGTAAAGAAGAGTTGGTAAGAACCATTCGCGAAATAGGGCAACTAGGATTTTTTGATCCTGAAGCGATTGATCCAAAGTTCAAGAATGTAGATTCAGGAGCTGGAACCGTTGATATTGAATACAATCTTGTAGAAAAAGGTTCTAGTCAAATAGAACTTCAAGGAGGTTATGGTGGCGGTGGATTCATTGGTACTCTTGGACTATCTTTCAACAACTTTTCTGCACGAAATATGTTCAACAAAGATGCTTACAAACCATTACCAATGGGAGATGGCCAAAAAGTATCGTTACGTTTACAAGCTAGTACCTTCTTTCAAACTTATAGTGTTTCATTTTCGGAACCTTGGTTTGGTGGAAAAAAACCGGTACAATTTAGCAGTTCAATATCATACAGTAAACAATTTTTGAATAATTTTGTTACACAAAGAGCTGATAAAACCAAAAGTTTTAATATCCTGACACTTTCTGTTGGATTAGCAAAAAGATTAACCGTTCCAGATGATTTCTTTGTATTGTCACAATCGTTAAGTTACCAACATTATGATTTAAATAACTACAATACTGGTCTATTTACTTTTGGAGATGGAACGTCTAGAAACTTTGCTTACACGGTAGGATTAACTAGAAGTAATAAAGGTGTCAATCCAATCTTCCCAATGTACGGATCAGAGTTTAGTATTTCAGCTAAATTAACACCTCCATATTCGTTACTAAATGGAGTTAATTATGCAACATTAGGAGATCAAGAAGAATATAAATTAAAAAACACAGTTGACAGACAAAATGTACCTGATGCAAACGGCAATATCGTTCAAATAGGTGATTATATTGACGCTAATGGCAACAAAGTAAATGACTTTAGTTTAGCAGCAGCAGACGTCAGCAAAGTAGATCAAGAGCGTTTTAAATTATTGGAATATTATAAAATAAAGTTTAAAGCAGACTGGTATACAAAAATTTATGGTAAATTAGTACTAAGAACGTTAACTGAGTTTGGTTTCCTTGGGGCATACAATCAAGACCGAGGCGTAGTTCCATTTGAACGTTTCTATCTTGGTGGTGATGGATTAGCTAATTTTTCTATGGATGGTAGAGAAACCATTCAATTAAGAGGATACCCTAACAACTCGTTAACTCCGGTAAATGAGGTAGGAGATCAAATTGGAGCAACAGTGTTCAATAAATTCTCCATGGAATTGCGTTATCCAATAACGTTAAAATCATCGGCATCAATTTATGCATTGGCTTTTATGGAAGCAGGATCATCGTTTAAGGATTTTAAAAGCTATAATCCTTTTGCACTAAATCGTTCTGCTGGAATTGGATTACGTGTATTTATGCCTGCATTTGGTTTATTAGGAATTGATTTTGGTCATGGTTTTGACAACTTGCCAGGACAAGCAAAAGCTAATGGATGGGAAACCCATTTTATCATTGGACAACAATTCTAAAAAAAATTGATTTTAAATTTTCTAATACAGTACCGTTATGAGAAAACAATTTTTATATCTATTTTTAGCGTTAGTCCTTGTACAAACAATTGACGCGCAAACCAGAGGAACAAAGCTTGGATTCATTGATATGGAATACATTTTGCAAAATGTCCCTGATTACACTGAAGCAAAAGCTCAATTAGAACAAAAGGCTGAAAAATGGAAACTAGAGATTGACACTAAGAAAATTGAAATCAATAAATTAAAGGAAGCCTTAAAAGCAGAAAGAGCTTTATTGACAAAAGAGCTAATTGACGAAAGAGAAACAGAAATTAATTTTCTTGAAACTGAAAATCTGGACTATCAACAAAAAAGATTTGGTGCCAACGGAGATTTGATGATACAAAAATCGATTTTAGTAAAACCAATACAAGATCAAGTATTTACTGCAGTTCAAGATATTGCAGAAAAATTAAAATATGATTTTATCTTTGACAAAACTTCTGACTTGACCATGTTATTTGCGGCAAAAAGATTTGATATAAGTGATCAAATTTTACGCACACTGAACAGGACCGAAAAAAGAGAACAGTTGACTAAAAAACAACAAAAAGAAGCAGAGGATCGGGAGACTAAAGAAGATGCATTGGATGAAAATCCAGAGTTAGCAGAGAGACAAAAACTCTTAGATGATAAAAAGGCAACAAGAGATAAAATCCTTGAAGATAGAAAATTGCTTCAGGAGCAAAAGAAAAAGGAGTTTGATGATAAAAGGAAACAAGTTATAGCCGACAGAGAAGCTAAAAAAAATGGCACGGTTTCTGCAAATGTTAAAAAAGATGGGACGGATACAGCAGCAAGCAATGATCCCGCTAAAGAGATTGCTAAACTAGCCGTTGAAGATGCCAAACAAAAACAAGCTGATGCAAGAGCTAAAACCTTAGAAGATCGCAAGAAAGTTTTAGAGGATCGCAAGAAAGCATTAGACGAGAAAAGAAAAAAAATACTAGAAGAAAGAGAAGCTATTAGAAAAGCTAAAGAAGAAAAATTAAAAGAAAATACAAACAAAAATTAATTATTAAATATTTTAAAAACGATGAAACAAATTAAAACTCTATTTATTGCTGCAATTTTTATTTTAGGAGCAAACCAAACCATTAATGCACAAGCAAAAACTGCTCATGTTGATGTAAGTGAGATTATGACAAAAATGCCAGCAATGTTAGATGCTCAAAAACAATTGGATAAATTGAGTACTACGTATGATGCTGACTATAAAAAAATGGTTGAAGAATACCAAGGAAAATTAAAAAAATACGAAGCTGAAGCTGCTACAGTTACTGAAGCCGTAAATGGTGAGCGTTCAAAAGAAGTTCAAGACATGCAAAAAAGAATTGTTGACTTTAGAGACAATGCTCAAAAAGAATTACAACAAAAAGAATCTGATATCGTAAAACCATTAATGGAAAAAGTAAGAGCTTCTATTCAAAAAGTAGGTAAAGCTAAAGGATTCCAATATGTTCTTGATGGTTCTAGCCTTTTACTTGCTGATGGTCCAAACTTGACTATGGATGTAAAAAAAGATTTAGGTTTCTAAAAAAAATAAACAATCGCAAAAACTGCTCATCCTTATCTTAGGCTTGAGCAGTTTTTTGTTTAAAATAAACTGTAGGAAATTCAAATTCCAGCATGTAACTTTGTTTTTATGAACAGCAATAATCAACCTATAGGAATTTTTGACTCAGGCATTGGCGGAACTTCCATTTGGAAAGCAATCCATCAATTGCTACCCAATGAGAAAACCATATATCTGGCAGATAGTAAAAATGCCCCTTATGGTCAAAAATCAAAAAAGGAGATTGTTGCATTGAGCATGAAAAATACTGATTTTCTTCTTGAAATGAATTGTAAATTAATTGTAGTAGCATGCAATACAGCAACCACCAATGCAATTCAAGAATTAAGAGCAAAATATGACATTCCGTTTATAGGTATTGAACCTGCTATTAAACCTGCTGCTACACATTCTAAAACACAAACAATAGGAATCCTGGCGACACAAGGCACATTAAACAGTGAACTTTTCAACAAGACTACAGAAAAGTACCAGGACACCAAAATAATTGAGCAAGTAGGTCACGGATTAGTCCAACTGATTGAAAACGGCGACATCAATTCCCCAGAAATGACGAAACTCCTTCACTCCTACCTGACTCCAATGATTGAAGCCAATATTGACTATTTAGTACTAGGTTGCAGTCATTATCCCTATTTGATTCCTCAAATAAAAAAAATTCTTCCAGAACACATTCAAATTATAGATTCTGGTGAAGCTGTTGCGAAACAAACACAAAATATATTACGAGACAAAGTAGGTTTTTCATCGGAAGAAAAAAGCAAACCTGTTTTTTACACGAATACAAACCCCAAAGTTTTGACTGAAATTTTAGAAAATAAATATATCGTTAAAGAAATAGAATTTTAAAAAAACTAATCTTCCTCTTTAAACCAACTCAAATACATCACATAATTATTCGAAATGCGTTCTATTTCACCCGCAAAATCAGATTGATCAATATCTTTCACTTTTTTAGCAGGAACTCCCGCCCAGATTGTACCAGATGCTACAACTGTATTTTGCGTAATGACAGCACCGGCAGCCACAATAGAATTGCTTTCGATAACACAATTATCCATTACAATTGCCCCCATTCCTATTAATACATTATCATGTACGACACAACCATGAACAATAGCGTTATGTCCAATAGAAACATTATTACCTATAATTGTTGGGTGCTTTTTATACGTACAATGAATTATTGCCCCATCTTGTATGTTGACTTTATTACCAATTGTAATAAAATTTACATCACCTCGGATTACGGCGTTAAACCAAACGCTACAATTTTCTCCAAAAGAAACATCGCCTACAATAGTTGCATTTTCAGCTACATAACAATCCTCAGGAATTGAAGGGGACTTACCATTAACAGATTTAATTAGCATGGAAAAAGAATAAAAAATTAATTAATTGCGGGGCAGTTGCAATCGTATTTTACAGGTTTACAAAACAAATCGATACCTAAAGTAATTTGGTGATAGCCACCATTATCAAATTTTACAGCTCCTGATAACTGAGAATACGTATAGGCAAACATAAATTTATCAAAGTTAAAGCCTACTATCGGAGTTATGTATTGCAGTTTTTGTTTAGAAACAGAATTTCCATCCAGGTACTCTGCACCATCAAAACTTCTTCTATAAGATAATCCACCCCAAAGCTTTCCAAAATCTAACGTCTTGTAGGCTTTTAGATTAATATCAATAGATTTTTCTTTGGTCTGATCCACCATTTGAAATAAAATAGAAGGCTCCCATAATATTTTGTCTCTGTCTCCAAAGATATAACCGGCACTCAATAAATATTTCCTTAAATTATCACTTTCATATTCGGTGTAAATATCTCGTCTAGTCTCTATGGCATTTTTTACTGTAGCATGAGCATAAAAATCCAAGAAGTTATAGGATGCTCCGATATCAACATTAAAATAAGAATCTTTCTGGACTACTGTCCCATCAATAATTGGATCAAAATCACCAGACTGCAGGAATTCTGTTTCGTCTAATTGGCTTTGAATTAATCCAGCGCTGATTCCAAAAGACAATTGATTTAAATCAATTTCATTTCTTGAAAACATTAAATGATAAGCATAACTAAATTTGACTCCTTTTTGGGAATGATATCCGTTTTTATCATTAAAAAGGATGATTCCTGCACCTGCTTTTTCCCCTACTCTTCCATTAAAACTTAATGTTTGAAGCTCTGGAGCATCCTCTTGATCAAACCATTGTTTGCGACCTGTCAATCTAATTTTGGCACAATTTGATGCACCTGCCATTGAAGGATGAATTAAGTAATAATTATCAGAAAGATAATCAGAGTAAACAGGGATTCCTTCCTGCGAAAAGGAATAAAAGGATATAAAAAAAAGAGCAGATAAAAATTTAATTTTATTATACATTTAATTACTTTTTAATAAGAATGAATAATTCTAAATCAATAAAAGTTATAGGGAAACAAGGCAAAAGCTTATTTAAAAATTAAACTAAAGTTAATTTATTCATTAAAAACTCAAATATAGTTATTCGTAGAAAATAACTTTAGTAAATTTGTAAAAATTTAAAAGTCATGAACAAAGTTAGCATAAAAGAAACACAAAACCCAACTATATTAAAGTTTGAATTTCAAGATTTTATAACCCAAAATGAAAGTTTTGAATTCAAAAACATTGACGAGGCCAAAACGTCTCCACTAGCGCAACAATTATTTTACCTTCCATTTGTAAAAACAATCTATATCTCTGGAAATTTTATTGCAATCGAAAAATATAGTATTGTTGAATGGGACGATGTCAAAGATGCCGTAGCAGAACAAATGGAAACATTTGTAAATAATGGCGGAACAATCATCACTATTGATGAAAATAAAACTAAAAAACAGCCTGTTACCGTTTATGGAGAAACCACTCCAAATCCAGCTGCATTGAAATTTGTAGTGAGTAAAATGTTGACTAAAAATGCTATCGAATTCAAAAACATTGATCAAACAGGTGCATCACCATTAGCAAAAGAACTTTTCAAGTTTCCTTATGTGAAAGAAATTTTCATTGATGAAAACTACATCTCGGT
The DNA here is from genome assembly GCF_036895565.1 of Flavobacterium sp. KS-LB2. NCBI lineage: Bacteria > Pseudomonadati > Bacteroidota > Flavobacteriia > Flavobacteriales > Flavobacteriaceae > Flavobacterium > Flavobacterium sp. KS-LB2. The sequence continues at coordinate 452,606 of NZ_CP145904.1, read as the reverse complement.
AACTAAATATGAAATAAATGAATGGCAAGAAATAACATTAGAATTAAGAAGTTTCATCAAGCAATATATTGAGAATGGCGGAACAGTTCTAGATGAAAATTTCATTCAGGCAGTTACAGCAGAAGAAGATACCAAAGCAAAAGAGTTTGATAATCTGGATGTGACTTCACAACAAATCATCAACATCTTAGAGGAATATGTAAAACCTGCAGTACAAGCTGACGGTGGAAATATTGCATTTGATTCCTATAACGAAACTGACAAGACCGTAAAAGTAATCCTTCAAGGAGCATGTAGCGGTTGCCCATCATCGACTTTCACTTTAAAAAGCGGTATCGAAAACATGTTAAAAAGCATGCTGAATGACGAAGGGATTAAAGTGGAAGCCGTAAACGCATAATTAAATATAATTAACTGATTATCTTTTATTTACAAAAAAAATAATGACTGTTTTAAATTGAAATTTTAAATAAAATAGGTATATTTAATCTTTAATTTAACAACTAGAAATTATGTCAGTATTAAAAGTAATTGAAGTGCTTTCCAGTTCAGATATAAGTTGGGAAGATGCCACTCGAAAAGGAGTAGCAAAGGCAGCTAAAACCATAAATCACATACGCTCTGTATATGTCAAAGACCACAGTGCAGCTGTAAGTGGAGGTGAAGTCACAGAATACAGAGTAAACCTAAAATTAACTTTCGAACTCGAATAGATTAATTTGACCCATTAATTTAAGCGTTTCTATTGAAACGCTTTTTTTATTTTAGAACTAAAACTTTTTGTAACAAGACGTTCTGGCATTAGTGATCAATGTATTCCCAAAGGATGATTTTGAACAGAACCAAAAACCTCCAGTATTACTTTTATCTTGATGCTTCAAAAATAAGAAAACAATCTTTTATGTTTATCAAAACTAGAAGCACTTGATACTAAATGCTGATTTTCAGTAAATTATTAATCATTTAATAAAGCAATCCAAGAAAAAATTGTTTAATATTGTAAGACTAATCAAATAAAAATACCATGGGACTATCTTCATTTTTTAAAAATTTATTTGGCTCAGCCAAAGAAACTGCCAGCGAATTAGCTGACAAAGCTGAAACTACTTTTGAACACGCAAAAGAGAATGCTGCTCCTTATCTTGAAAAAGCAGAAACATTTGCAGAAAAAACATTTGAAAAAGCAAAAGAAACCGCTACTCCTTATCTTGAAAAAGCAGAAACTTTTGTAGAAGAAACATTTGAAAAAGTAAAAGAAACTGCAGCTCCAATTATAGATAAAGTAGAAGATTTTGCTGGTCATACAAAAGAAACTGTTATAGAACATTCTGAGAAAGCAGTAGAATCCGTAAAAGAAAAAACTGCCGAAGCCACAGAAAAAGTGGAAGAAATAGCAAATGAAACTAAAACAATAGCTACTGATGCTGTTGAAACTGTTTCTGAAAAAACAAGTGAATTAGCAAATGACGGTGATGCAGACACCATTGAAAAAGCTAAAGAAACTATAAATAAAATAGAAGAAGACGCAGATTAATTTATAAAAAAATAATTTATTTGTATTTTTGTACTTCAAACTTAACCTTCTCTTTTGGGAAGGTTTTTTATTACATAAAAACAATGAATTTAAATCCAAATCAGTTAACAGATTATGCCAATACATTTATAACGGTATTGATTGATTATTCACCAAAATTTATTTCTGCCTTTCTCATTTTATTTGTTGGCCTTTACACCATTCGGCTTATCAATAGATTCATCCGGAAATTAATGATAAAAAGAGATTTAGACCCTACTTTGACAAAGTTTCTTGCTGATATTTTACTTTGGGTTTTGAGAGTACTCTTATTTGTTACTTTCATTTCAAAACTAGGAATAGAAACGTCATCTTTTGTGGCCATTTTGGGTGCGATGGGACTTGCAGTGGGGTTATCCCTTCAAGGTTCCTTATCAAATTTCGCAGGCGGTATGTTGATTATCCTCTTCAAGCCATTTAAAGTAAATGACACTATTGAAGCGCAAGGAGTAATAGGCACTGTTAGCGAAATACAAATATTTGTAACGAAGTTAATCACATCTAATAATCAAACTATTTTTGTGCCTAATGGCGCCTTATCAAATGGAAACATTATCAATTATTCGTTGCAAAAAATCAGAAGGGCTGATTTGACCATCGCTATATCCTATGATACAGATATTAAAAAAGTAAAGGAACTAATTACTGCAATTCTAAAAAACAATCCAAAAGTACTTCAAACTCCTGCTGCCGAAGTTTCTGTAAAAAACTTAACCGATAGCGCTATACAATTAGCAGTTAGACCATGGGCAACAAATGAAGATTTCTGGGGTGTTTATGCTGATACACTGCAGAGCTGCAAAGAAGCATTTGACAGCGCTGGAATTGTAGTCCAGCCTTATGTAAGAGAAGCAGTCAAAGAAAATTCTTAATTTAAAATAGCACCTTATTTCTTTGAAGTTGTAATCATAAAGTCTTTCAAATAATACGGTTCAAAATAAGCGACATCTACGGTGTCGTTTATTTTGAATTTTTCAAAACTTATCGCACTCATTTCTTTGGCAGAAGGGTATACAATTTCATCCAGGAATATATAATTTTCTTTATTCAAAACCGACTTGCATTTTTCGGAACAATCGCCAATAAAATAAAGTGTTCCCTCTAAATCCTCAAATGAATTTTCTGTTATTATTTCGGCTAGAACTGCTCTTTTCCGTTCGTAATTTGGCGCAAAAATAGCACTATACACTTCCATTCTTCGCGCATCAATCATGGGAATAATTAACCCATCTGAAAGGACAACTTGTGATGCCAAAGCTTGCAAAGTATCTACTGCTATTAATGGAACATCCAGTGCATAACACAAGCCTTTGGCAGCAGAAACACCTATTCGCAACCCGGTATAAGAACCTGGACCTTGACTCACCGCAATAGCAGATAAATCATTCCATTTTATTCCCGCTTCCTTTATAATTTCTTCTATAAAAACATGAAGTCGTTCTGCATGAGAATATCCTTCTTCTGCAATTTCTTTACAACAAATTGTTTTCCCTTCTTTTGCAAGAGCAATAGAACAGTTCTTGGTTGCAGTTTCTATGTTTAGTATATAGCTCAATTTTCAGGTTTTATTTTAAATTAAAAATCACAACCACAAAATTATATTTTATGATTGTGATTTCAAAACTGTTAGTACAGACAATTACTTTTTATTCTCTCCTTTTTTGTCTTTATCAGTAATTAAAGATACTTTATCACCAGAATTCAAGTCCTTCGAAACAGTACTGTAAGGACCAGCTATAACAACATCTCCTTTTTTAAGACCCGTTAAAACCTCTATATTTGTATCGTCTTGAATTCCAGTTTTGATAATTCTAATTTTAGCTTTATCTCCCACTTTCACAAATACGCATTCAAATTTCTTGTCACTTTTAGGCGCAGCTCCTTTTTGATCTTCATTAAGATCTTCTACTTTAATTTCTTTGACACTTGCCGTATCTGATTTGACAACAACAGAACTAATTGGCACTGATAACACATTTGTTTTTGTTTCTGTAATGATATCTACTGTTGCAGTCATTCCAGGTCTAAAAGGAGAATAAGTATCTGGTTTTCCTTCTAATAAATCTTGATACGATTCTTTAAGAATTCTCACTTTAACTTTAAAATTAGTTACCTGATCTGCTGTCAAGGCAGAACTAGCGGAGTTAGAAATGCTAGTTACTATTCCTTTAAATTGTTTTTTAAGATAAGCATCAACTTCAACATTAGCATCGTCACCTACTTTTATTTTCACAATATCATTTTCATTGACATCAACTTCAACCTCCATATTATTCAAGTTAGCCACTCTCAAAATTTCCGTACCAGTCATTTGTTGCGTTCCTAAAACACGTTCTCCTAGCTCTACGTTCAACATTGAAATTGTTCCATCTGCAGGTGCATAAATTGTAGTACGACCCAGATTGTCTTTGGCCTCATTTACAGTTGCCGATGCACTTTGAACATTAAAATAAGCGGTTTGCTTAGCTGCCTTTGCAACTTCATACGAAGCAATCGCTTTATCCCAATCTGACTTTGAAATAATTCCTTTTTCGAATAATGTTTTATTTCGGTCATAATTTGACTTAGATTCTTTGAATGAAGCATCTGCTTGACTCAAATTCGCTTTAGTACCTGATAAATTTGAAACAGAACGGTTGTAACCTGATGTATATAAATCCGGATTTATTTTAACCAATAAATCTCCTTTTTTTACTACTTGACCTTCTTTTACATTTAATGAAATAATCTCTCCTGATACCTCAGATGATATTTTAACTTCAATTTCTGGTTGAATTTTTCCGGTGGCCGATACTGTTTCAACAATGGTTACTGGATTAACTTGAGCAATCTCAACTTCAGTTCCCTTGTCCTTGTTCCCGATAACTCCAGATTTAGAAAGTGCTATTAACGCAACAATAAGTACTATTGCTCCACCTACTAGGATATAAATTGTTTTTTTTGACATAATAAATTAGTTTTTGATAAGTGGAATTCCAAAATAGAATTCTAGTATTTTAATTTTAAATATATAATCGTATTTTGTTCTAAGAACATCTGATTGTGCATTAGTTAATAAGGTTTGCGATTGATTAAAATCAAAAGAATTCATCAAACCTACAGTATACTTTTCTTTGGCATAGTCATACGCTCCTTGACGAGATTCAAGGGCTATAACCGAAGATTCATAAGCATTGAGTGCGCCTTTTGCATCTGCAAACGCTGTAAAAACATTTCTTTGTAAATCTAAATCTTGTTGTTCTACTGCAATTTTTGATCGTTCCAAACTTACTTTTGAACGCTCTACATTATTTCTAGCAGAAAATCCATTGAATACAGGAACTGATAGTTGAGCACCAAAGGACTGTCCTTTATTATCACTAAACTGATTAAAAAATGGCGCTGGACTTTTTGTACCTATCAAATTACCCATGCTATCAAATGCAGGAACATCTGCATAAGAAACACGACTGTTAAAACTATAAAATCCTTGTAAAGTAGGTTGAAAAGCTCCTTTGGCGATTTCCAAATTTTTCTGTGAAATTTCTAAATTGGTTCGTGCAATTTTCAATTCTGTTCTACCTTCTTTTGCTTTGTCATAAATAACTGAAGGTGATTGCGCCATAATATTATTCTCATCCTTAATATCAGTGTCATCTACAACATCAAAGTCTTCAAAATCTTTTAATTGTAGTAACTGAGCTAAGCTTAATTTTGAAATTAACAATGCATTTTCGGCAGTTATCACATTTTGATTGTTTGATGCCACAGTCGCTTTTATGTCTAATAAATCTCCACGCGGAATAGATCCCGCTTTCACTAATTCTTCAGAGCGCGCATATTGCTTTTCATTAATTCCCAATTGTTCTCTCTGTACTTTTAAATTCTCTTTATTAAAAAGCACTTGCAAAAAAGCATTTGCAACATTCAAGGCTACATCTTCCTGCATCTTTAATAATTGGTATTTAGCCGCAACAATTGAAAGATTCGCTTTACGCAAATTGTTTTGGTTTTGTAAACCTTTGTAAATATCCACTCCCACATTTGCTCCAGCAGAAGTAAATTGAGTAGTTTGATTACGCAAAAGCCCTGTTGTAATATCCTGATTCAAACCTATATTCCAAGAATGACTGGCGCTTGCGTTCAATGACGGTAGGAAATTACCAATCGCTCCTTTTTTATCAATGGCCGCGGTTTTTGTATCTAACTCGGATTGTTTGATGGAGATGTTATTTTGTATGGCGTACTTCACACATTCTTCTAAGGTCCATTTTTTAGATTGCGCTTGAATTGTAACGCCCCAAATTAGGATACTAATTAAACTAAGAAAACTTCTTTTTTTCATATATTTTTGAATAAAAGCGCAGTATAGCTGCAAAACAAATTTAACTTTTTCTTATAAAAATCTATGAAATAAAATTAAAATATTTAATTCACAAATCAGTTATAAAACAATTAGACATTAGTAATCAGCATTTGTTACAAAAATTCATAAAAAAAGAATTGTTTTACTAATTTTACCTCACCAAACTAAAATAAAAATGCATAAATATTCCCCAGCTTTACTTATACTTCTACTTACAGCCTTGATTACAAGTTGTTCTACAACAGATAAAATAGCCACTTTAAAACCCGAACCAGATGACGCTACCCCATTGGTTTATGAAAACACACCTTCCTTTATTAATCTACCAATTAGTGTAAAACTAAAAGATATTGAAAACCAAACAAACACACTCCTAAATGGACTCATTTACGAAGACAGTAACATTGAAGATGATGATATAGAAATGAAAATTTGGAAACTAGCTCCTATCACAATCAAAAATGATCACGGAGCGAATGGCCAAAAAATCATAACAGTCTTGCCTTTGAAAGCTGTTGTGAAATACCGAATTGGGACAAAGAAAATGGGCATCGAATTGTACAACACCAAAGAATTTAATCTTGACGGCATAGTAACTTTACTAAGTGATGTAGGCTTAACCAATTGGAAAATGAACACCAAAACGGAATTAAAATCATTGGACTGGAATGAAAGTCCTACGATGACTGTTTTTGGCAAAAACTTACCTGTTACTTATCTTATCAATCCGGGAATAAAACTTTTCAAGTCTACAATAGAAAAGAAAATTGATGATGCCATTGCAAAATCAATGGATTTCAAACCGAATGTTTTGTCTGCTTTAGAGAAAATCTGTGCGCCTTTTCAAATGAGTGATGCTTACGAAAGTTGGCTCCGAATTGTTCCTATCGAAATTTATTCAACTAATGCTAAACTGAAAAACGACACTTTTGTTCTAGATATGGGGATGAAATGTACAATGGAGACATTAATAGGAAAGCAACCCGAATCTAAATTTAATGCCAGTAAAATTATTTTAAAACCTGTATCTAAAATACCTGACGAAATAACCGCAAACATTGTTGCTATTTCTACTTATCAGGAAGCTTCAAAACTCATGACTAAGAATTTCACTGGACAAGAGTTTGGCTCTGGTTCTAAGAAAATAAAAGTTCAAAACGTAGCTATTTGGCACAAAAACGGAAAAATGATTATCGCTTTAGATGTTTTAGGTTCGGTAAACGGAACCATCTATTTAGCTGGTTACCCTCAGTATAATGACAAAACCAAAGAAGTATTTTTTGATCAATTGGATTATGCCTTAGACACAAAAAATAAATTAATGCGCACCGCAAATTGGCTAGCACAAGGATTAATTTTAAGAAAAATAGAACAAAGTTGTCGCTACTCTATCAAACCAAATCTTGAAGAAGGTCAAAAAAGCATGATGGCTTATTTAAAAAATTATTCCCCAATGCCAGGTGTTTTCGTAAATGGAAAAATGGAAGCTATTCAATTTCAAAAAATCCAATTGACAAATCAAGCAATCATAGCCTTTATAAAAGTAAAAGGAACTGTAAACGTGTCCGTTGATGGATTGAAATAAATTTATTTTTGTAAAAAAATTAACTTGATTTTTTCTTTTTCATTCTATAAATTGCATACCCAATTCCTGCAACAAGTAGATAGGGAATAATCATTAAATAAACGATTCCGTCATTTACCGCAGCCGCTTGTGTTGAATTTTCATTGCTCGTTAAAGCAGCACGACACATTGCACATTGTGCATTAATAGATAGCGGAAAAAGATTAAAAACAAGTATTAGCAATAAAGAAAAAAGATATCCTTTCCTATTGCTTTTTAGTTCTCCAGCAGCTTTAACCACTTTAAATTCGTTTCTTAAATTATTAGTAAACATAATACGGGGAAATCATTAGATAAACAATTACTCCTGTTACTGCCACATACAACCAGATTGGAAAAGTTATTTTGGAGATTTTTTTATGCTTGTCAAAATTTTGTGCCAAAGCTCTAACATAGGTTATTAAAACCATAGGAATGATGACAATTGATAAAATAATATGAGTAATTAAAATTACTAAATAAAAAACCCTTAAGGATCCTACGCTCAACTTTTCGGCATCCTCTAAAATAAGATTATGATTTGAATCCCCAAAAACAGCAGAAACTGAAGTCATATGATAGGCTACATACATCACTAAAAAAGCAACTGACAAAGCAATCGCCGAGGTCATCAACAACTCATGAAGTTTCCTTTTTCCGTTTTTAATAGCCACTACGGCTGCAATCAAAATAACAGCTGTGAGTCCATTGGTAGTCGCATAGATTGGCGGTAAAAAGGAAAGTGGGGCTACATTATATCCAAAATCTTTTAGTTTAACTCCAAACAGTATGGCAACCACAACGGGTATTAAAATTGAAACTGCTATAATGAACTTACTGAATCTCTGCTCTAACGAATTATTTTCCATTCTTATTCTTCTAATAAAATATTAATATCTTGTTGAATGTTTCGCACTCCCTTTTTATCCAAACCATCATAATATAAAATTGGATTTCCAAAATCATCATTTCTACAACGGATATTCCCGTTTTTATCAATCAATGCAAACAATCCTGAATGCTCGAAACCACCGGCAACTTTTTTATTTTCACCTGCATAAAGATTAAAACCTTTATTGGCTAAATTAAAAATATAGGCTTTGTCCCCCGTTAAAAAATTCCAATTTGAAGATTTTACTCCTAAAAGGCTAGCGTGTTCTTTCAAAACTTTCGCAGTATCGTGTTCTGGGTCAATAGTGATGGAGACTATCCCGAAATTAGGATTTCCAAAAAAATTCTTTTCTAAAACCAACATACTTTCATTCATTTTGGGACAAATGGTAGGACAGGTAGAAAAGAAAAACTCTAAAACATAAACTTTACCTTTGTATGTTTCATCAGTAATTTTTTTATTGTCTTGATTAACTAATTCGAATTTAGGTGCAGGACCTATTTTAATCAATTGTCCTTCTTTTGCAACAGCCTGATTAACGCTATCAAGTCGATCTCCTTGAATGACTTTATCATTTTTAATTCTTTCTACTATTTTTGGAATAGCGTATATCCCAAAAATCAAAATGACAAATGAGATTCCTATATATGATTTATTCTTGAACATAAGATATTAAATTTTTCTAGTTGCATTATTGTTCTTTTTAAGGGCTGCACGATATTCATAAAGTATTACTTTAAAATCATCTAACATTTCATTACTCAATTCCGCTGGGTGAAATGTACTATAACCCTCTTTAGCATCTTTCACAAGTTTTCGACCACGAAGATTTCGTTTTTTATCAATGATGTAAACTTTTGGTGTACCAGAATTCTCATCTAATTTTTCCACCAATTTTAATTGATTATAATACACATTAATCTCTTCCGTTGATGCAAACACAAAGCGCCATTGAGCCACATCAGTAAAAGCACCTAAAGCATCAAGCACTTTTTTGGCATCATTTTCAGTCCCTTTTGGACAAATCATCACAAACTGAACATCTTTGAACTCATGGTACCTTTGATAAATCTTTTGATTTAAGTTAAAAAGATTCCCTCTATTTTTTAAAAGCTCAGTACCCATAAAACCAAGAATCGTTACTTTACCATTCAAACTAACTTTTTGACCATCTAAAGATTGCCAATTTCCTAAATCAGCAGTATTTGGAGTTATTGTTGGTAGTTTAGTAAAACCGTTTACACCTGAAGCAAAGAAAAGATATGCAACAATAGGTAAAATAAAAAGAACGAAAAGGACACTATTTTTTTTCATTGTAATGATACTTATTAAAGTACAAAAATAAAAAAAGGTACGCAATGCGTACCCTCTTTTTGAATTAATATCTTGTTAAAAATTCCATTTTATAGTAGAATTTTTAAAAACCTCATAAATATAATCCCCTTCTGTCAAAAGAATGAAGAGTAAATATAATATCAGAAAGATTACTGGAAAAACAACTGCACTTCTTAAAGAACTTTTTTCACCTTCCATGTGCATAAATGCATATACAATATAATAGGCTTTAAAAATAGTAAGAGCATAGAATATCCAATTAAGTAAGTTCATACTTAAAAAATCATTCATAAAAAGAAAATCCGGTTTTAATATACCCAAATAAACTTCTACTACTGTAACGGCAGATAATATTCCGAAAACTTTCCAGATTCTACCTATGTTTGATACGTGTTCGTGTGACATGATAATTACTTTTGAAAATTAAACTAGATAGAAAACTGTAAATACAAATACCCATACTAAATCGACAAAGTGCCAATAAAGCCCAACTTTTTCTACCATTTCATAACTTTTTCTTTTCTCGTAGGTACCTAATAGCACATTAAAGAATATAATAATATTGATAATTACTCCAGAAAAAACGTGAAATCCGTGAAATCCTGTAATAAAGAAAAAGAAATCAGCAAATAATTTACTTCCGTATTCGTTTCTTGTAAGGTTTGCACCTTCCACTACGTAATGTGCTTGACTCAATCTCAACTCAGACTCTTCTCTAGAAAGAATTGTTTTTGTTTTCTCTTTGGTAATAACCTCAGTTCTAATTAAAAGTTCAGGATGTGCTTTGAAACCCGCTTGAACTTCGGCAACTGAATAAGAAGGTAAGCTAGGCTCATCCATGAACCATTTTGCTTTACTTCTTGTCAATTGTTCTCTTTCTTCAGGTAAAGTAGCAGCAAATTCAGCTAAAGCAACTCGTTTTCCGTCTTTATCCACAAACTGAAGTAAACTTCCTCCTTTTGTTTCAATAGCTCCGTATTCCCCTTTGATGAAGTTTTTCCATTCCCATGCTTGAGATCCTACGAAAATCAAACCACCGATAATGGTTAAGAACATGTAAAGAACTACTTTGTTCTTTTTCATTTGATGACCTGCATCAACAGCCAAAACCATTGTTACAGATGAAAAAATCAAAATAAAAGTCATTAATGCCACATAGTACATCGGAGCAGATACGCCGTGCATAAATGGGAAGTGAGTAAACACTTCATCAGCCAATGGCCAAGTTTCAATAAATTTAAATCGAGAAAAACCATACGCGGCTAGAAATCCAGAGAACGTTAAAGCATCTGATACGATAAAGAACCACATCATCAATTTGCCATAACTTGCTCCCATTGGCTCATTGCCGCCTCCCCAAGTTTTTTCTTCACTATTTGCAGTAGTAACTGTCGCTTCCATAAAAGTTATTCGTTAAAAAGTTCCCAAATTTACGTTTTTTTCTTATTTAAAGAAATATAAAAACAAAAACAAATAAACCCACAATAAGTCAAGAAAGTGCCAGTACATTGCACCTAGTTCAATTCCAAGGGTTTGAGATGAATTGTATTTTTGTTTAAAATGATTATAAATTATAATTAGAAGTGAAATCACGCCACCAGCAAGGTGAATCAAGTGCACAACCGTAACAACGTATAAAAAAGTAGTGGTTATTGAGCTTCCACTTCCAGTGAAATAATACCCATTATCCACTATTTGTCCAAATCCTACGAACTGTAAAATTACAAACAATATTCCTAGAACTAATGTTGTCAAAAGAAAAATTGTCGTTTTACTTTGATCGTCTTTCTTAATTGCTTTTTTAGCCAAATGGAAAGCAACACTACAACCTATAATTGCAGCAGTGCTATAATAAAATGCTATTGGCAATTGAAAATCCTTCAACCAGTCTGCTCTAGATTTACTCACTACAAAAGCACTGGTAAGACCAGCAAACATCATCGTCATACTTACCATTGCAAACAATAAAATCAACTTGTATGATCTGTCTGTTCTGGATTTTTTCTCCTCTGTTGTCATTATCATCTCCATAACTATCTTAAAAATTTATCAAATATATAAACCAATTGTAATAATGTAATATAAGAAACGCTAACTAGCATTAAAGTTCTGGCCGCTTTTGCAGTTCTTAATTTATACAATCGAACAGCATAAAAAAGCATCCATAATCCCAGTAAAAATACAACAATAGCAGCGATTGGAGTCATGAATAAACGCCCAGTATATCCCAAAACTGGCAAAAGTGATGCTAAAATCAACCAAACCGTATATAGAATAATCTGCAATGCAGTTCCTTTGTCTTTTTTACCTGTAGGCAACATAAAAAAACCAGCTTTCTCATAATCTTCATACAAAAACCATCCAATAGCCCAAAAATGTGGGAATTGCCAAAAAAACTGAATTAAAAACAAGGTCCCAGCTTCTATTCCAAATTCTCCCGTAGCTGCAACCCAACCCAACATGAAAGGAATTGCTCCTGGAAAAGCTCCGACAAAAACAGACAATGAAGTCATCGTTTTCAAAGGAGTATAAACGCTTGTATATAAAAATATTGAAATGGCGCCAAACATAGCGGTTTTTGGGTTGATGGTATAAAGCAACGCTATTCCAACAATTGTTAAAAAACTCGCAATAATCAAAGCGATAGGTTGAGACATCCTGCCTGCTGGAACGGGACGATTTTTCGTTCTATCCATTAAAGCATCCAAATCTTTTTCAATAACCTGGTTAAATGCATTTGATGCACCTACCATACAATAGCCCCCAACTGCTAACTTCAATAAAATCATCCAGTCTAACGAATGCAAATCATAAATCCCAAGCATGAATCCTGCAATAGACGAAAACACCACACTGATCGCTAAACGCGCTTTAGTGATCTCTCGGAAATCAATATAAATGGATTTTAGTGAAAATGTATTTTGTGTTGCGTTCAATACTTAGAGTTTGTTTGTTTCTAAAAACTTTTGCAAAAGTAGTGCATCAAAAGGGATTTGACAAAAAACAATTCACAAAAGATTAATAATCAAAATACCAATTAAAAATATCAGCTCTCAAACCTAAAGTAAACCAATTAGTACTTTCAGTAAAAGTTGTTACAGTATTTTTTGCAGGATCAAAACTTCTATAAATATAACTTCCAAAAAGCTTCAGGTTCGTAGCGGGATTCACCAAATAACCTCCTTGAAAATCAGCAATAAAAACAGCCGTTTTATTCCCTTGACCTACCTTTACATCACTATCAAAAGCCCTATTTTCGTCGTAATCTTTATAGATATTTCCTCCATAGTTAAAACCGTCTTCGGCCGTATCAAAATCTAACCCTCGAGTACCCACAGTAACTTTTGCATCAGCAAAAAGTCTTCCTTTATGATAACGAGCAATCGCAATAAATTCCTTGAAATTTCCTCCCCATTGATGCCCTATACTCTGATTGTTATGCGCATAATTCGTGATTGGCATACTATGAGAATATACATACGGACGCACATGATTGTACTCTAATTGCAATAGTAAATTATCTACTTTGAAGGCATTATAATATTTAACACCTAATTGATAACCATACTTATTTTTCCAACTATTATTTCTTTCTTTTATGTCACCAAGAGAAAACTCATCCAAAATAAACTGCCCATAAAAATTAATTTGGTTACTCCATTTATACTTAAAAGTCAATCCTAAAAAGGCATTCCCACTTCGAGCAGAAGATGCAAATTCAACCGAACGATAAAATATTATTGGATTTACAAAATTCACATCAAATCCCCTATCATTTGAATTAGTCCAAATCACCGATTCGAAGAAACCAAGATTTAATTTATTCGAAACATTCCAACTCAAATAATGATTTGCCATAAATTTTGTGGCGTACGTTCTTTCTAATGTCACCTCAGGACGAACGTCCTTAAGCCACATGTAGGTATTTGTATATTTAATTTTCCAAAAATTAGTATTCAATTTAAAATAAGGATACGGACTAGCACCATCGCTTTCTAACAAAGAACGGTATCCATCTCCAATAAAATTTCTGCCGTAACCCAATTGCAAATCATAAAATTTACTAGGTGTAAAAGTCAAATTGGCTTCCGCCAAAGGAAAATCATATGCATCCGTTTTAAAATCTTTTGCAATTCCTATCCCTGGAATAATAGCAGGATTTCCTCCCGCAGGCTTAATAGATTCTGCATAACGATTGAAGTAATCTGCAAAACGTCCTTGGCTTTCAAAAACTGTGGTAGAAAAGTTAAGTTGCTTACCTAAACCTCCTCTAAAATTGATTCCGCGTGTATTTACATATGTATAAGAGGCCTCACTTTTTGAAGCTTTACCCACCTGTAAATCAAATATAGGATTTAATGTAAACCAATACCCTTCTCCCTGAATTTCAACTGTACTCTCATTCCATAATTTCCTTGCCCACCAACCTGAAACTTTCTTTTTTATCTTTTCATTTACTGCCTTCAGATCGTAATATTTTGAAACCTCAGCATACGTATATGGCTTTGAAGCAGTATGATTATTACTCCCCACTTGGTTTAAAGCGCCATCAAACTGTGCGTAATAACTATGTGAAAAAGGAACATTCAAATGACTTTCAAACTCCGGATTAGCAAACTTTTTATACACAATACTGTCCAATTCAGTAAGCTTCGGTTTATTATTTGAAACTATTTCGGCTTTCGCCAAAGCTTCTGCTTCGAGTTCCGCTCTACTTTTTAAAGGTATGGCAATAGTAATGGTAAACTTAGAATAGGTAGGTTTTCCATTATAGGTTGACGGTTCTATTTTTAGAAATGTACCGAAAACCCTTTTTGTCTCTTTAATCAAAGCCTCATCGATAGCGTCCACATAAATCACTTTAAAGTTACCATTACTATCTACTTCAAAAAGAACTTTTACATCCCCCTTAAAATTATTTTGCTTTAAATTATCCGGAACTTGAAAATTTTGAAAAACAAAATCCTGAACTTGATTGTAGAAACAATTCTCTAAGACTTTAGATTGCAAATTTACGCAATCAGGAAAAATAGGAAAACGCGTTGCCGAATTGCCCGTTTGCACCGAAGTAGTATTTGAATTTTGAGAATATGCAAAAAGGGAAAACGAAAGTAAAAATAAAGTCAGCAAACCCTTTTTCATGTTTATATTTTTAGTGAATTTAATATTCATTATGTGAATTTTGTCCGTTAGCAATACTTTTTGCGCCTGATGTACCTATTCTTTTCACTCCTAATCGAATCATCTCAACTGCTTCTTCATAAGTCCTTACACCTCCTGCTGCTTTCACCGGAAGGGGCGATGCATTTTCGAGCATCATCATTATAGAAGAAATAGTAGCTCCGTTTGGCAAATTATTTTCTGTTTTAAAAAAACCCGTAGACGACTTAACAAAAACCGAAGCAAAAAGCTCTTGCTTAAAATTAGAAACTATTACATTTTTTATCAAACTTGACAACTGAATAATCTCCTTATCACTTAGAGCCGCCACTTCGATAATCCACTTGACTACCTTGTTGTTCTCTAAACCTAATTGGGTACATTTCAAAATTTCTTCTTTTACCAAGGCTATTTCTCCTCTTTTAAAAGCTTCATAGTTGCATACAAAATCTAAATCATCAGCACCATCGTGTATTGCTTGATGAGCTTCATTAAGTTTATCTTCTACAGAAGATTTACCTTCCGGAAAATCAATTACAGTACCTATTAACACAATTGAATTCGATTCAACAATCATTTTTTTTGCCAAAGAAACCATATTAGGACGGACCATAATAAGCTTGAAATGCTGCTCTATTGCTTCTTGGACAAACCCTTTGACTACCAAAGTATTTTCTTGTTCACTGAGTCCCGCTTGTTCTGCCGTTTTTAAATAGGTAGAATCTAAATATTGCTTGATATTCATTGCTCTTTGATTTCTTAATTATAGCAGATAATGACACACAAAAATACATTTTATATAAACATAAGTTTACTATAAAATTTCACTATTTCATTTTTTTACGGTAGAAATGAAGTTTTTAACTGCTTTTAAAAAAAAAGCACCCAAGCCAAATGAATATTTATGCTTTTAAAGGCTATAAAACAAAAAAGTCTCACCAAAAGTGAGACTTTAATTATGTTAAATTTTATCTGATTTTTGTTTTTAAATCCAATAAAATAATTGTGACTACTCCTAAAACTGCACCAGAAAAATTTGCTAAAACATCAAATACATCTGCATGCCTGGTAGTGGTAAATAATTCTTGAGCTATTTCTATCCCTATTCCAAAAAAAACAGAAAACAAAAAAGAAATCATAATGGGTTTTAAACTGTTTACAGCATTTGTATTTTTTTGAAAAAACAAAAAACAAAGTACCGTTAAAACAAAATGAAAAAAGACATGCACTAATTTATCCAGATTTGAAACCTCTTCTAAGGGAACATTATTCAGTTGAACCAAACAAAAAAAAGCAATAACTCCAGCCCAAAATAAAGCCGTAAAAAAATAAATTTGTTTAGGCACCAATAAGTTCTTTGTATGAGTCACTAGATAATAAATCATCTACTTCTGCCATATTTGCAATTTTTATTTTAATCATCCATCCAGCTCCATAAGGATCTGAATTAACGCTTTCAGGAGAACTTTCAAGAGCATCATTGAATGCTATAATTTCACCTGTTAGTGGTAAGAACAAATCAGAAACAGTTTTCACCGCTTCTACTGTACCAAAAACGGCATCTTTTTCTAAAGTCTGATCTAAAGTTTCAACTTCAACATAAACGATATCTCCTAATTCTTTTTGTGCAAAATCAGTGATTCCTACAGTTGCAGTATCGCCATCAATACTAACCCATTCGTGATCTTTAGTGTACTTTAAATTTACTGGTATGTTCATATTAATTGTAATTGATAATTATTTATTGATAATTTAAATTTTATGCCACAAATGTAATAATCTTCTATTCAAAATTGTTGCCTTTTAGAAAAATTAATTCCCAAAATTATAACGAAGTGTGATTCCAGAGCGAACATTTGTCAATGGAAAAGAAGTAGAAATTACAGCTTTCGAAAAAGAGTGATCATAATAGAAAATAGCCGTTAGATTCTTACTAAATGCATAATCTGCTTTGATAGTCAAAGACCATATATTTTGTCCACCCGCTAATTGATTGTTGTCGTAATCTAAATATCTAACAATCGTCTGATTGTTTCTATAGGTTACATCCGCTTTCAAATTGATATCACTTTTTATTATCCCTGTTGGATTATCAGCCAATCTAGAAGAGAAAATTACATCTTTAAAACGATACCCCAATCCTACAACATATTCAATCCCTTTCACTTCTGTCAATAAATTATTATCAAAACTCATTGATAGCGCTCTGTCTTTTTTGATTTCAGCTAGGACTTTTAATGAACTTTTCAATTCAAAATCCATTCGTAGCAAAGGATTAAACTGTTCTACCAAGTTAATATTTGACATTATGGTTCTATTAAAAAAATTACCACTAGCGTCTACTCCACTTGGATCTTTGTCGTATTCAAAATTTGATCTAAACGCATTTATAGTATAGGAAGCCCTGTAATTATGTTGCAAAGAGAAACGTTTGAAATTCTTTTTAAAAAGTCCATAACGCATCAAACCGTTATATTTAATGGACCAGTTTGGGATTGGGAAACTTCTAAAAATTCCAAGAGAAACATCTGAAGCATTCCCACCGGAGTATGCTGCTAAAAACGCAGGTAATAATACGGCTTGATTGTTTTTTCCAAACCCTATTGGAAATCCATCAGGATCTAAATTAACTGGATTATTAATATCAATTCCTCTTTGCGTAGCCAATCGATTCGCAACCGTAAGTCGGTTCGTTCTAAAATCATCAAATGCAACCGATGAATTTTCATCACTAGCCAAAAACGAAGTTCTTATTAACACCGTAGAAATTGAAAAAATACCAGTATCATAAGGCGATCTTGGATTATAAACACCGTCAATTATATCATACTGTTCTGAAGAGTTTTCAGAGTAAGCACGGTCTAATGTCAAGTCAATTTTCAAATCTGGTAACAAATCTACATTTGCTGTAGCTTTGAATAATTTATTGGTTACTTGAGAAAAATTTTGATTAAAATCAGGATAGTTTGTTAACCAACCATTTTTGGCTGCTTCATATCGCACATCGGCTTGACTTCCAAAAATAAATCCTAACGATGGTCTTGACGATCCAAGAAATCCTACACTAGGTGTATAACCTGGTAAAACTGTCCCACTGTTATAGGTGTAATTCATTTGAATGTTTTTAATACTGGTCAAAACACCTATAAAACCATCTACAAATTCATTGTTTTTTTGTACTTGATTCGGATTTGTATTTACTATTTTTTCGCCAGGTTTCGGGGCAGTTGTTTTAGGCTTTGGGACTGCTTTATTTGCGTTTTTTGTCAGTCCTAAATATTTATACAACATGTCCATATTTAACGTTGCATTCAAATTATTAGAGCTTGCATTTTGAACAGTGTTCCCTAAATTATAACTGTTTCCTTCAATTTCTATTTGAGATAATGCGTTAGAAGTACGTTGCCAGCTATAATCGCCAGTATATGAATAATTAGCTTTGACAAAGCTAAATAATGGGATTTTATTGATTGGAATTTCATAATTCACAACCAACTGCTGCATGTGTTGATTTGGATCTCCCATATCCCAATAACTATCCCAAATAGTAAACGTTTCAATAGGTTCATTATCTTCGTTCAAATAATTTTTCACAATATTACTCGAAGATGCCGTGTAGTTTAATTTCAAAGATTTTGTCAAATTAAAATTAAATCCATATTGGTAATTGAATGCAAAATTTCTTCGATACAAAGGGTCTAATCCAATTCCTTCTACATCTACTTGTCTAAATTGCTGACGGTTGTACTGCCTGATAATATTGGTATTAAACGAGACATTAGAAGGTAAATAATTAAAATTGAAATCGCTTAAAAGCTTCCAATAATTACTCTTTTTCATGAATTTTGTTTTCTTGAAAGGCTCTACTGATTTTGGTTTAAAAGTATAAGCATAATCCACAGATGTATTTACCTGCTGATCTACGTAATCTTCAATTTCAAAATCATGTCTTTCAACTTCATTAAAAGACTGTGAAAAAGTAAAATTCTCCGGATCGTAAACATGTTGTTTTTGCTCTGGACTTCTATCTTTTCTAACCCCAATAAAGTTGATACTTTTACGTTTTGTATAATCAATGGCTCTTTTTTCGATGTTATCTTTTTCGTTTTGATCAGCCGTATTATTAAGTAATTGTTTTAGTTTGATGTCTTGATTAAAAGGATCGTATTCCGGAGTTATAGTCTCTTCACCAATAGCATAATTGAAGGGCAGATTAATTTGCCATTTTGGAGGCAATAATTTACCCAGATTTACATTGGTCACAATATTATATTGTTGTGTATCCTCACGATTTCTTTCGTTTGGACCTTGTTCTAAAGTTCCAAAACCAATAGTGCTCTTTTTACCTGAAGCTGAAACTGTAGCAAAATCAGCTAAATTAGTATCTACATTCAATACAGCGGCCATTCCGCCTTGATTATCCATATCCGCTAAGCGAAGTTCATTAAACCAAACTTCCCCTTTGATATCATTTCGGGATTCATTGTTTTTTAAACCCACCATCAGCGTACGAACTAATCCAAAATTAGGATTCCCTTTTATACCCAATCGCAATTTATCGCTTCCATCACCATCAGAGTTTGCAGGGTCGTTATCTGGATAATAAATCCCATCTAATGGTAATGTACTTGGATTAATACTCATAGCGAGAATCTTCAATTTTGTCAATAAAGCCAATGACAAATCAATCTCATTTTCCTCGGGCCAAACTTCCTCAGCGCTCAAAGGAGAACAATCAGAATTTGAAGCAGAAGAAGGACTTGTTACTTTTAAAGGAATTTCAATTTGATAGAAATTTTGGGTAAAATCATTCCCAAAACGGATAAATCCAACCATTTGATTGTCTTGAAGCACTACTTCATTTGGTAATGATTCTGCGTGCAAAAACATTTTCAGTTTTTTGAATTGACGCATATCAATACTTACGTTTTTAAAAACTGCTCTTGAATCTTCTGGTTCTAATCCACCACCGGATACTCGCAATGCTAACGATTGCTCATTTTGATTGATAACCGTATTATTATTGTATAACTGCTCTCGTTGTACACCTGGAGGAACAATATAATTTATTGGACATCTCTCATTATTTTCCTGAACATTGACCGCCAAAACATCTAGGTTGGTATCATCATCAGCAATATTAGTATCGTTAAAATCAAGCGTGTTTGTATATCGTCTCCATTCTCCCCTTACTAAATCCAGTGCCCCAAAACGAACCGTTACTTGTTCACTAAACCCAGTCATAAACATTCTCATAAAACGTATAGATCTAAAATCAGAAATATTTCCTATCGTATTTTCAGGTTGAGAAACCGGTATTTTAAACTGCAGCCATCTCGCTTCTGTAGTAGAGCCATCCGGCAAAGTCACTTGGGTATTTCTTATATCAGTAATATAATTCTGTCCAACATTCATGTTGGGTTGAACATCAATACTATATTCGTAATAAGCATTAATTGTGTTCATGGTATTATCTCTGTTGATATCCTCAACATCAGGAGCAGTTGTAGATCCTCTATTGGGATCAGTAATATCAACTGCCGAGTTTCCATCAGTACCATTATACATTTTATAGCGGTCCAAAATCCCTCCAGAAGCATTCAAATAAAAGGTATAATCATCTGCCGCTGGATCTAACTCTGAGGCAAAATTAGTATACACCGCGCCTTCATTGGCATTAGCCAAACCATCCAAACCAATATCTTGATTCGTTCTATTTGCTACATTAGTGTCAAAAGCATAAATTAGAGATTGAGAGGCCGGAACATCTCCCCATAACGGTTGCGGGTTTACCAAAATCTGGTCTGGTCCAAGTCCATTCTCATATTGCTTTCTTCCATCTTTCAAAACATCCTCAGATATCTCCCCTAAATTGAAGTAAATTTTACCTGTATTTGATTGCGGTGCTTGACCATTTCCTACATACGGATCTAATACCCAAAACTGAATGTATTCAACATTTCCCTGTTCGAAATTTGTAGAATTTAAAGAACGCATAATACCTCCAAAATTATCTCTTGGATTCGCTGCCGAATTCAAACTGTTATTATAAGGACCTCTATCAGAAGGATAATAACTCAAATCTAATGTATTAATCACTTGAGATTGCCCTTGCGCAATATCCGTCAAAGGATACAATTCCTCACTAAATATTCTTCTAGTATTATTGAATGATAAATCTTGATTTGAAATTCCTGCTGGCTTTTGAGTATAAAAAACGGGATCAATCGTGTACCAAGCTAACTTAGCTCTTTTAAACCCATAGCTTAAATCATTCGCACTCGCATTAAAATCATAGGTGCTTGTTGCGTTTCTTTCCGGCGTTGATGCCAAACTCCATGCATACGGAGAACGCATATCAATAGTGGATTGAGACCCTTCAAAATCATCTACATAAATGGTAGATTCGCCTTGAAATTGATCTGCTTTTGGAGTATCTGGTTTCAAAAAAGCAATTTCACCTCTCACAGAAAGATTAGAGGGAACATCTGTATCTACGTTTGGTAATTTATTCACTAATCGAGTCAAGAAAGGAACCTCGGTTGAAAAATTTGTATTGAATCCAAAAATAGTATTGTTAACTGATTCTTGACCAAAGCTAGATTTTTGAGTAAATGGTCGCTCCGTCATTTTAAGGAAAGTTGCCCCAATCAAGAAATTATCGGAAATTTTATGTTCCACATTTACACCCATAAACCTTCTGGTTTGCAAACCAAAAACCGAATTATTTTCCAGTGCAACTTCAATAGGCGTATTCGAAGCCTGAAGCGACGGATCTAAAATTTGAACTCTTCCCAATTGATAGTTCACACTATAATCAATTCCTTCTACTAAGACTCTACCTGCAGCGGTAACCACAACAGAACCTTGTGGCACGTTTAATGCATTAAGAGGAATTCCTTCCCCACCTGATGATTTATATTTTCCTCTTAATAAAAATTTATTTTTATCGCTGTCTTGTAAAGCTCCAGATTGTGTGTTTCGGTACATACTGCGAAACACATATTTTTTCTGGTTTTCATTATACGAGCTCGTATTGTTGTAATTTTCTCCTCCAGTTGACAATTTAGAGAACAACAGTTCACCAAATGGTTCTTTGGTAGTAAAAATAATTCTTCCGTATTGCGCGTCCATGGTTAAACCTGGCATAAAATCAAAAAAACCATCCCCTCCAGCCTGAGGATCATTATTGTAATTTAATTTATCCAAGTTAAATACTTTTAATAAAGGCGTTTCGGCAACTTCATTTTGAGGTAATGGATTTGATGGAAAAGGACTTCCAGCAACTTCTGTAATATAATTTAAAGGAGATGGATCTGTATAAAGAATATTGAATCTAAAATCCTCTTGTTTTACCTGATAAGCACCAGGAATCTGATAGATGTTTTTCATCATCAAGTTCCATACTGGATTTTTAACATTAGTTAAATTGCTTTTCAGCATTTTCAAAATCAAACTTTGAGAAATAATAGCTTGATTGGAAGGATTGTTTCCCGTAACAACTGTTGCATCAACGCCATCGTTACCAAACTCACCCACTTGATACACTTGATCTCCAATTGTGTATTGATAAGCAACCGCCAAAACCTCATCATTAGCTAATCTTTGTTGCAATGAAATATATCCTAATTGAGGACTGTAAGTATATTCATTTGGATTCAGTTTTCTAGCATTCTCTAATTTAGAATAATCTTGTCCTTCGCTTACTGTAACATTAAAACCGGAGTTTGATGTTACAATTTCACGAATATTAGGGTTCAACAAACCACCACCCGCTTGTATTAATTCCGGATTATAGGCATTATTTTTATTATCTGTTGGAGTATCAGGTCCTGCTGTAAAAAATGGAGGACTTGCAGGAATAGGATCCAAGACAACTACTTCATTATCTGCCAAACCATTTAATTGCCCTTCCCCTAAATCCTGAAGCGCAATAATATTTCGAAGATTGTTATTTGTAGCTACAACCCTATTTTGTTTGTTAGTTACCCAAATTTCTAGTCGGGTAATTTGAACTCTACTGTCAATAAAAGGATAATTTATTAATGATTTATCATATCTATTTCTAAAATATTGGGACAAGAAAAAGTGTCTATCATTATCATAATCCAGTGCAAACATGTCAAAGTCTTGAATTGTTCCACCGCCTTGCGCTATTAAACTTTTGGTTTGTGATTTTTGTTCCGAAAAAACTCCAGTAATAGTTGTTTTTCCAAATTGCAATTGTGTTTTTACACCAAATAAACTTTGTGCGCCACGTATCAAAGAACTATTTAGAGGCATACTTACATTTCCTACTTCAATTTTTTGAATAATATCATCTTCTGAAGGCGCATATTCCAACTTCATTAGGTTTTGAAAAGCAAATGTTGATTGAGTATCGTAATTAGCGTTTACACTAAGTCGGGTTCCTACTTTACCCATCAAACTCATACTTATTCTTTGATCAAAATCAAAAGAAAGATTAGATCTGTTTCTAGGTGAAAAAGAGGGATTATCTTGTTTTGTATACCGCATTCCTAAATCCATTTCTATAGATCCCGTTGGTTTTACATCAATGGTATTGCTTCCAAAAATAGATTCAAAAAGGCCTGATTTCACATAATATCGTGGTAATAAATCTTTTTTAGCATCTTCACTACCTTCTTTTTTACCTTCAATAGCATCCACCTTTTTTTTGAAATAATCGCGCATTGATTCTTTCAAAACCAATTTTTCATATTCTTTTGGCGTCAATATAATAGGATAATTAATGGAGAACCCATCAACAGAATTTGTGTAAATATACCTATCTGTTACTGGGTCATAGGTATAGGCAGAGAGAATACTCTTTGGATTTTTCAACTGAACCTTTCCAATAGAAAATCCAGTTTTAACGGTATCCTGAGCTGCTTGATTTACTTGGGCTTGCGATGCAAAACCACAGAATAATACAAGCAAAAAAAGGTAAATTTTATGCATACAACTCGTGTTACTTGAATACCTCTATAGGTTTTTTAAAGCTTTCTTGATGATTGATTCCACAGAAGCCTCTGGGTCTTCTTTTACAATCTTTTCTACCACTCTTTCTGAAGATTTTCGTAAAAACCCCAGAACTTCCAAAGCTGATAACGCCTCATCTCGATTTGTATTGCTTTGCGACATAGAAACTTCATCTAAATCATACAATTTTAATACTTTATCTTTCAAATCTAGTATTACTCTTTGTGCCGTCTTACTCCCTATTCCTTTTATAGATTGAATAGTTTGCACATCACCAGATGCAATTGCATTCGTAATTTGTTTTGGATCTAATGAAGAAAGCATTGTTCTAGCTATACTTGCTCCTATTCCAGAAACTGATAATAACATTTTGAAAATCTCTCTTTCTGACTTTTCTACAAAGCCAAAAAGAGTATGCGCATCCTCTTTAATTTGAAGATGCGTATATACTTTTATAAAATCCGTATTTGGGAGCAAAGAATAAGTATGTAAAGAAATATTTACATGATAACCAACTCCTCCACAATCAATAATTATTTGCGTGGGTGATTTCTCTACTAATTTTCCTTGTAAATGTGCTATCATTAATTCTTATATATAGCACCAAATATAATAAAATTAGCACATAATTTTATCATATTCATCAATTTAACTTCGCTTATAATTTATTGATTATTAAACTAAATTAAGTTTGCTTTTTTCTTTCCTTTCTCTTGAGCATCAATCACTGCAATTGCCGCCATGTTAACCATTTCCTCTACACTTGCCCCTAATTGAAATATGTGAACTGGTTTCCTCATTCCTAACATAATAGGACCTATTGAGTCTACCTTATTCAATTCTTTTAATAATTTATAGGTAATATTTGCCGATTCCAGATTAGGAAAAACCAAGGTATTTACTTTCTTTCCTGCTAATTTAGAGAAAGGAAATTTTTCTTTTAACAATTCCGGATTCAATGCAAAATCAGCTTGAAGTTCACCATCAATAATCATATCCGGATGATTTTTATGCAAATAAGCTACTGCCTCTCTAACCTTAGCAGCACTTTCATTGGTGGATGATCCAAAATTAGAAAACGATATCATTGCAATTACTGGCTCAACACCAAACATTCTCGCTGTTTTTGCAGTCATAATAGCAATTTTAGCTAAATCATCTGCAGATGGATTAATGTTTATTGCGGTATCCGATAAAAACATTGGCCCACGAGCCGTCATCATCATATTTGTGGTAGCAACAATTGAAGCTCCATTTGCTTTTTCAATAAGCTGCAACATCGGTTTCACAACAGATGGATAACTTCTTGAATGCCCTGTTACTAATGCATCAGCTTCACCTTCATTAACCATCATTGCTGCAAAATAGTTTCTTTCGCGCATTAATTTTTGTGCGTCCAAAAAGGAAATACCTCTTCTTTGTCTAGAAGACCAATACGTGTTAGCAAATTTATTTCTTCGCTCTTCCTCTTCTTTAATTTTAGGATCTATAATTTGAACATCGGCATCAAAACCTATTTCTTCTTTCAACTCTAAAATAATTTCTTTATTTCCTAATAATATTGGAAAACCGATACCTTCTTCCCATACAATTTGAGCAGCTTTAAGCACATCTAAATGATCTGCTTCAGCAAAAACAATTCGTTTAGGGTCCATCTTGGCTCTGTTTGTAATCAACCGAACCATTTTATTATCGTTCCCTAAACGATCCATTAATTCTTCTTCGTATTTTTTCCAATCTGTAATAGGATTCAATGCTACTCCAGAATCCATAGCTGCTTTTGCAACAGCAGGTGCAACTATTGTTATCAATCTTGGATCAAATGGTTTTGGAATAATATACTCTCTTCCAAAATTTAATTTTGTAGCTCCGTAGGCAATATTTACTTGTTCAGGTACTGATTCTTTAGTCAATAGAGCAAGTGCTTTTACAGCTGCCATTTTCATGGCTTCGTTAATTTTGGTAGCACGAACATCTAATGCCCCTCTAAAAATATATGGAAATCCAAGCACGTTGTTTACCTGATTAGGAAAATCAGAACGCCCTGTAGCCATAATAACATCTTTACGGGTAGCAATCGCTAGGTTATAATCTATTTCTGGGTCTGGATTTGCCATCGCAAAAACTATAGGATTATCCGCCATCCCTAGTAACATTTGTGGAGACATAATTCCTCCTGTAGAAAGACCCAAAAAGATATCGGCACCAACTAATGCTTCTTCAAGACTCATAGGCTTACTATTTGTGGCATATTTTTGTTGTAAAGGAGACAAAGAAGGATTGTCTTTTGTCAAAACTCCTTTGCTGTTAAACATTAAAATATTCTCCACTTTCACACCTAATAAAACATACAAATCAGCGCAAGCCAAAGCAGCAGAACCTGCTCCTGAAACGACCATTTTCACATCTTCTGCATTTTTATTTGCTAATTCTAAAGCATTCAACAATGCTGCAGAGGAGATAATGGCTGTTCCATGCTGATCATCGTGCATTACTGGAATATTCAACTCTTCAACTAATCTTCTTTCAATTTCAAAAGATTCCGGAGCTTTAATATCCTCCAAGTTTATTCCACCAAAAGTTGGTGCTATATTTTTAACCGTCTGGATGAATTCTTCAATATCTTTAGTTCCAATTTCGATGTCAAATACATCAATATCAGCAAAAATTTTAAACAACAATCCTTTCCCTTCCATCACTGGTTTTGATGCTTCAGGACCAATATCACCCAATCCTAAAACTGCAGTTCCATTAGTGATTACTGCAACTAAATTTCCTTTTGCGGTATATTTATAAACGTTGTTTACATCTTTTGCAATTTCTAAACACGGCTCAGCTACACCAGGAGAATACGCCAAAGACAAATCTCTTTGTGTTGCATATTTCTTAGTGGGAACTACTTGAATTTTACCAGGAGTTGGCTTTGCGTGATATAATAATGCTTCTCTTCTTTTGCTATTCTTTTCCATTGATTTTAGATTTTATTCTAGCTTACAAAGATAGGGGTCTAGATTTAAAAAAAGAGGACTTTTCCCCCATTCTTTTGTATAAAAACAAGCGTATTTTGATTCGAAAAAAAAAGCTGCATAAAATAGCAGCTTCGTATTATTATACCTTTATATACTCTTTTTATTGTGTAATATAAGAGTTCAAATGTTGAATCGTATCTTTTTGTATCTCGATAATGGCTTTTACAACATCACTTATTGAGATGATTCCAATTACAATTTCATTCTCTAAAACAGGCAAATGGCGGACTCTTTTGGTACTCATTAATTCCATGCAGTACTCTAAATTATCCGATGGGCTTACCGTAACCACATCCGTCTCCATAATTTCATGAACAAAAGCTTTCTTTGAGGATTTTGCTTTCAAAACAATTTTTCGAGCATAATCTCTCTCGGATAAAACTCCTTTCAGAACGGTATCTTCAATGATAAGAATTGCTCCGATGTTTTTTTCGCTCATCACTGTCAATGCTTCATATACAGTGTTAGTAGAAAGTATCGAATAAACTTCCTTTCCTTTAGTGCTTAAAATTTGATTAACTGTCATAATTGATTCATTTAGTGAATTATAAAGTTAAAAAAAATATGCATTCAAACAACAAAAAATATTTATTTAACCTCTAAAATATAGCATCGGGAGAAACTAACATTCCTAATTTCTCTTTCAATTCGTCGTTCAAAATTTGTAATCCATACTGATAGGAAGCATTCACCCAACCAAAACCTTCCTTTGCGATGTAATCAAATTCAGTTCCCACATTTCCATATTCTGCAAAAACTTTATGGGAACTGATTTCCAAATCAAATTTTTCCGGAATCGTACCATTATAATCCACCGCATTTCTGGTAATTAACCACAACCATCGGTACACCATTTCTTGTGCTTTATCTAAATAATTGTACTTAATCAATCCTTCCCACAGTAACATTTGGTGTGGCGCCCAGCCAAATGGATAATCCCATTGTCGCTGTGGTACCTCTTTTGTAACAGTTGCAATACTCGCCTTGGTACTTCCTGTAATACCTCCCGTTTTTACAAATTGCGGCAAGGCTACTTCTACTAACTTTTTAGCTTGATTTTCATCACACAATCCAGCCCACAAAGGAAAAAATGTTGTTGCAGCTTCAAACGGAAACTGCTTATGGTTCACAAAATCATAATCAAAATACATGCTTGCATCCTCGTTCCAGCACAATTCATTCATTTTATTTTTACGCGAAAGCACTTTTTGCTCCCATTCCTCGGAAGTATAAACGATATCGCCAATTTGAAAAGCATCATTGAAATATTCCTTTATCAAATAAGCGATGTCTTTTTCATATTTATAAAGGAAACTGTTAACATCTACTGAATTGAGATTGGCACAGGTATTAATCAATCGATTTGTAGTATCATGTCCACTTTCTCTCATACTTCTGTCGTGAACAAAATACACATCCAGTTCATCATCGACTAGAGTTCTTTCTAAATATTGTTTTTCGAATTCTCGAATGGGTAAATTATATTTTTTAGCATAGGGCTCTAAAACATCATCAAAATGTCCGGGTTCGACTTCAAACGGCATTCCAACTCCATCTGCCTTATATCGATTTAAACCCGAAGGCGTCAATCGATTTCCTTGCACCATCCAAACCGTGTTGTATTCTAAAATAACCGTTTCTAAATGAGTTCGTAACCACTCTAAATTAGGCGTTTTCTTTTTTGCAATTTCAATCAGTAAAGAAGAATATAATGGCGGTTGCGTTCTTGTTAAATAGTAACTTCTATTTGCATTTAAAATTTTTCCGTAATGAATGATTTGATATTTAAAATTTTCAGCAATTGCAATCGCTTTGTCTAATTGATTGTCTATTAACAATCCTACACCAATAAAATAACTGTCCCAACCATACATTTCGTTGAATCTTCCACCTGGGACCACAAAAGGAACGCCTTGCAAACTGTATATTTTTTGTTCCAAAGCCAAAGCAAGAATACCTGGTTTTTCATTTAAAGTTTCTACATATTCCATCGAATAATTTTCTGGCAATATTTCAACTTTAAAATTAGGCAATTCTTTTTGCAATTCTTCAAAATAAGCCACTCCTTGTTGGTCTGTCGCAGCGACATAAAGCGTCGCCAAATCACTCGAGGTTTTTTCGTCTTCTAAAATATGTGTTAAACCTTTTTTATCAATTGTTCTTGTCAATTCTTTCCAATAATCATCCCGAATTTTTCTTGAAATTCGCTGCACTGGATTTTCTTGAATGCGACTCAAATCGACTTCCCCAAATACTGAGTTACTATCCTTAAGTTGTGCCAATTCTTGCAATAAATTTGACAAATGATACGTCCCGACAATAGCCTCTTCTCGTTTTGTAGTTTCATCAATCAAAATAAATTTCTTAGGACCAGTATCGTCTTTAGTGATTTTTTTATCTTGATCCGTATCCTCTTGAATCAATAATTCTTGGAATACTTTATCTATGTTAAGTACGAATTTCATTGTTTAGCAGTAAGTTTTTTTAGAATAAAGAAAGAAACAAGCAATAACGACATTGGAATTAAAGTATAATAAAAAGCATTCTCCGGCCCTTCATTTTTAAACAAATAGCCAATAACTCTAGAACCCAAAGTGCCGCCAAGCGCAGAGAAAACAACAATTAAACCCGTCATAGAACTATGCATTTTTTTAGGCAAAGCACTTAAAACGACCGAATTTAAAAGCGGATAAATAGGCGCAATAAAAAGTCCTACTAATGGAAATGCAAATCCTATTAATGGTATATCTCCAAGGGAATTGATTTCCTTTACCTGTAAACCAACCGTTTTTGGAAGCACAAAAATTACAATCAGCATAGCTGCGGTGATACAAAAACTAAGTACCCAAATCCAATTGACTTTTTTTGTGATTACTCCCGCTAAAAGTCGTCCTGCAGCTAATGAAATAGCCAAAATACTTGCCATCATGATACTGATATTCTCAGGGAGATGGAGAACTTTACTATTAAAAGTAGGCAACCAAGACATGATTCCCTGCTCAATCATTACAAATAAGAACGCGCTGATTACAAAAACAATCGTCAATAATTTTGCAAATAATTTGAACATTTGCTTAAAATCATCTGCTAAATTAACACCCGGAATTTCGGTTTGATTTTCGAATTTAGCGAAAAATAAAAAACCAAATGACAGTAATGAAATTCCAGCCAATAACCAGTAGACATTCAACCAAGCATCCGGATTAGCATCAGAATTAAATGCGGGAAACAGGAAATAAGCTAGTGCAATTCCAATCATAAATACACCTTCAATGCTACTCATCAAACTATTGTGTTCTTGTTGATTCTCTGTGATTGTACCAATAAGCGAATAAACGGACACTTTTATCAAGGCAAATGAAACGCCTACAGTGGCAAAAAGTACCTTAGCCATATCAAATGAATTTCCAAAATACATACTAATACAAGCTATAGAAACCAAAGCCAGACCAATAAGCATGGCTTTTTTATACCCAATCCTTGGCAAAAAGGAAGCAATTAAAAAAGACACTATTGCGATAGGTAAATCCTTGAAAGCTTCTAGAACACTTGCTTGCAATTCATCAACACCATAATTTTTTTGAGCCTTTAATATCACAATTCCTACGCTGTTCAGTAGAATTGCAAATACAAAGTAATTGAGATACATGGCAATTTTAACCGTACTTTTTTTCATCCTTTACCTATTGTTTTTAGTTGAATTAATTATTTAATATGAATTGTAAATCGATATTTAAATATTCTTAAACATCATCTATTTTCTGCAATCTGGTTTCATTTTGATATTTTAACATGTCTATTTTTTTAGATTCCGATAGGAGATTAAAAACTCATATTATTTGCGATTCCCCCTTCTGTATGGTGAATCGTAAAACCATTCGTTAAAAGGCTCGCTTTCAAATGGGCAATGGCATCACCATTTACCCATTTTATATCTACAACAGTAGCATCAGCATCATTAATTTCTACGTGACCTGAAAAAGCAGCAGATGTATTACGTAAACGAATAATATCTAATTGTTTCTGAACAACATTAGCTCTCAAACCTTGCTCAATATCCAGCATTGATAAAGTAGTACGATTAATCTCTTTATGACCTGCACTACCGCCATTATCTGCCGCTACATAATTGTTTTTTCCTGCAAAAATATCCAAGTACCAAACTTGTGGTATTCCTGGCACAAACATTTGGATGGCTCTTGCTAAAAGTAACTTTTGTTCGTCCTCTCCTAAAGCACTAAAAAAAGTAGCATTGATTTGATAGTAAGAAATTTTCTTTCCTGAAGGATCATATAAGTTTTTTACACGTCCACCACGCTCCATTATTGTAGTCATTATACCTTCAATCTCGACATCCTCCAACAATCCTTTGTTATAAATACCATTTACCTCTTTGCCTTTCAAGTCTAAAACAGGAATTCCATCATGGCAACCTAACATGTTTACTGTTTTGTAGCCTTTATCAATAATTTCTTTGGCCCAGCTTAACAAGGCATTACTTGTTTTGTTTTCGATAGTATGTATCGTTAAACCCGGCAAGAAAAAGTCGTAAATATAGTATCCTTCATTAGCAACCTCATCGTGTAAATGCAAACCATACTCTGCATGAATTTCTGGTAGAAGCATCAAATTATTTTTTTGTGCTATTTGATTAATACGTTCTAGATATTCCCAAGTTCCCGGTTTGTTAAAAAAATTGGACTCCCCAACTTGTTTATGCAAATAGGCGAAAGCATCTAAACGGAGAATAGTACATCCGTAGCCCTTGACCTTTTTTAAGGTTTCCTCATAGAAATCCCAAACCAAAGGTGATTCCCCATTAACATCCATTTGTCCTAAATAGGAACGCTTTTGCTCTACAATTTGTAAAATATCTGTTTTTAATGGCGTACAATCTTTAAAATCAATCGTTGCAAAATCTTGATTATTTGTTATAGCCTGATTAATGACCGGAACAATATATAAACATTGAGCTTCAGTTAAACCTTTTATGTTTCGCAACTCATCAATAGTGATTGAATTGTAGGTGATTTGTTGATAAAAAGTATTCCAATAGGGTTGTTCTGAACCATCTGGAAAACGCACTTTTAGTATTGGCAACCCCGACTTTCTCATGAATAACTTATTGAGAAACTCTGGTTTTGGAATGATAATTCCATCTTCATTTTCAACACCGTTTCCCTCCCAGAATTCATTCCAATTGATGAAAAAATCTTTATACTTAGATTTATTCCCATACTGCAATAGGTCTTTGAACTGAGGAGAAGCAACAGAAAGATGGTTTAAAACAATATCAAATTTCAATTTAATTTGAAGTTCTTCTAAATCTCTTAAATCCTTAGTATCTACTAAATCTTTATTAATATCATAATCAATAATAGAAAAACCTCTATCTAAGTCGCTATTAAAAAAGGTAGGCAAGACATATAACAAAGAAAAAACATCTTTGAATTCGGTCATTTTGAGCATATCAATCGTATCACTGAATTTTTCACCAATACTATCTGGATACACATTAAGCATTACACCGTTGCTGATTTTTGTACTATTTTGCTGCATGATATTTTATAAAAGTTTTGAAAGGATATTTATATTATCCGGTAATCGACCCACATTTTGCAATTTTAAAGCGGCTAATTTTAAAGCAATATCTAAACATTCTTGGATTGACTTTTCCTTGATATAAGCAAATAAAAATCCTGACCAAAAAGCATCTCCAGCTCCTGTCGTATCCATAACCTTATCAATCTTTATAGCTGGCATTTGAATTACTCCCTTTCCTTTTTGAGATAATTTAACCCCTTTGCTCCCTAAAGTCAAACAAACAGTATCTACACCTTGCTCGTGAAAAAATTGAAAAATTTCATCATGGGGTAGCTCCTTCTCAAAAAGACGTAGCATATCGTCCTCACTAATTTTTATCAATGGGTTGAATTGGCAATAGGTTTTGATTACTTTAAAAGCTTTCTTTTGACTTTTCCATAGTTTTCTTGCGTAATTCACATCAATACTCAACTTACACCCTAGATCAAATGCTTCTTGCGCCTTTTTCAAAATCGTTTTCTGAGCTGGATTTTTGCTTAAGGCAAAACAGGTAGTGTGAAAAATAGTAGTATTAGCTAATATTTCAGTAGAAATTTGTTCTTCATAGATACAACAATCTGCTGAACGATATGGTATAAAATCTGGAGTACCCTCAGACCTTGAAACAAAAATCACACTTGTAGATTTATCCTCTAAAATGTTTAAATGTTTTGTATTCACTCCAACATCTGTGAGTCGTTCCGCAATATAAGACCCAAAACCATCGTTGCCTACCGTTGCAACCATAATTGTATTCAAACCTAATCGGGTTGAATTCATAGCAACGTTAGTGGGAGAACCTCCTAGATATCTATGGTAATCTCTAGTTTGATTGATAAGAACCCCTTCTTGATGTCCGATAAAATCTACTAATACTTCCCCCACACAAAGAATGTCTATTTTATCCATTTTTTTATTTATTGAATTATTCACTTACTTTTATCTTTTTTATTTTTATCAGCAATGTACAGATAGCAGCAATCATTAATAATACACCCGCAAAACTGATTGCTTGACGTGGATCGTTATCCAAGAAATTCTTTAGTATATAACCAAATGATAGGTTTTGAATAATCATTGGAATTACAATCATCATATTAATAATACCCATATACACTCCATATCTTTCTTTTGAAATAACTGCTACAACCATTAAATAAGGAATTCCCATCATACTGGCCCAAGCAATTCCATAGCCAATAACTACAGCAAAAAACACGTACTGATTTTGTACTAATGGAAAGCATAAAAGCGAAACTGCTCCAAGTAGCAAGCATACAAAATGAATCATTTTAGCACCATAATTTTTGGCTAATTTGGCCAAATAAAAAGCTATTGAAAAAGTAACTATAAATCCAAATGCACCAATCAATCCATTCCATTCCACCGCTTTTTCATAACCTACAGGATTATTTGGGGTAACATCCCAAACGGACAATGCAATACTTTTTGAATTATTCTGCCAATAACACATCATGGCATACCACTGAAATAAGTAGACCAAAAACAATTGCCACATTACTTTTGGCATTTCTAAAACCGCTTTGTAGATATCAATAAAAGGTGAAAAAACATTTAACGGCTCCGCTTTCAAAATAGCTAATTCCTCCTCGGTAGGTGGAATTTCCTTGGTTTTACTCATACTCCACCAAATAGAAGTAACAGAAAGCACAGCGCCTAGAAAAAAAGAAGCATAAATCCAAGTAGGCAAGGAACCCGTATAACCAACAAAAACAATTGGAAATAGAAACAAAGAAATGTAAGCCAAGAACTGCCCGAAACCAGTAAAGAAACTTTGCGCTTGAAACCCCATGGGTTGCTGATCTTCATTAAGAGTATCAGCAATAAAAGCACGATATGGTTCCATAGCAGTGTTGTTACCAACATCTAGAATCCAAAGTAAACCAGCTGCCATCCAAAGTGAACTGCTGAATGGAAATAAAAACAAAGCAATACTACAAACTATTGCCCCTATAAAAAAGTAGGGCTTACGCCTTCCCCATCTTGGATGCCACGTTTTATCACTCATCGCTCCAATTATTGGTTGAATTAATAATCCGGTCAAAGGACCCGCAAGATTTAGTATTGGAATTTGATCTGGACTTGCGTGTAAAAAATCATAAATAGGATTTACTGCACTTTGTTGTAAGCCAAAGCTATACTGTATGCCAAAAAAACCAACATTCATATTGATTATCTGCCAAAAACTTAATTTCACTTTTAAATTCATTCTGGTTGGTTAATTTGTTAATTTTTTCTAAAATTAATTTTAATATTGCCAATTAAATACATTATAAAAACAAAAACGTTTTCGGAAGACCCGAAAACGTTTTCGATAATTTTAAATTATTGATAAAAAATTATACTCTAATTTGAAGTAAAAGGAATAATTATTTTAGTTTCCCATTCTAATTCATTCCCTCCATTAAAAGGATTGGCAAGAAAATGTTCTAAAACTCTATTTTCCAATTTAAGATTGTGCTTTGTCGCATAATCCATTAAGGTAAACCAAGCTCTATCTGAAGTTCTAAAATTCCCATAATAGGTAGCTTTCAACCCTTTGATAACGGGCAAAGTTTTAAATTTCACAACTTTATCAGCTATAACTTTAGTGTTTTTATCAATAGGAAAGCAATAATTAAATTCTATCGTTTCTTTATCTAGATTCCAATTTGTAATTTCTACATATGGTCGTCCTATTATTTTTATTTTATTTTCGAATAAAAAACCAGTGATACTTGCGTCATTGCTAATCATAGTTTGCCCTTTTTCTTGTAAAACACTTTTTAAATTAACATAAGCTACAAATGTTTCTTCCGAAGAACCCTCTCCTTCAATTTTTACGTTAAAGGCCTTTAAATGATCTTGTAACCCTTTCTTAAAATCAGCTATTTTTCTAACTTGTTCTTGTTTAAATTTAGTGTTAAAAAATGGCGCCGTTAGTTTATTGTATAAGCTATGATTAAAATCTTTTATCCCAACATTGACTTTTGTCACCG
Organism: Flavobacterium sp. KS-LB2; assembly: GCF_036895565.1. NCBI lineage: Bacteria > Pseudomonadati > Bacteroidota > Flavobacteriia > Flavobacteriales > Flavobacteriaceae > Flavobacterium > Flavobacterium sp. KS-LB2. Next base: position 417,105 of record NZ_CP145904.1, on the reverse strand, counting down.
AATCATTTATATATACAATGTCCCATGAATATTCCATCTGTACTGCACCTTTTTTCATTGTTTGTCTGATAAAATCAAAATTTCTCTTTTCTAAGGTGGTATAATTTTCTTTATCTCTTAACAATTGAATCGAAGACCATTCTTGAATTCCCTGAAAAACAGTCCCCGTAGCTGCTTTTACTTTAAACGAAATACAATAATCTGTTTCTTTTATAAACAAATACCAAACTAAAAACAAACAGAATAAGGCACTAAATCCTATTATAATTTTTTTTCTAACAGCCATTATTTTTTAATCATCTTTAATTTATTATTAATATACCCCCCTATATTATTGCCTTGTGTAATACCATTTTCAATAGCAGCTCTATAATGAATACCTCCGTAAAGCCTACTAATTGAAGCCTCTGCCGCCGCTTGCTTAAATGATTTGAAAGATCTTTTTGGCAGCCCAAAAGGGACTTCTGAATCATCTATATAGCTAAAATTATCTCCAAAAATAGATGTTAGAATAACTGCTGAACATGAGGAAACCACTGAATGTCCGCTTACATATTCCGGAAAAGGAGGTGTTTGTAATTGTGGTCTCCAGTTTTCGTCTATATTTTGATTAATATACGTTTCAGGTCTCACCACATTACTTCTATACTTTTCGTCCCAACAACTGATGAAACTTTCAAAAATCCCAATTGAGGTTAACGTATAAGCAAACACGGTAGTATCAAAATCTGCTTTTGATTTTTTTAACGCTATTTTAGTAATGTTAATCCAATGAGCATCCGGTGTATTTTTCTTCTTTGCAAACATCATATGTCCCTGAACAACTGTCGCATACGGATTACAATCCCAAAACGAGGCAATTGCTGATTCTTCAGGAATTGGTTTACTTTGATTTTTCTCAACTTCAATCAATTTTTTAGATATCATATTCCCAACATCATACGTTTCTTTTGCTTCTTTGTAAAAAAGCGAATTTTTGTCCGTGGAAAACGGATAAGCTGGAATGGGCTTAAATTGAGATGCCGAATCCATAACTAAAGTCCTAATTTCACCCCAATGTGGCTCAACACCATCCATGTAAGATGGAGGAGTTGGTTGCCATCTTCCAGCTTGTTCTGCATCAACTGAAAATTTAGAATAGGTTCGAGTTTCTTTATAATTATCTTTCCCCATCCACATTTTGATTCTGTTCACTACTTTTAATGCGTATTCCTTAGACACATCAAATTCTTTTTGGTTTTCAGAACCCCATTTATCATATAAACTGTCTCTATATTTCTCTAACGCTTCCTCTGAAAAAATCAATTGCTTACTTACTTCAATATGCGCAATAAGCGCCGCTAAATTTTTGTTTACACCGCTTTTCGGATCTAGTTTAGGAATAGAATCTAATCCTTTTAGCTGACCTTGTAAACTTTCATATTTGGTGCTATTTTGAGCCATAATCTCATAAGCAGCAACGTTAGGATACACATAAATTCTACTGGCAACTGGCGGAGAAAATATGTCATGAACCATAATCCCAGTCACTGTATCAACTGCAGCGCAGAAGTCATCTGTTGTGACTTTAATTGGGGTCTCTTTTTTACAAGATGTAAAAAAAAGTAGTATTAGACCTAAAAGATACATTTTAGAGTTCATATTTTTGAGTTTAATTATTTTGTGTGTCATTATATTATTTTTTAGCAGAAGGCATTTCATACAATTCTACCTTTTTATTATTTATTGTAATCAACATATATTTCTTTCCATTGAAATTAACAATATCCAAGTGCCTAACTGCCTTTTGAGTCAAATCAATTCCTATTTGATTACCTAAAAATATGGTTCTATCGTTTTTGATTAAAGCACCTGAAAAACCATCAAATCTACTGTGATAAGGTGAAACTCCAAAGTAGTTTCCTGCTGCAAAAACTTCCTCTTTCGCGTCTGAATCAAAATTAGACTTCAAAAAACTGGTAATCGGAGCCACTTGCATTTTATTCGAAAAAGGCACAAAAGTAAATTTCCCTTTATCATTTCTCAAATAACCTGATTTCAAATTGTGAACTTCAAACAAGGTTCCTTTTTCGAGCATTTTTGGATCAAAAATCTCAACCAATGTTTTACCCGCAAAAGATTTATAACTATTGAATTTCTTTTTTAACATTCCGCTGAATTGTTCCGCAAGTTCATCAAGACCTAATGTAGTGTAATATTGTCCTTTCTTTTCTATTGCCACAATCGTTTCAAAAGATCCGTTAGAATCAAAATCATCATAATACATTTTCATCGGAAAATCTTGTGAGGCTTTAAATTTAGAATTCATTCCCCAATTTCCTACCAAATAATCCTCATCACCATCCTGATCGATATCAAAAGAGAGCACTGATTGCCACAACCCATTACTTTTCTCTGGAAAAACACTTGCTGTTACATCTGTGAATTTTCCGTTTTTATTAGCAAAAAAAGTAGGTTTCATCCATTCACCAACAACAATTAAATCTATTTTACCATCTTTATTAAAATCACTAAAAATAGCATCCGTGACCATTCCTATTTTGTCAAACGTTTTATTCTCAACAATAGTAAACGCACCTTTATTATTGTTCAACAAATAGCAATTCGGCATGCTTCCAAATCTATTATTGATTGAATTATTTCCAACAAAAATATCTAAATCACCATCTTTATCATAATCAAAAGCCTTAACAACCGATGCATTTTGAACCAACTTAGGCAATGCTTTACTTAGAAATTGATTGTTGCTATTGAAATACAAACGATCTTGTAAATTAGATGCATTTTCACCACCACCGGACGCCACATATAAATCATTGATTTTATCATTGTTGAAATCACCTATAACAGCTGAAGCATCTTCAAAAATAGAATCCTGTTCAATTGTTGTATCTTGTTTTTTAGAAAATCCGCTAGCATTTTGAAAATAAATTGCTGCTTTTTTACCTTTAGAACTACCAAAGAAAATATCCTCTTTTCCATCGCCATTCAAATCTCCAACTGCAGTTGCTAGACCGCGATCAGAACGTTGGTATGGGATTAATTTTTGGCTTAAAATATCAATAAAATCGTTTTCTTGGTGCACAAAGTCAATCCCTAAACCAGTTTCCAGCTTTTTGAAAATTGGTAAAATACTCGGATGCAATTTTTTATAATCAAAGCTTTTTCTATTAGGATTCGCTTTTACGGTAAGCGTTTGACCTGTTTTAACATTCTTTATTGTTTGATACGTTTTATCTGGCCAAATCACCACTACCGAATCAATTTTAGTTGTTTTTCCATAACCAAAATGAATTATCGGTTCTGATGAAGATTGAAATCCTCGGGTAGTCTGCAATTCCTTAAATTGTTTTTTCCCTTTAGAATAGGAAATTACTTTGGCTCCAATTCCAAAAGTATTTTTTCCTACAAACCGAAGTTTCAATTTTAAATAGTTTGATTTTGCATCTGTTTTATTAATATACAGAGATGCAATCGCATTAGTATTATTAGTAATTACATCTAGATCACCATCATTATCAAGATCTGCATACCCACTACCATTTGAAATTATAGAATCATTTTCTATCCAATCACTCGAGCGGTTTTTATATTGTAAATCAGCTGCACCTTGAAAAACATAGTTGGTCACATTTCCCTTTGGCATTCTCTTCAATGCTTCTTTATCTAATAATTTTGTTGTAGTGATTTTACTTTTTATTTGATCATTTGAATAGTATTTCACATAATCCAAATCGTTAGGTCGCTTTGGTATTCCGTTACTTATAAAAATATCTTGTTCTCCATCTTGATCATAATCCCCAAACAACGTACTCCAACTCCAATCGCTTGCAGCAATACCACTCAACAAAGCCGTTTCTGTGAAATGATTTCCAGCTTGATTTAGCTGCATGGTATTTCTAGAGTATTGAAAATGATAGCCTAATTTTTCGGTTCTCATTTTTATCATCTGAGTATTGTCATCACCCAATGCTGATTTCAAAACTTTTTCGTCTTCTGGAAGCATGTCCAAACTCAGAATGTCTGGAAAACCATCATGATTCACATCCGCCACATCAACTCCCATAGAGAATCGGCTTGTATGACCAAAATACTGTTTCAGACTTTCGGTAAAAGTCCCATCTCCATTATTTATATAGTAGTAATCATCTTCGTGGAAATCATTCCCTACATAAATATCCGGAAAACCATCTAAGTTAAAATCAGAAACTGCCAATCCTAAACCATAGCCATTAGCACCACCAAAAATTCCTGCCTGCTCACTTACATCAATAAATTTTCCGTTATCATTACGAAATAACTTATCCCCACACTCATAACTCCTTTTATTCCTGCTATCTGCTTTTCCAAAAGACAATTCAGAATGAACAGCATGATTTAATAAATACATATCTAAATCTCCATCTAAATCGTAATCAAAAAAAGCTGCAGAAGAACTATAATTGTCTAAATCCAATCCGTATTCTGCTGCACTTTCGGTAAATGTGTTGTCCTTATTATTGATAAATAACTCATTTTGACCCTCAAAACCATTAATTCCAACAACTGCACAAACATAAATATCAAGATACCCATCACCATTCACATCGGCCATAACCGTACCAGCGTTCCAGTCACTTTGACTTTCTACACCTGCTTTTACCGAAATATCTTCAAATTTATTATTGCCTTTATTCAGGTACAATTTATTTTTTCCTTGATTGGAAGTAAAATATATATCTACCAAACCATCATTATTGATATCACCAAGTGCGACACCACCTCCATTGTAATAATAGAGGTAATCTAAAATGGAAATGTTTTTGGATTCTAACAATTGGTTATTGAATGTAATATTGCTTTCCTCTGAAGGCAATTTCTCAAACAATTGCCCTTCTTTTTTGGAACAACCAATAAACAGCAATGATGCCAATCCTATTCTAAAAAAATTATTCATGGCGTAAAAATATTTTAGGAGTATTATCATTTACAACAGCTATAATTGAAACCGTTTTATTTTTATCTTTTATTATTCTAACCTGTTTCACTTCTCCTTTAATGAAGAAACCTGATTTATTATAAGGCATCCATGAAAAAGTTCCGTTTTTATTTCCTAAAAGTACGCTACCATAATTAGCATCTAAACTGGAGAATTGTGGTTTGAATTCATATTGATTACCACCTAAGATTAAATCCAAAATCCCATCATTATTCACATCTAAAGTGCTTATGGTATTTACAGAAGAAAACTGAACTTCTTTTGGCAGTGCTTTTACCTCAAACTTACCATTTCCTTTGTTGATTGCAATTACACTTTCTTGAATATTCACCGTTTTTTGAATCGAATTATCGACTACTTCTTTGGCGAATAATTCTTGGAATGTTTTTTTAGAATAATCCACATAACTCAAATTTTTCTTCTTAATGGAAGGAATTTGTTTCGCTAATTCTTGTTTTAAATTTATTGGTAAATCTTTACCAGCAATTGACCTAGTAGCTATTTGTTCAATAGTTCCATTATTATCAAAATCGTTGGTAAATAATTTGATCGGATTAGCATTGGTCGCTTTGTAATTTGTATTCGTTCCTTTATTACCAAGAATCAAATCTTTTTTACCGTCATTATTCAAGTCAACACAACTAACTGCATTCCAAAAACCAAGATATCCCGTAAGGTTGGATTTATACTCAACCAATCTACGTCCATTATTCTTAAAAATTATTGGAGCTGTCCAATCTCCTACAATTATTAAATCTTTTTTAGAATCGTTATCAATGTCTTCCCAAATGGCATCAGTAATCATTCCAACCGTATTAATTTTGAAAGCTTTTTTGTCAATCACATTTGTGAAATTTCCTTTTCCATCATTTTCTAATAACAAATGCTTGGGATCAATTCCATAAACACCAGGAACGCTTCGGCTTCCTATAAATACATCAATATCTCCATCGTTATCAAAATCATTTGATACAATTACAGAAACATTATTGTTTGTTGTAGGAATATTGGTTTTACTTTTCACAAAAACTCCTTTCCCATTATTCAAATACAGTCGGTTTTTATAGTTAGCCTGATCTACTTTTTCATTTCCACCAGAACCAACCAATAAATCAATGTCTCCATCATTATCCGCATCAAAAAAGCTAGCTGCCGTATCTTCAAAAGTAGCATCTAGGTCTAAGTCTTTTTGAACTGTAACTAAATAATTACCATTCCCTTTATTTAAATATATTTTACCAGATTGCCCTTTGGCTCCACCAATAAACACATCCTCATTACCATCATCATTTAAATCCGCAATTGCAAGTGAAGGTCCTTCTTGAGAAAGCATTTTGGAGATTAAACCTTCATGATCAAAATCAATGTAATTATTTTCTTTGTGTGCTGAAAAAGTTGTTTTCTTTTCAGTAAACAATGGTTTTAGTTTGGCATTTTTGGCAACATAATCTTCTTTTGCATTTGTAATATCCAGATTTAAGGTGCTATTATTGGCAATTTTTTTAATTGTTTGAGACTTCCCATTTGGCCAAATTACTTGCAAGGAATCAACTTTTTTGGTGCCAATTCCAAAAGTCATTACATAATCTATAGACGATTGAAAACCTCTAGAAGGAATTAACTCTTGTCTAAGAATTTCATCACCTGAGAAAAGCTCAACCACACTTCCTACAGCAAATTTATTTTGATTATCGCCTTTTAATTTTACTTTAACGTAGTGGTTCTTTTTATTTTTCTCTGAGTTATTTCGATATACAAAAGATTCCATATTTACATTATTGACAACCAAATCTAAATCCCCATCATTATCTAAATCAGCATAAGCAGCACCATTAGAAAAACTTGGTGTGTCTAACCCCCAGTTTACAGCTTCATTGGTAAAAGTCAAATTTTTATTATTTCTAAAAGCGTAATTGGGTATCGGCGTACTCGGCATTTTACTGATAATAGTTTGTATTTCTTCTTTTTTACCAGTCACTACCATTTTTTGCATAAACTCATTGGCAAAAAAGTCAACAAAATCTTGGTTCGTTAAATCGTTATAAATTCCATTGCAAACGTAGATATCTTTATAACCATCATTGTCCATATCAAATAACAAAGCGCCCCAACTCCAGTCCGTTTTGGAAACTCCGGCATGATTTGCTATTTCAAGGAATTGATTGTCTCCATTGTTAATTTGCAACGTGTTTTGCATGTATTGATAGTAGAAATCCAGATTTACTTTTCTAATAAATAAATCATAGTTTTCAAAACTCGTAGTCGTTTTAAGACGTTCGTCCGGTTCTGGTAACATATCAGTCACAAAAATATCGGCTTTCCCATCATTGTTGACATCGGCCATGTCAGCTCCCATAGAAGATTGACTAATGTGTGATGTCCATCCCTGTATTTGTTCAGTAAAGGTTCCGTTTTTATTATTAATGTATAAATAATCTCTTTCATAAAAATCATTCGAAATATAAATATCTGGATACAAATCACCGTTTACATCTCCTACTGTTACTCCAAGACCAAAACCAATTAGACTACCATAGATTCCTGATTTCTCACTTACATCAACAAACTTACCGTTATCATTGCGCAATAGTCTATCTCCTCCACCTTTTAAAATATCAGCAACCTCCCAGTCTTTATCTCTTAAGTCTCTTTTATTGGAATAATTAAGACTACTTACAGGTATAAAACTGTTATTCAGAATATACACATCTAAATCCCCATCTTTATCATAGTCAAAAAAAGCTGCATGGGTAGTAATTCCTGTATCAGCTAGATTGTAATCCGCTGCTTTTTCAGTAAAAGTACCATTGCCATTATTAATAAAAAGTTCGTTTTTTTGTTGATCGCCCGAACTATTTCCTGCATTACATACATAAATATCGAGTAGACCATCCGCATTTAAATCGACCATAACTACACCTGTAGACCAAGTTTTAGTTCCTTCTACACCAGCTTTTTTAGAAATATCCTCAAATTTAAAATTTCCTTTATTTAAGTAGAGTTTATTTGTCCCAAGATTAGAGGTAAAATACACATCGGAAAGACCATCATTATTAATGTCTCCAATAGCGACACCACCACCATTATAAAAATTCCTGTATTTGAAGATGTTCATATCGGCTCCATTCTTAACTTCATTCAGGAAATTAATTCCAGTTTGTGAAGCATCCAATTTAGAGAATAAAGCATTTTTATTTTCTGAATTTTCTTTGGAACAGTTGGTAAAAAAGAGGATAATAAGTGGTAATAAGACAAAACGATTTGACATATTATATTGTAGAATTTAGTTAGGTAATTGCAGCTGATTATAATTGCCTAATGTATATAATATTGGGAATAAAAAGAAAAAAATTGATATAAAATAAAGAGGGTAATAAATACCCTCTTTAGAACTAACTCAAAAAATAATTAATTATAAACATTTCTTAGTAACCAGGATTTTGTTGCAAATTAGCATTAAACAATGCATCTGCAGGAATAGGGAACAAAATATATCTTTTATCAGACACATAAGGCTTTAGTTCTCTAGCTTCTAAGAATTTTCCAAAACGAATCATATCGTTTCTTCTCCATCCTTCATACCATAATTCTTTTCCTCTTTCAGTGTAAATAGCATCTAAAGTTGTTGGAACAGTTCCAGCTACATTAGTTCTAGATACCAATTGAGCGAATTGCGCTGCATTATTAACTCCAGTACCACCTCTAAGGATTGCTTCAGCTTTCATCAATAAAGCATCTGAATAACGCATTAATGCGTAATCATTTTCAGGAGTACCTAAGTTAGCTTCATCTGGAATATATTTTTGACTTCTAATACCTGCAGTTTCAAGTGTATTTCCTCCAGTAATTAAAGTCAAGGCTGCAGTAAACACTAATGGATTACCTTTTCTATCTTTTAGATTAACCGTTCCTGCTGGAATGTTTGTATAAGCAACTTGGTTTGCATCCTTGTCTCTACCAAATTCATCACGGTTTCTTCCATTTTTCATTTGACCTACTTGGAAACCAACATTATTACCAAAAGCATCAATAATGTATTGATCTGCATTTTTGATACGTCTGTCATTCGGATTAAACTTATTGTAGTATTCTGCTACAGTAGCAAAACCATTCCATCCATCTGGAGTTTGTTGGTAATGCATACCCATTCTCCATCTTGACTGAATACCTCCACCTTGACCACCTCTAATATTTTTAGAAGAGAAAAGAATTTCAGGAGATGTGTTATTTGTAGGTTTAAAATTATCCCAATAATCCGTTGCCAAAGAGCTATTAATTGCATCTACATGAGTTACAACTTTAGTCATATCAGCAGGGTCAAAAGTATAAGGCCCTGCAGGATCAGCAGCATTAAAAACTGCTTTGTTCAAGTACAATTTTGCCAACAAAAAGTGTGCTGCATCCACATTAACAATACTAGCATCATTAGCCACACGAGCTGGTAAGCTTCCAATAATTGCTTCAAGTTCACTAATAACAAATGAAGTAGCTTCCTGTCTTGTCCAAACTTTTGGATCGTCCTCAAGAGAACTACCTGCTTCTCTATATGGAGCTTGACCATACAAGTCAATTACATTGTAATAGTAAAATGCTCTCAAGAAACGAGCTTGAGATATCTCTGCAGCAGTACCATTTTCAATAACTAGGTTACAGTTATACACTTGTGACAATAATGAATTCCAAGCATTTCTGATTTCGATATTATCTGGTGCCCAAGTGTGCGTATGCAATTGTCTCCATTTAGCATTATCATCCCAGTCACCACCTCTTGTAGGTCCAACAAGTGCATCTGTAGACATTTCATCTAAAGCAAACATTTTATCTTGATCTTGGAAACCTCTTAATCCTTCATAAGCACTTGTCAGTAATGAAGCAGAATTAACTGTTGATCCTCCAGTATTATCAAGAACTACACCATCTAATACTTCCTCATCTAGATTAGTACAACTTACTCCTAGAATAATAGTACTAGTAAACAAGATGCTTTTTATAATATTTATTCTTTTCATTGTTTTTTTAATTAAAATGTTACGTTAAGTCCAAGTGATACACTTTTATCTCTAGGGTAAGATAAATACTCCATCCCTGCAGAAGGCACACCGTTTAATGATTTATCAGTATCAACCTCTGGGTCAGATCCTGAATAACTTGTAATAATAAATAAATTAGAAGCATTTACAAAGAAACGAGCAGATTTAATTCTAAATCTTTCTAAAGAATTTACAGTGTAACCAAACGTTAAATTACCCATTCTTAAGAAATCTCCTTTTTCTAAATACTTAGTAGACGGAGAGTTAGGGTCTCCTTGAGCTTGTGGAGAAGTTGCAGCTTCTAAAGTCGTATTTCTACCTCCAAGGAAAGCTCCTTTAAAGAAATAAGCATTCGTTGTGTTATTATAAATGTAGTGACCAAAAGCACCATAGAAAGAAGCACTTGCATCAAAACCTTTATAAGCTAAATTAGTAGTAAAACCAACATTGATTTTAGGTAAAGGTTGTTTGTCTAATAATTTTTTAGCCGCAGTACCAAGACCTGTATCATTTCCTGCTGCATCAGCATAAATTGAATTCCCAGTAGAATCATATCCTCTCCACTCATACAAGAAATAGGTATATGCAGGTTGATTGTTTGTGATTACCTGAGCATAAGCATCTGTTAACCCTTGACCATTCAATCCACCGGTAGCAATAAAACCAGCAAAGTTTTTAACTTTATTACTTAAAAATGAAGCATTTCCTGAAATATCCCAAGTTAAATCCTCAGTATCGATTACTTTATAGTTTAAAGAAACTTCCACACCTTTATTGATTAAATTCCCTGGTAAGTTTTTGAAACGTGGAGATGGAGGACCTGGCTGAGTTGCTGCTGCCGGTACAGGGAAAATTAAATCCTTAGTATCTCTCTGGAAATAATCTAATGAACCAGATAATTTATTATTGATTAATTCAAAATCCGCTCCTACTCCATAAGAAGTTGTAGTCTCCCATTTCAAATCAGCATTAGAGTTTGTATCAACATTTAAATTACCATTATTACCATAAGAAGCTCTAGCAATTGCAGAGTTTGGTGCAAATTCTTGGTTTCCTGTAATACCATAGTTACCTCTAATCTTGAAGCTGTTCAATAAACCTTCTTTATCTTCTACAACTTTGTAAGCCGCACCTACAGATGGAAAATAATCATATTTGTTATTTACTCCTAATTTTGTAGATCCATCAGATCTTAATGTAGCAGTAAGAATTAATTTCTTATATAAAGTAGCGTTTACTCTACCAAAATAAGATTGTAACTCCACTCTATTTCTATAAGAAGAAACTCTATACTCATTCTGAAGTCCACCTTCAATATTGTCAATCAAGTTTACTTGATTCACATCATACCCTTTACCACTTGCAGAATTCCCATCAGCTGTGTAATCATAATAAGAGTACCCTACTAATGCATCTAAGTTGAAGTTATCACCAAAATCATTATTGTAGTTTAAAGTATGTTCAAACGTTTTATTAAATTTATTTTGGTTGTTTATGTTAGCTGTACCAAACTTAACTAAATCTGAACCAGGGACTGTTGCTTGAAATGCAGCTCCAGAAATCTCCATAGTTGGCAACAACTGGCTTTTTCTACTAGATGTAGAACCTTCAACACCAAACAAGAATTGGTATTTTAACTTGCTGTTGATTTTCCAAGTAGTATTGATACTTCCTAATAATTTATTAGTATTTGTATAATCTGTATACGAATCTAATAATTGTACTGGATTTAAATAATCATCACCCACTACGTTATAAGACCCATTTGTATTTCTAATTGGTAATGTTGGGTTCCAATACAAAGCTGTACCAATTACGTTACCAATAAACCCTGCATTATTAGACAAAAGAGTCGCTTGATCTTTTAAAGAAGAATAAATAATTCTAGATTCTACTTTTACAGCTCCACCGAAAAAATCATTTGAATTATAAAATGAAGCAGTATATCTATCTAAACCTGTGTTTTTAACAATTCCATCTGTATTGGATGCTCCAAAAGATATTCTTGTATTTGAATTTTCTGTTGACTTAGTAAAAGATAAATCATGGTTCATTGCGAATCCACTTCTTAAAACAGCATCTTTCCAATTGTAAGATCTTGAACCTTGATCATCACCACCTGCTGCTGCAAATTGATCGCCATTCATTACATCTAATTTACCAGATAATTTACTAAATTGGAATGATGTACTATAAGTTAACTGTGGCACATTAGATTTTCCTTTTTTAGTAGTAATCACGATAACTCCATTTGCTCCACGCGAACCATAAATAGCTGTTGAAGAAGCATCTTTCAAAACTGACATGCTCTCGATATCATTTTGATTGATAAAGTTCAATGGATTTCTAGAAGAAGAAGTACCCAATAAATCTGCACCTCCTGCTGATACATTCCCACCATCTAATGGCACTCCGTCAACAACAATAAGAGGACCGTTTCCTGAACGAATAGACGAATTACCACGAACTCTAATAGCAACACCAGCACCTGGCTCACCACTAGACTGTGTAACTTGAACACCTGCAACTTTACCTCTCAATAATTGAGCTGGCGAAGGGGATGCTACATTGTCAAAATCTTTTGCTCCGATTTGATCAACTGCACCTGTTGCATCCTTTTTTCTAACCGAACCGTAGCCTATAACTACAACTTCTTTTAATTCAGCTGAGTCTTCTTTTAAAACTACATTAACTGTACTTTTTCCTGCTACATTTAATTCTTGAGTTTTAAGACCAATGTAACTAAAAACTAAAACTGCGTTTGAGCCAACATTCTTGATAGTAAATTTTCCATCGAAATCAGTTTGTGCTCCATTTGTTGTTCCTTTCACTAAGATAGAAGCCCCTGGAAGCGGACCGCTAGCATCAGATACAGTTCCGGACACATCTTGCGAATATGTCAAACTTGTACATAGCATCGTTAGAAACACCATCAAGCCTTTAATTAGACTATTTTTCATACGTAATAAATAAGTTGGTTAATAATTTGTTTTGAATGGTTTGTTTTAAATATTAAGTTCAAACATAATTATAATTTTATGATAATATTAAGGTTTTGCTAAACTATAACGTTTTCGTTGTGCCGAAAACGTTTTCGATTTTAAAATTAATACTTTAAAAAATTAATACTAAAATTATAATAAATACAAAAAAAAGGTGTTAAAAAAACCATTCTTGTATTATTTTCACTTTTATATCTAAAAATCGTTGCGTTTTAATCAAAAAAAATGCTTATTAAGAAAGAACATTGCGAATTATTTAATACTATATCATTTTTAACTACAAATTAACAATCTGGATTTAACTAAATAAATATACCTCAAAAAATTTAGCTAAAAAAAATCAAATCTGCTTATTTTTCTATTTCATAGCTCTACATAAATAGTAATGTCATAAAAACACATTCCCTTAAAGATTTAGTTAAAAATAATACTGGATTATTGACAAAAAAAAACCCCGTATGAACAATTCAATTACAAGCTGATTGAATTATTCATACGAGACATAAAAAATTAACTTTATTATTTTATAACAATCGTTTTATTATCTAACCCTATTCCAATAATCTTAAGTGATTTCCATTGTTTTGGCAAAAGTCCCTTATTGTATTTTAATCCAAGATCCGTTTGCTCCACTCCACCAAAACCATAAATAACAGCTTGAAGCATAGCTCCTGCACCAGTTGCAAAATAGGGATTATTACTATTTGCTGATTCTGAGAACACCCCAAAAGGCGGACGGCTGTTTGGTAAATACGATTTTACAAAATAACTATATGCTTTTTCTCGATCACCTAATCTTGCATACAAAACAGATAAAACTCCAGAAGCCATTGCAGGACCATCTTTTTTATCTATTTTTTCTGCATAATATTCCAAATCTTTTTCAATTTGGGCCTTGTCTGTGATTATGTGTAAAGGATAAGCTAACAAATTTACATCGGCTTGTTTTATCATTTGCCCCTCATACCCTTTGTAATTTTGAGTAATCCCATTCTGTTTATGAATGACTAATTTCTCAGAAACATCTTTCCATTTTGGGTTAATCGGTTCGCTCAAAATTGCCGCCGCTTTGATTGTATTTTTCAAAGACTCAATAGCAGATGCATTTGTAAAAGCATTATCATCTACGTGTTGCGCATATTCATCGGCACCAACTACATTTAAAATAGAATAGCTTCCATCTTGATTTTTAACTACGCGACTTACCCAAAAATCAGCCGTTTCTTTAAGAACCGCCCATTCTTTTTTCAACCAGGATTTGTCTTGTGTATAACTGTAATAATTCCAAAAAGCGATCGAAACATCCGCCGTAATATGTTGCTCGAAAATTCCGGTCAAAGCCCAAGTTGGTGTTGCTTCTTCACCTGTATCATCAGACTCCCAGGGATACATCGCTCCTTTATACCCATAAATAAAGGCTTTTTGTTTTGCTTTTTGCAAACGATCTGAACGGTAATCTAAACACGATTTTGCCATATCAGGTTGTAAGGCCAAAAGCGTTGGATACATCCAAAGTTCGGTGTCCCAAAAAATATGTCCGTTATATCCCTGCGATGACAATCCCATTGGAGCTATACTTTGTCTGGTTTCCGGTCGAATATATGAATACAAGTTGTATAAGGCAAAACGCACCCGTTGTTGCGCATCAAGATCTCCTTCAATTTGAATATCTCCGGTGCTCCATAATTCAGCCCAAGCTTGTTTGTGACGGTTCAATAATTTATCAATTCCTTCCTGCAAAGCATAAATTGGCTGTCTTTCGGATTCGTTCAAAGGATCAGTAACATCTTTAGAAGTGCAAATTCCTCCCGCAACTGCAAAACGATATTTTTTACCCTTCACTAATTTTTTAGTAAAACCAACTTCATTTCCGGTTTGCTTCAAAGTTTCTCCTTGACCGTCAAAAAGAAATGTTGTTGAAGCCGCAACCGTATATTTCCCCGTAAGCGTTTTAGCGACTGTCCCAAAAACTGGCATTAAATATTGATTGTCTTTCAAAACACGAAACTGACTTTTAGCCTCTTTCAATTCATCAGGAACCACCATATAATTATTAGCGGTAACTTCGATATCTTTAATTGGAGTAATTTCGACAATTGCCATTGCTGAAAAAGGAACAGCTCTATTAGCCAAAATCGTATAATTGATAGTTGCGAAATCTTTAAATGAAAATGAAGTTGTACTTGTACCTTCTTTCATAGAAACTATTTGGCTCCAATTATCAATATTGTCTGATTTGATTTCTTGATTGTTTATATTCAAATGCAAATTCAAAAACTCAATTCCTCGAACAATTCTACTAATTCCATTTTCAGGACTACCATCGTAAACTCCGTTCAGAATAATTTCTTTTGTTTTCAAAGGCGTATCATCTGTAACAATTCCTATTTGACCATTTGCCATGGCTACACCAAAATAATTTTCTCTAGAATTTGCCTGTAAATGCCATTCGTCAGATTTAGTTTGTCCAAAAACAATTGGGCTTACTAAAAGCAGAAAGACAAGTCTCTTAAATATTGAAATCATAGTTATATTTTTTAATAATATTTTCAAACTTATATAATTTATTTCTTAAAAAACTGAATAGTTCCACATAGTATATTGAATACAAATCGAAAACGTTTTCGACATATCGAAAACGTTTTTGATTAAACTATTTTAAATAATTAAAAAATAGAATTCTATTTTTATGAATATAATATAATAATAAATCCTTTTCTCAATGAAGTTCGCAAATAACATATTATTGATTTTTGTTCTATTTAGTAGCACATTATTGTTGTTTTCTTGTAAAAAAGAAGAAAGTAACTCAATTATTGCCATTAACTCTTCTGAAAAAATAAAAATTGATTCTTCAGAGCAATACAAAGAACCGTTTAGACCACAATTTCATTTTTCTCCAGAAAAAAAATGGATGAATGACCCAAACGGCATGGTGTACTATAAAGGCATTTACCATTTGTTTTATCAATATTACCCAGATGATATTGTATGGGGACCGATGCATTGGGGACATGCTACAAGCACTGATTTAATTCATTGGACGAATAAAAAAATCGCTTTGTTTCCTGATAAATTAGGAATGATATTTTCAGGAAGTGCGGTTGTAGATTTAAAAAACACTTCGGGTTTGGGAACAAAAGAAAACCCACCGATGATTGCTATTTTCACCTATCACGACATGGCAGGCGAAAAAGCGGGTAGAACAGATTATCAAACCCAAGGATTAGCTTACAGTCTAGATGAAGGTGAAACTTGGTTGAAATATGAAAAAAATCCAATAGTTAAAAATTCCGGTATAAAAGATTTTAGAGACCCGAAAGTCTTCTGGAATACCGAAACTAATATTTGGAATATGGTGTTAGTAGCTGGTGATCATGCTCAATTTTACACTTCCGAAAATTTAATTAATTGGAAATTCGAAAGCGAATTTGGTAAAAATATAGGAGCACATGGCGGTGTTTGGGAATGCCCTGATGTTTTCAAATTAAAAGTTAACGGTTCCAATGAAGAAAAATGGGTTTTACTCATCAGCATAAATCCTGGCGCACCTAATGGCGGTTCAGGAACACAATATTTCATAGGTGACTTTGACGGAAAAAGTTTTAAAACTAATCAAAAAGAGATTAAATGGATTGACAACGGCGCCGATAATTATGCTGGAGTAACTTACAACAATACCCCTGATGGAAAACGAATTTTTATAGGCTGGATGAGCAATTGGCTGTATGCTAGAAACACGCCTACAAAAAATTGGAGAAGCGCCATGACGCTACCAAGAGAGCTTTCACTTGAGAAAATAAATAACGATTATGTTCTAAAAAACAGTCTTGTTGAATCGTTCAATAAACAATCAGTTTCAGAGTTTTCAAAAGATATGTTCGCTATTAAACCCAAGCAAAAAATCAGTTTTACATACGATCATTTAAATCAATCCGAAGTACGATTTAAATCAGCTTCAAAGAGTTTGAAACTTGTTTTTTATAACGAAGTAAACGATTCATTGGTATTGAATTATGATGCTCCTCAAAAAACGTTCTCAATTGACAGACGCAAATCTGGAATAGTAAATTTCGAGGAAAACTTTGGAAAAAACATCCATAAAACTGCTACTCCAAATATCGTTTCTGAAACTATAGATTATCAAATCATTTTAGATTGGTCTTCTATAGAAATTTTTCTAAATGAGGGAGTATACAGTTTTACAGAACAAATTTTCCCTAAAAAACCGTATACAAAAATGAGCATTCAATCGGATGAGAAACAAGAAATAAAAAACTTGACTATTCACAAGATTAAAGGAATCTGGTAGCAATACATATCATTTATAAAACCAAAACTATTAATCCAAAATTATAAAAAATGAATAACGTTCGAAACTGGTCCCTTACTGTAGCTGTTGCGGGATTTTTATTTGGCTTTGACACCGTTGTAATATCGGGCGCCAATTTACCCATCAAAGAATTATGGCACACCACTCCATTATTTCACGGAATTTTTATCATGTCAATGGCTTTATGGGGAACCGTATTAGGTTCTTTAGTAGGTGGAATTCCATGTGATAAATGGGGTAGAAAGAAAACATTATTCTGGATTGGAATCTTGTTTTTAGTTTCGGCTTTAGGTTCAGCATTTGCACAAGATCCATATACGTTTTCATTTTTTCGATTCATTGGTGGTATCGGCGTTGGAGCTTCATCTGTAGCAGCACCAATTTATATTTCTGAAATTTCTAGCCCAGAAAATAGAGGAAAATTAGGCACGCTCTTTCAGTTTAATATCGTATTTGGCATCTTGATAGCGTTCTTTTCTAATTATTTATTCGAAGGCGTTGGAGGAGAAAATGATTGGCGTTGGATGATTGGTATTGTTGCCCTTCCCGCATTTATTTACAGTATAATCGTATTACAAATTCCAGATAGTCCTCGCTGGTTAATCTTGAAAAAAAGAGATGATGTTGCAGGAATGAAAGTCCTTGAAATGATTTACAGCAAAGAAGAAGCTTTGGAAAGTTTTCAAGAAATAAAAAAAGATTTGGTTGACACTTCTGTAAAGGAATCTATCTTTTCAAAAAAATACAAACTACCAATCATTTTAGCTTTTTTACTCGCTTTTTTCAACCAGCTATCGGGAATTAATTTTATTCTATACTATGCACCGGAAATATTGGAAATGGCTGGATTAGGTTCTAAAGAATCTTTAATGAACTCTATTTTGATTGGATTAACAAACTTGATTTTTACCATTGCCGGAATGCGATTAATCGATGTTTTAGGACGAAAACAACTTATGATTATAGGATCATTAGGCTACATTATAAGTTTAGGCATGGTTGCACTTGCCTTTTATAATAATCTGGGAGCTATCGTCTTGATGTCATCAATCATGTTATTTATAGCTTCTCATGCTATTGGACAAGGTGCGGTAATTTGGGTTTTCATTTCAGAAATATTCCCGAATAATGTTAGAGCTAACGGACAATCTTTTGGGACAGGGATTCACTGGATTTTTGCTGCTTTGATTACTTTGGCCGGACCAGTAGTTATTGACTTATTCAAAATAAATCCTTGGCCAATATTTGCATTTTTTGCTTTTATGATGGTCTTACAATTGGTTTTTGTATTGTTTATGATGCCAGAAACCAAAGGTTTATCGCTAGAAGAATTAGAACATAAAATGGTTAATAATGAATAATCTCAAAGAAAAACTCAGCATCGTTTGTTTTGGAGAAGTGTTATTTGATGTTTTTCCAACGCACAGAAAAATTGGCGGCGCACCATTGAATGTCGCATTAAGACTAGCATCACTTGGAGCGAATACACATATAATCAGTCGAATTGGTACTGATGCAATAGGTCAAGAATTAATAGACTATGTTCGAATGAATGGTGTGAATACTACCTCGATTCAAGTTGACGAAGTTTTTAACACTGGCGAAGTAATAGTACAATTAAACGAAAAAGGTTCTGCTTCATACACCATAAATTACCCAGTTGCTTGGGATAAAATTGTTTGTATTCCAGAAGACGAAATTATGGTCAAAAAGGCGGATGCACTAGTTTTTGGAAGTCTCGTATGTAGAGATTCTGTTTCGCAAAATTCCCTTTTAGAAATAATAAACTATGCAAAATACGCCGTTTTCGATGTTAATTTACGTGCTCCTTTTTACAACAAGGAAATACTGATTAATTTGATGATGCAGTCTGATTTCATAAAGTTTAATGATGATGAATTGTATGAAATAAGTGCTTTCATGAATTCTCCCTACCATTCATTAGAACAAAATATCCTTTTTATTGCAGAACAGACTAACACAAAACACATTTGTGTCACCAAAGGAAGTCATGGCGCTGTATTGTATTACAATAAAAAAATGTATTACAACAGTGGCTATAAAATTGAGGTGAAGGATACTGTGGGATCTGGAGATTCCTTTTTAGCAGGGTTAATTTCTAAATTATTAAGTGATGAAAATCCACAAGAAGCGATTGATTTTGCTTGTGCTCTAGGGGCAATTGTAGCAAAAAATGAAGGAGCAAATCCAAAAATTTCTGCTAAAGAAATCAATACATTTATGAATCCTTAAAAGAAATTCGAAATGATATAAAAAACAAAATCATATTATTTAACACTGTATTTGTAAGGAGTATTAATCTGTTTTAAATATCGCAAAAGTTAATTAAACTGCTTTCAGAAAATTGATTTACACTAAATAAATTGTAAATTCGTTTTTTGTGAAGCAGTTTTGTGCTTTTATTACCAGAGAAATAAACCATGAACAACACCACTCTCAAAGAGATAGCTACGCAATTAGGAATTTCGATAACTACCGCTTCAAAAGCATTGAAAGGGTATCCTGATGTCAGTGAAAAAACAAAAAAAGCGGTAATTGAACTTGCACAAAAATTAAATTATACTCCAAACAGTTTTGCAGTAAATCTTAGAACAAAAGAATCCAAAACCATAGGACTTATCATTCCTACCCTTGTCCATGATTTCTTTTCGAATGTAATCAAAGGAATTCTTGAGGAAGCTGAGAAGAGGGATTATATGGTCATCATTCTTCAATCTAATGAAAAATTAGAATTTGAAAAAAAACAAATTGAGTTATTAATGAATAAAAGAGTTGATGGAATATTGATTTCATTGTCCAATCAAACGGGCGATTTTGACCATCTAAACTCTATCATTTCAAACAACACGCCCTTGGTGCTTTTTGATAAAATAGCTAAGCTTGTCAAATGCTCCAAAGTAACTATTAATGACAAAAAAGCGGCTTACGATGCCGTTTGTTTTCTTATAGAAAGAGGTTATAAAAAAATAGCACATTTTAGAGGTTCTTATTTACCTCAAAATGCGATTGATCGGTTTTTAGGATACAAAAAAGCACTCGAAGACAACGGTATTCCTTATGATTCCTCTCTTGTTTTTGTATGTGACAACAACACGGATTTTGAAGATGGTTATGAAAATGCTAAAAAAGTGATTGATGAACATCCCGAAATTGATGCAATTTTTGCCGTTACTGATTTAGTAGCCATTGGAATCATTAAATACTTCAACGAAACCGGAATTTCCATTCCGCAACAAATTGCAGTTTTAGGCTTCAGTAATTGGTTTATGTCTAGCGTTATATCACCAAAACTTTCAACAATTGACCAACCTGGTTTTGAAATTGGAAGAAGGTCAGCGGCAGTTTTATTTGATGAAATCAATCTTAAAAAGAAGAATTTACCTATAATTTTTCAATCAATTGAATTAGAAACTAATATAATTGAAAGAGAAACAACCTAAAAAAAAGGAATCTTACAACAAATTGCTTACCTAGTTTATTTAATTTAACGATTCAATATTTATTTGTTTATTTTTATAAAAATCTCCGAAATAAGATAAAAATTAATACCTTGGTAGGGGATATTTTAAGTTGAAGTCACTTTTTATGGACTTGCACTAAACACATGAAGACTTAAAATAAAGTCATTTCTAAAAATATTTTCCTAAAATTAAATACGTAGAAATTCGATTCATGAAAGATATAACTCTTAAAGAAATTGCAACAAAACTAGGAATTTCAATAACTACTGTTTCTAAAGCATTAAAAAACTATCCGGATGTTAGTCAAAAAACTAAGGAAGCAGTAATAGAACTTGCTCAAAAACTACATTATACTCCTAATAGTTTTGCCGTAAATTTAAGAACAAAAGAATCAAAAACCATTGGTTTAATTATCCCTGAAGTAGTACATCACTTTTTTTCGAATGTGGTAAATGCTATCATTAATGAAGCTGAAAAAAATGGATATTTAGTTATCATTTTACAATCTAATGAGACGTTAGCTTTAGAAAAGAAACAGGTTGAGCTACTTATTAACAAGAGAGTAGATGGCATCATAATGTCATTATCTAATGAATCCAACAACGATGATCATATTAAGGAAATTATGAATAGAAATATTCCTTTTGTAATGTTTGACAAGATTGCTAAGCTTTCAAAATGTTCAAAAGTTATAATTGATGATCAAAAAGCAGCCTTTAATGCTGTTCAACACTTAATTGATAATGGTTGTACCAAGATAGCACATATTCGTGGACCATTGAATCCTCAAAATGCAATAGATAGATACATCGGCTACAAAAAAGCGCTAGAAAAAAACAACATCCCCTTTGACAATAAATTGGTCTATACCTGCGAAACAGTTACTTTTGAAGAAGGAAAATATTTTGCGAAGCAAATCATCAACGAGCATCCTGATATAGATGGTATTTTTGCAATTACAGACTTAGTTGCAGTAGGTGCGCTAGCCTATTTCAATGAAAGTAAAATTAATGTGCCAAATCAAGTAGCAGTAATTGGTTTTAGTAATTGGTTTATGTCACAGGTGCTTACTCCGAAATTAAGTACAGTCGATCAGCCAAGCCATGAAATGGGAATTAAATCTTTTAACCTATTGTTAGAAGAAATGAATAGCCATAAAGAAGGATTACCTTTTACTCCGAGAACAATTGAATTAGAAACTAACGTTATAGTTCGAGAATCTTCTATGAAATTTAAATAATTGTATTAAAAAATTATTTTAAAAAATCAATATTCCTTTTTACTCCTTGAAATTTTGCTCTTTTAAGTGGCGAATTTTTAAATACTTTTTTAAAAGTTTCTTCGGTAATTTCAATCCAATCTTTTTTTGACATTGAAAGTAGTTCTGTATTTGGGTTAAATAACGGTTCATTGTGTGCTTTTGAGAACTTATTCCATGGACAAACATCCTGACAAACATCGCATCCAAAAGCCCAATCATCAAAATTTCCTTTCATCTCTTGTGGAATATTCTCTTTCAATTCAATCGTGAAATAAGAAATACATTTGCTACCATCAACCACATAAGGCGCAACAATTGCGTCTGTTGGACAAGCATCAATACAAGCGGTACAAGTGCCACAATGATCGGTCGTTGGATTGTCGTACTCTAAATCTAAATCGATAATTAATTCTGCAATAAAGTAAAAAGAACCTACTTTTTGTGTCAATAAATTGCTGTTTTTGCCTATCCAACCCAAACCACTTTTGGCAGCCCATGCTTTATCGAGTACAGGTGCAGAATCAACAAAGGCTCGTCCAGAAACTTCTCCGATTGTTGATTGAATAGAAAATAAAAACTCTTTAAGTTTTTCCTTAATTACAAAATGATAATCCTGACCGTACGCATATTTTGAAATTTTATAAGAATCCGGGTTTTGAAGTTTTTCAGGATAATAATTTAACAAAAGCGAGACAACACTTTTAGCATCATCGACTAGTAAAGTTGGATTTAAACGCTTGTCAAAATGGTTTTCCATATAGGACATTTGACCATTGCTATTATTCTTAAGCCAGTTTTCTAAACGTGGTGCTTCCTTTTCTAAAAAACCTGCTTTGGATATGCCACAAGATAAAAAACCGAGACGTTGTGCTTCGGATTTGATAAATTGTGTATATGTAGACTTCTGGCTTATGATTAGAAAAATAGAAATTAATAAATGGGATTTCCTAGCCCTGATAGCAGCACCATCCCGTCCCATTTTTTTAACGAGACCGATATAGCGAATAGCAGGAAATAGCTCCTGAAAAAATTAGAATAAACCTCCTTGAATATTTGTATTTAGTTTTCCTAAATGTTTATAAGCTTTATCAGTAACTTCACGACCACGAGGAGTTCGCATAATGAAACCTTCCTGAATCAAAAACGGCTCATAGACTTCTTCGATTGTTTCGCTACTTTCGGATACGGCTGTCGCCAAGGTAGTCAAACCAACTGGTCCACCTTTGAATTTATCAATAATAGTATTTAGAATTTTATTATCCATTTCATCCAAACCATGTGCATCAACATTAAGCGCTTTTAAAGCATAGCGAGCAATTTCTATATCAATAGTACCATTCCCCTTAATCTGTGCAAAATCGCGCACACGACGCAACAATGCATTAGCAATACGCGGTGTTCCCCTACTTCTACCTGCAATTTCGATAGCAGCTTCCATAGAAATTGGCATTTTAAATATAGTTGCGCTTCTTTCTACAATCGTAGTTAAAAGCTCTGTTGTATAATATTGCAAACGTGAAGATATACCAAAACGAGCTCTCATGGGAGCCGTCAATAAACCGGAACGTGTCGTTGCTCCAATTAAGGTAAACGGATTTAGATTAATTTGGACAGTTCTTGCATTTGGACCAGATTCAATCATAATATCAATTTTAAAATCCTCCATAGCAGAGTACAAATATTCTTCCACTATAGGGCTCAAACGATGAATTTCATCAATAAACAAAACATCCCTTTCCTCTAGATTAGTCAATAACCCAGCTAAATCACCCGGCTTGTCTAGAACTGGACCGGAAGTAATTTTGATTCCAACTTGAAGTTCATTCGCAAGAATATTAGCCAAAGTTGTTTTCCCTAAACCAGGAGGCCCATGAAAAAGCGTATGATCAAGTGCTTCATTACGTTGATTTGCAGCTTGCACAAAAACTTTCAAATTTTCTAATATTTGGTCTTGCCCTGCAAAATCATGAAAAGAAAGCGGTCTTAATTTTTTTTCAAGATCAAGTTCTTCCGAATTGTAACTATTGGATGTTGGGTCTAAATTTTCATTCATGTAACAAAGATAGCAAAGCAATTTTGAATTTTAAATTATAAATTTTAAATGCTATAAAATTAAAAAAGGATATGAACAAAAAGTACGACAAGAGAAACAAGAACAATAAACGCCACAAAAAAAGCCTCTACTTTCGCAGAGGCTTTAAATTATATTTTAGTGGTGCAAAACTTCTTCACCTTCTTTCATTGGAACGTTTTGAGGTACAAAATCCACATCATGTGCTGGATTACTGTAGTCATAAGGCCAACGATGTACGTGAGGAATTTCACCTGGCCAGTTACCATGCATATGTTCTACAGGTGCTGTCCATTCTAATGTATTTGATTTCCATGGATTCATAACAGATTTTTTACCGTAGAAAATACTAGCAAAAAAGTTATACAAGAATACCAATTGAAAAACTCCACCAATTAATGCAAAAGTAGTAATCAATACGTTTACATTTTGTAAATCATCAAACAATGGAAAGTTTGTGTTAGTATAGTAACGTCTTGGTAAACCAGCTAATCCGATAAAGTGCATTGGAAAGAAAACTCCATAAGCACATATAGCAGTAACCCAGAAGTGTACATATCCAAGATTCTTGTTTAACATTCTTCCGAACATTCTTGGAAACCAGTGGTAAATTCCAGCAAACATTCCGTAAAGAGCAGAAATACCCATTACTAAGTGAAAGTGAGCTACAACAAAATATGTATCGTGAACATTAATATCAAGTGTACTATCTCCAAGGATAATTCCTGTTAAACCACCAGTAATAAATGTAGAAACTAAACCAATTGAAAACAACATAGCTGGATTTAGCTGTAAATTACCTTTCCAAAGAGTTGTAATATAGTTAAACGCTTTTACAGCTGAAGGAATAGCAATCAATAATGTTGTAAAGGTAAATACTGATCCCAAAAATGGATTCATACCCGAGATAAACATATGATGCCCCCAAACAATTGTTGATAAGAAAGCAATTGCCAAAATTGACATAATCATCGCTCTGTAACCAAAAATTGGTTTACGTGAATTTGTTGCAATAACTTCAGATGTTATTCCCAAAGCAGGTAATAAAACAATATAAACTTCAGGATGTCCTAAGAACCAAAATAAGTGTTCAAACAATACTGGTGAACCACCTTGATAATGTAAAACTTCTCCAGCAATATAAATATCAGATAGGAAGAATGAAGTTCCGAAGCTTCTATCAAAAATCAACAATAATGCTGCAGATAAAAGAACCGGAAAAGAAACTATACCAATAATTGCAGTAACAAAGAAAGCCCAAATTGTAAGAGGCAATCTTGTCATAGTCATACCTTTAGTTCTTAAATTGATTACTGTTACAACGTAATTTAAAGAACCCATCAAAGAGGATGCAATAAAAATAGCCATTGAAACCAACCATAATGTCATCCCTAAACCTGATCCAGGAATAGCTTGAGGCAATGCACTCAAAGGAGGATAAATTGTCCACCCTGAAGAGGCAGGTCCTGCTTCAACAAAAAGAGAACTAACCATTATTATACTTGACAAGAAGAACAACCAGTATGAAACCATGTTCATAAAACCAGATGCCATATCTCTAGCTCCAATTTGAAGCGGTATCAATAGGTTACTAAAAGTACCACTCAAAGCTGCAGTAAGTACAAAGAATACCATTATAGTTCCATGTATCGTAACTAACGCTAAATAAATATCATTTGTCATTACTCCATTAGGAGCAAATTTATCACCAAGTAAAATATTGAAAATTTTAAATGATTCTTCTGGCCATGCTAATTGCATTCTAAATAGCATAGACATTCCTACTCCAATAATTCCCATAATGATACCCGTAATTAGGTATTGTTTGGCAATCATTTTATGGTCAATACTAAAAATATATTTAGTAATAAAAGTGTCTTTATGGTGATGTTCGTGTTCGTGATCTATTGCGTGATCGTGACCTTCTGCTGACATATATGTTTACTTTAAATTTTTCTTATTAATTATTTCATAGCCATTACTGCAACTGCTGCAGTATCTTTTGCTTTTGTAGAATCAGTACCAACTCCACCATCAGTAGTAGCAGGTTCAGCCATTGCAGCTTTGACTTCACTTACAATTGTAGCTTTATCTTTCAACCAAGCATTGTAGTCTTCAGGTGTATCTACAATAATTTTCATTTGCATGTTATAATGAGAAGCACCACAAATTTTATTACAAAGCAATAGATAATCAAATGTGTACGGATCTAATGCCGTTTCTCCCTTAGCAACTAATTCTAAACTTTTCTTAGATCTAAGAGCATTTATAGCAGCAACTTTCTCAACCATAAAAGGCAATTCTCTATATTCTGCAGTAGTATATATTGGTTCAAAAGCAAACTGAGTAACCATACCAGGAACACAATTCATTTGTGCTCTAAAGTGAGGCATATAAGCAGAATGCAAAACGTCCTG
Organism: Flavobacterium sp. KS-LB2; assembly: GCF_036895565.1. Classification (NCBI taxonomy): domain Bacteria; kingdom Pseudomonadati; phylum Bacteroidota; class Flavobacteriia; order Flavobacteriales; family Flavobacteriaceae; genus Flavobacterium; species Flavobacterium sp. KS-LB2. The sequence continues at coordinate 390,531 of NZ_CP145904.1, read as the reverse complement.
AGAACGCATTTTGAAAAGAATCTTTTTCCCTTTAGGGATGTGTAATTCAGTAACCACGATATCATCTTGTGCATACGGATCAGCTAAATCAACACCTACAGCATTTGCACCATCAATAAATCTAACATTTGCTTTTCCTAATACATTATCATTACCAGAATATCTAGCTTTCCAGTTAAACTGTTGGGCATATAATTCAATAACTATTGTATCTTCATCTTCATCAACAAACATAATATTTGTCCAAGCAAAAAGACCGTAAAGAATCAAACCGGCTAAAACTACAGCTGGAATAACACTCCAAATAGCCTCTAACTTGTTATTATCCGCAAAATAAAGTGCTTTTTGATCTTTTTTACCTCTGTATTTGAAAGCAAAATAATGCAATAAAACTTGTGTTATAGCCTGAACTATAAAGATAAGAACCCAAGTAATGTTCATCAAATTATCTATTTCACCACCATGTGCTGAAGCAGGTGTATGAAGAACAAGAGGTCCCCATTTAAACAATCCGTAAATTGAAAAAATATAAATGAAAGCCAAAAAACCGAACATCAAATAACCTTGAACGTTATTGTCGTTATCTGTAGCTATTTCTGAACTATCTGAATTAGATCCAACTTGCGTCAGGTCGAATATTTTAGTCAATTGCCATAAAGCAACAGCTAATAAAACTAAAACTATAATTACCAACAAACTTGTCATCTGTTTCTTTCTTTAAATATTAATAATGAAAATGTTTACTTTCGTCAATGAAAGGATTTCTTTTTGCTAACAGAGGAGCTTTAGATAACGCTGTAAAAACAACGTATATAAACAAACCTAAGAAGAAAAGAACGGATGCTATTTCTGGTATACCAATAAACCATCTGTCACCTACAGTTCCAGGCATAATCATATTAAAGAAATCAATATAATGACCCGCTAGTATTACAATTCCCGCCATAACTAATACCCAAGTAATTCTTTTAAAGTCTGTATTAATTAAAATTAATAAAGGGAATAAAAAATTCATTACAACAGCACCAAAGAACGGAAGGTTATATAATTCAATTCTGGTAATAAAATAAGTTACCTCTTCAGGAATATTCGCATACCAAATCAACATAAACTGTGAAAACCATAAGTAAGTCCAGAAAACACTTAAACCAAACATGAATTTTGCTAAATCATGTATATGACTTGTATTTACATGCTCTAAATATCCTCTAGATTTTAGGTATAAAGTAATTAATGCAATAGTTGTTACACCACTAACAAAGAAACTAGCAAATACATACCATCCAAATAAAGTACTGAACCAATGAGGATCAATAGACATAATCCAATCCCAAGACATTATAGATTCTGAAACTATAAAGAAAACTAGGAACATTGCTGAGATATTGAAGTTTTTCTTATAAAATGAGTTATCATTTGCTTCGTCTTGTGCCAAACAATTTTTTCTTGAAAAGTATTGATACAAACTCCATCCCGTCAAAAATATAGCTGCTCTAATAATCCAGAAAGGAAAATTTAAATAACCTGTTTTATTCGCGATCAATTTATCATTTGCAACAACTTCAGGGTCTAACCATATGAAAATATGATTAAAGTGCAAACCGCATAATACTAGGATAACAAAAAAGATAACAGAGCCTACTGGCAAATATGAAGTTATACCCTGCATAACTCTAAATAAAACTGGAGACCATCCCGCCTGAGCTACTTGTTGAATTGCATAAAATACTAAGACACCAAGAGAAACAAGCATAAAGAAAATACAAGCAACATATAAAGCAGACCAAGGTTTGTTTTGTAGTTGGTGTAAAACATGATTCAAATGCTCAGTATGTTCAGCCTCTTCACTAACAGCATGACCTTCTTTTTTTACAGCTGTCTCAGCGTGAACTGGTTCAGCATGTGCTTCTTCAGCAACTTTAGTAGTATCATCCGTTGGAGCAACAGCTTCGTGAGATTCTTCTATTTTTTTTTCTTCAGTAGCTTCACTATGACTAGTAGCAGCTTCATGCGAAGGTTCAACAGAAGTAGTCGCTTCATGTTTAGCTTCACCATGACCTCCATGACTTTCAGCAGCAAGAAGCTTCTCAACTTCTTGAATATCTTTTGGTGCAGTTAAAAAACCATATCCAATTCCTAAAAGACCTACAGCCATTAAGATGAAAGAAAAAGTTTTTAATTTACTTGAAAATGTATACATATCTATTACGATCAGTTTGTTCAACAATTATAATTCGCTTTTTAGTTTTAGAACATAGTCAGTAACTAACCAACGTTCATGGGCACTCAATTGGTTAGCATGTGAACCCATTGAATTTAAACCATAAGTTATAACATGAAAAATACTTCCTTCAGTGATAACTCTATCTTTATAACTAGGAACACCCAGAAATTTTTCTCTTTCTACAAGCTTTCCTTTACCATTTCCAGAAGCACCATGGCAACTGATACAATAAATTTCAAAAAGCTCTTTACCCTTGTCAGCGTCTTTGCTTAAAGAGTCCAAAGGAGATTTAAGATTTGCTTTCGCTAATTCATAACCTGCAGTTGAATTTTCATATTCAAAAGGCTCAAAGCCTCTGTTAATAGTTCCTTCAGCTGGAAGTTGACCTTCTTTACCATCTTTAAATGCTTTTGATTCAGAATAAGTTTCATACCCGACTGACTCATACATATTTGGAAAATACTGATAATTTGGTGTCGCATTATTATGGCAAGATGAAACTAGAATAGTTATGCCAAATAAAAGTGTTATTTTGTATACGCTTTTCATATCTATAATTAATGCTTTTCTATTACTTTAACTTCTACTGCTCCTGTACTTTGGAAAAAAGAAACTAATTCTTCTTCATTGCCATTTACAGCAACTTCCATTAAAAAATGGTCATCTGTAGTTCTTACATCCGGATTTTCTGCTTCTTTGAAAGGCCATAATTTACTTCTCATGTAAAAAGTAATAACCATTAAGTGAGCAGCAAAAAAAACAGTAAGTTCAAACATTATTGGAACAAAAGCCGGCATGTTTTCAATATAACTAAAACTTGGTTTTCCACCAATATCTTGTGGCCAATCTTGAATCATGATATAATTCATCATAGCTGTTGCTACCGAGATTCCAACACATCCATAAAGAAAAGCACAAATAGCTAATCTTGTAGGTGCAATTCCCATAGCTTTATCCAAACCGTGAACCGGGAATGGAGTAAAAACTTCTTCAATATGATGATGAGCTGCTCTGGTTTTTTTAACCGCATCCATCAATATATCATCGTCATTATAAATGGCGTATATTACTTTATTACTCATGATGTGAATCTTTATTTGCTTCTCTTTCTCTTTTGTAATTATCTCCAGTTCCTTTCAAAATTGTTTTTACCTCTGCTTGTGCAATTACAGGGAATGTTCTTGAATATAACAAAAACAATACAAAGAAGAAACCTATTGTTCCGATGAAAATTCCAATATCAACAAATGTAGGTGAAAACATTGTCCAAGAAGAAGGTAAGTAATCTCTATGTAACGAAGTTACGATAATTACAAATCTCTCAAACCACATTCCAATATTTACAACTATAGAAATTATGAACGAAAACATAATACTTGTTCTTAATTTTTTAAACCACATGAATTGCGGAGAAAAAACATTACAAGTCATCATCGACCAATATGCCCACCAGTAAGGTCCGGTAGCTCTGTTCAAGAAAGCATATTGTTCGTACTCAACACCAGAATACCATGCAACAAACAATTCAGTTATGTAGGCAACCCCAACAATAGAACCCGTAATCATGATAACGATATTCATCAACTCAATGTGTTGGATCGTAATGTATGCTTCTAGATTAGATACTTTTCTCATAATGATAAGCAAAGTATTCACCATTGCAAAACCTGAGAAAACTGCTCCAGCAACAAAGTAAGGAGGGAAAATTGTGGTATGCCATCCAGGAATAACAGAGGTAGCAAAGTCCATTGATACAATAGTATGTACAGAAAGTACAAGTGGAGTAGCTAAACCTGCAAGTACCAAAGATACTTCTTCAAAACGTTGCCAGTCTTTTGCTCTACCGCTCCATCCAAAACTTAATATAGAATATACTCTTTTATTAAAAGGAGTAATAGCTCTATCTCGTAACATGGCAAAATCAGGCAATAAACCAGTCCACCAGAAAACCAATGAAACCGAAAGATAAGTTGAAATTGCAAATACGTCCCAAAGTAATGGTGAGTTGAAGTTTACCCAAAGAGAACCAAATTGATTCGGAATTGGTAAAACCCAATACGCTAACCATGGACGACCCATGTGTATGATTGGAAATAAACCAGCTTGAATAACTGAGAAAATTGTCATTGCTTCTGCAGAACGGTTAATGGCCATTCTCCAGCGTTGACGGAAAAGTAATAATACCGCTGAAATAAGTGTTCCTGCGTGACCAATACCAACCCACCAAACAAAGTTCGTGATATCCCAAGCCCATCCTACAGTTTTATTTAAACCCCATGTTCCAATACCTGTAGATACGGTGTAAATTATACAGCCCAATCCCCAAAGGAAGGCTATTAATGCGATTGAAAATACAATCCACCAATGTTTGTTTGCTTTACCTTCAACAGGCGCAGCTACATCTACAGTTACATCGTGATAAGATTTATCACCTATAACTAAGGGTTTTCTAATGGTTGCTTCGTAGTGAGACGACATAATCCTTTATATTGATTCTTAATTAATTATTTTTTGTACTAGGTATTTCTAACTTTAACATGATAAATCACATTTGGTTTTGTTCCAACATGCTCCAATAAATGATACATTCTTTCGTCAGCAGCTAATTTAGTCACTTCCGCTTCTTTATCATTTACATCTCCAAAAATCATTGCTCCAGTAGAACAAGCATTTGAACATGCAGTTTGGAATTCACCATCAACGATTGCTCTTCCTTCTCTTTTTGCTTTCAAAATTGTTGCTTGTGTCATTTGAATACACATTGAACATTTCTCCATAACTCCACGAGAACGAACATTAACATCTGGATTCAATACCATACGTCCTAAATCATCATTCATATGATAATCGAATTCACTGTTTTTGTTGTACAAGAACCAATTAAAACGACGCACTTTATACGGACAGTTGTTAGCGCAGTAACGCGTTCCAACACATCTGTTATAAGCCATATGGTTTTGACCTTGACGTGAGTGTGAAGTTGCAGCAACTGGACAAACCGTTTCACAAGGTGCATGATTACAATGTTGACACATTACAGGTTGAAAAGATACTTGTGGGTTATCACCCGCTTTTTCCATTTCATTAAATGTAGACAATGAACTTGATAAACCTGCAATATTTTCTTTTCTTTCGTTATCGCCTTCAAAAGTACTTTCAGAAGAATAATATCTGTCAATACGCAACCAGTGCATATCACGACTTCTTCTAACTTCTGATTTTCCAACAACAGGAACGTTGTTTTCAGCATGACAAGCAATCACACAAGCACCACAACCGGTACAAGCGTTCAAGTCAATAGAAAGATTAAAATGGTGACCCGTTGAACGATCAAATGAATCCCATAAATCTACTTTAGTTGCTTCAACTTCTTTATGATCCAATGAAACCATTGGTTGTTCATTCCAAACGTGAGCATCTTTAGTATTGAAAATTTCTAAAGAAGTTTCTTTTATAATATCGCCTCTTCCCATCAATGTTTTCTGACCTTGAACACAAGCAAACTCATGCTCACCTCCAGCTTTCACCAAAGTAACAGATTGTACATTATCAAAACCTTTATATAAAGAGTAGGCGTTTAAACCTACCATCATTTCTTCTTTCAAAGCCGCTTTACGACCATAACCTAATGCTAAACCAATAGTTCCAACAGCTTGACCTGGCTGAACTATTACCGGAACATTTTCTAATTTAGCTCCATCTGCAGTAGTAATAGTAGCATAACTTCCGTTTAAACCACCATTAGCAACGATTTCATTAGAAAGTTCATATTTCTTGGCATCAGCATTCGAAACAGTAACATAATTATCCCAAGAAACTCTTGTAATTGGATCTGGAAACTCTTGCAACCAAGGATTATTAGCTTGCTGTCCATCTCCCATACCTGTTTTAGTATATAAAACAAGTTCAAGTCCTTGAGAAGCTTTTGATTTTGCTAAAGCATTTGCAGCTGTGCTATAATCAGCAGAACCAGCAGATGCAGTTGGAACAACTCCAACATAAACACCATCATGTAACACTTTGTTCCAAGTAGAACCAGCTATAATTGTAGATGCGTTTGCCTTAATATAATCGTAGAAAGTACCTGTCAATCCATTTAAAGATAACAAGACATCTTGAAATTGTTTTGTAGCAAAAAGTGGACGAATCGTAGGTTGAGTAATACTGTAAGTACCTTTTGTGATACTTATGTCATTCCATGATTCTAAATAATGAGGAACAGCAGCAGCTATAGTACTTACTAAAGCCGTTTCATCTTCTTTTAAAGAGAACGCTACTGATGTTTTTACTTTTTTAAGCCCTTCAACAAAAGAACTGCTATCTGCCAAAGTATAAACTGGGTTAACTCCACTCATTATCAAAGTATGAACGCTTCCTGCTTTCATATCAGCAATTAACTGAGTAACTTTAGCATCCGAACCTTTTCTGATTTGTCTTACTCCCGAAGTACTGAAAGCTTCACTTGCCAATACTTGGTTGATAGCTAAAACTAACAATTGAGCATTTTTATCTTGAATGCCAGATACTAAAACTCCTTTTGAACCAGCAGCTTTCAATTGTTGAGCCGCTTTTGTAACTTCTGCTTTGAATTTATCCTCTAAACTTACAGCAACAGAAGAACCTGTTATAATATTATATATATGAACTAATGCTTGTTTTTGATTAGCCGTAGACATTGGCAAACGCTTATCAGCAGCAGCACCAGACAAAGTCATGTTTGCTTCTAATTGGAAATGACGAGACATCTTTCCTGCTTTAGGAATTCTTCCTTTGGCATAACCTGAATCAAATCCTCCACCTTGCCAATCTCCAAGGAAATCAGCTCCAACAGAAACGATAAGTGAGGCTTTAGAAAAATCATAATCAACCAAAGCTCTTTCTCCATAAACAGCTTCAAAAGCATCTAATGCTTCAGACTCTGATACAGCATCATAAACAACATGTTTAGCATTTGGATTTTTACCGATAAACTCAGCAATCAACTTTTCAGTTGATGGGCTAGCCAAAGTGTTTGTCAAAAGCACTACTTGACCACCTTTTGCATTAGCATCAGCAATACTTGATTTAATTTTAGAATCTACAGCTGACCAAGTTGAATTCTTACCTTCAATTTTCGGTTCTTTCAAACGCATACTATCATATAAAGATAGAATAGACGCATGAATTCTCGCATTAGCACTGAACCTAGCTCCAGCAATAGTATTATTATCTATTTTAATAGGACGCCCTTCACGAGTTTTCACCAAAAGATTAGCAAAATCAAATCCATCAAAAACAGAAGTTGCATAATAATCCGCTACTCCAGGAATGATTTGCTCCGGCTGAAGCACGTAAGGTATTGACTTGTTCACAGGCCCTTCACAAGCTGCAAGCGTAGCTGCTGCAGTGCTAAAACCAACGTACTTTAAAAAATCACGACGTGATGTTGATGAGGATGACAAAGCATCATTATTCCCTAAAAATTCATCAGTAGGAATTTCTTCAACAAATTCGTTATTTCTAAGCGCCTCAACAATAGAACTATTTTTGTCTAGTTCTTCAACACTTTTCCAGTATTTTTTGTTTGATGACATATATAAATATTAAAATCTTAATAATTTGATTAATAGTGGCATTTTCCACATTCTAAACCTCCCATTTGCGCTGCAGTCAATTTGTCTACACCATATTTTTTAGAAAGCTCTTCATGAATTTTAGTATAGTATTCATTACCTTCCATCTTAACATCAGTTTTTCTATGGCAATCAATACACCAACCCATTGTCAATGGAGCGAATTGTTTTTGAATTTCATACTCCTGAACTGGACCGTGACACGTTTGACACTCTATTCCAGCAACAGTTACGTGCTGAGAGTGATTGAAATAAACGAAGTCAGGTAAATTATGAATACGAACCCATTTTACAGGCTGCGTTTTTCCAGTATAACTTTGAGTTGTTTTATCCCAACCAACCGCAGTATATAATTTTTGGATTTGCTCATCATAGAATGCCTTGCTGTACTCTGGAGTAGCAGTAGTTTCAGCAACTTCCGCAATATTCTTGTGACAGTTCATACAAACATTCAAAGAAGGAATTCCTGCATTTTTACTTACACGAGCTGCAGAGTGACAATACTTACAATTGATTTCATTATCTCCGGCATGTATCTTGTGAGAATAATGAATTGGCTGAATTGGGGCATAATCTTGATCAACACCAACTTGCATAAAGAATCCATAAACAAAATAAGCACTTGACAAAAGCAAGAATATCGCCGTAACCAAAACCAAAAATTGGTTTTTAGCAAATGCTTTCCATATTGGAGTTGTAGGAGTTTTTGGAGCCGTCTCTATACCGTTTGCTTTTGCAACTTTAGACAAAACCTTGTTTACCAAAAACAACATCACAACCAAAATAACCATGACAAACGCCAAAGCACCTAATATAATATTGTTTGAAATACCACTATCCGTAGCAGGCTTACCAGGTACTTCGGCACCACCAACAGCAGGAGCCGCAACTTCAGCTTTAGGCTCTGAAGTGTAAGCAATGATATTATCAATATCTGCATCTGATAATTGAGGAAAAGCCGACATCACTGCCTTATTGTTTTCTTCAAAAACTTTCACAGCTTTAGCATCACCAGATTTAATCAAGTCAGAACTATTACGAACCCACTTATGAAGCCAAGCAGCATCATATTTAGCAGACACACCTCTAAGAGCTGGACCTGTTGCCTTAGCATCAAGTTTGTGACATGCCGCACAGTTTGCATTAAAAAGCTCTTTACCCTTTACAGGGTCTGCACTCTGAGAAGTAGCTGAAGCATCTGGAGCCGCAGCATCAGCCGCAGGAGTAGCTTCTTGAGCAAATGAAGTAAAGGAAATAGACAGCATCAAAGCTATGCTAAAAAATAATTTCCTTGAGATCGAATTATGGTTACCCACCTTTTTCATATAGTATAATGATTATCTACTAAAAATTGGCACAGTTTTTTCTAATTGAATTATAGAAACTGATCCTTTATTTAAAAACTTGGACAAAAATACGACTTAAGAACTATTCTCAAAACCTTAAAATAGTCTTAATTTCAATTTATATCAATTCTAAATAACATTTAGTATTTACTATCAACCATTAAATATTACTTTTGCACAAAAACAATCACATTATGAGAATTTTAGCCACTAGAAAAGCATTTTTTATCTCTCTTACCTTATTCATTTCCTATTGTAATGCAAATGCTCAAGACGGAAACATCCGATTAAATCAAGACTCAAAATTTGAACAATTACTAAATGAAAAGAGAAAAACAAATGTTTCAAACACTGTAAATGACTATTATAAAATTCAAATTTTTAGTGGAGACAGCGAAAAAGCAAAAAAAACACTGAACGATTTCAAGCAAGAATTCAGAGACATCGATGGGACTATTGTTTTCTTTACACCAAATTACAAAGTTTGGGTAGGTAATTTTAAAACACGAATCGAAGCAGAACGAAATCTTATCGAAATCAAAAAAAGCTATACTAATATACATTTAATAAAGCCTAATAAATAAAATCATTTTTATCTTAAAAAACAAAAAACCACTCTTTAAAGTGGTTTTTTGTTTTTATTAAATATCCCTAAACAAAGTCTCGATTTGTCATTTAAAACTAAATAACCATTGATGTACTTTAAAACCAAATTAAATGAAAATCAAAACTTGGTTTGCTTGATTGATATAGTCCATCACCGTTCACTCCTACAATCATAAACAAGCTACTCGAATTGCTGTTATACTAATTCCTTTAAAGCAAATAAGATGATCATTTCTTTATTTTTCTAAAATAACTTGGTAATATTTTTGGAGGATTTCTTTTTTAGCATTGCTACTTTTATCACTATTTTTAAAATCCTTCAAAAGCTCTGGATATGATGACAGCATCAACTTCATTTCACTATTAGATAAAAAAGAGGGCTGACCCGTATAACAGTCTATAAGCATCGGGATTGAGGAATCTCCACTTGCAGAAGCAATTGCAACCCCTATTAATCCAAACATGGCCCCCATTGCAATAGCGTTATTAGGATTATAAACTACATTTTCTATGAAATACTTTCCATTGATTATTTCGGTTTTAGCATAATGCCTTGCACTTGCATATTTTGAAACATTAATATAAAAATTTTGGCCATCACTAAAACCATAATAATTCATCTCCTCCGCTTTAGTAGCTTTGTTAAATAAATAAAAGCGTTCCTTTTTATTGGTAATATCAAAATTAGCATCTTCTAGAGGTTTACCATTTAAAACGTCAAGATACGTCAAGTAAACACCTTTTAAAGGAACATTGACTAAAGTTTTATTTTTAATATTTTGATCCACTTCAAAAACCAAAGTAGTTTTATCCGCATCACTCGTTTTAAGATAATCTGTAAGGCAGTCCTGTAAAACTTTTTTTAATCGTTCATCATGTTTGCCAGTAACATCCATTCCATTACTCTCTGTAGACGCAATATAGGACCCCACAATATAATCAACACCTGCTTTAGATTCTATCACATCAATTTCCAAAGTTGCATATCCTGTTTCAGACATTGCTCGTGTAAGTTCAGAAACATATAAATCATTCACACGGATAGAAATTTTAGGTTTATTGTCTTCTTTTGGACAAATAACAGCGAGATAATCAAAGAATTCCTCAGCTAAGGGTTTTTCAAAATTAGCTAATACTTTTCTATTAAAACCTCCTTTTTGAACGGTTCCAATGTTTCCCTTAAACTGTCTTCCATCATAAACATTTTCGACATAAAAATTAAGACCTAAGGCTTTATCTTTTTTATCTTTTAAAGATATTTTATGGAATTCTGTTTTATTTTGAGAAAAAGCAACGGTGCTAACTACAACAAAAAATAATGCAAATAATTTATTCATCAATTTAATTTTTTAGGAAGCATTAAAAATAAAAAAATCCCGACAAAATCGGGATTTTAATTATAAAATATTTTGAAATTTTATTTCAACTTCTTTTTTACAGCAACTTCATGGTACGATTCAATAACATCTCTTTCTTCGATGTCGTTGTATCCTTTAACTTGAATACCACAATCATATCCTTTAGCTACTTCTTTTACATCATCTTTGAAACGCTTCAGAGCCAAAAGCTCACCTGTAAATACAACCACACCATCTCTGATGATTCGCATTTTGGCATTTCTGACAATTTTACCATCCATTACCATACAACCTGCAATTGAACCTACTTTAGAAATTTTGAAAATCTCTCTAATTTCAGCTGTACCCAGAATCTCTTCTTTCATTTCAGGAGCTAACATTCCTTCCATTGCATCTTTCAAGTCATCGATAGCTGCATAGATAATAGAGTAGTAACGGATATCGATTTCCTCTTTGTCTGCTAATTGTCTAGCATTTCCAGCAGGACGAACATTAAATCCGATGATAATCGCATCTGATGCAGAAGCCAACATAACATCGGTTTCTGTAATTGCTCCAACTCCTTTATGGATAATATTAATTTGAATTTCTTCAGTAGATAATTTAGAGAACGAGTCAGACAATGCTTCAACAGAACCATCCACATCTCCTTTAAGGATAATGTTTAATTCTTTAAATTGACCCAATGCAATTCTACGTCCAATTTCATCTAACGTAATATGTCTTTGTGTACGAACAGATTGTTCACGCATTAATTGAGAACGTTTAGACGCAATTTGTTTCGCTTCTTTTTCATCTTCAAAAATATTGAACTTATCACCTGCAGTAGCCGCTCCATCAAGACCAAGAACTGAAACCGGAGTAGAAGGACCCGCAAGAGTTACTACATTTCCTCTTTCATCATGCATGGCTTTAATTTTACCATGATGCTTACCAGCCAACATATAATCTCCAATTTTCAATGTTCCGTTTTGAACTAATATCGTTGAAACATAACCTTTTCCTTTATCTAAGAAAGCCTCTACAACAGTTCCAGAAGCTGCTTTATTTGGATTTGCTTTCAAATCTAAAAGTTCTGCTTCTAACAATACTTTTTCTAATAATTCTTTCACACCTGTTCCTACTTTTGCAGAAATATCATGTGATTGAATTTTCCCACCCCAATCTTCAACAAGTAAATTCATACCTGCTAATCTTTCTTTTACTTTTTCAGGATTAGCATTTGGTTTATCAATTTTATTGATAGCGAATATGATAGGAACTCCAGCCGCTTGAGCATGGCTAATCGCTTCTTTAGTTTGTGGCATGATGTCATCATCAGCAGCAATTACAATAATAGCAATATCGGTAACTTGTGCACCACGTGCACGCATCGCCGTAAACGCCTCGTGACCAGGTGTATCTAAGAATGCTATTTTTTGTCCGTTATCCAAAGTTACTCCGTAGGCACCAATGTGTTGTGTAATTCCTCCAGACTCCCCTGCAATTACGTTTTCTTTACGAATGTAATCTAGTAACGATGTCTTACCGTGATCGACGTGACCCATTACGGTTACAATTGGCGCTCTAAAAACTAAATCCTCTTCTTTGTCTTCAACAACCTGAATTGCTTCTTCAATGTCCACAGTGATAAATTCAACTTCATAACCAAATTCATCCGCAACAATCGTTAATGTTTCTGCGTCAAGACGTTGATTCATGGTAACCATGATTCCAAGAGACATACAAGTTCCAATTACTTTTGTAATTGGCACATCCATCATGATTGCAATTTCACCTACCGTTACAAATTCAGTAACCTTAATGGTTTTACTTCCTTCATCAATAGCTCTTTGTTCATCATCAGATTTCTGACGGTGTGTATCTCTTTTATCTCTTCTATATTTAGCTGCCTTAGATTTACCACCTTTACCTTGTAGTTTCTCTAAAGTCTCTCTAATTTGATTTTTAACTTCCTCTTCTGTTGGCTCAACTTTAGCAACAATTGCAGGTCTGTTTCCTTTTACGAAACCAGGTCTTGCGCTTCTGTTAGCATTGAAACCTCCTCCACCAGTGTTTGGGGTAATCTTGTTAGGATTTGGCGCACCCGGAACTCCCGGAGTTGCTGGCGGTCTTGGAGCGCCCGGCTTAGGAGCGATCCTTTTACGCTTGTTTTTATTTGCATTGGCTGCAGCTGAACCTGGAGCACCCGGTTTATTCGGAGTGATTTTTGGCTCTTCTTTTTTCTTTTTAGGTTTGTTGAATTGAGATAAATCAATTATTTGACCTGTTAAAGTTGTTCCTGATAGTTTTTGATATTGCGTCGTGATAGTTTCATCAACAGGCGCTTCATCAACTTTTACAGCTTCTTTTGCAACTACTTTTGGTTCAGCAGCGACTTCTTTTGGAGCCTCTGTTTTTACCTCTTTTATTCCGGCAATAGGTTTTACCTCTTTTTTGTCTGAAACAGCTTTCTCAGATGACGGGTTTTCAGCTACTGGTTTCTCAGGTGAAACTTCTTTTGAAGCTACTTTATCTTCAAGAACATCTGCTGCTGGAGCAATTGCTTTTTCAACTGCTTTAGCTGGCGCAACAACGGATGGTTTTTTTGGATTCAGATCAATCTTACCTACTTGAACCGGACCAGATATAATTGCTCTCGCTTTTATAACCTCTTGTTGTTTTTGTCGCTCTTCCTCAATTTTACGTTTGTCTTCGATTTCTTTCTCTCGTTCTAAACGCAAAGCTTCTTTTTCTTTTCTCTTCTCTTCTCCTACTTCTTTAGAAGCCTCTTTATTCCCTTTGTCACCTGCAAACTGACCGCACAAGACATTGTATACATCATCAGAAATTTTTGCGTTTGGATTTGCTTCGATAGCAATCCCCTTATCTTTTAGATAATCCACAGCTCTTTCTAAAGAAATATTCAATTCCCTCAAAACTTTGTTTATTCTAATAATTCTCTCTTCAGACATAAAACCTTTTTATTATTACCTTTTTTGTTATTCCTCACTTTACTTTCAACTCGATACCTACCTAGTCAAAATTATTTGTAAAATGGCATGTTTATCGTTGAAGAAACCTTGACTAACTGTCAAATTCCTCTTTCAATATTCTCATTACATCTAGAATTGTTTCCTCTTCTAGGTCTGTTCTTCGTACTAAATCCTCTACTTCTTGTTTTAAGATACTTTTTGCTGTATCCAAACCAATTTTCGCAAATTCTTCAATAACCCAGTCTTCGATTTCATCTGAAAACTCAGTTAATTCAACATCGTCCTCATCAGCAGTAGCACCCGCAACATCACCTTCGCGAATAACGTCTAGCTCATAACCAGTCAATAAACCCGCTAATTTAATATTGTGCCCACCACGACCAATTGCTTTTGAAACTTCTTCAAGTTTCAAGAAAACTTCTGCTCTTTTTGTCTCTTCATTTATCTTAATAGAAGAAACTTTTGCTGGACTTAATGCTCTCGTTATATACAACTGAATGTTACTTGTATAATTGATAACGTCTATGTTTTCGTTACCTAATTCACGAACAATTCCATGAATACGTGAACCTTTCATACCTACACAAGCTCCTACTGGATCTATTCTATCATCATAAGAATCTACAGCTACTTTTGCTTTTTCACCTGGAATTCTTACTACTTTTTTAACCATAATCAAACCATCAAACACTTCTGGAATTTCTTGTTCGAATAATTTTTCTAAAAACTTCTCTGAAGTTCTAGACATAATAATTTGAGGTTTATTTCCTTTTAGTTCAACGCTTTCAATAATTCCTCTAACATTATCTCCTTTACGGAAAAAGTCAGAAGGTATTTGTTTTTCTTTTGGCAAAACAATCTCATTCCCTTCATCATCAACCAAAATTACAACTCTTGGACGCACATGGTGCACCTCAGCCGTATAGATATCACCAATTAAATCTTTAAATTGCTTGTAAAGATTGGTATTATCATGTTCATGAATTTTAGAAATTAAATTCTGACGTAAAGCTAAAATTGCTCTTCTTCCTAAATCAATTAATTTCACTTCTTCAGAAACCTCTTCACCAATTTCAAAATCAGGTTCTATCTTTCTAGCTTCAGTCAAAGTAATTTCAAGATGATCAAAATCCAAGTCTTCATCAGCAACAATTACTCTTCTCTGCCATATCTCCATATCTCCTTTATCAGGATTTATAATGATATCGAAATTATCATCTGAACCGTATTTTTTCTTCAATGCATTTCTAAATACATCTTCCAAAATTGCCATAAGCGTTACACGATCAATAAGTTTATCGTCTTTAAACTCTGAGAATGAATCGATTAATGCTAAATTTTCCATGCGAATTCTTTAATTAAAATGTTACTGTAACAATTGCTTCTTTTATATCTACGTAAGGCAATTTAAGTTCTTTTTGAACTGTTTCTTTTCCTTTTCCTATTTTCTTAGGCTCTCTTGCTTTCCATGACAAAATTACAAAATCATCATTAGCATCCACTAATTCTGCTTCAATAATTTCCACCGAGGTCTTCACAATTAATGTTCTACCTATATTTTTTTTATATTGTCTTATTAATTTCAACGGAGATCCAACTCCTACAGAAGCTACTTCTAAAGAGTAATCTTGTTCCTCTCTATCCAAATTAGCATCTATAAATTTACTCACATCAATACAATCTTGAAGCGCCACCCCATTATCGCCGTCCAAGGTCACTATAACTTTGAAAGCATCGGTAACGATAAGATCTATCAAAAAGATTGATGGCTTCTCTAATAAGCCTTCCGTCAACAACGTATCTACTTTTTCTTTAAATGTCATATTTTTATAAAAAGAGGGGACATTTAGTCCCCTCATTATCTAGATTTTAATAAATAACGGTGCAAATATAGTGTTTTTTTTATAAACTAAAATAATCAGTTGCCGTAAAATAATTTCTTATCTTTATAGAAGCATTAAAATAACAGTATTTATCATAATTTAAAACTTTATAGTTATGAAACGAATTTTAGTCCCTACCGATTTTTCTGTCTATGCTGAAAACGCTTTAAAAGTTGCCGCCATAATTGCAAAAAATAATAATTGCGAAATTTTTTTGTTGCATTTATTGGAACTCCCCAACCAAATGAACGATGCAGTTACTGGCGGAAGTAGCATACCTGAAGTAATGTTATTTATAAAAAAAGCAAACGAAACACTCCAAAAAATAAAAGAACAACCCTACTTAGACGGGATTTCAGTGAACGCATCAGTACAATTTGAAAGAGCTTTTAGCGGTATTTTATCTTTTAACAAAAAAAATGAAATTGATTTAATTGTGATGGGCTCACATGGAACCTCAGGTATTGAAGAGGTACTTATTGGATCAAATACCGAAAAAGTGGTCCGCCTCTCAGAAGTCCCCGTACTAGTTATAAAAAAGAACATTCGAAATTTTCAATTCAATAACTTTGTGTTCGCTTCTGATTTTTCGAAAGAAATTAAAAAACCTTTCAAAAAAATGATAGAATTTGCCAAAATATTTAATGCAAATTTATTCTTGGTAATGATTTGTACACCCAATAGTTTTAAAACTACAAAAATGGCCGAGGAAATCATGACAAAATTCACCGCCTCTTTTGAAATTGAAAATTACTCCACACATATTTACAACGACGTCAATATAGAAAACGGAATTATCAATTTTACCAATAGCATTGACGCCGACTTAATAGGTCTTTGCACACACGGAAGAACTGGATTTGCTCATTTCTTTAACGGAAGCATTAGCGAAGACCTAGTCAACCATACAGCTAAACCTGTGATTACTTTCAAGATTTAAGTGTTCCAAAAGGAAACTAACTCAACCCCATTCCTTTTGTTTACAAAAATGCTTTCAATAAAGCGGACACAACAAACATTTCCTTGAGTTTTGTGAATAAAAAAACCCCTCAAAAATGAGGGGTTTTACGTTGGTCTACAAGGACTCGAACCTTGAAAGACTGCACCAAAAACAGTTGTGTTACCATTACACCATAGACCAGCATTGCTGCTAAGCGAGTGCAAATTTAAAATAAATTTTAGTTTGTACAAATTTATTTTGCTCTTTTTTGAAAAAAAATTTGATAAAAATTCGAAACAACTTCAAAAAATCACAAAAAACCTTTACAATCAATGTGTTATTGAAATGCAATACTTTTCCAGAAAATATTGTTAATGGCATCATGGTTAAACAAAAAAACATTTTCTTTGTAACTCAAAATTAAATTAAATTTTAGTACATGGATAAAGCAGCATTCAATTTTAATAAATGGAATACAATTATTGGTTGGTTTACATTTGGAATAGCATTATTAACATACACTTTAACTGTTGAACCCACCATGAGTTTTTGGGATTGTGGCGAATATATAGCTACAGCAGCCAAACTTGAAGTAGGTCATCCTCCGGGAGCCCCTTTATACCAAATGATTGGTGCCTTTTTTGCCATGTTTGCTTCAGATAACACAAAAATTGCCTTAATGGTGAACATGATGTCTGTGTTTTCGAGTGCATTTACTATTCTATTCTTATTTTGGTCCTCATCAATTATCTTGAAAAAATTAGTTTCTCGGTTTTCAGAATCGAATAAGAACAATGACATTGTTGTACTTGGGAGTTCCTTTGTAGGGGCTTTAGCCTATACTTTTTCAGATAGTTTTTGGTTTAATGCCGTTGAAGCCGAAGTATATGCCATGGCTTCATTATTGATTGCTTTGCTATTTTGGTTGGGTTTACGATGGGAACAAGATATGGACAAGCCTAGAGGAAATAAATGGTTACTAATCATTTCTCTTGTTGTTGGACTTTCGTTTGGAGTCCATTTCATGGCTTTATTGACAATTCCTGCAATAGGTTTTCTATACTTTTTTAAAAATTATAAAGTCGTAACCCTCAAAAATTTCATTATTGCAAATATTGTTGTGATTGCCGTTTTATTATTTATTTTCAAATTGTTACTGCCTCTTACCATGGGATTTTTTGGTAAAACCGAAGTTTTTATGGTTAACAGCCTGGGATTACCCTTTGACTCAGGAACTATATTTGTTGCTTTAGTCTTAATTGCTTTCTTTCACTTTGGATTAAAATACACCAAACAAAAAGGTTTCGTATTCTACAATACTATAATCCTATGTATATTATTTATTCTAATTGGCTTCTCTACATGGATGATGTTACCCATTAGAGCAAATGCCAATACCGTAATAAACGAAAATAAACCTTCGGATGCTGCCGAAGTTCTAGCCTACTACAACAGAGAGCAATACGGCGTAAATCCTTTGTTTTATGGTCCACAATACACAGAGGCTTTTGCTGGTTTAGATAAGAATAATCCCTACCTAGACAAAGCTCCCAATTACGAAAGAGATTATACAACCGGGAAATATATTATTACAAATAATTTCAAAAATGCGGAGCAAAATACCGATAACAATCAAAAAACTATTTTGCCAAGAATGTGGAGCGGTGATCATATTGAGAACTACATGAATTTTACCAATCCACCTGAGTTTAGATTGAATCCTGATTACCCATACGAAGATGATTTAGCAAAATACGGAATTGATCCAAGTCAGTTGAGCGAGGAAGATTATAACAAAGCGATTGCACAACTCCGAAATGAAACTGAAAAAATTGTTACTGAATTTAGACAAGCTTACGCTCAAAAACAAATTGACAATGAAGGTTATGTTACCTTCTTAAAAAGCTATGGTGATTATTTAATTGTTGAAAAACCAACCACTGTTGACAATTTAGGATTCATGGTTGAATACCAATTTGGTTACATGTACTGGAGATATTTGATGTGGAATTTTGTTGGTAGACAAAATGATGTCCAAGGAAAATACGACTATTTAGACGGAAACTGGCTCAGTGGAATCTCTTTTATAGATGAATTACACTTGGGAAGTCAAGACAATCTTCCTTCGGATGTATTGAACAATAAAGGTAGAAATGTGTATTTCTTTCTACCATTTATTCTTGGTCTAATCGGTTTAATGTATCACGCCAATAAAGACTTGAAGAGTTTCTATGTATTACTCGCCTTATTCCTTTTTACGGGAATAGCATTAAAAATTTACTTAAACGAAAGGCCTTTCGAACCTAGAGAAAGAGATTACGCCTTAGTAGGTTCCTTTTATGTATTTGCCATTTGGATAGGCTTTGGTGTTTATGCATTATATGAAAGTGCCCAGAAATATCTAGCTCCAAAACTGGCAGGTCCTATTATCATTGCAGCCAGCTTACTAGCAGCTCCAGTTCTTATGGCTTCTCAAAACTGGGATGATCACGACCGTTCCGGAAAATATACTGCCGTTGCAATGGCAAAAGCATATCTAGAATCATGTGATCCAGACGCTATTTTATTCACTATTGGCGATAATGATACGTTCCCACTTTGGTATGCACAAGAAATTGAAGGAGTACGAACGGATGTCAAAATTGTAAATACTAGTCTTTTCATGACCGATTGGTATATCGATCAGATGAAAACTAAAACATACGAATCAGATCCTTTGCCTATCTCTTTTACACACGATCAGTATGTAGGAGATAAACTGGATTATGTTGCTCACATTCCAAAAGTGGAAAGCCGTTGGGACATCAAAGACTTTATCAATTTTATCAAAAATCCAAAATCAACAGTAGATATGCAAAATGGACAAACCATCCATTTTTACCCTACAAATAAGGTTAGAATTCCTGTTGACAAGAATACAATCATAAAAAATAAAGTAGTTAATCCTAAACACAATGATTCTATTGTACCCTACATTGACTTAGACATTAAAGGAAATGCATTATACAAAAACAGATTAATGATGCTTGACATTGTTGCTAATAACAATTGGAAAAGACCCATCTATTTTAGCGGTGGCGCATTTGACAGCGAAGATTATATTTGGATGAAAGAATACCTTCAACTAGAAGGAATGGTTTACAAATTAGTTCCAATACGCACTGCTTTACCAAAAGATGCGAGTCCGCTTGATATGGGACAGATCGATTCTGACAAAATGTATGCTAAAGTTATGAAATGGGATTGGGGAAATGGCGAAAGTCCAAGTATCTATCACGATCCTGAAACTCGTAGAAACAGCATAACATATAGAACAAACCTTTCTAGATTAATGAATCAATTAATTGTTGAAGGACAAAAAGACAAAGCAAAAAAGATTATCGATTTGGCAATGACAAAAATGCCTGTGGAATATTTCGACTATTATTCCTTAGTAGAACCTTTTGCTGGCGGCTATTACAAAATTGATGAAAAAGCAAAAGCACAACAATTATTAGATAAATTAGTCCTAAAGTATAGAGAAAACCTAAATTATTATGGCAAACTTGCTCCTTCAGAACAAACTAGTATTGCGATTCCTATCATCACTGATATTGAACGATACCGAAGTCTGTTAACGGTTATGAAAGAGAATGGCGATTTAGATTTTTATAATAAAAACCGAATTATTTTCAATACTTATATTAAGATGTTTGATCGTTTTGGACGCGATAAAGAATAATTTTCGATAAAAAACTCTGATTAGAAAAGGTAGCGATGTTGAAAAATATCGCTATTTTTTTTAACTTTAAAATTAAAAAATGAAGTTTTACTGGATAAAAACAAGTTGGGTTGTAAAAAAAATATTCTCAAATTATACTTGGGATGTTTCCAAGGCTGGAAACAGTAATACAATTTACCTCACATTTGATGATGGACCCGTTCCTGAAATCACAGAATGGGTTTTGAATCAATTAGAAGAGCACCAAGTAAAAGCTACTTTTTTCTGTATTGGAGATAATATTAACAAAAGTCCCAATATATTCAACAGGTTAATTAGCGAAGGTCATTCTATAGGAAATCATACTTTTAATCATTTGAACGGATGGAAAACCACAACTGATGTTTACCTTAAAAACACGAAACTATGTGAAGAAGCGATTCAAAAAAATAGCAGTTACAATGTAAAATCTAACCTTTTCCGCCCACCATATGGAAAGTTAAATACATCCCAATCTAGACAGATCAGAAAACTTGGCTACAAAATAATTATGTGGGATGTTCTAAGTGCAGATTTTGACCAAAATTTATCGAAGGAACAATGCTTAGAAAATGTAACCTCAAATCTAAGACCAGGAAGTGTAATTGTTTTCCACGATAGTATAAAAGCGTTTAAAAACTTAGAATATGTATTACCGAAAACATTAGCTTATTTAAAAGAAAATAATTTTAATTGTGAGGTGTTGTAATGAAATACGCTACAATTGTTCTTGAACAAGACTGATGATAGTGTTCGCGTCTAATTCTCCGGATTGTCTCCATATCATTTGACCTTGTTTGTAAATCATCAACGTAGGCAAACCTTTAATGCGCAAAGCATCCGCTAACTCTTGATTCTTATCCACATCAATCTTTATGACTTTTGCTTTATCGCCAAGGGCCGCTGCTACATCTCTAATTACAGGATGCATTGAAACTGAAGGCTCATTCCATTCTGTGTAAAAGTCTATTAACACCGGTACTTGAGCATTTATAAGTTCTCCAAATTTTGACATAAAACCAAAAATTTAATTTTTTAAATTCACTAAAAAGAGATATTTATTTTACAAATGTAGCATTTTAAACGAATTATGCTACATTAACACCTTTTTTTAGTTCGATGACCGTAATTTCTGGCATGATTCCTACTCTACCGGGATAGGCATGAAAACCAAAACCTCTATTTACATAAACATATCGTCCTACGTTTTCATATAATCCTGCCCATTGTTTGTAGACATATTGCGCCAAACTCCACTTAAAATAACCTGGTATTTCTATTCCAAACTGCATTCCGTGTGTGTGACCGGAAAGTGTAAGATGGAAATTTTTATCATGATGTTGAATTTCGTGTTCCCAATGTGAAGGATCATGACTCATCAAAATTTTAAAATCTTCTTTACTTACATGCTGAGCAGCTTTGTTAATATCGCCTGCTTTTTTGAAGTTATGTCCCCAATTTTCTACACCAACTAATGCTATTTTAGCATCTCCTTTTTGAATAAAAGTATGTTCGTTTAACATTAATTTAAAACCTATTTGCCCATATAAATCTTTAATGGCTTTAAAGTTATTTTCTTTCGCCACCTCTGATGGCCAAGTTACATATTCTCCATAATCGTGATTTCCTAAAACCGAATATTTACCATATTCATGTTTTTTAATCCTATTAAAGGTCTCTATCCAAGGATGCATTTCTTTGGCGTCAGTATTCACAATATCTCCAGTAAACAAAATCATATCGGAATTTTGCTCGTTGACTAAATCTATTGCATAATTAATTTTCTCTGGATTATCAAAACTTCCGCTGTGAACGTCAGATATTTGAGTAATCGTAAAGCCATCAAAAGCATCCGGTAAATCTGGGAAAAAGATGCGTTGCTTAATAACTTTATAATTGTATTTACCTATGGTAACTCCATATATTAAAGACAAAAAAGGCACAGCAGCTATTCCTAATCCTATTTGACTGACAAACTTTCTTCTAGAATTAAAAAAGTCTGCACTTTTATCATAGTTCACAAAATAGTTAACTGTTCCAGCACCTAATCTAAAGATGTCTTCTCCCATTAATATAAATGTCAGAATTAATTTTGGAACATAAACAATGAGTAGCAATCCCATTGTAACCATCATTTGTTTGGTTTGTCCTACACTTCGATCAAACTGCATCAAAGAGTAAACAATATATACCAAAATCAAAAGGCTGATACCCTGAATAGAAAACAATACCGGCTTTGATTTTATTAAAGTTTTTAATACTTGAAAAGTATACAATTCAATAATAAGAAGGATCAAGCTCAAGAATACGACACGAAAGATCATTTAAAAAAATTTTTAACAAAATAACAAAACAATTAACCAAAATGTTTTTTTATTAATTAAAATTTAACGCTTGATTAAACTTAAGATAAGCTCCTGTAATTTGAAGATTTGGAATACAAATAAAAACCGCATTATTTAGGTTAAAAATAATGCGGTTTTTCAAAAATTGTAGATTGATGTTTTTCCTGTTTTAGTTTACTACAAGATTCATAGAAACTGTTAAAATATTTCCTGACCCTGAAAAACGTTCTGCAAAAACCTCTATGTAGTCATTTGAACTCATTTCTACAATTGCCTCTATTGGAACAGCTAAAATATCAACTGTTGAGTTAGAGCTTACATAAACCTTAGATTGATTAACAACAACTCCGTTTCTTGCAACATAAAAAACGTAAACTGTAGATGTTGCATTAGATTGAAATGATGCCGATCCACTAACTCTAAAAAACCTTTTCTTTGTTCCCAGATATTGTAATTTATTATCAGCACTTCCTCTTGAAAATCTATAAAGGTTATTTGAAGTTGTAACTCCTGCCAATTTAACTGGAGTTCCTGAAAGTGTAGTAGCTGCCCCAGAACCTACTGGATAATTGAAATTTATATCACCCACGGAAACTGCATCACTTTCACTAGGAATACCGGAGCATCGAATATTCCATTTGTTATTAAAATTATATCCTGTATAACTCCCCACTGTATATCCATTCACATATTTCCCAGTAGAAACTGTCCCTGTAAAAACAACCGTTTCCATAACGGCATCTCCTGTGATTGTAGGGTTTGAAGACACATCAAAGCCAACACTTATTCCAGAAACCTCGCTAAATCCTCCTTGTTTTTGTACTAAACCAAATGTACCTTGTAATTTTTCATAAGTCCCTGAATTAGTGCTAAACCATGCCGCATTACTTATCAATAACTTATCAATGGAATCATAAATGATGCCCGTACTATTGCTTATATATTGTACAATACTGACAAAAACCAACCCAAATCCTGTTATCGAACCAACATTAGAACAGCCTGCAATTACTGAGTCTCTGATAATTAAATTTTGTGTATTCGCACCACTAAGATTAAAAACTTTTCCTCCTCCGGTAACCTGAATGGTAACATTCCTAATACTACCTCCCAAGGCTCCATCAAATAGATTCCCACTTGTTCTAACTAACTTATCTTCATTTGCATCCTGACCAGAAATATACGCATTGTTCAAATCAATTGGGAAATTGAGAGTAATTGTACCGTTAATTTCATAATAGGTACTACTATCTAAAACGTATTTAGCACCACTACCTGCAGCTAATTCAGTTGCTAAAACTGTCGCTAAAACATCTGTAGATTTTATACGTTTAAACTTTGATCTACCGGTTGTAGCACTATTAATTACATTCCATGAAGCAATCGCTGAATTATAGTGGTAAAACGATTTTAAATCCGTGTCATACACCATTAAACCATCAGCTGGAGTAGCAATAGCCGTTCTTTGCACGGTTGTCATCCTAGGAGTTAACATCCCTTGAGTTGTTGATGAAACATCCAATACTGAACTAGCATGAGGTGTAATAGTTCCTATGCCTACTTGAGCAAACACATTTGCAGTTATTATCATGAAAAATAACACACAGGCTTGTAATACCTTTTTTGAAAAATAATTTTTTTCCATAATATAACGAATTAAAGATTAATTATAAAGAACCTCAATGGCACAAAACTTCTTGTACAAAATTACACAAAATGACGATTAAATACACAAATAATCGTTTAAAAGCACTATTTTAATTAATAAATATTAATATTCTTACAATTTGAGATTTAAAAATACTCCTTCAAAAGAAGATTAGTCCTTATTTTCTTTCAAATGATAATTTGTGATTTTTCATCTTGATAAAAAAATTTATTCTAAAAAAAAGAATTGAAAAATTTTCAGCACATTAAAAAAGAACTGTGGTTTCAATCACAAGAAATATTTCAATCCTTCACTCCTTTATCTCACAAGTTTTGTACTTTTGAAAACTTTACAAAATCACAATTATGTCACAACAAAAACGCCTTTTCCTTCTTGATGCCTATGCTTTGATCTTTCGAGGTTATTATGCTTTTATAAAAAACCCAAGAATCAATTCTAAAGGAATGGACACATCAGCCATTATGGGATTCATGAATTCCTTAATGGATGTAATTAAACGAGAAAAACCAGACCATTTAGCCGTTGCCTTTGATAATGGTGGAAGTCAATTGAGAAACGAAATTTTTCCAGAATACAAAGCCCATCGTGACGCCACTCCCGAAGCCATTAAGATTGCCATTCCTTATATCCAAGATTTGCTAAAAGCTATGCATATTCCGATTATAGAAGTAAAAGGATATGAAGCCGATGACTTAATTGGTACTATTGCGAAACAAGCAGAAAAACAAAACTACAAAGTCTTTATGGTTACACCGGATAAGGATTTTGCACAACTAGTATCTGAAAACATATTCATGTACAAACCTGCCCGAATGGGTAATGGAATTGAAATTTGGGGAATTCCTGAGGTTTTGGCAAAATTTGAAATCGAAAGACCAGATCAGGTGATTGACTTCTTGGGGATGATGGGTGATACTGCCGATAATATTCCAGGTCTTCCTGGCGTAGGTGAAGTAACCGCCAAGAAACTTTTGAAAGAATTTGGCACCATGGAAAATCTTTTGGCTAATACAGACAAGCTGAAAGGAAAAATGAAAGAAAATATTGAAGCCAACAAGGAAAAAGGATTATTATCCAAAACTTTGGCAACAATATTACTGGATTGTCCCGTTATTTTTGACGAAACAGACTATGAATTATCAACTCCCGATGTTGAAAAAACAGATGCGCTATTCAATGAATTAGAATTTAGAAGAATGGCGGAACAATTTGATGCTATATTCAAAAAAGGCGCAACTCCAACCAACAACAACAATCCAGTTGACGAAAACAAACTATACAAAAAACCACAACCAAAAAATGAGGAACAATTTGATCTTTTTGGAAGTGGCATTCAAGATGACTCATCAGAAGAAACTCGTCATCACTACTACAATTCATTAGAAAATACGGAACATTCCTATCAAATAATACAAGGTGATTTAGGACTCCGCTTGTTACTTCAAAATTTACAAAACCAATCTTCGGTGTGTTTTGATACTGAAACAACTGGCTTGGATGCTTTGCATGCAGAGCTAGTTGGAATATCTTTCTCTTATGAAAAGGGAAAAGGATTCTATGTTCCATTTCCTGAAAATCAAGAGGAATCAAAAACTTTAATCGAAAAATTCATTCCTTTCTTTGAAAATGAAAACATTGAGAAAATAGGTCAAAATTTGAAATACGATTTAAAAATACTTTCTAATTATAACATCACAGTAAAGGGAAAATTATTCGACACCATGATTGCCCATTATCTGATCAATCCGGATATGCGTCATAATATGGATATTTTGGCAGAAACATATTTAAAATATTCGCCTCAATCCATTGAAACTTTAATTGGAAAAAAAGGAAAAAACCAAAAATCAATGCGTGACGTTGCATTGGAAGAAATAAAAGAATATGCCGTTGAAGATGCTGACGTAACCTTGCAACTTAAAGAAATATTTACATCGGAATTAGACAAAACAGGAACCAAAAAACTTTTTGAAGAAATCGAAATCCCATTGGTAAAAGTCTTGGCTGACATGGAAAAAGAGGGGATTCGTGTTGATGTAGATTTCTTGAAATCGCTTTCAAAAACATTAGACGATGATATCAAAATATTAGAAGCAAACATTTTTGAAACTGCTGGAGAGAAATTCAACCTGGCTTCCCCAAAACAGTTGGGAGATATTTTATTCGATAAGTTAAAAATTGGAGGAGCTAAACAAAAGAAAACCAAAACCGGTCAATATGCTACTGGAGAGGAAATTTTAAGTTATTTAGCCGCCGAAAACCCAATAGTAAAAGACATTCTGGATTGGCGACAACTAGTTAAACTACAAAACACATATGTAGAAGCTTTGCCAAACCAAGTTGATAAAATCACAAACCGAATTCACACGGATTATATGCAAACCGTTGCGGCAACGGGACGATTGAGTTCTAATAATCCTAACTTGCAAAACATCCCGATTCGTACGGAACGTGGCCGACAAATCCGTAAAGCATTCGTGGCCCGAGATGAAAATTACACCTTGGTTTCTGCGGATTATTCCCAAATAGAATTGCGTGTAATTGCGGCATTGAGCGGTGAAGAAAACATGATTAAGGCATTCCAAAATCACGAAGACATTCACAAATCTACTGCTTCAAAAGTATTTAATGTTCCGCTCGAAGAAGTGACTCGTGAACAACGAAGTCATGCCAAAACGGTGAATTTTGGAATTATATACGGTGTTTCGGCTTTTGGATTGAGCAATCAAACTAGCTTATCCCGCAAAGAAAGCGCTGATTTAATTGATGCGTATTACCAAACGTATCCCAGATTGAAATCCTACATTCAAGAACAAATTGATTTTGCAAGAGAGAACGGTTATGTGCAAACCATATTGGGACGTCGCCGTTATTTAAAAGATATTAATTCACAAAACGCCATTGTTCGTGGTGGTGCAGAACGAAATGCGGTAAACGCACCGATACAAGGAAGTGCTGCCGATATCATCAAAATTGCAATGATTAACATTCATGAAAAACTAACGTCTGAAAACTGGAAAAGTAAAATGTTGTTGCAGGTTCATGATGAATTGGTTTTCGATGTTCACAATTCGGAACTCGAAAAAATCCAACCAATGATAAAACACGAAATGGAACATGCTTTCAAGTTAGAAGTTCCCTTAGATGTTGATTTAGGGTTAGGAAAAGATTGGCTGGAAGCGCACTAAAATTATCTTTCTTTATACTCATAAAAAAATCTCTAATCGTTTTAAATGATTAGAGATTTTTTTATGAGTATAAATATGAGTCACTACAATTTTGTTGTTGACTCTCTTTCCTTCAACACCGTCTTAATCACCACGGTTTCATAAGGCAGATTCTCTTCTTTTGATTCTAATCTATCAATCAGTAATTTAGCGGCTACTTCTCCTATTTCTATTCCGTGTTGACTTACCGTAGTTAAACTTGGAGACAATCTGCGGGAAGCAAGAATTCCATCAGCAAAACCAATAATAGAAATATCTTCTGGCACTTTATATCCTTTTTTAAGCGCAATACGCAAAGCCGCTACGGAGTCATTTTCTTCAAGAGCGAAGATTCCGTCTATTTTATTCTCAAATACTTTTTCTATTTTATCCTTTAAATCATCTTCCGACTCCGTTCTTAAAATTATATCGTTGTTTACAGTGATATTATTATTTTCCAATGCTTTCAAATATCCATCGGCTCTTAATTTGCCCACACTCAAATTATCAATAGAGGACAACAAAGCGATATTTTTGCATCCTAAATCAATTAAATGTTGGGTCGAATTTAACGCGGAGTCAAAATCATCGACAATTACCTTGTCACAATCTACGCCATCGGCAATTCGATCAAACATAACTATTGGAGTTCCATCATTAATGATGGCAGAAAAATGTTCGTAATCCTGATTTTTTTGTGCTTCTTCAGAAACCGAAACAATAAATCCATCGATAGTTCCATTGCTTAACATTTCCAGCGTATGGGCTTCTTTTTCTGATGATTCGTTAGAGATACACATAATAACGTTGTATCCTTTTTCATCAGCAATTTTTTCAATACCGCTAAATACTTTGGCAAAAAAAGAATTTAAAATATTTGGAATAATAACACCTATGGTTTTTGTCTTTCTATTTTTAAGGTTCAGACCAATTACATTGGGTTTGTAATTTTTAAGCTTCGCATATTCTTTAATTTTAACCTTCGTCTGCTCGCTAATCTCTGGGCTATCGTTCAAGGCTTTAGAAACTGTAGAAACAGAAACATTCAGTTCTTTAGCGATTTGTTTTAAAGTTGCTTTAGCTTTCATAAGAGATATATTTGACGTAATTTATATAATAAAAATAGTAACAATATAGGAATGATTAGAATATTAACTGTTTAAATGACAAAAATAGCCAATAAAATATAAAATTTCCTTCCAAAAATTAGAAATATACAATAAAATTAAATAAAAACAATAGCCTATCGTATTCCAGTCACGAAGAAGTGAGAAAGACAAATTCAATCTATACCTTAATATTTTAAATATACATTTGATTATCAGAGTAAAAACAAGAAAAAAATATTCATTTAAGGTATTTGTATTTAAAATAATTAATTGTACTTTTGCAACCCCTTTATTGGGGATGGAATGTTTAATTAAAAATATATTATGGACGCATTAAGCTACAAGACACAATCAGCAAGCAAAGCCACAGTTACTAAAGAGTGGATTGTTGTAGATGCTGATGGTCACAACTTAGGTCGTCTTGCTTCAAAAGTCGCTATGATTTTGAGAGGTAAGTACAAACCAAGTTACACACCACACGTGGACTGCGGTGATAACGTAATCGTTATCAACTCAGAAAAAATCAACCTTACAGGTAACAAAATGGATGAAAAAACATACATCCGTCACACTGGTTACCCAGGAGGTCAAAGAACTTTAACTGCTAAAGTATTGCAATCAAAAAACCCTGCATTATTAGTAGAGAAAGCTGTAAGAGGGATGTTACCTAAAAATAAATTAGGTGCTGAACTTTTTAGAAATTTAAATGTTGTTGTAGGATCTGAGCACAAACAAGGCGCTCAAAAACCTAAAACAGTTAACCTTAACGATCTTAAGTAATGGGAGTTATTCACAAAATCGGTAGAAGAAAAACCGCTGTTGCACGTGTTTATGTTTCAGAAGGAACAGGAGTAATCACTGTAAACAAAAAAGCATTCGAAACGTACTTCCCAACTGCAACTTTACAGTACAAAGTATTACAACCTATGTCTATGACAGAAAATGTAAGCAACTTTGACGTAAAAGTTAACGTTTACGGAGGTGGTTCAACTGGTCAAGCAGAAGCTGTAAGAATGGCATTGGCACGCGTTATGTGTGAAGTAAATGCTGAAAACAGAGCTATCTTGAAACCAGAAGGTTTATTAACAAGAGATCCAAGAATGGTTGAACGTAAGAAATTCGGTCAGAAGAAAGCTCGTAAGAGATTCCAATTCTCTAAACGTTAATATTACCTGTCTTGTTCAAATGGGACAAGACATCGTTCATTTATTATTGAATTTTAAAAAACAGTTGTTGTTGCTCTCCTACTGAGGTAGGAAATAGTTTAGCATCTAAATGCATAAAGCCGAGAAATCGCCATTTATTCATTGCTAATCAACAGAACGTAAACTAGAACAAAATGGCAAACAAAGTAGAAGTAAAAGAATTACTAGAAGCAGGTGTTCACTTCGGACACATGACTAGAAAATGGGATCCAAACATGGCTCCTTACATTTATATGGAGCGTAATGGCATTCACATTATCAATCTATATAAAACTGCAGCAAAAATTGAAGAAGCGAATGACGCTTTGAAAAAAATCGCTGCATCAGGTAGAAAAATATTATTCGTTGCTACCAAAAAACAAGCAAAAGACATCGTTGCTGAAAAAGCAAAAGCTGCAAACATGCCTTACATCACTGAAAGATGGCCTGGTGGAATGCTAACTAACTTCGTGACTATCCGTAAAGCTGTTAAAAAAATGGCTACTATTGATAAAATGAAGAAAGATGGTACATTCATGACTCTTTCTAAAAAAGAGCGTTTACAAGTAGATCGTCTTCGTGCTAAATTAGAGAAAAACTTAGGTTCAATCGCTGACATGTCAAGACTACCAGCTGCATTGTTCGTAGTTGATATCAAAGCGGAACACATCGCAATAAAAGAAGCTCAAAAATTAAACATTCCAGTTTTTGCAATGGTTGATACAAATTCTGATCCTCGTGAAGTAGAATATGTAATTCCTGCAAATGATGATGCTTCTAAATCAATTGATAAAATTTTATCTTTAGTTACAGCTGCAATTGTTGAAGGACTTTCTGATAGAGGTTCTGACAAAGAAGCTGATGCTACTGCTGAAGTTGTTGCTCCTGCTGCTGAAGCTGTAGAAGTAGCTCCTGCTGTAGAAGCTGCTGCTCCAACAGCTACTGAAGAGTAAATCTAAACAATTACGAATTATGAATCATGAATTATGTAAGTTTTGCGTAATTCATAATTTGTAATTCGTAATTTCTTTTAAAAGAATTTTCAATTTTAAAATAAAAAAATTATGGCAACAATTACTGCTGCAGATGTAAATAAATTAAGACAAACTACAGGTGCCGGAATGATGGACTGTAAAAAAGCTTTAGTTGAAGCTGATGGAGATTTCGATAAAGCTATACAAAACCTTAGAGAAAAAGGACAAAAAGTTGCTGCTAACCGTTCTGACCGTGAGTCTAGCGAAGGAGCTGCTGTTTCTTTTATCAATGCTGACAAAACTAAAGGAGCT
This sequence comes from Flavobacterium sp. KS-LB2, assembly GCF_036895565.1. Classification (NCBI taxonomy): domain Bacteria; kingdom Pseudomonadati; phylum Bacteroidota; class Flavobacteriia; order Flavobacteriales; family Flavobacteriaceae; genus Flavobacterium; species Flavobacterium sp. KS-LB2. Next base: position 359,049 of record NZ_CP145904.1, on the reverse strand, counting down.
ATCATCACTTTAAATTGTGAAACAGATTTCGTAGGTAAAAATGAATCTTTCGTTTCTTTAGCTAAAGAATTAGTTGAAAAAGCGATTAACTTCTCTTCTAAAGAAGAATTTTTAGCGTCAGATTTCAACGGTATGACTGTTGCTGAGAAATTGATCGAGCAAACAGGTGTTATTGGAGAGAAAATCGAAATCGGTGGTTTTGAAATTTTAGAAGGTGCTTTTGTTGGATCTTATGTTCACGTTAACAAAATTGCTGCATTAACTGCTATTTCTGCTGCTGTAGCTAACGCAGAAGTTCTTACTAAAGATATCTCTATGCAAGTTGCATCAATGGGAGCTGATACATTATCTTACAAAGATTTTGACCCATCTTTCGTTGCTTCTGAACTTGCTGCTCGTATTGCTATAATCGAAAAAGAAAATGAAGAAGCAAAACGTTTAGGAAAAACGTTGAAAAATGTTCCTAAATATATTTCTTACTCTCAATTAACGGAAGAAGTTTTAAAACAAGCTGAAGAAGATGCTAAAGCGGAACTAAAAGCTGAAGGTAAACCAGAACAAATTTGGGACAAAATTATTCCTGGAAAAGTACTGCGTTTCATCTCTGACAACACTACTTTAGATCAAGAAAAAGCTTTATTGGATCAAAACTTCATCAAAGATGACAGTAAAAAAGTTGGTGACTATGTTAAAGAATTCAAAGTTGAAATTACAGGTTTCAAAAGAGCTGCTTTAGGATAAATTACTATTTGATTTCAGATCAACGATATTTGATTTCAATTTATATAATAACCCATTTCAAATCAATTTTGAAATGGGTTTTTTTGTGTACATTTATTTACTTTCACAAGCAAAAGATTTACTAAATTCTATTTAAATTATTAAATTTGGAGAAAGAATACTTCATGTTTAAAACCAAAAAAGAGCTCGTATTTGTTATTCTCGCAGGAATCTTTATTACTAATGCTGTCACGGCTGAATTAATAGGTGGAAAACTGATACAAATAGGTCCATTTGTAATAAGCATCGGGATTTTGCCTTGGCCCATCGTTTTCTTGACTACTGATTTAATCAATGAGTATTTTGGCGAAAAGGGTGTTAAAAAACTATCCTTGATTACAGCTGGATTGATAGCTTATGCTTTTATACTCTTGTTTTTAGCCATAAGTATTCCCGCCGCAAAAGGCATCAGCCCTGTGAATGATGAACAGTTCTTTGCCGTTTTTGGGCAAAGTATGTGGATTATTGTAGGGAGTATTATCGCTTTTCTAGTTTCGCAATTGATTGATGTGACTGTCTTTTGGTTTTTTAAAAATAAAACGGGAAACAACAAAATTTGGCTTAGAGCTACCGGTTCTACTGTTATTTCTCAATTATTCGATTCTTTTATTGTACTTGGAATCGCTTTTTGGTTGCCCGGGAAAATAAATTTCGACACGTTCCTTACTTCCGCATTGACGGGTTATACGTTTAAACTCGGTATCGCAATTCTCTTGACTCCGCTGATCTACTTAGGTCACTATTTAATAAAAAACTATTTAGCCTCTGAAAAACAATGATAATAGACGACAAACCTCGATGTGGCTGGTGTACTTCTAGCGCTTTATATAAAAAATACCATGATGAAGAATGGGGTGTTCCCGTGTATGATGATGCGACTTTATTTGAGTTTTTGCTTTTGGAAACGTTTCAGGCTGGACTAAGCTGGATTACTATTTTAAACAAAAGAGAAAATTTTAGAGCCGCCTTTGATCAATTTGACTACAAAAAAATCGCTGAATACACCGATGAAAAAATTCTCGATTTATTGCAAGATGCCGGTATTATTCGGAACAAACTCAAAGTGTATTCGGCCGTTACTAATGCACAAGCGTTTCTAAAAATCCAAGAGGAATTTGGTAGTTTTTCTAGCTATATTTGGAAATTTACTGATGGTAAACCCATACAAAACAACCGACAATCCTTGAAAGAAGTCCCTGCTACCACACCACTTTCTGATGCAATTAGTAAAGATTTAAAAAAACGTGGCTTTAAATTTGTAGGTTCTACAGTGGTTTATGCACACATGCAAGCCACTGGAATGGTAGACGATCACGTGACGAGTTGCTGGAAAAAACAGTAATTTGCCCCGGATGGCAGTGGAAAGCCCGGACTGAAAAGACTATTTTTTTCTAGGCAGAAAAGAGCGACCGGCAGGAAGCTCCTTTTATGACTTTAGAAAAAAAAGGTTTTGAAGGAGGACTTGAAACGTACAGCCGGATTAGGCTCTAATTATTTCCTTGAAGAATTTTCATAAAATCATCACGCTTTATTTCACGACAACCTAAACTTTCCAAATGCGGATTATAAACCTGACAATCCAGCAGTTTGTACTCTTCTTTTTTTAATTGGTTTACCAAGGCAATGAAAGCCACTTTAGAAGCATTTGATACTTTAGAAAACATACTTTCTCCACAAAAAACATGACCTAAATCGATGCCATACAAGCCACCTACTAAGGTGTCATTTTGCCAAACCTCAACTGATTTTGCTATGCCTAATTCGTGAAGGTTACAATAGGCATCAATCATTTCATTAGTAATCCAAGTGCCGTTTTGACCGTCACGTTTTATCTTTTGACAATTTGAAATTACTTCCCTGAAATTCTGATTGAATGTTACTTTGAAACTATCTCTATTCAGAATGTTTCGCATGCTTTTGGAAACGATTAATTCATCCAGAAATAAAACCATTCTTGGATTTGGTGACCACCATATAATGGGTTCTCCATCTTCAAACCAAGGAAAAATACCGCTTTTGTATGCTAGTTGTAATCGTTCTGGGGACAAATCGCCTCCTATGGCTAAAATTCCATCGCGATTGGCTTGGTCAATAGGAGGAAAAAATAAGGCTGAAGATAAATAATACATTTTTCAATTTCAAAAATCAATGGTAATGGAAATTTTAAAAATCAATTTAAAAAAAAACCAAATTCCAATATAAAGACAAGCTCAATTTGGAATTTGGAATATAAAAAATTTAGAATTTTATTTTAGAAAGGCAAATCGTCTGCCTCTTCTTCGTTTAAGTTTGTTGCTGGTGCAAAAGCTTCAGCAGCAGGCATTGGAGGCATTTGTGCAGCAGAAGGAGTTTCAACTTGTAACTTTCCTATTCTCCATCCTTGGATCGTATTGAAATAAACTGTTTCCCCTTGAGGATTTGTCCATTCTCTACCTCTTAAATTAATATCAATTTTTACAGGCTCTCCTACTTGAAAACCGTTCAATAAGTCACATTTGTCCTGAACAAACTGAACGAGAATATGTTGAGGATATTGCTCATCTGTTGTCACAACAACATCTCTTTTCTTGAAACCTCCAGATCCAACTTCTTTAGTTTGATCAATCATTTTAATTTTTCCTGTAACTTCCATCTTCTCTATTTTAATTGTTTTGCTCTATTTTTTTTTCTCTGCCAAAAGGACTTTCCATGCGGAGGAAACATCATTAGCATTTAGATATTTTTTCGCTTCTAAATACACTTTTTCGGCATCATCGGAACTTAAAACTCCTTTCACTGCGAAATTTTGCTGTACAAATATACTAACTTCTTCCATTGTAGGCAAGGCTTCTACATTCCCCAAAATACCTAAATCGTTTCCATCAAAAATAGGACTTTCTTTTATAAAATTTGGAATCGCATCTACCCCAATTCCTAACGTCGATAGGGGTTTTGGAACTTCAAAAAGTCCTTGATTGGACCTGGAATACCAATTGCCTCCTAATCTAGAAACTAAGTCAATTTTATGTTGATCAATCGCTCCGTTTTCGTCTAAAACAGATTCGTCAATATGAATTCTCAAAACTTCGCAAAGCACTAAATTTCCTGCTCCTCCTTCTGTTCCCAGTGGAATAATCTGAGTGACTTTGCATTCAAATTGTACTGGTGATTCCTTTACTCTAAACGGTTTTACAACCTCTGAAGCAATTGGCGTCAAGCCAGATTTTATAAACTCATCTACGCCATCAGCATATTCTGTACTAGCCAGAGAAATTTGCTGTACCATATCATAATTGACCACATTAATCACTACTTCCCGAGTCGCTTCGGCATTGATTAATGTATGCTTTATTGAATTGTCACGAACGCGTCTTGCTGGCGAAAATATCAAAACAGGCGGATTAGCACTGAACACATTAAAGAAACTAAAAGGCGACACATTAGGATTCCCCTTAGCGTCCATTGTACTAGCAAAAGCTATGGGTCTAGGCCCAACAGAACTTTGCAAATACCCTTGTAGTTTTGCAGTTTCGATACTTTTGGGATCAATTGTAATCATACGCTTTTAATTTAGTGCTGAAAGATACAAAAGTATACAAATGAATTAAGTTTAAAAAGCAGTAACTTGAAATTAGAATAAAATAAAGATTTGATTTTCTCAAAAAAAATCTTTATCTAAAACTAAAATACGAAAGCTTTTATTTCATTATATTTATACCTCTAAATCATATTTATGCAGTTTTCTGATAGAAGAAATACAACTCGTTGGGTTATTATTTTTGCATCGTTTTTAATCATTTCATTAATTCTCTGGAACACCTATACTTTTTTTCAAATCTTCAAAAATGAAGAACGATTGAAAATGAACCTTTGGGCAAAAGCTCAAAAAACACTTAACAATGCCGGTGAAAATACTGATGTGGAACTTCCACTTCAGATTTTCAGTAACAACACCTCAATTCCTATTATAGTTACTGAGAATAACCGCATCATAAACACCGTAAACATTGACGATGCTATTGTAAAAAATGACGACAAAGCCAAGAGTTTTTTATCCAAATTGAAAAACGAAAATGAACCAATAGTCATTGAATACGTTCCAGGAAAATTTCAAAATTTATATTATGGTAATTCCGCATTACTGAATAAACTGAAATATTATCCCGTTGCATTAGTGCTGATCATTGTGCTTTTTGGGGCGCTCGTTTATAATTTTTACAGAAGCACCAAAATGGCTACGCAAAACAAACTTTGGGCTGGTATGGCCAAAGAAACCGCACACCAAATAGGAACGCCACTTTCTTCATTGATTGGCTGGGTTGAACTCTTGAAATCTGAAAATGTGGATGAAAGCACCACATTTGAAATTGAAAAAGACATTGAGCGTTTGCAAACCATAACCGATCGTTTTTCTAAAATAGGATCGGAACCCAAATTAGAAAATAAAGACATCGTAGCAGAAACACTTCAGTCTTACGACTATTTGCAATCCCGATTTTCTAAACAAATTGAATTTTCGTTTAAAGCTCCAAAATCTCCTATTATGGTATCCCTCAATCCCACACTTCACAGCTGGACCATAGAAAACTTAGTGAAAAATGCTATCGATGCCATGAAAGGAAAAGGAAAATTAGCCCTAGAAATTGAGCAAGAAGGAGATGCTGTAAAAATTAACGTTTCCGATACGGGAAGCGGAATTCAAAAAAATCAATTCAAAAATATTTTTGAACCTGGTTTCACTACTAAAAAACGCGGATGGGGATTAGGTCTTTCATTGACCAAAAGAATCGTGGAAGAATACCACAAAGGAACGATTAAAGTACTGCATTCCGAAATTGGAAAAGGAACAACAATGCAAGTCAGTTTTAAAAAAAGTACTTTAGTTTAAAGGAACGCCAAACCAAGACACTTTAGAAAACATCGTTTTTCGGACTAATTTAGACTTACTCAAATAATTTTTCACAAACAATGAGTGTTCTTCGGCTTGTGCCAAAGCTGCTCCAATTGATGCTTTAATCGACGCTACATTAGATGCATTTTTATCACCAACTGGACCAACACTGTAAATATCGTTCTGACATTTGACTAGTTTTGCTCTTGGTGTTTCAATCATACTACTAATCTCATCATCTGAAAAAGTAGGCTTGAATTTATTGTTTCTGTAATAAATAAAGTCATTTAGCAAGACTACTGCCTGATTCATTTCATTCACAATAGCATTCAATTTTTCAATATTGGTATTTTGTCGCAGATAAGTCAATTGTTGCTTTTTCCCTTCATAGCGTTCGAGAATCATAGCATTTTTCAAACCGTTTTTAGCTATTCTTTCTGCAGAAACAAACAATTGATCTTCCTCTGACATGGCGTTGTAACTGGCGATTTCTTTTTCAAAATCGAAATATTTTTTTGCTTTGTTGATTTGGATTTGACCTTCGTAAAACTCACTATTGGTAATAGGATAATTCAAAAATTGCCATAAATAATCAAACGGAATATGCGAAGCGATTATAGCAGCTGGAGCCACCTTAAAATAACTGTTGTTTATTTTTTTAGAAAATTTCCCATTATTCACATAACCGGCACCCCAAGTTGGATCAAATACAAACCACTTTTTGTCAATTTTTACAGCGGTCCAAGCGTGCGCTAAGTTACTTATTCTCCCATTTTGCTTGGTGTATCCTTCGATTATGTAAGATTCTAATCCTATTTTTTGGGAAAGGGCATTAAAAACAACAGCATAATGAATACACACTCCTTTTTTAGTTTTTAACGTTTTTGCAATTTTTTCTGGAACTGTTTCATTGAAATTTACGTCATACATTCCAGGAATGTCATAGCTGATATTGGAAGCTGTCCAGTAGAAAACTGCCCTGATTTTATCTGATTCTGTTTTGAAATTTGCATTAATATATTTGGCAATCGCTTCAATTGAAGTTGTTGAATTAACTGGAATAGCAGCCATTTTAGCATCAATCAGAACATATCCAGGATTACCCTGTCCAAAACTCAGCATGGTGAAAAAGAAAAAAAGTACGATATAAATGTTTTTCATAGTATGCAATCTAGACTAAAAAAATTAAAAGGGAATAGGCTTACACCTATTCCCTTTCTAAACTAAAACTATACCAATTTATTTTATGTAGAAATTATAAATTGGATTTAATACGTTCTGCCAAAGCTTCAAATTCGTCTTTGGACAACGTTACTTTATTTTGAAAACGCATTTCATCCATTTCATTCAATGGAATCAAATGAACATGTGTATGAGGAACTTCTAATCCCACCACTGCCATTCCGATTCTTTTGCATGGAACCGTTTTTTCAAGAGCGACCGCTATTTTTTTAGAAAACTGCATTAGCCCGATATACAAATCATCATCCATCTCAAAAATCTTATTGATTTCTTGTTTTGGAATACAAAGTGTGTGTCCTTTTGCATTTGGATTTACATCCAAAAAAGCTAAGAAATTTTCGTCTTCTGCAACTTTATAACACGGGATTTCGCCGTTTATTATTTTAGTAAAAATACTTGACATTGTAAAATTGGTTAATTGTTTGAATCGATTAAATCTTTGATTCTTTAATCGCGTGAAATTTCTAAAATTTCAAATTTCAACACTCCATTAGGCACTGTGATTTCTGCCACTTCTCCTACTGATTTTCCTAGCAAACCTTTCCCAATAGGTGAGGTCACAGAGATTTTCCCAGTTTTAAGGTCGGCTTCACTTTCTGCAACCAATGTGTATTTCATTTCCATTCCGTTGGTTTGGTTTTTGATTTTTACATTAGACAACACCAAAACTTTAGACACATCTAGATGGGTTTCATCAATTAATCTGGCGTTTGAATGCACTTCTTCCAGTTTGGCAATACGCATTTCCAGCATTCCTTGTGCTTCTTTAGCAGCATCGTATTCAGCATTCTCAGAAAGATCTCCTTTATCTCTTGCTTCGGCTATATCTGCTGATGCTTTTGGACGCATTACGCTTTTTAAATAATCTAACTCTTCTCTTAACTTTTTCAACCCTTCTGCGGTGTAATACGATACTGTACTCATAACTTCCTCATTTATATAAATAGAAAAAATCCCATCAGGACGGGATTTCTTTCCACAAAGATACTATTATTTTTTTTTCGTCTATAAATATATGTTAATCATATATAATTCAAAGTTAAATAAATTAAATTTGTTTCACTAATACTTTGACACTATTTTAAAATGAAAAAATACCTGCTACTTTCCATTATAATTCCTTTCTTTTTTTCATGTAGTGATTCCGGTCTAAACAACAGTAATCCATTTATTCCTAACTACTCTTTTTCTATAGATCTCAATCTAAATTTGGCTACCTATTCAAATCTTAAATTTGCAAGTAATGCTGTTTACATTTCTGGAACTGGTGCACGAGGAGTTATTGTTTTTAATACCGGCAGCGGTTACAATGCTTTTGATGCAGCATGTCCCAATCAAGCTATAAGTTCTTGCTCTACTATGACTATTGATGGAATAAATGCCGTTTGCGGGTGTGACAACAAAGAATACAGCTTATTTACTGGACAAGGGTCTTTACAATACCCTTTGAAACAATACCGAGTTCAGGTAAATGGAAATATGCTTCGAGTTTATAATTAAACAAAAAAATCCTGACAGCGAACTATCAGGATTTTTTACTTTTTAACTAAATATATTCTAAAACTTCAGCGTCAAACCGGCAAGGAAATTAATTCCCGCTTGTGGATAATAATACGGATATACATCATACATGTAACCGTTTGAAACATACTTCTTATCTAAAAAATTATTCACTAAACCTGTTAACACAATCTCTTTGAAAATTGTTTTTGGTTTAAAAGTATAAGCTACATTCAAATCATTCACAAAATAATCTGCCAACCTAGCAGCAGGCAATTCGATGTTATTCATGTATTGTTCCCCGACGAATTTTTGCAACCATGAAATATGAAGATTCTCCACTGGTGTATAAACCAAAATATTACCTGCAATAATAGATGGTGAATACGCAATATCAGTAGTTCCATAATTCTGACCTTCTACCGCTAAATCCGAATTTTTATTCGCACTCAAAGTAAAATTTGGACGAATAATCAACTGATTTGTCAATGCAATTGTTGCATCAACTTCTAGTCCTAAACGGTAACTTTTTTCGCTATTGGAACGTATTGGAGCACCAACATCATCTAGATTTCCTGTCAATATCAATTGGTCTTTATAGACCATGTAATACACATTGGTATTCAACTGCACTTTGGCCGAGTTGAATCTCCAACCCAATTCAAAGTCATTTAGTTTTTCTGGTTTTACGTTTCCGCCTTCATAATCAGTTCTGTTTGGTTCTCTGTTTGCTCTTGCATACGAAAAGTACAAAGCATTATTCCCATTGATATCGAAAGTCAATCCTGTCTTTGGATTAAAAAAATTAAACGTATCCTCTACCAGGTTTGCTTGAACACCATTAGCTTTATAATCAACCGTACGGTATTGTAAATCTCCAAATAAACTTAATTTCTCTGTAATTTGGTAATTGGCTTTGGCAAAAATATTTCCATCCGTTTTAACGGCATAATCGTCATAATATTTATCGCCAAGTTCGCTTTGAGATGCAAATCGCGCCCAAATCACTTTCCCGAAATGGTCTCCTTCATACTTGTTCCATCCACCACCAAAAATTACATCTAGTCTTTCGGCTTTATAATTAGCAGAAAATGTGGTTCCGTAGAAATCATTATCTAACCATTTTTGACGAATCAAATCAGTTGTTGTTACTGTGCCAACTGGTTGCAATCCATAATCTGCTAAATCAGCATCTTCTTTGTAGTTTTCGTAATATCCTTTTCCTTTGGTGTAGTGTATTGCAAAGTTAGTACTCCAGTTTTCTGATAGTTTTTCGTTCCAATGCAACTGAGAGTGATCTTGCTGGTAATTATCGGTTTCATTATCATAAAAACGAGCGTTGCCTTGCTCATCTGTAAAAGCCCCTGCTGAATTAAAGGTTCGGTCATTTTTTAATGTCTCGCCGTCTATTCCGTTCCATGATTGGTACGTTTTTTCAGTTCCACCAAAAACCAATGCTTTTATCAACGTAGTTTTACCAACATACGTTCCTTGCAGAAAATACGATTTCAAATCAGAAGCACCACGATCTACATAGCCATCAGAATTTAAAGCAGACAAACGTCCCGCAATTTCAAAATGGTCGTTCATCAAACCCGTACTGAATTTTACCGTGTGTTTTCTAGTATTGAAACTTCCAAAAGAGTTCGAGATTTCACCTGTACTTTTTTTAGCAAAATTATCCGTAAGCATGTTCAGGCTTGCGCCAAAAGCACCCGCACCATTGGTAGAAGTTCCTACACCGCGCTGCAACTGTAAACTCTCTACAGAAGATGCAAAATCCGGCATATTAACCCAATAGGTTCCATGACTTTCAGAGTCATTGTACGGAATTCCGTTAATGGTTACATTCACTCGAGTGGCATCGCTACCACGAACCCGGATTCCGGTATATCCTACTCCGTTACCAGCATCAGAAGTGGTAACAATTGAAGGCAAGTAATTCATCAAAATGGGAATATCTTGTCCTAAATTTCGGAATTTAATTTCTTTTTTGCCCAAATTGCTGAAGCTGACTGGTGTTTTTGTGGTTACACGAACCGCTGAAACTAATACTTCATCAAGCGCATTAACTTGTGTAGTGTCTTTGACTTGTGAAAAAGTGAAAAGTGAAAAGTGAAGCGTCAAGAATATAGAAAATATTCGAAATACACTTGCTAGGCGCTTAGACCTTGGCGCTTGGCCGCTTTTGTAAAATAAAAAATTCATCCGTAAAAAGTTTACGAATAAAAGGGGGAATTATTCTTTTTGTTAAATTAAAAAATGATTGTTTCCTATGACAAATAAAGTAGTGTGCACCCTATTTTTTTGTCATTTTTTCCCTTGACAACATTACTTGTCCAGGTTCTTTGGGTATAATCTCAGCTCGTTATTTAGAGCACCCCTTTGAGACAGCGCAAAACTAATTATAAATTGTGAATTATAAATTATGAATTGAAATAAATTTTAAAAATCTGGTTTTCTACGATTTTTCTTGACATCAGAAAGGCTTTTTTTATCCTTTATTCGTTTTCTAATAACCGATTTTGGAATTTTAGTAGGCTTACGTTCTTTGGGAATAAAAAGCGCATTTTTGATAAGCTCTAAAAAACGCTTGATAACAATCTCTTTGTTTCTAAACTGGCTTCGGTCTTCATCACAATTCAATACTAAAACAGCATCAGTAGTTAATCTGGAAGATAATTTGGTTTTAACCAAAAATTTTTCATCTTCGGTCAAGGCTTTAGAATTTTTCAAATCAAATGTTAACACCACTTTCGAGGAAACTTTATTTACGTTTTGGCCACCTGCTCCACTGCTGCGGACGGCTTTAAAACTTAATTCGGATATGATTTTTTCGATTTCCATTATTGCGGCTGGTGCGCTGATTTTAATAAATCATTTACGCTTTTGACCGGATTGAAAGTAATTAAAGGAACTTGAACAAAAATGGTTATCCAGTTTGCCATAGCACCATTCCATAATCCAGGTAATTCATACGATTTAATTTTCCTTCCAAAAGTTGTTTTCTCTACAATAAACCCACTATTATGATCTACAAACTGAGTCAAATCAAACTTCTCTTTTTTGTAGTTTTTTATTCCGCAAACTAAGTCGACAGGATTAAAATAAGTCGACGCATTAAGTATATTTTTTTGATTTTCATTTGATAAATCAACTTGTGAACTTTCAACAATTTGCAACGAAATAGAATTGTCTTTATCTTTTACCCAAAATGGACCTCCACCGGCTTCTCCTTCATTTTTTACCATTCCACAAACTCGTATCGGCTTGTTTAAAACAGACTTCATTTCAATTAGTTTATTTTCAAAACTAAGTTTATAAAAATCGTATGGAATTCTAACATTCAATTTTTCCTCTAAAAAAAGCACTATTTCATCAATAAATTCCTCTTGAATTTCTTTAGCCTCAATTGCATGCAAATACTTAAAAATTTGACGTTGCAATTCTATCAGAATCCCGGCTAATGCTTTTTTATACCGAGCCGTTTTTTCGATATTATTTTGAATTACATTATCTATATTTTTGATAAATACAATATCAGCATCGAGGTTGTTTAAATTTTCAATCAAAGCGCCATGACCTCCTGGTCTAAAAAACAACCTCCCGTTTTCATCTCTAAATGGATTGTTTTCAGAATCTACTGCGATGGTATCGGTATTCTTATTTTGATACGAATAGCTTACATTTATTGTTGTTTCTGATTTTCTTTCAGCTTCATTTTTAATGGCATTAATTATAGTTTCAAATTGACCCAAATGCGCTTCAGACATTGTAAAATGCAAATTTGAACTGTTGTTTGAACTCGCATAATATACACACTCCTGAAGATGCTCTTCAACAGGGGTTACAATACGTTTTTGATATTTATGAAAAGGAAGCGCTCCTTTAGGTTTATTAGCAAAGTCAAAGAAATCTTTTGCTAAAAGTAATTTTATAAAATAATAGTTTTTACTGTCCTTATCGAGAGATTCAAAATCAGAAAATTCCTCTCTTAATTTTTTATCAATGGTCTTAAAAAATGGAAATTTTTCTAAACCTACTATAAAAATTGACAACTCAGTATCTTTTTTCTTGTTTATGTAGGCATTGATAGTTTCGTTCTCAATATCAAAATCATTTAAAAAAGCAATCAAAAATTTGAACATTCTGCTTGCCGCTCCAGAGGCAGGAACAAATTTTTCTAATTTAAAATTAGATTTATTTTCATCGAAGAAAGCAGCCTTTTCTTGGAAATTATTTTCTGATAATTTTAAAATACCATTAAATAAAGTTGCTGGTCCTACCAGATTACTCTTTGCTATTCCGTTTCTAAAAAAGCTAAGTTGTTGCTGGATATTTTTTAATGGAACACCATGCTCATAAATCTGAACAAAATCTAGAGATGAAAATCCCATTTCTTTAGCTTTTGACAAGTTATTGATAATCGCTATGGCTTTCTTCAGTCGTAATTTTTTATCTCCTGAAAGAATTACAAATGGTTTTTTATTATCAATTAAAGATTGCTTGAAAATTGCAAATACAGACTCTCTCTCATCAGGACGGTCTCTTAAATCATCTTTTTCCCACGGAACATCAATATCGGTAAGAAAAAACAAATCGTATTCATGTTCTCGAGCTGCTTGGTCCAATAATGGATCACAAAAATCATAATACACTTCCGAAAAAACTTTGGTCACCAATAGATTAGTATCACAAAAAAGATATTTATTAGCCCTTAAAGCGCTTTCATTTTCTAATTTAGTTTGACCATAAGCAATGGGTAGCATATCTTCAACATCGCATATTTGCTGATTTTTATCCCATTTTTCTTGAAGGTATTCGCGTGCGTATTCAGGAACCCATTCTGTTTTATAATATTCAGCGAGTTGTTTTGCTAATGTGGTTTTTCCAGTACTTTCTGGGCCAAATAGCGCTATTTTAATTATTTTTGTAGCTCCGTTTGAGAGCTGTCTGAGATTTTCTTCCATTCTAAATAGCCAAAAATGGCAACAATTGTAAATACTATGTATTGAAAACTTGTAAAGGTAAACCCTTTTGAAAAATATAATGGAATTGAAATTACATCTCCAATAATCCAAAATACCCAATTTTCTACTTTCCTTTTGGCCATGAGCCACATTCCTACGAAGAAAATTCCTGTAATAAATGTATCAACATATGCATACCAAGTGGTGAATTTTCCGAAATAATGATACACCGAAACCACAAAAGCGACGGTAAATATAAAAAGAATTATCGCAATTCGTTTTTCAGAGCTTGAAATTTTTGAAATTGGAAACTCTACCGTATCTTCTTTTTTTCGGGTCCAATGATACCAGCCATAAATACTCATCACAAAATAGTACCCATTGATCATCATATCGCCCCATAAAGTCCATTTCCAAAGCAAATAAACATAAATAGAAGTACTTATTAATCCCGTTGGAAAAACCAAAATATTATCTTTCTTAGCATACCAAACGCTTAACAAACCAAAAATGACAGCCACAATTTCTAAAACTATATCTAAAGTTGGGTAATCCTTATATTGCGAAAAAAAGTATTCTATCATTTGATTTTAGATTGTTGATTGACGATTGTTGATTTCAGAATTAAAAAAATTTGTGTCGTTTTCAAAAGCGGTTCCTATAATCACTAAATCGGCTCCGGCTTGATACGCATTTTGAATGCCTTGTAAATCTACAATTCCGCCTCCAACTAGTAACGGAATCTCAATATTTTGAGCTACTTTTTTAATCATTTCCATAGAAACAGCTTGTTTTGCTCCACTTCCCGCTTCTAGATAAATCAATTTATTCCCTAACATTTCGCCAGCTTGTGCCGTTGCTAATGCTAAATCCAGATTATTTCTATCTAAAGGTTTGGTTTTACTAACGCGTTCCACGGCAGTTTCATTGCCACTTTCAATTAAAATATAACCAGTAGAAATGATTTCGAGTTGCGTTTTCTTTAAAATAGGTGCTGCTTTTACTTGGTGTTCGATTAGAAAATCCGGATTGCGACCAGAGATTAAAGTCAAAAACAAAATAGCATCTGCTTTATCTGAAATTTGAGACGGATTGCCTGGGAAAAGAACAATAGGTAAGTTACCCCTTTTTTTAATTTTTAAAATCAATTCGTCAAGAATATTTGTTGTAACCAAACTTCCTCCAATAAAAATGTGTGTCGCTGGAGATTGATATATTTTTGAAATTAGTACTTCAATAGTGTTCAAATCAATTTTATCAGGATCAAGAAGAATGGCGAGTAATTTTGCATTCTCGCTTTTTGCTTTTAAAATGTCTTTATAAATATTTGTCATACGTTTTACCGCGAATTTGCGAATTTGCAGTTGGTTTTAATTTTCAAATGCATAAACTAAAGTGAAGCCTTCCATTTCTTCAAAATGAATATTGAAATCCTTAACTAAAGCATTAAAATGAAGTTCTGAAGTGACTTTATTATTTTGCAATTCAAAAGACTCAACTTTAATGTGGTCTTTGAAACTGATTCCTTTTTCGTTTCTAATTTTAAAAATAGCTTCTTTGGCACCCCAGATAACGGTAAGTTTCCGAATATAATCAGCATTCTCTGGTTCTAGAAATTGAAATTCGGAGTCACAAAATTTATCGGCAATTCGAGTGATTTTATCTCTTTGTAATTCGATATCGATTCCTACGGTTTCGTCACTGATGATTATGGCCGAAAAATTATGCGAATGCGTTATCGAAATGTGCTTCTCTCCATGAAGATGTGGTTTCCCGAATTCGTCATAATACAAATCTAAATCCGTGTGACCCGTTTCTTGTAATAACATGCGAACACTAAGAAAAGCGCGTTGGTGTATTTCTGATTTCATTCCGTTCAGGCGAATGCGGTTGCTGTCATTTAAAACCACCTGTTCTAGTAACTCTGCATAGGTTTCGGTTACTTTCCAAATTAGAATTTGGGTAATAGCTCCGATGCTTCGGGAAAATTGTATGGTTTTGAATAATGGCATAGTCGTATCCTGATTTTTAGCCCCGGTAGCAGCGGCATCCTTTTTTCACGCTTTTTTGCGTGTAAAAAGATATAGCGAATAACGGGAAATAGCTCCTAAAACCAAAACAAGTTCAGCTTCAAGAAATTATTTAGTTAATGTTCAAAAGATTAGCGAATTAAACAATTCATAAATCTTCTAGAAAATAGTTAAATTCTAAAGTTATTCCGTAAATTTGCAAAAATTTTTACAATACAAATATACTATAAATGAGTACATCGACTATGCCTTTTGTGGCTTTCAAAGTTAAAGACATTTCTCTAGCAGCTTGGGGAAGAAAAGAAATTGAACTAGCAGAAGCTGAAATGCCAGGTTTAATGGCGCTTCGTGCAGAATATAAAAACGAACAACCACTTGCTGGTGCTCGTATTGCAGGATGTTTGCACATGACAATCCAGACTGCGGTTTTGATTGAAACTTTAATTGCTCTTGGTGCTGAGGTGACTTGGAGTTCTTGTAACATTTTCTCTACTCAAGATCAGGCTGCTGCTGCTATCGCTGCTGCAGGAATTCAGGTTTATGCTTGGAAAGGTTTGAACGAGGAAGATTTTGACTGGTGTATTGAACAAACTTTATTCTTTGGCGAAGACAGAAAACCATTGAACATGATTCTTGATGACGGTGGAGATTTGACTAATATGGTTATTGATCGTTACCCAGAATTAGTAGCTGGAATCAAAGGATTGTCTGAAGAAACTACAACTGGAGTACACAGATTGTACGAAAGAGTAAAAGCGGGAACATTGCCAATGCCTGCAATCAACGTGAATGACTCGGTTACTAAATCGAAATTTGACAATAAATACGGTTGTAAAGAATCTGCAGTTGATGCAGTACGTCGTGCAACTGATGTTATGCTTGCTGCAAAAAGAGTAATCGTTTGTGGTTATGGTGACGTAGGTAAAGGTACAGCTGCTTCTTTTAGAGGTGCTGGTTCTATTGTTACGGTTACTGAAATTGATCCAATTTGTGCGCTTCAAGCTGCAATGGACGGTTTTGAAGTAAAAAAATTAGATACCGTTATCGCTACTGCTGATATTATAATTACAACAACAGGTAACAAAGACATCGTTTTAGGTTCTCATTTCGAGAAAATGAAAGACAAAACTATCGTTTGTAACATCGGACATTTTGATAACGAAATTGATATGGCTTGGTTGAACACCAACCACGGCGCATCTAAAGTAGAGATCAAACCACAAGTAGACAAATATACTATCGCTGGAAATGACATCATTGTTCTTGCTGAAGGTCGTTTGGTAAACCTTGGTTGTGCTACAGGTCACCCAAGTTTTGTAATGAGTAACTCATTTACAAACCAAACTTTAGCTCAAATCGAATTATGGAAAAACAGCGCGGCATACAACAATGACGTGTACATGTTACCAAAACACCTTGACGAGAAAGTAGCAATGTTGCACTTAGCTAAATTAGGTGTTGAATTAGAGACTTTACGTGTTGATCAAGCAGAATATATTGGTGTTGAAGTAGCTGGACCGTTCAAACCAGAATACTACAGATACTAGAAATTAGTAATTAGTCCTTAGTGACTAGCTAAATAAAAATAGATAAGCCCTTGCATTAATGCAAGGGTTTTTTGTTTTTGGGCATGACTCTTCAGTTTGCAGCGTCGTTCCTCCTCGCAACTACGGGTCGGGCTATTCGCTGTATCTTTTATTGCGCTGCGCTCCATAAAAGAATGCCGCTGCTATCCCTCATGCAAATAAGTAGAATAGTGTAAAAAAATGGGGTATTACAACTGCAGCAGTTATTTAATTTAATACTTTAGCTAAGACTTTAAATACAAAAGACAGTTATGAAGAAACTTTGGGTCCTTACAGTACTTATTTCTACAATTTGTTATTCCCAGAACATATATTACTTTGACAGTAAAACAGATTATGAATTTACAAATCATTTAGACACAACTAAAAACTGTATTAAGACCTACTACACTAATTCAAAAGACAACTCTTATTCTATCTACAGGATTATGTTAGATAGTACAACTTCAAATATTGAATTTATTGACTCAAATGGAGTTTATGTCAAGAAGAAAGTTAGCAATAGTATTTTCAATAATAAAAATATTTATATAGCAAGAAATGAGATTCGGAATTACACTTATCTATTTCTATACCAACTAAATAACTATCATTTTTCAGAAGTTAATGACACCATTATAAGTAATAAAGCGTACAAGCATATCACCTTTTTGAGTAATGATTTAAAAAGAGCAAAAAGGAAAAAATTAGGAACTTTACAATATATTTTTGATACTGATTTGGATCATCAACCACTATTGACATTTTCAACAGCTTTTGAGGTTTGGAGAGTGACAAGGAAAATGCCAAATGGGCTAGTTGTACAATCGCACTTAAGGGATATTCAAAATAAATTAGTGTTTAGCGAAAAATTAAGACAAATAAACTCCATAACTTTGTATTTGATTATACAAGAATAAATCATAAGAAAAAAACATTATGACTCTAATCAAGCCTTACTTAGTTATACTGTTGATAACTGTTTTCCAAAACTTACTAGCACAAGATAACGACCGCAGCGAATACCAAAAGCAACTGTATAAACTAGCAATACAAACGAGTGAGAGTGGGGATTATTTAGAAGCAATAAGAACCTTTAATACAAGTACCAATATTAATCCAAAAGCAGAAATTGCAATGCTTGCACTTAAAAAAGCAGATTCATTAAAACTTATCTTAAGAGAAAATAAAATCAATAAAGTAATAGGAAAATGGAAATGGATCCCCAAAGAAGGTAATTGGGCAATACGAGAAGATAATTTAGTTGGAAAAATGATTCATATTACTGCAGAAGAAATACATTTTTTTGAATTATATAAGAATTCCAGAGAATGGAAATTAGTACAAACCGAAAAGAACAGATTTTCAGAAAATCCAGAGTCATATTCCTTTACTGAATTTTTAAATTCCAATAATGAAATTTGGGATTATAAAATTGATTCAACTACCGGCGAATTAAAAGCATATTATGTAGGCGAAAAAATAGACGATAATTATACTGAATTAGTGTGCGGCAATAGAGAATTATTTTATTTCAAATTACAATAGTTAAAAACTTCATTTCAAGTAATGAAACTAACAAATCACAACATCTAATTCTATTACATCTTCCATGTTAAAATCATTAGAACTGATTCAAGATAAAAACAAAAAACCCATTTCTTTCGAAATGGGTTTTTAAATAATTGAGAAAATCAATTATGCTTCAACTTCAAATGGAAGGATAGAAACATACGATTTGTTATCTCTTTTCTTTTGGAAGAAAACAACTCCATCTACTCTTGCGTGTAGTGTGTGATCTTTACTAATGTAAACGTTTGCACCTGGATTATGTTTTGAACCTCTTTGTCTTACGATGATGTTCCCAGCAATAGCAGCTTGACCACCAAATATCTTAACGCCTAAACGTTTTGATTCTGATTCTCTACCATTCTTAGAACTACCGACACCTTTCTTGTGAGCCATGACGTATTAGTTTATTTTGTTATTATTCTTTTGTGTCTTCTTTTTTAGCTTTAGCTACCTTTTTCTTTGGAGCTTCAACTTCTTCTGTAGTTGCTTCAACTGCTGCTTTTTTAGGAGCTGCTTTCTTTGCACCAACACCAGTAATACCTTCAATTACAATTTGAGTAAGATATTGTCTGTGACCGTTTCTCTTTTTGTATCCTTTTCTTCTTTTCTTTTTGAAAACGATAACTTTATCTCCTTTTAAGTGTTGTAACACTTTAGCTTCTACTGAAGCACCTTCTATAGCTGGGGCGCCTATTGTGATTGTACCGTTATCATCTAACAAATAAACTTTGTCGAAAGAAACTTTCGAACCTTCTTCATTTGTCAAACGGTTAACGTAAACCTTTAGGTCTTTGCTTACTTTAAACTGTTGCCCTGCTATCTCTACGATTGCATACATACTGAATTGTTTTAATAATTTTTAAGGTTGCAAATATACAATTAAATATTTAACGTGCAATTAGTAAAACAAAAAAAATTAAACACATCTAACACCCTGATTTATCATACTTTTAATGCTGTTTGATAAAAAAAACAAAATGAACAATTGTTAAAGTTTGAATCCATTGTGTTTTTGATGTAACAATCCTTTTTTTTTTGTTACTTATATAAAATAAAAAATTATTAATCCAATATGAAAAAATCAATAATGGCCTTAAGTACAGCACTCATGCTTGGTGGAGTAGCTTCGGCTCAAAAAGTAGTTTTCGAAGAATATAATTTAGACAATGGCATGCATGTCATTCTGCATAACGATCCTTCTGCGCCAGTAGTGGTGACTTCTGTAATGTACCATGTAGGTTCCAAAGATGAAAAACCAGACCGCACTGGTTTTGCTCATTTCTTTGAACATTTATTATTTGAAGGAACTGAAAACATTAAACGAGGCGAATGGATGAAAATTGTAACCGGAAATGGAGGTACTAACAATGCCAACACTTCGGATGACAGAACCTATTACTATGAAGTATTCCCTTCTAATAATTTAGAATTAGCCCTTTGGATGGAATCCGAAAGATTAATGCATCCTGTAATCAATCAAATTGGGGTTGATACTCAAAATGAAGTTGTAAAGGAAGAGAAAAGAACCAGTTTTGACAATAGACCTTACGGAAACTTTTTAGCAGAAGTAAAAAAGAATATCTTCACAAAACACCCGTATCGCTGGTCAACAATTGGCTCCATGAGCCATTTAGACGCCGCAACCTTAGAGGAATTCCAAGCGTTCAATAAAAAATTCTACATACCAAACAATGCTGTTTTAGTAGTTGCAGGTGATTTCGAAAAAAATCAGGCCAAAGAATGGATTCAGAAATATTTTGGACCTATAAAAAAAGGAGCTGCTATTCAACGAGAGACATTTGTTGAAGAACCGATTACTCAAACCATAAAAGCAAAATTTGAAGATGCAAACATTCAAATTCCTGCAATCGTAGCCGCCTACAGAACACCATCTATGAAAACCAGAGACGCCAGAGTATTAGATATGATTTCTTCTATTCTAAGTGATGGCAAAAGCTCTAGATTATATAAAAAAATAGTAGACGATAAGAAAATGGCTTTACAAATTGGGGCTTTTAGTAACAGTCAAGAAGACTACGGAAGCTACATTATCTATGGCTTACCTCAAGCTCCAAACACAGCAGAAAGTATTCTTGCTGAAATTGACGAAGAAATTGTAAAAATTCAAACCGAATTGATTTCTGAAAAAGATTTCCAAAAACTACAAAACAAGTTTGACAATAATTTTGTGAATGCCAATTCAAATGTAGAAGGAATTGCTGAAAATTTAGCGACTTATTATATGCTTTACGGCGATATCAATCTAATCAACACCGAGATTGAGCTTTTACATTCTATCACTCGCGAAGAAATTAGAGACGTAGCAAAAAAATACTTGAATCCAAACCAAAGATTGCTTTTGGACTACATCCCTTCAACCGAACAGGCTAAAAACTAAGACATTCTCAATCATGAAAAAAACAAATATATTATTATTCATTTTGTTGGTAACAGGAATTATGCAGGCACAAGAGCGCACACAACCTAAACCTGGAGCTTCACCAGTAGTAAACATTAAAAAACCACAAACTTTTGTTCTCACAAATGGCTTGAAGGTTATGATTGTTGAAAATCACAAACTCCCAAAAGTTAGTTTCAGTCTTTCATTAGACAACGCCCCTTATGCGGAAGGCAATAAAAAAGGAGTTGACGAATTGACGAGCAGCATGATAGGAAACGGAAGCAAAAAATTAGCAAAAGATGCTTTCAATGAAGAAATTGATTTCCTAGGAGCCGATATTAATTTTAATTCTCAAGGAGCCTACGCTAGCACTCTTTCTAAATATTCTAAACGAATATTGGAATTGATGGCCGAAGGAGCTTTACACCCAAATTTCACTCAAGAAGAATTTGAGAAAGAAAAAGCAAAATTACTAGAAGGACTTAAATCTCAGGAAAAAAGTGTTCCCGCAATTGCAAACAGGGTAGTTGATGCACTTGCTTTTGGAAAAAACCACCCATCTGGAGAATACATGACCGAAGAAACGATTAAAAACGTAACTCTTGCAGACGTTCAAGCTAATTATACTAATTATTTTGTTCCTGAAAATGCGTATTTGGTGATTATTGGAGACATCAAATACAAAGAAGCAAAACCAATTATAGAGAAACTATTTGGGGCATGGCAAAAAAGAAGCACACCAAAATTGACCTATGCCGCGCCAGAAAATGTGCCGTTTACCCAAATCAATTTTGTTGACGTGCCTAATGCAGTACAGTCGGAGATTTCATTAGTGAATACACTAAATTTAAAAATGAGTGATCCTGATTTCTTCCCAGCCGTAATCGCAACTTCTATTCTTGGTGGCGACTTCAACAGTTACCTTAATATGAATTTAAGAGAACAACACGCATGGACTTATGGCGCTAGCTCTGTAATAGGAAGCGGAAAATATGTAACTAAGTTAAGATCAACTTCGGCGGTAAGAAATGTAGTTACTGATAGTGCTGTAGTGGAATTCATCAAAGAAATAAAAAAAATACGAACTGAGAAAGTAAGCGAAGAACTACTCCGCAATACAAAAGCTGGTTATATAGGACGATTTGTGATGCAGGTAGAAAAACCACAATCAATTGCACGATACGCCTTGAATATTGAGACTGAAGATCTTCCAAAAGATTTTTATGAGAACTACATCAAAACAATCAATGCAGTAACTGCCGATGATGTACTTCGTGCAGCCAACAAATATTTCCTTTTAGACAACAAACGAATCATTATTGCCGGAAAAGGATCAGAAGTGATTCCAGCTTTGGAAAAATTAAAAATTCCAATGTTTTATTTTGACAAATACGGGAACCCAATGGAAAAACCGGTTTTCAAAAAAGATGTTCCTGCAGGTGTAACAGCAAAAAGTGTTATTGATAATTACATCAAAGCTATTGGTGGAGAAAAAGCGGCTACTGCAGTAAAAACGATTGTGATGAACGGAACTACAACTATTCCTCAAGCACCATCGCCTTTAACCTTTACTTCAAAAATTGATGTTAAAGGCAAAATAATGGTCGAATTAGCAATGGGAACCATGAGCCTGATGAAACAAGTAGTAAATGAAAAAGGCGCTTATGTAATGCAACAAGGGCAACGCCAGAACATTGAAGGAACGACGCTTACCGAGATGAAAGCTAGCGCAACGACTTTTGAAGAATTATTGCTTTCTAAAAAAGAAGGGCTACTCTTGAACGGCATTGAGACAATAAATGGAAAAGACGCGTATGCTGTAAAAAATGGAAAAACAACCTTGTATTATGATGTGACCTCAGGACTAAAACTAGCCGAATCGAAAGTAATGGAACAAGGCGGACAAACCATTACACAAACTACCAATTATGGAGATTATAAAGAAGTAAAAGGAGTTAAAGTTCCGTTTAATATCATCCAAAATGTAGGTTTTGAATTGGATATAAAAATGTCTGATGTAAAAATCAACGAAGGTGTTACTGATGCTGATTTTCAGTAATCAAATCTTCTAAATAGTACAAAGGCTGTCTAGAAATAGGCAGCCTTTGTTGTTTTTTATGCTATTTCTAAATCTATTTTTTCGCTGACAAATACACTCCGATTAAAATAATAAAAGCACCAAAAAACTGCACTGGCGTAAGCATTTCATGGTCTAATAATCCCCAACAAAAAGCAACAACAGGAATCAAATAAGTAACAGAAGTAGCAAAAACGGGCGAAGACATTTGGATGAGTTTAAAGAACAGAATATTCGCAATTCCAGTTCCTACAACCCCAAGAATCATTATAAACAAAACCGATTCCTGTACTTTCACATCATGAACCACTTCAAAGAAACCGGATAAAAACAAGATTATGAATGCCGGAAAAAACAACACCATAAAATTACCGGTAGTAATACTCAACGGACTCAAATCATGTAAATATTTCTTGATTAAATTCACATTGACGGCATAACATATTGAAGCTATTAAAACCAAAATAGCATAATAATAGTTTTGTTCTGGATGATGAATTGCACCGTTCAAAATCAACAATGCACTTCCTATTAAACCAATTAGAATTCCAAAAATCTGATTTCTTTTGAATTGCAATCCAAAAACCAAAGCTCCTAAAATTAATGTATTCAAAGGAGTCAGAGAATTCAAAATAGAACTTACAGAGCTATCAATTTCGGTTTGGGCAATAGCAAATAAATAAGCAGGAATAAACGTTCCAAACATTGAGGTCAAGGCAATATACTTCCATTTAAACTTTGGAATCTTTGACAAACTTTTAAACCCTATCAGCACTAAAAAAATAGCTGCAAAAATAATTCGCAACGATCCTAATTGCAAAGCTGTCAAACCTATTAGTCCTTTTTTAATTAATATAAATGAACTCCCCCAAACTAAGGCAAGAACCATCAAGTACACCCATTTTAACTGCTTTGATTCCATAAAGATAATTTTGCCCCAAAATTGTAATTATTTTATGAATTAGTGCTTCTTTTTTTAATTAATTTTGCCATTCATAAATATGCTTTTAATCTTTTAAATTTTCAATATGATGAATTTCAAAAAATCAATCGTAACACTAGTGCTTGCAAGTGTTTTATTTGTAGGCTGCAAAGAAAAAGAATCGGAAACTGTTTCAAAAGAAACTACTGAAACAGCAGCTCCAAAAGTTAAAAAGGAAATTGCAGCTGCCAATCTTCAAACAGCGAGTTTCTCTGTAGAGGGAATGACTTGCGCTGTGGGTTGTGCCAAAACAATTCAAGAAGATTTGACCGGACTAGATGGCGTTCAAAAAGCAACGGTAGATTTTGACACAAAATTAGCCACCGTAACCTTTGACAAAACAGTTCAAACTCCAGCTAAATTGACCAAAGTTGTCGAAGCCGCTGCTGATGGAAAAACATACAAAGTTTCGAATATGAAGTCGTAATCCAGACTTTCAAATTCTACAAAAAAAGCATTCGTTACTGGCGAATGCTTTTTTTATGAAATATTATTTCCATTTCAGGGTTTCCATCAGTCGCTGCATGTCATTTTTGATGTAACTGGCTGCTGGCATAATAGAATCGTAATTGGGTTTTGCATAGAAATAAACTGAGCCTGTTACAAAATGTTTAGTACTATCAGTAACATAAAACTGTGAATTTGTTGCCGCATTTCCTTCTACCTGATAAAACATTCCATAGACTTTTTTATCGGAATTCAAATACGGTTGCTCTAGAATATCATCTGCTTTAATCACATGCTCATAGGTCAATTTTTGTGCATCACCCAACAGTTGATTGATGTTTTTCGCAACGGGTTTATAGGTGAGATAAATAGTCGCTTTCATTTTTGGATATGTAATCGTAAAGCCACAATCGGTCTCTTTTTTGATAATAGCATCCGCATTCATTTCGAAAGCAAAAGGGCATTCGTTCTCAAAATTTACATATTTGGCTTCCGGGTAATCCAATCGCAAATAGCTTGATGGTTTTGGTAAGACATCATCTTTACAACTAAAACTCAAGAATGAGACTGCAATTATTGCCGAAAAAGCGATTCTTTTTTTTACCATTTTTACTTATTCAATCGTTACTTTTATTTGCTTTACTCTTTTTTGATCTACCGATTCTATGGTAAAGAGATAATTTTCGAAGGTAATTTTTTGATTTTTTTTGGGGAAATTACCTAAAATTTCAAGAATAAAACCAGCTAGTGTCTCCGCTTCTCCTTTTTTGATTTCGAATAACTCTTCATCAACATCAATTATTCTGTAGAAATCCTTGAGATTTACTTTTCCTTCAAAAAGATAATTATTATCATCAATTTGTGAAAAATTAATATTTTCATCATCAAATTCATCACTAATATCGCCTACAATTTCTTCAATAACATCTTCCAAAGAAACTAACCCAGAAGTTCCTCCATATTCATCAACTACTATAGCCAAATGACTTTTCATACTTTGAAAATCTTTCAGCAAATTGTCCAGTTTTTTGTTTTCTGGAACAAAGAAAGGCTCTCGCAACAACGATTTCCAGTCAAATTCATTGGTATTAATATGTGGCAATAAATCTTTGACATACAAAACGCCTTCTATCTGGTCTATATTGTCCCGATAAACCGGAATTCTGGAATATCCTTTTTCTATGATTTTGGGACAAATTGCGGTAAAAGACTCGTCTATTTCTAAAGCAAAAATATCAATTCGCGGACTCATCACTTGTCTGGTATCGGTATTTCCAAAGCTTACAATTCCTTCTAAAATTTTTTGTTCTTCGGTAGAAGTCTCATCCGAAGAGGTTAATTCCAACGCTTGAGACAATTGATCGACAGAGAAATTTGTTTTTTGCTTTCCTAATTTGTTATGCAAATAAATTGTGGCAGCGCGCATGGGCAAACTTATTGGCGAAAGCAATGTGTCCAAAAAAGCAATTGGATAGACAATCAGTTTAGCAAACTTTATATTGTTTCTGCTGGCATACACTTTCGGCAAGACCTGACCGAATAATAAAATTAAAAAAGCAGCGATTAATACTTCTAGAATAAATTTTAAAAGTGGTACTGTTACTGCCGAAAAAATCGTTTTTCCAACTACCGAAAACAAAAGTATTATGGAGATATTGATGAAATTATTCGCAACCAGAAGCGTTGCAACCAATTTTTTGGGTTTTGCTAAAAGTTCCGAAATAATTTTCCCTTTAGAGTTATTTTCCTGTACTATTTCGTCGATGTCTTTTTGTGACAACGAAAACAAGGCTACTTCAGCTCCTGAAATTAATGCGGAACAAAACAGCAAAATGGCAATTCCTACAAAACCAAACACTACATTAGCATCAATAGCGTATGAGAAAAATAAACTGGGCTCTGGGTCCAAATTAGTTAAGATTAATTAAACAATCAAAATGGCAAGTCATTAATAGGCAAGACATTATTTTCTGGGTCAAAATTAGTATTTTTTGGAACATCAGGTACAGGAATTTGTTTGTTACTTTCACTATCTTTCTTTGTAGAAAGAAAAGTAAATTCAGTTACCTGAATTTCAGTGGTGTGTTTCGTACTTCCGTCTTCTGATTGCCATTGACGTGACTTAATGCGACCTTCCACGTAGATTTTATCTCCTTTAGAAAGGTATTTTTCACAAAGTTCAGCCGCTTTATTGCGTACTACCAAATTATGCCACTCCGTAGAAGTGATTTTTTCATTGGTGGTTTTATTGATATACACTTCGTTTGTTGCCAACTGAAATCTTCCGATACAATTGCCTCCGTCGAAATAATGCATTTTGATATCATCACCAAGAAATCCAATTAGCATAACCTTATTTAATGTTCCGTTCATTGTAGGATTTTGTATTTCTATCAAAGATACATTTTTTTAGAAACTCTATAAATCCTTTTCAATAAAATTATGAATCACAATTGGGAAAGGAAAAGTTCTCAAAGTTCCCCCATCAATTCCGTTTTCAATTGTTCCTTCAATTTTCACTTTCCAAAACTTGATATGCAAATGCTGGTGTGACAATTTATGAATGATGCTTTTTTCGTTGTATTCTAATATACTTATAATTTCATATTGGTCGCTAAAATCCTTTTGTATAAAAGCAGCAACAGTTTCAAAATCTTCTTCTTTTTCTGTTTCTATCAAAGGGAATTCATATAAGTTGTGCCAAATCCCTTTGTCCGTTCGTTTCTGGATAACTGTATTTCCCGTTTCATCTTCAAGAACCAAATAATTAAAGTATCGGTTCCTAACTTTAAGTTTTTTGGACTTTACCGGCAATTGGTCAACTTTATTTTTTTGTAAAGCAGCACAACTTTCGTTGAAAACACAAATACCGCAATTCGGACTTTTAGGAACGCATTGCAACGCGCCAAACTCCATAATGGCTTGATTGAACGTTGCAGGATTATCCTTTGGCATGAGTTCGAAAGCCAAAGCAGCGAATTCTTTTTTGGCAGAAGCCTGAGCAATATCCGTATCCATATCAAAATAACGAGACAAAACCCGGAACACGTTCCCATCAACCACCGGAACGGCTTCATTATAGGAGAAAGAAGCAATCGCCGCTGCAGTATATTCTCCTACTCCTTTTAATTTCAATAAGTCATTATATGTGTCCGGAAAAATTCCCGACAAATTAAAAGCGATATGCTGTGCAGTTTGATGCAAGTTTCGAGCTCTAGAATAATATCCTAATCCTTGCCAAAGTTTCAAAACTTGTTCTTCATTGGCTTTCGCCAAATCAAAAACAGTAGGAAAAGCGGTTGTAAAAGATAAAAAATAAGGCATTCCTTGTGCAACACGAGTTTGTTGTAACATGATTTCAGAGAGCCAAATAGGGTATGGATTGGTAGTATTTCGCCAAGGTAAATCACGTTTATTTTGTAAATACCATTGTATTAGCAAGTTAGAAAAAATCATGTTTTAATTATTTGTTAGCAAAAGTAAAAGTTTAGTTGATTAAAATTTAATGAATTAGCTTGAATAATTGTTTTTTAAATTCCTATATTTGCAAACTCAAAAAAATAGTACAACATTATAAATAGGAAAGAAAATGACGAAAGCAGATATCGTAGCGAAAATTTCAGAAAAATTAGGTCTTGAAAAAGGAGATGTTCAGGCAACTGTAGAGACTTTTATGAATGAAGTAAAAAATTCATTAGAAACTGGAGACAATGTATATTTAAGAGGTTTTGGAAGTTTTATAGTGAAGACTAGAGCGGAGAAAACAGGAAGAAATATTTCTAAGAATACGACAATAAAAATTCCTGCACACAACATTCCTGCATTCAAACCTGCAAAAGTTTTTGTAGAAGGAGTGAAAACAAATAACGAAGCAAAATAATAATATTAATTAATCATAAAATCTACAAGATATGCCAAGTGGTAAAAAAAGAAAGAGACATAAGGTAGCAACGCACAAACGTAAGAAAAGAGCGAGAGCTAACCGTCACAAAAAGAAAAAGTAGTTTTAAACTACTTTTTTCTTTTTAAACGTTCATTGAAATTGAGAATTAGTAATCAGTATCCAGTTTTTAGTATTCAGTTAACTGCGTACTTACCACTGCAAACTGCCAGCTAATTTTCCCCGGGTTCAATACCTGTTAAAATATTGTTTAATCCATTTGTTCGCCTTGGCGAATAGATAAAAAATTTACAGTGTGAATAAAGAATTAATCATTAGATCTAGTTCTGAAGCCGTAGATTTTGCCTTATTAAAAGATGGAAAACTAATTGAATTACACAAAGAAGAAGAAAAAAGCAACTTCCAGGTTGGTGATATTTTTATTGCCAAAATCAGGAAACCAGTTGCCGGATTGAACGCTGCTTTTGTAAATGTAGGCTTCGAAAAAGATGCTTTTTTACATTATCACGATTTAGGTCCTAACTTATCTTCCCAACTGAAATTCATAAAACTTGTAAGCGCAGGTAAATTAAAAGATTTCTCCCTAAAAACCTTTCAGTTTGAAAAAGAAATAGATAAAGATGGTACTATTACGGATGTATTAAGTGCCAATCAATCTGTTTTAGTACAAGTCGTCAAAGAACCTATATCTACAAAAGGACCAAGAATTAGCGCTGAGCTTTCTCTTGCCGGAAGATTTATAGTTTTGGTTCCGTTTTCTGACCGCGTTTCTATTTCACAAAAAATAGAAGACAAAAAAGAAAAAGAACGCTTGAAACGATTAGTGCAATCCATCAAACCAAAAGGATTTGGTGTTATTGTTCGCACAGTAGCCGAAGGCAAAAATACAGCCGAATTAGAAAAAGATTTGCAGAACCTGCTTAGCAGATGGACTGCAATGTGTAAAAAATTACCAACTGCTCATCATCCATCAAAAGTATTAGGAGAACTCAACAGAGCCTCTTCGATATTAAGAGATGTATTTAATGATACCTTCAGCGGTATTCAAATTGATGATGAAGAGTTGTACAACCAAACAAAGGATTATTTGCAAGAAATTGCACCATCCAAACAATCAATTGTTAAGTTTTATCAATCAAAAGACACACCTATTTTTGAGAAATACAACATAGAGAGACAAATCAAAACTTCTTTTGGAAAAACAGTATCCATGAGTAAAGGGGCGTATCTTATTATCGAACACACTGAAGCTTTGCACGTCATTGACGTAAACAGTGGAAACCGTTCTAATAAAGCCACCAACCAGGAGGATACCGCCATGGAAGTCAATATGATTGCAGCTGCCGAAATCGCAAGACAATTGCGTCTTCGTGACATGGGCGGAATCATAGTTGTCGATTTTATCGATATGTCAAATCCTGAAAATCGTAAAGTCTTGTTCGATTTCTTGAAAGAAGAAATGAGCGATGATAAAGCAAAACACAAGATCTTACCTCCGAGTAAATTTGGATTAGTTCAAATTACACGTCAAAGAGTAAGACCAGAAGTAAATATTAAAACTAGAGAAGAAGATCCAAACAATGAAAGTGGCGAAATTGAAGCGCCAATTCAAATCATTGATAAAATCGCTTTTGATCTGGAAAGAGTATTAAAAAACCACAAAGATGTTGTGCTTAATGTACACCCTTTTGTGGCCGCATACCTTACCAAAGGTTTTCCATCATTACGTTCAAAATGGTTTCTTGAACATAAAAAATGGGTGAAAATTATACCTCGTGATGCTTACACGTACCTAGAATATCATTTCTACGACAAAAAAGAAAATGCTGTCATAGAATAAATAAATAACTCCTCAAGAAATTGGGGAGTTTTTTTTTGCACTTTTTTAGAATTTTAAGGAGCTAATCCAGCTATCCTCTACAATCTTTTCTTTAAAAAAAAGAAAAGGATTTTCGCTACTATCTGGGCTAGTGTATTTAGGAGAAGAATATTATTTCCTCCGCTCCACAAAAAAACGCTTCATCAAATCACTAGCATCATTTGCCAAAACTCCAGAAACAACGGTAGTTTTAGGATGCAATTGCGTTCCCATTTTTACAAAACCGCGATTGTCATCGCTGGCACCATACACAATTTTCGAAATTTGACTCCAGTACAAAGCGCCTGCACACATCTGGCAAGGTTCCAGTGTGACATATAGTGTACAACCTATTAAATATTTCCCACCAAGAAAATTTGCAGCGGCAGTAATTGCCTGCATTTCGGCATGAGCCGTAACATCAATCAGCATTTCAGTCAGATTATGACCTCGCGCAATGACTTTATTATCAATGACAACAATAGCTCCAACAGGAATTTCGCCTTTTTCAAAAGCTATTTCAGCTTCCTGCAAAGCTTTTTTCATGAAATATTCGTCGGTAAATGGGTTTATCATAGCTACAAAAATAAGAATTCAATTCGTACATTTGCTTTATGTCAGATAATTTACTTTCAAACATCAATAACCCAACCGATTTACGACTGCTTGACGTAGCCCAACTTCCTCAAGTAGCCCAAGAATTACGCGATTTTATTATCGACATTGTGGCTGTAAAAGAAGGTCATCTCGGTGCAAGCCTGGGAGTTGTAGAATTGACAATTGCCTTGCATTATGTTTTTGACACCCCAAACGATTTATTGATTTGGGATGTAGGTCATCAAGCCTATGGACATAAAATACTCACCGGCCGAAGAGAAAATTTTCATACCAACAGGCAACTCGGCGGTATTTCCGGTTTCCCAAAAAGGAGTGAGAGTATTTACGATGCTTTTGGAGTAGGCCACTCCTCTACTTCTATTTCGGCAGCATTAGGAATGGCAATAGCTTCTAATTTGAAAGGCGATTTCCACAAACAACACATTGCGGTAATTGGAGACGCTTCAATTGCCTCAGGGATGGCTTTTGAAGGATTGAATCACGCCGGAGTTACCGATGCTAATTTACTGGTGATTCTCAATGATAACGCTATCGGGATTGATCCAAGCGTGGGTGCTTTAAAACAATACCTCACTGCCGTAAAAGAAGGAAAAAATCCGAGGCAAAATAACATGATTAAATCCCTGAATTTTGATTATTCGGGGCCTATTGACGGCCATGATATTTTTGCTGTTATCAAAGAATTGAAACGTTTACAAAAAACCAAAGGACCAAAATTCCTTCATATCATTACTACAAAAGGCAAAGGATTACTTCAAGCCGAAGAAAATCAGGTAAAATATCATGCTCCGGGAAAATTTGACGCTGCAACAGGGGAAATCCACATTAAATCCGAAGAAAATCTACCTCCAAAATATCAGGATGTTTTTGGCTTGACCGTATTGGATTTGGCTAAAAGTAATGAAAAAATCATAGGAATTACTCCTGCTATGCCATCGGGAAGTTCTTTAAAGTTCATGATGGACGCCTTCCCAAAACGCGCTTTTGACGTTGGAATTGCCGAACAACATGCGGTAACTTTGGCAGCTGGAATGGCAACTCAAGGAATGATTGTTTATTGCAATATTTACTCGACATTTTTACAAAGAGCATACGACCAAATAATTCACGATGTCGCTTTGCAAAACCTTCCGGTAATTTTTTGTCTGGACAGAGCTGGTTTAGTCGGAGAAGACGGAGCAACGCACCATGGTGTTTTCGATTTGGCTTATTTGCGTTGCATTCCTAACATGATTGTATACGCTCCAATGAATGAAATAGCATTGCAAAATATTTTATATACCGCACAATTAGGATTAAATCATCCAATAGCCATTCGTTATCCAAGAGGTCGAGGTGTCATTGCAGACTGGCAAACGCAACATCTTGGTAAGTACGAAAAAATAGCCATTGGAAAAAGCATTTGCATAAAAGAAGGTACAAAAGTTGCCGTTTTATCAAATGGAACTATTGGCAATAATGTTACTTTGGCAATAGCCAAAATGAATCATCCAGAAACTATTGCACATTACGATTTTTCATTCGTTAAACCATTAGACAAAAACGCATTACACACTATTTGCACTGAATTTACAACTATAATAACGATAGAAGATGGAACTGTAAAAGGTGGTTTTGGAAGTGCAATTCTCGAGTATGCTGCTGAGAATAAGCATACTCCAAAGATAACCGTTTTGGGTATTCCCGATGAGTTTATTGAACATGGAACTGTAGCTGAATTACAACAATACTGTAAAATTGACGTTAAAAGTCTTGAAATACTTTTTTCGAGCTATTAAAATAATTATTTTGCAACCTTAAACACAACTAGTCCAAAATGAAGCTATTAACCTACACTTTTCTCATACTTAGCCTTTCTATCTCTTTTAATTGTTTTGCTCAAGAAGTAAGAATTACACCGTTATCTGATACTCTTAGTCCAATAAAAACCCTATCAACTGCAAATAGGCCGTTGAAAGTAGCATTAAAAATACAAACTCTAACACATTATCTTCCATTATCGCATTGGACAAAAAAAAACAGTTTAGGATTCGACATCTCTGAAGTTGCTTTTGTCAACTGGAGTGCAGGAGGAACTAGTTCGATTTCAGGATTGTTTAAAGGGAAATTCCATAGAGTTTATGCGAGGAGTAATTACAACTGGTCAAACGAACTAATTGTTAAATATGGTTTAAACAAACAAGACGGAATTGATATACGAAAAACAGAGGACGCCTTACAATTAAACTCCACATTTGGCTATAGAAAAGACACTCTTTCTAATTGGTATCACTCAGCAAAATTTAATTTCAACACGCAATTCACGAATGGTTATGCCTATCCAAATACAGAAAAAGCAATCTCAAAACCTTTTGCGCCAGCCTATATTTTTATGGGAGTAGGTGCTGAGAATATTGATAAAGATAAGAAAAGAACATTTTATATTTCCCCATTTACATTTAAAACTACTTTGGTTTTAGACCAAAGATTAGCGAATCAAGGTGCTTTTGGTGTTGCAAAAGCAACCTATGACTTGGATGGAAATCTACTCACCGAAGGGGAACAATCAAAAATGGAACTTGGATTTTTAATAACTAATAAATACAAAAAAGAAATCTTCAAAAATATTAATCTAGAAAATCGCCTAAGCTTATATTCTGACTATGTAAATCGTTTTGGAAACATCGATATAGATTGTGATTTTCTAGTAGAACTTGTAGTAAATCAATATGTAAAAGCAAACATTGGAGCACATGTTATCTATGACGACGATATCAAATCAAAAAGAGAGATCGCAGGAATACAAGTAACCGAGGGCCCAAAAACACAAGTTCGACAAGCTATTGGTGTAGGAATTGAATATGTTTTTTAAGAATTAATTCTTCTTTCTACCATTAATAGTTTCAAATAATTCAAGTGCATTCCCATCGGTCAAAAGCGACACATAATGACAAATATGGAGCAGTCTTCCATATAGATTCTCTTTTTCCAAATGATGCTTTTCTGGCAACATTTTCATAATTAAGGAATCGTAATTAGACGCATTTCCGTTGAATTTATTATTAAAAGCTGTTATGAATTTATCCAACAACGTTTGTATAATTTGATACCCAACAATTTCTTTCTCAATAACTTCACGGCTTTGGTAAATGTTTTTAACACTGATTTTGATAATGTCATCCATCTGTGCTTTGTACTTACTTTTATCCATTATAGCATACGGGAATTTCCCAGCCAAAATTAATGCTTCATTTTCGATAAAAACCTTTACCGCATCATTGATTAAACTCCCAATTGCTAAAGCACGCAAATAACTGATGCGATCTTCTTTGGTTTCTAAGGTCTTATATTTCGAAGTGTCAATGCTGTCTTTTACCAATTTTATCAAATATTCCAACGCAAAATCCTCCGAAACCAATCCTAAATTGATTCCGTCTTCAAAATCAATAATGGTGTAACAAATATCATCCGCAGCTTCGACTAAGTATGCCAAAGGATGTCTTTCGAAACCTATATTATCTCCGGATTTATTTGGAATCAAACCCATATCAAGAGCCACTTCTTGAAAAAAAGCTTTTTCAGTTTGAAAGAAACCGTATTTTTTGTCAGCAATGTCCTTTGTTGGTTTTTTCGGCAAACTTTCTTTTGGATATTTCATAAAAGCACCAAGAGTCGCATACGAAATTCGAAGTCCGCCTTCAATTCCGGGACGACTAGCTGTCAATACCGAAAAACCATTTGCATTTCCTTCAAAATCAATTAAATCCTGCCATTCTTTTGCCGTAAGCTGGTCTTTGTATTGCTGTCCTTTTCCAATGGAAAAATATTCGCCAATCGCTTTTTCACCGGAATGTCCAAAAGGCGGATTCCCAATATCATGCGCCAAAGATGCTGCAGCTACGATAGCTCCAAAATCATTCATGTGATAGCCGTGAACTTCTTTCAGATGCGGGTATTTTTCGATGATTTTTTTACCAACCAATCGTCCTAAAGAACGTCCAACAACCGAAACTTCTAAACTGTGTGTCAGTCGAGTATGCACAAAATCAGTTTTTGATAACGGAATAACTTGGGTTTTATCCTGCAAACTTCTAAAAGCGGCTGAGAAAATGATACGGTCGTAATCGACTTCAAAACCCAAGCGGGTATCATCTTGTTCTACACGCAATCTTTTGCCTTTGTCGCCTTGTCGTTTTAGTGATAAAAGTTGTTCCCAGTTCATCATATTATTGTTGGTATTTAGAAGGAGCGAATATAAAGAAAAGGATGTGTTTAAAAACAAAAAAGCAGCCTAAAATGACTGCAATTTTTATCTTTTCTACTTCTTTATTCTTCAGAAAATAATTTCTTTTTTGCAACAAACTCATGCTTTTTAACCACATACGTAACGGATAATGTATCATGCCATCCTCGCTCAGCAGTTAAAAAAGAAAAAGGCTCCAAAGGAATTAATCTCGATACAGTTCGGATAATAATGCTTTTCATGTTGGGCTTTGAACCATTATGCTTGACAACTATTGTTTTCGTAAAATATTTTCCAAAAGTTCTGGAGAAATACAGTTCTGATAATCCGTAGTAAAAAAATAAGATTACAAGTCCAAAGAAAAAATTTTCAATCAAAGTCAATGATTTCAACCAATTCGATGCAGCATAACTTCGCGTCAAATCTCCAATAATATCGATGGTTGTTCCAATTGTAATTTGTATTATATAAACAATCCCTAAATCAATACTAAAATTCAGAAAACGTTGACTTTTGGAAGCTAATAAATCTTCTGTGACGGCAAATTCTTTACTTTCCATTTTTAATATTTTTAGTTATTACAAAAGGACACAAACCATATTAAACAACTCAAATATAGTGAATTACAACCTAATTTCAACTATTAACTCTCGATGTTCTAGCCCTTACTGCTTAACTAAGCATTTATTTTAATTAGAGTTCAGTGAAATTCGTTTGAAGTACCGAGAGCGGGGAATAGCTACCAAAAAAAAACAGCTATCAATTGACAGCTGCTTTTCAAATTTAAATGCTTTTCTTAATTCGAATTTTAAAACAACTTCCGTCAGTTTTACAAATTCTTCTTCCATTTCTGGTCGTGATACATTTTCTAAAAATGTAGTAAAAATCATTGTTTGATGGATTTTCCATTTTATTTGTTTTGTTAACAACTCTTTAATCTCTTATGACATAAGAGTTGTAGATTAATAATATCAACATTGATATTATCTTAAAAAATAATTTTGGAAAGAAGATTCGAATTATATACTTTTGAGGTATATAAAAAGTAGGCGAGGTAACCTTTTCCTTCTTAAACAACTTAAAATTTTAGGGGTCGGATCCAAAATTATTTAAGTTCTCCAAAATAGGGATGTCATAGATGTCCCTTTTTTTATGCGCATTACTTTTTTCTTTACCTCAGCAAAATAAATTAAAGGTTAATATGTTCTTATAAAAGGCTTCAATTAAGAAGCCTTTATTATTTTCCTGAGTCATTAAGACCCACACATTTCGCATTCGTCTGGACCAGCATTTTTAGCCAGTTCAATCATTGCTCTGTATTCTTCAGCAGTCATTTCAACAGGTTCATTTAAAACGGCAATTGACTCTAATCGCTCCAAAACGGGTTGCTCTTTAATTTCAATTGGTTCTGCTTTTTTATCATTATTCAATGTAAATTTAATCGCATCCACCGCAGCTTTTGTTCTCAAATAATACATTCCTGTTTTCAATCCGGATTGCCAAGCGTAGAAATGCATCGATGTCAATTTAGAATAATTGGCATTTTGCATGAATAAATTCAATGATTGTGATTGATCGACAAAATACCCACGCTGACGTGACATATCAATAATATCTTTCATAGACATTTCCCATACAGTTTTGTACAATTCTTTCAAGTCCTGCGGAATATCAAGTGCTTGAACAGAACCGTTATTTCGCATCAATTCTTGTTTCAATGTTTCGTTCCACAAACCGCGTTCTACTAAATCGTGTAACAAGTGTTTGTTTACCACAATAAACTCACCCGAAAGTACTCTTCTGGTGTAAATATTAGAAGTATATGGTTCGAATGCTTCATTGTTACCCAATATTTGAGAAGTCGAAGCGGTTGGCATCGGCGCTACTAATAAGGAGTTTCTCACCCCGTGTTCCATCACTTCTTTTCGCAAAGAAGCCCAATCCCAACGACCTGATAATTCCTCATCTTTCAATCCCCACAAATTGTACTGAAATTCTCCTTGTGACATTGGCGAACCTTCAAAAGTAGAATACGGCCCTTCTTCTTTGGCCATTTCCATCGATGCGGTTACTGCTGCAAAGTACAGGGTCTCAAAAATTTCCTGATTCAGTTTCTTCGCTTCGTCACTCGTAAATGGCATACGAAGCATAATGAAAGCATCCGCTAGTCCTTGTACTCCAAGACCAACTGGTCTGTGACGCATATTGGAGTTTTCGGCCTCTTTTACTGGATAATAATTTCTATCAATTACTTTATTCAAGTTTCTAGTTACACGTTTGGTAACGCTGAATAACAAGTCATGATTGAATTTTTTGTTTTCCACAAACATTGGCAACGAAAGTGAAGCCAAGTTACAAACTGCAATTTCATCTGTAGATGTGTATTCCATAATCTCCGTACACAAATTCGAAGAACGAATCGTACCTAGATTTTTTTGGTTTGATTTTCTATTGGCTGCATCTTTGTACAACATGTAAGGCGTTCCAGTTTCGATTTGCGATTCTAGAATTTTCTCCCACAATTCATGTGCTTTGATAGTTTTTCTACCTTTTCCAGCTTTTTCGTAATCCGTGTACATTTTTTCGAAATCGTCTCCATAAACGTCATACAATCCAGGACATTCATTAGGACACATTAAGGTCCAATAACTGTCTTCTTGTACTCTTTTCATAAACAAATCCGAAGTCCACATCGCAAAAAACAAATCTCTTGCACGCATTTCTTCTTTTCCGGTATTCTTTTTCAAGTCAAGGAATTCAAAGATATCCGCATGCCAAGTTTCGATATAAATGGCAAAACTTCCTTTACGTTTTCCTCCTCCTTGATCTACATAACGTGCTGTATCATTGAAAACACGCAACATAGGAACAATTCCGTTAGACGTTCCGTTAGTACCACGAATATAAGAACCAGTTGCTCTTACATTGTGAATAGAAAGTCCTATTCCACCTGCTGATTGTGAGATTTTAGCCGTTTGTTTCAACGTGTCATAAATCCCATCAATACTATCGTCTTGCATGGCCAAAAGGAAACAAGAAGACATTTGAGGTTTTGGAGTTCCAGCATTAAACAATGTTGGTGTTGCATGCGTAAAGAATTTTTTCGACATTAAGTCGTAGGTTTCTATTACCGATTTCAAATCGTCTAAGTGAATCCCAACAGACACACGCATCAACATATGTTGCGGACGTTCCACGATTTTACCATTTATTTTTAGCAAATACGATCTTTCTAAGGTTTTAAAACCAAAATAATCGTAATTGAAATCTCTATTGTATATAATGTGGGAATCTAAAAACTCCGCATTATCCATAATTACTTTATGCACTTCATCAGAAACTAACGGTGCATATTGACCGTTTCTTGGATTCACATAATTGAACATATCATTCATCGTTTCTGAGAATGATTTTTTTGTGTTTGAATGTAAATTAGAGATTGCAATACGGGCTGCTAATTGGGCATAATCAGGATGTGCAATAGTCATTGACGCGGCAGTTTCGGCAGCAAGATTATCTAGTTCAGATGTCGAAACACCATCATAAAGTCCTTCAATTACGCGCATTGCCACTTTCACAGCATCAACCAAATCATTCAAACCATAGCATAGTTTTTTAATTCTATCCGTGATTTTGTCGAACATTACCGGCTCTTTGTGCCCATCTCTTTTAACTACATACATACGCTTAATTGTTTTAAAAAACAGAAAATCCCTTTCCCGTTTTTGAGTATTTGTTTCATTTTTTTGGGAAGCTAATCCCGCTGTCATTCCAATCTTTCTAGTCCTGAACTTGTTTCAGGATCCTGAAACAAGTTCAGGACTAGAAAGGATATTCCCTTCCATCGGGGCTAAAAACACCCGATGATGCGATAACTACTTTCTAAAAATCAGCGTCAAAACTAATTTTCTGAGCATCCTCATCCGTATTCATAACACCTGCTTTTTGATATTCGGCCACTTTCTTTTCAAAGAAGTTTGTTTTCCCTTGAAGCGAAATCATATCCATAAAATCAAAAGGATTTGAAGTATTGTATTCTCTATCGCAACCTAATTCAACTAATAAACGGTCCGCAACAAATTCTAAATATTGCGTCATTAACGCTGCATTCATTCCTATTAAACTCACCGGAAGCGATTCAGTGATAAACTCTCTTTCAATATTTAAGGCATCAACGATAATGCTTCTAATTCTTTCTTTAGGAACTTTATTTACTAAATGGTGGTTGTGCAAGTGTACTGCAAAATCACAGTGCACTCCTTCGTCGCGAGAAATCAATTCGTTAGAAAACGTTAATCCTGGCATTAATCCACGTTTTTTCAACCAGTAAATAGAACAAAATGCTCCCGAAAAGAAGATTCCTTCCACAGCTGCAAAAGCAATCAAACGCTCCGCAAACGAATCAGACTCAATCCATTTCAAAGCCCAATCCGCTTTTTTCTTAATCGCAGGAAAAACTTCTAAAGCATTAAATAATTCATCTTTCTCTGCTTCATCTTTCACATAGGTATCAATCAATAATGAATACGTTTCACTGTGAATATTTTCCATCATGATTTGGAAACCATAGAAGAATTTTGCTTCAGCATATTGCACTTCGTTCACAAAATTCTCTGCTAAATTCTCATTTACAATTCCGTCCGAGGCAGCAAAAAAAGCAAGAATATGCTTGATGAAATACCTTTCATCCTCATTCAACTTATTATTCCAGTCGTTTAAATCTTGCGACAAATCAATTTCTTCAGCAGTCCAAAAACTAGCTTCCATTGATTTATAAAACTCCCAAATATCATTGTGTTTGATTGGGAAAATCACGAAACGATTTTTATTTTCTTGTAAAATTGGTTCAAGTTGTGCCATTATAGTAGTTTGTTTTTTTGAGATTTTAACGAAATTTTATGCTTTCTGTAGATTACAAAGATTGTGAAATATTGCCGGAATTAAAAGCCAAACTTATTCACAATCTCGCCTAGTTTTTAACAAAGGTAAAATTTTGAAACGTTTTTTATAACAATATTAATTTGCTGAAAATCAGAATTTTAAAACCATAAAAAAATCACGAAGTGCCGTAAAATATAGGATTTTAAAAACCGTAACCAAGAAAATTTGAATTTATTTTAGAATTATTTTTTGAGCTCTTGTGCAACTATTTCTAGCTCTGCATACCAGTCCTCACCAAACTTTCTAACTAACGCTTCTTTGACAAATTTATACACGGGAACTTCCAACTCCTGACCGAGAGAACAGGCCGGATCGCAAATGTCCCATTTGTCATAATTAACAGCAGCAAACTCCGTGAAGTCTTTCACACGAATGGGATACAAATGACAGGAAACAGGTTTTTTCCAGTCAATCATCCCTTGATTATATGCCTGTTCGATTCCACACAAAGCAGTCTTACCATCAAACATTACGTAAGCACAATCTTTATTATCAATTAATGGCGTTTCAAGATCACCATCGGTTCCTTTTGTCCAAGTACCTTGCGCTTCAATAGCCGCAATGCCTTGTTTGCGCAAAAAGGGTTTTACTTTAGGATAAATTTCTTCTAAAATCTTAGTTTCCTCAAAGCTCAATGGAGCTCCCGCATCGCCATCAACACAACAAGCCCCTTTACAAGCTGATAAATTGCAAACAAAATCTTTTTCGAGTATGTCTTCTGAGACGATGGTTTTTCCTAATTGAAACATTATTTTGGGGTACTGAGATTATGAAATGCAAAGGTAGTTAAAGTAAATTGTAATTTTTTAGATAAAAACCAACTTTAACTTTTTGAAAAATCAACGAAACAACTGACTCTTAGAGCAATCTAACAAACTAACCTTAAACAACATAGAATTAAAACAAACAAAAAATCAATTGAAAACCAGTAGATAAAAAAATGAATCAGAATTGTTGTAATAAAATTTAATTTTAATCAAAAATCTATCGAAAAGTTTAACTTTGCAAACAAAAAACTATGTTTGAAATCGATTTTAGAGAAATAATTACGGTTGGAATGGTGCTT
The DNA here is from genome assembly GCF_036895565.1 of Flavobacterium sp. KS-LB2. NCBI lineage: Bacteria > Pseudomonadati > Bacteroidota > Flavobacteriia > Flavobacteriales > Flavobacteriaceae > Flavobacterium > Flavobacterium sp. KS-LB2. The sequence goes on along the minus strand of NZ_CP145904.1, from coordinate 318,007 downwards.
TTTGCCGTAATTGATATCGTGGGAACCATTCCTATTATTGTTGATTTAAGATCAAAACATGGACATATAGAATCCGAAAAAGCTTCAATAGTAGCTGGTGTAATCATGATTGTCTTCCTTTTTGTGGGAGAGGAATTATTGAATTTAATAGGTATTGATGTAAACTCATTTGCCGTTGCCGGTTCATTTGTATTATTCTTTCTGGCATTAGAAATGATTTTAGGGATTCGGATTTATCGCGATGAGGAAGCGAGTTCCGCATCTATTGTCCCTTTGGCGTTCCCTTTGATAGCTGGAGCCGGAACAATGACCACTTTACTCTCGTTACGCTCCCAATTTTCTACTATAAATATTGTTATCGCAATAATTTTGAATATTATTCTAGTGTATATCGTTTTAAAATCATCCTCTAAAATCGAAAAGATACTAGGAGAAAATGGGCTTGGCGTCATTCGAAAGACTTTTGGCGTTGTACTTCTTGCGATTGCTGTTAAATTATTCGCTGCGAATGTTAAAGGTTTGTTCGTCTAAAATAAATTTTCATAAATTTACCCCCTAAGATAATTTTAAAAGACAATCTGATTTTTAAACTGAAATATGTTTCTACTGTAAAAATCTGTTTCTTTAATATCAAAAAACAAAAACGTATTATGAAAATTTTCACTAACATCTTGGTGTTTTTAGCAATCGCGCTAATCATATTTAATGTTACTTTGTTGGATTTTAGAAATCCATTTCAAGGAGATAGCGTAGTTGCTTTTATCGGAATCGCCGCTTCTTTTTGTGCCGTATTGATTCTTCTAATTTTTAAAATGGCAAAAAAGATTGAAGAGAAATCAAATGACCAACTGTAATAATGTTTGATGTTCTTATAATAGGTGGTGGGGTGTCTGGCATTTCCTGCGCACTCGTTTTGGGTTCTGCAAAAAACAAATCTTTCGTCAGAGACAAACGAATTGGTATTATCACCCATCAAAAAACATCATCCCTACAAGAAGCATTGTTTAATAATGCCTACGGAATCGCTCCAGGCAAATTAGGTTCTGAATTATTAGCAGAAAGCACGGAACATCTTTCAAAAGCGTATCCTCATATTATTCAACTTCCCGAGGAAAAAGTACTGAAAATTGAAGGACAATTTCCTGAATTTATAGTCATCACAAACAAGAATTCTTACCAAACAAAAACAATTGTCATAGGCATAGGTTCTGCAAATACTTTTGCAATAGATGGATTGATGCATTATGTAAAACCGCATCAAAAATCACTTCCCGAAAAACAACGCATTCAACTTAAGAATTCCGATCATAAAGTGACTGAAGGAATTTACGTCATAGGAACTTTAGCAGGCTGGAGAAGCCAACTCGCCATTGCTGCAGGAAGTGGCGCGGCAGTCGCAACAGACCTTCTTACTTTATGGAATAACGGCGTGCAAACCCATTCACACGACAGTATCAGATAAATAGATTTTCATTAAGAAGAATCTCTAGAAAAATAGTAGTAGGTTTACATTTTCAATACACTTTTTATGTTATCACTATTATTGGGCTTGACAAGGCTCATCATTTTTATAGTATTCGTTTCCTTTTTCTCGATTCTTTTCTATTTGACGAGTTTCTTTTGTAAGGAAGAAATCAATTCCAAAAGAGCACTTCAACTGCGCGATTTTTTAATTCGGGTATCCAATTATATTTTAGGCATCAGAACCATCATTTACGGTGAGAAACCTACCACGCAAGGATTAATAGTAGCCAACCATCGTTCCTATTTTGACCCAATTGTCATTGTAAATCAAATACATGCTTTTCCTGTAGGCAAGAAAGAAGTTGCGTCATGGCCTATGATTGGTTATATCTGTAAAATATCCGGTGTTTTATTTGTAGATAGAAAGTGCCAAAAGAGCAGACAAGAAACTGCCGAAAATATTAGAGAAGTTCTAGCCAAAGGATATTCAATCATTAACTTTCCAGAAGGTACGACAGATGTTTTGCCTACAACTGTGGCTTTTAATTACGGCTCCTTTGTCATGGCAACGAAGATTAAAGCAGCGGTCATTCCTATTGCTATTGATTATAAAGAGAAAACAGATGCTTTTGTGGGAGACGACACTTTCATCCCTCATTTTTTAAAATGTTTTGGAAAATGGACTACTGACATTAAAATGACTTTTTTTCCTCCGATATATTCTGAAGACGCGGCTTATTTACTACATACATCTCAAACCATAATTGATGAAGAACTCATTCGTTACAGAAAAGATTGGGATAATGAAACTTAATTGTAAATAAAACGAGTATTTTTATTTCTTTTTGGAAACGGCATTAATCATAGCATCTTCTTTCAAAATAATTTGATAATAATAACTTTCTCCAAACAACTGTCGGGCAAATTCTGCTGTCAAATATCTTTTTACTAGCAACTTACTTTTTCCAAAATTCAAATCCAATCCGTTGGTAAAAATAAATTTTTGAAACAAATTAAAATACAAATCCGTTTGATTCATTTTAGTTTTGAATTCTTCGAAATTAAGTCCTTTAAAAGCACTTCTGTTTTTATCTAATTGCTCAAAAACAAAATTACCCACGATTCCGGATTGCAATAAATAAGCGGTACTTTCATTACCATGTTCCACTTCAAGCGGTACAAAAACATCAGGAACGATTCCGCCACCGCCGTAAACAATTTTACCTTTTTTAGTTTTGAATTTTAAAGTATCCAAAACTTTAATACTGTCTTTTTCATACAACTCACCATTTCCAAAACGAGCTTCTGATTCTTTAAAATACGCTTCATTCCCCTTAGAATATGGCTTTTGAATAGAACGACCCGTTGGGGTATAATATCTGGCAATAGTCAACCGAACAGCTGAACCATCGGCAAAATCCATTTCTCGCTGTACCAATCCTTTTCCAAAAGAACGACGGCCCACAATAGTTCCACGATCATTATCTTGAATAGCTCCCGCTAGAATTTCACTAGCCGAAGCACTATTTTCATTGATTAAAACAAATACGTTTCCGTTTTCAAAACTACCTTTCTTGGTAGCAAATGTCTTGTCTATTTTGCCATTTTTATTTTTGGTAAAAACAATTAGTTGCTTATCCATCAATAATTCATCGGCAATTGCGATTGCTTCTTCCATGTAACCGCCACCATTATCACGAACATCAATTACGAGTGATTGCGCCCCTCGTTGTTTGAGTTTGGTTAAACCCGCCATGAATTCTCTATACGTAGTTTCGGCAAATCTATTTATTTTTATATAGCCTACTTTATTCGTTAAAAGCAAAGCAACATCAATGCTTTTTAGTGGAATAACATCTCTTTTTATTTTTACTTTTAGCCTTTTCCCCTCTGATTTTCTATAGATTGTAAGCTCAATATCAGAACCCACAGTTCCTTTTAATTTAGAAAACAAACTGTCAGTTGGCAATTTTCTTCCAAATAATTTTGTTTTATCGGCATACAAAATTCGATCTCCAGCTTTGATTCCTGCTTTTGCCGAAGGGCCATTTTCTACAGGTTTTATAACTGCAACTGAATCGTTGTACATGTAAAAATTCACACCTATTCCCACAAAATTTCCTTTCATACTTTCTACCACTTCAAGCTGATCGCTTGGCGGAATATATACAGAATGCGGATCAAGTTGTGCTAAAATACTGTCTACAGTAAGGTTTACTATCGAATCTGTGTTGACATCATCAACGTATTCATTGTCAATAAAATCAATCAGTTTATTGAGCTTGCTCCTGGAATTATTTCTGTCTGAAAGATCAGCTACCTTAGGAAAATTTAACATTCCGCCCAATACAACACCCAGAGCGAGTGTAGTAAAAATAATAATGGGCAAATATTTTACATTATATTTCATACGAAGACAACTATTTATTCTTCTAAAACTGGGATATGTTCTACCTCTACTCCTGCTTTCATTAGGAACTGAATTCCTGAATCATCACGGTATCCATTATGATACACCACTCGTTTTATTCCAGATTGATGAATCAATTTGCTACACTCTTTACAAGGAGAAAGCGTAATATACAAAGTGGCTCCTTCGCAGGATTGCGTAGATCGTGCCACTTTCAGAATCGCATTTGCCTCAGCGTGTAAAACATCCCAACGTGTCAATCCTTCTTCATCTTCGCAACAGTTTTCAAAACCTGTTGGAGTTCCATTGTATCCATCAGAGATGATCATTCTATCACGCACAATAATCGCACCAACTTGTTTGCGTTTACAGTAGGACAAAAGACTCCATTCTTTAGCAATTCTAAGATACGCTTTATCGTATTTATTCAATTTCTTTTCGTTCATTTTTATCTAATCCAGATTTCACTTTCAATAATCAATGGGATTACTACTCCTATTATAAACGCCGACATTACTAAGGTCCAATCTCGTTTTGAAAATCTAAAAACGGTTTGTACAATATACGACAAAATCAAAACTACAAAAACCACTACAATCTGAGCCGCTTCTATTCCTAATGCAAATTCTGACAATGGTATTATTTTAGAAACAGCATCGCCTCCAAGAATTGATTTAAAATAATTTGAAAAACCCAATCCATGAATTATTCCAAAGAAAAGCGTGATGAAAAACACCAAATTTATACTTTCTTTCTTGCTTGATTTTCCGGCTGTAAAAAGATTAAACAAGGCTGTTATTAATATCGTTATAGGAATTAATAATTCGACAACATTCACTTTTATGGCAATAATTCCAAAAACAGAAAGTAACAAAGCCATAGTGTGTCCAATGGTAAAAAGCGTCACCAAAAGTACAATTCGCTTCCAATCCTTAAAGGAGAAAGGAATTGCTAATGCTATTAAAAACAAAACATGGTCATACGCATGAATATCTAAAACGTGTTTTAATCCTATTTGAAAGTAAATCCAAAATTCTGACATAGGTAATTTATTAGGTTGATATAGGGGCTGTAAACTTACGATTAATTTTGAAAATGATTCATTTGATTATTTAAATAAATGCAATTCAAAAGAGATCAAATCCAAATAAAAAATATAAAAAATTAAAATCATTAATTTAAAAATAGATTTATCTTTGTAAGATAAAAAACCAATAATTATGTCATTTTCAGATTTATTTGATAGCGAATTCAAACAAAGAAATAAAGGTCATTTTTCAGCTATTGTTCGTGTAGCACTTGCTGACGATAAGTTTGCTCCAGAGGAGAAACTATTTTTAGACAAACTGGCTGTTCGATTAGAGATTTCTCCAGCAGAATATGAAGAAATTTTAGAAAACCCATTAAAATATCCTATTAATGCTCCTTATTTACATGAACAAAGATTAGAGCGTTTATTTGATTTAGCAAGAATGGTTCATGTTGATCATCAGTTAGGTGACACACAAGAATTATTACTACGAAAAATTGGAGTAGCACTAGGCTTTAACACTGAAAATGTAGATTACATTATACATAAAGCACTAAAATTAGTAGATAGAAAAGTAGATTTAGATACTTTCGTTTTCGAAATGCAAAACATGAATAAGTAATTGCAAAAGTATAAGAAAAGCTTCCGCCTCGGCGGAAGCTTTTTTATTAAAGCACTATTCTAGTATTTACTTAATTTTGCTTTATGCATAAATTCTTCCGCTTTTTCAACCATGTTATAGCTTCCGCAAAAGAACGGCACCCTTTCATGTAATTCTGTCGGTACAATCTCCATGATTCTATTAAATCCATCTGAAGCTTTACCTCCAGCTTGCTCAGCAATAAAAGCTAACGGATTGCATTCATATAATAATCGTAATTTTCCTTTTGGTGCTTTGGAACTCGTAGGATATAAATAAATCCCGCCTTTAATCATATTTCTATGAATATCCGAAACCAAGCTTCCTATATATCTTGAAGTATACGGTCTGTCTCCTTCTTCTAACTGGCAATATTTTATATAATCTTTTACTCCTTGCGGAAAATGAACATAATTCCCTTCATTAATAGAATAAATATGACCATCAGTTGGGAATTGCATTTTTGGATGCGATAAATAAAATGTTCCAATAGCTGGATTCAATGTAAATCCGTTAACTCCATGTCCCGTGGTATAAACTAGCATTGTCGAGGTTCCGTAAATCACATATCCCGCGGCAACCTGATTAATTCCTGGCTGTAAAAAATCTTCAATAGTAACTGGAGTTCCTATAGGAGTAACTCTTCTATACACTGAAAATATAGTTCCAACAGAAACATTCACATCAATATTTGAGGAACCATCAAGCGGATCCATCAAGACCACATATTTATTATTATGACTATTGTCACTTCCTTCTACAGTGATAAAATCATCATTTTCTTCAGAGGCGATTCCACATACAATTTCACGATTGATTAACGTTTGAATAAAAACCTCATTCGCATAAACGTCTAGTTTTTGCTGGTCTTCACCTTGTATGTTTTGTTCTCCTGCAGCCCCAACAATATCAACTAATCCAGCTTTGTTAACTTTATAATTGACTACTTTGGCGGCCAATCGGATGGAGTTGATGATTCGAGATAATTCGCCTGACGAATATTGAAAGGCATTTTGATTTTCAATGATAAATTCTCCTAGTGTTTTGTTGCGTTCTTCCATTACGAAATCGATGTAGTTATTTTGAAGTCACAAATATCGTTTTTTTTGTGAAAACAATTTGAATACTATTTATTTAGTTTGACAGTATTGTATATTTGCTGAATAAAACACAAAATAAATACCTAAAAATGCGTTTTTATTGCGTTTTTGAATCATTAAAATAAAAAATTATGAATATTAGAAAAGGAAAACCTGAAGACATGCAAGCTGTTTTAGGCCTTATTCAAGAATTAGCAGACTTTGAAAAGGAGCCAGATGCTGTTCTTGTAACTGTTGACGATTTAATTCGGGATGGTTTTGGCTCTGTCCCTCTATTTCATGTTTTTGTAGCTGAAATTGATGCTGAGTTAAATGATACTAATCAAGCAAAACAAATCGTTGGTATTGCCTTGTATTACTATCGTTATTCGACTTGGAAAGGAAAAATAATCCATCTGGAAGATTTAGTGGTGAAAGATACGATGAGAGGCACAGGATTAGGCTATGCTCTGTATTCTGAAATTATAAAACAAGGCAAAAAAGACAATGTCCGAAGAATTGACTGGCATGTGTTGGACTGGAACACTCCGGCTATCGAATTTTACAAAAAGTCAGGTGCAAAAGTGCTAACCGATTGGCATGTAGTACAAATGGACGAGATAGGAATCGACCAGTTTCTAGAAAATAAATTGAAATAAAGTAAAAAAACAATTTTTGTTTAAGACTATGAGAGTATTCAAATTTGGAGGAGCTTCTGTAAAAGATGCCGCAGGGATTAAAAACGTATATGACGTTTTACAAAAAGTAGGTTACGAAGATGTATTGCTGGTTGTTTCTGCAATGGGAAAAACTACGAATGCACTGGAAATTGTCATAAAAAACTATTTCGATAAATCAGCTGAGTTAAATTCATCTGTCCAAGAAGTAAAAAAATACCACAATCAAATTTTGATGGATTTATTCGAAGAGGAAAAAAATGAAGTTTTTGCCGCTGTGAATAGCCAGTTTGCTGATTTAGAATATTTTTTAGCCCACAACAAATCACCTAATTATAATTTTGTTTACGACCAGATTGTAAGTTATGGCGAATTAATTTCGACAACTATTCTTAGTCATTTCATGAATTTCATGGGAATAAAAACGCAATGGCTGGATGTTCGTAATTTCATAAAAACAGACGCCAATTATAGAGATGCGGAAGTAGATTGGGAATTGACACAGAAAAACATTACCAAGAACGTAAAACGAAAAATCTTAAATATTACACAAGGGTTCTTAGGTTCTGATGAGAATAATTTCACCACTACTTTAGGCCGTGAAGGTTCAGATTATACTGCTGCGATTTTTGCCTATTGCTTAAATGCCGAAAGTGTAACCATCTGGAAAGATGTTCCCGGAGTAATGAATGCCGATCCAAGATATTTTGAAAACGCAAGTTTATTAAACCAGATTTCGTATCGCGAAGCCATTGAATTAGCTTTTTACGGCGCAACAGTTATTCACCCAAAAACGCTACAACCATTACAAAAAAAGGAAATTCCTTTGTATGTAAAATCATTTATAAACCCATTATTAAAAGGAACAAGTGTTTCTAAAGGTGTCGATTTAGAACCGTATTTACCTTGTTTTATTGTCAAAAGAAACCAACTTTTAATTTCGCTTTCCTCCATAGATTTCTCTTTCATCATGGAAGAAAACATCAGCGAAATTTTTGCATTGTTTCACCAATTCAAAATAAAAGTAAACTTAATTCAGAATTCGGCCATTAGTTTCTCTGTATGTGTAGAAGATAAATTTGATAATTTCAAAGCTTTGAATGCCATTTTATCTAAAAAATTCAAAGTGGAGTTTGACGAAAATGTAACCTTATATACCATCCGACATTTCAATGACAAGGCAGCGCAAACTGTCGAAGAAAACAAAGTCGTTTTATTGAAACAAGTGAGTCGTGAAACCATGCAAGTGATCACAAAAGAAGTTTAAAAACTATTTCAACAATATTAAAATGGGAATCGAAATTTAATTTTGATTCCCATTTTTTTTGACGCTGTAAAACACACAAACAACTATACAAAATAAGAATTCGATCATTTCATTTTCTGATTGAGACATTCTCAAAATATCAAATTATAAATACTACTTTTGATACTTTCGAGTTATAATATTTATGTTGAAAAAATTACTTTTTTGGATTGTAATCAGCTGTATTTCTGGGCTTCATGCTCAGGAAATTAATTCGCTGTACAAAATCAAAAAAATCCTTCCATCCCGCGACACAATTTATATTGAAAAAGAAAGCCTAAACTCTAGTTTTTTCAAGTTGCTTGACGCCAATGGAAAACCAATCGACAGTACTTTATATCAAATAAATTTCAAAAAAGGAACTCTCCTTTTAAAGGAAAATACTGCTTTTGATTTGGATTCACTTACTATTCAATATTTAAAATTCCCCGAAATTTTAACCCAAGAGTACCGTATCTATGATCCTAGCAAAGTGGTCAGCAATGAAGCTGGCCAAGGCAATTTATATGCAATAGAAACAAAAAACCTAAAGAAAAACGTGCCTTTTGATGGCTTAAATACTTCAGGAAGCATTACCCGCGGAATTACCATAGGAAACAATCAAAATGCAGTTTTAAATTCTAATTTAGATTTACAAATCACCGGTAAAATTTCCGAAAAAGTAAGTTTGAGAGCTTCCATTCAAGACAGTAATATTCCATTGCAGGACGGTGGCTATTCTCAAAAACTAGATCAGTTTGACAATATTTTTATGGAATTATTCAGTGAAGATTGGAACATTCGGGCAGGGGATATTTTTCTGGAGAACAAGAAAACGCAATTCCTTAATTTTAATAAAAAAGTACAGGGATTAGCCACTAATTTCAACTTTGGAACCGAAGAAAACAAAACGAATCTCTTTGCATCGGCTGCACTAGTTCGGGGTCAATATGCCAAAAGTAATTTTGTGGGGCAAGAAGGCAATCAAGGTCCGTACAAATTAAAAGGTCAAAATGGAGAATTGTATGTTCTAGTTGTCTCGGGTTCAGAGCGTGTTTATGTAAATGGGATTTTATTAAAAAGAGGCGAAAACAATGATTATACGATAGATTATAATGCAGGCGAAATTGTATTCACACCCCTTTTTACCATCACTTCAGAAATGCGAATTGCTATAGAATATCAATATTCCGATAGGAATTATACCCGTTTTGTGACGTATGCCGGAGCCACTCATAAAAATAAAAAATGGAGTTTTGGAGGCTATTTATATTCGGAAAACGACCTGAAAAACCAACCATTGCAACAAAATTTATCACAAGAACAAGCTCTCATATTAACTAATGCCGGAGACAATCAAAATTTAATGACGGCACCATCGGCCTATTCCGACACCTACTCTGAGAACAAAGTACTGTATCGAAAAACAATGTTTAATGCTGTAGAAATTTTCGAATATTCAAATGATCCACAACAAGAATTATTCAATGTCCGATTTACTTTGGTTGGTGCCAATACTGGAAATTATATCGTGACAAATTCAGCAACACTTACCCGAATTTATGAGTATGTCCAACCGATAAATGGCATTCCTCAAGGAAACTACGAGCCTATAATTCAGCTCATCGCGCCAACAAAAATTCAAGTCGCCACCTTTTTAGGAAAATACAAGCCCGATGAGAAAACAGCAATCGATTTTGAAATTGGCCTTAGTAACAACGATCAAAATTTATTTTCATCCCTTGATGATGCCAATAATCAAGGCTTAGCAGGAAAAATCAATGCCAAGCAACGGCTTTTTTCAAAAAAATGGCAGGTAGATGCTTTTGCAAATTATCAGTTTATTCAGAAAGATTTTAGATCGGTGGAGCGACTGTATAACATCGAATTTGACAGAGATTGGAATTTAGGAATCGCTGGAGTGGGAAATCAAAGTCTATTCGTTTCTGGCTTGCAATTGGACTTAAATCCAGAACCAAAATCTACTTCTAAAGGACTGCTGTTGTATCAGTTTGAAAAACTAGATTTCTCTGAAAATTTTTCAGGCAACAGACATATTTTAAATGGTTTATTTCGAATAAAAAAATGGACCTTTCAAAACCAAGGCAGTTTCTTAAAAAGTGACGGTACTGTTTTATCTTCTAAATTTTTAAGAAACCAATCTCAAATGCGTTTTCATTTTGATAAAAATTGGGTTGGTTCCAGCTTGCGATTAGAAGACAATCAAGAAAAAAATAAAGCAACCAATCAGTTCTCGGCTTTAAGCCAAAAATTTACCGAGTATGGTTTTTTTACCGGTCGTGGCGATAGCACTAAAGTTTTTGTAGAATTGGGGTATTTAAGAAGAACCAATGACAGCTTACAAAACGGCTTGATTCAGCGGGTGAATTCGTCCCAAACGTTTCAACTGAAATCAAAGCTAATACAAACTAACAAAAGTGATTTGGCAGTTTATGCTAATTATAGAATCTTAGATTATGTAGATAAAACAAGAAAAAAGGAATCTACACTAAATTCCAGAATAGTGTACACGGATCGTTTTTTCAATCAATTGATACAAAGCACAACGGTTTACGAGACGAATTCAGGAAGCATTCCACAGCAAGAATTTACGTATTTAGAAGTTTCTGCAGGTCAAGGAGTTTACACTTGGAATGATTATAACGGTAATGGAATTCAAGAGTTACAAGAATTTGAAGTCGCACCGTTTATTGATCAAGCAAAATTTATCAGAGTGTTTTTACCCAATCGAATTTATATCAAAACACATCAAAATAAGTTCTCACAATCCGTGACCTTAAACCCAAATCAATGGCAAAATGAAAAAGGATTAAAAAAATTACTTTCCTATTTTTATAATCAAACCGCCTTTATAATAGACAGAAAAACGAGAAGTGACGGAGACAATTTTGAATTAAATCCGTTTAGCGGTTATAGTGAAAATGTTCTGGGACTGAATTCAAGTTTAAGAAACAGCTTGTTTTACAATCGAGGGAAACAAAAACATTCGGTGACCTATTCTTATCTTCAAAATAAAACAAAAAACTTATTATCCGTTGGCTCACAGGAAGCTACAAACAGTTCGCATCAGTTGCAATACAATCATTTGTACCAGAAAAGTTGGTTGTTTGGTTTTTTTGCCAAAACGATTCACACTGCTATTCAATCTGAGAATTTTCCCGAAAAAAATTATGCAATAAATGGGTATCAATTGGCCCCAAAAATCAGTTATTTATTCTCTAAAAATACTAGCTGGGATATCTTTTATGAACTACAGCGCAAAGAAAACCAAATTGGAGTTTTCGAAACGTTGTTGCAAAATCGTTTTGGAACAGCCTTTTCCTACGCCAGCGACAAAAAAATAACGCTAAATGGAGAAGTTTCTTTTTACCAAAATAAATTTGAAGGAAATGAATTTTCATCGGTTGGATTTCAAATGTTAGAAGGATTGCAAACTGGACAAAACTTGACTTGGAGATTGCTTTTACAAAAAAATATTACACAATTTTTAGATATTAATTTCAATTATCAAGGGAGAAAAAGCGAAACTAGCCAAGCCATTCATACTGGAAATGTTCAATTGAGAGCTTATTTTTAATCTTGAAACAATTTCATTGATTGCGTTTATAAATATGATTATTTTTTATTATTTTTATTATATCAAATTTAAAATCAAACCATTATGAAAAAATTAATGTTGTTATGTTTTGTAATTATTTTGTCTGTAAACCTGCAAGCACAAGAAACCACAGCTGAAAAGAAAGCGGCAAAAGATAAAACTGAAAAATTGGCCAAAACCAAAAAAGAAAAAGCGGAAACTGCAAAAAACAAGGTGGCAACCGCAAAAGATAAAGCAGCTATAACTAAAGATAAAGTTGAAACTGCAAAGGAAAAAGCGGCTACTTCTAAAAAAACAGCTAAAAATAAAGTCCAAACGGCTAAAAACAAAGCAACTACAGCTAAAGAAAAAGCTACTAGTGCCAAACCAATAAAAAAAATCAAGGAAACAAACGAGAAAGCACCTAAAGTAGCCGACAAAATTACAGGAGAATACAATGGTAAAAAAGTATATACCGGTCCTCGAGGGGGGAAATATTACATAAACTCAAACGGAAATAAAACGTATTTACAAGATTAATTTTTGCACAAAATAAAAGGTAAAGGCTGTCTATAAAAGATAGCCTTTATTTTAATGCATAAAACCGCGCACTAATGGGAAGCATCATTTAATAATTTAGTAATATTTTACAAATACAAAAAAGGTCTTTACTTATGTATCTTTCGCCTATAAAAACATTTGATACAATTAGAAATGGACAAAAAAAACGCTCCTAAAACTATTTTGATTGCTCCTTTAAACTGGGGTCTAGGTCATGCCACCCGTTGTATTCCAATCATTAGAGCTTTACAAGAGAACAACTATATCCCGATTATTGCTTCTGATGGTATTGCTCTTGAATTATTGCGAAAAGAGTTTCCCAATATTCAAACACTAGAACTCCCATCCTACCAAATTGAATATGCTAAGAATGGTGCCAATTTTAAATGGAAATTAATACAGAATGGTCCAAAAATGATTAAAGCTATTCTGGAAGAAAAAAAAATAATTCAGAACTGGATTGAAAAATATGGTATCGATGGTATTATTTCAGATAATAGACTAGGTGTTTTTAGCAAGAAAATACCATCTGTGTTTATAACCCATCAACTAAATGTGATGACAGGAAATACCACTTGGATAACGAGTAAAATACATCAATATATTATAAAAAAATATACAGAATGTTGGGTTCCTGATCTTGCTGGAACTCCAAATCTAACAGGTAAACTCGGTCATATTGACAATCCAAATCTCAAGACAAAATACATTGGTCCTTTGAGCAGGCTCCAAAAGAAATTATTGCCAAAAAAATATGATTTACTGGTAATTCTATCTGGCCCAGAACCGCAACGAGGCATGTTAGAAAAGCATTTAAAAAAAGAAATCGTTAGGTATAATGGCAATGTGATTTTTATTGAAGGAAATATTGAAAAGGAGCAAAAAACAACAACAGTTGGTACTGTCCTCTATTACAACTTCATGAATTCAACGGAACTGGAACTAGCTTTTAATGAAAGTGAAATGGTCCTTTGTCGTTCGGGTTACACTACAATAATGGATTTAGCACAGCTGAGAAAAAAAGCTTTTTTTATTCCAACTCCGGGACAATATGAACAAGAATATTTAGCCAAAAAATTAAAGAAAGAAGGTTTGGTTCCTTATGCAACGCAAGATGATTTCAAGATGGAAAATATTTTAGAAGTTGAGGAATATAAAGGATTGCCTCGATTAGATTCTAAAATTGAATGGCCAAATTTATTTCAAGTTTTTGAAAAGTAATCAAACTTCGTTATACCGAAAAAAACTGATTCTTGAGAATCGATTTTTAGAATAGTAGTACTCTTTGATTTTATGTGGTCTTCTTACTTGTTTTTGTTTTTTCAAGCGTAAAAGAAAATTCGGAACCCACGCCATACGTGCTATCCACATAAATTTTCTCATCATGGGCTTCAATAATATGTTTTACAATTGACAAACCCAAACCTGAGCCACCTTCAGTTCTCGCTCCGCTTTTATCAACTCTGTAAAAACGCTCAAAAAGTCTTGAAATATTTTTTTTCTCTATTCCTTCTCCATTATCAGTGATTCGAACAATGACTTTTTCATCTGTCAAATCTTCAATACTGACTTCGGTAGAACCTTTTACTTTTCCGTATTTAATTGAATTAACAATAAGATTCATTACTACTTGTTGGATTTTTTCCTGATCTCCAACCACCATAACCGGCTTGTTATATTTCATGTCAAACATCAACAAAATATCTTTCTTAGACGCTTTCATTTCGAGCAAATCAAAAACATTTTGAACCAACTTTACAATGTCGAATTCGGCGATTTCTAAATTCAGTTCTCCTATTTCAAGTTTAGAAATCATGTCTAAATCCTGTACAATATAAATCAGTCTTTCGACTCCTTTTTCGGCTCTTTCTAAGTATTTTTTTCGAATAGTTTTATCACTCATGGCTCCATCAAGTAAGGTTGACAAATAACCTTGAACCATAAAAAGGGGGGTTTTGAGTTCATGAGAAACATTCCCAAGAAACTCTCGTCTATATTCTTCCCTAACTTTTAAAGTTTCAATTTCTAACTTTTTATCGGTAGCAAACTTTTTCACTTCACGTGTTAACGTTGCCATATCAGTTGTTATGGGCTGGTTCATGAAGGTACTGGATTCTAGTAAAGCAACATCGTCGTATATTTTCTTTACTTTTTTATAGATAAAGCGCTCTACGCGATATTGTATGACTAGGAATGAAAATGCAGCAATCGAAATTGCAAAAATTAAACAAAAACGATACGAAAGAGTAAAAAATAAATGCGTGAGAAAACCAACTAATCCTGTAGAAAAAAGAGTGATGTAAAGCGCTGACTTTACGGCGAAACGATATGTTTTTTTAAAATTTATTGTCATTTATACTTCAAACTTATAGCCCACTCCTTTTATTGTTTTAAACAATTCTTCTCCAATTTTTTCCCGTAATTTTCTGATGTGAACATCAATAGTTCTTCCACCAACCACGACTTCATTGCCCCATACTTTGTCCAAGATCTCATCTCTTTTGAATACTTTTCCTGGTTTTGAAGCGAGTAGATAGAACAATTCAAACTCCTTTCTAGGTAATGCAATTTCGACATTATCTTTAACTATTTTGTATTCTTCGCGATTTATTTCGATTCCGCCTACGTTAAGTGTTTCGCTGTTCTGCTCCTTTTCTTTTAATCGGCGTAATAATGCTTTTACCTTACTGACCAGTAATTTGGGTTTAATTGGTTTTGTGATATAATCATCCGCACCAGCATCAAAGCCTGCTACTTGAGAATAATCTTCACTTCTGGCTGTCAAAAAAGTAATGATTATATTACTGAGTTCAGGAATCTTTCTAATGTTTTCGCAAGCTTCCATTCCATCCATTTCCGGCATCATTACATCCATTATAATTAGGTCTGGCATTTCTTTTTTAGCCTTAGCTATAGCCTCTCTCCCATTTGCAGCTGTAACGATTTGATACCCCTCTTGAGAAAGGTTGTATCCTACAATTTCTAGGATATCTGGCTCATCATCTACTAATAGAATCTTTGTGTTTTTTTTCTTCATAAAGCGCCAAAAATTGTTTTTTAAATGTAAATGTAATAATAAATGAGGTATTCAAATGGTGTTAACCGTAATTTAATATTGGGGTGATTTTGAGACCCAAAACAAAACATAACCATAACAAGACAATAACTTACGTTTTACATTTCAGGCGTTACTTTGCAAAAAAATTAAAACCAAATGAAATTCAAGTTACTATTTTTCACGTTATTAATAACAGCTATTTCTTTCTCACAGAGCAAAGGAACGATTTCTGGAATGTTAACAGACAAAGATGCTAATAATCAATCCTTACCATTTGCTAACGTTCTTATTAAAGGAACTAACATAGGAACTAATACTGATATTGATGGTAAATATACCATAACAATACTACCCGGAAACTATACTTTGCAATTTAGTTTTGTTGGATATGAATCTGTAGAAGTTCCTGTAACTGTAGTGGCAAATGAAACCGTAACCGTAAACAAAGCGTTAGGTTCTGGAAGCTACAAACTAGAGGATGTTGTTATAAAAAATACGGCTAGCCGCGAAAAGGAAACCGCACTTTTATTAGACCAAAAACAAGCAGTCGTAATTAAACAAAGTATTGGTGCTCAAGAAATGGCCCGTAAAGGAGTTAGCGATGTTGAGGAAGGTTTGACTAAAATTACTGGAATCACTAAAGTGGACGGTAGAGGATTATTCATAAGAGGATTAGAAGACCGTTACAATAATTTATTGATAAACGATTTACAATCTCCATCAAATAGCCCTTTCAAAAAAATCATTCCATTGGATTTATTTCCAACAGATGTTGTGGGAGTATTGAATATTTACAAAACTTTCAATCCTAATATTTCTGGAGATTTTGCTGGAGCAACTGTTAATATTGAAACACCTCAACCAAAAAACATCACTAAATTGAATATTGGTTTTGGATATACGACTAACAATAATTTACAAGATTTCTTACTATCTGATGATGCCAATTCTACTAAGGGAAGCTTAGGAATGATAGGCAATGACAGAGCACTTCCTAGTATTTTTGGATCGGTACCAAGCGGACAAAAACTTTCTCCTGCTGAATACGAAAATGGATTTGGCAAAAAATCATGGGATGTAAACAACACAAAAAGCCCCTTGAATTCTAGTATTGGTTTTTTACATGCACAAAAATTCAATCTTAAAAATGAAAGAAACATTAGTTACATCATGTCTTTCAATTTTGATAATAAATATTCTTACAGAGAAGGTGTTGATAGAACTTTCAACCTTGGACAAGGGAACTACGACAATAATTTATACAATACGCAATACAGTTACCAAACTACTTTTTCTGGTTTAGCCGGTTTAAAATATAAGTCAAACCGTTTTAATTTAAACTTCAACACCTTCTTGATTAAAGCTACTGAAAGCAAAATTCAAGATCAATTGGGATACACAAATAGTTTAGCAAATCAAACTAATAACCTAATCCGATTGAACCAATACGAAGAATCTAACTATTGGAACTCTCAATTATACGGAGATTATAAATTGAGCGAAGACGGAAAACACAGTTTAAAAGCTGGTGGATCTTATGTAAAAACTTCTTTTCAACAACCTGATAGAAAATTCATCACAGGTATAAAAGTAAATGACAGCGAAATAAACATGTCTTATGGTGGTAATAACTTGAACCGTCAATTCCTTGATGTAAAAGGAAACTTCTACTACTCGTCCCTTTTAGAATATAATTTGAAATTTGGAGACAACGAAGATCCTAATAAGTTATCTATTGGATACAATAGCTCATTGAATGACATGCAATCTTCTTACCGTTTCTTCTCTGGAAGAAGAAATTTAGAGAAAAACTACACTGCTGATTTAAGCACGATTAGCCAAAACATCAACGAGGACATCAATAACGGAATTGTTTATGTTCAGGAAGAGTCTAACGGAGATTATAAAGTAAAACTAAATCAGTTTGTTAATGCTGGATATTTCAACTTGTTCCTAAATTTTGGAGAAAAATGGGATTTGAATGCAGGAATTAGAGGAGAAAGTTCTACTCGTACTATAAAATATAGAGAACAAGGAGATCCTTTTGGAAGTGCTTATCGCAAAAAGACAGATGACAAACTTGACATCTTACCGTCTATAAATGCAAAACGCATTTTGAACGAAAATAGCAATTTGAGATTATCATTGGCAAAAACAATAACACGTCCAGTAGCGATGGAGTTATTACCAATAAACTACATCAATGCTGATGGAACTTCAGAAAGCGGAAACCCAGATTTAAAAGATAGCGAAAACTATAATGTAGATTTCAAATATGAATTGTTTCCTAACAACAAAGAATTATTTGCAGTAGGAGTATTTGGAAAAATGATTAACGATCCTATTGAAAGGGTATTCAAACCAACTGCTAATAGTGGTGGTCAAATCACAACTTTCAAAAACTCAGAGCAAGCCGTTATTTATGGTGCTGAAATAGAAATGCTTTTCCAATTGAGCAGAATAAACGAATCACTTTCTAATTTCTCTCTAGGTTTCAATACGTCATTAATGAGTACTGATGTGAAAATTGATCTTAAAAAACAAGGGAATGAACTAGAGAACAGTACGAATCGTAAATTGCAAGGTGCTTCTAGCTGGTTAATCAATTCTGATTTAAAATATGATTTCATCCTCAATAAAGATTGGAAAAACTCCATGACATTAGTTTACAACGTGTACGGAGATCGTATTTTCGCTGTAGGTTCTTCAGGAATTGATCACATCTACGAGAAATCTTTTAGCAAATTAGATTTTGTTTGGACAAACTCTATTTCAAAAAGTATCGAACTTAAATTTAGTGTAGACAATATCTTAAATCCAAGTTATAAAAAAGAACTAGGTAGCAAAAGCACTTTAAACATTACTGAAGACTCACTGATTTTAAGAGAATTCAAAAAAGGTGTCGGGTTCTCCTTTAACATAGGATATACGTTTTAAAAACAACAATAAAAAAGAGCTATTACAGCTCTTTTTTTTGTTCACATAAGTAACGTAAACTTTACATCAAATTCATTGTTATATAATACTTTAATAACAATTACATAACTAAATTTCAGAAGCTCGAGAGTACTTTTGAAATAAATAATTAACAAAAAAACTTATAATTTTAAAATCATTAAAAATGAAAAAATTAGTATTCAGTCTTGCATTATTGAGCTTGGTATTTACAAGTTGTACTTCAAGTGATGACGATGTAGTAACAACTCCACCAACAGCAACGGGTGAAATCACAGGAGATATCACAGCTGCAAAAACGTATACAAAAGGGGTTTATACTATCAAAGGTACAGTTAGAGTAAAAAGTGATGCTACATTAACTTTTGAAGCTGGTTCAGTTATTACCGCTGATGTAGCTGACGGTGCAGATGCTTTGTTAGTAGAAAAAGGCGGAAAATTAAATATTGCAGGAACTGCAGCAGAACCAGTTGTTTTTACTGAAAAATCTAAAACTGCAGGTTCTTGGGGCGGAATAATCATGTTTGGTGATGCTCCTATCGTTTCTGGAAAAACAGCTGACGGAACTCCTATTACAACCGCTACTTCTGAAGACGGAACAAATATTGTTTATGGTGGTACTAATGCTGCTCACAATGGTGGTTCATTAAAATACGTACGTGTAGAGTATGCAGGTAAAAAAATCTTGGATGGTAACTCTGAAATGAATGGTTTCTCTTTTTACTCAGTAGGTTCTGGAACAGTGTTAGAAAACCTTGTTGCTTACAAAGGAGCTGATGACGGTTTTGAATTTTACGGAGGTACGGTAAGTGCTAAAAACCTTATTTCATACGGAAACACAGACGATTCATTTGATTGGCAAGATGGATGGCAAGGTCAAGCAAATACGAACTGGTATGCCTATCAAACTGGAGCTGGAAATTTTGGAATGGAAATCGAATCAAAAAGTGTAAACAATGCTTTCTTCCCAAAAGTGTCTAACATTACTTTAAGAAGAGCCGCTGGAACTGTAACTGAAGCGGGTAACCCACTAGAAATAGATGCTATCCAATTCAAAAAAGAAGGTAACGGAGAATACAGCAATGTAGTAATTTCAGGTTACACATCGGCTAATGCTACTTCGGTTAGAATACAAGATGCAGCTACAAATACAAATCAAGTTGCGACTGGTAAAATAAAAATGCTAAATGTAAAAGTGGCTGACAACACTGTTTTATGGGGTGCTGGTGCAACTACTTTCACGGTGACTTTTCTTCCTGCAAATTTCACATCAAGCACAACAGCATCTGGAGCAGTATTGACTCCTGGAGCATGGGCTATCGTAGATGGTGTTAACTTATTAGGAAATTTATAAAATACACCTTTTATTTATATCAAACATCCTGATTTTTCAGGATGTTTTTTTTGGTATGCTTTTTGAATTATTTTTTGTATATTTACTATTCAAACTAATCCGATGGCAAAAAACTACTTTTATAGTATCACTTTATTGGTTTTTTTATTCTCTATGAGCGTTAATGCTCAAGAAATTAAACAGCCAAAAACGCAAGAAACCGCCGTAATAGAAGGTTTAAGCTTGTACCCGAACCCTGTGAGTAATGGAAAAGTTTACATTACTTCAAAAAATGACTTAGATAAAGAAATAATTATCTTTGATGTTTTAGGAAAAAAAGTGCTTCAAACAACACTTAGTTCTAGAGAGCTTAACGTCTCTAATCTAACTTCAGGTGTCTATATTATAAAGATTAATGAAAAAGAGGCATCTGCAACGAGGAAATTAATTATTAGATAAATCCTCAACATTCATACAAAAGCTCCAATTCTATTGGGGCTTTTTTTATGCAGAATTTTAATGCCCCAGATTCCAAAAACCAACTATTGCTGTTTTGTTAATGAGCTTCCCTTAAAAAATTTGATTACTTTTGCAAAAAAAATTCTTGATTACATCCTCTGATATATTTGCCATTTCCAGTCAAAAACAGTTTGAGAAAATTGCATTGAAAGTGTTTCGTTTTCAATACGAAAACAACTTGGTCTATCAGGAATTTTGCGATTTTTTAAAAACAGATCCTCACAAAGTAAAGTCTTTACAACAGATTCCCTTTTTACCGATTCAGTTTTTTAAGAGCCATGAAGTGGTTTCTAATACTAATCCCATTCAGGAAACATTCACCAGTAGTGGTACAACCGGAATGATTACCAGCAAACATCTGGTTACTGATGTTACCTTGTATGAAGAAAGTTACCGCAAAGGATTTTCAGAATTTTATGGCAATATCGAAGATTATGTTGTTTTGGCCTTGCTTCCATCCTATCTGGAAAGAGAAGGTTCTTCCTTAATTTATATGGTCAAGGATCTAATTGCATTATCTAATCATCCTGAAAGTGGTTTTTATCTCCACAATCATGACGAATTGATTACTAAACTAATAGCGTTAGACCAAGCCGGTCAAAATGTCATTCTGATTGGTGTTACTTTTGCTTTATTGGATTTAATTGAAAAACATGAGTTTCAACTGCAGCATACCATTATCATGGAAACAGGTGGCATGAAAGGCAAACGCAAAGAAATGATTCGCGAAGAATTGCACGAACAATTGTGCAAAGGATTTGGTGTTTCAGCCATTCATTCTGAATACGGAATGACCGAATTGCTTTCGCAAGCCTATTCTTTAGGAAACGGCGTATTTGAATGCCCTTCTTGGATACAAATTCTCGTTCGTGACACCGAAGATGCCTTGGCCTATATTCAAGACGGAAAAACAGGCGGAATTAATGTGATCGATTTAGCCAACATCAATTCCTGTTCGTTTATTGCTACGCAGGATTTGGGCAAAAAAAATCCCAACAACTCTTTCGAGGTATTGGGACGTTTTGATAACTCTGATATTCGAGGTTGTAATTTGATGGTTCTTTAAACCACTCTCACCACAAAATAGTTTTTCTTTCCGCTTTGTAACAATACAAACTGATTGTTGATTAAATCTTTGCTCGAAAGCACAAAATCTTCGGCAACTTTTTCTCTATTTATTGAAATAGAATTAGCCGTCAAAGCGCGTCTTGCTTCGCCATTTGATTTTAGAAATCCAGTTTTTTCGTTTAGAACGTCAACAATATTGATTCCCGCTTCGATTTCATTTCTTGAGATTTCCGATTGAGGAACACCATCAAAAACATCTAAAAAAGTCGCTTCGTCCAATTGCTTCAAATCGTCTGAAGTCGAATTCCCAAACAAAATATTCGATGCTTTTATCGCATTTTCTAAATCTTCTGTTGAATGTACCATCACCGTAATTTCTTCGGCCAAACGTTTTTGTAACAAACGTAAATGTGGTGCTTCTTTATGTTTTTCAGTTAAAACTTCGATTTCTTCTTTGGATAAAAAAGTAAAAATCTTAATGTATTTTTCAGCATCAACATCAGATGTATTCAACCAGTATTGGTAAAATTTATACGGAGAAGTTCTAGCCGAATCCAACCAAATATTCCCACCTTCAGATTTTCCAAATTTAGTCCCATCCGCTTTTGTAATCAACGGACAAGTCAATGCGTATGCTTTTCCACTGGCAATTCTACGTACCAATTCAGTTCCTGTGGTGATATTCCCCCATTGGTCGCTTCCGCCCATTTGCAGCGTACAATTCTTTTCTCTGTACAAATGCAAAAAGTCATATCCTTGAACCAATTGATAGGTAAACTCCGTGAAAGACATTCCTTCCGCAGCTTCTGAGGACAAACGTTTCTTCACAGAATCTTTTGCCATCATATAATTAACCGTAATATGTTTACCTACATCACGAATGAAATCCAGAAAAGAAAAGTTCTTCATCCAGTCGTAATTATTCACTAATTCTGCCGCGTTAGCCGCATCGGAAGTAAAATCCAGAAAACGGGATAATTGTCCTTTTATAGCTTCTTGATTGTGACGCAATGTTGGTTCGTCCAATAAATTTCTTTCATTCGATTTTCCGGATGGATCACCAATCATTCCTGTTGCACCACCCACTAACGCTAATGGCTTGTGTCCGGATAGTTGAAAATGTTTCAATAACATCACACCAACTAAATGTCCTATATGCAATGAATCGGCAGTTGGGTCAATTCCCACATACGCCACACGCATTTGTTCCATCAAATGTTCTTCTGTGCCGGGCATAACATCGTGGAGCATTCCTCTCCAAGTTACTTCTTCAATAAAATTCTTCATCTTTTTAATCAATTTACTTTCGTCAGTTCAGCCTTTAAGGCTTCGTGTGCACAAAGATAAAATTTATTGTGGATTCGGTTATTTGTTTAATAGGTTATTCGAAAAAAATTATTCGTATTTTCGTAGCATGATTTTAGTCACAGGAGGAACCGGTTTAGTAGGCGCACATTTATTGCTTCATTTAATTGAATCCCGAAGTATCGGGACAGAAAAAGTGCGTGCCATTTATCGAAGTGTCGCTTCAATAGAGAAAACCAAGTCGCTGTTCTCTCTGTACAAAAAGGAATCGTTGTTCCAGCAAATCGAATGGATTCCCGCAGATATTACCGAAGTTCCTTCCTTAGAAATCGCCTTTCAAAATATTGATACCGTGTATCATTGTGCCGCTTTGATTTCTTTTGACCCTAAAGATGAAGATATATTGAGAAAAACAAATATTGAAGGCACTGCGAATATTGTGAATTTTTGTATCGCTTATCAAATAAAGAAACTGTGTTTTATAAGTTCCATTGCCACTTTAGGCGATTTACTGCCTCATGAAAAATTCATTACCGAAGAAACCGAATGGAATCCGGAAAAGTACCATAATGATTATGCCATTTCTAAATATGGCGCCGAAATGGAAATTTGGCGCGGACAACAAGAAGGTTTAGAGGTAATAATTGTAAATCCCGGTGTAATTCTTGGACCAGGTTTTAGAGAGCAAGGAAGCGGACAACTTTTTACGAAAGTAAAAAACGGATTGAAATTTTATACGCTGGGTTCCACCGGATTTGTTGCCGTTGCTGATGTTGTTCGAATGGCGCATCAATTGATGAAAAGCGAAATCAAAAACGAACGCTTTACTTTGATTGCAGAAAATAGTGTTTTCCGTGACATTCTGAACGCGATGGCCGATGCACTGGGTGTTCAACGACCTGAAATTCACGCAAAACCCTTTTTTATGGAAATGCTCTGGAGATTGGATTGGTTTGTTTCGACTGTTTTTCAACAAAAGAGAAAATTATCGCAAGCCACTGCAAGAGCTTCCTACTCGGTAAATAATTATTCAAATCAGAAGATTAAAGATACCTTGAAAACTGATTTTATCGATGTTCACCAATACATTAAGGAAATTTCAAAACTTTAAATAGTAATTTTCTATTTCAATTTTGTGGTATCCCCAACAATTGTAGTTGTTGGTTTCTTTTTTTGAAGTATCGGTTTCTTTTTCTTTTTCTCCAATTTGATTAACGAATCGACCTTCTTTTGATTTGTTTCCAATCGGTTGCTGATTTGCTCAAACATGCTCTTGTATTCATTATAATCAGCTGCATAATAGACATTACTTTTGGCAAATTGAACGCTGTCAATTTTATATTTTTTGAAAATATAATCTCTTGAATTTATTTTAAAAGTGTCTAAGGAAGTCGGATTTTGATTTCTTATAGCTTCCAGAATAGATAAATCATACATAATATTTACCATAACGTCTTTTTCTATAAGTTGTTCTGGCTTATTTACTACTTCGTCTCTACAGCTTACAAACAGTGTTATGATCGTTAAAAATGTGATGATTTTTTTCATTGATGAAATTTTATCTTTCGAATAATAAACGTTTTCCTGCACGAATGTCTTTTACTTTAAAAGCAGTATAAACCAATTGTCCATTGACAAAAGTATGAGTAATTCTAGATTTAAAAGTAAAGCCTTCAAAAGGAGACCAACCACATTTAGCCAAAATATTTTCTTTTTTTACACTCCAAGGCAATCCAGAATTCACAATTACCAAATCGGCATAATAGCCTTCTTTGATAAAACCACGCTTTTCAATTTTGAAAATTTTAGCTGGATTGTGACACATTTTCTCGACAATTTTCTCAATACTTATTTTTCCTTGATGATACGCTTCAAACATTGCTACAACTGCATGTTGCACTAATGGTCCGCCAGAAGGAGCGTTCAAATAGGATTGTTTTTTTTCTTCTAGTGTATGTGGTGCGTGATCCGTGGCAATAACATCAATTCTATCATCTAACAAAGCTTCCCAAAGCACTTTTCTGTCATTGGCCGTTTTCACAGCTGGATTCCATTTAATCAAATTGCCTTTAGTGGCATAATCATCATTGGTAAACCAAAGGTGATGCACACAAACTTCGGCCGTGATTTTCTTCTCTTCCAATGGAATTTTATTAGTAAACAAATCCATTTCTTTGGCAGTCGAAAGATGAAAAATATGCAAGCGAGCACCTGTTTTTTTAGCCAGCGCAACGGCTTTAGAAGACGAAATATAACATGCTTCCTCGCTTCGGATAAGGTGATGCACCGTAACAGGAACATCTTCTCCAAACTCTGCTTTGTATTTTTCTAAATTATTCTTGATAGTGGCTTCATCTTCGCAGTGTACCGCAATAAGCATGGGGGTACTGGAAAATATTTTCTCTAAAGTAGCTTCATTATCCACCAACATATTCCCTGTTGAGGAACCTAAAAATATTTTTATTCCGGCAACATTCTTTGGATTTGTTTTTAAAACTTCTTCCAAGTTATCATTAGTTGCTCCCATCATAAACGAATAATTTGCGTATGATTTCTGGGCAGCCAACTCGTATTTTTGCTCTAATATTTCTTGGGTAACTGCATTAGGAACTGTGTTGGGCTGTTCAATATAAGAAGTAATTCCGCCTGCTACTGCCGCTTTAGATTCAGATTCTATGTCACCTTTGTGCGTGAGTCCTGGTTCTCTAAAATGAACTTGGTCGTCAATAGCTCCTGGAATCAAATAATTCCCTTCGGCATCAATAATTTTACATTGGGAGGATTTGGCACTAATACTTTCTGAAATCTCAACAATTAAGTCATTTTCAATTAATACATCGCCCTCAAAAATCACTCCTTCATTTACTATTTTGGCATTCTTAATTAAAACCCTGTTCATCCTGTCTTTTTCTTATAATGTGTTGACTAATCTTTTTAATCTAAGTGCAATAACTCCAAAAACGGCTTCAATAATTATTGAGTTACTCATTTTGGACTGCCCTTTTGTTCTATCTGTAAAAATGATGGGAACCTCTGTAATTTGAAATTTTTTACAATAGGTTCTGTATTTCATTTCAATTTGAAAAGCATAACCCACAAATCTTATTTTATCTAAATTAATCTCTTCCAGCACTTTCCTCTTGTAACAAACAAAACCTGCTGTAGCATCGTGAATTTTCATTCCAGTAATCATTCGCACATAAACCGAGGCGAAATAAGACATCAATACGCGGCTCAATGGCCAGTTTACTACATTTACTCCGGTGACGTAACGAGAACCAATTGCTAAATCAGCATCGCCAAAATGACAAGCATTATATAACTTCTCTAAATCACTTGGATTGTGCGAAAAATCAGCGTCCATTTCAAAAATAAAATCATATTTATGCGCTAGTGCCCATCTAAATCCGTGAACATAAGCCGTTCCCAAACCCGATTTTTTTTCTCTTTTTTCCAAAAATAATCTCCCTCCAAATTCCGATTGAAGTAAAACAACCTTATCAGCAGTATGATCCGGTGAATTATCATCAATAATAAGTACATGAAAAGATTTATGTTGCGAAAACACCGATCGAATAATGCTTTCTATATTTTCAATTTCGTTATAGGTAGGAATTATAACAATACAATCATTCATATTTTTGACTAATTTCACCGCAAAAGTAAACTTTTTATGCCATTTCATCCTTAATAAAATTATAATAAAAAGAATGATATAAAAATTAGTAATTTTGCAACGTTATGATCGAAACTATACTTCATCCAAGAATAACTGACAGCAAAGACTGGGCAACCGTACTTTTTGTGCTGTCATTTGCTATTATTGCGGTCACAAAATCTGTTTTCGAAAATAGATTTGGTGATTTTGCTAATTTGATTTTTTCCAATAAATACAACAAAGTTTACAGAGACAGCAGCCACCTAAAAAGCGGCTTTACGATTTCCCTATTTTTTGTTCAAGTCATTTCACTTGCTTTCTTTATACAAATTTCGTTAAGCTATTTTGGTCACGCTACAAAGACTGACTGGATTCTTTATATCCAAATATTTACGTTTTTAGTATTCTTTATTTTGTCTAAATATTTGATTGAAAAAATTATAGCAACATCCTTCAATATCGAAGAATTCATGGAGCAGTTTAACCTTCAAAAGGTGACTTACAGAACCTATATTGGACTTATCATACTGCCATTGAATATTATTTTGTTTTATTACGACTCCTTTTCAAGAAATATTCCACTGCTAATTATAGCTATGATATTGATAATAAATATTTTAACTTATTTGATTTCAATAAAAAACTATCAAAATATAATATTCGGTAAGTTGTTTTATTTTATTTTATATCTTTGCGCTCTTGAAATAGCACCCTATTATTTTATGTATTATTGGTTTACAAAAGGGAGTGCTTAGAAACCGTTAAATATGAAAGTGAAAACAATTTTGGTGTCACAACCCGAGCCTAAAGTGGAAAATTCCCCTTACTTTGAACTTCAACAAAAGCATAAAGTAAAAATTGATTTCAGACCTTTTATTCATGTAGAAGGAGTTAGTGCCAAAGAGATCCGATTGCAAAAAATCGATCTTAATCATTACACCGCAATTATTTTAACGAGTAAAAATGCCGTAGATCATTTTTTTAGAGTGGCTGATGAAATGCGTTACAAAGTCCCAGAAGGATTAAAATATTTCTGCCAATCAGAAGCTATTGCTTTTTACCTGCAGAAATACGTTGTGTACAGAAAACGTAAAATCTACGTTGGACCAAAAGATTTTGCTGATTTATCGCCGCTGATTAAAAAATATAAAGACGAAAAATTCTTATTACCTGCTTCAGACCAATTGAATGCCGATGCGCCAATAACGTTAAATGCGTTAAAAGTAGATTGGACTCCAGCTGTTTTTTACAGAACCGTAATGAGTGATTTATCTGATTTAGCTGATGTTTATTATGATGTTTTGGCTTTCTTTAGCCCAACTGGAATAAAATCATTGTTTAAAAACTTTCCAGACTTCGAACAAAACAACACTCGAATCGCCGTTTTTGGAAGTACTACTCAAAAAGAAGCGTTGGATCACGGTTTAAGAGTCGATATTCTTGCACCAACACCAGCAACGCCTTCAATGACAATGGCTCTAGAAAAATACATTATTGAAGCCAATAAAGGAAAATAAAAAACCACTTTTCAAAATAATATCAAAAAGCCATTCGCAATCCGAATGGCTTTTTTTATGGCAAAAATTATAAAAACAACTTCATGTGCTTTTTACTAATCGTTTTTTACTTAAATTTGATTTCCAATTCAAACTAAATTCCATATTTTAGTTTAAAACAACAACTCATGAAAATCAATTCCCTAATCGTAGAAATTGACGGTATCGATAAAGAAATTTTACGCGACCTGATGGAAGATGCCCGAAAACCAATTCTTCAAATCGCCAATAAAATAGGAATTTCAGGAGCGGCAATTCACCAACGTTTGCGAAAACTGGAGCAATCCGGCGTTATTTCGGGATCAAAATTCACGGTAAACAATAAAATTCTGGGTTATAACACAATGGCTTTTGTTGGGATTTATCTGGACAAAGCTGCCCGAAATCCTGAAGCGGTGAGAGATTTAAAGAAAATCCCTGAAGTATTGGAATGCCATTATACCACAGGAAACTGGTCGATTTTGATAAAAATTATTTGTCGGGATAACGAACATTTAATGCAATTACTTAATACAAAAATCCAAGCGATAGAAGGTGTTTCCAGAACAGAAACCTTCATTTCCTTAGACCAACAAATCGACAGACAAATTCAACTTTAGAATGTTAGATAATTGGAATTTTAGACCATACGATTCTTAGAGTTATATGAACACGAAAAAGCCGTTTGTAATACAAACGGCTTTTACTATACTTCTCTAAGATCTAAAAATTTAATCTCTTCTGCTTCCGCCCATATAGATAGAAACATAATATAATAGTGTTGCGATAGATCCCAAAGCAGCTACGACATAGGTTCTGGCAGCCCATTTCAGCGAATCTTTAGCTCCTGCGTGTTCTTGAGGTGTAAGCATTCTTTTGTTTTCTAACCAAGCCAATGCACGATTACTCGCATCATATTCTACCGGCAAAGTAACAATCGAAAACAAAGTGGTTGCCGCAAAAATGATAATCCCTATCAATAATAATTGAGGAAAAGTTTTCAACATCAAGATTCCTCCAAGCAAAATCCATTGCATGTAAGTTGATGCCACATTTACCACTGGCACTAATTTAGAACGCATCGTTAACCACTCGTATCCTACGGCATGTTGCACCGCGTGACCACATTCATGTGCCGCAACAGCAGCCGCAGCCGCATTGCGTTGGTTGTAAACCGCCTCACTTAGATTCACGGTTTTATCTGCTGGATTGTAATGATCCGTCAAACGTCCCGGTGTAGAGATCACTCTCACATCGCGAATTCCGTTATCGGCAAGCATTTTTTCGGCGATTTCAGCGCCAGACATTCCGTTTTGTAGTTGTAATTTAGAATAATGTTCAAATTTGCTTTTTAGTCTTGAACTAACTAACCAACTGAAAAGCATAATCGCTCCGGCAAGAATCAAATAACCCATTCCCATATTTTTGTTTTTTTAATTGTATTGTTAAAGTTATAAAAGAATCATCAAAATCTGAACCAATTTTTTACAATGTCAATTTGGCATTCCTAAAATGGAAAGAAAAAAATCCAAATCCCAAAATAATTTTGGAATTTGGATTTTAATATATTTTGTAGAGACGCACTGCAGTGCGTCTCTACAATATGACGTTTTGTATTTACCCCACTAAATTAATAATTTTTCCCGGAACAATTATCACCTTGTTTGGCGTTCTGCCTTCTAATTGTTTGATGGTTCTTTCATCTTTCATTACGATTTCCTCGATTTGTTCTTTGGTTAAATCCAAAGGTAAAACCATCGTGAAACGCATTTTTCCGTTGAAAGAAACTGGATATTCCTTTTCGCTCTCTACTAAATACTTAGCTTCAAAAACAGGGAAATCAACTGTCGCAATAGAACCTGTATTTCCTAACAATGACCATAATTCTTCAGCGATGTGTGGCGCATACGGCGAAATTACAATCGCTAAAGGTTCCAAAATTTCACGTGAATGACAGTTTTGAGTGGACAATTCATTTACACAAATCATAAACTGAGAAACCGATGTATTGAAAGAGAAACCTTCAATATCTTCCGCTACTTTTTTGATCGTTTTGTGCAATGATTTTAAGTTGTCTTTGGTTGGTTCGTCATTGGTCACAATCAAACCATTGTCATCAAAATACAAACGACACAGTTTTTTCAAAAATCCAAAAACTCCAGAAATTCCTGCCGTGTTCCAAGGTTTTGCTTGTTCCAATGGTCCTAAGAACATTTCATACAAACGCAACGTATCGGCTCCATATTCGTTACAAATATCATCCGGCGTTACGACATTGTATTTGGATTTCGACATTTTTTCGATTTCACGACCAACGATGAATTTATCATTTTCATCAGTGATAAAATCAGCGATTTTATATTCTTCTCTCCATGCTTTGAACTTTTCAATATCCAATTCATCAGATGAATTCACAAATGAAACATCAGTGTGCAACTTTAATTGTGAACATCTAAATTCATATCCCTCTTCAAGTCCTTCCTCCAAATACATGAATTTAAAATTTGGATATTTATTTTTTAGATAATTATCAATAATCAGACTATAAACCATTCCTTCCTCATCTTCAGTCAATTTAATCTCCTCAAATACTTTTTTGGAAAGACCTAAAAAAACAGGACGAGGTGATTCACGTGCAATTTTATTTTTATTCGAACCAAAATCCTCTTTTGCAGTAGGTCGGTACCATATGTCGATCCAAACTCCATAAACAAACGCACTCATTCCCAAAATCATTCCCTGATTGATCAGTTTTTTGAACGGTTCTTCGGTAGGTGCAAAACCTTTGTCTTTTAAAAATTTGTTCCAAAAACGAGAATACAATAAATGCCCGGTTGCATGTTCGCTTCCGCCAATGTATAAATCAACACTTTCCCAATACGCCAATGCGTCTTTGCTTGCAAATTCATTCTCATTATGTGCATCCATATAACGCATCCAATACCAAGAACTTCCCGCCCAACCTGGCATCGTGTTCAATTCCAAAGGAAATATTGTCACATTATCTACTAACTGAGTACTAACAACTGAACACTGAATACTGTCCCAAGCCCAAACCGTAGCGTTTCCTAAAGGCGGCAAACCGTCTTCGGTTGGCAAATATTTCTCTACTTCCGGCAAGATGATAGGCAAATGTTTCGCATCAATCATTTGCGGTAAGCCATTCACATAATATACAGGAAACGGCTCTCCCCAATAACGTTGGCGAGAGAAAACGGCGTCACGCAAACGGTAATTCGTTTTTCCTTTTCCTTGGTTTAATTTTTCTAATTCTTCAATTACTTTTTGAGTTCCTTTTTTGTAATCTAATCCATTTAGAAAATCAGAATCTACTAATTGAAAACCTTCTTTGGCTCCAAAAGCAGCTTCAGATATATCTTTATCAAAAATGTTCTTGATTTCCTGCATTCCGTTTTGACCTTTGAAGAAATTCGCAAAAGCATAATCTCTTTCGTCACCACAAGGAACCGCCATAACCGCGCCTGTTCCGTAACCCGCCAAAACATAATCCCCAATCCAAACCGGAATTGGTTCTTTGGTAAACGGATGTTCTGCATAGGCACCGGTGAATACTCCAGAGATAGTTTTTACATCGGCCATACGTTCTCTTTCGGAACGTTTTGACGTTTTTTCTATATAGGCATTCACTTCTGCTTTTTGTTCTGCAGTGGTGATTTGAGAAACCAATTCGTGTTCTGGTGCCAATGTCATAAACGTAACTCCAAAAATAGTATCAGGTCTTGTAGTGAAAACCGCAATTTTAAAATTAGAATTCTGAACATTGAATTCTACAGTCGCCCCAACTGATTTTCCAATCCAGTTTCTCTGACTTTCCTTGATGCTTTCGCTCCAATCAATATCATTTAAACCTTGCAACAAACGTTCCGCATAAGCCGAAATTCTCATACTCCATTGCGTCATTTTCTTGCGCACCACCGTAAAACCGCCACGTTCCGAAACACCATTTACGATTTCGTCATTTGCTAAAACGGTTCCTAATCCCGGACACCAGTTCACCTCAGTCTCGGCTAAATAGGTCAATCTGTATTGCAACAAAATTTTCTCCTGCTGTTCTTTTGCGAAAGCATTCCATTCATTTGCTGAAAAACCTTCGATATTTTCATCACAAACGGCGTTTACATTTGCATTTCCTTCTGTTGAAAAAATGGAAACCAAAGTCGAAATATCTTCTGCTTTATCACTGTTTTTATTGTACCAAGAATTGAATAATTGGATGAAAATCCATTGCGTATGCTTGTAATAATCCGGATTTGAAGTACGCACTTCTCTGCTCCAATCGAAAGAGAATCCAATTTTGTCCAATTGCTTTCTGTAACCGGCAATTTTATTTCCTTCTTTATCTGTTCCTCCGTCAATATTTACCGAAGTCGTATCTTCGGGACGTTGCCCCGTTTGTATCGCATATTGCTCTGCTGGCAATCCAAAACTGTCGTAGCCCATTGGGTGCAACACATTAAAACCTTGATGTCTTTTGTATCTTGAATACACGTCAGAGGCAATATATCCTAGCGGATGTCCCACGTGCAATCCCGCTCCAGATGGATAAGGAAACATATCAAGGACGTAATACTTCGGTTTTGTTGAGTTGTTTTCGGCCTTAAAAGTTTGGTTTTCTAACCAATATTTTTGCCATTTGGCCTCTATTTCGTTCGGATTGTATTTCATTCTCTTTTATTGTCTTTTATAGAGTCATGCTGTCGCCTACTCAAGTCATAATTTAGGATTCAGAGCAACAGAATTACTTAGTTGCATCATTTTTTCTGAAAATGATTATTTTCAGGTGCCAAATTTACGTTTATTGTACGAAAGTTAAAACTTTGAGCGTTATTAACTTTAAATAAAGAAATTCTTTATTATTTTTACCCAATAATTTCAGTAAACTATGAGTTCTTCCTTTGATAATTTTCAAAAACGCCGTTTAATTTCCTCTTATTTTTCAGTAGTCCTAAGTGTATTCTTAGTTTTATTTCTATTGGGAATATTGGGACTTTTTATTATAAATTCTAAAAAATTAGCCAACGATTTCAAAGAAAATATTGCCATGACGGTTTTTTTCAAGAATGAAGCCAATGACAGTATTGTGAAAGCTTTTGGCACTCAATTGAAAGCAAGCCCTTTTGTAAAATCATATAATTACGTAACCAAAGAAGCTGCTGCAAAACAACATACTGATATCATTGGTGAAGATTTTATGGAA
Organism: Flavobacterium sp. KS-LB2; assembly: GCF_036895565.1. Lineage (NCBI taxonomy): Bacteria > Pseudomonadati > Bacteroidota > Flavobacteriia > Flavobacteriales > Flavobacteriaceae > Flavobacterium > Flavobacterium sp. KS-LB2. The sequence goes on along the minus strand of NZ_CP145904.1, from coordinate 284,614 downwards.
TTTCTGGGCGAAAACCCATTACAAAATTCATATGATATTCACTTAAAGGGCGATTATGTGATTAAAGACAGCATTACAAAAATTGAAACTAGCTTGCGCAAAAACGCTATGGTTTCGGATATTGTGTATGACAAGCAATTAGTGAATCTTGTGAATGACAACATTAAAAAAGTAAGTATGTGGATTCTTATAATCAGCGGATTCCTAGCTGTAATTGCCGTATTATTGATTAACAGTTCGTTGCGTTTATCGATTCATTCCAACCGATTTATCATTAAAACCATGCAAATGGTAGGAGCGACCAAAGCTTTTATCAGAAAACCATTTGTTCTAAGAAGTATTAAACTAGGAATGCTGGGAGCAGGACTTGCTATTATAGCCTTAATTGGTGTGTTGATTTATGTTGAAACTAATTTTCCAAATCTCGGCATATTAGACGACAAAGCGTTAATTGCATTGGTATTAGTAGCAGTTTTAGGAGTTGGAATACTAATTACATGGTTAAGCACTTATTTTGCCACACAACGTTTCTTGAACTTAAGAACAGACGATTTATACTAATATTTATTAGTTGATTAATATAAACTCATTATCATTCAGCATTTTTAGATGCTGAACTAAATTCAGCATAAATGAAAAATAACGAACAGAAAACAGAATTTCTTTTTGATAAAATAAATTATAAAATCTTATTAATTGGAATTGGAGTTATTGCCTTGGGATTTATTCTAATGGCTGGCGGAGGAAGTGATGATCCAAATGTTTTCAATGAAGATATTTTTAATTTCAGAAGAATTCGATTGGCACCAACTACTGTTTTAATTGGGTTTGGAATAACCGTCTATGCCATTCTTAAGAACCCCAAAAAAGCATAAATGAATACATTACAAGCATTTTTAATTGCTGTTATTGAAGGATTAACAGAGTATCTTCCCGTTTCTTCTACAGCACATATGGTTTTTCTAAGTTCTTATTTTGGAATTCAAGAAGATGATTTTGTAAAATTATTTCAGGTTTCGATTCAATTTGGGGCCATTCTGGCTGTAGTAGCTTTGTACTGGAAAAAATTCTTTGATTTCTCTTCAAAAAGTGTTGCCATCAACTTTTATATCAAATTGATTTGTGCCGTAATTCCTGCTTTGGTTTTAGGAAAATTATTCGATGACAAGATTGAAGCGGTTCTTGGAGACCCTATTCCTATTGCGATTGTATTAATTATAGGTGGGGTAATTTTACTCTTTATCGACAGTCGTTTTCAAAGTCCAACCGTAATCAAAGAAGAAGACATCACCGTAAAGAAAGCCGTAAGCATTGGTTTTTGGCAATGTTTAGCGATGATGCCAGGAACAAGTCGTTCTGCTGCTTCAATCATTGGAGGAATGCAACAAGGATTAACGCGTCATGCGGCAGCGGAATTCTCTTTCTTTTTGGCGGTGCCAACAATGATGGCGGTTACCTGTTATTCTGTATTCTTGAAAACCTATGAGTCTTCACAAATGAAAGGCTACGAATTGATTTTAAAATCCAACGAAAACATCCAATTGTTCTTGATTGGAAATGTAGTTGCTTTTATTATTGCTATTATAGCGATTAAATTTTTCATTGAAATCATCAAAAAATACGGTTTTAAACCTTGGGGTTGGTACCGAATAATAGTGGGTATTTTTTTATTGATCTACTTTTCATACTTAAAATAATTCCCATTGAAAACAGCCGAAGATTTCCTAAACGGACAAATTTTACTCATTGACAAACCTTTGAATTGGACTTCTTTTCAGGCGGTGAATAAATTGAAATGGGCTTTAATTACCAAAGCTCATCTGCCAAAAAAATTTAAGATTGGTCACGCAGGAACTTTAGATCCTTTGGCAACTGGATTACTTTTAATTTGTACAGGAAAATTCACGAAAAGAATTACGGAACTTCAAGGTCAAGCCAAAGAATATACCGGAACTTTTCATATTGGAGCAACAACACCTTCCTATGACTTGGAAACTGAAATAGACGAGACTTTCCCAACAGAACATATTGATGCAGTATTAATCCACGAAACTGTAAAGCAATTTTTGGGCGAAATCGATCAAAAACCACCTATTTATTCCGCCATAAAGAAAGATGGTGTTCGCTTATACGAACATGCACGAGCAGGTGAAACCATTGAAATAGCAAGCAGAAAAACTACAATTCACGAGTTTGAAATTACCCGAATTGCACTTCCAGAAATTGATTTCAGAGTGGTGTGTAGCAAAGGAACCTACATTCGTTCTTTAGCTTATGATTTTGGGAAAGCGATGCATTCTGGATCACATTTGACCGTTTTACGTAGAACAAAAATTGGCGATTATGATGTTACTAACGCCATGGATGTTACTTTATTTGAAGAAAGTCTTAGCACACCATTATAATCAAAAATAAAAACACATTACAAATTCAAAATGAATCTGCAATGTGTCTTTTTTTCTAGTGTTAAAGTAGTTTTAATTCATACACATTTTGCCTGTTGGTAGAAGACATTAATAATTAGCAATGCCTTTTCCCCCGAACAGCAATTGCGATAAATAATCATAAAACTTTTCAAATCGATTTTTCATAATGATGTTTTTTAAGTTGTTAAACAATATTTAAACACCAATAAAAAAAGTAAATTAACAATAGACCTGGTTGGCAGTCACCAATTTACAATTTTTTTTTCGATATGCAAAAAAATTAACAAAAAAATAAAACACTTATTTGAACCCAACAAAACTAGAACTTCAGGTACCTTTTTTGTTAAAAATCCACCTCAAACAATGATTTTTTTTACCTTTTTAAAATCATTAATGAGACAATTATGTGTTTTTTAAAGTTTAGCAAGGCATCACAATACAAATTTTATTGTTCCAACTCTTGCATTAGGGCAACTAACTCATTTTGTGTACTAATTCCTTTGTCATGCAAATACCACAATTGTAAGTTGGTTTTTGCAGTTTCATCTATAACGCCAAATTCTTTTTTATAATCTGCAATCAAATCGGTAGCACCTTTGGGTCTTGGCCCCCATTTCCCAAGTACACTACTTGTTTCTTTATCGACAATAATTACTACTGGAATTGATTTCTTTTTATGGGTTAAAAACAACTTCATCAACTCCTCATTTTCATCACGCAGCACAATTTTCAATTCTATGTTATCGGAATCGATTGCCATTTTATTGATAATTGGCAGGAGTTGGGCAGCATCACCACACCAACCTTCGGAAATTACTAACCAAATGTATTCGCTTTTTAAATTCTTTAATTTCAGACTATTTTCCTCCGTAATTTTCATCGTTTTATCCAAACGATTCATTCGGGTTTCATTCAACTCACTGTAATGTTTTAAATCATCCGATTGTTCATTACCGGTCGATTTCCCTTCAAGCAATAAATCTGAAACTAACTTTCTGTACTCTGGATAAGAGTGGCTATTAAATAACGCTTTAGCTACTGGAATTTTCATAATGAATTATTTATTTTCACAAAGTTACCATAAAATTGGAGCATAAATATGATATAAGTCACTTTCAATTCCACAAAAAGAGTAATTTTATCACAAATAAAAAAGATGGATTTAAAAACAAAATCAATAGGATTGGTACTTTCAGGTGGCGGTTCTAAAGGTATAGCCCATGCTGGTGTGATTAAATTTTTAGAAGAACAAAACATACATCCATCTCAAATGGCAGGAACAAGCGCAGGCTCAATTGTTGGTACAATGTATGCTTGGGGGAAAACTCCCGAAGAAATCTTAGAATTTTTCAAATCGATATATCTTTTTCACTGGAAGCATTTAACCTTCAAAAAAGCCGGATTGATTGATTCCGAATCTTTCAAATCTTATTTTCACACTATCTTCAAAGACGCTACATTAGGTGATTTAAAAATCCCAATACAAATTACGGCTACTGATATGGTTAGGGGGAAATTAAAAATATTTGGCCCGGAAACAAAGATCATCGATGCGATTTTAGCATCATCGGCATTTCCTGGAATTTTATCCCCGTATGAAATTAAAGGAAAAATATACAGTGATGGCGGAATCTTGAATCATTTTCCTACTGATATTTTACAAGGACAATGTGATACTTTAATAGGTGTTTATGTGAGTCCGATTCAAAAAATTGAAGCTGCAGATTTAACCTCTATCAAAGCAGTAACCACGAGAGCCTTTGACATTCTTTCGGCAAATTCAAACCTGCATAAATTTAATATTTGTGATTGGGTTATAGAACCCAAGGATTTATGTCTCTATAGTACCTTTGAAACCAACAAAGTAAAGATGGATGCCGTGTTCAACATTGGCTATCAAGCCGCAAAAAAAGCGTACGAAAAACTTAATTTATAAAATTTCAGCAACATTATTTTAAAAAAAAAGAAAATTCTATATTTGCACCAATCAACTCAACACACACATGAAATACAAAAGAATTCTTCTAAAATTAAGTGGTGAAGCTTTAATGGGCGACCTGCAATACGGAATTGACCCAAAAAGATTAGCTGAATATGCTGACGAAATCAAGCAAATTCATGATAAAGGAGTAGAAATAGCCATTGTAATAGGTGGTGGAAATATTTTTAGAGGAGTTGCTGGAGCTAGTGCAGGAATGGACAGAGTGCAAGGCGATTATATGGGAATGCTAGCAACCGTTATCAATGGTATGGCGTTACAAGGCGCACTGGAAGAAAAAGGTATGAAAACCCGTTTGCAAACGGCGTTGAAAATGGAATCTATTGCAGAACCTTACATCAAAAGAAGAGCCGATCGTCATCTTGAAAAAGGGAGAATCGTAATTTTTGGAGCAGGTACTGGAAATCCATATTTCACTACAGACACTGCTGCAGTATTGCGTGGTATAGAAATCAATGCCGATGTAATCCTAAAAGGAACTCGCGTAGATGGTGTGTATGACTGTGACCCAGAAAAAAATGCATCAGCAGTGAAATTTGATTTTATATCTTTTGAAGATGTTCTTAAAAAGGGATTAAATGTAATGGACACCACAGCATTTACATTAAGCCAAGAAAATAAATTACCAATCGTAGTTTTCGACATGAATAAAGTAGGAAACTTATTGAAAATCTGCGATGGCGAAAATATAGGAACCGTAGTAAATATATAGTTAGCAGCTTTCAGTGTTCAGTTAGCGATAAGAACTGATCACTAAAAACTGATCACTGACCACAAAATAAAAAATTATGACTGAAGAAATTGAATTTATATTAGATAGTACTAAAGAATCTATGACAGGTTCTATTGCGCATTTAGAAAAAGAATTTTTGAATATTCGTGCCGGAAAAGCATCTCCGGCAATGTTAGGAAGTGTTTTTGTTGATTATTACGGATCTGCGACACCGCTTTCTCAAGTATCAAAAATTAGTGTTCCTGATGCCAGAACAATCACATTGCAACCTTTTGAAAAAAATATGCTGCAAGTAATTGAAAAAGCAATTATGGTTGCCAACATTGGTTTTAATCCAATGAATAACGGTGATGTAATTATCATTAGCGTTCCCGCGCTAACTGAGGAAAGAAGACGTGATCTTGCCAAACAAGCCAAAGTAGAAGCCGAAGACGCTAAAGTAGGTATTCGAAATGCCAGAAAAGATGCTAATACTGAGATTAAAAAATTAGAAAAAGAAGGAACATCCGAAGACATTTGTAAAAGTGCCGAAGAAGAAGTTCAAAACCTAACGAATACTTTCATCAGGAAAATAGATGAACTTCTAGTGGTGAAAGATGCTGAAATCATGAAGGTGTAAATTTCAAACGCTATCACACAGAATGAATATTTTATTAAAGCCGAAGTTATCAAAAGATAATCTTCGGCTTTTTGTTTAATGTAGCTTTAAAACAGGAAATCTAATTCTTATGTTTTTGGAGTTTAATGACATGAGAGAAGTAATTTTTTGAAATAATTATTTTGTAAGAAAAAAAATAAAAAAAAATTAAAAATTTGAAAGTAATAGTGTACATTTAATAACACCAAAAAAACCTAAACTTTATGAAAAAAATTAAAACACTATTGTCTTCTTGTTTTCTTCTTGTTTATTCAATGTGATTCAACAGAAAACATAATTGAAGCTAACGAAAAACCCTATGTTACTTCTGAGAAAGTAAGTATAGAAAATGTACTTTCGGTACTTAAGAACCCTGTAATACTTAACCGAACGGAAACTTTCAAAACCAACACTCCAGAAGGCATCACCCAGAAAAGCGGTGAAAAACCAAATGTATATTTCACTAAAATAATAAAAGGTAATGAATATACCACTTATCTCTTGTTACTAAACAGTTACTCTACTAAAAATCCTTATTTCATGTATTATGTGATTACACAAAACGCAACTACTGAAAAAGTAGGATACTTAAAATACATTCCTGATACACCCATACCTTCCCTTGACATTAACACCTTTTCAGGGAAAATCCAAATGCTAGACCTCGAAAAAAAGATTAGAACAGAAAGCAGATTCCTGAACGGTCAACCTCAAAAACAAACTACTTCTACTACAGCAAGAACTACTGACGATTGTACCTCATCATCATCAATAATAACACATTATTGTGGAGGCACCGGCAATCATAGTCCAGGTCAAAAATGCGACGATGGCAATTATTATGCATTTTATGAAGTCCTAATAGTTACTACTTGCCCCTATGTAAGCGGATACGACAATAGCGCACCAGTACCTAATGAATTCATAAATATTTCAGGGAGTGGCCCAGGTGGTGGTGGACCTAATGCAATTTCGGATTTTGTTATTTCCTTTGAAGGGATTTTAAATTTAAAGCAAAAAATATGGTGGGACGATTATAATAACGACACTCAAAAACAAGAAGTCATTACTTATTTAGACCAAAACCCTACTAATGAAGGAATAATCTTTTCTTTAGAAATGATTAATCAAATGAGAATAAATCCAAATCTATTCCGTTCTATCAAACCTTTTTTGATTGAAAAAAACATTGATGATGTCTTACTTGATCCTTGTAGTAAAGGTGTATTTCAACAAATTAAAAATACAACTATATGTGATTTTGCATATATATTTGCCAAGCTTGGAGCTGATGATTCTATTTACAATACGACTATGAAGACAGAACATAATAGTATTATGGTTAATGGACAACTACAAGAAATAGAAGATCCCGCTAACACCATTAGAACAGCACTTGGAATCAAATATAATTATACGGTTTATGTAAATCCTGATTATCAAGGTAAAACGAAATTATTTATTGCCGCTATGTTATTACACGAAATGGCACATACATACTTTTTTAGTTTGGTTGATGATTACAATATGGGAGCAACCAATTCTTTTAACGAACTTCCTATTTTGTTTAACGCAGCAGTAGTAAATCAATTTCCAATAGGACCTAATTTGCATCATGAAGAAATAGCTAATAGTTATGTAAATGCTATAGCTGCCGCATTACAAGAATTCCAACCGGGATTGCCTCAGCAGGTTTATGACGATTTAGCTTGGGGGGGATTATATGGAACTCCGATTTTTGACACTTTATTACCCGTTGGAAACCCTAATAGAGAAAGAATAATAAATAGATATGCTTGTGAACAAACTGGCAACCCTCAGGGTCAAGGCACAGTAAATCAGCAAAACCCAATGGGCCAACCTTGTAATTAATAATGTTATGAAAAAAGTATTGATTATTAGTATAGTTTTTTTAGCTTTATCTTGCTCTGTTAAAAAAAACGACAAAATTCTCTCTGAAACAATAAATCCAAGTGTAAAGGAAAGTGATATCACAAAAATAGAAAGTGATATTACTAATGATTTTTTAGAGATAGAACTCAAAAAAGACCGTTACAAACCATACAAAAATTATCCAATTTGTATTATCAAAGAAGGAATTAGCAGATTGTCTTCATTAATAATCTATGAATATTGTTATACAGATAGAAATTTACCCATAAAAAATTCTACAAATAAAGATTGGATTCTCAACGAAGTACAAATAAAAAATATAAAGGATACTTTAGCTAACACTATGGCACATAATTGGAAGGTTTCGGATTTTACTGCGATTAATGTTTCAATTATAGAATCGAGTGAATTAAGAAAAAGCATTAAAGAAAACAATTATACCAAGTTTTCAGAAACCTTAATTCTTAATTTGTCAACGCCATTAATAATTAATGATAAAAATGCATTTATAACTTTTAATGCTAATCTTGGGTGGAAAACAATGGACAGATTTACCGCTTTAATGAAAAAAAATAAAGAAGGAAAATGGGAAATAGATTCATATTATTATGACCCTAATTCTACTTGGTAAATCATTTTGGATTCTTTATTTTTTACAAATTGAATCAGAAGTTACATTTAACAAGTGAAGGCACGCCTAAGCAAGAAACTCCTATCGCTCGGATATATAAAAAATCTTATGAAGGTGTAATTCCCTTTCAAATCCTATAAAAATCCGTTCGCTTAGGGGAACGGATTTTTTTATTGTTATTTTTGCGATACCAAAATGAGATTGTACCCGTTTTTTATTTAACCTATTATGAAGCAATTGTGTTTGTTCTTCTTTTTTTTAATGCTTTCGCTACAAGCGCAATTTCAGGTAAATGGAATTGTGAAAGAATCTACAACCAACAAACCGTTGCCGTTTGCCACGATTACCACAAATAATGGCCTAAACACCATCTCAGATGTCGATGGAAAGTTTAGTATTGTTGTTCCAATTCCCTTTACAGCTTTTGATATTTCGTATATTGGTTTCACCAAAGCCAGGATTGTCCTCGAAAAAAACAAAAATTATTATGTGGTTGTTCTTTCCCAAAAAACGGATAATTTGAATGAAGTGAGAATTTCAAATGAAAACCCGGCTTTGGCAATTATCAGGAAGACAATCAAAAATAAGAATAACAATAATCCACAGAAAAAACTTCGCAGTTTTGAATTTAAATCCTACAATAAACTCATTGTAACCGCTAATCCTGATTCTATTGATGGAAGAATCGATTCCGTTTTTGTCCAAAAATCCATTGGAAAACAATTCTCAAAAATTGACTCTTCCGATTATAAATTTAAAGAAGTCATACGCCAACAGCATCTTTTTCAAACCGAAAAAGTGTCACAATATCAATTTGCCAATAGTACATTAAAAGAAACGATATTAGGTACCAAAATGGCTGGTTTCAAGCAACCTGTTTATGAAATCATTGCTTTCAATTTACAGTCCTTCTCTATTTACGATTCCAGCTACGAGCTTTTTGAAACCAAATACAACAGTCCTATTGCCAATGATGCGCTAAACGATTACAACTACAAACTCTTGGACTCACTTATCATTGACGGCAGAAATACCTATATGATTTACTTTAAAAACAAGAAAAAAAGAAAAGCATCAGGGCTGGAAGGCGTGCTTTATATTGACCAAAATAATTTTGCTGTTGCCAAAGCCGTAATGAGCATAAAAGGCGTTCTTGACATTAGCGGAATTCATGATTTTAAGTACATTACTAATGAAAAATTATGGTTCCCAACAGGCAAAACCTTTAAAATTGTAAAAGGCAAGAATGATGACGATATAAAAATCCTTGGAGGAACCATTCAATTTGATGGCGATGTAGAACAAGATTTTAAAGAAAGAAAAAAAGTTGCTTCAGATTTTACTTATTTGCTTTCGCACACGAATAATTTTGAAATTCAATATAACATTCCGATACAAATTAAAAAATCGGCGATTTATATCGAAATTAAAGACGATGCGATTAACAAACCAGAACGTTTTTGGAACACTTACAGAAAAGACAGCTTAGACAGTCGAAGCCAAAAAACGTATTTGGCATTGGACAGTATTTCTTCCAAAAAACGAATTGAAAGCCGCATCCGTTTTGGACGAAAAATCATCAATGGATATTTACCCATTGGGAAATTCGATTTAGACTTACGAAAATTATTCAGTTATAATAATTATGAAGGATTCAGATTGGGAATTGGCGGAGTCACCAATGAACAATTTTCAAAAAAATTCAGAATCGAAGGCTACACCGCTTATGGAACTAAGGATCGGAATTTCAAATACAATTTGGGAATGGCGACTCGGGTTGGCAAATTTTCCAATTCCTGGATTGGCGTTTCCTATACCGATGATGTTCGAGAAATTGCAAGCACCGTGTTTACAATTGATAAAAAAGCATTCAAAATCTATGATCCAAGACCGATAAACATCAGTACATTTTACAATTATGTGAGTTGGAAAACATTTATAGAAACCAAAATTATTCCAAAAACAGAAAGTTTCTGGGAACTTTCCCGTGCCGCAATAGAACCAAAATTCAATTATATATTCAACCTCAACGAGAAATTATATACGAATTATGTGATGACAACCGCAATGGTTTCTCTGCGCTGGAATCCATTCAGCGATTACATGCAAACGCCTACGGGACGAATTGAAGTAGAAAAACGTTTTCCAAAATTTACTTTTCAATACACCCAATCCTTGCCTAAAGTGATGCAAAATGATTTTGAATTCAGCAAATTAGACTTCAAAACAGAGTATGAAAAGAAATATTTAAACGGGCAAAAAACAAGTCTGCTTTTCGAAGCCGGTTATGCACTTGGCGATGTACCGCTGACACATTTGTACAATACGTCTCCCAATAATATTACCAAAGAAACTATTATGCAGAGAATCACTTTTGCAGGGAAAAATAGTTTTGAAACCATGTTTTTCAATGAATTTTTCTCCAGTGAATACGCCTATTTTCAATTCAAACATGGCTTTAGCCGCGTAACATTATTCAAAAAAGTAAAACCTTCCTTAGTTCTTGTTTCCAGAATGGCTTGGGGAAATTTACGCAAACCGGAACAACATGTCGGATTGGATTACAAAACCTTGGACAAAGGTTATTTCGAATCTGGAATAGAGCTAAACCAAATTTATAATGGCTTGGGATTAGGCGGATTTTACCGATACGGTCCAAACCAGCTGAGTAAATTTCAAGATAATATTGCCGTAAAAATAAGTTTCGTCCTTAATCTGGGACTTTAATGACTTGAAACGAATTTCAAACCAATAATCGAACTGATTAAAGTGGTAATGAAAAATATTCGCCAGAAATCGGCCGGTTCTTTAAACACAAAAATTCCAACAAGAACTGTTCCTACTGCCCCAATTCCTGTCCAAACCGCATAAGCCGTTCCAATAGGCAATGTTTGTGTGGCTTTGTAAAGCAACACCATACTTATTACCAAGCATATTAAGAATCCTCCCAACCATAATGTTGCCGTCATTCCTGTGCTTTCTTTGGCCTTGCCTAAACAAGTTGCAAATCCTACTTCAAAAAGACCGCCAATAATCAACAAAATCCAATTCATATTACTGTTTTAAAATTAGTACTGAAGGAACGTCACTGAGCCAAATACTTCTGGAATCAACTAATTGTTTCCAACTTTCAAGACTAATTAACATTAAATCCTGTTGGTCCAAAAATTCCTTTTTAATTGTTTTATCGGTCATCAAACCAATGTTATTGGGATATTTTTGTTCCAAAGAATCGATAGCGCTTTTGATTACAAAATTAGTATTGACATGCTCATTGACATCCAAAACAACAATCTTAGCATTGTTGTTGTAAATTAATTTTTGGATATAATCAATCACAAACACATCTTCTGGACTAAAAATTGGAATAAAAACATGATTGACTTGCTGTAAATCTTTATCAATCAAAATCCCTATTGGCATCTTGGTTTTAGCAATAATTTGTCTCGTTCTTTCGTCAAAAGGAGAATTTTCAAACAGTCCCTCTTTCCCAGTGAACTTATCAATTAAGCGATCAGGATTGATTATTCTAGTTGTAAAACCAATTACTTTTCCAAGGATTGTCCCTTCAAATATTGATTTTCCAAGACCTACTAACAACAAATCATAATCACCTTGATTCGCAACATCAGCAATTTCTGTTTCAATATCTAAGGTTGCTTTAAAAATAGTATTAATATCCTGATTTAGAAGCTGGGATTCTTCGACAATGGGATAAAAACTATTTTTCTCCTTATCCTCCATATTGAAAGTATGCATCTCATCACTTAACGATAAATGCATCACGGTGATACTAGCTGATTTTTTTTGTTTTTTAATCAGGCTATTCGCCAATCGCAACAAGGATTTTCCTTTTTCATTGTTTCCAAATGAAATTAAAATGCGGTATTTGTTTTGACTTGTTTGTTCAACAATCTCGACTCCATCCTTAGTTTTAAAAATATAATTGATTAAATCCAAAGCTGGTCCCGTCATAAAAGTGGTAACCAAAGCCATAATTACCATCATGGTAAACACTTCGGGAGTCAAAACTTTAAGTTCTAAACCGATGTTCAAGACAATCAATTCCATTAAACCTCTGGTGTTCATCAAGGCTCCAATTGTCAAACTGTCTCGCCAAGTCTGACCTACAAATTTTGCTGCCAATGCGCTTCCTAAAAACTTACCCACTACAGCTACCAAAATAATAAAACCGGTGACTTTCCATAAATACGGATCATTGATAAGACCAATTTCGGTTTTCAAACCTGTGAATACAAAAAACAAAGGAAGTAAAAGTATCAAGGCAACATCCTCTACTTTTTCTATGAATATCGTTCTAAATTTGGGAACATCTGGCATAATAGCTCCTGCCATAAACGCTCCAAAGAGTGCGTGAATACCAATAACCTCAGTAGCATAAGACGATATGATTAGTACGAGAAAAAAGATAGCTACAACTGGTTTTACAATGCTGTCCTTAGAACCATATAAATCTCCAATTCTTTTCAGAAAAGGTTTTACAATAAAAATCATGGCAAGCACATAAAGTACCGCCAGCATAATAATGTATAAAGAGCTGACGAAAGTCCCCGCTTTTACAATAGCAATTACCACCGCTAAGATACACCAAGCCGTAATATCATCGGCAGCAGCGCAGGTAATGACGATTGCTCCTAATTTTGTTTTATGAATCCCACGTTCCTGAACAATTCTGGCCAAAACGGGAAAAGCAGTGATACTCAAGGCAATTCCCATAAACAAACTGAAGGCAAGGAATTTGACCCCTTCGGGAGCAAATCGATTGTAAACAAAATAAGCTAGACCAATTCCGAGTGCAAAAGGAATGACAATACTGGCATGACTAATTACCACCGCTTCATTGGCTTTATTTTTCAAGACTTTCAGATCGAGTTCCATTCCTATGACAAACATAAAAAGGATTAATCCTATCTGACTCAAAAATTTTAAATTCCCTAAAGATTCTACAGGAAATAATGCTCCTGAAAATTCAGGAAAATACAAACCCAATAAGGACGGTCCAAGAACAATTCCAGCAATAATCTCACCTATTACAGAGGGCTGGCCAATTTTCTTGAAAACCCAACCAAAAACACGAGCAACAAGTATTATAGTTATAATTTGCGCCAAAAGAATCGCTAAAGGATCCTGAAAATTATGTTGCATCGAAGCTATAAAATCTCCCCAGGAACCATTCCCACTTTCAGGTGTTACAATAACCTCTCTTGCTTCTAATTTTTTGCCTTGACTTAAAATCCAATACATTAAAGCTGTGAAACCACCGGTAATACCTAAATAAAACAATGTGTTTTTATAATTCTTCATACCCATTTTTATGTAATCGCACTACATTCTAAAAAACAAAAATGCAGAATTCAAATGTATAATTTATATCGCACAAAATTATTTATTTGTAAAATAAAAAACGTCTAAAATCCGTCTCTTAAAATAGTAAAAAGTTTCTGTTAAAACCAATGATTTATAGCGGTTTTAACTACCTTTGCAGCCGTTAAATAGGAATTATGATCAAGTGGTTTAGTTTGGGATTTTGGGAGTTAATAGCTCGAATTGTCCTTAGAAATAGAATTTTAATGTTATCCATTATTGTCGCGATAACAGCGCTCTTAGCCTTACAGTGGAAAAATATTCAATTTTCATTTACCGAAGCTAATTTATTACCAGATGACAATAGTGTCAATCTAGAATACAACGGCTTTCTGGACAAATTTGGGGAAGAAGGAAACTTAATTGTTGTTGGGATAAAAGATGACGCTTTTTTCACACCGAAAGCATTTGCTGCCTGGAACAAATTAATGACTGAAATAAAAGCACAAAAGGAAGTAGATTTAGTAGTTTCAATCAATGATTTAAAGCAGCTCAAGAAAAACGACTCCTTACAAACATTTGAACTTGTACCTTTTGTAGATTCAAATAAGACTAACAATCAGGAATATTTAAGTGGTATTAAGAAAGACTTGTTTCAAAACATGCCTTTTTATGAAGGCTTGCTTTTCAATAAAAAAAGCGGAAGCATCCGTTCCGCCATTTATCTTGATAAACAAATTGTTAATACTGCAAAACGTAAGGATTACATTGTAAAAGACTTTATCCCAAAGATAAATGCTTTCGAAAAAGAAACTGGAATCGACTTGCGCGTTTCTGGAATGCCATACATCCGCACGCTAAACGCCATGAGTATTGTTAGTGAAATTAGTTTGTTTATTGGTGCATCCTTGTTATTAACTTCATTAATATTTTTCTTCTTTTTTCGTTCGTTTAGAGCCACATTAATTGCCATTTTAATTGTGATTATTGGTGTGATGTGGACTTTTGGATTATTAGGATTATTCAATTATCAAATTACCGTACTGACTGCATTAGTCCCTACGTTAGTCATTGTCATAGGAATTCCAAATTGTATTTTCCTGACTAATAAATACCAACAAGAATACAGTGCACACGGCAATAAAGCAAAAGCACTGCAACGTGTAATTACAAAAGTAGGAACAGCTACTTTGATGACTAATTTAACCACTGCGGCAGGATTTGCTACTTTTATCATTACCAGCAGCCAACTGCTGAAAGAGTTTGGAATTATATCTTCTTTAAGCATTGTTTCGTTGTTCTTTTTATGTTTAACTGTAATCCCAATTTATTATAGTTACCAACCCGTACCGCAGCAAAAGCACTTGGAACATTTAAACCGCAACTACACCCGCGTGTTTATCAATTGGATTGAAAAGACAGTAAAATACAACAGACGTTATGTTTATATTGCTGCTTTTCTTTTATTTATTATTAGCCTTTTTGGAGCATTAAAGATAAAAACATCCGGAAGTTTGATCGAAGATATGCCTAAAAACACAGGATTTTATAAAGATATTTTATTTTTCGAAAAAGAATTCGATGGAATTATGCCTCTTGAAATTACGGTTGATACCAAAAGAAAAAAAGGAGTTATGAAGTTATCTACTTTAAATAAAATGGACGAACTTCAAGAAACCATCGAAGAAATTCCAGAACTTTCTAAACCCATTTCAATTCTAAATTTAGTTAAATATTCTAAACAAGCATACTACAACGGGAATCCTGAATATTATGATTTGCCTAGCTCACAAGAACAAAGTTTCATTTTGAGTTATGCCAAGAATGCGACCAAAAACACCAAGGATAACTTGATGAAAAGTTATGTAGACAGCACTGGACAAGTGGCTAGAATTACTACTTTCATGAGGGATATTGGCACCGGGAATATGGCTAAAATCGAAGATAAGCTTTTGGCGAAAGCCAATACTGTCTTCCCAAAAGACCGTTACAATGTTGTGATGACAGGTAAAGCATTAGTTTTTGAAAAAGGAACACAGTATTTATTAGACAATTTAGTAAGCTCGTTATTATTTGCCGTGCTACTGATTTCGCTACTAATGGTTTTCATGTTCCGATCGTTCAAAATGGTTGTGGTTTCTTTGATTCCAAATTTGTTACCTCTAGTAATTACTGCTGGGTTAATGGGGTATTTTGGTATTCCATTAAAACCTTCTACTATTTTAGTGTTCAGTATCGCTTTCGGACTATCAGTAGATGACACTATTCACTTTTTGGCGCAATACAGACAAGAATTGAAACACAACAACTGGAAGATTAAAAAATCGGTTTTTGCTACCATCAAAGAATCGGGAATCAGCATGTTCTATACTTCAGTGGTATTATTTGTTGGTTTCTCCGTGTTTATGTTGTCTGATTTTGGTGGGACAGTTGCTTTAGGAGGATTAATTGCCATCACACTTGCTTTTGGTATGTTGTCTAACCTAATGCTATTGCCTTGTTTAGTCCTTACTTTAAACAAATCATTGACCAACAAACAAGAATTCATAGAACCAAAAATAGATATTTTGAACAACCCAAATGAACAAGAGGATTATTTTGATCAAACAAAATAGATATCATACCAATCAAAATCCCGTTTTTTAAGCGGGATTTTTTTTATTCCTATGAGATTCTCCTATTCGATTCCCATAATTAAATAATATAGTGTTCAACGAGTACCGTTTTTTGGAACCCAAAATCGACTATTGAGAAAAACAAATAGTATCATTAAGGGCTATTTATCCCTCTGATGGTGAAGACACTACAATTTTTCTGTTTTTTACAAAAAACAAAAACGTTTTCTCCTTACTCTTACTGGATATATAGACCATCAAATTGTGATATTTTTATTTTAAATTCAACAGAAATTGACAAATTAAGACCTCAAAATTTACGAGATATTTAAAGAAAACCGACAATGGCAGGCAATTAAACAATAGTAAACCATTGATTTCGTACTACTAAAATAAATCTTATTTTTACCAGAATAGAGATATAGAAAATAAAAAAACTCTTGTGCTATTTGTATAAAAACAATAGTTCTGTTTTTCAAATTCACAAATAATACTAAGACTGCAAAATATGACGCACCAAATTTCTGAGGAACAAAAACTAGCCGTTTCTGATAATTACAGAAATTGGAAAAAATGGGGGCCGTACTTAGCCGAAAGACAATGGGGAACTGTTCGTGAAGATTATAGTCAAAACGGAGATGCATGGGAATTCATAAACCACGACAGAGCTCGTAGTAATGCCTACAGATGGGGAGAAGAGGGAATTGGAGGGTTTTGTGATTCTCGTGAAATTCTATGCTTGGCTCCTGCTTTTTGGAACGGAAAAGATCCTATTCTCAAAGAACGTTTATTTGGTTTAACCAATAATCAAGGCAATCATGGAGAAGATGTAAAAGAGCTGTACTTTCATCAAGTTTCAACACCATCACATTCCTATAACAAATACCTTTATAAATATCCTCAAAACGAATTCCCGTACGAGGAATTAATTGTAAAAAATCAACGCAGTCGAGAGGAAACAGAATTTGAATTATTAGATACGGGTAGCTTTACTGATAATGCCTATTTTGATTGTTTTATCGAATATGCAAAAGCGGATGTTGATGATATCTTGATGCAAGTTACGGTCATCAATAGAGGAACGACAACCGCTACAATTCATGTGCTTCCGCATATATGGTTTCGTAATTTCTGGAAACACAACGATAGACATCCCCGACCAAATATGGAGTCTGTAGCAGCTAACACAATCCATTCTAAGAGTAGCCGAAACGGATCCTATTACTTTTATCACCATGAAGGAGAGCAACTCTTTTGTGAAAACGAAACCAATAACGAGCGCATATATAATGCTCCTAATGAGTATGATTTTGTAAAAGATGGAATCAATAACCACGTCATTAGCGATGAACCTACTGTAAACCCAGAAAAATTTGGAACTAAAGCTGCCATTTGGCATCAGTTTGATTTAAAACCTGGGGAAGAAAAAAGCGTAAAAATACGGTTGAGTAATGTTCCGCTAGAAAACCCTTTTACTGATTTTGATACCGTTATTGAAGCTAGAAAAAAAGAGTGCGAAACATTTTATAGTGAAATTATCAGTAAAGATATCCCAAAAGAGCAGCAAAAAATTGTAAAAAGTGCCTTTTCAGGATTGTTGTGGACCAAACAATTTTATTATTATGATGTATTCAAATGGCTTTTTGGAGGACCAGGAGAGACATCACCTAATCGCTCAGACAAACGAAATACCAGCTGGCAACATTTAACAAACCGTCATGTAATTTCTATGCCTGATAAATGGGAATATCCATGGTATGCCGCCTGGGATCTTGCTTTTCACATGGCATCATTTGTTGAAATTGACCCTTATTTTGCTAAGCAACAGCTACTATTGGTTTTACAAGAAAGCTACATGCATCCTAATGGTCAAATTCCAGCGTATGAATGGAATTTTAGCGATGTAAATCCGCCAGTTCACTCTTGGGCTGTGTGGACCGTTTATGAAAAAGACTTAAAACGCACTGGTAAAACCGACACTGAATTTTTAGAAACTGCTTTCCAGAAACTCCTCGTGAATTTTACGTGGTGGGTGAATCAAAAAGATACCAGTGGAACAGATTTGTTTGAAGGTGGCTTTTTAGGATTAGACAACATTGGTGTTTTTGATCGCAACCACATGCCAGAAGGAATCAAAAAAATGCAACAAGCAGATGCTACGAGTTGGATGGCCATGTTCTCCTTAAACATGTTGCGCATGTCACTTGAATTAGCCAAAACCAATAAAATTTACGAAGAAATATCGGCTAAGTTTTTTAGGCATTTCTTGAATATTGCATGGGCAATGCACCATATAGGAAAAAAAGATCTCTCCTTGTGGGACGACCAAGACAATTTTTATTACGATGTTGTTGAAATGTCTGATGGTAGCACTGAACGCCTTAAAGTTCGTTCCCTAGTAGGCGTAATTCCTATGTTTGCTGTAGAAATTATGCACAAAGAGCTATTCGAACAATTGAAAGATTTTCAAAAAAGAGCAAACGAAATTATTAGAACTCGTCCGGATCTCGCCTCATTAATATCCAACTTAGAAACGGCTAATAAAGATGGTAATTTTCTATTTTCGATTATGCGCGGGTTTAGACTTGAGCATCTTTTAATACGCTTATTGGACGAAAAGGAATTCCTATCCGATTATGGGATTCGTTCCCTTTCTAAATACCATAAAGACCACCCTTTTGTTTTTGGAAGCGAAGGACATCATAAAATTCAGTACGAACCTGGAGAAAGCAGGTCTGGAATGTTTGGCGGAAACTCTAATTGGCGTGGACCTATCTGGATGCCACTGAATTATATGATTATACAATCGTTGCGCAAATACTACACGTTTTACGGTTCTACTTATTTGTATGAATTCCCAACAGGTTCTGGACATAAGCTAAACTTAAATCAAATTGCAAACGAGTTAACAAAAAGGCTTATCAAACTTTTTGAGCGAGACGAAAATGGCAAATACCAATACCACTCTGACGATAAAAACCACTTGTTCTCAACGGAGCAGGAATTCAAAAACCAACATTTATTCTATGAATTTTTTGATGGCGATACTGGTAGAGGATTAGGCGCTTCGCATCAAACGGGATGGACTGCACTTATTGCTAATTTAATCCTAGAAATGGAGAATAATCAATAAATTACTATAATCAATTACTAAAATTCCTGCTTTTCAGAGCGGAAATTTTTTTTATGATCTGGGTTTGTTTAAGCCTCTATCATATAGCACAATACTTCCTGCAACGGATACATTTAAGCTTTTTTCGGATTTGAATTTTACTAAATAATGACATTTTTCAATGGCTTTTTTGGAAAGTCCATTATCCTCAGCGCCCAATAAATAAACGCAACGTCTTGGATGTTCGAAGGTCTCCAAATCAGTGGCATTTTCATCCAGTTCAACACCTACTAAGCGAGCGCCTTTGGGTAAGTTGTTATAGAAATCCTCAAATGACTCATAATGAAAATAAGGAATTGATTTGACTGCATTGTGCGTATCGCAAGCTTGTTTTGCATAGCGATTCCCAATCGTAAAAATATAACTTGCACCTAAGTTTTGCGCGGTGCGCCACAATACTCCTAAATTCTCAGGCGTTTTGCCGTTTTGAATCCCAATACCAAAATATTCTGTAACAAAATTGTCGTTCATGATGCAAAAATACAAAGTGTTGAGTAGTTTGCCAAGTTTTAAATTATTCGAAAAAGCAGGCTACTTTCTAACTACGAAATCTAGAAATGAATGTGAATTTATTTTTGGCCGTAAATTTTCCAACTTTAAGGATGTTATTTTGTGATTATTGAAGATTTTTTTGACCGCTCCGCAAAGTTTCCAACTTTGAGGAAGTGATTTTCAGTTTTTAACTGACTAGTTGCACAAAATGACAAAATACACACAAAATTTTCTTTTAACCTCTACTCCCTAGCCCCGATAGAAATGGAAATCCTTATTGTTTTTGCTTTCAAAAAACAAAAAGATTGCAATGGATAGCGGGAAATAGCTCCAAAAACAAAAACAGCTTTGGAATGCTTCGTTTCCCACCGTGACAATTACAAACAAATCATTTATATTTGCAGTTCGGTTATAAGACAATTTTTAATATCAACTATATACATAAAATGAGACATACAAAAGTTAAAGACTTACTAAACAGTACCACGACGCTTCATGAAGTAAATGCAAAAGGATGGGTGAGAACTTTTAGAAACAATCAATTTATTGCCTTAAACGATGGTTCGACTATTGATAATATTCAATGTGTAGTCGATTTTGAGAACACACCTGACGAAACCTTGAAGCGAATTACGACTGGAGCAGCAATATCCGTAACAGGAACGTTGGTAGAAAGTAAAGGTGCCGGACAGAAATTTGAAATTCAGGTGGCTAAACTGGAAATCCTTGGAGACTCTGATGCTGAGAAATTCCCGATACAACCTAAAAATAAACCGAGCTTAGATTTCTTACGTGAAAATGCGCATTTAAGAGTTCGTACTAATATGTTTGGAGCGATAATGAGAGTACGCTCGGTATTGTCGTATGCCGTTCACAGTTATTTTCAAGAGAAAGGTTTTGTGTATGTGAATACGCCAATCATCACAGGTTCGGACGCGGAAGGTGCTGGTGAAATGTTCAAAGTTACCGCTTTGCCATTTGACGGAACGCCAAGAACAGAAGACGGAAAAGTAAATTATAAGGAAGATTTCTTCGGGAAAGAAACGAACCTAACGGTTTCGGGACAATTAGAAGGAGAGACTTTTGCAATGGCTTTGGGCCAGATTTATACTTTTGGACCAACCTTTAGAGCTGAAAATTCGAATACTTCTCGTCACCTTGCGGAATTTTGGATGATTGAGCCAGAAGTGGCGTTCAATGATTTGAATGACAACATGGATTTGGCTGAAGATTTTATTCAGTACGTGATAAAATATACAATGGACAAATGTCCGGAGGATTTGAAATTCTTGGAAACACGCTTGTTAGACGAAGAGAAATCTAAACCAGTTGCTGAAAGAAGCGAAATGGCTTTGCTTGACAAATTAAACTTTGTTTTGGAAAATAATTTCAAACGAGTTTCATACACGGAAGCAATTGATATTTTAAGAGAATGTACTCCAAATAAAAAGAAAAAATTCAACTATATCATCAACGAATGGGGTGCTGATTTACAATCAGAGCACGAGCGTTATTTGGTGGAGAAACACTTTAAATGTCCGGTAATCTTGTTTGATTACCCGGCAAATATCAAAGCATTTTACATGCGTTTGAACGAAGACGGAAAAACAGTTCGCGCCATGGATATCTTGTTCCCTGGAATTGGAGAAATTGTGGGAGGTTCACAAAGAGAGGAACGTTTTGATGTTTTGGTTGAAAAAATGAAAGCCTTAGGAATTGATGAAGAAGAATTATGGTGGTATCTTGACACCCGAAGATTTGGTTCAGCAGTTCACTCTGGTTTTGGACTTGGATTCGAAAGATTGGTATTATTTGTAACAGGAATGACAAACATTCGTGACGTAATTCCTTTCCCAAGAACGCCAATGAATGCGGAATTTTAAAAATTTGTTTCAGTTTTAAAGTTTAATGTTGTTGAAAGTTCAGCAACATTAAACTTTAAACCTTAAACTTTTAAACAATAAAAATGCTAAAGCAATTCTTAAATTTAAAGTTATCACAGAAATTATCTCCTCAACAAATTCAGTTGATGAAGTTAATTCAATTGCCTACGCAAGCTTTCGAACAACGTTTATTAGAAGAAATGAACGAAAATCCAGCTTTGGAAGCCGGAAAAGAAGAAGATGAGTATGAAAAGGACGAGTTCGAAAACGAAGATTATGACGATTATGATGATTCGGAATCAGACAGGATTGAAGCCGAAGACATCAACATTGACGAATATTTAAGCAACGACGAAACACCGGATTATAAAACACAGGCTAACAATTATAGCGATGACGACGATGATCGCGAAACGCCTTTTGCAGCACCAGTGAGTTTCCACCAAGATCTAATCAATCAGTTGAACACCTTTATTTTGAATGATGAGGAGCGTGAAATTGCAGAATTTTTGGTAGGAAGTATTGATGACATGGGTTATATCCGCAGAAGCGTTCCTGATATGGTAGACGATATGGCGTTTACCCAAGGCATTTACACCGATGAAAAGATGGTGGAGAAAATGTTGCAGGTGATTCATGAACTGGAACCATCAGGTGTAGGCGCACGTGATTTACAAGAATGTTTATTGTTGCAATTGAAACACAAAACACCAACGGAATACGTTGAACTAGCTACTGATATTATTGAAAATCAGTTTGATGCGTTTACCAAAAAACACTACGATAAGTTAATTCAGAAATACAATGTTTCGAATGAACAACTGAAAAAAGCCATTCACGAAATAGAAAAACTGAATCCAAAACCAGGCGGATCTTTTACCGGAAACAATAAAGTGACGGAAAATGTAGTTCCTGATTTTGCCATCAGAATTGTAGATGGTGAACTGGAACTGACCCTAAACGGACGCAATGCTCCTTCCCTGCACGTTTCTAAGGATTATCAGGAAATGATGCAAACATATAAAGATTCTCGTGACAAATCAGCGCAGCAAAAAGATGCTGTGCAGTTTATCAAACAAAAACTGGATTCGGCCAAATGGTTTATTGATGCAATTCGCCAGCGTCAAGAAACACTTTTTGTCACCATGAATGCGATTATGCATTATCAGGAAGAATTTTTCTTAGATGGTGATGAAACCAAATTGAAACCAATGATCCTGAAAGATATTGCTGATATGGTAGGTCTTGATATTTCAACGATTTCACGTGTGGCCAACAGCAAATATGTGGAAACGCCTTATGGCACAAAACTGATAAAAGAATTTTTCTCGGAAGCGATGAAAAATGACCAAGGTGAAGATGTTTCTACACTTGAAATCAAAAAAATTCTTCAGAATACCATTGAGGAAGAAGACAAGAAAAAACCACTTCCAGACGATCAATTAGCCGAAATTCTTAAAGAAAAAGGCTATCCAATTGCGAGAAGGACCATCGCAAAATATAGAGAACAACTCGATATTCCGGTAGCGAGAATGAGGAAGAAGATGTAAGATTGCTGATTTAAAAATACTAAAAAGGGGAAATTTGTTTGAAACAAATTTCCCCTTTTTTTTATGAAAATATAATTCTCTTTATTTTTTCTCCTGATCTTTCCGCATCGCATGATAATACGCGGCACGACTCAACGGTTCATATTCTTCTGTTTCACCAAGCATGACTAATTTATCATTATCCGTTTTACGGAAACTGTAATTAGCGAGATTTCCCGTGCGGGTACAAACGGCGTGCACTTTGGTCACATATTCGGCTGTCGCCATTAATGCAGGCATTGGACCAAAAGGGTTTCCCTTAAAATCCATATCTAATCCGGCAACAATTACCCGAATTCCTTGATTCGCCAAATCATTACAAATTTTCACAATTTCATCATCAAAAAATTGTGCTTCGTCAATGCCTACCACATCACAACCTTGCGCCAAAATCGCAATATTTGCAGCAGCAGGAACAGGAGTGGAACGGATTTCATTAGCGTCATGTGACACCACCATTTCATCGTCATAGCGGGTGTCAATTGCCGGTTTGAAAATTTCTACTTTTTGCTTGGCAAACTGCGCTCTTTTCAAACGACGAATCAATTCTTCGGTTTTACCCGAAAACATGGAGCCACAAATGACTTCGATCCAACCAAATTGTTCTTTATGATTTACTGTATTTTCGAGAAACATTTTGTATTTTTCTGACTTAAAAAATGAATAGTTTTTATTACTTTGTAATGGATAAAACCGACTTAAAAATGTTATACTTTTACGTCGTTTCAAAAGTATAACATTTTTATTAAATCGGAGATTCGCTAGCTCTTATTTAAAAAATAAAATCACGCGAGCAAAGGTTCCTTCTTCCTTATGCTAAATAAAAAACAGGAAGATATTTAGAAAAAGACCCGCCTAACACACTATAATTTAAAACGTTATGAAAAAAAAATTGGAAGCCGATTTAATCAGCATTGCACACAGAGTATTACAATTAAAAAATAAATCTGATATCAATCAATTATATCTGGAAACACAGAAATTATACGAAAAACTTTCTGTCTTACGATTTGTAGATGAACACTTTAGTGACGTAAAACCGACAATTGGTGCAACGGATATAGAGCAAAAAATAGCATCGATTTTTGACAACATAAAATCGGTTCAACCAGAAACGGTAGCGGTTATAGAAGAAATTGTTGCTGAAGAAATCATTGAAGCCCCTCTAGAAGCAACTACTACAACTGAATCTGAAACAAATAGTGTAGAATTAGAAACTGTTGAAGCGTCTTTAGAAGAAATCATTTCCAACGAAGAGGAAACAATACAAGAAGAAGAGTCAATCGTTGCCGAGGAAATAGTTGTTGAGGAAAATGAAGCAGTAGCATTCACTCCAGCTTTTGAATTATCTCAAGAAGAGGAAGTAGAATCGGAACTAGAAGTACCAAAGAAAATAGAACCCGTACAAATATCTTTTGAAGATTTATTAGGTGGAAATTACCATGACACTCAATTTGTAAAAGTGCAACAAATTGAAAACATCCCTACTACTGTTGTAATTGAAACTCCAAAGGAAATTATTTCCGAAGAGGAGAAACCGTTGCTTGTAGAGGAAGTTGCTGAGCAAAAAAGTGTTTCACTGAACGAAAAATTAGCCAAAGGAATCAATATCGATTTAAATGATCGCATTGCTTTTATAAAACACCTTTTTGGAAACAGCAGCGAAGATTACAACCGTGTATTGAGTCAATTGATTACGTTCAACACATTCTATGAAACTCGCGATTTTATTCAGGAAATGGTAAAACCAGACTATAACAACTGGGAAGGAAAACAAGATTATGAAGAACGTTTTATGGATATTATTGAGAAAAAATTCTTGTAAATCTCCTTTAATTTTTCTGAATATACATTTAAACAAATACCAATTTTAAATACTATTTGAAGGTAATTATATAGCTATGTCAAAATTATACATCGTTCCTACGCCTATCGGCAATCTTGAAGACATGACTTTTCGAGCGATTCGGATTCTTAAGGAAGTCGATTTGATTCTCGCTGAAGACACGCGTACGAGCGGAAAACTATTAAAGCATTTCGAAATAGGCACACACATGTATAGCCATCACATGCATAACGAGCACAAAACCATCGAGAATTTAATCTCGAGATTAAAAGCCGGAGAAAACATCGCCTTAATATCAGATGCAGGAACGCCTGCTATTTCAGATCCCGGTTTTTTATTGACCAGAGCCTGCGTTGAAAATGGAGTTGACGTAGAATGTTTGCCTGGTGCAACGGCATTTGTTCCCGCATTAGTGAACAGTGGTTTACCCAATGACAAATTTGTTTTCGAAGGCTTTTTGCCTGACAAAAAAGGAAAACAAACTCGTTATTTGGCTTTAGCCGAAGAAACACGTACCATGATTTTATATGTTTCGCCTCATAAACTAGTGAAGACTTTAGCTGAATTCATTACTTATTTTGGCGAAGACCGTCAAATATCGGTATCTAGAGAATTATCTAAACTTCACGAAGAAAATGTTCGAGGAACGGTACGAGAAGTTTTGGCTCATTTTGAAAAAATAGCTCCTAGAGGAGAAATTGTTGTAGTTGTGGGTGGAAAACCAATAACAAAAGAACCTAAAAAATCTAAATTCTCAGCCGAAGAATAATTATGAAAAAGGAAAAAGTTATTGTAATCGGTGCGGGACTTTGTGGACTCTACACCGCTTTTTTACTTCAAAAAAAAGGAATTGAAGTCCTACTATTAGAAGCCAATACCCGAATTGGAGGTCGCATAAAAACCATTATTGGCACTACTGGCGTTACCATGGAAATGGGTGCTACTTGGTTTGGAAACCAACATCCAAATCTTTTGGACGCACTCCATAAGTTAGAAATTTCTTATTTTAAACAACATACACAAGGCATTTCATTATTTGAAACCATGTCATTTGTTCCTCCACAAAAATTTGAAATATCCGATTCCGAAGAACCTTCTTTTAGAATCGAAGGTGGAACTGCTGTACTAATTGACAAATTAAGTATTGAAATCGGCATTCAAAATATTAAAACAAATACTAAAATCACGGCTATAAAAGAGGAGAATAATCAATTAATCCTAGTGGACTCAAATGGGAATAGCTATTCAGCTGATAAGGTGATTAGCACTATTCCACCTAATTTATTAGTAAACTCAGTAGCTTTCGAGCCTAAATTACCTGAAAATTTCACACAATTAGCCAAGAAAACGCATACTTGGATGGGCGAATCCATTAAATTTGCGGTGGAATATAAAACTCCTTTTTGGAAGGAGAATAACTATTCCGGCACCTTATTTAGTCAAGCTAGTATTATTCAAGAAATGTACGACCACAGTACAGGTGATAATTCCGGTTTTGCGTTGAAAGGATTTCTAAACGGAGGAACTGCAGTTCTTTCTCAGGAACAACGAAAAGAAAAAGTTATGGCACAACTTGCTACTTTTTTTGGGTCAGAAGCTACCGATTATGTTGCCTATTATGAAACCCTTTGGAGAGAAGAACCACTAACGTTTCAACCCTATGAACAACTCGTATTGGCACATCAAAACAACGGAAATTCCATATTTAAAACCCCAATGCTTAACGGAAAATTATATGTTTCCGGAGCAGAAACAGCCACTCAAAATCCAGGGTATATGGATGGTGCTATTTTTGCCGCAAAAACAATTGCATATCAATTCTAACAATTAAAATCAATATGACTATAGCCACTTTCTTAGAAAAATTAAATACAACTCCTGAAGCCATAACATTTGCAGAAACCATTGCCGTAATTGAAGCCAACTATGATTTTACGCCTACTGCTTTCGAAAATGGAACGCAACACAATGCAGCGGGAGAGAACTCCGGTTCCTGCAAGTTATTTTCTTTCTCCGAAATCCAGAACTTATCAGAAGAAGCTACATTATCTTGTTTTGGAGCGTATTATTACGATGATGTTTTGAAAAATCCAAATGGAACTGATCACCAAAACATTCGTAATTTCATAAAAACGGGCTGGGAAGGAATAGGATTTTATGGAAGTGCTTTAGTATTGAAAAAATAGAGTTAAAACGTTAATTCGTAAATTAAATCGACAGACATAATTAGCGAATTAGCGGTAGTTACTCTTTTAAATTCCTAAATTTTATAATCCCAAATCACCATGCGTTGGACACTCAAACCAAAACCTTGCGAAGAAACTGTACAACATTTGGCAAAATCGTTGAATGTAGAAGATTTTGTAGCCACTTTATTAGTACAACGTGGCATTGAAACATTTGAGGATGCCAGGCGATTTTTCCGTCCAAGTTTAGATAATTTGCACGATCCCTATTTGATGAAAGATATGGAAAAAGCAGTCGAACGCATCGAAAAAGCAGTTGAAAACAAGGAAAACATTCTTGTTTTTGGCGATTATGATGTTGATGGAACTACTGCAGTTTCTCTTGTTTCTTCGTATTTGAAAACCTATTATTCTAATGTGGCTACTTACATTCCGGATCGTTATGATGAAGGGTATGGCGTATCTTTCAAAGGAATTGACTTTGCTGATGATAATGGATTTTCGCTAATTATTGCGTTAGATTGTGGTATAAAATCAATCGAACATGTGGCCTACGCCAAAGCAAAAAAAATCGATTTCATCATTTGTGATCACCACAGACCGGGGGAGCTTTTGCCTGATGCCGTTGCTATCTTAGACCCAAAACGAGACGATTGTACCTATCCGTATGATGAATTATGCGGTTGCGGAATAGGTTTCAAATTGATTCAGGCTTTAGGACAAAACAGAAACCAGACCATCGATGATTTGATTCCGTATTTAGATTTAGTATCCACTGCCATTGCTGCTGATATCGTTCCGATGACAGGAGAAAATCGGGTGCTGGCTTACTTTGGACTGCAAGTCATCAACAGTGATCCAAGACCGGGAATCAAAGCCATCATTCACCAAATAAAAAAACAAACCTTAGATATTACTGATGTTGTTTTTATCATTGCACCCAGAATAAACGCTGCCGGACGAATCAAACACGGGAATCATGCGGTGGAATTATTAACCGAATTTAATTTTGAGCAAGCGCAACAATTTGCGTCTGAAATCGAAGCCTATAATTCGGAACGAAAGGATTTAGACAAATTAATTACCAAAGAAGCGCTACAACAAATTGAGGAAAACAATGAAAAAGGACGTTTCACCTCAGTTGTGTTTCAAGAAGATTGGCACAAAGGAGTGATTGGAATTGTCGCTTCCCGATTGATAGAAACCTATTATCGCCCGACGCTTGTTTTTACCAAAAGTGGCGATAAATATGCGGCTTCAGCCCGTTCCGTAAAAGGATTTGATGTCTATAATGCACTAGAAGCATGTACCGAACATTTGGAGCAATTTGGTGGTCACATGTATGCTGCGGGCATGACTTTGAAGGAAGAAAACTATCAAATCTTCAAAGATGCTTTTGAAAAAGAAGTTGAAAGAACCATTCATCCCGATATGTTAACACCCGAAATTGCCATTGATGCCGAAATTGATTTTGCGGATATTACCCCAAAATTAATCCGAATTCTGAAACAATTTGAACCGTACGGACCACAAAACATGACGCCTATTTTCCTCACCAAAAACATCAAAGATACCGGTTATGGAAAACCAATGGGACAAGAAGACGAACACTTAAAACTTTTTATCAAACAAAATAACTCGGAAGGCATCGCTGCAATTGGTTTTAATTTAGGTAACAAAATCGAACTGACTACCCATCAAAAACCTTTTCAAGCTGTGTATTGCATCGATGAAAACGAATGGAAAGGCAAATTCAGTTTGCAATTGCGATTGCGAGATATTAAAGAATGATTCTATTGTTATGAAAAAAAATGACCCATACGCTGCCCTGCGTTATAAAGAATTTAATATTTTTTTGCTATTACGTTTTGCCATGGTTTTTGGCTGGTCGATGCAGTTTATTGTCATTGAATGGGAAGTATATAGTTTGACTAAAAACCCGCTATCATTAGGAATCATTGGATTAATGGAAGTTATTCCGGCAATTTCGATGGCTTTGTTTGCCGGACACATTGTCGATCAAAAGGAGAAAAAAGGATTGCTTTTCAAATGTATTTTAGGGTTTTCAATCATTAGTTTGGGCTTGTTTTTATTTACATGGCCACCCTTTATAAAAGACTTTTCTACCCAAACTATTTTATATTCCATTTACTTTTTCGTGTTTTTAGGAGGATTGGTCCGCGCTTTTCTTGGCCCGACCATATTTTCGCTTTTGGCATTGATTGTTCCTAAAAAAACATACCCAAATGCTGCAACTTGGAGCAGTTCCGTTTGGCAAATAAGTTCCGTTTTAGGGCCTGCAGTAGCTGGTTTTTCTATCAATTGGATTGGTGTTCATTGGTCAATGTCCATCGTTTTAGGGTGTTCACTTTTTGCGTTGATTGCTTTAACCCAAATTGCAACGAAACCTATTTTGAATCCAAAGATTGGCGAACCCATTATGGACAGTTTAAAAGAAGGTGTGAAATTTGTTTTCAATAATAAGACGATTTTAGGCGCTTTATCACTGGATATGATTGCCGTTCTTTTTGGGGGAGCTGTTGCGTTGTTGCCCATTTTTGCACAGGATATTTTGAAAGTAGGCCCGCAGGGATTTGGTATTTTAAGAGCTGCTCCAGCTGTTGGCGCTTTTTTAATGCTGATTATTTCCGCTTATATTCCGTTTACTAAAAATGCGGGTATAAAACTGTTGTCGGCAATTTTTGCGTTTGGAATTTGTATTATCGTTTTTGGACTTTCTTCCATTTTTTGGTTGTCTGTAGCCGCTTTATTTTTAAGTGGTGTTTTCGACGGCATTTCGGTGGTGATACGCCAAACTATTTTGCAATTGAAAACTCCTGATCACATGCGAGGCCGTGTTGCAGCCGTGAATTCTATATTTGTGGGTTCTTCCAATGAATTGGGAGCTTTTGAAAGCGGTTTAACTGCAAAACTGATGGGAACTGTTAATGCAGTGGTCTTTGGCGGAAGCATGACACTGATTACCGTGTTTCTTACCGGTGCCGTATCGCCTACTTTTAGAAAACTGGACTTACAAAAAGATGTTGAGGAACACGAAAAGAGCGAATAATAACTAGATTTTTTTAGAAAAAAACACTTCTTGTAACTAGTCAGTAAAATAATATCAAGATTACATTCCGCCTTTTTATACGTTTTTTATGTTTTATTATTTAGAACAAATATAAATAATACTTATATTTGTTTCAAACTGATGACACATGCAAGAAATAAAACAAATATATCATAACCATTTAGGTACCGCTTTTTACTGGAGAAAAGACAATGCTATTGTGCTGGACAAAGTTCAATTGGTTTTTAGAGAAATGGGATTTTATTTTACCCCGCAGGAACTGCAACAATTTAAGCGCTGTATTGAAGAAAGCTATATCCAAAATAAATGCTGCGACGATTGTGAACTGAAAAACAAATGTCACAAATTTTTACTAAAAACGCCTTGTTCCCAAATTGATTTGGCCGTTTCCATAGAAGAATTAGATGCAGTAAAAGACTTGGTCGAAGGGACTTTGTTTAAAATAAATCTGGATGAATATTTGTATGGAGAGGGAATGAATTAAAGCTTAATACTTTTTAATCTCAAAATTCTCACCATCAAAAACGCCATAGGTAAAATACGTAATCCAGTCACCCAGATTTACATATTCGGCATTATCTCCTACGGCTACTTTCATAGGCAAATGGCGGTGACCAAAAATAAGGTAATTGTAGTGTTTGGTTTCCAGTTTTCTTTTAGAATAGAGAATTAACCATTCATTGTCTTCTCCAAGAAAAGTCACATCTTCATCACCAGAAATCAGTTTGTTTTTTACGGAAAGGTATTGCGCCAATTTCACGCCAATATCCGGATGAATCCATCTAAAAAGCCATTTGAAAAAAGGATTTGTAAATATTTTTTTCATGCGTTTGTATCCTAAATCGCCAGGACCTTTTCCGTCACCGTGGCCAATAAGAAATGTTTTGTCTCCAAAAGTATATTCTTGATTGTCATGAAACACGGGAATATTCAGTTCTTTCTGGAAATAATCTTCCATCCATAAATCATGATTACCCACGAAGAAGTATATAGGAATACCGCTGTCTCGGATTTCGGCGAGTTTGCCTAAAACACGAATAAATCCTTTTGGGACTACGGTTTTGTATTCGAACCAAAAATCAAATAAATCACCTAACAGAAAAATAGCTTCTGCATCGTCTTTTACTTCGTCGAGCCAAGCCACAAATTTCTGTTCTCTAGGAAAACTCAACTCAGGTGTTGGTGCGCCAAAATGCTGATCGGAGGCGAAATATATTTTTTTGTTATTGGGTAATTGCATGAAGTTACAGTATGGATTTTATATTATCACTTGCAAACCACTCTGCAAAAGAAGATTCAGTTTCTTGTAATTTTAAGGAGAAAAGAGTGATTCCTTCTGGTAATCGATTACTGATTCTTTGAGAAAAATCAACTACCATGTTTTCACTTGTTGGTTGATAATCTACCAAAATAACGTGATGTCCGCGGCTCATCAATTCGTTTGCTAATTCGATATGCGGTGTTGTTCCATTAAAAACAGTGGCATGGTCAAATTGATCTACAATTTCTTCTTTTACGATTTTCTTTAAGTCCGTAAAGTCAATCACCATTCCAAATTTTACATTGGAACGATCCGTAATTGGAGTTCCAATTACTGTTACTGACAATTTATAACTATGTCCGTGAACATTTTTACATTTCCCATCATAGCCATATAAGGCGTGTCCGGTTTCGAAACTAAATTGTTTTGTAATTCTGATATTGCTCATCGGAGTTTAATTTTGATGCAAATTTAGCAAATTGATATGAGAAATG
This sequence comes from Flavobacterium sp. KS-LB2, assembly GCF_036895565.1. Taxonomy (NCBI): domain Bacteria; kingdom Pseudomonadati; phylum Bacteroidota; class Flavobacteriia; order Flavobacteriales; family Flavobacteriaceae; genus Flavobacterium; species Flavobacterium sp. KS-LB2. The sequence goes on along the minus strand of NZ_CP145904.1, from coordinate 252,341 downwards.
AGATGTAAATCTTGGTATATGGATTCCACTGAGGTCTAGCCCTGATGGAAACGGCATCCTTTTTATGAAGTGATTTTTCTTCACCTTATAAAAAGATATAGTGAACAGCAGGAAATAGCTCCTGAAAAAATTACTTTTTGAATTGAGACAATGCTTTTCTGGTAAAATCAGACAGGACCAATTTACCCGAAATAGCGGCGCGTTCTAACAACAATGTGTCCCAATGTTGCGTTCCTTCCCACAACACTTTTTTCATTTCCAGTAAAGCTTGAGGATTATAACTGGATAATTTAGCGCTGAAATCGGCTATTGCGGCATCCAATTCTTCGATGGTTTCAAAAGTATGAGCGTACAATCCTTTGGCTTCCGCCCAATCAGCAGTTTTCCATTCGTGAGCTGCGAGCGTCATTTCGGCCATTGCCGTCTTTCCGATTTTCTTGGAAACTATAGGTTCTATTACAAAGGGACCAATTCCGATTGCCAATTCTGATAGTTTTATTGATGCATTTTTTGTAGCTAAAACATAATCACAGGCAGCCGCAATTCCTACGCCACCACCAACAGTTTTTCCGTGAACACGCCCCACGATAAGCTTAGAACACGTTCGCATGGCGTTTATTAAATGTGCAAATCCGGAGAAAAAATGGGCTCCTTGTGCTTCATTAGCAACTGCCAAAAGCTCATCAAACGATGCGCCTGCACAAAAAGCACCCGAGCCTTCGCTTTGAATAATAATTACTGTAACGTCTGGATTCATACTTAAAATAGCGAATTCATTCGTTAAACGGTCTAACAATTCTCTTGGAAAAGAATTGCTCGAAGGATGACCAAATGAAACGGTTGCGATTTTATTTTCGATAGTTGTGAAGAGCGAACCTGTTGGGTTATCTGATACCATAGCGGGGATTTTGATGTAAAGTTAAAAAAAGTAAAGCAGGATTAGACTTTTTTTCAAATAGAATGGATTTGTATTTTGAAATTTGCTTTTTGGAAAATTTATATCTTATATTTGCGAACACGTTTGGGGGATTAGCTCATTTGGCTAGAGTGCTTGCCTGGCAGGCAAGAGGTGACCGGTTCGAATCCGGTATTCTCCACAAAAAAAACCGTAAAATCTTTTCATTAAGAGTTTACGGTTTTTTATTTTTCAAGTTTCTTTTCAGAACCTTTCTCTATTTTGAATAGTCTATTTTGCCAACAGTTCGCATAACTCGAACAATTTTATCTTTTCGTCGGTTAATATAGGAGGAAGAACTAGTTGCCGAATATTTTCTTGGATTGGGTAAAATTGCTGCAATTCCTGCTGCTTGCTTAGGTGTAAGACTAGAAGCATCTTTTCGGTACCAATGTTCTGCGGCTGCTTGCGCTCCATAAACACCATTTCCCATTTCGATACTATTTAAGTATACTTCCATAATACGTTCTTTTCCCCAAATAATTTCTATTAAAACCGTAAAATACGCTTCTAGACCTTTCCTTAAATAGCTTCGGCCTTGCCAAAGGAAAACATTCTTGGCTGTTTGTTGTGATATCGTACTTCCACCTTTTATTCGTCGCCCTCTTTCATTGCTTTTATACGCTTTCTGCATGGCAACAAAATCAAAACCATTGTGTTTCAAGAACGTTCCATCTTCACTGGCAATTACCGCTTTTTGAAGATTTATCGAGATATTTTCAATTGGTTCCCAGTCGTGGCTGAAAAAAACTTCTTTTCCAGCTGTTTTATTTTCAATGGCGCGAATTACCATTAAAGGCGTAAACGGAACTGGAACAAATTTAAAAAGTACCACAAAAAACAAAGAAAGTCCAAAGAACCATAGCAATGCTTTGAATAAAAAACGAGTTATTTTGCTCATAAAAGAGGTCGGTTCTTTTTTAACGGGTAGTCTTGATTTTCTTGGTGTTATTTTCGTTGCCATTATACTAAATCTGCTAATTCTGTTCCAATTAAACTTCCTATTGCTACTCCCATTCCGCCTAATCGTACACCACAATAGACATTATCAGATAATTGTGAAACAATGGGACTTTTGCTGTTACCAATACCCATGATGCCGCTCCAACGATGTGCAATTTGGAAATCCTGATGAGGCAAAATTACTTCTTTTAATAATTGTTCCAATTTTTTTTGGACGATTTCTGTTTGTCCAAATTCAGTTGTGTTCTCCGTCTCAAAATCCAGGTTTCTTCCACCACCCAATAATATTCTTTCGCCAATATTCCTGAAATAATAATACCCTCTATCCAAGTGAAAAGTTCCTTTTATATCTAAGTTTTTAATAGGCTCCGTGATTAAAACTTGCGCTCTGGCCGGCTTAACAGCTCCAGTTGTCAATGTATTTGCAAAGCCATTCGTAGCAAACAATATTTTTTTAGTACTAAAACTGAAATCCCCAAGTGCCACTTCCACTCCATTTCCCTTATCGAAATAAGAAGTAACGGTTTGTTGGTTTAGAATTAAAATATTTTTAGAAACTGCTTCTTTCAACAACGCCTGCATCATATTTCCGGTATCAATCTGTGCTTCAAAAGGATTGAAAACTAAATATTCCTGTATGTCATTAAACCCAAAACGGTCTACTTCTTTGGCAAAAACATCCGCTTTAAATAGTGGTCTTAAAATTTCATTGATGAAGGGTAATTTCCCAACACACTCACTGTAGCAACTTTCGTCGTGTTTTAAAAACAACTCATAACCACCATAGGGTTTGAAATCTATGGTATCATCACCGAGTCTTTTTCGCAGCAATTGCAAACCTTTCCAACGTTTTTGGATTAGATGAATCACTTCTTCCTCTGAATGGTATTTTAAATCATCTATAATTTCTGAAAGACTCCCAAAACATGCAAAACCAGCATTTTTAGTACTCGCTCCTTGTGGCAACATCCCTTTTTCTAGCACTAGAATTTTGCTTTCTGGGAATCTTTCGCGTAAGCGTAATGCAGCATGCAAGCCCACAATACCACTTCCTACGATAGTATAATCTACATCAGTAAACCAGTTTTTTAACTCCCAATAGCTCAAATCCATGTCTTAATATTTTTTATAAAAATAATATTTTTTTGGAGCTAATCCTGCTATCCGTTGTAATCTTTCATTTTTTAAAGAAAAAAATAAAAGGATTCCCTCCTGACGCCTCGGGATTATCGAGGTTAAAAAGCAAGTGTTAAAAACGAAAAAACATCAATTTAAATTGGCTAATTTTAGCATTCGAAAAAATCAATAATTACAATGAAAAAAATACTGTTTATACCCTTATTAATGATGAGTTTAACTGCTATGGCACAAAATGTAATGACTCCAGAACTGCTTTGGAAATTAGGAAGAGTAACTCCTTTAGGTATTTCCAAAGATGGAAAGAATGTAGTTTACAAAGTAACGACTCCTTCCGTTCAAGAAAATAAATCGAGTACAAAATTCTACACTTTACCCGTAAATGGTGGGAATCCAACCGAAGTAAAAGAAACCAAAGATTTATTAAAAGATAAAAATACTTCTCCAGACGGGAAATATGTCGTTTACAGTGAAGAAGTAAAAATCGAAAAAGTTCACGGAAAAGATTTTTATCCGGAACTGAAAAAATCAGACGTTCAAATCTATGACGGCTTGAATTACCGCCATTGGGATACTTGGAACGAAGGCAAATACAACCATGTTTTTTACAAAGAAAACAAAGAAGGCGCAGTGGGAACTGACATTCTGAAAGGCGAAAATTTTGACAGTCCACAAAAACCATTTGGCGGAGACGAAGATTACATTTGGTCGCCAGATAGCAAAAGCATTCTTTACATAAGCAAGAAAAAAGCAGGAACAGATTATGCTATTTCCACCAACACCAATATTTTCGAATACAATCTGGAAACTGGAAAAACCATCAATAGAACCGAGGAAAATCTAGGATATGATACGGCTCCACAATTTTCTCCAACCGGAAATTTGACTTGGTTGCAAATGAAACGTGACGGTTACGAAGCCGATAAAAACGACCTTATGGTGAGTTTCAAAGGAATGAAAATGAACTTAACGGCGAATTGGGATGGAACCGTAGATCATTTCATTTGGAGTCCTAACGGAAAAAAAATCTATTTTGTGGCGCCGATAGACGGAACCAAACAATTGTTTGAAGTTAATTTTCCAGGTCTGACCAAGATAGCAATCACCGTTCGCCAAATCACTACTGGAGAATTTGATGTCAATGATTTAGTTGGTTTCTCAGGCGATAACATCATCGTAACGAAAACCGACATGAATCATGCGGCGGAAATTTTTTCTTATAATTTAAACAAAAATACTTGGAAACAACTTTCCAAAGTCAATTCGGCAACCTATAATTCTTTGGCGCTAAGCAAAACCGAAAGGCGATATGTAACGACGACGGATGGCAAAAAAATGTTAGTTTGGGTCGTTCTCCCACCTAATTTTGATGCCACAAAAAAATACCCAACGCTTTTATATTGTCAAGGTGGACCACAATCTGCATTGACACAGTTTTATTCCTACCGATGGAATTTGCAGTTGATGGCTGCCAACGGCTATATTGTTGTGGCTCCAAACCGTCGCGGAATGCCGGGCCACGGTGTGGGATGGAATGAGCAAATCAGCAAAGACTGGGGCGGGCAAGTAATTGACGATTACTTATCTGCGATTGATAATGTGGCGAAGGAAAAATATGTTGATGCCAGCCGTTTAGGATGTGTTGGCGCGAGTTACGGCGGATATTCCGTTTTTTATTTAGCGGGAATTCACAACAACCGATTCAAAACGTTCATTGCCCATGATGGCGTTTTTAATACCCAAAGCATGTTTGGAACTACTGAAGAAGTTTTCTTTAGCAACTGGGATTTTGGTGGTGCTTACTGGGAGAAAAACAATGCTGTGGCTCAAAAAACATACACGACTTTTAATCCAATGACTTTGGTGGAAAAATGGAATACACCTATTTTAATTATTCAGGGCGGAAAAGATTTTCGTGTACCAATTGGACAAGGTCAAGAAGCGTTTCAAGCGGCACAACTCCGAGGAATAAAAAGCAGATTTTTGTATTTTCCTGAAGAAAACCACTGGGTATTGAAACCACAAAATGCTCAGGTTTGGCAAGGTGAATTTTTTAAATGGCTAAAAGAAACACTATAGATTAAAAAAAAACCTTGCAGTGATGCAAGGTTTTTTACTTAAATATTTTTTTATTCTGGATCATTCATTTTGAAAGTATCCATAAATGCTGTGGTGTACTCTCCTGCAATATAGCGAGGATCATCCATTAGCTGTCTATGAAACGGAATAGTCGTTTTTATTCCTTCAATTACAAATTCGTCTAATGCTCTTCTCATTTTACTAATTGCTTCTTCTCTCGATTGAGCTGTAGTGATTAATTTTGCAATCATTGAATCGTAATTTGGTGGAATTGTATATCCTGAATATACGTGAGTGTCTAAACGAACTCCGTGTCCACCTGGCATGTGTAATGTTGTAATTTTTCCTGGAGACGGACGGAAATCATTGTAAGGATCTTCCGCATTTATTCTGCATTCGATTGCATGTAATTGTGGCAAGTAGTTTTTACCAGAAATAGGTATTCCAGCTGCAACCATAATTTGCTCACGAATTAAATCATAATCAATAACCTGCTCCGTAATTGGGTGCTCTACTTGAATACGTGTATTCATTTCCATAAAGTAAAAATTACGGTGTTTATCTACCAAAAATTCTACTGTTCCAGCACCTTCATATTTAATATATTCAGCAGCTTTTACAGCGGCTTCACCCATTTTTTGACGCAAGTCATCTGTCATAAATGGAGATGGAGTCTCTTCGGTTAATTTTTGATGACGTCTTTGAACAGAGCAATCTCTTTCAGAAAGGTGACATGCTTTTCCGTAAGAATCTCCTACTACTTGAATTTCGATGTGACGAGGCTCTTCGATTAATTTCTCAAGATACATTCCGTCATTTCCAAAGGCTGCAGCAGATTCCTGACGCGCTCCTTCCCAAGCTTTCAATAATTCATCCTCTTTCCAAACCGCTCTCATTCCTTTTCCACCACCACCAGCAGTTGCCTTAAGCATCACTGGAAAACCAAAATCTCTTGATAACTGTAGGGCTTGTTCGTAAGATTCTAAAATCCCTACTGAACCTGGAACACAAGGAACGCCTGCTTCAATCATAGTTGATTTTGCAGAAGCTTTGTCTCCCATTCTATCAATCATCTCTGGAGAAGCTCCAATGAATTTGATTCCATGTTCTTGACAAATTTTAGAAAATTTAGAATTTTCAGAAAGGAATCCGTATCCTGGATGTATTGCATCTGCATTTGTTATTTCGGCAGCGGCAATAATATTTGACATTTTTAAATAGGACAAGTTGCTTGGAGGTGGTCCTATACAAACCGCTTCGTCAGCAAACTTTACATGTAGGCTTTCAGCATCTGCAGTAGAATAAACGGCTACTGTTTTTATACCCATTTCCTTGCAAGTTCTAATTACGCGCAACGCAATTTCCCCTCTATTGGCAATCAATATTTTTTTAAACATCTATTTTGAGTTATGGTTTATGAGTTATGAGTTTTTAAAATTATGACTGATCAAAAACCAATTCACAATTTATAATTCATAATTTATAATTAATTAAGATGGATCTACTAAGAATAAAGGTTGGTCAAACTCAACTGGTGACATATCGTCAACCAATATTTTTACAATTTTACCAGAAACTTCAGATTCAATTTCGTTAAATAATTTCATGGCTTCAATTACACAAAGTACGTCACCTTTGGCAATTGTTTTACCTACTTCAACAAACATTGGTTTATCTGGAGAAGGTTTTCTATAAAAAGTTCCAATGATTGGAGATTTTATAGTGATGTAATGTGCATCCTCTGCAACTGGAGCCACTGGTACTGCTACAACAGGAGTGATTTGTTGAGGCGCTACTGCTTGAGGAAGTGCCGCTTGAGCTGGCATTTGCTGAACATAAGTAGTTTCAGTTACATTCCCTTCTAAAGTTGTTCTAATGGTAATTTTCACATCATCCATCTCTAATTTAACTTCTGCAACTCCTGAATTTGCTACAAACTTGATTAGATTTTGAATTTCTTTTAAATCCATAATTATTTGTTTTTAGTTTAAATTTATTTTTTATCGTACGCCCATTTTAGGTAGATAGATCCCCAAGTGAATCCACCTCCAAAAGCAGCTAAAATTATCGTATCTCCTTTTTTGAATAAATGTTCAAAATCGCTGAGGACTAATGGTAAAGTCGCAGAAGTTGTGTTTCCGTATTTTTCAATATTCATCAGCACTTTAGAATCTTCTAAATTCATTCTATTTGCAGTTGCATCAATAATACGTTTATTGGCTTGATGAGGGACTAACCAATCTACATCTTCATTTGTCAAATTATTTCTTTTCAGAATTAATTCACTTGAATCAGCCATATTAGTTACAGCATATTTAAATACTGTTTTTCCATCTTGAATGATATTGTGTTTATTGTCTCTTACCGTCTCATAAGAGGTAGGAAGTAGTGAACCACCGGCATCAATCTTTAAAAAATCTCTTCCGATTCCATCACTGCGTAAATATTCGTCTTGCAATCCTAATCCTTCGTAGTTTGGCTCGAACAAAACTGCTCCTGCGCCATCACCAAAAATGATACAAGTAGATCTATCCGTATAATCTACTATAGAAGACATTTTATCAGCACCAATTAAGAGTACTTTCTTATATCTTCCAGACTGTATATATGCTGCTGCAGTTGACATACCAAACAAGAAACTAGAACACGCTGCTTGCAAATCGTAAGCAAAAGCATTTAATGCTCCTATTTCGGTTGCTACATACACACCTGTTGAAGCAACTGGCATATCTGGTGTTGCAGTTGCCATGATCAACAAGTCTATTTCTAGAGGGTCGATATTGGCTTTAGCCAGTAAATCTTGGGCAGCTTTTATTGCTAAAAAAGAAGTCCCTTTATTCTCCTCTTTGAGGATTCTTCTTTCTTTTATTCCGGTGCGAGAGGTTATCCACTCGTCATTGGTTTCAACCATGGTCTCAAGGGCTTTGTTTGTTAACACAAAGTCTGGAACATAGGCTCCAACAGCGGTAATTGCGGCTGTAATTGTATTCATTGTATGCGATTATTTTTTGTCAAATGTTGCCATTTGAAAAATTTTTAAAAGACTTGAAAATTACAAAAAAAATTCCATTTTCATTGATTTGGAACTCCTTATTTATTTAAAATTATAAACAACAAAAAAACTCTCACGATGTGAGAGTTCGAATATCATTTACAAAAATGTATTAAGCAACAGCTACAGATTTATCTATAACAACTTGTCCTCTGTAATACATTTTACCTTCGTGCCAGTAAGCTCTATGGTATAAATGCGCTTCTCCTGTAATAGGACAAGTAGCAATCTGAGCTACAGTAGCTTTGTAATGTGTTCTTCTTTTATCTCTTCTTGTTTTGGAGATTTTTCTCTTAGGATGCGCCATTTTACTATATTATTTATCCGTTAATAGTTGCTTTAATTTGTCCCAACGCGGGTCAATATTTTCTTCTTGTTTATTCTCTTTTTTTTCTTCTTTTACAATCAGTTCATTCAATTTAGTCAAAGCTTCCGTTTTTAAACTTCCATCTTTAACTCCTGGATGAACACGTCTTAGAGGCACTGACAACACTATCATTTCATAGATATACTGTGCAATATCCACTTCAAACTCTCCATGTGGCAAAATCAACAATTCTTCATTGTCATTATTATATTCCTCGCCAAAACGAACAATTAACTTCATTTTACCTTTCACCGGCAAGTCAAAATCTTCGCTTGTCAAATCACAAGGCACATTTACAACTCCCTTATGCTTAAAACTGAACTCCAACAGCGTACTTTTTTTCTCTAAAACTACATTTACTTTGATATTTGAATCTTGATATTCATTATAATCAAAGATTTCAAAGAACGAATTATTTATTTGATACTCAAAATGATGTTTTCCTAGCTTTAATCCTATAAAAGGTATTAAAAATTCTTTTGTCTTCTTCATTTCAACAACAATTTGACCCTATTCCTAGTCGTCGGAACGGGAGTGCAAAGATATAAAATTATTGCAAATCTAATAATGTTATTCACTTTTTTTTGTTCACAACTGTTTTTCTTTTGTTTTCAATGGCCTCATACTAATTTCGACGTATTGACTTCTCGAATGATAAATATCAATCGCTAAGTAAACAGCCTCTTTAAATGAATTAAAATCAGCCACTCCTTTTCCCGCTATATCATAAGCAGTACCGTGATCTGGCGATGTTCTTATTTTATTCAAACCCGCTGTATAATTCACCCCATTACCAAAAGACAAAGTCTTAAAAGGAATCAATCCCTGATCGTGATAGGCCGCAATAATAGCGTCGTATTTCTCATATTGATTGCTTCCAAAAAAACCATCGGCAGCAAACGGACCAAAAACCAATGTTCCTTTGTCAAATATTTTTTTCAATGCTGGTTTTATAATCAAATCATCTTCAGTACCAATAACACCTCCGTCACCACAATGTGGATTCAAACCCAAAACTGCTATTTTAGGCTTATTAATACTAAAATCTTGTATCAATGACTGTTTAACCGTTTCGATTTTTCTTTTAATTAATTCTTCGGTAAGATGAGAAGCAACTTCATTCAACGGAATATGATCCGTCAAGAGCCCGACTCTTAAATTATCCTGTACCATCAACATAAGCGCATTCCCCTCAAGCTCTTGATCTAAATAATCTGTATGTCCTGGAAATTTAAAATCTTCCGACTGGATATTATACTTATTTATAGGCGCTGTGACCAATACATCTACTAGACCGTCTTTTAAAGCTTTGGTAGCCGCCACAAATGATTTTATAGCATATTCGCCTGCCTTGGGATCATTTACACCAAGATTTAAATCGATTCCTTCTCTCCAAACATTTAAAACATTAATCTTACCTGGTACAATTTGATCCAGTTTGTCAATTCCATGCAATAAAGAAGCAGATTGAAAGCTTTTCTTTACAAAAGACAACAACTTAACATTAGCAAAAATCACTGGAGTACACAACTCTAACATACGTGAATCCTCGAATGTTTTTAAAACAACTTCGCTTCCAATACCGTTTAAATCTCCTATAGAAATCCCAACGATTATATTTTCTGCTTTTTTCATCATGACCTAACGTTATTTATTGCTAATTTTGAAGTGCAAATTTAGTAAAATAAAACAAGAAATGTTTACAGGAATTATAGAAACCCTTGGTGTCATCCAAGAAATAAAAAAAGAGAACAGCAATGTTCACATAACGATGAATGCATCGATTACTAGTGAGCTACAAATTGACCAAAGTGTTGCTCATAACGGTATTTGCCTGACAGTTGTTTCAATCAACGATACTTTTTATACGGTGACCGCTATTGATGAAACGATACGAAAAACAAATTTAGCCGATTGGAAAGTTGGAGACAGCGTTAACTTAGAAAGAGCAATGAAGCTAGGCGATAGACTTGACGGACATATTGTACAAGGACATGTAGACCAAACAGGAACTTGCATCACTGCAGAACAAACCGATGGAAGCTGGCTCTACACCTTTGAATACGATGAGAAACTAAACAATATCACTATTGAAAAAGGTTCAATTACAGTAAATGGAGTAAGTTTAACAGTAGTGAATTCTAAGAAAAATCAATTTAGTGTAGCCATTATTCCTTACACACACGAACACACTAATTTTAATTCTTTTAAAGTTGGCACAAGGATCAACCTTGAATTTGATGTGATTGGCAAATATGTTTCCCGACTTTACTCAAATAAATAAACACTTTAAGCATAAAAAACAAAAACCCCATTTTAAATTGGGGTTTTTGTTTTTAAGGTATTACTATAAATGATATAAATTCCAAATAGCAAAGCAAGTATCATTATGAACACACTATTTTCATCAATTGACAATCCAGGTGGTGGTGGTGGTTTTTTAGCCGTAGGCGCAGGAGGACCAGAACCTCCAGGACCAGCAAAAACATTCATTATCCCAAATAGGAAAATAATTAAAAAATATAACGTATTTGACTTAATCTTCATCGGTCTCAAAAATAGTAAATTTACTGAAATAAAAAAATCTATTAAACTATAAATAGGAAACCCCTATTACCGCTAAACAAAGATACGTGTTTTAGCCTAATTTGGTTTTTAGCAAAAAAAGAAAACCCTTTAAAACAAATGTTTTAAAGGGTTTTTGTGGTCCCACCTGGGCTCGAACCAGGGACCACCTGATTATGAGTCAGGTGCTCTAACCAGCTGAGCTATAGGACCGGTTAAGAGTGTGCAATATTACCACTATTTTTCATTTGCTCCAAATATTTTTGACTTAGATTTTAATATACTTTAATTATTCCGTTTTTTCAAACAGAAACCAACTGAATATTAGAATAGTACCCTTTTATCTCGAGTTAAATTATTTTATTTCCTGACACAATTCAATCAAAACACCATTAGTGCTTTTGGGATGTAAAAACGCAACTAACTTATTATCAGCTCCATTTTTAGGAATTTCATTTAAGACCACAAATCCCTCATTCTTTAGACGTGCAATTTCTGAAACAATATCCTCAACATCAAAAGCAATATGATGAATCCCTTCTCCCTTCTTTTCGATAAACTTAGCAATCGGACTTTCTGGATTTGTTGCGGCAAGAAGCTCAATTTTATTAGGTCCATTCATAAAAAAAGAAGTTGTAACCCCTTCGGTTTCTACATCTTCAAATTTATATGCTGGAGCGCCAAAGAGTTTTTCGAAAACTAAATTTGACACTTCTAAGTCTTTAACTGCAATTCCTATATGTTCTATCTTTCTCATTATTTATACTATCAATTCTACATTTGTTTTACACTTAGCTTATCAGTCAGCCGTAACTACCTTATTTCAGGTAAAATTAAACATTATAAACAAAAAAGTGACACTTTCTAAAAAAGTAAGCTCAAATAATTCGATCATAATAATTCTATAAAAAATTTCGATTGCATGAATTATAATTGTTATTTTGTAGATTCTAATTCTGATTTGATATGTTGAAAAACAATTTAAGATATGCCTTCCTATTGTTGCTTTTTATTGTTGTTGGCTGCGCCAAACGAGGCTCAATAACCGGTGGTTTAAAAGACACGATAGCTCCCGTTTTAAAAGTAAGTTTCCCGGAAAATTTTAGCAAAAACTTCAAAGGAAACGAGATTAAATTAGTCTTTGACGAAAATATCAAACTCAAAAACCTCAGCAAGCAATTGATCATTTCACCGCCAATGAAATACGAACCATCAATTTTACCAACTACTCCAAGCAAAACAATTACCATAAAGATCAAAGATACCTTACAAGCAAACACCACTTACAGCTTTAATTTTGGTCAAAGTATCGCTGACAATAATGAAGGAAACCCATATAATCAATTCAAATATGTATTTTCCACCGGCGATTACATTGATTCCTTAAGCCTTGGTGGAATTGTAAAAAGTGCTTACGATAAAGAAGTTGAATCATTCGTTTCGGTTATGCTGTATGACGTGAATGACACCTTTAACGATTCAATTGTCTATAATGAGAATCCAAGATATGTGACTAACACGCTAGATAGCCTAAAGTCTTTTCGTTTCGAGAATTTGAAAGCAGGAAAATACCTTCTTGTAGCAATGAAAGATTACAATAGCAACAACAAATACAATCCAAAAACCGATAAAATTGGATTCAGTAAAGAATTCATTACTATTCCAAACGATACCATCTACGAGTTAGAATTATTCAAGGAAACACTCCCTTTTAAAACTTTCAAACCAACTCAAGCTTCTGGAAACCGATTATTCTTAGGATACGAAGGCATCGTAAATTCTGCAACTACCCGACCAAAATTAATATTAAAAAACAACAACGAAGTCCTGTCTAATATCATTACAAAATTTCCTAAAAAGGATTCTCTTCAAATATGGTATAAACCCATCAAGGCAGATTCGCTAACTTTGGCTGTAGCCAAAGACAAATACGACGCCAATTTTACCTTTAAAATAAAAGATCAAAAAAAGGATACCTTAAGCATCTCTGCCTTACAAACTGGCAACTTAAAATTCCGTGAGCGTTTTACATTAGAAAGCTCAACCCCATTAATTAGTATTGAGAATTCTAAAATAAATCTGATCAACAATGAAAAAAAGGCAGTGCCTTTTACCACTGAATACGACGAATTTAATCAGAAATTGTTTTTTGACTTTAAAAAGGAACCCTCAGAAAATTACACTTTTGAAATTTTGCCAGGAGCATTAACTGACTTCTTCGAAAAATCGAATGACAGCTTGATCTACAAATTAAACACGGGAAGCACATCAGATTACGGAAATCTTACCGTGGCATTAGAAAACGTAAAACAATTTCCGGTTATTATTGAATTAACCAATTTGAAAGGTGATATTTTAGCTACTGAATACACCGATAAAAATACCCAAATAGAATTTAATTTAATTGAACCCTCAGTTTATACTTTACGGGCTATTTATGACATCAATAAAAACAAGGAATGGGATCCCGGAAATTATTTAGAAAAACGACAAGCTGAAGAAGTAATTTACTTTTCTAAAGAAATTGAAATTAGAGCCAATTGGGATTGGAACCAAATTTTTGATTTGAGCATCCCGTACACTCCCGAACCTAAAAAGAAAACTGAAAAGAAGAAAAACTAGCACTTTATTATTTTATTTCAAAAGAATCTCTATCGTTCAAGAAACCTAGTTTTTGTCTAGTTTCCAGCATTTTTTCTTTGTCTAATACAACTAAAAAAGAACCTTCAGATTCTTCCGGCTCTACCACATAATTCCCAAGAAAATCGACTGCTTGTGAATGGCCTATGTATTCGTAACTATTCGAATCAGTTCCAATTCTATTGACACCAATTGCATAACTCATATTTTCTATAGCACGAGCTTTCAACAAAGCATCCCAAGCATTGGTTCTGATTTTTGGCCAACTTGCCACATAAATCAACAAGTCATAATTTTCTGAATTTCTTGAAAAAGCAGGAAATCGTAAATCATAACAAATCAGAGGACAAATTTTCCAACCCAAATATTCGATTACTATTTTTTGGTCACCACTGGTGTACACTTTATCTTCGCCTGCCAAAGTAAATAAATGCCTTTTATCATAAAACTGTATTTCTCCAGAAGGAAATACAAATACCAATCGATTGTAAAAATTTCCATTTTCCGCTATAACTAAACTTCCTGTAATGGCAAAATTTCTGGCTTTAGCCAATACTTTAAGCCAAGTTATTGTTTCGCCTTGCATTGATTCAGCGACATTCTCAGGGCACATTGTAAAACCACTTGTAAACATTTCCGGCAAAACAATCAAATCAACTTCAGTTCTAATTTCATTAATTCTAGCTTGGAAATAATTGCGATTTGACTTTGGGTTTTCCCAAATTAAAGGAGCTTGGATCAGGATGACTTGCATTATTTTATTTTTTATAAAAATAAGAAATATCATAATACCATAAGTTGATTATATTAGCAAAAAACAATTTTATGAAAAATATACTTCTTGTATGCACTATGCTATTCTCTATATTGATTTATGGACAAGAAAAATCAGGGGCGAAACAATTTTGGGAAAAATTACAAAAGCAATGCGGCAAATCCTTTGAAGGCGAAGTAAAGGAAGGAGCTGCAAATGACACGTTTCGAGATAAAAAGCTAGTGATGCATATTCGAAATTGTGATGAGAATACGATTCGGATTCCGTTTTTTGTAGGAGATGATAAATCAAGAACTTGGGTATTAACCTATAAAAACGACCGAATTCAATTGAAACACGATCATCGCCACGAAGATGGATCCGAAGATAAGGTGACTCAATACGGCGGAACAACCTCTAATTCCGGTTCATCTACGCTTCAATATTTTCCGGCAGATCAACAAACTTGCGAGTTGATTCCAAATGCTTCCGCAAATGTTTGGTGGATTACTATAGACGAAACTTCTTTTACCTACAACCTAAGACGCATTGGTTCTGACCGACTGTTTACCGTGAAATTTGACTTGACGAAAACAGTAGCAACACCTTCCGCACCATGGGGCTGGAAAGATTAGTTTAAAACTGATTATTTTGCACAAAAAAAACGCATTCAATTTTGACATTGAATGCGTTTTTTAAATATATACTTTGAATATTATCCTTTCAAACTTGCTGATAAATATTCTCTGTTCATGCGAGCAATGTTTTCCAAAGAAATTCCTTTTGGACACTCTACCTCACAAGCTCCAGTATTTGTACAGTTACCAAAACCTTCAGCGTCCATTTGTGCTACCATGTTCAATACACGATCTGCTGCTTCTACTTTACCTTGTGGCAACAAAGCATATTGAGATACTTTTGCCGATACAAATAACATAGCAGAAGAGTTTTTACAAGACGCTACACAAGCACCACAACCAATACAAGTAGCTGCGTCAAACGCTCTATCGGCATCATGTTTAGGAATAGGAATTGCGTTAGCATCAGTTGGTTTTCCTGAAGTGTTTATAGATACAAATCCTCCAGCATGCTGAATTCTATCAAAAGCGCTTCTGTCTACAACTAAATCCTTGATCACTGGAAACGCTTTAGCTCTAAATGGCTCAATATAAATTGTATCACCATCTTTGAACATTCTCATGTGTAATTGACAAGTAGGAACTCCTCTATCTGGTCCATGAGCCTCTCCGTTGATATATAATGAACATGAACCGCAAATTCCTTCGCGACAATCATGATCAAAAGATACTGGCAAATCTCCTTTATTTATTAAACCTTCGTTTAGAACGTCTAACATTTCAAGAAAAGACATATCCTCTTCAATTCCATCTAGAGGATATTCAACGATTTTACCTTCTGCTTTGGCGTTGGCTTGACGCCATATTTTTAATGTAAGTTTCATATTTTCTTTCGTTTGAAAGCCTCAATGTCAAAAGTCGTTTTAATAAGACTTTCGATACTTGACTAATTCCTATTTATAACTACGAGTTACTAATTTAACATTGTCATATACCAATGGTTCCTTATGAAGGACAGCCTCGCTTGGTTTACCCATGTATTCCCATGCCGCAACATAAGCAAAATTCTCATCATCACGTTGCGCCTCACCATCCTCAGATTGGTACTCCTCACGGAAATGTCCTCCACAAGATTCATTACGGTGTAAAGCATCTTTAGCAAACAACTCACCTAATTCTAAGAAATCAGCAACACGTCCTGCTTTGTCCAATTCTTGATTGAAACTGTATGCATCACCAGGAACTTTTACATCTTTGTAAAACTCTTCTCTTAACGCGGCAATTTCTTCGATTGCTTCCGTTAATCCTTTAGCATTACGAGCCATTCCTACTTTGTTCCACATGATTTTTCCTAATTTCTTGTGGAAATAATCTACAGAATGTGTTCCTTTATTATTTATAAATTGCTCGATTCGTGCTTTTACATTTTTCTCAGCTTCCACGAATTCTGGTAAATCAGTAGAAATTTTTCCAGTTTTAATGTCTGGTGCTAAATAATCACCTATTGTGTATGGCAATACAAAGTAACCATCTGCTAGACCTTGCATTAATGCAGAAGCCCCTAGTCTATTTGCTCCGTGATCAGAAAAATTAGATTCTCCAATAGAGAAACATCCAGGAATAGTAGTTTGTAAGTTATAATCAACCCAAGTTCCACCCATTGTATAGTGTACCGCAGGATAAATCATCATTGGGGTAGTGTACGGATCTTCATCAACGATTTTCTCATACATTTGGAATAAATTTCCGTATTTGTTAGCAACAGTGGCAGCACCTAATTTAGTTACTAATGCAGTGTCATTTGCATCTAAACCTTTTACATAAGCTTGCTCTTTTCCGTAACGCTCAATAGCTGCAGCAAAGTCTAAGTAAACTGCTTCACCAGTTTTGTTAACTCCAAACCCAGCATCACATCTTTCTTTAGCAGCACGAGAAGCAATATCCCTAGGCACTAAATTACCAAAAGCTGGATATCTTCTTTCTAAATAATAATCTCTTTCAGCTTCAGACAAATCCGTTGGTTTCTTTTTCCCTTCACGAATCGCCTTTGCATCTTCTAATTTTGCAGGAACCCAAATACGTCCGTCATTACGCAACGACTCTGACATCAATGTCAATTTAGACTGGTGGTCTCCTGAAACAGGAATACAAGTAGGGTGAATTTGTGTGTAACAAGGATTGGCGAAAAACGCTCCTTTTTTATGTATTTTCCAAGCAGCAGTTGCGTTACTTCCCATGGCGTAAGTCGATAGGAAAAATACATTTCCGTAACCTCCAGAAGCAATAACAACCGCGTGAGCAGAATGTCTTTCTATTTCACCTGTAACTAAATCACGTGCAATAATTCCTCTTGCTTTACCATCTACAACTACTAAATCTTGCATTTCGTGACGCGTGTAGGATTTTATCTTTCCACGACCTATCTGGCGGTTCATTGCGGAATAAGCACCTAGTAATAATTGCTGTCCTGTTTGCCCTTTAGCATAAAATGTTCTCGCAACTAGAGTTCCTCCAAAAGAACGGTTGTCCAGAAGTCCACCGTATTCGCGTGCCAATGGAACACCTTGCATAACACATTGGTCAATAATATTTACTGACACTTCAGCTAATCTGTGAACATTAGCTTCTCTAGAACGGTAATCACCCCCTTTTACTGTATCGTAAAACAAACGGAAGGTAGAATCCCCATCTCCTTGATAGTTTTTTGCAGCATTAATCCCTCCTTGTGCAGCAATAGAGTGCGCACGACGAGGAGAATCTTGAAAGCAAAAAGTTTTTACGTTATATCCTAATTCAGCTAATGTTGCAGCAGCAGAGCTTCCTGCAAGTCCAGTTCCAACAACAATAATATCAATATTACGTTTGTTAGCTGGGTTTACTAAATTAATATGATCTTTATAATTTGTCCATTTGTCCGCTATTGGACCATTTGGAATTTTTGAATCTAATGCCATTTATAATTTAATATTAATGATTAAAATGATGAAATAATGCAATGAAAATGAAACCGAAAGGAACTACAATTGCAAAAGCATATCCTAATTTATGTAACGATCTTGAATATTTATTGTTGAACCCTACTGACTGAAACGATGAATTGAAACCGTGCCACAAGTGAAGAGACAATAAAATAAATGAAGCACAATAAATACCCGTACGAACTGGGCTTACAAATTTATGAGTAAGTTCACCAAAATAACGCGTTTCGTCAAGCGGATTAACCTCTACATACTTATATACCATTTCAGGAACCCAGAAATCGTAAAAATGCAATACCATAAACGCAAGAACTACTAAACCACTAATAATCATATTTCTTGATGCCCAAGATGAATTAGCTGCTCCGTTGTTTTTAACGTAGTTAATTGGTCTTGCACTTTTGTTTTTAAAATCCAAAACGATACCCATTACAAAGTGAAAAACAACACCTACAATAAGAATCGGCTGGATTACAAACTGTACCAATGGATTATTCCCCATAAAATGAGAAATAGCATTAAAAGTATCAGGACTAAAAACCGAGGTACTGTTTATAAAAAAATGTTGTGCTAAAAATAAAATTAAGAAAAGTCCAGAAAGCGCCATAGCGACTTTTTTTGCAATCGATGACTTTAATAATGAAGATTTTGCCATAAGAATTTGAATGAATTAATTTAAAAATCATACAAAAATAAAGCAATTAGACAGTAACTACAACCTTTTCGCTGTTATTTATAATGATTTTAAAGTGTTTTATACAAAAAAACAAGAAATCGCTAAATATCAAACATAAATTGAAAAACAGTCTGAAAAATACTTAAACAAAAAAGAAAAAAATCTTAAATAATACACCACGAAATTGACTAAAAATCAATCTGTAAATTGCTCAAAATTACCAATTCAATAATTTTTATTATTCTTTATTTCTAATTTAACAAAAACGTCCCATTACATCATTTTATGTCTCTAAAATAATTGTATCCAGACAATGCCTTTTTAACTTTACAAGTTAAAAATTGAAGAATGAAAACAGGAATTGACGCCATCTCCTTTGATGTAGCAAAAATACATTTGCCTATAAATACATTGGCGAAAGCCAGAAATATCGAACCCGAAAAACTAGAAAAAGGACTGGGTTTAATGAAAATGACATTGCCGGACACGCATCAAGACACCGTTGTTTTTGGCGCCAATGCTTTGACAAAATTAATTTCAGGCAACAACATCAACCTCAACGAAATCGCCCGAATTTATGTAGGAACTGAAAGCGCCATTGACAGCTCAAAACCTATCAGCTCCTTTTTAGTAGCTTTGATGGAACAAAAATTTGGGGAAAACATCTTGTC
Source organism: Flavobacterium sp. KS-LB2 (assembly GCF_036895565.1). Classification (NCBI taxonomy): domain Bacteria; kingdom Pseudomonadati; phylum Bacteroidota; class Flavobacteriia; order Flavobacteriales; family Flavobacteriaceae; genus Flavobacterium; species Flavobacterium sp. KS-LB2. The sequence continues at coordinate 232,926 of NZ_CP145904.1, read as the reverse complement.
CGAATGCGATGTGGTTGATTTTACTTTTGCCTGTATTGGCGGAGTTGATGCCATACAAAACTGTATTGATTTTGTAACATTGAATCCAACAAAAAAAGCAATTGTGGTCACCACTGATTTTGCAAAATACGACTTAAACTCTACCGGAGAATATACGCAAGGCGCAGGCGCTTTGGCCATGTTAATAACTTCAAACCCAAGGATTATAACTTTCGAAAACAATTGGGCCACTAGCACAAAAGGAGTTTTTGACTTTTTTAAACCGTACCGAACGCTTTCGAAAACAGCAATTACAGGAAATGCAGCTAACGAACCATGGTTTGAAAATTTAGAATGTGAAGTTGAAATCCACAAAGACCAACCGGTTTTTGACGGTCAATATTCGAATCAATGCTATATGGACCGAACGAGAGAGGCTTATTTTTCATTCAAAAAATTAAAAAATACTACCGAAACTGTTTACGATTCCTGGAAAAGTATTGTTATGCACTTGCCTTATGCTTTTCAGGGACGCCGAATGTTATCTGAAATATATGCTTTGGACGCTTCCAAAACAATTATTTCCGGTGATGAAGACGCATCAGAATATCAAAATAAACTGAAAGAAATCAGTAAATCAGAAGCCTACAAGGAATTTGTAAACGAAAAATTAATGCCCGCAGAAATTGCTTCTTCATTAATTGGAAATCTATACACAGGTTCTATTTTCATGGGATTACTATCAACTTTGGCTCATTTTTACGATACTGAAAAAGAAATAAGCGGCAGTAAATTTGGCTTTCTGGCGTACGGAAGCGGCTCAAAATCAAAAGTTTTTGAAGGAACGATTCAACAAGACTGGAAATTAGCCATAGCTGAAGTCAAACTTTTTGAAACAATAGAAAAAAGTTTCGAAATTGACTTTGAAACTTATAATAAACTACACAAAAAGGAACAAAAAACCAGTATTCGAACTCCAAAAAACGAATGGGTTTTAGACCGAATTGAAAATGAAATTCCAAATTTAATTGGCGCTCGTTATTACAAATGGGTAGATTAATTTAAAATTCTACAAAAAAAGCACCGACAATTCACAGTTGAATTTTCGGTGCTTTTTCATTTAATAGACAGCTATGCGCTAACTGAATTTTGTCATGTATTGCTGTACAATAAAATCAGTGTTTTCGTTGCGCATTTTTTGTTCCAATTGAATTGGAGGCGAAGCACGTTCCAAACAATTTTTAACGGCACAAGTTTCACAGGTAACCCCGACAATCTGTTTTTTAATCGAATCACTTTCAATAAACTTGAATTTTTTCTTCATTCCCGGTGTAATTAATATTCCTACCGAAATACTGCGAATACAATCTATTTTAAACGGATCCGGCGTTGCCGATGAAAAAACAAGATATTCATTTTTGCTGTTTTCATAACTGGAGATTTGCGCATCAAAAAAATGACTTTTCTTTTGCTTCAATGATTGCTCTATCGTACGAATAGAAACCCATCTTCGGCAGTAATGCTCATTCATTTCATTCGCATGCGGTTCCTGCTGGTTCGTGATATGCAATTCCTTTTTTATCTGATACGTATCCGTTCCTATTTGATGCGACAATCTCAGAAAGAAAAGGTTTTTCAACTGAAAGTCTTTTGGCAAAATATTAGTCAACCTTTGATAGAACGATTCAGGCGAAACATTGAACCCGCTCATCAAAGCAATCATTTCCTGAGGTTTTGGATCTGTTTTAGACAAAAATAAATTCAGTTCGTCAATCAGTTTCTGCCTTGGAATAAGTAACGCTCCGGCAAAATAAGAAGCATAAAAGTTGTTCAAAACCTGATCGAAGTTATCAAACTTAATCCAGCTGAACGTGTACAATCTTTCGGTGATTTCAAGGTAATTATACGCAATTTCTTTGGCCAGAATAAACGATTTTTGAGGTTCGTCAATGTCTAATGAAAGCAACAATGTCTTGCTTTTTGGCACAAAAATCGATCTCAAATCACCCAATTGTTCTTGCTCCGAAAAAACGAGTTCTTTTATCGTATAACCATATTCTTCTATTAGTATCGCCGTAAGTTCTTCAATCGAAATTTTGGCTTCAATATTCACGTGAAACGCTTTCGAAAACTGTAATACTTTCTGTTCTAAATCTTCAAAATAGTTTGTATGTGCTTCTTGATACGATCGCAACGAAGCCAAAAAGAAACTCTCTCTTGTCAAATTATAATGTTGTGCAATCTCAATAATCGTACTGATAAACGCATTGACTTTTGCAGGAGCGTTAGCAATAATATCGATAAGGTCATTTTCCTGAATCCCAAAAATCTCCAGAGGAATTTCTTTTAGAATTCCCGATTTTAGAATTTCTCCAATGGGTGCCAGATTATTATCCAGCTTCAATGAAACCATATTATCATAGGAAACATCTAACTTTTCAGATAACAGAATGATTTTATCCGTTTTAGGATATTTTTTGCCTTTTTCAATTTCGTTCAAATACGATTTTGACAGGTCCGTGATTTTCGCCAAACCAAACAATGACAGATTCTTATTGGTGCGAGCCTGCTTCAGTTTTAATCCAAAAATTAACTTGATATAATCCTTTTCTATGTTCATATCTCAAAGATATACTAAAAAAATATTTTCGCCAAAAAAAATATTTTTAATTTTTAGCGTACGTTCGCTTGTTTTGTAAAAAACTTTTTGTAACATTGTCGTGTAAAACATTTTAACCATGAAAACTAATATTGAAATAACCGAAAAAACGTTACAGTTTTCAACTGAAACAAAAGAACATTATCCAGAAATTTTGACGGATGAAGCTATTGATTTAATAACGGAATTGCATCACAGATTCAATGACAAAAGACTTTTGCTATTAGCCGAAAGAAAAAATCAACAGCATTTATTTGATGCAGGCACGTTACCAACATTTCCTTCTGAAACAAAAAGCATCAGAGAAAGTAATTGGGAAGCTGCAACAACACCCGAGGATTTATTAGACCGAAGAGTCGAAATAACCGGACCGGTCGATAGAAAAATGGTTATCAATGCATTGAATTCGGGGGCAAAAACATTCATGGCTGATTTTGAAGACAGCACTTCTCCTACTTGGAGCAACTTAATGACGGGTCAACAAAACCTGAAAGACGCGGTAAATAAAACCATTGCTCTTGAAGATACTATAAAGAATAAAAAATACAGTCTGAACAACGAAACTGCCGTACTGATTGTTCGACCAAGAGGCTTGCATTTGCCGGAGAAAAATATTTTGATTGATGGAGAACAAACTTCGGGTTCCTTAATTGACTTTGGTTTGTATGCTTTTCACAATCACAAACAACTTATTGAGGATGGAACGGCACCTTATTTTTACATTCCAAAACTGGAACATTATCTGGAAGCAAGATGGTGGAATGAAGTTTTCGAATTCACGCAGGAATATTTAGGCGTGAAAAACGGAACATTCAAAGCCACGGTTTTAATCGAAACTATAACTGCCAGTTTTCAATTGGACGAAATCATTTTTGAATTGAAAGATCATATTGTTGGCCTTAATTGCGGGCGATGGGATTACATTTTTTCATACATCAAAAAACTAAGAAAAAACCCGGCTTTCATTGTTCCAAACAGAGATCAGGTGACGATGACTGCACCATTTATGAGTGCATATTCCCAATTGGTTATTCAAAGATGCCACAAACGAAATATTCATGCAATTGGTGGAATGGCGGCACAAATTCCAATAAAAAATAACGAAGAAGCTAATAAAATTGCTTTCGACAAAGTAATAGCCGACAAAGAACGGGAAGTAAAAAATGGTCATGACGGCACTTGGGTCGCACATCCGGATTTGGTTTCACTTGCCATGACGGTTTTCGATAAATACATGCCGACCAAAAATCAGATTCATGTAAAAAGAGAAGATGTACACGTTACCGAAAGTGATTTGCTCGAAACTCCCAAAGGAACTATAACTGAAGAAGGTGTTCGAAAAAACATCAGTATTTCAGTTTTATATATCGCTTCATGGCTCAACGGACAAGGTGCAGCAGCGTTACATAATTTAATGGAAGATGCAGCTACTGCTGAGATTTCGAGATCACAATTGTGGCAATGGCTACAAAACGAAGTCGTTTTAGACAATCAAAAAGTCCTGACCGAAAAATACTATCACCGACTAGCGATGGAAGAATTTGAAAAAATCAGAAAACTTGTTGGAAACGAAAATCACGAAAAACATAAATACAGATTGGCCGAACAATTATTAGACATTTTGGTCGTGAACGACAATTTTATCGAATTTTTGACAATTCCAGGATACAAATACATTTAAAAAATCAATTGCAATACCTATTAACAAACAACCAAAAAAAAAGAAAAATGAAAACTACAGAAACAAGAATTCAAGAATTAGTTACCGACTGGATTACGAACCCAAGATGGAATGGCATTGAGCGACCTTACACTGCTGAAGAAGTGGTAAAATTGCAAGGTTCGTATCAAATAGAACATAGTGTTGCCAGAATTGGAGCGAATACTTTATGGAATAAACTAAATTCTCAGGATTTTGTAGCCGGACTTGGCGCACTTACCGGAAACCAAGCCATTCAAGAGGTAGAAGCAGGATTAGATGCTATTTATTTGAGCGGTTGGCAAGTTGCAGCTGATGCAAACGTAGCCGGAGAAATGTATCCTGACCAATCTTTATATCCTGCTAACAGTGTTCCATTAGTAGTAAAACGAATCAATAATGCCCTGTTGAGAGCAGACCAAATACAAGTAGTAAACGGAACAACTGATAAAAAACAATATTTAGTTCCTATTGTTGCTGACGCCGAAGCTGGTTTTGGTGGAAACCTGAACGCTTTCGAATTAATGAAATCGATGATTGAAGCGGGAGCTGCGGGAGTTCACTTTGAGGATCAATTGAGTTCTGCTAAAAAATGCGGTCACTTAGGCGGAAAAGTATTGGTTCCTACACAAGAAGCCATCAACAAATTGATTGCGGCTCGATTAGCGGCTGACGTAATGGGAACGCCAACTATTGTTGTTGCCCGTACAGATGCAGATGCAGCTAACCTATTGACTAGCGATATTGATACAAGAGATGCTAAATTCATCACGGGTGAAAAAACCGGAGAAGGCTTTTTCTATGTAAATTGTGGTGTGGAGCAAGGAATTGACAGAGGATTGAGTTATGCGCCTTATGCAGATTTAATTTGGATGGAAACCAGCAATCCGGATCTGGATTACGCAAGAAAATTTGCCGAAGGAATTCACGCAAAATTCCCAGGAAAAATGTTGGCTTACAACTGTTCGCCTTCTTTCAACTGGGCTGCAAAATTATCCGTTGCTGAAATGGAAACGTTCCGCGAAGATCTTGCTGCAATGGGATACAAATTCCAATTCATAACATTGGCAGGATTCCACGCGTTGAATACGAGTATGTTCGAATTGTCTAAAGCCTACAAAGAAAGAGGAATGGCGGGCTATTCTGAATTACAGGAAAGAGAATTTGCTTTGCAAAAACACGGCTTCAAAGCCGTAAAACACCAAGGTTTCGTAGGAACTTCTTATTTTGATGCGGTACAAAATACCGTGACAATTGGAAAATCTTCTACAACTGCGATGAAAGATTCTACAGAAGTAGCACAGTTTTAAGAAAGCAGCAACCATAAAAAAACACGATTTCATCTAGAATCGTGTTTTTTGTTTTTAAAATAAAAGGATTGTTTATTTTGATTCTATAATTTCAAGATCAGTAACCACTTTCTCGCTTCCTTTTTGAATACTTATTTTATTCACTGAGACTGGAAGGTAATATTTGCCGTTTTTAGCTGCTTCCAATTTTAGTTTTTTGTCTTTATTTTTCCAATTATCAGCTATTGCTTTACTTATAGAAAGATCATAAACGTGTTTGTTTAGTCCTTTTGACGCTTTCACTTTCTGAGAATAAACGACTTCTTTAAAGCTGTTTTCAATTTGTAAAAGCACTTCTGAATCCCCATTCGAATAAAACCAAATCTCCGCTTTTGGCTCTGAAGCTTTAGCCCAAGAACTCCAGCTATTTCCCCATTCTCTTGATTTTTTTATCTTTTTTAATTCAAAAACATGAAGATTTTCTGCTACTACTTTATCGCTCAATTGCTGCACTTGTTCTAAATTGACTTTATACACCGAGCGACCGTGAGTTCCTACCACTAAATCTTTGACTTTCTTTTGAATCACTAGATCGTGAACGGCTACATTTGGGATTCCGTTAGAAAAATCATTCCAGCTCGTTCCTTTATTTAACGAAACATACAATCCGTTATCCGTTCCCAGATACAAAACATTCTCGTTGACATTATCCTCAACAATTACATTCACAGGACTTGCAGGCAAATTACTGGCGATATTTTTCCAACTTTGTCCAAAATCATCTGATACATACACATAACTCGTGAAATCATCATTTCGATATCCGTTTAAAGTTGCATAAACTCTTTCTTTCTTATGCGCCGAAGCCACGACTCTGGAAACCCAACGATTCTGAGGTAAATTTCCCGAAATTTTGTTCCAAGTTGCACCGCCATCTTTCGAAACATGAATCAATCCGTCATCACTTCCCGTGTAGAGTAAACCAAACTGCAAAGCACTTTCGCTGATCGTAGCGATGGTCCCAAAAGCTACATTTCCTTCTTTCACTCCTTGTGTCAAATCAGGCGAAATAGCGGTCCAAGTTTGCCCTTGATTCATCGAACGGTGCAAGAAATTAGACCCCATGTATAAAATATCCTGATTGTGCGAAGACAATAGAATAGGCGTTTGCCAATTGAATCGGAACGGTTTTTCGTCCTTTTTTGGCTTTGGAGAAATATAATCCCGTTTGTTATTCGCACGATCAATTCTATAATAGTTTCCAAACTGAAAACCTGTAAAAACAATATTTGGATTTCTTTTATCAATTTGAGTTTGCATTCCGTCGCCTCCCATCAAATTTTCATAAGGATATTTTCCAGTTTGGTACCATTCTGAGGAATATTTATACGTACTTGGTCCAACCCAAACACCATTATCCTGCATCCCTCCATAAATATTATATGGCTCTTGCTCATCTACATTCACTGCATAAAACTGACTTACTGAATGCGAATTACTTTTTACCCAATGCGCTCCATCATCATACGAAATGTTCAAACCACCGTCATTTCCATTAATTAAATACCCGGATTTATTTGGGTTCACCCAAACTACGTGATGATCTGCGTGAACATTTTCTTCGCTTATGGAGGTAAATGTTTTCCCGCCATCATTCGATTTGATAATCGGCACACCTGACAAATAAATTTTATTCACATCGTTTGGATCAACAGAAATGACGCTAAAATAATAGCCGTACGAATAAAAGAAATCATCAATAAAATCTTGGTGGGTCTTACTCCAATTTTTTCCTCCATTACTTGATTTGTATACTTCGGCGCCAATAACTTCTGTTTCGGCTAAACTATTTATCGCATCCAGAACCACTTTTGCGGCTTCATTAGGTTGCAAATACCCATTTTGAACCCAGTGTTTGATATTTTCTGCTCTGTATTTCTCGGTCAATCCGTAATTCTTTAAAATAGAATTCAGACTTTTATTCGGCAATTTCAAAAATTCGTCTCCCGGCATAGAAAATGCAACCGGCAACGAATTGCTTTTTTTAGATTGCAACGGTCTTTTGAATTGATTATCCAAAATGGCATACACGTTATTATCATCATACACCGCTAAACCAATTCGCCCAACGCCTTCGCCAACAGGAAATCCGCTTTCAGCATTCGTAAAAAGTTTCCATGTCAATCCCGCATCTTCACTTTTATAAATTCCAGAAGTAGCGCCACTTCCAATAAAATCCCACGCTTTTCTGTCTTTGCTCCATGAAGCCGCAAATTGAACCTTAAAGTTTTTTGGCGAAACAGCAACATCTATAATCCCTGTTTCATCATCGATATAAAGGGTTTTACTCCACGTTTTTCCGCCATTAATCGTTTTATAAATTCCTCGTTCTTCGTTTTTCGAATACAAATGTCCCACTGCGCCCACAACAACTTCATCTGGATTTGATGGATTTATTAGGATTCTGCTGATGTGATGGCTGTCGTGCAATCCCATATTTTGCCAAGTCTTTCCTTTATCTTCGGATTTCAAAACTCCAATTCCTGCATAAGATGATCGGGACGAATTCACTTCACCAGTTCCTACCCAAATCGTTCCTCGTTTCCAATCTATCGCGATATCACCCACATTTTGCGTAGGCGCCGCATCCATAACCGGCGAAAAACTCATCCCATTATTATTCGTGTACCAAAGTCCGCCCGAAGCATATCCCACATAAAATTCGGTTGGATTTTCCGGATTTACATCCACATCCACCACTCTTCCACTCATCACCGTTGGCCCCACATTTTCGAAAGTAACCTGCTGAAAAATCGATTGATTTTCCATTTGTTTTTTGGATTCCAATGATTGCTGAATCGCTTCGGTAGAAACCTGTCCCCAAGAGACACTTTGTACGATAAGGGCAGAGAAGAGTACTATTTTTTTCATGTAAACTGATTTGAATTGGAAAATTAATCATAAAAATAGTTATCTAAAAATTTTATAGTGTAATTAACATCCGTTTCTCTCAAAGTTAGTATTTTTGAATATTCAATATAAAAAGTAAGGATTGTATAATGTTATTTATATTTATCCATAAAAACGCCCATTAAGATTGCATTTTACTACAATTAAATAAAAAAAATCAACATATGAAATACCACCAAATTGACCGAGATTTATTTATAAAAAATAGAGCAAAGTTCATGGCTCAGATGAAGCCAAAAAGCGTTGCCATTTTCAATTCTAATGATATTTATCCCGTTTCTGCAGATAGTACGTTGCCATTTGCACAACACCGTGATATCTTTTACTTAAGCGGAGTCGATCAGGAAGAAAGTATTTTATTGCTTTTCCCAGATGCGCCATACGAGTACCAAAGAGAAATGGTTTTCTTGAAAGAAACCAGCGAACACATTGCAATTTGGGAAGGTGAAAAACTGACTAAAGAGCGTGCTTTTGAAGTAACAGGAATCAGAACCGTACATTGGTTACAGGATTTTGAAAAAGTTTTATTCGAAATGATGACTCATGCTGAAACAATTTACATCAATACTAATGAGCATTACCGTGCTACCGTAGAAACTGAAACGCGCGAAGCCCGTTTTGTAAAATGGTGGAAAGAGAAATATCCTGCACATGCTGTCGCCAAAAGTAACCCGATATTGCAACGCCTTCGTTCTGTAAAAGAAACCGAAGAATTGGATTTAATCCAAAAAGCCTGTAATATTACCGAACTTGGTTTTAGAAGATTATTGCCTTTCGTGAAACCAAACGTTACCGAATACGAAATCGAAGCCGAGTTGATTCACGAATTCATTCGCAACCGTTCCAGAGGTTTCGCTTACACGCCAATAATCGCTTCCGGAAACAATGCCAATGTGTTGCACTATATCGAAAACAACCAACAATGCAAAGCCGGTGATTTGATCTTACTAGATGTTGCAGCTGAATATGCGAATTATTCCAGTGATATGACGCGTACCATTCCAGTTTCAGGAAAGTACACCAAAAGACAAAAAGAAGTGTACAATGCCGTTTTAAATGTAAAAAACGAAGCGACCAAAATGCTGACTACAGGAACACTTTGGAAACAATACCATATCGAAGTAGGTAAATTAATGACTTCAGAACTACTAGGTTTGGGTCTTATTGACAAAGCCGATGTGCAAAACGAAAACCCAGAATGGCCCGCTTATAAAAAATATTTCATGCATGGGACATCACACCACATGGGATTGGACACGCACGATTACGGAATCCTGACCGAACCCATGCAAGCCAATATGGTATTTACCGTAGAGCCTGGAATTTACATTCCTGCCGAAGGTTTCGGAATCCGTCTGGAGGACAACATTATCGTTCAGGAAAGCGGTGAACCGTTCAACATGATGCGCAACATCCCAATTGAAGTGGACGAAATCGAAGAATTAATGAACAGTTAATTCCTTGAAAACATACAATCAAATCGGTTTACAGCAATGTGAACCGATTTTTTTTTTGGGCGCAACCCAGCTTCCGTAAACTCCAGCTACGTCGGGCTATACGCTGCAAGTCCTCGTCTCGTCAAAAAAGACAAGACTGCGGGCTTTCCGCTGCTATCCCTTGCGCACTAGAACGAGAAAACATATAGTTCCAAAACATCAATTCCAAAATTCATGGTAAAGCTGTAACTTTATTATCACGCTTCCGACATATTTAAAAAACTTAAAACACAGAAATCATGCAAGCACACGAAATAGACTACCACATTTACGGCGAGGAAATGCAATATGTGGAAATAGAACTGGACCCACAGGAAATTGTAATTGCCGAAGCGGGAAGTTTTATGATGATGGACAATAATATCCAAATGGAAACCATTTTTGGAGACGGTTCCGGGCAGGAAAACGGATTATTTGGCAAGCTTTTAAGCGCCGGAAAAAGAGTACTCACTGGCGAAAGTCTTTTTATGACTGCGTTCATCAATCAAAACAATACCAAAAGCAAAGTTTCATTCGCATCGCCTTATCCCGGGAAAATAATCCCAATAGACTTGACACAATTTGGTGGAAAATTCATTTGCCAGAAAGATTCTTTCCTTTGCGCTGCCAAAGGTGTTTCTGTGGGAATCGAATTCTCTAAAAAACTCGGTCGTGGATTGTTTGGTGGCGAAGGTTTCATCATGCAAAAAATAGAAGGCGACGGAATGGCGTTTGTACATACCGGCGGAACATTAGCCAAAAAAGAATTAGCCGCAGGCGAAATACTAAAAGTCGACACCGGTTGCATCGTAGGTTTTACCAAAGATGTCGATTATGACATTGAGTTTATTGGCGGTATTAAGAATTCTATTTTTGGTGGCGAAGGTTTGTTTTACGCTACACTCCGCGGTCCAGGAACAGTTTATGTACAATCCTTGCCTTTCAGCCGACTTGCGGACAGAATCATCGCCTCTGCACCAAGAGCAGGCGGAAACAGTCGCGACGAAGGAAGTTTATTAGGCGGATTAGGAAGTTTGCTAGATGGAGATAGAAGATTTTAAATTTTATTAACGGCTTTCAGAAATGGAGGCCGTTTATTTATACCATATAATTTTCACCATACTTTTGCCAAAGTTTTTTACTAAATTCCCTTTCAAGATTTGCTTTAGTAATTTCTACGAAAGCTAATCTTCCGGAAGCATTTAAATCAATTATTATATCTTTTTTAATGAAAGAAAAAAGGTTTTTCACTTTACTTTTATTATCATTTTCATCATAATAAAAGACAACTATACCAGATGTTTGGGTGTAATCTTTTTCTAAAAAACAAAATATATTTTCAATATATTCTTTATCCGATTTATCTAAAGAATGTCCAAAAACATAAAAAACATTTTCTTCTGAAATCTGTGTGTCCTTGTTGGGAATTTCAAACAAAGTATTATTTGTTCTTTTTATTATTTTTTGATAATATTTCGAGAATTCGAAAGCTTTATTTGAAACAATCTCATTTGGAATTTCATCCACTCCTAAAACAATATTTTGAATTGAATTATCAATATTTGTTTCACCGTGTAAATAAACTACATTGGTATTATGAATATATAATTTCTCTAAACTTGGCGTGTAGTTAAACGAGTAAAAGAAGTCAATAAAATGGATAGGAATCTTCAAATTACCTGTGAAATTATCATAAAACTGCATTATAATATAAGATAAATAGATATTAAAAATAGTTGTAAATTCATCCAATGAAAATGCCATTTTTCTTAACACTTCTTTTCCATCAAATTTACCTGTTCTTATATTTATATATTTATCATCTATATTTACAGCACCCTCAACTCCTTTATCACAAAAATCAAATTCTGAAAAATCAATATAAATATTCAAATCATCATTTTTGAAAAATTTTTCTCCTGTTCGTTTTTTTTCTACGAGCCTGATCAAAGACGATATCTGAATTAATACATTTTCTATTTCACTTTCAAAATCAATCCAAGTCTCGATTTCAGATATCTTATTAAAATGTTTATACCAAGTATTATTTTTTAATAATACATCTAATTCTTTAATTTTAAAATAATCAAATCTAATATCATTAACTTTGTAGTTGTCTATAATTAAGTCATAATCAACAGGGAATTTATCCTTAAAAATTCTACCAAACAAATCCTTAAATGATATTTCTTTTTTAAACTCAAATTTCTCAACAGTCTTCATTATAGCCATAAAATGGTTATATTTTGTTGGTAAATGGTGAAATAAATCAAATCCGTTTCCTGTAATTAAAATCTTGCTCATATTTTCTCAAATCCTTTTCTCAAATATACTATTTTTAATACAAACGCATTCATCAATTACTTATATGCCCTTATATTTCTTAAATGGTTAAAAAAATAAAATGCTACTTTTGTAGACTAAATTTCCATTTTGAAACAAATTCTCTTTAAAAACACCAACATCTCCTATTCCGATACTGGGAAAGGAACCGCTATTGTCTTGCTTCATGGTTTCTTGGAAAACAAAGGCATGTGGGATTTTTATATTCCAGAATTTGCTAAAAAAAACCGCGTCATTACTATAGATTTATTAGGGCAGGGCGAAACGGAATGTTTGAGTTACGTGCAAACGATGGAAGATAATGCCGATGCAGTCCACGCTGTTTTATCGGAATTACGCATCCGAAAAGCCATTTTTGTCGGGCATTCTATGGGTGGTTATGTTGCTTTGGCTTTCGCCGAATTGTATCCAGACACGATAAAAGGATTGGTTTTATTAAACTCTACCGCAAGAGCCGACAGCGAGGAACGAAAAACAAATCGGGATCGAGCTATTAAAGCGGTGAAACAATCTTTTATGAACTTTGTTTCGCTTTCTATTGCAAACTTATTCAGCGAATCCAACAGAGAACGACTTTCATACGAAATTGAAAGTGTAAAAAAAGAAGCTTTAAAAACACCGCTTCAAGGAATCGTTGCGTCGCTGGAAGGAATGAAAATACGACAAGATCGGGAAGTGTTATTGCATCTTACACCTTATCCAAAATTATTGATTCTGGGGGAAAAAGATCCAGTTTTAAATTACGAAGAAACCAAAGAACAGATAGAAAACACTGCAGTAAAACTGGTGACTTTTCCGGACGGACACATGAGTCATATTGAAAACCAAGACCAGTTATTGATTGTATTGTTGGCTTTTTTCAAAAGCATCTAAATCATTCCTGATTTCAAATACCCTTTTTCAACCAATTCGCTTTTGTCTTTCAAGTGGTGCATTTTTCCTTCTTTCATCAACGCTAGTTTTGTGGAAACCTTAATCACATTTTCATAGTTATGATCCGTGATAATAATGCCTTTTACACTGGACATTACAGTGATTAATTCATTAATTTTTTCAATCATTATGGGCGACAAACCATTGTAAGGCTCGTCCAGCAAAACAAATTTTGACGCATTATTCAGGATTAATTTAATCTCTAAATACCGTAATTCTCCGCCGGATAAATGTTTTATTTTTTTGTTCAGCATTGATTGAATCATTTCATCATCATAAAAATCCTGCAATTTCTCTTTGGCAATCGATAATAAGATTGTCTTTTGTATCGAGAATGAATTTGGAATAAAATTATCTTGAGGCAAATAACTAATTTCATTTAGCAAATCGCTGGTTTTTGATTTCACGACGCCATCCACCCGAACAAATTTAAAATCAGCAGCTACAATTCCAAAAATGATTTTCAACAAAGTAGATTTTCCGGAACCATTTCTTCCTAAAATACCAATGATATCTGTGGTTTCACATTTCAAATACACATCGGAAACTATGATTTTACCATCATACTGTTTTTGAACACTGTCTACTTCTAAAATATTTTTAGTCATACGAGTTTCAGTACTACATTAATGAATAAAATCAGCACCATCGAAAAAACAAAATTCATCAGAAAACCATACACAAACAATTGCATTTTTGAAATTCCGTTGTTGTAATAAAACAGGTATCCATTTTTAGCATTCACCTCTTTTATCAAAATGCTAATGAAGAAACCAAAAATAATAAGTACATATTTGAAGGTTTCAAATCCTCCAAAAACCCATGCCAAAGCACTTATTGACATGTTTATTGTCAATGTACTTTTGTAAAACTCAAAAATGTTGGCTAATTTTCTGATTTTGAATTCTGTTTAAATTATTTTCTCTTCAAAAGGAATGTTTTGATCTAAAATTTCGCCTAGTAAAAGAACCATTTGTTCTAAATAATTACTCAAAATTTCTTCATTTATAATTGAATTTATTTCTTTGTCTTCTTTAAAATTAAACGGAAGAAAACCCGCTTTTAAATTCTTGAAAGAGATAATTCCGGCTTCAATTGGCTTTCCTTTTGCTTCGTGCTCATACATAAAAGCATAGGCGAGGACCTGAATGATTTTATCGCTTTTAATATCTTCCGTTAATCGGTTCCAGGATTTCAAAGTAACATTTCCCTTTTCTACTTTACCGGTTTTATAATCAATAATTCGAATGACTCCGTTGCGCTCTTCAATTCTATCTACATTTCCTTTTATCAATACCGGAAAAGGCAAATTTGGATGATTTAATGTTCTTCCAAAAGTTTGTTCTAAAGCTAGAATTTTTATCGCATCGCCATTTTTAATACTTTCCAGTTCCACTTTCAGGAAATTCGAAACATTACGTTTGGCTACTTCAAACGCTAATAAATTTCGACCTTTTTTTATTTCGCCTTCTTTATAAACTAATTTGAATTGCTTCAAAACCTCAGCATCTATTTGTTTGAAACAATTTAAAATATCGCTTTCTGAAATAAATTTACCAATGAAAGGCTCGTACAAAACTTTTAGAGTTTCGTGGATAATGGTTCCCAACGTATTCAAAGCAATATTTTCCTCTACTTCTTCAACTTCGCTGATGTGTAAAATCTTCTGGAAATAAAACTGAATCGGATTCCGGATATAACTCGTCAATGCCGATGGAGAAAAACCTTTTTCGGCAATTTCTTTCAATCGTACCATCACACTTTCCGACTTTGGAATCACCATCGGTTGATACGCTGTTTCGGGTAAAACAGCATTATATATTTCGTGAGTCAGCGTATGATTTCTTTGCTTTTCGACTTCCAGTTGGGTGATGAATCGGCTTTTTTCACCCGCATCCAGACCTTCACTTTCCGTATTATAAAGCAAATAAATGTTTTTGGCGCGTTGCAACAAATGATAGAAATGATAGGTGTAAATCGCATCTTTTTCTTTGAATGTAGGCAAACCTAATTCGCGTTTCACATCATACGGAATAAACGAATTTTGCGATTTTCCCGCCGGAAATTTCCCTTCATTCATCGAAGTGACAATCACGGTGTCAAAATCCAAAACACGACTTTCTAAGACTCCCATAATCTGTAACCCATTCAACGGTTCTCCTTCAAAAGAAACTTCCGCTAAATCAATTACTTGTTTGTAAATGGCATAAAGCGTTTCTATTTTATCGATATGTTCATGTTTCGAATAATAATTAATCAGTTTGTTAATGACTTTGAAAATGGCAAAAACAAAAGCTTTGGTGATTTTTTCTTCTTCGTTATCGTTGCTTAAATTTTCTTTTATGGTTTGCAATAATTTAGAAATAGTCTCTAATACCGGAATCGAACCTTCTTCCCATTTTTGGAATAATAGAAGAAACAATTCACTCGGAATTACATTCAATTCCATCAATTTATGATGCGTAATAAAAGTATAATTATTTTGATTGATGGTATGGACAAGCGCGCTGGTTTTCGCATACGGTTCCACCAAAGGATGCGTCAAAATATCCAATACATCTTTGTAATACAACACATAACTTTTGGCATTTCTAGACAATGCATTTGTGTGCATTTTGAATAATTTGGCAATCAAAATCTGCGCTGGATTATTCTTACTCGAATACCCCATCGTAATATTCAAAGCGCCAACAGTAGACGGCAACGAATATAAAAGTGGCACCAAAAGATTTTCCTCGCCTAAAACCACAGCTACTTTATCCAACTTGCCATTTGGATTTTCATTGATGACGTTCTCGATAATACTTCCGGCTATTTTTGCCTGACCAATTGTTTTGGGTGTACCAATTACCTGAATGTTTTTTGTCTGCGAAAAATCATTTACAATCCATTCAAACGGATGCTGCTTATAATGTTTCCAACTTTCTTTGAAACGGCGCACAAATAATCCTGCATCGTGATACGGATCATTGAGAAAGGTTTGGTCAACATCCCAATATATTTTGGCTTGATCGGTAGTAATAAGGTGTTGAATTATTTTTTCTTCGGCTGCATTCAACGCGTTAAAACCTGCAAAGACAAATTGTTTCTCTTGGACTGAATTCGAAAAATGATTTAAATTATTTACTGCCTCGCGATAAATCAAGCCTTGATATCCGATTCCTTTGTTCAGCAAATGTGTATAAAGCGATTGATAGTAATTGGGAAGTAATTTCCAAAAATCAATATATTTTTCTAATAATGCCGTTTTATTTTCGACTTCAATTCCCCATTTTTTGATATCCTCGATATCTTTCAGGTATGAAAGTACGTGAGAAGGATCTAATAAATAGCGGTCAATCTCATTAAAGTCCTGTAGCAGTGTTTTAGCCCAATTGGCAAACAATTCAAACGTTTGTTGGTTTGCTTTATCGGTAATGGATAAGTAGACTTCATAGAATTCAAATAATAGTTCAATGGGATCTATATTGCGAATACCTGCAATATTTTGAACAAAATCTTCAATACTTATAATTTCAGGAGAAAGTATATTTGTGGTAACTTGATTTTTTAACGCCTCAATCAGAAATATTTTAGCTCGTTTGTTTGGTAAAACTACAATCGTATTGGAAAGATTGCCTAAATAATTTTCAATTAAAACTGTGGCTATTTTATCTAAAAAAGAAGTATTTGTCATTCTATAAAAATAAAAAAAACGCCCCGATAAATCGAGGCGTTTTAATAAATATTTTAGAAAGAAATTATTCTTTAATCAAAGATATTTCAACTCTTCTGTTCATTGCTTTTCCTTTTGCAGTTTTGTTAGTTGCAATTGGTTTAGTTTCTCCGAAACCTGTAGATCTAAGTCTATCAGCAGCAATTCCGTTTTCAATTAAATAATTTTTAACTGCAGCAGCTCTGTTCTCAGATAAAGTTTGGTTAAGTTCATTACTACCATCACTATCACAGTGTCCTTCGATCATAAATCTTGAATAAGGATATTCTTTTAAGATTGAAGTAATTGACTGTAAAACTGTGTAAGTACCTTTTTGGAAAGTAGATTTACCAGAATCAAACAAGATTATTTTACCATAGTTATTTAAAGTTTTCATAACTTCTTCAGAAACTTCTGGACAACCTTGATTAGCAACAGTACCTCTTACTTCTGGACATTTATCATCTTTGTCTAAAACACCATCTCCATCAGTATCTGGCCAAGGACAACCCGCGTTTTCTTTAGGACCTGCAACAGTTGGACATTTGTCATCTTTATCAGCTACTCCGTCTCCGTCAGTATCAGGACAACCTTTCAATGCAGCTAAACCAGCAACTTCTGGACAAGCATCATCTTTATCAGCAATTCCATCTCCATCTGTATCAGGACATCCGTTCAATGCAGCTAAACCAGCAACTTCTGGGCAAGCATCAGCACTATCTTGAATTCCATCTCCATCAGTATCAGGACATCCGTTGAATTCTTTTAAACCAGCAACTTCTGGACAAGCATCATCTTTGTCATATATTCCATCACCATCTGTATCTTTACCTCCGAATTTGAAGATAAGACCCGCTGAATGTTGAAAATGAGATGGAGCGTCTGGAGTACCAGAAGCATCTTCTCTATCACCAAATGATTTTTTGTATCTTGTAGAAAGTTCAAATCCAACACTTTCAGTAAACCAAAAAGTTAAACCAGCACCAGGATTCAAAGTTCCGAAACTACTATCTCCGAAGAAAGTATAACCTCCACCAACAGATAAAGACGGATCAACAACTTTAGAACCAATCAAGTTCATGAAACTATATTTAATAGTTGCATCAACACCATAATACATTAGGTCTCCTGGGTTCGACACTACATACCCACGTGAATCGCTACCAACTGTAGCTGGAGAAAATCTTACAAATTTATCAATTTTATTCACAGAACCAGAAAGTCCAAATGAGAAATTATCACCAATGTATTTCGATACACTAAGGTATGATACTGATGGAAGAATGTTCCAATTGTCTTTTACTGCAAAAGGTTGAGAAAAATGTTGATCTAGCCAATTATGTCCTCCACCAGCACTAGCTTTAGTGTCAACGGCATTAACTCCAAAAGAGATTGCCCATGGATTGTTACTATCTTGTGCATGAGAGCTTAATCCCATGACCATCATTACAGCAACAAAAAGTTTGTTAAGATGTTTCATACTTGTTTTTTTTAATTACAATTTAGTTAATTATAAACAAAAGTAATGCGTAAATTTTTAACTACAAAACTAAATGTTAAAAAAAACCTATAAAAACCACCAAAAGTGGAAATTATATAACTTCAATTCATAATTATATAACATTTAACATTCTCCCAACTTCAACAAAAGCACTGATAGCCTTGTCTAGATGAGCTTGTGTGTGTGCTGCAGACAACTGTACTCTAATTCTCGCTTTATCTTTAGGAACTACTGGAAAAAAGAAACCTATAACATAAATGCCTTTTTTCAAAAGCTCCTCTGCCATTTTTTGTGACAATTTTGCATCATATAACATAACCGGAACTATAGCAGAGTCACCATCAATAATATCAAAGCCTGCCTCTTTCATTCCTTTTTTAAAATAATTAGTATTCGATTCCAATTTGTCTCGTAATGAAGTGTCCTTTTCTAGTAATTCAAATACTTTTATAGATGCACCAACAATTGCAGGTGCCAAAGAATTAGAAAATAAGTATGGTCTAGATCTTTGACGTAATATCTCGATAATTTCTTTCTTGGCAGTGGTATAACCTCCCATTGCTCCTCCGAGTGCTTTCCCAAGTGTCCCTGTAATGATATCAACACGACCCATCACCCCTTTTGCCTCTAGTGTTCCTTTCCCAGTGGCTCCAATAAATCCAGCAGCATGACATTCGTCTACCATAACCATCGCATCATACTTATCAGCTAAATCACAAATTTTATCCAAAGGTGCTACGAGGCCATCCATAGAGAAAACACCATCGGTAACAATTAATTTAAAACGAGTTCCAGCTTCTGTAGCCTTAATTAATTGTTGCTCCAAATCTTCCATGTTACTATTTTCATAACGGTAACGAGCCGCTTTACACAAACGAACACCATCTATAATAGAAGCATGATTCAAACTATCCGAAATAATACAATCTTGCTCCCCTAATAAAGGCTCAAAAACACCACCATTAGCATCAAAAGCCGCTGCATAAAGAATAGTATCTTCTGTGCCGTAAAATTCAGAAATTTTTCTTTCTAATGTTTTGTGAATATCCTGAGTTCCACAAATAAAACGTACCGAGGACATTCCGAAACCATGCGTGTCCAAAGCGTCTTTTGCAGCCTGAATCACTTCTGGATGTGATGATAATCCTAAATAATTATTGGCACAAAAATTTAAAACCGTTTCTCCAGTAGAAATAGTAATTTCTGCTCCTTGAGGCGAGGTGATAATTCTTTCTTTTTTAAAAATCCCGTTGTCTTCTATAGTTTGTAATTCTGCTTGAAGATGTTCTTTTATTTTTCCGTACATTTTTTATATTTTAAAGTTCAATATTGCGAATTATTCATTTTATCGTTACAAATTTACTACTTCGATTCCTTTTCCGATATAAATTAGTGCTTTTTTTATCACTTTATAACCCATTAACTCAATTGCTAATTGATAGTTTTCCAGTTGCTGCTGGTATTTCACATTATGTGTCCCTGTCTTATAATCAAGTAACAAAACTTCGTTATTTTTTGATATGACCATACGATCCGGTTTGATTGTTTTTCCTTCTTTTTGAATAATTGTTTGCTCATTCAAAACTTTATTCTCTTCAGCAAAGCAAATTTCCAACTCGCTATGATTCACTATCTGTTGAATAGTATTAAAAACGGTTTCTCTTTGTCCAAAGGTGATCAATCCACTTTCAATAGACTTAGTAATAGCCAAATCAACATCGCTTTTAGTTTTGACAAAAGAAAGAATTTCGTGAATTACATTTCCATACTCTATAGCTTCCTGTTGATGCGTCCCCCACATTAATGCTTCTCGCTTCGCTATCTTTATATTCTTTGGATTCAAAATTTCAGCAACTAAAGGAATCGTTTTTGATGTATCGACATGAAGTTTTGCCAAAGATAATTTAGTTGCATTTCCAAATTCATATTCCAATTTATCTTCATTCCAAATCCCTTTGCTAGCTACATAATTAATAAAAAAAGTACACATGTTGTTTTCAGGAACCACTCCTTTGCTAGACAAATTCATATTCGAAATCACATACAATTGCTCTTCAGCTCGGGTTAAAGCCACATACAAGACATTGATATTGTCCAATAATTCTTCTTGTTTTTTTTGATTGTAAACCTCCGCCGCTTCTTCTCCAAAACCTTCTACCGCACTGCTATTATCAATTAAAACCTTTGGCAAACCAAAATCCTGTTCTTCCGCATTCAGCCATAACTTATCTTTTGGCTTTCTGTTGTAATCTTCCTCCGCAAAAGGAAAAATCACGACTGGAAATTCCAATCCTTTCGATTTATGAATCGTCATAATCCGCACAGCATTAGTTCCTTCGGGAGACGGAATACTGAATTTTTCCGCATTTTTATCCCAGAAATTCAAGAAATCTGAAATTCCCGCTTGATTACGAATGTCGCGTTCGAGAACGATGTCAAGAAAATATTGGACGTAAGCATTACTTATTTTTGGATTTAGGAATTTCGAAATAATAACCTCTACAGCCTCATACAATGATTTCTTTCGAATGTTTTGAAACGAAAGCGAAACATCAAAACTCATCAACCAGTTTTCAAAATCCGTTTCTTGAAACAACGACATTCCTTTGGCAATAAAATCATGAACAGGTAATTTATCCTGACCATTTTGAGCTAAATATTGAAGAAAGTTTGCTTTGGACTCCAAGTCGGAACTATTTTTCAAATATTTTAATAAATGAATAATCAGCCGTACTTCGGTTGCGTTTTGAATCATTAAGGTTTCCGATGACAAAAGCGGAATTTTTTGCTCAGTCAAATAATTAGCAATCGCAATTCCTTGGCTTCGTTTTCTAGTCAAAATAACGATGTCTTTATATTGAAACCCTTGTTTCAACGTTTTCTGAATCGTGTTTAAAGTGGCTAAAACATACAATTCCGTTTTATCCAAAGCTTCTTCATCTCCTGTAAATTCTGGACTACTATCCATTTTCTCCACTTTTGGAATGAAAGAAATGTTTACGTATCCACCCGTTTTATCATTCGTTTTTTGATGGCTGTGATTTTCATACAAATCTTTATAATCCAAGTGCTGAAATTCATTCGATAACAACTTAAAAAAATCATTGTTGAATTCGATTATTTGCGAATAACTTCTATAATTTTTATCCAAATGCTCGAGAAGTTTCTCAGGATTATTAAATGGATTTTGATCTTTACTTAAATCAATAAATTGTTCTGCTTTCCCGCCACGCCATCTGTAAATAGATTGTTTTGGATCGCCCACAATCATCAAAGTTCCTTTTTCGCCATCAATCTCACTGGATGTCGCATTATCAATTAGTGGAATTAGGTTTTGCCATTGCATCTCAGAAGTATCCTGAAATTCATCAATAAAAAAATGGCGGTAGCGCTCTCCCAATCGTTCATATATAAAAGGTGCCGGCTGATTTTGGATTTCGCGATGGATAATCGCATTAAATTCCGATATGGAAAGTACATTTTGTTCTTCCTGAATTTTGGCTAATTCATTACTAACTGTATTCAGCAATGACAAAGGTGTAATATTTTTCAGGAACGCTTTGTAGAAATTTATCTTTTCGAAAGCAGTATAAACTTTAGTCAGAATTTGCAAAAATTCAGGAATAAGGTTTTCAATAATCGCTCGGTCTTTTGCCGTTTTATTGATTGCAATATCATCAAACTCATGAAACATTTTATTCTTAGGATTGAATTTCCCTTGCTGAATGCTATTAATATGATTTGGAAAAGTACCTCTAGAAAAGGATTTGGTGTCAATTCCATTTTTGTCAATTAATGATAGCACTTCTTCTGCAAAAACAATAGTTTGCTTTTCTAAGTCTTTACAGGCTTCAGAAAGTTTGGTTTTGATTTCGACAAACTCAGCGATGGATTTATCTTGAAAATGCGTGATTTCGTTTCTGTTATTTTCGTTTAAAACCAAACGACCGGTTTCGAAAATTTCCCGTGAAATATCCCAAGATTTGTCATCATCGGTTTTTTCCATCGTGAAATCGATGAGTAATTTAGTCAAGGTTTCATCTTCCCCAGCTTGGGCAATAATAGCATCAACGGCTTCAACAAGCAAGTTTTCGGTATCCAAAGTGACTTCAAAAGTCATAGGCAAACCCAAATCATGGGCAAAAGCTCGAATCACTTTGTGTGTGAATTTATCAATCGTTGAAATATCAAAAGCGGCATAATTATGAATGATGTGCTTGATTATTTGTTGGGATTTAGTTTTGATTTGAATGATTGAAAGTTGCGTATCAATAGCCAAATCCTGCATTAAATCCTGTGCTTTTGCGCTTGGTTCCTCTTTGGCAAACTCAGATAAACTACCTACGATTCGAGATTTCATTTCATGAACCGCTTTATTGGTAAAGGTAATGGCGAGAATGTTGCGATAGGCATCATTCTTTTTGGAGACAAGGATAATTTTTAAATATTCTTTGACAAGCGCATAGGTTTTTCCAGAACCGGCTGAAGCGTCGTATATAGAGAATGAAGGTCTTTGCATTACATTTTTGATTTCTGATTAACGATTTTAGATTTCTGATTTCTGATTTAGAATTAGCGTCCTAATTTCTCAAATCTCCTAACTCTGATTGAAACGACATCCTTTTTATAAGGTGATTTTTCATCATCTTATAAAAAGATATAGTAAACAGCAGTACACGAGCGAAGCGAACTGACGAAGTAAATAGCTTCTAAAAACTTAACAATTTTTAGGTTGTTTTTAAAAATTGTTCGTATAAAACTTAAAAGTAGTATTTTTGCACCATGGAAACAAATAGACAGAAAAAAATAGGTGGAGTTATCCAAAAAGATTTGGTTGACATTCTGCAAGGTGAAGTGAGAAAAAACGGAGTAGCTAATTTAATTATTTCGGTATCCAAGGTTACGGTAACTACAGATTTATCAGTAGCTACAGTGCATTTAAGCGTTTTTCCTCAAGATAAAGCAAATGAGATTTTAGAGGCAGTTAAGTCGAATTCTAAAAATATAAAACACGAGTTATCGCAACGTGTTCGTTTGCAATTGCGTAAAGTACCTAATTTAGTTTTCTTTATTGACGACTCATTAGACTACATTGAAAAGATTGATAATGCCCTAGCAAATAGAGATAATCCTATAGAAAATAGAGATCTCCTAGACAAACGCAGATTTCAATAAAATTTGAATTTCCCCCTTTACATAGCCAAACGCTACATTCTTAGCAACAGTAAAAACAATGCTATCAATATCATCAATCGCATTGCCAGCATGGGAATTATTGTTGGTGCAATGGCTTTGTTTGTGGTTTTATCCGTTTTTAGCGGGTTGAAAGTTTTTAGTCTTTCCTTTACTAATGAGATTGATCCCGATTTAAAAATAAGCAGCACTTTAGGTAAATCCTTTTTGATTTCTCCAAATCAGGAAGACCAAATCAAGAAAATTGATGGTCTGGTTTCGTATACTAAAATTATCGAAGAGCGTGTTTTATTCACTTTTGACGGAAAACAAGAAGTGACGTACTTGAAAGGAGTTGATGCTAATTTTAGCAAAGTTAACGCAATAGAAACAAAACTTTTCAACGGACAATGGTTGAAACCAAATACGTATCAAGTGGTTGTGGGTTACGGAATTTCCCAAAAATTTTCTATGGGATTGCTGGACTTTAATCGTCAACTAGAAGTTCTGGTTCCAAAACCAGGAAAAGGCGCTATCGAAAATCCAGAACAAGCTTTTAACAAAACGGATCTAATTCCTGTTGGAATTTACGCCATCAGCGAAGACCTTGATTCGAAATATGTTTTTGCTGATTTAGGTTTAGCCCAAGAACTATTAGAATACAAAACCAATCAGGTTTCTGGAATTGAAATCAAAACAAAAACTGATGCTGATGAAACAGCTATTATTGCCCAACTTCAAACTATTTTCAACAATAAAATTACGGTCAAAAACAGAGCACAGCTCAACGAATCACTCTATAAAATGTTGAATACCGAAAATATTGCCGTGTATTTAATATTTACTTTGGTCATTGTTGTGGCACTTTTCAACTTGATTGGCGCATTGATAATGATGATTTTAGATAAAAAAGGAAACCTAAAAACCCTTTTTAATCTGGGAACTGAAATCAAGGATTTGCGAAAAATATTCTTGCTTCAAGGCACTTTACTGAGTGTTTTTGGTGGAATTATTGGCTTAATTCTAGGAATCATAATCGTGTTGCTACAAGAATATTTTCAGTTGGTTATGATTACTCCTACACTTGCGTATCCAGTAATTTTTTCTCTCGAAAACGTACTAATCGTCATGGGAACTATCGTTGCACTAGGCTTTATTGCTTCCTTAATTGCAAGTAGTCGCGTGAGTAAAAAACTATTGGATTAGTTTTTTAAATTAAAAAGAATATTTACATTTACTTTCCTTAAATTCAAATCACTATGATAGTTTCTGTCTAGTTCCTTTTTATTTTTAACTATTTAGGAGCACTTTATCTACTTTTAAGTTCAGCTAATAAGTCTGGACTGATTTCCTTATTAATCCTAATTAATCATGACAGAAACAACATTAGAAAAAAACATATTTTCTCGAATTTTCATAATATTAAAGCAAGCAATTAAAGGAGATGAATCTTTTGATTATACCTCTGGAAGCATCAAAAAAGGGGTAATTCTTTTAGCCATTCCGATGGTATTGGAAATGCTTATGGAATCCGTTTTCGCGCTAGTCGATTTATATTTCGTCGGTCATTTAGAGCAAAGCAGTTATGCTATTCAAGCGGTTGGCTTGACCGAATCAGTAATCACGATTGTTTATTCTATTGCCATCGGAATTAGTATGGCCGCTACTGCGGTTGTTGCTCGTAGAATAGGCGAAAAAGATCCTGTTGCTGCTGCAAAAGCCGGAATGCAAGCCATCATTATTGCATTTGTTATCAATACAATAATCAGCATTTTGGGTTTGATTTACGCCAAAGATATTTTGTTATTTATGGGAGCTTCCGTTGAAGCTGCTGAATACGGAGTTAACTTCACTCGAATCATGATGGGCGGAAGTTTATGCATTATGCTTTTATTCCTTATCAACGGAATATTCCGTGGCGCAGGAAATGCTGCTATTGCCATGAAAAGTCTTTGGCTAGCTAACATTTGCAACATTATTTTATGTCCTATATTAATCAATGGATTTGGACCTATTCCTGCTTTTGGATTAATGGGTGCCGCAATGGCAACAACTATCGGAAGAAGTATTGG
This sequence comes from Flavobacterium sp. KS-LB2, assembly GCF_036895565.1. Classification (NCBI taxonomy): domain Bacteria; kingdom Pseudomonadati; phylum Bacteroidota; class Flavobacteriia; order Flavobacteriales; family Flavobacteriaceae; genus Flavobacterium; species Flavobacterium sp. KS-LB2. Next base: position 207,140 of record NZ_CP145904.1, on the reverse strand, counting down.
TGTTTTGTACCAATTGTATCATTTATTTAATGGTAGAGGAATTTTAAAAATCATCCCTTCTTATTTCATTCCAGATTTGGAACAAATAAAAGCATTGGTAAAAATCGCTGCTCCTGGAGTATTACAGTTTGTAATTGCTTCCTGCAGTTGGATATTTTTGGCACAATTAGTCGCCACAACCGGCGGAGATCATGGTTCTGCGGGATATCAAACGGCATTGCGCATCATGATGTTTTTTATTCTTCCTGCTTGGGGATTAAGTAATGCTGCAGCAACTTTGGTAGGTCAAAATTTAGGTGCCAAAAAAATTGAACGTGCCGAAAAATCAGTTTTTACCACTGCAAAATACAATGTGATTTTTATGGCAATTATTACGGTTATCACATTGTTTTTTGCCAGTTCCCTGATTTCATTTTTTACAAATGATCTTATTATTCAAAAGATTGCCGTTGAAGCATTACAAACCATGTGCTTGGGATATGTTTTTTATGGAATAGGAATGGTGTTAATTAATACATTCAATGGAGCCGGTGATACCTGGACTCCAACAATGATTAATTTTTTCGGATTCTGGTTGTTCCAAATTCCATTGGCTTATTTATTATCCAAATACTATAAAATGGGACCAACAGGTGTTTTTATAGCGATTCCTATAGCCGAAACCGCAATTACTTTGGCAAGTATTGTTCTCTACAAAAGAGGAAAATGGAAACGCATCAAAGTATAATACAAAAGGCTTAACAATTGTTAGGCCTTTTGTATTTTAAACAACTTCATATCCTACGTACGCCTCTTCAATATCATTCAAAGCGGCGAACAATTCTTCAGGTCGATCTAAGGTTACTAATTTTTGTTTGTGAGTTTTAAAAGAATGTATTCCTTTAAAATAATTGGTGTAATGCGGACGCGTTTCAACAATTCCTAATCGTTCGCCTTTCCATTCCATCGCCCAAGTCAAGTGATTTCGAACCGCTTCAACTCTATCAATAACTGTCGGTTTAGCCAAATGTTCTCCCGTTTTGAAGTAATGTTTGATTTCGTTAAAAATCCACGGATAACCAATGGCCGCACGACCAATCATGATTCCATCGATGCCGTATTCGTTTTTATAAAGCAAGGCCTTTTCTGGAGAATCGATATCACCGTTCCCGAAAATAGGCATTGTAATTCTTGGATTATTTTTTACTCGGGCAATGTGTGACCAGTCCGAATGACCTTTATACATTTGGGCACGAGTTCTGGCGTGTATGCTCAAAGCTGCCACACCAATATCTTGTAAACGCTCTGCAACCTCATCAATATTAATGGAATTATCATCCCAACCCAAACGCGTTTTTACGGTTACTGGCAAATGCGTGCTATCAATAACAGCTTGTGTTAAGCGAATCATTAAATCTACATCTTTCAACACTCCTGCTCCGGCACCTTTGCAAACGACTTTTTTGACAGGACAACCAAAATTGATGTCAATAATATCTGGATTAACCGTAGAAACAATTTTAGACGACAGCGCCATTGCTTCTTCATCACCACCAAAAATCTGGATTCCTACAGGTCTTTCATAATCGAAAATATCTAATTTCATTCGGCTTTTGATGGCGTCACGAATTAATCCTTCGGAAGAAATAAACTCGGAGTACATCATATCAGCTCCATGGGCTTTACACAATCTGCGGAAAGGCGGATCGCTCACATCTTCCATAGGTGCGAGAAGTAAAGGGAAATCAGGTAATATTATGTTGCCAATCTTGATCATCAATTTATTTTTTTGCAAAGATAGTTAAGAAAGTTCGGTTATGAAATTTAATCTTATGTGTGACAATCATTTAAAATTAATAATTATTTTTACGAAAACTTTGCAATGCTTTATCAATTTGGCTTCTACAGTTCCGTTTTACTTATTTCGTTTACGCAAGGGATCATTTACAGCTTACTCTTACTTGCAAAAGCCGTTAAAACCGAAAACAAGTCAAATTATTGGTTGAGTATTTTTATTTTCCTCTGTAGCCTGTATATTGCGCCTTGGATGCTTGGTTTTGCTGGTTGGTATGACAATCAACCATACAGGGATTTTTTATTTTATACTCCTTTTCAACATTTGCTTTTTCTTGGTCCGCTTATCTTTTTTTACACGCAAAGTCTTTTAAATCCATCTTTCAAATTTTCAAAAAAAGAAGCACTTCATTTACTTCCTGGATTTTTTTACCTTATCTATATTGTTGCCATTTGGATTTATGATAAGTTCATTTTAGGCGAAAATTATTTCTATGAAAACGGAATGGATAAGGATTTTGACCAATGGTACCAAAAGCTGGGTTTACTTTCTATGATTGTTTATTTTATTTTAAGTATCCGATACTATAATGTATACAAAAAACTAATGTTTCAAGTAGTTAGTTATGCCGATTCTATTTTATTTAAATGGGTAAAAACCTATCTGATGGCTTTTTTAGTCATGCTTCTTCTTCCCGTTTTTTTTGACATTTTAGGATTCTTTTATCCCGAAATAAAATCGTATCAAGGCAGTTGGTGGTTTTTTCTGTCCTTTTCGATAGTTATGTATTACATTGCAATTACAGGATATTCCAATCCTATAAATACCACAATTCCTTTTAAAATGTCGTTTTTTGATAAAAATCCGATTCTTTTATTGAATGAAAATAATTCAGATGAATTAGAAACCATAATTGATATTCAGCACGAAACTTTTAAAGAAAAAAAATCGCCCGAAATTGAACTTTGGAAATCAAAAATTACAACCTTAATTCAAACTGAAAAATTGTATAAAAATCCCAAATTAACGCTTACCGATTTAGCAAAAAAATTAGAAACAAATGCTCCTGTGATTTCTAAAGCTATCAACCAAGGTTTTCAAATGAATTTTAACGATTGTATCAATAATTACCGAATTGAAGCCGTAAAAAATAGTTTTACAAATGGCGAACAAAAAAAATCTACCTTATTAGGAATTGCTTTTGATAATGGGTTCAATTCAAAAGCTACTTTCAACCGCTCTTTCAAAAAAAATACTGGAAAAACTCCGAAAGAATTCATCGAAACGCTATAACTTATTTATTTACAGCCTTATTAAATTCAAATATTAGTCTCAAATCATAATTTGAAGCGATTGGCTATGATTTATAGCGCAATTTTGTCTTGTTATTAATCATTATAACAAGAAACATGGCAAAATTAATTATCGCAATTGTATTGACATTAACTTCAACTATTGCAAACGCACAACTGAAAGGTTCGGGAAAAATTAGTACTAAAAATTACGATTACAAAAACTTCGACAAAGTTTATTTTGAAGATTTAGATGGAAAAATTGAAATTGAAATTGGAAAAACTTGGAGTGTTTTAATAACTATTGATGACAACCTAGAAAGCCTTTTAAATTTCTCAGAAAACGTTTCAGAAAATGAATTAAAAATTCAATTCAAAGAAAACAAAAACAATAAAATGTATGTTGAAGATTCCAATATCATAATTAAAATTACGATGCCAGAAGCGAGTGTCATTAAAAATTCCGGAAACAGTGACTTGAGAGTTCAGAATATTTCAGGGCGTTACTTTATACTGGAAAATACTGGAAATGGTGATAGCAATGTTAGTGGTACAGTTGATGTTTTGGACATTATCAAAATTGGAAATGGTGATATTGATGCTTCGAATCTTAACGCTAGAAAAGCGGAATTAAAAAGCACTGGAAACGGAAACTTGACTGTCAATGTTTCTGAAATACTTTCAGCTAGATTAACCGGAAATGGAGATGTCATTAATACAGGCAAAGCAAAATTTGATTCGGGTTCAAAAAAATCTGGTAATGGAGAATTAATTCTAAAAAATACCAAATTCAAAAATCAAACTCAGTCGCTAAACAAATAACCATGAAACTACTAACTAAAATCACAAAACCCATATTGTTGCCTCATTGGTCACAAGATTTATTTTTAACAATTCCCCGAATTGTATGTGGCTACTTGTTAGCCTTTAATTTTGGAGCAGCAAAATTCGGAATGCCTTGGTCGCCAACCGATGCTAATTTAAGATTTTTTGAAGTCGCTTTTTGGTTTCCAAATGATGTGGCAAATTATGGTGGAATTTTTGCTATTGCTCCAATATTTTTTGCTTGGATGGGTGCCTTTGCAGAAGCCATTGGCGGATTATTGTTATTGTTCGGATTTCAAACTCGAATTGCTTCTTTTTTTATTATCTGTACTATGCTGGTTGCTATTTTTATACAACAAATCAACAACGGATTATGGAATTGTCTTGCCGCCATGGGATTTCTTTGGGTGGCGATGTTCTATTTAATTCTAGGTTCAGGAAGATTTGGAATTGATTATCTACTAACTAAACATAAAGTATAATTATGAAAACACTAGTAACAATAATCGCATTAGTACTTACTTTATTAGTAACAAGTTGCGTGCAGAAATCGTATAAAAAGACTATTGTTTTTACTTTGGATGCATCCAAAATAAAAAATAGTAAAAAAGTGGGAATAAGAGGAAACGACAAACCTTTATCTTGGGATTATAACACCAAAATGAATGAGATTAAAAAAGACAGTCTTTATGAAATAACCGTAACATTTGAAACTGGATATAAATTTACTGAAGTAAAATTTGTAGTAAATGACGACTTCGAATTCAAAAATGAAGACAACAGAAGAGTAGTTTTTTCAAAAAAAGACACCACTTTTTACAATGCAAAATATAATATGAGGTAAAATATAATTTTTTAAAATACCTGAAAATGAATTCCAATTCAACTGTCAAACTTTTACCCTATATTTGCAGATTAAATGCGTAAGCATTAGTAAAATTGACAGATACAGAAGATGAAGCATATTAGAAATTTTTGCATTATTGCACATATTGATCACGGAAAAAGTACGCTTGCTGACCGATTACTTGGCGCAACACAAACTGTTACCGCTCGTGAAGAAAAGGCGCAATTGCTTGACAACATGGACTTGGAACGTGAACGTGGGATTACGATTAAGAGTCACGCGATTCAGATGGAATACACGTATAAAGGACAAGAATATATCCTGAATTTGATTGATACTCCGGGACACGTGGATTTTTCGTATGAAGTTTCTCGTTCGATTGCAGCTTGTGAAGGCGCACTTTTGATTGTAGATGCAGCGCAAAGTATCCAGGCACAAACGATTTCGAATTTATATTTGGCTCTAGAGAATGACTTGGAAATTATTCCCGTTTTGAATAAAGTGGATTTGCCAAGTGCCAATCCTGAAGAAGTAAGCGATGATATCGTGGACTTGTTAGGTTGCAAACTGGAAGATATTATTCATGCTTCAGGTAAAACTGGTTTGGGTGTTGAAAATATTTTGGCAGCCATTATTGAAAGAATTCCTCCTCCATCAGGGAATGTTGACGAACCTTTACAAGCTTTAATTTTCGACTCGCATTACAATCCGTTTCGAGGAATCGAAGTTATTTTTCGTGTGAAAAATGGACAGATTAAAAAAGGTCAGAAGATAAAATTCATGGCTACCGGAAATGAATATTTTGCAGATGAAATTGGAACCTTGAAATTAAACCAAGTTCCGAAACAAGTAATTTCAGCAGGTGATGTTGGATATTTAATTTCTGGAATTAAGGAAGCGAAAGAAGTAAAAGTGGGCGATACGTTGACAGACGCGAAAAACCCAACTACAAACATAATTACTGGTTTTGAAGATGTGAAGCCAATGGTTTTTGCTGGAATTTACCCTGTAGATACTGAAGATTACGAGGAGTTGAGAAACTCGATGGAAAAACTGCAGTTGAATGATGCGTCATTAGTGTTTTTACCGGAAAGTTCAGCAGCTTTGGGATTTGGTTTCCGTTGCGGATTTTTAGGAATGTTACACATGGAAATCATCCAAGAACGTTTGGAGAGAGAGTTTAACATGACTGTAATCACTACAGTTCCCAACGTTTCGTATTTGGCTTACACCAAAAAAGATCCTACAACACCGCTTATCGTAAATAATCCTTCGGACTTGCCGGAGCCTTCTCGTTTAGACCATGTTGAAGAACCTTTTATAAAAGCAACTATCATTACTAAGGCTGATTATGTTGGAAATGTAATGAGTTTGTGTATCGAAAAACGTGGATTGATTACCAATCAAACATATTTGACTACGGAACGTGTTGAGTTGACTTTTGATATGCCATTAGCAGAGATTGTATTTGATTTTTATGACCGTTTGAAAACTGTTTCTAAAGGATATGCATCCTTTGATTATACGCCAATTGGAATGCGAACTTCTAATTTGGTTAAAGTGGATATCTTATTGAACGCAACTATTGTTGATGCTTTATCCTCTTTAATGCATGCGGATAATGCCTATTCCATTGGTAAAAAAATGTGTGAGAAGTTGAAGGAATTGATTCCGAGACAACAATTTGATATTCCTGTTCAAGCAGCGATTGGAGTAAAAGTAATTTCTCGCGAAACCATCAAAGCATTGCGTAAAGATGTTACTGCCAAATGTTATGGTGGGGATATTTCCCGTAAACGTAAACTTTTGGAAAAACAGAAAAAAGGTAAAAAACGTATGAGATTAGTTGGTAATGTTGAAATTCCACAAGAAGCGTTTATGGCTGTTTTGAAATTGAACGATTAGATTTTTTTTAGAAAATAGAAGAAAGAACAAAGAATAAAGAGAGAACCTGATGATGTAAAAATTATCAGGTTTTTTTGTTTTTATTTATTCTTCAACCATTCAAACAATCGTTGTGCATCTTCAAATTTAAACAATTGGGTTCCTTCATTCATGGTTGCTGCCGATCCGCAGGCAACTCCCCAACGGATGACTTCTTTCAGACTTTTATTTTGCGAAAGTGCCCAAACCATGGCACCAACCATACTGTCACCGGCACCAACGGTACTTTTTTTGACCACATTAGGAGCTGGCACAAATTCATACGAATCTTTCGTAACCAATACTGCGCCTTGCGGACCAAGGGAAACGACTACGATTTCGGCGCCGCCTTTAGCGATGATTTGTTTTGCGGCCTCATTTACTTCTTCCAGTTCCAATCGTTCTACACCTATTAATTTTGCCAATTCTCCAACATTTGGCTTGATCATATAAACACCAACTTCTAATGCCTTTTTTAATGCTTCGCCTGAAGTGTCCAAAATTAATTTAGCATTTGATCTTTTTGCAATTTCTGCAATTTTTTTATAAAAATCAGTTGACAAACCTTCATTCAAACTACCGCTTGCTACTAAAAACTTTGGTTCTAAATCAGTTATGATTTCTAGTATATTATCACTTTCCTCTGCACTGATTATTCCTCCTGTAAATCCAAATCGGTATTGAGAATTTGTATTATCATCCACGGCAACAAAACTTTCTCTAGTCCATGATTGAACGGGAACAGCTTTATAAGCAATTGACTCTTTTTTTACTAATTCTTCTAGCATTTTACCAGTAGGTCCACCAGAAGTAAAAACCGCTAAAGAAGTTCCTCCTAAACGCGAAATCGCCTTAGACACATTAATTCCTCCACCTCCAGCATCAAAACGTGGTTCCTCACATCGTATTTTCTGTTCTGGGACTAAGCCTTTAAAATGAGTGCTTTTATCCAAAGCCGAGTTGACTGTGATAGTAACAATATTAAATGATTCCATTTTTTTTAAAATTTAAAAACCTAAATATCCGAAAAAAATGATGAAAACACACCTCATTCAAGGCGAATATTTCTTTGTATATTTGCAACCTCAAAACATTGTTAATTAACATTAATGAATGAAGCGACTGCTTCGTTCCTCTCAACAATCATGATCGAAGATAAAAACCCACAACGCACAAGTATAGCACAATTAGGAGAATTTGGATTGATAGACCATTTGACAAAAAACTTTGAAATCAGCCAATCTTCAACCTTAAAGGGAATTGGAGATGATGCGGCTGTTTTGGATTTCAAGGACAAAAAAGTAGTTGTCTCTACCGATTTATTGATTGAAGGTGTACATTTTGATTTGGCTTATATGCCTTTAAAACATTTAGGCTACAAAGCAGTAGTTGTCAATATTTCAGACATTTGCGCAATGAATGCAAAAGCAACACAAATCACGGTTTCCGTTGCAGTATCTAATCGTTTTCCGTTAGAAGCTTTAGATGAGTTATTTGCAGGGATATCTCATGCAGCACGTGAATATAATGTTGATGTTATTGGTGGCGACACTACCTCATCACAAAAAGGATTAATCATTAGCATAACCGCTATTGGCGAAGCTAATGAAGAAGAAATCGTTTATAGAAATGGCGCTAAACAAACCGATTTATTAGTGGTTACCGGCGATATTGGAGCTGCTTATATGGGATTGCAAGTTTTAGAAAGAGAAAAGCAAGTTTTTCAAGTGAATCCAAATTCACAACCTGATTTAGATGCTTATACCTATTTAATAGAACGTCAATTGAAACCGGAAGCTAGAAAAGATGTGCGCACTTTATTACATGCATTAGAAATAAAACCAACTTCTATGATTGATATTTCTGATGGGTTGTCATCGGAAATTATGCATTTATGCAAGCAGTCTAAAGTGGGTTGTAATTTATATGAGGATAAATTACCAATAGACCCTCAATTTATTAATGTTTGTGAAGAATTCAATATCGACAGCACAACTGTTGCCATAAACGGTGGTGAGGACTACGAATTGCTTTTTACCATTGCCATGGAAGATTTTGTAAAAATCAAAGCAAATCCAAATTTCACCATTATTGGTCACATGACACAAGAAAGCGAAGGGATTCATTTAGTAACTCGTGCCAATACCAAAATTGCCTTAAAGGCTCGTGGTTGGGATGCTTTGACTCAATAAAACAACCCGAGGTTAACAAAAAAACGACACTATTAAGTGTCGTTTTTTGTTTATCTAAGAAATTTAAAAAAGTAAACCTTTATTTTTTGCCTCTCGAACTAAGTCGATATCAGTACCCTCTTCAACTTTTAATAATTCTTTTAAGTCTAATTTTCTTCTCTCAATTGCTCCTAAAGAAATTGGGATATATTGCGGAATATCAGTCAACTTGGTTCCTCTTGAAATATGAAATAAAATTTCTTTGTCAAATTGATCTATTTCTATACTATTCCCCTCAGATTGGGCTAACATTTTTAGAACGGACTGGCTGTAATATGTCTCATTTCTTATAACTTTATCGAAAGCAAAAAGCAACTCATCAAATGTTAAATCATTTTTTATTACTAAACCATTAGGATTTATAGTACTTATAATCGTTTTTATTTTCAATAATTCTGTGTACATAGTAAGCAAAATTATTTTACAATTTGGCATAAATTCTAATATCAATCTTGCCAAATCCTCTCCTGAATAAATATTTTTTTCTTCATAAGGTGGCATACTAATATCTAGAAAAGCGATGTCAAACATCAAAGTATCCGGATTTGTAATAATGTTATAAGCTGATTCACAATCTTTAGCTTGTGTTATAAAAAACTCAAACTCATCAGGATTATATCTAGTAATTGCATTTTTGTATCCTTCTATAATAAAAGGGTGGTCATCAACGATTAATATATTATTCTTGTTTGTTGATTGGTCAATTATCATTTTTTATATAAATTTTATATTTATTCTATTGGGACTGTAATTGTTATGATTGTACCTTCTCCTTTTTTCGATTTTATATCAACAACTCCATCACATTCATTGGTTCGAAAAAGTATATTCTGCAAGCCAATTCCTTTTTTCGCTGTTTTAACATTAAATCCTACACCATCATCACTCATAATCAAAATCAGGTGATCTTCTTCTTTTTTAAGTTCAATTTTAATAGTTTCTGCTGTAGCATACTTATTACTATTTTGGAGTGATTCTTGAAGAATTCGATATAGATTAATTTTGACTGAATTAGGAACCATTTCCCATTTTATGCGCGAATCGATACTTGAAACTAGTTTTGATTTATAGGTCTTTTTTTGTTCTTCGAATAAATTATTAACTATTGCGACGAAGTTATTAATTAATTCTGATTTCTCTCTATTTAGATCATGAGAAATTTCACGAATATCTTGTTCAATATTTTTCAACTCTGATAAGTAGTTTGTTCTTTGGTTAATCGCTTGCTCATCTTGAAAAGTATTTAACCCATCTAAATTCATTCGCACACCAAACATTCGTCCCAAAACACCGTCGTGTAATTCGCGAGCCACTCTTTTCTTCTCTTCGACCCTACTACTTTCTATTGAATTTTGTTGCGATAGCATCAAACTATAGATTTCCTCATTGGCTTTTTGTTGTTGTTGTTTGAACAGTAACTCTCTATTTTTAGCTTTCTGCGTTTTAATTACAAAAGTAAACAAACCCAACATTGCTAATCCACTGAAAATATAAACTAGATTCCTGTTCTGCTCTACTAGATTAGTATTTTCGCTCTTAATTTGATCCGTTTCATATTCAATACGAGTGAATTTTTCACCTATTTTTCGCTCTGCTTTTTGCAAGCTGTCGTTGATATGAATGTATTGCTTGTTATATGTAGACGACTTTTCTGGCTCTATAATGGAGAGTTGTTTAAGAATCAATAAAACACTTTTGTAGTTTTTTACTTGCTTAGCTAAAACAAGAGACTCTTTTGCATATTTCAAAGATTTAACAGAATCTTTTTTTGATGCAAAATATTCTGACAATCGCATTTTACTGACAAGAATACCAGATGTTAATTGTAAACTTTCACGAAGTTCAAGTGATTGATAAAACTGTTCTGGTAAGTCAATAAAATCAGCTGTTTTAAATTTTGAATAGGCTAAATTATCAATTAACATCGCATACACAAATGGTTTGTCTGTTTTTAAATCTTTTTGATTTAAACCTTCTCTAAAATAGCTGATGGCTTTTTCATGCCGGTTCATATTTTGATACACATACCCCATATTGTTTAGCGAAGTTGCTTTAGACTGAAAAACTGATGGAATTGTTTTATCATCTATACTAGCTAACGCCTTGTCATTAAATTCAATTGCTTTTTCATAATCCCCAAGCTCATTATAAATTAACCCCAAATGATTGTATGATTCATATACTATATCACTTGCTTTTTCCCCTTTCACAACTCGCAAAGCATTAAATACAGCTATTTCACTTCCTAGAAAATCCCCCGCATTAAATTGCAGTATTGCTTTATTCAATCGAGTTCTTGCCAAATTATAAATATCATTGCGCTGCAAATACATTTTCTCTGCTTTGAAATAATAAATAAAAGCACTATCCGAAACAGCCTGTGATGCATAAAAATCCCCTAAATAGGTATAAGCTTTAGCGATATTGATTGTATCTTGGGTACTTTTCGATTTTTCTAAAACAATATTTACTGTTTGTTTAAAATCAGCCCAATTATCCATATTATAATAGCGATTCGCTACTTTGAACAAATTAGCTTTATTTAAAGAATCATTTGGTTGGTCTACAATAATCGCAAAAGCTTTTTGATTAAATTCTTTTCTTTTTTCACGTGACAAATTGAAGTCGTTTGCCATAGAAAGATAAGAAGATAGACTGTCCTCTGAAGAATTAATTATAGTATTGAATTCATTCTTTTTGGAACATCCAAAAAAAACCAACAAAATAATTAACAATATAAGATAAATACTTTTCAACAGTTCTTTTTGAATTTTATCAAAAATAGTAAAACTATTCACATAAAAAAAGGCTATCAACAAAATTGACAGCCTTAAGCTATTTAAATTAAGATAAAATCTTAATTAATCTACTTTTTTATTTCCTCCTGTTGCACCAGCTCCAACTATATCTATTTTTTTATTTCCTCCTGTTGCACCAGCTCCAACTATATCAATTTTTTTATTTCCTCCTGTTGCACCTGCTCCAACTATATCTATTTTTTTATTTCCTCCTGTTGCACCTGCTCCAACTATATCAACACTATTAGTTTTATCTGTACTAATTGTTGTGTTAGATTCTGGTGTAGTAAAAGATGTTAATATCATTACTAAAGAGAATAATCCGATTGTTAAGATTGCTTTTTTCATAATTTGGGTTTTTATGTTGTTGTTTTATTTGTCTTGTTTTGGAACCACAATCAGCTGCGATTCTTTTGTAAAACTACACAGACAACTTTAAAATTTCCTACAAAAAAAGGGGTTTATGGTAGAATGTGGCCTTTTGAGAGTGAATGACTACCAAATTAGAGTGAATGACTATTTTTTAAATTTCTAAGTAATTTCCATTAGAAAAATCAGAAATAATAAGGTCAATATTTACCTTATACGATTTGGAGAAAGGAAGCTTTACAGCACTATTCTTAATATAACATACTGAGTTTCCACTGTGAATTCTAGAAATATAATTACGATTTACGATATAACTGTTGTGAATTCTAATAAATGGAAAGGATAAGACTCCTTCGAAATGCTTTAATGTTTTGAAAGCTGTTATCATTTCACCAGTATTTAGATATATATCCGTAGAATTATTATCCGCTTGAAAATAGCAAATATCTCTGGCAGCAATATATCTGTAATCACCATAGGATTTAATACACAAAATTAGAGAATGATCTTGATTGGGTATTTCTTGTCTCGCTAAAACTGTCGGCTCTGCATCTACAACTAATGTTTGTTCTGAAACAATTTCTTTAGGAACAATTGATTTATTTAATTTTAAAACTGACTTTACAACATCTATTCGTTTCAACGGCTTTAATAAATAATCAAAAACCTCATATTTTATAGCTTCAAAAGCTAAATCTTTCCCAGCCGTGGTAATTATAATTTTAGGAATTACCTTTAAATATCGGTACAACTCATTTATTAGAGCTAACGACAAATTACTAGCAGTATTAGCTGGATCAATCTCTAAAAAAACTAGTTGTGGAGTATGCTCGAGTATTAGATTTAAACCATCTTCATAATTATCAGCCGATGCTACAAAATCAAGTTCTGAAAAACTATCAGCTATAGCTTTAGTCTTCAAAACACTTTCTTGATCGTCGTCAATAATAATGTACGAATAATTCATCAATGGTTTTTCCTGGAATTGTTAGGCATTACATTATGCGTCCAAAGTAAAATATACTTTAAATTATTAAGTAATAATGGTAGTTTTGGGAAACTAGTTAAACAAAAAACTCTTATTTAACATTCTAAAAATAAGCATTTAACCTTTTTTTCATATATGTTGTTAATATGTTTTTAACAAATGTTGACATGTTAAGATGAAGTGCAAATAAATCCGATAAAGAGCGTAAATCAATAATGCCAATAACTCTTTTTTATTAATTCAATGTCTAATAAAAATTATCCCATACTATTCTCCAAACAAAAAAGCTTTCCAAATTGGAAAGCTTTTCTTGTATAAAAAAAAAATTAATTACATCTTCATCAACCAGTTTTTTATTGAAACCTCATTCTCGATAATGGATTTCAAGTCTGCAATAGCAACACGGTCTTGTTTCATAGTATCTCTGTGACGAATCGTTACGGTTTGATCTTCGATGGTCTGATGATCAACTGTAATACAAAACGGTGTTCCTAATGCATCTTGTCTTCTGTAACGTCTTCCTACTGCATCTTTTTCATCATAAGAAACATTGAAATCCCAACGTAAATCATCAATGATTTTGTGTGCGATTTCTGGCAATCCATCTTTTTTAACCAAAGGTAAAATTGCTGCTTTTGTTGGCGCCAAAACAGCTGGTAATTTCAGCACTGTTCTTGTCGAGCCATCTTCTAATGTTTCTTCCTTTAATGAAGTAGCAAAAACCGCTAAAAACATTCTATCTAATCCTACTGAAGTTTCCACAACATAAGGAACATAATTTTGATTCAATTCAGCATCAAAATACTGTAATTTTCTACCAGAAAACTGTTCGTGTGCTTTCAAGTCAAAATCAGTTCTGGAGTGAATTCCTTCCAATTCTTTGAATCCAAAAGGGAAATTAAATTCAATATCAGCCGCAGCATTCGCATAATGCGCTAGTTTTTCATGATCGTGGAAACGGTAATTTTCTTTTCCTAAACCAAGAGACAAATGCCATTTTAAACGGGCTTCTTTCCAGAATTCGTAATGCTTCATTTCTTCGCCTGGACGTACAAAAAATTGCATTTCCATTTGTTCAAACTCACGCATACGGAAGATAAATTGTCTTGCTACAATTTCATTTCTAAACGCTTTTCCAGTTTGTGCAATTCCAAAAGGAACTTTCATTCGTCCTGACTTTTGTACATTCAGAAAATTTACAAAAATACCTTGAGCCGTTTCTGGTCGCAAATATAAATCCATTGCTGAATCCGCTGAAGCTCCAAGTTTTGTTCCGAACATCAAGTTAAACTGACGCACTTCGGTCCAATTTCTTGAACCAGATTCTGGACAAGCAATTTCTAATTCTTCGATTAATGCTTTTACATCTTCAAGATCTTCATTCCCAAGAGAACGCGCCATTCTTTCTAGAATTTCTCTTTCTTTGGCTTTGTACTCCATTACACGAGCATTTGTCGTAACAAATTCTTGTTCATTGAAAGCATCACCAAAACGAGTTCTTGCTTTTTCGATTTCTTTGATTGCTTTCTGATTTAGCTTTTCGGCATAATCTTCAATCAAAACATCAGCTCTATATCTTCTTTTTGAATCTTTGTTGTCAATTAATGGATCGTTAAAAGCATCAACATGACCAGATGCTTTCCAAGTAGTTGGATGCATCAATATTGCCGCGTCAAGACCCACAATGTTATCGTTCATTTGAACCATTGCTTTCCACCAATATTCACGTATGTTCTTTTTTAATTCTACTCCGTTTTGTGCATAATCATAGACCGCACTTAAACCATCGTATATTTCGCTTGACGGAAAAATAAATCCGTATTCTTTTGCGTGCGAAACTACATTCTTAAATAAATCTTCTTGTTTTGCCATAATGATGCAAAAATATAAAAAGTGAACTTAAAAAAAAGAAAATTGTTTAAGATTGAAGCATTGATTTGTCTATTTTTATAAATAAATCCCTGATTACATGTTTAAAAGCCTTATAAATCTCTTTTTTCCAAAAGTCTGTTCCGGTTGCAGCTCTTTTTTATTGTCCAATGAAAATGTAATTTGCACAGTTTGCAGACATGATATTCCGCTGACGAATCATCACTTGAATCCAGAAAATGAGGCTTTCAAAAAGTTTTATGGACGAATTCCCGTAATGCATACTTCGGCCTTATTTTATTTTCATAAAAAGGGAATTGTACAGGAGCTCATTCATAATTTGAAATACAAAGGACATGAAGAAATAGGGGCAATTCTTGGCGAATGGTACGCTGAAGATTTAAAAACAATCGATTTATTACAATCTGTTGATGAAATTATTCCGGTTCCATTGCACCGAAGAAAACTAAAAGAAAGAGGCTACAATCAAGTTACTGCTTTTGGAAAAGCACTTTCTTCTAGTTTAAATGTAATTTATAATGACTCACTTTTGATTAGGAATGTATATTCAAAAACACAATCTAAGAAAAATTTACTAGGCAGAACAGAAGGAATCGAAAGTACTTTTGATGTTACTTTTACTGAAAAAGATCACAACAAACATTTCCTTCTAATTGATGACGTCATCACAACAGGATCAACACTAGAAGCTTGTTCCAGAGCCTTATTGAAAATTCCAGGCGCAAAAATTAGTATTGTTTGCATGGCAATGGCGCAATCGTAATTTAAAACAGACTAGTAATTTTAGTCACAGACGTTTTTTTGCCCTAATTACCTCACCTAACTTTTATTCTCATAGGATTTCAGTGAACTTCGTTTGAAGTAGAAAGCAGGACACGAGCGAAGTGAACTTACAAGTAAATAGCCCCTGAAAATAAGCCCATTACAACTCCAAAGAGTATACCATCAATTAATTTAATGAAATTATAACGAAATAGAATTTCCGTTTCCAAAGTTTAATGTTTAAATTTGAATAAATTTTTATAAATCATTAAACAATCATATTATGGCTTTTGAATTACCACAATTACCTTATGCGTATGACGCATTAGAACCTCATATTGATGCTCGTACAATGGAAATCCATCATTCTAAACATCACAATGCTTACACTACAAATTTGAATGCTGCTGTTGCAGGAACAGATATGGAAGGTAAGACGATTGAAAACATCTTAATTAATCTTGATATGAAAAACATGCCTGTTCGTAACAATGGTGGTGGTTTTTACAATCATAACTTGTTTTGGACTATAATGACACCTAACGGTGGCGGACTTCCAACAGGAGATTTATTGACTGCTATTGAAGCAGCTTTTGGAACTTTCGAAGAATTTAAAGCTAGTTTCAGCAAAGCTGGAGCAACACAATTTGGTTCTGGATGGGCTTGGCTTTGTGTTCATAAAGGTGGAAAAGTAGAAGTATGTGGTACTCCTAACCAAGACAACCCGTTAATGCCAGGTGTAGGTTGTGGCGGAACACCAATCTTAGCAATGGATGTTTGGGAACATGCTTACTATTTGCATTATCAAAACAGAAGACCTGATTATATCGAAGCTTTTTTCAATGTAATTAACTGGACGGAAGTATCAAGAAGATTTGCTTTAGAGAAATAAAAAGAGAGTCAGATGAAAGAATAAAGACTTCAAAATTACTATTGTCTTTATTGTTATTTCTTTTATCTTAAAACAAAAAGCGCCGATTTCTACATTTAGAAATCAGCGCTTTTTGTTTATGTCATTTTTTCACTTTATTCCAATAAAAAAGGTGGAATCTCTTCCACCCTTTTTGCCCCAAATCTACCATAAACTTAACCTACTAATGTTATGGTGATTCAAATTTATACTAGTTCTTCGTTGCCACCAAATAAATTAGATGAACAACTTAGAAAACCGATTAAAAACTCATAGACTTAATTATTAGTATGCTCTAGCATCTTTCCCTTCATAGAAATTCATGAATGCTCGGTTCACCACACGGTTCCCACCAGGCGTAGGATAATCACCCGTAAAGTACCAATCCCCTAAGTTCTTTGGACAAGCGACATGTAAATCCTCTACTGTTTGAAAAATAATTTTTACTTCGGCTTTTATCTCTGGAGAGCTCAACATTTGTGCAATTTTATCTGAAACCTCTTGTGGTTGAAAAGGTGCATATATTGCCGTTACATAATTTATAACTTCGCTATCCTTGAAATTTTCTTGTGCTTTACATTTCAGATATACTTCATCAACAATATGATATAAATTCCTTTCTTTAAGCAATTCTAATGCCGCTTTAAAAGCCACTAAACCTTCCAGTTTAGCCATGTCAATTCCGTAACAATCCGGGTAGCGTATTTGCGGTGCCGAAGATACAATAACGATTCGTTTTGGATTTAAACGATCCATCATTTTGATAATACTCATTTTCAAGGTTGTACCTCGAACTATACTATCATCTATTATTACCAAATTATCGGTTGGTTTAATTACACCATAAGTAACATCATACACGTGGGCTACTAAATCATCTCGACTACTGTCCTCAGTAATAAAGGTTCTAAGTTTTGCATCTTTAATAGCTACTTTTTCAGTACGTATTTTTACCGAAAGTAATTCTTGTAAAGAATCCTTTGTCAATGTATCTCTATTTTCAAGAATATAATTATTCTTTCTTTGATTCAAGAAATCTTGAGCAGCTTCGACTAATCCGTAAAATGAAGTTTCAGCCGTATTTGGTATGTATGAGAAAACTGTATTATCTGTGTCTTCGTCTATCGACTTTAAAACAGCAGGCAAAATCAATTTTCCTAGATTTTTTCTTTCTTGATATATTTCAGCATCACTCCCTCTAGAGAAATAAATTCGTTCAAAAGAACAGGCTTTTTTAACCGTTGGAGGAAGAATTTCCTTCATTGAAATGGTTCCGTTTTTCTTGATGATTAACGCGTTTCCTGGTTCAATCTCCTGAACTTTTTCAAAAGGCACATTAAAAACAGTTTGAATAACAGGTCTTTCTGAAGCTACCACCACTATCTCATCATCTTGATAAAAATACGCGGGACGAATTCCTGCCGGGTCTCTAAAAACAAACGAGTCTCCATGACCTAAAAGCCCTGCCATCGCGTAACCACCATCTAAATTTTTTGAAGCTCGCGTCAAAATTTTCGCTACATCTAATCGCTCTGCAATTACTGGCGAGGCTTCTCTTTTAGTAAGCCCCTCGTTTTTACATTCTTGGTACAAATCCGTCACTGCATCATCAAGAAAATGACCTATTTTTTCCATTACGGTAACAGTATCCGCCATTTCTTTTGGATGCTGTCCTAGTTCAACCAAACTTTGGAAAAGTTCTTTAACATTAGTCATATTAAAGTTTCCTGCCAAAATTAAGTTCCTATGCATCCAGTTATTCTGACGTAAAAAAGGATGAACACTTTCAATGCTATTTTTACCAAAAGTTCCATAACGAACATGTCCCAAAAACAATTCCCCTAAATATGGGATTTTTTGTTTTTGCAAAGCAACATTATCAGCATATTCGGGATGAGCTGCCATTTCCTCATTGATTCTATCGTTTATTTGAGCAAAAACATCTTGAATAGGTTGAGCATGATTAGAACGCACTCTACTAATGTAACGTTCTCCAGGTTCTACATCTAATTTTATGCTAGCAAAACCCGCTCCGTCTTGCCCGCGATTGTGCTGCTTTTCCATAAGAAGATACATTTTTTGTATTCCGTAGAAAGCAGTTCCGTATTTCTCTTTATAAAATTCAAGCGGTTTGAGTAGTCTAATTAAGGCTATACCACACTCGTGTTTTAAAGCATCGCTCATTGTAAGGTTGTTTGTGTTGTTGTGTTATTCTAAAATAAATTGAACTGATTTAAAAATACCAATAAATCAGATGTATTTCCCTGCTAATTTTATTGAACAAAAAAACCTCGTTTCCGAGGTTTCAGTGCATTATAATTCTATATCAAATTGTGTCAGTGATTTAAATTGTTGCAATCTGGACACCACTTCTTTTTTATCTAAATCCAGCATTTTTTCGGTTCCAAATTTCTCCACACAAAAGGAAGCCAAATTAGATCCTTGAATAATTGCATTCTTCATATTTTCGAATGAAATATTTTCGCTCTGCGTTAAGTAACCTGCAAATCCTCCCGCAAAGGTATCTCCTGCTCCAGTTGGATCAAAAACTTCTTCAAGAGGTAAAGCTGGTGCAAAGAAAACTTCTTTGTTATGAAAAATAAGTGCTCCGTGTTCTCCTTTTTTAATCACGACATATTTAGGTCCCATAGTGTGAATTTTTGCAGCCGCTTTCACTAATGAATATTCTCCCGAAAGTTGTCTTGCTTCCTCGTCGTTAATCGTAA
The DNA here is from genome assembly GCF_036895565.1 of Flavobacterium sp. KS-LB2. Classification (NCBI taxonomy): domain Bacteria; kingdom Pseudomonadati; phylum Bacteroidota; class Flavobacteriia; order Flavobacteriales; family Flavobacteriaceae; genus Flavobacterium; species Flavobacterium sp. KS-LB2. The sequence goes on along the minus strand of NZ_CP145904.1, from coordinate 187,805 downwards.
TTACATCGACACGTTTTATTACGTCCATCAATTCTGGTAAAGCGCAATCCATCCAAAAATTCATAGTATCCAATACCACCAATTTAGGTTGTGTTTCCATTTGGTCCAAAACACTGCTTTGTACTAGTGGATGTAAGTTCCCTAACATTACTATTTCAGCATTTTTATAATCTTGAGGGACTTTTGGTTGGAAATCAGCCAAAACGTTTAACTCAGTAACTAATGTATCTCTTGAATTCAAATCATTGTGGTAAAGACCACTCCAAAAAAAAGTTTTTCCACCATTTACAACTTCAAGACCTGAAATATCAATGTTTCTTGCAGTCAATAAATCCAAATATTCTTGGGGAAAATCATCACCAACTACAGAAACTATAGCCGATTGTACATTAAAAAAAGAAGCAGATAAACCGATATAAGTTGCTGCACCACCTAAAATTTTGTCCGTTTTCCCAAATGGAGTTTCAATTGCGTCGAAAGCTACTGTTCCAACAATCAATAATTTATTCATTATATACGTTTCGAATTAAGGCGCAAAGATAGTTTATAAGTTGTAAAGTTGCAAAGGGTCTAAAGCGTAAAGTTTTGCCAATTTATATCCTTGAATCATAACAATTTTGCCTCTTCTTTTTCATAGAAAGTATCGACAGAAAGTTGCTTTTGCATCGAAGCCATTACGGCTAATTCATCGCACCTTTCGTTTTGAATATGATTGTTATGCCCTTTTATCCATTTGAAATCAACTTTATGTCTTCTGTAGACTATTAAAAAACGTTTCCACAAGTCGGAATTTTTTCTATCCACAAATCCTTTTTTTTCCCAGCCTAAAACCCATTTTTTCTCTACTGAATCTACCACATATTTTGAATCAGAAACTACTAAAACCCTAGTGTTGGGATTTTTTAATTTTTCAAGACCTACAATAACCGCCAAAAGCTCCATCCTATTATTAGTCGTACGCCGAAAACCTTCATAGAATTCTTTCTTATACGGTTTCCCTACCCATTCCATCACCACCCCATAACCACCGTTTCCGGGATTTCCTTTGGCAGCTCCATCCGTATATATATGTACGTCGTGTTCCATTAATGAATTAGGATTTTTGATTTAGGATTCCTTCAATTACCGTTGGGAAATATTTTTGTTCTAATTCATGTATTTTTGCAGCAACTTCTTCTGGAGTTTCATCACCTGATAAAGCAACTTTTTTTTGGAAAATAATATTGCCTTCATCGTAATTTTCATCAACAAAATGAATGGTAATTCCAGTTTCCACTTCTTTATTTCCAACTATTGCTCTATGAATATACATACCGTACATTCCTTTCCCACCATATTTTGGCAACAATGCTGGATGAATATTTATGATCTTATCCGGATAGACTGAGATGATATTTTCAGGAAATTTTAATAAAAATCCTGCCAAAACGATTAAATCAGGTTGAATTTCATTTAATTTTTGTAATACAATTCCTTCTATTAATTCTTCTTTTGAGAAAATAATTGATGGAACTCCGTAGTTTTTTGCTCTTTCAATCACTTGAGCACTTTGGTTATTTGTAAACACGGCTTCGACAGTTCCAATTTCTGTTTTCTCAAAATATTTTATAATATTTTCAGCATTAGTACCCGATCCAGAAGCAAAAACGACAATTTTTTTCATAACCAGTCAAATTTTAATTGCACAAAAAAAGGCATAAAAATCGAAAATAAATAACATTGCGACAGCTTTGTTGAAATAAATTTCATAAATTAGATGTCACATTTATTAACTAAATAGTTGTTTTAAAATAAAGTTTTTTATTTTTGCCAACAAATTAAATTCTAAAATTAAAGATTATGTCAGACATTGCATCAAGAGTAAAAGCGATTATCGTAGACAAATTAGGCGTTGACGAAAACGAAGTTGTAACAGAAGCAAGCTTCACTAATGATTTAGGAGCTGACTCATTAGACACTGTTGAGCTTATTATGGAATTCGAAAAAGAATTTGACATTCAAATTCCAGACGATCAAGCAGAAAACATCGCTACTGTAGGTCAAGCAATCTCTTACATCGAGGAAGCTAAAAAATAATAAATTACACACCCGTTTGCAATCTTGTAAACGGGTGTTATTATTTTTTTTTAAATTAAATTCGAGATTGAATTTCAATCAAAACTATATTTATTGTAATACCCATGGCTCTTTCGTAATAGTAATACAGTAAAGAAAGCATGGGTTTTATTTGTTTAAAGATAACAAAAATAAAGAATTTATGGTACTAAGACGAGTTGTTGTAACAGGTTTAGGCGCTCTTACACCCATTGGAAATAACATTGAAGAGTATTGGAACGGGCTTATTAACGGCGTTAGTGGAGCTGCTCCAATCACTTATTTTGACGCTTCAAAATTTAAAACTCATTTTGCATGCGAATTGAAAAATTTTAATGCTGAAGATTTCTTAGACAGAAAAGAGGCTAGAAAAATGGACCGCTATGCACAATACGCAATGGTGTCATCTGAAGAAGCTGTAAATGATGCTGGTTTCAACCTAGAAACTTTAGACAAAGACAGAGCAGGAGTTATTTGGGGTTCAGGAATAGGTGGATTAGAAACTTTTCAAATCGAAATGTTGAATTTTGCAGCAGGCGATGGAACTCCTAAATTCAATCCTTTTTTTATTCCAAAAATGATTTCGGATATAGCTTGTGGCCATATTTCTATAAAATACGGATTCAGAGGTCCTAATTTCGCTACTGTATCTGCTTGTGCCTCCTCTACAAATGCTATTATTGACGCTTTCAACTACATCCGATTAGGCCATGCAGACGTTATGGTGACTGGTGGATCTGAAGCTGCAGTAACCATAGCAGGAATGGGTGGTTTTAATGCAATGCATGCTTTATCAACAAGAAATGACGACCCAAAAACAGCTTCAAGACCTATGGACAAAGACCGTGACGGTTTTGTTTTAGGAGAAGGAGCAGGAGCTTTGATTCTTGAAGAATACGAACATGCTATGGCTCGTGGAGCAAAAATATATTGCGAAATTGGTGGTGGCGGAATGTCAGCAGATGCACATCACATTACTGCTCCTCATCCTGATGGATTGGGCGCTAAAAACGTAATGCTAAACTGCTTGAGAGATGCTGGTTTAAAACCAACTGATGTTGATGGAGTAAATATGCACGGAACTTCAACACCCCTAGGCGATATGGCTGAGTCAAAAGCTATTTTACATGTATTTGGTGAACATGCTTATACTATGAATTTAAATTCAACTAAATCCATGACCGGCCATTTACTTGGTGCAGCTGGTGCAGTTGAAACAATTTCTTCTATACTTTCTATGAAACATGGAATAGTACCACCTACCATAAATCATTTAACAAATGACGAAAGCATTGATTCTAAATTAAATTTTACTTTCAACAAAGCTCAAAAAAGAGAAATGAATGTTGTTATGAGTAATACTTTTGGTTTTGGCGGTCACAATGCATGTGTATTGGTGAAAAAATTAGAAATCTAATCATTATATATGCGTATAATCAGAAAAATATTTTCAAAATCCCGTTCTCCAGAAGACGGGATTTTTTTTGATTCTATTCAGAAAATCTTGGGTTTTGACCCAATAAATTTAGACTACTACAGAAAAGCCTTCACACATCGTTCCTCAAATCGCTTGGATGTTTTAGGAAACCCAATTAATTACGAACGATTAGAGTTTTTAGGCGATGCTATGCTAAGCTCTGTAATTGCTGCACATTTATTTAGCAAAGCACCTGCTGGAGACGAAGGTTATCTTACTAAAATGCGTTCAAAAATTGTAAGTAGAGAGCATTTGAATGAATTAGGGAAAGACCTAAATTTAGTACAATATATAGAAAGCAAAGTGCCTATTCAGCATTTTGGAGAAAACATACACGGGAATATTTTTGAATCACTAGTAGGAGCCATTTATCTTGACAGAGGCTATGTCTATTGTGAAAAATTCATTCAGAAAAGAGTTGTAATTCCTTATGTAGATATTGCAAGACTCGAAGGAAAAGTAATTAGTTATAAAAGTTTGGTAATAGAATGGTGCCAAAAAGAAAAGAAAATATTTCATTATGATATTTTCGAAGATAACGCAATTGACGGACAACGTTTATTTGGCGTCAAACTTAGCATTGATGACAAAGTAATTGCAAAAGCAAGAGCAACCTCAAAAAAGAAAGCAGAAGAAAAAGCATCCCAACGCGCTTATTTTGCATTTCAAGAAAAAATGGATAGGAAATAATATCAATTTCCATAAAACTATAACGTTTTCGTTCATAAATTAACAAAAACATCTTATTTTGAGAGGTCTACGCTTCAATAGAAATACTATATTTACATCTTATTTTTTAATGAAATGGCAATTCTTAAATTGAATCTTGACGAATTTGACGAAATAGATTACTATTTGATCGCAATTCACACTTCATTAGAGGACTATAGATTGGCTTATTTTATTAATCAAAAGCTACCTATAAATTTGAGTAAAAGTAAAAATGAAATTCAAATTAATATAAAAGAAGGAGAAACAAATTTTTCGAGATTTCAGTACAGCGACATCGAAAAAGAAATTTCTTGGGATTTGATTCAAAATAAAAATGAAGTAATTCAATATAAAAAAGACAATACTCAAAATTTATTTTCAAATGTAACTATGGAAGTTTCAACAAAAGTTTTTTTACTTCCAGAATTTAAAAAAGTAGATTACTTTTTAAAAATAGAAAATAATGATGATACCGTAAATTTATCAAAAATACAGATACTATTAAATACCATAGATAATGTATCAACAGTTTATACGGTAGATACAAATCAAATAAAATCAAAAAACAATTTAATTTTTTAATACCAATGCTTACAAACAAAAAAACTAAAATTGTAGCCACACTAGGGCCTGCATGTAGTACAAGAGAAATCATAAAAGACATGATTGATGCCGGTGTAAATGTATTTAGAGTGAATTTCTCACATGCCGACTACGAAGATGTAAAAGAAAAAATTAATATCATACGAGGTCTTAATGAAGAATTTGGCTATACAACTGCAATCCTTGGTGATTTACAAGGACCTAAACTTCGCGTAGGAGTTATGGAAGAAGGTGTAGTAGTACATGACGGAGATTTAATTACTTTTACTACTGCTGAGGACATCCTTGGTACAGCAAAGAAAGTATTCATGAAATACCAAAACTTTCCAAATGATGTAAATCCTGGAGAAAGAATTTTGCTAGACGACGGAAAACTTATTTTTGAAATTGTTGAAACTGATAAAAAATCAGAAGTTATAGCAAGAGTAATTCAAGGTGGTGAATTGAAATCTAAAAAAGGTGTAAATCTTCCTAATACCAAAATTTCTCTTCCCGCAATGACTGAGAAAGATATAGCAGATGCAATTTTTGCTATTGGACAAAATGTTGATTGGATTGCATTATCTTTTGTAAAAACACCAAGAGACTTACAAGATCTACAAGAATTAATTGCAGAGCACTCTGAATATAAAATTCCAATTGTTGCCAAAATAGAAATGCCAGAAGCATTAGAGAACATCGACAAGATTGTTGCCTATTGTGATGCTTTAATGGTGGCTCGTGGAGATTTAGGAGTAGAACTTCCTGCTCATGAAGTACCTTTAGTTCAAAAAGAATTAATTCGCAGAGCTAAAACTGCTCGTATTCCTGTTATTGTTGCTACGCAAATGATGGAAACAATGATCACTAGCCTTACGCCAACACGTGCCGAGGTAAATGACGTTGCAAACTCCGTTATGGATGGTGCAGATGCAGTAATGCTTTCTGGAGAAACTGCTACCGGAAATTATCCAGTTCAAGTAATTCAAAAAATGACTCAAATTATTGAAGCAGTTGAGGATTCTCCGCTAATTCAAGTACCACAAAATACACCGCAAATCAAAACAAAACGTTTTATTACTAAAACAATTTGTCATCATGCTGCAACCATGGCCAATGTAATCAAAGCTAAAGCAATTTGTACTTTGACAAATAGTGGCTATACTGCTTTCCAAATTTCGGCTTGGAGACCTAACGCACATATTTTAGTTTTTACTTCTAACAAAAGAATCCTTACGCAACTCAACCTTTTATGGGGTGTAAAATCTTTTATGTACACTAAAGATGTAAGCACTGATGATACTGTAATTGACATAAACGAAATTGTAAAACAAAAAGGTTTTGTACAAAAAGGAGATTTCCTTATCAATTTAGCTGCAATGCCTATTAAAGATAAAGGGATGGTTAATACCTTAAGAGTATCCGAAATAGAATAGTTTAAACACTACTTAAATACTTATCCGTCTTGTCTCGTTTTAAAAACGAAACAAGACGGATTTTTTTATATATAAGCCTAATGCAACATGACTATGCTTCAAAAAAAATTAAGATTTTTTTAAACTGTCTTCTGCAAAATAAAATTTATATTTGAATAACAAATAACCCTACAAATTATGAATTTCAATTCTAAAAATCCATTTTTAAATAACAAAACATTTTCCACTGCTGTTTCAAAAAATGAGGAAGTACATCATGCTACAATCATCGATTATAACAATGAAATGACTTTGTCAGGAACTATAAATAAGAGTTTGATTTTATTTTTACTTCTTACTGCATCAGCAACAGTCATCTGGTGGTTGACTTTTAATGGTATGAACCCTATAGTTCCTGCAATTGGAGGCGCAATTGTTGGATTAGTTTTAGTTCTTATTTCAGCTTTCAAACCACAATACTCTCCCTATTTAGCTCCTGGATACGCTTTATTTGAAGGGCTATTTATTGGTGGAATTTCAGCAATATTTGAAGCCATGTATCCAGGGATTGTAATTCAAGCCGTTGGAGCAACGTTTGTCACATTTATGGTTTGTCTGGGATTGTATAAATTTAAAATCGTAAAAGTAACGGAACAATTCAAATCAGTTGTTGTAGCAGCTACACTTGCTATAGCGACTTATTATCTAATATCTTGGTTGTTTTCTATGTTTACTAGCTTTGTGCCTGTTCATTATGGCAATTCGATTATGAGTATTGGAATTAGTGTTTTTGTAATTGTAATTGCTGCTTTGAATCTATTTTTAGATTTTGACCGAATCGAAAAAGGAGCCGAACAAAAAATGCCAAAATATATGGAATGGTATGGTGCAATGGGATTAATGATTACATTGGTTTGGTTGTATATCGAGTTTTTAAGATTACTCTCTAAATTGAATAGTAAAAATTAAACCCCGCTGATTATAAAAGAGAAAACCTTTCCAAATTGGAAAGGTTTTCTCTTTTAAGCGGCTTTCTCAAAAGCTATATAATGGCTTAATTGTCCTTTAACATTAAAAACGGGAAAGCCTTTTATTAAGCAGGCATATACATCTCCATTTTTTTTATAATTCATAACTGTTTTTTCAAAAGGCTGATGGAGTGAGATAGAATCTCTTATTTCGCGGGAGATTGTCAAATCGGTTACATCTCCTTGAAAAATCTTAGGATTTTTACCCAAAACTTCTGATTCTACATAACCATTCATCTTTATCATATTGTGTGAAGCAAAAACAATATTTAATTTAGCATCTGTCACAATTACAACCTCTTCCCTCAATCGTGTTTTTAAATCCCAATTGTTATCAATCCATTTACTTTGAGTGGCAAATGCTTGAATCTTATTCAAATCTTGAAAGATATTTTTCATCACAATTAAAAAATCATTATGAAAATTCCAAGAAGAAACAGGAACTGTTTTAACACTTAAGCCACCGTGATACTTGGCAATAGCCTCTTCATACTCTCTAAAATTATTCATATCATTATGTATTAAAGAACCAAATATAATTTTATTTATAAAAAGAAAAGCACATATTGTAGACTTTAACCATTGTTGAAGGAGTCAGTTAGGGCATTAAAAATCAAATTTTAACTGTACAACAACAAATTTTTTCTCTTCAGTGTTTAAATTACTAAGTGAAATTCCTAGTAACCGAACAGAATCCTTCATACGTTCCTGATACAACAACTCCTTTACAATTTCTAAAATCAATCCTTTATCTGAGATGAAATAAGGCAAGGTTTTGCTCCGCGTTTGTTGCGTAAAATCACTGTACTTTATTTTTAAAGTGATCGTTTTCCCAGCTACATTGTGTCTTTTTAATCTTTTTTCTAATGCATTAGCAATACTATCCAACTTTTCAATCATGAAAATTTCTGAAGAGAGATTGACATCAAAAGTATGTTCAGCAGCAACTGATTTTGTAATTCGATTAGATTTTACTTCACTATTGTGAATTCCTCTCACGACATTATAATAAAAATTTCCGGATTTCCCAAAATGCTTCTCTAGGAACTCCAATGTTTTGCTTTTCAATTCCACTCCAGTAAAAATTCCCAATTGATACATTTTTTCGGTGGTTACTTTTCCAACACCATAAAATTTCCGAATAGGCAATTCTTCCAAGAATGAAATAACTTCATCTGGATTTACCGTTTTTTGACCATTGGGCTTATTGTAATCACTGGCAATTTTAGCCACAAACTTATTCACTGATATTCCTGCCGAAGCCGTTAAACCCACTTCGTTGAAAATGCGTTGTCTTATTTCCTGTGCCAATAGAGTAGCACTAGGATTTCCTTTTTTATTATTGGTTACATCTAAATAAGCTTCATCTAGCGACAGTGGTTCTACTAGATCAGTATATTCATAAAAAATCTTTTGAATTTTGCTCGAAATCTCCTTGTATCTGTCAAAACGTGGTTTCACAAAAATAAGTTCTGGACAATTTTTTTTGGCCATAACGCCACTGATAGCGCTTCGAACTCCAAATTTCCTAGCTTCATAACTTGCCGCTGCAACTACACCTCGATTTTCTGAACCACCGACAGCGATAGGTTTTCCACGCAATAAAGGATTATCCATTTGCTCTACCGAAGCATAGAAGGCATCCATATCTACGTGTATAATTTTTCTATTTGGAATTAATTCCTGCATCTAAATGATTGAATATCCACTATTCTTTTCGAATAGTTTAATAGTACTAAAAATTATTTTTCATCTTCAACGTGTAAATAATTCTCTACCACTACTGATTTATTTTTCTTTTCTGTTGGAAAAAAGAAGCTCATTGGTCTTGACTTAAAATGATTCCAAATGGAAACTGTTACAAATCGCAATTCGAATAATGAGATGGCTCTTGAACGAAATGCTAGTCCTAGCGAAAGACTAAAACTTACTATAAAGTTAACCAATCCTATAACACCAATACCAAAAATACCCCAGAATAACATGGAGTCACTTACTGCATAATTTGCCCCATATAATGCCAGAGCAAGGTTTCCGCTTCCAAAAGTAATATGTCGAATATCCAGATTCAAACCTAAAAACAAACCAACAGATGCTGTACTTCCCATGAATATTCCAAACCAAAAATTTGAAATAATGCCCGCCCATCGTTTGCTATATAATTCGGCAAATTTAACCGTTCTATCTTTTCCGAAACTCTTTTTCAGTAAAGGATGCTCTGTAATGCGAAAATACACTTGATTGTGCTTATCTCTATTGGCAATACTACCTGAAATGATTCCTGATAAAAATAGAAACACACCAGCAATAGCTGCATGAAATATAGCTAAAGAATGAATAGGACTCAAATCAATAAGCAGCCCTTCCCATTTACTCGCAGCGATATTGTACTGAAACAGATAATCAATACCCCAGATTCCAAGTAATGAAACTGGAAACGCCATGATTACATTCCCCACAAAAGCAACAAACTGAGAACGAAATACGCGCGCAAAAAGAATAGCAAAAGCTTTATACTTTTCAGCATCTTTTCCTTTTTTTATAACACCTTCTTCTAATGCTTTTATCAAAGCCGAAGCGGTCATTGCTGGTTGCTTTGTAGCAAGCGTAAAACCTAAAAGATATATAGTAATAAATCCTAACGCATAATTCATGCTATACAGAAAAGCATGTCCAAAAAAACTAGTATCTACCTTAGAAAGTAACACTTTGACAATACATAAAATCCCTACTATAAATCCTCCGCCTAAAGCAGTTCTAAACATTTTAAAATACTCTTGACGGCTTTCTGTAATATACTGTTCCCCCGTCTTAGCCGTATGTTGCGTTATTTCATAAGAAATCAATTGCGTACTCTCGCTAATAAATTTTCTAACATTGCTCTTATAGCAATTGTACTTAATTAGGTGCAAAACCAATGTAATTCCGTTATTTCTTTTATCACTCGTTTTTTCTACAATCAATAACGGAAATAAAGACTTGAGGCGTACTAATTGTTGTCTGATTTTTAATAAATTCTGATTTACACGAAGTGAAATTCCATACTTTGAGCTGTTGTGAAATGCTTTCTCTACAAAGTCTTCACATTGTTTATGCAAAACCAACAGCTGTGCATAGGACAAATCATCAGGTTTGATATAATGGTTGTTTGAGTTCCTAATTCTATCTTGAATTAGAAATAATTCCTTTTCAAAGGCTGTAAAAGGACTTTCATAATCGTCAAATTCTGGTACCATTTTGATAACATCTGTTTCCAAGGCACGACCACTGATTCGTTGTGTAATTAAATCCATGGCTACTAATACTTCTGATAGCATTGAATTTGGCGCAACATTATCATAAATTGTTTTGAATTTTAAGATGCGATATAATTCCTCTAATTGATTGGATGGAATTTTGTTAATCCAAATTGTATCATTAGCCAAATAGAAAACTTGGTTGAGAATATATTCTAAAGTATCTTTTTGCGGTTGATATGGCAAAAACTTAGCAAATATCCTTTTTTTAACTTCAAAAATAAAGTCTACATCTTGCAAAATTGCCGCATCAGAAAGTATTTTATTGAATTTTTTATCTTTTACTATTTCTTTCAGGTATATTGAGAATTGCTCTCTACAAGTATCATTTGCATTAAAAAAAGAAATGATTTCTTGCAAATCAACTCTTTTCAAGTCTTTAATTTTCAAAGGTCTAATAAGCCTAATTAATTCAATTAAGGGCTCAAGAGGATCCTCTATTTCTCTCCAAGATTGACTCTTATCAAAATACTTGAATAGAAGTGTTGCTGGTGTTGGTTTGGACTTTACTTTAATAATTGACATATATAGAATTCATTCGGTTTTTGTAAAAATACAAAGAGACGCCCTAACATCGTTTAACTTATTCATAAAATAACTGTTAAATGAAGCGTATAAATTACATTTTCTTTAATCATTCAAAATCGTAGCAGGTAGTTGAAAACTAACTAATCCCAATCTACCATTCTCGTTTTGATTTTATACTCTAGACGAAAGGGAATAGAGTACTAAAAATAGAAATATTTAATACCTTTGAAACTCTGAAATAGCCCTGATAGAAGTGAAAATCTTCGATTGAAAACAACTATTTTTTCTTTTTAATAAAGAGCGACCCTAGAAGCTCCTTTAATTAAAAATAGAAAAAAAGTTTTATGATTGAGAAATTGTAACGAATAGCTGGAAATAGCTCTAAATAGATAGACAAAATTAAAATGATTGAAATAGAAAGAAAATTTTTAGTAACCAATGATTCGTTTAAAACAGCTGCTTTTTCACAAAATCATATTGCGCAAGGCTATTTAAGTTCGGTTCCAGAACGTACCGTTCGAGTGCGTATAAAAGGCGACAAAGGCTATTTGACCATAAAAGGGATTTCAAATGATTCTGGGATGTCACGTTTTGAATGGGAAAAAGAAATTTCTGTTACTGAAGCAAAGGAATTACTATTGTTGTGTGAAAAAGGGGTTATTGACAAAACTCGTTTTGAGATCAAACTAGGCAATCATATTTTTGAAGTGGACGAATTTTACGGTGATAACGAAGGATTAATTGTGGCTGAAATTGAACTTAAATCTGAAATGGAAACTTTTGAAAAACCTAATTGGCTAGGTGAAGAAGTGACAAACATTACCCGTTATTACAATTCCTATTTAAGCACTAATCCCTACAAAAACTGGTAATTTAATTGCTTAATACTGCTATTGTCACTTGCATTCCACCACTACTTTTATTGGAGGCAATATCCATAAATGCGCGTTTTGAAAGATCAATCTCTCTAGATTTCACGAATGGTCCTCTATCCGTAATTTCAACAATTACAAACTTTCCATTTTTTTCATTGGTCACTTTTACTTTTGTACCAAAAGGAAGTTTTTTGTGTGCAGCAGTATATTTGTTATTATCGAATTTTCTCCCGCTCGTAGTTCGTCTTCCATTAAATTTATCGGCATAATAGGATGCATGAGCTTCTTTTTTATAGATTTTAAATTTCCCTAGTGAGGTTATCAAAGAATCCATTTTGTTTTCTTGTAATTCTATTGCTGCTTTGCCTTTCTTGATGGTATCTTTTTGTGTTGCTGCTTTTTGTTTTTCTGAGATAGTGCTTTGGCTGCTGACTAAGCTAATAATTGCAAGTAAAAAAAAGAATGTTATTGATTTTTTCATATATATCGTATTAGTTAAATCTATTTTACAAAAACCATACCTAGATAAAAAAAGCCCTATTTCTAGAGCTTTTTTTGGTTTTTTAAAACCAAATTTTCCAAGGAATCCTACTTAAGATTAGCAACAATCCTAAACCAAAAAAAATAGAAAACGTTTTGAATTTTGCTTCACTAGTTAATAATTTTTTATGTTTTGACCAACCAATTGTAATTAATGTTATGGCAATAATATTTATTAATGGATGCTCTAAAGCTAGTAATCTACTTTCAGTTGTTAATCCTCCCATTCCAACTGCTTCAATCATATTCAAACCGTTAGGAGACACAAAATATAAAATGAAACCAACTAATAATTGAGTGTGTATGGCTATTAAAGCAAACAAGGCTATTTTCCTATCTTTAGAAGTAAAGTCTTTTTTTGAAGACAACCCAATTAAGGAATTAATCACTGCAATTACTAATACTAAAAGTGCTAAATAAGCCCAACCCGAATGGAATTTTTGAATAAAATCGTACATAAATGATGTTTTTGTTTTAACAAATATAAGAAAAAAAGGCATAAAAAAACCCTCATTTCAATGAAATGAGGGTTGTTTTATTTTAAACTAAACTAGTTGAACGTGTAACGAACACCAGTTTGCATTTGCCATCTTGAAGAGTTCAAACCTACATCATCAACTTGATTAATGTTGTTTGCTACAGCTGGATTAAAACTAAATGTTGGAGTGTTAGGGCTACCTGTTACGAAACCAACTTGTTGAAGTAATTGCACTTGGTCGTTACTTGTGAAATATCTTTTACCCCAATTTTTGTTTAAAAGGTTTGTGAAGTTAAAAATATCTGCAGTAAATTCAAGTGTGTGTTTCTTTTTACCAACATTGATAGTAAATTCTTGAGCGAATTTTAAATCTATAACGTGACTTGTTTTTAAACGGTCACCGTTGCGCTCTGCATAATCTCCTTTTCTACCTCTTAAGTAATCATTACTCTCAATAAAAGCGCTTAAAGCATCCCATTGTTGTTGTGGAGTTAAAGTATTTGAAGCAGTAGAAACAAGTCTAATTTCGCTTTGTGCAGCAGGAACATAAATTAATGCTGAGTTAGAGAATGTATCTTGTAACAAACGACCAGAATCATTATAAACATAACTAATTGGAGTTCCTTGAGCACCTTCATAAAATACACCAATTCTAGATTTAGTGAATTTATTCCATTTGAATGTTGCATTACCATTAGATACAATTCTTCTTCCTGGATCGAAATCAGATCTAGAAAGTGCTAAATAATTTGCACCATTAACAGTCTCAGTATTATTCCATTGTGAACTGTTTTGAGAAGAAGTAGCATCCAATAAAACAGTAGATTTACCGTAAGAATAAGTTCCAGAAATATTAGCATCAATAAAATCAGATCTAAAGTTTTTAGTCAATGTGAAAGCCAAATTATAAGCTTTTCCTTCACTTGTATTAGACCCTAAGTAAACTCCTAAATATGAGTTATCAACTCTAGTATTTCCATTATAACGTGGTCTTGTATCTGCACCAGTCAAACTACCAGTAGCATTTCCAATATTTAAGTTTTCATAAGTTACAGCACTGATATTATCATTGTATGTAATTTCAGATGTAAAAACAAAACCTAAAGGTAATTTTTGATCAACAGCAAAACTTGCTTTGAAAACTTGAGGTAATTTAAAGTCTTTTGCGAACAAGTCAATATTTCCACCTGTACGTCCTGAACCTGGTCTAGGAAAAGATGCTGGAAGTGGTGCAATTTGGCTATCAACACTTGGATTAGGATTAAAAACAGGCATTTGACCTGCACTAGTAATTTGAATAGCACCTTGAGTTACCCCATTATTGTTATAAGTACCACCTGGCCATACTAATGGCAATCTTGAAGTAAAGACTCCTAAACCTCCTCTAATTTGAGTAGATTTTTTTCCATTTAAATCATAATTAAAGCCTAAACGTGGGGCAAAATGAGCTGTAGTATTAATTCTTTCTCCAACTCTTGCTCCTTGCAAATCTTTTCCAGCTGCTTGCAACAATGGAATTGTTCTGTTGTTAAAATCATCGTTACCTAAACCATTTTCCCAAACTGGTACATCAACTCTTACTCCATAAGATAATTTAAAATTATCTGATACTCTCATATCATTTTGGATGTAGAATCCAAATTGCTTAGTACCAAATTCAGCAGCTCCTTGAGAATCGTCTCCGCTTCCTCCGATTAAAGAGTAGTTTAAGATATATCTGTTCGGTTTTCTGTCAAGCAAGAAATCATCTAAAGTAGCATATCTGTAAGAACCAAAATTGTTTCCAAAGAATACGTTTTTAGATTGTGAGAATTCATTGTGAGTACCAATAGTAATTTTATTGATTCCAGTATTGATTTCAAAATTATCCGTAATAGTCAAAATCTTTTGGTCTAAAAGATTCGCAGTAGAAAACCCTTCTGCTCCAAAGAAAATACTTTGATTAGCTCCGTCAAAAATCTGTACAGTTGGGAATGGGTCTCCAGAAGGATCTCTATCATCAGCAACTGTAGTGTAAGCTACTACTAAATTATTAGAAAATTTATTTCCAAATCTTGAATTTAGTTCTAAAGCAGTAGAATTCGTTTTAGAATTAAATAATTGACTACCGTTTATGAAATTAATAGCAGTTGCAGAAGAACGGCTTGGAGAAAATTGCTCAGCAGTAACATAACTGTGTTTTAAAGACAATTTATGGTTGTCATTAATATTCCAGTCTAATTTACCAATGATTTTATCACTAACTAAAGTTCTTACATTATTTTCAAAAGATCCTGGATCATAACCATAAGTAGCTAATTTAGCTCTTAATTCTCCCAATCTACTTCCTGACAATCCAGTGTAAGTTGAAGGATCAAAAGGTTGTGGTGTTTCATTGTCTTGTTTTTCATAATTAACAAAATAAAACAATTTGTCTTTTATGATAGCTCCACCTGCACGAACTCCGTAAGTTTGAGCTGAGAAATCCGCTAATTTTTGTCTTCCGTTTGCTCCTGCTAATGAAGGAGGTGTTTTTGCAGCTAAAGACTCATCTCTGTTCAAGAAATAAGCTGAACCTTCAAAATTATTTGTTCCTGAACGTGTGATTGCACTAATAGCTCCACCTGCAAATCCAGATAATTTAACATCATAAGGTGCAACACTCACTTGAAATTGCTCGATAGCATCAATTGAGATAGGACTTACTCCTGTTTGACCACCATTTGTTCCGTTTGCAGCCAATCCAAAAACGTCATTACTTACAGCTCCGTCAATATAAATTGCATTAAATCTGTTATTTTGACCACCAATAGATAAAACATCATCTCCTCTTAATTGAGCTTGTGGTGTTAACCTAGCAAAGTCAGAAATATTTCTAGACAAAGATGGTAATGCTTTAATTTTATCAGAATTGATTACTGTTTGAGCTCCAGTTCTTTGAGAATTAAATGTATTATCTCTTGAAGTTCTAACTACAACTTCTTGCAATTCATTTGATTCTTCTGCTAAAACAACTTTAAAAGTTTTGTTTTCACCTAATTGAAGATAAACATCATTGTCTACAAAATTTGAAAAACCTACAAATGTTATTGTAACCTTGTATGGTCCACCAACTCTCATATTTGAAATACTAAAATTACCCGTACCATCAGTTGATGCAGAGTAACGAGTACCAGACGGTGTATGAACCGCTAGAATTGATGCTCCCGGTAAGGTTTGAGAATCCTTATCGTAAACATTACCACTAATAGAAGAATTAGTGTTACCCTGTGCGTAAATATTAGGGTTAGCGCAGAATAATACCGCTAGCACAAAAAACAACTTTAATAATTTTTTCATATTGTTTAGTTTATTAATATTTGGCAAAAATATAACATTTTTACTTTAATAAGTTAACACAACGTTAAGAATGGCATTATTTTTAAGCTGGATATTTCACTTAAAACAATATTTATAGCATTTTAAGTGAATAATGAATTTTTTAATAACTATAAATGCTTTTTATTAAATTATTCACATATAATTTTCAATAATCGACATTGAAAAAAATAACATAAATTTTAAAAAACTACTATAACAGAGTCACTTATCCATAAAAAAGCCCCGATTTAGATAAAATCAGGGCTTTTGAAACTTTTAAACTCTTAAAAAAGAGCTGTGAAATCGAAATCTTATGAAAATTTATAAAATTTTAAGAATTTGTTTCAAAATTAACACTACTTATTCAGCAAAAAATGATTCAATAAAAAAGTTGTGGAACTGTCATGACTTTTGACCGTTTTTGTATTAATTTCTTCTAAAATTGAATTTGCTAATTGTTTTCCTAACTCAACTCCCCACTGATCAAAACTAAAAATATTCCAAATAATTCCTTGTACAAAAATCTTGTGCTCATACAAAGCAATCAACGAACCTAAAGTTTTTGGCGACAACTTTTGGATTAAAATGGTATTCGTTGGCTTATTCCCTGAGAAAATTTTAAAGGGCAAAAGAAATTTAGCTTTTTCCTCTGAAACACCTTGTTCATCAAATTCAGCTTGAACTTGCTCTCCTGATTTTCCATGCATTAACGCTTCTGTCTGAGCAAAAAAGTTTGACATCAATTTATCATGATGATCATTGTCTCCATATAAAGGAGTTATGAAACCAATAAAATCTGCAGGAATCAATTTTGTCCCCTGATGAATTAACTGGAAAAAAGCGTGTTGCGCATTCGTTCCCGGTTCTCCCCAAATAATAGTTCCTGTTTGATAATTTACTGGCTTCCCGTCACGTCCAACACTTTTTCCATTACTTTCCATCGTTCCTTGCTGTAAGTAAGGAGCTAATTTTTGCAAATATTGTGTGTAAGGAATCAAAGCTTCACTTTCGGCACCAAAAAAATTGTTATACCAAACACTCAATAAAGCCAATATTACCGGCATATTTTTGTCGAAATCAGCTGTTTTGAAATGTTCGTCCATTTCATTTGCCCCTTGCAACAATTCATCAAAATTATCGTAACCAACGGCTAAACTTATCGTAAGTCCAACAGCACTCCATAAAGAGAATCTTCCGCCAACCCAATCCCACATGGGAAATACATTATTTGGATTTATCCCAAACTCTGTTACTTTTTGGATATTGGTCGAGACCGCAACAAAATGTTTAGCAATATCTTCTGGAGTTGTACCAAAATCTTTTGATAAAAACCATTTTCTGATTGTTTCAGAATTAGTCAACGTTTCTTGTGTGGTAAATGTCTTGGAAACAATTACAAAAAGAGTCGTTTCGGGATTTAGCTTTTTTATAATCTCATTTACATGATCTCCATCCACATTTGAAACAAAATGAACGTTAAGTTGATTTTTATAAAATTGTAATGCTTCAACAGCCATAGCAGGACCTAAATCTGAGCCTCCAATACCTATATTAACAACATCCGTAAACTGTTTCCCCGTATAACCCGTTCTTTCACCCGAAATTACTTCAGTCGTAAATTCCTTTATTTTTCTTTTTACTTCATAAATCTCAGAAACTACGTTGTTACCCTCAACATTTATAATTGCTGATTCTTTAGCACGTAGCGCAGTATGAAGCACTGCTCTATTTTCAGTTTGATTGATTATTGCACCATCAAAATAGTCTGCAATAGCACTTTTAAGCCCTACTTCATCTGCTAATTCTAATAACAACTGAAGCGTTTCTTGATTGATAATATTTTTTGAATAGTCAATTAAAAATTCATTCCATTTTAAATTGAATTTATCAGTTCTACTTGCGTCCAATTGAAATAATTCTTGCATAGAAGCTTTTTGCATCTCTATGTAATGCAATTCAAGTTTCTTCCAAGCAAACGTTTCTGTTGGGTTTATTGTATTTAAAGCCATTTCTAAGGTAGTTTGTAGTATTATTTTAATTTGGCAAAAATACTGAAATTAGTTTTAATGCTAAATGCCTTTTCAATTATATAACAATTTAGCAGGAAAAACACTAAATAGTAATCATTCAATAAGCATATAAAAGTTGCTTTTTTTTAAAGAAAATAAATGTTTTTAGTCCAATTATATTGTAGAACTATAAATTAGCAACACTATCTAATTGGAATTTTAGCGGAGTTATTTGCTTAATAAAACGACTTTTATTATTTCCGGTCATAGGTTCGCCGGTTGGTAATTTTAACCTCAACGCATCAACCTGTACCCCATTTTTCCAAAATCGATAACATACGTGAGGGCCCGTTGCTAAACCTGTACTTCCTACTAAACCAATAACCTGTCCTTGACTGACACGTTGGCCGCGTCTCACGAGTATTTTAGACATGTGTAGGTATTGCGTTGAAAAGGTTCCGTTGTGTTTTACTTTTACAAAATTTCCATTTCCGGCTGTAAAACCACTTTGCTCCACAACTCCACCAGCTGTTGTGGTAATAGGGGTGCCACGTGGCGCTGCATAATCCGTTCCCTTATGCGCTTTCCATCTATGTTGAACTGGATGAAAACGACTTGATGAAAACCGAGAAGATATTCTACTAAATTTTATAGGCGATTTTAGAAAGAAATTCTTTAACGTTTTTCCTTGTTCATCGTAATATTCAATTTTATCTGAATCCGGATTTTGAGCAAAAGGAAATGCGTAAATAATTTTCCCTCTGTACTCAAAAAAGGAAGCTTCTAGTTCTTCCACTCCGTCATAAATACTATCGTTTATGAATCGCTCCGTAAAAGTTATCGCAAAACGGTCTCCTTTTTTGAGTTTCATAAAGTCAATGGAATAGGCATAAATTTTAGCTATTTTACTAGCCAAAGCACCTTCAATCTTGGCATTGCCTAAAGTTTCTGATAATGATTCTTTCAAAACTCCTCCTATGGTGCGCCGCTTGATTGTAATAGGTTTTGTTTTTTTATACACCACAACAGCCGTATCGCGTAAGTCCACTACATAATAATTTAAGGCATCTGGTTGATAAATAAAAACCTGCAAGTCGTTTTTCTTGTTTTTTGAACGAAGCATTGTAAAAGGCTTATTTAGTCTAATGGTTCTCACATCAAAAGTGTCTCTTACCTTAGCAATGATATCATATACTTGTCGCTTTCCAATATTTTGTTCTTCCAGCAAAGTTCCAAAAGTGTCACCTTTTTTTATAGTATCATGAATGACATTAAAATCAGCATATACAAAACCAAACTCACTTTTTTTGGGAGTAAGTTTCACTACTTTTTCCTTAACTATTTCCTCCGTTTTATTGCATGATACTAAAGAAAATAATGCTATTATAACTATAAATATTTGTTTCAAACCGTGTTTTTTTATTCAACCTTCATTTCTACACCCCAATTCTCTAATTCATGACTACTCCACAATTCCGGGAAGAAAATTCTTCTTTGGTATTTAGGATGCATGTATTTTTTCCAATCACTTCCACCAGTAGCTTCACCATCACCTTTTCCGCTTTGATCAATATATTTTTTTGCTGTATTTAAATGTTGCATTACCCAAGTAATATTTACTGTATGATCATAATGACGCATCGCTTGAACTAAATCCGGATTTTTTTGATCCAAATCAGGTAATTGTTTGAATTTTTGCCAAATATTAATGGTGTTATATTCCTCCATATATGCTAAGAATTCTTTTTTATATTTTCTTTCAAATTCCTCTAGTAGATATGATTTTTTACCGGTATGGTAATCTTTTCCAGCTGCCTGCCAATACAAATGCTCTAAGGCAAACTCATAAGGTGTATTTCTATCTATTGAATCTCTATAACGGTGATCGATAAGATTTATTAGGTCTGTAGAGGAAAATTCTATTAAACGGTATTGTGCACTTTGAAAACCACTAGCAGGAGTTAGCGTATTTCTAAATTTCATATATTGATCTACTTCCATTCCATCTCCCATAATACTGAAAGAGGTCGTTAACATATCAAAATAGCGACTAATTCTCATTAATCTTTCAGTAAAAAAATCAGTTTGAATATTTTCACAATAGGAAATCTGTTTCATTTCCCATAGTATCATCTTAAATATCAACTCATTAACCTGATGATACATGATAAAAACCATTTCGTCAGGAAGTGTGGTTCTTTGTACTTGAAGACTCAACAATGCATCCGTTTGAATATAGTCCCAATACGTGATTGGTTTTGACCATAATAAACCTTCCAGTTGCGTTTCTGTTTTTTGATTTATTGCTTGGTATTTTATTTCAATTTCTTTTAAAATCGCTTCTGAACTATCAATACTATTCATTATTTATTTGTTTTAAAAGGATTTTTTAATCCTCTATATGCCTCTATATCTGCTTTTATTGAACCTACTGCTAAGCTGGCTTTTATTCTAATTGGCAGTTTATTATCATCATCTGAAATCCAAACCGTAAGACTTTCTTGCTCTTTAAACACACGACCTGATTGCACTAAAGGTCTGAACACCATTGTTGACACTTCACCAAATTTAGTAGTGATATTTTCACGTCCTATAAATTTGAGTTTAAACTTGGTTGTTTCATCATCAAAAAACATATCAATCGCAACAGATTCTCCTATTCTTAACTTATCAATTCCAGGATAATTCCTTAGATAATAAAAGGTAGACAAAATGTCTTGTGTGTTTTTAGGAACGTAAAGCGTTTTTTCTGTTTTATGCTTGTAATCTTTTACAAGAACTTTATTTGTAGACTGATTAAAAAAGCCTTCTTGGTTTTTAGTATATCCGCCTTCATTAATTTTTCGGACAAACTGATATGGGTTCCTAGTATCCTTATCAATATAGCTTTCGTATAAATCGTCTACTTTAAAAAAGAATCGAGACATTCCTGTAGTATAGCCTCTACCCACAACATGAAAGGTCTTTTTGTTATTTAGTGTAGCATCTTTTACCTCTAATGTGGCATAACCGGCATTTACTATTCCATAATGAATTCGAAATTTAAACCACTCACCCACATCATAAGCATCCTCTTTCGGAGAATCAAAACTTACGGTCATTACCACTACAAAGAATAGTATTATTTTTTTCATCATTACTTTATTCGTCAATTTATTGACTCTAATAGCAAATTTTGTTCCAAATATATTAAAACAAAAAAACTCAGTCAAATAATGACTGAGTTTTTATGCTATTAACTAACCAAAAAACTATAAACTATGAAATTTATATGAAATCAGGAAGGAAACCACCCCTTCCCTTTTTGCGAGTGCAAAGGTAGCTAACAAATTCAGTTTTTTTAGTGAAAAATAAAGTTTAACACAACATTTATATAAAAACACGCTGTTCATCGGTTATTTTTTCACAATATGTAAAAATAATGCTTTTTTACAACGTTCCTCGCAATTGTTGTTCTCTCTCAATTGATTCAAATAACGCTTTAAAGTTCCCTGCACCAAACCCTTTTGCTCCCATTCTTTGGATAATTTCAAAAAACAATGTTGGTCTATCTTGTACCGGCTTAGTAAATATTTGCAGTAAATATCCTTCTTCATCAGCATCAACCATAATGGCAAGCTTCTCGATTTCATTCAAGTCTTCTTTCATCATTTTCATGTGATCGCCCAATCGCTCTGGAATAGCTTCATAATAAGTATGTGGAGGAGCAGATAAAAACTCGACTCCTCTTGCTTTCAATTGTGACACTGTTGTGATAATATCATCGGTTGCTATTGCGATATGCTGAATTCCAGGTCCACCATAAAAGTCTAGGTATTCTTCAATTTGTGATTTCTTCTTTCCTTCGGCAGGTTCGTTGATTGGAAATTTGATTCTTCCGTTTCCATTTGACATTACTTTACTCATTAACGCTGAGTATTCGGTATTGATTTGTTTGTCATCAAAAGAAAGGAAGTTCACAAATCCCATTACCTCTTCATAGAACTTCACCCAAGTATTCATTTCATTCCAACCCACATTCCCTACCATGTGATCGATGTATTTTAAACCTGTTGGCTCTGGATTGTAATCGGATTTCCATTCCTTGTAGCCTGGAAGGAAAACACCTGTATAATTTTTACGCTCCACAAAAATATGTACCGTTTCTCCGTAGGTATAAATTCCAGAACGTACTACTTCTCCAAATTCATCTTTCTCTACCGTTGGCTCCATAAAAGAACGCGCACCACGTTTCATTGTTTCTTCGTAAGCACTTGTAGCGTCTTCAACCCAAAGAGCGGCTACTTTCACTCCATCACCATGTTTTCTCAAATGCTCATGAATAGGAGAATCCTGTGTTAACGGTGTCGTTAAAACGATACGAATCTTGTCTTGCTTCAGCACATATGATGTTCTGTCGCGCACTCCGGTTTCTAATCCGGCATATGCCAATGACTGGTAACCAAAAGCGGTTTTATAATAATGTGCCGATTGTTTTGCGTTTCCTACATAGAATTCTACATAATCGGTTCCTAATAGCGGAAGGAAATCTTGTGCTCCTTCGAATATTTTTTCTAGTCCGTATTCTACTGATTTTACTTCTTTTGACATGATATTTATTTTTGATTCGATACTTCTAGTTTTGGAACACGGATGACGCGGATAAAACTGATGTACACGGATTTATTAATTTAAAAAAATGTTGTTATATATTCTTAAGCCTAGCCCTGATAGTAGTGAAAATCCTTTTTTGAGGTTTTTCAACCGAAAAAAAGATTGCAACGAATAGCAGGAAATAGCTCCTTCTTTCGACTACGCTCAGGATGACAATTGTAATGTGATTGCTTCGTCCCTCGCAATGACTTATTCTACCCAAGATTTATAGTACTGACCATCGTCCAATCCCATCGCTTCTTCGGTGACCATCAAAGGGCGAAACGTATCGACCATTACAGCTAATTCGTGAGTTTCTGTATGACCAATACTGCGTTCCATGGCTCCCGGTGCGGGTCCGTGTGGAATGCCTTTTGGGTGCAATGTAATGTGACCTTGCTCAATATTATTACGACTCATGAAATCCCCATCTACATAGTACAAAACCTCATCGCTATCAATATTACTATGATTGTAAGGCGCTGGAATAGATTTTGGGTGATAATCGTACAACCTTGGAACAAAAGAACAAACGACGAAAGTTGCCGTTTCGAAGGTTTGATGTACTGGTGGCGGCTGGTGTACACGACCCGTTATTGGCTCAAAATTATGAATGCTGAATCCATAAGGGAAATTATATCCGTCCCAACCCACAACATCAAAAGGATGCGTAGCGTAAACTACTTCATGCATCATTCCTTCTTTCTTGATTTTAATTAGGAAATCGCCTTTTTCATCGTGCGTTTCTAACTCGTTTGGCAAAATGAAGTCGCGTTCGCAAAATGGTGAATGCTCTAAATGTTGCCCTGATTCGTTTTTATATCTTTTTGGCGTATAAAAAGGCGCAAATGATTCCACGTAAAATAATCGGTTTTCTGGAGAATCAAAATCAATTTGATAAATCATTCCGCGAGGAATAATCAAGTAATCACCGTATTCGAAAGGAATATTTCCCATCATAGTGCGTAATTTCCCTTTTCCTTTATGAATGAAAATCATCTCATCCGCATCGGCATTTTTATAGAAATAGTTGCGCAGGGATTGCCTTGGTGCTGCTAATCCTATCGTACAATCTTTATTGACAAGCATGGGTTTACGGCTGTCCAGAAAATCGTCTTCGGGCTTTAACTCAAACCCTTTTAGTAATAACGATTTTATGTTTTTTCCAATGGCGATTTTAGGCTCAACAGAATAGGATTTTAGAATTTCCTTTACTTGCGTTGGTCTATGAACATGGTATAATAATGATGAATGACCATGAAAACCTTCTGTTCCAAAGAGTTGTTCGTAATACAAACCGCCATTTGGTTTTTCAAATTGTGTATGTCTTTTTTGGGGAAAACTCCCTAATTTATGGTATAAAGGCATGATTTTTTTGTTTAAAAGTGTAACAAATTAAAGTTGAGATTACTTTATAATGTGCTATGATAAATCAAAAAAAGGAGTCCTTATTCGGGATTTCTCTTGATAAGGAATTGAAGATACTCTAATAAACCTAGCCATTTTGTTTTCATTATAACAAATATCGGAATTAATATTGAATTAAATTACAATTAAAACATAAACCCGATACTAAACCACGTATATCCTTTTGCATTTTCTGGAGACCAAGAATGTTTTATTTCTATAGGTCCAATTACGGTTTCCAAACCATAACCTACTGCATAACCTGAATATTTAGGAATTGAAACCCAATCTACTGTTTCAAAAATTCGATCTCCAACATTAGCAAAATTTGCCGAAAAATTGAAATGATTGTTTTTATAAAACTCATAATCAATAGTCCCTGTTGATTTTATGTAACTATTGGCTGCAATACTCAAATAGTCATATCCATAAAAATATTTGAAATTATTTATAGGATTGTAACCGTAGCCTCCCAAAATAAAATTAAAAAAAGAAACACTTTCATTCCCGAATGAAAAACCAGCATCGGTATGAAATTTAACCGTTGCATTTTTAAAAAGTGTTGCCGCTACCCCAAAATCAGCTTTTGCAATCGAAAAAGGTTGAAAATCTCCTGTATAATTGGAAGAGACTAAATACGATTGTATATCACCAGAGAAGAACCATCCTTTTTTAGGAAAATATTTATTATCATAAGAATCAAATCTCATATAACCAAAAAGACTCAAGTAATTACTGTTGTCAATTACAGGATCTGTATTGGCTAATGTTTCCGACTTTATTTTCAAATATTTTAATTCTATTCCGCCACCAATTAAAAATTTCTGAACAAAAAGCGATTGAAAATAAGCCTGATTTGTCAGGTCGTGAAAATCAACATTAATAGCATTTACACCCAAGGCCTCTAAATCTATGCTGCTTATTTCTTTGGCTATATTTCTATTAAATTGATTGAATTGTGATTTAAAACCAAAACTTAAATTAAACCCATTCTCTATGTAGTAATCTAAATTATACCGGATATTATCTCCCAAAACGATATCAAGAGAAGTCCTATCATTCTTAAACAAAGTTTTTTTGTGTGTTAGATTAATCAAAACAGCACTCTTGAATAAATTGTCATAATGTAATCCAAATTTCAAATACGTTTTTGACGGATTTTCTTTTAACGTTAGATTTAAATCATCTCCGTTTTTATTTTTATCTAATGAATAAGAAATAGCACTAAAATTTTGAGTGGCATTGATATTGTTTATTCCCTTCAACAAATCATCGTAACAGGTTTTAACTCCCGGTTTAAATCGCAACTTACCAATCACGTATTCCTTGGTATAATTATCTAATTCATTGCTGTTGATATTTACAATCTGCAAGCTATCAGTGACTAATTTTAAATTCGGTTTTGTATAGGGATTCGATTCATCAACCAGTCCTTTTATTTTTTCATAAACAGAGAATGTGGCTTCTTCCCCTTTTCTAATAATTTCTTTTCCTTTATCAAAAGACACTACACCATAATCCTTAATGTCCGGCTTGATATAAACATCCGTTTTATCTACATTTCTTTTCATCCTTTCAATGGACTGAAGATTTGTAATCTGAACCAAAATTCTCGTGGCATCTTTGAGTTGTTTTCTATCTAATAAATCATCTTGAACATCAACCCCTATGATAATATCTGCGCCTAATTTAAGAACCTCCTCAATAGGATAATTATTAATCACACCGCCATCTACAAGCAACTTCCCGTCAATTTCTACAGGAGAAAACAAAGATGGAAATGCAGAACTTGCGATCATCGCCTGCGCTAGATTTCCTTTATTCAATAAAACCTGTTCTCCAGTTTCTATATTAGTTCCAATACATAAAAACGGAATGGGAAGTTTATTAAAATCTTTTATATGTCTCACGTTTCTTGTAATTCTACTCAACAAATTATAATTATACATTCCTTTAGACAATGCTTCAGGAATACCAATTTTGAACTTATTGAACGGCAATACCAATGCGTATAACTCGTCATTCCTTTTTTCGTAAAAATTTTTAGAAGATCGAGGAATGAAATCGTTTAGTAATTCATTAAAATTAGTGGCTTGAAAAATAGAATCAATCTGACTGGCATTATAACCCGAAGCGTAAAGGCCTCCAATAACGGCTCCCATACTTGTTCCGCCAATGTAATCAATCTTGACACCGGCTTCTTCCAATACTTTTAAGACTCCAATATGTGCAAATCCTTTTGCTCCGCCACCACTTAAAACTAAACCTATTTTTGGTTTCTTTTGCTCTTGCGAAAACGCAGTCAAACTAGCAAAAACAAGGAATAACAGCGTGATTTTCTTCATAAACAGCAATATTGGTGGTATATAGAATTCAACAATAAAAGACAGTATTTGTCCAAATATCAAGACTCTAAATTAATCATTCATTTGTAGCTTTGTAAAATTCGGTAATTTTTTTGGCTTTAGACATACCTATAACGTCCGAAATTTCTTTTTCTGACGCTAATTTCAATCTTTTAACACTTTTAAAATGTTGAATCAAAGCCAACATGGTTTTTTCTCCAATTCCCGGAATACTTTCTATAGAAGAATTCAGTGCCGCTTTACTCCTTTTGTCTCGGTGATGGGTAATCCCAAAACGGTGCGCTTCGTTTCGCAATTGCTGGATTACTTTCAAAGTTTCAGATTTTTTATCGAGATATAACGGAATAGAATCCCCTGGATAAAATAGTTCTTCCAGTCTTTTTGCAATTCCAATTATGGCTATTTTTCCTCTCAAACCCAATTCGTCGATACTTTTCAACGCCGATGACAATTGCCCTTTTCCACCATCAATAATAATTAAATTAGGTAATGGTTGATTTTCGTCTAGTAATCGTTTGTATCTTCTGTAAACTACTTCGGTCATCGAAGCAAAATCATCCGGTCCTTCGACTGTTTTTATATTAAAATGACGATAATCTTTTTTACTTGGTTTCCCGTCCTTGAAAACTACGCAAGCCGCAACAGGATTAGTCCCTTGAATATTCGAGTTATCAAAACATTCGATATGTCTAGGCTCTACTGGCAATCGCAAATCTTTTTGCATTTGCGCCATGATTCTTTTTGTATGGCGATCCGGATCTACAATTTGAAGTTGTTTGAGCTGTTCGATGCGGTAAAACTTAGCGTTTCGAATCGACAAATCTAGAATTTGTTTTTTGTCACCTAATTGCGGAACAGTAATTTTTATAGTTTCTCCTAAATCAACGTGAAACGGAACAATCACTTCTCTAGACAGCAATTGAAAACGTTCTCTTAATTCAACAATCGCTAATTCTAATAATTCCTCGTCAGTTTCGTCGAGCTTCTTTTTGATTTCCATCGTATGGGAACGAATAATCGACCCATGAGAGATTTGCAAGAAATTCACATAGGCTGCGCTTTCATCTGAAACAATAGAAAACACATCGATATTAGTAATTTTGGGATTTACAATCGTAGAACGCGATTGGTAATTCTCTAAAATTTCAATTTTTTCTTTTATTTTTTGCGCTTCTTCAAAATGCATTTCGGCCGCCAGATTTGTCATGACCCGTTTGAAATCTTTCATGCTTTCTTTGAAATTTCCTTTCAAGATTTCCCGAATCGCATCCACTTGCTTTTGATAGTTTTCAAGCGTTTCATACCCTTCACAAGGCCCCATGCAATTGCCAATATGATATTCAAGACAAACCTTAAATTTTCCGCTATCAATATTACTTTTACTCAAATCATAGTTACACGTGCGCAGCGGATACAATTCTTTAATCAGTTCCAAAATTGTGCTTACGGTTTTAAAACTGGTGTACGGCCCAAAATATTCCGATCCATCTTTGACCATTCTTCTGGTTGCAAAAATGCGTGAAAAAGGCTCTTTCTTGATGCACAACCACGGGTAACTTTTATCATCTCGCAACAAAACATTATAACGGGGTTGTAAGGTTTTTATCAGGTTGTTTTCTAATAAAAGCGCATCGGTTTCGGTAGGAACTACAATGTGTTTTATGGTGACAATCTTCTTAACTAACACATTCGTTTTTGCCGTATCATGAATTTTATTAAAATACGAAGAAACTCTTTTTTTTAAATTTTTAGCTTTACCCACGTATAAAATCTTCCCTTCCTTATCATAATATTGATATACACCAGGACCATCAGGCAAGGTTTGAATTTGTAAAGCTAAAGTCGTTGGATTCATGTAACAAAGTTAATCTCAAAAATCACGAAATACAAGTCAATATTCTCGAAATCTTTCCGATGAAATTTTTATCAGAATTTTACTTTTTAATACCCTATTATCCTTATTTTTATCTTTTCAAGAACTTATGATAAAAAATAATTCCGCACCAATAGTAATTTTTGGTGAAAGCATTAATCCTGGCGAAAGCAAAACCATTAATGTGGAAATTGCTCGATTACACACGACAACAAAATTGAATATTCCGGTTATTGTGCGCCGTTCTAAAATTGACGGTCCCGTAGTACTTTTCTCTGCCGGAATTCATGGCGATGAGATTAATGGCGTGGAAATCGTGAGGCAATTGATTAGTAAAAAAATAAACAGACCCAAAAAAGGAACTATTATATGCATTCCAATTATCAATGTGTATGGATTTGTCAATAAATCAAGAGAGTTTCCTGACGGCAGAGACTTAAATCGGGTTTTTCCGGGGAGCAAAACTGGATCACTGGCCAGTCGATTTGCTTATCATATTTTAACCGAAATCATGCCCATTGTAAATTATGCAGTAGATTTTCATGCTGGTGGTGCAAGCCGTTTCAATGCGCCACAAATTCGACTTACCCAAAACAATGAACTTTTAAAAATATTAGCTGATGTTTTTAATGCTCCATTTACGTTGTATTCAAAAAATATTTCGGGGTCTTTTAGAAGTGCTAGTGAAAAATTGAATGTGAAAATGCTGCTTTTTGAAGGGGGAAAATCATTAGACATTAATAATTCTGTAGCTGAAGAAGGTGTTAATGGAGCCAAACGTTTGTTGAAACATTTGGACATGCTTGATTTAAAACACACCGTAGTACCACAAAAATCCAACACAATTTATATTGAAAAATCAGGCTGGATACGTGCCAAATGTTCTGGACTATTACACGATTTTAATACGGTAGGAAAGTTTGTAAAAAAGGGAACAATTCTAGCTACAATTACAGATCCTTATGGGAAATTTGAGCGAAAAGTGAAAGCACCAAATGATGGTTACATAATCAACGCAAACCATTCTCCTATTGTTTACGAAGGTGATGCTATTTATCATTTGTCGAATGCTTCTGGTGAAGAAGGAGAATAAAATTATTAAAATGAACAAAACTGAGTTACGACAAAAATACAAAGCTTTCCGAAATTCACTTTCCAAAAATGAAGTGGAAGAAATGAGTTTGGCTATTGCCAATAAAATACTGATACTTCCTATCTGGGAAAACAGCTATTTCCATATTTTCCTTCCCATAACAGAACACAAAGAAGTCAATACCGAATTTATTTTACACTTATTATCGGGAAAAGACAAAGAGATAATTGTTTCTAAAGCTGATTTTGAAACTAGAAACATGACTCATTTTCTATTGACAGACAATACTAAAATTAAGAAAAACAACTATAATATTCCGGAACCAGTAGATGGAATTGAAGTTCCCTCACCTAAAATTGATGTAGTTTTTGTTCCGCTTTTGGCTTACGACAAAAAAGGACATCGTGTAGGTTACGGCAAAGGATTTTATGACAAATTCTTATCCCAATGCAAACCAGATGTAATCAAAATTGGCCTTTCTTTCTTCGAACCCGAAGAAATAATTGCTGATATTTTTGAAGGCGATGTACAACTAGACTATTGTGTGACTCCAAATGAAGTTCACTCGTTTTAAATTTTAATCCGTACTTTCGCAACAGATAAAATCTAATTCATTCATGAGAACATTTAAAAATTCAAGATTTGCCGTAAGCGTTATGGTTATTCTATTTGCAGTTTCATTTTCAAACTGTAGTATTCAAACCGGAACCAGCAGGTCCACATACAAAGCAAAAAAACTACCTCCAGGTCAAGCCAAAAAAATATATGGTGGGAAAAGTGCCAAACGCTATGCTCCCGGACAAAACAAATAAGACCAATAAAGAAAAAGACCTATTCAGTTTTGAATAGGTCTTTTTTTATCTCATGAAAAACTTTGAATCTAATTGTGGTGAAATGCTTTTTTATTGAAAAAAATCAAGATTCCAACACCTGTAGAAATCGCCATATCGGCAACATTGAAAATAGCGTTGAAAAAAGTAAATTCTTTTCCGCCCCAAATTGGCAACCAACTTGGTAAATTTCCGTGCCAAATAGGAAAATAAAGCATATCGACTACTTTTCCGTGAAACCAAGTTCCATAAGGTTGGCCTGAAAATAAAGTAGCTAATTGTTGTTGGCTGTCGTCAAAAATAACGCCGTAAAAAACAGAATCAATGATATTCCCAAAAGCTCCAACAAGGATTAAAGAAATCGCGACAATTAAATAATCGGAGCTCTTTTTTTTCACAGAATCCCACAACCAATATCCAATTCCACCAACTGCGGCAATTCTAAAAAGAGTTAAAAATAATTTCCCATAAGCCCCGGGAATCTGAACTCCCCAAGCCATTCCTTCATTCTCGATGAACAGGATTTTGAACCAGCTAAAAACTTCAACCTCTTCTCCTAAAATAAAATTAGTTTTAATATAAATTTTAGAAACTTGATCAACAAGCAATAAGATAAAAATAAGGAGATACGCTTTTCGTAATGACATTTTATAAATTTTAATGGCGCAAAAATAACAATTTAATCAAAAAAAACGCTCCCAATGGAGCGTTAAATAGTACACTACAAATCGTTTAACGTTGCAAATTCTTTGCTTCGATACTCATTGTAGCGTGAGGAACGATTTTTAATCTTTCTTTCCCAATTAGTTTGCCTGTAACTTTACAAACTCCGTATGTTTTGTTTTCTACACGGAAGAGCGCATTTTTCAAATCACGAATAAACTTCTCCTGACGAATCGCCAGTTGTGAGTTTGCTTCTTTTGACATTGTTTCACTTCCTTCTTCAAAAGCTTTAAATGTTGGGGAAGTATCATCAGTCCCATTATTTAAATCATTCATATAGGCACTTTTTATCAAATCTAAGTCCAATTGTGCTTTTTGAATTTTGTTAAGGATTATCTCTTTGAACTCCGCTAAATCAGCATCAGAGTACTTTGTAGCTTCATCTACCATTTTGTATTATTTTGAAATTAATATCATTGTTTTTATATCGTCAAACTCAATTTCTGTACCGTTTTCTATTTCATCCACAAAAACCAAATCACTGGTTAATGTTTCTGATTTTATATAGGCTTCGTTTTTAAGAATTGCCTCTTCTAGAATTCCATTTCTCTTCAATTGAACTTTAATTTTATCGGTAACTTCAAATCCAGAATCTTTACGGATATTCTGAATTCTGTTTACTAATTCTCTTGAAATTCCTTCTTGTTTTAATTCTTCAGAAATTGTAATATCAAGCGCAACCGTTATTCCGTTTGAATTTGCTACTAACCAGCCCTCAATATCTTGTGATGTTATTTCTACATCTTCTATCGTTAAAAGTACGTTATTTCCAGCAATAACAATACTCAGGCTTCCTTCCTTGTCTAATTGACTTATTTGTTCTTTCGAAAATCCCTGTATCGCCTTAGAAATCAACCCCATATCCTTACCAAAGCGTGGTCCTAACGTCTTAAAATTAGGCTTAATTTGTTTTACCAAAACACCCGAAGCATCGTCTAAAAGTACGATTTCTTTCACGTTTACCTCTGCTTTTATCAGGTCAGAAATAGCCTCAATTTCAGCTCTTTGATTGTCGTCAAGTACTGGAATCATTACCTTTTGCAACGGTTGACGTACCTTTATCATTTCCTTTTTTCGGAGTGATAACACCAATGATGAAATGGTCTGTGCTTTCTGCATTTTACTCTCTAACATTTTATTAACATAGTTTTCAACCGAAATTGGAAACTCCGCCAAATGTACACTGTCATATTTTTCAGTCTGTGTTGCTACAGTTAAGTCTCTGTAAAGTTTATCCATAAAGAACGGAGCGATAGGCGCGCCCAGTTTACTTATGGTTAACAAACAGGTATATAAAGTTTGATAAGCTGCAATTTTATCTTGTGCATATTCCCCTTTCCAGAAGCGTCTTCTGCACAAACGAACGTACCAGTTACTCAAGTTTTCTTGTACAAATTCAGAGATTGCACGAGCTGCTTTTGTTGGTTCATAATCCGCATAAAAACCATCCACTTCTTTGATCAAAGTGTTCAATTCTGAGATGATCCATTGATCAATTTCCGGTCTTTCGTTTAACGGAATCTCCGCTTCTTCAAATTTGAAACCATCAATATTGGCATACAAACTAAAGAACGAATACGTGTTGTATAAAGTTCCAAAGAATTTTCTGCGGACCTCAGCGATTCCTTCTAAATCAAATTTCAAGTTGTCCCAAGGATTTGCATTCGAAATCATGTACCAACGCGTCGCATCTGGACCGTATTCTTTTAATGTTTCGAAAGGATCTGCGGCATTCCCTAAACGTTTGGACATTTTTTGTCCGTTTTTGTCCAAAACTAATCCGTTTGAAACCACATTTTTGTACGCTACTTTGTCGAAAACTAGTGTTCCAATGGCATGCAACGTATAAAACCAACCACGTGTTTGATCTACTCCTTCGGCGATAAAATCCGCTGGAAAATCTTGGTTTTGATCTATTTTTTCTTTGTTTTCAAAAGGATAATGCCATTGCGCATACGGCATAGAACCTGAATCGAACCAAACATCAATCAAATCCGCTTCACGCATCATTGGTTTGCCAGAAGCAGAAACCAAGGTGATTTCATCGACTACATTTTTATGTAAATCAACTAAATCGTAATTTGATTCAGCCATATTTCCAATTTCGAATCCTTTAAAAGGATTTTCCTTTTGGAAACCTGCTGCGATTGATTTTTCTATTTCGTTGTATAATTCTTCAACTGAACCTATTAATATTTCTTCTTGCTTGTCCTCTGTTCTCCAGATTGGCAATGGAATTCCCCAATATCTAGAACGCGATAAATTCCAGTCATTAGCGTTTTTCAACCAATTCCCAAAACGACCTTCTCCAGTTGCTTTTGGTTTCCAGTTGATGGTTTCGTTCAAGTCGAACATTCTATCTTTAACTTCAGAGATTTTTATAAACCAAGAATCTAATGGATAGTACAAAATAGGCTTGTCTGTTCTCCAGCAATGTGGATAACTGTGGACATATTTCTCTACTTTAAATGCTTTATTTTCTTCTTTTAACTGAATAGCAATTTCTACATCTACGGAGCGTTCCGGTGCTTCGCCTTCGTTATAATATTCGTTTTTAACGTATTTACCGGATAAATCTCCAAGTCCTTGAACAAATTTTCCTTGCAAATCTACTAACGGAACAGGTGTTCCATTTTCGTCTAAAACCAATAACGGCGGAATTTCTGGTGTCGCTTCTTTAGCCACTTTTGCATCATCAGCACCAAAAGTTGGTGAAGTATGTACAATTCCGGTTCCATCTTCTGTAGTAACAAAATCACCAACAATTACTCTAAATGCGTTTTCTGCATTTTGATACGGCAAAACCAATGGCATTAATTGTTCGTACTGTATGTTTAGTAAATCGGCACCTTTGCACGTTGCAGTAACGAAAAACGGAATTTTTTTATCTTCTTCTTTGTAATTCAACAACTCGCTAACGGCTGATACTTCGGTATATTTTCCAGCAAATTGTTTTCCCACTAAAGCCTTTGCTAATATCACATTAACTGGCTTAAAAGTATATTGATTGTAAGTACTTACTAAAACGTAGTCAATTTTTGGACCAACAGTAAGTGCTGTATTACTTGGTAAAGTCCAAGGTGTTGTGGTCCATGCCAAAAAGAAGGTGTCTTCAAAAAGATGTCCTATTTCAAAAATACGCTGTAAATTTGGTAGGTTGTCTTCCTTCACTTTAAATTGTGCCACAACAGTAGTATCCGTCACATCGCGGTAACTTCCCGGTTGATTTACCTCGTGCGATGACAATCCTGTTCCTGCTTTTGGTGAATAAGGCTGAATGGTGTAGCCTTTGTACATTAAATCCTTGTTGTAGATTTGTTTCAAAATCCACCAAACGGTTTCCATATATTTGGATTTGTAGGTCACATACGGATTTTCCATATCTACCCAATACCCCATTTTTTCGGTCAAATCATTCCATACGTCCGTATAACGCATCACGGTTTTTTTACACGCTTCGTTGTATTCTTCGATTGAAATGGTTTTCCCGATATCTTCTTTGGTAATTCCAAGTTCTTTTTCAGTTCCAAGTTCAACTGGCAAACCGTGGGTATCCCAGCCGGCTTTACGCTTTACTTGAAACCCTTTTTGCGTTTTATAACGGCAAAAAATATCTTTAATGGCGCGTGCCATTACGTGGTGAATTCCCGGTAAACCATTTGCCGAAGGCGGTCCTTCAAAAAACACAAACGGTTGATTGCCTTCGCGAGTGGTGACACTCTTTTCAAATATATTTTCTTTCTTCCAAAAATCCAGAACTTCTGACGCCACAGTTGGTAAGTCAAGTCCTTTGTATTCAGTAAATTTTGTGCTCATTTTATCCTTTTCTAAATCGAGGTGCGAAAGTAAGGAATTTTGAATAAAAGAAAGAAAAGATGAGAGAAAATAGACAAATTTGATTAGAGAATTCGATAAAATTCACAATAAGTCCGACAACATTCTATTTTAAGAAAAAACTTCTTTTAAAACATCCAAAGATTTTGGTTTTCTAAAACCATCTAGGTGAAAACTGTAATAGTCAATTAGGATTCGGAGCAAAATTTGACGTTCGATCACGTGAAAGATTTTTTGACTGTTATCAAATTTTAGATCAATCAGTTTTTTAAACAAATTACTTTCGTGTTCTGTGAGTGAACTGATCGCGTGAAAAGGGGTAAAAACACCTTCGTTCATTTCGAAAAAAGGCATATCAAGGTCAGAAATATCAGGGTAAAAGCCCAAATACTTTGTAGTTTCCAGCAATAAAATTAAGTGGAAATTAGCAATCTCGTCATGATTGTCTAACCAATGCATAGCGGCTTCTAAGAACGTAAATAACGGCTCATTTTCTTCCTCTTCGTGTATGGAATGGTGCAGCATTTCGGAAATAAACATCACCATCGTACTTTTATAAATATCCGAATGTATCGAATGAAAAGCCGAAGCAATTTTTATTTCTTTGAAATTCTCTAAAGTACCTTTGTTTTTATGAACCGCTTCTATATCAAGAATTGTAAGTGGCTGGAAATAGGCGATTTTTTGGTTCGATTTTCTTCCTGAAAACGCATCCCGAACAAAATAGGACTTTAAACCATGAGATAACGTAAAGCATTTTACAATCAAGCTTTTTTCCTGAAATTTTAAAGAGGAGAGCACGATGGCTTTTGTTTTAACTTGCATTTTAATTACGAATTAATAATTACGAAATTACGACTCGAAATTCGTAATTATTAATTCGTAATTTATCTGATTATCATTACTTTTTTAACTTTGGTCTCGACACCATCTTGTGCCGAAATAAAAATCATATACACGCCCGAAGCCACTTTGTATTTCCCAAAAGCGGTAGTATCCCATTCTATCGTTCCGCCTTCAGAAATGGTTTCATAAACCAGATTGCCTTCGATATCGGTTATTTTAATATTGGCTTTATCTAATAATCCCGCAATTTTAACCGTTCCTTGGTATTCTGGTCGCACTGGATTTGGATACACATACGCATTGCTTAAATCGTCATTGGCAGCAGTAGCAGTTCCTTTGAAAGAGACCAACCCTTTAGAAGTGGCAATAAAAACTTCACCCGTAGCACTATTGATATCAACGTCATTTACAACATTGCTGGGCAACGGCGAATTGCTAGTTGTAAAATGATACTTGGTTTCCTGTCCGTTTGGCGACACTAAAAATACCCCAGAATCAGCTGTGCCAATCCATTTATTATTAGCGCCATCAACAGCAATATCTGTAATAAATTGTTCAAATAATAATTCCTGCGCTAGGTTATCTTCCAAAATAATGATAGGATTTGCCGTCATCTGCTCCTCTGATTGAAAACTGCTTACATTTGGCAAAACCCGTAAACCTTTTGTGGTTCCTATCCAAAGTTGGTTTCTGTTATCTATGGCAACTGTTCTAACATCCGCAATTGGTAAATTTCCTGTATCAGAACCAGTAGTGATTTTTTTAAATTTAATATTGGTCTCATTAAAACCAACAACACCATCTCTGCTTGTTGACAGCCATTTGGTTCCATTTCGATCTATAGCCATTGTTCCAAAATTATTATCATTTGGTGAATCTAAAATAACATCCATTGCATAGCTTTGCCACTGCCCATTTGTTCTAAAAACTTTTAATCCATTTTTTACTCTACTATTAGTGACCCAAAGATTTCCTGATTTGTCAAATGCCGTTCCGTTTATCCTAATGTCAATATAAGTTGGACCTAAAAAGGTTAACGATTCTAAACCACTGTTCGTTTGATTATATAAAATTGTAGGCACATCATTTTCTATTTTTAACAAACCAGAGAAAAAAGAACTCGCATACACTTCGTTTTCCTTGTTGGGATTAACTATAATTCTAGTCATCGACTGGGCTCCTAGAACATCTTCATACGGAATATTCAACCATCCTGTTGTACTAAATTTACTGATTCCGTAACTATCTAACGGATACGGATTATAATCTGCCGTATAATCGCCATAAACCGTCCAAAGCGCACTTGTTGTCGTCTGAAGTCCAAATATATTATTCCGTGACGGGCCGATAGGCGTTATATTCTTAAAAGTTACTGCCGAAGAAAGTGAAGCCACAATCAATCCATTTTCTTTGGTACCAATGAAAATCGCGTCTCCAATTATTGTTGCACACGTAAAAATTGGATTACTATCGGTAATTTGATTTGTATTTATTTGGCGTATTAAAGCCATCTGATTATTGTAAATATAAACGCTGTTTGCGGTGGTTACAATTAGATGATTTACCGTTGCTCTCATATCTAATACGGGCTGAGAAAGAACAATAAGTCCTATAAAAGAATTAGAACCCGAATTAAATTTATGGATGTATCCTGTCCCATTAATAGCGAACATGTCCGTGCCAAAAGCCGCTATACTAGACCAATTTCCCGAGGCAATTGTTTCCCATTGGTTATAATCGATTAAATTTTTATTAGAAATATTAGCTCGACGTATACCGCTATTTGTAGCAGCATAAATAAATCCATTAAAAAGTGCTGTTTGATTCACTCTGATTTCGGCTCCATTGTCTCCAATAAAATAAGTATCTCCAAATTGCAGGGTAGCCAGATTAAATTGAACAATTCCAAAATCACAGGAAACGTAAGCAATCCCTTCAAACTCCATGAAATGATTGATTTTTTTGATATTTGGAGGAAGTTGCTTGTTGATAATATCGACCACATTCAGCATGCTTCCATCGGCTTCATTGATCACTATTAGGAGTCCGTTTTCGTAACCAACTATAGTTTTATTGAATGTTGCACTATGATACACCGATGAGATTGTTTGACCAGAAAGTCCGTCAATAGTATTCGTAGTTTTAATTACGTTTGTTCCTAAGTTCTTTGAAAACAATGCATTTTCGGAAGCTGCAAAAACAGCCGTTGCTGATTCTGATACATCTTTAATTTCATTATAAGAGAAATAACCTTGCCACGACAAGTTGCTTTGGGCAAAACCCATTTGGATAAAAAGTAAAAGCAAAAAGTATAAAACACTCTTTTTCATTATTTGCATCTATATTGGTTTACAAATATAGAACAAAGGATTTTAGATTTAGGTTTTACGATTTTAGATTACAGAATTAGTCACAATAAAGAATTTAAATAAACCTAAAAACCTTCTCCCGAACAAACGGAAGAAGGTTTTTTTTACATGATTTTAGATTTAAATCTAAAATCGATACTCTAAAATTCCTATACCACTCCTTGAGCAAGCATAGCATCGGCAACTTTTACAAATCCAGCAATATTAGCTCCTTTTACATAGTTAACATAGCCTTCAGAATCTGTTCCGTATTTTTTACATTGATTGTGAATCCCAACCATGATTTCTTTTAGTCTACCATCAACCTCTTCACTAGTCCAGTTCAAACGAATAGAGTTTTGAGTCATCTCTAAACCTGAAGCTGCAACACCACCAGCATTTGCTGCTTTACCTGGAGCAAAAAGCACTTTAGCTTTCAAGAACAATTTGATTGCTTCTAACGTACATGGCATATTTGCTGCTTCAGTTACACAAATAACTCCATTATCAATTAAGTGTTTAGCATCTTCCTCATTCAACTCGTTTTGAGTGGCGCAAGGTATTGCTACATCAACTTTTACTTCCCAAACACTTTTCCCTTTGTGAAACTCTGCTTTTGGATATTTTTCTAAATAAGCTTCGGCTCTGTTGTCTCCTCTAGCTCTCATTTCAAGCATAAAATCAATTTTCTCACCAGAAATCCCTTCTTCATCATAAATATATCCGTCAGGACCAGAAAGCGTCACCACTTTTCCGCCAAGGTCATTCACTTTAAGCGCTACTCCCCAAGCCACGTTTCCAAAACCAGAAATAGAAACTCTCTTTCCTTTGATGTTTTGACCAATAGTATTTAGCATTTGTTCTGCAAAATAAACTACTCCAAATCCTGTTGCTTCTGGTCTGATTAAAGAACCGCCATAAGCCAATCCTTTTCCAGTTAAAACTCCAGTAAATTCGTTTCTTATTCTCTTATATTGACCAAATAAATAGCCTATCTCTCTTGCTCCAACTCCAATATCTCCTGCAGGAACGTCCAATTGTGGCCCGATGTGTCTGCACAATTCAGTCATGAAAGACTGGCAAAAACGCATCACTTCCCCATCTGATTTTCCTTGTGGATCAAAATCAGATCCTCCTTTTCCACCACCCATTGGCAAAGTAGTCAAACTGTTTTTGAATACTTGTTCAAATGCTAAAAACTTAAGCACTGATAAATTTACAGTATGATGAAAGCGAATTCCACCTTTGTAAGGTCCAATTGCTGAATTCATTTGAATTCTAAAACCTCTGTTTACCTGAATTTCACCGCTATCATCTACCCAAGGGACACGAAATATAATAGAACGCTCCGGCTCCGCTATTCGAAGAAGCAAATTTTTTCCGTCGTATTTTTTTTGCTCTGCAATAAATGGAATAACAGTTTCTGCAAATTCCCTAACAGCTTGAATAAATTCAGGTTCATTTGGATTCTTGGCCTCAACTTGAGCCATAAAATCATTTATTTTTAGTAACATAGATTATAAATAATTTAATTAAGAAAACGATTTCGTTATAATGGACAAATATACATTTTATAAAAATATTCGGACTCTGTTTTTTTTAATTTCTAAATAGAATTATCTTTTCATTAAGCATTTTTAAACAATTGTGTTATTGACATCCTTATTTAAACCAAATGACTACTACTTTCGTAAGTAAATAAGAATTTGTCTGCTTATTTTTAATTTCCATTTTTTTTTATATGTGTATGATGTTTTTATATATTTGTCAGGATTAGAAATACGACCCTAATGATCAAACAAACAATCCTCTTTTTAATAATCTGTTTAGGCCTTTCACCTGATTTAACTGCTCAGTTTGGTGGATTTTCGCATGAAATAGGTATAATCGCAGGACCTATTGCTTTTCAATCTGATTATGGGGAACGTTATGATTTATCTACAAATGCAGGAAACACAGGCCTTGGAATTGGAATTATCCATTACTTAAATTTCTCTTACAAAGCTGAATGTAACTGTTACACACCTGAAACTTATTTTAACGACCATTTCAAATTAAGGTCTGAACTCTCTTATAATAAAACAGAATTAAAACATTTTGGACAATGGACTGAAGGCAAACCTTCGTTAGGAAAAGAGCAATTGAAAGCAATGACTGGAAATACTGCAGTAACTAATATCGGGATGCAACTTGAGTTTTTCCCTTGGAGCATTCGTGATTTTACGGCAAGAACAGGAAGTTTAGGACCGTTTGTCAGTCTTGGCGGACAATTCAGTTATTACAATGCCGAAGCCTCATCAACATTAGGTCCATTAGGAACACCTTTAACCACATTTCCTAAATATTTAACGCCAACAGATGGTCGCCCTTATGGATTTTCTAACGAAGGAGGAACGGTTTGGTCTGTTATTTCTAGTGTAGGAACTCGTTATAAACTAAGTCCGTTACGAGATTTAATGGTTGATTTAAGATTCCAATATTTTTTCTCCAATTGGGTAGATGGTTTAAATCCTAATCCAGAACTTTATAAAGAAAACAAAGCTAATGATTGGCTGGTGTGGTTCAATGTGGGGTATATTTATTACTTACAATAGCCAACATACTTTGCATAAAATATAAAACCCCAATTCTAAAATTTAATTTAGAATTGGGGTTTTTTCATCATCTCTCCCGAAGCAGCGGGACTCTCTACGAAAGAGAGGTAAAAAAATGGGATATTTATATTTTTTACGCTAATGCTTGTTTCAAATCTTCGATTAAATCCTGTGCATCTTCTATACCTACACTTAATCGAACCAGATCATCGGTAATACCGACTTCCTTGCGCTTATCTTCGGGAATCGATGCATGTGTCATCAGCGCCGGATGATTGGCCAGCGACTCTACTCCGCCCAATGATTCGGCCAAAGTAAACACCTTTAGTTTTTCCAGAAAATTAATAGCATCTTCCTTTTTACCAGAAACAAAAGTAAACGACACCATTCCTCCAAAACCGCTCATTTGTTTTTTGGCAATTTCATGATACGGATGACTTGGTAATCCTGGATAATATACTGTTTTAACTTTTGGATGGTTGTTCAAAAACTCCACTACTTTTCCTCCATTTTCGCAATGTCTTTCCACACGTAAATGCAAGGTTTTTATTCCTCTAAGTACCAAGAAACTGTCCATTGGTCCTAGTGTAGCTCCTGTTGCAAATTGTTGAAAATGCAATTGTTCGCCCAGCGCTTCATCTTTTACAATCAAAGCACCGGCAATAACATCAGAATGACCTCCCAAATATTTCGTCGCCGAATGCATTACAATATCAGCTCCTAAATCCAATGGTTTTTGTAAATAAGGTGTTGCAAAAGTATTATCAACTGCAAAAAGAATTTTATTCTCTTTTGTGATGGCAGCGATTTCTTGAATATCGGCTAATTTCATCAACGGATTGGTTGGTGTTTCCACCCAAACGAGTTTTGTGTTTTCGTTGATTAATGACTTGAATTTCTCGATGTCATTCATATCTACAAAATGAAATTTTATTCCAGAATCTTTGTAAATACGGGTAAACATTCGATACGTTCCACCATACAAATCATCCATAGCAATGATTTCATCACCCGCTTTAAAAGAACGTAAAACACAATCTGTAGCTGCTAATCCTGATGAAAAAGCCAATCCTCGTGTTCCATTTTCAATACTTGCCAATGCATTTTCAAGCGCGCTTCGGGTAGGATTTGCAGCCCTACTGTACTCATAATCTGGATTTATAGGCTGCCCTGGACTGGTTTGTACAAATGTTGATGTTTGATATACAGGTGGCATAACTGCTCCCGTACTTGGATCATGATGCTGACCACCGTGGATAACCTTTGTATTGAATTTCATATGTGTAAATTTATTGTTTTTTAAAGGTCATATGTAATTCGCATATTTTCATTGGTGCTTGCGACCAATTTACAGTCATGCTCATTTCATATCTTTTTAATTTTAAATGCTAAATAACGTCACAAATTTACCCTTTAATTTATTTTAACCAAGCTACAAGTTGATACCTTTGTATATAATTAACAATTTTGAGATGAAACACTTTATAATTTTTGCGGCATTCCTTTTTTTACTAACTGGTTGTTCGAACGAATTGGCTTTTAAAGACCAATCTTTTCAGAAAAAAACAACGTTACCCTGCAGACAAAATTGCGCTTCTATTAGTGTAAAAATACCTGTTGCAAATGCCGTCCCTATTGTAGCGGACAGCATCAACAAAAAAGTGTTTTCGGTAATGAAAGAGATTGTTTATTTTGGCGAAAAGCCATACACATCAACTGATTATAATGGATTATTAACCTCATTTATTGATTCCTACGAAAAACTACAAAAAGAATTTCCGAATGAAACCTTTGGCTGGGAAGCAAAAATTAATGGAAGCATAAAATACCAATCTGAAAATATTTTGAACATAGAAATCAACCATTATACCTACACGGGTGGCGCTCACGGATATCAAGGATTGCGTTCGCTATTGTTTGATTTAACGACAGGAAAATCTATTCCAAATGAGGACTTGTTCCATGACAAGAGTACTTTTATGGCTTTCGCCGAAAAAAAATTCAGAGCCAAATATAAAATCCCTGCAAACAAATCGATCAATGCAACCGGATTAATGTTTGAAGACGAGAAATTCAATCTTCCCCAAAATATTTTCTATACCGACAAAGGATTACTGCTTTATTACAATTCCTATGAAGCTGCATCGTATGCTGACGGACCAAAAGAATTGTTATTGCCTTATAACGAAGTGAACGATTATTTAGCGGTTAAATAAATTTCTTTAAATCACAATAATAATTCCCCTTCATCAAAATTCAAAACGCCGCAAAGAGGATTCTGGGTTTTAAAACGAACACTTCTCGTTGATGCTACTTCCTAGCCACGACAGTAGTGAAAATCCTCGTGATCAAAACACTATTTTTTCTTGACAGAAAAGAGCGACCGCAGGAAACTCCTTTTATGGCTTAGAAAAAAAGTGTTTTGATTGCGAGATTGTAGCGTATGGCTGGAAAAAACTCCCCATACTCCTTACTTGATTTCTAGAGAAACTTACGAATAATAGTCATAATCCCAAGGTGAAGCCCTTCGTGAAAATTACTGAAAGCCATGGCATCCTCGGCATTTTTTAAGACATGATTTCCCGTTGATGTGGTGTACTCATGGTAATTTTGGAAAAGTTCCGCATCATAATCCAGTTGTGTTTGCTGAATGGTGGAAAACAACAAAGTTGTGAGTTCCTCGACTTCAGATTGCGTAGCGGGATGTTCCGGCTTGGTTCCCTTTTTGTATTTCTCCACTAATTCATCAGAAACCATCATTGGCAAACCAGAAAGCTTGTATACTAATAGTTGTTGTGAGACGATTATATGACCGATGTTCCAAATCAAATTGTTGCTGAATCCTTCCGGAATTGTGTTGAGTTGGTCAAGAGTATATCCCGATAGAAATTTTGAAACCATATTTCTGCTTGTAGTGCTGACGTCGAATAATTGATTCATTTTTTTATTTTTTTGATAAAAATAATCATTTTCCGTGTCAAATGAATTTTCTTTGCACAAAGAAATCGCTATTTACATGGACATAATATACTATCTCGCTTCTTGCGACACCTGCAGAAAAATTATAAAATCATTACCTAAAGAACATGATTTTAAATTTCACGACATTAAACAAGACCCAATTACTGTTGCCGAATTAGAAAAAATGCGTGAGCTTTCTGGCAGTTACGAGGCGCTTTTCAGCAAAAAAGCACAGTTGTACAAATCAATGGATTTAAAGAACAAATCGTTAAACGAAGACGATTACAAAAAATACATTTTGGAACATTACACCTTTTTAAGTCGTCCCGTTTTTATCATTAAAGACAAAATTTACATCGGCAATACCCAACAAAATATGTTGCAAGTAATGAAAGCTTTGGCATAATGTCCAAAAGAAATCTTGCCCTTATTGGTGCCACAATCGTTTCCATAATTTACGGCGTCACGTTTACCATTGCCAAAGATGTCATGCCGTTGTATATTGATGCCTATGGTTTCATCTTGTTACGCGTGGGCGGTTCGGTGGTTTTGTTTTGGCTGATTTGGTTTTTTATGCCAAAAGAGAAAATTGCGCTCAATGATTTTCCAAGAATCATAGCGGCAGCTTTCTTTGGCGTGGCTTTTAATATGCTTACGTTTTTCAAAGGATTGAGTCTTACTTCTCCCATTAGTGCGGCCGTAATCATGGTTTCGACACCGATGATT
The DNA here is from genome assembly GCF_036895565.1 of Flavobacterium sp. KS-LB2. Taxonomy (NCBI): domain Bacteria; kingdom Pseudomonadati; phylum Bacteroidota; class Flavobacteriia; order Flavobacteriales; family Flavobacteriaceae; genus Flavobacterium; species Flavobacterium sp. KS-LB2. Next base: position 143,200 of record NZ_CP145904.1, on the reverse strand, counting down.
GTTTTGACGCTTTCGGCATTGATTATGAAGGAACGCATGCAAAAAAGAATGGTTTTTGGGATTATCCTTGGATTAATCGGAACTGCTTTTCTCATTTTGTACGGAAAATCCATTGGCAGTGCCACGAATGCCGGGTTGGGAAATTTTCTAGTTTTGGTCAACGCCATTTCGTATGGATTTTACCTGATCATCGTCAAGAAATTAATGGATAAATACAATGCGTTTACGTTTGTAAAATGGATTTATTTGTTTGGTTTTATTATGGTTTTGCCTTTTGGCTGGAGCCAATTTCAAACTGTTGAATGGGCTTTGGTTCCCATGGATATTTGCTGGAAAATAGGATTTGTAGTAATTTTTTCTACCTTCCTGACCTATTTGCTGAATTTGCTTTCGATGAAAGAATTAAAACCAACTACGGTTGCTGTTTTTATTTATTTACAACCGCTATTCGCCACTATTTTTGCGATAAGCCTTGGCAAAGACGAATTGAGTTTGGTGAAAATTGGTTCGGCCATTTTGATATTTGTTGGTGTTTATTTGGTTACACAGAAAAAGAGTGTTCAGTAATCAGTGTTCAGTCTTTGATTTAGAATCTTCTAATCTCAATCCATTTATACGTCAAAACCTGATTATAAAAAAAAGCACTAAATACTAAAAACGGACCACTGACCACTTTTTTATTATCTTTGACCTCTTTTAGAAAATTATATGATACAATCAATGACGGGTTTTGGGAAAGCAACTTTGCAATTACCAACCAAAAAAATCACGGTAGAAGTAAAATCTTTAAACAGTAAAGGTTTGGATTTGAATGTGAGAATGCCTTCGCTATACCGAGAAATGGAATTGGGTTTACGCAACCAAATTGCACTGAAACTGGAAAGAGGAAAAGTAGATTTTTCTATTTTTATCGAAAGTACCGCGGAACAAACTTCTACGAAAGTAAACGTGCCGATTGTAAAAGCTTACATCAACCAATTAAGAGAAGTGTATGCTGATGCAGATGAAACCGAGCTAATGAAAATGGCGGTTCGCATGCCAGATACCATGAAAATAGAACGTGATGAAATCGATGAAAACGACTGGGTACAAATCCAAACCGTTATCGAAGAAGCGTTGCAAAACATCTTGAATTTCAGAAGAGATGAAGGAATGTCACTTGAAAAAGAATTTCAATTGCGAATTGGTAATATTCGTCAGTATATGACGGAAGCTTTGGCGCTTGATCCAGAACGCGTTCAAGCGATAAAAGATCGTTTGCAAACTGCAATTGCTGAACTTAAAGTAAATGTAGATGAAAATCGTTTCGAGCAGGAATTGATTTATTATTTAGAAAAATTAGACATCACCGAAGAAAAAGTACGTTTGACGAATCACTTGGATTATTTCTTGGAAACCATCAACGGAACCGAAGCCAACGGAAGAAAATTAGGTTTTATTACCCAAGAAATGGGACGTGAAATCAATACGATGGGTTCTAAATCCAATCACGCACAAATGCAAAAATTAGTCGTTCAGATGAAAGACGAATTGGAAAAAATCAAGGAACAGGTTTTGAATGTTTTATAAAGAATAATAAGTAGAGACGCGATTCATCGCGTCTTTTTGCATAAAAATTAGAAGTGATTGCACATCTAAAACAACAACAATATAATGAGCACAGGAGGAAAATTAATAGTGTTTTCAGCACCTTCGGGATCTGGAAAGACGACCATCGTTAGACATTTATTATCAAAAGAAGATCTGAATCTGGAGTTTTCTATATCAGCAGCTTCACGTTCTCCAAGAGGCGAAGAAGTAAACGGAAAAGATTATTATTTCATGTCTACCGAAGAATTTAAAAAACACATCAAGAACGAAGATTTCCTTGAATGGGAAGAAGTATATCGTGATAACTTTTACGGAACCTTAAAAAGCGAAGTAGAACGCATTTGGGCCAAAGGAAAAAATGTGATTTTTGACATTGATGTTGCTGGTGGATTGCGAATTAAGCATAAATTCCCAAATGAAACCTTGGCCGTTTTTGTGAAACCTCCAAGCGTAGATGAACTCAAAAGAAGATTAAAGGAACGCTCTACCGAAAGCGACGACAAAATCAATATGCGCATCGCTAAAGCTTCTGTTGAGCTGGCTACAGCACCGCAATTTGATGTGATTATAAAAAATTACGATTTGCCTATAGCTCTTGAAGAAGCGTATCAGTTAGTAAAAAGCTTTGTGAAAGAATAAAAAACATTACACAAAGATGCACAAAGAAAAAGCACAGAGACACGCAAAAAGTTTTAAAATTACTTTGTGAATCTTCGTGTAAACTTTGTGAAACTTTGTGAAACAAAATAGTATGAAAATCGGACTCTATTTCGGAACGTTCAACCCAATTCACGTTGGGCATCTCATCATTGCCAATCATATGGCGGAGCATGCGGATTTAGACCAAATCTGGATGGTGGTTACGCCGCACAATCCTTTGAAGAAAAAAAGCACTTTACTTGATGATTACCATCGGTTGCAAATGGTGCATCTTGCCACGGAAGATTTTCCAAAAATCAAACCTTCAGATATTGAGTTTAAATTATCACAACCTAATTATACCGTGAATACTTTAGTTCACTTACAGGAAAAATACCCCAAGTACGAGTTCTCCTTAATCATGGGCGAAGACAATTTAAGATCTTTGCACAAATGGAAAAACTACGAAGTGATTCTCGAAAACCATGATATTTATGTGTATCCCCGCATTTCATCGGAAACTGAAAATTTAGATCTGAAAAATCACCAAAAAATTCACATGATAGATGCTCCGGTTGTCGAAATATCATCGACTTTTATTCGGGAAAACATTAAAAACGGGAAAAATGTGCAGCCGTTATTGCCAGCTAAAGTTTGGGAATATATTGATCATAATAATTTTTATAAAAAATAATTACGCCAACACTCGTTTCAATTCCAATTGAATATTCTCAAAAACAATGCTCAGATTATCATTTTTACTTGATAATAAAAAAACTTCTGTGCTTGGCATTTGCTTGCTGTTCCACAACAATTGAATTTTATTTTCTTGCATTAAACTTTTAGCATTACAATCCCAAACAACAGCAATACCTGAGTTTTTCGAAATTATTTCCAGCATTTCATACTCGGACGGAATAATGTAATTTGGAATCATCGAAGGTCTTTTTTTATTAAAAACATGCAGCCAGAATAGTTTAATATGCGGAATTTGAGCATTGTGACTGAACCACTTTTGATCGTTTAACCACTGTTCGATAGCAGAGAAATCCTTTATTTTGATGTTTGATTTTAATTCTGTAGCATCAATATTCGTGGAACCCACTATAATTTGTTTTATTTCGCCAAGCTTCTTCTGGATTGTGTCAAAAGTGTCATATTGTTTGGTAACAACTGCAAAATCGAGCTTTTTAGAATCGACCAATTCAAAAAGGACATCATTTTCATGAAAGCTAAAATCAATAAAATCAAATTTAGAAACCAAAGCACTACCCAAACTACTCATCAAATGCTTTGAGATTCCAATAGAAATTAATCTATTGGCATTGAATGCTTTGGCACGAAAACCATTCTCCACATTTTCCAATCGGTCCAATGCTTCAATGATTAAATTATTGAGTAACTTAGCGTATTCCGTTGGTTCGACACCTTTAGACTTTCGATTGAAAAGTTTATATCCTACATGGGCTTCCAACATGGATATTTGCTGACTAACAGCAGGTTGACTGATAAATAATTCTTTGGCGGCCAAAGAAAAATTACCGTTTTTGTAAACGGATTTAAACGTTCGATACCATTCTAGATTAACCATGATATAAATATATTTATCACAAACATAATTTAAATTATTTTTACTGATAGCATATTCGCCCTAAATTTGTACAAACAAAATTACAAATGAAGAAAATAGCATTATTTGCCGTTATAGCATTAACCGTAAGTTGCATTTCTGCAACTGCACAAAATAAAAAAAGTATGAAAAAGGTATTATTTGTTGTTACCAGTCACGATAAATTAGGTAACACAGGAGAAAAAACAGGATTTTGGACAGAAGAATTCGCTGCCCCTTATTACGAATTATTAGATAAAGGAGTACAAATTGATGTTGCAACTCCATTGGGCGGACAACCACCAATTGACCCAAAAAGTGAAGATCCATCAGCAGCAACTGAAGATACTAAAAGATTTGATGCCGATACAGAATTATTGGCAAAGCTTAAAAACACACATAAATTAGCCGATGTAAAAGAGTCTGATTATGATGCGGTTTTCTATCCAGGTGGCCACGGTCCATTATGGGATTTAGCGACAGATGCAAATTCAAGCGCTTTGATTGAAGCTTTTTATACTAATAATAAACCAGTTGCTTTTGTTTGTCATTCCCCAGCGGTATTAAAAAACGTAAAAGTAAATGGAGAATTTTTAGTAAAAGGTAAAAAAGTAACTGGATTCTCTAATACTGAAGAAGAGGCGGTTGGATTAACTAAAGTTGTTCCATTTTTATTAGAAGATGCGTTGCAAGCTAATGGCGCGATCTATTCTAAAATTGGAGATTGGCAACCGTACGCCGTAGAAGATGGTTTATTGATAACAGGTCAAAACCCAGCTTCGTCTAAATTAGTTGCTGAAAAATTATTAAACCAATTGAATTCAAAAAAATAAGAAGATGTTAAATTTCGAATTATACAATCCTACCAATTTAGTTTTTGGAAAGGGACAAATAGAAAAACTATCCACATTAGTGCCACAAGGAGCAAAAATCCTTTTGGCCTATGGTGGTGGAAGTATTTTCAAAAATGGAATTCATGAGCAGGTTACTAACAATCTAAAAGGTTTTGAAATCGTAGAATTTGGAGGAATTGAACCAAATCCACATTTTGAAACATTAATGAAAGCGGTAGCAATTATCAAAGAACAAAAAATAGATTTTATCCTTGCCGTTGGTGGAGGTTCTGTAATTGATGGCGTAAAATTCATTTCGGCCGCTGTGAACTTTGACGGAAATCCAATGGATATTCTTCAAAAGAGATTATTGATTAAAGATTTGTCTAAAGTGATTCCTTTTGGAACTGTATTGACTTTACCGGCAACTGGAAGCGAGATGAATTCAGGAGCTGTAGTAACCATCGAATCTACTCAGGAAAAATTAGCTTTTGGCGGTTCTGCTTTGTTTCCAAAATTTTCTATATGTGATCCAACGGTAATTGAATCTTTACCAAAAAGGCAATTACAAAACGGAGTTGTAGATGCCTACACTCATGTTTTGGAACAATATTTAACATATCCGCACGAAGGATATCTTCAAGATAGAATTGCAGAAAGCATTCTGCAAACTTTAATCCAAGTGGGTCCAGAAGTAGTGGAGAATCCTAAAGATTATGCTCTAGCTTCTAACTTTATGTGGAGTTGCACAATGGCCTTGAATGGATTAATCCAAAAAGGAGTTCCTTCGGATTGGGCAACACACATGATTGGGCACGAATTAACGGCTATGTACGGAATCGATCACGCCAGAACATTAGCAGTTGTCGGTCCAAATTTATACCGAGTGATGTTCGAAACCAAAAAAGAAAAATTGGCACAATACGGAAAACGTATTTTCAATTTGACTGGAACTGAAGATGAAATTGCAAACGAAGCCATCAACAAAACCGTTGCATTTTTCCACACCATGGGAATGGACACTAAATTATCAGATTATACCAAAGATTTTGACAAAACTGCTGATTTCATTGTAAAACGTTTTGAAGAAAGAGGTTGGTTAGGATTAGGTGAAAAACAAAATATCACTTTAGAAAAGGTAAAGGAAATTGTTGAAATGAGTTATTAATTCTAGTAATACCAGTGCTGAATAAGTCAGTACAAAACAAAAGGCGTTCTCATTTTTATGGGAACGCCTTTTAAAATTCTAAACTATAACTAACTAACTCAATCCGCATTATTTTGTTAAATTATTAAACAATATATAACGATAACGAAATAGTAGTAATTATATTGTGTTAAAAAATAAAAAAATAAAAATTATTTTTTTATCGGTATCATCATGCCTTTTTTAGTACGTTTAAAAATCAATCCTCTTGTTCTATTTTTATTTGTGTAATCAATACTTTTTTAAGTACTTTTGATTAAATTCAATAAAAAAATGGCTGAAAATAAAAAATTCGCAGTAATAGGTGGTGGAAGTTGGGCGACAGCGATAGCGAAAATGTTATGTGTAAATCTTACTGAAATATCTTGGTATATGCGTAATGAAGCTGCTATAGAACACATTAAAGCATACAAACACAATCCAAATTATTTGAGTTCGGTTGAATTCGACATCAATAAACTGAAACTGACGAGTGATATCAATGAAGCTGTGGCGTATGCAGATTACATTATTTTTGCTATTCCATCGGCTTTCTTAAATGGCGAATTAGAAAAATTGACCGTATCATTACAAGATAAAATTATTTTCTCGGCTATTAAAGGAATTGTTCCTGAAACAAGCTTAATTGTAGGAGAGCATTTCCATGTAAAATATGACATTCCGTATTACAACATTGGTGTAATTACAGGTCCTTGTCACGCTGAAGAAGTTGCTATGGAACGTCTTTCTTATCTTACGATTGCGTGTGGCGACCCTGATAAGGCAAAAGTTGTCGCAAAAAATCTATCTGGAAATTACATCAAAACTAAAATTACGGATGATATTATAGGAACGGAATATGCTGCTATGTTGAAGAACATTTACGCTATTGCAGCTGGAATGGCGCACGGTTTAGGCTATGGCGATAATTTCCAGTCGGTATTGATGAGTAATGGCATACGCGAGATGAAAAAATTCATCAAGAAAGTCCATAAAATGAAACGTAACATCAATGATTCCGCATACTTAGGCGATTTATTAGTTACTGGTTATTCTATATTCTCCAGAAACAGAATGTTTGGAAATATGATTGGTAAAGGTTACACCGTGAAATCAGCAATGATGGAAATGAGTATGGTTGCCGAAGGATATTATGCCGCAAAAAGCGCTTATAAACTCAATCAGGCATATGGTGCCAAAACGCCAATTATAGATGCTGTGTATAGTATTTTATACGAAGGGCAGGAAGCGAAAGCTGTTTTCAAAAAACTAACTGATAAACTGGATTAATTTAGCTTCAAATAACAACCAAACACAATCACTTCATGAGCGAAAGATGGAAATACCAGATTAAAACTGGCGGAATTTGGGGTGTATTTATGACGGTTTTCAATGTATTGTTTGACATAAAAGAAATCCCTTTTTCGGAACAGGTTGCTACGCCAAATTTTTATATTCGCGCAGCAGTTTACATCTCGGTAGGCATATTTGTTTTGGGTTATTTTACTTGGAAATCAAAAGTTAAACAACAAAACCAATAAATTATTTTATGAGCGAAAGATGGAAATTCCAACTTAAAAACGGGATGATTTGGGGGCTTATGGTTTCTTGTATCATGGCTGGATTTGACCTGTTCGAAATGACTTTTGAGGATGCGTTTTTATCCAAAAAGAATCTATCCCGAATGTTATTATTTGTTGTTTCAGGGATATTTGTGGTCAGTTATTTTAGTTGGAAGAAGAAAATAAAAAGAGACAGTAATACTGGCTTATCTCACGATAACGCCGTCAACAAATAAAATAGGCACTTCTTCGACTTCCGTTTCATTGATTGAATTGGCTTTGAAAATGAACTTTTTATCGTATAATTTTCCATCCATGAAAAAAGTAAGCATGAACTCATTGTTCAGTGCCAAAACACTTTTTTCAATCATTTCAACTTTCACTACAGAAACCGCTGGTACTTCGACAAAAGCATGACGCAAAAGGGAAGTTTTCTTCATTTCGCCGTCAATAGTTCCAAAAGCTTTAGAAACCACCATAACACTTTCGATAAGGTAATCACTATCGTTTACTAAATAAGCGTACCATACTTTTTCCATGAAATCGTCACTCCATTCCTGGACTGCCGCAAAAAATACGTTTTCTACTTCGGGTATGATAATGTCTTTTTTCATAAGTTAGTCTTAATGTCTAAGGTCGTAAAGTCATAAAGTCAAGGAAAATCTAAAACAGGTATTTCTTTCGACTTTATGACTTTATAACTTTTGACTAAATTGAGGATTTGAATTGCTCCAAGAAACGAATGTCATTTTCGTAGAACATACGGATATCACCGATTTGGTACAATAACATGGCGATTCTTTCGATTCCCATTCCAAATGCAAAACCGTTGTATTCGTCAGGATTGATGCCACAGTTTTTCAAAACGTTAGGATCTACCATTCCGCAACCCATGATTTCTAACCAACCAGTTCCTTTGGTGATTCTATAATCGGTTTCTGTTTTAAGACCCCAATAAATATCAACCTCAGCACTTGGCTCCGTAAATGGAAAATAAGACGGACGTAAACGGATTTTTGATTTTCCGAACATCTCTTTGGTGAAATATAAAAGCGTTTGTTTCAAGTCGGCAAATGAAACGTCTTTATCAATATATAATCCTTCCACTTGGTGAAAAATACAATGAGAACGGGACGAAACGGCTTCATTACGAAAAACTCTTCCTGGAGAAATGGTACGAATAGGCGGTTTGTTGTTTTCCATGTAACGCACTTGCACTGATGATGTGTGCGTACGCAACAAAATATCAGGATTCGTTTGAATGAAAAACGTGTCTTGCATGTCACGCGCCGGATGGTATTCCGGTAAGTTTAATGCAGTGAAATTATGCCAGTCATCTTCGATTTCCGGACCTTCAGAAACGTTGAAACCAATGTTTGAAAAGATGTCAATAATTTGGTTTTTTACCAATGAAATAGGGTGACGAGAACCAATAGTTATAGGCTCAGCAGAACGCGTTAAATCTCCATAAAAACCTTTAACTTCATCTTTACTTTCTAAAGCTTCCTGAATGGTTTTTACTTTATCCTCGGCAGAAGTTTTAAGTAAATTAATTACTTGTCCAAATTCTTTCTTTTGTTCGTTAGGAACGTTTTTGAATTCAGCAAAAAGTTCTTTTAAAAGCCCCTTGCTTCCAAGAAATTTAATTCGGAATGTCTCTAATTCTGCTGCGTTTTGCGTTGAAAAAGCTTGTGCTTCGCCAATATATTCTTTTATCTTATCTATCATTTTCATTCAATAATTGAGAGTGCAAAATTACAAAATTTGTTCCAAGTACACCCTTTAAAGTTTAAAGTTTCCGTTCTAAATTGTTAGATTGTTTCGATCTCCGAAAGACAGAAAATGAAATCATCAATCTATAAGTTCTCTTTCAAGAAAATAATTCACAATAGCTTCCTTCATTAAAACTGATTGTTCACCCGCTTTTAGCGGAGGTAATTCCTCTTTTACCTTATAATGTGGCCATCCATCTTCATCAAAAAACTCAAATTCATAGAAGCCATACGGTTCTAATAACCTGCAAATTGCAATGTGCATCAAGTTTAATTTTTCGTCTTTTTTATATTCTCTGTGTACCTTTCCAAGCTCTTGTACGCCAATTAGGTAAATAATGGAATCGAGATCTAAGTCTTCTCCCTGAGAAAATTGATTGGAAAGTATATTTACAAGCTGTTCCCAGCGTTCTTTAAGTTGTGTGTCTCTTGACATTTTTAATTTAGGATTTGTGATTTAAGATTTAGGATTTGTTAAAAAACAAATTGTAAAAGTCTTAATCAAAATTATTTTGGCAAAGATAGGTACTCCGTTTTTGACTTTGGAATATTCTTTTATCTTTGTTCTTTTCTCTTTTATTATTTATTTATGGGATTTTTGGATATTATTTTGGGTGTATTACTTGCTTTTGCTTTGTATAAAGGCATTAGAAATGGTCTTTTTGTAGAATTAGCCTCTTTAGTTTCACTAATCCTTGGGATTTATGTAGCAGTTAAATTTTCTTCTTTTATGAAAGATTTTATCGGTAGTTTCGTGAAATGGAATCCCAATACCATTCAAGTAATTGCTTTTGTACTCACATTTATCCTGGTAGTAATTGGAATATCACTTTTGGGAAAATTCCTCACTGGAGTAGCTGATTTTGCCTTTTTAGGGTGGCTAAATAAGTTAGGTGGTGGTTTCTTTAGGGTGTTAAAAACAATTTTGATAATCGGAATTGTTTTCAAGGTTTTCGAAAAAATAAACTACCATAATTTTTTAGCCAAAAAAGAAACTTTAGACAATTCTCTTTTTTATAATCCAATTCAAAAAACAGCAGGATTCATGTATCCTTCAATAGAAAATTGGTATGATGATTTGAAGAAAAAGTAATCAATAGTCAGTAAACCCTATTATTTCACTTCCTTAATCGTGCTGCTCTCAATCCAGCCTTCGGTTCCATCCGTTAGTTGTACTTTTTTCCATTTTCCAATGATTTCCTCTACATACACTTTTGTTCCTTCGTGTAGCACAAATATTGGTTGACCGCCATTTCTGGGTTCGCTTTTTACATTGGCCATTTCAGCAAAAACAATCGCTGGCTTTTCAGTATCAAAATGACTTTTTTCAAAAATTGTAGATGAAACACTGATTAGAATTAGAAAAAAAAGAACAAACATTCCAAAAAAGAAAATCCTTTTTGAAAGTGAAACTTGGGAAAAATAATACCCAACAAAAAACAAAAGGAATGCCATTGCCAGTCCAACAGAAATCCAGGCCCACGTATTGTAATGATAGATTCCCGTAAAATCCCGAATCAACTTTGCAAAACCTACTTTTGGGATTACTTTAATTTCATCAATCGTTCGTTTTTGAGCGAATTTCAAGTTGTTAATGGCATCGTTATTATTTGGATTTAACACCAATGCTTTTTCATAATTATAAATAGAAGGCGCTACTTTATTCAATTTATAATACGCATTTCCTAAATTAAAATACAATTCTGAGGAATGTTTGCTTTCTGTCAAAACACTTTCATAAGCCGCAACCGCCTCCTGATACTTCCCTTTTTGATAATACGCGTTTCCTTTTTCAAAGCCACTTTGGGCAAAGAAAACTTGGGTTGTCAATAATAATATATAAAGTATGTTTTTCATTTTAATGTTATAAAGTTGTCGATTAACCATTCTTGCAAATCTACATGAGATTGCTTCGTTCCTCGCAATGACATCGTTGGTTAAGCAATTTGTTTTTCTAAATCTGAAATAATCACTACCGCTTTATCAAAATCTTGTTGTATCGTAACACTTGATGATGGTGCATATCGTGCCACTTCACAGTTTTCCGTAAGCGCAATAAAGTCATTTACAGCTTCTGGTTTTGCATTTCTTGACAATAACAATTCTTGAATATTATCCTTACTCATCTCTGAAGTCTCAATATGTAACTTCGCTTTCAAGAAATTATGCATTGCTTTCTCTAGTGCAATATAAAACAGTTCTTTATTGTTGATTTGTTTCTTGGCTTCTGATAAATATTTTTTGGCTAATCTATTATTCATTCGAATTCTGTTTCCTGCGACATCACCATCAATTGCTTCTTTTTTCTTTTTGAATAAAACGATTAAAGGCAGCATTAGAAAAGGAAAAAAGAATAATCCGTAAAATAAATTAGACCCAAAAAAGTCTTTGGTATTCATTGTCAAAAGATTACTTTTCAACTTTATAAATTTGAATTGCTCTACTTTCTCTATTTTATTTTTATTTCCATCTGCACTCGAAGCTACGGTTGCATCAGTAGGTGAAGGACCATCAAGAACATTAATCATTATCTCTGGAGAACTTAGCGTTTTGTACGTTTTGGAACCCAAATCAAAATACGTAAATTTTAATGGCTTTATCGGGTAATTCCCTTTGTATTGCGGAACAATGGTATAACTATCTGAAATTTTTCCCGCCATTCCTGAAAGAGGTGTATCGACTTGTTCGGTATGAACCGCATCATACATTTCTAGGGCATTTGGCGCTATCGGTTTTGGCAAACTGAATAATTTAAGATTCCCTTTTCCGGTTACACTCACTACTAAGTCCAGACTTTCTCCGTTTTTTAAATCGGTTTTCGTTGGTGTTACTTTGAAATCAAAATTTCCAACTGCGCCTGAGAAGTCTTCTGGTTTCCCTGCTTCGGGAAGCGACTTAACATTTATAGTTTTGGTTCCCGCAGAAACTCTCTTGGTTCCTTCGGTGACAACCATTCGGCCAAACATATCCCTACGATTCGACGGTAATTGAACATCAATATCCAATGCTAAAGGCTCAATGACCAATTTTCCTGATTTTTGAGGATATAAAACTATTTTTTTAAGTACTATAAAACGGTATTTCTCCCCTTTAAACATGCCCTCTTCAGCAACAAACTGTTTTATATCAATATTCTGACTCCAGAAATCATTGTATTTTGGCTTATTGACTTCGTTCGAATTTGTGATTCCGATATTATTAAAATACAATTTATAAACCACCGTAATGGGCTCGTTTATATACGGATTTGTTTTAGAAACATCAGCTACTAAATAGAGCTTTCCTTCCGCATCAATTTGAGGATCATTTGGATCTCTAGGCTGTTCCGTTGCAGCGGTAACATTTATTTTTATCGGTGCCGTTTTATAAATTTGCCCGTTGTATTCAATAGCCGCAGACTTGATTGTGAACGTCCCTTTTTGATTGGGTACCAGAAAATAGGAATATATTTTCTCGAAAGAACTTCTTCCGTTTACCCAAGACTGACTTACTTGCTGACTTGGTCCAGCAATAATTCTAAATCCTTCAAAAGATGGTTGAACAAAATTATCCCCATCTACATTCATCATAAAATCGATACGAAGTCTCTCGTTTATACCTAATGTAGCTTTACTCACTCTAGCCTCAAATTGCACTTGGGCGCTAAGTAAATTGCATATCATTAAAACGAGTACTGCTATAAATCTTTTCATTTTCAAATTATCTAATTGAACTACCAATCTTTCTCGGTCTTAGCTGGTTTTCCTTGTACTTTCTTAGCATTTACTTTATCCTGAACCTTTTTTTCTTCTTTATTCACTGCATTCAACAGGTTTTCTAAACGCTCTTTAGAAATTCCTCCTGGAGCTGGTTTTGGTTCTCCATTTTCATTAGGTTTAGGATCTTTATTTTGTTTGTCTTTATCTCCCTTATCATCTTTCTTGTCTTTATCCTTATTGTCCTTTTTATCTTTTTCTCCGTCTTTCTTATCGTCCTTCTTATCTTTATCACTCTTTTTATCGTCTTTCTTTTTATCGTCCTTTGGGGGATTTTCTTTTAGCATTTTTTTTGCCAAAGCATAATTATAACGCGTTTCTTCATCTGTAGGATCATTTCTCAAGGCGTTTTTATAGGCTTCAACGGCTTGCGTATAATCCTTTTCATTCATGAAAACATTTCCTAAGTTATGAAAAGCGCGATGTTTCTGAGGTCTTGTTTTTGAATTTTTTAAGGCTTTAGCATACGCAAATTTTGCTTCCGAAGATTGTTTTTGCTTATAAATAGTGTTTCCCAAATTGAAAGGCGCGGTTGCTTTATTTGGAAATTTTGAATCCGAAATTCTATAATTAGCTTCGGCATCTACAAATTTATTTTCAGCATATTCCTCGTTCGCTTTAGGCAATATTCTGTCTTTCTGTTGTGCGTTTGCAACAAAAGAAAAAAGCAATAACAGGTATAAAATTATGTTTTTCATTGTGTTTTTAAATGTAAGTGTCAAAGTATACTTAGTGCTTTTGTTCCAATAATGGAGTGCAACCCGATACTTTAAACTTTTTTATTCTCGTTAAATAAATTCAATTTGTTTACCCAACTTGTTTTTCTTTCCAAAAGGAAAATATCCAGAAATAAGAACACAAAAGCAAAACCTAAAAACCATTGAAATTGCGACTGAAAATCGGCCATTTCTGTTGCTTCAAATTCGGTTTTTTGAATGTTATTCAATGCATTCTTGACGTATTCCAGTACTTCTTTAGTGTTGTTTCCGTTTACATAACCGCCTTTGGTTGCTTTAGCAATAGCTGCCAAGCTCTCTGGAACTAATTTCGTAATCACTACTTCATTATTATTATCTCTCTTGAAACCTTCGACAACTCCATTTTTCTTTAATGGAATTGAACCTCCTTTTTCAGTTCCTACACCAATTGTAATGATTTTAATCCCCAATTTATTTGCTTCTTCGGCCGCTTCTTCCGCACCTTCGTTATGGTCTTCACCATCCGAAATCATAATCAGCAGTTTACTCGTTTTTTTATCATCAAAATACGTTGACGACAATTTAATCGCCTCGTTGAATGAGGTTCCTACTGAGGAAACCATATCTGTATTCATACTTTGCAAAAACATTTTTGCAACGCTATAATCCGTAGTAATGGGCAATACTGGGAAAGCGCTTCCGGCATACGCCACAATTCCTATTCTATCGCTTCCCAATTGATTGATAATTTGCGAAACAATTTGCTTGCTTTTGTCCAAACGATTTGGCGCCACATCTTCAGCAAGCATACTTTTGGAAACATCCACTGCAAAAACAATGTCTATTCCTTCTCTTTTTACGGTTTCCATTTTAGTACCAATTTTTGGATTTACCAATCCAAGAATTAATCCGGTCAATGCCAAAAGCAATACTCCTAATTTCAAAACTGGTTTAAAAACAGAGCTCTCTGGGCTCAATCTTTTCACCATTTCTAAATCGCCAAATTCGCGTTGTTTTTTTCTCTTCCAATATAGATTATACAAGAAAACCAACACCAAAAGTGGTAGTATAAAAAGAAGGTATAAATATTTTTTTTCGTCTAATTCCATAATTTTTCTTAACCGCTAAATTCACAAAGAAGGCGCAAAGTTCACAAGGCTTACTAACGGTATAAACCTAATTATTTAAAGACTTCCTGACTTTTGTGTTTAAATATTATATAAAGCTTTTAAAAACTGTATTTCGCAATCCTAATTCCAGCAACAATAAAAAACCTGCAAACCAAATAAATGGCCTGAATTTCTCATCATAATCATAGAATTTTAATTCCTCAATTTCAGTCGTTTCTAGTTTATTGATAGAAGCATAAATCTCAGCCAATTTACTGTTGCTTGTTGCTCTAAAATATTTTCCATCTGTTTTTCTAGCAATATTTTTCATTAACTGCTCGTCAATTTCCACTTTCATCATTTGGAATAAAAACTGTCCATTAGGTGCAACTGAATAAGGAAACATCGCCATTCCGTTTGTTCCAATTCCTACCGTATATACTTTTATTCCGTATTGTTTGGCGATATCCGAAGCCGTTTCTGGCTCGATAAATCCGGCATTATTCACCCCATCTGTCAAAAGAATAATTACCTTACTTTTAGCTTGACTGTCTTTTAATCTATTGACAGCAGTTGCTAATCCCATTCCTATTCCTGTTCCATCCTGCAAAACAGTATCGTATTTAATACTGTTGATAGCATCTAGAATTACGGCTTTATCACTAGTTACTGGAGTTTTCGTATACGCTTCTGATGCATATACCACAAGTCCAATCCTATCGTTTGGTCGTTCATCAACAAAATCAGCAGCAACTCTTTTCAGTGCTTCCATTCGGTTTGGTTTCAAATCCTTGGCAAGCATACTTCCAGAAACGTCAATTGCCATAACAATATCAATTCCTTTCGTCGTTTTTGTTTTATTACTCACATCAACTGTCCTTGGTCTTGCCATAGCTACAATCATAGAGCACAAAGCTAGAATTCTAAGCGCATTCAACATTGGCTTTAGCTTTGTCAAATAGGAATTAGAACCTTTAAATCCTTGTAACGAACTTATCTTTAAGGTGGCTGATTGGTGATTCTTTTTCCGTAACAACCATACAATTGCTACTGGAATCAGAAGAAACAACCAAAAAAACTCTGGGTTTAAAAAAGTTACTTTAGTCATTATTTACTTACTTGTTTTAATTCGACAGAGCTCAAAACGCGTTCTGATATTTCATTTGCATAGGTATCGCCTTCTTCATGAAACAATAAAATCTGCTGTAATCCGCCTTCTTGACTGAACAATAATGCTTCGTAATACATTTTTGCACTTGACTTACTGCCTTCATTAATTTGCGAAAAAGTACCATAAGCTTTAACGCCCTTAACACCTTCTTTGGTTTCAAACTCTTCTTGCTTTACAATCATATTCTTTGCACCTTGCGCTTCCATAGATTGCAATATACCATCCATTGATTTCGTCAAATCTATTTGTGTCTCCTGCTTGAATTTTAAAGTAGAAACCATCAGATAAAACGGATCTAAAGCACTTCCATACGCAAAAGACTGCATTTCTTTAATCAAAGCCATTCCCTCTTTAGGAAGTGTTTTTGTCAAATCTACTCGCTTAAGTACTTTTGGTGTTTCTATGATAATTCCAGGATTTCCATAATCACTTTTCACCCATTCTCCTTCTAATAATTCTTTGGTAGGATGACCAATAATGTTATCTTTTACATAACTAAATCCTTTAGTAACAATGAAAAAAGTAGTGGTCGCTGCCAATAAAAAAACAACTGAAGCTACTGCAGTTACAATGCGTTTATTTCTTTGTTTGCGCAATTGAATTTGAATCTGTTTTTGTCTTTGCGCTTCATTCAACAGCATGTCTTCCTCTACAGGAATTTCGACAGGAATTGAATTGTCTAATGTTAGAATTGCTTTTTGAATTTTATTTCGGTCTTCGGTAATTTCAAAATCCAATGGTTTTGACTTGGCAAATTTCACTAAATCGGCTTGTTTCAAAACACGCTCCAGATTTTCAATTATTTCCTGCGAAAGCGTCATTTTCTTTTTGACAGAAGCCGCTCTAAGACCCTGAATCAGTTCCGAAGTCGTACTTTCCATTGCCGGAATTTCTATCGCTTCTTCAATATAATTTCTGGCGATATCCGTCAACTCACTATAATACGCTTTGACTTCTCCTTTTTGCCAAAGTTCTTTTTTCTCTAAAGTATCCAGCAAACTAGTCGCTTTCTCGATTGGGGTTTTATAAATTTCTTCGTGTAGCTTCTTTTCTTGGCGTTTTTTAATGAACCAATAAATAAAAGCTCCAATACCTACAATCAAAGCAATAATCAAAAGGTATTTCCACCAATCACCTACTGGGTTGTCTGCTGGCACAATGTCTTTGATGTCAAACATTTTTTGCTTCAAAGTATCCACTTGAACATTCGCCACTTCTACCAAAATCGAATCCGTAAGAAACGGTTTGCTGTTGATAAAAATCTTGATACTAGGAACCACGTATCTACCGGAATCAAATTGGGTCAACCCGTATTTTTTAATTAACTCATAACGCCCGTCCATTTTGACCGTATCAATAGGATACGACTGAATCACCTCTAAAGCGCCAAAGTTTTTTAATTTCGGGAAAATCACTTTAGACGAAGTATCAACAGTAGTTTTTATAGACAGTTTAAATTCCGCACCAATTTTATTTTTAGTCGTGTCAATACTTGTGACTACTTGCTTTTGTTGTGCAAAAACCGCAGTCGAAAGCAGCAATAGTAGTAGGTATAATTGTTTTTTCATCTTTTATTATTGAACCCTTATCTCGATTTAAAGTAACTTAATAATTTCGTCACATAACTTTCGTCAACTCTTGTGTTTACAACACCGGAACCTGATTTACTGAATGTTTCTTTAAAATAATTAACTTTGTCGCGGTACTGTTTTTCATAATTCATTCGTACTGCTTTCGAACCGGTATTTATCAATTCGATCGCTCCAGTTTCGGCGTCAAGCATAGAAACCATACCTAAATCCGGCATTTTTTCTTCTCGAATATCGTACACGCGAATCCCAGTTATGTCGTGTTTTTTTGCAGCAATTTTTAATGTTTGTTCATAATCTTCCGACATGAAGTCAGAAATTACAAACACAATCGCTTTCTTTTTTTGAGTTCCCGATAAAAATTTTAAGGCTTGAGCAATATCTGTTTTACGACTTTTAGGCTGAAACTCTATCAATTCCCTGATAATACGCAACACGTGAGAACGTCCCTTTTTAGGCGGAATATACAATTCGATTTCATCCGAAAATAAAATCAAACCTATTTTGTCATTATTTTGAGTTGCTGAAAAAGCCATGGTTGCAGCAATTTCTGTAACAATATCTTTCTTGAATTGATTTTTTGAACCAAAACTTTCTGAACCCGAAATATCTACCATTAACATCATGGTCAATTCGCGTTCTTCCTCAAAAACCTTAACGTGCGCCTCGTTGTAGCGCGCGGTTACATTCCAATCAATCGCACGAATATCATCTCCGTACTGGTATTGACGCACTTCACTAAAGGTCATTCCACGTCCTTTGAAAGACGTATGATATTCTCCCGAAAAGATGTGATCGCTCAATCTTCTGGTTTTGATTTCTATTTTTCGGACTTTTTTTAAGAGGTCTTTTGTATCCATTTTTAATTTGTTTAAAGTTTAAAAGTTTAACGTTCCAAGTTCGTAATCCAACAACTTGAAACTTTAAACCTTAAACAAACTTTAAGGTACTTCTACTTCGTTTACGATTTTGTTAATGATATCTACTGAAGTAATATTTTCGGCTTCCGCTTCATAAGTAACTCCAATTCTGTGACGCAATACATCATGAACTACAGCACGAACATCTTCTGGAATTACATAACCACGACGTTTGATAAAAGCGTAGCATTTGGCGGCAGTCGCCAAATTGATACTTCCACGTGGTGATGCTCCAAAACTGATTAATGGTTTCAAATCAGCCAATTTATATTTCTCTGGATATCGTGTGGCAAAAATGATATCAAGTATGTATTTTTCTATTTTTTCATCCATGTAAACCTCACGAACTGCTTCCTGAGCGCGTAAAATTTGTTCCACAGAAACTACAGGATTTACTTTTTCATAACTTCCTTTTAGGTTTTGACGAATCACTAAACGCTCGTCTTCCATTTTTGGATAATCGATAACCGTTTTCAACATGAAACGATCGACCTGCGCTTCAGGTAACTGATACGTTCCTTCTTGCTCAATTGGATTTTGAGTAGCCAAAACCAAAAATGGTCTATCCAGTTTGAAAGTAGTGTCACCAATAGTCACTTGCTTTTCCTGCATGGCTTCCAATAATGCCGATTGTACTTTGGCTGGCGCACGGTTAATCTCATCAGCAAGGACGAAATTAGCGAAGATTGGTCCTTTTTTTATCGAAAATTCATTAGCCTTAATATTGTAAATCATTGTTCCTACAACATCGGCTGGCAATAAATCCGGTGTAAATTGAATTCTGCTGAAAGATCCCTGAACGGCTTGCGAAAGGGTGTTTATCGCTAAGGTTTTTGCTAATCCGGGAACACCTTCCAATAAAATATGCCCTTGACCCAAAAGTCCAATTAACAAACGCTCCACCATGTGCTTTTGACCCACAATAACCTTGTTCATTTCCATTGTGAGAAGGTCTATAAATGCACTCTCTCTTTCGATTTTTTCATTGATTGCTCTGATGTCTAAAGTCGCCGTATTTTCTTCCATTTTATTATTTTTAAAACCTTGAATTTAATGCCTTCGTTTTGAAGGTGCAAATTGAATTTTTTTTTAGAAGTAAGATGTTAATAAATGGTTAAAACTTCAATAAAACCACTAATTTTAAGGACGAATTATGATACAATTTTTATATTTTTAAGAACTTTGAAAAATATACTTTGAAATAGCAGAATTACGAATTTCAATAAAAAATAAAAACCATGAATAAAACAAAATTATCGCCTATTGTTGCTGGCGTCATGAATTGGGGAATATGGGATAAAAATCTCAATACCAAAGAAATGGAAAACATGATTAATGTGTGTTTAGAGAACAAAATCAGCACCTTTGATCATGCCGATATATATGGTGATTATACCACCGAATCTGATTTTGGAAAAGCCTTTGCTTCAAGTAAAATTGCGCGAGAAAAAATACAATTAATATCAAAATGTGGCATTCAGATGGTGACAGAAAACCGTAGCAATGCCATAAAACATTATGAATATTCAAAAGATTATATTATTTGGTCCGTTGAAAACTCCTTAAAAAACCTTCACACTGATTATTTGGATGTGCTATTATTGCATAGACCTAGTCCATTAATGCAAGCAGATGAAATTGCTGAGGCGGTTTTAAAATTAAAATCAGACGGAAAAATCATTGATTTTGGCCTTTCTAATTTTACGCCTTCACAAACCGATCTGATTCTTCAAAAAACAGAAGTTTTGTACAATCAAGTGCAATTTTCGGCAACGAATTTCGAACCAATGGTGGACGGAAGTTTTGATTATATGCAAGCCAATAACATTCGACCGATGTCATGGAATCCGCTGGGATCTGTTTTTAGAAAAGATATTCCACAAACCAGACGATTGAAACAATTACTGGCGACCTTAGTTTCAAAATACCATTTAGGATCGGATTCTATTTTACTTTCTTGGATTTTAAAACATCCTGCGCAAGTAATTCCTATAGCAGGAACGGTAAATGTGGCCCGAATTCAATCGTTGATGAAAGCAGTAGAATTAGAATTAGATAAAGAAGATTGGTTTGCCATTTGGGCAGCGAGTATGGGAAATGATGTAGCCTAGAATTAGTGTTCAATACAGCAACTTTAGAATATAAAACAGAAAAAAATAATGACTAAAACAGCCTTAGTGACCGGAGCGACCAGCGGAATTGGTAAAGCAACTGCACAAATATTAGCTAAAAATAACTATAAAATTATTCTTTGCGGACGCCGTGAAGAACGCTTAGACGAGTTGAAAAAAGAACTTTCGGCATTCACAGAAGTGCATACTTTGTCCTTTGATGTTCGGGACAAAAAAGCGGTTTTTGAAAGTATCAATTCTATCCCGGAAGCTTTTTCAACAATTGACGTTTTGATTAATAATGCCGGAAATGCACATGGTTTGGATCCTATTCAAAACGGAGATTTAGATGACTGGGACGCCATGATTGACATCAATGTCAAAGGACTTTTATATGTTTCGAAAGCTGTAATCCCGCAAATGATCGAACGAAAATCAGGTCATATCATCAACATTGGTTCCATAGCCGGAAAAGAAGTGTATCCAAACGGAAACGTGTATTGTGCCTCCAAACATGCTGTTGACGCCTTGAGCCAAGCCATGAGGATGGACTTGAATCCTTACGGAATTCGCGTTGGTGCCATTCATCCCGGTGCCGTAGAAACGGAATTTAGCGAAGTGCGTTTCAAAGGCGACACAGAGAAAGCCGCCAATGTTTACAAAGGTTTTGAGCCATTACATCCAGAAGATATCGCTGACATTATTCACTTTGTAGTTTCCAGACCGTATCATGTAAATATTGCCGATTTGATGGTATTGCCAACAGCACAAGCCGCTGCTACAATTTTAAAAAGAGATTAAATTATTATTTATTTCTATTATTATTTATAAACCCTTTAAATATGGCGAATTACAATTCTTTTGAGGAAATGGGAATCTATCAATTAGCTAGAGAACAAAGTAACCATGTTTGGCATTTAATTCAAAACACAACTCTTGGTCAAGATTATAAATTAAGGGATCAAATCAATGGTTCTTCTGGGTCAGTTATGGATAATATTGCTGAGGGTTTTGGCCGGGGAGGAAACAAATAATTTATTACTTTTTTGAGTTATTCAAGAGGTTCATGTTGTGAAACAAAAGCACAATTACAAAGGTCCTTCGATAGAAAACATATCAACGAAGAAAACTATTTGGAGTTAACTTTAAAATCTCAAATTATAATCGACCAAATTTCAAAATTCATGAATTTTTTAAAAAGTTCTGATAGAACAGGATCAAAATATGATTAATAAATATGTCTTAACAACAATAAAAAATAGAAATAAATAATAATCAATACCGATGATCAACAAACGCATTCTTATCAAGAACCTGCTTGCTCACAATGACGAGAGCAGTTTTTATGATAAAAAGCGTCAGTTGAATTTGCATACACGGGAAGGAAAAGCAAAATTTTTAAAACACATTTGTGCACTTTCTAATTCAAATCCTACAAACAATTCCTATATTGTTGTGGGCGTGGAGGATCATGACAATCTTATTGTGGGCGATGATTTTTTTGACGACAGCCGGATTCAGAATTTAGTGAATGCCTATCTGGAAAATCCTCCGAAAATTCAATATGAAAATGTGCCTTTCCCAAATTTGCCAAAAGATAAAGTTATCGGACTGGTAACGGTCAAGCCAAAAAGCAAAACTTCACATTTCAAAAAAGGAATTCACACGATTCCTGCCAACAGTATTTTTATACGGCGAGGCAGTAACACGATGCCTATTGAAGGCGAAATTGAAAAGAATTACCAGAACACGGAAACCGTAATTGGCATCGAAAACAACTCCCGAAACAGCATTGAATACACACTCGATGGTGTAATTGATTTCATGAATTTTCGGCACAAGGATATGGCGCCAAAATATAAAGTATTCAAAGAATTATTTGTGATTTGCTGGGCAGGAATAGCGAAAAAATCTCGTGAAAAAACGTATTTATCACGCGTAGATATTGAATTAATCAACGAACAAATCAAGCTATTTTACTCGGCTCAGGATGTGGTCGAAATTACTTTCGATGAAGATACTTTTACGATTATTGAATATGTTCCTTTGGGTTTAAACGACAAAACGAGCTACTATCCTTTAGAAAAACAAACGATTCATTTTCATGACAATGGCTATTACAAAATAGAAAGAGAGATGCTTTTTCAGCCTCCAGAATTCAACAAAAAAATGTTATTTCATATTTACAATGCCAATATTACTTTGCTGAACAAACTCCAAAAAGGACTTTCATTATCTGAGCGAGAACAAAAAGATTTAGAGAATTTACCTTCCACTTTTATGATTTGTTACCTCAACGGTTTTGAAGAAGCCAAACAAAAACTGATAGATGCAAAAACACTGATAAAACCTTTCAGCCAAGTATATTTATCGTTTAAAGAAGCGCTGCGAATTTTGAGAAAAATGAAATATGATGTACAGTAGCTATAATTTTATTATAGATTTCATTCTTTAAGAAAGCCCAATACATAAGCATTAATTTCTCTTTTTTGTCTTTTATTTCCGCTGTCATTCATGTCATTATGAATGGTATTGGGGAGTTTAATGATTTTTATTCCGAACTTTTTCTGATCTGTAACAGTAGGCAAAATTCCTTCATCTGCAGGTTGGTCACTGGAGCGAAGCGAGTAAATTTTAGGCGTAGAAGTTCTGGGCAATTCCATTCTGCGGTTGTCCAATGAAATTATTTTATTGGCCAAATTTGGGTATTTATGAGCAAATAAAACCGTCATATCGCCTCCATTGGAATGTCCAACTAGGTTTACATGTTTGAAATCTAATTCTGGTTTTATTCTTTTCAATTCATTAAGAACAAACAGGATATTCTCTGCTCCTCTTTCCCAATTTGATCGTCGTACCACTTGAGGAATTCCTGTCAAAGGCAATAAATCATCGGTTGCTAATTCATGCTGGATACTCACTACAAAATAGCCTTTGGACGCTAATTTTTTCGTCAGATAGGAATACGATTTATTTGCACCCGGTTTATTTTCTCCATAACCGTGACTCACAATTACCAATTGTTGATTTGAAATTTTATCCTTTACAATTGGGGAATAAAACGCAACCGGAATCAACCTGTTTCTGAAACTGTCTAACCAACTGGCACTATCTGATTTGACCTCAAATGCTTGGTTATTGAGTTTGGGTTTTGTTGCTGTTTTATGAGACGTACAACTTAACACCAGAAAACAAAACAATATTTTCAGGGATATTTTCATGTGAATTTGGAACATTTATCTGATTGAAAAATATTTTTTAAAATGAAAGTATTGATTTATTATTCTAAATCAAAGCCAACAATTCTTTTAAAACCTGACAGATCATTTTAGCCAAAAGTAACGATAACGCAAGAAGTGTACTCATTTTATAGCGGTTTATTTTTTGTAAAGTTAATCTTAAAAAATAAAAAAAACATCACCTAAAACAGTGATATTTTATTCCCTGATTAAAACAGCATTCTGAAGAAATTCCTATTCTATTTTTCATAAAAATTACAACCTTTAAAATACCGTTTCTTTTAATTTATTTAAAAAAATAAGTTAAAGTAGCATACTTCATCACTCTTTTACTTAATTTTATGACTTGGAAACAGCGTTGTTTTTTGGCTGTTTTTACACTAATAAAGAACATTCAGTACATGAGAACACTTGTTATAGGCGATATCCACGGTGGTTTACGAGCATTGCACCAAATTATGGAGAGAGCCAACGTTACTAAAAACGACACTCTGATTTTTCTGGGAGATTATGTTGATGGCTGGAGCCAATCCCCTCAGGTACTCGATTTTATCATTGATTTAAAAACCAAACAAAACTGTGTGTGCATACGCGGGAATCATGATGATTTATTACTGGAATGGCTTGATGAAAGCAAAGACAATCTGTTGTGGTACAAACATGGCGGGGAAGCGACTGTTTTGGCCTACGAATCCGTTAGCGCAGAAACGAAACAAAAACACATTGAATTCCTGAAATCTCTGGATAATTATCATCTGGACGAGCAACGTCGTTTATACGTTCACGCTGGTTTTACTAATATGAACGGTGTAGATTTTGAATATTTTCCCGGTCTTTTCTATTGGGATAGAACCTTGTGGGAAACTGCATTGGCATTAGACAAAACCATGAAAACGGATGACATTTTCTACCCAAAACGTCTTACGCTATACAACGAAATTTATATTGGTCACACGCCAGTTACGCGAATAGGTGAAACAACGCCAATTCAAAAAGCAAATGTGTGGAATGTGGATACTGGCGCAGCTTTCAAAGGACCATTAACGATTATGGATGTTGACACCAAGGAATTCTGGCAAAGTGAACCTTTGAACCAATTGTATTTTGATGAAAAAGGAAGAAATTAGATTTTATTGAACTACTTTTGCACCCACTTAAAAAAATTAAAAGTATGAAAAAGATTACCACATTAGTGTTGCTATTAACAGTTGGCTTGATCAATGCACAGGCTTTCAAAGGAAAAGGAGATGTGAAATTTGATGTTGGAGGTAACTTTCAAAATGGAGGATCTGGAATTCGTGTTTCTTCTGATTTTGGAGTTGGAGAAAACATGTCATTCGGATTTGTGACTTCTTATTTGTTATCCGTTTCTAATGATGATTTAGGAAACAAACCTGATTTTGGAGACAGAGTAGATATTAAAGGACGATTCAATGCAAACTTGGGGAATGTTTTTCAATTTGATCCAAAAATGGATATTTACCCAGGATTGGATTTAGGCCTACGAAATTTTGGTGCGCATTTAGGATTCCGTTATTTCTTTACGGAAGGTTTTGGTATTTTCTCTGAAGCTGGAATTCCAATAGCCACTTATAAAACGGATGCTGTAGGTTTTGATAAATTAAACAATCAATTTACGTTTAATATTGGTGCTTCTTTCAATTTGTAAAACACTTTTCACAACAATTACCGAAGCAATTTGAAATAAAAAAAAGGCAATTTGAACTATTCAAATTGCCTTTTTTAGTTTATTCTATTTTGTTGTTACAAATCAAATTTGATTCCTTGTGCCAATGGCAATTGGGTTCCGTAATTGATTGTATTAGTTTGTCTTCTCATGTAGGCTTTCCAAGCATCTGAACCTGATTCACGCCCACCACCAGTTTCTTTTTCACCACCAAAAGCACCACCAATTTCTGCTCCGGAAGTACCAATATTTACATTGGCAATTCCACAATCAGAACCAGATTGAGAAAGGAACAATTCCATTTCTCTCATGCTGTTTGTAAAAATAGAAGAAGAAAGTCCTTGTGGAACTCCGTTTTGCAACGCAATCGCTTCTTCAATCGTGCTGTATTTCATAACATATAAAATAGGCGCAAAAGTTTCTGTTTGAACGATATCAAAATGATTCTCAGCTTCAATGATACATGGTCTTACATAACAACCACTTTCATATCCTTCGCCTTCAACCAATCCACCTTCAACGATGATTTTTCCGCCTTCTTTTTTGGCGCTTTCAATCGCATCCAAATAATCCTGAACAGCTCCTTTGTCGATAAGTGGCCCAACGTGATTATTCTCATCCAATGGATTTCCTATTTGCAATTGACCGTATGCATTTTTCAATACGCTGATGGTTTTGTCATACACACTTTCGTGAATGATTAAACGTCTGGTCGATGTGCAACGTTGTCCTGCTGTTCCTACCGCTCCAAAAACGGCTCCGACCAATACCATACTGATATCCGCATGTTCCGAAACGATAATCGCATTGTTTCCTCCTAATTCAAGGATGGTATTCCCAAAACGTTCTGCTACGGTTTTTGATACGTGACGTCCTATTCTAGTTGATCCTGTAAAAGAAACCAATGAAATTCTTTTGTCATTATTGATTAAATCTCCTGATTCGTTTCCAGTTACCAAACAACTAACACCTTCAGGAACATTATTTCTTTTTAAAACTGTTTTGATAATATTTTGGCAAGCCACTCCGCATAAAGGCACTTTTGAACTTGGTTTCCAAATCGCAACATCACCACAAACCCAAGCAATCATTGCGTTCCAACTCCAAACCGCTACCGGAAAGTTAAATGCCGAAATGATTCCAACCGTTCCTATTGGATGATATTGCTCATACATTCTGTGCAAAGGTCTTTCAGAATGCATGGTTAATCCGTACAATTGACGGGATAATCCCACCGCAAAATCACAGATATCAATCATTTCCTGTACTTCACCATATCCTTCTTGAAGACTTTTTCCCATTTCATAAGAAACTAGTTTTCCAAGAGGCTCTTTGAATTTTCTTAATTCATCTCCCATCTGACGAACGATATCACCTCTTTTTGGAGCTGGAACCATACGCCATTCTAAAAACGCTTCCGAAGCTTTTTGCATTGCTTTTTCATAATCTTCTTTAGAAGACGTTTTTACTTTTCCAATTAAAGTCCCATCTGCTGGCGAATAACTTTCGATGATTTTTCCGTTGGCAAAATTAGCTGCTCCAGTTGATGTTCCTTCATTTATCTCCTCAATCCCTAATTGCTTAAGGGCTTCTTTGATTCCGAATTGATCTGCTATTGTTATCATTGTAACTTTTTTATTAAAAATTGTTATATTTTTTTACAAATATATTGATTTAAGGTGAAAAACTAAACATTGCTACTTTTATTTTACGCTTTTTAGCCGCAATAGTAGTGGCATCCTTTTGTGGTATCGTAAAAAAACGAGACCACAAAAAATAGAACGGATAGCGGGGCATGAGCGAAGCGAACTGACGAAGTAAATAGCTCCTAATACTGAAATAAATTCAGCATTAAATTATTTTTTGGCAACAAATCTTGGATCTGTTTCCATTATACTGCCACATTTTTCGCAGGTTCTCAACTTTTCTGAATTATAAAAATGCTCAAAGTGAGGCAGGAAATCATTCTCTATATTCTGCAGTTCAAAATAAACCTCGTGCAGCTTGTGATTGCAGGTATCGCAAAACCATAATAAACCATCCGTATATCCTTTTCCAGCTCTTTTTCGTTCAATGACAAGTCCAATAGAACCTTCAGAACGCACCGGAGAATGCGGGATTTTAGCAGGATTAAGGTACATATCACCGGCACGCAATTCCATTTCTTTGCGCACACCATCTTCTTGAATAATCACTTTGATGGTGCCTTCAAGTTGGTAAAATAACTCTTCGGTTTCGTTGTAATGATAGTCTTTTCGGGCGTTTGGACCCGCAACAATCATTACGATATAATCACCGGATTCCCTGTACAAGTTTCTATTACCAACGGGTGGTTTTAGGAGATGACGGTTTTCGTTAATCCATTTATTGAGGTTGAAAGGTTTTGCAATTGCCATGATTTTTATTTTAAATGTAAAGTTATGAAATAATAAATCGTTATTTTTTTTCCTTAATCAAATAAATATACACTGGGAAATGATCGCTAAACCCAATTTCGGTGTTAGAATGTCGCAACGGATAGCCTTTGTATTGCCCGCTGGTTTGTATCAAAAATGACTTGTTATAAATTCCGGCTTTCCAATATCTAAAACTCGAAAAGTCTGATTGCAGTAAAGTTTCTGAAACCATTATTTGGTCAAAAACATCCCAAGCATCCCGAAATGCGATGGTTCCAAATCCTTTTTTGGCCATTTCTTCGAATGGATTATAAATTCCAAATGGCTGAACCTCTGCTTTTTTAGCTTTGGCACCAAGCCCTAATTTGACACTTTTATTATACGGACCATCATTCAAATCACCCAACGTAATCACTTTTGCATTTGGATTTATGCGTTGCAGGGAATCAATTATTTTTCGGTTTAAAGCACCAGCAGCTTCGCGAAACGGACTTGATTTTTTCTCACCGCCAGAGCGGGACGGCCAATGGTTCACTATGATATTAATTTCCTCTCCGTCCAGAAATCCGGTCACTAAAAGCTGATCTCGTGTGTAAACCCGATAATTTTTGGTGCTTATTTGCAATTCATCATCTGTTTTTTCCTCGGAACTGGCTTTGGAACTTTCTTGCGTGAAAGTTCCTTCTTTATAAATGTACAACGGAATATTACTGTAACTCGTGGGCTGGAATTTCTTTTTTTGGTACAACAACGCCACATCGATTCCTCTTTTGTCTGGCGAATCAAAATGAATGATTCCGTAATCTTTCTCGATTAATTTGGGTTGCTTGACTAAATCTTCCAAAACTCCTCGGTTTTCAATCTCGCATCCGCCAATAAATGTGGGCGAATCAGTATTTTCAGCTGAACCAATTTCAGATAAAACGCGGGCTAAATTCCCCAGTTTCTTTTCGTATTTATCAAATGTCCAACGTTGCAAACCCATTGGCGTCCATTCTTCATCAAAAGTATCTGGATCATTTATGGTATCAAAAAGGTTTTCGAAATTGTAAAATGCCACCGTATGAATGACGTATTTTTTCTGTTGCGCAGTAGCTTTTGCTATTGGAAAAAATAAAAAAAGAATAGGAATCCAGTGCGTAATTCTCATAAGTGTTATTTATTTCCAGTCGGTGATTAGATTCCTTTTTTGAATCTGTTTATTGTAAAAATAGTCATTTGGTAGTGAACTTAAAATTATTTTCTAATTGTCTATCTTTGTTTTTGTCTTACAAAGACTCCATAACTCCAATTATTTTAGAAAAACAATACAACATGAATGCAAACCGATTTACTTTTACATTACGCTGTCGTGTTTTATATAAATTTCTATCCCTTATTTTTGTTTTACAATCTTTCAACAGTCAAGCCCAATACAAAATGATTACACCACCAAGTTTACAAAAAGGAGATACCGTAGCAATTTTGGCAACAGCCAGAAAAAATATAGATGACAACCTGAAACCCGCCATCGATTTGTTGCACAGTTGGGGACTGGAAGTAGTCATAGGCAGCACCATAGGTTTAGACAACGATCAATTAGCCGGAACTGACGAACAACGTGCCGCCGATTTTCAGCAGCAACTAGACAATCCAAATATAAAAGCAATCTGGTGTGTAAAAGGCGGATACGGAACTGTACGCATGATTGATTTATTGGATTTTACTGCCTTCAAAAAAAATCCGAAATGGATTGTTGGTTTTAGCGATGTGACCGTTTTACACAATCATTTAAATACAATGGGTTTCAAATCCATTCACGGAATCATGCCAATAACCGCTCCAAGAGCAACTCCGCAAGCGATAGAAACTATGCGAATTGCGTTATTTGGTGAAAAATTATCGTACGAAATAGACCCTTTCCTGATGAACAGACCAGGAAAAGCTACCGGAGAATTAGTAGGTGGAAATTTATCGATTCTATACAGTTTGTTTGGTTCTCCATCCGCAATTGACTGTTCTGATAAAATCTTGTTTATAGAAGATTTAGACGAATATTTATATCACATTGATCGCATGATGATGAATTTGAAACGAAATGGATGTCTGGAAAGTATCAAAGGAATTGTTGTGGGTTCTATGACAAAAATGAAGGACAACGATATTCCGTGGGGGAAAAATGCCATTGAAATTATCGAGGATGTCACTAGAAAATACAATATTCCTGTCTTGTATAATTTTCCTGCAGGTCATATCCAAGACAATAGAGCCTTGATTTTAGGGAATAATGTGACTCTAAATGTCAATGAAAAATGCAGTACGCTGGTTTTTGAATAAAGGGAATTCGATTTTTAATTGCAGAAGTTTTAAACCTTAAAACAAAATTTTTGAATGGCGGAACATAACGAACTCGGAAAATTAGGAGAAGAAATGGCCGTCGAATTTCTAAGGAAAGACGGATATTCTATTTTGGAAACCAACTGGACGTTCCAAAAAGCCGAAATAGATATTCTTGCCCAAAAAGGAAATACACTCGCAGTTATTGAAGTCAAAACCCGTTCTTCATTAGAATTTGGCTTACCACAAGATTTTGTAAAACCCAAAAAAATCCAGCTTCTTGTAAAGGCCGTTGATGCATTTGTCAACGAAAGAAATTTAGACATTGAAGTCCGTTTTGACATAATTGCCATCCATAGAGAAGGTAAATCTTTTGTAATTGAGCACCTTATCGATGCTTTTTATCACTTTTAATTACTTTTTATTGATGTTACATTTGTAACAAATTGTTTTTTTATTTATATTTGCTGTGTTTTTAACACACAACATAACTAAACTTACACCTCTAACTAACTAAAAAACCTTAGGAATTATGAAAACTGTTTCTTCTATTGTAGAAAATTACATCAAAACAAAGCCTTTTTTATTGAATGCATTATCGCTTGGAATTATCAATTTAACGTCATTATCCAGAAATATAATGACTGAATTAGAAAGTGAATTTGGCAAAGAAGTAAAACAAGGAGCTGTTGTAATGGCTTTAAAAAGATTAACAGAAGAGTTAGACTTCAGGTTAAATCATAAGATTAACAAAGTCATCAAAAACATAGGGGAAATTACTGTTCGTTCCGCTTTGACGGATTATACTTTTGCAGCCTCGGAAACCGTTTTAAACAAACAAGCGGACTTAATTACAGATATTAATTCGCTACCAGATATTTTTTATACTTCATCTAGAGGCGTAAATGAAACTAATATTGTGGTAAGCAATAGCATCAATCACCTAGTTGACAAGCATTTTGCTAATGAGAAATTGATTCAAAAACTAGACAATCTGGCTTCGATTACGGTAAAATTACCCAAAGAAAATATTGTTGTTCCTGGAATTTACTATTTCATTTTTCAACGTTTGGCTTGGGAAGGAATCATCATCAATGAAGTAATTTCGACTTCTAATGAATTCACCATATTAGTGAGCGAAGAACAAGTTGATGTTGCTTTTAAAGTAATTAAGGATTTGAAGAATTAATAAAAATTCTATTATATAAAAAAGCTTCCAATCCTCAAAAGGCTGGAAGCTTTTTTATTTTATTCAAACTTTCAAAAATTAAATTCCACAAAGCAATACTACTTTTAACCTTAATTTTCTAAATGGTTTTAAAATCATAAATTAACTTTAATCATTCCCCTCCCAACAACTCCATAAACTCTAGCGCTGTTCTGGTATTTTTTACATTATCAAAAGTCAACAAAAGACGCAATCCAGCCGGCGTTTGCTTTTCTTTCATTTTACATAAATTAGGATGTTTTTGTACAAATTGCAACACTTGATTGAAGCGTTTGGATTGGTAATAATCTGATTGTTGATCCGAAATGAAATACCCAATCATCTTGCCTTGTTTCATGACTAATTTCTCGATTCCAAGACGGGTTGCAATCCATTTGATTCGGATACTATTCATTAACGCTTTGGCACGAGGCGGCATTGGACCAAAACGGTCAATCAATTTGTTTTGGAAAATGATTAATTCTTCTTCATTCTTTACAGCGCCTAATTCATTGTACAAACTCAATCGCTCCGAAACATTATTGATGTATTCATCTGAAAACAACAACTCAAAATCAGTGTCAATTTGCAAATCTTTGACGTATTCTTTCGTTTCGATATTACTTTCTTCGGGATACAGATCCTTAAATTCATTTTCTTTCAATTCATCAATGGCTTCATTC
Source organism: Flavobacterium sp. KS-LB2 (assembly GCF_036895565.1). NCBI lineage: Bacteria > Pseudomonadati > Bacteroidota > Flavobacteriia > Flavobacteriales > Flavobacteriaceae > Flavobacterium > Flavobacterium sp. KS-LB2. The sequence continues at coordinate 111,128 of NZ_CP145904.1, read as the reverse complement.
ATGATTTTTTGGTACGTATCAAAACCAATCTCATTGATAAAACCACTTTGCTCGCCACCCAATAAATCTCCGGCACCACGAATCTCCAAATCTTTCATCGCAATATTAAATCCGCTTCCCAATTCACTAAATTGTTCCAAAGCTTGAATACGTTTTCTGGCATCATCGGTCATGGCTGAATACGGCGGACAAATAAAATAACAAAACGCTTTCTTGTTGCTTCTTCCTACTCGACCGCGCATTTGATGCAAATCAGACAATCCAAAATTATTCGCATTATTGATAAAAATCGTATTCGCATTGGGAACGTCTAATCCGCTTTCGATAATGGTGGTTGCCACCAAAACATCAAATTCTCCGTTCATGAAAGCGAGCATTAATTCCTCTAGTTTCTTACCATCCATTTGGCCGTGACCAATTCCGACTCTGGCATTTGGGACCAAACGCTGAATCATTCCGGCCACTTCTTTGATATTTTCGATTCGGTTATTGATGAAGAAAACCTGTCCGTTTCGCTGAATCTCATACGAAATCGCGTCCCGAATCATCTCTTCACTAAAACCTACTACATTTGTTTCAATAGGATATCTGTTTGGCGGAGGCGTCGTAATTACTGATAAATCGCGCGCTGCCATCAGTGAAAACTGTAAAGTTCTTGGGATTGGCGTTGCTGTTAGTGTCAATGTATCCACGTTAGCAGCAATCGTCTTGAGTTTATCTTTTACATTGACACCAAATTTTTGCTCCTCATCTACAATCAGCAATCCAAGGTCTTTGAAAACTACATTTTTGTTGACCAACTGGTGCGTTCCAATGACAATATCCAGTTTTCCTTCGGCTAATAATTTTAGTGTTTCTGCTTTCTGTTTTGCTGTTCTAAAACGATTCAAATAGCCAATTGAAACCGGCATATCTTTCAATCGTTCTGTAAAAGTTCTAAAATGTTGGTAGGCTAAAATAGTGGTAGGAACCAAAATTGCTACTTGTTTGCTATTGTCAACTGCTTTAAATGCAGCCCGAATGGCAACTTCCGTTTTACCAAAACCTACATCACCACAAACCAAGCGATCCATTGGACGATCGCTTTCCATATCGGCTTTTACTTCTGCCGTTGATTTGGTTTGGTCCGGTGTATCTTCGTAAATAAAGGAACTTTCAAGTTCATTTTGCAAATAACTGTCAGGCGCAAACTGGAATCCTTTTTCGAGTCTTCTTTTGGCATACAACTGAATCAGATTAAATGCAATATGTTTGACTCTAGCCTTAGTTTTTTGTTTTAAAATCTTCCAGGCATTCGACCCCAATTTGTAAATTTTGGGTGGTGTTCCGTCTTTTCCGTTGTATTTTGAAATTTTGTGCAGTGAATGAATACTCACATACACAATATCATTATCGGCATAAACGAGCTTGATGGCTTCTTGTGTTTTGCCTTCGACTTGTATTTTTTGCAACCCTCCAAAACGCCCAATTCCGTGATCGATGTGAGTTACATAATCGCCAACGGATAAAGTCGTGAGTTCTTTTAGAGTAATATTCTGTTTTTTCGAATAGCCATTTTTGATGCTGAATTTATGGTAGCGTTCAAAAATTTGATGGTCCGTGTAACAGGTTATTTGATTTTCTTCGTCAATAAATCCTTGGTACAAAGGCAAAACAACGGTGTGATATTGCTTGCGGATATTCTCAGAATTCGCTTCGTCCAACGTTTCAAAAATATCATGAAATCGTTTCGCTTGGGCGTCATTCGAGCAAAATAAGTAATTTTTGTATCCGTTAAAATGATTTTCATTCAGATTATTCAGCAACAAATCAAACTGTTTATTGAACGACGGTTGTGGCTGAATGTGAAATTCAAATTTTTTGGTGGTTCTAAAAATAGCTTTCGAACTCAATTCAACAATCGAAAAATCCAACGCTCTTTTTATAAATTCCGTTTGATTCAAAAACAATTGTTCCGGCGAAGACCGCTTTATTTCCTGCGACAATTTTGCGAAAGCTTCTTCGGCTTTGCCAAATTGTTTGTCTAATTGTGCTAAAAAATCTTCGGTGTTCTGAATAAAAATTACGGTTTTCTCCGAAATATAATCCAAGAAACTTTCTCGGTTTTCCTGAAAAACTTTGTTTTCCACATTTGGGATTATCGTAATCTTTTTTTGTGTTTCAATAGACAATTGCGTGGCTACATCAAAGGTTCGAATGCTCTCCACTTCGTCTCCAAAAAACTCGATTCGGTACGGATTATCATTCGAAAATGAAAACACATCAACAATTCCTCCACGAACCGAAAACTCTCCTGGTTCTGTAATAAAATCGACTCTTTTGAACTCGTATTCAAACAAAACTTCGTTTATAAAATCGATAGAAATCTTGTCGCCAACAGCAACTTTCAACGTGTTTTTATCCAATTCTTTTCGGGTCACTACTTTCTCGAATAAGGCTTCGGGATAGGTGACAATAACAGCGGGTTTCTTGCGGGAATTGATTCGGTTTAATACTTCGGCGCGAAGCAAAACATTGGCATTATCCGTATCTTCAATTTCATAAGGACGGCGAAAAGAGCCCGGATAAAACAGAACGTCTTGCTCACCAATCATTTGTTCCAAGTCATTCAAATAATAGGCAGCTTCTTCTTTATTGTTTAAAACTAGTAAAAAAGGAAGCTCGGATTTCTTGAAAATCGAGCGAATCACGAATGAAAATGCAGAACCCAACAAACCAGTTAAGTGCATTTTGACTTGATTATTTTCTACTAAACGAGCAACAATTTGCTGGGTTTTTGGCGAATTATCGTAGGTATTGTATAAGGCTGTTTTACTCAACGCGTGGTATATTTGGGTCGATTATAGGTGTATTAGGAATGGCTCTTGTGGTATCCATCATTTTTAATAGATCAGATTCTCCCTCTTCGATTGGAATTTTACTTTTCTCGACAATTTTATCCATTTGTCTTTGTAAAGAAACCAATTCTAAGTTGATTTCTGAAACCAACAACGTCACTTTTTTATCTGGAATATTATCCAAATGAATGAATAAATCCAACAATCGAACTTTAGTAATCAAAGTCGAAATCCTACTTCTTATCTGAGGTTTGTTGTATTCATACGGTATATTATCATCCAAAGCCGTCACTTTTTTAGAAAGCGCTTTTGATTTTTGCTGAAAAGCTCCAATCGTTTTTTTCGGTTTTACGGCTAATTCTGCAAGGAATATTCTCCATTCGTTCCAAGAGGCGATACTTTTCTCTCCCGCTTCGGTTACTGGCTCATTATATAAAACCCAACCTTTCTCTATGTTTTTGAAAATGACTTCTCTTTTTTGCATCTCTTTTTCATTCTCGGCAATGCGTTTTTGATTGTCATCTTTACAAGACAACAACAGGAAAATCAGCGAAAAGAACACGGCTAAATTGTATTTCATTTTTAATTTCATTAAAGCACAAAGTTACAAAGTAAATTTACAATAATGAATTCCAGTAATCGAATAACAATCTAATATTGCTTCACTAATTTTTATGTGTAAAAACATGATAAATTTCTTAATTTATCATGTTTTTAAAGCGTATTTTAAGATTTTTATAATCATTTTCATCAAAATTATGTTATTTGCGAAAACGTTATCTTTGTTTTTCAAAACAGAAAAAAATGAGTACGAAAATATTGATTATTGGCGCTTGCGGCCAAATAGGAACGGAGCTTACCCAAAAATTACGACAACTATACGGAACAGAAAATGTAATTGCTTCGGATATCCGAAAGCTAAATATTGATGTGGTGAATTCCGGTCCATTTGAAGTCATCAATGCGTTGGATTTTAATCAAATTGAACATTTAGTAGAATTGCATCAAATCACCGATGTGTACTTAATGGCTGCTTTATTATCAGCTACAGCCGAGAAAAACCCTGCATTTGCTTGGGACTTGAATATGAATTCCTTATTTCATGTTTTGAATTTGGCGAAAGCTGGAAAAATAAAAAAAATATTCTGGCCTTCGAGTATTGCCGTTTTTGGACCCACAACTCCAAAAGAAAAAACGCCTCAATACACGATTATGGAGCCATCAACGGTGTACGGAATCAGCAAACAAGCTGGCGAAAGATGGTGCGAATACTACCATAACATCTTTGGTGTAGATGTAAGAAGCATCCGTTATCCAGGTTTAATCAGCTGGTCATCGCCTCCTGGTGGCGGAACTACGGATTATGCGGTGGATATTTTTCACAAAGCACTTTCAGATAAAACATACGAATGTTTTTTATCCTCGGAAACTAAAATGCCGATGATGTATATGGACGATGCGATTGCTGCGACCATCCAAATTATGCAAGCGCCAGTTGACAAAATAAAAATTCATTCGTCGTACAATCTAGCGGCCATGAGCTTTACACCAACGGAGATTGCTGCCGAAATCCAGAAACACATTCCAGAATTTACCATTACTTATGAGCCGGACTTCCGTCAAAAAATAGCCGACAGCTGGCCAGCAAGTATAGATGACGCTGAGGCCAGAAAAGACTGGGGATGGAAACACAAATTTGATTTGGAAAGCATGACTACCGATATGCTTGAGCATTTGAAATAGATCTACTAAGCATAAAAAATGCCGCAAAATTTATGTTTTGCGGCATTTTTTTATTTTGAGCTAATTTCTGCTAGCAGCTTTTTCACTTCCTTAAACTGTGATTCCGATTTAACTTCTAAAAGATCTCTTGTTTTTCCATTTTTCAGCTGAATAAAATATATAATTTTATTAAATGAAACACGCTCTTTGATTCCCACAATTTGATCTACTGTAATTTTATCTAAACCCGTTTTTCTAAAAAAATAATTTCGAAGCCCAAAAGCAGCAATCATGCCAATAATCAACCAAATTAATTTCATAAATCCAAAAGCTACCTGAGGATTGGATAAATTTAAAACTGCATTTATAAAAGTTATAATCAAAAGCAATTTCACAATAAAAAAATGATTTTTCAAACCATCTTTGATTTCAATTGATGCAGTAGTTTGATTGTACTTAATATCCATAAAATAAAGATTATTTTATCTCGTATGTATTATTCTCCTTTTTCAAATCTGCCATTAATCCACTTGAATCAATCGTTATTTTCTTGATAGAAGCTTTGGGTTTCGCAATGTTGAATTCAAACGTTGGATACGCCCAAGCCCAATCAGAAAGTACTGTTCTTTTTACTGCCGGATTAGGGTTTTCTTTTTCGAAACTCATCATGCGCAACGGAATGTAAAAACTTTCCGATGTTCCATCAGTATATTCCACAGTCAAATCTATTGGCATTGGCATTCTTCCAATTCTTTCTAAAACCACCTTGGTTTGTCCTGCATTTTCTGCTACTTCTTTGATGCCGTAATCAATAGTGTTGGTCGTTTGTGTCCAATCTGTCAAATACCAATCTAAATTGGCACCTGAAATTCGCTCAGCTGATCTTTTGATATCATTTGGCGTAGGGTGTTTGAATTTAAAATCGCTGTAATACTTTTTCAAAGTTTTCATCAAATTCTCTTTTCCTATTAGATAAATCAATTGAGTTAGGAAAAGTTCACCTTTGCTATACGATGTAATGCTATATACTCTATTTTCGTCAAAACGATCTGCATGCGTACCTTGTGGTAATTCTTTACCTGAATTTACCATTGAAAAATATCCTGAATACGCTCCCTTAAATGGATTTTCTACTTTTTTATCGGCAATTTCATTTAGTCCAAAATCTTCAAGGAACGAAGTAAACCCTTCGTCCATCCAACCGTGTTTGGATTCATTGGAAGCCAAAACATGTTGGAACCAAGAGTGCGCCATTTCGTGTGCAGTTACGCCAAGCAAGCCGTCAAAAGTACCTTGCCCTAAAATCAATGTACACATGGCATATTCCATTCCGCCATCGCCACCTTGAATTACAGAGTATTGTTTGTACGGATATTCCCCAACCGTTTTGTTGTAAATCTCCATCAACTGTACTGTTTTGGGCTGAAGGTTTTTCCAATTTTCAATATATTTTGGATTGTTTTTATACAAGAAATGAATATCGACTCCGTTAGGCCCTTTCGCCACATCGTGAATATAATCCTTATCAGCAGCCCAAGTAAAATCATGAACCATTGGTGCATTAAAATGCCAAGTCAATGTTTTCGTTTTCTTGGGTACAGATACAACCACACCTTGATCTTGGTAACCAAAACCAATTTCATTTTTATTTTGCAAATAACCCGTTCCACCTAAAACGTAGTTTTTATCAATCGTGATTTTGACATCAAAATTCCCCCAAACACCATGAAATTCTCTGGCAATGTAAGGATCTGCGTGCCAACCTTCAAAGTCAAATTCGGCTAGTTTTGGATACCATTGTGCCATTGACAACTCTACGCCTTCGGCATTATTTCTTCCAGAACGACGAATCTGAATGGGAACCTGACCATCAAAATCTAATGTGAATGTAGTTTTTGAATTGGGTAAAATAGGTTGAGCCAAAGTCACTTCAAGAATAGTCCCAATCTCTTTTGCAGCAGCTACTATTCCATCCTGTTTGAAATTAGAAATTCGCAAATAACCAATTTCATTTGGTTTCAAATTTTTAATTCGGCTTTCTTTGACTTCTTTATCGCCCACTTTTACTTTAGTGACCATTCTGCCGTCTGGATCTTTGATACTTTGAATTCTAGCATCCATTTCGCTTCCCGGCTGAAAGGCATTATTGAATAAGTGATAGTACACTTTTCTCAACGTATCAGGAGAATTATTGGTGTAAACCAATTCCTGTTTTCCTTTGTATTGGTATGTTTTTACATCCATGGATACCTCCATTTTATAATCGACCTTTTGTTGCCAATACGAAGTGTTTTGAGCCAAAAGACTTCCAAAACTTATTGAGAAAAAGGAAAATAAAATTATTTTTTTCATATTTGATTGAAATAAAAATGGAAGGACAAATTGCCCTTCCATAAAATTAAGTTTAATGTGTTTATTTTGACATTTTTTCAGCCATCAATAAAGCATTGTATGCGTTTACTATTTTTCCTGATTTAGACAAAGTAGTAAAAGAGCGCGTATCAGCTGCTTTTCCTCCTACAATAACATCTGTTGAAATAGCAACACCAGAATCCATTAAGATGTGTTTTACTTGTTGAGCAGATAATTTTGGGTAATACGAACGAATTAATGCAGCAACTCCGGCAGCATTTGGTGCAGCCATTGAAGTTCCTTGTAAATATTTATAAGTATTGTTTGGAGTTGTTGCGTAGATTTTTACACCCGGAGCAAAAACGTCAACATTAATTTTTCCAATGTTAGAAAAACGAGCCACCACTTTATTACCGTATTCAAAATTCAAAGCACCAATTGTGATTAAATTATCCGCAAACTCGGTTACTTTATCTTCAGAATCGTTAGGGAAATTCTCTGCATAATCAATATCTTTCGCATCATTTCCAGCAGCGTGAACAATTAATACATCTTTTTTCTCCGCATATTTTATCGCATCATAAACCCATTGTTTGTGTGGAGAAAAACTTTTTCCAAAACTTCCGTTGATAACTTTCGCACCATTGTCTACTGCATAGCGAATTCCTAATGCGATATCTTTATCATACTCATCACCATCTGGCACAGCACGAACAGTAAGAATTTGAACGTTATTAGCAACACCGTCTCCGCCAAGTGTATTGTTTCTAGTTTGAGCAACAATTCCGGCAACGTGCGTTCCGTGAAGAATTTCGTTCTTGTCTGGCCCCATCACATTGTTGTTCCCGTATTTTGTGTCAGTAATATCGTCTGGATTATCTCCTACCACTTTACGGTAATCTGTTTTCAGATTATCTCCGTTTATAAGAGCAATTTGGTCGTCTAATTGGTTTTGTACCGCGACTTTTAGCTCCGCTATTGGCAATCCATAAGAAAGCATTTGTTGCATAGCCGCTTTACTTTTTTGTGTTGCTGGTTCTTGCGAAACAATCGCATTTACTTCCTCAATAGTGTACACTGGTTTACCAAAATGTTTCACTAATGTAGCATCACTTGTAGCAATAGTCTCTAACATTTGCTCTGAACGTGTTTTTCCTGCAATAGCATCAGCCACTTTTTTATCATTCAATGCTTTTGCTTCTAAATACGTAGCTTCATTAACTAAACTTTTATTTTTGATGATTCTTTCGTATTCCAAATTCTCTTTGGTACTGTCTCCAAGAAAATTCCATCCGTGAATATCATCGATATATCCGTTTTTATCATCATCAATTCCGTTTCCAGCAATTTCTTTTGTATTAGTCCAAAGTACGGACTTCAAATCCTCGTGTTCAATATCTACGCCTGAATCTACAATTCCAACAATAACTGGCACTCCTTTTTTACCTTTCAATAATTCAGCATACGCCTTGTCAACACTCATTCCAGGAATGGTATCCGTCACAATATCTAAATGACTCCAACGTTTTAAATCGTTCTCAGCAATAGGTGCCTTTTTTGAAATGTTCAGCGGTGCGCTAATGGTAACTAACTCAGAATTAGAAGCATTTGAAACTTGTTTTGCTGCGCCACACCCTACTAATGCTAAAAAAGCAAAAGCAGAAATGTAAATAGGTTTAATGGTATTCATCGAAAATGTTTTTGTTAATTTTAAAATATTCGTCTAAAATAATTTTTTTTGTTACAAAAATCGTTGTGATTAACACTATGTTAAGATTTGTTCGCAAGTAAACACTTCTGCTAAGCGAACGCCTTTCTCGGTTTTTTGTACGGTTATTATTTCATTGTGCGCATCATGTTCCAAGAACAAATAATAATTATTATCAGCCGCAGCATTCATGAATTTTTCTTTTTCTGGCATAGTCAATAAAGGTCTGGTGTCATATCCCATTACATAAGGAATAGGAATGTGTCCGGCTGTCGCCAATAAATCAGCACAAAAAACGATTGTTTTGTCCTTATATTGAATGTGCGGAATCATTTGCTTTTCGGTATGTCCATCTGCAAAGAAGATCCCAAAACCCAATTCTGAAGTTGAAAGAAAATCACCTTCGGGCCTTTGAATGAAATTTAATTGCCCACTTTGCTGCATTGGCAAAATATTTTCAGCCAGAAAGGACGCTTTCTCTCTGGCATTAGGTTTTGTCGCCCATTCCCAGTGATTTTCGTTAGACCAGAATTTAGCATTTTTAAAAGCCGGTTCGTATCCCGTCTTATCTTTATTCCATTGTACGCTTCCACCACAATGGTCAAAATGCAAATGCGTCATAAAAACATCGGTAACATCATCACGATGAAAACCATACTTAGCCAACGATTTATCCATCGAATGCGTTCCCCAAAGCGAATAATATCCAAAGAATTTCTCAGACTGTTTGTTTCCCATTCCGGTATCAATCAAAATTAATCGGTTACCGTCTTCAATCAATAAACAGCGTGCTGCAATATCAATTAAGTTATTTTCATCGGCAGGATTGGTTTTGTTCCAAATAGTTTTTGGCACTACACCAAACATTGCGCCACCATCCAATTTAAAATTTCCGGTTTCTATAGGATATAATTTCATGTTTTTTCTTTTTTTTGAGAGGAATCAAAGTTAAGAAATTCAAACACTTTTACTGGTCGCAAATAGCTTTTTTCTATTTTTGCATTAGTTATAAAAATGTTATCGATTATGGAAAAAGCTTTTTATACACTATCTTTGTGCTTAATTTAGACAAAATCAATATAAGCTATGATAAAAGTTTCTGACACAGCAAGAAAAAAAATCATCGATTTAATGCAAGATGATGGTTTTGATGCAGCAAACGACTACGTAAGAGTAGGTGTAAAAAGCGGCGGATGTTCTGGATTGTCTTATGATTTAAAATTTGATAAAACAAAAAACGAAGACGATAAAATATTTATAGACAACGATATCACTATTGCTGTCGAAAAGAAATCGTTCCTTTATTTAGCCGGAACAATATTAGAATTTTCAGGAGGAATTAATGGTAAAGGGTTTGTTTTCAATAACCCAAACGCCAATCGAACATGTGGTTGCGGAGAATCATTTTCATTATAGTCGAATGTCGAAAGTCATAAAGTCGAAAGACTTGTAATGACTTTAAAACTTTAGACTTTAAAACTTTAAGACAAAAAATATGTCAAAATACACAGAAGACGATTTAAAAATCGAACTCGAAAATAAAGAATACGAATACGGATTTTACACCGAATTAGAATCAGAAACGTTTCCTATTGGTTTAAATGAAGATATCGTTCGCGCTATTTCGCACAAAAAAGGAGAACCTCAATGGATGACCGACTGGCGTCTGGAGGCTTTTCGCGCTTGGGAGCAAATGACAGAGCCGGAATGGGCAAATGTACATTATACCAAACCTGATTTTCAAGCCATTTCTTATTATTCTGCACCTAAAACGGTAGATCCTAATAAAACATTGGACGATGTAGATCCAGAGCTTTTAGAAATGTACAAAAAGTTAGGAATTTCTGTTGATGAGCAAAAAATGATGAATAATGTAGCGATGGATATCGTAGTCGATTCGGTTTCTGTAGCAACAACATTCAAGAAAACATTAGGCGAAAAAGGAATTATCTTCATGAGTATTTCTGAAGCCATCAAAGAGCATCCAGAATTAGTTCGTAAATATTTAGGAACCGTTGTACCACAAAAAGACAACTTTTATGCGGCACTAAATTCAGCAGTTTTCTCTGACGGTTCTTTCTGTTATATTCCAAAAGGCGTTCGTTGCCCAATGGAACTTTCTACTTATTTTAGAATCAATCAGGCAGGAACAGGACAATTCGAAAGAACATTATTAGTTGCTGACGAAGGTAGTTATGTATCTTACTTAGAAGGCTGTACTGCTCCAAGTCGTGATGAAAATCAATTGCACGCTGCTGTAGTGGAACTAATCGCTTTAGACGATGCCGAAATCAAATATTCAACCGTACAAAACTGGTATCCTGGAAACAAAGAAGGAAAAGGTGGGGTTTATAATTTTGTGACCAAAAGAGGAATCTGTGAGAAAAACGCAAAAATTTCTTGGACACAAGTAGAGACCGGTTCAGCGATAACTTGGAAATATCCTTCCGTTATTTTAAAAGGAGACAATTCAACAGGAGAATTTTATTCGATTGCGGTTACCAATAATTTCCAACAAGCCGATACAGGAACCAAAATGATCCATTTAGGTAAAAACACTAAATCGACTATTATTTCTAAAGGAATTTCTGCCGGAAGATCACAAAACAGTTATAGAGGTTTGGTACGAATTTCACCAAACGCCGATAACGCCAGAAACTTTTCACAATGTGACTCGTTGTTAATGGGAAACAATTGTGGTGCGCATACTTTCCCTTACATCGAAAGTAAAAATCCATCGGCTAAAATTGAACATGAGGCTACGACAAGTAAAATTGGTGAAGATCAAGTTTTCTATTGCAACCAACGTGGAATTCCAACCGAAAAAGCTATTGCTTTAATCGTAAACGGTTTCAGTAAAGATGTATTGAATAAGTTACCAATGGAATTCGCCGTAGAAGCACAAAAATTATTAGAAATTTCTCTTGAGGGATCTGTAGGATAACCTTTTTAAGACTTTATAAAAACAACACGTTTATGTTATCAATAAAAAATTTACACGCCTCAATTGGGGATAAAGAAATATTAAAAGGGATTAACCTTGAAGTAAAAGCGGGAGAAATTCACGCGATAATGGGGCCAAACGGAGCTGGAAAAAGTACATTGGCGTCTATCATTGCAGGAAACGAAAACTACGAAGTAACCGAAGGTGAAATATCTTTAGACGGAGAAGACCTTTCAGAATTGGCGCCAGAAGAAAGAGCACATAAAGGTGTTTTTCTTTCGTTCCAATATCCAGTGGAAATTCCAGGAGTTTCAGTTACCAACTTCATGAGAACTGCTATCAACGAAACCCGCAAAGCAAACGGTCAGGAAGAAATGCCTGCTAATGAAATGCTAAAAGTGATTCGTGAAAAATCAGAATTATTAGAAATCGACCGTAAATTTTTGTCTCGTTCGCTAAACGAAGGTTTTTCTGGTGGAGAGAAAAAACGTAACGAAATTTTCCAAATGGCAATGTTAGAACCAAAATTGGCTATTCTTGATGAAACCGATTCTGGTCTTGATATTGATGCCTTACGTATTGTTGCAAATGGTGTTAACAAACTAAAAAGTGACAAAAATGCAATCGTAGTGATTACGCACTACCAAAGATTATTAGACTATATCGTTCCTGATTTCGTTCACGTATTATACAACGGAAAAATTGTAAAATCCGGAGGAAAAGAACTAGCACACGAACTAGAAGAAAAAGGATACGACTGGATTAAACAAGAACAAGAAGCTTAAAATTAAAATAGTCTAAAGTCGAAGGTCATAAAGTCAAAAGAAAAAAGTAATGGGGAAATTTAATTCTTTCGAAGAAATTAATTCTTGGCAAAAAGCAAGAGTTTTTAATAAAAGAATTTACCTAATTACTGAAAATACAAATTTCAAGAAAGACTTTGATTTCATTAGACAAATTAGACGGGCTTCAATTTCTATATCATCAAATATCGCTGAAGGTTTTGAGAGAAATACTGACAAAGAGTTTATTTACTTTTTATATGTTGCAAAAGCTTCCGCTGGAGAAGTTCGTTCTCAATTATATTTAGCATTTGATTTGGATTATATTACTAAAGAAGAATTTGAAAAACTTTTAGAATCAGTAACAGAAATATCAAAATTGTTAAGTGGTTTTATTAAATATCTGAGTCCAAAGTCATAAAGTCTAAAGTCATAAAGAGGTAACCTCAATATAACTTTAAATACTTTCAGATTAAAAACTCATAAATAACGTTACGTTGACAATCCAAAGTCTTTCGACTTTCGACTTTCGACTTTAAGACTTAAATTAAAATGGAATTGAAAGAAAAATTACTATCGTCTTTTATGGCTTTCGAAGAGCGTGTAGATGTTCACTCTGAACTTCATGACGTGAGAACTGCCGCCATAAAAAACTTTGAAAATAAAGGTTTCCCAACCAAAAAAGACGAAGCTTGGAAATACACTTCGCTAAATGCCATATTAAAAAATGACTTTACCGTTTTTCCAAAGCAAGAAAATGCAGTTGAATTTAATCAGGTAAAAAAATACTTTTTACACGAAATAGACACCTATAAAGTGGTGTTTATTGATGGTGTTTTCAGTTCGCATTTGTCGTCAACAACACACGAAGGAATTGATGTTTGCTTGATGTCATCGGCATTGACCAAACCAAAATACAAAATGGTTATTGATACTTATTTTAACCAAATTGCCAACAAAGACGAAAGTCTGACTTCTTTAAATACGGCTTTCGCCAATGAAGGAGCGTATATCCACATTCCAAAAAGTAAAGTCGCGGATAAACCGATTGAGATTATGTATTTCTCAACTGGAAACGAAGCAGCTCTTTTGGTTCAGCCAAGAAACTTGGTGATTGTTGGTGAGAATTCTCATGTTCAAATTATCGAGCGTCACCAAAGTTTGAATGAAAATCCGGTATTAACGAATTCTGTTACCGAGATTTTTGCTCAAAAACGTGCTATCGTTGATTATTACAAAATTCAAAACAATACACTTGAAGCAAATTTAATTGACAATACGTACGTTTCTCAACAAAAAGAAAGTCACGTTTCGGTTCACACTTTCTCTTTTGGAGGAAATTTGACAAGAAACAACTTGAATTTCTATCACTTTGGAGAACACTTGACAAGCACTTTAAACGGAATCACCATTATTGGCGAAAAACAACACGTAGATCATTATACTTTAGTAAAACATTCGGCTCCAAATTGCGAAAGTTTCCAAGATTATAAAGGAATCTATGCGGATCGTTCTACGGGAGTTTTCAACGGAAAAGTATACGTGGAGAAAGACGCACAAAAAACAAATGCATTCCAAAAAAGCAACAATATTTTATTGAGCGACAAAGCGACAATAAATGCAAAACCACAATTGGAAATTTTTGCCGATGACGTAAAATGCTCTCACGGTTGTACTGTTGGACAATTAGACGAAACTGCAATGTTCTACATGCAACAACGCGGAATCCCTAAAAAAGAAGCCAAAGCATTATTGATGTATGCGTTCTCGAATGCCGTTATCGAAAACATCAAAATACCAGAATTGAAACAACGAATTACCAAAATTATCGCTACGAAATTAGGGGTGAAATTGGGATTTGATTTGTAATCCAAATCAAGAAGTTATAATAGCAACCCTGTCAGAGTTTAGAACTCTGACAGGGTTTTTTAATATGATTGTTTTTTCAAACTCCCAATTATCCCACTCAACATTCCATTAAAATCAAAATTAGATTCTTCTTTCAACCCCATTCGTACAATTACTAAATCAAGTGACGGAATAATCGCCACCATTTGCCCTTGAAAACCGCTGCAATAGTACATTTCCCTTGGAACATCGGGAAAATGTCCTCCAGCATTGAGCCAAAAGTGTCCGCCATATCTTCCGTTAGATGTATTTGTAGGAGTTGCAGTGTATTTCGTCCAACTTTCGTTGAAAATTTGTTCTCCGTTCCAGTTTCCTTTATGCAAATACAACAAGCCAAATTTTGACCAATCTCTCGTTGTAGCCCAACCGTAGGATGAACCTACATAATTTCCTGCCATATCCGTTTCGATTACCATAGAATTCATTCCTATTTTATCAATTAAATCTGTGTACCAAAAATCTAAATATTCTTGATGCGTTTTGAACTGCTTGCGCAAAATCCCTGAAAGTAAATTTGTCGTTCCAGATGAATAATTCCATCGCGTGTTAGGTTTATATTCGGCCGGTTTCTCAAGTTGGGAACGCGTCATATCCTCGGCTTGAAAAAGCATTTGAGTAGCATCGCAAATTTTATCGTATTTCTCTTCCCATTCCAAACCGGAATTCATGTGAAGTAAATCACTAGTAGTTATCAATTTTCGTTTATCATTCGCCCATTCAGGAATTGGAGCTGGCGCATCAATATCAAATTTTCCTTGTTTTTCTAAAACTCCAAACATCGCGCTAGTAATACTTTTTGTCATCGACCAGCCCAAAATTTTACTGTTTTTATCGAAACCAGTATCGTACTTTTCGGCAATGATTTTGTCTTTATAAATTACTAAAAGGGAACGCGTTCTCTTTTTCAATTCTCCTTTTTTATCAAAAGCATTGGCTACAGCCACATTCAATTTAGCATAATCAACGTTAGCAAAAATGGTGTCTTCAGGTTCATTATTTCCATACGGAAAAGGTAAATTATTATTCAACTTTGTTCTTTTGGGAACCAAATACGGTTTTGAAACATCAAAATCATCGTTGATTAAAGTCGCTCCTAAACCTTCACGGTAAATTGCTTTTCGTTCTTTCAAACCGTAAACTGAAGCCACAGCAAATTTTCCGGCATTTTCAATTTTATTTTTTGCCAAATCAATCATGTCGATATCATTGTCGCCTTTCTCAATCATTTCTTGCGAACGATTATCAATAAAATGTCCCGAAGCGATACTTTTGGCTGAAAAGCCAGAAATTAAATCTAATTTTGGATAAGTCGTGAATCCAACATAAAAGATTCCGATGAAAGAAGCAAAACCAACGAACTTAAAGATTTTTTTCATAGAGAATTAATTTGAAGCAATTTAATAAAAAAGAACCACATTTTTGAACCGATATTGAATTGAGAAAATCAAGTTTTATTAACAAGTGTTTGCCAAAAATTAATTCCAATTTCACTACTTTTGTATTTAGAAAAATTCTAAATAATGATGAGCTAATCTTAGATTAGTTTCTCTAAAAAAATGTTGACTATTGGCTTTATTCAAGACCAACAAAACATTAAAAAAAGCAGACACATGTTAGACATAAATAAAATTAGAGCCGACTTCCCTATTCTTTCCCAAAAAGTAAACGGAAAACCATTGGTTTATTTCGATAATGGAGCTACTTCGCAAAAACCACAAGTGGTAATTGATGCGATTTCAAAATATTATCAGGAAATCAACGCTAATATTCATCGTGGCGTTCACACGTTAAGTCAACTAGCGACGGATGCTTACGAAATTTCACGCGGTAAACTTCAAAATCATATCAATGCGAAATTCGCTCATGAAGTGCTTTTCACTTCGGGAACAACACACGGAATCAATTTAGTTGCCAATGGATTTGCTTCGATTTTAAAACCCGGTGATGAAGTTTTGGTTTCGGCATTGGAACACCACA
Organism: Flavobacterium sp. KS-LB2; assembly: GCF_036895565.1. NCBI lineage: Bacteria > Pseudomonadati > Bacteroidota > Flavobacteriia > Flavobacteriales > Flavobacteriaceae > Flavobacterium > Flavobacterium sp. KS-LB2. The sequence continues at coordinate 94,898 of NZ_CP145904.1, read as the reverse complement.
GCAATATTGTGCCTTGGCAAATGTTGTGTGAGAAAACGAGAGCGACTTTGCGTGTGATTCCAATGAATGAGGATGGAGAATTGATTATGTCTGAATATGACAAATTACTTTCGGATAAAACAAAAATCGTAACCGTAAATCATATTTCGAATGCTCTTGGAACGGTCAATCCAATTAAATATATGATTGACAAAGCGCATGAAATTGGAGCAGCAATTTTGATTGATGGAGCGCAAGCAGTTCCACATTTAAAACCCGATGTCCAAGCTTTGGATTGTGATTTCTATGTTTTTTCAGGACATAAAATTTGTGGTCCCACAGGAACTGGAATTTTATACGGAAAAGAAGATTGGCTGAATAAATTACCACCGTATCAAGGTGGTGGCGAAATGATCAAAGAAGTAAGTTTTGAGAAAACAACCTATGCAGAATTGCCACATAAATTTGAAGCAGGAACACCAAACATTGCTGGCGGAATTGCACTAGGAACCGCCGTTGATTATATGAACGAAGTAGGTTTTGACAACATTCAACAGCAAGAAAAAGAATTACTGGAGTATGGAACGCAACGTTTATTAGAAATTGAAGGTTTGAAAATTTTTGGTACGTCAAAAGAAAAAACTTCCGTAATTTCGTTTAACATTGAAGGAATTCATCCGTATGATATTGGCACCATAATTGACAAATTAGGAATAGCGGTACGAACAGGCCATCATTGTGCGCAACCTATCATGACTTTCTTTTGTATTCCTGGAACGATACGAGCGTCATTTGCTTTTTATAATACCAAAGAAGAAATTGACATCATGGTTGCTGCTATCAAAAAAGCGCAACTTATGTTATCTTAAAAACTAAAATTAAAGTCACATGAAAATACTTTCTTTATTGTTCCTAACGATTTTTTTGGGCAACGGTTGTGATAGTGCCAAAGCGCAAGATATTGAAACTGCTGTCATTGAATACACCGCCAATACCAGAGGTTTTTATCAAAAAATAACCGTCAAAAATCAGATGGTAACTATTTCTAAGGACAGAGATGGAAATGACAAACCAGTACCAAAAAAAATATCGGATGCTGAATGGAAGGATATTTTAGATTGTTTTGAAACGATGGAATTAGATAGTTTACCCCAATTAAAAGCACCAACTGAGAAACGATTTTACGACGGTGCAGCTATCGCGAATTTGAAAATTACCTTCAAAGACAAAGCGTATGAAACGGATAGTTTTGATCATGGGTTTCCACCAAAAGAAATTAAGAAATTCGTGAATACCATAACTTCATTAGCTAAAGAATAAAACTGAAACAAATTCAGCATACTATGAAAATTAAAGAAATACAAGAAGAAATAGTCGACGAATTCTCCATGTTTGACGATTGGATGGAGCGTTATGAATACATCATCGAATTAGGCAAAAAACTACCACTAATTAAAGAAGAATTCAAAACCGAAAACAATTTGATTAAAGGCTGCCAGTCAAAAGTGTGGCTACAAGGAGAACAAACGGATGATAAAATTGTTTTCACTGCCGATAGTGATGCCATTTTGACCAAAGGAATTATTGCGATATTGATTCGGACTTTTTCCAATCAAAAAGCGTCTGATATTCTGGAAGCTGATATGGGTTTTATTGATGAAATAGGCTTGAAAGAACATTTATCGCCCACACGCGCCAATGGATTGGTATCTATGATAAAAAATATAAAAATGTATGCTTTGGCGTTCAATGCGCAGAATTAATTTTGCTATTCTTATGAAAAAAATATTTTTTACATTGATAATTTTAGTCTGTAATATTGTTTTCTCACAAACAGTAATACCGGAAAAATATTCAAAGGTAAAATTTGTTTATGAGCAAAAATCGAACTTTTTCATTGAAAATTACAAAGTGTACGCAGACACATTATTACTCAAAGTAGAATATCCAAAATTAAAATTTTCAAAAGTAATAAGCCCGACCGATTCAACAAAAATTATTGGATTTCTTGAAATTAAAAATTTTAATAACGAAGATAAAAAAAAGCTAGAAAATAATTTATATCATACAACACATACGATAGAGGGAACCTATGATTTAAAAAAGAATAAAACAAAACTATCTTTCACGAGAGGGAATAAAACTTTAAACGAAATTTTTAAAAAATATTTTGGAAGCAGTTATAGTCCATTTAAATTCAATGTTGTTGTTGATTACAATGAAAAAAAAATTCATACTAACTATCCAAGAATAAAGTACACAAAATCGTTTGACTCACAATTAAAAAAGATCAATTTTACAAGTGCCGATAAAAGTTTAGGAACTTACACTTTTCAGAACAGCAAAGGTATTCAAACGAATGTGATTAGTTTAGACAAAAAATACAATACTAAAATTACGCCTGATATTATATTTTCAAATAATGATTTTGGAGTTGGTGAAATCGTTTCTATATTTGATACAATTACATTAATATCAGTTACTTACGAATAAAAAAATAACAAAATTTAAAATTATGACACAAGAAATAGACACCACTGAATTAGGAGAATCAATCGTAAAAATATTAAAGACCATCTACGATCCGGAGATTCCTGTAGACATCTACGAATTAGGATTGATTTATGACGTAATGGTTAATACCGATTATGAAGTAAAAATCTTGATGACGCTTACTTCCCCAAACTGCCCAGTTGCAGAAAGTTTACCAAGAGAAGTAGAAGAAAAAGTAAAATCAATTACCAATGTAAAAGATGCTGAAGTAGAAATCACTTTTGACCCACCGTGGAGCAAAGATTTAATGAGTGAAGAAGCAAAATTAGAATTGGGAATGCTTTAAATTAGTCCTAATGTCAAAAGTCATAAAGTCTCAAAGTAGTTGACCTTATGACTTTCGACTTTCGACTTTAAGACTTCAAAAATGGAAGAAATAATAAATAAAGTTGCGAATAGTGTTCTGGAAGTTTTCGATCTCGAAGATTATTATCCAAGCGGAATTCGGGCGCAAATCGATATTTCGCAATGGCTTTTAGAAGGATTTTTATTGAAAGAAAAAGACTTTAGAGAGGAATTGAAAAATCACGACTGGTCCCATTACCAAGACCAATATGTAGCGATTCATTGCAGTACCGATGCTATTGTTCCGGCCTGGGCATCCATTTTGGTTGCGATTCAACTAGCACCGTTTGCAAAAAAAATCATCAATGGAACCATAGCCGATTTAGACGCTTCACTCTATGAAGAATTGTTACCAAAAATAGACTATTCCGTATATGAACATAAACCTGTTATTATAAAAGGATGTTCCAGAAAACCGGTTCCAATGCGGGCTTATGTATTAGCAGCGCATTACTTGCAACCTTTTGCACGAAGTATAATGTATGGCGAAGCATGTTCTGCCGTTCCGTTGTATAAAGCGCCAAAAAAAGAATAACACCTCACATTAATTTATACTTTTAGTTAGCATTTAAAATATAAAGTCATGAAAAAAATAGCTTTTTCTTTCCTATTCCTTTTCACCATACTTGCTGTTACAGCACAAGAAACAGCAACAGACACGATAAAGTATTGGACCAAAAAAGGAAACATATCACTGCTTTTCAATCAATCTGCTTACAATAAGCAATGGTTGGGTGGTGGAACATCGAATGTGGCGGGGAATTTTGGACTGAATTATGACTTCAATTATAAAAAAGGAGATGTCGTTTGGGATAACAAACTGATTCTAGCGTATGGTTTAACCAAAATAAAAGGAGATGAAAAAATAGCTAAAACTGATGACCGCCTGGAATTAAATTCGCTTTATGGAAAGAAAGCCAACGGACAATGGTACTATTCTATGTTTTTCAATTTCAAAACACAGATGGATACTGGTTTAGATAAAAATATGTTGAAAATTTCGCATTTTTTCTCTCCAGCTTATTTCCAATTGGGACCAGGAATGCTTTGGAAAAAAAGTGATAATTTAAGTGTCAATTTTTCTCCGGCAACGGCTAAACTTATTGTTGTTCATCCTCATTTTACAGAACTTGGTCCTTCTTTTGGAGTATTGCAAGGCGATGCAACCCGATTTGAATTTGGAGCCAGCATTTCAGGATATTACAAATTTAATATCATGACGAATGTATCTGTAGAAAACCGATTGAATTTATATTCCAATTATTTAGATAATCCTCAAAACGTTGATATTGATTACCAAATGAATGTCATCATGAAAATCAACAAATACTTGTCGGCTAACGTAGCCGTTCAGGCCATTTATGATGACAATTCGATTCAAGCCGTTCAGGTTAGAGAAGTATTTGGATTGGGCGTTAATTACGGGTTTTAAGAAAATATATTTTATAAAAAAAGACCTTTAGAAAATTCTAAAGGTCTTTTTTTTGTTCTGTAGTGTCTCTGTACTCTGGTGCTCGTTTGCAACGAGTACCTACTTACTTATGTAAACTAAATAAAGCGTTTGCAACGCGACTAATATAAACAGATTACCATAAAGGTTCGACATTTACATTACAAAAAACAGTATTGTCTTCTTCATAATTTCTATAACTACTGTTTACATAATCTCTTTCATGAAAAACAATTTCGGCTTCAACAGGATTATAATGAATATAGTTTAGACGCTGTTCTATTTTTTCCAAAGTATCCAATATAACCGGATGAAAACCATCTTGCCACACTTTATAATTTTTAGCTCTTCCTGATTTTTGAGCTTCAAAACTAAATTTCCGTAACAGCCATTCTCGCCTGCTCTCAGGATATTCTTTTAACGCTTCTATCAGTTTTTTTGAGGTGAATTTTTTAAAATCCCGAATAACACCTTGTAATTCACCATCAAATGCTGTTACAATTAAATGAATATGACTAGTCATATATACATAAGCATGCACACTCAATCCTTTTTCCTTGATACAATAATTTAAGGATTCGTCTAAAATACTACAATAATTAGGTCTTACTAATAAATCAACCCAATCTACAACTGTTATTGTAATAAAAGTTGGCACTGTACTATCGATAACTTTATAATTCTCAGACATATTTTTTTGAAAATATCGATTTTAAGAAACGCTACTATAAACAGTCGTATACTTGTTTTAAAGGTACTCCGGTTTTAGCGATCCGCGTTGCAAACGCTATAATTTGTCTCTTAATTTAAGTAGGTACTCGTCGCAGACGAGCACCAGAGAACGAGGAGAAACGAGCACTAGTGGGGTGTAGTGGCTGTTAGCAGTAGTCTTTATTTAGATATTTCGGATATATTTAAGGTTTTAGATATTTTTAGCCAGCTAGAAATCATATGAAATAAAAAATAAGCAGTTATTAATTGCAGAAATCTGATTATCTGTGATAGTTTTGATAAAGGTTTTATAAAGCCAAAAACAAAACCAGTTACTGAATCTAACCATATGTCGTTATATGGAATAAATTGTTTTGGATTATGGATTTTAGTATTTAATAAATTCATTTCTTTAGTAAATTTATTAACCCCATCGATTAAATTCCCTGATTCTAATTTTAAGGTTGCAATTCTGATATTATTTTTAAAAATGTCAACTTCTTTTTCTCTACTTCTATCATTTGGTCTCTCATCGTCTTTTGAAATAGATTTAACAATAAAAGTGTATTCTTTTATTTTTTGCTTCCTATCTTCAATTAAATTAATCTTTGTATTAGGAAATTTTGACTTTAATTCAAAAACAAAAACTGAATCTTTATAATTTTTAAGTTCTTCTTTATAGTTTTTTATATTTTTATTCAAATATTCATTATTAAAGCTATAGTTTTCTTTGTCATAAGAATAGTTTAGATAATGAAAATAAGGAAGTAAGCCAATTAACATAAATGTTAGAAAATAAAAAGTCGACATATTACTATATCTTTCTCTTGTCAAATTAAATAAGGAGAATAGTATTACTGCAATTAATATTAAAAATACTGTCTCGCCATATTTTATTGATATTTCTTCACCAAAAATATATTTTAATACAGAAATTAATAAGCTTGATATTATTATGAAACTAAATTCTTTATTTTTCATTATTTTCTACGCTAAGATTACTGCTAACTAGTATATACCCGCTACAAAATAGCGCATATACATCTCATTTTAAGTGGATAAGCGCTAATACGTAGTGCATTACTTTCAAATATACACTTTAATAATTATCTTACAAATTATCAAATGGACTTTTTATTTGTAAATTATCGTTATCGTTAATCCGCATGAAGGATGGAAGCGGAAATCCTCCCGATTTTTCTTCGGGAGATTATAGCGTACAGCCTGACGCAGCTGTAACGCAGAGGAAGCTGGGACATGCCCAAAAAAATCCCTCTTGAAAATATCAAAAGGGATTCTGTTGCTGCACTAGCGCTGTTCTCGACTGCGCTCGAACGGACTGCTGTGTACTCTATAAATTGAAAATTATTCGTTTTCGTCTTTGTCTTCTTTTTCCACTGCGTCTTTATAATCCGGATATAAAAACTTATTGTACGGAAAACGGGTGATGTGAATTTGTCTTACGGCTTCGTAAACGCGTTCTCTGAATTCCTCGAAATTTTCTTTGTTGGTAGCCGAAATGAACAACGCATTTTGCTCTCCTACTCGACTCATCCAAGTTGCTTTCCATTCTTCCAGAGTGAAATGTCTTGGTGTTTTTTCGGTCATTAAATCATCTTCATCAATAGTCAGCGGTTTGTAAGCATCAATTTTATTGAAAACCATAATTACCGGTTTGTCATTGGCTTTGATATCTGATAATGTTTGGTTAACGGATGCAATATGATCTTCGAACTCCGGATGCGAAATATCAACTACGTGCAATAACAAATCCGCTTCGCGAACCTCATCCAGCGTACTTTTGAAAGAATCAACCAGTTGCGTTGGCAATTTCCTGATAAAACCTACGGTATCCGAAAGCAAGAAAGGCAGGTTTTTAATAACTACTTTTCGAACAGTCGTATCCAATGTTGCAAAAAGTTTGTTCTCTACAAAAACGTCACTTTTCCCAACAGCATTCATCAAAGTCGATTTCCCCACATTAGTATACCCAACCAAAGCCACTCGTACCATGGAACCGCGATTGCCTCTTTGCGTTCCCATTTGTTTGTCGATTGCTTTGATTTTATCTTTCAATAAAGCGATTCGGTCACGTACAATACGTCTGTCGGTTTCAATCTCTGTCTCTCCAGGTCCACGCATTCCAATTCCCCCTTTTTGACGCTCCAAGTGTGTCCACAGTCCCGATAATCGAGGCAACATATAGATACATTGCGCTAATTCTACCTGCGTTCTGGCGTACGAAGTTTCGGCACGTTGCGCAAAAATATCCAGGATAAGGTGCGTTCTGTCCAGAATTTTACATTCTGTTATGATTTTAGATATATTTTTTTGCTGTGAAGGCGATAATTCATCATCAAATACCAAAGTCGATATATCATTTTCTTTTACAAAAAGATGAATCTCATCAATTTTTCCCGTTCCAACAAAAGTTTTAGGATTAGGGCGTTCCATTTTTTGCGAAAAACGTTTCACCACTTGGCCTCCTGCGGTAAAAGTCAAAAACTCCAATTCGTCAAGATATTCGTTTAGTTTCTCTTCACTTTGGTTTTGAGTCACAATACCAACGATAGCCGTTTTTTCGAAATTTATTACTTCTTTTTCTAACATATTTTTGAATAAGTTACAAATTTAATGATTTGTAAGGGACTTATTGAGTTCTGGGTTTATAAAAAAATCATAACGTGTGAATAATGATAGTATTTTGGTCTGACGAGATATAAGACCAAAGAAGCCCCAAAAGAAATTAGCGAATTTGCGGTAATTGTAAAATCTCAGACCTTTGCAGTGCTTACTTTAGGAGTTCCATTGGATTTTTAATTATTTTTACCGGAATTTAATCCCATTTGAATGAATCGCTTTTTGACAGTACTTCTTGCATTTTTGTCTCCCGTTTTTCTTTTTGCCCAAAATAATTCTGAGGAATTATTGCAGGAATTGGATCAAACGGTTGCTGATTACCAATTGTATTCAGATAAAAAAGAGATTCAAGTCAACAAACTCAAAGAACTGCTGCTTTCTACTTCGTCTGATATTCAAAAATACGATGTTTACGGAAAGTTGTATGCGGAATATAAATCGTATCAATCGGATTCAGCATTGATTTATGCTCGAAAGAGTTTTCAAATAGCCGAAAAACTAAATGACATTGAAAAGCTAAATCATGCCCGATTAAATCTAGCTTCCATCATGGGAACATTAGGAATGTACAAGGAAGCAACCGATATTCTTAATCGAATCAACATCACTACTTCACCCGAATTAAAAGGTTATTATTTCACCGTAAATAGCGTCGTTTATGGCTATATGTCTGATTATGCTGCTTCACTTCAGGAAAAAAAGAAGTATATTGTTTTAACAAAAAAGTACCGTGATTCTTCTCTAAATTATTACAAACCACAATCCAGCGCCTATATTATGGCGAAATCCAGTACGCTTCTTGATGCCGGAAAACACAAGGAAACACTGGCTTTATTGATGAACTATTTCCCGAATATTGCTCACAACAGTGATGATCGAGCGGTTATTGCCTACATTATTTCACAGGCGTATCGCCAAAAAAAAGACTTTAATCAGGAGAAAAAATGGTTGACTATTTCGGCTATATCCGATTTGCAGTTGGCCAAGAAAGAATATATTTCGTTGCGTTCGTTGGCTTTTCTAATGTATGAAAACGGGGATATTGATCGCGCTTACAAATACATAAAACGCTCGCTTGAAGACGCTCTTTTTTGTAATGCACGCCTACGAACCTACGAAATCTCAAAGATGTTGCCTATTATCAACGAGGCGTATCAAAAACAAAATGAAACCAATCGATTTCAGTTGGTACTGTTTTTAATAAGTGCGAGTATCTTATCCATGTTCTTGTTGGCGGTGCTTTTTTTACTTTTCAAGCAAATGAAAAAATTATCCAAAGCAAAGCAGGATTTAAGTTTGGCCAACAGCAAGCTTTCGGAGTTGAATACGGAACTAAATACTTTCAATGAAAAATTGAATGTAACCAATTATACGCTGACCGAAGCCAATCTTCTGAAAGAAATATACATTGGCCGCTACATGGATCAGTGTTCAGACTACATCGGAAAATTAGACGAATACCGCCGAAAATTGAATGTGATGGCAACAACAGGAAAAATGAATGACCTGATTAGTGCCGTAAAGTCAAAACAATTTGTCGAAAATGAACTCGCAACATTTCTCACGAATTTCGACAAGACGTTCCTGCAACTCTTTCCTAATTTCATACCGGAATTCAGTGCTTTGTTAATTGACGAAGAAGCCATACAATTGAAAGAAGGCGAACTGCTGAATACGGAACTACGAATCTTTGCACTGATTCGTTTGGGCATCAAAGACAGCGCAAAAATTTCGACATTTCTTCGGTATTCGGTATCCACAATTTACAATTACCGTTCACAACTCAAAAACAAAGCAGCAGGTCCAAGAGAAGATTTTGAAGCTAACGTAATGCGGATTGGAACCAATCTAAAATAGAAAAATTCTGTTTTTCAAGAAGGTCTTTGGGATTAAAACAATCTTGACGACCTCTTTTTTATTATAAATCCACCACTTTTTTTAAATACTAAATTTACATAATAGACAGTTATTCAGTATCTTGCATTTAAAAAAGAGAAACGCAATCTACTTTTTTATGATGACAAAAATATGTAGTGTGTAAAGCGTTTACTTTTACCTTTTCGAAATATAGAAAACTTTGAGTTTTTCTATATTTCGATTTCGTGAAAATCAGAATCTATTACCACACCTGAAAAATTAATTTATCAAATTCTATTTAAAAAATGAAGCAATTTCTTTTCACAGCCCTAATGTGGCTCGCGTTTTTTAACCCTGCACAATCGCAGCAGTTAAAATCACCAAATGGAAAATTTGTAATGGAGTTCTCCTTACAAAACGACGGAACTCCAAGTTACAGTTTAAATTACAAAAATAAAGCAGTTGTAAAACCAAGTAAATTGGGTCTTGAGTTAAAAAATGACAAAAAATCGTTGTTAAATGACTTTACTGTTGTTGATACAAAGACAGCCACTTTTGATGAAAACTGGAAACCAGTTTGGGGAGAAGTAGCCTCCATTCGCAATCATTATAACGAATTGGCAGTAACCTTAAATCAAAAAAAAACCGATAGACAAATTGTGATTCGTTTCCGTTTGTTTGACGATGGTTTAGGTTTCCGTTATGAATTCCCTTCGCAAAAAAACCTTACTTATTTTGTAATCAAAGAAGAAAGAACGCAATTTGCAATGACAGGAGATCATACAGCGTTTTGGATCCCAGGTGATTATGATACCCAAGAATATGATTACACTACCTCAAAATTATCAGAAATCAGAGGATTGGCTGAAAAAGCAAAAACGGCAAATGTATCCCAAACTTCTTTTTCTTTGACAGGAGTTCAAACTTCGTTAATGTTAAAAACCGCGGACGGATTGTATATCAATTTACATGAAGCAGCATTAATCGATTATTCTTGCATGCATTTGAATTTGGATGATGCAACCATGGTTTTCGAATCTTGGTTGACACCAGATGCAAAAGGAGACAAAGGATACATGCAGGCTCCAAATCATTCGCCTTGGCGTACCATAATTGTTAGTGATGATGCGAGAGAAATTTTGGCTTCAAAAATGACGTTGAACTTAAATGACCCTAACAAAATTGAAGATACGTCATGGATAAAACCGGTTAAATACGTCGGTGTTTGGTGGGAAATGATTACCGGAAAAAGCTCTTGGGCGTATACGGATGAATTTCCTACGGTACAACTTGGCGTTACTGATTTTTCAAAAGCAAAACCAAATGGAAAACATGGTGCTAATAACGCCAATGTGAAAAAATATATTGATTTTGCAGCGAAACACGGTTTTGATGCGGTTTTAGTAGAAGGTTGGAATGAAGGTTGGGAAGACTGGTTTGGTCATTCTAAGGATTATGTTTTTGATTTTCTGACTCCATATCCAGATTTTGATGTCAAAGGATTACATGAATATGCCAAATCAAAAGGCGTTAAAATGATGATGCACCATGAAACTTCGGGTTCGGTACGTAACTACGAGCGTCACATGGATAAAGCGTATCAGTTTATGAAAGACAATGGATACGATGCTGTAAAAAGTGGTTATGTAGGTTCTATCATTGAAAACGGTGGAAATCATTATAACCAATTTATGAATAACCACTATCAATTCGCAATAGAAAAAGCTGCTGATTATAAAATTATGCTGAACGCGCATGAGGCGGTTCGTCCAACAGGAATTGCAAGAACGTATCCAAACTTAATTGGTAATGAAGCTGCACGCGGAACAGAATATCAATCTTTTGGTGGTTCTAAACCAAATCACGTTACTGTGTTGCCTTTTACACGTTTAGTGGGTGGACCGATGGATTACACTCCTGGAATTTTTGAAATGGATTTGAGTAAAATGAATAAGGACAACAACTCCCATGTAAATAGTACCCTTGCAAATCAATTGGCATTATATGTAACGATGTACAGTCCGTTGCAAATGGCAGCTGATACTCCAGAAAATTATGATCGTTTTCCAGATGCTTTTCAGTTTATCAAAGATGTAGCGGTAGATTGGACTGACAGTAAATACTTGGAAGCAGAACCAGGACAATATGTAACCGTTGCGCGTCAAGCAAAAGGAACAAACAATTGGTTCGTTGGTAATGTAAATGGCGATACTTCTCGTACCTCAACCATCAAATTTGATTTCTTGGAAAAAGGAAAAAAATATGAGGCAACGATTTATGCTGATGCAAAAGATGCACATTATAAAACAAATCCGCAAGCGTATACGATTCGCAAAATGACGGTAACCAACAAATCAAAACTAGCACAACTTAGTGCTCCAGGTGGCGGTTATGCGATAAGCATTATTGAAATCAAAAAGTAATAAATTACAAAAGGCTGTCCGATAAGACAGCCTTTTTTGATTTTATAGTAAGCTCGAACTAATTTACTTTAATCAATTTGACATCAAAAATAAGTACCGAACCTCCAGGAATAGGTCCGTTGTCATTGCCTCCATACCCCAAATGAGACGGAATTAACAGCACTCCGTTTCCACCTTCTTTAAAAAAGGGAATACCTTCTGTCCATCCTTTTATCACTTGGTTCAAACCAAATGAAATACCTGCAGCATTGCTTTGATCAAAAACATTTCCATTAGTAAAATACCCTTTGTACGCTACCGTTACATTAGATGAAGCTGTTGGTTGAGTTCCGGTTCCTGCTTCATTAACCACATAATACAAACCGGAATCCGTTTTTGTCGCTGTTAAATTATTTTTGGCAATATAATCCACAATTTCTTTTTCGTTTTGAACCGTGTAATCAACAGGTTTTGATGCTTCGTTATCCGACAAACAAGAGACAAATAGTAAAGAAACTAATGCTAATAAAGTAGATTTCATAATTAAATTTAAATGTTAAAGCTGCAAATATAACAATTCAAGCAAAGCCTTTTATAAAAATAATTAATCACCAAAAACCTGAACATCATCTACTTGAAAAGCACCATCCAAAGCAAGATTTTTTCCGGAACCGGTATATTTAAAAGCGATATTGATTTTGCCTTTATAAGAAGATAAATCTACTGCGCCACTGCCTACAAATTGATACCAAGGCGTGGCTTGTTTGGGTAAATTTACCACTAATGGAATCCACGTTGCAGTTGCAATATTCAACCCGTCAAAATTACTGGAAACATAAACTTCCAAAGAATTTAACTGGGAATCAACATCTAAGTGGTGCTGGGCCGTTCTAAAAGTTAATACTTCTTTCGTATGAACATCCATGTCAATTTTTGGAGAAATCAACCAAGCAATATTCGAAACAACTTTGGTTCCGCTAATGGCAAACTCTGCATACCCATTTCCGGAATACACCGTGCCTTTCCAAAAAAGCGTTCCTTTTTGGACCATATTCGCCCAACCGGGAAGACTTAAATTCGACTTATCGACAACTTTTTCAAAATCTTGAGAGAAAAAAGGAACTGCTCTGGTTCCAGTCATGACCACATCTTTTTCAGAACGGGGCAATAATTGGTAATCACTTCCATATTTTGTCAAAATTCCTCTCACTTTTCCGCTTCCATTGGGAACTATTTTAGTTGCAAAATCAGAAAAACTACTCGTTCTAAAATACACTTGATTGCCTAATTTATCAACCAATCCCCAATTCGTCGCACCGCCCACATTATTGGTTTCTTCAAAATAATGACGACCAATTGCCAAAGCTGAAAACTGCACATCAGACAATTCTACCAATGTATTCAAATTGGAATCGTTTAACAATTCCGACATGGTTAACGAGCGAACTAAAGCCTCCTCTTTGACATTCGTACACGACGCATTCAACACTTTTTTATACTCATTTTGCGAAAGCCGCCCTACTCCGCCTTCATTATAGGAATTCACAAAAATACTTCCGATACGCATTCCACCGAATGAAATATCCGTGTATTGGTCTTTCAACTTGATGTATACTTTATTGCCCAATCTATAATCAATATACAAGTTAGTAGCGTCTACAGGAACGCTAAATCCAATTGCTGGGGTTGTGGCTGTTGCCAAAGTCTGAAAGGAAATCGACTTGAAAAAATTCCCCGATTCATCACTGGAAACCACATATGCCTCAATGATATCATCGTATTTGTATTGCGTTACAATGGCATTCGCAACCGCATGAACTTCGCTCACTGATTTATTTGTAGCTAAATCCGGCTGCGTACAAACTAGTTTTGGAGCCACAACCTCATCTGTCACGCAACTACCAAATGTGATTGTCAACAGTAAAAATAGAACCGATTTGTAAAATTTTGATTTCATATACTTTAATTTATAGGTTGATATAAAGATTCACGAAATACGTTCTTCCGTATCCGTAGAAATATTTTGGTCCAAAAGAAGGCGTACCACTGGAAACATCTTGATTAATTTGCCTGAAATTAGCATTTCGGGCTTGTTCGTAACCACCCGTTTTATATATAACATCAAGCACATTATTGATACTGGCAAAAATCCCAACATTCTTTCCGTAGATCCGCCATGATTTTCCACCCACAAGATTGAGCAACGTGGTTGGATCAAACTTCTCTTGTTTTATCAGTGTTGCTGCCCGTTCCTCAGTAGCTTCTGGGAAATTGAAACCGCTTGCGGGATTTTTATAAAATATTTCAGTTCTGGAAATAGGCGAAATATCAATATAACTGTTGGTAAGGTAATTTACATTGGCGCTAATCCACCAATATTTTGGATCTCGATATTCAATTCCCACAGAATATGCGCGTTGTGGCATTCCCGCTTGTTTGTAATTTTTTAGGGAAGCCGTTCCAAAATCAAAAACCGGACTGGTATTCTCTGGAGTTGCTTCGGCATCGTTCGTCAACGTCACCTGTGGATTACTGTCATACGTATATTCGCCAAAAGCAGCTGAAAAAGTGGTTTTAAAAGTTTGGCTTAATTGATATTCCAAACTAAATTCAGCTCCCATATTCTTCTTGTTTAATTGCGTTAATGTTTGGCTCACAAAAGCATCTGTGTTTAAATATCCAGCGCCATCATCAAAAATCCCTTCGGCATAAAAGAAGGAAATTTGAGTCGCATTTTTTATCAGGGAATAATAAGCCGTCAATCGCGCTTTCAGTTTTGGAGACCGATACACATAACTCGCGTCCAAACTACTGATGTTCTCACTTTCGATTCCATCTACAATTGCATTATTCAATCGAGAATTTGCAAACGTATTTCGCAAAGAAGGCGCTTTAGTCAAATGTGCCGCATTAAAAGTAACCAACTGTTTGCCGGAGATTTTCAAATTGAATCCGGCTTTGAACCCAAAGTTTTCAAACGCAACTTTTTCACTTTTACCGAAGGAATTGGTTTCATAGATTCCGTTTTTGTATAAGCCTTCCCTTTGATAAGTAGCACTAGAAAAATTCTGAGCCAGATAAAAATCTACTTTATTGTAGGTGAATTTGAATTGGGTAAATGCCTCCAAAGTAGTAGCAAAAAAATTATAATTATATCCATAGTTATCGCCAACAACAACTTGACGGTCTGGATTATTGAGATCAGATTGCGATTGATTTCCGCTATAAAAAGCGTCGATATCTTCAAAATAAGAACCGCCAAGCAAATCCAACAATTTTTGTGAATTATGCGATTTTAGTTTTTTGAATGACGCTCCAACATTCAAAAAGATATTTTCTGAGAGTTGCGCAGTCAAATTTGTTGTCGCCACCGCCGTTTCATCCTCTACTTGATCTTCGTACAAAACATACTTACTTTTTGTAGGTTCGTATCCCGTAATGGTTCCATTAGTATCCAAAATTGGATTTTGATTGGCTTGGTACAAAGCGGGCCAATTAATTTGAGGATTGGCCAAAAATTCCGCTTTGCTTTTATCTGCATTCTCATAATCAGGAATAAATGCTCCAGAAAACTCACCATTATCTGGCGCATACAGAGAACTGTAATAACTAGGTATTTTTCTATAATAAGTAGGATCTGGACTATTGGCATTTTGATAATCGATATTGCTGTTAGCAATTGTTCCAAATTGATACATCACACTCGAATTCAGATTGGCCTTTTCGCTAATTTTAAAATAATGATTCAGCATAAAGGTAGGTTCTTCAATAGTTTTTATACGCGCATTTCTCTTTTCACCATCTTGAAAACCCCAATAGGAATTGTATTTCACGTTCGTCAATTGTGTTACTTCGGCGGTGTTTGGTGAATTTTTAGCTCTGGAATTGGGCGTGTAAAGTGCGGTTAGATTCAACGAATGTTTCTCGCTTAATTTTTTTTCAAGACTTATAAAAAAGGAATTCGCATCATAATTGGTCCCTTCAAAATACCCTTCCTGTGCCCAACGTTTTCCCGCGGAAACTACAAAAGCCCAACCGCGGGAATTCATTCCAGAAGCATGGGTTGCCATCGTGCGCCAACTGTAATTGGTATTGGTTCCTGAAAATGTAATTCGGGAACCAGGCCTGTAAATAGAAGCCCGTGTGTTGATTTCCTGTGTTCCTAAAATACCGCCAAAGGTATAATCCGAAGGAGCGGTTCCGAGTGTAAATTCTTGATTGCGAAGCGCATCATTCAATCCACCCCATTCGCCCCATTGTGGTCGTCCGTCATAGATTTTATTCATCGCAACGCCATTAATCATCATCGTAGAATGTTCGCTGTCTAATCCACGAACTCTAAAACGGGCTTGTCCCCAGTTGAAAGCAGCGGCTTGCAAAAAAGCATCTCGCGACGATTGCAGGAGTCCGGAAGTACTTTCGGAACTGCTGTTGTCCTCACCAAAGTCACTTTCGATAAGTGTGATGATACTGTTTTGTTGTTCTGTGGATTGGTCTTCTTCTAGCGCAATTATTCCCAAATCCAGCATTTGTCCTTCGGTAATTTCAATGGGATATAAGGCATCTTTGAATCCTTGACTGTGAATAAGTAACAATAGATTTCCCGTAGGAGCCGTATCAAAACTAAAATTACCATCGGCTTTCGTGAGTTGCATTAAAGTTGTATTTTGAATACTGACTACCACAAAACCTAGTGGATTTTGAGTTTTAGATTCGATAACTTTACCGAAAAATCCCGTATTATTTTGTGCTGTAGCGCATCCTATTTGAACTATAAAGAAAAAAAACAGGTGAAATCTATTCATATATTCAAATTATGATGAGGACATATATTATCTATACCGACTATCGATAGGATTTATAGTAATTCTAGCAAGATGTTCAACCGTTTAAATTCTTTCTAACGGTTGAACAAAAAGCATAGAAAGTATCATCCGAAATCGGACGATAACTTGTCAATAATTAAAAATGAATTTTGGAAAAATAAGAGGTAAGTCCCAAAGGAAATACTTATCAAAGTGGTATTTGAAACTTCTTATGCCTTTTTAAATTCTACGCTGAAAGAATTATAATGTTAAAAATACAAAAAAAACCACAACATATTGATTTTCAATAGAAATTTTCTTATAAAATACAAAAAGTCGTTTGTAGCCCCGATGGCAGCAAGTATCCTTTCCAGTCCTGAACTTGTTCAAGACTGGAAAGATACTGCGTACAGCGGGGAATGTGTTGTTATGAAAACGAATGCTGTGCTCCTAATACTTCTATTTATTCTATTGCTTTGATTCTGGAAACCATTAACGCAATTAAAACTCCAAAGATACCGATGAACGCGAATGAAAATCGCAAGCTAAACAACTCCGCAATATATCCAATAACTGGCGGCCCCATCAAAAAACCTAGAAAACTGACGCTGGAAACTGTAGTCAAGGCAACGCTTGGTGATACATTAGGATTTTTTCCGGCAACGCTGTAGACTGTGGGCACTATGGTAGAAACTCCTAAACCAACAAACATAAAGGCAATGGTTGCGGGAATAACAAAGGGGAAAAATACGGCTGTAAAAAGTCCTGCTGAAATCATAACTCCACTGATTTGTAAGACGGTTTTCCGACCAAATTTATGGATAAGACCGTCACCTAAAAAGCGTCCTCCTGCCATCATAATCATAAAGGAAGTATATCCCAAAATCACTAATGGTCCGGGAGCCTTGATGACATCTTTGAAATAAACACCACTCCAGTCAAACATGACGCCTTCACTAGCCATACAACAAAAACCAATTATTCCCAACCAAATTAAGGAACTGTCGGGTTTTGAAAAAAGTTTTTTCTTTTCGGTTTTGATAGTTTCTTTGGCTTTGATCAAGAATTTATAATTAAAAGCAATCATCAATAGCACTATTCCGCCAACGATCAAAAAATGTCGGTAGGGATTCAATTCTAAAGCCAGCATCCCTAACCCTACTAAAGCTCCCGTGAACCCGGCAAAACTCCACATTCCATGAAAAGAAGACATAATCGTTTTCTTGAAAAGGACTTCAGTATAAACCCCTTGTGTATTGACAGCGATATTCGATAAATTACCAAAAATTCCAAATAAAAATAATCCCAACGACAGTTGCCAAGCTTGAACAGCCAGACCTAAATTAGTCAGACAAAAAACATAAAAAAGCAAGGATACTATAAGAATACGGTTGCTCCCAAAACGGGTGACTAATTTACCAGAAAAAGGCATGATTACTAATTGTCCTAATGGCAACGCAAATAAAATACTTCCTAAA
Source organism: Flavobacterium sp. KS-LB2 (assembly GCF_036895565.1). Taxonomy (NCBI): domain Bacteria; kingdom Pseudomonadati; phylum Bacteroidota; class Flavobacteriia; order Flavobacteriales; family Flavobacteriaceae; genus Flavobacterium; species Flavobacterium sp. KS-LB2. The sequence continues at coordinate 76,678 of NZ_CP145904.1, read as the reverse complement.
TCGCCTTCACTTAACTGCAATGCAGTTTTTATATCCGGAATTCGGCTTGCCCAAGTGGCAAAACATAGTCCCATTCCAAAATAAAACATAGAAACGGCCCAACGCGTTCTGTTCAAATAGGAAATCTTAGCGTCTTTGTATGTTTTTTTGAATTTTGCTTTGGTTTTTGAGCGTCCTAAAAAGTTTAAATCTATCAAAGTGATTTATTTTAGCATTTAATGGGTCAAAATTACAAAAACCATTGATTGGTTGTGTCGAAACAACACATAAGAAAAAAAAATACAACGTTATTGTTTATAAAAAATACATAGTTATCCTATAAAATTAATCACCGCTAATTCATAAATTTTAAAAAAAGAAACAAAATTTGCGAATTCGCAATTGGTTTTACAAATCAATTGCTTTTTTCTGAGCGCTACTTTCAATGGCAGCTTCAATAATTTGCATCACATGAAGACCATCTTGTGCCGTAACTGGTTCCATAGCATCTTGTGTAATTGACTTATAAACACCATCAAAAAAGTCGTAATAATTCCCCTGAAGTGTTGGGATAAATTCTTTTGTAATGGCCCCATTTATCTCCGTATGCAAAAATCCTTTTTTATCAGAAGATTCCTTTCCCCACGCATGTAAATTTGGTTTTTTTCCTAATTTTAATTCATCTTCCTGCACATCGCCACGCACTTTCAGGAAAGAACCTTTCTTGCCATGAACCACAAATGCAGGGATAGCTTCGCGCACAAAGAATCCTGCTTTTAATCGGACACGCAAAGTGGAATAATACAGTAAAATATCAATGTAATCATCTACTAAAGAATGTTCTCTTGTGATACGAATATCTGCAAAAACAGCTTTTGGCAAACCAAATAAACACAATGCTTGATCAATCAAATGCGGTCCCAAATCCTTGAGAATTCCTGCACCTGAATTGGCCGTTTCTTTGTGTTGCTTTGGACTTAAAATCGGATTGTAACGATCAAAATGAAATTCGGCTTCTACAATTTCGCCCAAAACCTCATCTAAAATAATTTTCTGTACGGTTTTAAAATCACTGTCCCATCTTCTATTTTGGAAAACAGCAAGTTTCAATCCTTTTTCTTTGGCAATAGCCGCTAATTCCTGCGCTTGGGCAACGGTTGTAGTAAATGCTTTTTCGACCAACGCATGTTTTCCAGCCAGTAAAACTTTCTTCGCATATTCATAATGGGTTTCTACGGGCGTATTTACGACCACTAAATCAACATCATCTTCCAACAATTCTTCTATTGTGGCGTAACTTTTCACTTCCGGAAAATCCTGGTGAATTAATTTTTTACTTCTTTCCCATGAACCGAGTAGTTCAAATCCGGGATGAAAGGCGATGAAAGGCGCGTGAAATACTTTGCCGGACATGCCATAAGACAATAATGCTGTTTTTATTTTATCCATGAAGTTCGTGTTATTGTACATTTTATTTTTTGAAACATATAAGTCATATAAGTCTTTGAAGAATGACTACTGCTTATCGCAACGTCAAATCTTAACTTTCTTAATTCCTTAATGGTTTAAAAACCGAAGAGATGTTTTTTCGAACCATATAAGGCATTTAAGTTCATGTAAGAATTGGATGTTTTTTTCCAGTTTTAAAAGTAAAACTTACATGACTTATATGTTTAAAAATTATAATCTTATTTTTTAGCTCTTTCGTATTGTTTTGGCCATTCAATTTCAGCTTCTAAATCATGGGCAAATGTCAATCCAAGATTAGGATTTCTAAGTGATTCTCTGGCGAATAACACTAAATCTGCTTTTCCAGATGCAATGATTTCCTCGGCTTGAACAGCCTCGGTGATTAAACCAACTGCGCCTGTTAGGATTCCAGTTTCTTTTTTTATGCTTTCGGCAAAAGGGACTTGGTAATTTGGTCCTAACGGAATTTGTTGGTGTGAAACTGCTCCACCCGAGGAAACATCAATTAAGTCGACTCCTTTTTCTTTTAATATTTTCGAAAGCTGCACGGATTCCTCAGCATTCCATCCACCTTCTGCCCAGTCTGTAGCCGAAATTCTAACGAATAAAGGCAAATTATCTGGCCATTCTGACTGAACTGCTGCTACAACATCAAGTGTCAAACGGATTCGGTTTTCAAAACTTCCACCGTATTCATCAGTTCTAAAATTAGATAGAGGGGAAAGAAACTGATGCAACAAATAGCCGTGTGCAGCGTGGATTTCCATTACCTGAAAACCAACTTGCACCGCTCTTTTTGTAGCCGATTTAAAATCAATAATTACTTTTTGAATTCCGTTTTTATCTAAAGCAATAGGAGCGTTTTCAGTGTGATGATACGCCACAGCACTTGGCGCCACGGTATCCCAACCGCCTTGTTCAACGGAAACTTTCCTACCACCGTTCCAAGGTGATGCTGCACTTGCTTTTCGTCCGGCATGCGCCAATTGGATTCCGGGAACTGAGTTTTGACTGCCAATAAATTGATTAATCTGCTGCATTTTCTCGATTTGCTCGTCTTTCCAAAGTCCTAAATCTTCAGGAGAAATTCGACCTTCTGGAGAAACTGAAGTCGCTTCCTGAATGATTAATCCGGCGCCGCCACTAGCACGACTACCAAGGTGTACCAAATGCCAATCATTGGCAAAGCCATCAACAGCTGAATATTGGCACATCGGAGAAATTACAATTCTGTTTTTAAGTGTAATACTTTTTATTTGGAGTGGGGAAAATAATTTTGAAGCCATAAAGATGATTTTAAAGTGAAGAAAACGGGAAATATTCGTTTCAAAAAAGTAAAGTTAAGAGACTCGTTCGAAAGTAAAAATTGAAATTCCAATAATTAACAAACATTTAAAATCTTCTGGAACAATTATTGTAAAAAAAACAAATAGAAAACCTTACTTTTGTGAGTTATAAAAATTAAATTAATAAGAGGACTAGATTGCTTCATTCCTCGCAATGACAAATAAATGGACATAGTTATCAAGCTTTCTCAATTTTTATTGAGCTTATCATTACTTATAATACTTCACGAATTAGGACATTTCATTCCTGCAAAACTGTTTAAAACCAGAGTCGAAAAATTCTACTTATTTTTTGATGTTAAATATTCCCTTATCAAAAAGAAAATTGGTGAAACTGAATACGGAATTGGTTGGTTGCCTTTGGGCGGTTATGTGAAAATTTCCGGAATGATTGACGAAAGCATGGATAAGGAACAAATGGCCTTGCCTCCGCAACCTTGGGAATTTCGTTCTAAACCGGCTTGGCAACGATTGATTATCATGTTGGGTGGTGTTACTGTGAATTTTATTTTGGCTTTCATTATATATATCGGAATGGCATTTGCTTATGGCGATACTTATATTTCAAATGAAGATTTAAAAGATGGACTTTTGATTGAGAATCCGGTGATGAATAAAGCTGGTTTTCAAACAGGGGATAAAATCATTGCTATTGATGGTGAAAAAATCATCAAGTTTGACAATGAAATGAATATACGAATCATCATGGCCAAACAAGTCCTGATTGAAAGAAATGGAATAGAGCAAACTATAAAAATACCAGTTGATTTTGTAGATCAATTATCGAAAATAGAAAAAGGATCTTTAGTTTCGATTAGAAAACCTTTTGCAATTACTTCAATTTCTGAGGGATCGTTAAATACCAATTTACAACCAAAAGATATTATTTTGTCTTTGAATGGGCAAGCTACTAAGTATTATGACGAAGTAACTTCAGTATTAGAAAAGAATAAAAATAAAACTATTGCTGCGGTTGTTTTAAGAGATGAAAAACAAGTTCCGTTACAGGTTGTAGTTTCTAAAGACGCAAAATTAGGAATTGGTTTTGGAAGCTTAGGAATGGAATCATTAAAGAAATTAGGATACTATAAAATCAGCAAACAGGAATTTAGTTTTATGGAATCTATTCCGGTAGGTATTACAAAAGGGAAAGATCAGTTAGTAGGATACGGAAAACAATTAAAAATGATCTTTAGTCCAAGCACCGGTGCTTACAAACAAGTAGGAGGTTTTAAAGCGATATTTGATATTTTTCCTAATACATGGAGCTGGGAAGTTTTCTGGAGCATCACCGCTTTATTATCGATAATGCTGGGCGTAATGAACTTATTACCTATTCCAGCTCTTGATGGTGGTCACGTGATGTTTTTATTATATGAAATTATAAGTGGTAAAAAACCTAGTGATAAATTCCTAGAGAATGCGCAATTGGCTGGTTTCGTTTTACTTATCACACTATTACTATTTGCAAACGGAAACGACATTTACAAGTCAATTGTAGGGAAGTAAAAAAAAATAAAAAAAGTTCGATTTTTATTTGCACAAACCAAATGATAGCCTATCTTTGCACCGCTTTACAACTTAAACACACATCATCATAAAGCACTAAAAAACGTTCATTCAATATTAGAATTAAAATATACAGTTTCCTTCTTAGCTCAGTTGGTTAGAGCATCTGACTGTTAATCAGAGGGTCCTTGGTTCGAGCCCAAGAGAGGGAGCTTTTTAAAAAGCCTTTACAGAAATGTAGAGGCTTTTTTGTTTTAAGGCGTTAGTGAAAGCGAGGCTTGCAAATAAAAACTAGAAAATGATGTTGCATTGCCTTATCACAATTTCCTCCTACTCCAAAAAAGCTGCAGCACAAACCAATATTCCCCAACGAAAAGAAAAACGAAATAAATTATAATAAAACAGTATTTTTGACTAATCGAATAAAAATGAAAGCAAACCTTTTTTTGAAATTAGCCGAATTATAAACCAACTCATTTTCTGACTCAAAGGCTTATTGTTTAAAACAAATTCCATTTTAATGAACTTAAATTTTAATTTAGATCTAGCTGAAGGATATAAAAGCAATTCACAGATTGCAAGAGTATTAACTGAAAATTGGGTAAAAGTAAATTCATATTGTCCAAACTGCGGTCAACTACCCTTAAACGATTTTGAAAACAATATGCCAGTTGCAGATTTTTATTGTTTAGAATGTAAGGAAGAATTTGAATTAAAAAGTAAAAACGGAAAATTAAGCACCATAATTAATGATGGAGCTTATGAAAGTATGATAAAAAGGATTACTTCTGATACAAATCCTAATTTCTTCTTTCTGACTTATGACAACAATAAAGTTAATAATTTTTTAGTGATTCCAAAACAATTTTTCACTCCAGAAATTATTATTAAACGAAAACCACTATCAATTACTGCTAAAAGAGCTGGTTGGGTTGGTTGTAACATTGATATTTCAAAAGTTCCTGAAAATGGAAGAATTTTTATAGTTGAAAATTCAAGAATTATTGAACAAGAAAAAGTACATTTAAAATTAAAAAGTACTGATTTTTTAAAATCTAAAAGTTTAGAATCAAGAGGTTGGATATTAGATATTTTAAATTGTATTGAACAAATTAAAAAGCAATCATTTACATTAGATGAATTATACACTTTCGAAAATAAATTAAAAATCAAATACCCAAACAATAATCATATCAAGGATAAAATTCGTCAACAACTACAATTTTTAAGAGATAAAGGATTAATAGAATTTAACGGAAGAGGAAATTATAAAAAAATTGAAATATGAAAAAATTTATATTTATTTCACCCGAAGGCGCCACTGAAGCTCCAAATAGTTCATACGAAGTAAACAATATGCAAGTAATAGGTATTGTTGAAGATGTTACCAATGAAGACGAAGCATTAAAAAAACTTCTAATTGAAAACTTATGGATAATTGATGCAGAATTCAATATTGCAGAATTTATAGTTTATGAAATCTTATAATTTCAAATTCAAAAATCTCCCTTCAATACCAGAATTTTTTAAAGCTAATGCATTCTCTCTTCCATAAGCAATGAAAACACTTGGAGCAACTGGTCTGCCACTTTGTATTCCAAAAATGTCATAGAATCTGATTCTTCCCCTTACAAATAAAATCGCATTCGCATCATTCCAAATATGCTCAAAGAAATATATGGTTTCAGTCCTTGCGTATATTAATGCTATTCCATTTCCGTGATTTTTTAATTTTTCCATCCATAAATCCATTCCTCTACCATAGGGTGGATTTAGATAAACTCTACCAAACCAATCTTTTGACAAACCATCATCAGAAATATTATAATTTGTTTTTGCATGTAAAAAAGGAGCATTAATTGGACTACATGGGTCTAAATCAAATTTACCTAATTTAATTACTAATTCAGGCGGTGTCAACCATTCTACAGTAGTGTTTTCTGAGCGTTCAAAAGAAGTATCCATATCATTTATTTAATTGTTCAAAGAAATAGATTAAAAAAATGCTACACAACCCACAATAAGTGTGATTCTGATCTTTTTTCTAATCTATAAACAAAGGCAATTGGGACAAATCAGAGGGTTTTGATTTCATCAATGACTTCAATCGCAACTGGCTTACTAAGGTGCGTGAAAAACTAAAAGACAACGGTACTATTTGGATAAGTGGCACCTATCATAATATTTTCTCTATTGGACAAATCTTACAAGAATTGGATTTCAAAATTCTTAATGTGATTACTTGGGAAAAGAACAATCCACCACCTAATTTTTCGTGTCGTTTTTTTACTCATTCTGCCGAATTAATCATTTGGGCTCGTAAAAAAGAGAAAGTACCACATTATTACAATTATGAGTTAATGAAAAAACTAAACGGCAATAAACAAATGAAAGATGTTTGGAAATTGCCAGCCATTGCAGGTTGGGAAAAATCATGTAGCAAACACCCTACTCAAAAACCACTTGCTGTTTTGACTCGTATTATTCTGGCTTCCACACAACCTAATGCTTGGATACTTGACCCTTTTGCAGGAAGCTCTACAACTGGAATTGCTGCCAACCTAGCTAATCGACGTTATTTAGGGATAGACATGGAAACGGAATTTTTAGAAATTAGTAAAGCCCGAAAATTAGAAATTGAAAATCCCGAAATTGCAGAAACATATCGCAAAAAAATTAATGGCTTTGAGAATAAAAAACAATTTCAAACGTACTTAGAGGTTGAACCTAAACCTAAGGAAAAAGTTGTTTTAGGATATACCAGAAGTAAAGATTTAGTAACACTTACTAAAACGAACACCTTTTATTTTCACTCAACTGATAAGCAAAATAATTTTTTAGAATTTCCATATGATTTACACAATGCCAAGAAATTAGTAATCTACTCTGGCGGTAGAACAAAGGCATTTTATCTAACCTCTTTTTGTGGAGACATTGCATCCATTGCGCACAAACACAAATCTAAAATTGAAGGAAAAGAGAACTCTAAAACTGACTATTATTTTGAAATAAAATTAAAAGATAATTTTAAGGAAGACATTACTATAAATGTAAAATCTAATCTCAAAAAATGGATAAAGGAATATAGTGAGGAATACAATTTAAAATCAGTTAATTATTTACCAGTAGTAACTTTTTTAGAAAATATTTTTTTAAAAGAATGATAAGTCTTTACTTTAAAAAATAAATTCAATTCAAAAAAAATGAATCTTTTCCAAATCACAAAAACGAATAATCTTAGTCTATTAAAAGAAAAACCTTTTAAATTGGAGCGAGAAATTCAAGCGTTAGTTGAAAATAATCTTCCAGAATTGATGGGTTTAGAAATGGTGAAGTCTGAATTTTTCATCAAAGGCAAGCGTATTGATACTTTGGGCTATGACGCGCAATCAAAAGCTTTTGTAATAATTGAATACAAACGAGATAAAAGCACAAGCGTAGTCGATCAAGGTTTTACCTATTTGAGTTTAATGCTTGAAAATAAAGCTGATTTTGTTTTGTCCTATAACGAAACACTTCATAAAACCATTCATAGTAAAGCTATAGATTGGTCACAAACAAGAGTCGTATTTGTCTCGCCAAGTTTCACTGAAAATCAACGACTAGCAACAAACTTTAAAGATATCGCCATTGAACTTTGGGAAATAAAACGATATGAAAATGATTTAATCAGCATCAACCCAATCAAGAAAACTAAATCAGCTGAGAGTATCAAACCCTTAAGTAAACAAAATAGTATCATACAAGCAGTCACAGCTGAAATCAAGGTATATACGGAAGAAGATCATTTAAATAGTTCTTTGGAGGAAGTTACAGAATTGTATGAATGGTACAAAAATGCTATTTTAAACTTATCCGATGATATTGAAATTGTTCCCAAAAAACTATATATCGCTTTTAAAAAAAATAAAAATATTGCAGATATTATTATACTGAAAAAAGGGCTCAAGATTTTTATTAATCTGAAAAAAGGGCAATTGGACGACCCAAAAGGATTAATGAAAGATGTATCAAAAACTGGACATTGGGGAAATGGCGATTATGAAACCATCGTAAACAGCACAATGAATTTAGAGTACCTAATGAGTTTAATTAAACAAGCTATATTATAGTTTTTTAAATATTTTGAACACGATATAATATTACTTGAGGCATAAAATTTAAAAACAAAAAAGTAAACTTTACATATTCTTTCCTTGAGCCCAAAGGGAATCTTTTTAAAAAGACTTTACAGCAATATAAGGTCTTTTTTGTTCTAAAGCTGTTTTTGAATTAGTGCATACGCAAATTAACTTCATGATACTTTTCGCCTTAAATAAGGAAGTATTCTGCATTTTATTTCTTAATTTTCACTTCGTAAAGAAATGAACGTATGATACGAAGAAAATTTATTGGTTCCGCGGCTTTAATAGGAATAGCCAGTCTTATGGGATTTAAAATACCTGCACCAAAAAAATCACTACTGCACCAAGTATACTTTTGGCTAAAAAATCCAGAATCTGAAGCAGATAAAAAAGAACTCATTGCTGGTTTAAAAAAGTTGGCATCCATTCCTACTGTGCGTCAAATTCATGTAGGAACTTTGGCATCAACTGAAAAACGGGATGTAGTAGACACTTCATGGGACGTTTCGGAACTGTTGTTTTTTGACAATGAAACCGACCAAAAAATATATCAAGATCATCCTATTCATCAAGAATTCATCAAGAAATGCGCTCATTTATGGGAAAAAGTTGTTGTCTATGATACTTTGAGTATATAGCTATAGCAAGTTTTAACTATGGTAAAAATAAAATAGGGCTTCAACAAACACAACTTGAAACCCTATTTTTATGAGACTATTTTAGGAAAATCCTTATGAAACCTCTATGGAATTAATCGATCCTTTCGAAGCTGCTCAAACAAATCATAAAAGGAATCTTCCGTACTTTGAAAAACAGTAAAGCCGAGTTTCCTGCTTTTAGACATATCCGTCATCACTTCTATTGGTCGGCCCAAATCAAGATCAGTATGCCATGGTGAGGCTAACTGGTTTAAATCGGATTCTTGCAATCCATTTTCGGAGGCTATTTTTTTCCAAATTGTAGCATCTTCACTCATTTGTTCTTCAAGAGGATGAATCGTACCATCAAAACCGATTGCCTCAATTCCGAACGATTCCGCTAATTTATTCCACAACCATTTCCAACGAAAGAAATCTCCATTGACCACGTTGAACGCTTCGTTACGAGCCGCTTCTGTAGTGGAAGCCCATATTAAATGTTCAGCCAATACTCTGGCATCTGTAACATCTGAAAGTCCATTCCATTGCGCTGCTGAACCCGGCCACTGAAATGGCTTTCCTGTTTCTTTACAAATAATGGCAAATACCGCAAGCGTAGTTCCCAGATTCATTAAGTTTCCTACCGCTTTTCCTATAACCGTATGCGGGCGGTGAATGCTCCATGTAAAACCATCTCGCGATGCAGCGGCATAAACCTCATCTTCTTGAGCATAATAAAAATTCTCTAAATCTAGACGTGGCTGCTCTTCCCTAAGCGGTGTTTCGGGCAAAAATCCTTCTTTAGCGTAAGCCTCAAAAGGTCCAAGATAATGTTTCAGTCCTGTAACAAGTGCTACGTGTTTCACAGATTTTTTAGCAGATAATGCCTCCAGAAGGTTTCTGATCATCAAGCTATTCACCCGAATATTTTCGGCTTCAGAATCCTGACGCATCCAAGTTGTAATGTAAATGTGTGTGGGAAAAACGTCTTTTAAAGCGGTCTTTAAATGCTCCAAATCCAAAAGGTCTGCAGCAACTGGCTTAAGGTTTTCTATATCTTTTCGTGGGTTTCTGGCTAAACCGAAAGTGGTCCAGCCTTTAGCAATAAGTTTTTCTGCGAGATTACTTCCCGTTATTCCGGTTGCTCCAACTACTAACGCTATATTTTCCATGTTTGTATTTTAAAATTATAAAATACAAATTTCGGGAATGCGACAAAGACTATACAGGACATAGCGCACATATAATTTGTGACCTATATCACATCAATGCGACAACCGGCTTAATGTTTCTCTTGAAATACCAAGATAAGATGCGACTAAAGTTTTAGGAAGGCGCTGAATCAAGTCTGGATACAACTGAATAAATTGTAGGTATCTTTCCTGGGAGTTCTTACTCATTAATGATAGAATTCGGTTTTGAAGCGCAATATTTCCGGCAGTCATTTTTTGCAAAAAGAAGAATTCCATTTTCTGTAATTCGGCACACAATTTTTCTCTGTTCTCAAGAGTGATATAATAGGTTTGTGTATCTTCTAAACAGTCAATGTTGAGCGTAGCATTCTGGTTATTATAGAAACCTTGATTATCAGTAATCCACCAATCTTTCATGGCGAATTGCAGGATATGATTCTTACCTGATTTGTCTATGTAAAAAGATTTCAAAAATCCTTTTACAACAAAATAAACATACGGAACAGAATTTTCCTGCTGCACAATGTATTGATGTTTTTTATAGTTACCTACCGAAAAGTGGGACAATACGAATCTAAATTCATCATCGGTTAATGGTACAATTTTCTCAATTTGTTGCCTTAAAACTGCTTCCATAAGTTCTTTTATTAATATCTGATAAAAATACAAATTAAGAGAACGATTAAAAAACCTTTACAATCGCAAACATAAATAATACAAAATTTTAATATAATTTTTGATCAAATTGAAAACAATATTTTCGGTTATTTTAGATTAGTACAACTGCGAATCTTGTGCATTCAAGAGAATCCATTTTTTATCACTATTTAATTTAAAAGTACCAATGTGTTCTTTATTCCATTCGTTCGGACCTATTAACGAAAGAAAGTTTACCCCTTCAGCATCTCTGTACAAATGATAGATTTCGCCAATAACGGGTTCAAATGAAAATTTAGCGCTATACACTAATTCATTCCATTCGTATTCTTGCATTAATTTTTCGTATTGAAGCTTGAGTTCATTAAATTTATTTCCTAGCTCTTTATTTACATTATCAATTCCCCTGCTTTTCCAGGAAACCACGTCATCAACTCTAATTACAGGTGCTCCAACTCCCGTTGCGTAAGGCAAAACATTAGCGTTATATCCTGCTTCGACGGTGTATACAACATTATCTGGTTTTTTATTTTCCATTTGCTTTTTTTCTATTTTAAGATAATTAACCACGAGTAATTAATACCTATTTGTTTCATCTATATTTTTTCCAAAATGAATTCAAAATATTTATTCGTTCAAAACTATTCTTTGGTTACCAAATTATTGTTCTAAGCAAAAGCTGATTCCCAAATTTAAAAAACGAATATTTTGTTTAAATATTTTAACGCAAAGTTAAACAAAAAAAAACATAAATCCTCAACACAATTCGACTCTTGGTAGGCAATAATTAATTTAGTTTTTACATCATATCAGAATAACCAAAAAATAATTTTTCAATGTGTCGAAATAACACAATTATTTTTTACATTTGGAAACTATAAAATGCTATTACACTGATAAATAAACCATCATGAAATCAAAAATTCTTCTCCTTCCGTCTATATTGTTACTAACTGTATCAATGAAGGCGCAATCCAAATGGACCGAAACCACTAAAGAATCTCATAACATTGTTCAAAACCAAGGCGGTCAAACATTAGGCTATTCGCCTAAATCAGGAATTAAAATCATCCAAGTAGACGGCTTGGCTTTTAAGGACCTCAACAAGAATGGAAAATTAGATATTTATGAAGATTGGAGAAAACCAGTAGCGGAACGTGCCAAAGATCTTGCAGCTAAAATGACAGTCGAGCAAATGGCCGGATTAATGTTGTACAGCAGGCATCAAGCTATTCCCGCACAGGAAGCAGGAATGTTTACGGGAACTTATAACGGAAAACCATTTTCAAAAAGTGGTGCAAAGTCATCTGATTTGTCTGACCAGCAAATTGGATTTTTAACCAAAGATAATTTACGTCATGTGTTGATGACTTCTGTTGAAAGTCCAACAGTTGCTGCAACTTGGAACAACAATATACAAGCTTTAGTTGAAGGTATTGGAATGGGAATTCCTGCCAACAACAGCTCAGATCCTAGAAACGGCGCCAATAAAGATGCCGAATACAATGCAGGTTCAGGCGGAGCCATCTCACAATGGCCAGAAGAATTAGGGCTTGCAGCAACTTTTGACGCTGCTATCACTGCTCAATTTGGAAACATTGCTGCACAAGAATACCGAGCTATGGGAATAGCAACGGCACTTTCGCCTCAAATTGATTTGGCAACAGAACCAAGATGGAATCGATTTGTAGGTACTTTTGGCGAAGACCCAAAACTGGCTACCGACATGGCACGAGCCTATGTTGACGGATTTCAAACTCCTAAAAAAGCGGTTAACACCTATAATGGCTGGGGACATCAAAGTGTAAATGCGATGGTGAAACACTGGCCAAGTGGCGGTCCTGAAGAAGCGGGACGCGATGCGCATTTTGCCTATGGAAAATTTGCAGTCTATCCAGGAAATAATTTCGAAACACACTTAAAACCTTTTACCGAAGGCGCTTTTCAACTCAACGGATCTACCAAAAAAGCATCGGCAGTGATGCCTTACTACACGATCTCATTTGGTCAAGATAAAAAAAATGGCGAGAATGTGGGGAACGGTTTTAGCAAATACATCATCACCGATTTGCTGAGAGACAAATACAACTACGATGGCGTGGTTTGTACCGACTGGCTCATTACCGCTGATGAAGGTCCAAAACCAGATGTGTTTGCGGGAAAATCTTGGGGAGTTGAATCCTTAACTGTGGCCGAAAGACATTACAAAGTGCTTATGGCTGGAGTTGATCAGTTTGGAGGAAATAACGACATCAAACCGGTTTTAGAAGCCTATCAAATGGGCATAAAAGAACAAGGCGAAGCTTTTATGCGCAAACGTTTTGAGCAATCAGCAGTTCGTTTACTTCTGAATATTTTTAGAGTGGGATTATTCGAAAATGCCTATTTAGATCCGAACGAAACCAAAGCTATTGTTGGAAAACCAGAATTTATGAAAGCCGGTTATGATGCTCAATTAAAATCAGTGGTACTGCTCAAAAACCAGAACAAAACGCTACCAATTACAAAAGGAAAAACAGTTTATATCCCAAAACGCACTACGCCTGCAGGAGTTAACTTTTTTGGGCAACCATCACCTGAAAAAACAGAATATCCTGTTAATTTAGAATTAATTAAAAAATACTACACGGTAACCGATGACCCTAACAAGGCTGATTTTGCTTTGGTTTTCATCAAAAGCCCAATCAGTAATGGATACAGCAGAGCCGATAGAGAAGCTGGCGGAAATGGTTATGTGCCCATCAGTTTGCAATTAAGCGACTACACTGCCGTAGATGCAAGAACCCAAAGTATTGCTGCTGGTGATCCTGTCATTGACCCTACTATCAACAACCGTTCGTATGTAAATAAAACTAGTAAATCCAGTTCGTATCCTGATTTAAATACCATTTTGGATACTAAAAAAGCAATGAAAGACAAACCCGTTTTGGTTGCTGTATCGGTTTCAAATCCGATGATTTTTAGTGATTTCGAAAAAAATGTTGATGTAATTTTGGGCGAATTTGGCGTACAAGTTGAAGCTTTGCTAGATATTGTTTCTGGTAAAACCGAGCCTTCAGGATTGCTGCCATTACAAATGCCAGCCAATATGTCTACTGTTGAAAAACAACTCGAAGACGTTCCTCACGATATGATTCCGTACCAAGACACCGTGGGAAATGTATATGATTTTGGATTCGGATTAAACTGGAAAGGAGTCATCCAAGATGCCAGAACAGCCAAATATAGTGTCAAGAAATAAAGCACAAATTCTGAAAAACCACCTCTTCGCTAGGTGGTTTTTTTGCAACTATTTTCAATTTTGCTTTTTGAAAAAAACCGAACTCTAGATTAAAAAAAACAATCAAATATGCTGCTCGAACAACTGATTTTGTTAATTCGATGTAAAAATTAAATCCAACTAGCAATATTTATTTGGCTTTTAGTACCTTTAAAAAGTTTTTATTAAACCATAAATCATGAAAAAAATAGCACTTATTTCGCTTTCTATATTCTCCATGCTTGCACTTAATTGTGAGGCACAAACCAAACCGAATGATGTAGTTGTCCAAGACGAAGTACAAAATTACACTTTAGAAACTGTGGCAACAGATATAGCTATTCCGTGGGGAATGACTTGGTTGCCAGACGGAGCACTATTGGTTACTGAAAAAAGTGGCACTTTGTATCACATTAAAAACGGACAAAAAACGGCCGTTAAAAATCTACCTAAAGTGTACACTCGCGGACAAGGTGGTTTGTTAGATATCGCTTTGCATCCGGATTACGCGAAAAATGGTTGGATTTACATGACTTTTGCCTCTGAAGAAGGAGAAGGCACTGGTGGAAATACCAAATTGATTCGTGCCAAATTAGTTGACGGCGGCTTGACGCAAATAGAGTCATTATACAAAGCAACTCCAAACACAACCAAAGGACAGCATTTTGGTTCCCGAATTGTATTTGACAATGCTGGATTTCTTTATTTCTCAGTAGGTGAGCGCGGCGAACACTTTGTTAATCCACAAGATATTACTCGAGATGGTGGGAAAATTTACCGCCTAAATGATGATGGAAGCATTCCTAAAGACAATCCTTTTGTGGGTAAAGCAGGAGCCAAAGAGGCCATTTACACCTACGGAAACCGCAACCCACAAGGAATGGCCAAAAACCCAGCCACAGGCGCCATTTGGGCACACGAACACGGACCTCAAGGTGGCGATGAAATCAACATTATTCAAAAAGGAGTCAATTACGGTTGGCCAGTAGTTACGTACGGCATCGATTATGACGGCACTACAATAAGTACGCAAAACGAAAAAGCAGGGATTGAAAAACCAATTTATTACTGGTTACCTTCTATCGCGCCAAGCGGAATGACTTTTGTAACCAGCGACAAATATCCAGACTGGAAAGGGCATTTATTAGTAGGATCTTTAAAATTTCAATATCTAGAATTGGTTCAACTGAAAGGAAACGAAGTTGTGGGACGCCAAAAAATAGCAACGGGTGTGGGTCGTGTACGTAATGTAGCGCAAGGTCCAGATGGTTATATTTACATGGGTGTTGAAGGAAAAGGAATTGTAAAAATTATACCCAACTAAATCATGATCAACACAAAATTAGTCGTAGGATTGGGTATGGCATTACTTGGTAGTATGGCAGCAAAAAATTCTTTTGAAACAACAGCATACATCAGCGTTGATAAAAACAACAACTTTGTAACAACTCAAAATCCTGGTAAAGAAATCTACGCCGATTTTTGCATGCAATGTCATGGTGCAACAGGCAAAGGCGATGGCACTAATTTTCCGCCACTAGATGGTTCGGATTGGTTAAAAAACAAACGTAGCGCGAGCATTTCAGCAGTGAAATACGGTCAAAGTGGCCCCATAATTGTCAATGCAAAAAAATACAATAGCAGCATGCCTGCCATGGGACTCACGGATCAAGAAGTAGCTGATGTGATGAATTACATCATGACCTCGTGGAGCAACAAACAAACCAAAGTGGTGACTGTAAAAGAGGTTGCCACCATCAAAAAATAAAGTGTTTTTTCAAGTTTACTTTAAAAACTATAGAGTACCGAAAAACCTCCGTAATAATTGACTGGATTTCCTGGATAAAAATAACGCGGTGCTGCAGTACCAAATCCTACCGCATTGGGTAAGATATTTGCAGCATACTTTCTATTTAGGGCATTGTTGACTCCTGCATTGACCTCCGCATTTAACCCCTTAAACAAGCGGAACAAATAGGTTACTTTACTATCCAACAACGCATAGCGGTCACTGTATTTGGTGTTGCTATCATTCATCGGGATTTTACCAACGGTTTGCAGAGCAGTATTCCAGCTTATTCCCAATTTTGTTTGTACATCAAACCCGAAATTAAACTGTGACTGTGGTGCGCCAGTAAGTTGATTTCCAGAATAATCAGCATCGCCATCTATAAATTCATTGAACTTAAACACATTAAGAGCACCCGAGACATAGGTCTTAATTTGCACTTGTTCTCTGTTCAAAAGAGCATATCTCAGTACATATTCAAGACCTGAATGTGAACTGCTACCCGCATTGATACCTACAAATTGATCTTCGGCCGTGCGTCGCGCTACCAACAAGTTTTTGATTTGAGTAGTGTACAAAGCAATTTCAGTATAAAGTTTTTGTTTCAACCAATTCCCTTTAAAACCTAGTTCATAATTCCACCCCAATTCTGGCTTCAAGCTGATGTTAATCTTACCTTGAGGCGTTAAGGTTTCTGCAACCGATGGCACCGAGAAACCATTGCTAACTGAGGTATAAAGATGTTTTCCTTTGCTTACTTGATAGGACAATCCGACACGTGGAGACCAAACAGCTCCGAACGAATTAGGCTCATTCTGATTGGTTTCATTTGCCAGTAAATACGAAGTATTATTGAAAGACAAACCCGTTTCTAATTGTAGTTTTGAATTCAGTTGTAGCTCCATTTGAACGAAAAAAGTACTGTAATTTCTATTTTGATTTACAGAACTAAAAGCTTCACCTTGCACACTTCCTTGCCCCGGATGCGATTGATACAAATTACGATACAAGGTGTTTTTGTATTGCTCTCGGAGTAATTCTGTCCCAAAACTCAGTTCCATTGGTACTGCAAAAAGTTGGTCTTTGAAGTTCGCATGCGATCGCAAACCTACTGTATTGGTGTTATCCTCTAAAATATCAAAAGGTCGTGGTTCATAAGCATCTTTAAAACTACCAAAAACACTAGTTTGCAAAGACCATTTAGCAGAAAATTGATGCTGATGCGCGAGTCCCAAAAGTACCTTGTCGTAAGATTCAAATCCTTTTGCAGCAGCCCAAGTTGGAGCCGCTTTCTCAGGATTGTTGTTAAAATCATTTTCGTTAATCGAACTCGGGATAAACGCTTTTAATCGCGTAAATGTTCCTAGAAAAGATAATTTCCCTTTTGAACCCAACTGTTGCTTGCCGTGTACATTCACCGTTTTTCGATTGTAGTCACTGTTAGCTCTAAATCCGTCTTGCTGCACATTGGCAAAACTGCTGTACCAATTGCTTTTTGCATTGGCGTAACCCGCAGTATATTGTTGGTGTAGCAATCCAAAACTCCCAAAAGTAGTGGCTGCTTTCGCAAAAGTTTCTCGTGGTGGCGTCTCTTTTGAAAACAGTTGAATAACACCGCCCAAACCCGAGCCAAAACTCGTAGCATTGGGTCCTTTGGTGATTTCAATTTTTTCGATGGCGCCTAAATTAAGATCGTCAATCGTAGTTTCGCCTTCGCCGGTAGTTAGCGGAATGCCATCAAAATACGCTTTGATTTTAGTTGTGCCAAATTGTGCACGCGCTCCAATACCGCGTACCATGATTCGATTGGTGTTTAATGCGCCTTGCTGCATACTCACTCCCGGAATTGTATTTAATATGGGGGTTAAAATCAGTCCATCACTTTTATTGATATCGACTGCGGTAAGTACTGCGACAGCTGCTGCTGTGTTTTGAATTGTTTTTTGTATTGGCGCACCTTTCAATACTACTTCAGATAATGAAATGGTATCTTTTTTTATTTGTGAAAAAGCAGCAGTGGTAATGCATAAGCAAAGAAGTAAAGAAACGAAGTTTTTGAACAATTTTTTGGAGTTTAGATGAGTAAAAAACTTCTATAAAGTTAACGTTTTCTTTGTATTCGCCAAAAACTGTTCTGAAATTGAACTAAAAACAAATAGAAATCAACAACTCAACAATTAACAGATATCCATTCCGTTTAAATATTAAATTTAAAATTTAAAATCCGTAAATTATGTAATAAATAGGCGTTGAAACATAATTATAAATGATTTCTCGGTTCTAAAATACTATATCTTTACATTGAAAATAAATAGAATTAATTTATGAAAAAATCAGCTATTGCACTTATTGTACTTCCATTATTGCTTTTGAATATTTCCTGTGAAAAAGGAAAAGCAGCAGATGCTGTAACCGATACAGAAAAATCAGATAGCGTAAAAAAGGTCATTGAAGAAAAAACAACACTTACTCTAGATACCGTTGACTATAATAAAAAAATGGTCGCGTTAAGCAATAATGACACTACTGGCAGATGGCCCGCAAAAGCACCTTACCCTTTAGCAGGTGCTTTGTTACCCTACAATAGAATTATTGCGTATTACGGAAATCTATATTCTACAAGAATGGGAATATTGGGTGAACTTCCCCAAAAAGAAATGATAACAAAACTGCAAGGCGAAGTAGCTAAATGGCAAGCAGCCGACTCTACTGTGAAAACAATTCCTGCATTGCACTACATCGCCGTTACGGCTCAAGGCGCTCCTGGAAAAAATAACATGCACCGTTTACGAATGCCTTTTAAACAAATTGATACCGTTATAAGTTGGGCAAAACCCATCAATGCACTAGTGTTTTTAGATATACAAGTAGGACACAGCACTGTAAAAGCAGAAGTAGCGGAGTTAGAAAGATACCTTTCCATGCCGAATGTACATCTTGGAATTGACCCTGAATTTTCAATGAAAGGCGGAGAGCGTCCAGGTTCTAAAATCGGGCATTTTACTGCGGCTGATATAAATGACGCCATTACTATTTTGGCTGATATTGTGCGTAAAAACAAGTTAACTCCAAAAGTATTGGTAGTACACCGATTTACACAAGGAATGGTGAAAAATTATAAAGAAATCAAAACTGTCCCTGAGGTTCAAATCGTAATGGATATGGATGGTTTTGGAAGTAAAGTGTTAAAAAAAGACACTTATAAAGCTTATATTTTTAGAGAACCTGTACAGTTTTCCGGTTTTAAATTATTTTATAAAAATGACAATAAAAACGACTGGAAAATGTATAGCCCTGAAGAGTTAATGAAATTTACTCCAAAACCAATTTACATTCAGTACCAATAATATAGTTTATGAAACATCTTCTTTACTGTTTTTGTCTTGGATTTTTTTTGTTGGTAGGCTGTCAATCAGAACCCCGTAAAATAATCCCCGAAGTTCCCTTAGTTAGTGTTCCTGCAAAAATTGTTACGCAAAAAAAAGTAGCAAATGATGCCACGACCATTCTTTCAAAAAAAGAAGTTCCAATTTTATGTTACCATAACATTCGGGATTTTAGCGCTACTGCAAGTGGAAACATAAAAGTCTACACTGTAAAACCTCCGGCTTTTTCGCAACAAATGAAAGCCTTGGCAGATGCAGGCTTCCAAACCATTTTACCAGAACAATTGTATAATTATTTAGTCTTTGATGGTCCATTACCTGCAAAGCCTATTATGATAACGTTTGATGATACCAGAGAAGAGCAGTTCAGCATTGGCGTAGCCGAAATGAAAAAATATGGTTTCAAAGGAGTGTTTTTTATCATGACCGTTTCTATTAATCGTCCCGGATACATGAGTAAAGAGCAAATTAAAACCTTGTCGGACGACGGACATGTTGTAGGCGCACACACATGGGATCATCATATGGTTACTAAATATGCAGGAGACGACTGGAATACACAATTAGTAAAACCAAAGGCAAAACTAGAGGAAATTATAGGAAAACCTGTGACGGATTTTGCTTATCCATTTGGATTATGGAATACAGCAGCAATTCCTGAAATCAAAAAAAGCAGTTACAAAATGGGATATATTTTGTCTACCAAAAGAGATTCAATAGATCCACTTTACACCATCCGACGCATCATAGTTTCTGGAACTTGGTCAACTGATGGAATGATCAATTCAATTAATTCTTCTTTTAATAAAGCAGAATAATTTTATATTAGTAACCCTCGCAAAGAGAATAACTTAAATTTATAGCGAAACTTTCAGTTGATTTAAGATAGTTCCTCAGCAAGAATAAAAATAAAAAAGCATTATCACATTCCACGGAATACGATAATGCTTTTTTTATGAAAACTGGAATTCTTATCTTTTTGAATAGCCAATCCAACGGAGGGTTACTTAAATGTACTGACTGTTGTGCGTATCCCTCTGACTTAGCACAACAGTCGTGAATATCTATATCTTATTGTAAAAAATACTATAAATATCCAATTTTCTATTTTTAATATGAGTCCTGCTACTTGTTGTTTTTTGATTTTTCGAAAATAAATACGGGTGCATCATAGTTAATTGGTACCTCAGAAGTAAAAAAAACTAACCCCAATACACTACTTTGTATTCCTGTACCTAATAGCAATTTGTCCCCTTTCATTAATAAAGCAATTGGCTTACTTAAACCCAAGCCACCGTAAGATTTGTAATAATAAGCCCCCAACAAAGTATCACCAACTATTTTACCTCTTACATATCCGGAGTCTTTCATTGTTTTATGTCCATAAAATATTTCATATTTTCCCGTAAAATAATTATCCCCTGTTGTGAGTGATAAGTAGGCTGTATCTCGTCCATTAATTGCTCTAAAAGAATTTTGTTTTTCTTCTACTTTTCTATTGTTGCAACCAATCATAAAGGTGATTAGCGGCAACATAATTAACTGTTTCACTAGCGTCACGATCTTTTTTTTGGAATTTTTTATTTTGAGAATATCTATTGAATTTTTAACATACATTTTATTTTTCATGTCAAGCTTTCTTAATTGTGATTGTCTATTTACAAATTACACTTGATTTTTTGAAAACGTACCTTTTGAAGTGTTCGTCAAACGATCGTCCTAAAAAGCTCAAACTGTTCTAAAAATGTCTCTACTCCATGAAATAAATATTAATTTCATAAAGAGTGGGGTTTACTGCTATAACCAACTTAAAAAAAAGCACTATTACATTCCAGGGAATACGACAGTGCTTTTTGTGTAACGCCATTTTTATCTTGGTGACAACCAACCTTCGGGATCGTTGTAAGTTGTATTTTGAAGAATTAAAAACTTGATTATCGTTTTTCCTGTCTCACCGTTGGTTCTTACTTTTCCAAGGCTTTGTTTAATACTCACTTTATCTCCTTTACTAACATTTACAGAGCTCAAATTTTGATATACTGTGAAGAAATCTCCATGTTGTATCATTACTGCTTTGTTTACTGGTGACAAAACAATTACGCTAGTTACTTCTCCGCCAAAAACGGCTCTTGCGCTTGCGCCCTTGTCTGTTGTGATTTCTACACCACTATTGTGTACGGTAATGGTATTAAACAATGGATGCGTCTGGTTTCCATATCCTAAAGATATATAGCCTTTCTCAACAGGATAAGGCAACCTTCCTCTATTGGCTCTAAAGTTATCTGCAACAATTTTAGCTTCTGGAGTTAACTCAATTTTTGAGGAAGATACTGCCGCTTTTGAAACTGGAGCACTTGGATTTGCTTTTGCTTTTTCTAAAGCTGCTTTTCTATTGGCAGCCGCAATAGCCTCTCGAATTAACTTATTAATTTGTCTGTCAATTGCTCTATATTCTTGTTGTCGTTTCTTAATTTCTTGAGCAATCTTATTTTTATCTTTTTTAATAACGTTTACCAATTTCAATTGCTCTTGTTTTTCTTTTTCAAGTGACAATCGTTCTTTTTCGTTTTCAGCAATCAGTTTTTGTTTGGCTGTTTTTTGTACGTTCAGTTTTGCATTAAAATCGATAAGCTTGTTCGACTTCGTTTTTATTTCTTCACCTTGCATTTTTCTGTAGCTCGTGTATTGCTTCATGTACTGTGCTCTTTTATAAGCCTGCAAAAAGTTTTCAGACGACAATAAGAACATCGCTCTACTTTCGGCAGATCGGCTTTTATATGACTTTACAATCATTTCAGCATAATCCTCCTTAAGTTCAGCTAGTTCTTTCTTAAGTTTATTGATTTGTACCTGATTAATATACATGTCATTGTTAAGCAACTTGGTTTGCTTTTCGGTCGTGTTTATTAATTTTTCTTTCAGCTTTATTTTTGTACTCTGAATAATAACTACATTGACAGCGGATTTTTCTTTTTTCTTTACTGTTTGTAATAACTTTTCATTTTCTCGAATTTCCTTTTGAATTTGAGCTTTACGTTCTTCTAATTTTTCTTGTTGGGATTCCTGACTCCAAAGTAATGAAGTCATACAGATAAAAATTAGGCTTAGGAGAAATTTTGGCATATTAAAAAAATATTTTGGCTAATTTACTTAATTATAATTCTTTTGTACCCATTTGGAACACTATAAGGAAAAGAAAGTTCTTCATTGAAAGTTACCGTGTTGTAATCCAGATTAATTTCGGTGTTTCCTTTCTTCTGAAACGTATTGATTAGAACGCTAGTTGGCAATGTTCCCTCGTTATAGACTTTGTTGTCTGCATAGGCTACTTTAATCATTCGTTCCTCGGTAGTTTGGGTGATTTCTTGTTTTTGAACTAAAAACTTATCGGCATCCAAAAAGAATGATTTTTTCGTATTTGCATTCGAAACATCATCTAAACGGTACGTTTGTTCCAGCAAGGATTCCAGATACTTCCCTTTCGTCAAATCATCAATTGCTTGACCTAATAACATATTTTGAATTTTATTATAATCTAAATCCGTTCCTAACCATTGGCTTAAGCTAGTAAAATCACCTTCAAAATAACTACCGTTTATTTTTTCATAATAGTTCACTGACTTTGGTGTAATCAATGCTTTAGCCATTGTAATTCCAAGAAAACGAATGCTAACTAAAATTTGTTCGTCTTTCTTAATCCTAATTTCAGCCGTAACATTTTGAGTTTGTTTGTTGTCAGCATAACGCGCACTCGATTTAATATATAATGTAGAAAACTGATTTTTATTGTTGTAATAATTTTCTATTATTTTTTTAGACGTCATGTAACTCGCCTCCGTTGTTGGCACATTCCCTGCCGCAACTGCTATGGCTTTCGATTTACACGACACCATAAAAAGAGCTATTAATACTATTATTGCTATTTTTTTCATTGTTTTTTTTCTTTTATTAATTGATTGGCTTTAGAAAAATACAGCTCCTTTTTCTTGAAATCTCCCAAGCCATTGTACGCTTCTCCTAACTGAATGTTGAAGTTTATTTCTAATGCTCTATCTTCTACTACATAATCCATGCCCATTTCTAGTATATCTTTGGCTTTCTTAAATTGTTGCAATTGATTATTAGCCATTCCTGAGTAGTAGTAAAACTGTGGTTGTGTTGGAAAAACATCAACCATTGCTGACGCTTTTTTAGCTACCAACCCAAACTCCTTTGTCTCTGTATACATCTGAAGCAAAAGCAAATGGGTTTCGATATCGTCTCCAGAACCATTTTTTAATGCTTGTTCATAGTAGGTAATTGCTTTTGCCCATTGCTTTTTTGTATGGAAAAATTTCCCTATTTCCTTAGCAACATTAACTTCTTTATCATTATCGAAATATGAAATTGCTTTTTCTAAATCAGCTGTGTATTGCGGATTTTTATTTGCAAAAATCAAAAACTCATTCAGTATTCTGTGCTTTATTTTAGAATCTATTTTGGCGCTAGCCAAAACTACATTCATGGCACTAATTGCTTTTGGTCCATCATTATTATCCAAATACGTTTTGAACAACGTTACTTGTGCCCATTCAGAATTTGGTAAGGCTTTTTCCAGTTTTTTGACAATTTCAAAAGCTTTTCCCTCTTCATTATTTTTAGAATACAAAACAATTAGACTGATGTAATTTGACTCTTCTTTTGGGTTCTTTTCAATCTGTGCTAACAAATTTGAAACTTCAATATTTTGAAACTTTCCTTCGGACAGGATTTGGCTTTTGTATAATTCCCTACGGTCTGTTTTTCCAATGGTTTCATTGAGTTCTTGAATTAACGTCAATGCTTTTTCAAACTGATTAGTCCCCATATACAAAGAGGTCAAATCTTCTTTATACTTTGGATCAAATTCAATTAATTTATTGATGACCGTAATTCCCTGGGTAAAATTTTTAGTTTCATAACTCACATCGTACATTCCCACCCAGAACCATTTATTTTTTGGATCTATTTGGGTCGCTTTTTCAAATGAACTATAGGCATTTTTATATTCCTTTAATGCTAAATAATTTTTTCCTAATTCATAATAAACAGCCGCATCATCTGGTTTAATCTTGATGCATTTATCCAAGGCTATTACTGCTTTATCATAATTTTCAATTCCTTTTTGAAGCAATGATTCATAAAAAAGTTCCTGAAATTGATCTGTATCAAGCTTGATTTCCTCGGGTTCCGTTTGTGCCCATAGCAAAGCTGAATTGCATTGCAAAACCAGAAATAAAAATAGTAAAGCGCTGTTTTTCATGCTGTTTTTTAATTCTGCATCTTTATACTAGGTACAACAATCGAACCATTTTATTCTAAAACCGAATAATCACCAATACTGATGCTTGTAAAATTACCATCAAAGCTGGCATGATTTCCAATCATTGCATTATCTAAATTCGCATTTTTTATATGAGCGTGCGTTTGTACCAAACTATTTTTAATAGTACTGTTTACTACATGACATCCTTTTCCTAGAGAGACATTGGGCCCAACAGTTGCATTAATTAATACCACATCTTCTCCAATGTAACAGGGCGGAATAATAGTAGCATTTTCTAATTTAACATCGAAGTCTACTAAATGCTCTCCGTCATTGTGTAAGAAACCTAACATTCTAGAATTTGTTTCAACTGTAACATCTTTGTTGCCACAATCCATCCATTCGTCTACTTTACC
The DNA here is from genome assembly GCF_036895565.1 of Flavobacterium sp. KS-LB2. Taxonomy (NCBI): domain Bacteria; kingdom Pseudomonadati; phylum Bacteroidota; class Flavobacteriia; order Flavobacteriales; family Flavobacteriaceae; genus Flavobacterium; species Flavobacterium sp. KS-LB2. Next base: position 51,628 of record NZ_CP145904.1, on the reverse strand, counting down.
TGGAACAAATTTCATGCCTTTGGCCATCATTTGCTTGATTCCATCATTAATTTGATATTCTCCTCCATGAATAATATTATTATCTAATACTAATTGCAGTTCGTTTTTTAGAACGGCAATATCTTTAAAATAATAAATTCCAATAACAGCAAGATCAGATACAAATGTTGCTGGTTTTTCTACTAATTCTACTATTTCATTAGCGTCATTGAGGTTTATTACTCCAAAAGCTTCTGGATGATCCACTTGTTTTACCCAAATAACACTATCGGCATTTTGATCTAAATCAAAATCGGCACGAATTAACGTATCGGCATAAGCAATAACCGCTGGTCCGCTCAAAGAATCTTTGGCACACATAATGGCATGACCCGTTCCTAACGCTTCGTTTTGATAATAAATAGTTCCTTTGGCACCTAATTTTTGAGCAATAGCAAGTAGTTCTTCTTCTACTTTTTTGCCAAAACTTTCGTGAATGATAAAGGCTACTTCTTCGATATCTTGATTCAATACGCCGGCGATATCTTCTACTAGACGATGCACAATTGGTTTTCCAGCAACTGGAATTAATGGCTTAGGAATAGTTAATGTATGTGGGCGAAGGCGTGAACCACGGCCTGCCATTGGGACAATTATTTTCATATTTTTTTATTGAAAAATTAAATGATTGAAAAATTTAATACAAATATTTAAATTTTTTAATCTTTGAATTATTAAATTAATTTACTTTTTTTAACCGTAAAGTTCGCAAAGTTTTTTTTGTTTTATTATGCTACAGATTAAACAGATTGTACCGATTTCCACAACTTGGTTTTTGAAACAACTTGGTTAATCAATTTTCACAACTGAATACTGAACACTGCTTAGTTATTTCACTCCCGTACTTCCAAAACCACCTTCGCCTCTAGAAGTTTCTGATAGCTCTTGAACTTCGATCCACTCCGCTCGTTCGTGTTTTGCTATGATAAGTTGTGCGATACGCTCTCCGTTTTCGATGACGAAATCTTCATTGGATAAATTTACTAAAATCACACCAATTTCGCCACGATAATCTGCATCTACTGTTCCCGGAGAATTCAGCACTGTAATCCCTTTTTTGGCAGCCAGACCGCTTCTTGGACGTACTTGTGCTTCATAACCTATTGGTAATTCTATAAAAAGACCTGTTTTTATAATGGTTCTTTCCAGTGGTTTAAGGTTTATCGATTCGGTTAAGTTAGCTCTTAAATCCATTCCTGCTGAAGCTATGGTTTCATAGTTGGGCAAGGCGTGTTGTGATTTGTTGATTATGTTTATTGTCATTATTATTTATGGTTATGGAACAAGCTATGAATTGCTGATTCGCAGGATTTATATAGTATTTAAGATTTTAGCCGTGATGGAAGTGGAAAGCCTTTTTTTGTAAAATTGTATTTTTTCATGGATAAAAAGAGCGACCAGAGGAAGCTCCTTTTTGGACTTAGAAAAAAACAATTTTAGGAAAAAGCTTGAAACGTACAGCGCGATTGGCTCCTAAAAATTATTTTAATTCGGTTTTCGTTTTAAAATCTTGGTTAATAATTCTTTTTCGTTGTGGTATATAAAATACAGGAACGCGAGCAATAATGGGATTCCGACAAAATAATTTTCTCGGAAACCATAAAATGAAATCGCAGAAAATCCTATGGATAATAGCAGATAAATTGCAATTTTATTAGTGTCATACGGGATGGGATAATATTTGTTTCCGAAATAGTAAGAGATAAACATCATGCTTCCATAGGCCGCAATTGTAGCAATTGCCGAGCCATAATAGCTCATTGTGGGGATTAGCAGGTAATTTAAAGCTAATGTGATTATAGCTCCCACTATAGAAATATAGGCTCCGATATGGGTTTTGTCTATCAGTTTATACCAAACCGAAAGATTGGTGTATATGCCAAGGAAAAAATTGGCGAGAATGATTAAGGGTACTACTTTCATAGCTTCCCAATAAGATTCATCTTGTATCATAATAACTTTCAAGACATCGGCAAAAACGATTACGGATAGTAATATAAAAGAGCCGAAAATGACAAAATATTTGGTAATCGTGGCGTAGGTTTGAGGGGCATCTTGCTTATCAGCGTGGCTGAAAAAGAAGGGTTCAATTCCTAAGGTGTAAGCCGTGCGATACAAAACCATAAACAAACCGAGTTTGTAACATGCAGAATAAACACCCACCTCGGCAGCAGCGATGTTTGCTGGAAGTAGCTTTCCTAATAAAATTTTATCGAATTGCTCGTTGATGGCAAATGCGATTCCGGCAACCATAATAGGCAAGCCATACTGCATCATTCGCTTCCAAAGGGTGTAATCAAAATGCCATTTTAGCAAAAGGTAGTTAGGAGAAAGTAGGAGAAAAGTAACTAAACTCGCAACGATATTCGATACAAAAATATAACCTATTTGAAAATCTTCTAAGTAAAAAGAACATAAAAAACTATCGGGATTTGACTGTTCGATGCTTGGCAAATAAATCAAAAAGAAAAGGTTTAAAAGCAGATTAATAGCCACATTTCCTATTTTAATTAGAGCATATTTTATAGGTTGCTGATTGACTCTTAATTTAGAAAAAGGAACAATCACTAGCGCATCCAGAACTAAAATCCAGATGGTGTACGTAATATATTGAACATCAATTCCGGACCAAATTGCTAATTTATTTCTAAATAATAAGGCTATAAATAAAAACGAAATAGAAGTCCAAAAGAGCGAAACGGATGTTGTTTCCACAACCGATTTCTTATCGGTTTCTTTATTGTAAAATCTAAAGAAAGCAGTCTCAAATCCATACGCAAGAATGACATTAAAGAAAATCATCCAAGCAAAAATGATAGAAACTTTTCCGTATTCTGCTTTAGGAAGCAAATCTGTGTATAATGGAACCAGTATAAAACTGAACATTCTTGGTATAACCGTAGCCAATCCATAAATGGCAGTCTGTTTAAAAAGATTTTTATATAATCCCAAAATGATGTGTCTATTACTATTTATAAAAACAAAAATAACGAATTCTTTGGTTTAATCATCTGAAGTGAATATTTGTTTTAATGCCAAACAATTCACTAAAAATAAACTCCTTTTCACCAAAATTATCTTAATGGCTTTTCTATGAGATTTGATATTTTAAAAAACTGGGTTTTATGATCTTTCTTGTATTCCAAAACTGCTTCGTTGGGTTTCAAATGAAATTTAGTTTTTTGAATGACTGGCGCTTTATTTCCATATTCTTTTGAAGGATCTTTGTGCAATATCAAATCCTGCTGGGCAATACTTGAGCTGAAATAAGCTGTAAAATCTTTTGAGGTAATTCCTTTTAGAAACGCTTCCTGATTGTGAAAATAGACTTTCTCTAACTTGACGGTTTTCGCTAACGGTTTTTCTAATTCAATATAAAAATATACTCCGCTACTTTTGGCACTGTTTTTCTCTTTCTGGTAAAAAACTGATTTTATTTCTTGAGGAAATTCCGTTTGAAATTCTTGTTTCATAGCACAAAAAGTAAGGCTGATTGCCATTATAAATAAGGAAAAAATTGTTTTAAATCCTTTCATATTTTTCTTTTTAACTTAATCCTTCTTCATTTAAAATCTTGAGAAAGTGAAATCCTTTTGGTACATAACCTTGGTTGTAATAAAAACGATGTGCATTAAAATTTCCCGTAAAAGCATCTAAAACAATCATGGTACAACCGAGTTCTTTTGCTTTGGCATCGACGTAATCCGTCATCATTTTCCCAATTCCTTTTTTACGGTGCTCTGGATGCACGATAAAGTTATCAATTTCTAAGTACTTTCCAGACCAAAGTTTAGTTCCAGACCACAATCCAGATAACCCTACGCAAACGTCATTTTCAAAGACGGCAATTTGCTTGTAGTTGTGTGGAACCATATCCGTGAGGTACGCATCGTATTTCTCTAAACTGAAATTTGTATATAAATATTGCATGACAGGATATTGCGCCAGCATTTCTTGTTTTGTAGTAAGTTCTTTGAGGTGTAGTTTCATTCTGCTAGTATTTTTAAACTATAAAATTAAACAAAAAAAGAGGCACGCTTTAGCATACCTCTTAGAATATATTTTGAATTAATATTGTATTACCCATTCAATGCTTCAGCACCACCAACAATCTCTAAGATTTCATTAGTAATAGAAGCTTGACGTGCTTTGTTGTAAGTCAATTTCAATTGATTTCTCAATTCTGTTGCGTTATCAGTTGCTTTGTGCATCGCAGTCATACGTGCTCCATGCTCGGAAGCAAATGAATCACGAATTCCTTTATACAATTGTGTTTTTAATGATTTTGGAATCAAAGTTAACACGATTTCTTCTTTTGAAGGTTCAAAAATATAATCTCCAGTCGAAACTGTAAGATCAGATTTTATAGGTGCTAATGGCAAAAATTGTTCTGTTTGAACGATTTGTGTCGCAGCATTTTTAAATTGGTTGTAAATCAACTCAATTTTATCGTATTCACCAGAAACAAATTTCTCTGTTAACAAGTCAGCAATTTTTGCCACATTGTCAAAAGTCAAATCGTCAAAAATAGCGCTTTGATTATCTACAATTGAAAGTGATTTGCTTAAAACGTCATTTCCTTTTTTACCGATAGCAAAAATATCCACTTGCTTTCCAGCATAAAACTCTGAACGGTTTTTTGCTTCTTTGATAACATTTGTGTTAAATGCACCACATAAACCTCTATTAGAAGTAATGGCAACAACTAAAACTTTCTTAATCTCACGTTGTGTTGTAAACTCTCCACCTGCGTCACCTTCAAGTGTAGCAGAAAGATTTTGCAATAGTTCCGTTAATTTTTCGGCATAAGGGCGCATTGCTGTGATTGCATCTTGTGCTTTCTTTAGCTTTGCTGCAGAAACCATTTTCATTGCCGATGTAATTTGCATCGTAGATGAAACGGAAGTAATTCTATTACGGATTTCCTTTAAATTTGCCATTGTTTTGTAAGTATGAAGATTTAAGTATTAAGTATTAAGTACCTAGAAAATTTTGATACTTAATACTTCTCACTTAGTACTTTTTAGTTATATTTTGCTGATAATTCTTTTGCTACAGTTTCGATTACATCTGTAATTTCGTCTGTTAATTTTCCTGCTTTCAAAGCATCAAGAGTCGCTCTGTGTTTGTTATTCAAGAATTCTAAGAAATCTTTCTCAAATTCTCTTACTTTATTCACAGGAACATTTCTCAATAAATTTTTAGAACCAGCATAGATAATTGCAACTTGGTCTTCAACAGTATACGGATCGTTCAAACCTTGTTTCAAGATTTCAACGTTTCTTTTTCCTTTTTCAATTACATTTAAAGTAACAGCATCAAGATCAGAACCAAATTTAGCAAACGCTTCCAATTCACGGAATTGTGCTTGATCTAGTTTTAATGTACCAGCTACTTTTTTCATTGATTTAATTTGTGCATTTCCTCCAACACGAGATACAGAGATACCTACGTTAATCGCTGGACGAACCCCAGAGTTAAACAAATCTCCATCAAGGAAAATTTGACCATCTGTAATCGAAATTACGTTTGTTGGGATGTATGCAGAAACGTCACCCGCTTGTGTTTCAATAATTGGTAAAGCAGTAAGAGAACCACCACCTTTTACAATTGATTTCAATGAGTCTGGTAAATCGTTCATGTCTTTAGCAATTCCGTCATCAGCAATTACTTTACAAGCACGCTCTAATAAACGACTGTGAAGGTAGAAAACGTCTCCAGGATATGCTTCACGTCCCGGTGGTCTTCTCAATAAAAGAGAAACCTCACGATACGCTACTGCTTGCTTAGATAAGTCATCATAAACAATTAAAGCTGGACGACCTGAATCTCTAAAATACTCCCCAATAGCAGCACCTGCAAAAGGAGCATACACTTGCATTGGAGCTGGATCAGAAGCATTCGCTGCAACAATAACGGTATACGCCATTGCACCTTTTTCTTCTAACATTTTAGCAATTCCTGCTACAGTTGACGCTTTTTGTCCAATTGCAACATATATACAGAATACTGGTTTCCCAGCATCATAAAATTCTTTTTGATTTAAGATAGTATCGATACAAACAGTTGATTTACCTGTTTGACGGTCACCAATAACTAGCTCACGTTGTCCACGACCTACTGGAATCATAGCATCTACTGCTTTAATACCGGTTTGTAATGGTTCAGTAACGGGTTGACGGAAGATAACTCCAGGAGCTTTTCTTTCCAAAGGCATCTCGTATAAATCTCCACCAATTGGTCCTTTTCCATCAATTGGAAAACCAAGAGTATTTACTACACGACCTACCATTTGTTCTCCTACTTTAAGAGAAGCAATACGTTGTGTTCTTTTTGCAGTTGATCCTTCTTTGATTCCTGTAGATGGTCCTAAAAGTACCACACCTACATTGTCTTCTTCAAGGTTCAAAACAATAGCTTCTAATCCATTGTCAAATTCAACTAATTCTCCATATTGAACATTAGAAAGCCCGTAAATACGAGCAATACCATCTCCAACTTGAAGTACTGTTCCTACTTCTTCTAGTGTAGCACCAGATTCAAAACCTTCTACTTGCTTTCTTAATATTGCTGAAATTTCAGCAGGTTTGATTTCCGCCATCTTACTTTATAATTTAAACACTTAAATGTGCAATAAAACTAATTACTTAACTCTCTTTTTAATACTTGTAATCTGTTGGCCACGGAAGCATTGTATTGCTTGTCGCCTATTCGTAAAATAAATCCTCCAATGATTGAAGCATCTACTGTATTTTCTATTGTAATTTTCTTATCCGAAAATGTTGCAATTTTTGCCAAAACTTGTGCTTCTAATACTGCATCCATAGCAATAGCAGTAGTAACCTGAGCTACTTCTATACCATTCATAACATCAGATAGTTTACTGTATTCTATTGCAATTGCTTCTAGAATTTCGAATCTTTTGTTTTCAAATAACAAATGAAACAACCCTTGAGTTACGCCATTGATACCTGCAAAAACTTCTAACAGTGCTTTCTCTTTTACCTCCACTTTAGTAGTTGGATTTTGAATAAAAGTACTCAATTCCAAATTACCATTAATTGTTGAAGCTATAGATTTCATATCATTATTTACAACCTCGGCAACACCTTTTGAGTTTGCTAAGTCTAGAATTGCTTTTGCATAACGAATTGCTGCTCTTGTACTTGCCATAATTGTTAGTTTAACTTTACGTCACCTAACATTTTCTCTACTAATTTAGTTTGAGCTTCTTTGTTAGATAATTCGTCTTTCAATATTTTTTCTGCGATACTCAATGATAAAGTTGAAACTTGTAATTTCAATTCTGCCATTGCTGCATTTTTTTCGCTTTCAATTGCTGCTTTCGCTTGCTCAATCATTTTCAATCCTTGAGCTTGCGCTTCGTTTTTAGCATCAGCAACCATTTTCTCTTTCATTTCACGAGCATCTTTAAGCATGTTGTCACGCTCTAATCTTGCTTCTTGTAAAATACGTTGGTTGTCAGCTTGAAGATTTTGCATTTCTTTTCTAGCATTTTCAGCAGAAAGTAATGCATTTTTAATTCCTTCTTCTCTATCATTAACTGCATCAAGAATTGGTTTCCAAGCGAATTTTTTTAACAAGAGTATTAATCCAACAAATATTGCTATTTGCCAAATAAACAAACCAAACGAAAAATCATTTATTAACTTATCCATTATATCTAATTATAAATTTTAAAGTATGAATTGCTTTTAATCGCAATTTGTAATGTTTTAATTTTAAAAACAATAGTTACAACCAACCGTTGTAACTATTGTTTTTTAAGTTTTAATTAAGATGCGAATAACGCAGCGAAACCAATACCTTCAATAAGTGCAGCTGCAATAAGCATAGCTGTTTGGATTTTTCCAGAAGCTTCTGGCTGACGAGCAATAGCGTCCATTGCTGAACCACCAATTCTACCAATACCTAAACCTGCTCCGATAACAATCAATCCTGCTCCTACAATAGTTGGAATTTCCATAATATATATATTAAAAATTAAACATTCTTATTAATAGTCTAAAGTTGTAAAGTCTAATGTCATAAAGTCAAGTTGACTTTTAAACTTTCGACGTTTGACTTTCGACTTAATGGTGAGCTTCGTCGTGATGATGCTCTTCGTTTCCTGCTCCAAAATAAAGTGCAGATAACATTGTGAAAATATACGCTTGTAAAAAAGCAACTAATATTTCAAGAATAGAAAGTGCAAATGCCAATCCGAATGACAAAGTACTTCCAATCCAGCTTTTAAAAATAAACATTAAACCTATGATGCTCATCAAAACAACGTGTCCGGCTAAAATGTTAGCGTACAAACGTATCATTAATGAAAATGGTTTGATGATTGTCCCTAATAATTCAATTGGAGCCAAAATAAATTTCATTGGAGTTGGCACACCTGGCATCCAGAAAATGTGTCCCCAGTAATTTTTATTAGCCGTAAAAGTTGTAATTAAATACGTTAACAAAGCTAATGATGCTGTAATAGCAATATTCCCTGTTACGTTAAATCCTAGTGGAGTTAATCCCAATATGTTTAAAAAGAAAATAAAGAAAAATATAGTCAATAAATAACTCATGTATTTTTTATACCCTTTTTCTCCAATGTTTGGAATGGCAATTTCATCTCTTACATAAAGTACAAGTGGCTCGAAGAAACGTCCAGCTCCAGAAGCGATACCTCCATTTTTAGCATACGATTTTGCTAAACTTGTAAACAATACAAACATTAAGATTGCTATTCCCAAAATACCAATTACACTTTTTGTAATAGATAAATCTAGTGGCGTTGCGTTTGTAGGGTGACCGTGCTCTTCTGTTAAAGTTCCAGAAGCGTCTGTTTTGTATATTTTCTCGTGGTGCAATACATAAAAGTTACCATTGTGTTCGGCAACTTCTTCACCATGATGAAATTTTGAAGAAGAAAATACTTGTAAACCATTATCCCAAAGAATAATTGGCAATGAAAAACCGTAATGCGCGCCAGTCTCTTCATTTGCAGAAAAGGTAAAATCATGCGCATCTAAAAGGTGATGATTAATAAATGCCTTAATTTTAGATTTTACATCTGTTGGTTCAGCATGAGCTCCTTCGGCCGCCTCATGGGCAACTTCTGTTTTTACTTTTACAGTATCCTGTTCTGGATTTGCAAAACTAATTAAAGGAAGACACGCTACTAAAGTCGCTAATATAAATCTAAGTGGTTTGTTTGAAATCACCATAACAGTTAATTATCTTAATTTATTACGTTTCTGAAATTTGGTGCAAAGGTACATCTTTTATTAATATTCAAAAGAATATAAAAAATTATTTTTGATGGATTTATTCCTTGAATAACATATTTATTGCTTTTCGTTTAATATACGTATTGTTAATATGGTTTCAATTGCTAAAAAGAGAATAAACATCACAAAAAAATTCTTTTTCTCTATAGCATTGTTATGAGTTGTAACTTGCAATATCGGCTTTAAAATCAGATAACAAACAATCATTTTAATACTAGTACTCAAAAGAAATGACATCCCCACATTATCAAAACTGCGTTCTTTGACTTTTAACAGAACTACAAATACCATAATAGACAAGGCTAAAAACAACATATAGAGGGTTTCTATCGAATAATAAAAAAACGCATCATTTATAACTAGTAGATAAAAAGCAGCTCGATGAACCACATAAGCCAATCCCACAAGTCCCAATAGGGACAGGAGCGGTTTGTAATTTTTTAAATTCATTGTATTTGTTTTTTGCCGCAACGGCACAAGATCCTACGTTATTTATATTTATAGTGCTATCCATGCATTTACAGCTCGTTTTTTTATATTTAAAAATTATTGCGTTTTATTGATTTCGTTTACTTGTCGTATCACATTGTACAAAGCCAGTACAACTCCCAGCATCACTAAAATCTTACTGTAATATACCTTTGGATGTGGATGATTTTCGTCTAACCAATCTCCCAGATAGGAAAACAAAAAGATGATGGCCCCCATTTGAATCGGAATGTTAATAAGCGCAAGCCATTTATTCGCTCTTTTTTTGGGATTGTTGTCCATCGTTATGAGTACTGTTTTTTATAATGGTTTTCATTGTGCAAGAAGCGCTAAAATCAGCTCCTGGCTCCACAGATAATTTTCCTGTGGTTACTTCTCCATGAATGCTGGCCTTAGATTTTACATTCAAAACTTCGGTTACTTGAATTTTTCCGTCAAATTTACCTTCAATATCTGCATTCTTGCAAATAATATCTCCGGTAACGCTTCCAGCGGGGCCAATGACAATTTTCCCTCCAGACTGAAAATTACCGATTAAATTTCCGTCTAGTCTAAAATCAGCTTGTGAAATAATATCACCTTTTATAGTAGTTCCTTCAACAATTCTATTGGTTTTACCCAAAAGATCGGTATAGGATTTTTGTTTTTTATCAAACATTTTATTGGTTTTTTGGCGCTAAATAAATGTCCATATTTTTCTTAATTTGAATCACTTTGTAGTTTTCACCAGAGATAACAATAGCAGGATCAATTAGTTTATATTTGGTGTTATCTTTCAACACAAACGCAATATCCTTTGCATAAACTTCTGATTTTATGCCGTGAATCGTGATAAAATTTTCTTTTTCAGTATAAATATCATAGGAATAATATAGTTTCTGAAGGGTTTCAGCAGCTATAAACATTTTGATTTTATCCTCTATTGCTTTTGTGTTTTTATCGTCTCTTGCCCCTACTCGATATAGAATTTTCCAATTATTGGAGTCTGTTGTATTCAATTCCATTTTCTCTAAAAACGGGATTTGACTTATCAATATTTCTTGGGCTTTTTTCCCTTCTTCGCTGTTCGGATAATTATCTGCTACGCCTAGCAATGCATTTTTGTAAGCCGTAACTCCTTTCAGTTTTCCAATGGTATTTGCTTTAAGCAATTCGAATTTTGATACAATTTCATCCCCAGAAAACTGATTAATCAAAGCGTCTATATTTTCTAAAACTGTAACAAATTGCTCTTGTTCGTATAATTTGTACCACTTTGTATAGGTGTTTTCAGGCGTTTCATTTACTGAAGCTACATTAGAACTTGTGTTGTTCATAATTTGCGCATAACGAGAATCCGGATATTGAGCCGATAGTCTTTTTTTCATCGCCTCTGCTTTACTAGCATCGGTGATTTGATACAATTTATACAAATTATACATCGATGGAAGCACTAATTTTTCCTCTGGATTATTGTTTAATAATTGTTCCAGTTTAGCGATGGCCAAATCATTTTCTTTGAATTTTTCTTTATAAATAATTCCCAATTGGTAATACGCAAAATTACGTTCCTTCCCTATGCTGTCTATCTCCGTTTGTGTTATTGGAAGTTGTTTCAAATAAAAATCTGTGGTGTATTGCTCCACAATTTTATCTGTTTTTGCTGCATCCTCAGTAGTTTCTTGACTATTATTCAAAGAATCTCCTGAAATTGGATTTACGGCAGTGGATGCCATTCTCCAATTTCCATTCGGGGTTCTGTCGCCCCAAGTTTTTTTGAATTCTATTTTTCCAAAAGCTACGGTTGTGGGATTATAAAAGTAGAAAATACTCCCGGTTTGTTGTGAAGAAATAGTAGGTATTGCTGGTGGCATTAATGCTGATTTTTTTGCCGGTTTACCCGGTTCCTGACTAGAAGCCGGATCTATAGAACTGATGGAACTGTTTCTTTCTATATTTTCTTGTTTTTCTTTTCGTTTCTCCTCTAAAACTCTCTTGATTTCATCATCTTCTTTTAATTTGACAATATACTTTTCAAAATAAGCTATTTTATCACTTTCATTCAATGAAACCACATTAAGAATGCTGTCATTTCTTTTGGCAAGAGCCTCATACAAAATAACTTCGTCCAGATTGTTTCTGATTTTTTGAATTTTATTATGCTCTCTCGTTTTGTCATTGAGTTTTACCAATGTACTGTCATAATATTTTGCAGCAGCAGGATATTCCGCATTTCTAAAATACATATTTCCTAAATTTCGGTAATTTGAAGCTACTAAATAAGAGTCTTTTGAATCCGTTCTTAAAGATAGATTGTAAAAATCTAAGGCTTTCTTCTGATCGTTTTTCTGATCGTAAAACACCGCCATATGATGAAAAATTAAATCTTTATACGGTCTATTTTCTCTGTCTTTTGCCAGTTTATCGAATGTTTTTGTAAAGGAATTGAAGTCACCGTTTTGATAATCGAACAATTCTGCTTTTTTCGCATGCGCCTGAAGAACAAATTTCCTATCTGCTTTTCGGTTCATGTCAATTACGGATTGGTAGGAACTCAGCGCACTGTCCTTATATCCTAATTGTTGATACAATTGTCCTAAAACAAAACGATAGCGAGCTCTTTCTTGATTGATTTTTGTGGATTTTATGGCTAATTTTAGTTTAGCAACGGCACTGTCTTTTTCTTCTAAATTTAAAAAAGACTCTGATAAAAGGGCATTTGCATCGGCAAAAACTTGTTTTTTAACTTGATGATCTTCTAATAATTTATTGATGTTTTTTATCACCAAAGCATCGTTCCCTAAACGCATATTTGTTTTTTCGCGCCAAATTTTCGCCTCGTAAATTTTGCTACTATTGGGATATTTATATAGAATATAGTTGAATGCATCTAGTGCGGGAACAAATCGCTGGTCGTAATAACGGGATTTACCAAGCATCAGATATGCCTCGTCTATTTGAAAGTTTTTTTCTTTACCGCCAATGTTCATAGAGTGTTTTTGAATGGCTTTGGTTGCTTTGGCTTCGGCCAATTCAAAATTTGTGTTTTTAGGTTTTGTTGTAGAAGTGAGATCTTCTACGATTTGCATTTTCTCTATTGGGAGACGTTTCCAGAAATCATCATCAGTGTTGGATTTTATCTCCTTAACTCCTTTGTCTAATCCTACTTGACCGTTATATAAAATATTATATTTTGTGCTTAAGGCATGGGAATTTCTAGCCATAAAAGTGTCCTTCTTAGTAGAACAAGCTACTAAAAAACCGAAAAATAAGAAGAAAAATAATTGTTTAAATCTATTGACTTTCAATGGAAAACGTTTTTATCAATTAACTTTTAAATGTGCTTTTTAGTATACTGACTGGTAAAAATACGTTTCTTTTTGATATCGTGAAAATTATCGGGGTTTATTTGAGTCTTTCGTTTGCGTGAGCGATGGAAGTGGCATCCTTTATTTTCTTTCTTTAAGAAAATAAAGATACAGCGTACAGCCCGACCCGAAGTTGCGAGGAGGAACGACAAATCAATCACGCAGGGTCACGCCCAAAGTAAACTGTAACAGGCTTACAGATAATTTTTGACTTAAAAGCGTAAAAATAAACCGCTAATTCGCAAATTAAACATTTAAAATTAGCGTATTAGCGGCATGCTTTTTTATGTGATTGTTAGGTTGAATTTAAACGGCAAAAAACAATTCTAATTCTTTTAACGTTTCTGGTGAAGTTTGAATATCCTTTACCACTTCACCTTTGTGCATGGCAACAATCCTGTCGCTAACCTCAACAGTGTGCTGCAAATCGTGGCTTGAAACCAAAACAGTAATCTCTGGATTATCGGCTAAATCTTTGATGATTTTTTTTAGTCGGAATTGGGTGGTTGGGTCTAAATTAGCAAATGGTTCGTCTAGAATAATCACTTCCGGATTCCCGATTAAAGTAGCAATGATACCTACTTTTTTCTGGTTTCCTTTGGATAAATCGCGTAAATATTTTTTATTTTTCAGGATTTCACCGTTGAAAAACTCTTCGTGTGTGGCTAATAAAGCATCAACATCCGCTTTATTTTGCCCGCGTAAATCGCCAATGAAATAAAAATATTCTTCGGGTGTTAAGTAGCTAATTAAGAAGCTTTCATCTAGAAAAGATGCAGTAAAGGGTTTCCAACTTTCGCTAGTGTTTACTTGTATCTCATTGTTGATAATATTTCCTGTTGAAGGCTGGATTAAATCCAATAAAAGGCTGAAAAAAGTGGTTTTTCCTGCGCCGTTATTCCCCACTAAACCAAAGCTTTCGCCTCTTTTTATTTCTAAAGAATCTATTTTTAATACGGTTGTTCCGTTGTATGTTTTTGAAAGGTTGTTTACTTGTATCATGTTTGAAAAAGTTTAATCGTTTAATTGGTTATTTAGTCAATGTGATTGCTAGTTATCCTTTTTGTTTGTATGCGGCAATCGTTGCATATTTCTCAGATTTATAGATTTTTTCGATTAAGGAGAACGCTTTGTCTTTGAAAGCAAAACCTAATACTCCTACTGCGGCTACTAAAGCCAAACCGATAGTTGGATTTCCATATTTAGAACCGATCCAATACAATAAAACAGGCAATCCCAACTGCGGTATAGATATTAACATGGTTTTGATATTGAAAGCTTTTTTGTCTCCAAAAGCGCCTTTGCCTGAACTCAAATCGATAGGTGTTTTGGTATACGCGCCACCCAATAAAACTAAATGAGAATTGACACCAATGTTATAAATCGCTCCTACAACAATCGTCAAATAAACATGTACCCCAAAATAAAGATAGAACGATGCGATAGTTGTAGTCACTATTGTAGCGATAACCATCAGCCACCACTTTGAACTCAAATAGCCTTTATACGGAATGTTTTGCGTCATCATTAATTGGTAATACGAGCTGTCCCAGCTGGGAACAAATTGTCCAAAAGTGATTAAGAATCCACCCGAAACAAAAATACCAGCAAAAATGTGCATTATGGGATTGTTATACGCTTCGATAGAATTGGTGAAGAATAGCAAACCATAAAAAAGGAACATAACACTTAATCCCACCGTAGTTTTTGAACGTTTGTTTCTTTTAATTAATTTGATATCGTTTTTAAGGAAGGTTCCTATGGTTCCAAATTGGTTCAACCAAGTCAAATCCTCAGTTTTTGCAATATCATGTTTGCTTGACAATCCTGCATCGAGGTACAAATTCTTTTTGAAATACTGAAATGTGGCGTAATACAACACGATTAAAGCTACTACCGGAATAGCAAAAGCCCAATAGGTATTGAAAATCGCATTGAAAAACGGAGCGGAATAATCTGTAATATTAAAATAACCGTAATAATGCAATCCTCCCAGAGTAGCTGCAATTGCTAAAAAAATACCAAATAAATTATCCTTATTACTCAGTATAATGTTAATAAAATTATTGATATACAATAACGAATACACAGCCGTGAACCAAAGCAATACTGACAACACATCAGAGCCTTCGATAATTAACACTACACTAAACGGAATCAGGAAAAAACCATGCACCAAATTAAAAAAAGACAAGATCGTTTTCCCCAAGGAAAAATGCACAATTGTCGATTTTTTGATTGGAAAAACCAACATAGGACGAATATTCATCACAGGGATTTTTTGCAACATAAATCGAACGATTAAATCCATCAACACATAGTAAATCATGAATTTATTTACCGTTACGATTGGGTCTAAATTCATTTTCTTTAGAATGTAAAAAACGCCAATTCCTAATGCTAAGAAAATCAGAATGAAATAAACGGCGACAAAACCCATTAGGATTTTCAAAGCCAAATTGGTTGCGAAGGAAGCTGACCTAAAAAATGCTTTCCATTCGAGATAAAGAAATTTTTGAATCATAGTTTGGTTATTTTGGTTTGCTAGTAAGTAAGTTAAAGTGAGAAAATGTTACATCTAATACAAAAAAATACTGATTTATAATCTCCATTTATTTGCCATTTCCTACTTTTGTCAAAAAATAACCAGATGTCATCCTTTCTAAAATTAATTATAAAAGAAGTAAAACGCGAAACCAAAGATGCTGTTTCCATACTTTTTAACGTACCCGAGGAATTAAAAGCGAACTATACTTTTGTCGCAGGGCAATATCTAAACTTGAGATTAACCCTTGACGGTCAAGAAATTCGCCGTGCCTATTCGATTTGCTCTTCACCTGATAGTGGCGAATTGCGCATTGCAGTAAAAGCGGTAAAAAATGGAGCTTTTTCACAATTTGCTAACACCAAACTTAAAGCTGGTGATGTTCTTGAAGTAGGAACTCCAGAAGGGAAATTTACTTTTGAACCTCAGGCTGAACGCCAAAGAAACTATGCTGCCTTTGTAGCTGGAAGCGGAATCACACCTGTGATGTCTATCTTAAAATCAGTATTGAAAAACGAACCAAATAGCTCTTTTGTGCTGGTTTACGGAAACAAATCTCCCGAAGAAACGATCTTTCACCAAGAATTACACGATTTGCAATTGCAATATGTGGGTCGATTTTTTGTGCATTATGTTTTCAGTCAAGCCAAAGCAGAAAATGCTTTGTTTGGTCGCATCGAAAAATCGACAGTGAATTTCGTTCTGAATAACAAACACAAAGAACTTGATTTTGATAAATTCTATTTGTGCGGACCGGAAGAAATGATCAACATTGTTTCTGGAGTTTTGAAGGAACACAACGTAAAGGAATCGAACATTAAATTTGAATTGTTTGCGACTTCAACGCAAGTAAACGAAATTCAAAAATCATTAGGCGGACATTCAAAAATCACCATTTTAGTAGATGACGAAGAAACCACTTTTGAAATGTCACAAAAACAAACCGTTCTTGATGCCGCTTTAAAACAAGGAATTGATGCTCCATATTCGTGCCAAGGCGGGATTTGTAGCAGCTGCTTAGCGCGTGTTACCTCAGGAACTGCCGAAATGTCTAAAAATTCCATCCTTACCGATAAAGAAATCGCCGATGGACTTATTCTTACCTGTCAAGCACATCCAACCTCTGAAACTATTTATGTAGATTATGATGATGTTTAGAAATGGTCTAAATGATACCAAAAACTTCTCTGAAAAGGGAAGTTTTTTTGTTTTAAATGAGGTTTGGTTTTTAGTATATTAGCAGAATAGTAGTACAATCCTATCCATCCTATTTTAGGGCAGCTTTGCTAATATATAGGAATAATTTGTCTTTTATTACCTCAAAAAAAGTTAAAAATGAAAAAATACTATTCAATACTAATCCTAATTTCAATTATTAATTTTAGTTTTTCGCAAGTACAAAAGAAAGTTTTTTATAATGAAAATCTTGAAGAAATATCAGAATCGAATTTTTATAAGCAGCTAAATTTTCAAAAAAATTTAGATTTACATTTTGAAAATGACACGCTGAAAACATCTTTACTAATTAAACGAAAAAACTATGGACAACTTAATGATAGTATTTTTAATAATTTAAAAAAGTCTCTTTCACCAGATAAAGAATTAAGTAATGATCTTATCGTAATTGTATATTATCCTGGAAAAGATAGATGTAATGGAACAGAAAGTACATCTTTTTGGAATGTTTTTGATCTTGATTATTTAAAAAAACTTAATAAAATAGGAAGTTACAGTCATTTTTGGATTTATACAGATGATGAAAACTTACAATATTATCACCCAAAGCAAGTAAAATGGGAAAACGATAAGAATCAATTAGTAGAAAATTTATTTTTTAAATTGCATTATCCTTGTTCTAGCGCTGTAATCATAGATAAAAACGGAAAATACATTTCTTATTATGGAGAGTTCGGAAAAAGTACAATTTGGGAATTGAGCAAAGAACTAATTAATACAAAAATATAAAATTAGAATAAGTAAAAAACTACTGTCAACAGCTGGAGTATCGTGCAACGCATACATAATGAGATTCGTGTTGAAGGAATCTATTAAAAATTATAACTAATCGCACGGAAATATATTCAGTTTTTTAATTATCAGGACGGCGAATTATATGATCACCATCGAGACCAAAATATACAATGTACTACTAAAAAATACTTATTTTTAGTGTTTAAAAAGTGGAGAATTAAGCAACGTTAACTCCTTTTAAATTTTAAACAAAACTGAGACTTTAAACTATTTTTTTAAATGAAGTCCATTCGAGAAATATTCAAAAACAACCCTTCCCTTCTTGACGAACCAGAAATAGTACAACTATTGGAATATTGTGAACAATTGCAAGATGAAATCGTAGAATTCAAATTTCAAAAAATAAACAACAAAGAATTAGCGATGCTTGATATGCTTAAAGAAGTCTTAAAAAGCTGCGATGCTTTCGGAAAAGAACAAGCCGAACACGACCGTTTTGGGTATGATGAGCCAAATTATCAGGAAACTATTTCGAATTTAAAAAGATATCTTTTGAAGCGTTGTCAAGAGGAAAAAATTTGGCTTTAATTGTAATCTTGTTTTTAAGACTTCATTTTCAACAATCAGTAATTTGATTTACAGTCAAAGTATTACAAAAAAGCATTCCATAAGAACATATTTTTTTGTCTTTTATTCTCTTCCTTGTCCTCTCCGTACGTATACCAGTCCTTTGTTTTTTCTTCTATTAATGTTTTTAGTTCTTTAAAATCATACGTTTTTTTAGCTGTAATAGGTTTAATCACAGCGATATCTTTGATATTTAAATCTATTTTAGTTGCTATGTATGATGTATACAATCTAGGAATTGAAAGTCCTAAAATCATACCCGGTAAACCATTTATACTACATGGACCGCCGGTAATGGTAATATCATCTGTGTAAAAAGCAAACACATAGACATCATCAAATATTTTACCAACCGCTTTTCGGCAATTATAGCCCGCTATTTCTCTGCGCTCGTTTGTGATTTTCCATTGAATGTTGGGAATACTATCTGCAATTACAAAATTAGTACCCACAATTTGTTTTTGTAGGTTCATTTTTCTGGTTGTAAAATCAAAAAACCAAGTGTTTTCTTCGTCAGCTTCTTTCTCATGTTTTGGTATTCTTGTTTTTGGACTCCATCTGTCGAACTTATATACACTTTTATTGTCTTCAAAAGTATACGTGTAATACGATATTTTTAAGTCGGATAAGTTTTCTTTCATCATTTCGTCCCAACTGTCATTGCTCATCGTTTTTTTAAGATTGGTACTTACTTCATATTCAATAACGGCCTTATCAACAAATTGCTGGGCAAAACTGCTAGTCGAACATAGGAGTATAGTGAGATAAAAATATAGTGTTTTCATGAGGCTGAATGTTTTTGTTTGTTTTTAAAAATTGACTATTGGAGTCTTACTACAATTAGTACGTACTTATTTTTTTTCGATGCCATTTTTGTTTTTAAAATTCCATGTAAAACCAATCATTGCATAACGGCGAAGTCTATCGTTACGCTCTTCGCCTATAGTATTTTCATATACAAATCTATTAATTCCTATGTTTTGATTCAAAATGTCGCGCACCAGTACATAAGCAGTAAATTCATCATTTTTAAAAGTACGTTGTAACCTAGCGTTCCACAATTGATTGGTAAGATTGGTTTGAAAATCAACTGTTTTTTGGCGAGAATATAAATTATAATCCGTTGATAATTTCCATTTTTCTCTAAAATAAACCCCAATATCTAAACCTAAGTTATTGGTGTTAAAGGATTTGACTTCATTGTTTTGAGAAGTACTGTTACGACTGTTAGAGAATGTATTACTTAAGTTAATATCGTATTTCTTGTCTTTAGACTTGTTCAAATAAACCGAAAAATTAGAGTTTAAAATATTCGAATTATTAATTTGTTTGTTAATACTATTAACCGATTTGTTATAGTTTACAGATGGGCTAAAATTCACATACATGTCAATTTTTTTAACTTTAAATCCGTAACCCATATACAAATTGGCAGAAAAATTTCCATTTGTATTTATTGGAGTTGTGATTGTTTTTGCGCTCTCAGAATCAATATCTCTATTGAAAGAAATTAAATTAGAAGTTGTTCTAAAGGAAAAACTTTGATAAAAATTTGTTTCGGTCAAAATACTGTAACTGTTATTAAAAACATTGATACTATTCGTAAAAGATTGCTTCAAATCAGGGTTTCCTACTACTTGATTAAAAAAATCTTGATTGTTACGTAAGGGTTGCAATTGATCTATTGTAGGCTGTCTTGTTGCTCCTTGATAACTAATTCGTAAATTGCTGTTGCTTTTGTACTTATACGAAAAATTTGCCATTGGAAAAAAATTAGTAAAACTGCGTTTGTATTGCTTATTTTCAGTTTGATCTTGTAAATCAAATGAGGTGAAACCAAATCCACTACCAAAGCTATAATTGATTTTTTTGGCGTTGTAGCTCAGTTTAATAACCGGTTTATTGGTCGTAATGTTTTGCTTGAACTGATTAGATAGTGAGTCTACAACAACATCATACTTGCCAGAAAGGTCTGAAAAATCATAAGTTATAAAATTGCTACTACCCGTATTATGAGTAATTTGATAGGACATTTGCAAAGCAAATTTTTTGCCTATGGGCTCTGTATAGGCCACATTTAATCCTAGATTTTGAGTGCTTTTATCTCCTAATTTATTTTGGTCTACTTCATTGCTAAATGCAAAAACTCCGCCTTCATAACTTTCATTAGCTGATTTCAAGAAATTATTGGCATTGGTATTCAACGTACTCCAACTCGTATTTATTGATAGTGTTCTACGTGGTTTTGCAAATTTATGTTTGAACAAAGCACTTGCTGATATAGATTCTTTATCTGATTTTGTAGTAAATAATCGCTGCTGATTGTTTCTTAATAACCCATCGCTTCCAGTTGTATTTCCAGTTGTAAACTCATCACTTTCAGTATTATAAAAATTTGTTTTAGCGGTAAATTTCAGGGTGTTTACCGAGTCAATTTTTACATCATAAACCGCATTCAGTTTAAAATTATCTCTATTTACATGACTTGCAGTAGTTCTGTTTTCATTCAATTGCGTATCACCTACTTGGGTTTGCGTATTCCTGCTACTATTGTTTTGGTAGCTTTGTTTGTTGTATTTTGGTGATAAATTCAAGGAGTGTTTGTCATTCCATTTATTGCTATATTGTAAGCCCGCATTAGTGTTTTTTATAAACCCATTTTGTGTGTCCACGTTTGGCTCGTCATCATTATCTCCGCCTGTCCACTCGTAATTCACGTTGCCATCATCGTCCATACTCATACTGACATTCCCATCGCCCCCACCAAATTTGTCATTGTCTTGCCAGCTTAATCCATCTTGACCAGTATTTCCGTTCAATAAAAAAGCAGATAGTTTTCTTTTTCCTTTAAAACTACTTAGCATAATATTGCTGTTGTATCTAGAATCGGCGTCGGTGGCAGGCTGATTGGCACCATCTATTTTGCCAAAATAACCTTTCTTTTTGTCTTCTTTTAATCTAAGGTTTATGGTTTTTTTGCTATCTCCGTCATCTATTCCAGTAAACTCCGCTTGATCACTTTTTTTATTAAAAACTTGTACTTCTTTTACGGCATCGGCACGTAAATTTTTGAC
Organism: Flavobacterium sp. KS-LB2; assembly: GCF_036895565.1. Classification (NCBI taxonomy): domain Bacteria; kingdom Pseudomonadati; phylum Bacteroidota; class Flavobacteriia; order Flavobacteriales; family Flavobacteriaceae; genus Flavobacterium; species Flavobacterium sp. KS-LB2. The sequence continues at coordinate 30,246 of NZ_CP145904.1, read as the reverse complement.
AGCCATTCCTGGATCGTCACCAAAAAATTCTTCACCATCTACCAATACCTTTTCTACAGTTTCGCCCATCGCTTTGATAGTACCGTTTTTATCAACCTGAATTCCAGGTAGCTTTTTTAATAAATCTTCAACATTGGCATTGGCATCAACTTTAAAATCACTAGCTCTATAACTTGTTGTATCTCCTTTTATCTTGATAGAACCCGTTTTTATCACCACTTCTCGTAGCAGTTCCATTTTACTCATCAGGCCTATATTTCCTATATTTTTATTAGTTGTTGTTACGGTAATCTCATCTAAGTAGTCCGCATACTGACTGTGCGAAGTCATTAGAATGTAACTGCCGGGTTTTACATTATTTAAAATAAATTTTCCCTCTTTATCGGAACGGGTAAACTGGTATAAAACGGAATCTACTGGTGTCAATAGTGCAACAACTGAATTGTAAATGGGAGTTTTTTCCGTTCCAGCGGTCAAAATACCTGAAAGATTTGCTTTTTGAGAAAATGCTGAAAATGAAAATAAGAATAAAATTGTTATTAACCCTATAGTTCTTTGCATAAATAGTTTTTGTTTTATTTTATTAATTCACTTAACTCAGCTTAAAGTTGTAAGACCTAACTCACAGGTAGCCAAAATAGTATTTTTAACAATAGTAATTCAAAACCTATTTGTTAAATAATTTATAAAATTATTCCTCCAAAAAAACTAAAAATAACGATAAATATAATTATGAATTTGTGATTAATGCCTTTATTTGCAGTAATTTAAAAATTCTACAATAGAATCAACCGTAATGGTACGCATGGCACCTTCATATCCTTCCACTTTTTTATTTCCAAACACCGAAGTCGGCAGTTTAGGAAACTGATTTCTATCCGAAACCAAAGCATTCTCTAAAGGTTGATTAAAAGGTGAAAATCCCGCATACGGGTGCGTTGGGCCCCAAAGCGTAATGACTTTTACACCAAGCATGGCCGCAATATGCGCATTACCGGAATCCATGGAAAGCATGACATCAAGATTGCTAATGAGCTGTAATTCCTGCTGAAACTGAATTTTTCCCGCCACATTGATGACGTTTTCTTTAGTAGCAGAGAGCGAATCTAGGATTTCGATTTCTTTTTTACCACCGCCAAAAAGTAAAATGGTATTGGTTCTATCCAAAGCCAATTGATTAATTACTTCTTGCATTAAATCCAACGGATAGACTTTAGAATCATATTGTGCAAAAGGAGCAATTCCAATCAGTTTTTGATGATTTGTTCCAATTAACGCTACAATATCGGGACTCAAAACTACTTTTTTAGGAAAAAGTGGCTGAGATAAATCAACTGCAAAACCGAGTTGTTCAAATACTTTTACATGTCTTGCAAACATGGTTGGTAATTGCTGAAACACTTTATTTTCGGCACGAGTGAGTTCTTTTTTGCCTTGACGACCTTTATCAACCGAAGCCACTTTTTTTCCGCTTAAAGCAAAAAGGTTTCGGACGATTTTAGAGCGTAATACGTTGTGCAAATCGGCAAAGGCATCAATATCAAACCGTTTCAAATCTTGGAACAAACGCAACAATCCAAGAAATCCTTTATGCCTTTCTTTTTCATCGAAAGCAAAAAAAGTAAGATTCGGAATTCCTTCAAAAAAAGGTTTAAAAAAAGGTCTGGAAATGACCGTGATTTTAACTTGTGGATGCTGGTTTACAAAAGCGCGTAAAACAGGAACCGTCATAGCGACATCTCCCATTGCGGAAAGTCTCATGACGGCTATATGTTTAATAGTAGTTGACAATACTGGGTTTGCCAAAAATTATTTTTTATTCTGATACAAAACAGGATTCAAATCATCATCGTTGTACATTTTCATTTGTTTGTACACTTTCATGAATTTATCACCGTTTTCAATATCAGTCAATAAATCATCGATTGCAATTGACAAGTCAGTTCTTTGTTCTAATAAAATATTCAACTTAGCTTGACATTTATCTCTATGTTCTTGTGAAGCTTCGGCACGAGTAGCTTCTTCTTGCATGTGGTAAATTTTTAAAGCCAAAATAGACAATCGGTCAAAAGCCCAAGCTGGACTTTCAGAGTTGATTTTTGCATTGTCTTTTATTTTTACATGACTGTATTTTTGAAGAAAATAACTGTCAATATATTCCACCATATCTGTGCGTTCTTGATTAGAAGCATCGATTCTTCTTTTCAAAGTCAACGCTGCAACTGGATCAATATTTGGGTCCCGAATAATATCTTCAAAATGCCATTGAACGGTGTCAATCCAGTTTTTGTGGTATAACAAATGTTCGAATTTATCCTTCGGAAAAGGATTATTTATGGGCTGATCAACATTGTCAAATTGATGATAATCTTTGATACTTTGCTCGAATACGGAATAGGCTAACTTTGAAAACATATCTTTATATATTAAAAGACAAAGATACTTTTTATACTTTTATACCATAAAAAAATAATCATAAGTTTAATTACAAAAATACAACCATGCAAATTCATTATTTATCAGAAGGGAATAGTATTCTTAATCATTTTTTAGGGCAAATACGAAATGTAAATGTTCACAATGACAGCATGCGTTTCCGAAGAAATATTGAACGTATTGGCGAAATAATGGCTTATGAATTAAGTAAAAAGTTACACTACAAAAGTGTCGAAATCCAAACGCCATTAGGCATAAAAAAAACAACCGAAATTCAAGATCAGTTGGTTTTATGTTCCATTTTACGCGCAGGTTTACCCTTACATTTGGGTTTTTTAAATTATTTTGACAATGCCGAAAATGGATTCGTTTCCGCTTTTAGACACCATCCCAATAATGACGATTACTTTGATATACTTGTTCAATACCAAGCTATTGCTGATATCAATGAAAAAAATCTAATATTAGTTGATCCAATGCTTGCTACTGGTCAATCTATTGTTGCTGTTTACAACAAATTAATGGAGAAAGCTACGCCAAAAGAAATTCACATTGCAGTTGTAATCGCCGCACCAGAAGGCATTGCATATCTTGAAAAACAGTTGCCAGAAAACTGTCATCTTTGGGTGGCTTCTTTAGACGAAAAACTCAATGAGCACAGTTATATTGTTCCAGGATTAGGAGACGCGGGAGATTTAGCGTATGGAGAAAAATTATAATTGAGAGAAAAAAGCAAAAAGACTACAAGCTGTCAGCACATACATCACTAACTCTTGATTTAACTTTTCTTGAGGGATTTCAATGTGACTGGTTGCCATCATGGCCAAAGGTGCGAATGTAAATAGCAATAAATCGTTGCTTTTATTGGCCGAAATCACAAAAATTAGTACTCCAATAAAGAAGGAAGCGATGATTTTTTTGAAGGAAGTATGTAACAATTGTGGCCTGTTTGACAAGGTAGCAAACATAGAAACCAGGAAAAATAAAGCGATTGTGGCATAGATTGACAAAGCTCCATTTTGATAATTATTCGTGAAATAATTGATTTCAAAATTGATTTGTACACTTTTAAGGATGTACTCAATTACGTTCAAATCGAAAACAGTTGCATAAATCAGGAACAGAATTACAACAATAAAAAAAGCGATAAAAGGCAATATCCAGTTTCTATAATCTCTAGAAACATGGAAAATTATGGATATAAAAACCAATACAATGAAAATTATACTCCAAAAATGAAATAATGCAGCCAAGAAAATCCATAATGAAGCATCAAATATTTTTTCTTTGGAAGCTTTGAGAGATTGCAATGAAATCAATCGGCGGAGTGCTAATAGGATGAAAAAATTAGATAAAATAAGGTTTAAATTATCCAATACTGAAGGAAAAAAAAGTAGAAACAAAAAATAAAAAAAAACGGTGTAGCTACTGTCTTTACTCAATCCGTTTTTCTTTACTACAAAATTTGTAATAAAAACAGATGCCAATAAAACACAAAACAACATGCCCTTTTTTGAAATTAATAAAAGGGAATTCATCCAGGATAAATCTTGAAATTGGTATATAGAAAAGAAAACCAGCATTAAAATTACGACCAATGAAAAATTTAATGGCGTAGATTTTCTAAAAACACTTGTTATCATAAGGATATTTTATACTTTTGTGTTCGTAAATATAATACTTGTTTAAAAAGTAAACCCTGCAAGTTCAAAAAGTTTCTTCTAAAAGAGAACTTTTACACTCAGAGTTCCTCAAAAACAACTAATAAAATTAATTTTTATACATTATGAAAGCATTTTTCGAAGGAATACAATACTTATTTGTAAATATTTTATTTGCTCCTCTAGACTTTTTACGTTCATTAGAGCTATCATCTTGGTTTGCTGCTAATACAATCAATTGGATTTTCATGATTATTTGTGCTTCGGCAATGGTATATTGGATCAAGCAATTGAAAATTTTTGAAGACGCTGGAACAGAGAAACAAGATACTACCGCTCACTCTTTCTTTAAATAAGAATTTTAAAAAAAAGTGAACGATAATTGGAAACTATTTTAAATCGTTTCCAATATCTTTTCTAAAATACATCTTATCAAAATGTAGCTTGTCTATATTTTGGTAGGATTTTTTTATGGCTTCTTCAAAATTGTCTCCATACGAAGTCACGGTCAAAACTCTTCCTCCGTTTGACACTACATTTCCATTATCTAGTTTGGTTCCTGCATGAAAAACAATAGAATCTTCAATACTTTCTATACCTGAAATCACTTTTCCTTTTTCGAAATCTTCAGGATATCCTCCAGAAACTACCATAATTGTAGTCGCGCTTCTTTCGTCAATTTCCAGATTGATTTTATCCAGTTTTTCATTGGCCACAGCCAAAAACAACTCCACTAAATCTGTTTTCAATCTCGGGATAACCACTTCGGTTTCTGGATCGCCCATTCTCACATTGTATTCAATTACAATTGGTTCGTTATTGACATTAATCAATCCAATGAAAACAAAACCTTTGTACTGAATTCCGTCTTTTTGAAAACCATCAATTGTTGGTTTTACAATACGCGTTTCAATTTTTTCCATCAAAACAGCATCAACATAAGGAACCGGAGAAACCGCTCCCATTCCGCCTGTATTCAATCCTGTGTCACCTTCGCCTATACGCTTGTAATCTTTAGCTGTTGGTAATATTTTGTAGTTTTTACCATCTGTTAGAACAAAACAGCTCAATTCTATTCCGTCAAGAAATTCTTCGATAACGACTTTTGAACTAGCGTCACCAAATTTTTGATGCACTAGCATGTTTCTTAATTCCTCTTTGGCTTCTGCCAAATCATGAATAATCAAAACTCCCTTTCCTGCTGCTAATCCATCTGCTTTCAATACATACGGAGGTTGCAGCGTCTCCAAGAATTCACATCCTTCCTCCACCGTTTCAGCAGTAAAACTATCGTAAGCGGCAGTTGGAATGTTATGTTTGATTAGAAATTCTTTGGCAAATTCTTTACTTCCTTCTAGTTGCGCACCCATTTTTGATGGACCGATAACTGGAATATGTTTTAACGTGGTGTCATTTAAAAAGAAATCATAAATCCCTTTTACCAAAGGATCTTCTGGCCCTACCACAACCATTGTTACTTTTTCCTGAATAACGAACGTTTTTATAGTCTCAAAATCAGTTGGACTAATAGCAACATTAGTAGCTATTGAAGCCGTTCCGGCATTTCCTGGCGCTACAAAAAGTGTATCACAAAGCGGACTTTGAATCATTTTCCATGCAAAAGCATGTTCTCTTCCGCCCGAACCCAGTAGTAAAATTGTCATGTGTAGTTGTGTTTAGTTGTCGTGCAAAAATAATTGCTTTTGAACTTAAAAAATAATTAATTTTCAAAAAGTTGTTGGTTCTCCATCATTAGTTGTTGGTAAATATTATTTTTGGTAAAATATACCTTTGAAATGTTTAGACTATTCGACTTATCCTTGCGACTAAATGGCTTCCCTATGCAGGAAGCTAAAGCCGAATTGCGAAAAATTATATCATTTTCTGAAAAAGAACATGCTGATTTTGTTCAAAATAAAAAATTGGAAATTGTCCATTTTCATCTTCAAAATAACTCTTTTTACAGCGATTTAGTAGGCATGACCACTTTTAAAAACTGGGAAGACTTGCCTGTTTTAAATAAAAAAAACTTACAAAAACCTTTGCTGGAGAGGCTTTCCAATAACTATTCTCCTAAAAACAGTTACGTAAATAAAACGTCCGGTTCCAGCGGAACTCCTTTTATTTTTGCCAAAGACAACTATTGTCATGCCATGACTTGGGCTTCCAACATCTACCGATTTGGTTGGCATGGGATCGATTTTAATACTTCCTATCAGGCACGTTTTTATGGAATTCCAATGGATTTTATTGGTAACAAAAAAGAACGTTTCAAGGATTTTTTGAGTCATAGGTTTCGGTTCCCCATTTTCGATTTGTCAGATGAAGTTTTAGAAAAGATGCTGAAAAAATTTCAGCTGAAAAAATTCGATTATATCAACGGTTATACGAGTTCGATTGTTTTATTTGCGAAATTTTTACAAAAGAAAAACATCGTATTAACAACTATTTGTCCCACTTTGAAAGTATGTATAGTGACTTCTGAAATGCTTTTTGAAGAAGATAAACTGCTTTTAGAAAAACAATTTGGGATTCCTATTGTCAATGAATACGGTGCTTCCGAACTAGATTTGATTGCTTTTGAATCCCGAAGCATCGGGACTAAAGACGAATGGCAAGTCAATTCGGAAACCTTGTTAGTGGAAATTTTGGATGATAATAATAAAGCAGTTCCAAATGGTACTTCTGGTCGCATCGTCATAACTTCTTTGTTCAATAAAGCGCATCCATTCATACGATATGACATTGGCGATATTGGAATTCTAGACGAAAAAAGTACATTACAAAAACCGATTCTCAAAAAATTAATTGGCCGAACCAATGATGTTGCCATTTTACCCAGCGGGAAAAAATCACCTGGCCTTACCTTTTATTATGTGACAAAAAGCATTATTGAAGACGACGGAAATGTAAAAGAATTTGTGATAAAACAAACCAAAATAGATACTTTTGAAATTGAATATGTGAGCGAAACCCAATTAAATTTGGCACAAATTAAAAAAATTGAAGAGGCGATTGCACTTTATTTAGAAAATGATTTGGTGTTCATCTTCCATAAAAAAGAAAAATTAGAACGAAACAAAAGCGGAAAATTAAAACAATTTGTTTCATTTGTAAAATAATACTATGAAAATCACAATAGTCGCAGGCGCAAGACCCAATTTTATAAAAATCGCTCCCATTATTAAAGCGATAGAGAAGAAGCAGTCAGAAGGTGCCGAAGTATCTTATCGGTTGATTCATACTGGCCAACATTACGACAAAAACCTCAGCGATACCTTTTTTGAGGAATTAAATATTCCGCAGCCACATGCAAACTTAGAAGTAAAAAGCGGATCACAATCAGTACAAACTGCCGCAATAATGGTCGCTTTTGAACAAGAATTACTGCAAAATCCATGTGATTTACTTTTGGTGGTTGGCGATGTCAACTCGACTATGGCCTGTACAATTGTTGCTAAAAAATTAAACATTAAAGTAACACATGTAGAGGCTGGTATTCGTTCAGGTGATATGACAATGCCAGAGGAAATCAATCGAATTGTTACGGATAGTATAACTGATTATTTTTTTACAACCTCAACTTGGGCAGGAGAAAATTTGTTGAAATATGGAGCGGATTCTTCTAATATTCATTTTGTTGGAAACGTGATGATAGATACTTTGTATCAAAACTTAGATCGAATTTCAGCACCATTTTTTTGGAATGAATTCAATTTAGAAACCAAGGATTACATCATTTTGACTTTACACCGTCCATCGAATGTTGATGAAGAGCAATCATTAATTCAGCTTTTACAAGGAATTGATCAAATGGTTGGTGCTAAAAAAGTGATTTTTCCAATTCATCCAAGAACAAAAGCAATTTTAGGTGCTACTCCATTAAACTTAAAAAATATTCTTTTTGTTGAACCACAAGGATATTTGAATTTTATGTTTTTAATTAAAAACAGTTTTGCTGTTATTACTGATTCTGGCGGGATTTCAGAAGAAACTACAGTTTTAGGAATTCCTTGTTTTACTATGCGAAACAATACGGAAAGACCCGAAACTCAAACCATAGGAACAAATACTTTAGTTGGAACATCAATTGACACTCTAAAAGAAGTGTTTGGAAATTTTCTTCAAAATGGCACTCGAAAAGCTGGAATTCCTGAACTTTGGGACGGAAAAGCTGCTGAACGAATAATCGATATTTTACTTTCAAAAAAATAATGGAAGAAATCCTCATCATATCCAATTATTATCCGCCAGAGAAAGGTGCAGCCGCAAATCGAATCGAGCAGCTGGCTTTAAAATTGCATCAAAACAATTATACTGTTTCTGTAATTTGTCCATTAGGCAATTATCCAAAAGGCGAATTATTTCCCGAATACAGAGGCAAATTTTGTGTTACTGAAAATCTACAAAATATCATTGTAAAACGCCTTTGGATTTATCCGAGCAATAGTAAAAACATCATCAAGAGACTCTTGTCTGTTTTATCATTTTCTTTAGGCTTGTTTTTTTACTTATTATTTCAAAAAATACCACAAAAAGTAGTCGTACAATCCCCGCCGTTATTGCTTTCTTTTATTTCTGTTTTTGTGCTTTCGCTGAAGCGAAAAAAAATCATTCTGAATGTTTCTGATTTATGGCCATTGGCTGCAGTTGAATTAAAGGCTTTAAAAGCCAATTCATTTTCGCATCGTGTTTCTTTGTTTTTAGAACGTTTTATATACAAAAAAGCAAGTTTAATTTTAGGACAGTCCAATGAAATCATAACTCATATCCACGCTATTTTTCCTGAAAAAAAGTGTTTTTTATATCGTAATTTTCCTGATCACAAATCCATTGAAATGGATTTGGAAACCCAAATAAATGAACCTATAAAAATTTTTTATGCTGGTCTTTTTGGTGTAGCACAAGGTGTTTTAGAAATGTGCGAAAAAATCAATTTAGAAGGATTAAATGTTGAATTACACCTATTTGGTGATGGAGCTGAAAAAAAACAAATAGAAGCACTAATTGAGTCTAGAAAAGACACAAAAATTGTTTTTTACGGAATGATGGATCGAAACGCTTTACATCGAATATTAAAAACGTTTGATATTACAATAGTCCCATTAAAAACAAGAATTTATGGCTCTGTTCCTTCTAAAATTTTCGAATATGGCGCATTGGGATTTCCAGTTCTATACTTTGGTGGTGGTGAAGGAGAAATCATAACAGAAAAGTACAATTTGGGCTGGGTAGCCAAAGTAGGAAACTATGCTGATTTGAATGAGAAATTGCAAACCATTTCAGCTATTCAAAAAGCAGAATTGGATTTAATGAAAAAACGGATTTTTAATGCCGTTCAAACTTCGTTTAATCTTGATACACAAATAGAAGATTTAATCGAAAAAAATGCCTTTTAATACGCTTTTTCTTCGCCTTTAAAAATGTTAACTATTGTTTGAGAAATTATTTTTAAATCTAGAATTAAAGACCAATTTTCAATATAAAAAACATCAAATTTTATTCTATTAATCATATCGGCTTCTGTCTCGATTTCACCACGAAAACCACTAACCTGAGCTAATCCTGTAATTCCTGGTTTAACACAATGGCGTACCATATATTTTTTAACTTTATTCCCATAAACTTTATTTTGTGCCCAAAGATGCGGTCGTGGTCCTACAACTGACATGTCTCCAAGTAAAACATTTAGAAATTGAGGCATTTCATCTAAACTTGTTTTTCTCATAAACTTCCCTATTTTAGTAACGCGTGGGTCATTTTTTGAGGCTTCTTTTTCTGTAGTTTTATTGATTTTCATGGAACGAAATTTATAACAGAAAAATTCATTTTCATCAATTCCAGGTCTTCCTTGTTTGAAAAAAACAGGCCCTCTGGACTCTAATTTTATTAAAATTGCTAGCAATGGAATGAGCCATGACAAAAGAACTACAATAATTATACTAGAGAAAACAATGTCAAAAACCCTTTTAAATATCATTGTCGCAGGCTCATGAAGCATGGTTTTTTTTAAAGAAAGTACTGGAAAAAATTCATAGTAATCAATCTTTAAGTTTTTTGAAAAAATCTCTTTTGTATCTGGTATGAATTTTATTGTTTTATTGTTTTCATCCGCAAACTCGATTAAATCTTTCAAATGTTCGTTTGAAATTTCGTTTAATGAGCAATAAATTTCATCGACACAATTTTCAATTACAAAAGGTTTCAAATCTGCTAATTTCCCTTTAATATTTTGATTTGATTTTTTATCTGAAAAATAGCCTAAAAAGCGATATCCATAATCATTTCTGGTTTCAAAAAGATTTTTTAATTCAATTGCCTCAGGAGTGTAGCCAATAATAATAGCGCTTCTATAATTACTTCCTGTTAGTATTCGATATTCTTTTAAATAATAAAACAATAAAAATTTTGAAATCGTAATTAGCACCATAGCTGATGAAATAAACATGGCAATCACCATTCCGCTAAAAACAACTTGTTTTGAAAACGGGAAAAAAGCAATGGTTATTAAAAGAAATAAAACGCCTTGTTTGACAAGTTTTGATAGTATTTCTAGTGGAGTTGTAAAGCGGTATATTCCGTAGAATCGTATAAAAAAAGCAATCGTACACCAGCCCACTATCTGATAGATACTAAAATACTCCATCCTTAAATTAAGGTCTTTGAAAAACAAAAAACCGAGAATCAAAATAACACTCAGATCTATTGAAATACTAATGGGTCTGATGTACTTTGAGTATCTTCCTGTTTGAGATGCAGTCATAATTAACGAATATAACCAATTTGGTTTTTTATCGATGTTAACGAAATCCCTGTTAGTATTAAATTGAAATAGCTGCAGGTAATACCTATCATTTCTAATCGTTTTAGTTTTGCTTGCCAACATATAATCTGTTTTTACTTTTGGTCAGCAAATAATAATTAAAAAAATGAACCTCCAGGAAAACGAATAAAAATTACTGTATTATTCCCTACTGCGCATTTGCTTTTCAATTACTTAAATACTCCACAAAATCTATTACAGTAAATGTGCTATTATTTTTTTATTTTCTGTTAAATTCAACGTATATTAAAACTATACAATCACCTATCCCAACAAAATTAATTCCTAATTCATTAATTTATATTCCTTTTTAACAAGAAAACTGTAATTTGTATGGTTTTTTGATGTAATCCTACAAGGCATACCATAGAAAGTTCCTTTGGTTCAAAATGTATTGTACTATTTTATATAACTCGAAAAATCTTTGTGTTCCTCTTTAGAAAGTTCCTCTTTAGATAACGATTTAAAATAATCATACGTGATTTTCATACCTTCAGCGCGACCTATTTTTGCCTCCCATCCCAGCAATTCTTTTGCCTTTGTAATATCAGGCTGACGCTGTAACGGGTCATTTATTGGTAATGGGTGATAGACTACTTTTTGATTGGTTCCTGTCAGTTTAATGATTTCTTCCGCAAAATCCTTGATGGTAATTTCATCTGGATTTCCAATATTGACTGGATACACATAATCAGAATGTAATAATCTGAAAATGCCTTCAACTTGATCATCTACATAACAAAACGAACGGGTTTGCATACCGTCTCCAAAAATAGTTAAGTCTTCCCCACGAATTGCCTGACCTATAAAAGCTGGAATTACTCGACCATCATTAAGTCGCATTCTTGGTCCATACGTATTAAAAATTCTCACTATTCGAGTTTCAACACCATGAAAAGTGTGGTATGCCATTGTTATCGATTCCTGAAAACGCTTAGCTTCGTCATAAACGCCTCTTGGTCCAATTGTGTTTACATTTCCATAATATTCTTCCGTTTGTGGATGAACCAATGGATCTCCGTACACTTCAGAAGTAGACGCAATAAGGATTCTCGCCTTTTTAACACGTGCCAATCCTAAAAGATTATGCGTTCCAAGCGAACCCACTTTTAAGGTTTGTATCGGAATTTTTAAATAATCTATTGGACTTGCTGGCGAAGCAAAATGAAGAATATAATCTAATTCCCCAGGAACATGAACAAATTTTGTAATATCGTGATGGTAAAATTCAAAATGCTCTAGTTTGAACAAATGTTCTATATTTTTTAAATCTCCCGTAATGAGATTATCCATTCCAATAACAAAATAACCTTCTTTAATAAAACGGTCACAAAGATGTGATCCTAAAAATCCAGCGGCTCCGGTGATGAGTATTCTTTTCATGTATCAAATTTATGAATGCAAGGTAGAATAAACCCTGAATATTTTCATCAAAAACAATAACATTTTTCAATCCTACTTGAATTTATAAAAAAAATATTGGTTCTAAAAATCCATTATTTAACCATTTTCAATATCCGTCTGAAACTGACTCAAAACACTTTCAATAGAATATTTTTGAACTACAAATTTTCTTGCATTATCGCCAATAATTTTGGACTCCTCTGGGTTTTTAATTAATTTTTTTACAACGCCCATTATTTCTTGAAGTTTTTTATCCTGATAAAAATAAAATCCCCCTTCTGAAATTTCAAGATTATGTCGCACCTCTGAGTGTTCATTACCAGTAACAATTGAAGGTTTTGCACTTGCCATCATTCCTAGTATTTTTGATGGCATAACGGTATCAACAACCGTATTTTTTTGAAAAAGTAAGTGCAAATCTACATTGCACAACAAGTCATTTAATTCCTCGTAGCGAACGGGTGGATAATATTTACAATTTTCAAATTGTTTTAAACACTCAACTACCTCTTTGCGTCTAGCTCCCTCGCCAATCAAATAAATCTGTATATGCTTGATTTCTTGACAAGCACGAACAAAATCTATAAAGAATTCCCAATCCTGCTTAGCGCCAATATTTCCAGAATACAAAATATTAAATTTTGAAGAATCGAATACTCCACTTGGCTTTGCCAGATTAGGATTTATCTTTGAATAATCAATCCAATTGGGGAAAAAATATTTTTGTGTCTTTGATTTCGTTTCTAATTTATTAAGCATCCCAGTACTAATTGTACTGGTATAATCAGCTTGATTCAATATAAAACGCTCTATTCTAAAAACGATTCGGGGTAAAAGTCCTTTTTTACTCGAAATTCCGGTTTCGAAAGCAGCATCAAATTCAAAGTCCTGAATGTGAATCCAAAGTTTACCTCCTCGAATTTTTTTTACCAACCAGCCTAAAATTGCCGATATCGTAAAAGGCATTACAACGATGACAATATCATTTTTTTTTATTTTAAAAACATTAAAAAATGACCCTAGGAAAAAATGAATCATTTGAAAAATTCTCCCTTTGAATGTGGGGATTTCAGGAGTAAATTGTTTAAAACGAAAGATTGTTACACCATTAATAACTTCGGTGCTAAAAAGCCCTTTTTTATCGTATTCTTGATGTATTTTCCATTGTGGATAGTAGGGAGTTGCCGCAATCACTTTAACCGAATGTTTTTTAGCTAAAAACTCTGCCATTCCTGTAGAATATAGCCCAATTCCACTATCTTCTGGGTAATAATGGTTGCTGATAATTGTTATATTCATTTGCTTGATTTAGCCAATTTATTCTTTAATTAAAGGATTCCCTTTATACACTCCTTTTTCTAAGATGCTTTTAAAAACGGATGATCTTGCTCCTACTACAACTTCACTAACGATTTCAACTCCAGGAGCTACAAAAACATCTGCTGCTAACCAGCAAGAATCATCAATACGTATTGGTTTTGCAAAAATTGGAAAATCAGTTTTCGTATAATCATGGGAACCAGTACACAAATAACTTCTTTGCGAAATGATCGTATTGCTTCCTATTTTTATTTCGCCAAGCGTATACAAAACAACCTCGTCTCCAATCCAAGAATAGTCTCCAATTTCTAACTTCCAGGGAAACGTTATTTGACAAGAAGGCCTTAAAATTACCTTTTTTCCAATTTTTGAACCAAAAAGCCTTAATAAAAATCGTCTCCAACCATACATAATCTGTGGTGATGGTTTAAATAAAAAAAAGTAAACCAACCACCAGAGTTGTACTGTAAATGCATTCCTTCCTCTAAATCCCTTGGGAAGTTTGAACTCTTTTAGTTGATACATTGCAATAAAATTTTATTTGCGTTTTCAATAAACAATTCTTCTGTAAAATACGCATTGGCATATTGCCTATTGAACAATCCTTTTTGTCGAATCTGATTTTGATCATCAACTAAAAGTTCCAATTGATGGGCTAAATCTGCTACATTTTTTTTTTCACAAAAGACAGCATTTTGTTCTTTACAAACATCTGTTATTCCAGCATGACTAGTTGTGAGTATTAAATTCCCCATCGCCATTGCCTCTAATATGCTTATGGGCTGCCCTTCCATTTTGTAAAAAGTGGGTAAACAAAAAACAGTACTCCAAAGCAATAATTGCCTTTTTTCCTCCCCATGAACTACTCCTATATAATCAACGCTATCCAAAGTATTGAAATAATTAGATAAATCATTTTCTTTAATCTTGTTTCCTGCTACTTTTAAACGAATGGCAACTCCTTTGGCTTTTAATTTTTTTACTGCTTCCAATAAAATATTAATTCCTTTTTCCTCCATTAAATTACTTAAAAACACAACTCTTAGCTCCGAGTACTCTTTTTGTTGGACTATATCTTCAAGAGGAAGAATTAATGATGCTTCAAAAAAATTATGCAACTCAAAAATGGATTCTTTTTTTAAAAAAGGTTCCAAATTACACCGTAATGATTCCGACAAAACAATCCCGTAATCAAACATTGAAATCAACTTACGGAAAATGATTCTTTTCATTCCTTTCAATGCGTTATACTCATTGAGTAGATGATTTCCATGTAAGTGCATCACTAATTTTTTTCTAGCAACCTTCGCTAATATAATGAAAGGAAGATATTTTAAAACTCCAAAATACGATTGACCTATGGTAATATACGTGATTTTTGAATTTAAAACTTTTCCAATATGTAAATAGGTTTTAATAAAATACAATTTTTTTAAACTGATGCGACCGTGGTTTTGTGTAATGGTTTCAGAATACTCTGAATTAATCGTATCCACTTGCCAATTTTTTTTGCGCAATCCTTTAGAAACAACCTGATTTGCAATACTAACTCCAGATATTGGTGGCGGAAATGGGCCTATAATTAAAATTTTATTTTGCATCAAAATTTAAGCAATTTCAACCGGTTTATTTGCCGGTTTGGTGAAAATATTAAATACGAAAAATACGAAAAATAGCATTATTAAAATTCCGTATTTCCTTTCTATAATATTTTCAAAATTAAATATATAGAGATAGAATAAAACAAGTACTATCAGAAAATTATTTTTATTTTTTAAAGCATCAATGAAAAGATACACAAAAAAAAGCAAGAAACTTAGTAAGCCAATCCAACCTGTTCCTAAAAGAATACTGAAATACTGATTGTGTGTGTTATAAAATTTCCCTAATTCGGGATATTCTGCATCATAACATTCCTGCAAAATGGAAGGAACATCGCCAATACCATTTCCAATTATTGGATTGGAGCTTTTTATTTTCTGAATCCCACAATCCCAAACGGCAATTCGAACGCTAGTAGAATTATTTGTATTTACAGCTGCATAGGAAACTGGAATAATCATTTCATTGAATCTCTTTTTAAAATCACTGTTAAAAGCAAAGAGGAAATAAATTAAAAAGCATGAAATAACTGCTACTGAAAATTTTATTTTTGAAGAAAGCTTTCCAAAAAGTAACACCAAAAATAAAATTATAAAAAATCCGATAAAAGTAGCCCTTGCTCCCGTTAGAAAAAGCAGCCCAACATTTGCAAAAATCAAAAAAGAGCATTTTTTTAGATTCTCTCTAAATATATAAATTGACGACAATATGCCCAAAACCGAAACAATAGATAAGTAAATAGGATGCATATTGATCCATGGAATTTCATCGAAAACAGTCCGGATTGTATTGTAGGTTATTGGAATATTTTTATAATAAAAATAAAAACTAACGATTGTCAAAAAAACAACATTAGAGCCATTAAAAATTAATATCCAGTTCTCTACAAACTTTTTTGTAAATCTTACATCCATTTTAGAAAATACACAATAGGAAAAAGTAAGATAGAGCAAAGGAAGAAATCCTTCGATGCGCCTTAACCCATAGGCAAAGTCTTTAGAATACAGCAAACTAATCAAATTTACTGCAAAAAAAAGCCCTAACGCTAGAAAAACTTTCCTATCCATTTTTCTATCTTTACTAAATAGAAAAATAGAAAATAGTCCTAAAACAACAAATGGCACTTCCTTCATACTATTAGGCAATAGAATAAAAAAAGCAATAGAATATAAAATATAATTAAGAAAAGTTAATTCTTTTTTCATTTGAGACATAGGCTAATGTTATCCAAAATAAGGGACAAGTCCATAAATAAGATGCGGCAGGAAATGAATATAATATCCAACAAAATTGAAAAACTACCACTGTTTTAAACAAGGATTGTTCCGACAAAATGATTGTAAAAAAATATTTAAATACATTATATACTAAAATCAAAAATAGACCAATTCCTATAATTCCGTATCTAAAAATTAGGGAAAAAGGTAATAAGTGAATGTTGTGAATAGCAGTTTTTCCTAATAACGCAGAGTTAGCAACGCCAATATCTTTAAAAGAAAAACCTTCAATTGTAGCACCCATTCCTCCTCCAAATAAAAAATTAAAGGGATTTAAACACCAATATTCGATGACCGCTTTGGCCTCATCAATTCGTTGGCTAAGAGATAGTAATGCAGGAGAGTTCCAATCTACATTGCCTCTTAGTAGCAAATACAACTGCACCAATCGGTCTTTTAAAGTAGAATTCTCAGGGAAATAAGTTATTATAAATCGTAATAAATCGTCTAAAAAGAAAAAACAAAGTGTTAGGAAAAAGCCAATTAGTAGCAGAAAATCAGTGATATTCTTTTTTGAAAATCTTTTTTGTGCAAAGGCAAAAAACAACACTAAAACAAAAACAAGCAATAAAGCCCTATTGGATTTAAATATTTGAAAAAAGAAAGGCAGCGTATAAAACAACATCAATCCGTAATTTTTTCTATTGTACTTATATAACGCATATACCAAAGTAAAAACTACAGTAAAAGAAGGTAAATCAATATCTAAAAGAAATGCGAGCACTGACAAAACTAAAACACTGCTGACAAAATAATGTTCTTGCCGGAGCGTTAATTCAACCGTAATTTCATCTAGTAATTTTTGATTACAATAAAAAATCCGATACAACAAATACCCAAAAAGGATATAAATCATATCTGTAAAAAGATATAAAACAGCATTTTGGTGTACGATACCCACAAAAAAACCTATAACAGTAAAGCTGACCCAGGCTACAACCAAAAGGTTTTCTGAATTTGCTTTTAAACTAATTTTAAAAAAATCAGGAGGATAAAATTTCTTTTTGAAGAAAAATAAAAAAGTGAACAACAACGACATTAACCTCAAGTAAGGTATCATTTGGAATTGCTGAAGGCCAAGTAATTTAAAAAAATAAAAAAAAACAGTCTCCACTAAACTTATAAATAGTATAAATTCAAATAAGACTGGTAACGATGTTTTTTTTAAATAAAGCTTCATCAAATAAAAATAAAATGGTTTTATTGTTTATCTGAATAGTATATTTTTAATTTAGGTCTTAAACTCGCATCACTATTATTGCTTGACGCTAAGAGCACTAAAGAACTACTATTTTCATTTATTAATTTTAATAAAAATCCATAACTATTGTCTTTGTCATCAGCAATATCTTGCACTAATCTGGTGACATTAATTCTATTTGGATCTTTGTTAAGTTTAGTTTTACCAGTGAAAATCTGGTTGTCATCTGTTGTTACAGGTGCATTTGCCCAATTTACTTCGGTATCGTCCCAAGGAGAAATTATGCGCTGAATAATGAATCCGTTTTCGCCATAACTCTCTTTTCCAATTGCTGATTTTGCATTGAATTTTAACTGTAAAAAAGCGCTGTCAATCTTTGTATTGGCTGGTATTCCCTTGAAATTTAAGACCACTCTATTAACATTTATTGAATCTCCTTGTTTTGAGGAATACAGATGGATATTTTCTTCTTCAGAAAAATTTTGATAAGGTAAAAATTTACAGATTAAAGCGTCCTCTATGTTACCATTTTTTGCTTCTAATACTAATTCCTTTGAGTTCTTGGAACAAGAAGCCAAAAACAAAGAAAAAAGACCCAAAGCGACTAGGTTAGTTACTCTCATTATTTATACTTTTTTTCAAAATTAACTTTTTTAATCACTTCCATAGTACTATTTAAATTATTTTAAATTTAAAATTGTAGTAAAACCTAATTAGTAATTGGATAAAATCTGCTAAAACCCTAATCAAAATAACATTTAAAAAATTCAATTGATCGGTAGTTTTCAAAACAATCAATAAGAAAACAAATACTATTGCTGATGCAATCAAAGACCAGTTGTATTGTTTATAATATCCTTTTGCCACTAGAATACAATTCCCCACAACTATTGTTAAGCTTACAATAGGTATTAAAATCAACAATAAATCTAAAACGTAACTGTATTTATACATTTCAATTCCTCCAAAAATTACCATTATATTTTCAGAAAAAAAGTATAACAAAACGGAGGTTATTGAACTAATAATAAAAGTTCCAACCGTAATCTTTTGAAGTATGTTTTTCCTTACTCCTCTAACTATTACGGGAAAAAGTGCTTGCTGTAATACTTCAAAAGGAATAATGAATACAAAAACAATTTTAATAGCGATATCAAAACCTGCAACTTGACCTTTGGTAAACAAATAACCTATTAAAAATACCGTCCCTAGATTAAATAAAAAAGTAGAAAACTTACCGATAAAAAAAAGATATCCTTCTTGTAAATAGTTTTTTATTAAGTCAAAAGTAACTGTAACAAATTTAAAGTTGACTTCTTTTTTCATCATTAAAAACCCAAAAAAACCCAAAATGATGTTGGTAAAAACTAAAAACAAAATGTACAAATCAATATCTGTACTGTTTTTAATAAAGAAAAAAGTCAGTAAAACTAAAATCAGTTTAGAGAAAAAAGTGATACCGGTAATGATTTTCATTTTCTCAATGCCTTGGAAAAACCAAATGGGAGTCAACACTTCTCCAATTCCCATAATCAACATCAAAAAAATCAAATAAATAACAGTATTGATTGCAGTATTGAAACTCAATGGAATCAGTATAATAAAGGAAATAAGAAATAGGAGTCCTTTGATATAATATATGGCAGAAATAGCTTCGTTTAGCTTTTTAGGATTGTTCTTGTTTTCGACTACATATTTAGCGGCATACAAATCAAAACCGAAATTGATTACCATTATAAAATATTGTACAATGGAGTCGACCCATGTTAATGTTCCATATCCATTCTCCCCCAAAACTCTAATCAAGTAACCCACCAGAATATACTTGGAACCAATATTCAAAAACTTCATTACACCAATGTAAAAAAAGTTAGATATCATGTTTAATTTGCTTCCACTTATATTCATTGACATCCTTATCTATTGATCTTGTTTTGCGCTTTTTTCTATGAAACACAGTGCCTAAACCTATTTGCTTAACCGTTCATATTTGCTTTTAGCGCCTGTTTTCTATAAAAAGCAATAAAAAACCGAATTAAAATGAAAATAAAAATAAATAGAAATGGCAAAACCAATTTTAACTTTCCATTGACTGAGTTCGTATTTTCAATATTGAGAATCGAACTGTTTTCTTTTACAATACTGTTTAATCCAATCAAATCAACTCTAAGAAATCCTTGCTCATTTATCAAAGACTCTTTGGTTTTAATAATATCATTCAATTGAGTATTTTCATTGTAATACACTAGATTATTCGCTTTTCCACCTTTTACGGTATTTGAAAAACCACTTAAAACCGCATTTATTTGTGCTATAATGGTATCATTTTGAACCATTTTTAGCTGAACATTATTAATAATTTCTTTTTGTACTTTTGAATAGTACGCTGATTCATTTAAAAAATGAAATAACGGTTGAACAGATAATTTATCCGTTGTCATATTCTTTGTTTGGAAAGAAATCTTGTGAAATTTATAATTCTTGCTTGTCAAATTATCTTCAAGGATTTTCTTTATATCACCATCACCAGCCATCAACTTGATTAATTCGAAATTCTCTGTCTTATTCTCAATAAATTTATAAACATCATTTATGGGTTTGATTTCAATTTTGACTAATTCTTTAGGCTTTTTTATGCCTAGAACGTCTTTTATAAAAACCGTGTCTCCTTCTTTAATTTTGGATTCAATCAAGTCAATTTTTGAATATAAATAATCTGTGCTTCCAAAATTTGGAGTAACTATAATTTGATGATCATAGGTTTTCTTTGTCTCATCTAAATAAAATCCTAATCCAACTCCAATTACCAGCAAAATCAAAATTACAATCGCCTTTTTTACAAAAAACTGAATACAGTTAAATAAAAAAATATTAATCCGATCAAATAGCTTTCCTATATTTTTAGAAATATCTAGCAAATCAATCTCATGATTTTCTTGGTTATTGGGTTGGTTTTTGTTCATTCTGAATTTTTATTTTACGTTAAAAATTTGTTCCAATATTTTAATGGTAATCAAATAAGTAGGTTTTACACCCGTAGTTCCTAGACCGCCTGAAGCTAATGTACTTCCGGTTTCTAAAGGATTATCTGATGCATAATACGCATATCTGACTTTGATATCATGAGGAACGCTCTTTCTAATTTTTGAAGCAGATTGAATGGCTTTTTGGTAATAAGAGCCCTCCATTTCCAATCCAATAACTCCCCAAGTAGATTCATGGAAAAATTTTAATAAATCCCTATTTTGTAATGATGTTCCCAAAACGGTAACCATTGGACCTGCAAAAACAGCAATATCATTTCCTTCAAACATTTCAGCTGTCAACTCATTTTCGAAAAAATAATTATCCGCTGTTCCCTCATTAATGTGTGCATTTGGTATCATAATATCTCCTTTGCCACCTTCCAGAATCCCTGCTTTACCCATAATAGAAACAGATTCTACATTAAGCAAAGTCGCTTTTTTGTATGGTTTCAACAACTCATCAATGGTTTCATAGGCTTGCTCTCCAAAAGCATAATCCATAACAATCAGCACTGGTTTTTTATCTCCGGTATTTGCTTTAGGAAAAGAAGTCTTTGCCCAATCAATTTTAGCGGTGTCAAAAATCTGAACGTCGATATTTGTTCCCGAAGTATCTGGCAACGAAATCATTCCTTGTTTCAACGCTACTGCCGAAACTTGATTGCGCACTTCATCTGCACCAGACTTGCTCAATTCTTCATAAATAAAGAAATCAGACTTGTCTTTGAACCTCGTTTTCAACACTTCGGTGGCAAAAATAGAGTTCATCACACTGTGCATATTGGCACTGATTACGTGAATTGGACGGTCTAAAAGTTTGTTTTCTTTCAAAACCTCCTTAATGTTAGTAGCCCAAATTTCGCCGTGAATGTGGTGTCCCAAACGCTCTCTTAAAATAGGGCTAAAGGTGATTGTTCTCTTATTATCGTCTACAATTTCTTCGATCGCTAGTTTTCCTAACCAAAAAATAACGTGTAAGAAACGATCTGGCGCAGCGGCTGAACCAAATGCATCATAAATATCCAATACTTCTTCAAAAGTTCTTCCTAGGATATTGGCAGCATGAGAAATCGCTTTCTCCTTTTCTATCTGAGTTAGTTTTTTCTTTTGGGAAACTGCTTGCTCCAGTTTGAACCAGTCGCGGGAAACTTCACCGGCATCATCTAGTAAAACTCGGTTTCTAATTTTGTGTGATTCGATAAAAATAAACGTCAAATGCGTCAGAATATCGTAAATATCCGAGCGTCCTCTTGTAATCTCCACATTCATTTGCTCTTCATCGATACGGTAACAATTGCGACGTCTTTTTGGTGGTACTATAGCTTGAAAATGCGATTTAGAATACCCTTCATCCGAAGTTAAATTGATAAAACGACATTCCTCTATTCCTACCGGAAGACGCTCTATCACATATAAAAGGCCGTTCAATTCTACTTTTTCATCTGCAATATTTCCATATATTTCTGGGCTCAATGCCAATAACGCTTCTCTCAAGGTATCGCCAGAAACTCCCATTGGCTTATAAAATCCTCTGTTAAAAAGATGGCGCATTGTGATGTACATTTTTTCAATTGCCGCCGATGATTCTTGCGCTCTAGAGCGTGATATATTTTTAGTCTCTTTCATTTTTAATTATTTTCTAACCTGCAAAGGTAGTTCTTTTATTTACTTTTCAACAAATCCACTATTTTTCTATCATTAGAAAGCCGCGGAATTTTATTTTGTCCGCCTAGTTTGCCAATCGATTTCATATAATCTTGAAAACCATTTTTAACGACTTTGGTAACCACCACTTTTCGCAACACTTTGCCCACAATCAAATCATCATAATACATGTTTTGTTTTCGCATGGCATTGTCTAGCGCTTCTGCAAATGCTACGCTGTCTTCCGGTTCGTTCTCAAATTCGATACACCATTCATGATACGGTAATCCTTCAACTGGTGTGATTTGTGGTGCGACCGTAAATTCATTGATGCGAATATCTGTACCAAGAATTGCTTCCTGCAACGCACTTTCCACTTCTTTACCAATGACATGCTCTCCAAAAGCAGAAATATAATGTTTGATTCTTCCCGAAACAATTATTCGGTACGGTTTTAAACTAGTAAACTGAACGGTATCGCCAATATTATAGCCCCAAAGTCCCGCATTGGTAGAAATAATCAAAACATAATTCACTCCCAATTCTACTTCGCCAATTGTATAGCGTTTAGGATTTTCATTAGAGAATTCATCCGATTTTATAAATTCATAAAAAATTCCAGAGTTTAAAAGCAGTAACATTCCTCGTTCCTTTTGTGAATCTTGGTATGCAAAAAATCCTTCCGAAGCAGGAAATAACTCAATACTGTCTACTTTTCGTCCAATAAGATTCTCAAATTTAGCACGATACGGTTCATAATTCACACCTCCATAAATAAACAAACTAAAATTTTTGAAGATGTCGCCTACTGGCTTCCCTCCTTTTTGATGCAATTTCTCAAAATACATTTGAACCCAAGAAGGAATCCCAGAAATCACAGCCATATTTTCGTTGAAAGTTTCCTCGACAATAGCATTAACTTTAGTTTCCCAATCTTCAATACAATTCGTTTCCCAAGAAGGCATTCTATTTTTTTGAAGGTATTTTGGAACAAAATGCGCCACAATTCCAGACAATCGTCCTAATTTAACACCATTTTTTTCTTCTAATAGTGGACTTCCTTGCAAAAAAATCATTTTGCCATCTACAAAATCAGCTTTTCCAGTTTCATGTATGTAATGCAAAATTGCATTACGAGCGGCCTCAATGTGATACGGCATCGATTCCTTAGTCAACGGAATGTATTTAGCCCCAGATGTAGTTCCAGAAGTTTTAGCAAAATAAAGTGGTTTTCCTTTCCAAAGGATATTTTCGGCACCTTTTACCACTTTATCTACATACGGTTTTAACGCTTCATAATCCCGAACTGGAACTTGTTTAGCAAAATCCTTCTCATTTTTTATTTGGTCAAAATGATGGTCAATACCAAATTGTGTTTTCCTTGCTTCTTTGATTAATTTTTGTAAAACCTTCTTTTGAGTTTCAATAGGATTATTGGCCCAAAGTTGTGTTTTATTGTATATTTTTTGAGCAAATAATTTGGCTGCAATTGATTTTATTGACATTTTTATTTTTGTTCTTTAAAAGATAAAAGTCGGTTTTTTTTTACTCTGTTTTTGATTTTTTCGAAAGCGATTTTTTTTCTTCTTTCGCTACTTGATCTCTCAATTCCAATTCGCTCTTTGATGCAGATAAATCAACTTGCGAAGAGCTTTCATCTGCTGACGAAAGTATAGAATCTTTATTGAATTTTGCATATTCTAACTCTCCTGTCAACACTTTCTGAATGGATTTGATATACGCTTCATTTCTTTTCAAGGCTTTGGACAATGAATCTGATTTTAAAGCTAGTTCCATTGCTTCCCTTTTTAATTTTGAAGAAGAATAGCCTGGTATAAATTCTCGTAAAGGAGTAAATGCAATAATAAAAGTGGTAACAAAAGTAATAATTATGGCTCCCAAAGTAGCGACTACAAAAACATTCATTAAAGTCAGCTTCAAAGAAAATGTTTCTTCAAAAGTATCTTCGTTAAGTATTATTAAACGTCGTTTATTGAATAAATTTTCTTTGAGTTTGCGCCGTTTTAGTCGTTTTTTTGACATACTTTTTTATTATTGAACAAATATAACAATTATTGTCGTTGATTGTATTCACTTGTTTTTGTTCACTTTTTTCAACTTAAATTTATTTTTAATAAATTTTTAACGCTTTTGAAACCAAATTAATGTGCCAAAATGAGTTTCTATTAACTAATTCTATATACCTTTGCCTTTAAAGTTATTACAAATTTGCTTCGGCAATAAATTATTCAATCATGGGAAGATTAGGTGTTACAGAAATCCTTGTTATATTGGCGATTGTTTTATTACTTTTTGGAGGTAAAAAAATTCCAGAATTAATGAAAGGCTTAGGAAGTGGAATTAAAGAATTCAAAAACGCTGCTAAAGACGGTCAGCCAGCTGATAAAAAAGAAGACGAAGAAACAAAATAAAAAAAAGGCTTTTCAATTGAAAAGCCTTTTTTTTATTTTTATAAGATCATACTCAACTGAATTCTCTTTCTATCCTCATCCACCTCCGTTACTTTTACCTGAACGTGTTGATGTAATTTTACTACTTCGTTTACATCGCTTACAAAACCTGCTTTAAGTTGTGAGATATGAACCAAACCGCTTTCCTTTACACCAATATCAACAAAACAACCAAAATTGGTAATATTGTTCACAATTCCCGGCAAAACCATTCCTATTTTTACGTCTTTAATTGACTTTACATTCGGGTCAAATTCAAATACTTTGGCTGATTTTCTTGGATCTAATCCTGGTTTTTCCAGTTCCTTAATGATATCTTTCAACCCCAATACACCTATTTCTGGTGTACTGTAATTTTCTAGTTTTATTAACGCTGTTTTTTCTTTGTTGGCAATCAAATCATTCACTGTCAATTTCAAATCTTTTGCCATTTTTTCGACAATTCCATAGGCCTCCGGATGTACCGCTGAGTTGTCCAATGGATTTTTTGCATTCGAAATTCGGATAAAAGCAACGCCTTGCTGGTATGCTTTTTCACCCAAACGAGGTACTTTTTTGAGTTGTTTTCTATCCGTAAAAGGACCGTTTTCAGAACGATAATTTACAATATTTTCGGCCAACTTCTCTCCTATTCCACTCACATAACTCAACAAATGTTTACTCGCCGTATTAATGTTTACCCCAACAGAGTTTACACAACGAATCACCGTATTGTCTAATTCTTCTTTGAGTTTATTTTGATCCACATCATGTTGGTATTGGCCTACGCCAATGGCTTTCGGGTCAATTTTTACCAACTCAGCCAAAGGATCACTCAATCGTCGCCCTATTGAAACCGAACCTCGAACTGTCACATCATAATTAGGAAATTCGTCTCTGGCAATTTTCGAAGCGGAATACACCGATGCTCCCGCTTCTGAAACGATAAAAACCTGAACGGGTTTATCGAAAGCGATTTTCTTGATGAAAAATTCGGTTTCCCTTGAAGCGGTTCCATTTCCTATCGAAATCGCATCAATATTATAAGCATTAACCATTGATTTTATCTTTTTCATGGCCATTGTAGTTTCATTTTGAGGCGCATGTGGATAAATGGTTTCGTTGTACAATAAATCTCCTTTTTCGTCCAAACAAACAATTTTACAACCGCTTCTAAATCCCGGATCAATGGCCAGAATTCGTTTTTCACCCAATGGAGGAGCCAACAATAACTGCCCTAGATTATTCGCAAAAACCTGAATAGAATTGGCATCAGCCTTCGCTTTGGCTTCTTGCAACGCTTCGTTTGAAATGGCTGGATTCAGTAATCGTTTGTAACTGTCCTCTATGGCTAATTGTACGTGTGGAGTGGTTTTATTTTGACCTTTTAAAACTAAAGCATCAATAATATCATACGCTTCATCGATATCCACTTCCACTTTAAACTTAATAAAACCTTCATTTTCGGCGCGAAGCATGGCCAGTAATCGATGCGAAGGTGCTTTTGTTAGTGGTTCAGACCAATCAAAATATTGATTGAATTTCTGTGCACCTTCGTCGTCTTTCTTGGTTTTTACTACTTTGGTGATGATTTTTGCCTTACGTTCATACAAGCGTCGGAGTTGCTTTCGAACATAAATATTTTCATTAATCCATTCGGCAATAATGTCTCTGGCTCCTTGCAAAGCTGCTTCTTCATTGATAACATTTTCATTCAAATATTTCGTGGATATAAAATCGACATCGTCATTATTTTGTGCCATGATGATTTTAGCTAGCGGTTCTAATCCGTTTTCGCGAGCTACATCGGCCTTGGTTTTTTTCTTCTTTTTATAAGGCAAATAAAAATCTTCTAGTTCCTGTAAATCGAAACTTTGCTGAATTTTCTTGTCTAATTCTGGTGTAAGCGCATTTTGTTCCTGAATCGATTTTAAGATTGCTTCTTTGCGTTTTACCAACGCTTCATACTCTTTTTGAAGCTTGGCTATTTGCTCAATAAAAACTTCATCAAGATTTCCAGTTGCATCTTTTCGATAGCGCGAAATAAAAGGAATCGTGCAATCTTCCTGTAATAATTTTACCGTGTTTTGAATGTTTATAGCTGCTGTTTGAACAGATTTAGCAATGAATTGTATGTTGGTCATTTTAAATTTAATATTATAAAATCATATTGCTAAAATAGTATCTTTGAGTCAAAACTCCTTATTTATGTCTTTTTTATTCTGGTATTTTCCACTTATTAATTTAGTTGCATTTTCAACAACAGGACTAGACAAATGGCTGGCTATTCAGCAAAAATGGAGGATTTCTGAACGTAATTTATTGCTTACAAGTGCAATAGGCGGTACGATTAGTTCTGGATTTGCGATGCTTTTATTTAAACATAAAACGGCAAAAAGGTCTTTTTTATGGAAATATTTTTTAATTGCTATACTGCAAATTATTTTAGTGTATTTCTATGTTATAAAATCTAAATAATTACTCTTATTGATTACTTCAAAAGTAGCATCCGGATATGCTTTTGCGAAAGCAGCAGGGATTTTGACTTTTTTAGTTTCACTCCACTTAAACTCAAATCCAGCTAGTTCTTCTCCTTTTTCTTCCAACCAATCCAGTTCTTGTTGATCGTAAGTTCTCCAAAAATAATTTTTAGCTTTTATCTTTTGATAATTTTGTTTTTTAACTCTTTCTGAAGCGAGATAATTTTCCCATAAATCGCCAATATCAGCTCTGGAATCCAGACGATTAAAGTTATTAATTATGCCGTTTCTAATACCGTTATCATAAAAATACCAGCGACTGGATTTTACAATTTCCTTTCGGAGATTCCTGCTAAAACCTTCCACTTTGAATACAACAAAAACTTTAGAAAGCAAATCTAAATAATTCGCAACTGTATTTTTAGACATTTGTAATTGAGTTGCCAGCTCCAGCAACGACACCTCTTTCCCTACCTGATAGGCTATCAAACGCAACAAATCATATATTTTATCGGAATGTTTGATGCCATCGAATATCAAAATATCTTTTAACAAATACGAATTGATGATTTCATACAAATACTCCTTTTTATCTTCCCAATCCGTGTATTGCTCTAGTTCCGGATAACCGCCAAAGAGCAATCGTTGCTCTAGATTCTCGGTAGTTTGTTTGTAGTTTTCATAAGGAGCAAATTCAATGTGTGCCAATGGAAAAAGATATAAAGTGTTTTTTCGCCCCACTAAAGGCTCGCCTAAATTATTATTTAAATCAAATATAGAAGAACCCGTCGCAATGATTTTTATACCAGGAATAGAATCAACAATCAGTTTTAAAATTAAACCGATATCAGGAATAATTTGCGCTTCGTCTATTACTAATAAATCGATATTCAATAACAATCGTTGGTAATTGCTCACGGAACGTTCCTTGAGTAAATTAGCGTCGTTAATATCTTCACCGTTAAGTTTCAAGTAACTATTACTGGGAATGGTTTGAAGATAATTTGTTATCAGTTCCGTTTTTCCAACACGTCGTGCCCCTAATAAAATCAATACTTTATTTGGAAGTAATTTGCGGTTAAATTCTTGGACAATGGCTCTGTTAAAATAATTTCCCATACTACTTGTTTTAGGAATCTAGAACGAATATACGTAAAAAACGTTAATTCGGTCAGTGTATTGACTAAATTAACGTTAATTCGGTCAACACACTGACCGAATTATTATTAATTCAGTCATTTGAAATAAAAATCGCCGAATTGTTTTGAAATAATTCGGCGATTTATCTAAGAAATAGGTTGTAACGTCCTATTTTATTTGGTTTTACTAACAGCTAATTTTATCTACTCTTGTTTGGTGTCTTCCACCTTCAAAATCCGTGTTTAAAAAAGCGTCTATCATTTCTACTGCTTGCGGAATTGAAGTAAACCGAGCTGGAATACTAATAATATTTGCATTGTTATGTTGACGAGCCAAAACTGCAATTTCTTTCATCCAACATAAAGCAGCACGTACTTTCTGGTGTTTGTTCGCTGCCATAGCGATTCCATTTCCGCTTCCGCAAATGATGATCCCAAAATCAGCTTTTCCCACAGATATATCATTTGAAACAGCATGTGCGAAGTCAGGATAATCAACACTGTCTGCTGAATCGGTTCCGTAATTAGTTACCTCATGTCCTTTTGCTTTAAGCATTTCAACAATAGCATGCTTGTAATCTGGTCCTGCGTGATCGTTCCCTATGGAGATTTTCATTTTGTATATATTAAGTTGTGTGGTGCAAATTTAAATAAAGAAATCTAGTTTTTCCGAAATTAAATTTGGCTTCTTTATTATAATATTACAATTAAAAAAAGTACTAAAAATAAAAGATAGAAATAGATTTTATAACTATCAGATTGTTATCTAATTAGCAGTTATCAACAATTCCTATAAATATATAAATAGCTGTAAATCAATATTGATTTTATATTTAAAATGTTAAAAATTTGCATTGTTAATAGCAAAAGGTAATTGCTTGATATTCAGTTAACTTTAAATTAACATACAATGTTCATAACTTTAGATAGAAAATTAGAAGTTTTTTATCGTTGTAAATAAAAAATAAGTAATCCAAAACCCACTTTAGAAATCCAAATTTAGTTTGTGGAATTTTTAGAATAGTTATCAATAGTATAAAGTGGTTTATTAACAAATTTAAAAAAAGTACTTATTTACAAAATGAATTCTTTTTAAATTATTAACCGTTGTTAATTAAAATTAGAAAAGACTTTAAAACGAAGACTTTAATACAAAATAACTATGTTGATAACTCCGTATAACATCTTTTAACTTGATTTCAATACATTTTAAAATAAATTTATTGCTATTATTAACACACTATAATAACAAACAAGAAAGATTTAAAATTTAATTTTTCTTTTTGTTTATTTAAATATATGTTGACAACTTTGAAAAAAATTAAATTCAAAAAATAGAAATTTAGCAATCTAATTTCTTTCAAACGATTTTTAAATTGTTATTTAGGTCATCCAAAAATTCTTGTACTTTTTCAAAATCATTAATGTGAATTTTGAGCTTGATGCCACCGTAAGCAAAACTCCCAAATGGATCCACTGAAACTAAGGCTTCATTTTCAAAAAAATAATTAATTTTTTCTTGTTCCAATAAATGTTTCAGTACAACAATTTCATGTGAGTAATTAAAAATTGCAATGGTTTGAAAGTCTTCCATTTTGTTTGTTTTTATAAAGATACAATTATTCTTTAAAGTTATATTTTCTTTAAAACTGTGCACTCTTTACGGATAACAATTTAGTATTTTGTAATTTTAGACTTTTAAGAACAGATGTATGAGTAAAAGATTAAGAAAGCCGATAAAAAAAGGGAAAGATTTCTCTGATAAAATAGTAAAAATATTATC